>OZ240224.1:0-3399747 GCA_965197715.1 Dehalococcoidia bacterium
TGCCGCCGGCCGACCCGAACAGGGCGCGCCCCGGATGGCATCTGGCTGCGTCTACCAAGCCAACCATCGGCGCCATCAACGGGCTGGCCTACGGCGGGGGAGCGGTGATGGCCTCCAGCTTCGACATACGAGTGGGCTGCGAGAACACCAGCTTCCGGTTCCTCGCAGCGTCGTACGGTAGGGTGAACTCGACTTGGAGTCTGCCCATGCAGGTAGGGTGGCCGGTGGCTAAGGAGCTGCTGTTCACCGGCCGGGTCGTGGACGCCAAAGAGGCCCACCGCATGGGGCTGCTCAACCACCTGGTCGCCGCCGACTACCTGATGGACAAGGCCATCGAGTTGGCGCGGCAGATCGTCTCGAACGACAGCCGGATGGTGCAGGGCATCAAGGAGCTGATGATCCGGGACGTCGGCGAGGCGTGGGAGCAAATGTACCGCAACGAGCTCGAAGCGCAGGCCGGAAAGCTGGCCCCCACGCCGGTCGCCGAGGGGTTCAAGGAGTTCCTGGACCGCAAGGGGCCGGACTGACCCACGACCAGGGTCTCCAAGGAGGTAAGCAAGAAGACAAATGACCTCCTCTTCCATGACCGCGCTCGAGGGCATAAGAGTGCTCGACCTGGGCCGTTACCAGACAGGACCAGTGCGCGCTCATGTTCGCCCGCATGGGCGCCGACGTGATCAAGATAGAGTCGCTGGATGGGAACAAGAGCCGCGGCAACGGCCCGACGATGCGGGGGCAGAGCGCGTACTGAGTACAGTACAACAGCGGCAATAAGAGCCCACCTGCTGAGACTCGAACCAGCTAGTTGGACCGTCCAGCGCTAACTCGCTGGTCTGGTGCGCTGTACCAATTGGGGAATGCGGCCGTCTCAGCCGGGCGCCTCCAAGTCGACGGCCCACGAGTACCGCAGTTTTTGGTGCCGATTGAGAACTAGGTATGGAGTGCCTCACCATGAGCGAGGCCCCCGGGGACTCGGCGTGGGATGGCGCTGCACGGTCGGTTCGCGGGCCTGGCATGGGCGGCCGCCGGGGGAGCCGGGCGGGGGTACCCGCCCCGCCGCTCATTTGGTCCGAGTGCCTCACCATGAGCGAGGCCCCGGGGACTCGACGTGGGATGGCGCTGCACGGTCGGTTCGCGGGCCTGGCATGGGGGACCGCCGGGGGAGCCGGGCGGGGGTACCCGCCCCCCCGCTCATCTGGTTCGAGGGCCTCACCATGAGAGGGGGCTGCGGCGTGGGCAGGCACGTGGGGTAAGCAGGGAAGGCAGGGAATACGTTTGGGCTTCTTCCTCTACATTCCCAAGTGCCGCGACGGTTCCTACTACACTGGGCACACCGACAACCTGGAGGCGAGGACCGCCGCTCATCGCAGGTGCGAATTCTCAGGGTACACGTCGGCTCGACGACCGCTTCACCTGGTGTTCTGCCAGGAGTTTCCTTCTCGGGAGGAAGCCTTCCGCGCAGAGCGACAGGTGAAAGGGTGAACCAGAGCCAAGAAGGAAGCGCTCATTCGAGAGGATTTCGAGCTTCTTCAGGAATTGGCTCAGCGTGGGGGTTCCGGCCCCCGCTCATGGTGAGGCCCTCGAACCAAATGAGCGGGGGACCCGGGGGCACCGCCGCCTCTCCCGGCGCACATGGTCGGGGTTAGAGCTTGAAGAAGCGGGCGGCGTTGCCGCCGAGGACGGCGGCGATGTCCTCGTCGCTGATGCCGGGGTAGTGGGCGAGCTCCTCGATCTCCTCCTCCGCCTTCACTGCGTCCACCTCATGGGGATAGTCGGAGGCGTAGGCGAAAGGCGTGGGGCCGACGCGCTGGACGAGGTGGCCGAGGGTGCCCTCGCTGCCCTCGCAACCGACGAGGACGCGGCCGCTGCGGAGCCATTCGAGGGGGTCAACGTTGGAGTCGCGGGGGCGGTACTCGTCCTCGCGGGCGAGGCGGTCGAGGACGAAGGCGATCCAGCCTGCGCCGCCCTCCATGAAGGCAATGCGGACGTTGGGGAAGCGGTCCAGCGCGCCCTGTCGGATGTATGAGACGAAGTTGATGATGAGGGGGAGGGGGTGGTGGAGGGCGTGGGACGCGCCGTTTTCGATGAAGCCTTCCATGCCGAGGTTGAGGTTGGAGCCGCCGTGGAGGGCGAGGACGCAGTCGAGGCGCTCGGCCTCCTCATAGACGGGCCAGTAGAGCTCGTGGCCGAGATTGACGGGCAGGCCCCGTGTGGGGAGCATGGCCCCGGGCAGGCCGAGGTCCATGACGGCGCGGCGCAGCTCCTTGACAGCCTCCTGGACGTTCTGCATGGGGATGAGGGCCATGGGGTGGAGGTTGTCACTGACGCGGCGGTACTGGTTATAGACGTAGTCGTTGAAGGCGCAACAGATGGCGACGGCGTAGTCCGGGTTCTGGATGAGGCCGACGGAGAGGCCGGAGGTGGTGAACATGACGGCCTTGTGGATGTCGGCCTTGGCGAGGAACTCGACCCAGTCCTCGCCGGAGCCGGTGCGGAACTCGCTGGCGTCGACGCGCTCGCGGCCGCTGGCGCCGGCGCGGCGGGCCTGGGGCATGTGCATGCCGTCGAGGCCGGGAAAGAGGGGGAGGGAGCTTCGCCTACCGGTGGTGGAGGACTTGAAGGGCTCCTCCATGAACCGGACCAGCTCGTCGGGGGCCTCGATGATGTGGCCGTCGCAGTCCACTACTGGGAAACTTCGTGTTGCCATTTGGTCGCCTCCTCTGGCGTTGCGTGGTTCGGACCGTTGGATTGCTGCCCGGCGTGGACGGAGGGGGCCTTTGGGACTCGGCGGGGGATGAGGCGGAAGGGTCCGGGCCCGGGGCCCTGTGCGTCCGGAATCGCAGGGTGGGCGCATTATAGCGGCGGGAGAGGCACGGCGCAAGGCCGGGGGGCGGCGCTACTCGGTCAGGGCGTCCACGTAGTCCATGCCGACGTGGCCTTCGGCCTCGAGGCGGCGGTAGTCCTCGTCGCTGTAGCCCAGGAGCTCTTTGTAGACGTACTCGTTGTGCTCGCCCAGGAGGGGGGGCGGAAGGCGGAGGGGGTTGCGCTCGCCGTCGACGCGCCAGAGGGTGGCGGGGTAGTCGTAGGCGCCGGCCTCCGCGTGGGGCAGGTTCTGGAAGAAGCCGCGCGCACGGAGGTGGGGGTCGGTGACGACGTCATGCTCGTTGGCGACGTGGCCGGCGGGGACACCGTGCTCCTGGAGGCGGAGCATGAGCGCGGTGGCGTCCTGGCCGCGGGTCCAAGCGGCGAGATGGTCGTCGAGCTGGTCCTGATTGCGCCAGCGCGAGAGAGAGTCCGCGAAGTGCTCGTCGCGGCACCAGGGGGGATCGCCCATGACACGGCAGAGGGCTTGCCACTGCTGGTCGGCGGCAACGGCAATGGCGATCCAGCGGTCTTCACCCTGGCAGGGGTAGCAGCCGTGGGGGGCCATCCAGCGGTGCCGGTTGCCCAGAGAGCCCTGGACGCGGCCGTTCATGGAGTAGTCCATGATGGAGTCTGAGACGAAGGGGATGAAGTTTTCGGCGGTGGCGAGCTCGATGAGCTGGCCCTGTCCCGTTCGGCGGCGGTGGCGGAGGGCGAGGACGACGGCGAAGGCGGCGGCGAGGCCGGCCGTGGCGTCGGCGGCTACGATGTCGCCGCGCATGGAGGGGTCTGAGTCGGGGTAGCCGCGGACCCACGTGTGTCCGACCGCGCCCTCCATGTGCATGCCGAGAGCGCGATAGTTCTTGTAGGGGCCGTTGATGCCAAAGGCGGGCATGCGGAGCATGATGAGGCCGGGGTTCTCCCTGCGAAGGGCGTCATAGTCGACGACGCCGAGGCGCTCGACGGTGCTGGGGACGTTGTTCTCCATGAAGACGTCCGAAATGCGGATGAGGCGGCGGTAGATGTCCAGGCCCTCCGGCTTGCGCAGGTCGACGGTCATGCTGAGCTTGTTGCGGCCGTTGCTGTGGAAGAGGGGGTGGCGGTTCCAGGGGCGGGGGCCGGGGTCGTAGTTGGGGTAGCCGTAGCGCCAGCCTTTGAGGGCCTCCACGAGGTCCCTGGAGGGCCTGGGCTGGTAGCCCCTGGTCTGCGGCTGGAAGACGTTGACGTTCTCCAGGCGGATGACCTCCGCGCCCCAGTCGGCGAGGAGCATGGAGCCGTAGGGTCCGGCGTAGATGATGCCGAGGTCCAGAATGCGGACACCGGCCAGGGGTGGGCGGGGGGCGGGGGCGTCGGGCATGGGGGCGGGGACCTCCGTCGATGTGGTGCGGGTGGACCTGTGCGTGCCGCGCGAGAGCGCCGCCGCGACGCGGGCGGGTCCACAGCGCGGGGCGTCAGGTTAACGGCCGCGTGGCTATGATACCGCACTGCTGGGGAGTCGGGGGGCGGGTTCATGCTTCCGGTGACTCGGCTTGGGGGCTAGATGACGCCGGCGGCGGCGAGTCTAGTCAGCTGGGGGCGGGTGTAGCCGAGGAGGCCGCCGTAGACTTCGTCGTTGTGCTGGCCGAGGGTGGGAGCGGGACGGCGCACCTGCCAGGGCGTCGCCTCCATGACGAAGGGACGGCCGGGGTAGGTGAGGTTCCCTGCGACGGGGTGCTCGACCTGAGCCCAGACGCCCCGCGAGCGGAAGTGCTGGTCGTTCAGGACGTCTTCGGCGGTGTTGGTTGGGCCGGAGAGGATGCGCTGGGCCTGGGCCGCCTCCCAGACCTCCTTCTTGGTGCGCTCCATAAGCCAGGGGAGCATGTACTCGTGGTTGAAGGTATGGGCGTTCTCCGCCTTGGACCACTGTTCGACGTGGGAGAAGCGGGGGTCCTCCAGGAGATCGAGCCGGCCGATCATGCGGAGAGCGAGGGGGAAGCGGTTGCCCTCGCCGCGGAGGTTGATGTAGCCGTCCTTGCAGGGCCAGGTGCCGGAGGCGGCCATGACGCCGATGGTCTCGCGGGGGAAGAGGTCGCCAGTGTGCTGGTGCGCGAGGAGGCGAGTGACGGTGCGGTCCTGGCTCCCGGACTGGGTCTCCATGACGGCGAGGTCGACGTGGGCGCCCTGACCGGAGTCCTCGGCGCCGTAGAGGGTGGTGACGGTGGCAAGGGCGGCGGCGAGGCCGGCCTGGCGAAGGGCAACGGTGCCTGCGTACTTGACGGGCTCGCGGTCGCTGATGCCGGTGCCGATCATGGTGCCGCCCATGGCGAAGGCGACGAGCTCCGTGGCCTCGAAGTCCCGGTAGGGTCCGTCCTGGCCGAAGCTGGAGATAGAGGTCATGACGAGACGGGGGTTGAGGCCCCTGAGGGTGTCGTATGAGAGTCCGAGGGACGGCATGACACCGGGGCGGAAGCTCTCAACGAGGACGTCCGCCCACTGGACGAGTCGGAGGGCGATCTCCTTGCCGGCAACGGACTTGAGGTCGAGGGTGACGCCGCGCTTGTTCATGTTGAGGTAGAGGAAGACGCCGCTCTTGTCGGGGTGAGGGTCGTCGCCGGCGAAGGGGCCGTAGGCGCGGGCCGGGTCGCCGGTGCGGGGCCTCTCGACCTTGACGACGTCGGCGCCGAAGTCCGCGAGATAGCGGGTGCAGAAGGGGCCGGCGACGTGATGGGTGAGGTCGAGGACCTTCACACCGTCGAGGGCGCTGGGGCTCTCCTGGGGCACGCTCTGCTCCACGGGTGGACTTCCGGCTGGGGCGGTCACTCCGCCGCCTCGGCGATGCGACGCCGGGGCTCCGGTGTCAAGGGTGGGTTGGGAGGCCGCCGGGCACGGGGCTCGTCCCCGATTATATACGGCCCGGCGGGCGTGTGCGCCGGCGATGGTGGAGTGTCGTACACTTGGGCGGGGGATAGGGTCGCCGGCCTGCCACCGTTCACCCGGTTCGAGAGCCTCACCATGAGCGTGCCGCCAGTGGGGCGGCTTGTGGGGGGAGGCGACGCGCGAGTTAGGGACGGGCGCAAGCAAAGGAGGAGCCATGGACCGCATTGTGGAAGAGATTACGAACTACGCATCGGGGCTGGGGTACGACGACCTGCCGGGGGACGTCGTGGCGCGGGCAAAGGAGCTGATCCTGGACGCGGTGGGGTGCGCACTGGGGGCGGCGTGGGCGCCACCGGCGGTGATGTCGCGGGCGGTGGCATCGGAGGTGGGATCGTCGTCACCGGCGACCGTGATGGTGGGGGGGCAGAGGACGACGCCGGACCTGGCGGCATTCGCCAACGGGGTGATGATCCGATATTTGGACTACAACGACACGTATACGGGGAAGGCGACGTGCCACCCCAGCGACATGCTGGCGCCAGTGCTGGCGTGCGTCGACACGGTGCACGGCGACGGCAAGGCTGCCATCCTGGGGATGGTCCTGGGGTACGAGGTGCTGTGCGGGCTGGCGGACGGCGTCGCGTTCCAGGCGGAGCGGACGTGGGACCAGGCGACGTACGCTGTGGTGAGCGCGTCGGTGGCGGCTGCGAAGCTGCTCGGGCTGAGCAGGGAGGAGATGGGCCACGCGTTGAGCCTGGCGGCATCGTCGCACCTGTCGGTTGGGCAGATACGGACGGGGCAGATATCGCACTGGAAGGGGTGCGCGGTGGCGAACGCCTCTCGCAATGCGGTCTTTTGCGCCATGCTGGCGAAGCGGGGGATGACGGGACCGAACGATGTCTTCGAGGGCGCCAAGGGGTTCTTCACGGCGACGGGTTCGAGGTTCGAGGCGCCGTCGTGGGGGGGCGCGGACAGACCGTACCGGATGATGTCGGCTCGGATCAAGCCGTTCCCGTCGGGCTACCACTCGCAGAGCGCGGCGGAGGCCGTGCTGGAGCTGCGCCCCAGGGTCGGTAACGTTCGGGAGGTGAAGTCGTTGCGGCTGCAGACGTTCCCGGCGGGGTACGAGGCCATGGGCTCCGATGAGTCGCGTTGGAAGCCGGAGACGCGGGAGAGCGCGGACCACAGCCTACCCTTCGTCATGGCCATGGCGCTGATGGAGGGGGGATTGGAGGTGCGCCACTACGACGAAGAGCTGTACCTGCGCTCGGAGGTGCGGGCTCTGATGGCCAAGATGTCCGTGGACGTCGGCGAGGAGCCGTCGCGAATGTGGCCCGACATGCCGCTGAACATCGTGGAGATCGAGATGAACTCCGGGGAGACCTTCTCGACGAAGGTGGCGTACCACCTGGGGCACTTCAAGCGTTTCATGAGCGAGGCGGACCTGGAGCGCAAGTTCCGGCCGATGGCGGAGGGCGCCGCCAAGCTGCCGGCGGCGCAGGTGGACCGCCTGCTGGACCGGCTGCGGCGCCTGGAGCAGGTGGAGGAGATCGGCGAGGTGCTATCGTTGACGGTCGCCGGCAGTCGCTGACGCGACGGCCTTGTGGGGGAGGGTTGAGGGGTGGCGGTGGGGCAAGAACACTCCGAAACAAGAGGGAACAGGCGATGAAGTACCTGGGCAGGGAGCACTACACGACGGTCCTGGACCCTCGATTGGCACCGGCGGTGACGATTGGCTCCGGCGAGGAGCTGGTAGTGCAGACGTGGGACGCCTTCATGGGTGCGTGGGAGGCGCCGGAGGTCGGGCGTCCGGTCGGGCCGGCCACCGGACCCATTGGAGTGGAGGGGGCGCGGCCGGGAGACGCCCTGCGGATCGACATACTGAGTATCGACATCGCCGGCGAGTGCGTTCACGTCGTGCGGCCCAACGCTGGGTTCCTGCCCGAGATGTTCGCGGAGCTCCGGCCCACGGTCATGGAGATTCGCGAGGGTCGGATCATCTTCCCCGGGGGCATCAAGCTGCCGGTGCGGCCCTCGGTGGGCCTCATCGCCGTGACGCCCCGCCAGGCCCGGCAGACGGCCAGCGACAGCGGAGCGTACGGGGGCGACCTGGACCTGAAAGAGCTTACCGCGGGAAGCAGCGTCTGGCTGCCGGTCCTGGTGGAGGGCGGCCTTCTGGTCTTGGGCGACTGCCACGCGCTGGTGGGTGACGGCGCAGTGGGGGGCACGGGGGCGGAGGTGGCCGCCGAGGTCCGCGTGCGGGTGACGGTGGAAAAGGGTGCGGGGATCAAGTCGCCGCGGGTGCTGACGCAGGACCACTTCGTGACCGTCGCCTACGGCAGCCGCTTGGCGCCCGCGATGAAGCGGGCCGTCAGAAGCATGGTTGAGTTTCTGGCGTCGGAGCGCGACATGAAGAGCGAAGACGCGTACGCTCTGCTGAGCCTGGCGGGAGACATCCGAATCTCGAGGACGTTGCGCCCGATAAGCCCGGTGAAGATGATGCTGAGCCGCAGCGCGCTGGAGCAGGTAGCGAGCCGCTAGCCGCGCTGGCGGTCACTGCCGCGACGGGCAGTTGGGGGAGAAGGTGGGCGGGAGTGGGCCGGTGGTGTGATGGCTTGTGGGGAGAGTAGGCAGTGTGGGCGACAGCACACCTCCGCTCATCTGGTTCGACAACCTCATCACTCATGCGGTCTACTGGCCGACGATGCTCAAGGCGTTGACCGGCTTCCCCCTCGGATGGTGCTTGCACACGGCTGGTGGCTCGTCGGAGGGCCAAGATGTCGAAATCATGGGGCAATGCCGCCAGGTCGCTCGACTTCGCAGACCGGTATGGCGCAGACGCGCTGCACTTCTACCTGATGCGCCTTCCTCGGACCAGGGACACCAACTATAATGAGGAGGAGCTGCGCAGCCATCATACGAATCTGGAGTGCTCACGAATGGACGAGTGGACTGTCTATGAGGATCGGTACTTCGTCGCGCATGCACCGCGGCTGCCTCTACATTCCCGCGGCGATGGAGGCCACTTGGTGCTGGGTAAGAAGACCCCCGTGTTCGATCGGTCCGACATGTCGCCGGAAGAAGCGATCGACTTCATCAGAGTGTCAATGGCAGTGGGACGCGCCATGTACGATGTCTTGAAGATTGAACGTATGAATTATGAAGACCTCGGGAACTGGGGGCTTGACGACCCTGATGGGCCGAAGATGCACATGCACTTCTTCGGGAGGGCGCACGAGCAGACCCACCAGATTCGAGGCCAACACATGTTCCTCTACCCCCAGGGGCACCCCATATACAAGGGACACTTAGAGCCATTGGATACGAGCGATGTTGCCATGCTCCGAGCACGGGTTGAGGAGATACTCACAGAAGCGAAGTACCGAAAGCTCGCGGACCTCGCAGGCTTGGCTTGAGGAAACGAGTAATATCCTAGGAGGTGGTGTAAGAGACAGAAGGGGCTGGCAAGACAGAGGCCACCGCGCCACCCTCATCAACGGCAAAGGTGAAAGAGGTGACAGCGATGGCCAGGGAGAGGATGGACGTGTTGGAGCTGTTGCGCAAGGAGGCGGTGCCGTCCTCCACAAGCTTCAGATTCGCCGTCGGCTCAGGAATCGCCGCCCCGTTTGAGCAGAGGGCGCTGAAGGCGCTCGCCACCCCCAGCCGTCGCCAGAAGCGCAGTCGCCGTAGAGATCACAAAGGTGCTATGGCTGACCCAATGACGCCCGGCATGCACTCTCTTGCTGCCCCTTGGTCGAAGCTCCAAGCCCACCACCCACTGAAGAGTTCTTAGTGCAGTCTCCCTTGGCCCACCCTACTGGACGAAATCGAGAACCTTCATGGGTGAGACACAATGGCAACGGAAAACTCCGGTACTCGTGGGCAGTCAATTTGGAGGTAGCCAGGTAGATAGAGCGGACCCACAAATGGGTTTGTCCCGTCGTTCCCGATCAACGGTTCGATTCTTCTCAGGTGGAGGCTTTCGGTCGGAGGTTGTGGGGCTGAACGGGCGTCACCCTTCCGAGAGGGCTCGCCCAATGGAGTAGGTACAGGCTTGGGAGAGGGTCTCTCAGAAGGTCAACGCCTCTGTTCGGTTTGCACCAGGGTTGCTGCTCCTTGCTCAGCTTCTCTGTCAGCCTCTGGTCAGCGTCCCTGAACAGCGCCTAAGCCAACTCCTCCGGCTTTGCTGGCGCGGCGCGGACAGGAAGACAGACGAGACCCCGCACGAAGCCGAGCCCGGAGCCAGGCGGCCTTGGCCCGCCAGGCCGCCGTGGGGACGGTGCTGATTGTAATACACAAGGAACACGGGCAACGCGTCGAGTCGCTCGCGGTTGGAGGAATACGGCCGCCGGTAGCCCCACTCGGCCTGGAGGATCTTGATGAACGCCTCCGCCTTGCCGTTGGTCTGAGGTCGGAAGGGCCGCGTACGCTTCAGCCACAGGCCCCGGGCCGCCGCGGTGCTTGTGAAGCTGCGGCTCCGGTAGCAACCACCGTTGTCGGTCAGGGTGCGCTCGGCGGCGATGCCGTGGCGCTCGAAGTGGGCGAGCACCTCTGCAGCCGTCACGTCGCGGGGGTCTTCGCCGAGCTGGCGCGCGGCGTCGGCGCGGAGCAATCGCCGTCCGCCAACGTCGAGGCCTTCGATGCGGGAGGAGGCGACGGACTCGGCGCGGAGGAGCAGCCGGGCGAGGGGGATATGGCGCTTCGCGGTTACGACAGTTCAGCCGAGGAGGAGGCAAACTGGCTTGCGGCCGCGTTGCTCCTACCCAGAGAGGCGCTCGTACACTTCCGAAGGAGTCGGCTCTCTGCCGAAAGGGCTTGCGAGGTCTACGGGGTAAGTAGGCAATTGTTTCACTTCCGTGTGAGAATGACTGGCGTGGATCGTCAACTCAAACGCAGGGAACCCCAGCGGTCCAGAGCCGATAGCACATAGTTATCGCGTCCCCGACCAGTACCCGACCTTGCAGGCGCCTACCCAGGCGCGATGGTGCCCCTACAGCTAACAACCGAACCCGTCGCAATATTCCCTGTGAAGCTGCCATCCCCTTGGGGCCGGTTCGGAGGGCGACGGTCCACCAAACTGGACAAACTCAAGAACCTTCATTCGACGGACACAATAGCAACGGAAAACTCAGGTACTCGTGGGCGGCAGATTTGGGTCCATTCAAGCCGGGTAGGATTTTTAGACAATAGCGTGCGCCCCAAAGGGGCTGGCGGAGGAGGGTCGCCGCGGGGACGCGTATGGTACGCGACGGACGGATCGAAATTCCGGTTTCGCCCTCCAATGGGCTGAGCCGAACCGCCCCGGCCGGGTGGATCGCCATGTCCCCCGGCAGCCGTCCCCGTCAACTGAACCACTCCAGCTCGTAGCGCCCGGGCTCCCGTCGATCTCCCCGTAGGTGGCAAGGTCAAACATTGGGAGTTCATTGGCATCAGGCATCCACGCGAACGGTAAGGGCACGTCTCCGAAATCCCTGCAAGCGCACCCGTACTCCTCGAGCCACGACTCAGAGACCCACGACGGCATCACGTACTGGCCGCCCTTGACACGCTGGACAACTGGCGTCGGCTGGTGGTGCGGTACGATTGGCATACCGACGTCTACATCGCATTCCTGACTATGGCCTGTTTCATGACCACACTGTCAAAGATTTTGGGACAGGTTCATGACTCTCGTTTTCTAAGACCTAACGCTTTTAGCAGGCGCGCGCTTTTCAGCGTCGCCTGGCTAAACTTGTTAAGCTCTTTATAGTAGATGGCAATTCCCTAAACGTAGCGACCTTGGCAGTTGCTTTGGACAAATCGTGAGCTGCAGTGAACTCGTTTGCAACCACGATGCAGTCAATACCCGCCGCTATTGCCGACTTCAACCCTCTCGCCGAGTCTTCAATAACTACCGTTTCAGCGGCAGTAGCCCTAAAGCGTTGGAGTCCTCTCAGATAGGGTTCGGGATGTGGTTTAGCTCGCTCGTAATCCTCCACAGTTAAATAGAATTCCATATAGTCTAGAATGAATCGCTTTTCATGTATTAAAGCGAAGTCAGTTCGTTTGGATGTAGTAACTATACCCATCCTATACGTATCCGCGAGTTCGGCTAGTGTTTGCAGGACACCCTCGATCTCGATGTCTTCGGTCATCAGGTATTCCTGGTAGTATCGGTTTCTTAGTTCTCGGCCACGTTTAATTTCAGATTCGGATATTCCTGAAACTTGTGCCGCCTCCCACGCGGAAACTCCATTGGCCATATTCACCAAATATGCGTCTCGTGAGAGATCAATTCCGAGAGATGCCAGCGCTCGTTTGTTTGCTAGGTAATACCAATGTTCTGTTTCAACTAAAACCCCATCATGGTCAAAGAGAATGTATTTTTTCACTTTTATGCTCGATTCAATTTCAGCTTAACGATCAAGCTAACTTGACGAGCCCCGGCGGTGAACCGTCGGAGAAGAGTTAACGGTGTTTGCGACGCGATGCGAAAACTTTAAAAAAACCTTCGCTGGCTCGGTCAAGTTGAGCGCCTGGTTAGCCTACACTTCATGTTTATTGGATAGGGCTTTCTGTCAATTGAAGTGGAAGCAGAATCACCTTGGCCCTATTGCCCTCCGTATACCTTCATGTGATTCCTTCAAGGTTGCTTTCCAAACGTGTCTCGATCGGTTGGTCCACCATCGTCGACAAAATCGAGAACCTTCACACTGAGGTTCACGCTTCTACGGTAGTTCATAGATGGTGTGCCACTTGCCGACTCGAGGCGGCAAGCCCCGCCGCTTGCAGCCCTGCTCGGCAACACATAGGATCGCATAGCCTACTTGCAGATTCGAAAGGCGGACATTGCCCCGTTGCACCGGTAGATATGGCGCTATGCGTTCTTACTGTGCTTCGCTAATCTCCATGCCATCATTGTATAAACATACTCATTTATGTGAACACATCCTAGTTAATCGAGGGGCTGAACCGAGTTTGGGATGCGGTCTAACGGGTGGAGTCCCGCTGCTCCATGCTGCAGGAATCTGAGTAGGACAGCAACAAACAAAACGACTATTCCTGCACAACTCCGCTGGTCTCCCGCTGCGTTCCTTGCTATGAGTACCAGCTTAACTTGATACAGCCTTGCTTTCCACTAGAAGCGGGCCAGACGGCCGCCGTCGCAAGGAAGATCAATGCCGGTGATGAAGTCGGCGTTAGGCGATAGCAAGAAAAGCACGGCCTGGGCTTGGTCACTGGGCCGCCCCCAGCGGCTCAAAGGGACATCTTTCGGCGGGTTATTGTCATCCCTAGGTGAGTCGGGCATGCCAACTGGGGTACCTGTTACCGTAGGCGTTACGGAGTTCACTCGAATTCTATATGGTGCCAACTGCATGGCCATGGTACGGGTGAAGTTGAGGACCCCCGCTTTGGCTGTTCCATAGGCGACGCGGAACGCCTCACCTCGATGTCCGGAGGTAGAGACAATGTTCACTATGGCGCCGCCCTCGTCCTGGGCCACCATCTGCCGAGCCACTCGCTGGCTAACAATGAACGTCCCCGTGAGGATGACGTCAAGGACCTTCTGCCACTCCGCTAAATCGGCTTCCAGGAACTTCTTGTGGTCACTTATAGCCGCGTCGTTCACTAGGAGGTGAATGCTACCGAAGGCATCAAGAACGGACTGTACAGCCTTCTCTACGCTCTCGGGCTTGGTGATGTCCGCGGCGATGCCAATGGCCTTGCCTCCCGCCTCTTCAATGCTTATCGCTGCCGCCTGGGCATATTCTTCATTCAGATCCATGCAGGCGACCGTGGCGCCATTTGCTGCCAAGGTACGGGCGATCTCCGAGCCAATGTTGGGTCCTGTTCCTGAAACCAGGGCTACTTTGCTATCCAATAGCATCACTCACGTCCCTTCCACATTCTTTTAGGCACTTTTCCGACACCCGCTAAAGACTTCTACTCTCAAAACAAGGCCGCGCTTCTCTAGAAGCACCGCATTAGAACTCACCTTCGCTGAGGTCTACAGAGCCTCGGTTCAGCTGTAATTCCAGGTGGGGGTCTCATGCCGCCAGACCTGCCTAGGCGCTTGGTAGGCCGTAGAACGTCCTTGGGTTAGTGTCCAGGATCTTTTGGGCGACCGCCTCACTGATCCTGCCCACGTCAGCCCACCTTTTCACCTCATCTAGCGCGTTGAGATTAGCAGATATGTCAGAGTGGCAGTAGTCAGTGCCGATCATCAGGTTGTCTTCAGTACCAAAGGTGAGCAGGGACTCGATGTCATCAACGGGGTCGATGGCCACGAATAGCCGGTTGGCGCGAAAAAGGTCCTTCATCAGATCGAAGGTGGAGGTTCGCTCGTGCAGCCTTTGCGACCGTTGTTGCATCGACAGCTGGGATATGGTGTAAGGGACCCATGAAGCTCCCGCCTCGATGAGGCCGAATCGGAGTTTGGGGAACTTGTCCGGGATCCGCGAGGTTATCAGTGTAATGAAAGCTGCCATGATAGGGAACCCGCGGTCCCATTCCCTGGCAGGGAAGCCCGGGTGGCCAGTGTGGATGCACACAGGTATATCAAGCGCCTCAGCCTCTGCATAGATCGGAAAGAAGTGCGAGTCGCTGACCTGCTTGTCGAGGTCATACCCCCGCTTGAAAAACCCGCATGCGCCATGGGCCTTCGCCCACCGCAGCTCTTCGACCGCCTTGTCGGTGTCTATTAGCGGCAGAACAGCTATCCACCGTAGCCTGCCGTTACTTTGAGAGCAGCGCTCGGCAATCCAGCGATTGTAGGTCTTCGTCAGCGCCGCATCCGCTTCCCCGTTGCTTTGAATGTAGCGGATGAAAAAGGTTGGAAAGATCACTTGCATGTCTACCCCCAGACGGTCCATGTCCTGCAGGCGGATCTGCGGGTCGTGCAACTCTCGCGCCGCTATGGGGGGATGGTGCGCATCATCACGAACGATGCGACTTTGTAGCTTGCCATCAACTAGCCACCATCGGCTGAAGGGGGTGTTCAAGACACCTGGGGGCACCCCTTCAGTCGAGGGGTTAACGGTGAGGGGTATATACTTAGCATAGGGGCCTTCCAAGCTCTTCCAAGTTGCTTCGGATTCATCAACGTGCGTATCGGCATCAATCACTCGTGCCATGTCGTGACCTCCTCTCCCCAAACTTGTATACAGTTTCGACCAGGCAAGCCGTGTTCCTTAGTGGCTGCCTCTTGCCAATAGTTTTGTCATGAACTTCTTAGCTGTGGCCCTTGCCGGTTCCCCTGAGGCGGGGGTCGAGGAGGTCCCGGAGGGCATCCCCGAAAACGTTGAAGCCCCAAACCGTGAGGGTCAGAGCCACACCCGGCGCTATGGCTAGCCATGGCGCCTGTTGCATCAGGAGTCGAGACTCCTGGCTGAGCATCCGCCCCCAGGAAGGAAACGGCGGAGGGACTCCGTAGCCCAAAAAGCTCAGCGTAGCCTCCGATATGATAATAGAACCGAACCGCAGCGTCGCCAGAATAATGAGTGGCGCAAAGATATTTGGGAGGATATGGTGAGTCATGGTCCGCGTCTTCGAGGCTCCTATAGCAGTTGCACCTTCAACATAAACATTTTGCTTTATAGAGAGGGCCTGACCTCGAACTATGCGAGCTTCGATAATGCCAGCTAAAGAGAGGACCAAGATGATGTTGCCAAGGCCAGGACCCAATATGGAGGCGATGAGCAACAGGAGGAGCAAAGTGGGGATGGTCATCTTCGCGTCAACGAAACGCGAGATTAAAGTGTCAGTAAGCCCTCCGAACCAGGCAGCTGGAATGCCCAAAACAACTGCATATACCAAGCCGAGAGACACCGCCCCGAGGGCTACGTACATCGAGACTCGGGCGCCAAAAAGCATCCTGCTCAATAAGTCACGCCCGAGGCCGTCGGTGCCGAGGATATAAGTACCGTTAGGGGCCTGAATGGTGTCAGTCAAATGTATTTCATCGTAGGGATAAGGGGCAATCACGTCCGCCAAGACGGCAGCAAGAACCACAGCAACGACAATGAAGCCTCCGACAGCGCCGAGGGGCTTCTCCAGCACTAGGCGGCGAAGAAACTCAGGGGCCCAGCGGCGACGTTTGAGCAGGACCTCCGCCCCGAGGACTGCTTTTTCCTGGGCCATAGTCCTGTTCCCCTTTTCTGTCCTACTAGCTAGCGATAGCGAATCCGGGGGTCTAGCCAGGTGTAACTGATATCGACCACGAGATTAGAGACCATGACGATGCCTGCGAAAAGGAGGATAATTGACTGAGCTGGGACATAGTCCCGACGTTCCAGCAGATCGAGGGTAAAGGATCCCATACCAGGGAGGTTGAAGATCTGCTCAATGACTACGACGCCTCCCAAAACAAATGCGACTTCATGGCCAAGGAGGGTGACTACGGGGATAAGAGCATTCCGAAGGACGTGTCTCAGGATGACTGCCCGCTCGCTAAGCCCCTTGGACCAGGCGGTGCGGATATAGTCCTGACGCATTGTCTCCAGCATCATAGCTCGAAGCATTCGAACGGTCCTGCCCTGAAACTGAAAGCCCATAACAAGGGCAGGAATGATGAACACCGCCAGATTACCCAGTACGTCTTCGGTAATAGGTACGTATTCGAGGGGAGGGGTCCAGCTCCACCAAATCGCCGGGAGAACGAGCACCAGCGTGCCTATCCAAAAGGCAGGCGCTGCAATACCCATGATGGCAAGAGAGCGCGTAAAATAGTCCACCCAGGTGTCCTGTCGAACTGCCGCAATGATCCCTACAGGGACTCCCACTACAACGGTGACGAGCATGGTCAGGACAGCGAGTTCCACTGTCACAGGCCATCGGCGCGCGAGGTCGTCGGCGACCGGTCGCTTCGTCCACAGGGAAGTGCCCAAGTCTCCTGTAACGAGGTCGCCAATCCAATTCAGGTATTGCAGATGGAACGGTTTATCCAAGCCCAGTTCCCGGCGCATCTCAGCCTCGGTCTCCACGTAAGGGAGATCCTCTGCTAGAAATGTCACCACATCTCCGGGAATCAATCTGAGCAGGCTAAAGACGGCTACAGAAATCAACAGGGCAGTAGGAAACATAATAAGCAAGCGCCGCAGGATATAGCGCTGCATGTTGCCCTCGGTCGCAGATCCCTGAGAACAGACATAATCGTCTGGCGGAGGGAGATTTGCGAGGAGTCTACAAGGGCAGGCTACACCTGTCAAGGGAGTTGTGACCTGCCCCCCAAGAACTGGTCTAAGAGGAATGTTTAGTCTGGGCCCGCAGAAAGGGGAGGCGAAAGGGGAGGCGATTGGCCAGGAGAAGGCATACACCGGAGCAGGTGATCAACAAGCTGCGAGAGGCGGAGGTAGCGATAGCTGAGGACAACACAGTCGCCGAGACCGCCCGTCGGATAGGCGTGACCCAGCAGACCTTCTACCGGTGGCGCACCGAGTACGGAGGCCTCAGGATTGACCAGGCCAGGCGCCTGAGGAGAGCGGTGGCCGACCTGACGCTGGACAAGCAGATACTGAGGTAGGCTGTGGAGGGAAACTTCTGAGCCCTTCCCGTCGCCGCAGGTGCGTCGACCACGTGGTGGATACTCTTGGCGTCTCCGAGCGACGTGCCTGCAGAGTGCTTCGCCATCTTTCGCCATCCTCGGTCCACACAGCGCTACGGGCCGAGACCTGCGAGGAATGAGAAGGCGCTGACCGAGGACATGGTGGAGCTGGCCAGCCAGTTCGGCAGGTACGGCTACCGGAGGGTCACCGCCCTTCTGAGACATCGCGGCTGGCGGGTGAACCACAAACGGGTCGAGAGGATATGGCGACGGGAGGGGCTGAAGGTGCCTGCAAAGCAGCCAAAGAGAGGACATCTGTGGCTCAATGATGGCTCCTGTGTCCGCCTGCGGCCGAAGTGGAAGGACCACGTGTGGGCGTACGATTTCGTGCAGAGCAGGACCAGGAACGGCAGAGGGATGCGGCTGCTGACCGTCATGGACGAGTACACCAGGGAGTGTCTGGCAATGAGGGCTGCCCGCAGCATCCGGTCTGCCGATGTGATAGAGACGCTCGCCGAGTTGATGTTGGCCAGGGGAGTGCGCGACAACGTCCGCTCGGATAATGGACCCGAGTTTACAGCCAGGGCTGTGCGTGAGTGGCTTGGCAGAGTGGGATCGAGGACGTTCTATATCGAGCCCGGGTCGCCGTGGGAGAACGGCTACATCGAGAGCTTCAACGGGAAGCTAAGGGAAGAGTTGCTGGACAGGGAGGTCTTCTACACGCTGTTGGAGATGAGGGTGCTAGCCGACCGGTACAGGCAGACCTACAACCGGATCAGACCTCACAGCTCTCTGGGCTACAGGCCGCCGGCACCCGAGACCTTTCTGCCTGCCACGTCTCTCCCTGTCCTTGTCGGACTAACATAAAGGGTGGTACAAATATCGGGGGCAGGTCACTTGACTTTTCCAAACGCCCCTTCTAGTATCCACTTGGCGAGAGGATTCATCATTACACGATCAGACTATCTTCGCGTTTGGAGGCGAGCATGAATGTCAGTGCTGTGGCACGAAAGGCGACGTTCTTCGCTACTGCGGTTGCAACGGTTGCGCTGCTAACCGGGGCATGTGCGGGAGGCGACGCTGAGGATGAGACAACGGGGGCCCCGGCTCCCGCTGCAGCTCCGGCAGCTCCAGCGGAGTCAGCAGCACCCGAAGTAGCCCCGACTTCTGTCCCCCAGGCGGCCATGACACCCAAACAGGGTGGAACTGTACTGGTCCACGTGCGAACCGATCCTCCAAGCTGGAGGCTGGTAGACAACAACTACCACCCATTGACTGAAAGCAGGTCGATGAGCTTCGTCTCGCTCTTCCAGCGGGCAAATCCAGCTTCACCTGAACACTGCAACGACACCCAGTTCTATCCCAGAGCTGTGGAGAGTTGGCGTATGGTAGACACCACTACTGCCGAGTTTACCCTGAAGAAGAACATGCGGTTCCAGAACCGCCCACCGGTGAACGGTAGGGAGGTCGTAGCCGCGGACCTGGTTGCCACCCTCAACTGGTACAAGGCGAATGACAAGTTCACTAAGCCATTTACCAAAACGATTGAATCGGTAGAGCCTGTGGACCAGTACACCGTTAGAGTGCATCTAGCCAAACCCTTCCTCACCATGATCTCGGAATACTTCGCGGGAAGCAGCACCGATCCAATGATCATTCCAGAGGAGCTTTTGACCGGCGAGGAGACCCATGGATGGCAAGACCCGGCCACTTCCTTCGTCGGCAGCGGACCCTATATCTTCCAAAAATGGGAGCCGGGTGTGAAGTATATCTTCGAACGTAACCCCGACTACTTCATTGAGGATAGACCCTATGTCGATCGAGTGGAGTATATCCTGACTGACGACTTCGCTACGATGGAATCAATGTTTCGTAGTGGCAAACTCGATTACATCTCCGGCGCCGCCACTGAGCAGACTGCCAAGAACCTTGGAAGCGTGGACGGCATCCAGGTATTCAATTGCGAGGGTCAGGAAGGAATCAATCTCGGCGTCGTATGGATGAACAATGCGACCCCTCCGTTCGACAACGTGCTGGTACGTCGGGCGGCCAACATGGCTATCGACCGTCAGGGATTGATGGATGCCTTCTTCAACGGACGCGGCAAACCCAAGGGCCTTTTCCCGCCCAACAAGCAGTACGAACTGCCTATCGCGCAGATGCCTTCAGAGGCGCAAGAGGTCCTAACGTATAACCAAGCGAAGGCCAGGCAGCTTCTGGCCCAGGCGGGATACCAGGACGGGTTTGATACCCAGATCGATGCTGTGAACTCGTATCCCTACCCCTCCCTGCTCGTCTATGAGGCCGTCTCACAGATGCTGACGGACGTTGGTATCCGGGCCAAGGTGAATCTAATGGAAAGGGCCCGCTGGCTGGAGACGGTGGTCTCGGGCAAGTTACCTGAAGGTAGAATGGGCATTACATCCGCTGTCTTCTCTGGATTGGAAAGTGGCGCCGGTCTAAACGGCTTCCACTCTACGCTGGGCGGCAGGTACAACCGCAGCCTGGTCAACGATCCAGAGTACGATGCGTTGTACGAGCGCTTTACCGTGAGCATCGACGACACTGAGCGGGAGAAGCTGGCTCACCAGATGCAAGTCTTGGCCGTTGACAGAGCCTATCGGATCCACCTGTTCACCAGCGTCAACACTGAAATTGGCCAGGCGCGGCTCAACATGGACTATTGCTGCAGTCAGGACTGGGCCATCATGATGGAAAACATGTGGTTGAAGTAGGCGAAAGAAGCAACCAATAGTGACTGCGTAAACGTAGCGTTCCCGGGCAAGAGGTTGAGGTGAATCATGTTGCTTGACGATCGGGTGGCCATAGTCACCGGGACCGGTCCCAACATTGGGGGAGAGATTGCACGCACCCTAGCCGCCAATGGGGCCAAAGTGGTATGTCTAGACCTGCAGCACCAAAGGGCCGAGGCTACTGCTGCCCAGATCATCGAGGGCGGTGGCGCAGCGACGGCAGTCGCAGCAGATATTACCAATCCGGCTGACGTGCAGAACGCGGTAGACACCGCCGTGCGCACCTTCGGCGGGGTCCACATCCTGGTGAACAACGCAGCCATCACTCATAGGGAAGGCTTGCTGGACACCCAACTGGACGTCTGGCATCGGGTCTTGGAAGTTATTCTAACCGGCACCTTCCTATGCAGTCAGTATGCGGCAAAGCAGATGGTGGAGCAGGGACAAGGGGGAGCTATCGTCAACTTCTGTTCTACCTCTGGTCACCGTGGGGGCCGGGGCGCCATTGCCTATGCAACCGCCAAGGGAGGCGTCCTCAACCTCACGCGATCCATGGCAGCTGGACTGGCGCCCCACGGGATCCGCGTGAACTCGGTCACACCAACCCAGACGGGCACTCCCGTCGCCGGTGGGCCGTCCCGAGAGGAAGGCCCACCCCCCAACCCTAGTGCCATCCTTAGAGGCCGATGGGGCCGCCCTGAAGACCAGGCCCAAGCGGTCCTGTTCCTAGTCTCGCCTAATTCGGACTTCATCACCGGCGAAGACCTGCGCGTTGATGGTGGTCTCCTCGCCGTGTTCCCGGGGGCAGGTGGATAGAGGGAGGCAGCAGGAGATACACTTCCTCCAAGTTAAGTACGTCATTGTCTCAAGATCCCGGCGTGGAAGCGGTCCTGGGTGGCAACCCCCGCCACTTCTTCAAGCTATGGTGAACAGCCTGCTTTGCCGCTCGGATAGACTGGAGCATTAGCAGCATACGGGGTCTGGAACTTCTCCCAAGCCCCGCATTGTGTGTATTGGCCAGACGAGTTGGGCTGCTCTCCCAGAAGCCTCCACACGAACGCTCCATTTTCGCTAGACTACCATTTGTCCAAGAGTGCCCTAACGGAAAGTCAAGACTCTTTCCCGCGCGCTCTGGTCCGCCAACTCACACGAGGAAGCTCCCTGTACGCCAATGGATCAGGGCCACGAACTTGAACTCTGCCCTGTGTCATAGCAAATTCGCAGGAGGTTCTGAGCCCGAGACCTATTGCTGGTTCAACAAGCTCAGCCTAGGACGCGGTCTGTAGACCGTCAGCGATAATGGAACACATCTGAGGTGTAGAAAACTCGAGAGTATGTTAGCAACCGGCAAGAATGGGACACTTTGAGGCCCGAGAGATCAGGAGTCGGATGGAGGTCTGGTGAGCTCCCTGAGGGCCTTGTTGTAGCGTCTTCGCCATTGGATCGTTTGAGCCTGCACCTCCTTCCTGCGTTGGAGGATTTCCTGCCGCCTTCCCTTGAGCACATCTGACGGTGTCACGTTGCCCAGGGCCTTGTGATAGCGCCGGTAGTTGTTGTAGCTGACGCAGGCCACGGTAGCTGCCTCGAGGTCGGCGGGCAACTCATAGGGCACCTGGTTTATGTCGCGCTTCAGCGTCTGGTGGTAGCGCTCCAACTTGGCGTTAGTCTGAGGGTGGAAGGGCGCCGCCAGAATGTGCTTGATGCCCACCATGCCCAAGTAGTCCCTGAAGGCTCTTGAGACGTAGCTCGGGCCATTGTCGTGACCTGCCCCCGGATCAGGTCCAAGGATTCCTAGAATCCGACCGGCGTTGGTCCTTCCCCATTCTTTGTACCAAGGTTTATGCGAGTCTTGTGGGCTATTTCGATCCCAGAGTAGTCGCCAAGGCAAACACCTCTGGAGCCAGGTTCCCCAGTGCTCCATGTGGCCGATCTTCACTATAGTACTGCCGCCAGGCTTCGATCTTCTCTTTGGCGTCCTCAAGGGACAGGAACCAGTTCTCATTCAAGCATTCCTGGCGAACCCTGGCATTGAAAGCCTCGATGAGGGCGTTGTCCGTGGGCTTTCCTGGCCTACTGAAGTCCAACACACCCCATTCAGGTAGACCCACTGGTCCAAGGCCCTGGATGTGAACTCAGGTCCGTTGTCCACTGCAATGGTGTTGGGTACGCGTCCCTCTAAAGCCAGGCGTGCAAGCACACCCACCACCCGGTATCCACCCAGACTGCCGTCCACCTCGATGGCCAGATTCTCACGAGTAAAGTGATCCACTAACGTTGAGAGCCGGACGCGCCGGCCATCGAAGAGCTCGTCAGACATGAAGTCCACGCTCCAGCGCTCATTCCGGTAACTAGCCATGGGCCTGATCTCTCGCCTCTGGCAAGAGACATGCCGCCTTGGCTTCTTGGGGCGTATCAGCAACCCCTCCAACCGGTACAATCGATAGACCCGTTTGTGGTTCACTCGCCAGCCCTCCCTTTGAAGCAGGACATGGATGCGACGATACCCATAGCTCACCCGGGCTGTCGCCAGATCCCGAATCCACATTCGCAATGCAGCCTTTTCAGCTGCCACCCTCCGGTACCTGTAGGTGGATCTCCCCAGGCTCACCACCGCACACGCTCGCCGTTCACTCACCACATAGGCCTCTTGCAGGTACTCCGCGTGGAGTTTACGCTGAGCAGGCTCAGGACTTTTTTCGGAGCACGTCCTGAAGCATCTTCTTGTCCAGACTAAGGTCCACCTGCCGAGACTCGAACCTGCTAACGAGACCGTCCTGCGCTAGGTGGCTGATCTGGTGCGCTGCACAAACTAGGTGATGCGAGCGTGTCCGTTCGCTGCCTCCAAGTCGACGGCCCACGAATACCGCAGTTTTTGGTGTCGATCGAGCAATGGGTATGGAGGGTCTTACTGTAAGGAGGGAAGGGGGAAGGCGAACGGAGGGGCACACAACCCTCCTCTACCGGATTGGATGGGGTGAGGACGATGGCTATGTCATAGGTCCTCGAACTCTTGGAAAGCAGTCCTGCCTGCCGCACTATGCTGCGCAGCGTGCCAACAGCCACTGTCGCATGCCGCGGCACCATTGCCGTGTACATTCCCTCGTCACTTTCCTTGATAAACTTGACATGGCTGCACCTTTGCGTGATTGCCACAAACCCCGCAGCAACGAGCTTGCGGGCGACCTCCCGCTAGGGGAGGGGCCTAACCGTCGGCAACATCTACCTCGATGCAGCGGATCTGAGGCGCCGCTGTAGGGGCGGGCGGCTCCAAGTGGAGCTCCAATGCCTCGCGGAGATTGGCGAGCGCGCCATCGACGGTTTGACCCTGGCTGGCAACATCAGCCTCTAGCGCCTGAGCTACGTACCAGTCCCCTTCCTTGCATACGCTCGCCGTAAACAGTCGTTTCCTGGCTCACCGCCTCTGTCGGTCTGTGAATCGCGACGCCAGCATCTCAACCCATCCTATCACGGGATGCTTACGTCCATCGGGAGTGGCCGCCGCTGCCACCCTGGATGCCCGCCCCTGCCTACGGAGACCTTTGCGTAACTCTTCGTGGAGGGCGCGGGGCGTGCAAGGGAGGGCGCCCCCCGCACCCCCGCCACCCTTGATGCCCGCCTTCGCGGGCATGACGGAAGGGAGCGCGGGACTACCAGGCGGTGGCCATGGCGTCGAAGACGGCGGGGTAGACAGCCTGCGGGTCCAGGCCGGCGTCCTGGAGCTGGCGAGTCATGACTCGGTTGACGAGGCTGTCGGCGGCCTGGGCGATGATCATGCCCCTGCCGTTGAGGGTCGCGTGCCCGGTCAATCGCGCCTGGGCGAGGAGGGGGGTCTCCAGGGGTGAGTAGACGAGGTCGAAGAAGGCGGCATCCTGGGCTGCGGTGAGTATGATCCAGTTGGAGTCGCGGAGGTTGCGTTGGATGTCGCCCATGGAGGCCCAGTACCAGAGGCGGTAGAAGGAGGCTTCGTCGCGGACGTCCTGCTCATCGACGGTGGCGGGGTTGGCCGGGGCCAGGGATGAGTAGGGCTCCAGGCAGGTGACGCGGTCCAATGGACTGCGGCGGAGGCCCGATTGCCCTTTGGTCGTGGCGTTGACGACGAGGCTCGCCTGCGGGACAACGTCCCTAACTTCGCCCTCCGAGAGTGCATCGGCGTTGCCGTAGGCGTTGCTGACAACGGAGGCGAGCTCCTGGGCCCGGGGCACGTCGCGGTTGGCGACGGTGAGGCGACCCCTGGGTCCGACGGCCTCCGCCAGGGCAAAGGCCATGGCACGCCCGGCCCCACCGGCGCCGAGGAGCAGCACACGGCGACCGGCGAGATCGTCAACGATGGGCTGGGCCAGACCGGGGAGCCGCTTGGTGAGGCTGTCCATGCCGCCCTGGGCGTCTGTGTTGTAGCCGACCAGCCGTCCTTCCGGGTCGCGGGCCACGGTGTTCACGGCACCGATGAGAGCTGCCCTGGGGTCCACCCGGTCCAGGTGCTCCATGACGCTCATCTTGTGGGGAACGGTGACGTTGAAGCCGGCGATCTGCGGGTTGGCGCGAATGGCCGCCACCAGGTGCTTCAAGCGGGCGGGGGCGACGTCAAGGGGAATGTAGGCGGCGTCAAGGTTGAGGGCGTGAAAGGCCCGGTTCCACATGACGGGGCTCTTGGAGTAGGCCGAGGGCTGCTCGCCGATGACGGCCGCGAGCCATCGGCGCTGGCCTATGGCGGCGTCCAGCGGGTTGGAGACGTGCGTCTGCAGGCTATCGACGAGACTGGGTTGGGCCAAGGGTTCCACCTCTGGGGTCCGTCCGAGCAGCGGCGCCCTGAGCGGGAGGGCTTCCGGCGAAGGCCCTGGGACGCTCAGCCACGGCGGAGCGTGCCGCGGCCGGGTGCAGGGCTGCTCCTCCCAGGATATATCGGGCGTAGAGGAGCGGCAAGCACGGACGGCTGGTCCAGGCCCACGATGTCAAGGGGGCGGCGGGGTGAGAAGGCCGCGGCCGACTGGATCATCGTGGGCGTCACTTCTACGCTAGGGGCCGGTGGGCCATCGGGGGTATCATGGTCTTGAATCGCAGGGGGCCGTGCCATGACTACACCAAACAGGGCAGCACCGCACGTCAAGATGGACGCGTTCCGGCGCATCTTGGAGCAGGAGGTCAAGCTCGGCTTCGAGGACCGGGCCGTGATCGGGGGGCTCGACGAGTTCCTGGCGCAGTGGCGCAGGGAGATGGAGGCGGGCGGCGACGAGCAGTCGCTGAAGGCGCTGGCGGGCATCGTCGGCGGGGCGTACCGGGAGGCGGGGCAGAGCGGCGGGGCCAAGCATCGAGGGTACCGGCAGCTGACGCCTTCGCAGCGGGAGATCTGGGCGCGCCACATCCTGGAGGGCCTTGAAGAGGGCGCCGCTGCCCCTGCATCGACGGGGCGCCGGCCTGCCAAGGCCGCGGCGAAGAAGGGGGCGGCGAGCCGTCCGCCTCGACCCGCGCCGGAGAGCCCCACGACGGGCCCTTCGCTGGACACGCCCACGACCAGGGTGCCGGGTGTGGGTCCGGGCATCGCGGCGAAGCTGGAGAACCTGGGCGTGGCGACGGTGCGGGACCTGCTGTACCACTTCCCGCGGCGGCACGTGACCATGACGCCGGTGCGGGACCTGTCGCCGGACGAGGAGCAGGCGGTGGTTGGCATGGTGTGGGAGTGCGGGGTCGTCAAGCTCGGGGCGGGGAGGATGCAGGCCACCGAGGCGATCATCGGCGACGACACGGGCAACATCCGGGTCCTGTGGTTCAACCAGCCCTTCGTCGCACGGACCCTGAAGGCCAACGACCGGGTGATGGTGACTGGGCGCGTGAGCTTCTTCCGAGGGCAGCGCACACTGGATGCGACGGCCTACGAGGTGGTCGCCGAGGGGGACGAGGCCTTTGCGCCGGGGCGGCTGGCGCCGGTGTACCCGGCGACGGAGGGCCTTACTCAGCGGACGATTCGCCGGGCGGTGCGCGCGGCGCTGGAGGGCTGGGGCCGTGTCGTGGCGGAGGTCCTGCCAGAGGAGCCGAGGCGCCGCCAGGGACTGATGCCGCTGCCGGAGGCGCTGCCGAGCTACCACTACCCCGCGGACGACGGGATGCGCGACGCTGCGCGGCGCCGGCTGGTCTTCGATGAGCTGTTCGTGACGCAGCTTGCCCTGCTGTCGCGGAAACAGCGATGGCAGGAGCAGAACACGGGCACGCCTATCCCCACGGACCGGGAGGTGCTGGACGCCTTCGTTGGGGCGCTGCCGTTCTCGCTGACGGGGGCGCAGCAGCGGTGCCTGGAAGAGGTGCTGCGGGACATGGCGGGGCCCCGGCCCATGGCGCGGCTGCTTCAGGGCGAGGTGGGAAGCGGCAAGACGGTAGTAGCGCTGGCCGCGCTTCTGACGGCGGCGGCGCACGGCCAGCAGTCGGCCATCATGGCGCCCACGGAGATCCTGGCGGAGCAGCACTTCCAGACCTTCTCCCGGCTCTTGGAGGGGTTCAGCAAGCCGGTGAGGGAACCTCAGATTCTCGCGGTGTACGTGGACCCGATACATAAGCCCGTGGTCTTTGGCTTTCTCACGGGCAGGCTCAAGCCACGGGAGAAGCGGGAGATCCGTGAGCGGCTGGAGAGCCACGCGCTCGACGTTCTGGTGGGGACGCACGCCCTGATTCAGAGCGAGATTGGGTTTGCACGGCTGGCGCTGACGGTAGTGGATGAGCAGCACCGCTTCGGGGTGGTGCAGCGCCGGCTACTGGGCGAGAAGGGCCACCGCCCGCACGTGCTGAGCATGACGGCGACGCCCATCCCCCGGAGTCTGGCGCTGACGCTGTACGGGGACCTCGACATCTCGGTCATCGACGAGCTGCCGGCGGGCCGGCGGCCGGTGCGGACGCGGTGGGCGCGGCCGGACCAGCGCAGCACGGCCTACGACTTTGTCCGGAAGCAGGTGGAGGAGGGGAGGCAGGCCTTTGTGGTCTGCCCGCTGATCCAGGAGTCGGAGGCGCTGCAGACGAGGGCTGCGCAGGAAGAGCACCGTCGACTCTCTGAGGAGGTGTACCCGCAGCTGCGCGTGGGGCTGCTGCACGGGCGGATGCGGGCGGCGGAGAAGGACGAGGTGATGCGGCAGTTTCGAGACCGGGAGCTGGACGTCCTGGTATCCACGCCGGTGGTGGAGGTGGGGGTGGACATCCCGAACGCGTCGGTGATGCTGATCGATGGGGCGGACAGGTTCGGCCTCTCGGAGCTCCACCAGTTTCGTGGCCGCGTGGGCCGGGGCGAGCACGCCAGCTACTGCATCCTGATGGCGGACGACCCGTCGCCCGACGCCCAGGAGCGCCTGTCGCTGATGGAGCGGGAGGCGGACGGGTTCCGGCTGGCGGACGAGGACCTGCGGCTGCGGGGGCCGGGGGAGATCTTCGGGACGCGGCAGAGCGGGCTGCCCGACCTGAAGCTGGCGCGACTGTCCGACGTGGAGCTGCTGACGCAGGCCCGCGAGGAGGCCGGGCGGCTGCTGGCGCGCGACCCCGGGCTGGAGATGCCGGAGCACCGCGGGCTCGCGGAGCTGGCGTCTAGGGTGGAGGTGGAGGTGGCGGGGGAGTCGTAGGCGGTCGCGGGCGCGACGGCTCGTAGGGGACGGGCGGCCAGCCGGGAGTGTAGGCGGGTGCACGGGAAGGGCGGGTTCCGCTACAATAGGTCTTTGCCGATTCCCAGGTCAGGTTGAGTCCACATGACCCTGCGCGAGACCATTACATCACGAGTGGCGCAAGCCTTCGAGGAGGCCCAAAAAGAGGGGCTTCTGCCGCCGGCGCCGCTGCCCGACACGGCGGTGGAGCGTCCGCAGAACCCGGAGCACGGCGAGTACTCGACGAGCCTGGCGCTGAAGCTGGCGCGTCCCCTGTCGATGAACCCGATGGACATCGCACAGCGGCTGGCGCCCCTGATCTACCGCGGCGAGGAGCTGGGGAAGGTCGAGGTGACGGCGCCGGGGTTCATCAACTTCACGCTGGATCATAGCTGGCTCCGCGGGCAGGTGGACTCGATACTGAGGGCGGGGCAGGGCTACGGCAACGTGGACGTCGGCGGTGGAAAGCGGGTCCAGGTGGAGTTCGTGAGCGTGAACCCGACGGGGCCGCTGCACGTCGGCGCGGCCCGGTGGGCGGTGCTGGGCAGCGCGCTGGCGAACGTTCTTGGCGCCGCGGGGTACGGGGTGGCATGCGAATATTATATCAACGACGCCGGAAGCCAGATGGACGCCTTCTACCGCTCCATTCTGGCGCGCTACAAGCAAGCCTTCGGGCGGGAGGCGGAGGTGCCCGCGAACGGGTACCAGGGCGCATACGTTGTGGATCTGGGCCAGGAGGCGCGGGCCGAATTCGGAGACCGCCACGTCGACGGGCCGGAGGACGCGGCCGTGTCGGAGCTGGGAGCATGGGGGCTCCAGCGCATGCTCCGGGCGATCCGGGAGGACCTGGAGCTCATTGGGGTGGAGTTTGACTCGTGGTTCAGCGAACGGGGCCTCTACGACGACGCGACGTACCAGCGGGTCATGGAGCTCCTCAGGGAGCGCGGCTACCTGACGGAGCGGGAAGGGGCGACGTGGTTCGCATCGGCGGAGCTGGGCCAGGACAGGGACAGCGTGTTGGTCCGGAGCACGGGCGCGCCGACGTACTTTGCGTCAGACATCGCCTACCACTACAACAAGTTTCTGGTGCGGGGGTTCGATCACGTCATCGACATCTGGGGGGCCGACCACCAGGGCCACGTGCCGCGGATGAAGGCGGCGGCGGCGGCGCTGGGGGTTGACCCGGCCCGGCTCACCATCCTCATCGGCCAGCTGGTGACGCTGAAGCGGGGCGATGAGACGGTGCGGGCTTCCAAGCGCACGGGGGAGCTGGTGACGCTGCGCGAGCTGGTCGAGGAGGTGGGCTCGGACGCGTGCCGCTATTTCTTCTTGGCGCGGTCGCCGGAGGCCCAGATGGACTTCGACCTGGAGCTGGCCACGAGGGAATCGCAGGAGAACCCGGTGTACTACGTGCAGTACGCCCACGCCCGAATCGCGGGGATTCTGCGCACGGCCGCCGAGCGGGGCATCGGCCACGGGGAAGGGGACGCCCGGCTGTTGGAAGCGCCCGAGGAGCTGGAGCTGGTCCGCCGGCTGCTGCTGCTGCCGGAGCTGGTGGAGACGATGGCGCGGCGGCTGGAGCCGCATCATCTGCCCCACTACGCCCTGGACCTGGCGACGGCCTTCCACTGGTTCTACGACCGTTGCCGTGTCATCACGGACGACAATGCGCTCACTGCCGCTCGGCTGAAGCTGGTGCAGGCGACGCAGCTGGTGCTAGCCCGCTGCCTGGGCCTCATGGGAATGGGCGCGCCGGACCGCATGTAGGGTCGCTGGCGCGACGGCCTGGTGGGGAGAGGGTTGAGGGGAGGTGGGGGTGGGATTGCCGCATGTGTGGAGGCCACTGGCGCGCCGGGTCGCTGGCGCGACGGCCTTGCGGGGAGAGGGTTGAGGGGAGCCGGTCGTTTGGTCCCGGGAGCGCACGGATGGTTGCGAGCGGCACGGACTGGGAGTTCCGCGAGGTTGACGCGGAGCGTTGGCCGGACCTCGAGCGGCTCTTCGAGTCGCGGGGAGGCCCGAAGTACTGCTGGTGCATGCTTTGGCGGGCGATGCCGGGGAGCAGGCGCAGAGTCGCGGGCGCGAAGAAGGAGGCGCTGGCGCAGCGGGTGCAATCGGGCGCGCCGGTGGGCATCCTGGGCTACCGCGACGGCGAGCCCGCGGCATGGTGCTCGATTGCGCCCCGGCCGACGTACCGCAACCTGGGCGGCGCGCCCGAGGCTGCCGGGACGGCTGAGAGTGTCTGGTCCGTGGTCTGCTTCTTTGTCGCGCGCCCGGTCCGAGGACAGGGGCTGGCGCACCGCCTCATCGAGGCAGCGGTAGCCCTCGCCAGGGCCAGGGGCGCCAGTGTCGTGGAGGCGTACCCGGTAGCGCCGGACTCACCGAGCTATCGCTTCATGGGGCTCACGTCCTGGTTCGAGACAGCAGGGTTCCGGAGGGTGGGGACAGCGGGCAGCCGGCGGCACGTGATGCGTCTGGCGCTGTAGGGTCGCTGGCGGTCACTGCGCGACGGCTTTGTAAGAGGCGGTCCTACGGAGAGGGTGGAGCGACGGGACTGGGAGCGATGATCAACCGTCCTGGATGGTGACGTCGCCCCGGCCCTCGGCCCTGTAGAGCTGGCCCCGCTCGACGTAGTGCTCCAGCGTCGTCTTGATGCGGGCTACGTGATCGTCGGTGAGCTGCGCCTTCACCTGGGCGGGGACGCCGACGACCAGGGAGTGGGGCGGGATCTTGGTGTGCTCCAGCACGACGGCGCCGCTGGCGATGATGCAGTAGTCGCCGATCTCCACCCAGCCGTTGACGATCGCCCCGTTGCCGATAAGGACGAACTGGCCGACCTTGTCCGCGTGACAGAGGACGTTATGGCCGATGGCGACGTTGGGGCCGATGTGCGCGTCGCCCTCCGAGTGGACGGTGCTGTTGTCCTGGACGCAGGTGTTCTCGCCGATGACGAGATGGCCAGTGTCGCCGCGAATGACGACGCCGGGCCAGACGTTGACGTTGGCTCCGATTTCGACGTCGCCGACGACGTAAGCGGCTTCGCTGACGAATGCGCCGGGGTGGACCTGGGGGCTCTTGCCCCGCAAGGAACGCAGCACGGTTCTCCTCCTAGATGGGCCGGGGCGGGTCGACTGTCCCGTCGTACAGGGTACACGAGGCGTCCGCCAAGCCTTGGGCCGCCGGGTGGGGGCGGCGTTCAGGGGGCGGGGGCCGCCTGGTCCGGGGGCACCATGTAGCCGAGGTCGCCCGAGATGTCGCGGGAGGCCCACTTACCGGCTTCAACGGCGGTGAGGAAGTCAAGCACGGTCCGATTGAAGAGGTCCGGCTCTTCCAGGTTGACGGTGTGGCCGGTCTGGGGGAAGAAGACGAGGCCCGAGCTGGAGATATGCCGCTTCAGGAACACGCCGGGCTCGATGCATGGCTCATCCTCGTCGCCGACGATGATGAGGGTGGGGATGCGCAGCTTCTCCAGATCGTCCTGGAGCTGGTAGATGGTCTTGCGCTTGAGCTGGACGCCGCGGAAGGTGTGGGCGGAGCCGGTGGCGGAGTGGGTTGCCAGGAGCCGCCGGAACTCCTCCCAGCCCCGGGGGTTCTTGCGCATGAAGGGGAGGCGGGTGGGGCCGCGCCCGTAGACCTCGGCGACGGCGGGCATGCCCTCATCGAGCATGCGTTGGGCCATGGCCTCGACCTCTCGCTGGAAGCGCTCACGCTGGGTGGTGCCGCTGCCGGCGCCGGCGACGACGAGGGCCGCGGCCATCTCCGGGTGGGCGATGCCAAAGTTGAGGGCGACGCCGCCGCCCATGGACAGGCCGCAGACGTAGGCCCTGGGGATGTCCAGGCTGCGCAGGAGCTGGTAGAGGTCCTCCACGAGGTGGTCCTGGCTGTAGGCGTCCGGGTCCTGGGGCACGTCCGAGGGCGGGTAGCCGCGGTGGTTGTAGGCGATGACCTGGTATCGGCGGGAGAAGAACTGGACCTGCTGCTCCCAGCTTTCGAAGCTGCCGGCGAACTCATGGCTGAGGACCAGGGGGAAGCCGGAGCCGGTGACCTCGTAGTGGAGGTCGACTCCGTTCACGTGGGCATTGGGCATGGCGCAACTCCCTCCCGTGGGCGGCATCGATGGACATGGCAGGCGGGAAAGCTGTAGGGGCGATGGACCATCGCCCCTACAGGCTATCGCTTCAAGTCTTGGGCACTGCCGCGGCTAGCGGACGATGCCGTGCTTCTCCTTCAGGTAGTCCCGCATGACGGGGGCGACGTCGTTCTTGGCGCACTGCTGCTCGTAGTACCCCAGGATGCGGGGGTCCTCGTCCTCATACTCGACCTGGATGCCTCCCTCCTTGATGGAGACGTCAGCGCGCTGGAAGGCCTTGCGCCGGCCCTCGAAGACGGGGTAGCGGCGGCCGCCGAAGCCGAAGACAAGATAGCGGGAGGGGGCATGGGCCGTGTTGAAGTGCTGGTGATAGGTGGGGCCGTCCGGGGGTGCGAAGAGGACGCCGGGCCACCAGTCGACGCGGATGGTGTCGATGGGGTCTTGGCCCTCGAGCCAGAGGAGGCTGTAACCCTGGCCGGTGGCGCAGAAGATGTGAGCGCCGGCGTCGTGGCGGTGGGCCTTCTTGTAGGTGCCCTGGGGGAACTCCGAGATGTGGCATGAGAGGGGGCTGTCGGCGAAGTTGAAGTTGATCATGTTGCCGCCTGCGCCGCGCTCGTGCCAGTTGGGGAGCTTGAAGTTGACGAGGTCGGGGACAAAGTTGGTGGCCCAGATGTGCTGACCGGCGCGGACGGGCTGGAAGTCGCCCTCACCGCGGAAGTAACGCTCGTCGCCGATGCGATCGTGGAAGACGCGGGGGTTGTCGAAGATGAAGTCGGTGTCGTGGAAGAGGTTCATCATCGTGAGCTGGTTGGTGACGGCGGCGAAGCGGGCGGTCTCCGTGCCGGAGCCGTTGAAGTGCTGGTGCTTGGTGTTGAGGGGGATGCCGAAGGCCGCGCCGGCGCTCCACTCGAAGGTGTGCTTGGCGCCGCTGGGGAGCTCGATGGTGGTGGCGCCGCGGCCGGAGACGACGTGGATGTATTCGTCGTAGAGGTGTTGCTCGACGTTGAGCTGACCGCCGGGTTCGATCTCGGCGACGTAGGCGCTGAGGAAGTCGCCCTTGCCCGCGAGGTGAATGTATGCGCCGCGGCCGCCGAGGCGGGGCCAGGGTTCGACCTGGCAGTTGATGCAGTCCACGCTGTACTCTTCCAGGATGGGCACGCCCTCGCTGCGGATGAACTCGGTGTATGGGTCGCGCTGGTAGTAGGTGGGGACGAGGTCCGGGTCGGCCTCCCGGTAGTAGTCCGGCTGTGGTGTCGTGGTCATCTTGCGTCCTCCCTGCGTGTTGTGGTTCCCGGCGTGGGCCGGTGTGTGAAACCCGGCTATGTCCGGGCCTTTTCGGCGGCGTCCGCCGCCTGACTGAAGAGCTCCTCAACGAGCTGGATGATGGGGCTGAAGCCCTGGGCTGTGTACTGTGCTGCGCCGGTGCGGCGGCGCCTGCCGTAGAAGGTGGCCTCCGACTCCAAGTCTATGCGCACGTTCCGCGCGGGGTCGCGGAAGACGCACATGGGGTCGACGCCCTCGGCGACGCGCTCCATCTGGTCGCGGAGCAGGCGGCGGTAGAGGATGATGCCCTTGTCGGACTCCGCGAGGCGTTCGAGGTGGCGCTCGGCGATGGGTCCCTGGGTGGACCAGGCCATGAAGTCCTGGCCGACGGTGTAGTAGGTGGCGTGGCGTCCGTCCTCGTCCCTGAGGGGCGCGTCGTAGAAGGGGACGGTCTCCTGGGTCGGGACGCGCACGGCGGGGCCGGGGTCGTAGCAGGTGTAGGCGACCTGGAGGGTGTGGGTGTCGTCCACGGGGACGCGATACTGGAACTCGGGCCAGCCGGAGCCGCCGCCGGTGCGGAGGATGTTGGGGAAGACAATGGGGTGACCGAGGCGCCAGAGGTCGTCGTCCTCGGAGCCTCCCTCGACGACGCGGCGCTTGACGATGCCGTAGTCGAAGAGGTCGAAGCCGATCTTCAGGTGCCGCTTCGTGAAGGGAAGGTAGGATGGGGGGCACTCCTCGCCGCGCGACTCGAAGACGTGCTTGGCGAACCAGCCGTGGAGCCACTCCAGGTGGACGGGGTCCAGGGAGTTCTCCATGCACTGGAGCCAGTTGCAGGGGAGGAGGGTGAAGGCGACGTCGCGGAGGCAGTTCTCCTTGACGAAGATGTCCCAGCGGGGCAGCAGGGGCACGGGCTCCGGGCCGAGGTAGGCGAAGATGAGGCCGCCAAGCTCCTCGACGGGGTAGGCGAGGGCGGTGACACGGTCCTTGAAGGTGCTGTCCGGGGCCTCGGCGGGCATGTCGAGGCAGCGGCCGGTCTCGTCGAAGCGCCAGCCGTGGTAGGGGCAGCGGATGCCGTGCTCCTCGGGGATGCCGTAGAGCAGGTTCACGCGGCGGTGGGGGCACGACTCCTGGACGAGGCCGAGTGTGCCGGAGCGGTCCTTGTAGAGGACGAGGTCTTCGCCGAGGAGGCGCACGGCCTTGGTGGGGTTGTCGTCGAGCTCGGCAGTGGCGGCGATGGGGTGCCAGTAGCGCCGCATGAGCACGCCCATGGGCGTGCCGGGGGCTACGCGGGCGATGCGGTGGTTCTCACGCACACTGAGCACGGGGGCCAGCCTCCGCGGAAGGCAGCGGGGGTGTCTTGGGGCGTATTGTAGGGTCGAGGGGTAGGGGTGTCAAGGTCGGTCGCCTGCGGTCGCTGCGCGACGGCCTTGTGGGCGTGGGTTGGGGCGGGGGCTGTGATGGGGGGATGCCCCACGCCACCGCGCCCCGTGGGTTCCCGCTTTCGGAGACCCTTGCGTAACTCCCCGTGGAGGGCGCGGTTGGGAGGGTGAAGCAGACCCCGCCAGCCTGGAGCCCCACCGTCATTCCCGCTTTCGCGGGAATGACGGTGGGTGTGTGCGGGAGTGACGGTTGTGCAAAGGTCTCCTTTCGCGGGAAAGACGGGAGAGGGAGCAGGAATGACGGAGGGGGACGCCGCCCTGCCGCGCCGCCACCATGGATTCGCGCGTTCGCGGGGTCGCTGCGCGACGGCTTTGTAGGGGGCAGGCGTCGAGCCGACTTGCGAGTCGATAGGCTGGACAGGGGGTTGGGCAGGGCATAAGATTGGGCTGTCACACAGAAGGCAGGACAGCTTCGGCGGAGCGTAGCGGCGAAGCCACGTGGAGGTCACACCATGGAGTTGAAGCATCACGTCATTTCGGGAGACTCGCACCTGGAGATCGACTCCAAGGCGTGGGTGCACCGGGTGCCGGAGCGGTACCGGGACCAGGTGCCGCACACGGTCCGGCTCCCCAACGGGGGCGACGGTTGGGTGGTGGAGGGCGAGGCGCCGCGCGAGGTGCCCTTCGACCTGTACGGGGGCCTGGGGCGGGACAACTGGCTGCCCTTCGGCCGCACGTACGAGGGGATGGCGGGGACGGGCCCGCCCGAGCAGCGGCTTGAGGAGCTGGAGCGGGGCGGGATGGACGCGGAGGTGCTGTACCCGAACCAGGTATCGGGGCCCAAGATGTGGCGGCGCATCAAGGACGACGACGCGTACCGGGCGACGGTGCGGGGGTACAACGACTGGCTTGCGGAGGAGTATTGCTCGGTGGCCCCGGACCGGCTGATCGGCCTGGGGGTGCTGCCCTACACGGACGTGGACGACGCCATCGCGGAGATGGAGTACTGCGCCCGGCTGGGGCTCCGGGGGGTGATGCTGAGCGGCTTTCCCAACGGCCACGGCCACCCGGCGCCGGAGGACGACCGGTTCTGGACGCGTGCCCTGGACATGGGCATGCCGATAACGGTGCACATCGACTTCGACCGGACGGGTGAGCGGGCCGGGCCGCTCTTCAAGTACCCGAAGGAGGACGCGGAGGCGCTCAAGCACACGGACCTGGTGGCGCAGGTGTCGCGCTTCGGGAGGGCAGGGGGGACGAACGCGGTGCAGATGGTGCTGAGCGGCGTGTTCGAGCGGTTCCCGGACCTGCACATCCTGTGGGCGGAGAACCAGGCGGGCTGGGTGCCCTTCTACATGGACATGGCGGACGTGCGGTACAAGCGGCACATCCACTGGGCGCAGGAGCGCCTGGGGTTCGAGCCGCTGAAGGAGCTGCCGAGCTACTACCTGCGGCAGAACTGCTGGTGGGGGTTCCAGATAGACCCGGTGGGCGTGGAGATGCGCCACCACATGGGGGTCGACCACATGGTGTGGGCGAGCGACTTCCCGCACCAGGAGTCGGAGTGGCCGAACGACGCGGACGTGCTGGAGCGAAACTTCAGCGGCGTGCCGGAGGAAGAGACGCGCAAGATGGTGTGCGAGAACGTCATCGAGTTCTTCCACTTGGACGTGAACTAGTCGCTGGCGCGACAGTCAAGTAGTGGGAAGGTAGCGAGGCAGCGGGGCAGGTGCGGGCGCCTGCCCCGCTCTTTGTTGGCGCGTCGGCTGGGGGGTTGGGTTCCTGCCTTGGTTGGCGGGTGTCGTACGAACAGAGATTGGGGAGCAGGGGAGGTACGGCATGGCGGATGAGATCAAGATATGGGCGATTGATGGTTCGTCCGGGGCTACAGAAGTAGCGTCGATGAGCCAGACGGAGACAGAACGCGGGCTGGAGGACACACTCGTCAGGAATCCGGACATGCTGATGCCGGATCTGACGCTGGTGGGCCGCCAGACACCGGCTGGGGGCGGGGCGCTCGACCTTCTCGGCGTGGATGAGGACGGACGCCTGGTCGTGTTCGAGCTGAAGCGGGGCACCCTCACACGCGACGCGGTGGCGCAGGTCATCGACTACTGCTCCTACCTGGAATCCCTGGACGTGGACACACTGAAGGAAGTCATTACCGCGAACTCAGACAGGGGTGGAGTCGGCAAGGTAGAGGACTTTGAAGGGTGGTACGGCGAGCGCACGTCGGGGAAGCCGCTGGATGCACTGACGCCCGTACGGATGGCGCTGGTGGGTCTGGGCGCTGACGACCAGGCAGACCGCATGGTGAGCTACCTGCAGGAGAAGGGCGTCGACATTGCCCTCCTGACCTTTCACGGCTACGAGCATGAGGGCCGTACCTTCCTGGCGAGGCAGGTAGAGCGGCAGGATAGGCTCAAGGAACGTGGGCAGCGCGCGCCAAGCCCGCGACGCAGTACTGGGGAGCTTCTCCTCGATCTGGTTAAGCTTGCCGAGGAACGGGGCACAGGCGAACTCTGGAGGAATGCGATTCGGGCATTGACAACGCCGGGCTCCCGTGGGAGTCCCACTCCATCCCTTAAGGGAGTCACCTTTTACATGACTCCGCTCAGGCTACCGGAGCTTGTGCGAGCAAGAGAGGCACACGGCATCCACTCAGTGCGCCTCGAAGGGAGCGAGCGGATTCGCATAACGTTTTACCCAACGGCGGTGTATCTTTGCCAGGAGAAGTTCGGCAGCACCAAGGAGACCATTCAGTTTCAGGAAGAGAACCCACCCAACGCGCCGATTACCACACAGGTAGATAAGCAGTGGTTCTGCGTATTGGATGCGGCGGAGTGGGAGGCGCACAAGGAGGCGATCACGAGCCTCGCAAACGCGGTGAGCGACGCCTGGCTGGAAAGACTCAAGGGGTAGCGTGGCGGGGCCCGCTGGCCCCCCGCTCATCTGGATTGGGTGGCGGACCATGCTCGGCCCCGGGGGACTCCGCCGCGCCGCCCCTGGATTCCCGCCTTCGCGGGAATGACGGTGGGGGGTACGGGGATGGGGTAGCTGTTGGCCGCGTCCTGCCCACACGCGCCTTCGACGCGCACACCGGCGTCACGGCCGGCCGCCGCACAAGACTAGAGAGGGGATGGACGATGGAGTACCGCACGTTTGGGACGACGGACCTGGCGGTCTCGCCAATGGGCCTGGGGTGCATGCGCATGTCGGGCCCCCAGGGGGGCGTCGACGATGAAGAGTCCGTGGCCACGATTCACATGGCGATTGACCTGGGCATCAACTTTCTCGATACCTCGGCGAGCTACGGCAACGGTCACAACCACGAGCTCATCGCCAGGGCCCTGAAGGGCCGCCGGGAGCGTGTGGTGGTCCACTCGAAGACCGGCAGCCCCCGGACGCCCGACCAGAGCGGGGTCCGGGGCGGGGGGTCGCCGGAGTACCTCGCGCGGGTGTGCGAGGAGAGCCTGAGGCGCCTGGACGTCGAGTGCCTGGACGTATTCTGCCTGTCCCGGGTGGACCCCAACGTCCCAATCGAGGAGTCTGCTGGGGCCATGGCGCGACTCGTGGAGCAGGGCAAGGCGCGCTTCATCGCCCTGTCCGAGGCCGGCGCCGGGTCGATCCGGCGCGCCAACGGGGTGCATCCGATAGCTTCGTTGCAGATGGAGTACTCGCTGTGGACGCGGGACGCGGAGGGCGGCAACCTCCAGGCGTGCCGGGAGTTTGGGATGGGCTTCATGGCCTATTCCGCGCTGGGACGGGGGTTTCTGGCCGGGCTGTTCCGCGATCCGGGCGAGATCCCGGAGGACCGGAGGGACACGCCGCGCCTGCAGCCGGGGAACTTCGAGCACAACCTCAAGCTCCTGGCGAATATCGAGGCCCTGGCGAGGGAGAAATCTGCCACACCGGCACAGATTGCGCTGGCATGGCTGATGGCCCAGGGCGCGGACGTTGTCCCGATACCCGGGGCGAAGTCGCGCAAGCACCTGGAGGAGAACGTCAAGGCCATCGACCTGAAGCTGACGGACGACGATCTCACGGCGCTTGACGCGATATTCGCGGGCGACGCCGTGGCGGGCCCCAGGCTGTCCTCGGAACAGCAGGCCAGGGTCAACCTCTGAGTCGCTGGCGCGAGTCGCTGCCGCGACGGGCAGGCGGAGGGGAGGGTTACGGGGTGGCGACGGGGTGGGTTGGGGACGCCGCCCTGCCCTTGGATTCCCGCGTTCGGAGACCTTTGCATAACCGTCATTCCCGCACCTCCCCCGCCGTCATTCCCGCGAAAGCGGGAATCCAGGGTGGGGCCACAGGCTGGCGGGGTCTGATTCACCCTCCCAACCTCGCTCTCCACGGGGAGTTGCGCAAAGGTCTCCGTTCGCGGGAATGACGGGGAGTGGAATGCGGCGCGCCGTCTCGTTATCCCGTCGAAAGGCGGGATGGGGGAGATTGGGGACGCGGATGACCCAGCTTCCTAAGACGGGCGCTTTCTCCGTGGCCGTCAGGCTGGTACAATGCGGAAAAGGGCCCGATGTTAGGGCGAATTCGATGCAATGCGGCAGGTTGAAGGAGGTGGAGACATGGCTGGTGTGCTGGATGCGGATACCCACATAGCCGAACCGTTGCAGATGTGGGACTACCTGGAGCCCGATTGGCGGCCCCGCCGTCCCGTCATCGTGGAGGTGCCGGAGGACACGCTGTACGGGGCGTCCGACCACATGTGGCTGATCGACGGGAGCATCTTTCCCAAGGCGGCGGGCCGGGGCGGCAACCGGCTGGTCACGCCCACGCTGCAGAAGAACGTGGCGCAGCGGGCAGACGTGAAGTCGCGGGAGCTGACGGACCTGGGGCTGCGCTTCGAGGACATGAAGCTGACGGGCGTTGACGCGCAGGTGGTCTACCCGACCCTGTTCCTGGCGTTCCTGACCCACGACCCGGCCTACGAGGCTGCCCTCGCCAGGGCCTACAACCGGTTCATGGCCGACGTGTGGGCCCAGTCCGAGGGCCGGATCCGGTGGGTGGTGGTGCCGCCGCTGCGCGACATCGACGCGACGGTCCAGGAGCTCCGGTTCGGCCGCGAGCACGGGGCGTGCGGCATCTTCTTCCGGGGCATAGAGGACGACCGGACGCTGGACGACCCCTACTTCTTCCCGGTCTACGAGGAAGCGCAGTCGCTGGACCTGGCCATCGCGGTCCACCAGGGCCAGGGGGCGCCGGCGCTGAACAACCTGGTGGACATCACTCGGAGCCACACGTTCACCCACGGGCGGCTGCCGCCCCTGGTGGCGTTCCGCAACCTCGTCGCCAACAAGATCCCAGAGCAGTTCCCGGACCTGCGGTTCGGGTTCATCGAGACGGGTGCGTCATGGATCCCCTTCGTGCTGTACCAGCTATCGGGGACGACGCGGGTGGACTCGGGGTTCTGGGGCCCGCGGCTGTTCGAGGAGTACAACATCTGGGTCTCCTACGAGACGGGCGAGGACCTGCCGTACCTGATGAACTACATTGGCGAAGACCACATCGTTGTGGGGACCGACTACGGACACCACGCGCCGGGAACGACGGACCGCCTGCAGTCGGACCCGTCGGCGCAGATCAACATGGTGCCGACGCTGCGGTCCCGCACGGAGCACACGGAGCGCACCATCGACAAGCTGCTCATCGACAATCCGAACGCGCTGTACGGCGTGTCGTAGGGGCGGCGGGCGGGGTGGAGCGACGGCTCCGCCTGCGCCTCAACCCGCGCAACCAACTGGCGCCCCTCCTTTGCCGGGGGGCGCCGTTTTTGTGAGCCTGTCTCATTAGGGGGTGAGGGGGATGCCCCCCCTGTGCCCCGCCGCCCCGTGGATTCCCGCTTTCGCGGGAATGACGGTGGGGGGCGGGCTATTGGCGGATGACGAGGTTATCGTCCTCAAGGTCCAAGAGGTGGCCGGACATCTCCATGGTCGCCTGGGCTGCCAGGGTAAAGCGCGGCCCGGCGAAATCGGGGCTGGCCAGGCGCGCCCGCGCCTCTTCCGGCGCGTCCTCCGTGGCGATGGTGGCGCCTGGGGAGATGATGACGACGCAGATGTTGGCGTCGCGGACCTCCTCCGCGTGGAACTTGGTGAAGGTGACCAGGGAGTCCTTGGCGGTGGCGTAGGCCAGGGCCCCCGCCGGCGTCACACCGCCCCCGCCGTGGAGATTGACGATGTGCCCGCCACTGCTCTCCATGTAGGGGACGGCGTGCTTCGAGGCCAGGAAGGTGCCCTTGAGCGCGACGCCCATGACCGTGTCCCAGAAGAAGGTCAGGTCCATGTCCTGGACCTTGGGCCACCTGGGATTGCTGCCCCAGGCGAAGTGGGGGACGATGGCGGCGTCGTTGATGAGGACGTCGATGCCGCCGAAGCGTTGGGCGGCGGCGGCCATGAGGGCGCGCACGGAGTCTTCGTCGCGAACGTCGGTGAGCACGCCGAGGGCGTCGGCGCCCAGCTCTCCGATCTCGGCCACGGTCTGCTGCATGCGCGCTTCGTCGACGTCGGCGACGGTGACGCGGGCGCCCTCCCGGGCGAAGGAGTGGGCTATGTAGCGCCCGATCCCCTTGGCGGCGCCGGTGACGATGACGGACTTGTCCTTGAGCATGTTCAGCCTCGATGGGTCAGGTTTGACGGTGATGCTAGCCAGTCCAGGGTGAGCCGTCAAGGAGACGACGCAGCCGACAGGACAGGACGGCCGGGAGCCGAGCTAGCCGCTGAAGCCGCCGTCAGTGATGCCGAAGAGGGACCAACCCGGGCGGCTGAGGTCGTCCGCGGCGATGTTGGACACGAGGCCTTCGCCGGGCCGCGTCGCCATGGCCAGGCGGATGGCCCACAGGGAGAGGGCCTGGACGCGCTCCATTTGGGCCATCTCATCGAGGCTGAAGTAGCCGGCGCCGAGGGTCTCGTCGCCGTCGAAGCGGGGCTCGCCGGAGACGGACTCGAGGCGGAAGACCATGTAGATATTCGCGTTGGGCCGCTCCGGGTTGACGCCCGCGGCATGCCTGAACCCAACGACGTCCGTGACGCGCGCGATGATCCCGGCCTCCTCCAGCACCTCCCGTTCGACGGCGGCGTGGATGGCTTCGTCAGCCTCGACGTAGCCACCGGGGATCTGCCACGAACCCCTGCCGGGGTTGATGCCCCGCTGGATGAGAAGCGCCCGCTCGCCGCGCATCACGACGGCGCCGCAGCCGATGGACGAGTCGCCGAAGTGGATGAACCCGCAACCCTCGGCCGGACACGCGGGGCGCTCGCGGCCGCCTTCCAGCTTCCCGGTCAGCGCGGTGGCGCACCTTGGACAGTAGCGTATGGTGGTCATTGCTCGGGGACCCCCTGGATGTGTCGTATTCTATCACTCCGCGCCGGGGGGTCGCTGCGCGACGGCTTGTGGGGGTGGGAGAGTGCTGGCGCGTTGGTACGCCGCATGCGGGGGTGGGGAGGGTCAGCGGGTGGGGGCGGGAATGGTGGGGTTGTGATGGAGGGGTTGACGGCGGCGGGCCGACTGCCCATCGGTTGCCTCCGATTCGCCCGTGGTCTACACTCGCCCAAAGAGCTACGGCGTCGGCGAGGACGAGGAGGAAGGCTGATGCAGACGGAGTGGATCGAGCAGCTTGAGGACATTGTCGCCCGCTTCCGCATGGGCGAGGCGGAGGTTAGCCGTACCTTCTTCGAGGCCCCGCGGCCCCTGGAGAAGCACGCCAGGTGGCTCAGGTTTCAGATCACTCGGGAGGCGCGCAACCTGCGAGAGATCTCCGGCGACTACCTCAAGAACATGGTCGACAAGACCGACGACACGGTGACACGCGAGGCCCTGGTGGACCGGGTGAAGGAGGACTACCAGGAGCTGCGCCACTACGGGATGCTGGCCTATCTTTACGAGGGGATAACGGGGGAGCGGATCAGGTGGCAGGAGCTGGTGGCCCAGGCGCCGTCCGCCGACTGGTTCGAGTTTGGCCTGCGGGAGCAGGCGCGGCGGCGGCAGCTGGCGGAGGTCTCGGAGGTGCACAAGGCGGCGGGCGCGTTCACCAGCGGCGGGGGCGGCGCGCTGTTCTACGGCTTCATCGGCCTGCATGGCGGCGACTATGAGGAGCTGCTCTCCGAGGCCGGCAAGATCGTGCTGCACGACGAGCAGGAGCACGGAGCGTCCGAGGGGCGGGACCTGCTCTACCCCCTGGTGCAGACGGAGGACGACTTTCAGGTGTCGGCGGAGATCATCAGGGAGCTTTCGACCATCAGGCTCCAGATCCGCAACCAGCAGTTCGGCTATCCCCTCAGCGAGGAGCGGGTCAGCGCCATCGTCCGCGGCGACATTCAGCCGGCGACGCAGACGGTCCTGGTGGATGCTTCGTCGGAGATCATGGAGGACCACGACTGGTTCGAGCGCTTCCACGGGAGCGCCAAGCCCCTGTCCAACGTGAGCGTGGCAGGGTAGGGTCTGGGCGATTCGAGGTCGAGGCGTTGGCGGGGACTATGCCGGAAGGGGCGGATTGACAGACGGGAATACGGGGCTAGACTAGACGCAGAATCGAAGGAGGTGTGGCCATGGCAACACAGACGAGCGGGCAACAGGATATCCAGAGCATCGCGCCGGGGAAGTCGGCATACGAGACCTGGATCGAGTCGATTGGCATTCCCATCCACAAGGGCTATTTCCTGGACGACGTGCGGACCATCGAGCTGGGGTGGTGGGCGGAGCGGGAGTGCAACGCCGCCTTCCTCTTGCTGGAGGGCCAGGAAGGCGTAGCCGAGGCGCGACTCACGGAAATCCCACCGGGGAAGACGCTACCGCCGATGAAGTTCGCGCTGGACGAGCTGACCTACGTGGTAGAAGGCCGGGGTCTCTCCACCGTGTGGCCGGAAGACGGGAAGCCCAAGAAGACCCTCGAGTGGCAGAAGTACAGCCTGTTCATGCTGCCGCGGAACCAGTACTTCCAGCTCAGCAACACCCAGGGGGACCGGCCGGTGCGGCTGCTGCACACCAACGCCCTCCCCATTGGCATGTCCGCGACGCCGGACCCGTCGTTCTTCTTCAACAACCCGTATACGGCCCCGGAGATCGCGGAGGGCGCGGGCGGGTTCTACTCGGAGGCGAAGGTCTACGAGGAGACCAACGAGAGCCGTGCGGCGCGGGTGCGCTCCTTCTGGGTGGGCAACTTCTTCCCGGACCTGCGTGCGTGGGACAAGCTGGTCCCCTTCAAGGGCAGAGGGGCCGGCGGCACGACGGTGTTCATGCGCTATCCCGGGTCGCCGCTGTACACGCACATGTCCGTCTTTGACGCGCAGACCTACAAGAAGGGGCACCGCCATGGCCCGGGCGTGGTGATCATCATCCCCGCGGGCGAGGGCTACTCCATCATGTGGCCCGAGGGGCAGGACAAGGTGGTTGTCCCCTGGCACGAGGCCAGCGTCTTTGTGCCGCCCAACCGCTGGTTCCACCAGCACTTCAACGTTGGCTCCAGCCCCGGCCGCTACCTGGCCCTGCACCCGGCACGGCAGTTCGGGATGGGCGAGCGGGTGGCGGACCCCCGGGACCAGATCGAGTACCCGGAGGAGGACCCCTTCATCCGCGAGAAGTTCGCGGAGGAGCTGGGCAAGCGCGGGCTGAAGAGCATCATGCCGGATGTGTGCTACCAGGACCCGAACTTCGAGTGGGACTACACCGCCTACGACCAGGGGTAGGCGGCAGCCGCGAGTGAACTAGGAGTCGCCCCGCCTGGGGCGGCGGAGCCACGGGCCCAAAAGGCCCGTGGCTCTTTTTCGTGCTACGGACCGCGAGCGAAGCCCGATAAGGCGGGCGTCTGCTATCGGATACCGAAGTCTGAGACAGCGGAGGACAGGGGACCGCGAGCATCGAGCCTGCCCCTACGCAGGTCCCGAGGAGACTTGGCGCCCTAGCCCTGTATGAGCCCGTCCGCGATGGCCTTTGAGCGGAGGTCTCCCAGGCATACAAGGTGGTCCCGGATCGCCTCAACGGCGGCGTCAACCATTCCCGCCTGTATGCCTTGCGCCTCATCGGCGAATTCGGCGTCGCGGACGAGGGCGTCGGCGTCGGCGCGGATCTTGTCGAAAGCCCACACCAACTGGTCGGGGACGAGCTTCAGGTCCTCCGGGAAGGCCTGCTGTGAAGCGCCGGGTTTCTCGGGGTCGTAGCGGCCGTGGTGCCAGTGTCCCCGGGACTCATGGCAGTCGAAACGGGCGACCTCCTGGTTGCGCACCTCGACGCCGACGGTGGGTCCGCCGCAGGGAACGCCCGCAATTCTGACGATGCGGATGGGCCACACGTAGGCTGCCACCTGGCCGTCCTCCGACAACGGGACGCGCATTTCCGTGCCCAAGTACCGCTCATTCAGTCGCTTGGTTGGCATGTGTGACCTCCTATCCGGCCTCTTGCGGCACACGATAGCACAGGCGGGCAACGGAGGATAGCGGCAGGCGTAGGGGCGATTCGCGAATCGCCCCTACGCATTAGGTTAGCGTTCGGCGTTCCGCGACAGTTGGTCGTGGTGGGGTTGCCGCACCTTTGCCCTGCCCCTCTGGATTCGCGGTCGCTGCGCGACGGCGTTGTGGGGGGTGGCCCCGCGCCGCGCCGCCACCCTGGATTCCCGCCTGCGCGGGAATGACGAGGTGGGGGGGCGGGGTGGACGTATGAGGCAGGCTGGATCGCCCGGGCCGCTACTCCGTGCCGCGGAGCCTGGGGTCGAGGATGTCGCGGATGGCGTCGCCGAGAAGGTTGAAGGCCAGCACCACGGCGGTGATGGCGATTCCGGGGGCGAGGGCGAGCCAGGGGGCCACACGCATGAAGTTGCGGGCCGGGCCGCTGAGCATGGAGCCCCAGGTGGGGTCGGGCGGGGGCGGGCCGAGGCCCAGGAAGCTCAGGGAGGACTCTGCGATGATGGCCGTCCCAACTGACAGGGACGTGATGACGATGATGGGGGCCCAGCAGTTGGGCAGGATGTGGATGAGCATCATCCGCATCCCGGAGCAGCCTATGGCCCGGGCCGACTCAATGTAGGTGTTCTGCATCACGGAGAGGGCTGTCCCCCTGACAACGCGGGTCTTCCCCGCGAAGGTGTTGATGCCGATGGCCAGGATGACGTTGAAGAGGGACTGGCCCAGGGTGGCGACGATGGCGATGACGAGGATGAGGGAGGGGAAGGCCTGGGCGGAGTCGATGAACCGCTGAACGACGAGGTCGTAGCGGCCGCCGAAATAGGCGGAGGTCAGGCCCAGGGTTACCCCGATGACCACGCCCATGGTCACGGCGGAGACCCCCACGAGCAGGGAGATGCGGGCGCCCAGGAGGATGCGGCTAAAGAGGTCCCTGCCCAGCTCGTCGGTGCCGAGCCAGTGGGAGAAGGTCGGGGCTTGGAGGGCGATGCTGGGCTCGGGCTCTATCGGGTCGTAGGGCGCCAGGGTTCCGGCGAAGACCGCTGAAAACACCAGCACCACTAGGACAAAGGCCGATGCGGTGCCCAGGTACTTCCGCCTGGCGACGCGGACGAACGCCTTCGCTCGACCCCTTCTGGGAAGGTGCGCTGATTGCAGTACCAGCACCCGGGGTTGCGTGGACATTGCCCTGCCTCCTGCCGCCTACCGGTATCGAATGCGCGGGTCGAACCAGCCGTAGCTAAGGTCCACGATCAGGTTCACCAGCACGAAGACCGTTGCAAAGAAGAGGACGTTGATCTCGAGCTGGGTGAAGTCGCGGTGATGGATGGCGTCCAGGGTGAGCTGCCCAACGCCAGGGAGAGCGAAGATGTTCTCGATGATGACGGTGCCGCCCAGGAGATACCCCAGGTGGTGCCCCGCGTTGGTGATGACCGGAATCATGGCGTTCTTGAGAGCGTGGCCGTACCAGACCCGGCGGGTGGTGAGACCCTTGGAGAAGCCTGTGCGGATATAGTCCTGGCGCATGACTTCCAGCATGGTGTTGCGGGTCAGGCGGGTCAGGGAAGAGGCGCCAGAGGTGCCGAGGATGAGGGCCGGCAGGAAGAACTGCTGGAGGTTCACGAAGGGCTCTTCCCAAATGCGCGCAACGCCGAACAGCGGCGGAATCCAGCCAAAGACAGCGGCAAAGAAGACAATGGCCATAATCCCCAGCCAGAAATTGGGCGTGGCGATACCAAGGATTGCGAAGAACCGGGCAATCTGGTCCGCAGCCTTGTCCTGGTGAGTCGCCGAGAAGACGCCTATGGGGACGGCGATGGTCAGCTGGAGGAGAAAGGCCAACAGCGCCAACTCCACGGTGACGGGGAGCCGTTCCACCAGCTCGTTCACCACGGGTTTGCGCGTCCACAGCGAGTCGCCCGCGTCCAGTCGAAGCAGGCCGCCAATCCAGCTCACGTACTGAATGTGGAACGGCTTGTCCATGCCCAGGGACTTCCTGAGCTCGTCCAGCTCCTCCAGGGTCATGTCGTCGGCGTCTGCGTACATGACGTCGAGGACGTCGCCCGGGGCGATGCGAAGAAAGAAGAAGGTGAAGAAGGTAACGCCCAAGATCACAGGGAAGAGCAGGAGCAGCCTCTTGGCTGCGTATGTTCTCATGGCGTCACCTTGCGGGCCTCATCGTCATGCTTTGGCAGCGCGACCCATTGCGCATGGTCGAGCAGTCGCCCAAGCCCAGACCCGACCTGCGCGTGAACGCAGATTGGGGCAAGAAACGGTCGCGGGGGCTGTTGTCAGCCCCCGCGACTCATAGTTGTGTCTCTATCACCTGTCCAGCCAGGCGTTGGTCAGGGGCTTGCCCTCAGTGCCAAAGCTAGGGGCGTAGTTCTTGAGTTCCGGCGTCCAGAACCGGTGGACCACGTTGTAGTAGAGGGCCAGGGAGTAGGCGTTGTCGAAGATGTGGGTCACCGCGGCCCGGATGACCTCCTTGCGCTTGACGGGGTCAGGCTCCCGGCGCTGCTGATCGATGAGGGCGTCGAGGGCGTCATCGCGCAGCCCGCCGTAGTTGCGCTTGTTGGTGGAGTGGTGGATGTGGAGATAGGAGTCCACCTCCGCCTGCACGGACTTGCCCGTGGTCTGCATCTGGTAGGCGTAGGGGAAGCCGTTCTCATCCCTGGACTTCTTCAGCTTGGCGTAGTCGGTATAGTCCAGGGACTCGAAGTTGAGGCGGATGCCCACCTTCTTGAGCTGGGCCTGCATGAGCTCGATCTCGGTGATGTAGGCGTCGCCGAAGCGCTTGCCCGGGTAGGTGAAGTCGATGTCGACCCCGTCGGTGTAGCCCGCCTGGGCCAGGAGGCTCCGCGCCTCGTCCGGGTTGAAGCGGACCATCTTCCTGATCTCCGCATCGGTGAAGGTGTCCGGCAGTGCGCCGGCGAGGGCGAAGGCGCCCTGGCCGCCGCTCATCAGGTCGATGATCTCCTGCCGGTTGATGCCCAGAGAGACGGCCTTGCGCACCCGCACGTCATTTAGGGGGGGCAGGACGGTGTTCATGTACATGTGCCGCGGCGTGGGGGCCGGCCAGGAGTGGTGGACAGCGTCCGGGTTGTCCCTGACGATCTGCTGCGCGGCCGCGGGAGCGATGGTACTGGCATCCAAGATGTCCAACTGCTTGGTCTGGAAGGCGGCGAAGGCCGTGGCGTCCTGAGGGATGTGCAGCCAGTTGATCTCGTCGAGGTAGGGCCTGCCGGGCTCCCAGTAGGTTGGGTTCTTCTCCCAGACGTAGACGCTGGTCCGCTGCCACTTGTCCTTCGCGAGCTGGAAGGGTCCCGTTCCCAGGGCGCGGCTCTGGAAGTTGCCGTCCTGGTCGAAGATCTCACGGGGGTAGACGGGGTTGAAGTCGTTGGCGGCGTAGTTGATGAAGGGAACGAAGGGGTCCTTGAAGCTCACGATCACCGTGTAGGGGTCGGGGGTCTCGATGCTCTCGAGTCCGGCAAAGAACAAGGTCTGGAAGGGCGCCTTGGGCAGGCCCCGGTCCTTGTAGTCCGCGAACTCTCCCGTCCTGGACTGGTACTCATAGGTGAACTTGACGTCCGCGGAGGTGAGCTCCCTGCCGTTGGCCCCGTCCACGACGGGATAGTCTGCGAACTTCACGCCCTTGCGCAGGTTGAAAGTGAAGCTCCGTCCGTCCGCCGAGGCTTCCCAGGTCTCGGCCAGCTCCGGCCTCAGGACGAGGCTGTTGTGGTGGACGTCGGGCCCGTACTCAAAACCCAGGACGCTGTTGTACATGTAGGCCTGGCTCTGGCCCTGAGGGATGGACTTGCCCAGGTTGTAGGTCAGATCGAACTCTTCGGCGAGGTCGCCGGCGATGCGGGTCCTGATCGCGCCGCCGTACTTCGGTTCCCCGGCCTCCATTGCGGGGGCCGAGCTCTCCGGCTGCGTGGGCTTGGCGGCCTCGGGTTGTGCGGCGGCGGGTTCGGGCTGCGGAGCGGGCGCCGCTGCGGGCTCCGATCCCCCGGCACAGGCCATGGCGAGGACCAAGAGCAGCGCCACCGCGCCCGATAGAGCCATCATCTTTCTCTTCATCAACATGGCGTTCCTCCTCTTCCACTTACTGTGAGAACCGGGCTTCGCCTGGATTCTCGGATTGGTGCGAAACGCAGGCGCTCAGGATTCAGTTGGATATAGCATAGTTTCCAGGGGGTGTCAACATTTTCGTCGATACGCCGGGGGGCGACGACATTCGTCGTCGGCCTTGCCGCACGCTGCATCCGCAGTGCCGCGAGGTCTCGGCAGGCGCGGCTTGAGGGCGCGGCTGAGGTAGGGGGGTGTGGCACAGTCGGCAGGTGGGTCAAGGAACGAAGGGTCAACGGAAGGCGAGAGGCGCATGGACGTATAATGGGGGTAGCCCTATTCGCCTTGCCGCGAGGAGATGACTCCATGACAGACAACGGTCAACAAGAGGACACACGGATTGGGCTCAGCTACGTCTTCCATCGGATGAATGACGAGTACCGGGCGCAGGTGGTCCAGCGGGCTCTCACCAATCCGCAGATGTCTAAGGCCGTGGAGGACAGGCTGCGCCGCTGCCTAAAAGATGTGCCCACGGACGGGTTTCGCCCTGGGAAGGCGCCCCTGCGCCGCTACCAACAGGACGTCCTCTTGCTTGTGCGGGTCGAGGACGACCTGGCCGTGGCCGTACGCCGGGCCTGGCTGGAATCGCAGGAACCCTTGCGCGCCCTGGTCGCGCACCACCTCACGGAGCGCTCATTGCTCACCGGAGAGCCGGACTACACGGCCAACACCATCGAGACGTTCCAGCCCGACAACGCTTGGAACGAGGCCATGGACCAGCTCATCGAACGGCACCCGGACGAAAGCAGTGACGACCTGATGCTGATGGCCTACTGGCTCTGCGGGCGTATCCCCATGGATGCGGAGGAGGCAGCCGCGCTGGCCGAGGAACCCTTGGCGACGCCACCGGCGTTTGAACGGATCCTGGACACCCTGTCGGCACTGCCTCCGGACGCCCCGGAATGGGAGTACGCGGTCGAAGTGTTTCCCGATGATCTCCAACAACTGATGGAACGCCAAATGGCCATCACGGCGCGGGTCGTGGAGGTCCTTGACGCGATAAAGGGTGTTGGAACGCGTCATCGCAGCTTGTTGGAGTTCTTTCAATGGGACCCAGACTCGGGGCTGGACCCGGACCGGTTCCTCTACGCGGACCCGTCGGCGCTCCAAGAGGCCCTTGAGGTCTTGGACAAGCTGCTGGACGAGTACGCCAAGGTGCGGGAGACGGCCGCCGTCCGCAGCGAGGAGGTGCGTCGCCGCGCCCGCCGGGAGGAGCTGGAGCAGCGGATCGACGATGCGTTGGCCGCGGTCGACGCGCTGGAGGCGGCTCCGCCGCCGGAGGAAGAGGCGCCGCCTGAGGACGGCGATGCAGAACCGCCGCTCATCTCTGGCGAAGAGCTGGCCGCGCTGCGCTCGGAGATCGAGAGGATGCGGGCGGAGGTGGGACGGCTTATTGAGGATAACAGGGGGCTGCTGTCGGCCAACGAGCAGATGAGGGAGCAGATACGCAGCCTTGAGGACGACGCCGACGAGAATCGCAGGTACGCCGAGACGTGGCGCATCGCGTACCGGGATTCAAAAAAGACGCTGACCCCGGACGACGGTGATCCCTTGCCGGACATTGAGAGTGTGGCACAGGCACAGGAGTTGGCTGGTCAGCGGCTCTCGGAGCGGCTGGAGTTTCGGTTGATAGCTAAGTCAGACACCAGCATCCCATTCGACAGGCCACGTCAGGTCTATGACGCCCTGGAATGGCTGGCTTCGGTCTACTACGGGGGAAAGACGGGGGAAAACGGCGTGGCCGACCTTGACCTGTCGCTGCGGCAGGAGTGCGGCTGGCGTTACACGCCCGTACAGTCCGACATCACCATGGGCATATACCCCGAGTACTATGACATCACCTTGGACAGGCGGAAGCGGAAGCTGGAGGAGCACATCGGCACGGGCAACGGACACCCCCGGGGCACCATTCGCATCGCATTTCTGTGGGACGCTGAGCGAAAGAAGGTCGTCGTCGGCTACATCGGCCGCCACCAGCGGACCAGGGCGACGTGAGCGCATGACGCCCGTTCGTGGAGTTTCCTCCTGTGTCTGAGGCAGGGGGGTGCCGGGGGTGCTTCTTAGCTGCCGGAGCGCTCTCGCTGCAGGGCCTGGAGGGCCTCCTCGCCGAAGGGGCCCTCACCCATGAACTGATTCACGGCCCATCCGTACATCTCGTAAGTTCTGAGACCGCGGCTGTGCCAGGGATGCTGGTCCAGGAGCTCCTGGGCCGCTTCACGAGAGCTTGCACGGAGCACCCAGATACCGCCTCCGCCCTCCGCGATGGGTCCCGTCAGGACGAGATCGCCGTCGGCGTGGTGCTCCTTGAGCCAGGCGGCGTGATCGGCGGCGTACTGCTGAATCTGCTCCTGGGGAGCGGCGGGCTTGCTGATGACGAGGTACCACATATGGCTCCTCCCTTCCTGTGAGTCGATTCGGCCTGAGCCATGACGTATCATACCCGCCAACCGCGATTCCCGCTGCAGTGCAGCGGCGCATGGGCACGGAGACCGGAGCTACAGCGCGTACTCCCGCAGGAGGTTGCGGGCGATGACGAGCTTCTGGATCTCGTTGGTGCCCTCGCCGATGATCATGAGGGGGGCGTCGCGGTAGTAGCGCTCAACGGGGAAGTCCTTGATATAGCCGTAGCCGCCGTGGATACGCATGGCGTCCAGGGTGACCTGGCCGCACATCTCGCTGGCGAAGAGCTTGGCCATGCCCGCCTCCAGGTCGCAGCGCCCGCCGCTGTCCTTCTTGCGGGCGGCCTGGTAGGTCAGGAGCCGCGCCGCCTGGATCTGGGTGGCCATGTCCGCCAGCTTCATCTGGATGGCCTGGTGCTGGGCTATGGGGACGCCGAAGGTGTGGCGCTGCTGGGCGTAGCGGATGGCGGCCTCGAAGGCGGCGGTGGCCACGCCGACGGCCCTGGCGGCGATGTTGATGCGCCCCACCTCCAGGCCGCTCATGACCTGGTAGAAGCCCTGTCCCTCCTGGCCGCCTATGAGATTGGAGGCGGGGCAGCGGAAGTCCTGGAAGATGAGCTCACCGGTGTCCAGGCCGCGATACCCCAGCTTGTCCAGCTCCCGGCCGGTGGTGAAGCCCGGTCCGCCCTTCTCCACGATGAAGGCGCTGATGCCCCTGCGGCCCGGGTCCGCCTTGGGGTCCGTCTTGGCCAAGAGCAGGAAGGTGTTTCCGCGGATGCCGTTGGTGATGAAGAGCTTGTTGCCGTTGATGACGTAGTCGTCGCCGTCCTTGATGGCGGAGGTCCGGATGGCCTGGACGTCGCTGCCGGCGTCGGGCTCGGTCTGGGCGAGGCCGCCGAACCGCTCGCCGCGGGCCAGGGAGGGCAGCAGCCGCTGCTTCTGCTCCTGGGTGCCGTGGGTAGAGAGGACGTAGGACATGATGAGGTGGGTGTTGATGACCCCGGCCACGCTCATCCATCCCTTGCACAGCTCCTCCACGATCATGGCGTAGGTGGAGTAGTCCAGGCCCATGCCGCCGTACTCCTGGGGGATGATGGCCCCGAAGAGTCCCAGGTCCCGCATCTTGGCGACGATGTCCGCGGGGTACTCGTTGGCGCGCTCCAACTCCGTGGCCACGGGGGTGACATCGCGCCGCACGAAGTCGCGGACCATGGTCAGGATCTGCTTCTGGGCTTCGGTGAGGTCTTCGGTGGTCATGGGGTCGCCTCCGTGGTGGTCTGGGAGTCTGCCGCTGGGTTTCCCCTTGGGGTTGCGGGGCTCGGCGCGAGCGGCGGGGGTGCGCAGGCACCCAGTACTAGATGGCGCCGTCCCGGCGCATGGCCTGAATCTCCATGGCGGAGTAGCCGCCGGCGTCCGAGAGGACCTCGTCGGTGTGCTGTCCCAAGAGGGGGGCGGGCCGGAAGTGCTCGTCCTGGATCTGGGAGAGCTTGAGGTAGTTGCCCGCCATCTTGTACACGCCGGCCACGGGGTGTTCCGCTTCCACGACCATGCGGCGGTGCTCCACCTGGGGGCTGTTGAGCGCTTCGGCAATATTTGCTATGCGCGCGCACGGGACGCTGGCCTGCTCCAGGATGGGCAGCCACTCGGCCGTGGTCATGGTGCGGAAGGCGCGCTCGAGTATCTCGATGAGCTCCCACTTGTGCTTGGCCCGGTCGGCGTTGAGGGCGAACCTGGGGTCGTTCTTGAGTGACTCGAATCCGTCGAAGTGGGCAAGGACCTCCGCCAGACTCTCCCAGAACTTCTGGGTGGTGCAGCTGATGGTGATGTAGCCGTCTCCGGTTGGGAAGGAGCCGGCGGGAATGTTGATGTGGTTGTACGCGCCCAGGGATTCGAGGACCTCCCCGGAGGCGAGGTAGTACTGGCCGATGTGCCCCTGAAGGTGAAGCTGAACGTCGAACATGCTTATGTCGATGTCCTGGCCGAGGCCGGTGCGCTCCCTGGCGTAGAGGGCGGCGAGGATACCCTGGACGGCGGCATCCCCGCTGCACAGGTCGGCGATGGGGAAACCGACCATCATCGGGGCGCCGCCGGGCTCGCCGGTCAGGCTGAGGACGCCGCCCGCGGCCTGGAGGATGGGGTCAAAGGCGGGCCGGTCCCGCTCCGGCCCGGTGGCGCCGAAGCCGGAGATGGAGCAGCAGATGATGCGAGGGTTGATTACGCTCAGGGTCTCGTAGTCCACGCCGAGGTTCGCAGTAACGCCGGGGCGGAAGTTGCTGAACACCACGTCGCTCTTCCCGGCCAGGTTGTAGAATACGCGGCGGCCCTGCTCCGACTTGAGGTTGATGGTGATGCTCTTCTTGTTCCGGTTCATGCCGAGGAAATAGAAGCTCTCGCCATTGAGGGTGTAGGCCAAGAACCCCCTGGCCGCGTCGCCGACGCCGGGGGGTTCCACCTTGATGACCTCTGCGCCGAGGTCAGCCAGCGTCCGTGAAGCGAACGGGCCGGCCAGGACCTGGGTCAGGTCCAGGATGCGAACGTCAGAGAGAGGCATTGGCATTGGTTGCGCTTTCGTATGTGGTCGCAGCGGGCCGGGGCTGCCGCCGTCCGTGAGTTGGGGGCTGCTCCGGCGGGCGTGGCCATTATACGGCGGCGCCGCGCGCGCGGGGAAGGGTGCGGGCGGAGCCTCGGGGGGGTCCGCTGCGCCCCCGGAGATTCAGCGGTTGTCGGAACAGCAAGGGCTTGATACAATGCGCCAGTGCTCCAAGGCATCCGGCGTGAGAGGGAGGGGTCTCGCGTGACAGAGGCTGTAGCGATCCGGGATTCGGTCCTACGGGTCATCGAGAATATCAGCAAGGTGATCGTAGGCAAGAACGAGGCCATCGAGCAGATAATCATCGCCCTCCTGTGCAACGGACACGCGCTGATTGAGGACGTACCCGGGGTGGGCAAGACCACCCTGGCGCGCAGCCTGGCCAAGTCCACGGACTGCGACTTCAAGCGCATCCAGTTCACCCCCGACCTGCTGCCAAGCGACGTCACGGGCCACTTCATATACAACCAGCGGGAGCACGATTTCGAGTTCCGCCCCGGCCCGCTGATGGCCCAGATCGTCCTGGCGGATGAGATCAACCGGGCCACGCCAAAGAGCCAGTCCGCGCTGCTGGAGGGGATGGAAGAACACCAGACCACGGTGGACGGGGTCACGTACCAACTCCCCAAGCCCTTCCTGGTGCTGGCGACGCAAAACCCCATCGAGTACGAGGGGACGTTCCCTCTGCCAGAGGGCCAGCTGGACCGCTTCTACATGCGCATTGGCCTGGGCTACCCCTCCTTCAGCGAGGAGGTGGAGGTCATTGGACGCCAGGAGCAGGAGCACCCACTCCATAGCCTGGAGCCCGTCATCACCCCGGAGGAAGTCCTGCTGGCCCAGGAGCAGATCAAAGGGATCTTTGTGGACGGGCTGATCAGGCAGTACATCGTGGGCCTGGTGGAGGCCACGCGGAACCACAGCGACGCAGCACTCGGTGCTTCACCCAGAGGGTCCCTGGGCCTCTTCCGGACGAGCCAGGCCCTGGCGTTCATCCGGGGAAGGGACTTTGTGCTGCCTGACGACGTGAAGGCCCTGGCCCAGCAGCTGCTGGCGCACCGGGTCATCGTCAGCCCCCAGTCGCGTATGCGAGGAGTCACGGGCACGCAGATAGTGGCGGCCGTGCTGGAGCAGGTCCCGGTGCCCGGGCTGCGCTCCCGCAGCCCCGCTTCGTGATGCGCGGCTGGCGGGTCTTCTCGGCCACCAATCGCTCCCTGATCATCGTCCTGCTGCTGGCTCTCGCCCTCTTCTACGCTCTTGCCACCGGGGCGACGCTCTACTACCGCATCATCTATCTCCTGGGCATCGCCTTCGCGGGCAGCTACGTGTGGGGCTACTTCAACATACGCGGGATCAATGTAGAGATTGACCGCGAGCAGAGCCACGTGCAAGCCGGCGATACAATCCAGGAGACCGTGGGCGTCCAGAATACGAGCCCGATGCCCAAGGCGTGGCTGGAGGTGCGGGAGCTGACGACCATGCCGGGCGGCGAGACGGGCCAGGTGATGAGCCTGGAGGGGCACGGCCGGCGGTACTGGCGGGCGCGCCTTCCGGCGAGGCAGCGCGGGGTCTATACCCTGGGGCCGGTCCAGATCATCGCCCGCGACCCGTTCGGCCTGTTCGAGCACCGCCGGGTCTTTCCCGGGACGCAGGAGGTGGTAGTCTACCCGGGCGTCGTCGACCTTCCCCACTTCAACATCGTCATGTCCGGCGCTCCGGAGGACGGCCGCCAGCGCCGGCCGGTGCAGCGCCCGACACCCCACGCGGCGGGTGTGCGGGAGTACCTGGACAGCGACAGTCTGAGCCGCATCCACTGGCCGACGACGGCCAGGATGGGGAAGCTCTACGTCAAGCAGTTCGACCAGGGCACGGGGAACGACCTCTGGGTCCTGGTGGACCTGGATGCGTCCGTGCAGGCGGGGTCAGGCGCAGAGTCCACGGACGAGTACGCGGTGACCGTAGCGGCCTCGGTGGCACTGAAGTACCTGAGCATACGGGTACCCGTTGGGCTGGTGGCCCAGGGACAGGAGCGGGCACAGATAGTGGCCGACCAGAGCCCAAGCCATATCGGACGTCTTCTGGACACGCTGGCGCGCGTTCGCGCCGACGGGCACACGCCCCTGGCGGAGCTTCTTCTGGACAGCCGCCGCCAGTTCCAGCGCAACAGCACGCTGCTGGTGGTCACGCCCTCGGCTGACCCAACGTGGGTGCGGGCGCTCACGCCGGTGATGCAGGTGGGGACCCGCGTGGCGGCCGTGCTGGTCGACCCCCGGAGCTTTGGAGGGAGTGCGGACACTCACGACGTCCTGGAGCAGCTCGCCATGCTCCGGGTCCCGTGCTTTGTGCTGCGGCAGGGCCAGCCCATCGCCCATGCGCTGTCGCTCCCCTGGGACGCGGCGGGCGCATACGGCGCGGAAACCACGGAGCTCCAGACACAGGGCAGCGCATGAACCAGGCGCAGGCACAAACACAGTCATCGGTCCAAGCGCAGGCGTTGGAAATGCGCGACCGGCTCATGGAAATCAACGAGCGCTTCGTCCCGCGGGGAGGCTGGCTGGGCCTCTTCCTGGTGTTGGGTTCCGTAGCCGTGGTGGCGTGGTCGGTGGAGGCGGCGGACTGGGTGGAGACGCCGTCGCTGGTGGCGATGTCGATGTGGGCCGTGCTGCTGGGCTACGCGGCCTCCAAAGCGCCGGGACCGGGCATTCTGAAGCACGTGGGGGCCCTGGTCATCGGGGGGGCCCTGGTGTACTGGCGCACGGCGACCCTGGCCGAGGCCCAGGGCTGGCCCGAGATGTTTGTGGAGCTCAACGAGCGGCTCAAGCTGTGGTGGGACGCAGCCATCGGCGGTGGGATCAGCAGCGACACTGTCCCGTTTGCCCTGGGGCTTGGAGGGCTGACGTGGCTGGTGGGCTATGTCTCCTGCTGGGGGGTGCTTCAGCGCCGGAACCTCTGGATTGGCGTGATTCCCGGGACGCTGGCGCTCACAACCAACCTGAGCTATCTGCCGGACAACTTCCTGGGCTACTTCTTCCTGTACCTGGTGCTAGTCATGCTCCTGGCCGTGAGTATGCAGACGCTGGGCCAGGAGAGGGGATGGAGACGCCAGGGCGTGCACTTCTCTCATTTCTACGGCCTTTCCGTTTTTCACGGCGCGGCGTGGTTCATTGGGGGGGTCGTCCTGCTGGGGGTCCTGCTGCCGGTCCGGCCAGTGGTAGCGTCCGACTTCAAGGACGCCTGGAACGCCCTGCGGTGGCCGGCAGTGCAGGCGGAGGGCGAGTTCGCGCGGCTCTTCTCGGCCCTGCCGGCGAGGAAGCCGCTGCGGGCGCGCAACTTTGGGCCATACCTGCCGTTCCAGGGCGCAATCTCGCTGGGGGATCAGGCGGTCTTCTTCGTCACGGCCCCGGAGCCGGCCTACTGGCGCTCGCGAGTCTATCCGGTGTACACGTCCCAGGGCTGGAAGACGGACGACGCGGAGACCTACAGGCTCGGGCAGTTTCCGGCCATGTCGGTGGAGCGGGACGAGCAGGCGTCCACGGAGGTTGGCTACGGCGTGAGCCTGCCCACAGGCTCGGGTCCGATACCCATCAACGCGCTGCCCCTGGACATGAGCGTGCCCGCCGATGTGGAGGTCAAGGCCAGCCCCCGCTATTGGCTGCCCCTGGATAGCTCGTCGGAGATTGCCGCGGACGTGCCGGAGGACCTGCGCATGGCCTTCTTCCGCCTGGTCAGGGCCCAGTTCAACCTGGGAAGGACGCCGGTCTCAACCGACACGCTGCTGGAGTCACTTTCCGGTGACACCCTGATAGAGGTCCTGCGGTTCGAGGACGATAGGGGGTCCCAGCGGAACGTGCGGGTGGATGCGAAATCCTGGGAAGAGCTCTCGGGCGCCTTGAACACCGCCTTTGACCGGGGCAACGGCCGGTTGGTGGGTCTGCAGATACGCCGCGCTCCGCCATCGCCGCCGGACATCCTGGCGGTGCGGAGTATTCGCAACATCGAGGACGGCATCGAGTACACGGCGACGTCCCTGGTGCCGCCAGCGCCCACGGAGCAGCTTCAGAACGCCGGGACCTTCTACCCGGGCTGGGTGACGGACACGTACCTGCAGCTTCCCGACAACCTGCCCCAGCGGGTGCGCGACATGGCCGAGGAGGTGACGGCGGGCGCCCAGACACCCTACGAAAAGGCCATGGCCATCCAGGAGCACCTCCGGCAGTTTGCGTACGACCAGAAGATCGACCCGCCGCCGTTCAACGCGGATGGCATCGACTATTTTCTCTTCGAGTCCAAGCGAGGGTACAGCGAGTACTTTGGCTCCGCCATGACGGTGATGCTGCGGAGCACCGGGGTGCCCGCTCGGCTGGTGGCGGGGCACTCATCGGGCGTCCTGGATGAGGCCAGTGGCCAGTGGGTGGTACGGGACATGGACAGCCACGCGTGGAGCGAGGCCTATTTCCCCGGCTACGGCTGGGTGGAGTTCGAGCCCACGCCCGGGTTCATTCTGCCGGCCACGGCGACGGCGGCAGACGACATTGCCGCGCTTGGCGGGGGCGACTTCCTGGAGGACGAGGAGGATGAAGAGGACCTCCTTGACTTTCCAGCGGGGAACTTCGGGATAGGCGAACAGGGAGGCTCGATCCTGGACAACTCGGCTGCGCTGGGCGCGCTTGGGGCACTTCTGGCGCTGGTGCTGGGCGCCGCCGGAGCGTGGTACGTGTATTGGCGTATCCTGGTGCGGACGCCGGGGCCCTTCGGCGCCTTCGAGGGGATGTGCCGGCTGGCGGCCCTGGCAGGCGTTGGGCCCGCCGGCTCGCATACGCCCCGGGAGTTCTGCTCTCACCTGGCCACGCTTTATCCGGTGGTCGGCGCCGACGTCCTCGTCCTGGGCGACGTCTACAGCCGGGTACGTTACGGCGTCCAGAAAGAGCTGGAACCCGCGTCACAGGAGTTTGGGCGCATCGGCCGGGCGTGGCGCCAGGTCCGCAGGTTCCTCTTCTTCCGTGCCATACGGCGCTACGCCTTCTTCTGGCGCACGGCCGAGTAGCGAGCCTCCCCGGCCAGGGCCGGCGGGACTAGGCAGCCGCCCCGAGGGACGGGTCTCTAGCGGGACCTCTGAACAACCCATCAACGCGGCCAACTTCCCTACTCGACTCTTCCGCATCCAAGAACTTGTTCAGACTGTCCTCAGGGGATGATCACCGAGTCAATCGTATACCACACCCAGATGCCCGCACCAATGGGCAGGTGGCGCTCCATCAGCACTGTGTCAGCGCCGTCGAACTCTGTGGGTTCGCCCGTAGCGCCGTTGCTGAAGTGTCCAGCCTGGACGGCCTGGCATGGCTCCGTACCGCTCTCCACGTCGGCAGCGACCAGGACCTGATTGGTGCACGGGTTGATGGCGCCCCGGGTCAGCCTAACCCTGTCGCCGGGTGACACGGAGACCCAGGTCTCCTTGGAAGAATCCCACAGCAGGGCCTTGACCCACGGCGCCTCCCCCTGGGCGGTCCGCCTGGCGCCCAGGTAGTCGTCGGCGGAGATGCCGCCGGAACCAGGCGGGCTCCCGGGAACCGGGTTCTGATTCGTCCGGACCGGCAACAGGTTCCAGCCCACGACCACCGGAATCGCCGGCGGCACCCCTGGGGGCGCGTTAAGGCCGGGCCGCCGCAGCTTGATCGGCTGCAGGCCGTCCGTGAAGACGAAGTAGGCATTGGTCGCAACCATCTGTTGCACCTCGCCCGTGAACAGTCCGCTTGTGCTGTCCCGCCGCGACACCTGCCACAGTTCCGATGCCTTGTCATAGGTCGCGACCGCGCTGGCCGGGTGCGTCAAGGGCAGCACCGAGTTGATGCTGGGGTCAGCTGGCCGGAACGGGAAGGATATCAGGTTCCAGCCCCGACTCATGCTCAGCTCTGTCAGTGGCGCCGTTGACGTCGGCGTCGGTGTTGCCGTCGGTGTTGCCGTCGGTGTTGCCGTCGGTGTCGGCGTCAGCGTGGGCAGCGCGAGGAAGCTCAGATCGAAGTTATCGACGAAGGCCGGCCCGCCCGTGAAACTCTGCACGATCTCCGCCGCCTGCACGTCATAGTCCTTGAGGTGGAAGGTGACCGGCCGGAACAGGTATTCCGCCGGCACGGTCACCTTGAGGAACGCATACTTGCCCCCCTGGGTCACCACTGCCTCCGTCTCATGGTCCACGATGCGCGCGACGAGTGTCAGGCCGTCCGGCGCCGGGCTGCCGCCAACTGTCACGGCGCCGGCGTAGACGATAGGCGCGGGAGGGGGTGGATCCTCGGCCTGCACACCTGTCCACCAAAAGGCCGCGACGCCCAAGGAGAAGATGAGCCCAAGTGCCAGGATAACCCGGCGGGGCCGCCGCATCACTTTCTGCATGGTGGGTCTACTCTCCTTTGTGAAGGCCTTCGTCCCCCATTCGGGAGGGGGAGGCTCAGAGCGGCGGCGAGGGTATCACGCGTGTCTTGGGGTGTCAAACTGAACGTGGACGCCTGTTGTCGTGCAGCGATTCTGTCAATGGGTAGCTGGTCAATGAGCATGTCAGTCTATGAGAGGACTGACGTTGACCACCAGAGAGCAAATAAGGCTACAGGTGCGGAAGGGCGTGATCAAGCGAGAGGCGGAAGACCGCTGCTGCCATTGGCGTGGCGCCGCGCGTTTCGGCAGGCGGCCCGAAGCGGGACTATGGGACGGGCGCCTAGCTGGACGGACTCAGGCGGAGAAGGCGGTGGACCTTCTCGGCGGTGACGGGGAGATCGTGGACGCGCACGCCCACGGCGTCGTGGACCGCGTTGGCGATGGCCGCCGCGGCGGGAACGTTGGGAAGCTCGCCGATGGCCTTGCCCTGGAAGGGGGTCGGCCCCTGGCCTTCGGCGAGAAGCACGGTCTCAAGGCGGGGGATGTCCCGGCCCGTGGGCAGCTTGAAGTCGCCGAGGTGGAGCGCCTGGATGCGCCCTTCCGCCATGGTCATGTCCTCCATGACGCCAAACCCGAACCCCTGAACAATGCCGCCATTGATCTGCCCCTGGTGTGTGACGGGGTTCAGGACGGTCCCGACGTCGTGGACGGTGACCAGGCGCTCGACCGAGACGGCGCCGGTCTCCGGGTCCACTTCGACCTCGGCGACTTGGGCGCAGAATGAGGTCACGGGCGGGGTTTCCGCCGGTTCGAAGGTGGCTGACTGCGCGGCAGGACCGCCTCTGGCCCGGAATGCCAGGGAGGCCGCGTCCTGGAAGGAGAGACTCTGCTCCTCAGGTCCAATAAATCGCCCCTCCTGGTGCTGGACGCTCTCCGGGTTGCACGCCATGTGGTCGGCAACGACCTGTTTCAGGTCCTCCAACAGGGCCTGAGCGGCCTGGAAGGCGGCGCGGCCCGTGGAGTTGGTGGTCTTGCTTCCACCCAGGCCCGCCTCTGACTGGAAGGAGTTGGTGTTGCCCACCTCAACCTTGACCTGGTCCATTCCCACGCCAAGAGTCTCCCCCACGATCTGCTGGACGACGGTGTAGGCGCCCGTGCCGCACTCGGGTATGGTCAGGGTCATGGTGACGAAGCCGTCGGCGGCCACGCTGAGGGCTGCGTTGGAGCGGCCTGCGCCGCTGCCGCGCTCGTACATGGCGACGCCGCGGCCCTGGTGGGGCGACGCCTTCGGCCGGTCCCACTGGGAGGAGCGCGCGGCGGCCTCGAGGACCTCCTTCGCCCTGACGTTGGTCCAGCGGACGCCCAGGGAGGAGGTCTCGCCGGCCGTCAGGACGTTCTTCAGCCGGAACTCCATTGGGTCCATGCCGAGCCTTCTCGCGATGAGGTCCAGGTGGGACTCCACGGCGAACACGGTCTGGGGGCTGCCGGGGGTCCGGGTCTGGGTGCATGGCACCTGGTTGGTGTAAGCGCAGTATTCCTGGACGCGCACGGCGGGGACCCGGTAGCAGCTGCCCACCTGCCTGGCGCCCATGACGGCGACCTGAACGTTGGCCTTGAAGGCGGCGTAGGCGCCGCCGGCGAAGTGGACCGAGGCGTCCATGGCAGTGATGGCGCCATCCTCCGAGATGCCGGTGCGAAGCGTGATGGCGCCCGGGTGGCGGTGGCCGCTGGCCATCATCTCCTCCATGTGGCTCAGCACGAGCTTGACGGGCCTGCCGGTCTGCCTAGAGAGGAAGTAGCACAGGGGCACGTCCAAGAGGGACGACTTGCCACCGAAGTCGCCGCCGACGGGGAGGACGTGGATGGTCACCTGGCCCTGGGGGGCGCCAAGCTGATTGACCAGGAGGTCGCGAAGGCTGTAGGGACCCTTGTTGGACGCCCACACCTCCACGGGACCGTCCGGGTGGACCCAGACGGTGCAGGCGTGGGGCTCCAGGTATCCGTGGTGGGTGAGCGGTGTCTCGAAGGTGTCCTCGAAGACCTGGGCGGCCCTGCTGAAGCCCTCAGCCAGGTCGCCGTGCTGCCAGACGGTGAACGACTGGAGATTCGGCAGGTCCTCCGGCCGGTCTGGCGCGTTGACATAGGACACGGGGTCGTCGTGGATCCTGGTCGTCCCTTCCTCCAGGGCCGCGACGGGGTCGTAGACGCCCGGAAGCTCCTCGTACTCCACGCGAATGGCCTCGATGGCCTCTTCGGCGGCCTCGGGGGTGTCGGCGGCCACGGCGGCTACGGCCTCGCCGGAGAAGCGCACCTTGTCGATGGCGAGGATGGGCATGTCCCGCATGCGCAGGCCCACACGCACGGACGCTACGTCCCGACCGGTGAGCACCGCTCGCACGCCGGGGACCGCACTGGCGGCGGACGTGTCCAGGGAGACGATGCGCGCGTGGGGCAGGGAGCTGCGCAGCACCTTCGTCCACAGGGCGCCGGGCAGCGTGACGTCGGCGGCATAGACCGTTTGGCCCGACACCTTGTCCAGGCCGTCGACGCGGGCGGCGGGCCTGGCAATCACGGCGTAGGTCATGAGCAACCTCCTGGGGAGCATGCGGCGCCGACTCTGGGGCGGCGCGCATCTTTCATACGTGGGGATATCCTACCACGGAGGGGCTTTGCCCGTGGCCGGTCAGGGGCGCGGCGTTCAGGGCGTCGGTGAACGCAGCCAGTGCTGCGCGCCTTGACTCATGCGACTGCCGGGCTACAATCTTGGTGCATAGACCGAGTGACGCAGCGTCTCCTGAGGAGACTGGGAGGAGGAGAGATGGCCAAGGCCTTTCACATCAGCCGCGTGGGTCACATCGGCATTCAGGTCACGGACATGGACAGGTCCCAGGAGTGGTACACCGGGACCCTGGGGTTGACGCTCACAGGGCGATGGCCGCAGGGGGAGGACCGCGAGATCTGCTTTCTGCGCTTCAACGACGACCATCACAACATCGTCCTGTTCACGCACCCCACGGACGTCGCCCCTGGCTCATGGGACGCGGGCTACCAGCCGCTGCAGCACATCGCCCTGGAGGTCGAGAACCGCGACGAGTGGCTCAAGGCCCTGGCGGACATGCGGCGCAAGGGGGCGGAGATCGTGGAGGGGCCGCTGGTCCACGGGCCGAAGGGCACCCCCAGAAACATTGGGGGGAGCGGGAGTAGGTCCTTCTACTTTCTGGACCCCGACGGCAACCGGATAGAGATCTTCTGCGACATGATGAAGGTCCCCAACGACGAGCCTTTCCCGCGCCCGGAGTATGGGGACGTGTTCACCAGGGCGTGACGCCGCGTCGGACCGTGGTCTGCGGCAGGCCGGCGTCGGGCTAGGTTCCAGGCTTCCATCGCAGGTCCGGCTGCCGGGCCGCCTTCGCCTCGTCCAGGCGCAGCACCGGCGTGTGGTGGGGCGCGTTGCGGACCAGGTCCGGGGTCTCGTCCACTTCGTCGGCTATCCGGCGCATCACGTCGATGAAGGCGTCCAGGGCCTCTTTGCCTTCGGACTCCGTGGGCTCGATCATCAGGGCCTCGTCCACGATGAGTGGGAAGTACATGGTGGGCGGGTGGACGCCGTAGTCGATGAGCCGCTTGGCGATCTGCAGAGCCTTGACGCCCGCCGCCTTCTGCCGCCGTGCCGAGAAGACGACCTCGTGCATGCAGGTGCGGTCGTAGGGGAGGTGGTAGCGGTCCTTGAGGGCTGCCATGATGTAGTTGGCGTTGACGACGGCGTCCCGGCTGATCTGCCGCAGGCCGCCGGCCCCCAGGGCGCGGATGTACGCATAGGCCCGGACCAGAACGCCGAAGTTGCCGTGGAAGCCGCCTACTGCGCCGATTGTCAGGGGCGGACGGCCGAGGCGGTACGCCCGCTCACCGCCGCCCTGCTCCACGACCGGCGACGGAAGGAAGGGGAGCAGACGCTCGCCGACGCAGACGGGGCCTGCGCCGGGGCCGCCGCCGCCGTGGGGGGTGCTGAAGGTCTTGTGCAGATTCAGGTGCACGGCGTCGAAGCCCAGGGCGCCCAGCTTCACCACGCCAAGCAGGGCGTTCATGTTGGCGCCATCGCCGTAGACCAGCCCTCCGGCCCCGTGCACGATGTTGCAGATCTCCGCGATGGCCGGGTCAAAGAGGCCCAGGGTGCTGGGCAGGGTGATCATCACGCCGGCCATCTCCGGGGTGGCGGCCTGCCGCACGGCGTCCAGGTCAAAGTTGCCGCGGGCGTCCGAGGGGATGGTCACGACGCGGAAGCCGGCCATGGAGGCCGAGGCGGGGTTTGTGCCGTGAGCGCTGTCCGGGATGAGGACGACCTTGCGCTGGTTATCTCCGTTGGCGAGGTGGTAGGCGCGCACCATGAGCACGCCCGCCAGCTCACCGTGGGCCCCGGCCAGGGTTGCGAGACTGGCGCCGGCCATCCCTGTGATCTCCGCCAGGTAGGCTTGAAGCTCCCACATCAGGCGCAAGGCCCCCTGGACGGTGGCTTCTTCCTGATTGGGATGGATGGCGGCGAAGCCCGGCAGCGAAGCGGCAACCTCGTTGACCTTGGGGTTGTACTTCATGCTGCAGGACCCCAGGGGGTAGATGTTGGTGTCCACAGAGAAGTTGGCCTGGGAGATGCGGGTAAAGTAGCGGACCACGTCCAACTCCGAGAGCTCGGGCAGGGTCAGGTCCTCGCGGAGGAGATCGCCGGAGGGCAGGGGTTGGGCGGGGACGTCGGACTCCGGCATGCGGACGCCGGAGCGACCGGGGACGCTGAGCGCCATGAGGCTCTTGCCGAGGGGGTTGCCGGCCTCGGAGGGAGGGAGAGGGGCACGCTCCGCGCCGGTATCCGTCATCTGTGCACCTCTGCAAGGGCGGAGGCGAGGGCCTCGATCTCCTGGCGGCTGTTGGTCTCCGTGACGCAGAAGAGGGTGCCGTTGGGCACGGCGTCGCTCACGTCCAGGCCGCCGATGATGCGGTGTTGGCGGAGGCGCAGGCTCAGCTCCCCGGGCGAAAGCGGGGACTGCAGGATGAACTCGTTGAACCAGGTCCAGGGAGCGGGGCTGCTGCCCTGGTAGAGGCGACAGCCGGGGACCTGGGACGCCAGGGAGGCCGCGTAGTGCGCCTTCTGGTAGCAGAGCTCCGCCACCTGCCGGAGCCCGCGGGGCCCCAGAGCGGCGAGATAGACGGCGGCAGCCGTAGCGACGAGGGCCTCCGAGGTGCAAATGTTGGAGGTGGCGCCTTCCCTGCGAATGTGCTGCTCCCTGGTCTGGAGGGTGAGGACGTAGCCGGGCCTGCCCGTGCTGTCCACGGTCCGGCCGGCGATGCGGCCGGGCATTTGGCGCAGGAAGCGCTCCCTGCAGGCGAAGAGCCCCACGTAGGGTCCTCCGAAGCTGAGCCCCGCGCCAAGGGGCTGGCTGTCGCCGGTCACGATATCCGCGTCGTAGTCCCCCGGCGGCGTGAACATCCCGAGCGCCGTGGGGTAGGCGCCGACCACCAGCAGGGCGCCCTCGCCGTGGGCGGTGTCTCGGTATGGAGCAAGGTCGTGAACGGCCCCCAGGAAGTTGGGGTACTGGGTCAGCAGGCACGCGGTCTCTCGGTCAACGTGCACGCTGTCCTCCGACACGGTGACCACCCGGATGCCCTGGGAAGCGGCGTAGGTGGACACGACTTCGCGGTGGCGCGGGTGCACCGTGTCCAGGACGGCGACGGTGGAGCGGTCGGTGATGCGGCAGGCCATCAGCGCTGCCTCCGCCAGCGAGGTGGCGCCGTCATACATGCCGGCGTTGGCGACCTCCATGCCGGTCAGGAGGCACACCATGGTCTGGAAGTCGTAGGTGGCCTGGAGGGTGCCCTGGCTGACCTCCGGCTGGTAGGGGGTGTAGGAGGTGAGCAACTCGCCTCGGGAGACGATGGCGCGCACGACGCTCGGGACGAAGTGCCTGTAGGCGCCGCCGCCGAGGAAGCAAGCGTAGTCGCCCGGGACCAGGTTCTCCTGGGAGATGGCGGTGAGCTCCTGCTGAAGCTCCATCTCGGAGAGGGCTGGGGGCAGGTCCAAGGGGGCGTCTCGAAATTCGGTTGGGATGTCGTCGAAGAGCTCGTCAACGGACGCCGCGCCGATGGTCCGGAGCATCGCCTGGCGCTGCGCTTCTGTATTGGGGAGGTAGGAATGCTGGACAGGCGTGGTCATGAGGCCTCGCCCTACTCCGCCTGGGCCGCGAGGTGCTGCTCGTACTCGGCGGGCGTCAGGAGCTTCTCCAGCTCAGCGGCGTCGCTGAGGCGCACCTTGACCAGCCAGCCCCGACCGTACGGGTCGTCGTTGATGCGCTCCGGATGGTCCAGCGCGTCCTGATTGGACTCCAGGACCTCGCCGGAGACGGGAATGAAGAGGTCCGAGACGGACTTGACCGACTCCACCTCACCGATGCGCTCGAACTGGGCGACGCCGGCGCCGGCCTGGGGGATGCTGAGGTACACGATGTCGCCGAGCTGGTCCTGGGCGAAGTCGGTGATCCCCACAACCACAGTGCCATCGTCGTCGGCACGGACCCACTCGTGCTCCCGGCTGTAGCGCAGATCCTGGGGAACGTTGCTCACGGGGCGCTCCTTTGGTCACTTGGTCCCGGCAGGCCGAGTTAACTCAGTATACCGAGTCTAGGGGCGGCGATAAAAGGGGAGGGCAACAATCTGGGCCGGAACGGACCGCCCGCGCAGGTCAATGGCCAGCCGGGCGCCGGGCGCGGCGAACTCCACGGGAACATAGCCCAAGCCTATGCCCCCATCAAGGGACGGCGAATAGCCGCCGCTGGTGACGCTGCCCAGCACGGTGGCGCCGTCCATGATTGCGTACCCGTGGCGCGGGATGGCGTTCTCCTGCATGGCGAAGCCGACCAGGCGCCGCCGGAGCCCCTTCTCGCGCTGTCGCAAGAGGGCGTCTTTGCCGACGAAGTCGCCCTTGCCGTCCAGGGCAACGAACCGGTCCAGGCCCGCTTCCAGAGGCGTGGTGGACGGGTCCATGTCGTTGCCGTGGAGGAAGAGGCCCGCTTCCAGCCGCAAGGAGTCCCGAGCGCCGAGGCCGCACGGGGCGGCGCCCCGGTCCAGGAGGAGGCGCCAGAGTGCTTCCCCGGCGCCGCTGGCGGCGACCAGCTCGAAGCCGTCCTCGCCGGTGTAGCCGGTCCTGCTCACGGTAACCGGCGCGTCCGCCGCGGAACGGGCAGGGTCGAGGGGCATGCGGCCCTCCGCCAGGGCAAAGGGGCGCAGTGTCGACGGCGTCTGGGGGAGGAGGGAGTCCAAGACAGCCGCGGTCCCCGGCCCCTGGGCGGCGATCATCACGGTCCCCCGCGTGATGTCCCGCATGACGACGCCGGAGAAGGGCGAGAGCCAGCGTTCCAGCCACCCCACTGCGGCGTCATGGTTGGCGGCGTTGACCACCAGCATCCACTCGTCCTCGGCGGAGGGCGATCGGGAGACGATGCAGTCGTCGATGATCCCGCCGTCCTCGTTGAGGAGGAAGGTGTAGCGGGCGCGCCCCAGGCCCAGGGCCTCTATGCGCGCGGGGAGCATGCGGTCCAGGAAGGTTGCGGCCTCGGGGCCGTGGAACCGGAGCCGACCCATGTGGGAGACGTCGAAGAGGCCGATGGAGGAACGCACGGCACGGGCCTCGGCGAGGATGCCGGTGTACTGGAGCGGCATCTCCCATCCGGCGAAGGGGACCATGCGGGCGCCCAGGGCCAGGTGGAGGTCGTAGAGGGCGGTGCGCTTGAGGGGTGCGGACGACGTGCTCACGGGGCTCCATGCTCCTGGGGCGTTGCGGCGACCGGGGCCCAAGACCGGCTGCTCCGGTCAGCCGGTCTGTCCTACGGGCGGGTCCAACACGTGCAACAGCTCACGTGCCAAGTATATCCGATTGCGCGCGTGACCCGTAATCTCTTCGACGATGCCCTCACCCCGCAATCGTTCAACGGCGGCTTGAACGGTGTGGAAACTCATCCGCAATTCCCCGGACGCCCCGGCGATGGTGAGGTAGGGGTTCCGGAAGAGGAGGTCGAGCACAGCGAGGGCTCTGCTGGAGGCCCGCCGCGTTTGCAATCGCTGCCGGTACCGGGTAACCGCGGCCTATTGCTGTTTAGTCCAATACGGGTTTGCGTTATTGCAAAAATCATGTATTTCTGCAATAACGCTTCAGCCAATTGACGATACCGACAATATGCCCGGTCCCGAAACCGTGGCTGCTACGCAAGTGGGTCCTGCGGAGATACCCTCGGCGGGCTAGGGGGGCTAATGCACCTCTCTCGAGAGGCCCCGCGATGCCCCTCTTGCCCTTTTTGCGCCTGGTGCGTATGCTATTTCATCGTAGCCCATCGTAGTGGAGGAAGCAGGTGAGCTTGCGGTTTCAGATCTATCGCTGGTTCATGGACCGGCCTGGAGTTGTGCTCCGCTGGGTGGTCGTGAACTTCCTGATCATCATGGTGTTCAGCATATTGGTAGCGCTGCTGGACGTGCGGGTCTGGGGCAACCTGGAACAGCGGTGGGGTTTGACGGTGTGGTTCTCCTTTGTGATAGGGTTCACCGCCGTGGCCGTGTTCAACGTCATCATGGGTCTGCTGGGGCTGGGCTACCGGGAAGCGCAGGAACGGGGCGAAGCGCCGCCGAGCCCTTGACGGCAGGGAGGCGGTCTACCGTCGTCTGTTGACGGGCCCTACGTCGGATGGTATAGTCGGGGCAGTTTCACCAGAGCTTGACTTTCGAATGTTGAAGCAGACTCGAACAGGGAGGGATCCATGGCTCAGGTAACGACCAGCCTCATTGAGGTCACCGACGCCGCGGTAGAGAAGCTGAAGGCCATCCTGGCGGAGGAAGAGGCCAAGGACGCCGCCCTGCGGGTGATGGTGGTGCCCAACGGGCACAGCTTGGAGTACATGCTCACCCTGGAGACGGAGCCCAAGGATGACGACCTGCTCTGCGAGTTCTCTGGAGTGCGCGTGGTTATCGACGAGGACAGCGCGCCTCTCATGGAGGGCGCGGAGATCGACTACGTTGAGGACCTGATGCGCAGCGGGTTCACCATCAGCAACCCCAACTTCCCGGCGGCCGGCGGGTGCGGCAGCGGATGCGGGTGCGGCGGCAACTGCGCCTGCGGCGCCAACCACTAGCTCCCGGGTCAATCGAAACGCCAATCAGGGCATGGGACTGGTCCCATGCCCTGATTTTTTTGGCCGCCGGTAGGTCCTGAGCCCGTCTCGCACATCCACCCCGCTTGGCATGGACTGTGCAGGGCGGGAGGGATTCCCGTATTCGGAGACCTCTGCGTGACTCCCCGTGGAGGGCGAGGTCGTGAACGTGAAGCGGCTCCCACCAACCTGCGCCCCCTCCCCTGGATTCCGACTTTCGGGGGAATGACGGTGGGTGGATGCGGGAACGACGGCAGGTTGGCGCAGGAATGACGGGGTTGGAATGCGGCGCGCCATCTCGTTACTCCGTCGGAAGGCGGAGCGCAGGAGATCGGAAACCCGGATGGCCCAGCTATGTGAGACGGGCTCTAGGTCCTGCGACGGTCTGTAGCGGCGCCGACAACGACTAGGTGTCGTCGGAGTCTTCCGCGTCTTCGGCCAGGGTGGCCTTGGGCGCACGGGTCCTGCCCCCTCCTCGCTGCGTGCCCCTCGCTGGCCCTGCGCCGGTCCACTCCTGAAGGAGAGACGAGTCCATTTCGTCTTCGTCGTCCAGGTCTTCTTCGTTGATTGAGGGGTAGCTGATGAGCTCACCGGTCTGGGAGGGGAAGGAAACGACGTAGGCCATGCTGGGGTGCTGGTAGGTCTCCCGCAGCACGACCGAGATCGCGCGCTCGGTTGCGGAGGCGACGCCTGCGACATAGCGGTTGCCGCCGTTGATGAGCCTGATGAGCCGGGCTGCGAGCCTGGGCTCCAGGCGCCCCAGAACGACGCCCGCCTTGGTGGCGACCTGAATGGTGGCGCCGTCGATCTTGAGGTGCACGGTGTCGCCGGCGGCGACCTGGGCGAGGGTCTTCTTGGCTGCGGGGTCGCGCAGGACCGTGGTGCAACTCTTCCCCCGCTCTTCGATGAACAGCCGGGGGGTCAGCCGCTCCAGGGGCTTGGCGCCGGGGGCGTCCCTCAGGTCGGCGAGGCGCTCCAGGTTCTTGCGGGCGATGGGGTTGGAGGGCGACTTCTCCAAGGCGCGTCGAAAGGCGGAGCGGGCCTCGGTGTAGTGCCCAAGCTCGGAGAGGGCCTTGCCCAGGCGGTTCTGGGCCTCTACGTCGTCGGGGAAGGCGGCGAGGAGGGCGCGGTTCGCCTGGACCGCTTCCTCCCATCGTCCCTGGGTGGCCATGGCGATGGCCTCACGGCTCTTGTCCCGATGCAAGCGTGAACGCTCTTCTATCTGATGTATCTGCATGCTACTCGTCCTCCGGGAGTGCGCATTCTATGTCAGGGCCGATGAGGAAGCAATGCCCCATTGGCAGAGCGGAGATTTCGCGTCCGCGGTACATCGCTTCCCGTTCCTCCCTGAATGCTTCGCCTAGGCGGCGGATGGATTCCCTGTCTGGTCCCCTGCCTGACCCACCGAGTGGGTGTTTTCCGGATGTCCGGGGCTGGGCCATGGGCAGGTCGAATGGACGGATTCACTTTGGGGAATTGCCGGTGCTCACCCCCTTTCCCAGCTTACCTGCTCGCAGCAGGGCTGCGTGCTCAATCTTGGTGCAGCGGTCCATCACGACGTCCAGCCCCTGAGACACAGCGGCAACAGCGGCCTCTTGGTGCACCACGCCAAGCTGCGTCCACACGACTCGGACGCCGTGCCGCACCGCCTCATCGACGATGCCGGGCACAAGCTCCGAGCGGCGGAATACGTCCACCATGTCTATGGGCTCCGGCACGTCGGTGAGACTCGCGTACGCCCGCTCGCCGAGGACCTCTCGGACAGCCGGATTCACCGGGATGATGCGGTACCCCTGCTGCTGCAGATAGGCCGCGACCTGGTAGCTGTCGCGGTGTTGCTTGGGCGACAACCCCACGACAGCGATGGTCCGAGTGTCCCGGAAGATCTCTTCCATGGTTCGGCCGGGCATGTCCGTGAACCTCGTTAAGCGTATCTCACTTGAGTATCGTTACGAATTCTGCTTTGTCAAGGGCCAAGCCGTCAAGAGCCAGGCCGAGGATTGCGGGCTTCCGACGCCTCGCAGGCCCAGCCATTCGCAAGGCGCCCTGCTATACTCACGGGCGAGAGGACGAAAGGAGGCTCCCGTGCCGCAAACCATTGAGCAGGTGCTGCTGGAGCGGGACAAGCGGGGCGTCGCCGAGCTGGCGCCCCACATGCCGCGGGAGTTCTGCGCACGCGCCGCGCGCTTTGTGCTGGAGCACCCGGGGCCGGCGCTCATCGCCACGGGGTTCTACATCCAAGCCGCCGATGGCCCCGAAACGGACGGACCCGCCGGGGCCATCGTGCTCGGGAGGGCCCTGGAGGCCTTGGACAACCCGGTGAGCTACGTCACGGACCACTATACGGCGGCCCTGCTGGCGGATGAGGTTGGGAGCGACCGCGTGCATGTTTTCCCCATCGCGGGGGCACAGGAGAGCCGGGAATTCGCGGCGCGGCTGCTGTCGGAGACAGACCCCGCGCTGCTGGTGGCCATCGAGCGGTGCGGGCGCAGCCAGGACGGGCGGTACCGCAACATGCGGGGCGTCGACATCTCGGCGCAGACGGCCATGATAGACGAGCTATTCCTGGACCGCACGGCGACCATAGGCATCGGGGACGGCGGAAACGAGATCGGCATGGGCAATCTCTTCGAGCAGGTGCCCGCGGTGCCCAGTCTGGTCCGCGAGCCGTGCTCCGTGCAGGTGCACCGGCTGATCATCGCGGCGGTGTCCAACTGGGGGGCCTACGGGTTGGTGGCGGCCCTTTCGCGCTTTGCCGGCAGCAACTTCCTGCCGGACCCCGAGGAGCACGGCGCCCTGATCCGGCGGATGGTGGAACGCGGCGCGGTCGACGGGACGACGGCAGCACGGGACGGCTCCGTGGACGGCTTCACGCTGGAGGAGAACCTGGAGATCCTGGCGAAGCTGCGGAAGCTGGCGGAGTAGGTCCGCGCCGTCCGCCCGACCTATCCCCCGCCCCCGCTGAGCGTCAGGGAGTAGCTCACCGGCTGCGAGGTCACGGGCGTGACCGAGGACACGACGACGTAGGCCTCCCCCACTTCTCCTGCGGACCACTCCACGGGCAGCCGACCGGTGTTGTCCGGTCCCAGGGGCATCTCCCGGACCAGGGGCGCGCCGGCGGCGGGGACCTGCACCAGGAACACCTGGTACTGGGCGGTCACGGTGTTGTCCGTGCGGACGAACCCCTCCGCCCGCCAACCCGCGTCCGATTCCGCGTCGTCGAAGAAGTCGATCTCCGGCACGCGGATGTCGTCAATGCAGAGGCCGTCCAGATTGACGGCGTCGTCGGTGACGTATTCGAAGCTCACGCGCACGCGCCTCCCGGCGTAGGGCGTCAGGCTCACAGCCTCCTGGGCCCAGCCGAAACTGGCGCCCGTCAGCCCAGGGCCGAAGCTGTTGCCCAGGGGGTTCTCGGCCTGCGTGTGTTGGCCCGGCAGGACGTCCCAGGTTCGCCCGTCATCCGCAGACGCCGTGACGTAGGCGTAGTCCCAGGCGCGTTCAATGTCGTACCAGGCCTGGAACTCCAGGGTGGCCTGCTCGACACCGGTGAGGTCCAGCTCTCGGGTGAGGCGCGAGTGGATGGAGTCGCCCCGGTTGCTCCACCAGCACCGCTCTCCGCTGAAGGGCGCTTCCGGGATGACGGAGGTGGAAGGCTGACCCTTGAACCGGAGGGACGCGGCGCTCCGGGAGGGCAGCAGACGAACGTAGGACGTGGCGAAGGGGGCGAGGGACCCATCCACCGACTCGCCGGCCCCCAGAGTGAGCGCAGGCGACACGGGCTCCAGGGAGGTCGTATACCCATAGCGCCCGGGCCCATCGCTGCCCAGCAGGTTGGCGACGGTCCAATGGCCGAATACCTGGCGGAAGCTAGCGGGGACGCCCTCGCGGGCCAGATAGGCCTCGATACCGAGGGCGCCGCCGGCAGGCTCCCGGAGGAGCGGCTGCAGCCCGCCGGCGGGTGCATAGTGCTGGTGGAGGTAGCTGAAGAAGCTGTGGACGGCGGCGTAGTGCTGGCCCACCCGGGGAGAGGAGTCGGGCCAGTGGGTCAGCGAAACGGTGCCCTGCCTGCCTGCCACGGGGACCCTGGGTTGCTTATAGCCGGCAATCTGGGAGGCAAGCTCGGACAGGCCCTCGTTGACCCACCCGTCCTCCGCAGGGTCGACGAGGCCGTGGATGAGGTGCTGGAGCTCGTGGGCTACGACGGCGTTGTAGGTGGGGCTCCCCACGGTGAGTGCGGGCACGTTGACATAGAGCACGGGCCGCCGGTTGGTGTACGGGTGGACCTCGGGCGGGTACCGGTCGGCGCTGCTCACGTAGGCCTGCGCTCCGTGAAGCCTGGTGTGCAGGACCGCCAGGCGCACGCCCGGCGGGAGATCGGGGGCGCCCAGGGCCTGGGTCACCGCGGGATAGACCCGGTCCTCAAATGCCCGGGCCGCCGAGTCCAGATTGCCCTCGCCGACGGTGACTCTGTCGTCCACGTACCAAAGGGCGTTGGGGGTGACGCGGCGCAGGGTCGCCGTGGTCCGGGACGCCTGCCGCGCCTGAAGGTCGATGACCCAGAAGCTCTCCTCGTGGCCTATGGGCGGCGTGCCCGGGAGGTAGCCGGGAAGGGTGGTGGGGGACGCTTCCGCTGAGGGCCGCAACCGTCGTGCGATGGCCGCAAGATCCCGGTCCGGCGGAACGGGGAAGGGCTCGACGCTTGGCGGCCCCGGAGGAGCGCTGAGGTGCAGCGCGCCGGCTGCGGCGGCGGGGAGCGGGTCGGGCGCCGCCGCCGGTCCCGAGGGCGCCGGCTGCCCGCGCTCGCCGCAACCGGACAGGAGCGCCAGCAGGGCAATCGCTATGGGGGCCCCGTGCGCGGCAAGGCCCCGAAGTCTCGCGGGCCAGCGCATACGCCGTCTCACCGGGATATGTCCTTCCGCCGGGCTGCGCGCCGCGAAACAGGGTCTGATTCGGGGCGCTAGAGGGTCAGCGAGCTGTCCACCATGACGAGGGCAAAGAGGAGCGCCAGGTAGAGCAGGGAGTATTTGTAGAGGTGGAGCGCCTGCGGCCGCTCCCGGGACCTCAGGAGGCGCCAGGCCAACAGCATGAAGGGTACACCGAGTGCGACGGCGCCGGTAACGTAGACCAGTCCCACAGCCCGGGTGGTGAAGAAGAGGACGGTGATGGTGACCAGGATAGCCGAGTGGAGGATGATGCTGCGCGCGGTCTCGGCGACGCCCCTCACGACGGGCAGCATGGGGACGCCCGCCTCGGCGTAGTCGTCCTGGAGCAGGAGGGAGAGCGCCCAGAAGTGGGGCGGCGTCCAGAAAAAGACGATGGCGAAGAGGTATAGCGCAGGCAGGTCGACGCCGCCGGTGACGGCGGCCCAACCAACGACGGGCGGTATGGCCCCCGCAGCGCCGCCGATGACGATGTTCTGGGGCGTGGACCGCTTGAGCCAGCCGGTGTACACGAGCACGTAGAAGAGGGTGGCCCCCAGTGTGAGCAGCGCGCTGAGCAGGTTCACCCAGAGGGTCAGGACGGCGAAGGCGGCGCAGTTGAGCAGGACGCCGAAGACCAGGGCGTGGACCGGCCCGACCCGGCCCGACGGCACGGGGCGACGCGCGGTTCGGGACATGCGCAGGTCTATGTCCCTGTCCATGTAGTGATTCAGGGCGTTGGCGCCCCCGGACCCCAGGCTGCCGCCCAGCAGGACGAGCCCCAGGAGCAGCAGGGGCGGCGGCCCCTGGGAGGCGAGGAACATTCCGCCCGTGGCGGTGATCAGGAGGAGGCTGATGATGCGCGGTTTGGTCAAGGCCAGATAGTCGCGGAGGAGGGCGGGCCCGCGCCTCAGCGAGGCAACGACGGTCGAATCCGATCCAGTGTGCTCCCTAAGCATGCCGCACCCCGGACGCGGGAACGCGCTGCGGCGTCAGGGCGAGCATCGGCAGGACCGCGACGGCCGCCCACACCGCCGTCGCCATGGTCAGATGCAGGACCTGGACAGCTGTGGGAAATCGGAGGAGGACGAAGATGGCGCCCACGAGAATCTGGGCCACGAGGAGGCCGAGGGTCAGGCCGGCCGCATTGGCGAGCTCGGGCTGGGATCGCCTTCGGCGCCAGGCTGTGGCAAAGGCCGCCACGAGAAGAAGGCCGATGACCAGTGAGGCAACGCGGTGCAGCATGTGCACCGCGGGGGCGTGGGCAGCGGGCAGCAGCGGCTGTCCCGCACAGAGGGGCCAGGCCGTCCCGCAGGCCGTGCTAGCGCCCGATACGGTGACCAGGGAGCCAAGGAGCAGCAGCGCGTAGGTGGCAATCGCCGTGCCGAGGAACAGGGTCTGGACCGGGGCGCCGCGCAGGGGGCGGGGGTCGCCCCGGAAGGCCACCACGGCGACCAGAAGCAGCGCCGCCAAAAGGGCCTCCGCCATGGCCAGGTGGAGGAGGATGAGGCCCGGAGCAAGCTCGGTCTCCACGGTGATGCCGCCCACGATGGCCTGCGTGACGACGAGCACGACGGCAATGGCCGCAGGGTAGAGGAGCCATCGCCTGGACGGATGGAAGCGCCACGCCGCCACCGCTGTCGCCACGACGAGCAGACCGGTAACGGACGCCAGGAGCCGGTGCGAGTACTCGATGAGGGCCTGGGTCTCCAGGGGAGGGAGCAGCCGCCCGTAGCAGAGGGGCCAGTCCGGGCAGCCCAGACCGGACTCGGTGACCCGGACAATGCCGCCGAGGGTTACCAGCAGGAGTATGGCGGCCACGGTCACGAGAGAAAGAGCCTGAATTGCGCGGCTGGTCCCCGCCACTGACGCGGCATCGCCCGAGGTTGCTGTCATCCTCTGTGCAGTCGTTGTTCGGTGGGGATAGTCTGGCCTTTTCCACTGGACATCTTAGCACAGGCCCGCGGCGCCTGATAAGCGGACGGGACCCCGGCAAATTGCGTGAAGAATTGGTTGTGATGGATATAACTAATCCTTGACAGGCAGGCTTCCCCTTGCTACGATTCCGTTTGCATCTCCTGTGACAGCACCCTCAGGAACCAAGACTGCTAGGAGACCCTTGTGACCTTCGACGGAAGCTTGGTGCGGCGCGTTGCCCTCGCTCTTGCAGTCATTGGCGCTCTCACCTTCCTGCTGGCCTGCTACCCGTCGCACCCCCAGTCCACCTTCGACGTCCAGGGCCCCGTGGCCCGGAGTCAGCTGAACCTCTTTCAGATCATCTTCTGGACGGCCGTCGTCGTATTCGTCGCCGTCGAGGGCGCCCTGCTCTACGCGGTTATCCGCTTTCGCCGCAAGCCGGGGCAGGGGCTGCCGGCCCAGACCCATGGCAACACGCGGCTGGAGGTGGCGTGGACCATCGCCCCTGCGCTCGTCCTGGCGGTCATCGCCGTACCCACGGTGACGACGCTGTTCGACCTGGCGGACCCGCCGGAGGGGGTGGAGGTCCTTGAGATCGACGTCATTGGCCATCAGTGGTGGTTCGAGTTCCAGTACCCGGAGCTCACCTATGCCGACAGCAGCGGCAAATCGCGGGTGCTGACCACCGCCAACGAGCTGCACATCCCAGTGGGCACCGCGATCAACCTCAACCTGGAGTCCGCCGACGTCATCCACAGCTTCTGGGTGCCCAAGCTGGGCGGGAAGACGGACGTGGTGCCGGCCAACGTGAACACTATGTGGCTGCTGGCGGAGGAGCCGGGGATCTACCACGGCCAGTGCGCCGAGTTCTGCGGCCTCTCTCACGCCCTGATGCGCTTCAGGGTCATCGCGGAGCCAGAGGAGGCCTTTCAGGCGTGGGTAAGCGAGCAACAGGCCCCGGCCGCCGTTCCGGAGGCGGGAAGCCTCGCCGCAGAGGGCGCATCCATCTTTGTGAACGCGGACCTGGAGGGGCGGCAGCGCTGCGTGTTCTGCCACACCGTCCGGGGGCTGCAGGTCGACGGCGAGACGGTGACCATCGAGGGCAAGGTGGGGCCCGATCTCACGCACCTCGGCAGCCGCAGCACGCTGGGAGCGGGCATCATGCCCCGCACAGACGACAACCTGACGGCGTGGCTCACGGACGCGCCGGGCGTGAAACCCGGGAGCTTCATGCCGCAGCTTGGCCTGACAGATTCGCAGGTGGAGGCGCTGCTGGCCTTCCTTCGAGTCCTTGAGTGATGGATGCAACCAGGAATATCATGGCTCCGTGCCGGGACTGACGATGAGGACGAATAGACCGGGAATACGTAACGGGCGAGGAACGGGATGGCCGCGGTAACAGGGCTGCTGCAGAGGCCGACGAGCTACTCCGGCTGGTGGAGCTGGGTGGTCACCGTTGATCACAAGCGGATCGGCATCTTGTACGGGGTAACGGCGTTCGTCTTCCTGCTGATCGGGGGAATCGAAGCGCTGGTGATGCGGCTTCAGCTGGCCACGCCGGAGGCCGAAGTCGTCAGCGCGGACGTCTTCAACCAGCTCTTCACCATGCACGGCACCACGATGATCTTCCTGGTCATCATGCCCCTGGGCGCCGCGTTCTTCAACTACCTCATCCCGCTTCAGATCGGCGCCAGGGACGTGGCGTTCCCCCGGCTGAACGCGTTCAGCTACTGGACCTTTCTGTTCGGGGCCGTGCTCATGAACACGAGCTTCCTGATAGGCGAGGTCCCGGACTCGGGCTGGTTCATGTACGCCAACATCACGGAGCGGGCGGCGGGCGTGCGCACCGAGTTCTGGATACTGGGCATCCAGGTGCTGGGGATAGCCTCGCTGGCGGCCGCGTTCAACTTCTTCGTGACCATCGTCAACATGCGGGCGCCGGGCATGACCCTCATGCGAATGCCGCTGTTCACGTGGATGAGTCTGGTGACCATGGTGCTGCTGGTGCTGGCCTTCCCCATCATCACCGTCGCCGTCACGCTGCTGATGCTGGACCGCTTCTTCGGCGCGAATTTCTTCGTGCCGGCGGCCGGCGGGGACCCGGTGCTCTGGCAGCACCTGTTCTGGCTCTTCGGACACCCGGAGGTGTACATCCTCATCCTGCCGGCCATGGGCATCGTGTCCGAGGTGCTTCCCACCTTCTCCCGAAAGCCCCTCTTCGGCTACCCCGTCGTGGTCTACTCCGGCATCGTCATCGGGTTCATGAGCTGGGGAGTGTGGAGCCACCACATGTTCACGGTGGGCCTGGGGCCGGTGGCAAACTCGGCCTTCGCCCTGACGACGATGGCCATCGCCGTGCCCACGGGGGTGAAGATATTCAACTGGCTCGGCACGCTGTGGGGAGGGTCCATCGAGGCGACGTCGGCGCTGCTCTTCGCGGTGGGATTCATCGCCATGTTCATCATCGGCGGCCTCAGCGGCGTCATGCACTCCTCGGCGCCGTCGGACTTCCAGCAGCAGGACACCTATTTTGTTGTCGCGCACTTTCACTACGTCCTCTTTGGGGGCAGCCTGCTTGGGATCTTCGCCGGCATCTACTACTGGTGGCCCAAGATGACGGGCCGCCTGCTGAACGAGGGGCTTGGGAAGCTCAACTTCTGGCTCATGTTCATCGGGTTCAACGTGACCTTCTTCCCCATGCACTTCCTGGGCCTCGACGGGATGCCGCGTCGGGTCTTCTCCTACAGCGGGGAGATGGGTTGGGACTTCTGGAACATGGTGGCGACGGTGGGCGCATTCATCATTGCCGTCTCCATGCTGGTGTTCATCTGGAACGTCATCGTGACGGCCCGCCGAGGTGAGCAGGCTTCCGGCGACCCGTGGGACGGCAGGACCCTGGAGTGGTCCATCGCGTCACCGCCGCCCGCCTACAACTTCGAGACGATTCCAACGGTGGCAGCCCGGGACGACTGGTGGGAGACGAAGCAGCGGCAGGGAGCGGCGGTCCCCGCGGGCGGCGCCAACGGCCACACCGAAGACCACGGCGAAGGCGGGCACGGCATTCACATGCCGAGTCTCTCCTACTACCCCATCCTGGTGTCGCTGGGGATGACGCTGGCGGCGGCGGGGCTGCTGATCCACCTCGCGGTGAGCTTCGTTGGAATCGCGATCATGCTGACAAGCATCTACGGCTGGGCCCTGGAGCCCGCCTCCGAGTAGACAGGCGGAGCAGGTCACAAGAGAGGAGCGAGTATCGTGGCGCAAGCGGTTGCCCACGTCGAAGCGGCGGAGGAGACCACCACAGGTCTCGACAACAGGAAGATGCTCATGTGGGCCTTCCTGGGCTCCGAGTGCATGTTCTTCGGGTCCCTCATCGCCACCTATCTCGTGTACCACGGCAGGAGCCTGACGGGGCCCTACCCCCACGAGGTCTTCAATATCCCCTACACGTCCATCAGCGCCTTCGTGCTCCTGATGAGCAGCCTGACCATGGTGCTGGCCTTGGCTGCACTGCGCCGCGGCGACATGTGGGGGACCAAGGTCTGGATTATGGCGACGGCGCTGCTGGGGATGGTCTTCATCGGCGGCCAATACTTCGAGTTCACCACCTTCGTTCACGCGGGCATGTCGCTGAAAGGGAACCTGTTCAGCGCGAGCTTCTTCACGCTGACGGGCTTCCACGGCGCCCACGTAACCATTGGAGTGCTGATCCTCCTCTCCCTCTTCGTCATGACGCTGCGGGGTCGGCTGACTCCGGAGAACAGCCTCAACCTGGAGATTGCCGGGCTGTATTGGCACTTCGTGGACGTTGTGTGGATCGTCATCTTCACCGTGGTCTATCTCTTCGAAGCGCCCAATATCGCCTGAGGCCAAGGGAGCAGGGAGCAATGGTCGCACACGGAAGCGAAGCTGCAGCGGCCCACGAGCGGGCTCATCCGTCACCGCTGCGCTACACGGTCATCGCCCTCATCCTGGCGGTGATCACCATCATAGAGGTGGCCATCGTCTACATGGAGGGGCTGCGCTCCGTCCTGATCCCGGTACTGGTGGTCCTGTCCGCCGCCAAGTTCACCATAGTGGCCATGTTCTACATGCACCTTCGGTTCGACAGCCGCCTCTTCTCCACCTTCCTTGTGAGCGGACTGCTCCTGGCTGCCGCGATGATCATCGTCCTCCTCGTCCTGTTTGGGACCTAGGACAAGAGAAGGGAAGCGCAATGGAGTCTCCCGAGAAGCGAATGCTCACCGCGTTCCTGGTGCCGTTGGCCGTGCTGCTGTTCATGGCAGTAGTCATCATCGGCACCGGGACGCTGCTGATCGCCCTGGCGGAGGCCAAGCACGACTACCTGGGCGTCAAGGAACCCCTCGCGGTGCTGGTGGCCCTGATCCTCGCGTCGGCCATCCTGGGAGGGTCCGCCCTGGCGGCGCGGATGGGCGGCAAGTCTTAGGAGCTTGGGGGCATCGCAGGTGTCCTAGCTGCACTGGCGCACGGGTGCGATCGCCGATCGCACCTGCTCTGCTTCCGGGCGTGCAGTGGGAACGCGGCGGGGCAGTTCACGGATACCGGCAGACGCTGTGGCGGGAGCAGGGATGATAGCAGGTGTGGTTGGACTCCAGGCGGATGCGCCGGTCATCTTCTCCTGGACCGACTGGCACGTTCACCCCAGCATCGCCATAGGCATCATCGCGGCGGCCGTGGTGTATCTGGTGGGCGTAGGGCCGCTGCGGGAGCGCTACGAGTTGGCGGAACGGGCAGACCCCGTCAAGGGCATCGCGTTCGGCGCGGGTCTGCTGGTCCTCCTCTTCGCCCTTCAGTCGCCCCTCCACGATCTGGGCGACGACTACCTCTTCAGCGCCCACATGACTCAGCACATGATCTTGATCCTGTTGGTGCCGCCCCTGCTCCTATGGGGCACCCCCGGGTGGCTCCTCCGGCCTGTGCTGGTGCACCGCCGCGTGTTTCCAGTCGCGCAGCTCATAACCCGGCCCCTCATAGCCATCGCCCTCTTCAACGTGACGCTGCTGCTGTGGCACCTGCCGTCGGCCTACGAGGCGACCCTTGCCATCCGAGAGGTCCATGTCCTGGAGCACATGCTGTTCCTGGGCACGGCGACGCTGCTGTGGTGGCCGGTCCTGAGTCCCGTAAAGGAGCTTCCGCGGCTGTACCCGCCGCTGCAGATGCTGTACCTGTTCGTACAATCGCTCATGCCGGCGGTGCTCGGGTCTATCATCACCTTTTCCGGTCAGGTGCTCTACGAGACCTACGCCACGGCGCCGCGCGTATGGGACGTCTCACCTCTGCTGGACCAGCAGATGGGGGGCCTCATCATGAAGATCCCGGGTACCCTGGTCCTTTGGGGCGCGCTCACGGTGGTGTTTTTCAGGTGGGCGGGACAGGAGCAAGAGCACACGAAAGAAGACGGGAAGACGAAGGAGCGCATCTCGCCATAGCCCACGCATGGCAGGCGCTGCGCCGCCGAAAACAGAGAGGGGGCTGGCTTCGCCAGCCCCCTCTGCTTTGCTGCTCTATGCCTGCGGATGGGCGCGTTCAGGCGGCGAGGGCCTCCTGCGCGCGGCCAACGATCTGGGAGAAGGTGCCGGGGTCGCGCACGGCCATGTCGGCCAACATCTTGCGGTCAATGTCGACGCCGGCGAGCTTCAGGCCATGGATGAACTTGCTATAGCTGATCCCCCGAGAGCTGGCGGCGGCAGAGACACGGAGGATCCAGAGCCTCCGGAAGTCGCCCTTGCGCTCGCGGCGGTGTGCGTAGGTGTAGGCCAGGGCGTGGATCACAGACTCGTGCGCCCGCTTGTAGTGGCGATGGCGCACGCCGTAGTGGCCCTTGGCCAGTTTCAGTACCTGTTTGTGGCGGCGCTGCTTGGTTACGCCACGCTTCACACGGGCCACGTGTCACCTCCGGTGGATGGGAAAGACGGTCTTAGGCGTAGGGGATCAGGCGGCGGAGGCGGGAGACATCGCTGGACGGGATGGGAAGCTTGTGCCCGAACATGCGCTTCGCTGCCGCGGACTTTCGCCGGCGCAGGTGGCTCTGATGTCCCTTCATCCGCAACAGCTTGCCCGTCCCGGTCACGTGGATCCGGGACGCCGCTGCCTTGTGGGTCTTAAGCTTTGACTTCTTCTGTTTCGGGCTTTGCTTCTTGGCCATTGGTGCTCTCGTTTTGCTGGTCCGCCTGTTTCGCCTTGGATTCGCGCTTGACGATGGGGTTCACGGTCACCGTCAAGAACCGTCCTTCCATGGCGGGGGCGGCTTCGATTTTGGCTTCTTCCTGCAGGCTCCCGACGACGCTGCGCAGGAGGTTCATGCCGATCTCCGGGTGGGTGATTTCCCGGCCCCGGAACATGACGCTCAGCTTGACCTTGCTTCCGTCCTCCAAGAACTCCCGAATACGCTTGAGCTTGGACTGACGGTCATGCTCGGCGATGCGGGTCTTGAAGCGGATCTCACGGAGAAGGTTGGTCTTCTGGCTCTTGCGGGACTCCCGGTCCTTCTTGGTGGCCAGGTAGCGGTAGCGCCCGTAGTCCATGATTCGACAGACTGGCGGCCGGGCTGTCGGCGCCACCTCCACCAGATCAAGTCCATTCTCGCGGGCAAGCTGAAGAGCTTGGGGAGGAGCCATGACGCCGATCTGATTCCCGTCCTCCCCGATGACCAGGATCTCCCTAACCCTGATCTGCTCGTTCACCCGGTAGTCTTGTGCTGGTATGCTTCCGCTCCTCCTCAGTCTCAAGTGACGTGCTGGACTATACCATATTCAACCTGTCAAGTAAAGCCTAGGTGCGCGGGAAGGCCCCCTGCCGGGCGGCGTCGAAGGGCGCTAGGCCCGGCGCACGACAGCTTCGCGGTGCGCATCCTGGCCGTGCGCGCCGCCCACAACCTCAGCCAGGGACGCCAGGCCATGACGAGTCACGTATCGACGGATCCCGGCGAGCACCTCCAGGGGCGCGCGGGGGTTGGCAAGGTTGGCCGTTCCGATCTGAACGGCTTGAGCCCCGGCCAGGAAGTACTCAACGGCGTCACTCGCCGTGCCGATGCCGCCAACGCCAATGATGGGGACCTCAACGGCCCTATAGACGCGGTACACCATCGAAAGGGTCACGGGCTTCAGGCCGGGGCCTGAGACGCCGCCCGTGGCGGCGCCAAGGGTCGGAGTCCCGTCCGCGGGGTCTATGGCCATGCCCATGAGGGTGTTGGCGATGGTCAGCGCGTCGGCGCCGCCCCGGACGGCGGCCCGGGCCATGGCGGCAATGTCCGTGACGTTGGGCGAGAGCTTGACGATGACCGGTAGGGGCGCAGCGTCACGGACGACGCGGGTGACCTGCTCCGTGAGCTCCGGGCTCTGGCCGAACTCCATGCCTCCCTCCACGTTGGGGCAGCTGATGTTCAGCTCCAGGGCGGCGATGCCGGGGGCTCGGCCGGCCATGGCGGCCATGGCCTCAAAGTCCTCGGTACGCTCCGCAGCCAGGCTCAGGACGACGGGCACACGCCAGGCAGTCCAGACGGCTGGATAGTCACGGAGGACGGCGTCGATGCCGGGGTTCTGAAGGCCGATGGAGTTAAGCATCCACCCCTGACCGTGGACGATGCGCGGCGTTGGGTTGCCGGCGCGGGGCCTCGGGGTCGTGCTCTTGGCTACGACGGCCCCCAGGCCCTGCAGGTCGAGCCCGGGCGGCAGACCGGCCCCGTAGCCGTCGCGGCCAAAGGTCCCCGCCGCGACCATGACGGGGTTGCGGAGGAGCAGCCCGCTGGGGTTGCGGGGCGCGAGTTGGACGCTCAGGTCGGGACTGGGCATGGGCAGAGCACCTCTTCAAGGATTGTTCCACACCATGCCCAGTCCGGGCAAGGAGCTGCGCGATCCCCGGTCCGCCCGCGATGCTGGGTCACGGGCGGCATGGAGGAGTTGGGCGGGGACGCCGCTCCTAGGGCCTGTTGTAGCTCTTCCTCTGGGGGTTCCGCAGGAAGGGCGGAAGGTCGAGATCAGGCATTTGGCCCGCCCCGCCGATCTCCCAGGAGGGCAAGGCCATACCCTTCGTGCCGGGGCCGGGTATGCCGTCTGTGCCGATGCCGGTCGCAATGACCGTGATCTGGGCGCGGTTCTCCAGAGAGGGGTCGTAGGCCATGCCGAAGAAGATCATCGCGTCCGGGTCCACCCTGGAGCCGATATACTCTCCGGCGGTGTTGACCTCGCTGAGCTTGAGGTCCGGCCCGGCCTTCACGTTGAAGAGCACACCCCTGGCACCGTCTACGGAGAGGTCCAACAGGGGGTTGCTGACAGCCTCGCGAGCCGCATCCAGGGCGGAGCCCGGGCCCCGGGACTCGCCGATGGCCATGAGCGCCTGGCCGGGCAGGTGCATGATGCTCATAACGTCCGCCAGGTCGACGTTGATCTCGCCGGGCAGGTTGACCAGCTCCGCTACGGAGTGGACGCCCTGGGTCACGGCTTCATCGGCACAGCGGAGGGCGTCTTCCATGGAGACGTCGTCGTCCAGGAGGCTCAGGAGGCGGTCGTTGTGAATGACAATGAGGTTGTCGACCTGGTCCCGGATGGTGGTCACCCCGGACAGTGCCGTGTCGAAGCGCCTGGCGCCCTCGAAGGAGAAGGGGGTCGTGACGACACCGATGACGAGGGCGCCGGACTCCTTGGCGAATTGGGCCACGACCGGCGCAGCACCGGTGCCCGTGCCGCCGCCCATGCCGGCTGCCAGAAAGACGAGGTCCGCGTGGTCGAAGAGCCCTCGCAAGGCGTCGCGTTCGGCATCTGCAGCCTGGGCGCCCACCTCTGGGTTGCCTCCGGCGCCCATGCCCCGGGTGAGGACCTCGCCGATCTGGATCTTCTGTGCCATCCGGGCCGTGCGCAGGGACTTGATGTCCGTGTTCACAACCGCGTACTGGACGCCGGGGATGGCCTTGGACTCAAGCATGCGGGTAACGGCGTTGCAGCCACCACCCCCTACGCCAACGACAGCAATCCGCGCGGGAGCATCAGTGAAGGTGCCGTATCGAGACTTGGAGTCGGGCCTTGGGGCCTTGGGGGCGGCTTTGCGAGCCTTGGACGGAGAGGAACGCGAGGTGCGAGGAGCCATATCTATCGAACCTCCTATAAGGACCCCGGTTTTTCTCCGGGGCGCATTCGTGCCAGTTCCCTGGACTGCTCCATAGTCTACCGGCTCCATCGCCGACTGTCAAGGGAGATGGCTTAGCTTCTCCTTGTGCAGTGATTTCGTTAAGAGGCAACTGCTCAATGAATGTATCCGCCATTGACGGACTGGCGTTGACTGCTAGGGAGCAGCCCCTTGCGCCACCGATGGCTCCCAGCGTATTCTACGGCTGCTTCACAGGGACGCTTCGAAGGCGGGAGCGAAGGCATGGCGCTGACCAACGAAGACCAGGTACGGGAGATGGCCCGGCTCGTCGGCCTGCCGCTGGCGCCCGTCGAGGTCCCGGAGGTCACCAACCGGCTGAACGCCATTCTGGACGCCCTGGACGCTCTTCGGCAGATGGACCTTCAGGACGTTCAGCCCTTTGTCGTAGCCATGGAAGAGGAGGAGCCCGGTGGCGGCGAGTGACCTGGCCTTTCTTTCAGCGGCGCAGTCGGCGGCGCTCGTGCGGGAGCGCCGCGTGTCGCCGGTTGAGCTGGTGCAAGCGTACCTGGAGCGTATCGAGCGGCTGAACCCTCGACTGAACGCCTACGTAGCGGTCTGCGCCGACGAGGCCCAGGCCCAGGCCAGGGAGGCGGAGGGCCGGCTCGCCGGCGGCGGGGCCGCCGGGCCCTTGTTCGGCGTTCCCATCGCCATCAAGGACCAGTTCGATACCAAGGGCCTCCGCACGAGCCGGGGGTCGCGGCTGTTCCAGGACCGGGTGCCGGAGCAGGACGCCACGGTCGTCAGGCGGCTTCGGGAGGCCGGGACCATTCTGCTGGGCAAGCTGAACCTGGCGGAGCTGGCCCTGGGAGGCACGCGAGAGCCTCCCGGAGGAGTCCCGCGAAACCCGTGGGACCTGGACCGCATTCCGGGCGATTCCAGCAGCGGCTCGGGCATCGCGGTAGCCGCCCACCTGTGCGCGGCGTCGCTGGGGGAGGACACGGCGGGGTCGGGGCGGACGCCTGCGGCCTACTGCGGCATCGTCGGGCTGCGCCCGACCTACGGCCGGATAAGCAGGCACGGCGCGTCGTCCATGTGCTGGCATATGGACGTGGCCGCGCCCATGACCAAGACCGTGGAGGACTGCGCGCTGATGCTGGGCGCGCTGGCCGGCCACGACGCACAGGACCCCTTCAGCAGCCGCCGGGAGGCGCCCGACTACGCGGCGACGCTGGGGGGCACGGTCCGCGGCATGCGGGTTGGCGTCATCAGGGAGCTTGACCAGGACGACATACTTGACCCCGAGGTGCGGGCCCTTCTGTCCCAGGCAACGGAAACCCTGCGCCATCTGGGCGCCGACGTCAGAGAGGTGTCCGTGCCCATGGCGCCGATGGGCGGCGCCATCTTCGTGGGCATCGGCGACACGGAGGCAGCGTCCGTGTGGGACGAGGCCCTGCGCACGCGGCCGGAGCTGCTGGACTCGGCCACGCGGACGCGGCTCCAGGCGGCGGCGCTGCTCCCCGCCAGCCTCTACCAGCGCGCGCTGAAGGCCCGTCGGGTGCTGCGGGAGCAGATGCTGTCGGCGCTTCTGGAGGTGGACGTTCTGGTGTCGGCGACGTCCTGCTTCCAGCCGCCGTTGTACGGCCAGGACGCGGCGATATTCGCCAGCAGTGAGGACGTGCGGCGGCGCATGCACGGCAGACGCTCCTACGTGACGGGGTACCCCTTGGCCGCCCTGCCGGCCATCTCCGTGCCCTGCGGGTTTACGTCCTCCAACCTGCCGGTTGGGATGCAGCTGGGGGGCCGGGCCTTTCAGGAGGCGACGCTGCTGCGCGTGGCCCACGCATACGAGCAGGCCACACCATGGCACACGCGCCGGCCGCCCATCGCCGTGGAGGCGGGGGGGTAGGGCTGTCGAGGGCAGCCGGGGCGACGTTGCGGGTTCAAGCCCTCGCGCACGGGGAAGGACCACCATTGCAAAGGGCCAGCGGCAGCGACGATGGGCAGGCGCTGGAAGGCCACGAACGCCGGTTCCTGGAGGGCCCCGGCAGACGGACGACGGGCCTCATGCAGGCCATACGCGTGTTCGTGGAGATGATCCGCAGCTTTCGCACGCTCCACTTCGTGGGCCCCTGCGTGACGGTCTTCGGGTCCGCCAGGTTGCCGGAGGGCGACCCCGCCTACGAGCTGGGCCGCCGCACCGGGGCGGAGCTGGCCAGGGCCGGCTTCACGGTCATGACCGGCGGGGGGCCGGGGCTGATGGAGGCCGCCAGCAGGGGGGCCAAGGAAGCAGGGGGAGAGACGGTCGGGTGCGGCATCCGGCTCGTACGGACCGAAGCGCGCAACCCCTACGTGGACACATGGGTGCAGTTCCGCTACTTCTTCGTGCGCAAGCTCATGCTCGTGCGCTACTCCTACGCCTTCGTCGTGCTTCCCGGCGGGTTCGGCACCATGGACGAGGTATTCGAGTCTGCAACGCTGATTCAGACGGGCAAGATTCAAGACTTCCCCATCGTGCTCATGGGGTCCGAGTACTGGCGGCCGCTCCTGGAATTCGTGCGCGACAGGATGGTGGCCCGGGGGGTCATCGACCAGGCCGACTTCGACCGGTTCACCGTCACCGACTCTCCCGTGGAGGCGGCTGCGCTGGTCCGCGACACGGCCATCCGCAGGTTCGGCGTACACTACAGCGCCCGTCCGCGCCGCAAGCGCATCCTGTTCGAATAGCGCCGTCCGGATGGTCTCATTTGCAAGGACGGCGTCGATGAACAGTGCGCGAGTCTTGCCGGCTCCCTGGTGGGGACAGCCTCTAACTTGGTGCAGATAGCCAGGCTGATGACTGCTGAGACGCCAGCGCCACAGGCCGCGCTGGCCGCACAACCTGGGGGAGCGAGGCCGCTCGTCACGTCAGGCCCCGAAGCCTACCTAGTATCTCACAGGTTGCTGTGACGTTCGAAGGTACGCATCTAGACCAGTCGGGCTCGTGGGTGATTCGCCTTACGACCCCTAGCTTCGCAGATATCGTCAAACTAGCGCGCTTCTATGTCAGAGTGCCGCGAGTACGAGACGCGCGCCTGGCCTCGAATGCCCCCAGGTGCCGTGTCGTCGAGTGCACCTTGCCAAATCACCCCCACCCTCCCAGTGACCGCCTCTGGTGACCCTGTACTCTCCAGGTCCACCGAAATCGTCGGTCACTGCGTTTCCACCCGGGTAGGGCTGGTAGAGATCGCTGGTCCATTCCTCAACGTTCCCAGCCATGTCGAGAACACCGTAGGGACTTGCACCAGCAGGGAACCTGTCAACAGGGGTGACCCCTCCATAGCATCCCTCGCGGGTGTTGCACCTTGCTGCATCGAATTCGTCGCCCCAAGGATATTCACGACCATCTGTGCCCCTAGCGGCCTTCTCCCACTGAGCCTCCGTGGGAAGGCTGATCTCGCGGGCGGAAGCTATCGATAGCCAGTGGCAGAAGGCTTCCACTTCTTGGTAGGGCACCCCTGCAACAGGACGATTCGGCTCAGCAGCGGACTCGGTCCAGGTTGCCTGGAGCGTCGAGCCTGTTTGGTAGGCATATTCCGTCCAGAGTTGGGTCGTGATAGGCGTGCGTGCTATGTAGTAGTCAGGCAGGTACACCTCACGGATAGGGGTCTCTTTGAGAATCCATGCCGCTTGCACATCGGGGTACCGGGCCGTCACGGCAGCTACTTCGCTTGGGTCGGTGCCCATGACGAAGGTCCCTGCAGGGACCAACACGAACTCCCAACGTGTCTCGCCCACGGATACTTGGATTTCCTGGGGGGTATGGGAGCTCATGTCATCGCTCCGATTGCTCCGAAGCTCACCCGTGTGCCGGCAGTCTCGGCTAGGGGCACAGGCCATTTCTTGAGACCGCCTCCCTCTCCTAACCTGTGGCGGAAGAGGCCCACGGCGTAACCGTGAGGCCGGGCCACGTCTGTCGCCAGCGGTCGGCCTTCTCCTGGTACCGCGAAGGCAAGTCGAGCAGATAGTTGGGGCGGACGACCATCGCGAAAACGTCGTCGAAACCGAAGGGTGCGTACACATCGTATCCGCCACCGGGCGCCTTACGGACCCCCAAAGCCGAACACCGGGTCAGAAAGCTGTCGATGCCCTCCCGCGTGCTGTACAGGGGCTCATGAGGAATCCCGAACTTCTCGGCATACCAGAGGTGGACGCGGGCCTGATTGCGCACCTGCGCAACGACGCCCAGGTCCGCGAAGGCCCTCTCGCAACGGTGGATAATCCGGTCCTCTCCCTCCCAGCTGAGGTCTTGGGAGTCGCAGTAGAGGATGTCGTAATCGGTGATGCCGTGGGTCGGCGGGAACCCGCTGACGTGATTCCACACGGTCTGGCAGAGGCAGCCGGCGGCGAGATAGCAGTCAGGCAGGTCCAGCTCCGCCAGCCGGTCCACCAGGGCACGGATGGTCTCATTCGCAAGGACGATGTCGATGAACAAGGCGCGGAGGTCGGGTTGCATCAGAGCGGTCCTAACGAAAACCGGCAAGTCGCTATGCCGTGGGCATCCTAGCGTGGAGGGCAACTCATTCTACCTCATACCTCGCACAGTCTAAGCACGTCGCGGATGTCCGATATCGTCTCGCCCTTCCAGCCTTCGCGGGCGCCGTCCGCCCGGTCGTACGGAGCCCGCATCAGCACGGCGGTCATGCCGGCCTTCGACGCGCCACTGAGTTCGCCGTCGGTGCCATCCCCGACGTAGAGACAATGTTCGGCGGCGACACCGAGCCTCCCAACCGCGAGCTCATAGATGCGCGGATCGGGCTTCGCAAGGCCGGCATCGAAGGAGAGCACCGCTGCGTCCACCAGCGGCGCGAAAGGCGTCGAGTGCCACAGCCGAGAGACTTCCTCTCCGCAGTTGCTGACCAGCCCGACTCTGTAGCCCGAGTCCTTCAGCGTCGAGATTGTCTCTACCGTGCCGGGACGGGGCGACATACCGTCGCGCGTGTACGCATACCGCAATTCAGCGGCGACCCTGATACGGTCCTGGCTTGGCTCAACTCCAAGCTTCCTGCAGGCGTCCAAGATCGCACCTTCGGTTGACGAGAAGCCGCCTACCATGCGTTGGGCCGCTCCTGCAGCCCACCCTTTGGCGAACCCATCGCGGTCCACGCCGAGCAAATCCGCCATCTCGGCGGTCTTCTGCTGGTAGAGGAGCCGGTTGGCCTCGGGATACATCAGGTCGTCTACCAGAGTACCCCAGAAATCGAAGACCACCGCTTTGTACTTGCTCACGCCTGCCTCCGTTCTCAGGGATGATCACTGTCATACTGTGCTTCTTTGCTCACCAAGGGCTGGGTCCGGGGTGGCAGGCTTTCTCGCTGCTCCACCCGGGCCCCCTTGGCGAGCGAAGCGGGCCCCGGCGCGTTCGAGGAAGGCGACGGCGCGGGGGCCCCGCTCATTCGGCAGGGACTCCACGTAGGATAGCGTGAATGGTCGTCGGTGGCCACGGCCCCGCTCAGAGCGCGCCGCGGATGGTACAATGCCTGCGCGGTCCTGCGGAGGGCCGGGGGAGTGCCAGGACAGCCAGGAGGGACACCATGGATGAGGCACGGGTCTACGCGCCCACGGGGATGCTGGGCTCCGGGTTCCTGGAGCTTTCCATGGCCCGGGCCATGGAGTGGGAGCCTCACATCATCGGGTGCGACGCCGGCTCGACGGACGGCGGGCCGGACCCGCTGGGGCGAGGCAAGTGCATGTTCCCCCGTGAGGCCGTGAAGCACGAGTTCCGTCTTATGCTGCGGGCGGCGCGGTCCAAGCGCATACCCCTCTTCGTCGGCTCCGCGGGCTCCGCCGGCGCCGACGCCAACCTGGCCTGGGCCGCCGAGGTGCTTCAGGAAGCGGCCCGGGATGAGGGGCTCCACTTCCGCCTGGCGCTCATCCACGCCGAGCAGGACAAGGAGTACGTCAAGAGCAAGCTGCGGCAGGGCAAGGTCCAGCCGCTGAAGCCGGCCCCCCACATCAGCGAGGAGGTCATCGACCGGGCGAGCCACATCGTGGGCATGATGGGGCCGGAGCCCTACACGCGGGCCCGCGAGGCTGGCGCCGACGTCGTGCTCGCAGGGCGCTCCAGCGACACGTCCATCTTCGCGGCGCTGCCCGTGGCCGAGGGCCTGCCCGCGGCCACGGCCTGGCACGCGGCCAAGATCCTGGAGTGCGGCGCCGCCGCGGTGGCGGAGCGCCGCTCCCCGGACGGCATGGTGGCGTGGGTTCGCGGGGACGAGTTCATCGTCGAGCCGCCCAACCCGGAATACTGGTGCACACCCCAGAGCGTCGCCGCCCACACCCTCTACGAGAACGCCGACCCCTTCCACCTCTACGAGCCCAGCGGCATGCTGGACGTGACCGATGCCCAGTACGAGGCCGTGAGCGACCGGGCGGTGCGCGTGTGGGGAAGCCAGTGGGTCCCATCGGACCGCTACACGGTCAAGCTGGAGGCCGCGGAGATGGTGGGCTACCAGAGCGTGGTGCTGGGGAGCGTTCGCGACCCGGTGATGGTGCGCCAAATCGACGACTGGCTCGCGCGGATGCAGGAGGGGCTGACGCGGCGCATCCGGGACGGCTTCGACGGGCTGGAGCTGGGCCGCGACTTCCAGTTCTTCGTGCGCGTCTACGGGCGCGACGGCACCATGGGTCCGCTGGAGCCGCACCGCGGGCCCGCCCACGAGGTGCTGCTCGCCATGGAGGTGACGGCGGAGACGCAGGAGCTGGCCACAGCCGTCGCGGACTCCGTGCATCACTACGCACTGCACTTCCCGGTGCCGGAGTGGCACGGCCTCATCTCCGGGGTGGCGTACCCGTACAGCCCGGCGGTGCTGAACCGGGGAGCGGTGCACCGCTTCAGCCTGAACCACCTGCTGGAGCCGGAGGACCCCTACGAGATGTTTCCCATGGAACTCCTGGAGGTGTAGCATGGCGAAGCTGTGGGAGATAACCCGCCTCATCCGGAGCAAGAACGCAGGGCCCTTCGTGCTCACCTTCGACATTATGTTCGATAACCCGGACCTGTACGTTCAGGCCCGGGACTCGGGCGTCATCAACAAGGAGCTGGTGGCCAGGCTATACAACCTGGACACGGAAGACGTCATGCTCTTCAACTGCGACAACGCCCTGGCCATCAAGGTCAGCATTCCCCGGCCCTACTTCTCCGGCGACCTGGAGGACAGCGACGTCTTCGGCGGCCAGCAGTTCGCGCCCCTGGTGGACCTGGAGGTGCCTGGGGCAGAGGCGCCCCGGGCAAGGTGAGGGCACGCCGTCCCCTTCGGGGCCTCCGTCCTGTGCTAGACTGGCCATAGCCTTTCCTTGGACTACAAACTTTGGGCAGCGTCCTATCGCGTCCGGGCATCTACTACGGCTGGTTCATAGTCGCCACCGCGTTCTTCGTGACCATGCTGTCGGTGGGGTCGCGCGTCGGCTTTGGCGTCTTCGTCCTACCCATGAGCGACGAGTTCTCCTGGAACCGCTCCACCATCTCCCTGGCGGCCTCCATCGGGTTCCTGGTCAACGGTCTGAGCCAACCCATCCTTGGCCGCATATACGACCGGGTGGGGGCTAGGCGGGTGGTCCTGGTGAGCCTGACCGTCCTGGGAGTGGCCACGATGCTCCTGGCGCTCACCAGCCACATCATCGTGCTGGTCCTCATCTTCGGCGTGGTTCTTTCGCTGGCCATGAGCGGCGGATCGCTGAACATCCTCGCCGTGGTGCTGACCAAGTGGTTCCGGCGGCGGCGCGGGACGGTGGTGGCCATCTGCGCCGCCGGGGCCTCCGTGGGAGGGCTGCTGCTGGTGCCGTTTACGAGCTACCTCATCGAGGTGGTGGGCTGGCGCGCCGCGTGGGCTGTCCTGGGGCTTCTGGTGCTGGCCCTCGCCGTGCCCCTGGCCTTCTTCTTCCTGCGCGAGGACCCCGCCGAGATGGGCCTGTTGCCCGATGGCGACGCCGAGCCCCCCGCTGGGCCGCGCGGGTCGAGGCCCGCCGTGCGAGGGCCGCTGGAGGCCGAGTACTGGTATGACCCGTTCCGCTCGCGGCCCATGTGGCAGATCAGCGGCGCCTACTTTGTATGCGGGTTCACGACGGCGATCATCTCGGCCCACTTCGTCGCGCACGCCATCGAAGAAGGATTCGCACCTTCCACCGCTGCGACGGCCTTTGGCCTGATGTCCGGCCTGAACGCCGTTGGCGTGCTGGCGGCCGGAGCCCTTGGGGACCGGTTCGGACGCAAGAACTTCCTCTCCGCGGTCTACGCCCTGCGAGGGTGCGGCTACATGGCGCTTCTGCTTGTGCCGGGCCCCTTCGGTTTGTGGGTCTTCGTGGTGCTGGCCGGATTCTCGTGGCTTGCGACGGTGCCGCTGACCACGTCCCTCACAGCGGACGTGTACGGGCTGAAGAACCTGGGCCTCCTGACCGGGATCTCCTATGCGGTCCACAACGTTGGGGGCGCTCTGGGGATCCAGCTCGGCGGGATCATGCGCGACCTCACGGGGGCCTACGACGTGCCCTTTGCCGTGGCCGCCGTGCTCCTCGCCGCCGCCAGTCTCACCGCTTTCTCCATTCAGGAGAAGAGGTACTCGACAAGGATTCCGGCGGCAGCCGGCGCCGCGGCCGCTTCCGGCGGCTCGTAGGCCGTGTTTCCCCTGGCGGCGCCGCTGCACCACGGCGAGGCGGGCGACCCCGTCCTGCTGGAGTGGATCAGGCACCGGTTGGACGAGGTGATCGGCCTCGACCCGGCGGTCATCGTCGTGCTGCTGGGGGTTGTGATCGTCGCCATTCCGGCAGCCATCGTGCTGCTGTACGCAGCCCAGCGCCGGAGCAGCTCCGCCCGCTGACGTCGCGCCGCGACCACCAGCCCCGCGCCTCCCCTACCGTCATTCCCGCGAAAGCGGGAATCCAGGGTGGTGGGGCAGCGTGGGGCTCCCCCCTGCTCCCTCGCCGGCACCGCCCCTTTCCGCCATGGTGAGCTTGTCGAACCATGCGCGCCGCACACCGCCGCGGACCGCACCCACCCCACAAAGCCGTCGCGCCAGCGACCCCGCGCAGGCGGGAATCCAGGGTGGCGGGGCAGTGCGGCGTCTCCCGCTCGGCCGCTCACCCTGAGGCGCTCGAACCAAATGAGCGGTACACACAGGGAATGGGGCCGCTCACCCTGAGGCACTCGAAGGGCATGAGCGGAGGGGGGGCAATGGGGCTCGACGCTCTTCGGACGCCTCCCCGTAGGGGCGGGCCTCGTGCCCACTCCCCCCGACACAGCCCCCGCCCCAACCCACCCCCACAAAGCCGTCGCGCCAGCGACCGCGGCGCCGGCCCTGCCTTGACACGCCGAAGGGCCCGTGGCTAGGATAGGGGCGCTCCTGAGTCGACGCATCCCGAGCAAACCGCACCTGCAATAGCGAGTGGAGGAGAATATGGCAACCGAGACGGCAACCGTCGTCGAGAAGTTTGTGGAGCTTAGCCACGGCAAGACCCGCTACCTGGAGGCGGGAACGGGAGACCCCACGATCCTGCTGCACGGGGTGGGCTTCTTCAGCGGCGCGAATAGCTGGCGCCCGAACATGGGCCCGCTTTCCAGCAAGCTGCGGGTATTGGCCCTGGACTGCCTGGGCTGGGGTAAGGGAGACCGGTTCGACCGGGAGTACTCTTTCGCCTACCTGGTGGACCACGTCCGCGAGTTCCAGGACGCCCTGGGCCTGGAGAAGACCAACATCGTGGGGCACTCCATGGGCGGCTGGATCGCCTCGGTGTTCGCCTACGAGAGCCCGAATCGCGTCAACAAGCTGGTGCTCGTGGGCAGCGGCGGCGCGCGGCCCCGGACCATTCCGAGCATGACGGAGTTCAAGCCGCCTACCAGGGACGACATCAAGGAGCGTCTGGCCGGTCAGACGAACCCGGCTCTCCACGGAGAGTTGGACCAGTGGGCGGACGAGGACTACGCCAACACCCAGACTCCGGGCGCGCTGGAAGCCTATCAGAAGATCCTCAACCACATGAACGACGGCATGAACCGGGTACGGTACAACACGATCCGGCGGTTCGAGCACATCACGTCGCCGACCCTGGTCCTCTGGGGCAAGGACGATCAGACCAACGCCCTGGAAATGGGGGAGGAGACCCACCGGCTCATCAAGGGTTCCAAGCTGGTCGTGCTGGACACGGACCACTTTGTGCCCACCCAGGTCCCGGACGAGTTCAACAAGGCGCTGCTGGAGTTCCTGTAGGACCTGGCGTCACCACGGAAGCCAAGCAGGGGGCGCGGGGTTGCGCCCCCTTTTTGGTTTGCGCAGGGGTTACAGCATGCGACCGCCGCCATCGACGTGGATGGTGCTCCCGATGATGTGCTCCGCTTCGTCGCTGACCAGGAACAGGACCACCTTGGCCTGATGCTCGGGCATGGTGATGCGCCCCAGGAGGTTCCTGAAGGGGCGATCGTCCGGCGGTATGGCGCCGCCCACCTGGGAGCCCGTAATGCCGGGGGCGATGGCGTTCACCCTGATGTTGTGCGGCGCCAGCTGCACGGCCATGTCCTGGGTCAGCATCACGACGCCCGCCTTGGCCGCGTCATAGGCGATGCGCCCAGGGCTGGCGTGGAAGGCGCTGCCGGACGAGAAGTTGACGATGGCTCCCCCGTGTCCCTGCTCCGCCATCTGTTGGGCCACGTACTTGCAGCAGAGGAAGGTGCCGGTCAGGGTCACGTCGACCACCTGGCGCCAGGTCTCCGGCGGCAGCTCCAGGATCGGCTGGCGGTCGGAGATTGCGGCGCAGTTGACCAGGATGTCGATCTTTCCCCACTGGTCGACCACGCGCTTGACCATGGCCTGCACGTCGTCGACGCTGGTGACGTCGCCGGCAACGGACATGGCCTCGCCGCCGCTCTCCTTGACCTCGCTGACCGCACGAGCCCCGCGTTCAGGGTCCATGTCGAAGATGCCCACCCTGGCGCCCTCGGACGCGAAGAGCTGGGTGATGCCGAGCCCGATGTTCCGCCCGCCGCCGGTGACGACGGCTACCTTGCCATCCAGCTTCATCTCCACTCCTCCTGTGTGGTCTCGCAGTCGAACGCGGTACGGCGCTTGGCGCCTCCGAAGTTTGGCCCGATGGTACGCGGCTAGTCGCGCGCTGTCCAGGGCGGCAGCCTGTATAATTGCATGTTGACGGACAGCGCTGAGACCAACCGGAGTATGAGATGGCAGAGGGCAAGGTCGTATCCCTCCAGGTCTGCGTGGGCCACCGCATGCCCATGGACTTCAAAGACCGGGTGAACGCGATAACCGGGCAGGGGCTGGAGGGCGACCGCCACGCCCTGCCGCGGAGCCGCCGGCAGGTACTGGTGATGGAGCAGGAGATACTGGACGCGCTGGAGCTGGCGCCGGGGGACATCCGTGAGAACGTGACCGTCTCAGGGATCGAGCTCCACGGGCTGGCGGAAGGCCGGCAGGTGCGCATCGGCGCCGAGGTCACACTGGAGGTCACGGGGGTCTGCGAGCCCTGCGAGCGCATGGACGAGCTGCGCATGGGCCTGCGGGAGACCATCCGGGGACGCAGGGGCGTGCTCGCGCGCGTCGTGCAAGGCGGCGCCGTGAGCGTCGGCGACCCGGTGCGCGTGGCGGAGGGCGCGCCGGCCGCCTAGCGCCGTCGTCCTCCTGACGCCGCGGTCGACCGCCGCAGGAAGCCGCCATGGTGGGCCTGTCGAACCATGAGCGGCCCCGCCCCAAGCCATCCGGCGACCACTGCCTCCACAGCACACCCCTGCTGGACCGCGACCCCCACAAAGCCGTCGCGCAGCGACCGCTATTGCTTGTAGCCGCCCACGATTGCCTGCTCCATCCGCTTCCAGACGCAGTCCACCGTCTCGAACCCGGCCTCTTGGAGCCAGGCGAGGTGCCGCTGCAGCGTCGCATCCCGGTGGTGGTACAGGTTCGCGGTGTGGGGCGCCTGCCCTCCCTGGGCAGCGGGCGTGGGCTCCTCCGGCGAGCGTTCGCTGTGGCGTGCGTTGCGGTAGACCTGCCGCAGGAAGTCGTTGGGCGCGGAGGCCGTGTCGATGTTGAAGAAGCAGCCGCCGGGCTCCAGGTTGGCGTAGATGGCGGCGTAGAGGCGGCCCATCTCCTCGGGCGGAAGGTGGTGGATGGCCCTGGCGGAGACGACGACGTTGAAGGGGCCGCACTGGGTCGCGCTGGACGGCAGCGCGCCGGCGCCGAAGTCGCCGACGACGTAGGCGAAGCGGTCACCGAAGCGGGCCATGCGCTCCCGCCCCACCTCCATCATGGCGTCGGAGATGTCGAGTCCAATGGCGGTGGCCCTGGGAAAGGCGTCCAGCACGGCGGTGGCGACCACGCCGTAGCCGCTCCCAACGTCCAGGACCCTGATGGCGGCGTCCGCAGGGAAGGGGATGAGCCGCGTGACGAACTCGAAGAGGACCTGGCGCTCTTCCTGCTGGCGGTCCATGCGCTGAACATACTCGGCCACGCGATCCGGCTCCTGCCAGTGATGGCCGGGATGCTCCTCTCTCTGTGCGGATGTCATTGGCGCCTCCCTGGATGGGTGTTGTGCAGGCCCCGGCCGGCGAGGCCAGAGGCGGTCTAGGCGGTCCCGGTCCGCTGGCGCCTGCGCTCCGCCAGACGCTCCTCTTCCTGCGGAGGGTGGACGTTGCGGAACATGAAGTAGAGGCCGGCCAGGTAGACGGACTTGAGGACTCCGGCGGCAACGAAGGGGGCGCTGGCGGAAACGACCTGCCAGAGCCAGGTGGCGATGGCGGGAGTGGCGCTGCCGACGGTGGCCTGCGAGAGGTTGTTGATGCCGGCCATGGCGGCCCGCTCGTTGCGGTTGACGATGGTCATGGTGTATGCCTGCCTGGGCGGGTTGTCCATCTGGGAGAAGAAGCCGCGAGCGAACCAGAACAGAACCGCGAGCCACGCCCAGGGCGCGAAGGGAACGGCGAAGGTGAAGATCACCGCCGGGATGTGGGTGAACACGACGGTGTTGAGGAGCCCGATGCGGTTGGATAGCTTGGCCGCGATCCAGAGGGAGACGGCGTTTAGCACCGTGGTGAAGGCGAAGATGGAGCCCACTTCCAGGAGGTTCAAACCAAACTGGTTCTTGAACCACAGGGAGACCAGAGAGAAGAAGACGAACCTGGTGGCGAAGCTGTCCACGGAGAAGATGCCGGCGAGCGTAAAGATGGTCCAGCGTGAAGGGAGCTTGAAGGGATTCTGGAATCGCTCCTTGGTGATGGGGACATCCACCGAGGGCGAGAGGAGGAAGTACATGAGAGCGGAGACGACCATGAAGAAGGTATAGCCCACGAACATGAGCTTGAAGCCGCCGATTTCGCTGATCCCGAACAGGAGGACGAACAGGGGCGGCAGGGCCGCGGCGAAGCTTCCTACGAACCTGCCGACACGCTCCCAGATCCCCGCCATGGCGAAGAGGTCGGTAATCCTGTCGGAGGATGTAGTATCGGGCAGGACGGCGGTCTCCAGGGGCTGGACCGGCCCCCTGGGGCCGCTGCCGGATATGGCCAGGCTCCCGACCAGGAACGACACCATGGCCAGCAGGAGATAATTATCGGTGAGGGCGAAGCCCATGCCCGCGAGGCCCATGATCAGGGAGAAGCCCGTGAGGAGCTTCCGGCGCCCGAAGGTGTCCCCTATGAAGATCACGGTGCCGGCGAAGAAGGCGCTGCCCACTGACCCGACGGTTACCAGCACGCCGATCTCCGTCAGGCTGTAGCCCAAGAGGTCCAGGTAGATGGCGAAGAAGACGGCGATGGACGCCTGGGCGAAGGTGCGCATGAAGCGCGCAAGCATGAGAAGCCAGGCGTCGCGGCTGATCCAGCTCAGCGGTTTGGACGATGCGGTAGTCACGTACTCAACCCCCGGTCAGGCGGCCTCCCCGGCGACGGCGCCATTATAGCATAGCCTTCCGGCGGTCACGGGACGCGCTCACGGAGGCCCCGGATGGCCCGGCAGGGACAGCGGCGCGGCCGCTGACGGGGCGCTCAGAGCGCCGCCAGGACCTCCCGCGTGTCCTGAAGGTCCGTGTGGCTATCGAGCACGCCCGGCACAAGGCCCCCGGGCGGGTAGGAGGCGTCCGGCACGACGGTGAAGGTGTACCCGAGGCCGACGCCCTCACGGACGGTGGCCTCGATGCAGCCGTGTATGGCGCCCCCGCTGACGACGCAGTGGCCTACGCCCAGGTTGCGCAGGATCCGGTGCAGGTGCGTGAACCCGAAGCCGCTGTTGCCCTTCTTGATGACGATGAAGTCGTCCTCCAGGACGTCCACGCCCTCCGCCACCTGGGCGCCCCAGGAGCCTTCGGCGAGATAGCGCTCCTCGGCAGCGATGGGCTTGGCGCGCCGTGCCGCCCGAGGCCAGGCGCGGTCGAGGTTGTCGGGCCTCACTCCTACCTTGACGAAGACGACGGGGTTGTCCGCCGCCCGCATCCCCTGGGCGAGGCGTTGGTTGTTCTCGATGAGGGTGCCCCGGTCCTCTTCACTCATGACGGAGTAGCCAAGGCGGGCCTTCACGCCGTCGGGATGGACGAAGTCGTTCTGGAGGTCGATGACCAGGAGGGCCGTCCTGAGGTCGCGCCGGCCCTGGGTGTCCGGAGGGGAGTGCAGCGCGGCCAGCACCTCGTCCGTGGTGGTGAGGTCGGCGATCATCGTCCATCCCCGGTGTCGCTCCCGAGCGGCCGCGCTCACGGCGTCGACGGGGATGGACACCTCGAAGCCCAGGGCAGCGCCCTGGCGCGCGGACTCCTCGAGGCCGTCCAAGACACCGCCGGCCACGACCACGCAGGCGTCGACACCCAGATTGGACAGAAGGCGGTCGAGGGGCGTGAACTGAAAGGCGCTGTGGCCGGTCTTGGTGATGACGGGGTCGTCGACGCCTGGTTGGAGCTCCGCTATGAGCGCGGCCCCCCAGGAGCCTTCAACCAGGAAGCCGCTCTCCGGCGTCAGGCCCATGTCATCGCGCAGCCTGGTGGACAGGGCGCTGTCCAGGTGGTCCGGGCGCAAGGCCGTCCGCACCCATACGACGGGCGCGCCGGCCTGCCGCGCGCCCTGGAGGAGCGCCTGGACCCTGCGCACGAGGTCAGCGCGCTCCTCCTCCGTCGACGCCGCCAGGCCCCGGCGGTGGAGCAGCCCCTGGGGATGGAGGTAGTCGTTCTGGAGGTCCATCAGGATGAGGGCGCAATGCTGCGGATCCACGTGTCACCTCCTGCCTCTGCCAGAGCCGTTGTTCGCCGGGCGTGGAGCGGCGCCTAGCCTCCGGCGCGTCCCTCGACCCAGGCCCCGCGCTCCTCATTGTCGCTGTAGGTCCACTTGAACTCCGGGTTGGAGTACGCTTCCTCCGGCATGAGGCTCTTGAGGCCGCGCTTGGCGAGCTCATCCTCGAACCTCTGCCTGATCCATGGCTCCTCATAGGGGTACTCGATCTGGTCGCGGAAGACGTCCTGCACATGTTCGCTATGTCCGGAGAACTGGGGCAGCGGCGCCAGGGCGAGGTACCTGGCGGGGGTCACGCTGACGTTGAAGTGCTGATGGAACCACCGGTCCGGGGGCACGAAGACGCTGGCTTCATGCCAGGGAATGATCTTCTTCTCCTCGCCCTCGGGCCAGATGATGGAGTAGCCTTCGCCGGCGGGGATGACGATGACACGGCCGGGCCCGTGCCGGTGCCCCTTCTTGTAGGTGCCCGGTGGGAATACAGACATGTGGCCGCCCATCTCCGAGTTCGGGAAGGAGACGTCGACCACGTGGCCGCCGCCGCCGCGCTGCCGGTGGGGCACCAGCTGGTCCCATCCGCCCATGTCCGTGAAGAAGTTGCCGTGCCAGGTGGCCCCTCGGCCGGCCTCCGGCGCCCGCTTGGCCACGGAGTAGAGGTCGTCCCCACTGGCTTGGAGAAGGTCGGGGCGCTCTACGGGGTTATCGAAGTAGTACTGGGCCTCCGGCACCAGGGACATGGCGACGGGGAGGTAGTTGTTGTGCAGCAGCCTGGCTGCCCGGTCGCCCCGGGCATTGGCGAACTGGCGATGCACGCCGCGCGGGATGACGAAAAGGCTGCGAGGCCCCCATTCGAAGGTGTGCTTGGGAACACCCTCAGCCCACACCGTGGTGAGTCCCTGCCCCTCCACGACGTAGACAACCTCGTCAAGGGAGAATTTCATGGGCACGACGCTGCCACCGGGAGGGATCTCAGTAATGCGGGCCTCGGCGACACCCTCCATGCCCGCGAGCTGGATGAACGCACCGTTGCATTCGCGCTCCTCCCACGGGCCCACCTCCAGGTTCCTGAGGTCCTCTATGTAGTAGCCCGCGTGGATGGGAACGCCTTGAGACTCCATCCACCGGTCATACGGGAATCGCGAGTCACCGCGGCGGCGGGCGCGGCCAAGTATCTGTGTCACGGGAATACCCCCTTCACTACTGAGGTGTCCATCAGCCCACGCAGAGCCGTACGAGGCAGACAGAGGGTGGGCCTCCGCTGGCAGGCTGCGTACGAGCGGCGTGTGCGGGATTCAGTGTGGCGGTGTCGTTGGTAGGTGTCAAGAGCGGTCGGGCTGTACAGGGCGCAGCGGGCCTGCCGGAGTGGCCCGTAAGCGGTACGGTTTCAGCGGGGTGTTACGCTCCTTGAGCCGGCAACGGGTGCCGTTTTCTCCGGTCTGCGATTTGGGGTTGACATTGGCCAGCCCCAAGCCCCTATAATGCGCCAACTTTTACGCTGGCAACTAGAGGAGGAAACCGTGCTGACCCTTGAGCAGAATGAGCGCCTGACCCGGGTGGGCCCGGGGACGCCCTGCGGCGAGCTGATGCGCCGGTACTGGCACCCCGTCGCCGCTGTCTCGCAGATGAAGGACCGCTACACCATGCCCATCCGGCTGCTGGGCGAGGACCTGGTCCTGTACAAGGACCGCTCCGGCACCTTCGGCCTGATCGAGCCCCGGTGCCCGCACCGCCGCATGTCCCTGATCTACGGCATCCCGCTGGAGAACGGCATTCGCTGCCCCTATCACGGGTGGGCCTTCGACGAGACGGGCAGGTGCATCGAGCAGCCCTACGAGGAGACGGAGGACCCGGAGGGGCGCTTCAAGGACAAGGTGAAGGCGAAGGCGTACCCGGTGGAGACGCTGGCGGGGCTGGTCTTCGCGTACCTGGGGCCGGCGCCGGCGCCGCTGCTGCCGAGGTGGGACGTCTACGCCATCGACGACGTGGTGCGGGATATTGGCTACGCGGTCCTGGACTGCAACTGGCTGCAGTGCCAGGAGAACTCCCTGGACCCCATTCACGTTGAGTGGCTGCACAACGACTTCTCCAACTGGGTCATGGAGAACCTCGGCCGGGACGACCTGAAGGGCAACCGCATCATTCACGAGAAGATTGGCTTCGACGTCTTCGACTACGGCATCATCAAGCGCAGGGTCATCAAGGGCGGCTCAGAGAATGACGACGACTGGAAGGTTGGGCACCCCATCGTCTTCCCCTACTTCCTGCGCCAGGGCGGCAGCGGCTTCCACCGGAACTGGGGGCAGAATGGACCCGCCTTCCAGATCCGCGTGCCGCTGGATGACACGCACACGGGCCACTGGTGGGTCTCCTGCTACGCCAAGGCGGCAGAGGACCCCGAGCAGAGCGACGCGAACATCCCCTTCTTCCAGCACCCCGTCCCATTCATGGACGAGAACGGGGTCTTGCCGTGGAATTACCTGGACAACAACAGCGGCCAGGACATGGGTGCGTGGGTCACGCAGGGGGACATCGCGGACCGCACGGGGGAGAACCTGGGCCGGTCCGACAAGGGAGTCATCCTCTACCGCCGCATGTTGGAGCAGAACATCCGCATCGTGGAGGACGGCGGCGACCCGATGAACACGTTCCGGGACCCCGCCACGAACGTGTACCTGCCCATGGACACGGAGACCAACGCGAGATTCTTCCGGGGCGGGGCACGCCGTCAGCGCGGCGGCGCCGCCTCCAAGTACAGCCCGATCCTGATCCAGCGCGAGGGCGAGGTCAAGTACTAGAACGCCCGGACCCGCGAAGCCGGGGACTCCGGGGCAGCGTGCTCAGAGCGAGCGCTTGGGCCGACGAAATCTATGACTCGCAGGCCCGTGCGCAGATCTGGTAGATGGCTGATGAGCAGAGAGGAAGCTGCACCTACAGGAGGATAAGATGATAGGGAAGCTGGTTTCGGGCATCCTAGTGCTAGTGGCCCTTGCGGCCGTCGCCTGCGCCGGTGGCGCCGAGACGGTGGCCCAATCGCCGCAGCAGCCCGCAGCGGCTGCGGCCCCTGCACCCGCGGCGCCCGCCGCAGACCCGGCGGCGCCGGTGACGTCTCGCACTTCGTCCACAACGCCGGCGCAGCCCGCGCCCGGGGACACAATGTCGGAGAAGCCGCAGTACGGCGGCACCTTCTACTACTACAACCGGAGGGAGCCGCCAGGGCTGTTCGAGCCCCATCTTCCGGGCGGACGCCGGGACGCCCGGCGGCCCATAGGCGCCGCCATAGAGAAGCTGGTCGCCTGGGACCACGTGGACGGGGCGCAGTGCAGCGGCGGTCTCAGCAACGAGATGGCGGAGAGCTGGCGCTTCGTGGACGACCGCACCGTGGAGCTGAAGATCAAGCAGGGCGTGATGTTCCACGACAAGCCGCCGGTGAACGGACGAGAGATGGTGGCGGACGACGTGGTGTTCAGCTACAACCGCGCGTTCGAACGGGGGCACGCTCCCGAAGCGGCCAAGGCCGTCGAGAGCATTGAGGCCACCGACAAGTACACCGTCAAGGTAACGCTCAACACGAACTTCCCGTTCATCGAGCCCCTGCTTTTCGCGCATGGCGAGGGATACATCCTAGCCAAGGAGGCCGCCGACGCCGACGGGGAGATGGCCAAGCCGGTGAACGTCATCGGCACGGGCCCCTGGATGCTGATGGACTACACCCCGGCAGTGACAACGATCTTCGAGCGCCATCCGAACTACTGGATGGAGGGACTCCCCTACATACAGCGGATGGAGATGCCCATCATCCGGGACTCGGCGACCAGGCTGGCCGCCTTCCAGACGGACAAGGTGGACACGCTGGTGGAGCTGGACATCCAGCAGAAGGAGGTCCTGGAGAAGACGCGCCCCGACACCAGGTTCATCCCCTGCCTGAGCGCCAACTACGTGGGCGTCGATTTCAGGCTGGACAACCCGCCCTTCAACGACATCCGCGTGCGCCGGGCCGTGTCCATGCTGTTGGACCGGGATGCCGTGAAGCAGGGATTCTTCAAGGGGTTTGCCAGGAACATCCTGAGCTACTCCCCCAACGTTGACGGAATCCTGGACCCTGAGAAGGGCCATTTTCCGGCGGATGTGTGGAAGTATCACCAGTACAATCCGCAGGAGGCCAAGAAGCTCTTGACGGAGGCCGGGTTCCCCAACGGCTTCCCCATCAAGGTGGAGTCGACCCTCTCCTTCGGCTCCCCGTACAACGAGCAGACGGAGATCGTCGTCTCCATGCTCCAGCAGGGCGGGATAGACGCGCAGCTCGTGGTCTACGACCGCGAGGAGTGGTCCGCGCGCAAGCTGGGGCGGCGCTACGAGTTCATTGGAGTCTCCAAGGGCAGCGCGGGCACCTCCAACCTTCAGGTGGAGAACTTCCTGAGCGGCCACCAGAGCGACGCGCCGCTGGACGCGAACCCGCAGCGGGTCAATGACCCCGAGGTTGACCGGCTCTCCAGCATCATGCTGACCCACATCGATCCCCAGGCGCGGAAGCAAGCCATTCACGACCTCCAGATCCGGTTCGCGGAGATCATGTATACGACGGCTCTGCCACTCCCGGAGGCCTTCTTCCCCGTTAGCTCCAGGGTCAAGGGCAACGTCTGGATCAACCCGGTCAACATCCGCCGCCAGACCTCCATGATGCTGCGGGAGGCGTGGATTTCCGAGTAACCTGTGCTCCTGGGCGGCCCTCGGGCCGCTGACAGGACATTGGACGGAGTGGGTCGTTGGCTCGGCCGGCGGCCCACTCCGGGATAGGGCGCGAGGCCCGTCCGGCGCACGGTAGCTGGACGGGTCCATCATCAGCCCGTTGGGCGGAAGCTCGTGGAGGGGCCTCAAGCGCGGCATGCGGAACTACACGATCAATCGCCTCATCCAGATGATCCCCAGCCTTATACTCATATCGCTGGCGGTCTTCCTGCTGCATCGCTTCCTCCCGGGCGACGTCCTCTACGCCCTGGAGTCCGACCTGGAGGGCGAGGCCTACGACCGGGAGAAGGTCCTGGCGCTCTTCGGCCTGGACAAGCCGGCGCATGAGGCATACCTGGACTGGTTCTTCGGCGTGCTCCGGGGGGACCTGGGCCACTCATTCCTGAGCCGCACTCCGGTGCTGGAGGAGATCAGCTGGCGCTGGCCCGTCACCGTGGAGCTGGCGGTCCTCTCCATCATCTTCACGATAGCCATTGGAATCCCGCTGGGCGTCATTACAGCTGTTAAGTCAGAGACAGTGTCGGACTACTTCCTGCGTTCCTGGGCGGTTCTTGGCCTCTCCCTTCCCACCTTCTGGATTGGGCTGATGGTGATCATGATTCCCGCCGTCTACTTGGGGTGGCTATCCCGACAGGACTACGTGCCGTTCACCGAGGACCCGATAAGAAACCTGGGGATGTTCATCCTCCCCAGCTTCATCATGAGCATCCATGACACCGCACGCACGATGCGCATGACCCGCGCGACCATGCTGGAGGTGCTGCGCCAGGACTACATCCGCACGGCCTGGGCCAAGGGGCTGGGGTCGATACGAGTGTACGCTCGCCACGCGTCGAAGAACGCCATGATCCCTGTCGTGACACTGTTGGGCCTGGACTTCGTCAACACGCTGGGCGGCACGGTGATCATCGAGACGGTCTTCGACCTGCCTGGGATTGGCCACTATACGCTGCAGGCCCTGCGATTCCGGGACTACACAGCCGTGCAGAGCCTCATCTTCGTTTACGCCGCTCTGGTGGTCGTGGCCAACCTGCTCATAGACCTGAGCTACGGCCTGCTGGACCCGCGCATCCGATTCGGCTAGGGGGGGCTGATGGAGACGGGCACTGTCGTACAGGGGCTGGCCAGGAGGAAGCCCACCAAGCCCGGCGCGGGTGTGCTCAGCTTCATTGTGCGCCTGTTCCGCGAGAAGCCCCTGGGTGGATTCGGCGCCCTGATCGTGCTTACGCTCTTCGTCCTGGCGGTGACCGCCGACTGGGTCGCGCCCGCCCGCTACGACGAGCTGGACCTGTTCAACCGCCTCAGCGCGCCCGGGGGGTCCCACGTGCTGGGTACGGACCACCTGGGACGGGACATTCTGAGCCGCATCATCTACGGCGCGCGCATCTCCATCTACGTCGGCCTGGGGGCCGTCAGTGCCGCCACGTTCATCAAGATTTTCCTGGGGGTGATCTCCGGTTGGTACGGGGGCCGGTTGGACGCGCTGATCCAGCGAGTGGTGGACGCCTGGATCGCCCTGCCGGGCCTGCTCATCCTCCTGAGTTTGTCTTCCATCATCGGACCCGGGCTCTCAACGATGATCTTCATCCTCTCGCTCCGGGGGATCAGCTCCTCCAGGGTCATTCGAGGCACGGTGCTGGGCGTGAAGGCCAACCCCTACATCGACGCCGCCATCGTGGTTGGCGCAAGCACGCCGCGCATCCTCATGCAGCACGTCCTCCCCAACATCATTGCGCCGGTCATCATTCTGGCAACGCTGAACTTTGGACAGGTGATTCTGGCGGAGTCCAGCTTGAGCTTCCTGGGGTTCGGCATCCCCCCGCCCGTCCCCTCCTGGGGGCAGATGGTAGGGGGCGACGCCAAGGGCTATCTGTATGAGGCGCCCTGGATCGTCCTCTGGCCCGGCGTTGCGCTGACCATGGCGGTCTTTGGCTGGAACGTCTTTGGCGATGCCCTCCGCGACCTCCTGGACCCGCGACTTCGCGGCAGCGAGAAGCGGTAGACGGCCAACGGCAGGCGCGCACCACATCAGACTGCAAAGGCGCCGGGGAGCCCCGGGTACGGAGGCTCTCCGGCGCTTTTGCGGGTCCTGGCTTGGACATCACCGCCGACGGTCGGACGGGGTTGCCGCCGGCTTCAACCGGGGACAAGACGCGGACGCGCAAGGCGACTAGGAGTCCGCCGCGCGAGTGCTCGGTTGAGAGGTGGGCTCTGTGCGGCGTCGCGCCGTCGCTGCGGGGCTACAGCCCGATGAGCTTTGCGGCGTTGCCGCCCAGCACCTTCCTCTTCGTCTCCTCCGAAAACACGGTGCTCTCGAGCACGGGCTTCACGGCGCCGCCGGGTTCTATGGAGTCCCAGTGGGGCTGGTCTGTGGCGAGGACCAGGTTGTCGTCACCCAGGGTCTCCACGGCCCACTCGAAGAGCGGGTCCTCGAAGGGCTCGCAGCCCAAGTAGACCTGGCGCTGGAAGTAGTCGCTGGGCTTCATCGTGAGCCACGGGACCAGGTACGGGAGCTTCTCGAAATGCTCATCCATGCGGCCGACCCACCAGGGCATCTGGGAGGCGCCGGTCTCCAGGGAGATGACCTTGAGGGCAGGGAACTTCTCCAGCACTCCGCCGCAAATGAAGCTCATGCAGCAGACCATGGTCTCCAAGACGCGCCCCACCATGTGCGAGAAGAAGAAGTTGTCCGCGAAGCGGTCCTGTCCCAGAGAGCCGGTCTTGGTGTCGTGGAAGATGATAGGGAGGCGCAGCTTCTCGATCTCCCGGAAGACCGGTTCGTAGTAGGGGTCGTACCACTCGCGGCCCTGGACGGGCGTCGCCTTGATGTTGAGGCCCTTGCTGCCCAGCTCGTGGGCGCGGTAGAGCTCCTTGATGGCCTCGTCCGGGTCCTGCATGGGGATGACGCCCGCCCACATGAGCCGGTCGGGGAAGTGGGAAGAGAAGAGGGCCATGTAGTCGTTCTGGGCGCGGCAGTAGGCCGCGGCCAGCTCCGGGTCGTCGGGGAACCAGAGGCGGTCGAGGGCCGAGGAGTTGGGTGAGAGGACGGCGACGTCGATGCCGTCCTTGTCCAGGTTGCGCACCCGGCCCTCCGGCGTCAGGTCCTCCGGTCTGACCCAGTTGGGCTTCACCGAGGGCCCGGTGACCTCGGAGCCGACCATGATGCGGTTCCCGATGAGGGTGAGCTGACGCTCGCCCTGCTTGCTGGGCAGGGGTTTGGGCAGGAACGGCTTCCACTCCTCGTCGATGGTCTCTTCCCAGTGGCTTGTATCTCCGACTAGGTGTGCGTCGAGATCGATGATCTTGCTTCCCGCGAAGGGCATGGCGCGCTCCTTTCTGCGCTGGCCGCGCTGCGACAAGTAGAGGGGCGCCGCGATTCTCGCGGCGCCCCTCCAATCTAGCTGCGCTCAGTCTACTTGTCCAGCCACACGTCCCGGAACCGCAGGGATGACGCATGGATCCAGAGGTGCCAGTTGTACTTCTTGGGCCCCTTGAACCAGGGCTGGTAGGCCACCGGGTCGACGGGGAAGGGCAGCCAGATGCGGTTGGCGTTGGTGACCAGGCTGATCTGGGCTTCCTTGATGAGCTGCCCCTGCCTGACCGGGTCCAGGGTCTTGGCCAGCTCGTCGAGGATCTTGTCCATGTTGGGGTCGTTGACGTTGGCCCGGTTGCTGCTGGGCGCCTGCTGGCTGTGGTAGGCGAAGAGCTGAGAGGCAAGGGGCGCCCTGGAGGACAGCCGGGTGATCATGACGGGGCCGTAGGACCGGTCCGCCAGCATGGACGAGTACTCGGCGGGGGACACGATCCGAAGCGACGCATCGATGCCGACGCGCTTGAGCAGGGTGGGCACCAGGTCTCGAAGCTCATTGAAGGGAGAGCCGTAGCTCCGGGCGGGGAGGTCCAGCTTAATGCCGTCCGAGTACCCCGCCTCCGCGAGGAGGGCCTTGGCTCCCTCCGGGTTGTACTCCAGGTACTGCCGCGCCTCCGTTGGGAAGTCCCCGATGCTCAGGGCGTTGGGGTCCGCGGGCGGCGCCACGCCAACGGAGACGCCGAAACCGCCCAGCACACCCTTGGTGATGCCCTCCCGGTCGATGGCCATGGAGACGGCCCGCCGCACCCGGACGTCCGTGAAGGGCGGCTCTTGGTTATTCATGGTGATGCCCTGGGTCAGGGTCCCCGGGCAGTCGGTCCATTGGATGTCGGGGCTGGTCCGTTGCATCCGCTCCTTGAGGCCGATGCTCAGCTCGTCCAGCGTGTCGAGCTTGCCGACCTCGATGGCGGCAACGCGGGTGGTGGGATCGCGCATGATGGAGAGATTGATGTTGTCGATGTAGGGCCGGCCCTCCACCCAGTAATCGTTGTGGCGCTCGAACTTGACGCCCACGCCCGGCGTCGACTCGGTCAGTACCCAGGGGCCGGTGCCGATGACCGACTCCGCAGTGGTGTAGACACCCTCAGCACCACCGGCTTCCTGAGTGAGAAGAGTGGCCCGATAGTCGGATATCATCTCGGAGACAAAGAGGGGAGAGGGGTCCGTCAACGTGAAAGTGACGGTGTAGTCGTCCGTGGCGTCCATGCTGACGACGTTTTGCCAGTAGAGCGGCTGCAGGCCGCCCTCCCGGTGCTGCGCAAAGCTGTAGACCACGTCCCGGGCCTTCAGCTCCCGGCCGTTGACCGGTGGCTTGTCGTGGAACTTGACCCCCTGGGGAATGGTGACGACGAGGGTGGTTGGGTTTGTCCATTCCCAGCTCTCGGCCACCCAAGGGGTCAGGTTGTAGGTGCAGGGTTGGCCTTCAAGGTTGTCCCACGTCCCCAGGTTCTCATATGCGAACCCCATGGCGGTGCGGGTCTCCCGCCGGCCGCCGGGGTAGTGGGGATTGAAGCCGCCGCGGAGCTCGCCCCGCATGAAGTAGTTGAGGGTGCCGCCGTACTTGGGCTTGTCCATCATGGCGTCGCCCATGGCAGGCTTTGCGGGCATAGTTTGGGTCGCCGGAGCGGCTGCTGCCGGCGCCAGCGGGTCCGCTGCGGCGGCCGCCGGTGCGGGCGCCATCGCTGCGGCGGGCTGCTGGGGCGCCTGGCTCACAACCTCTGCGCCGCCGCTGGCGCAGGCCACCGCCCCCAGGGCGATGACTGCCATCAGGCTTGCAACGACCACGCGTAGAGAGAGCCGTCCTTCATGTCGCACCATGATCACACCTCCTGTGTGCTTGCCGGAACGCTACTCGATTTCCACCGATTGTGCAAGGGCGTCGAACGGAGATTTCGTCGACGCCGGGTATCTCGCACAGAGACCCCCGGGGGTTCCAGGGGTCTCTGTATGCTCAGATTACCGTGCATGCTCCTAGTCCGATTGGCGGCGCCCCTATTTCTCTTCCAGCCAGACCTCGGAGAACATAAGGCCTGTCTGCCGAGAGAAGGTCTCCTTGTTTGAGCGGAGGCGTCCCTTCACGCGCCCTGAGAAGCTGTTGAAGTCCAGGGGAGCGGGGAGGACGACGATGTACGCGTTGTCCACGAAGCGGATCTGGAGCTGTCTTGCAAGATCAAGACGCGTCTGAGCGTCTATGGCCGCCTGCATCTTCTCCACAAGGGCATCGTACTCAGGGTCCTTCACCGCGGCGCGGTTGGTGCCGGGGGCCTCGCCGCTGTGGTAGTTCCCCAGGGCAAACTCGATGATTGGGCCGGAGGTGATGCCGGAACGGATGATTCCGATGGGGCCGTAGCCCCAGGTTGCGACGCCTTCCGAGTACTCCGCCAGGGACGCCACCTTCAGGGTAGCGTTGACGCCGATCTGCCTGAGCATTCCCGGCAGGCCCTCGATCTGCTCGTTGAAGGGCGTGCCGTAGTGGAGACCGGCGAAGATCTCCACGTCGAGCCCACCTGCGAAGCCCGCTTCCGCCATGAGAGCCCTGGCTGCCTCCGGGTTGTACTCCAGGTACTTCCTGGTTTCCGGCGGGAAGTCCTCAGGCTTCAGTGCTCCTTCGATGAAGGGGGCCGTCGTGCCCAGGATGGCGCCCTCGCCTTTGAAGAGGCCCTTGACGAAGGCGTCCCGATCGACGGCCATGGAGATGGCCCGGCGCAGGCGCACGTCGTTGAAGGGCGGGATGTCGTTGCGCATGATGATGGTGTGCGGGTTGGCGTTGACGCACGGGACCGACTGGATGGAGGGCGCCGTGACGTCGAGACGGTCCTTGAAGGACTTGCTGACCTCCTCCACGAAGTCAAGCTTGCCCACTTCCAGGGCGGCGATCCGGACGTTCCGGTCCCGCATGATGGGCTGCTCGAAGGCGTCGACGTAGGGGAGACCCTCGTTCCAGTAGTCGGGGTTTCGTACGGCCTTGTGACCAACGCCGGGGGTGTACTGCGTGTGGATGAAGGCGCCGGTGCCGATCATGGAATCCGACCCCGAATAGCCATCCTCGGGGTGCTCGGCTTCGGAGGCCATGAAGACGGCCTCATACCGGCCGAAGAAGACGGAGGGCAGCAGGGGGAATGGCTCATGGGTCTTGATGCGGACCGTGTACTTGTCCGGGGCCTCAATGCTGGATATCGCCTCTCCCGTGCGGACCTGCAACCCGCGCTCGAACATGCGCTTGAAGCTGAACACGACGTCGTCAGCCACCAGCTCGCGGCCGTTGACCGGCGGTCTGTCGTGGAACTTGACGCCCTGACGCAGCTTGATGTCTATGGTCGTGGGGTCGGTGTACGCCCAGCTTTCGGCGCCCCAGGGGACCAGGACCTGGGAGCAGGCGTCGCCGGGCAGGCTGTCCCATGCCGCGACGCGCTCATACACCGCGCCGATGGCCTGGCGTGCCTCCCGCCTGCCGCCGGGCGTATGGGCCTCGAAGCCCCCGCGTGGATCGGCGCGCACGGCCATGTACAGGGTGCCTCCGTACTTGGGCTTGTCCATCATCATGCCGTCGCCCATGGCGGGCTGCGACGGTGTTGCGGGCGACGTCGAAGCGGCCATGGCCGGCGCCGCCGGGTCGGGGGCGGGCGCCGCCGGCGCGGGCGCCGCGGCCGAGGCGGGCTGCCGGGGCGCCTGGGCAACGGTCTCAACCCCGCCACTGGCGCACGCCACTGCCGCGAGGGCGATCACGGCCACCAGACTCCAAAGTAGCAGTCTATAGCTCACTTCTCCTCCTCATCCATCCCTGCCTTGGCCGGTGCTCCTCGGGCATCGAAAGGAATTGAACCCTACGAAAAGACACCCTTATGTAGCATGGGTGATACGGGCTGTCAATGACGCCGGGGTCTCCATGCACTCGCCGTCACGTTCTACCTCATCTTATACGGTTTATACGATTGCTGGGCGAAACCGGATTGGGTGCTTGCCGAGCCTTCTGCGTCCGTCAGGCCGGCGATGGCGGATGTGCCAGCCGGGCGGCTAAAGCACCGGGACGAAACCTGGGCCGGGAATGCTTGACTTGTCTCTATTCGGCGGCCTACGCTGGGCCCATAGGCGCAAGGACGGAAGTGGAGGTGGACCATGGCGCAGGCGAGCGGGGCCGCGTACCCACTCTCGCTTAGGGGTGAGCTGGACCCGGGCGTGAGCCGCGGGCTCTGGCTGGTGAAATGGGTCCTGGTCATCCCGCACTGCATCGTGCTGCTCTTTCTTTGGATTGCCGCGCTGGTGTTGAGCGTAGTCGCGTGGTTCGCCATCCTGTTCACCGGCCGCTACCCGCGGGGAATCTTCGACTTCAACGTGGGCGTCCTGCGTTGGTCCTGGCGAGTGGCCTTCTACAGCTACTCGGCGCTGGGAACGGACCGCTATCCGCCCTTCACGCTCCGCTCCGTCGACTACCCGGCGGACCTGTCGGTCGAGTACCCGGAGAGGCTGAGCCGCGGACTGGTGCTCATCAAGTCCTGGCTCTTGGCCATCCCGCACCACATCGTCGTCGGCATCATCCAGGGTGACGGGCTCACTGGGCTTCTGGTCCTTATATCCGCCGTGGCCATGCTGTTTACCAAGCGTTACCCCGCGGGCATCTTCGATCTGGTCATGGGCTTCAACCGCTGGGTGTTTCGTGTGAAGGCGTACGTGCTGCTGATGACTGACCAGTACCCGCCCTTCCGGCTGGACATGCAGGAGTAGCAGCGGACAACGCGGTCGGCCAGCGGTTGACTCAGGCGTAACACTGCGTACACACGCCGCCTCGCGAGCGGCACTGGTCCATGTCCATACCTGGTCCCGGCGGACTGCAGCCAAGAGAGCGTATCGAGGGAGGATGACGATGGCACGCATTGTACTGGGGCTGGGAACGTCCCACAGCCCGATGCTCAGCACCACGCCGGACATCTGGCCGCAGCATGTCGAGCGGGACCTGCACAACAAGGCGCTCTGGGGTATTGACGGTCAGACGCATGACTACGAGGAGCTCCTGAGCCTGGCAGACCCCTCCATAGCAAAGGAGGTGTCGCCGGAGAAGTGGCAGACGCGATACGACGCTTGTCAGAAGGCCATCGCCGGCGTTGGGGAGGTCCTGGCCAAGGCTGCCCCGGACGTGTTGGTGATGATCGGCGACGACCAGAAGGAAGTGTTCAACGAAGACAACATGCCCGCCATGCTTGTGTACTGGGGCGACAACTTCATGAGCATCCCCAGGGACCGGTCGCGGATGCCGCCGTCCATCGCGGCCGCCGCTTGGGCCAACGAGTTCGAAGCGGAACGCGCGTTTCCGGTCGCAACGTCCATGGGCCAGCACATCATCGAGAGCCTCATCGATCAGGACTTCGACGTAGCGCATTCGAGGCACTTCGCGCCCGGCAGGGGCATGGGACACGCCTTTGGGTTCGTGTACCGGCGCATCATGGACGGCAAGGCGATGCCCGTCATTCCCGTCATGCTCAACACCTACTATCCCCCCAACCAGCCGACCCCGGGCCGCTCCTACGACCTCGGCAAGGCCCTGCGCCAGGCCATCGAGTCCTGGGACGAGGACCTTCGCGTCGGCGTGGTGGCATCGGGAGGGCTGAGCCACTTCGTGGTGGATGAGGAGCTGGACGACGGCGTGATCAAGGCCCTGCGGGAGAAGGACGAGGCCCATCTGCGGGCGCTGCCGCGCAACCGGCTGAACTCCGGTACCTCGGAGACCCGCAACTGGATTGCGGCGGCCGGGGCCCTGGAGGAGCTGGACATGGAGCTCATCGACTACGTGCCCTGCTACCGGTCGCCGGCGGGCACGGGATGCGCCATGGCATTCGCCCACTGGCAGTAGGGCCGAGGCCGGCCCCCGCTGCCCCGTCCTCTTGGCGTGAGCACCCTGCGCCCCCGCCGCCACTCCCCTCGCCCCCGGCCGTCATTCCCGCCACCCCCCGTCGTCATTCCCGCCACCCCTCGTCGTCATTCCCGCCACCCCTCGTCGTCATTCCCGCCACCCCTCGTCGTCATTCCCGCGAAAGCGGGAATCCATCGCCCGTGGCCGGCCTCTACAGGCGAAGCCCCTTTCCGCTCATGGTGAGGCTCTCGAACCATGTGCGCCGCACAACGCCGCCGCACAACGGGACCGTGCCCACCCCTGTTTTCGTTGGTTGTGGTGTGGGCCGACAGGCCCACATGAGAGATTCCCGCTTTCGCGGGAATCCCGACCCTCCCCTGCACAGTACATGTCTGCCGCGTTGCGCACCCCCCCCCAACCATGCCATCCCCCCATTGCCCTAAACAGAACATATGCCCTACGCTTCCCCCAGCACACCAGACACCGAAAGGAGGTCACCATGCCCAGAGGTGGACGCAGGCCCGGCGCCGGCGCTCCCAAGGGCAACATGAACGCCCTCAAGTCCGGACGCTACTCGCCGCGCTTCAACGCCGTCAGAGTTGCCTTGTCCCAGCACCCGGCGGTCCAGGCCTACCTCGACGCACTCCGTCGTCAGCAGTTCCGCACCAAGCGCATGACCGAGGGGGCGCTCCACGCGGCCCTGCTGGAGGTCCTGCAGGGTGCCCCCTCCAGGAACAACCCCCTCCTCGCCCATCTGCGGAAGACGCCGCCGGGTCCAACCGGCCCGGCAAGGGACCCGGACGGAAGTCAATCTAAGGAGGCCCATCCAACAGCTTCGGCAAGGGTGCCCCCCGGGAAACAATAGCTGTTTTGCCCCCCGGCCAGATTCAAAAGACGACAAAAAACGCCGAACTATCTTACAAAGGGGGGCAATCAAAGGGGCCCTGCTGCTCACCTGGCAGCCCGTGGTTAGCCTCCGCCCGCGGCGGCGCGGGCCGCGGGGTTGGTGGAGTCGGGGCCCATGTAGACGCCCCGCTCCCAGCTCCGCTTCAGTGGGTCGGAGACGTGCACAGCCATGCGCCCTATGCCCTGGATTTCGATCTCGCCAAGCTCGCCGTCCTGAAGCGGGCCCAGCCCTTCATGGTTGGTGCCGCAGGAGAGCAGGTCGCCGGTGTTGAGGGTCATGATGGAGGTGGCAAAGGCGATGAGCTCGGGCACGCGGTGCTCCATGTCGCCGGTGTTGTAGTCGTGGCGCAGGTCGCCGTTGTTCCAAAACTTGACCGCCAGGTCGTTGGGCTCAGGCACCTCGTCGGCGGTGACGATGCAGGGGCCCATGGGTGCGAAGGTGTCGAAGGACTTGCCCATCCAGCTCCCCGCGCGCCACGTGCGCCGGCCCTCGCCCCGTGCTGAGACGTCGATGAAGCAGGTATAGCCGAAGATGGCGCCGGCGTAGTCCGCCTCGGTGACGCCCTTGGCCGGGCCCTTGATGACGATGCCCAGCTCAGCCTCGTGGTGGAAGACCTCGATCCCCGGAAAGTCTGGGAGGACGACGGTGTCGCCGGGGCCGATGACGGCGTCGGGCGACTTGAGGAACATGTTGAGCGGGCGGGCCTCGCGCTGCATGTGCTCCCAGTAGTTGCCGATGCAGGCCAGGATCTTGCTCGGCCTGGGCAGAGGGGGGCGCAGCCGAACGCTGGACAGGGGGACGGAAGGGCCGGCTGCGGCCAGCCGCTCCAGCTCCGGCCGCACCGACTCGAAGCTGTCGATGACGACCTGCATGCGCTGCTGCGGTGAGTCTGCTGCCAGGTGGCCCACGGCCTGCTCGACGTTGACAACCTCATCGCCGCGCAGGATGCCGGGCAGGTACCTGCCCGGGGACGTTCCCGGCGAATCGTCAAAGAGGACCAGCTTCATGATGCGCCTCCTACAGTGCCTTGCTCAGTGTCAGGGGCAACAGCGGGACCGCGGGGTCAAGGGGGTTGCGTGCCATTGCCGCCGCTACGTAGCGGTCGGCATCCTCCTCCAAGAGCAGCCCCTCTGCGACCAGGTCCTCCACAGCCCTGGCGACGGCGCGGACGTAGCCCGCGTGGCTGCCGTACCGCTCTTCGATGGAGAGGCGCGGGTCGCCGCTGGCCTCGCGCTCGGCACTGGTGCGAGGGAAGGGGACGAAGCTGCCGGTTAGGGACGCCAGGTCGGCCCCGCCGAAGCCGTTCCTCCGCAGGCTCCAGCCGGTGTGCGTGCCCACCGGCGCCGCGACCTCCGGGGAGCGCAGCCCGCCGGCGTCGTTGCCGTCGGCGTCCACCTGGAGCACCTGGACCTCGTACTCCTGCCCAGGAACAGGCCTGGGTGGATGCTCAGTGACCATGCCCTGATCGAAGTTGGGGCCGTAGTCGTAGAGGGGCAGCCGGCTGACCACTTCCGGGAGGTTGAAGCCGGGCACCTGGGGGAACTGGGCCAGAGCGTCCTCGGGTTGCACCAGCGTACCGTCGGCCCGGCGGGGCACGCGGCTTGCGGGAGGGGCCGCGCCGCCGGTTGCCCAGCGGTCCATGAGGGAGAGAGCGGAGCGCAAAAAGGGACCGTTCGTCATGGTGTTGGGGGCCTGTTGGCTGATGTCCTCAGCGGGGGCCATGGCGCCGGCGTGCTGCGCGCTGGCCAGGACGTACATTCTCACCGTTTCCGGGATGTCGATGTCGCCGCCGGTGCGCGGGTCCGTGTGGCCCAGGGAGCCGTGGCGCTGCCAATACTCGGTGTTGGTGTGGGTGTGCATGACCAGGGGGTCAGAGTCCGGCCGCTTGAGCACGCTGTCCAGCCTCTCTGAGAAGGAGTCCGGGACGGGGGAGTAGGCGAAGGGATAGCGCTCCGAGGGCCACTGGTGCTCCTCGTGCTGGCGGGGGTAGCGGCCCACCTGGGCGAAGCGGGCGTTGGCGAAGAGTCGTCCGCCGCCGGAGACGTGGGGGTAGGCGGCGTCGAAGACGCGCCGCCCGGTGGAGTCGGCGTTGTAGCCGTCGTAGATGAACTGGCGGATGACGCGGGCGCTGAGGGACTGGCCGTAGATGTAGGCCTGGTCCGCGGCGCCGGCCAGGGGATTGGGCGTTCCTTCGGCGTCGTCATCGTCGTAGCGCAGGAAGGACACGAGGTCGCGGATGCCGGCGATGCCCAGGCCCATGACGCGTGAGCCCTCGGTTTCATAGATGAGCTCGTAGATCCAGCCCGGCTGAAAGCCGCCGTACACATAGCAGTCGGCGGGCGATGGGGTCACGTGAACCTGGCCAGTGGCCGGGTCGCGCTCCGCCCTGGCGAAGGCCCACTGGTCCGGCGGCACGGGCTCGCGCTGGTCCAGCTCATGCTCGCGGCGTGTGAAGGAGGCGAGGGCCGTATTCAGGTCCAAAGCTTCGTACGACCGGATGTTGGCCGCGCCGCTGAGGGGCATGGAGAGGACGCCGTCCTGCTCCGCGATGAACTCCTGGCGCACCGTGCCGCGCAGGCGCTTGCCGTCCTCCATGGCCTCTGGAAGCTCGGCGGTGAGCAGGCCGCCGCCGGGGACAAGGTCGCCCTGCCAGCCGTGCCAGACCAGCGTGTAGCCCTGGCGCATAAGGTAGCCGTTTCCGGCCGAGTCCAGAGACGTTGGATCGTTGTCGGCGGGGCCGTCGTTGAAGGCGCGCACAGCCGTCTTGTTGCCGCGGTTGTTGACGTCGTACAGAAGGCGGCGATTGCCCCTGCCCAGGTCGACAGGCTTGAGAATGTCCAGGTCGCCGCTGAACTCGACCAGGCCCCGGTCGTTGACCGGCGCCAGATCCAGGTCCACTAGGTCCTGATTGCCGGGCTCCTCCGGGTCCAGGGCGAATCCTACCGTGCCCACCATGCGCTCGTAGGGGCCGGTGTTGGAGAAAGCGTAGCCATCCGCATACGCGGCCTTGCGTTGGATGTCCAGGCGGACTTCAGTCTTCATGGCGCCTCCTTGGTGCGCGGCAGGAGCGGCATACGCGGACCCGCCTCAGGCACGGGGCCAGTATAGAGACGGCCGGGCGCCGTCGCAACCAAGGGGTTGCCTCCAGGCCCCAAAGGATGTACAACGGTCTGACATGAGCCTTCGTCGTCCTTGGGCAAGCCCGGGAGCGGCGAACGGGGCTCTACCCGGCGAAACTCAACGCATGGAGGAACGATGACTCTCATCCTGAACAACGACGACGTGCAGAGCGTGATCACCATGGAGATGACCATGAACGCCCTGGAGGAGGCGTACCAGCAGCTGGCGCGGAGCACTGCGGTATGCCGCCCCAGGGTGGACATTCGCATCCCAACCAGGGACGCCGAGAAGACCTACCAGTGGGGGACCATGGAGGGCGGCTCCGCGGAGGCGGGCTACTTCGCCATCCGCATGAAGTCGGACATCGTCTACGAGCAGGAGTACGAGGGCGTCCGCACGCAGGAGAAGTACTGCGTGCGGCCTGGGACCTTCTGCGGCCTGATCCTGCTCATCGACGTGCAGAACGGCGAGCCCCTGGCCCTGATGAACGACGGCGTCCTGCAGCACACGCGCGTGGGCGCCGACTCCGGCATCGGCGTGAAGTACATGGCCAGGGAGGACGCGCAGGTGGTCGGGATGCTGGGGTCCGGCGGCATGGCGCGGTCCCACGCCGCCTCCTTCGCCGTGGCGCGCAATATCCGCAGGATCAAGGTGTTCAGCCCCACCAGGGAGCACCGGGAGGAATACGCGCGGGAGATTGCGGAGGAATACGGCATCGACGTGGAGCCCGTGGCGACGCCCCAGGAGGTGTTCAGGGGCGTGGACATCGTGGCGGGGTGCACGGACTCGGTGCGGCCGGTGATCATGGGCGACTGGCTTGAGCCGGGCACCCACGTGACGTGCATCGGCGGGGGGATCGACGAGGCGGCCAGGGCCCGCTTCGACCGCTCCCTGCGGCTGGGCTCGGCGCCGGCGCCCACGGGTATGCCCGAGTACAGGCTGCACGACGAGAACATCAGCTACGAGGCCGACCCGCCGCCGGAGCTCCTGGGCGTCCGGGCCCCCATAGAGCGGGTCCGGGGCCGGAGCCACGGCGTCGTCGCCGAGGACCGCGCGGTGTTCCTGGAGGAGCTGCTCAACGGCAGCAAGGAAGGTCGGCGCACACTGGAGGAAGTCACCTACTCGGCGCGTGGCAACATCCAGGGCGCCCAGTTCTTCGCCGTAGCGGGCAAGGTGTACGAAGCCGCCAAGACGAAGGGTCTGGGCCACGAGATTCCCACCGAGTGGCTGCTGCAGGACATCAGGGACTGAGGCGCCAAAGCTCCAAGAGCCGAGGAGGAGAACGTGGACCTAGAGATCAGCGGGAAGACCGCGGTGGTGACGGGGGGCAGCCGGGGCATCGGCAAGGCATGCGCCCGGGTCCTGGCCCAGGAGGGCGCGGACATCGCCATCGTCGCGCGGGGTGTGGAGGCGCTGGAGGCGGCGGCGCAGGAGCTCCAGGCGGAGACGGGGCGCCGCATCGTCCCCATCACCGCGGACACGGGGGACGACGCGTCGGTGAAGGCCATGGCCCGGCAGGCAGCGAGGGCCTTGGGGCGCGTGGACATCCTGGTCAACTGCGCGGCCCAGCTTGGGGGCACGGGCCCCTCCCAGGCCCTCCAGGACCTGACCCACGACAACATCTGGACAGACATGAACGTGAAGGTGGTGGGGTACCTGCGCTGCGCCCAGGCTGTGGCGCCCTACATGCGGGAGCGCGGCTGGGGGCGCATCATCAACGTGAGCGGGATGGCTGCCCGCCACGCCACGGGGACCATCGGCAGCGTGCGCAACGTCTCGGTCGTGGCGCTGACCAAGAACCTGGCCATGGAGCTGGGGCCCCACGGGATCAACGTCACGGTGGTGCACCCCGGCATCACGCGCACCGAGCGGACACCGGGCCTGGTTGCGGCCCAGGCCGAGCGGCAGGGGGTCACGGAGGAGGAGGTGGAGCGGCGCATGGCGGAGCGGACATCGGTGCGCCGGATCATTGACGCCCAGGATATCGCGCACGTGGTGGCCTTTCTGGCCTCGCCGAAGTCCCTCGCCATCAACGGCGACGTCATCGCGGCGGCTGGCGGTCCTGACGACAGCATCTACTACTGAGGCGCACGATAGGAAACCGGCGAGCGGCGAGCCGGAGTATTCCGGCTCGCCGCTCCGTGTCAGCGTCTCCGCGCGGCCTCCCTCGGAGGCGGCGGGCTACGCGCTCTCCATGCCCGCGAGCTTCTCCACGGCGCCGGGGTCATCGGCCAGGACGGCGCCATGCTTGGCCGCCTGCTGCCGGCCGATGACGCTGTACTTGCCGGACGAGCCGGTCGAGAGCCCGCCCTCGAAGCTCCGCATCTTGCGGTAGCCCCACGTCGTATCGCCTTCCTCGGCCTCGTTGGGGACGTAGAGGTTGACGTTCCTTGCCGGGTCGCGGATGACGTTCATGGGGTCGCCGCCGTCCTCCACGATCGCCATCTGCTCCTTGAGGAGGCGGCGGTAGAGGATGATCCCCTTGTCGGACTCGCCCAACTTCTCCAGCCATCGCTGGGAGACGGGCCCCTGGCTCATCCAGGCCATGTTGTCCTGGCCGCTGTTGTTGTCCAGGAGCTCCCACGTCGGCTGACCCCTGTCGTCGACGCCGGGCAGGGGTACCTGGTAGACGGGCACGTCCTCCGACCGCTCCTGGGGCTTGTCGCCGGGGCCCATCGGGTGGCTCTGGTACCAGATGTAGAGCGTGTTCGTGTCATCGACGGGGACCCGGATCTGCCCGGCCGAGAGCATGTTCGGAAAGACGACGGGGTGCCCAATGCGCCAGGAGACGTCGTCTTCCGAGCCGCCCTCGAGGACGCGCCGCTTGACGATGCCGTGGGCATAGACGTCGAAGCCGATCTTCTTGTGGGGGATGACGGGCGGCGGCGGCCGCCAGTGCTTGTCTTTGGTCCGTTTCCCCGTCTCTTCCAGCCGCTGCAGCACGTAGCGGGAGAGGTAGCGGTGGAGCCACTCCGTGTGGACGGGGTCCAGGGAGTTCTCCATGATCTGGAGCCAGTTGCAGGGCACTACGGCCCAGCCCACGTCCCACAGGACGTCCTCCTGCATCCACGGCTCCCAGTTGGGGATGAGGGGCGGGTCGCCGGGGCCCATGTAGGCGAAGACCAGCCCGCGCTGCTCCCGCACCGGGTAGGACACGGCGGTGACCCGTTCCTTGAAGGTGCTGTCCGGGGCCTCTGCGGGCATCTCCAGGCACCGGCCCTTCTCGTTGAAGCGCCAGCCGTGGTAGGGGCAGCGGAGGCCCTCCTGCTCCGGGATGCCGTAGAGCAGGTTGACGCGGCGGTGGGGGCACGACTCCTGAAGGAGGCCCATCGTGCCGCCGCGGTCGCGGTAGAGGACCAGGTTTTCGCCCAGGACGCGGACGGCCTTGGTTGGGTCCTCCTTGAGCTCGGCGCTGCCGGCGATGGGGTGCCAGTAGCGGCGCATCAGCTCTCCCATGGGCGTGCCGGGGCCAACCTGGGTCAGCCGCTCGTTGTCTTCTATTCGCAACATCGGTCCCCTCCTGCGGCGGGCCTTGCCAGCCTCGATGGGCCAAGGATAGTTGGGGGCCGTACCCAGTGTCAACGAGACCGGCGGCCGGGCCAATTGCCGCCGCACCCGTTGTGTGCCATAGTGGGGGGCGAGTCGTCACGGAGGTATTGCTGTGCGTGCCATTCAGGTCCACGAGACCGGCGGGCCAGAGGTCCTGAAGTATGAAGAAGTGGCCGACCCTCGCCCCGGCCCGGGCCAGGCCCTGATCGAGGTCCAGGCCGTGGGCGTGAACTACACAAAGACCCACCTAGCTAGAGGGGTTGACACTTCCGAAGCTAGCGTGATATCTTGTCCCCCAAGTTATCCCCCAATGTGGGGTACAGAGAGGAGGGCCGGATATGGCGCTGACGGACAGACGGATCAAGCGGCTGATGGCGGCAGGGGAGCCGGGGCGGTTTGCGGACCATGGTGGCCTCCACTTCCGCATCGCTCCGGGCGGGTCAACCAGTTGGGTGCTGCGGGCGCGGATAGACGGCCGGCGGGTTGAGCGGGGCCTCGGCGGATACCCCGCCGTCGCCTTGGTGGACGCACGGCTAGCCGCCCAGGTCGCCTACGTTGATATGCGGCAGAACGGGCTGGAGGCGGTGAAGCGCCGGAGTCCCCTCACCCTGCGGGAAGCCGCAGCCAGGGCCCACAGGGACTTCAAGCCTGACTGGCGGCGAGACTACGCCGCCCGCTGGCTCAAGGGCCTCCAGGTCTACGTCCTCGAGGACCTGGGCAGCGTTCCCGTCGCGGAGGTGACGCAGGAGCAGGTCAAGGCGGTGCTCCGGCCCCTGTACCAGCGGGTACCCGTTACGGCCAAGATCATCCGCAACAACCTGCGGCGGGTGTTCGCGTGGGCTCAGTCCGAGGGGCTCCGGCCCGACAACCCCGCTGGCGAGGTCCTGGACGGCGGGCTCCCACGCAAGTCACCCGTTCCCCGGCACCATCGTGCCCCCCACTACTCCGATGTGGCCGCCAGCATCGCCAGGGTCAGGAGCGGCGCGGCCAACCCCATGACGCGGCTGCTGTTCGAGTACATCGCGCACAGCGCCAGCCGCACGGGAGAAGCCCGGCTGATGCGTTGGGAGGAGCTCAACGGCGACTGGACGGTGTGGACGATCCCCGCAGAGCGGGCCAAGACCCACCGGGAGGCCCGGAAGCCGGTGACGCGGCAGATGGCCAGCATCATCCGGACGGCCCAGGCCCTACAGGAGCTTCTTGGAACACCGTCGGGCCACGTGTTCGCCACCGGCAAGGGGCCACTGTCAAGCAATGCGCTTCAGATGCTGATGAAGCGGTACGGAATACGCCACACCCTGCACGGGCTCCGCTCCAGCTTCCGCACGTGGGGCGCGGAGCATGGGGAGCGTTGGGACCTGCTGGAGACGCAGCTTTCGCACAGTCTCGGCAGCGCCATCGCCCAGGCCTACATCCGCACGGACTTGCTCCAGGAGCGGGCCGAGGTCATGCAACGGTGGTCCGACTACCTGGACGCCGAGGACTACTGGCAGGCAGGTCTTGCCCTCCTAATCACGCTGGAGGACGAGGGAGAATGAACGACAAGGGCTGGACCCGCAGAAACCACGGGTCTTCACCGGCGTTCCGTGAGGCGCAAGAGGAGAAGCGGCAGGCGAGGAAGGAGACCCCCGTGCCGTCGCATGAGCCGGAGAGCGAGAAGGCCACCCGGCGCCCCGTCTCGCACAATCAGCGGCTGGCGGAAGAACGGCAGAGTCGGCGGGCAAGCCTCGCCCGCACTCTGGAGAGCGTCGGGCGCCCCCTGCAACCAGGCGAGGACGTCAACGCTGTCGGGAAAGACGTTGTGCTGCAAGCCGTCACCAAACAGTTGAAGGAGAATCTCAGGGTGGAGGCCAAGAGAGCGGCGAAGGCGGCAAAGAAGGCGCATCGACGTGAGCTGCGCCGGGCGAGGCGGCGGGGGGCACGACGAGCGGCGGGGCGTTGACACCACCGCCGGCTGATGATACTAAAGAGAGGGCGGGGCTTGTTGACCCCGCCTACCCTGTCCCACTTCTGTTTGAGGCCACAAGTGAGACCCACACAGTCTAGCATCGCAGCGAAGCCCCGTCCACCGCCACGCTATAAGCCCATGGTGTGTCCTTTTGGAACTCAACAGGTGGAGCGGGAAAGCGCCTAGACGGTCCCGCGGTCGGGGCAAGAGCGGACCCTCAGAGGGTTGACAGCGATACCCCTCTTGACTGCGCATGGAGTTGCTTGCTAGCCATAGCGCCACCAGAGCGAAACTTTCGCCTCTGGGGTGACCTATGTACAACGCAGGCAACTTTTCATCTTTCGACCACCTTGTCCCCCTGTCCCGTGTGCCGGTCGAGTACCCCGCTGCCTCCCTCAGCCGCGTGCAGTGGTGGCAGCGGGCGGGCTATCTCAAGGTAGCTGGCCGCATACGCGGGACCGCCAGGGACGGCGGTGCGATTCTGTTCCGCCGCGACGATGTTGAAGCCCTGGTCGCCAACCCGCCTCGGCGTGGCCGCAAGCCAAGGGGGGCGCTGTGAGCGCCCCCGGCCGCATCCACCCACATAGTGACTCCGTCTACACCCCAGCGCCTACAGGAACCTATCGGGATCGTATCCGGTGGGCGCTGCGCACAGGCCCCCATCTGGACTCCAAGGAACGGCTGATACTGATGGGCCTCGCCGACCTCTCCACCCCCTCCGGCCATTGCTTCCCATCGGTACAACACCTATGCCTTGAGACCAGCCTATCCACCAGCTCGGTTGAGCGATCTCTGCGCGGGTTGAAGGTGAAGGGCCTAGTGAGCATCGGCAAGTTGAACATGCCGGGGAGACACAACGGCTACGTGCTGGCCGGGGCCGCGGACGGGTGGGAAGCGAGGCAGCACGTAGGCGAATCCGTCAATGCTGAAGGGTTGAATCCTTCAACGTTGACGGATTCATCAAAGGATCTTAAGAGAGGAGAAGATGATAAGAGAGATAGTTCATCATCATCTTCTCCTAATCCCGGGGAGGGGGACCCCAGGGAATCCGTCAAAGCGACGGCGGATGCAACCCGTCAAAGCGACGACGTGAGGGCCTACGTCGAGCTTCACTGGGCCAGCATCCGGGAACTCCGGCCCTGGAAGCATCAGGGCGGCGCCATCAACGTCTACAGGCAGCAACCCGACCAGTTCCGCGAGATACAGGCAGAAGTGGAGGCATATGAGGCCCCCGACGAACCCGCCGAGGAGGACCTTGATCGGGATGACGTGGGTCCATACGAAAGGCCGGAGGCAGCCCGCGATCTCTGGACTGAGGCGCTGGAGGAGATGAGGAGAACGCTGCCAGCGTCCACCTTCAAGACCTTCCTGGAAGGGACCGAGGGCGTATCCCTCGGTGACGGGAAGTTGGTGGTGCGGGCTCGCAACCCATTCCTAGCGGAGTACGTCAACGGCAAGTTGTCCCTCGCCGCGAAGCGGGCGGTGTGGGACGTAGGCGGGATGGACTGCACGGTCCGTGTGGTGGGACACAGATCGCAGGAGGACAACGATGACGCACGATGAGGCGGTGCTGCTCAAGACCTACCTCGACCTGGACGCCGGCGCCTTCGAGGAGTGGTACAGGGGCATCAGAGACGGGACCGCTGCCGGGCAGTTGGAGTATAAGTCGGAGCTGAACGCTGCACGCGCCTGGGAGCGGGGTTTCCAGGAAGGCGCGAAGACTTGCGCCGCGTGGACAGAGGCGCAAGAGGACTCGGCGCTGGCCGCCGAAGGGGTGCCGGCATGAGCACAGACCGGGGCATCGCGTCCTTCGCGCCCTGTCCCGAAACCCCCATGCCGCCGAAGGCGGCGGTGCGAAGCTAGACGGACCTCCTGCCGGCCCGGTCCAGCGGTGACCCGCAGAGAGATGATTCTGGCACAAGGAGGATGTTCTCATTCATGAACGAGAACAGCGTGAGGCGGCGCCCCGTTCCACGTCCACGGGTGCCGGAGGAGGTTGTTGGCGATGAAGAGGCAGCGGATCGAGCCGAGGGTCGGCCCGATGTGCATCGCTTGCCGGCGGAGGCCGACGCCGCGCCGCTCTTACTGGAACCGGATTCCTGAAGAATGGCGACGACACCACGCTCCATTCCATCATGTGTGCACGCGATGCTATCGCAAACGTAGGCGAGGCCGGCACTCCCTTCCACGGCGGCGTGGTCCACGACCATGATGGTCCACGTCATGATGGTGAGTGATGAGTGACTTCTGGAGTCGGCGACCACCCGCGCCAGGATATGATATATTTTAGGCGGATGCTTATTATAAAAACCACAAGGGGCCGTTGACGATTATCACTTCAGTATTTTCTGCCTTGTCGGCCAAGCGCCGCCGCACTACGGAGAAGGCTCTCAGAGGTGGCGGTATCCCGCCTCGGCGTGGACGCCGCAAGGAGCGGGCCTCCCACCCCAGCACCGAAGAGCAGCGCCGAAGCGCCGAAGCCTTCGAGCGACTCCAAGACCAGGCCTACCGCCGGCGGTGGGGACGGCCACGCCCACCCAGGCCGGCGTCCAGGCAGGCCCGCCCGAAGCGCCGGACCTGGACGCACTACCTCGGCCGGCCGTCACGGGTCCTCGCCATTGTCAGGTGCGCGTTGCCGTCCTGCGGGAGAGTCCATCATCAGCGCCGGCCGCCGTTCCAGGTAGGACGCTCTGGCCAACCCGGTGTCGGCGAGCTCCTGCCGCCGTGGGTCGGCTACTGTTGCACCGCCCACAGGATGCGGGCCGCCTATGAGCGGCGGCGGCTGGGCGTCCCGACCTGGACGCCCTGCGGCGCGCCCGGGTGCGGGAAGCGGGTCCCGCAACGGGTCAGGAGCATCCAGGGGCAGCTCACGCCTGCGCCTGGCCGTCCACGTGACTTTTGCGACCGCCGCTGCCAGCAGCGGGCCTACCGCCTGGCCCATCCCGCAGCTCCGGCCACTTTCTACCCCGATCTATGCCGTAGCTGCGGCGGACGGATAAACTCCACGGGCCGACCTGGACGCCCGCCCGTCCTGTGCGCCGACTGTCGCTGGCTGGCCGACCTGAAGAAGGTTATGGAGACGCGGCGCCGCCACCGCGCCGCCACCGACCCCGAATACGCCGACTGGCTGGGCCGCAACCTTGGAAAGAGGTAGGGGCCAACGAAACCGCCGTTACCGCCGAGGTCCCTGCAGCTCGCCGATCGCCGCGGAGCGGCGCCGGTGCTGAAGCTAGTCGGATCTCGAACGCCGTCCACCCCTGACGACTAGGTTGTTAGCAGGAGACCGGACCGCCGACGTTGAGGCTCAGCAAGTGAGAGCGCGGCGCTACTAGTATTGCGGCGCTAGCGCGGTCCGCCTGAACGTGGACGGCGCGCTGGCCTGCCTGCTGTGTGGCAGGACCACGCCCGAAGCGCCGGACCTCGACGCAGTACCTGGGCCGCGCGGTAAGGGTCATCGCAATCGTCAAGCGCGGAGGCGACCAGCGTCATCATCTTGTCGCCCGTGTTCGCCCGGCCCGGGGCATCGCCGAGGTCGAGGTGGGTGTCAACGAGTTCGGGCAGGCCGAGATGCTGGGCGAGCGTGGCCGGCAGAATCAGCCCGGCATTGGCCACGAGGCGGCGGTCGTCGAAGGCGATACGGATACGGTCGGGATGGTTGCGTGCTAGCATCTATTCGGTGCTCCTTGTTGGTGGGTTGGTTTTGTGGTCCAGAACCATTGTCCCAGAAGCAAAGGAGCACCCTCTTCCTTCTTCACAAGACTGCCTACACCCCCTCCTTCGATGGATTCAGGCTGAGGGTTCAGTGAGTCCCACTCCGCGTATCGTGGGTTATGCAGAAGGCCGACCGTTACCTTCCGTGCCATAGTCGTCCAAAAGTCCATTGCGAACGGCCCAGAGCACCAGTCCCTGCATCGTCCCTACCCCCAGCTTGCTCTGGATGCCGTAGATGGCGTTCCGAACGGTCACTGGCTTGACCCCCCTCGCATCCGATATCTGAGCATATGACATGCCCATGGCGAAGGAGATGAGTATCTCTCGCTCTCTCTGAGTCAGACCGGCAATGTCAATGGCATCTCCAGTCTTTGCGCCGGCGCGTATCCCTGCGAACACCCTGATCACAACTGCAGCGGGCACACGAAGTTCACCATTGGCAACGTCCCGCACAGCTGAAAGCAGCCGATCCAGGCCTGACTCCTTCTGGAGATATCCGGTTGCGCCTGCGGCCACGGCTTCCACCACGGCATCCTCCTCGGCCGAGGCCGTCAGCATGATCACCCGAGTGCCAGGGGCTGACTCCATGATCTCCCGGCAGGCCTCCACCCCGTCCTTCTCCGGCATCATCACGTCCATCACCACCACCTCTGGCGACACCTCGGCGGCCACCCGGACCGCCTCCTTGCCATCCGCGGCCTGTCCCACCACCTCGAACTCCCCGGTCTGCTCCAAGACCTGCTTCAGCCCCACCCGCAGGACCGAGTGATCGTCAACGATCATCACTCTGGTGCGTTCGCCCAATGACATCGCTCTTCTCCCTTCAGCCGCGCTCTGCCGGCGGTATCACGCATGTCACCGTTGCGCCTCCCATACGCCCGCTCTCTTCCACAACGAGTCTTCCGCCCAGGAGCTCGGCGTCCCGGCTCATGTTGGCGAAACCCTGACCCCGCTCCGCGTAATCGTCGGGAAGCCCGATCCCGTCATCCGACACCGATAGCCTGATGCCCTTCCCGCTATAGTCCAGGACGATGGATACCCGGCTTGCCTTCGCATGCCGGAAAGCGTTGGTGAGGGCGTTGTGAGCAATTGAGAAGAGCAGGCTCTTGGACTCAATCAAAAGTGGCGGCTCGACTCCCGTCTGTGTCATTTCAGCGGGCACGGAGGTGATGTTGGTAAAGCTGCTGGCGTGGGACCGTAGAGCTCGGCTCAACTCCAGTCCCCGGTACATACCGCCCATGTTTATGGGATGTCGCAGGCCCCAAATCATTGATCGGGTCAGCTGAGACGTCGCCTCCAGGGTGGCGGCCAGTTCCGGGTTCGCATTGCCGGAAAGCACCTTCGCCATGTCGATGCCCAATCCAACCATGTACGCGGACTGCGCTGTGGTGTCGTGAATGGCCTGGGACAAATCGGTGCGCTCACGCAGAAGCGCCTGTTCGCGCTCCACTGTCTGCCTCCACCTCATTCGCTCGAAACGGGAGATCATATTCACCGTCGCGACAATCCCGTACATGATCGCTATCCTCGCGAACAGCGGCTTCTCGTCCCTCGCCTCAATGTCCAGTCCATCCCCCACGCCCAGACTTATCGCCACGTAGACGACGGACACCAACGTAACCAAGGCCATGTTGAGCCTGAAGGAGGTGAATATCACCGCAAACCCGGCGAGCGCTGGGTAGTAGAACAGGTGGAAAAAGTAGTGGCTGAATCCGTTGCTGATCGACACGGCGGCCGAAACAATGAACACGTCAATTGCGAAGATGGTCAACATCCAGCGCCATGTAATCATCCTGTCCGACCCGAGCCGGTACTGAGTGTACCCGCTCAACCCGGCCAGCAGCAGCAGGAACAGCGCATAGGCGGTAGAGGTGACCACTCCGTAGTAGGGGCGATACAACACCTCAATCACCAGCACGGCGATAAAGAACCAGTGGACCCTGACAACTACAGTCGACACGTATCGCAGGCCGTGCGGGTCGACCTGGTTGAGCGTCCAGTCGGTTACCCGAAAGACGTTGGCCGCCTTGGCGATGAGCTGAAGCAATTGACTCTGGTGGACCCTGTTAGACACTCCGACTCCCGAACCCACGGCAATTCACGCGTGCTTATTGGTCGCAGGCGTTCTCAAGCGCATATCGCATCAATTGAAGCACCCGGCGCCATATGCCCGCAAGAGGCAAATGCCCCTGCGGTAGTAGCGATAGTACCTGTACGGGGATTCACCGCACCGCGAGGTGGGCGTCCAATCGGCGAACCTTGAGCCGTGCGGGTGGGCGTAGGAGCAGCATTCACATCCCATTGCAGGGAAGCATATGGCCAGGCTTGAGTAGGGCATGCGCCCCTACACGAAGGGGCGTGAAGCACCTTCCAGATTCCCCAGTCCGCGATGGAGAAACGGGATCATGTCCTGGCCGTCTCCGGCGGGGTCGTGCCGGTCGAGATCGAATCCGGCCTGGACGGTGGACTGTCTCATGCAGTCTGCACGGCGGACGGCCGGCGTCTGTTCAACCGCATGGAGTTGAGGGCGCCGGGCGCACCGGCGACTGTCGAGGAACCCACACCTCGACCGAAGAAGAACACAGCCACGGGGTCACCTTCCATCAGGGGTGTCGCGCGGGTGGGAACGACGCTGAGGGCGAGCCTGTCCGATCTCGACGGTCCTGACGGACTGAGCGGCGCGACCTTCCGCTGCCAGTGGCCCGCCGATGGCACGGAGATACAGGGTGCGACGGGCCCGACCAGTACCCCGGACCGTGACGATGCGGACAAAACCATCACGGCTAGGGTGAACTTCACCGGCGATGCGGGCAACGAGGAGACTTCGACCAGCGCTGCGACGGCTGTCATCGCAGCTTAGGTACCCCGTATCCCCGCAGGTGAGCTTCACCCGTTTGGACGCTTCAATCCAGCCGCCGGTTACGCCGGTTATCTGTACCTCTCCCGTATTGCTTATTGCTCCGGTACGTTCTGCTCTCCGTGAGTCTATGAGCGCTTGACGTTCGCGAGCGCTCCCGGGTGCATCTTTCACCAAATCCAACCACCAGGTGCGACATCTTCGCAGGAAGCAAATGCTCCCATGGGACAGTAGCGATAGTACCTATTTATGGGTCCACCGCACGGCCGTGTCTGACGTTGAAATCGTGAGCCTTGGGCCGTTCTGAAGCTTCATCTCCGGATCACCGAGATCGCCCGGGGAAGGCCGGAGGAGCATCCACACCCATGTCATGGGCGCATTTGGCAGTGTCCGGGTCATAGCAAATGCCCGTTTGCAATAGGGCGTTTGCCAATTTACATCCGCCGGACGGAATGAGGAATATAGATGAGACCCAATCGGGAGGTATGCCTTTGGCATTCGACGGACCGCATGGACTAAAAGGAGACACTGGCCGTAAAAAGCCAGTGTCTCCTCGCCGCTTTCATTTTCCAGCAGTTTACGGCGATGCAACAGGCGCAATCTGCACGGAAGACGGCAGGATGCTGTCCAGCAGGCTTGAGGTGGCCGTCTCAGGGCCGCAGCGGATGAGGCTCCTATGTCGGCAAAGGCCAAACTTTCTATATTCACCTATCGCAACGCCGAACGGGCACGTTGTCCTCTCGGTTGGCCTGCGAGGTTGAATGAGGATGGACAAAAAGTGCAATTGAATAGGCATCTGAACGAACGCGTTGTGCGTGCGCTGGCGGCGACCATGGTTGTCCTCGCCATCATGGTGACTCCTCCCCCGGAGCAGGCCGCCGCGCAGACGGTCACGACCTTCATCAGCAACACTGGGCAGACGGGCTTTACCTCCTACACCTCGATTCGAGCCACAGCGTTCGGCACGGGCAGCGGCACCTACACGTTGTCCAGCGTCGGGATATATCTTAACACTGCACCGGCTAGTGCCACCACTCCGGATGTCAAGATTTATGGGGACACCGGGGGCAATCCTGGCACCACCGCTGTGGCCACCCTGACCAATCCGGACACGTTCCAGGCAAACTCCGTCAACGTCTTCACTGACCCGGACGGCACCACGCTGAGCGCCAGCACGACCTACTGGGTGGTCACGAGCAATTCCGCCGCGACCAATGGCACGGGGTTTGAGATCGCCTCGATTCACACCACGAACCTGGACAGCGGGACGGCAGCGGGATGGACCATTGGCAACGGGCGTTCGAAGAATGTCATCACCGCTACCTCCTGGGGAACCACCGCCAACCTCATCCGCTTCGAGATCCGGGGGACAACAAGCGAGCCGATGACCACCACCAACGCCGCCCCGACGGTTGCGAACGCAATCACGGACCGGACGGCGACGGTGGGGACGTTCTTCTCCGCCTCGATCCCGGAGAACACGTTCGCCGATACCGACACCGGGGACACGCTGACCTACACGGCGACGAAATCCGACGATTCAGCGCTGCCGTCATGGCTGAGTTTCAACGCCACCACCGTGGTACTCTCGGGCACGCCTGCGGCCGGGGACGTGGGGACGGTTACGGTGAAGGTGACCGCCAGCGACGGCAGAGGCGGGTCGGTCAGCGATGAGTTCGACATTGTTGTTTCGGCGGCGGCGGACCGGGCGGGAACGGTCGCCCTGGCGAGCCGGCCGGAGCTGGGCATACCCATGACCGCCACGCTCACCGACCCGGACGGCAGCATCAGCGGCACGACGTGGCAGTGGTCCGTTGCGGATACTGAAGCGGACATTGTTTCCGAGATGGGGACGGACATCAGCGGGGCCACGTCGGCCACCTACGTGCCGAGGGAAGCCGACCTGGGAAAGTACCTGGGCGTCACGGTCAACTACACGGACGCCCTTGGACCTGGGAAGAGTGACTTTGGGGCCAATCTCCAGCAGGTGCGCGCGGCCAGGGTCCACATCGTGAGCACCCTCTCTCAGACGTCGGGCAATGCTCGCTACGAAAAGCCCGGAATCGCCACGCAGTTCACGACCGGCGCCCACCCGGGAGGCTACAAGCTTTCGGACGTCAGGATCAGGCTTCGCGGCACGTACACCGCCAGCAGCTTCCAGGTGCACATCTACGATTCGGATAGTGATGGAGATCCCAACGAGTCGGTATACCGGTTGGAGAACCCGGCCTCGATCAGCGGGGTCACCAGCTTCGACGCGCCCTCTGGCACGAGGCTCGCGCCCAGCACCACGTACTTCCTGGCAATGGTCAGAACGAGTGGGAATATCGAATGTGAGACGGCGACCGCGGACGCCTATGACAGCGGCAGGGCGTCGGACTGGACAACGGGCGGAGCGTACGCCCTCACCGGCCAGGGAGCGTACGACGACGCAAGCAATACGCTGGGCTGCGGCATGCGGCTTTCCGGGCAGGCGGCGATTGACACCTCGTACATCACGGGCCTGGAGATAACCAGCGGACGGGAATTTCCCGGCGCAGGCTACCTGACCGGCGAGAAGCTGACGGCCACGGTGACCTTCAGCGCGGCCGTGACGGTGGACACCACCACGCCGCCCACCCTGAAGGTGGTCATCGGCAGCAACACCCGCACGATGACCTACAACGCGACGGAGAGCCTCAGCACCACGTTGGAATTCGACTACTTTGTACAGTCGGCAGACAAGGACGCAAACGGGGTGTCCTTCAACGAGGACGCCCTGACCGGGACCATCACCCGGACCACCGGCAGCAAGCCCGCCGACCTGGACCACGCCGCCTTGGCCGATGACGCGGACGCAATAGTCAACTCGCCGCCCGAGGTGACCGTCAGCTTTGCCTCGGCCACCTACTCGACCTCTGAAAATGAAACGGTGAGCGTGACAGTGACGCTCAGCGCTGCCCCGCAGCGCGACCTTCGCATCCCCTTTACGACGAGCTTCCATGGCGGCGCCACGGCGGCCGATTTCGATGATCCGAGAACCGGTGTGCCCATAGAAGACGATGAAATGGAGTTCACCTTCAACTTCCATCCCGTAGACGATGAGGTCGCGGACCACGGTGAGAGCGTCCGGTTTTCCTTCGGCACGCTGCCGCCCGGCGTGACCGCCGGCAGCACGCCCGCGACGACGATTACGATCATCGACAACGACCCGGCGGTGACGGTCGAGTTCGCCTCAACCGAATACGAGGCCGCGGAGGGCACGGCCACCTCCGTGACGGTGACGCTGAGCGAGGACCCCAAGCGGCCGCTCACCATCCCGGTCACGCACGCGGCCCAGGGCACGACCACCGCGGACGACTACACCTTCACCGCCACCGAGGTGACCTTCGCCAGCGGGCAGACGAGCAGGACGCTGACCTTCAGCGCCGCCCAGGACACCACGGCCGACCACGGCGATAGCGTGAAGCTGGGCTTTGGGTCGGATCTGCCGCCGGGCGTGACCGAAGGGACCGACGATGAGACGACCGTCACCATCATCGACGACGACCCGGCGGTGACCGTCAGCTTCGGCGCGGCCACCTACTCGGCCGACGAGAGCGGCACGGTGGACGTCACGCTCACCCTGAGCGCAGACCCCCAGCGACCGTTGTCCATCCCGGTCAGCGCGGTGGGCCAGAGCGGCGCCACCGCGGCCGACTATACGCCCCCCGGCAGCGTGACCTTCGCCAGCGGGGACACGTCTAAGACCCTGACGTTCACCCCCGAGAACGACACCGTGGACGACGACGGCGAGAAGGTGAAGCTGTCCTTCGGGACGCTGCCCCCCGGCGTCACCGCCGGCACGATGTCTTCGACAGTGGTCAGCATCAATGACGACGACGACCCCGAGGTCACGGTGAAGTTCGGGTCGGCCACGTACAGCGTCAACGAGAAGAACAACGGGACCGTCACCGTCACGGTCGGCCTGAGCGCGGACCCGGAGCGGACCGTGTCCATCCCGCTGTCCACCAGCTACGGCGGCGGCGCCGACAGCACGGCCATCAGCGGCATCCCCAGCAGCGTGAGCTTCAGCACGGGGGAGACCAGCAAGACGTTCGTGGTGACCGCCAGGGACGACTTCATCGACAACGACGGCAGGACGGCGACGATCACGTTCGGCAGCTCGCTGCCCTCGCGCGTCAGCCTGGGAGGCACGATCGATGAGACGGTCGTCACGGTGACCGACGACGACACCAGGGGCTTTACGATCACCCCGACGTCCGCGACGGTTGGAGAGAACGCCACCACGACCTACACCATCACGCTGAAGAGCGAGCCCTCGGACACCGTCACTGTCACCATTGTCGACCCCACCGACAGCGACGACGCCACCGCGTCGCCGTCCACGCTCTCGTTCACCCCGGCGCAGTACACCGATGGCGCGCTGACGGTGACGGTCACCACGACGGACGACGAGGTGGACGAGCCGACCGAGACCGCCACCGTGACCCACACGGTGAGCGGCGGCGACTACGGCGACAACAACGTGACCATCCCCGACTTCGTGGTCACCATCACGGACGACGACGAGACGCCGGTCATCACGGGGTCGACGAGCAAGAACTTCCCGGAGATCGAGTACGACGACGCCTCGCCGGACCTGGAGGTGGCCACCTACTCCGCCACCGACGGCGACGGTGACGACATCACCTGGTCGCTGAGCGGGACGCACTCGAGCTTCTTCCGGTACACGGAGGACTCCGACGGGGACCTCGTCCTGTCCTTCGACGGAAGCTCGTTCACCGGGGAGGGTCCGGACTTCGAGAACCCGCCGGCGGAGGCCCCGCTGAACGTGTACCAGGTCACCATCGAGGCGACCGACGGCACGAACATGACAACGCGCGCCGTCACCATCACCATCACCAACGTCAATGAGACGCCGACTCTCGATATAACAGGCCTCGTTTCGACTTTTCCGGAGGTCCGATATGACTTCTTCGATATCGGCGTAGTTCTCGACTTGGGATCTACTCGCTCGACCGATGAGGAGTTTACTGGGTTGGAACTGTACGGTCTCACTTACAGCTTGGATGGCCCTGACAAAGAGGACTTCAACTTTAGCATAGGGTTTCCAGAGGGAGTAGCAGATCTCTCTTTGAAGGAACGGCCCGACTTCGAAGATCCGGCCGACGCAAACGAGGACAACGTATACGAGATCATCCTGCAGGTGTCTGACGGTGCGAATTTTAGAGCTGTTCCCTTTTCGTTGACGGTCACAGACGTCAATGAGCCTCCCCTCATAGACGAAGTCCCTATTCCTGACTACATGGAGATTGAATACGATTTCACGGGCACGCCTCGCGTCGTCCAAACTTTTACCGCGAGTGACTACGATGGGGACAGCTTCACTTGGTTATTGGACCCTGACACCTACCCGGACTTCGAACATGACTCGGACAAATTCGCCGTGATGACTGATAGCAATGGTGGCGGCATCCTGACCTTCAAGCAGGACCCGAATGCAGACTCGCGTCCGGACCACGAGAATCCAAGAGACGCCGACTCAGACAACGTGTATGTGGTCAGAATAGCCGCCTTTGATGGTGCATTGACCTCGAACTACCAAGTCAATGTAACGGTCACCAACGTTAACGAGAAGCCGGAGTTCCTCGGCACACCCAAGACGGCCATTACGTGGGACGAAAACCAGGCAGCCAGCGTTGAACTAGACGACTACGACGCCCGCGACGAGGAAGGCCCGGTGACCTTTGCGATCACCGGTACCGACCGCGGCGACTTCGATCTGGACAGCAACGGCGTCCTCACCTTCAAGCAAACGCCCAACTTTGAAGACCCGCAGGACTCGGACGGCGACAATGTCTACAACTTCAACATCGTCGCCACCGATACGCTGAGCGGCTCCAGCCGACGCAGCGTCAGTCAAGCCGTCACCGTCACGGTCAAGGACCTGGAGGAGCCCGGCGTCATCACGGTGAGCAACCCGAACCCCGGTGTGGGCGATGATCTCCGGTTCGACCTGACCGACCCCGACGGCGGGCTGACGGCCGCGGGGATCACCTGGTTTGTGGAATCCAAAGCGTCGGGCGGAACATGGGGTACTGCCCATGGGACGATTGCCGGACCGAGCCAGACCACCTTTGTGGTATACCGGGCGCCGCAGCAAGAGACCGGCAATGAGCTGCGCGTGCGTGCGGAGTACACCGACCGCCGGGGGGAGGACAAGGAGGCGACCAGCCCGGAAACCGAGCCGGTCACGGCAGACCCCATCGCCAACGCGCCCCCGCGATTCACCGGCGGCAATGCCTTCTTCATCGACGAGGGCGAGGCCGGCCGGAACGTCGGCGCCCCGCTCTCGACCTCCGACCGGGACAGCGACCGCGTGACGTTCGCCATGGGGACGGGCGAGGAATCGGACTTCTTTGCGATCAACGCGACCACGGGGCAGCTGCGGCTGGTCAAGGCCGTGGACTTCGAGGACCTGCCTGCCATTGGGTTCTACCTGGCCGCCGTCACCATCCATGACGGCAAGGGCGTGGACGCGGACAACATGGTGATAACCGAAACCACGGTGGACGCCACGGCAAGCGTCACCGTCAACATCATCGACGTGGAGGAGCTCGGCGTCGTCACGCTGTCGGCGGACGAGCCGGAGTCGGGGACGGCGCTGGACGCCACGCTGGAAGACGGCGACGGCAGCGTGAGCGGGGAGTCGTGGCGGTGGGCGCGGTCCGCGAACGGGCGAACAAACTGGTTCAACATCGCCGGGGCAACGTCGAGCACGTACACGCCGGGCGAGGACGACGAGGACTTCTACCTGCGCGCCCGCGTCGAGTACACGGACAACCGAGGCTCCGGCAAGAGCGCGGAGGGGATCACCGACGGCCCCGTTCCCAGCGAGAACCGGCGCCCTGTCTTCCCGGACTCGGAGACCGGCGAACGCACCGTGGACGAGAACACGCGCACGGGCGCCAACATCGGCGCGCCCGTGGCCGCGGTGGACCCCGAGCGCAACCGGCTGACCTACACGCTGACGGGCACGGACGCGGACGCCTTCACCATCACCGGCGCCGGCCAGATCAGGGTGAAGGACGCCCTGGACTTCGAGACCAAGGAGCGCTACAGCGTGACCGTCAACGTCCACGACGGACGGGACGGCTCGGGCGCCACGGACACGGACGTGGACAACTCCCAGGACGTGACCATCACCGTCGAGAACGTGGACGAACCCGGGACGGTCACGCTCACCACGCTCACGGGGGTGGTCCAGGCCCGCGTGGAGGTGACCGCCGCGCTCAGCGACGACGACGGCAGCGTCAGCGGCGTCACCTGGGAGTGGTCCCAGTCCCCCAACGGCAGGACCAACTGGGCCAACATCTCCGGGGAAACCGGCACAACCTACACGCCCACGGACGCCTTCGAGCGCAGATACATCCGCGCCACGGCCTCCTACGCGGACGGGCACGGGCCCAGCAAGACCGCGCGCGGCGTATCGCCTCGCGTCGCCAAGGCGCCGCCGGTCAACTCGCCGCCCGCGTTCCCCCCCACCGAGACCGGACAGCGCGAAGTCCCTGAGGACGCCACCGCCGGCGCGACCGTCGGCGCGCCCGTCGAAGCCACGGACCTGAACGCCGGGGACTCCAACGTCAACGCCGCCCTCGTCTACTCGCTGAGCGGGACGGACGCGGCGTCGTTCGAGATCGACGCGGGCACCGGGCAGATCTCGCTGGCGTCGGGCGTGACGCTGGACTACGAGGGCAAGCGGTCGTACCGCGTGACCGTGGAGGTCACCGACGGCCATGACGAACTGGGCGACGACGAAGACCCCGACGTGATCGACGCGCGGCAGAACGTGACGATCAACGTGACGGACGTGAACGAGGCGCCCGTGGTCATGGGCGAGGCAGCGCCGTCCGTCGAGGAGAACATCAACCGCGCCATCGCCACCTACACCGGCACGGACCCGGAGCGGGACACCCTCACGTGGTCGGTGTCCGGGGCTGACAGCGACAACTTCTGGGTCTCCGGCCGGGGCCAGCTGTACTTCGTAACGCCGCCCAGCTTCGAGGGCATCCAGACGACGTACTCCGTGACCGTCACCGCCACCGACGACGCCACGTCACCCCTGTCGGGGTCCTTCAACGTGACCGTCACCGTGACGGACGTGGAGGAGGAGGGCCTGGTCAGGCTCACCCCGCCGCGCGGCTGGGATGGGACCAGATTTACTGCCGCACTTACGGACGACGACGGCGTGACGGGCAGCACCATCTGGCGGTGGATGCGGTCGTCCGGGCGCTCCGGCGGGGACGTCATCCCCGGCGCGACTACGAACAGCTATACGGCCACTATGGACGACGTGAACCAGTACCTGCGGGTCACGGCCACCTACGAGGATGGCCGGGGCGCCGGCAAGGAGGTCGAGGCCGTGCTTACGGTTCGGGTCAGCGACGTTGCTGAGAAGCCGACAGCCAATACCGCGCCCGCATTCCCGGAAGCCACGGCTGCCCGCTCCATCGGCCAGGGGACGGCGGCGGGGCGGAACATCGGCGCTCCCGTACGGGCGACCGACGCAGACACAGGCGACGTGCTCAATTACTGGCTGTCCGGAACTGACCACGGAAAATTTGACATCGACTCAACCACCGGCCAGCTGCGGACAAAGGCCGTCCTCGACTTCGACCCGCAGGGGACGAACACGTACACGGTGAGGGTCCTCGTCCGCGACGGCTTTGACGGCAGCTACAGCGCGGACGACGCCTCGGACGCTAGGGTAGATGTGACCATTACGGTGACGGCCGCCCCCACCGTGAGGCCTCCGACGCCTGGCCCCGGCGGCCCCGGCGGCGGAGGAGGGGGCGGCGGGGGCGGCGGCACGCCTCGGAACCGGTCGCCCTCGTTCACCGAGGGCGACGCGGCCACGCGCACGGTGGCCGAGAACACGGCGGCGGGCCAGGACATCGGCGCGCCGCTGGAGGCCACAGACCCGGACCGGCGGGACACGCTGACCTACACCCTGGAGGGCGAAGACGCCGCGTCCTTCGGCATCGACGCGGCGACGGGCCAGCTGCGGACCAGGGCCCCCCTGGACTACGAGACCAGGACCAGCTACACCCTGACCGCGCGCGTGGAGGACCGTCGGGGTCGCAGCGACGTCATGGAGGTGACGGTCAACGTGACCAACGTGGGGTTGTCGGGCATGGCTGGGCAGTATGACCGGGACGACAACGGGACCATCGACCGGGACGAGGCCATCGCGGCGGTCGTCGACTACTTCAATGGCGTCATCAACAAGGAAGAGGCGATAGAGGTCGTCCGGGTCTACTTCGCCGGCTGATTCGACGGCCCGGGGCGTGGAGCCCAGTAGCGGGCAGAAGCGAGGGAGAGCGTTGGTCACGAAAGCGTTGGCGCTGTTGGCGGTTGCCGTGTCGGCCCTATGGCTGGTGGGGTCGCTGCATCCTGCTCCCGTGGAGGCGTCGTCGCACCGGGCCGTCAGGTCCTTCTCCGCGTCGTCGGTGCTCCCGGGCGGGCGGTTGGAGGTGACGATCACGCCCTCTGGGTATGGCGCTCTCGGTCAGGTCGTGGAGACGCTGCCCTCCGGGTTTAGCTACGCACGTTCCAGCCTGTCTGCGTCTCAGGTTGCCGTCGAAGGCCGGACGGTCACCTTCACCCTGCTGGGAGAGAGCAGCTTTCGGTATACCGTGACTGCCCCAAGCGCGGAGGGTTCCTACACGTTCTCCGGGGTCATCAAGGATGTGAACCGAGCGGCGGCATCGGTCTCCGGCCATACCACGATACGGGTTGGCCCGCCCCCTACGCCGACGCCTACACCCACGCCGACCCCGACGCCCTCGCCGACCCCGACGCCTACACCCATGCCGACGCCAACGCCAACACCCATGCCAACTCCGACACCCATGCCAACTCCGACACCAACGGCGACACCCGAGCCCACGGCCACACCTTCACCAACGCCTACGGCCACCCCCGAACCCACACCTACTCCGGAGCCCACCGCTACGGCCACGCCGTCTCCGACCTCGGTGTCGGTAGCGGAAACCTCAGAGGATGGGGAAGGTCTGCCTGTGTGGCTGTGGATCGTATTGGGCATCGGCCTCTTGGCCGTGCTCCTTGGCATGTACGTCTATGTTCGGAGAAGACGCTAGACGGAGATAACGTGCGCCACCGACCAGACCTCCACGCTTTGTTGGATGTCTCAAAATACGGAAGGAAGGCGATGACAAAGGACAATCGATTCGGGAGACGTGACGGCTTGGAACAGAGCCCGGACGCGCGGGGCGCCTTGGCCGTCGCTGTGGGCGCCGGGAACGGAGGCGCACATCGGGGTTACTTTGGCAACGAATGTGGCGAGAGCCTGGACATCACCAAAGACGGCGGTCGCCAGCTGCGGACTCCCAGTTACACGTCGACGCAGAGCGGCGTGTACTACCTGTCGGTCACCCGCGTGGCCGACGACAGCTTGGCGTGGAAACCTGGCGACGACGTAGACACGGGCAACCTTGCTCCTAGAGTGGGACTAGCCAAGTGGCTCATCCCGGTGGCCGGCTACGACACCAACGGCGACGCCGTCATCGACGACAACGACCGACGCGCTTACATGCAGGCTTTCGACCCCGACGTCGACATTCCCTGGCGCGGGGCTCTGCCCTACTACGAGATCTCCGTGGAGGTCAGCGACTGAGCATCCCGCCGCCAGCAGTGCGCCAGCCGCGGGGCGCTTCCCCTCGGGAGGGAGTCCGGATGCGTCCCTGTTGGGAGGGCTTGCGTCATGCCTTGACAGCGCAACCGCTACAACAGAAGAGCCTACGTCTTCCCCGCGGACTTCCCGCAGCGGCTGAAGCGGTTCCAGGAGGAGTCCGGGCTGTCGTGGGCGGAGATGGCCCGGCGACTCGGAACCCATCCGCAGACAATCAGGCGGTGGAGGGATGAGGGGGTGAGGCCCAACACCCTGCACATGATGGCCCTGCTGGAAATGGCGGAAGCCCTCGGACTCGGCCATCTGCCGACCGGGCAGGTTGGCGGGCCTGAGGCAGACGAATGAGGCGGCCGATTTCAGCCTGGCGGAAGAGCGTGTCTCCAGACCAAATGACAAAGAGGAGAGCAGACCTTGCCTAGACTACTCGCAGCCATCGCAATCCTGGCCGTGTTTCTTGCGGTCCCCGCGTCCGTGGCCCACGCCCAGACGCCGCCGGCCACCACACCCACCGTCTCCACCGTGGCCGTCACCTCCAATCCGGGCACGGACAACACCTACACCACCCTGGACGTGATAACCGTCACTGTCACCTTCAGCGAGGCCGTCACGGCCACCGGCACACCGCAGATCACCCTGGACATAGGAGGGACCCAGCGCACCGCCGACTACGCCGGCGCCGGGACGACCACGAGCCAGCTCCTGTTCAGATACGAGGTGCAGCCGGTGGACCAGGACGGCGACGGCATTGCCGTGGTCGTCAACAGCCTGGCGCTGAATGGCGGGACCATCCAGAGCACCGACGACTCCACCGACGCCACGCTCACCCACGCCGCTCAGGCGGCCGCCAACCACAAGGTGGACACCGAGATCACGCTGGTCAGCAACCTGGAGCAGGCCGACGGCACGCCGCTGCGCATCAGCGCCACGGAGGCCGTGCGGATTGAGTTGGAACGCTCGCGTAGCCAGGCAGCCTTTCTCGTGTCCGGGTTCGTGCTCGACGTCAAGACGCCTTCGGACACGCTGGAAGTCAAGGTCACTTTTGAGAACAAGGCGAGACACAGTTCGCTAACAAGCAGTGTGGAAGCCACGGGGTCCGTGGCAACCGCCGGACGCCAGGTCTTCAGGTTTACGAACCCCACCGAATTCGAGTTCCACGCTTTTGGCGGTTCGCTAGTGGATTTCCAAATCCACATCACCGGTACCGGGAGCGGCTTCGTGGAGCTGGGAACGACCGCGAGCGAGGACGAAGACGATGGCCACATCTACCGGCTTGGCCTCGCCGACACGCTGTTTCGTTCGACCAACGGCGGTTCGACATATCAGCAGCAGGCGTCGGCGCACCTTCCCCGCATCGGCGTCGTGGGACACAGCAAGTACGTGCTGGAGTTGGAATCGGCAGGCATCACTTCCTCACCCTACAACGGAGAAGCCTACGCCGTCGGAGAGACCATTGAGGTTGGCGTCAGGCTGAACAGCCCCATCCGGGTCGTTGACGGTGCCCTGTCGGTCCCGCTGCTCTTGGGGACCAACCCGGGACAACGACGGAACGCGAGGTTGATAGCAGTTGACTTTAACTATTTCGACGGGGGGCTCTCTGAAGGTGAACTAATCACCAGCTTACTCCATTTCTCGTACACCGTGCAGCCGGACGACGTGGATACCGACGGCGTCGTGCTCGCCTCTGATCCACTGGGCGCCGAGGCCGACGGCAAGATCGAGTTCGCATTGCACAGCGGCGTCCGGATGGACCTGTCTTTCCCGGCAGTTGAAGGGGGGACAGGCCAGAGAGTTGATGGTTCGCAGTCCTCCACGTGTGATGCCATTTACTGCGGATACCTCACCGCACAAGGGCCATTGCCGGGTCAAATTCACTTTGTTGGCTATGATGACGTTTTAAAAGGCCAGAGCCAGTTAGGAACGCTTTCCCACATCCTCTTCCGGTATGTCGAACAGGATTACGTCATCAATGAACTTGGTGAAGGTGCGAGAGGATTGCTGCTTACCCTCGAACCACACCTCGCGCAGCGTGCCGTGGACCGGCTGGGGCTGGAGGTGAACGGCGCCCAGTTTGCCTTCGCCGACGCTTCCTTAGGCAGATTCGACTTCAGCAGTCTTGCAGAGTTTTCTCCTGCGCACCAGGATGCTCTTACTCTTCCCTATACCGGTGTCACATGGAACGCCGGCGACCGCTTCCTGGTCAAGATCGTGGAGCTCCCCGTAACCGCCACCTTCGACGCTCCCACCTACGCCAAGGACGAGGGTGACAACTTCGATGTGACGGTCACGCTGGGCGGCGCCTTTGAGGACAAGACCGTGACGCTGCCGCTGGCGGCCACCGGCCAGGGCGGCGCGACCTCCGCAGACTTCTCCGGTGTGCCGTCCGAGCTGGTGTTCATGCCCGGCGAGACGGAGAAGACCTTCACCGTCGCACTGACCCAGGACACCCTGGACGACGACGACGAGTCGATCGCCCTGCGCTTCGGAACGCTGCCCGACACGGTGAAGACGGGCGGCGACCACGAGACGGCCACGGTCACCATCCGCGACGACGACGACCCGGAGGTCGACGTGGAGTTCGGCGCGGCCGACTACTCCGCCGGCGAGGGCGCCTCGGTCACGGTCGAGATCACCCTCAGCGCCGACCCGGAGCGCACGGTCGTCGTGCCCCTCGTCAAGACGGAGCAGGGCGGCGTCTCGACCGCCGACTACACCGGCGTGCCCGCCAGCGTGACCTTCAACACCGGCGAGACGTCGAAGACGTTCCGCTTCAACGCCACGCAGGACGGCATCGACGACGACGACGAGCGCGTGAAGCTGGCGTTCGGGCCGCTGCCGGACCGGGTGTCGGCGGGCACGCGGGACGAGACGACGATCAGCATCGCCGACGACGACGACCCGCACGTCACCGTGCAGTTCGGGGCGGACGCCTACTTTATCGCCGAGGGCTCCACGTCCACGGTAACGGTCACGCTGAGCGCCGACCCGGAGCGCACGGTTGTCATTCCCTTCGTCAAGACGGAGCAGGGCGGCGTCTCGACCGCCGACTACTCCGGCGTTCCCGCCAGCGTGACCTTCAACACCGGCGAGCGGTCGAAGACGTTCAGCTTCAGCGCCACACACGACGATTTGGACGACGACGACGAGCGCGTGAAGCTGCGCTTCGGCGCCATGCCGGACGCGCGGGTCAGCCCCGGGACCACGGATGAGGTCACCCTAAGCATCGACGACGACGACAATCCCCACGTGACCGTGCAGTTCACCCAGGCGGAGTACACGGTGGTCGAGGGCAGCAACGTCGGGGTGCGGATCACCCTGAGCGCGGATCCGGAGCGGACCGTCAGCATTCCCATCCCTGCCGCCAACCAGGACGGGGCCACGCCGGCGGACTACACCGTGCCGTCCAGCGTGACCTTCGACGCCGGTGAGAAGGAGAAGACGGTCATCTTCGCCGCCGCGGACGACGACCTGGACGACTTCGGCGAGTCGGTGAAGCTGAGCTTCGGGTCCACGCTGCCCGACAGGATCACCAAGGGCGGCATTGACGAGACGAAGCTCAACATCTGGCAGTTCACCGCCCTGGACTGCACCGCCGCCCTGATGTGCGCCGACGTGACGTTCGCCGACCGCACGGCATTGGACTGGGCCTGGTACGGGATCATCTACCGGGTGAACTCGGACCCGGCTTCCAGCATCACCGACGACGACTTCCAGTTCGGGGGCAAGGAATACACCATCCACCACATCCATATCGTCCCCGGGATCTTCCCTGAGATGGACAACCCGTGGAGCTGGTCTCACCAGCACGAAGCGCGACTGTGGATCGACATCGGTCACGGGGAGGCCCGGACTATTCCATCCCGGGACCACTACCGAGACTGGACGCTGTACATCGATGACGTCACGCTGCCGCTGAGCCAGGCGGGCCGGTATGGCCGCAGCGGCTTCGTCTGGGACGGGGCCGGGGTTCAGAATCTGTTCGCGGACTGGACGCCGTCGACCATCAGCCGCATCGGCATCATGGAGACCCCCTTCGCCGCCCAGCCCCAGGCGGTCGTGCCCGGCGTTCCCGGGCTGCCCCGCGCGCATGGCGTCGGCGGCGACACGATCAGCGTGCGCTGGTGGAGGCCGCACCGTGACGGCGGGTCGGCCATCACCGGCTACAAGGTCCAGTGGAAAGATGCCGGGGACCGCTGGACCGATGCCGCCGCCGTCTCCGAAATCCCGGAGGACAGCCGAAACCGGCTGGCCGGCAGAGCGACGACCCGCGGCCTGACCCGCGGAACGCTGTACACCGTGCGGGTCATTGCAACCAACGCGGTGGGAGACAGCCAACCCTCGGCCGAGATGGCGACCCGGCCCAAGGGGGCGTTGGTGCGGGTGACCGAATCGGTCGTCAACGGCGCGACTCTGACCCTGCGGTACAACAGGAACATGGACTCGGGCTCCGTGCCCGCGACCAGCTCCTTCGTCGTGCTCGTCAACGGCGGAATCCGCACCGTTGACTCGGTGTCCATCTCGGGCAACGCGGTGCAGTTGACCCTGTCCTCGGCCGTCTCGGCGGCCGACGAGGTGACCTGGCTCTACCAGGAGCCCGTCAGTCCCACGGCGTCCGCGCTCCGCGCCCAGGACGGCAACTATGCCGTCGGCGGTGGGCTCTTGGGATTCGAAGACGCCCGCAACGAAACCCCCCGCTCGTCGCTGCAGCCCCTGACGGCCCAGTTCACCAACGTGCCAAGCTCTCACGACGGCGCGGCCAGCTTCACCTTCAACATCGTGTTCAGCGAGTCGGTGTGGGTGGGATACGGCTTCCCCAGAGACGACCTGCTGACGGTGACGGGCGGCACCGTTACCAGCGCCCACTGGCTTGATCGGACCACCAAAAAGTGGGCCGTGACCATACGGCCGGACTCCCAGGGCGCCGTCACCGTCGTACTGCCGAAGGAGCGGTACTGCGAGTCCAACAGCAATGCCACCCAAACGGCCAACCTGGTGCCCGGCGCGCCCTGCGCGGCCGAAGACCGGCGGCTCAGCAACGAGCCCCGGGCCACAGTCCCGGGCCCGAGCTCCCAGCAGCAGGCGGCGAACTCCCCGGCGACGGGAGGCCCCGGCATAGACGGCTCCCCGAGAGCCGGTGAAACCCTTACCGCTACCACGTCCGGCATCGCCGACGAGGACGGCATGACCGGCGCGGTCTTCGCCTACCAGTGGATTCGCCACGACCCGGCGACCACGACCGACGCGGACATCGCGGGCGCCACGGGCTCGACCTACACCGTGACCTCCGCGGACGAGGGCAAGGCTCTCAAGGTCAGGGTCGCCTTCAACGACGATGCGGGCAACGAGGAGTCGGTCACCAGCTACGCGGTGGTCGCTTCCCCGCCGGTGCAGCAGGCCGAGCCGAAGGAACCTGCCGAGGACAAGTCCGAGCCAAGAGACTCGAGCGGGGGCAGTGTAGAGCGGCAGCCGCCCGCCAGCACACCGGCGACGGGAGCGCCCGGCATAGAGGGCTTGCCGGTGGTCGGGCAGACACTGACGGCAACCACGACCGGTATCGGTGACGACGATGGAATCAGCACTGCGGTCTTCGCCTACCAATGGCTGGCCGACGATGCAGCGATCGAGGGCGCGACGGCGTCGAGCTACACCGTGGGCGCAGGGGATGCGGGCAAGGCCCTCAAGGTGACGGTCACCTTCACCGACGACGCGGGCAACGAGGAGTCGGTGACCAGCCAGGCGACGGCCGCGGTCACCCAGCCACTGACAGCCACCATTCACAACGCGCCGGACTCCCACGACGGGAAGAGGAAATTCACCTTCGATCTGCGGTTCAGCGACGAGCTCAAGCAGAGTTTTAGTTTCAAGACCCTGCGGGACCATGCGTTCACGGTAACGGGCGGTGAGGTCGTGAGGGCAAAGCGGCTGGAGAAGGGCAAGAATGTCAGGTGGGAGATACACGTTAGGCCGAACTCGAACAACGACGTGACCATCGTGCTGCCTTCAACCACGGACTGCGCCAGTGACGGCGCAATCTGCACGGAGGACGGCAGGATGCTGTCCAACAGGCTGGAGTTGACCGTCTCAGGGCCGGGCGGATAGGCCGAGCCGCCCCGCACCCAAGCACAAAGGGGCCCAGACAGGAAACCCAGGGGCCGAGGTAAGGAGAGTGCATAAATCAGATGTGTGATGGACTAAGGTAGAATCGTATGCCAAGTAGGAGATCATGAGGGAGTGGGCGAGCCTTGACGAAGTGGTCTTAGGGGTATGGAGCACGTTCGGGCAGGCATCTGGTCTCCCATCACGTGTCAGTCCCTCAATGCCGATACTGTTCTTCGGCGATCTCCATGCTTACTTTTCCTCGACGGTGCGCGTCCTCAGCGTCGGGCTAAACCCCTCGTTGCACGAGTTCCCCTCGGACTCCCCCTTCCGCAGATTCCCGCTTGCCGAAGGCGTCACGCTACCCGAGCCGGAGCCATACTTGGACGCTCTCTCTGCCTACTTCCGAACCGATCCCTATCGCGGCTGGTTCAGCGCCTTCGAGCCGATGCTCAACGGGCTGGGGGCGAGCTTCTACGAAGGGAAACCCTCGACGGCGCTCCATACCGACATCTGCTCTCCCGTCGCCACTGACCCGACGTGGAGCGACCTCGACCGGGATGAGCAGAAGGCTCTCGAGAAGGAGGGAGGTCCGCTCTGGCATGGCTTACTGGAAATGCTGCGGCCGCATATTGTTACGCTGTCTGTTGCGACCCGCCATCTATCGCGCATCTAGTTCAAAGCCTTGAGTGGGTGGGAGGTCGTCCATGTGTTTGAGCGAACGGAGGCAGGCGCACTTCGCAAACGGCCCGTAGAGATTTCTGCGAGGTGGTGCGAGATCGGCGGTGAGCCATCACTCTTCGTCTTCGTCCCTGCGGCACAGAAGCCGCTAGGTCGGCTGAGCAGCAACCAGAAGCGAGAAGCAGGGGAGATCGCGATAGAGGTATTACGCCATGGCAGATAACCTGCGCTTCGTTCAATTCTCTCATCCGGGCCGCGAGCATGAACCCGACCCCGGCGGAGGGAAGGCTTGGAACACGCTCAACAACCAGCATGCTCGCAAGTTCATGGAGTTCGGCAGCAAGTGGATTGAAAATGACGGTAGCGCGAGAAGTGGCAACCTCCGTGCCTGGGGCGAGTGGGAGGCCGAATCGGACCTCGTCTGCGGACTCATTCAACCCCGCCAAGACGCGCATTATCCCCGCTATCTCTGGCACCCCTACTATATCCCTAGAGACAACTACCAAGGGCTGCACAATACCGATCCCTTCATCTTCGGAGAATGGTTCCTGTATTCAAACTGCAAACAAGTGAGTGTCTCGAGCCTGGCCCACCTCGGACGAGGCTCAGTGATCGCTTTCGGAAGCGGAAGGAAGATCGGGGGTAATCGGAAGTGGGTGCTCGACACAGTGCTGGTAGTCGCTGACTCCCTCTCGTACTCGGTACCAGAGGCGCGCCGGGTGCTAGCAGATGCGGCGCCAGAGGCATTCCTCACGGTGACCGGTGGCCCGCTTGTAGACAACGAGCAGGCCTCATTCAGGCTCTACAGGGGAGCAACACCAGAAGATCCAGTAGGGGGGATGTTCAGCTTCTTCCCTGCAATGCCAGCGCACGGGAATGCAGGGTTTCCTCGTCCGCTGATCGACCTTCCAGGCGAATATTTCAACCCGAGGAGTTGGCAGGCTCCGAAGGGAGTGCGGCAACAGCGCACCAGCGGGGAGCTGCGCGGGCTCTGGCAGTCTCTTGTAGGTCAGGTGCGCAGGGCTGGACTTCTCCTCGGAACACATGCCGCACTTCCGGAGCAGCGCAAAGTCTAGGCGGGGGCAAGGCGCGCAGGACTCTTCCTTTCCCTTGGACTAGCCTTGTCACGGCCTAGACCCCTGGCAGGCTGATGAAGAACGCGAGTTGGAGGGTCTAGGGAGAGGATCGGTGATGCTTGACCCGATCGCCTCAGGAGGCTCAGGCCCATCCACATCTCGAACACAGTTCTGTCTACCGTCCAAGAAGGTCCACCATACTTGCCGATAGGCAGAACCATCTTCGAGATGTGGCTCGTCTTAGCAGGCTCACCCAAGTCGGTTTTCGCACCATCTTAGCAATGGCAACACCCACGCCGGAGCGAACCTCCGTACCCGCGATGATGCCGGTTCCGATTTTGGAGGGACCTCAGGAAAACGGCGGGCTGCCGGTGTTGCTACGGCTGCTCCTAGCCGCCGCGCTTGCGCTGCTGCGCGTGTAGTGTCGAGCAAGGCGCGGCACGCAACCCTGAGGCCCACCTCACGGCCGGCGCTAGCAGGCAAATGTCAATCGCCAGGGTCTATAGACCAGTCGTCGCCAGGGTCAATGAGCCACCCTGTGGGCCTGTAGATGGACTATTATCACCGTTAGGTTTGAGGGTCAACCACCACCTTTCGGTCGAGCAGGGCCCTGTGGGGAGACAAGCGTTCGCGGTAGCTGGCGCCTTCTATGACGATCTGGTAGCTGGCGTTGGCGAGCCGGTCGAGGGCGCTGTTGCCGAGGATGGAGTCGTCGAAGAGTCCGAGCCACTCGTCGACAGCCCTGTTGGAGGTGATGACGAAGCTGGCGGTACGATGCCTGGCGATGACCAGTTCGTAGAGGTCTATGGACTGCAGTTGGGTCATCCTGTGGAGACCGAGGTCGTCGAGGATGAGCAGGTCCGGGGCGAGGAAGGAGCGGAAGGTTTTGTCCGTGGAGTGGTCCACCCTGGCCTGAGCCATGGCCCTGAAGAAGTCGTCGGCATGTACGAAGCGGACGGTATGCCCGGCTCTGACGGCAGCATATCCGAGGGCCTGAGCGATGAAGCTCTTGCCCACGCCGACCGGTCCGACGAGCAGGACGTGCTCGTTGCGGTCCAGGAACTGGAGGGAGAAGGCGGCGTCGAGGAGTCGTCGGTCGAGTGTGATGGATGCGGACCAGTCGAAGTCTTCGAGGCGGCAGGTCTGCTCGAAGCCGGCCCTCTGGAGGCGGAGCTCGAGCCGCCTGTGGTCTCTGCGGTTGATCTCATCGGTCAGTATGATCTGCAGGAAGGATGCGTAGTCGAGCTGCTCCCTGCGTGCGAGAGCGACCCTCTCCGGCAGGGTGTTGAGCACGGCGCCGAGCTTGAGGCGCTTGAGCAGCGGGGTGAGTTCAGTCGTGGTGGTCATGAGCGTTCTCCTTGTGCTGATTGAGCGGTGCGGCCGTTGGCACGAGCGAAGACGGCGCCCGGCCTGGCGAATCGACCTGGGGGCATCGGTGGGGGCTCCGGCTGCGTGGCCTCCTGCTCCAGGGCCTCGACGAGTATGCGCTCGAGACGGCGCACGTCGATCAGGTCTACGGAGAGAGCCCTCCGGCATGCGGCATCGAGACGCTCAGGGGAGTAGCGTTCGCCCAGGCGTATGAGCTTGTGTCCCTGTCTGAGCTTGGCCCAGGGCAGCGGGCCGTCGAAGAGACGCTCGGCATAGGCTGCCACGGCCGGTCCCTGTGACGCCGCGCTGCACTTGATCTGCTCCGGAGCTCTCAGGGTGTAGGCGCTCAGCTCTGCCGGGTAGTCGTCGGGGTCAGTGGATCTGCCGCCGCGATCCTGGCGCGGGTGGACCTTGATCAGTCTTCCCCGGTGGTAGATGCGCACCAGCTTGCTGCCGAGCCGCACCTCCACTTTCTGCCCAGGCGGGCATGTCGCAGAGGGCACCGAGTAGAGGGCGTACTGGCAGGCTATGTGGTGGTCGGGATGCACCTTGGCCGTGCGCCAGTCGGTCATCTCGTAGGGCTCTGCGTCCCACTCCCCGAGCGCGTGGCGCTCCTCATCCCGGAAGACGACCAGGGGCTGCTTGCGGGTGGTGCCGTGCACCCTCTGTCCGGCCACGGCCAGGCACCATCGCCTAGCCGCAGACCTCATGTCCGACAGACCCCTGAACTCCCCGCCCTTGAAGAACCGCTCCCGCACATAGGGCACCCCACGCTCCACGCGCGGCTTGTCCCGGGGATGGCGCACCCGCGCAGGGTCTGAGATGAAGCCGCGGTGCTGGGAGTACTCCAGGAAGCCGCGCGTGAGACGGGGATGGAGCGGATCGACACCAGCCACTGCTGCGGGGAAGTTGTCGATCACCAGGTACTTGGGAACGCCCTCGAAGAAGGCCCAAGCAGCCTCCAACCCCTCGATCACATCGACAAGCTTCTGGCTGAACGTCGGCCAGACGAAGCTGTGCCGCGAGTAGGTCAGGACGATGATCAGCGCCCAGACCACCCGGCGGCGGCCCGTCGCCGGGTCCTCTATCAGACCCAGACGACCGAAGTCCATCTCCGCCACCTCGCCGGGTGCGCTCTCCCCCATCCGGACAGTCGCCGGACTTCGCCTCTGCCAGCCCCGTCGCTGGATGAACCGCCTCAACGATGTGTACGAGACCCGGCAGCCTCGGTCCGCAAGCAGCTCATGGATACGGGTCACCTGCAGGCGGTCGGCGGTGAGCCACTCGTAGACCTGGTCCGCCCAGGGGGCAAGGACCTCCTCGGTCGGTATCTCCACCTTCCGAGGGCCCGCAATACTCAGCCCTGCCAGACGGGCCAGCTGATCCTCACTCGGAGCAGGACCGTCCCGGGCCAGCCCCGCCTCCACGACCGCCTCGATGTACCTGCGCACTGTCGCTCGCGACAGCCCCGTACCAGTTGATATGCCGCGCTGGCTGATGCCGGACTGCCAGCGACGCACCACTTCTGCTATCTCCACGCTCGACACCTCCCTGTACGCCATTGCTGCTCCTTCGATCCGATCTGCAGCAATGGTCGCCAATCCGGCGCACAAGGTGGTCAATCACCTGGCGAAGTGGTCTATAGTCCCTGGCGATCTCTCAATCTACTGGTACATAGTTCCTGGCGTTTGACACGCTGGTCGGCAGTCGCCGGCAGGGACTCTTACCGCGCTCTCTCCGCGACGTAACCCCTCAGCAACTGCACTCCGAGAGTCTCCATATCCCGGATCATGCCCAGCCGGGGACTGTCCCCCGAGTAACCCTCACCCAACCCCGCCTGTCTCGCCGCCGCGCCTATCCGTAACGCTATCTGGTTCGGTCTCATGCCCAGGACGAGCTCGTCGTCGCCCGCGCCTTGGCGGATCGGCAGCAGCAGCTTCATCGTATCGGCGCTCACCACGCGGTAGCTGTCCTCCCCCGTACCCCCGACACGCACGCGACCTGACCCGCCGCGCACCCGCTCGATGTCCTCCCAGGTCAGCGCCGCAGCCTCGCTCACCCGCAGCCTCGCATCACGCCTATCATGGCGATGTCCACCTCGCCGCGCCTGCGGGCGCTCGCAGTGCGTTCTAGCCGACCGCCCCTTCCCCAACGCGGTTCGTGTGCCGTCTTCCTTATGGCGAGATAGCAATCTAGGTCCAGCGGCAGCGCCCTGCTCCGGCCGGCAACATCGTCCCGTGTTAGCTCGTCCAGCACGGTCCGGGCGGGGCCATGCTGGAGGGGAACCTCGAAACCCGCTTCCTTGTGGTTTCGCGCTATTGCGGCCGCAGCCACCCGCAGGATCGACGGCCTCGCGCCTATCTCATACCTGTCTACGAGGTAGGCCGCCACATCTTCGGGAGAGGCGGGCAGCGAGCGCCTCCCCGAGGCGTGAGACCATGCGACGAAACGGTTCCACTGGTTGGTGTAGCTGTCTCTCGTTCTCGTCTGTCGTGATGTTGCCGGCCTTACTTCAGCAATCGGCGACACACCCCTCCGATTGCTGCAAATGCGATAGCCACTACCCAACGCTGATAGTAGCACTCGCACCACAGGGAGGAGCAGCGGCACAGGGTAGGCCCATCGCTAGCCTCGGAGGATTCTCCGTCGACCTGAATCAAATAGGCTGCCGCACTAACATCAATCACGTTCCAGGGGTGCTGCGCCGCTTACAGCCTTCCCCGTCTCGGGAGCGACGACTATCCAATTCAGCCCCTCTACGTCGATGACCTTGCGGACCAGCCGGAGGCCAGCCGGAGGCCAGCCGGAGGCCAGCCGGACGAAAGGCAGCAGTCGCAGTTCTCGTGGGCGGAGTCCATGGCCGAGGAGCCGCAGCCGGAAAGCCGTAGCCCGCTCCCACGTCCCTCTTGAGTGGGCATTTACAGTGGAGCAGGAGGGGGAACCGGTCGCCGCCGGGCGCTAGACCTTCACGCCTCCGATGGTCCATGTGTGCGGGCGTAACTGTTCAGAGTTGGTGAGGTGGATTGGCTGAAAGTGGTGTTCCGAGGGGCTAGCGCTGACCGAGGCAGGTGGGTCATACAGATGGCATGGATGCCCGCATCGACTTGGACGCCGCCAGCTGCGACGAGCTCATCGCCCTCATCGTCCAACAGCAGGCGGTCATTGGCCGCTTGGAACGGCGCATCGCCCAGTTGGAGGACAAAGCCAAACCGGGCGACCCATCGGGGATGCCCGGTCTCAAGCCCCGGTCCAGCCCGAAATCCCCGGCCCCCAAGCAGTCCCGAAAGCCCCGGCCCCATGGCTTTTCCCGTCGACGGATGGCCCCCACCCACCGGGTGGAGCACGCGGTGGAGAGCTGCCCCGATTGCGGGACCCCGTTGTCCGGCGGCTGGACCCATCGCACCCGGGAGGTCATCGACCTGCCCCGGGTCCCCGCGCACGTCACCGAGCACGTCTTCATCGCCCGGGTTTGTTCCCGCTGCCGGCGCAACTGCCTACCCCAGGCGGAGCTGGACGGGGCGGCCTTGGGAAAGCAGCGCCTGGGGGTCAACTTGGTCAGCCTGATCGCCACCCTGCGGGAGGAGGGGAGGCTGCCCATCCGCAGCATCCAATGGTATCTGCGCACCGTCCACCAGTTGCGCCTCAGCGTGGGCGCCATCGTCGCAGCCCTCCATCGCATGGCGCAACAGGCCCGGCCCGCGGTGTCGGGCATCGTGGAGCGCATCCGCGGCAGCCCCGTGGTCCACGCCGATGAGACCGGCTGGCGGGAGGACGGCGTCAACGGCTATGTGTGGACGTTCAGCACGCCCACCGACCGCTACTTCCTGCGGCGTGGCCGAGGCAAGTCGGTGGTGGATGAAGTCCTCGGCGACGGGTTCGCGGGGGTGCTGGTCTGCGATTTCTACGCCGCCTACCACCATTACGACGGCCCCAAACATCGCTGCTGGGCCCACCTGCTGCGGGACATCCACGACCTGCAGTGGCTCTACCCCGATGACGGCCAGCTGGCCCAGTGGGCCGAAGCCGTCCACGGGCTCTACGCTGAGGCCAAAGCCTTCGCCCATCCCAAGGAAAAGCAGTGGCGCGCCGCACAACAGGCCTGGGAACAGCGCCTGCTGGCCATCGGCCGTCCCTTCCTGGATGACCGCGCGGCAGCCCAGGCCAAGCTGTGCCGGCGCATCGAGCGCCTCATCAAGGAACTCTTCGTCTTTGTGGGCGAACAGGCGGCGCCGTCGGACAACAACACCGCCGAGCGCAGCCTGCGCCACTTAGTCGTCAGCCGCAAGGTAAGCGGGGGCACCCGATCAGCGCAAGGGACCGACACCAAGATGACCTTGCATTCCCTCTTCGGCGCCTGGCGGGCCCAAGGCCTCAATCCCCTCGCCGCCTCCCGCCAACTGCTCCTCTCACCTCAACTCTGAACAGTTACGTGCGGGTCCATTCTGTTGTCCAACATTGCCTCGAAGTGGTAGAGTGTGCCGTTGACGCCTACCGTGCTACGGTGCAGTGGGAAGGGCAGCTGAGGGAGGTTCTCGCCGATGCAGCCGACACCACCTCGCTTCGTATGTATGTCTTTGCTTGATAGTCACACCCGAACATCGAAGTCCAGGACGGCGGTCGTACGATGACCAATCGCATGGCGGATGAGATGCTCGAACGTTTGGATAGCACGTACTACTACCTCGTGCCCTATCGGTGCATGGGCGAAGGCGGGTGGGGGCTAACATCAACCGTCGGAGGCTCTGCGTGATCTTAACCGCACTGGCTATGAGTTTCGTGACTCTGTTGGTGGTGGCGAATATCGTTGCTGTTAAGCCGGTGGCGCTCAACGGTTGGGTGCTTCCGGCAGGAACCATCGCCTACCCATTTACGTTTCTTCTCACCGACGCCATATCAGAACTCTATGGCCGAAGGATTGCCACCCGCGTGGTGTGGTATGGATTCGGCCTGAGTGCTGCCATGGTAGTCTTGGTTTATGTGGCCCAGGTGCTACCTTCTGCTGACTTCTGGGAAGGCCAGGGTGCTTTTGAAACTGTCTTGGGGTCAGTGCCACGGATTGTCTTCGGGTCAATGATCGCTTACCTCGTGAGTCAGCACAGTGACGTCCTTACCTTTCATCACATGCGTCGTGTCACGAACGGCCGTCACCTATGGTTCCGGAACAATACCTCAACTATCGTATCCCAAGCGATCGACACGGCGCTCTTCATATCAATAGCTTTTGCCGGGTCAGTGCCAACTAATGTTTTGTGGAACATGATGGGGACTCAATATCTTGTCAAGGTCGGAGTCGCCGTCGTAGACACGCCCATCGTCTATGCGCTCGTCGGCTGGATTAGGGCTAGGCCGAGCTACGCTACCGACGCCAACACGGGCGAGTTGGTACGGTGAGTCACCTTGCATCTATGGGCCGTGTGCTAGATTGTCTAGCCTCCAAGTGGAGGCCACCCCCTTGCCGTCCATCCTTGCGCGACAGCTTGGAACGATCTCTGTCCCGTCAGACTACGTTGGAGTTCAAGTCCCATGGATAAGAAGTTGTTGATTCTTGGCTGCGCAGACCGCAAACGAGACTCCGGTGGTCTACTGCCCGCCTTAGACCGATACGACGGTCCAGCATATCGCGTGATCAGAACGTTCCTACGGGAATACCAATGGCCTGAGGATGTCTCTATAGCTGTGCTTTCTGCAGAGTATGGGTTGTTCGGCATCCTGAAGGGGATCAGGCAGTATGACAAGAGGATGGATCTCGCCACAGCAACAGCGAGAGCTCCGGAGTGTTCGACAATACTGAGCAAATGGGCGACTTCTCATCGCTCCGTTCACGTGGCACTTGGGAAGGACTATATGCCGGCGGTCCAACCTGGACTGGAGACGCTTTGTCTCGAATCACATATATTCACGGGGGGTATCGGGCAGAAACTTCATCAGATCAAGACTTTCCTAACGGAAAGCTCGTCACCTCGAAGAGTCAACGTCAATGTCGAAGGCGGTACTGGTCGCTACAGCTACTTTCTCCCAGATTGGGACGACCTTCTGGATCCGGAATTTGATTTCAATGGAGATTCCTTCTCGGGAGCCTCTCGTTCGGAGAGACAGGACAAACATTGCTGTGTGTTAATGCATCCCGGCAGGATGTCCGATGGAATACTCGTCAGCCTCGCTCAGCAGGGCGCTCAAAAGGGTCCATTGCGTCAACCTGAAGGAACTGAGCCTAGCGCACTCTCTCGCCCACCACTGCGCAAACATTACGGGCTCTCAAGCGACCAATATCTCTTTGGGGATTGCGGAGCATTCACCTACGTGAACGAGAAGGCTCCAACGATTTCTGTAGACCAAGCGGTCGCCCTATATGAATCATACGGATTCGATTTGGGAGCATCGGTCGACCATATCCCGGTTACCGTAGTGAGAAACGGGGATGCTCGGGTAGAACTCCCCGTTGAAGAAAGACAAGAGAGAGTGAACCTCACTCACGAGAATGCTCGACTGTTCATTGAGTCGGCCAGACAACGCAAGGTAGGATTCATTCCGGTCGGCACGATTCAAGCTTTAGGCGCAGAACAGTACGCTCAGTTCGTTCGAGACTACTACGAATTTGGATATCGCCATCTGGCAATCGGGGGACTCGTTCCACAGAGTGACGTGGAAATAGGCAAGACTATGCGAGCCGTGATGCAGGTCGCGGAAGGACTGCCAGAGCGACCTTGGATTCACCTATTTGGAATCTATCGGCCACACTTACAAAAGCTCATTAGACAGCTGAAGGTGGACAGCTTCGACAGTGCCTCGTACTTTCGCAAAGCATGGCTACGCTCGGACCAGAACTACCTGGCGCCCAATGGGCAATGGTATGCAGCCTTGCGCGTCCCAATGACGAGCGATGGCCGCACGCTGAATCGGCTAAAGATGATGGACGTCGACATTGATGCCCTTAAAATGCTGGAGAATGAAGTGCTGAGGCTCCTGACACAGTACGACAAAGACCAAGTTGCAGTGGGTGAAGTTCTAGAAGCAGTCGTCAATTATGATCGCTATCTTGTCAGATCCAGCGAAACTGAATCGATGCGCGCGAGATACAAGAGAACTCTGCTGGATCGACCATGGCGAAGTTGTCATTGCAACTTTTGCAGGAACTTAGGAATTCACATTCTAGTTTTCCGTGGAGCCAATAGGAACAAGCGTCGGGGCGCACACAACACACTCATGCTGTATGGCGCGCTGCAAGAGAACGCGCAACAGTGATCAGCGATGATGATTTCATGTGACTTGGTGGATCGTTACCTGCATTCAAACCTACGTGATGAAGCCAATGATAGTTCCGACTTCCCCTGGGCGTTTCAGAACTACAGGAGACAACGGCCGGAGGATTTCCAACTCACTCGAAGGAGGATTAGGGTCTGCCGAGACTGACGAGCAGCGGATCGGGAATGCCTGCCTCGGCGAAACCCTTAGCACGCAGGATGCAACTGTCGCACGAGCCGCAGGGGATCTCGCCGCCCTTGTAGCAACTCCACGTATGCTCCAGAGGGGCCCCGAGTCTAATTCCGAGCGCGGCTATCTCGGCCTTCGAGAGGTCGATAATCGGGGTCTCGATCTTGATCGACACCGAGTATTCCGTCCAGAGCTTGCTTCCCACTTCCAGTGTCCGCCTAATATTCTCGTAGAACTCGGGGCGGCAGTCGGGGTAACCGCTGTAGTCGAGCGCGTTGGGCGCTATGTACACGGAGGCCGCTACGTCCGAGGCCTCGATTCCTTCGACCTCGACTGCGTACAGCACTCGGCTCTCCAGGTAAGCCGCTGATAGCGACAGGAATATCGTGTTGCGCATGGGGACGTAGGTTATCGGAACGCCTTGCCCAATGTCCTCGCCGGAACGCCCCGACGGTACCTGGAAGCGGTCGGGGTTGATCAGGGCAGAGTACCAGCAAACGTCCGAGAGAAAGGAGATGTCGAGGAGTCTGTGCTCGATGCCCAGAATGCCGGCGATTCGCACTGCGCAGTCAACCTCCTTCGAGTGGCTCTGGCCGTAGTGGAATGTGATCGCCGACATGTTGTCGACGCGGCCCTTTGCATAGGCCGCAACGGTGGTGGAGTCGAGTCCTCCGGACAGGAGTGTGACGCCGTAGCTAGGCATGGAAGGATTATAGCAGATCCCTCGATGCCCATTGTGAGTCAGCAGGCGCGTGTAGCGCCCTCTACTACAACGAGGCCCGCTAGCCTCGGAAGTTGGGTGAAGAGTGCTGCGCCAGAGAAGTATCAGCGAGCTTTGGGAACCTCCGACCCCGGTTGGCCTTGAATCAATTCCCCGCTCGCGACGTGGTCTCCCGCTGGGGCGTGCTTCAGGTGGCGAGGCAGGTCACGGCAGCGAGCGCAACACGCTTCCTAGATTCGCTGGAGGCGTGGCTGCCGTTCCCTCTCAAGGCGGTCCAAGTGGATGGAGGCCCGGTATTCCAGGAGGAGTTCGAGCAGGCCTGTTCCGAGCGGGGCATCCGGCTGTTCGTCCTGCCGCCGCACTCGCCCAAGCTCAACGGCTACGTGGAGCGCCCACACCTCACGCATTTGGAGGAGTTGTAGGAGTTTCATCACGAGGAGCGGACGGTAGCAGCGCTCACGCCGGCGCCGCGGCGGTGGGAGCCCTGGTACAACACTGAATGCTCACACCGGTCCCTTGGCTGGCAGAGCCCGAAAGACCCTCTTCTGCAATACCACCCTGGATACTCAAGACCCCGCCGCCTCATGTATAGTGAACGAGTACACAGTCATTGACTGTACCTGTCGGTAGCTGGTAGTGTGCCCTCGGAGGCTCCTTCAACTCCGAGCGTCCGAGAATCAGGAGCTTTCTTTGCTCAGGAACTTCACCTCGGGTTGTTGGGGTCTAACGTCTCTTGTATCCTAACTCGCAATAACCCTCTCTTATTCTGGTTTGCTTGCGCAGGCTTCTACGAGATTGTGGTGGAAGGTCCCTCTGGCGTATTCAGTCGGCCCTGACCAATGACGGTATTGAGGAGATAGCGTGGATACCAACGAGCTGATCGACACAATATTCCCATCGAGATCCCCGCAGCAATTGACATCTGACCAAAAAGGCATTCTGAGTCACAAAGAAGGCCCCGCTTGGGTCATGGCTGGTCCGGGGTCGGGCAAGACCCAGATGTTGGCCCTCCTGGTGCTTCGTTTGCTTTACGTTAGTGACGACCCGATTCAGACGGAGAGGGTCGGTGCAGATTCGATTTTCGTCACGACCTTCACGAAGAAGGCGGCTCGTAACCTTCAGGACCGCATCGGCCAGTATAGATCCAAGTTGTTGCAACGGTTCCCGGACTTGGAGGAGATCGATATCTCCAAATTGCGGATTGGTACCCTCCATGGCCTCTGCAACGACATTCTGCAGGAGTTTCGTGCCCCGAATTACCAGAATGTCCGCCTCATGGATGACTTTGAACAAGCTCTCTTCGTCAGGGAACACATGAGTTTGGTTAAACAGCCCGATGCTCAGAAGGAGATAGCTTTCTGGGGCGATTTCGAGTTTCTCTTTCTTCCCTACCAGTGGCAGGCGGCCCGCGGCTATTCTCCTAATCGCTGGCTCAGCACGGATAAATTGGTGGTTTTGCTAAACCGGATCGCCGACGATCGAGTATCTACTTCCGGTCTCCGTAGTTGTGGCCCACAGATGAGCCTGCTAGCTGATCTGTACGACGAATATATTCGACATCTGGAAGCCAATTTCAGGTGTGACTTCACCCAATTGCAAGTGCGTTTCCTTGAGTTTCTCCAAGACCCTGTGGGGATATCTTTCCGCGATGGAACAAGTGCTGTCACCGGCCAGGGAATCAAGTGGGTCTTGGTGGATGAATACCAAGATACGAATCCTGTCCAGGAGGAAATCTATTTCCAACTGGCTACGTTTACTCAGAACTTGGTCGTAGTCGGGGATGATGACCAGGCGATGTACCGTTTCCGGGGTGGTTCGGTCGAGTGCATGGTCACCTTTGATCAAGCTTGTGAGGTGTTCCTAGGTGTTCTGAAGGCGAACGTTTGCCGTTATACCTTGGTAGACAACTTTCGCTCTCATCCATCCATCGTCAAGTTTGTAAATGACTACATCAATAGCTTTGCGGTAATGAATACCCCCAACGCGCGGGCTCCGAAGCCGGCTATTAAGCCCCAACGCCCTGATGACACCAGATACCCGGCGGTGGTACGCTTGGAGGGAACTACTATGGCCAATGTGGCCGCCAAATTCGCGGCCCAAGTTCAGGCTCTCGTAGATGGGCATGTAGTCAACGACCTTAGCGAGTGTTGTCTTCTGCTCAAGAGTACCAGAGAATCTCCGCAAAACGCCGGTCCATATGTCAAGGCTTTGAAAGATCTGGGCATCCCTGTCTACAATCCTCGAAATAAGGCCTTCGCTGACCAAGAGGAGATTCAAGGACTCCTCGGTAGCATTCTCGCCGTTTTGGACTTCGACCGGCGTTATGCCTTGGATGCATCCAATAGAGGAATCCCGCATGGGGAACCTGGAGTTCGTGAGAGTTTTGCTGACCTCGCCGCACATTATCCCGACCTTCGGGCTTATGTTGACGATGCGGTAGGTAGTCTCCGCTCTAACCCTGGCAAATACCTCGATGCTAGCCTCCAGGAACTCGCCTACTATCTTATGAGTCTGGATCCCTTCAGTACTTGGCAAAATGATCCAGTCAGAAGAGTCCGCATGGGGAAGATCACTGCCCTTCTGGAGGCATACAGCTCAATGCCTGTGATGGACCCTACGACAGGTCGACCTAGGCAGAACGTGTCCCGTGGAAGAATCCGTTCTGCCAGTCAATACCCTGGCGAAGCCCAAAGTGAGTGGTTGGGGGGTTTCTATAACCTGTTCTTGGGCCATGTTTTGGAAACCGGGTTTGATGATGAGGAAGATGAAGACATTATTGTGCCTCACAACATGTTCCCTATTATGACGATGCACCAAGCCAAAGGGTTAGAGTTCCCGTTTGTCTTTGTGGGAAGTCTTAGAGAGGATGCTCGGGAGGGTGCCAGCCATAAGTTGGAGTCTTTGTTCTCAGCCCACTCGCAGAATCCGGCTCGAGGGGGCAATCTTGTTTCGGCCTGTGATCGCGCGGAAATGGATTTGATAAGGCAATACTACGTTGCCTACTCGAGGGCCAAGTATGCTCTTGTCTTAGTTGGTCTTCAAGCCCATTTCAAGCAACAACATGTCCCTGTGGGGCCGTCCAAGATGTGGGCAAGGCGTCTGCTGAACCCCCTGTAAATTCGCAAGGAGTCTCTTATCTTGGCATCTCAGCAAGTGTTTCCAGCTAATCTTGTCCCTGTGGAACCCCCGCAGATGCTGCGTCCGAGGTTCAGCCTCACTTCTGACATTCTGAGCTACCGGAAGTGCCAGCGTCAGTACGGGTTCTTCGGTAACGATGGTTTTGTCCCTGCGCAGGCGGTGCAAATATTCTTCGGACAGATTATCCACCAAGTTCTTGACAGGTGTCATCGGCACTATTCTGGTCTATTCGGTCTTCCTTTGGGTTCCATGCCCAGTGACGAAGATGTTGAAAGATACTTCGACGAGGTTGACCAGGCTCTACGAGCGCAGGGGATACGTCCTGCTTCACCGATCGTATCTAGGCAGGCGAAGCAGGTGCTGAAAACGTTCAACCGTGTCGAGGGTCCTTCGCTCTACCCACGGGTGATTGATACTGAATACCGGCTTGAGTCTGACAGGAAGGACTTCATTCTCCGTGGTGTGGTTGATGTGTTGGCTATGGATGAAGGGGGAAACCCGGAGATTTGGGATTATAAGGGCACCTATGTGCCGGGCTTGTCGTCGACCGAACTCCGTGATTACGAATGGCAGATGAGCGTTTACGCGGAGTTATTTAGGGTCAAGTCCGGCCGTTACCCTGGGCGAGCCGTTCTATATTTTCTCAACGAACTTCGGTCTGATGAGGGAGCCCCGCCAATCACCTCCCGTCCGCCCCCCGCGATTTGGGAAGTGGATTTCATGAGAGACGGTACGGAGCCTGATGGAACGCCGACTTTGGTGAAACGGGGCTTGGAAGCCTTTGATTTGACTGCTGCTGACATTATCGGGCGGAGAGGTACCAAAGTCTGGGATACCCCGACAGGCGGTGATGTCCCCGATGCAAGGACCTGTGACATCTGTGATATTCGCTGGAATTGCAGCGCCCATCCACAGGGGAAGTATAAGCGGAGGCTACCAATTGGTTCTTCCTGATGGGTGTAGGTCATCATCAGGCGTGCGGTGCGGCTGAAGAGGGGCACGAGTGTCGCTTTCGAACCGTCAATTCTTGCAGCGGATGGGTGACGTCCTGTCATAATCGTGGGCTAGCACACCCTGTGGAGCCTGCCAAGGCCAGCCATATCTCGAAGATGCTACTGCCTACCCTCCAACCAGGCCCGTCTGAGAAGGCTCAAACCGGTCATTCGGGCCGAGGGCGAGCCCCAACCACATCTCGAAGACGGTACCACCTACCGTCCACTCAGGCCCACCAGACTTGACGAAATCAAGAACCTTCACCTTGAGGTTCAAGCTGGCGGTGTAGTAAGGCCCTTGTCCCGACCCGTCCGGCGAAGGCGTGCCGTGAGCCGTGCGCACGGGCCAGACGTTCACGCCTCCTCCTGTTCCTGCAAGGGCGGGATGCGGCGCTTGGCTGGGATTGACTAATCTCGTATGAGTCAACTAGACTATTATCATGCCTAAGCGCCTACAAGTCCTCCTAGATGAGGAAGAGTATAAGGAGATTCAAGGCGTTGCCCGCAGGCAGCGGGTGACCCTAGCGGAGTGGGTCCGGCAGGCCCTACGCCAGGCAAGAAGCGACCACCCCGGGACTGTGGAGGCCAAGCTGCGCGTTATCGCTGATGCCTCTCGGCACGACTTCCCTACTGCTGACATAGAGGTCATGCTTCAAGAGATCGAAGCGGGCCAGCGGCTTCCGTGATCTTCATCGACTCCAACGTGCCTATGTACCTCGTGGGGGCGGCGCACCCGAACAAGGACCGGGCAGTGGCCGCGTTGACGCAGTTGGTGCGAGACGGGGAGCGTTTCATCACCGACGTGGAAGTCTATCAGGAGATACTCCACCGTTACACTGCCATACAGCGGCCCGACGCCATCGACGCCGCCTTCGATAGCCTGGACGGGATCGCCGACGACGTTCTGACCTTCGGCATGGCAGAGATACGCTCCGCCAGAGCACTGCTGGGCTCTGTGGGCCGCCTCTCTGCTCGGGATGCGCTGCACGTAGCGGTGATGCAGAAGGCCGGTGTGAGCCGCATATTGAGCTTCGACGACGGCTTTGACTCCCTCCCCGGAATCGAGCGTCTGAAGTAGTGCCTAGCGTCCAACTGGGCGGCCCGACGCTCGACGGTGACGATTTGAGGATTGAGTTCGCGACTTGGTCTGTCCCAGGTCAGGCAGGCGGCCACTCCTTTTGTATAGTGATGCATTGCCGATAGAGCGAAAGGAACACGGCGACTCTCCGCTTCGTGCGCTGAGCCTGTTCGCCGTAGTCGGATCCAGCACCCTTGCCGGCGTGAATTTGACCGGCATGATGGGACGTGTTTAATGCCACGTCAGACCGAGCCAAGCGTCAACAACGCCCTGGGCGGCTTACTTCAGGGCATGTTGCCCCGGAGTCATGTGCAGTCGGAGAGCACACAGACCATCACCGGGCACGCCGGGCGGCGCCCCGACATCATCGTCACCGCCCCCGGTCGTTCGCCCGTTGTGGTCGAAGCCGAGTACCTGCCCGCCGTCACCGCCGAGGCCGAGGCAAAGTCCCGCCTAGGGCTGGAACTTGCTGCCAACGGTCGCATCATCGAAGCCGCCATCGCCCTCCGCTACCCCGACGGGATAGGCGACGCCCACGACCTGCCCGCCGCCCTGTCGTCGGCCCGCCTCGACTACTGCGTCTTCACCGAGAGCGCGAAGGGCGTACAACGCTTCCCGGAGTCCGGCTGGCTGGAGGGCGCCGTTGAGGACCTGGCCGACATGGTCCGCCTGGTGTCCGTCCCGCAGCGCGCAGTAGACCAAGCCGCCGACACGCTGCAAGAGGGCATCGAAGGGGCCGCAAAACTCTTGGATGAGCTGAACGAGACCCGCTCCGGCATCACGATGGCGATAGCCCGCCGTTTGGGGATGATCAACGTGCCCCAGACCCGCCGCATGGCCTGCGCCATCATCGCCAACGCCCTGGTCTTCCACGAACACATCGCCGGGATGCACCCGGAGGTCAAGCCTCTGGCCAGGGTGTGCGGCGATGGCGTAGACAATCCTCAGGGCGAGGTATTGGCCGCCTGGGTCGACATACTCAAGATCAACTACTGGGCCATCTTCGCCATTGCCAAGGACATCCTGGAGCAGCTGCCCTCGAGCGACGCAGCGGACATCCTGCGACGGCTGAGGAACACCGCCCAGTCGGTCAATGCGACGGGCGTGGACAACGCCCACGACCTGACCGGGCGCATCTTCCAGCGCCTTATCGCGGACCGCAAGTACCTGGCCACCTTCTACACACTGCCCGCGTCGGCGGCGCTCCTGGCCCGGCTGGCCATGGCCAAGATGGATGGCGTGGACTGGGGCGACGCCGAGGCCATCGGCCGGCTGCGCGTCGCCGATTTCGCCTGCGGCACCGGCGCGCTCCTCTCCGCGGTCTACGACCAGATCGCCGCCCGCCACGAGCGAGCCGGCGGCGATCCCGCCGCCCTGCACCGGCTGATGATGGAGGAGGTGCTCTACGGCTGCGACGTCATGCCCTCCGCCGTCCACATCACCGGCTCGACCCTCTCCGGCGTGGAGCCGTCCGTCCTCTTCAACAAGTCCCGCCTGTACACCATGCCCTACGGCCGGATGAAGGACGGCAGCGTGATGATAGGCTCGTTGGAGCTCCTCCGGTCCTCCAACGTGCTGACGCTGTTCAATACCAACGACCCGGCCATGCGCACGGGCAGCGCAGGCGAGGAGACAGCAACGCAGATATTGGCGGAGTTCCCCGATGCGAGCTATGACCTCGTGATCATGAACCCGCCCTTCACCAGGGCCACGAACCATGAGGGCGCCCACGCGGACATCACCAACCCCGCCTTCGCGGCCTTTGACGCCACCCGCGCCGACCAGACGGCGATGGGAGAGCGGGCCAATAAACTGGCAGCCGACACCTGTTACCACGGCAACGCGGGCATAGCATCCGCCTTTGCAGCGTTGGCGCACAAGAAGCTCAAACCTGGCGGCATCCTGGCCTTGGTGCTTCCCCTGTCTCTGGCAAATGGCCGGTCTTGGCGCAAATTTCGGCGGATGGTTGAGCGCGACTATAACGGCGTTGCCGTGTTTAGCATCGCAGCAAACGGCTCCCAGATGTCCTTTTCCTCAGATACGGGTATGGCAGAATGCCTGGTAGTTGCCCGCAGACGCAAGCCATATGAACGACGCGACTACCAAGCGCATTTTGCATCACTCCAGCACAGGCCGCAGGGCTTTGGGCAACCAAGCGCGCTTGCAAGCACGATTCTGCATAGCGCTGACGTTAGACGGATTGAAAACGGGCCGTATGGCGGAACGCGCTTGCGGGTAGGGGGAGAGTTAGCGGGTGAGATTGTGGCTGTGCCCTACAGGATAAGGGGGAGAAATTGGGGCGCAGTGCGCTTGTCAGACCACTCCCTTGCTCAATCCGCCTTCGCCCTGTCCCGGGGAAGGCTGTAGCTTCCAGGCAACCCATCTTCCGTTGTCCTGAGAACAACGTTGCTGGGCAGGGTAGGCAATCTCGGCTTGGTACACCGTGACATCACAGGCCCGGACCCACGAGGGCCATTTGACAAGGCAGATCCAAGCCCTACGGCCACCTTCCCTGCTCTGTGGAACCACAACGCCAAAAGGGAGACCCGGATGGTCTGCGTACCCGACTCGCAGCTGATCGTCAGACCCGGTTTGGAAGATATGGCTGCCGATGTTTGGGAAACCGCCAGCCGCCCCCACTTGAACCTTGACTTTACCTTTGGCTCACAGGCTCTATCCGTTGCGTTCACAGAAATGGAATCTATCGGCGGGAGAGTATGGCCCAATGTCATCTTCTCCCACAAGAGATTCGACTACGCCTTTGCGGTGTGGGGCAATTCCACCCTAGGCTTGTTGTCGCACTGGTGGCACTCCAGCCGTCAGCAATCCAGTAAGGCGGGGATGACTATCCGCTCCGCGGTCTCTCTCTCAGTCCTGAACTTCCGCGCCCTCAGCGACGCACAGCTAGCCACCGCCCAAGCCATCTTCGACGAGTTCCGCGACAAGGAGCTCAAGCCCGCCTACCTCGCGGACGCCGACCCCAACCGAGCACTCCTGGACCGCAAGGTGGTCTGCGACCTCCTGGGCTTCGACAAGGACGTCTACACCGCAGTCCGCCGCCTCGCCGCCAAGTGGTGCGCCGAGCCTTCGGTGCACGGTGGCAAGCCACGCCCGAAGGATGCCAAGCTAGTTAGCTGACGGCCCCGGATTGGCTGACTTCCTTCACCTCTCTCCGCCTGAACACCCACCAAACAGGAATACTGCCGAAGCTAATCTTGGGCAAGAGTAAGGCGGAGAAGTTACAGGTCAACTGCAAGACGCAGCAAGCTATCTGAGATGACCTTGGTCAAGTCGTCCTACCGGACTGTTGGCCATGGGTGCCCCTGTATTGTCGGATTCCCGGTTGCTCAGAACCTTCCTTTAGTTGGAGACCTTCTCCGATGGCTGGAATGGCAATCTACTAACTGCTCTCATTCTGACCTTCATGGCATCATCTTGTGATACCGGGAGCTGGAGTTCTCTTTCTTCTTCCGCTAACACCTCTCCGTCCGCGTTGACTACCTGGTAGACAAGGCCCCTCCGAACGGTTTCTTCGCGGAGACTCTGGACCTCATTACCTGCTTTTCTTACACTCGTTCGCACGCCAGGGTGATAACATACGTGATCAGTTGCCTTTGGGCACCTCGTGATTGCTATTATTCTGTTATCGTCAATTTGATTCATGTATGTTGCACTCCCGAACTGGCTTGTCAGAATCAGGAACACAGCGTCTAGATTTCTCCATTCGATATCGGCGAGCTCATCATGTAGTCTTTCATCCAGCGGAAAGCCTTCTACGCTCAGGATCAGCCAGTTCTGCTTTCCTACTCCAAAGTGTTTAGCTCGATTGTCCTTTTCCTCCACAGCCTCTGTTATTGCGGTTCGTAGGTCTCCGGGTCTTACAAGAAGGTTCGGCAGTGCAGTGAGATCCCCTGTCCATTCAGGTCCTATCATTGACTTAGGGTAAGTGCATACCCATTCGTGATTACTGTCGTGCGCTGGCAGCACATGGACATCTGTGATTGTCCTGTCTTCCCAAGCACCGCATTGCTTGCACTGTATCGTCGGCGCTCCTTGAGGTGCTGCTGCTTTGCCTGTTTTTATGGTGTCAACCATTGAAGCTAGTGCTGCGCCGTTAGGCCATTTCGGCTGTATTTTCCTTACTTCAAGGTTTACTGTTTGTCCTTCGTGTTGACCCCAAGCGTCAGGGTACGTCGTCTCGGCGTTCATCCTAATGCCCTGCAACTCAATACCCCATCTCTCGCAAGTCCATTCGATGATCCCTACTGCCATTTCTTCGTCTCGCCGCTTGTTTACTGCCTCCAACCACGGCACTGATATTATCTCAGTAGTCTCTTTTTGGAGGTGATCATGGAATCTTGCCGTCTTCGTCAGTAGCATCAAGTTTTCTGGGTGCTTTGGCCTGGCGGTAGCCGTTGAGCGGACGGCGTCTGAGTAATCCACTAATAAGGCGAAACTTTTGATCGGACTCACGATCAGTTCACCCTTTAGCCGAGTAGGGCTCTCATACATCCCGTTGGTTAGTGTCGCCCACGAAATTGTCTTTTCTTCGTCTATCACAGACCAGTTCGTTGGGATCCGCTCCATCATCCCTCCCGATGAGACTGTTAGGAACAGTCCAGCCAAATCTGGTGGACTGCTCACATATATGTGTGTCGTTGCGGTGTCTTCCAAAGGGAATTATATACCACTGCACATTTAGGCCCGGAAAAGCTTGACATTACAGCCCATAAAATGTACACTGATACTGTAATACCAAGCTAGAAGGTTAGCAATGAACCAGCACAAGAGCGCTCCAGGAAAGTCCTACCGCAAGGGCATCACCCTCATTGAGGCAGTCCAGAAGTTCGGCTCAGAGGCCGAAGCTGAAGCCTGGCTCATAGCCCGCCGCTGGCCCGAAGGAATGCGCTGCGTGGACTGCGAGAGCGCCAACTTCACGCTCCGCAAGAGCACCCGCAAGACCCCGGTCTACCACTGCAACGACTGCATGAAGGACTTTACCGTCAAGGCCGGAACCATCATGCACGACTCAAAGCTTCCTCTGAGTACGTGGGCGATGGCCTTCTACCTCTTCTCGACCAACCTCAAGGGCGTCTCAAGCATGAAGCTTCACCGCGATCTTGGAATCACCCAGAAGACGGCATGGCACCTAGCACACCGGATACGGGAAACCTGGGACGACGACGCCGGCCCATTCGCTGGCCCCGTGGAGATCGACGAGACCTACATCGGGGGCAAGGAGCGGAACAAGCACGAGTCCAAGCGTCTCCACGCAGGGCGGGGCGCAGTCGGCAAGACCGCCGTTGTCGGCGCCAAGGACCGCGAGACAAACCAGGTGGACGCCCAGGTAGTGACCTCTACGGACGCCATAACCCTCCAGGGATTTGTCTGGAGCAAGACACAGCCGGACGCCCAGGTCTACACGGACGACGCCAAAGCCTACCACGGGATGCCCAGGGCGCATGAGGCGGTGAAGCACAGCGTGGGGGAGTACGTCCGAGATCAGGCCCACACCAACGGCATTGAGTCCTTCTGGGCCATGCTCAAGCGTGGCTATGACGGGACGTACCACTGGATGAGCACAAAGCACCTAGACCGCTACGTCGCGGAGTTCTCAGGACGGCACAACCGCCGCCCGCTGGACACGGAAGACCAGATGGCATCAATGGTCCAGGGTGGAGTCGGCAAGCGGCTCCGGTATCAAGACCTAGTTTCATAGGAGGCCTGTCATGGTGAAGCAGACTCGGCACATCTTCGACCTAGCTGATGTGAAGGCCGTCCGTCTCCAGTGCAACCAGTGCAAGGGAGAGGTCGTCCAAAGCGCGCCAGTGTACAAGTACCCTCTCAGGTGCCCCCTGTGCTCTTGTGAATGGGTGAGAGAACTCCCGGCTGGCGTTCCCCATCCCGATCCCAACCAAGACCTTGCTCGCGCCATCATCGCTGTGCTTCAAGCGAATGGTCTCCCGGCGACCACACGCTTCGAGATCGACGGGGAGGAAGAGTGACCTACTTGCCAGAATGCTGCTGTGTGTGTGCATCGATGAGCTCGCGCATGAGCCTGAGATGGGCCTGCGCTACCAGAATCTGGGTGTCGTCAACGCGCTCGCCGATGATCAAGAGCCCCTCAGTCGGATAATAACATCCAAGCGTGAGGCATCCGATGACAAAGTACCAGAACCTCGCCGAGCCGCTCACCCGGTCGGGGATGATGAGGGCAACTCTGAATCCATCCTTGTTGAGATCCGGCAGGACTCGATCCAGCGCTTTCCCCTGGCTCTCCTTGCTGAGCGCGGCGAACCACCCGCCTCTTCCAGAGACCCTGATTTGTTTGTTGTACGGCTGCGTTGACACAAGGAGCCCCCTTGCGGTAGGAGTTGGGTCCACCTGCCACAGCGGGCCTGCCTCGCGTCAGCCGACAAGGGGGCACGAACGGCCCCACCCCCTACCTGGGGCGGCTGACGATGTACAGAAATCCCGCTGTGGCGATGGGAAGGTTAGAGGACTCCCTCTCTCCTGTCAACCACTCGACAATCAGCACCGCTGGTGCTAGTCTTCGGATATGGTGCTCTTAGAGACATGAGCTAGGGAGTCAGCATGGCTACCACTGATGAATACGTGACCAAGGCAGACTTGGCTGCGCAGCTGTCCGACTCATTGGGTAAGGTGTCCACCGCGCTGGGTAAGGTGTCCACCGCACTGGAGGTCGTGGTCGCTGCTCTAGAGTCCCTGGACGCCAAGGTGGACGCCCTGGACGCCAAGGTCGACGAGGTTGATGAACGGCTCACGTCCAGGATTTACACGTCACGTGATCAGGTCCTAGGGGCTGTGCAGAAGGTTGAGGAGCGCATCAATACGCGGGTCGACGGCGTGGAAAAGCGCGTCGTTGCTATAGAGAAGGAACGCCGGGATGAAAAAAGGGCTCTGAGCGGATAGGCAAGGAGGGCAGCATGGCGAAGAAGGGGAAGAAGCAGGTGGGCCGCCCGGCGCGGCCAATGCCAGAGCGGATCGACGCCTCACCAGAGGAGATAGCGGATCGCGTGCTGCGGATGCCGCCAAAGAAGGACTGGCGCTACTTGGAGCAGGAGCAGGCGTAGCGCGTCACCTGCGCGTCACGCCGCGCCCAAAATGTGCACACATATATAATTCCCCTTCCAAAGGTCCTTTGATTTTGTGCTCTACCCCCCGAACGGTCGTTAGGACTACTTTATGGCCCTTTGTCTTGCAAAGGTGCAACCATCCCGGCTCTGCGTCCGGTGTTTCGCCAATTATGGCCGGAGACAAATCGGCATCGGCTATCACGAAAGTTGATCTCTCTGGTGCCACATCGAGAAGCTCCAGGAATTCGCTCTCGTCGGCCAGTATTTCCGGTCTGATGCAGAATCCTCTGTTCGAGCAGCCATTATGGAACGGTGTTGCCCCGTCCTGGAGTGCTTGGCCTATGTGCATCATCGCCGCTATGTTTTGACCTTGGCCTTCTTCTCCAGTAATTATGATGACTTCGCCCTCAGGGTCTCTCTCTTGGCTATGCCGTCTGTCCGTCATCTCGATCACTCCGTACCTTTCCTTGTCTGCCCCGGTCTTTGTACCACGAACTGGTCGAGAATACCAAGAAGACCGCGGAGTGCCACCAGTTGCTACGGCTGCCCCATGACCGTGGAAGGAGCACTGGAATCGGATTGCTTGCTCCGATGTAGCAGGCTGCCTCGTTCACCTCGATTCAGCTACGGAATCGTCCGACCTGCAACTTGCCGCCCCGCGAATTCGTTTATACACAGGTATGGCATTGCCAACGCCCCGCCGAATGGCAGGCCTTGTGAGGGGGGCTGAGTACTAGCCTGGGCACGCTGACAGACCATTGGACGCCTTCCCTGGAACCAACACTTCCACGTGAAAGCTGCCTACCATGTCCTTCCTTTGCTACCCTCGATTTATGGCGTTCACCGACCGACAGGGCTTTGCCTATTTAGCCGCGGTTGCCCAAAAGGTCCGGCACCTGCCCAAATTATCGGGCTCAGTCGAGCGGGCGCGGGGGTCGCAGTTGGCGTCTTGGGTTCTCCGGTGTCGCCCCTCATCCCACGACGAGGGTCACCGCAAGAGCGGCTCCTATCCCCTGCGACAGCCCCACCCAGCCCCCACAGGGCCACCATCGTCCTGCGAGCGTTGGCGTGTAGTTGTTGCAGGTCGTGCGCCAAGACCTCAATGGCCGATGAATTCTGAGCAACCAGCTCGGCAATGGCCTTGGCGTCTTCATCGCCGCGTCCCCGTACCTTCTTCACCAAGTCCATCGCGGCACTGACAGCCCGCGGCGCATTCATTAGGACCGACGCCACGCTCATGATTTCCATCATCTCCTCCCTTCACACGGTTATGCAGCCCAGCGTCCCACGCAGAGTCGAAACCACCCTCCGTCAGATTGGTAGTGGCGTAGGTGATAAGGGGAGAGCGCCGGCTGCGGCGTCGGGTGATGCGACTGACCGGTGGGCTGCCTGCAAGGTCTGCCTGGTCTATTCGCCTGGGAGTTTGGACCATACGAATCCAGGATTGGCTTCGATGAAGGCGACTCCGGCCTCGTGTCGGTTGAACTCCCCAACTCGGAACTCCAGTTCCAGGTCGTTCTCGCAGGAATCCAACAACGCTGCCATTGTTCGGCGTGTTGCGTATGACAGCGTGTTGTCGTTGGCCAGATGGGTGGCCAACGGCACGATACCGCCGAACCGCTGGATCGCCTTGCCGAGCTCCTTGCTCCTGGCCCTATCAATGGCCATTATTGGGATGACATCCTCAAAGGGGTGCGCGTCGAATATAAGCCGGAATGCAACCTCCACCCACTGCTTCTCCGTCAACTCGCCAAGCTCCATGACGCCTCCGTGGGTTGCTGCCGTGCTCCAGGTGCTCAGCCGTGGGCGTCCGCCGGGGTTGGCTCTGCTTGCCGAGCGAGCAATCGTGGAGCGGTAGGGTGGCGGGGGGTGTGAATGAAAGCGCGGGGCTCGAAGGACACGCGGCTTGGCATTCACTACTCCCCCGCCGCCTTTTTTATTCTATTTCACGCCACTGACCTGGCACAAGCCCACCGCCCCGTTCCTCCCGTCACGCCACCTTCGCCACCGTCCACCTGACCCAAGGCATCGCTCCGGCCTTCTGAATCATATGTCGGGTGCCTGATTCAAATGTCTGGGCTATGGTAGGGTTGTGAATCAAAGCCGAGATTCTGCTCAAGTGCCTGTGCCACAACATCTGCGCGCTGGTCATGGCGATGCGCAGATTCGGACTGACCGCACCGTCCTTCAGCCCGAACTAGGACGGGCCACCCCAAGGGGCGATCCCGTCCACCCAGCTACGGCTGCCCCAAAAAGTCGGAGGCAAGCTAGACTTAACGGGCAAAGCGGACCGACAGCTACTCCACTCCCTCAGCCGGATGCCTTTCATCGACACGGCGGAACTGGCGCTCATTCTCGGCGAGCCTCACGCGACGATCCACCGATCAGTGACTGGCCTGCTGGCCGACGGCATCGCCGGGAGGGTTAGCCACGGCACCGCCCACCTGCCTTCGAGCCAGAGATGCTACGTGACGGCCAAGGGCATCGGCGAGGCCGCGGAGTCGCTTGGCTTTGGGACGCCCTCGGACTTCGTGCGAGCCTACCCCCTGTCGAGCCAGTGGCTGACACTGCTCATCCGCAGGATGGCCGCGGTAGCCGCCGTCTACCGCCTCGCAGCCTCGATGTCCCCCGGCATCTACGAACTCCGGTTGGTCTCGAAAGCGAAGGTGGGTCAGGAACTGGAGATATCCCTCTCGACCCTCAACGGAAGGCTTCAGCGAGGACGATCGGAGTCACTGCTGGGCTGTGACAGCTATGAATGCTGCGAACTCATCCGTTGCCTGATGGTGTCTCGCCCCCTGAGCACCGAGATTTGCAATTGTTCGAAATCACGGGCCACGCCGCGAATGGACACCATATCTGTTTGGCTTATGGCTGTGTCCATCTCGTCTATCTTTTTCTGTTCCAGTTCCTCGAGTAGAAGGATCACTTCCCGGAATGGCGCTCCAAGTTGCGACTCCCTATCGAGGCGATACTCTTCGAAAAGAGCGCCCAGTGTCTCCCGTTTCTGTGCAATGAGCAGTTTGAACTGTCCCAGCTCGTTTCGGACAGTAGAGACTTCGGACAACGGCATATCAGGTTGAATCCGAGTCGCCGTCTCAACGATTGTGGCTAATGCTTCGTCAATGCCAACTCCTTCAAACTGAATGCTGAATTGCTCCAGCAGTGGAGTTACAACTTCTTCCGGGAGCGTTTTCCTATGCTGGACTCTAAGCAACCTATCTTGATCGACATGGCCGGTCACGTGCAACTCAATAGATGCCAACCCTTTAGTGGCGGCCATAAACTCAGTAGTCTCGGTCTGTCCTGGCCCTAGGGCGGTCCATTCTGTGTTTGGGTAGTTCCTTCTTCGTTGGACGAGAGCTTGAACCCCCGTTAGTTCCAGTCTCACATTTCTGAACGTAATGTCCGGCCTGCCTTCGCTAGATGGCGCGGTGTTGGTGATTCTGACCAGAACTCTAACCAACCTCGCGTTCTGTTCTTCGTCATTAGCAGGCTGGACGACCGACTCGACGTCCAAGTAAGACTCCAATGCGCGCCAGAATCCCAACAGCGCGTAGTCTGTAGGGAGCGGGTGATCATCATCGTCGAGTGCGGGTGTTGGACCCTCGGGCACATTCAAGTCTTCTTCCGGGATACTTGTCTGTTGGTCGAGGCTGTCGTGAAACATCTGGTGAATCTCCAGCGCCTCTCTCCGGCGCAGCGAAATCAAAATTTCCCGCATGGCTTGGACTACCTGCATTATGTTCGGTATTGTCCATTGCTCATCAAGGACATGAGCCCATTCGTTCCGCTTTGCGGAAAGGTGGCTGAACAACCGCAACGTGTAGTCAATGTTGGTGAACTGGTTGGCAAAGGCTGCGGCATGGTTTCTCTCAACGATACGAGAGAAATGGGCAGTGTCCAGCAGTTGCGCTTTATCTTCTGGCGCAACCTTTTGCCGATCTCGCTCCAGGTTTTCGCGCTGGTTATCGCCTAATGCGGCCAAGACGCCGCTCTCCCACCAGTCAGAGTCGTAGGCAGACTTTAGGCACTCAGCGAGACCTGCCCGAACTCCCCTGATATACACCCGGTGCGCCCGTGTGAATGTTTCGTAGGCATCCTGCTCCATTTGCGTACCTCAGCATGGTTTACCAGCCGTCGGCGAACATTATACCGCTCAAGGGCATCGTTACGCTCCGTCGCTGGGCCTACCGCCGACTGTAGCCTTCGCTCCGACGCTTCCGTGACCGGACAGCTTTCCCGTTTTCATGCACGATGCCACTGTCCGTGGAAACTGGCCCCAGCGCCGTCGCGCCGCGGTTTCTTCCTCCCCAACCAGCCTATTCAACAGGGTCATCAGCCCGGCGTCCCTGTTCCACTTTCCCCGTTCAGTAGCTGCGGCTGCCCCATGACCGTGGAAGGAGCACCGAAATCGGATCGCTTGCTCTGATGTGGCAGGATGCCTGATGCACCCCGATTTTAGCTACGACATCGCCCACGTCGCAACTTGCCGCCCCGCGAGACCTCCTGTAGACGGGTAATGCACCGCCAACGGCCCACCGGACGGACGGCCTTGTGAAGGGGGGGCTGTGCGCGAGCGCGAGCACGCTGGCAGACCATTGGACACCTTCCCCGTTGCTGACACTGACATGTGGCATCTGCCTACTACTACGCCCATTCTGCTACGCTCAATGCATGGCCCTTTCGAACCGACAGCTGCTCGACTCCCTCAGCAGGATGCCTTTCATCGACTCGGCAGAGCTGGCGGGCATCCTGGGCGAACCTCACGCGACCGTACACCGTGTGCTGGCTGGCCTGCTGGCGGACGGCATCGCCGGGAGGGTGAGTCACGGCACCGCCCACCTGCCTTCGAGCCACAGATACTATCTGACGGCCAGTGGCATCGGCGATGCCGCCGGCATCCTCGGCTTTCCGACGCCCTCGGACTTCGTGCGTGCCTACCCCGTGCCCAGGGAGTGGCTGGCGCTGCTCCTCCGCAGGATGGACGCGGTGGCCGCCGTCTACCGTCTCGCCTCATCCCTCTCCCCCGGCATCGACGGACTGCGGCCGCACGTAGAGTTCCACCGCAGGGGCCGCTTCGACGCGACGATCACCCTCCACGATGGTCGGACGTTCGGCGTGGTCCGCCAGGGCCTGGCCCTTCGGCGCCGGTCGCTCTACGACCGGCTGAGGGCCATAGCGGAGTACCACTACACGCGCCGCCCTGACACAATCCTGATCCTGACGCCCAGCGTCTGGGAGCAGAGGTTGACGACGAGGTTCTGCATGGACATGGCAATGAGAGACTGCTACGTCACCGTGGAATCCAGGCGTGCCCTTGAAGGATGGCGCCGCCGAGTCTGGCAGCGGACCTCGTTCCTGTTCGGGGGTTCGTACTGCACACTGGAGAGCGTGAGATCCCACGGCAGCCCTGGCGGAATGCTTCGCACGGAGTCGCCGAGTCGAAAGCGGGCGTCGCTGCGCCGGCCTTCGGCATCAGCCCGTCTGAGAAGCGGACGCTCGACCTCATCACCGACCACCCGATGATCCCCCGCGGGCACCTTGCCCTCTGGCTCGGCGTCTCGGAGGGACGTATCAGCCAGATGATGCACAGCCTCGTCGATACCTGGGGCCTAGTTGAGCGCCGAGGCAAACGGGGAGACACCCGCTACACCCTGTCCGCCGAGGGCATTCGCTACGTCACCCAAAGGGACCGTGCCCAGCTTCCCACCACGCAGGGCATATGGAGCACAGCCCTCACGACCGACAAACAGGGCCGCACGCGGCACGTGGGACACCGCATCGAGACCTGGGCTCGTCAGACGAAGCACGCCGACGGCATCACGTGGTTCCTCTCGAAGCTTCAGGCCGAGGCCAGAGCCGACCCCGACAGCGAGCTGGTGTGGTCCGTCCCCACCGCGAGATCCGACCGGGCCTACAACTGGGAAGATTCGGCCATCGCACCCGACGCCGTGGGGCAGATGACCGCCCAGGGCCTTCAGATACCGTTCTACTTCGAGCACGAGCTCCGCGCCCGCCATCCCAGGGGAGTTGTAAAGGGCGGAGCAATACTGTACCGGCGAGGCGGGGGTGAGCGTTCGAGAGTGGCGCTGCAAAACCGTACCACCCGCCGCCTTCCATAGGGTTCGAGGAAACTCGATGGAAGGTGTGAAGGATGTACAAGGTGGAACTGTACGTTCGAGTGCGCCGGGCCTGCATGGTGGACGGGATGAGCACGCGGGAGGCCTCCCGGGTGTTCGGCCTGCACCGAGATACGGTGCGCAAGATGCTGGCCTACTCCCTGCCCCCGGGCTACCGCCGGCAGGGCTCTCCCCACCGCCCCAAGCTGGAGCCCTTCACCGGCATCATCGGCGCGTTCCTTGAGGGCGACCTCGGCGTTCCCCGGAAGCAGCGCCACACCGCCAAGCGCATCTTCGAGCGGCTGCGTGTCCCGCGTCAAGCATTCTTGCCGGTCCGGCGTCAAGGACTACGTCAGTGAGCGCCGCCGCCGGACCAAGGAGCTGTTCGTGCCGCTGTCCCATCCTGCCGGACACGCCCAGTGCGACTTCGGAGAGGCCCGGGTGATCATCGGCGGGGTGGAGCAGAAGGCTCACTACTTCGTCCTAGACCTGCCCCACAGCGACGGCTGCTTCGTCAAGGCCTATCCTGCGGAGACCACCGAGGCGTTCCTGGACGGCCACGTCTCGGCCTTCGCCTTCCTAGGCGGGGCGCCCCAGAGCATCGTCTACGACAACACCCGGCTGGCGGTGGCCAGGATCCTGGGGGACGGCCGGAGGAAGCGTACCCGAGCCTTCACCGAGCTCCAGTCCCACTACCTGTTCGAGGACCGGTTCGGCAGGCCCGGCAAGGGCAAGGTGGAGGGCATGGTGGGCTACGTGCGCCGCAACTTCCTGGTGCCCATACCGTCCTTCGAGAGCTTCGAGGCGCTGAATGCCCACCTGGAGGGGCGCTGCCTGACGCGCATGGACGCCCAGCTCCGGGGCCACCCTGAGACCATCGGGCAACGCCTTGAGCGGGACCTGGAGGCCCTGCTGCCCCTGCCTGCCGCGCCCTATGACGCCTGCGACCAGCGGGCGAGCCGGGTCAGTTCCCTGTCCCTGGTGCGGTACCGGACCACCGACTACTCGGTGCCGGTGGCCTACGGGCACCGCGACGTTCTGGTAAGAGGCTACGTGGACCGGGTGGTCATCTGCTGCGGGTCGGAGGTCATCGCCCGACACCCCCGCTCCTACCAGCGGGACGACTTCGTCTTCGACCCCATCCACTACCTGCCGCTTTTGGAGCGGAAGACGGGCGCCCTGGACCAGGCCGCTCCCCTGCGGGGGTGGGACCTGCCCGGGGAGTTTGCCACGCTGCGCCGCCTCCTGGAGTCCAGGATGGGACCACGGGGCAAGCGGGAGTTCGTCCAGGTGCTGCGGCTGCTGGAAGGCTTCAGGCTGGAAGAGGTGCACGCCGCAGTGCAGGACTCCCTCCGTCTGGGGGCGCTGAGCTTCGACGCCGTGAAGCACCTGGTGCTCTGCCGGCTGGAGGGACGGCCGCCCCGCCTTGACCTGGATCTGTACCCCCACCTGCCCAGGGTGCGAGTGAACACCACCTCCGCCGGGGACTACATGGCCCTGCTGTCAGGGAGGGCGGCATGAACCAGCGGTCCACCCTGCTCCTGGAACACCACCTGAAGGAGCTGAAGCTGCCCAGCTTCCTCAGAGAGTACGGGAAGATGGCCGCCCAGTGCGCCGCCGAGGGCGTGGACCACCCCCAGTACCTGCTGCGCCTGGCCGAACTGGAACTCATCGACCGCCACCAGCGCATGGTGCAGCGCCGGGTCCGCGCCGCCCGCTTCCCCGCCGTCAAGAGCCTGGACACCTTCGACTTCCCGGCCATCCCCTCGGTGAACAAACAACTGGTGATGGAGTTGGCCCGCTGCGAATACATCCAGCGCCGGGAGAACGTCATCGCCGTCGGCAACAGCGGCACCGGCAAGACCCACGTCGCCCTGGGGCTGGGCCTGGCCGCCTGCCAGCGGGGAATGTCCGTGGGCTTCACCACCGCCGCCGCCCTGGTCCACGAGCTGATGGAGGCCCGGGACGAGAAACGGCTGCTCAGCCTGCAGCGGCAGCTGTCCCGCCTCTGCCTGCTGATCATCGATGAGTTGGGCTTCGTCCCCCTGTCCCCCACCGGCGCGGAACTCCTCTTTGAGGTCTTCAGCCAGCGCTACGAGCGGGGCTCCATTCTCGTCACCACCAACCTGCCCCTCGATGAGTGGACCGAGGTCTTCGGCTCGGAACGCCTGACCGGAGCTCTGCTGGACCGACTCACCCATCACGTCCACATCCTGGAGATGAACGGCGACAGCTACCGCCTCCGGCACAGCAGGGAGACCGCCGCACCGCCGCCACCAGACGAACCGGACGACGCTTAGGTTACACCTGCACCGTCCCCTCTCGCTCCCAGACAGTCCCCACTCCACCTCCTATACGGCCCTCGGTCATCACGCCGGTGGTACACGATTCTTCCGCCGCAGTGGTACGTTTTGCGAACGCCCTTGACACCGCTCCCGGTGCATCGGACAGACCGGGCTAGCGAGAGTAGTATTTGTGGCCTACCGGCACACGCTCCAGGCCGACGCATCGAAGCCGGTGGCCAAGAAGCTGTAGACTTCCCTCGGCGAGGGGGGTGAGCTGCTGGAGGACGGTCTGGCGGCCATTGAGGACGACCTGATGTTGGCCTGGTGATCTAGGATCAGGAGAACGCCGAGCACGGTGGAATCAGTCTTCGCCCAGGCGAGGGTACGCCGAGTCTACAGCGGAGGGGCTGCCAGTGGATGACGACTGGCACTTGGCAGGGCCAGTGGTCGCCCGCACGTTACCCTCACAAGGGCAAGCGTCGGATCATCGGGATAACGCTGAACAGGGACTACCAGCAATACCGGCCGTGATACCGAAGTTGCCAGGCAGTCTCCCTTAGGAGCGCAGGCCCTCATCCTTGAGTGCCAGTTTATGGCACACGCAAACAGGTGCCTGTCCATTTCGGCCAGTCAAGCGCCCGATGATTTGGTTGCCAAGGCTATTCACGGGTTGCGCCAATGGAATATCTACGCTATAATCGCGTGTATGTTACAGCGGCCTTCAACCCCCTCAGACTCCCGGCGGGCTCTTCGTCAACTCCTGAACCAGCAGAGACAGTTGACGGACCGACTGCTGGAGCATCTCGACGACCCGGACGCCTCATCCATCGGTCTCATCGAAATCATCGAGGCGAGCGAACGCTTGGACAGGCGCAAGACTGAGTTGACCCTTGCGTTCCGAGAGGAGGTTAGCTCGCTGCGGACAAGGGAGGAAGAACGGTCAATCAGGCAATTCGTACTCCGCGCCCTTGATTTCGTGGGCTGTCCCCAGCCTGCGCGGTTTCTTCGGGAGTTCATGTGGGTGCACGAGCGAATCGACCTTGAGACCCGAGGCTTTGGAGCGCTTCGCCGCGACGAAGCCCGAGCGTGGCGTCGCCGACCAGGACACCGAGTTGCTTACATCGTTCCTGCCCTCGACCCCGGCGGCCATGCTCTTGCGCGGTGGATGGCTCGGTCCGACTGGCCGTTGGCAAGCCGGGTCGCGGTCGAAGGAGCTGACCGCTTGTTTAGCCTGAAGGGCCTGTCCAGCGTGTTTCGAGCAAGGGGTGAAGCACCCGATTCGGAGATCAATGATCCCTACCTTCCGCTGATAGAGCGCTGTGCCGCGGAGTTGGAAATAGGACGGTGGCCTGCGCAGTCCCTCCGTGAGAGGAATTGGCTCTCATCCGTTAGAGCCAACCTTGAAGAAGAGATCAAGACCCTTGGACCGCTCGTGGCTTCAGCTCAGGGCGACCACGAGCGGCAACTGGCCTCATTACCGGAGGAACAACAGCTATGGGGTCACGAATGACCACGTGTATTTTCCACGTGTTGACAGCATGGAGAATCCATGCTACAGTTGGCTTATGTCGAATCGTTGTGCTGCGGTCATCAAGACTTGGTCCCTCGATCGCTCAGGGACGAATGCCCCGTCGGTGGCTGTCACCAAGCATGCGATTGAGCGATGCCAGCAGCGGGTTGCCCCATCCCTGACGTGCGATGAGGCGCACGCACTACTGCTGGCGATGCTCTCCAAGGGCCGAAGCAGGGCGACGCCCCGGAAATGGACCAAGGGAAGCGTGTCGCCCGCCCAGAGGCTGCGGTTTGTCTATTGGTCAGGGCTCCCTGATGTCTGCGGCTTGGTGGTTGACCGCACCCTGGTCACAGTCGTGACCCGACCGATGTGCCGTCGACAACGGCCTGTCGCCCAACTGCGTTCGAACCACGTCCAGCACCGCCATGGGCTAGGACTCACTGCGAGGGCCGCATATCCAGCAGAGCCAGACGAGGATGACGTATGACACCGCCGCTCCACCTGTCCCCAGATGAACGACTACTGCTGCATCAGCTCAAGTTGGTCAACTGGGCCGAGGACCACTCGAAGAATGATGCTCCCACTGGCCCTGGTACGTTGTTGGACGGCACACGGAGGCGTCCGATGCCCCCATCGTGGGTCCTCACAAGCGGCATAGAGCTGGCACCATGGCAGAGGAGCGCCCGTGACGCGTGGTTCGCAGCAGGCCGACGAGGGACGATGAAGGTTGTTACAGGTGCGGGAAAGACCATCCTGGCGCTCGCGATCGCGGAACAGCTTCAGCACGAGGACCCCGACCTCCGAGTGGCGATAGTGGTGCCTACGATAGTGCTTATGAATCAGTGGATTGAGGTTCTGCGTGCCCGGTCGAACCTTCCAGAGTCTGCTCTGGCAAGAGTTGGCGGCGGCTACTCGGACGACTTCGATCAGACGAGGCGCGTTATGGTAGCTGTCCTCGCCTCTGCCCGAAGAGAGTTGCCGAAGATTGTCCAGAGCCAAGAGGTGGAGGACCACCTCCTCTTGATTGCCGACGAGTGTCATCGAGCCGGCGCACCAGAGATGTCAGCCGTGCTCCGAACCCCTCGTCGGTACAGCCTGGGTCTCTCAGCAACCCCAGAACGAGATGATGCCGCCGAGGAAGGCGTCGCCGACTATGGAACCTCTCTGCTAGGTAGCGAGATTGGCCCCATCGTCTACGAAATGACGTTTGCTGCAGCAACTGGATTGGGGCTATTGCCTCCTTTCGAACTGCTTCATCTAGGGCTCCCTCTCTCACCTGCTGAGGCCAGGCGTTACGAGGCCCTGAGCAGATCGATAAATGAAGCAAGGCGAGAACTGAGGTCAGCATCGCCCACCGCCCGCAAGCTCGGCGGCGATCAGTTGCTGGCATGGGCTCGAAGAGTCTCTGCACGAGGCCAATCGAGTATGACTGGTCCCGCGTATCGGTTCGTGAACGACACGAACCGAAGGAAACAGCTGCTCTATCAGGCCGAGAGCAGGATTTCGGCTACTCGGAGCCTGGTCAGAGAGGCCTTGACATCCCGACACGGCGCACGGGTCATCCTGTTCCACGAGAGCATCGCTGAAGTCGTCGCTCTCTTCGGTTACCTGAGAGATGATGGGTTCCCGGTTGTAATGGAACACAGCGATCTGCCGCAGGACTTGCGTGAGCAGACCCTCGATCTCTTTCGCTCTGGGACTGCCAGGGTGGTCGTCTCAGCGAGGTCGCTGATTGAAGGCTTCAATGTGCCGGAGGCCGATCTAGGAATCATAGTGGCCTCTTCGAGTTCTCCGCGTCAGCGGATTCAGAGCATTGGGCGAGTCCTGCGGACATACCGAGACCATGTTGGTGAAGAAAAATCCTCCCGGATCTGCGTGCTCTACGTCCGCGGCTCGGTCGACGAACATATCTACGAAAGGGAAGACTGGAATGGACTGGTGGGCCTCGACCGTAATCGGTATTTCCGCTGGGACCCGCCAGGTGACCCCATTGAGCTCCCTGGTCCACCCCGGTCTGTGGTCCCAACGGAAGAGAGGATCGACTTGGAGGCTCTCTGTTTTGGCGACGCCTACCCCGGCCGCTACGAGGGTTCCGAGTTCTCCACGGACTCTCATGGGAACGTGACCGACGACTTGGGCCACGTGGCGGTGAATCCCCAAGGCATCCCGGCCGTGGTCAAACGCCTCAAGGGGAACCCCGGGCGATTTCGCGTTACTGGCCAGAAGGGAGCAATCCTCGTGCGAGTCCCAACCGATACCGATAGCTGGACGACGCTGTACGGAGGCACCCTAGCGAAGCCCTTCGAGTTTGGCATTGAGGAAACCGCTCCGAATAGCTTCGAGGCGGCGAGGCTCTCCCCTGGTGACCCCTATCCTGGGCCGATTCAACCGGCGGATGAATTCCGGTTTCGCCAGCGCATGGGTGGCGTCGTTGCGAAGCGCGTCCGTGGCGGAGAGGCCTTTGCCCGGGGACCGAACGCCAGTCGCGTCGTGGCTATCCTCAAAGAGGTCCGGCGGGGGCAGCCCCCAATCTCGAGGATCTACGTCAACCAACTCAACCATGCCTTCTGGCGCGAGGAAGGAGTCCCACGCTTCATCGCGGCCCTCGATGGCAATCTTGAGTTCCCTCCCGGAGGTGTAGCGTGATCGAAGTCGGCTTCCTACCTATTCGGCCGCGCCGTTGGACCGGGAGGTATGCCCGGATTCCAGGAGACACGACGGTATTCCATGTCCGCCTGCTTGGCAAGGGTTGGTCGCCTTGCGTCGAATGGGTGATTGGGGATGAAACTGCGGTCTGCCCGATGGCGAGCGTCGATTCGGCGAGGGCCCTAGCAGGTGCTGTCAATGCTGCAAAGCAGATCCTGGGTGGTTCGGCAGGAGGAGCCTTCCTTGTCAACGAGCACAGGCAGGTCCTAGTTCCCAGCCCGTTCGGAGACGGGGATGTGGCATGGGTGGGCGAATGCGCGGGCCGCATTGCCTTCCATAACTCATTCGCTGGCGGTGGCCTGTTCGACTTGGCCGAAGACCAAGGCCTGACGCTCGGGGACGCGTGGAACCTTCCATACCTGGGAATTCCCCACCATCTCAGCGGAAGGAGTGAACTCTATTTCTGGAACCAGCGTCAGTACGGTGGTTGGAAGGTCACTCCTCCCGTCCAAGACAATTCATTGGTTGACGCACTCAGGACACTAAGACCCCAAGGACCAGTCCGCTTCGTGGTAAACCCAGCGGGGCTCGTCTTGACAAGGGTTCAGGTAGGAAATTGGGAGAACCCGCGGTGGGAGCCGCGGTTCGTCGGCCGTATCGACTACAGGCGTTGGTATGCAAAGGAGGTCTGATATGACTGGCTCTTATTCGCTCTACTCAGGGAACTGCCCCCGATCTGTGAACAAGGATTCCAAATATGCCATCCGCACGAGCAGGCATGGATCTGTTGTCGCTGTCACATACTTGGCCTCTAACGGCGAGCAGTGGCTCGCGACCACCGAAGAGCACCCCGATCTCGTGCGGGTTGTCAACAACATCAAGATCGGAGTCGGAGGAACGCCCAATGGCCCCTTCTATATCAACGAGTATGGCCAAGTGATCGTTCCGGTCGGTCGGGACGCAACCTATTACTTGGCGGACGAAGAGTACGACCTTCCGTTACGATTTGAATTCGAAGGCAACGTCATTAGCGGTGAGGGGGTCGACCTGCAAGGGCGACCATTTGCAGCTGGCGACCTTTGGAGCGGTCCTCACCCTGGCATCCCTTACGTGCTTGAGCCCGGCATGAGGGACATCCGCTACGATTCGTATCCCAGACCCATGGTTAAGAAGAAGGTGCGACTGAGTTCGCTGGTGGGAGTCGATGCGGCCTCCGCAATGGCGGCGCGCATCGGTGGCGCGAAGGGATGGCAAGGAGGGCGATTCTACATCAACGAGTGGAAAGAGATATTTGCGCCGCTAACCGCAACCGGTGGCCTCGAGTACCGATACATCGGCCACCTGGAAGAAGACGATCCCTGGTTCCCGAAGCCGACGGTTTGATCAATCGCCGCGAGTTCGCAAGCACTACTCTGGTTTGAGTTTGAACATATCAGCCGTCAAGTCTTGGTCCCGCCGTCCCATGCCGGCGAGACAGCGCCACTACCAAGCGGCGGCCGATGTCTTGATTCCTGCTTGCTCGCTGGCATGGATAGGTTAGACTGGCGGTCCGGACCGTGGAGGCGTCTGAGGCAGCGTACACGTCAGCAATCAAGCCCCCGCCTAGGTAGGGTCCTGGTCTGCCACCCCAGGCTGGTGCAGACGGGGCTGGACCTCATCGGCTTCCGATCCCTGTGCGCCAGGCGTCGCGCCGCTCCTGGCGCATCGGCCAGACCCGCCCGGTCAAGGTCGTGTTCATGTCCTACCGGAACACGCTCCAAGCCGACGCCCTGAAGCACCTTGCTGAGATCGCCAAAGTGTCAAAGCTCACGGTGATCCGCATTGAGGCTGGTAGGACATCGCCGAGGCGAGCGACGCTAGAAAAACTAGGAAGGGCCCTCCAAGTGTGCCCCGATGAGTTGTCCGGTTAGGGCTTCCCCCGCACAAATCTCCACCCTTGATCACCGGCTCTCAATGGAGTAGGGTGCAGTCGAGGATGGAGGGCTTGGTCGAAAGGTGCCCAGATACCACGACCACCGGCGTTGACAACACCTCCCTCCAGTCTTGCTTTCGCAGAGGACAGCGCCGACAATGCGGGCCAGGAAGCACCTGCCGGCGGCATGCAGCGGTAAATGTCAAGCACAGAGGAGGCGCATTGACACTCGAAGACCAGCGCACCAGACCACCCTGGTTGTCCGACGAGTTGCCCCCCTTTCCCAGCCGGTGGTTCACCACTCCTGACGGTCACCGCATGCACTATGTCGATGAGGGGTCGGGGCCGGTCATTGTCTTCCTGCACGGGAACCCGTCCTGGTCCTTTGAATTCCGTCATCTCATTAGCGAATTGCGCCACGACTTCCGATGCATTGCAGTCGACCATGTCGGATTCGGGCTCTCGTCGCGCTCCAAACGGAAGGAGGACCATAGTCCTCAGGCGCACGCCGGCCGGTTCTCCGCCCTGATGAACTATCTGGACGTGAAGGACTCCACACTGTACATGTCGGACTGGGGAGGGCTTGTCGGTCTGCACTTCGCCTGCCATCAGCCTGAAAGAGTGGCCGGGCTGGCGATAGCCAATACCTGGTGCTGGTCTGTGGGAAGCGACCTGCACTTCGCCTTCTTCAGTACGTTCATGCGCAGCCCTTTAGGACAGTTTTTGATCAAGCGGCGCAATTTCTTTGTGAATGGCGTAATGCCCAGGGCCGTGGGGGTCAAGTCAGCTCTCACCCCGGAGGTGATGGACCATTACCGCAACGCGCAGCCTCCTGGAGGCCGGCACGCCAGCGCGGCGTTGCCAGGCCACATCGTAGGGGCCAGCTCATGGCTGCGTTCTATCTGGACGCTAGAGCGGCTTTTCGCGACAAGCCTGCCCTGATTCTCTGGGGGTTGAAGGACATCGCCTTTCGCCGCAAGGAACTGGATCGATGGCTGGCGGAACTAAGCAATCCCGAGACCCATCCGTTAGATGATGTCGGCCACTTTGTTGCGGAGGAAGCGCCTGAGCGGGTCGCCCCTCTTCTGCGGGATTTTGTGGGGCGGATAGGGAATTAGCAGGCTGGGATTGGCGAGGGCAGGATGCCTCGCTGACAGGACTATGACCGGTTACAGGTCCGGTCCCCACCGGAAAGCTTGCAATTCGGTACGCTCAGGTCTACTTTAGAAGGATCGAATAGAATCATTGGGAACCGGCTGGGACCCCCAGCCACATCTCGAAGACGGTGCTAGCTACCGTCCCCTCAGGCCCATCAATCCGGACTCCTTATAGTTGGACCTCCCAGCGGAAAGTTCGCAGTTCAGTCTTACACGGCCCACCTGTCGAGACTCGAACTCGCTAACGAGCCGGTCCGGCTCTAACACCCGGGTCTGGTACGCTGTACCAACTAGGGATGCGGCTTTACACGTCTGCGAACGGGAGGGGTGGCCCCAGGCGCGGGGGGGCTAGCCCTACAGAAGGCAGGCACCCGGATACGGGCGGAGGGTGGCCCCAGGCGCGGGGGGGCTAGCCTCTGGACCTTCCAGGCTTCATACTTGCTTGTGGGTGGCCCCAGGCGCGGGGGGGGCTAGCCCATTCGCCCGCGGCACCCGAGCACGCGAAGTCGGTGGCCCCAGGCGCGGGGGGGGGCTAGCGTTCCATCTCCCTTGTCCCCCAGCGGATGCGGCCGGTAGATTGCGGGGAAGGCCGTAAGCCATGCTTTTGGGGTACAAGACCGGGGTACAATGGCAAGAAACCCCAGTTGTAGGTTCGCATCGCTATGCATTACACGGACACCAACTCCCGCTCCGGCGTGAACCCCCCGGCGAGGCTACCCTGGATTCCGGGCGTCGAGGCCGCCGGGGTGGTGGCCGAGCTAGGTGAGGGGGTCACCAACGTAGGCGTCGGTGACCTGGTGGTCTATGCCCAGTCGCCGGCCACCTACGCCGAGAGGGCGGTAGCGCCCGTCGCCCGGCTCGTCCCACTGCCCCCGGGGGTGACCGCGCAGACGGGGGCCGCCATCATCCTGCAGGGGATGACGGCGCACGCGCTGGCCTTCGGCGCCTACAACCTGAAGCCCGGCGACAAGGCCCTGGTGCACGCGGGCGCCGGGGGTGTGGGTCACCTCCTCATCCAGATGGCCAAGCGCGCCGGCGCGTACGTCTTCGCCACCGTCGGCACGGGAGAGAAGGCGGAGCTGGCCAGGGACGCCGGGGCCGACGAGGTCATCCTCTACACGCAGGAGGACTTTGAGGAGGCCATCCGGAAGTCCACCGATGGGGAGGGGGTCAACGTCATCTATGACGCGGTTGGCCAGTCCACCTTTGAGAAGGGGTTCAACTGCCTGGCGCCCCTGGGACACATGCTCCTCTACGGCCAGGCCAGCGGGCCCGTGGCGCCCCTGAACACGCGCATTCTCGGCCCGGGCTCCTACTACGTCAGCAGGCCGGGGCTGGGCAACTTCACGCGCACTCGCGCGGAGCTGGAGCAGCGGGCCGGCGACGTGCTGCAGTGGGTGCAGTCGGGCGAGCTGAAGCTGCACATTCACGCAGTCATGCCGCTGAAGGACGCCGCTGAGGCCCATCGCCAGCTCGGCGGGCGCGAGACGAGCGGCAAGCTGGTGCTCACGCCCTAGCACAGGGCGCAGGCCGGGGGGCTGCGCCCGCCGGTCGAAGGCCGGCCTACAACGGCAAGGGCACCACCAACGACACCGAAGGGGAGTGGTGGTATGAATGAATGGATCGTGTCGCTGCACGCGGGCTACGACTGCGACGGGCAGCTCGTGGACGGCTATCTGGCGCGGCCCACGGATGGGGCGCCGCGGCCGGGGGTCGTGCTGCTATCGGGCATGTACGGCATCGACTGGTTCCAGCGCCAGATCACGTGCGCCTTTGCCCGGGCGGGTTTCGTGACCGTCTCTCCGGACCTGCTGGACGGGGCTCACCCTCGGAACAACGCGGAGGCCCTGCTGGGGAAGAACTCGCTGGACCTGGACCTGGCGGTGCGGCAGACGGCGGCTGCGGCGGACTACCTCCGAAAGCTCCCGTGGGTTGACGATGAGCACGGGATAGGCGTAGTGGGGTTCTGCCTCGGCGGGGGACTGGCCCTGCTGGCCCTGGCGCGGACGCGACAGTTCAGCGCGGGCGTCATCTACCATCACAGCGTATTTCCCGATCCTCGAGAGCTGGAGCGGATCGACTGCAAGCTGCTGTGCCACTACGGCACCGCGGACACCAGCACACCCATGGAGGAGGTCGAGGCCTTCCGGGAGACCCTGGAGCGGTACGAGAAGAGCCACGAGATCCACTTCTACGAGGGGATGGGGCACTCCTTCATCAAGGGCGCCGAAAGGGACCCGCGCCGCCAGGCCGCGGCGACCGAGTCCCTGGAGCGGAGCTACGCGTTCCTGCGCCGGGAGCTGGCGCCGCTCGCCGCGGGGGCTGAGGCGTAGGCCGAGCCCGTCGGCAGTGATGGTCCCTCTGGCCTCAGCAAGCACAGGGCCGGGGACTGCCGCACCACCGGCGCTCAGCGTTACCCCGTAGACGTGTCACGCACGCGGACCTGTGCGCCCGCCCGCTCCTCCTGGAGCCGCATGGCGACGCGGGAGTCGCTGCCCTGCCAGCCGCGGTTCATGGCGGCCGTCAGCTCCTGGTACACCAGGTTGGCCATGGCCATGGGAACGCTGTACTCGCGCCCCAGGGCGACACCAAGGCCCACGTCCTTGAAGGCCAGCTGAAGGGCGAACTGGGGAGGGTCGAACTTGCCTTGGAAGAGGGTCTCCGGGAAGGTGTGCTGGAACAGTGTGCCGCGCCCGGCGCTGCCGTTTGCGATGGTCTCCGTCAGGGGCTTGGGGTCGACGCCGGCCTTGACGCCCAGGGTGTAGCACTCGGCGGCTATGGTCTGGATGCCGTACACGATGGTGTTGTGCATCAGCTTGCATATGCTGCCGCAACCGCTGCCGCCGGTGTAGGTCACCTTGTCGCCGATGGCTTCGAGGAGAGGCCGGCACCGCTCGAAGACATCCTCGCCGCCGCCGACCATCACCGCCAGCCGCCCGGTGCGCGCGCCGATAACGCCGCCGCTGACCGGCGCGTCCAGCATGTGCACGCCCTGCTCGGCGAAAGCGGCGTGTACCTGGCGCACCACGGTGGGCGAGTTGGTGCTGAGGTCGATGTACACGGCGTCCCTGGCGATGCCGGAGAGGATGCCGTCCTCGCCCAGAGCCACGGCCTCGACCTCCCGCGGCCCCGGCAGCGAGGTGAGCACCACGTCGCTGCCTGCCGCCGCCTCCCTGGGCGTATCGGCCCACTGGGCACCCATCTCCAGGAAGGGAGTGGCGGCCTCGCGACGGAGGTCGTGCACCGTCATCTCATGTCCGGCCTTCATGACGTTGGCTGCCATGCCGCTTCCCATGTTTCCGAGGCCGATGAATCCAATCTTCATGGTCGCATCCTCCGAAGTCACACGCGCTCTAGTCTTGTTGTCCGCGCCCCCGCGAACCGGGTCCGAGGCCTAGCTCTTGGCTGAACTGGAGATAGTGGATGACGTCCGCCCGGGTGAGGAGGCCAACGACGCGGTTGCCCTGAATGACCGGGACCTGGTTCAGCCGCCGAGCAGCCAGCAGGTCCAGGGCGACGGACAGGTCGTCGTCCGGGCCAACCACGTACAGGGGGTCTCGCGTCATGATGTCGCCCACGTGAACATGGTCCCACCGGTCCTGCGCAACGCCTCTCACATCCGTGACGGACACGATGCCCTCCAGGACCCCGTCGCGCGACACCGGGAGCGCGCGACGCCCCTGCCGCAGGAAGTAGTCCATGACCAACTCTCTCACTACGGTGTCCGGCGGGACGGTCACCATGGCGGGGTCCATGACCTGGTCGACCCGGACGCCCCGGAAGCCCCCGCGGCTGGTGAGCTCCCGGCGGCTGGCGTCCGCGGCGCTGCTGAGGAACCAACCGATGAGGGCCATCCAGACGCCGCTCAGGAGGCTTCCGGAGAGGGCAAACAGCAGGCCCAAGCCAATGAGCAACCAACCGAAGACCTGGCCCACCCTGGCGGCGATGCGGGTTGCACGGGAAAAGCTCTTGGTCTTGCCCCACAGCAGGGAACGCAGCACTCGGCCGCCATCCAGGGGGAACCCCGGCAGCAGATTGAAAACGGCCAGAATGACGTTGATGAGAGCCAGGTAGCTGAAGGTGGCCGCCACGGGCTGGCCCAGGCTGCCCGCGAACCACAGAAGGAGCCACGAAACGCCTGCTACAAGCAGGCTCGCCAGGGGGCCTACCACCGCCACGACGAATTCGTCCCGTGGCCGCTCCGCCTCGGCGCCGAGGTTGCTCACGCCGCCGAATATGAACAGGGTGATGCTGTGGGCCGGGAGCCCCCTGGCGCGGGCGAAGAGGGAGTGGGCAAGCTCATGCACCAGCACTGAGATGAAGAGCAGCAGGGCTGCAGCGGCGGCGGTGACCCAGTAGGCCGCGGGGCTCCAGCCGGGGTACTGCCGCAGGAAGAGGCCCGACGCCAGGGACCAGGTGATGAGGAAGAAGGCAAAGAACCAGGTGTAGTGGACGCCGACCTCTATACCCGCGATGCGACCGAGCTTCAGGGATGCCTTCATACGTGCACACCACCCTCCTGAGCGGCAGCTTCATTGTAGCATTGGCCGGATGGCTTGCCGACATGAGCCGTGGGCGCTATTATGCACCGAAGCGAGGTTTACTCAGAAACGATGCGCTGTCCCGTGTGTCGAGCAGAGAACGCAGCCGACGCAGCCGCGTGCCACGTATGCGGCGCGGCCTTGAGCGCCGGCACGGCGGAGATCGGCGCGGCGCAACCCGGCGACGCTCAAGCCGCCGCGCCCGCCGCCTGCCCGCAGTGCGGGCATGAGAACCGTCCCAATGCGGCCTACTGCGGCAACTGCGGATTCGCGCTTGCCGCCGGCCCGCCAGCAGGGCTGGCAGACACCGGCGCCGCGCAACCGGTAGAGGCCGCGCCGCTGGACGCTCCCGCCGTTGAGTACATGGGGTTCTGGATCCGCGTATTAGCCTTGATCATCGACAGCCTCATACTCCTTGTGGGGCAGGCGGTCCTGGGGCTGATTCTGGGTGATGCCGGAGCACTCGGACTGGTCTTGAACTTGGCCTACTACGTGCTCTTCACCGGCCTCAGGGGCCAGACGCCGGGGAAGATGGCGGTCGGCATTACGGTCATCGACGAATGGGGAAACGTGCCGGGCTTGACCCGCGCGTTGATCCGGGAGATCCCCGGCAAGTTCCTCTCCGGCATCGCCCTGGGCCTGGGGTTCGTCTGGGTTGCCTGGGACGAAAAGAAGCAGGGATGGCACGATAAGATCGCCAAGACCTACGTGGTGCGCAAGCCGCGCACGACCATCGCCGGCTGACCTGCCGCCACCCCAATCCAGGAAGGGCATTGGAAGAGCCCAGGTCCTTCATGGAGCCTGCCATGTCCCAAAGCGCGAGCCTCATAGCCCAGGCCCAGGCCTTCCTGCGCACCGCCGGGGGCAACGCAGACGCCTGGCTCCTCTACGACTACCGCGGCCTGAATCCCTTCTTCTGGCAGGTCCTGGGCCCGGTGCCCAACGTGACGCGGCCATGCTGGTGCCTTGTCCCGCGCCGGGGCCGCGCGCGCCTGCTGACGCACCACGTGGACGCCGGCCGCTTCGCCGGTACGGGCCTTCCCATCGACTCGTTCTCCAGCAACGGGCAGATGTCGGCCGCCCTGAGGCGGCTGCTGCGCGGCAAGAAGCGGGTTGCCATGGAGTACTCTCCCAACGGGTCTCTTCCCCGGGCTTCCCGGGTGGATGCCGGCACAGTGGAGCTGGTGCGAAGCCTGGGCGTGGAGGTGGTCTCTTCCGCGGACCTGGTGCAGCACGTCACGCAGCGCTGGGGCCCGGACCAGCTGGCCAGCCACAGGCGGGCCGCCGAGAAGGTGAGCCAGGTGGTCCAGGAGGCCTTCACCTACATTGGTGTCAACCTGATGGCGGAGATCACCGAGGGGGACACGGCCGAGTTCATCCGGCGCCGGTTCCGGGAGATGGAGATGATAGCCGGCGACGGCCCGGTGGTCGCGGTCAACGGCCACGCCGGCGATCCGCACTACGACCCAGGAGCGGCGGGCGACACCATCAAGCGCGGCGACTGGGTGCTCATCGACCTGTGGGCCAAGGAGTCACACGAAGACGCCGTGTACGCCGACATCACGTGGGTGGCCTACGTTGGGTCCCAGGTCCCGCAGCGCCACCAGGGCGTGTTCGACCTGGTGGCGGGCGCGCGGGACGCGGCCCTGGAGTTCCTCACCGACGCCTATGGGCGCGGCGACGCGCTCCAGGGCTGGGAGGTGGACCGGGTGGCGCGGCAGTTCATCGCCAGGGGCGGGTACGGTAAGCAGTTCACGCACCGCCTGGGCCACAGCCTGGGCAAGGAGGTGCACGGAGACGCAGTGAACCTGGACTCGTGGGAGACCCGGGACACACGGCGCCTGCTGCCGGGGTTGGCGGTCACCATCGAGCCGGGGGTCTACCTGCCGGACTTCGGCGTGCGCTCGGAGATCGACGTCTATCTGTCGCCCCAAGGAGCAGAGGTGACGACGTCGGTCCAGCGCGAAGTCGTGCTCATCGGGTAACTTCGCCGCACGACTGCGGGCGACGCCCCTTCCCGGGCTTTCCGGGCCGCGCCCTACAGCCCAAACAGGGCCCGGGCGTTGGTGTCCAGCATCCGGTGCACCTCCGCCTCGGGCAGGCCGGGGATGGCGCGGAGCTCGGGCAGGGTGCCGGGCCACGTCGAGTTCGGGTCGTTGTGCGGAAAGTCGCTGCCGATCGTGAGGCGGTGATTCGTTAACTGCTTCACAGTATCGCCCAGGTAGGTCTCCCTGGACATGGCGGCAACGTAGAGCCGGTCGAAGTACTCGCTGGGCGTGCGCTTGGGATGCTCCACCTCCGCCGCCCGGCCCTGGCGAGGCTCCGCCTCATAGTAGGTGTCCAGCCGGTTGGCGAGGAAGGGCGCCCAGCCTGCTCCCGACTCGAAGAAGGCCACTCTGAGGTTGGGGCAGCGGTCCATCATGCCGCCGAAGATGAGGTGGGTGATGGTGAGGATTGAGGTAAAGGTGAATCCCAGCGCGCCTCCGCCCAGGAAGCCGTACTCCGCCCCGAACTTGTCGGCGCCCACCAGGACGGGGTTGAAGTCCGAGTTGTCGTGGTTCCTGCTGGTTGGGTGGACCAGGACGGGGACGTCCAGCTCCGCCGCCCTGCCGTAGAAGGGGTCCAGTAGGCTGCTCCCCAGGTTCACGTCCCCGAAGCCGCCAACGACCTTGACCGCGCGGAGGCCAAGCTCCGTGACGGCGCGCTCCAGCTCCTCTGTTGCCGCCTGGACTTCAGGAAGATAGACCCAGGCAACGCCCAGGAAGCGATTGTCGCCCCGGCAGGCCTCCGCGGTGGCGTCGTTGTAGGCCGCGGCCAGCGCGCAGCCCAGGCCGGGGTCTATCTCATAGATGAGGGGGCGGTTCTCGGGAATCAGGACCTGGACGTCGAACCCCTCTTCCGCCATGTGGAGTGCCCGCTTCTCCAGGTCCCACTCCGTCTCGCCGAAGGCGTAGTTCTTCACGCCCTCGCGGAAGAAGACCCCGTCGCCCCCGCTCCACTCGATGCGGACCGACTCGTGGGCGTCGGGATGGTCCAGCATGTCGATCCAGTGTTGGGGCAGGAAGTGCGTGTCCACGTCAATGTGCATGGTGCATCTCCAGCTTTGCTCACTCGCTGCGGCGCCCAGATGCCGAAGCACGCGTCTCCGAGGTCCGCGGGGGCTATGCGACGGGCTGAGGCACCGCCACGCTGTAGAGGCGGGCGACGTTCTCCCGGACAATCTTTGCCCGCACCTCGGCGGTGAGGTGGCCCAGGTCCCGGTCGATGATCGCGCGCGAGTTGGGCCACGTGCCGTTGGGGTGCGGGTAGTCGTTGGACCACATGAAGTTGTCGATGCCCCAGGTGTCGAGCAGGTGCGTCCCCACCTCATCGTCCAGGAAGGTGGCGAAGACCTGCTCCCGGAAGTACTCGCTAGGAGGCTTGGTCAGGCTGATGGGATGTCTTGGGCTGTGGCGGATGTAGTACTTGTCCCACTGCTCCACCAGGAAGGGCATCCAGCCGATATCGTTCTCCGCCATGACCACTTTCAGCCGGGGGTACCGTTCCAGGACGCCGGTGAAGATGATCTCGAAGAGGGAGTTCATAGCGCCCCAGATCTTCTCGTTAACACGAGAGCGATAGACCTCTATTCCATTCTGAGCGGTGGGCGTCTTGCTGTAGTCGTGGCCGGTGAGGATGTGGAGGCTGACGGGCATCTCCAGGTCCTGGGCGGCGGCCCAAAAGGGCTCGTAGTGGTCGGACATGAAGGGGATCTCCTTGGGCGGCACCTGCCAGACCAAGGCGCCGCGCAATCCGCCCTTGGCGCAGCGCTCCAGCTCCTGAACGGCGTGGCCGATGTCGTACGCGGAGATGAGGGCGACCCCAATCAGGCGCTCTCCGGCGACTCGACAGTACTCGATGAGCCAGTCGTTGTAGACCTGGAAGCACGCCTCCTGCAGGGGGCCGTCATCGAGATGAAAGAGACCCAGGCCCTTGGTGGGGTACAGCACCTCAGCGCTGACGCCGTCCACGGTCATTTCCTCGACGCGCTTGGCGGGGTCGTAGCCGCCGGGCTTGTGGGCCGCGAAGGCGTTGGGCGACGGCTCCGACGAGAAGCGCGGGGCGTCGGCGCGGAACCGCTGGGGCAGGCGGTCCACCCACAGGTCGGGATCCTCCATGACATGGGAGTCCGAGGAGATGAGGATCTCATCCAGGGTGCTGGAAGTGCTCATAGCTCCACTCCTGCGGTAGATGGGCCGATGATACCGGCGCCGCTTTGGGGTGTCAACAATAGGCGGAGCGCCACGGGCGGCCGAGCTTGCAGTAGAGGGGCCGGCTACGGGTTGCCAGGAACAGACCACGGCAGCTATGCTTCCCCTATGATGCTGGCCAGCCTGTGTCAGACGTGCAGCCATGCCCGCGAAATTACGTCGGGCCGGGGCTCTGTCTTCCTCCTCTGCCGCCGGTCTCAGTCGGACCCCGGGTACCCCCGCTACCCGCATCAGCCGGTGGTGCGCTGCGCGGGATACGCTGCCGGCCGGTAAGCCGGACTCGCGGACCTCCCCGGACGGGCGTCTTCCCACCTGCCCGAGGCCGGATATATGCGCGGTGCGCGCTTCAGGGTGAGGGACCGCCCCTAGGCCGCGGCCCCGCTGGTCCTGTGCAGGCTGTTGCGGACCACGCGGCCAGGGTACGCACCCGTGTGCTCGCCCTGCTCTATCAGCACCTGGCCGTTGACAATGGTGTAGTCAATGCCGCGGGCCAGCTCCTTGACGCGCATGGAGCCGCCCGGCAGGTCCCATGCGCTCTCCGGCTCCTCGGGCGCGATGGTGTCGGGGTCGAAGACAACCAGGTCCGCGGCCAAACCGGGGCGGAGCATGCCCCGGTCGTGGATGCCGAAGAGGGACGCCTGGTCGAAGGTGAGCTTGCGCACACCCGCCTCCAGGGACATGATCCCCATGTCCCGGACCCAGTGGCCCAGGAAATAGGTGCTGAGGCCATACTGCGCGCCGAAGGCCACGTGGGCGCCGGCGTCGGACATGCCGATGACGGTGTAGGGGCTGGTGAGCAGCACCGTCATGGCGGCTTCATCGTCATTCTGCTGGGACGTCTTGAAGGTCGTCTCCAGGTCCTCTTCGAGAACCAGGTCGAGGAAGGCGTCCAGGACATCCTTGTCCTGTTCCCGGGCGATCTGCGCGACACTCTTGCCAAGGAGGCCCCGGTTCGGCTCGCGGGCAACCTCGGCGACCTGGATGCGGTCCCAGAGCAGGGGCGACCCCCCGGGCGGAAGGCCCACGCCGTCCACGGCCTCGGCGCGCAGCCGGGGCCGAAGGTCCGCGTCCTGAAAGGCCGCGACCTTGTCCTGATCGGACCCTGTCATGATGGGCGCCCAGGCTGGAAACCGGTCGAAGACCTGGGAGTTCTTCATGGTCCAGCGCCGGGTCACGGAGAGGGGGGTCACCGTGGGATAGACCCGTATGCCCTGCCTGATCTTGTCCTCCACGAAGGCCAGGTGCTCCTTCCACTGACCGGGCGCCTGGGCGCGCTGGGCGATCTGAAGGTAGTGGACGGGGCGCCCGCTGGTCTGCGCGATCCTGCTCATGAGACCGGACTGCAGCTCCGAGGGCGCCGAGGCCCCGGAGGCGACAATGCCCGTGCCCATCTCGCCCAGCACCGCAGCCAGCTCCAGCAGCTCCTCTTCCGGGGCGATGCAGGCCGGCAGAAGCTTGCCGTGGACGTCGAAATGGCCGGGGTTGCGATTGAAGGAGATGCCGAGAGCGCCGGCAGCCATGCCGTCCCTGACGGTGTCCTTCATGCTCTCCAGCTCGTCTCCGGTGGCGTCGCGCTCCTGGGAGTCGCCCCCCATGACGTAGCGGCGCACGGCGGAGTGGCCGATGAGCATGCCAAGGTTCATCCCGAGGCGCCGATCAAGGGAGTCCAGGTACTCTGGGATGGTCTCCCAGGACCAGACAGTCCCCTCCCGCAGGGTATCCATGGGGATGGCCTCTATCCTGGCGAGCATCTGCAGCAGGACCTCATGGTCGCCGGACCTTGTTGGCGCCAGGGCGAGGGAGCAGTTGCCGCTGATGTTGGTGGTGACCCCGTGATAGCAGGAGAAGGTGCAGAGGGGGTCCCAGATGGCCTGAGCGTCGAAGTGGCAATGGTTGTCGATGAACCCGGGGGCGATGACCTGGCCCCCGGCGTCGATGGTCCGGCCGGCCGGTCCGGCCAGCCTTCCCGTCTCCACAATGACGCCGTCCTTGATGGCGACGTCGCCGTGAAAGGAGGGCATGCCCGTGCCGTCCACGACGCGGCCGTTCCGTATAAGCAGGTCATAGGCCATGTTTCACCTCGTTGCTATGGTCGAGTGTACGCCAGTGGATGCGCCAGCCTCCGCCACCTCTTTGACAAGCTCCGGGCGTGGGGGCCTCTTGCCCATGGCGGTGAGCCCTTCCGGCCGATAGCGGCCTAGGCATTGAGAGCCGCAGCGGAGCCCCGCAGCACGCGGCCTGGGTATGCGCCGGTGTGCTCGCCGTGGTCAATGAGGACCTGGCCGTTGACGATGGTGTAGTCAATGCCCCGGGCGAGCTGCTTGAGGCGCATGGCGCCGCCGGGCAGGTCCTCGGCCTCGCTCGGCGCCTCTGGGGCCACGGTGTCGGGGTCGAACACCACCAGGTCTGCCGCCAAACCAGGCCGGACCATGCCCCGATCATGCAGGCCGAAGATGGACGCGGGCACAAATGAGAGCTTGCGGACCGCCTCCTCCAGGGTGAGTACGGCCCGTTCGCGCACCCAATGGCCCAGCATGTGGGTCGTATACCCGTAGTTGGCGGTAAAGGCCACGTGAGCGCCGCCGTCGGAGAGGCCGGGCAGGGTGTAGGGACTCTGCAGCAGCGAGGCCACCGCCTCCTCGTCGTCGCCGCCCGCGCGGGACTCGAAGACGGTCTCGAAGCCCTCCTCCAGGACCAGGTCGAGGAACGCGTCCAGGATGTCCTTGCCCTGCTCCTGGGCCATCTGGGCCACGCTCTTGCTCCGGAACGCGGCGTTCTTCTCCAGGGCCGGCTCGGCCACGGAGATGAGGTCCATCTGCCGGCGAATGGCGTTGGCGGGGATGCCCACGCCCTCCACAGCCTCGGCGCGCAGCCGCAAGCGCGTCTCCGGATCGCCGAAGGCCCGCGCCTTCTCCTCTATGGAGCCGGTCATGATGGGCGCCCAGGAGGGCAGCCGGTCGAAGGTCTGCGAGTTCTTCATGGTGAAGCGGGTGCTGGATGCGCTGGGATTGACGAAGGGGTACGCGCGCAGGCCGCGCTTGAAGGACTCCTCCACCGCCGATACGTGCTCCTTCCAGTGGTCGGGTCTATCCGGGCGGTGCCGGATCTGGTTGTACACCACGGGCCGGCCACTTATCTCTGACAGCTTGCTGCACAGCCCCTCCTTCAGCTCCAGCGGGCCCGAGGCGCCGGATTGGAGGACCCCGGCGCCGATCTCGCCCATGGTCTCCGCCAGGGAGAAGAGCTCGTCGTTGGTGGCCAGGGCGCCGGGCAGGATCTTGCCGCGGAGATCGAAGTGGCCCGGGTTCCGGTTGAAAGAGAGCCCCAGGGCGCCCGCGGCCATCCCCTCACGGATGATGTCCTTCATCTCCTCCAGCTCCGCGCCGGTGGGCGCCCGCTCCTGGGAGTCCTCTCCCATGACGTAGCGGCGCACGGCGGAGTGGCCGATGAGGGAGCCCACGTTTACTCCCAGCCGGCGGTCCAAAGCGGCAAGGTAGCCGGAGATGGTCTCCCAAGACCAGGCGACCCCTTCTTGGAGCGCCTCCATTGGTATGGCTTCCACCCGGGCCAGCATCCCCAGCAGCACCTCCTCATCGCCGGGACGAACGGGCGCCAGGGCCAGGGAGCAGTTGCCGGAGATGACGGTGGTTGACCCGTGGTAGCAGGAGTAGGTGCAGAGGGGGTCCCAGACGACCTGGGCGTCGAAGTGGCAATGATTGTCGATGAAGCCCGGGGCGACGGCGCGGCCGCCGGCGTCGATGGTCCGCGCGGCGTGGGCGTCCAGCTTGCCCACCTCCACGATTCTGCCATCCTTGACGCCTACGTCGCCCTGGAAGGAGGGCAAACCGGACCCGTCAATCACCCGGCCGTTGCGCACCAGCAGATCGTAGTCCATCCCACTCACCTCGGCGATGTTGCAGGGTGTGTATGCGGAGGCCATGCGCGGTCGTTCGCGCTGGCCCCGTCAAAGGAAACCACGGACCGATGCGGTCCGCCGCGGCGGCCTAGTGCTCGCCGGGCAGCAGCACCTGAAGGCGGTGTCCGTCCGGGTCGCTGAAGTAGAGGCAGTGGTCGTCGCCGGGACGCCCGGTGACCTCACACCCGTTGGCCTCCAGGAGGGCCTTCACCTCATCATAGGCGCCGGACTCCAGCTGCAGCGCCATGTGGTTGAGCTCGCCCGTGGGCACGGGGGAGCCGTCCCGCATCTCGAAGAGGGCAATCTGCTGCTTGCCGCACCACAGGAACGATTGCCACGACGACTCGTGGTTGACGGTCATTCCAAGCAGGTCTATGTAGAACCGCTTGGACCGCGCGAGGTCGCTCACGTGCAGCACCGCGTGGTCGATGCCCACCGTCTTGAGGCTGGTCTGAATCATGCCGCACCTCCCTGCTCGCTCCACCAGGATGAATGGACCGGTTTGGGCGATAGTATCCACGGCGTCCGGCCATGTCAATGCTACGGCCGAACAGCGGCTCGCGACGGGGACCATGGCCGCTCGGACTACGCGGAGCGTGGCGTGTCTCTGGTCGCTACAACGATCATGCGGCGCGTGTCGATGGTGTAGTCCTCACCTTCGAACCCGCCGTACACGCGCTGGAAGGCGAGCCCGGCCTGAGCCAGCATGCCGATGATCTCCGTGAGGGTGTAGAGGCGGACGGACATCGGCACCGTCTGCCGCCGGGCGCCATTGGGCGGCACGATGGTGAAGGTGACGGTGTTGCGGCTGGTCGTCAGGTCCAGCTCCCGGTGCTCCAAGAAGACGGTCCCGTCCTCGGCGCGGCGCTCCTCGTCCTGGATGTAGTTGGTGATCACCCACTCCCGGTTCAGAAGGTCCATCAAGAGCCGTCCCCCGGGCTTCAGCGCCTTGGAGACCTCCTGGAGGACGACCAGGTCCTCCTGGGGTTCGAGATAGCCGAAGGAGGTGAACATGCTGACGACGGCGTCGAAATGGTCGTCGTAGGGGATTCGGCGCATGTCGCCCTGGACCAGCTCTAGGTCCAGGCCTTCGGTCCGGGCGCTGCGGCGCGCCTCCTCCAGGGAACCGGCGTCGAGGTCCAGGCCAGTCACGCGGAGGCCCCGCCTGGCCAGGGGGATGGCGTGCCGACCGTGGCCGCAGCACAGGTCGAGCAGGCGCTCGCCGGAGGCCAGCCCCAGGGCATGGGCCGCGAAAGCCACCTGCCGGTCCGTGCTTTGGGACGCCAGAATGTGGACGTATGCCTCCCGGTAGTCGCGAGCGAAGAAGTCCACGTACCAGGGGGACTCAGGCTGGGCCATTGCGCGCTCCTCCGAAACGATTCGAGTCCGCCTCCGTCAGCTCCCGCCGACCTTGGAATCCTAGCAGACCGCCGCACTCCCAGCCAGGCGATTCGTGTGCCAGGGGCAAAGGGCCCGTGCTAGAATGGGAGCGCTGCCGCACGGAGAGTCGCGCCAACCACTGGCCCGTCCGCCGGCAAGATGCACGTGGAGAAGCCATGCTCACCCTGGCCGGCAAGGGCGCTCTCGTGGTGGGCGCCCGGCGTGTGGGCGGGCTGGTGGCGCGCCGCCTCGCCGCCGAGGGCGTCAGGCTGGCCATCGCCTACCGCAGCTCGCGGGCCGAGGCAGAGGCACTGCGCGACGCCGTAGCCCCCTTGGCCTCACGCACAGCGCTGTGCCAGGGCGACATCTCCGTGGAGGAGGATGTCCAGCGAATGGTGAGAGCGGCCCAAGAGGAGCTGGAGGACCTGTCCTTCGTCATCAACCTGGCTTCGGACTTCCCCAGAGCACCCTTCGACTCCCTGGACGCCGAGGCGTGGGACGACGCCATGGCCGCCGCCAAGGGGAGCTATCTGCTGACCGTGCACGCCGCGCGGGCGATGATGGCCAACCCAGGGCCGACGCGGGGCCACATCATCATCTTCGGTGACTGGGCCGCGGGCGAGACCCCCTACAGGAACCATCTGCCGTATCTCACGGCCAAGGCGGCCGTCCACTTCATGGCCCGGGCCTTCGCCGCGGAGCTGGCCCCCCACGGAGTGCTGGTCAACGCCATAGCGCCCGGGCCCACGTTGCGGCCCCCGGACATCGGCCCGGAGAGCTGGCAGCGCAACGTTCTCGAGCGCGCGCCCCTGCGGCGCGAGTCCTCAGCGGAGGAGATGGCGGAGCTTGTCGTGACCCTGCTCAAGAGCGAGACCATCACCGGAGAGACCATCCGGGTGGACTCCGGCAGACACCTGGCCGGTCCCGGCGTCCCAGGCTAGAGGAGAGACCATGGCGCAGCACCGTGTAACCAAGACCATCGACTTCTGCTACGGCCACCGCCTCCTGGACTATGGGGGCAAGTGCCGCAACCTCCACGGCCACAACGGCGTGCTGGAGGTTGACGTGGAGTCCAATGAGCTGGACGACCTGGGCCTGGTCATGGATTTCAATGAGATACGCGACGTGGTCAAGGGGTGGGTGGACGACAATCTGGACCACAAGATGCTCCTCTGCCGGAGAGACCCTGTGGCGCCGGTGCTTACGGAGATGGGCGAGCCCCTCTACCTGATGGACGACAATCCGTCGGCGGAGAACATCTCGAAGCTCATCTACCTGGAGGTGCGGAAGCAGGGGCTCAAGGTGTCCGAGGTGCGGCTCTGGGAGACGCCCACCAGCTATGCGGCCTTCCGGGACGCCTAGGGTATGGCTGCGTTGTCCGGAGACGGCGGGGAGCGAGTGGCGGTCCTGGCCAGCGGCGGGCTGGACAGCTCGGCGCTTCTGGCGGAGCTGGCCCAGACGGAAGTCGTCTTTCCAATCTACGTCCAGAAGGGGCTGAGGTGGGAGGAGGCCGAGGGCCGGGCCCTGGCGGCCTTCGCGGCGGCGCTGGGCAACGCCAACGTACAGCCCGTCACGACGCTCTCAGTGCCCGCTCCGGCCCTCTACGGCGACCACTGGAGCCTGTCTGGGCGGGGAGTCCCCGGGGCCGGGACGCCGGACAACGCGGTGTTCCTGCCGGGCCGCAACGTCCTGCTGATAGGCCTGGCGGCGGTGTGGTGCAGCACGCACGATGTCTCCCGCATCGCCATTGGGTCCCTGGGGGGCAACCCCTTCCCCGACGCCACGCCGGAGTTCTTTGCCGCCTATGCGGAGCTGCTGAGCGGGGCCCTGGAGCACCTGATCAGCGTCGTGGCGCCGTACCGAGGGCTCACCAAGGCCGATCTGGTCCGGCGGCACGCCAACCTCCCGCTGGAGCTGACCCTGACCTGCGCCGCCCCGCATGGCGATGCCCACTGCGGCGCGTGCAACAAGTGCGGCGAACGGCAGGAGGCCTTCGAGAAGGCGGGAGTGCCGGACCCCACCCAGTACGCCATTCCGGCGGATCGAGGAGCGCGTGAATAGAGACGAGCGGCTGAAGAAGCTCCAGCCCCTGCTGGCGGAGATCATCCAGATCCTGGGCGACGACCCGAAGCGCGAGGGGCTGCACCGGACCCCCGAGCGCTGGGCGGACGCTCTCCTGACGTACACGCAGGGCATTCGCGAGGACCCGCAGGAGCACCTGAAGGTCATCTTCCAGCTCGACGAGGACGACTTTCCGCAGGGCTCCGACGACATGATCATCGTGGACAACATCGAGTTCACGTCCACGTGCGAGCACCACATGGCGCCCATTCGCGGCATGGTCCACATCGCGTACATCCCCAATCCGGAGAGCAGGGTCATCACGGGCCTTTCCAAGCTATCGCGCGTGGTGGAGACCTTTGCGCGGCGGCTTCAGCTGCAGGAGCGGATGACCCAGCAGATCGCCCGGGCCATAGATGAGCAGCTGCACCCGCTGGGGGTGATCGTGGTTGTCCATGCGGTGCACTACTGCATGATCGCCCGGGGTGTGGAACAGCGCACCAGCGCGACCCTGACCACGGCGCGCCGGGGAGTCTTCCTGAAGAAGCCGGAGCTGGAGGCCAAGTTCCAGGAGTACCTGCGGATCCGAATGGACACGTCCCGGGTCTAGGGCTTTCCGAAGCACCGCACGGCGTTGTCCCACATCATCTTGCGCATGGCGCGGTCCCCCAGCGACTGCCACGCGAGCACCTTGTCCGTGGACTCCGGAAACCGGGACTCGGCGTGGGGGTAGTCGGAGGAGTACATCAGCACATCTTCGCCCAGGAAGTCGGTGACCATCTTGGTTATCTTCTCGCCCTCGTGGATGACGACGCTGGCGAAGAAGCGGCCGCTGGTCATGTACTCGCTAGGCTTGTGCGCCAAGCCCTCCGGCAGGGAATGGGCCATGTAGACGGACTGGTCGTCCATGCGCGCGGCCCAGAAGGGGAGCCAGCCAAAGCCCGATTCCAGGATGGTGAAGCGGAGCTCCGGGTAGCGGTCCATGATCCCGGACCCAAAGAATGCCGCCAGGGCCCGCATGGCGGCCCAGGGGTGCGACGCCGTCCGGCCGATGAACCGGTTGTCCCAGAGGTCGCGGTAGCCGGGATAGCCCGTGGCGAAGCTGTGATGCACGATGCACAGCCCCTCATCCTGGGCGGCGGCCCAGATGGGCTCCAGGTTCGGGTGGTCAAGCGGGAACCCCACGGTCAGGTTCGGCTGGATGCCCGCGGCCCATGAGGACTTGGCCCAGGTCCTGATCTCCTGCACGGACTCCTCCACGGCCTTGTCCGTGACCACTATGAGGGACTTGAGGCGGTGGGGGTACTTGCTGCAGAACTCGGTGGTGTAGCGGTGATTGGCCTGGATAAAGGCCATCTCGACTTCGGGGTCGTCGTTGGCCGGCGGGAGCCCCGGCAGCATGAGCTGGACATCCACGCCCTCCTCGTCCATGTCACGGTTCCGGGCCTCGACGTCGTAGTCTGAGCAGCCCTCGGTGGGGAAGCGGGAGCCCATGAACTGCTGAAAGTGGGACACGGCGTTCTCCCTGGGCCCAGCCTCGCCCAGGATGCGGAGCTGGCCCGCGCCCCAGCCGCCCGCTCGTGCGAATCGGTACTGGTGGCGGAAGGGCGGCTCCAGGATCTCGCCCGCCCAGCCGATACGGAAGGGGACCTTGAACTCCTCCCACTCCGGCAGCCGCCTGCGCGTGGCGGAGTCGAAGTAGGGCTCTAGGGTCTCCGCCATTGGGGCAAGATGCGTGTCCGAGTCGTAGACACGGTGGCCATTGCGCATAGTGGCATCTCCAAGCAGTGGACCTGCGTGTTCTTGTGATCGTTCCGACCGACGGCGCCGGGCGGCTCCTAGGCCCCCGGGCTGAAGACGCGCCCCCCCGCCGCCTGGTGCGGGCGCAGAGACTCGTGGTCGACGCGGCCGGTCTTCTCTCCCAGCGCAGTCGCGGCGACGTGGAGGATCTCCAGGGGCTCCGCACTGGAGGTCTCGAACCAGTACCTGGTCCCGCGAGGGATGAGGATGCTTTCGTCCTTTCCCAGCACCGCCAGCACCTGGTCCCCCTCCCCATAGAAGGTGGCGCGGCCGCCGAGGACCATCCAGAAGCCCTCGACGCCGTCGTGGGAGTGGAGGTTGTTGTCGCCGCCCTCCTTCACGTACTGGACGCCGACGCGCAGGACGTCGGTCCTGCCCATGGAGACGGTGGTCTTGCCGTTGGCGCGGACCTCACGCTCCACCCGATCGTACTTGCCGACCTCGACCTGGTTGGCCATGCGGTGATCCTCCCTCTGCGTATGCCGCTCAGTATTTGTTGAGCGCCTGGCGATGTCAAGGCGCCGCGCAGGGCCCTGGCCCCATCGCAGCACGGCGCCGCGTCCGGCGACCTGCGCACGCTCGCTGATCCGCGTCTACGCCTGGTAGACCGTGTCCATGTACCCGCCGATCTCCTTGACGTGCACGTTGGCGACGGCCACCTCCGGGGCGTAGAGGATTTCGTCGGTGGCCCACACGAGGGTCGCCCGGGGCTGGTCCCCCACGGCGACGACGTGCTCCAGGACGTTGTGGATGTTCTCATTGAGGCGGATGGTGTTGGGCCGGATGGGCGCCCCCAGCCGCCCGTCCTTGATGAGGAAGGAGTCGGCGACGACGCTGCCGGTGAAGTCTCCCGCGGCGGCGCCGTTGATGGGGTAGGTGTACCAGAGCCGACCGATGTAGAGCCCGTCACCGACGCGCCGCAGCAGCTCCTCCGTCGGCTGGGGGTCCGTTCCCTCCACCACGATGTTGGTGCTGGCGATCCGGGGCGGCTTGCTGAAGTGCCGGCCGCCGCCGGAGAAGCGGAACCCGTTGCGGGGCGCCAGGGCGGCCTGGTGCTCGCGGGGGTCCGCGCCCAGCTTCTCACGCCCGCGGGGATCGTGGAGCATCTGTTGCGTGCTGTAGTAGTCGGACAGGAGGCCGACCAGGCGGCCTGCCTGGATGAGCTCGGTGCGGCCCGTGGGCAGGCCCTCATCGGTGATCGCCTTGCTGGCCGCGAGGCCGGGGCGGGCGCCGTCGTCGTAGATGCTCAGCAGCTCGGAGCCCACGCGCTGGGTCAACTTGCCCTGGAAAGTGGAGGCGCCCGAGTAGAAGGTATCCGCCCGAAGGGAGCCCAGCAGGATGCCCCGCAGGATGTCCATGACTGCCTGCCGTCCGAAGACCACGCGATACACACCATCGCGCACTCTCACGGCGTCCATGCCCAGCACCGCGTTGCGGGCGGCCTGGGCCGCGGGTTCCGGTGTAAAGTCCGCCAGGTGGGTCCCGGCCCAAAAGCCGCTCCCCTTCGAGCCCCTGGCCTCCACCATGGCCGTAATGAAGCTCATGACGATGGTGGACTCGTCGGTCTCCACGCGGGGCAGGTGTGAGGAGGCCACGGCGACCCGTTCCTGGAGCACGGTCACGTCGCCGCCCACGATGAGCCCCAGGTTGGGGACCTCCTGCGGGGTGCGGACCTGGGCGAGCAGGTCCTCGGAGCTGGCGAAGGCGTCCAGCGCCCCGTCCACCAGGGTCCAGCCGGCTTCCGCCAGGTCCGCGTCCTTGAGGCGCATGAGGCGCGGGTCGTGGTAGCGGGTCATGGTGCGGCGCTCGCCCGTTGGACGCGGCAGCGAGACGAAGTCAGGATCGGCGACGGCCGCCAGGCGGGCCTTCTCCAGGGCCCGCTGGACACCCGCGACGGAGAGGTCGCTGGGCTCGGCCCCGAAGCCCAGCTTGACGCCGCCGGGGCCGCGAAAGGCCACCCGCAGCCCGATGCCGAGGGACTCCCGGGACTTAGGCTCCTCCACCCCGTTGCTGGGGATGTGCGAGGTGTAGCTGAGGCGGGCGAAGAGGCTGCCATTGGCGGCTGCGAATGCCTCCGCCTCCCGTACGTCCGGTTGGGCCGAGACGTAGGCCAGGGCCTCCCTGGCAGCGCGCCGCAGGGCGGCGATGGGGATCATGCTCTGCCCTCCTCCTCGTCATCTTCATGCCCCAGGAGCGCGGCCCAATCCTCTACCGGCGCCAGCTCCGCCGTCTGGCCGCCTGCGTCACTGGCCACGGGGAGGCCCCGCTGCTGGCGCAGCTCCTCTATCCTGACCAGCGGCCGTTCGAGGGCACGCCGCCGCCGCCCGCTCAGGAGATCGAATGCCCGCTGCGCGGATACGATGCGGCTGCCGAGGGTCTCGAGAGCCTTGGTGAAGTTCCCCCACTCGGCATAGAAGCGTCCGAAGTGACTGATGATCTGCTCGGAGTCCCGCCGGAGGGCAAAGTTGTCCGTGGCCTGGCGCACCACGGCCAGGACGGCGAATAGGGTCAGGGGTGAGCAGCAGACCACCTTCTGCTGGAGGGCCGTGTCCAGGAGGTTGGGGTCATGCTCGTGGATGAAGCCGTACACGCTCTCGTTGGGTATGAACAGCAGGACGTAGTCCACGGTGCCCTGCTCCGGGTCGATGTACTCTCGGTTCGTGATCTCCTTGACCCGGACGCGGACATCGCGAAGGAAGGCGCCGCGATGCTGCGTGCGCAGGGCATCGGTCTCCGCTTCCAGGCACCGCATGTAGTTGTCCAGGGGAAACTTGACGTCCATGTTCAGCTTCAGGCCCTCCGGGAGGAGGAAGACGAAGTCCGGGCGCGACTCGGCGCCGGCGATGCTCACCTGCTTGAGGTAGTTCACGCCCTCCGCCATGCCCACCAGGCGCAGGATGTCCTCCGCCATGCGCTCGCCCCACTGGCCGCGGGCCCGGGAGTTGGCCAGGGCCTCCCGCAGACCCTGAGTGGAGGTGGTCAGGGCGGCGGTCTGCTCGCCGATGGCCTTGAGCTGCGTGGTCAGCTCTCCGAACTTGCCCTCGCGGTCGCGCTCCAGGGTCCGCATGAGGTCGGAGACCTTGGCGAGCTCGCCGTGCATTCCCTGGAGCTGCTGGTCGATGAGGGCCTTCTTGCCCTGGAGCTCGTTGGCGCCGGACTCCATCTGTCGGGCGACGCGCTCCTCGTTCAGCTGGAACAGGGTCTGGAACTCTGCCCGGACGGCCTGGGACACGGCTTCATCGCCGGGGTGGCGCCGACCCAGCACGACGAAGCCGCCCAGGATTGCGGCTGCGATCAGCAAGGCCCCAACCAGCACCTCCACGGACGGCTACCTCCCCGACCCGGTGACCCGCGCCACGCTGCGCATGGTGGGGCCGCCGTTGCCCATGCGCTTGGCCTGCATGGGCTGGCCTTTGCCGCAGTTGGGGATGGGGAAGAGCTGGAAGTCGCTGCCGACGGCATCGATGCGCATGAAGAAGTCGCGACTGTCGGACATCACGCCACCGTCGCGGTAGAGCCGGCCCAGCTCTCCGTTGCGCACTTCGTAGACACGCATGGCCGAGATGCGGAAGTTCTCGCGGGACTCCGCGATCGAGGGAATACGGTGCCCGGACACGTAGTAGCCCCGGTCCACCTCCTTCAGAACCTCCGCCGGGTCGCGGACGCCGGGACCGAAGGCGGTGTTGGACATGCGGATCAGCGGGACCATGCTGGCGTCGCTCGCCTTGTAGTGACCGTTGGGCTCTACGCCCATGACCGACGCCGTCTCGCGGCTGCTGAGGAACTCCGTGTAGACGCCGTCCTTGACGTTGTACACGCGCCGCGTGGGGGTGCCTTCGTCATCGTAGGGGTAGTGGCCGAAGCCCTCCATGGTCGGGTCGGAGAATACGTTGACGAGAGGCGACGCCACCTGGCGGCCCAGCTGGTTCTCCTGCGGGCTGCGGAAGAGCCAGCTCCGGCCTGCGTAAGCCGTCTCCATCTTGAGCGCCCGGTCCAGCTCCGAGGGGTGCCCCATGACCTCATGACACACCAGGGCGTTGAAGTGGGGGTCGGTCACCACCACGGCCTCGTCCTCCGAGGGCGGCAGCGGCGGCGCGTCGGACAGCTCCACGGTGGTGCCCGCCAGGTCCATGGCGAAGTCCCTGAGGCTGGGCAGGTCGATGTGCTCGTTCCGGTACCCCTCTGACAGCACTTCCCACCCCCGCTGGTGGCCTGTGAAGTCGTACAGGTCCAGGTTGCCGTGGCTGCCCCGGGCCACGACCAGTACGAACCCCTCAGTGAGGGCGTGGCTCACGTCCAGGACGCTGCCTTGGGAGCTGACGAAGAGCTGGCGCACCAGGCCCGTACTCCCGGTGACCACGTTGTAGAGGAGGTGGCTGCCCAGTGCGGCCACCTCTCGCGACGCATCGCGCACCAGCTTGACGACGTCTTCCAAGGGAACGCCGCGCGGGTCGACGCGGTACTGCGGCGCCACCACCGCCTGCCGTGCGGGGACCTGGGCCAGATCCGCATCCTTCAAGGCGCCTCCAAGGAGCGGGAAGCGGCTGCGGGCGGCGCTCTTGAAGCGAGCGTTGACCACGGCGCGCCGGTGTGCGCGGCGGACGGCGGCCCGGAGCACAGGGCCCAGGTTGTGGGCGTCGGCAGCGCCGAGCTGCAGGCCGTGGTAGCCGGCCGCCGCAAGGGTGTCGCCCGCCAGGACGCGCACGCCCAGGTTAAAGCGGTAGTCCTGGGCGCTGCGCTTCTCCTTGCCGTCCTCGGCGGTTGCGGAGCGGTGCTCGGCCACCTCCAGGCGGACGTCGCAGTAGCGCAGACCCCGAAGGCGCCGCGCGTACTCCGTCACCACGGCGGTCGCCGTGGGCGTTGCGCGGTCGATGAGCTCCAGGGTGATTGGTTCGACGGGCATCTCAGTTCCCCGGCCGGTGGGTCTGCTCCGGATTATGCCAGGTCTCACCGCAAAAGCGAAGGTCGCAACGAGCCATTCACAGGCGCCTCAGCAAGGTGTCGGCATCATGTTCCGAAGGCAGGCGGGGGTTGCCGGTGCGCCCATGCTCCTTGATTAAGGGGACCTCAGGCAGTAGCGTAGCCACGGAGTATCTATGAATCGACGCTCGGGGTGCGGATGGATGTTCGGTACACTCGAACGGCCCGGCAGTTCATGCTGGAGCAGGACGCCGATACCTATCACGCCATTCGAGGGCTGGTGTTGCTCATATCGACAGATCCACGGCCGGATGGGGAGCGAATCATCCTAGTTCCGCTGCTGCCTGTATACGTCCCCTGCTATATGGGAGACGAGTGGTGGATCATGTGCCAGGTATCAAGTGCGGACGGGGAAGAGATAATGACGGTGATAGCTATAGGACCGGTGGGCACGCAGCCCGCCTGGAGGCGCTAGCGCCGTCGAGAATACTGCTCATCAAGCTCTTCCTGGGAAACTACGTCGCCGTCAGCGAGATCTTGAAGGCCCTGCCTTGCCGCTTCCAACAATTCCGCGTTCTCAGCAACTTGCCGCCGCAGATCTGCAGCTTGCTCATCTTCTTCCATGCTCAGGACCGAGTACTGTTGGGCCTGCTCGAAGGGCTTGCTCCTCTTGGACGCGGCAACAATCTGGCTGACTCCCATGCGCCCGTACTTCTGGATAGTGTCTCTGATCACCAGTCCCGCACCAGGACCCAGGTGTGCCATGGATTCGGCAGCCGACTTGCCGGAAGCCCAATAGGTAAACGAATCGCCACTGTACATTGATTGCTGGGTGGCCATCTGGACCTTCTCACTGCGGACCAGCTTGTCGGCTTCCTTGATGATCGCGTTGCTGATTGCGTTGGGACCAAAGTTGTCCCATGTATAGCCAAGACCAGTGAGTGTTTCGCCTGTCAGCCCGTAGAATCGCTCGTCAGCCAGGTAAACAAGCTTAACCAGCTTGGTCCGATGGACACGCCCACCAAGCAAGCCAAGCACACTGATGATGGCAGCCTGGGTCTTGGACAGAGGCGGTTGCCTACTGCTCGTCTTGGCCCTCGGCCTCATAGTCATTGCAGACCTCTCTAGGGGAAGAGGATAGCGACCTATAACAGGCTGTCAAGTATAGAACAGTTATGCTATATCATCAAGAGCTTCAGACAAATCCAGGCGTGGGTAGAAGGGACCGGGGCACTGTGCGGAGGAGAGCCAGAAGGGAAATGGCAAGGACGACTCGATTGGGGTCCGTGAAGGCGAGCGCTCGGCGGGTGGGCTTGCGCTGCTCAGTTCAGTATGCCGCGGATGCGGGCCAAGCCCTTGGCGGCCACTTGATACGTGCTGTTGCACGCCAGCGCTTTCTTGTAGCACCCCGCAGCCCGCTCCAGCTGGCCCTTGCGCTCCCATATACGACCCAAGTTCACCCAGGGGAAGCAGTAGGTGTCGTAGCGCTTGGCCTGGACGGCCTTCTCCAGCCAGGGAATGGCCTCGTCCAGCAGCCCCTGCTCGATGAGGTATGCGCCGATGTCGTTGTAGGGGTTGCCGAAGTCGGGGTCTATCTCGATGGCCCGCTGGCACATCGCGATAGCCTGGCCAAGGTCGCCCTGAGCCATGTACGTCCACCCGAGGAAGGTGTAGGCCTCCGCCGTGGGGCAGGCGTCCAGGGAGCGCCGGTACCGGCGGACGGCCTGCTGTACCCGGCCGTTGGTCTGTGCCTCATGTGCGCGTTGCAGTAGAGCCCAGGCACGCTGTCTTCGATCGGTCTCGCTCATCATGGCCCCGACCTCCGTGCACCGTCATGCGACAGGTGTGGATGGCGCCAGCCATAACGATCGATGCGGGACGGGGCCCGCTCTATGCTCCCCTACTCGCAGATCGCTCCGCGGGAAGAGGATGATACGAGCTTGGCGTACTTGGCCAAAGCTCCGGACGTATAGTGGGGCGGGTGGGGAGTCCACGCCCGGCGGCGGCTCGACAGCTCAGCGTCGGATGCGTCGACGTGAAGCCGCCGGCCCGGGATATCGATAGTGACGACGTCACCTTCTTGGAGCAGCGCGATGCCGCCCCCATCGGCGGCTTCGGGCGCCACGTGGCCAACCATCAGCCCGCCGCGCGTGGCGCCGGAGAACCTGCCGTCGGTGAGGAGGCCCACGTCCGCGCCCAAGCCCTGACCCACCAGGGCTGCGGTAAGTGCCAGCATCTCCCGCATGCCGGGGCCGCCCTTCGGTCCCTCGTAGCGGATGACGACCACGTCGCCGAGGACGATCTGGCGCGCGGACACGGCCTTGAACGCATCTTCCTCAGAGTCGAAGACCCGGGCAGGGCCCGTGTGCACGCGCTGCAGGTCCTCTTCGCTGGTGACCTTGACCACAGCGCCCTCGGTGGCAACGTTGCCCTTGAGGATCACCAGGGTGCCCGCGGAGCTGATGGGAGAGCCAACGGGCTGCACGACCCCTTCGCTGTCGTTGAGGGGGAACTCGGCCAGGTTCTCCGCCAGGGTCTTGCCGGTTACGGTGAGGACGCTTCCGTCCAGGAGGCCCGCTTCCAGAAGGGGTTTCATCACCTGGGGCAGACCGCCGATCCTGTCCAGGTCCGCCATGACGTACCTGCCGCCGGGTTTCATGTCCGCAATATGGGGAGTGCGGCGGCTGATGCGGTCGAAATCGTCGATGAGCAGGGGTACGCCGGCCTCGTGGGCGATGGCCAGGAGGTGCAGCACGATGTTGGTGGACCCGCCCATGGCCACGGCGACCGTAATGGCATTCTCGAAGGCAGCCTTGGTGAGGATATCCCTAGGCCTGGTGTCGCTTTCCAAGAGCTGCAGCACCAGCTCGCCGGCCTGACGGCTGAACTCCTCCGTCCTGGGGTGGATGGCCGGGGAGGAAGCGCTGCCCGGCGGCGACATGCCGAGGGCCTCCATGGCGGCGGCCATAGTGTTGGCGGTGAAGAGTCCGCCGCAGGAGCCCTCACCGGGGCAGGCGGCACATTCCAGCTCGTAGAGCTCGTCCTCCGTGATTCTGCCGGTGTGAAAGGCCCCCACGGCCTCGAAGACGTCCTGAACGGTGACGTCCCGCCCCTGGAACTTGCCGGGCATGATGGTGCCGCCGTAGATGAACACGGAAGGGAGGTTGAGCCGCGCCAGGGCCATCAGCGTTCCAGGGAGGCTCTTGTCGCATCCAGCGATGCCCACCAGGGCGTCGTACTGATGCGCGGTGGCCATGAGCTCAATGGAGTCGGCGATGACCTCACGGCTGACCAGGGACGCCTTCATCCCTTCATGGCCCATGGCGATGCCGTCCGAGACGGCGATGGAGACGAACTCTCTGGGGGTGCCGCCGGCGGACGTGACGCCGGCCTTTACCCTCTGCGCCAGCCGATCCAGGTGGATGTTGCAGGGGGTGGCCTCGTTCCAAGTGCTGGCGACGCCGACGAAGGGCTTGTGGATATCGTCGTCACCCAGTCCCATGGCGCGGTAGTAAGACCGCGCTGGGGCTCGCTCGGCGCCGAGCTTGGCAGCGTCCGAGCGATACGCTGTTCGAGTCGACATTAGCACCTGCCACACGGAAACTAGCTGCGACTCTCTTGACCTCCCCCATTATACCCATGGAGTCCCCGGGGGGCAACCACGGGCAAAAGGGGCGTGGCAGCCACGCCCGCAGCCGGAGCCCCTGAACCCCAGTCCAGAGTGCCCGCAGCGCCTAGACGAAACAAGACCCCGTTCCTTGCGGGCCGGCGGTCGACGGATGTGGTCGCCGCGGCCGTCCGGCCCGTTCATTGGGACGCGTAAGGACTAGCGCGGGGGATCCGGCGCGAGGCGGTAGCTGGTCGGGCTGGGTCCCTGCCGAGCGGCGCCGGGCGCACCGTGAGACACGTGGGAAGAAGACTGGACAGCGCCGCCGTCCTCCACCTATGATGTGTGGGCTGGGCAAGGGCGGCGTGCGCGGCCGGCCCCAGGCGCGGCGTGCTCCCGGAAAGTGGACGCGCAAGACCTTGACAGCAGGGGCGGAACGCCTATACTTGGTGTGGGCAGTAGTCCCACTTGCACCTTAACAACTGGATGATGGAGAGACGGTAAGGCGCTACACGCTGAAAAAAGGTTCATAAACTGGAGAGTTTGATCCTGGCTCAGGGTGAACGCTGGCGGTGTGCCTAATGCATGCAAGTCGAACGATCCCAGGAGCTTCGGTTTCTGGGGAGTGGCGAACGGCTGAGGAATACGCAGGGAACCTACCCTCCGGTGGGGGATAACCCCGGGAAACCGGGACTAATACCGCATCCGGTCTCAGGGCGAAGGCCTTGGGAAGAAAGTCGCAAGACGCCGGAGGAGGGTCCTACGCCCCATCAGGTAGTTGGCGGGGTAATTGCCCACCAAGCCGATGACGGGTAGCTGGTCTGAGAGGACGATCAGCCAGAGGGGGACTGAGACACGGCCCCCACTCCTACGGGAGGCAGCAGCAGGGAATTTTGGGCAATGGGCGAAAGCCTGACCCAGCGACACCGCGTGGGGGAAGAAGGCCTTCGGGTCGTAAACCCCTTTTCCAGGGGAAGAGAAGGGACGGTACCTTGGGAATAAGCCCCGGCCAACTACGTGCCAGCAGCCGCGGTAAGACGTAGGGGGCGAGCGTTACCCGGAATCACTGGGCGTAAAGGGCGCGTAGGCGGCTTCATTAGTCGCGAGTGCAAGCCATGGGCTCAACCCAAGGAACGCTCGCGAGACGGTGAGGCTAGAGGGCAGCAGAGGCGGGTGGAATTCCCGGAGTAGCGGTGGAATGCGTAGAGATCGGGAGGAACACCAGAGGCGTAGGCGACCCGCTGGGCTGTTCCTGACGCTGAGGCGCGAAAGCGTGGGGAGCAAACAGGATTAGATACCCTGGTAGTCCACGCCCTAAACGTTGGACGCTAGGTATGGGGGGTATCGACCCCCTCCGTGCCGAAGCTAACGCGATAAGCGTCCCGCCTGGGGAGTACGGCCGCAAGGCTAAAACTCAAAGGAATTGACGGGGGCCCGCACAAGCGGCGGAGCGTGTGGTTTAATTCGATGCAAAGCGAAGGACCTTACCAGGGCTTGACATATCGGAAGTAGAAACCCGAAAGGGTGACGACCCGTCAAGTCGGGAACCGTTACAGGTGCTGCATGGCTGTCGTCAGCTCGTGCCGTGAGGTGTTGGGTTAAGTCCCGCAACGAGCGCAACCCCTGTCCTGTGTTGCACTCTCACAGGAGACAGCCCCCCACAAGGGGGAGGAAGGTGGGGATGACGTCAAGTCAGCATGGCCCTTACGCCCTGGGCAACACACACGCTACAATGGCAGGGACAATGGGCTGCCAACCCGCGAGGGGGAGCCAATCCCAGCAAACCCTGCCCCAGTTGGAATCGGAGGCTGCAACCCGCCTCCGTGAACGCGGAGTCGCTAGTAACCGCAGGTCAGCACTACTGCGGTGAATACGTTCCCGGGCCTTGTACACACCGCCCGTCACGTCATGGAAGCCGGCAACGCCTGAAGTCGCTGCGCCAACCCTTCGGGGAAGCAGGCGCCGAGGGCGGGGTCGGTAACTGGGACGAAGTCGTAACAAGGTAGTTGTACCGGAAGGTGCGGCTGGATCACCTCCTTTCTAGGGAGTTCCTGGCGGCAGGCTCCTCGGAGCCAATCGCCACAATTCCTAGGTCGGTGGGCCGGAGCCTGGTTCGCCAGAGGCCTCAATGCCCAAGAGGCCGTGCTCCTGCCCCTTGGGCGCGCCCACCCCTCTCCATCATCCAGATGTTAAGGTGCTTTTCTTTTGCGTTTCGGTAGGCCGCGGGCCGCACCCCACGGTCCTTGACGGCCAGAACGACGGTGGCAACGCCGTCCATCGAGAGGGCGCAGCGGGGGGCCGGAGAGGCTTCAAGGGGTGCCGCGGGAGAGCCGGGCGGCTGCGTCCGGCGCTAGCTGAGAGTGCGGGAAGATGATGTCCGCCCGGCGGCAGCCATGGTCAGGGAGTACCCGGGCGCCCCGCCACCGGCCTTGCAGCGGTATGTCTATTGCCTATCTACCCGGCTCTGTGCCATCCCCGCTCCTGAGCCTCTGCTTCACGAGGTCAATGGTCGGGATGGGCGCGGGATCAATTCCGCGAAGCAGTGCCAGATAGTAGCTCGTGTAGTCCCCGAGCAGCAGCATGTTGAGGACCTGGACCAGGGGAGGGCCCTTCTCGGCCCTGAGGAGACGGTAGGGTATCTCCGATCTGCTCAGCATCTCCTCAAGGACGCGGTACTGCTCTCCGAGCGGTCCGGAGTCCCTGGGTTCCAGGAGTACGGCCATGACACTCATGGCCGTTTCCTGCGCCGGCGTGTAGGCCTCGACGGCGTTGTGAAGGGCCTCGGGGATGATCTCGAAGAACGCCCATGTCTTCGAGTTTTCGTTGAACTGGCTCTTCCAGCGGCGGGCCAACCCGGAGAAGCTTCCACCACCGTACACGACGGGCAGCTTCCCCTGAATCTCAGCTGCCAGCTGCTTGGCGGGGTTCTCGCCAGTGGGGACGCCTTCCACGAGGCGGGCCAGCTGGTCCTTCGCGGCTGCCAGCGCGGGCTGCACGGACGACTTGGCGCCCGTGAACCCAAGATGGGACAGGACGCCAAGAAGCGCAATCACGAGATAGGGGGTGACGATTCGAGGCTCGCCATCGACGGCTATCGAGAAGGCCTGCGCCCGTGCCGTCGCTGCTTCCGCCGCCAGGGCGCCCCCGCCCGCCACGGCCAGTGCGGGTGCGCCAGCCGCCAGAGCCTGACGGTAGACGGAGAGGGTCTCCCGCGTGTTCCCGGAGTGGCTGCAGGCGATGACCAGTGTTTCTGCGCTGAGGGCGAAGGGTACGGTGAAGTCACGCACCACGACGATTGGCAACTTCCGCTCTGGGGCAACGAGGTCCGCCACCAGGTCTCCGGCTATGGCGGAGCCGCCCATGCCGGCCAGAACGACGGTCTCTACGTGTTCCCACTCCGGCGGCGGCTGGAGTGCCAGGGCCTCCCGCCAGGCGCCTTCGCACAACTGTGGCATGTTCCGCAACCGCCCACCGAACCCGGTGGAGTCAACTGCGGCGTAGGTGGATGGCTCATCTATCCGTAGCACGGGCTCCTAGTGTCCTGTCTTGCAGGTTCGCTGCGCAGTATTGGCCGGCCTCAGGCAACTCTGAGCCGTCATTGCCGCGGCGTCCAGACGGGTCCCTGCGCCAGTGGCGATGGCGCGCGGGACCGCGCCTCCCGCCAGGAAAGCCAGTCCTCGATGATGCGCTGGTCCCTGGAGAAGGCCAGGGGAGGAGGCGACCCGATGGGAAAGAACGCGGCCTCTTGCACCTCGTTGGGTTCCCCCGCGAGCTCCCCGCCCACGCAGCTGGCGGCGTAGGCCGCGAGCACGATGGGGCTGCCCGATTCGGAGTACAGCCCGACGAGGCCCTCAGCAACGACCTGCAGACCTGTCTCCTCCATCACCTCTCGCTCCACGGCGTCCTCGACGCGCTCCGCCCGCTCCACAAACCCGCCGGGCAGCGCCCACAGCCCCCGTCCGGGTTCCATGTTCCGCCGGATGAAGAGGAGCTGCCGGTCCACGCAGACCAACCCGGCGGCGACGACCTTGGGGTCCTGGAAGACAACCAGGTGGCACACGGGACACGCGGGCCGTTGGCGTCCCTGCACACGCTCGTTGGTCAGCCCAGCCCCGCAGCGCTGACAGTAGTTCACACCATCCACGGTGACGCGTTCCTCATGGTCCTGAATCGACACACCTGCTATTTAGCCACACACGGGCGGGCACGGCAACCACGGCGCCCCGGACCAGCGCGCGGGGCCGCCCGGCGGCGCCCTTGTCTCGGCGGGAGGCTGGTGCTATTATACCGGCGTCGCTGACCCTGTCTCAGGGCGGCGAACATCGTTCCAGGCACGGCACTGAGCCGCGGGGATCTGCGATGACCGCGACGGCATTCATAGACGGCGTATGTCCTCAGAAGCCTTCCCGACGCTGGCCGGGAGGGCTCTTTTCGTTCGTGGGTTGTGCGCTCCATGTCTCCTGAGCCGCTCTCACTCAAGGACGCGCGCATCGGGTTCGTGGGGGCCGGGGTCGTGGGTGCGGCCCTGGCAGGAGCCATGCACAGCCGCGGCTACCAGGTCTGCGCGGTATCCAGCCGAACGGCCGCCTCCGCGGAGCGGTTGGCGTCTCTCGTGCCGGACTGCCGGGTCCTGGCCGGCCCTCAGGCCGTGGCAGATTCCTGCGACGCCGTATTCCTCACCGTCCCCGACGATGCCATCGCCGGCGTGGCAGCGCTGGTGCGGTGGCGGTCCGGACAGGCCGTAGTCCACTGCTCGGGCGCTTGCCCCCTGGATGCGCTGTCCGCGGCCCGGGAGATGGGCGCGCTGGTCGGGGCCTTCCACCCGTTCCAGACCTTCGCCGACCCGGACCGGGCACAGGTGGCCCTTGCGGGGACGACCTTTGCCGTGGAGGCGGCCCATCCCCTTCGCCAGGGGCTCGAGTCTCTGGCCGCTTCCCTCGGCGGACACACGATACAGCTCGACCCAAAGGACCGGGTCCTCTATCACGCAAGCGCCGTCGTGGCCTGCGGCTTCCTCGTAACCCTGGTGAAGCTGGCTGCCGACCTGTGGAGCAGCTTCGACGGCGATCGAGGCGCGGCGGAGGGGGAAAGTCTGCGGGCCATCATGCCCCTGGTGCGGAGCACGGTGGACGGTCTGTCCCGCAGCGGACCCATCGGCGCTCTCACCGGACCCTTCGTCCGGGGCGACGTCGGAACAGTGACGCAGCACCTGGACGCCCTGGCCAAGCGGGCCCCGGAGCTGCTGCCCATCTACTGCCGCCTGGCCCTCGCAGAGCTCCCTCTCGCCAGGGCCAAGGGGACCTTGAGCGCCGAGAGGGAGGCGGACATGGAGCGGCTGCTCCTGGGGAGTCTCGAGGCTCCCGGGGGTTCGGGGACAGCATTCTAGGGAGGCGCCATGCGCACCACCATACGGGACATCATGCAGATGAAGAAGCGTGGGCAGAGGATACCCATGCTCACGTCCTACGACTACACGTCCGCCAAGCTGGTGGAGGAGGCGGGCGTCCCGATGATCCTGGTGGGCGACAGCCTGGGGCAGGTGGTACTGGGCTACGGCTCCACCATCCCCGTGACCCTGGACGAAATGCTCCATCACACAAAGGCCGTGGTGCGGGGCGCCAGCCGTGCCCTGGTTGTGACGGACCTGCCATTCATGACCTACCATCTGGACGACAAGCAGGCGCTGCACAGCGCGGGCCGCTGCCTTCAGGAGGGCGGCGCCCAGGCGGTGAAGCTGGAGGGCGGCGCCGTCATGGTCCCAACGGCACGTCGCCTGACCCAGAACGGCATACCCGTGATGGGCCATCTCGGCCTCACGCCCCAATCCGTGAACCAGCTGGGGGGGTACCGGGTGCAGGGAAAGTCACGGGATGAGGCCGACCGCCTCATGTCCGACGCGGTAGCCCTGGAAGAGGCCGGCGCCTTCTGCCTAGTGCTGGAGCTGGTGGTGGAGCCCGTGGCCCGCGCCATCACGGAGCGGCTGACCATCCCAACCATCGGCATTGGGGCCGGGCCCTCCTGCGACGGCCAGGTGCAGGTGCTCCACGATATGCTGGGGCTGTACACAGACTTCGTTCCCAGGCACGCGAAGCCCTACGCGGACCTGGCTGGAGTCATCAGGAGCGCCGTGGAGCAGTACGTCCACGAGGTGCAGGCGCAAGAGTTTCCCACCGAGAAGGAGAGCTTCGGAATGGAGCCGGCCGGGCGTTAGAAGCCGGGTGCCCGGACGCTCGTGTGGAGAGCGTCGGGCTTGCCGCGTATCGATGTCTCATTGATAGAGAAGATAGAAGAGGACAGCCATGGGCATCACAGCCATAGACCACCTGAACGTTCTGGCCGATGACGTTGACCAGACTCTGGACTTCTATCGCAGGCTGGGTCTGGAGGTCCTGCACGAGGGCGGCATTGCCGGAGGCGAGGGCCGCCCGGTGCTCCGCATCAACGGAGCCCAGAAGATCAACGTCCTGCCGCGGCGAGGCTCCTCTCCACCGGCGCTGGGCCAGCACTTCTGCATGGTCTGGGACGGCAGCATGGGGGAGCTAACCGAGCTGCTGGCCAGCCGGGGCATCACGCCCGAGTCCCCGCCGTCGACCCGCGCCTGCGCCCGCGGACTCGCGACCACCGTCTACCTGCGCGACCCCGGCGGCACCAGCATCGAGCTCGCGGTGTACGAGGAGGAGCCTGCGCGGGGCGGCAAGAGCCACCTGTGAACGTAGTCGATTCAATCGCCGGCCTGCGTGACGTTCTCAATGCAGCGCCGCGCCCCCTGGGACTCGTGCCCACCATGGGCTTCCTCCACGACGGCCACATCTCGCTGGTGCGCCTGGCACGGAGTCAGAGCGCATCCACGGCGGCGAGCATATTCGTCAACCCCGCCCAATTCGGGCCCCGTGAGGACTTGCAGAGCTACCCGCGGGACATGGATCGAGACCTCGAACTATTGGAAGCTGAGGGCGTGGACCTGGTCTTCGCTCCCTCACCGGAGGAGATGTACCCGCCCGGCTTCGACACCTGGGTCGAGGTTGCCGCCCTGACCCAACGCCTGGAAGGCGCTTCCCGGCCGGGGCACTTCCGCGGAGTGTGCACCGTGGTGCTCAAGCTGTTCAATCTGCTGCGTCCGGACAGGGCCTACTTTGGGCAGAAGGACGCGCAGCAAGCCCTGGTCATACGGCGCATGGTGCGCGATCTGGACCTGGGCACAGACGTCGTGACGGGGCCAACTGTGCGGGAGGCCGACGGCCTGGCCCTCTCAAGCCGCAACGCTTATCTGAGCCCCGCGGAGCGGCAGGCAGCGCCCGTGCTCTATGCGGCGCTGTGCGCCGCCAGACAACGTTGCGACGAGGGTCAGCGCGATGCGGAGGCCATCAAGAAAGAGATGCGTGCGCTCATCGAGGCAGAGGGCCCGGCCCGGACCGACTACGCAAGCATCGCCGACTCGGAGACCCTGGAGGAGCTGACGACCATTGACCGGCAGGCCCTGGCATCCCTGGCCGTGTACATTGGGAGGACGCGCCTCATAGACAACATCTCGCTGCCGTGACCTCAGCATGAAGGCGGCGCCGCGCAGGGACCGCATATCCGAGCTGGAGACGGAGCTTGCCCGCATCGAGGGCGAGCTTGCGACGCTCCAGCGCGCCTACGAATTGAAGGCCGTGCAGGTGCAGGAGCTGCGGAGGCTGGCGCGTCGACTGGCGTCGTACGGCCTCCCCGATACGCCTGCGCCGAGCTGGGCCAGCGTGTGCCGCGTCATGGAGTGGCCCGTCGGCGGGCGGGGCGGGCACGGCACCGTGAAGCGGCGGGACCCCGCGCTCCACGCCCTGCTGCACCTCTGCGTCTTCGAGGCGTACTGTGCGTTGGACCGGGTCACCTACGCACCGTAGGTCCCGACCACGGCCGGCTGGGTCCACTGGAGACTCGCGGACCCAGTTGGGTTACTCGAGGCCTTCCCGCCACGAGGTCATTACCGGCGGGTGGTGAGGGCCAGGCTTCGCAGCAGCGCCCGGATGCTATAGAATCCCTTTATACCTCAACGAATGGATTGGCGCTGTTTCTTGGAGGGACCAATGGAGCTCGGTCAACTGAGGGCATTTGTGGAGGCGGCACAGCGCGGGAGCTTCAGCCATGCGGCCCAGGCGCTTGTGCTGACGCAGCCGGCCCTCAGCGCCCGCATCCACTCCCTGGAGCGGGAGATTGGGACGCAGCTGTTTCACCGAATGGGCCGCGGTGTGCGCCTGACCGAAGCGGGCAAGTCCTTCCTGCCCTTCGCAGGGCGGGCCTTGGATGCCGTGAACCAGGGACGAGAGACACTGAGCACCCAGCGGGAGGCGAGCAGCGGGACCCTTCAGGTGGGAACCGCCCGGGCCATCGGGACCTACGTGCTCCCGGACATTCTCCAGCGTTTTCGCCTAGAGCACCCCGGCATTGGCGTTCACATACGTACGGGACGCTCCTCGGAGGTGCTCCGCATGGTGGTGGACGAGGAGGTCCAGGTAGGGCTCGCCCGGGACCTGCGTCACCCCGAGGTGATGACGGCCCACCTATACGACGAGGAGATCGTCCTGGTGACTCACCCGAGCCACCACTTCGCCAGAAGCGGCGTGGCCAGCGTGTATGACGTGGCAAAGGAGCCCCTGATCCTCTACGACCGCGACTCTTCCTATTTTGTCCTCATCGACCAGGTGTGCCGCGAGGCCGGCATCGTACCGAACGTCGAAATGAACCTGGACAGCATCGAGGCGACCAAAAGGATGATCGAGCGGGGGCTTGGCGTCTCCTTCCTCCCCCGCCACGGGATCAACCGGGAGTTGGAGCTGGGGACACTGGCCCTGATAGACATCCGGGAGGGGACCCGCGTCACGCTTGGCACATGTGCGATGGTGAAGCACACGCACGAGTACAGCCCGCCGGTGCTAGCCTTCCTGGGCATCCTAGGCCGCAGCTTTGAGGTCGAGGTCCCCGTCCCTGGCGCCCAGGGTCTTCAACCCGCTGCTGTCTAGTGCCGTCAGGGCGGGGCGCTTAGGGCCTCTCGCTGGGCTGCAAAGAGCTCCTGGACGCCATTCTCCGCCAGGTCCAGCAGCTCTTCCAGTTCCCGCCGCGTGAAGGGTGCCCCTTCCGCCGCCCCCTGGACCTCGACGAGCTCGCCGCCATCCGTCATGACGACATTGCAGTCCACGTCGGCGGTGGAGTCCTCCGCGTAGCAGAGGTCCAGCATGGGGACGCCGCCCACGAGGCCGCAGCTGACGGCGGCCACGGCGCTGCGGAACGGGTTCTCCCGGAGCCGCTTGCGGCGGTACAGCTGATTGAAGGCCTGGGAAAGGGCCACGTACGCGCCTGTCACAGCCAGGGTCCGCGTGCCCCCGTCGGCCTGAAGGACGTCGCAGTCCACGATGAAGGTCCGCTCCCCCAGCTTCTCCAGATCCACCACGGCCCGCAGGGAGCGGCCAACCAGCCGCTGAATCTCCATGGCCCTCCCCCTGGCGCTGCGGTCGAGGCCCTCCCTGGGGGTCCGCGAAGGCGTGGCGCGGGGCAGCATTCCGTACTCTGCCGTGACCCACCCCCTGCCCGTGCCGCGTAGGAACGGCGGCACTCGGTCCTCCACCGTGACGGCGCAGAGGACCCGCGTATCGCCCGCGTCGATCAGGGCGGAACCTTCCGGGTGAAGCAGGTAGCCGGGTGTGATGCGGACCGGGCGAAGCTGGTCCGGTCTGCGCCCGTCGATTCGCTTGGCGGCTGCGCTTGTCATCAGGTCACCGGGACTCCTCGTATGCGTATCGCGCTGGACCCTGGGCGACCGAGAAGGAGCGTACGGGCCCCGCACCGGAGAGAGGCGCTGGCAGTGGCCTCCCCGCTGCGACTCTCAGCTTTCACGGAAGTCGAGCTCATCCTCGAGCAATGCCCTGGACTCCAGCCGCGCCGCACGCCTCACGGCGGGGAGATGAGCGGCGCCCACGAGAATGGCCATCCCCACGGCGTAGGAGATAAGAGTAGCCGGAGCGTCGGTCACCCAGGCGCCCAGGGGAAAGAGGGCGAATAGAAAGAAGAAGAAGACGGTTGTGCTGCGGGTGCGCAGCATCATGAGTCCGCTGAGGAAGACGAGGATGGGAGTCACCAGGGGCGCCATGGCCAGGAGGACCCCCATAAGAGTCGCCGCGCCCCGTCCGCCGCGGAAGCCGATGAAGACGGGAAAGATGTGGCCCGCCAGGGCGAGGAGACCGCCCAGCATGGCCGCTTCCACGGTGTCTTCGAAGAGGCGCGCAATCAGGACGCACAGCGCGCCTTTGCCTGTGTCGATGAAGCCTACGGCGATTCCCGGTCGCGTACCCAGGGAGCGCCAGACATTGGCCGCGCCGGGGTTCCCGTCGCCCAGCTCCCGGATGTCCACGCCGTAGCGGAGCCGCCCCACCAGGTGCGCCGGGGAAAGGCTGCCGACCAGGTAGCAGAGGATGCTGAGGGAGACCCACGGGAGCATCGCCGTCCCCCTGGAAAAGGGTGGTCACGCCTTCGGGATGGGGCTAGACCTTGGCCAGCCGGCTGGGCACGGCCTCTGCACACCAGTGGCGGTACTTGGGGTTCCGCCCGCGGATCACGCCGAAGTAGATGTTCTGGAGGGCCTTGGTCACCGGGCCCGGCTTGCCATCGGCAATGGCCCGGTTGTCCAGCTCGCCAACGGGTGTCAGGTGGGCCGCCGTGCCACTGAAGAAGATCTCGTCCGCCAGGTAGAGCTCCGCGCGGCCGATGGGGCGCTCCACCACGGAGATGCCCAGCTCATTTGCGGCGATCTGGATCACCGAGTCCCGGGTGATGCCGCCCAGAATGTTGCTGTAGATGGGGGGCGTGATGAGGGCGCCGTTCTTGACCATGAACAGGTTCTCGCCCGTGCCCTCGGCCACGGTGCCGTCGTCATTGAGCAGAATGGCCTCGTCGAAGCCCGCCAAGACGGCGTCGGTCTTGGCCAGGATGCTGTTGACGTAGAGACCGCTGATCTTGACCCGGGGCGGGATCATGGTCTCCTGCATGCGGCGCCAGGCGGCGGTGGTGCAGCGGGCCGTTTCCACGTCGATGTAGCGGCCAAAGGGGATGGCCATGAGCGTAAAGTCGCACTCCAGCTCGTGCAGTTTCAGGTTCGCCACGCGCTCGGCGCTCTTGTAGGCCAGGGGGCGAATGTACAGGTCTTCCCGGTAGCCGGAGCGCTCCACCAGCTCCACCGAGAGGCGGGTCAGCTCATCCGCGTCCACGGGCAGGGACATGCGCAGGATCTTACAGCCGTCCAGGAGACGGACGAAGTGCTCCCGGGGGCGGAAGATGAAGGTCCTGCCTTCCTCCTCGTTCCAGTTGCCGCGCATGCCCTCGAAGACGGCGGTGCCGTAGTGCAGCGCGTGCGTCATCACGTTGACTTTGGCATCCTCCAAGGGCACGAACTCTCCACGAAAGTAGGCCAGCGGCGTCGGCGCCATGGTCCCGTCTCCTCCCTGGAACTGTTGTTTTCGGATTGCGGCATTATAATCCAGCAAGGTTCTCAGGACAAGCCACGGAACTTTGACGGGCCGGGGGGGACCACGGCAGTCCTCCCGGAGGACAGATACACATGGCCACAAACGGCGGCGATTCGCCACCGCCAACCACCCCGCTTGAACGCCTGGGCCGCACCGCGCTCCTGGGCCTGTTCGTCCTGGCCCTTGCGGGGGGCGCGGCGCTGCTGATGCGGCAGGCGGCCCCAAGCGGCGTCGAGATCATCCTACCGACCCCCACGCCCCCTCCCAGCCTCGAGGTCTACCTCACGGGCGCCGTCGCCCGGCCCGACACCTACGCCTTCCGCGATGGAGACCGGCTGGCCGACGTCCTGAAGATGGCGGGCGGCGCCAACGCGGACGCCGACCTATCGCAGGTCAACCTGGCCCTGCGGCTAAGCGACCAGGAGCACTTCCACGTGCCTCGCAAGGGGGAAACGGTCCGGCTTCCCGAGCGCCAGGGCCTCGACAATGGGTTGGTGGACCTCAACCGGGCCGGTTCCGAGGAGCTGCAGCGCCTACCCGGCATCGGGCCGACGCGGGCCGAGAGCATCGTGGAGCACCGGAGCGTCAACGGCCCGTTCCAGTCCGTGGAGGAGCTGCTGGCCGTCGCCGGCATAGGCCCGTCAACCCTGGAGGGTCTGCGCGACCTGGTCGCGGTGGAGTGAGCTCATGGCCCTGACGGCCCTGGCCGCCGCTTGGATCCTGGGCCTCGCCCTGGGGCTCTGGTGGCAGGCGCCCGCCGCGTCCCTGGCCCTGTGGTCTTGGGCCGCCGCCGCCGCGGGAGTCCTTGGATGGACGCTGCGCCGCAGACTTCCGCCGGGCGCAGCCCGCTGGTGGCTCTGGGGCGCCCTGGCCGCGCTGGCACTGCTGGCGGGCCTCTGGTGGGCGCCCCATGCGACGCGGGGCGCCGACGACGCGGAGCTGCTCAGGCTCCTGGATGCCGGAGCCGCGGTGCTGCGTGGACAGGTGGTCGACGACCCGGAGGACCGGGGCGCCACGCGGCGTCTGCGCCTCACCGTCCACCAGGTTGCGAGCACGCCGGACTGTCGCCTGGAACCGGCGCCTTCGACCTTTCGGGACGCCGGCGGCAGGGTCCAGGTGACCCTGGGTCACCGTGCCCCAGCCGTGCGCTACGGAGACGTCGTCGAGCTGTGCGGCCGGCTGGGGGCCCCGCCCGAGCTCGCCGGCCTTGACTACCCCGAATACCTGGCGCGCCAGGGAATCCACGCAGTCATCGGCTTTCCGTCGGCAACCGTGCTGGAAGAGGGGCAGGGCAGCCGGGTTGTGTCGCAGGTCTTTGCCCTGCGCCATCGCCTTGCCGAGAGCCTCCGGCGCAGCCTGTCGGAGCCTCAGACCTCCCTGGCCCAGGCCATACTGCTGGGGCTGCGGTCGGAGCTGCGGCCCGGCGTTCGGGAGGACTTCGTCACCACGGGGACGGGCCACCTTCTGGCCATATCGGGGCTGCACGTGGGCGTGCTTCTGGTTCTGACGCTGGCCGCCTCCACCGCCGTCTTGGGCGGCGGACGCTGGGCCCTGGCGACGCCGCTGTGCGCCATCTGGCTCTACGCCCTCCTCACGGGGATGGCGCCCCCCGTGGTGCGGGCTGCCATCATGGGCAGCCTCTACCTTGGTGGGCGACTGTCAGGCAGGCAGAGCGCGGGACTGCCCGCACTCGGCGCGGCGGCGGGAATCATGGCGGGCTTGGAACCGCGGCTGCTGCTGGACGTCTCGTTCCAGCTCAGCTTCGCCGCCGTGGCGTCCCTGGTGTTGCTGGTGGCGCCCATCACCGATGAACTCAATAGCCTGGCCGCAGGGCGGTTGGGAAGACAGGAAGGAGTCCTACGAGTGCTTCGAGGGTTCAACGCTGCCCTGGCGGTGGGAATAGCCGCCACCATCGGAACGCTGCCCCTGATTGCCTTCGCCTTCAACAGCGTATCGCTGGTGGGCATTCCGGTCACCATGCTGGCATTGCCCGCGCTGCCGCTCATGCTGGTGGGCAGCGCCGCCGCCGCCTTCCTGGGCATCCTCTGGCAGCCGCTGGGACAGATGGCAGGGTTGCTAACCTGGGCGCCGCTGAGCTATCTCCTGGCACTGGTGCGCACGGTGGCGTCCGTGCCCGGCGTTATCGTGGACGTGGGCGGCGTGACCCAGGCGGCTGTCGGTTGCTTCTATCTGGCGATGCTGCTGCTTCTGGGGCGGCGGACACTGGCGCGCCTGCTGCACGACGTCCCGCAGGTCCCTGCCCGGTTCTCCATCCTCGCCCAGGGCTTCTGGCGCCCCCGGCTCCCCCTGCGCTGGGCGCTGCTCCTCATGCTGGCCGTTACCGGCGTCCTCTGGAGCGCCGCCCTGACCTCCCCCGACGGCAAGCTGCACGTGACGTTCCTGGAGGTGGGCCAGGGCGATGCAACGCTGATCGTCACACCGTCGGGAAAGCAGGTGTTGGTGGACGGAGGCCCCGACCCCCGTGGCGCCGTGCAAGCCCTGGGGAGCAGAATGCCGCTGTGGGACCGCTCCGTGGATGTCGTCGTCCTGACACACGCACACCAGGACCATCTCCAGGGGCTCGTGGAGGTGACGGAGCGCTACCGCGTGGGGCTCCTGGTCTATCCCCCTCAGGGAACAGGCGCTCCGGGATACGCCGACGGCACTGAGCCCCTTCGCAGGAACGTCTCCGACGGCCGCACGCTGGAAGCCGAGGCGGGCCAGGTGATCCGGCTGGGCGACGGCGTGCTGCTCCGCGTGCTCAGTCCCAGTGCGAGGCCCTTTCGCGGGACTCGAAGCGACGTCAACAACAACGCGGTCGTGCTGCGCCTGGAATACGGGGAGGTCATGATGCTGTTGACGGCGGACATCTACACCGAGGCAGAGGCGTCGCTGCTGGCGCGGCGCGCGCCCCTGGCCGCCGCGGTGCTCAAGGTCGCACACCACGGCAGCGACACCTCTTCCTCGGAGGCTTTCCTCGATGCCGTGTCGCCGGCTCTGGCGGTCGTCAGCGCCGGGCGCGACAACCGGTTTGGCCATCCCGCACCCATAACGCTGGAGCGCCTGAGCGAGCGGCTCCCGAAGGGCCGCGTCCTGCTCACGCCGGCCCATGGAGACGTCCACTTCACCAGCGACGGACACGGGCTCTGGTTGGAGACAGAACGTGAGGCGGAGGGCCTTCCCGCGCCTTGAATGCCGGGGTGCCGGGGAATACTATGTGGGTGCGTCGGAGGAGTCTGCCTGTAAAGCCGGCAGGGAAGGGAGGAGACTAGAATGGCCAACGTGGTCCTTGTGGTCGATATGCTGCGGGGGTTCCTGGAGCCCGGGCACAACCTCTACTCCGGAGACGCCGCCCGCGCCATTATCCCCAATGTGCAGCAGCTGCTGGATCGTGAGACGCGGCATGGGTCCCACGTCATTTTTGTTCACGACACCCACGCCCCGGACGACCTGGAGTTCCGGATGTTCCCTGCACACTGCATCAGGGGGAGCTCCGAGACGGAGCTGGTCCCGGAGCTGGCCGGCTACGCCGGCGAGCACCTAGAGAAGAACCGCTACAGCGCCTTCTACGGCACCGATCTGGCCGGGCGGCTTGGCGCCCTCAGCCCGGAGAAGGTCATCGTGTGCGGCGTGTGCACGGACATCTGCGTCCTCCACACCGCAGCCGATGCCCGCAACCGGGACTACGCCGTCGAGGTCCCTTCCGACTGCGTCGCATCCTTCGACGCTGATGCCCATGACTGGGCCCTGCGGCACATGGAGCGGATCCTCGGCGCCAGGCTGACCACGACGGCACAAGCGTGAGCTAGAGCTGAGGCGGGCCGCCCCTCCCGGCGATCGAAGCAACGTTGACAGGCGCGGCTTCCCGCCCCACAATTGCGCACCATCATGGACGGCGCAGCGCCGTCAGCGGCGGAGGAACAATGGCTGACCCCGAGTTCACCATCTGGCCTGCGGTTCTGACGGGAGAGACGGCGGACGTCTACTTCCAGCGCACCACCGCAGTGCTCCGCAACGAGAGTGTCAATCCCGTTGTCACCATGGAGTTCTTTCCGCATCGGCCCGGGCTCCTCTGCGGGGTCAAGGAGTCCCTGACGCTCCTGAAGCAGGTGCTTCCCAAGAGCTACAGCGAGGTCTGGGCTCTCGAAGAGGGTGACGAGGTGGCCGCCAAGGAGGTGTCCCTGCGAGTCACGGCCCCCTATTCCAGCTTCGGCATCTTTGAGACAGCCCTCTGCGGCATCCTGAGCCAGTCCACGGCCTGGGCCACGGCGGCGCGGGAGTGCGTGGACGCCGCCGGCGAAATCCCCGTGAGCTCATTCGGGGCCCGCCACGTCCACCCCAACGTGGCGCACATCATGGACTACTCCGCCGTCGTGGGTGGCTGCAGCTCCTGCTCCTCCGTGCTGGGGGCTAGGCTGGCAAGCGTAACGCCCGCCGGGACCATGCCCCACGCCTACATCCTCTGCGTGGGCGATCTGGTCAAGGCCACACAGCTCTTCGACAAGCACATGCCCCCCGAGGTCCCGCGCGTGGCGCTGGTGGACACGTTCCGGGATGAGGTGGAAGAGAGCCTGCGCGTGGCTGCCTCCCTCCGGGACAAGCTGCGCGCCGTGCGCCTGGATACGCCCGCCGAGCGCGGCGGAGTTACGCCGGACCTCGTGCGGGAAGTACGGGCCCATCTGGACATTCACGGATTCAAGCAGGTCGGCATCATCGTCACCGGAGGCGTAACTCCGGAGCGGATCCGCACGTTCGTGGAGGCTGGCTCCCCCGTCGACAGCTTCGGCGTTGGCTCGCACATCGCGGGAGCGCCGCCCAACGACTTCACCGGCGACATCCACGAGGTGGACGGCAAGCCCGTTGCGAAGCGGGGCCGCATTCCCGGCGTAACCAGCAACCCCCGGCTGAAACAGGTGCTGTAGGCGACGCTTCAGTCCTCCCTACCCCTTGTAGCGGTTCACGATGGGCATACGACGGTCCCGCCCGAAGGCCCGCGGCGTGATCTTGATGCCCGCGGGCGCCTGGCGGCGCTTGTATTCGCTCCGGTCCACGGCGCGGATGACCCGCTCCACCACCCCCGGGTCGAACCCCATGCCCACGATGTCCTGGAAGGAGCGGTCCTGCTCCACGTAGGCCTCCAGCACCTGATCGAGCAAGCTGTAGGGAGGCAGGTCGTCATCGTCCCGCTGGTCCGGCTTCAGCTCGGCGCTGGGCGGCTTCTCCAGCACGCTGGCCGGGATGGGGTTGGCCGGTGTGCCGTGCTCGTTGCGCCAGCGGCTCAGCTCGTACACCAGTGTCTTGGGCACGTCCTTGATGACGGCAAAGCCGCCGGCCATGTCGCCATAGAGAGTGGCATAGCCCATGGCCAGCTCGCTCTTGTTGCCGGTGGTCAGCACCAGCCAGCCGAACTTGTTGGAAAGCGCCATGAGCAGGTTGCCGCGAATGCGCGCCTGGACGTTTTGCTCGGCGACGTTGGGCGGCACGCCCGCAAAGTGGGGGTCCAGGGCATCTTCGAATGCCCTGTGCGCTCCCTCGATGGGCAGCACCCGCAGGGGGATGCCCAGGTTGCGTGCGAGCTCCTGCGCGTCCAGCAGGCTGCCCTCCGATGAGTAGCGCGAAGGCATGGCCGCGCCCACGACGTTCTCCTCGCCCAGCGCGTCCACCGCGATGACGCAGACCAGCGTGGAGTCGATGCCTCCCGAGAGGCTGACGACGACCTTCTGAAACCCGTTCTTCCGCACGTAGTCCCGCGTGCCCAGCACCAGTGCCCGGTAGACCTCCTCGACGGGGCCCTGAGGGACCGTGCGCACCGGCTGAATCTTGTCATGAACCGGGGGACCGGGGTCCGAAACGTGGATGCGCCGGGGCTGGCCCACGTCCCGGAGCTCGGCAGCCGCCTCCCCCTGCCCACCCGGGGGCCGCGGGTGTTGGGGTAACGCGCCGTCCAGGTTCAGGTCCGCCACCAGCAGCTCCTCCCGGAACTGGGCTGCCCGCGCCACCGTCTCTCCGTCCGGGTCCAGAATCACGCTGGCGCCGTCGAAGACCAGCTCATCCTGGCCGCCCACGGTGTTGACGTAGGTGACCCAAACGCCGTTGTCCCGGGCACGGGAGGCCAGCATCTCTTCGCGGAACTGGAGCTTTGCCGCGTGGAAGGGCGACCCGTTGATGTTGACGATGACCTCGGCGCCGGCGCTGCGCTGGACGGGCACGGGGCCCCCGGCGTACCAGATGTCCTCGCAGACGTTCACCCCCACGCCGACGCCGCGGATGGTGTACACGGGGCAGACGTTGCCGCGTCTGAAGTAGCGCTCCTCGTCAAAGACGCCGTAGTTGGGCAGAAGGATCTTGTGGTACACGTCCACCAGCGCGCCGTCCCAGGCAACGGCGGCGGCGTTGTACACCGAGTCGTCGACCAGGTCCGCGAAGCCCGTGACGACAACGATGCCGCGGGAGGCCGCGACCACCCGCTCCATGGCGGCGCGGTTGTCGTGGAGGAATCCCCGCTTGAACAGAAGGTCCTCGGGAGGGTAGCCCGTAAGGACCAGCTCGGGGAAAGCGACGATGTCAGCGCGGCGGTCCCTGGCCTGATCCAGGTAGTCCAAGACCTTGCGGGTATTCCCCTCCAGGTCACCGACGGTTGGGTTGACCTGGGCGAGGGCTATGCGAATGGTCCGATGTGTCTGCTTGTTGGGTGGCATGCCGGCTCGTCGGCTTTGACGTGGAGCGCGTAGTATAGCACAGGCGGCCCTACCCAGCCCCGATAGGGCCGCCACCCAGGGTGGCGGCGGGGTCCCCGCCTCCGTACGGCGGAACGCCGGCTACGCCCCTCCTTCGAGGGCCTCCGCGAGAAGCGCCCGAGGCCCGGCTGCTCCGATACGGTCGTAGAGGCGCATCAGGTTGTCGTTGGTGGTTCGGGCTATGTCGCCGGTGCTGACGCCCCGGAGCTCCGCCAACCGCTCCGCGACCAGCCGGGTGTCCCTGGGCTCCGTCCAGTTCTCCCGCTTGGCCTTGAAGGGCTGGGGCGCCGCGTCGGTCTCCAGAACAATGGCCTCCAGGGGGAGCTTGGCCGCAACGTCTTGGAGCTCAGGCAGCCGGAGCAGCGGCTTCCCCAGGGAGACGAGGAAGCCCAGGTCCATACACTCCTGCGCTGTTTCCCACGTCGACTGGAAGTAGTGCATGATGCCGCCGACCTCCCACCCCCGCTCCTCCCGAAGCAGGCGGAAGACTTCCCGGTGCGCCTCTCTGTCTCCTGGGAGCTCCCGCGAGTGGAAGATGATGGGAAGACGGAGCTCCCGGGCCAGGCGGACCTGCTGCCGGAAGGCATGATACTGCAAAGCGGCGTCGGCGCCGTCCGCGCCGAAGTCCAGCCCCGTCTCGCTGAACGCCACCACCCGCGGGCTGGACTGGGCCAGCTCTCGGAGGCGGGCGTACGCGCTGTCATCGAGGGGCTCTCGTATGTCCATGGGATGGATACCCACGCCCGCGAACAGTGTGGGATGGGACTCCGCCAGGGCCACGCACCGGGCCGAGGAGTCGAGGGTGACCCCGGCCAGGATGATGGCGCCGACGCCGGCCTGCCGCGCGCGGACCACCACCTCCTCCAGCTCGGATGAGGGGTACTGGTCCAGGTGCGTATGGCAGTCGGTCAGCAGACCCTGCATCAACCGCTCACCCCTGGCGCTCCGACTGGACCGCGACCCTGGTCAGGTGAGCGTTGAGCCCGTCGTCCAGGGCGACCCAGGCCAGGAGGGCGCACTTGATGCGGATGGGGTACTTGCGAACGCCGGCCAGGGCGGTCAGGTCGCCGAGCCCTTCCAGCGTCGACGCGCTCAACTCTTCATCGCGCATCAGCCCCTTGAATGCGTGGGACAGGGCCTGGGCCTCTTCCACGCTTCTACCCTTCAGCAGGTCCGACATCATGGAGAGGGAAGCCTGGGAGATGGAGCAGCCCTGCCCCTGGATTGCTACCTGTTGGATGGTCCCGTCGACGGTGGCAGCCTGGAGGGCCACCTCATCGCCGCAGAAGGGGTTGGTCTCTTCGGCGGTGATGTCGGGCTCGGTGATGGCGGCCTGGTTCCTGGGGCGCCGGTAGTGGTCCAAGATTAGCTGCTGGTACAGCTCGCCTATCTCGTCCCAGCCCAGCTGCGCCATGTTTTGATTCGCCATGGCAGAACTCAGTGTACTTCCCGAGATGCGTCCACACAGGCGGCGACCCGCATGCCCACTATATCCGGCGGGCGGCGTCATGGGCAAATCGCCCTCCGGCCCGGGAGCGCTAGGCGTCCTCCAACGCGACCACAATCTCATCGCCGCGGACGTGCAGGGGAAAGGACCGCACCGGTTCCATGGCCGGCAGAGCAACCGCCGCGCCGTTTCGGACGTCGAACCGGCCGCCGTGGCGCGGGCACTCTATCTCGCAGCCGTCCAGTTCGCCGTCCTCAAGAGGGCCGCCGTCATGGGTGCAGACGCCTTCAATGGCGTAGAGTACACCGCTGACGTTGCAGAGGATCAGCACGAGATCCCCCACCCACACTTCGAGCGCGGCGCCCGGCGGGAGCTCGGAGACCTTAGCCACGGTTGCGTATCGCTCTGACATCAATGCTTGCAGGGCCTTGCGGGGATATGGCCGCGTCGTCCTTTACCAGCCTGGCCGCTCTTGATAGACTAGCATAGGACACTGCTAATCAAGGAGGCGCGTATGCCTCGCGGAGAGTACCGGAAGCACGAGGCGAAGAAGCTCAAGAAGTCCAAGCAAAAGACCCTGCAACCGGCCCAGATCCTACCGCACTCCGCGGAGCCCGAGCGAATCGTCCCCAAGCGCCGGCCGGCGGAGGAAGAGGAGGAGAGAGCATAGCCTCTCCCACCTCGATGCAGGAGCTCTCACGGGCCCTTCCGTGCCCCCCAATCTGCCGCCGTTGGAGAGGCCCCTGAGTTGGAAGGCCCGCGCGCTCACCTCCTGGCGGTGGTCCACGGCCACGTCCAGCGTGTCGGATTTCGGGACTTCGTGTACGGCCACGCCCGGCGCCTGGGTCTCTTGGGCTACGCCAGGAACCTGCCGGACGGCCTATCGGTAGAGGTGCGCGCCGAAGGCCCCATCCCAGCGTTGCGCGACCTGCTCGCGCTCCTCTGGACCGGTCCCTCTAAGGCCCGCGTTCGTGAAGTGGATGAGGAGTGGGGCCGGGCAACCGGCGTCTTCTCCGAGTTCACAATCCGGCGGTAGTGGCCCAAGCCGGGAACTCCGCGCGCCGGGACTGTCTTGGAGGGCGGGGCCAACCGGCTTCCCCGCAAGAAGGCCCTGGCGAGCGCGCCGTCCTGCGTGCCGGCGGCAGCCGTGATCCGTGGCCAACTGCGCCGTCACCCATCGCCACACCCACACCCCGCGCCGACACGCCCGCCCCCCCAACGTCATTTCCGCGAAAGCGGGAATCCACGGGGCGGCGCATCCCCCGTGCCCCCAACGACACCGGCTTGCGCAGCGGCCGCGCCAGCGACCCGCCGTGGCGACCCCACGACAGGTGAGCGCGTCACCCCCAGGCTCAGGAGGCGCACCTCCTGAGCTCCGCGTTGGTGGCGGTTCGGATGCCGTAGGAGCTCTGGCGCTCCAGAATCCGCGCGAGGGCAGTGACGCTGGTGCTGCGGAGGTAGTCCAGTTCGGCCCAGCTTTCCGTGATCATATCGTGGAGCTGGTCGGCGGACATGGGCTGGTTGGCGTTCTGGAGCAGCAGCCGGAATACGGCTTCCATCAGCCCGGTTTCGGCGGTGACGTAGCCGGTCTTTGTTGAGCAGCAGGCATGGATGGCTCGCATCCCCGCCTCCCAGGAGGCGGAGGCAGTGGACGCCGCGGCGCCCTTTTTGGCCCTTCTCCTCCGTGCGGCGCCCTTGGGCGGGAACTCCACCCCCGCGCAGTCCCCGCACCGGCGGAGCGAGACCAGCTGCGCCAGGTCGACGCCGCGCTCTTCATACCACTGGGGGTCGATAACGTACTTGGGCTGTTCCCTGGTCTCTTCGCCGTGCGTCCTGTCTCCAACACCTTGCTCCGGCATGCTAGAACGACACCTCCTCAGGCCAGTCCAACATCTGGGCCTGGACCGTTTCGCCAGCCTTCATCTCGGGCACGTCCTCGGGGCAGATAGCCAGGCCGTTGGCCCTGCTCATGGAGCTGAGGACGTTGCTCCCCTGGGGTCCCGTCAGCGACGCATAGAGCCGTCCGTTCTCCCGGGTGATTATCGCACGAGCATACACCCTGCGCCCGTCGAAGTTGACGATGGGGTCCTTGAGGGTCACCTCGACGGTGGGCTTGGCGAACACCTCCCGTCCCAGCATTTTGAGGATGGCCGGGCGGCAGAGCTGCTCGAAGGCCACCATGGCGCTGACGGGGTTGCCGGGAAGGCCGATGTGGGGCACCTTTCGTCCGCCGGGCGCGTTGAGTTGGCCGAAGGCCAGGGGCTTGGCGGGGCGCATGCGCACGGACCAGAAGGTTACCTCGCCGCGCTCCTGCAGGACGTCCTTCACAAAGTCGTAATCGCCCTTGGAGACGCCCGCCGAGGTCAGGAGCATGTCGGCGTCCAAGCCGGTCTCGAGCTTGCTGTTCATATCCTCCAGGTTGTCCCGGGCGATGCCGAGGAGATGGGGGACGCCGCCGTACCGCAGCACGGATGACGCGATGCTGTAGCTGTTGGAGTCGTAGATCTTGCCCGGCTCGACGTGCTGGCCCGGCGCCATCAGCTCGTCTCCCGTGGCCAGGATGGCGACGCGGGGCCGCCGGACCGCGCGGACGTGGGTGCGCCCCAGGGAGGCCAGCACCCCCAGCTCCGACGGCCGGAGGACGGCACCGCTCTCCAGGACTCGCTCTCCCTTGGTCACGTCCTCGCCCGCGGGGCGCACGTTGGCGCCCAGGTCGGCGCCGGAGCGAATGGCGATCTCCTCGAGGCCCATGCCCGCCGCCTTCCGCTCCACCTCGTCGGTCTCCTCGAAGGGCACCACGGAGTCCGCGCCCTCAGGAATGGGCGCGCCCGTCATGATGCGAATGGCCGTGCCCGGCGTTACGCGCCGGTCCGGAAGCTGGCCCGCCGCAACCTGGCCGATGACGGGCAGGGTCCGCGGCGACTCCGGGCCCGCCCCGGCGACGTCCTCATGGCGCACCGCGAAGCCGTCCATGGCGGAGTTGGCCAGCGGCGGAATGTCGAAGGGCGCGTCTATGTCCTCTGCCAGGGTCTGGCCCAGCGCTTCCAGCAGCGGCGCGTCCTCGGTTTCCAGAACGGAGAAGTAGCCCAGGATGCGCTCCAAGGCGTCTTCCACGCTGAGCATGTCCGCGTGGTAGTGACTGTGGTGGTGTGCGTGCGTCGTCATCGTCCCCCTCTCCGCTCAGACTGCGTACGGTGGCGAAGCGCCCGGCGCGCGCTGCTTATCCCTGCCTCTGCACAGCCCCGAGCTCTCGGTCCAGGTTGGCCAAGAGCTGCTCCAGCGCGCGGCCGACCTCCTCGGCCGTCAGGGTGCGGTCCGGCGCCCGGAAGAGCACGCGGAAGGCCAGGGAGCGGACGCCCGCAGCCACCTGGCTCCCGGCGTAGACGTCGAAGAGAGTTGCCTCGGCCACCAACCGGTGCTTCTCGATAGTCTCCTGGACCCGGGCCGCAGGAACGTCAACGGCCACCTGGAGCGCCAGGTCCCGGAGCGCCCCCGGAAAGCGTGGCAGCGGCCGGAAGCGGACGGGACCCTGGGGCGCGGTCTGCAGCAGGGCGGCCAGGTCCAGCTCGAAGTAGGCCACGGGTCCTTCCGAAACGTCGAACCGTTCCAGGGCCGATGGGTGCACCTCACCCACGATTCCAACGGCTCTTCCGCCGCCGAGGATGCGCGCCGCTCTGCCGGGCAGGAAGAGTGGGTCGTCTGCCGCATCGAATGTTCCCCGGACGTGCAGCCTCTGCAGCAGCCCCTCCACGGCGCCCTTTGCGTCGAAGAAGTCCAGGGACTCGCCGCCCTGGTGCCAGGACGGCGCCGTCGCCGGCCCCATGAGAACGCCGGCCGCGAACTGGCGCTCATCGACGGCGCTACGTCCGGGATTGCGCTGGCCGTCGCTCTCCTGTCCGCTGCGGGGAACGTAGCCCCGCCCGACCTCGAAGAGCCTGATGGGGCCCTCCTCGTGGCGCCAGTTGGCTGCCAATGTCGAAAGGAGGCTGGCCCTCAGGTCCTGGCGCAGCCACACGTGCTCCAGGCTCATGGGGTTGGAGAGCCGCAGGTGCGACCGGCCCGCGTCCTCGACGGGGTTGCCCCCGCGCCGCAGGAGCTCGTCGCTGACCAGGGGGTAGGAGACCGTCTCCTGGAATCCGGCGCCCGCCAGGAGGTCGCGCACCCGCTCCTTGAGCTCCAGGGGCGGGTCGGGCTGGTGGTAGGGAATGGGCGTCGCGAGCATAACGGTGGGTAGCTCGTCATAACCCGTGACCCGCGCCACCTCTTCTACCAGGTCGTCCTCCATGCTGATGTCGGCGCGCCAGGGGGGCACGGCGACGTCCACGGCGCCCTCCGCAGCCGCCCTTGGCTCGAATCCCAGGGAGGCCAGGGCCCGGACTACCTCGCTCTGGGGGACCTTGAGCCCCAGGACCTTCTCCAACCGCGCCGAGGTCAGTCTGAGGGGTGTGGACTCACGCCTGCCGGGGTAGACGTCGACTATGCCCCTGGCTGCAGTGCCGCCGGTCAGCTCCAGGATGAGTTGCGTCGCCCGCCGGAGCGCGGTGGGCGGCAGCTCGGGCCGCAGGCCCTTCTCGAAGCGCACGGAGGCCTCGGTGCGTGCGCCCAGGGCGTCGGCGGTGCGCCGCGTGTTGAGGGCGTGGAAGCTGGCGGACTCCACGAGGACCGCGGTGGTGTCGCCGGCGACCTCGCTGTTTGCGCCGCCGATGACGCCGGCCAGGCCCACGGGATCGCGCTCGTCGGCGATGACCAGCATGGGGGGCGCCAGCTTCCGCTCGACGCCGTCCAGGCTTCGGATGGTCTCGCCGGGGGCTGCGGGCCGCACGATGATCTTGCGCCCCTTCACCTTCTCGAAGTCGAAGGCATGGAGGGGCTGCCCATACTCCAGCATCACGTAGTTCGTTATGTCAACTATGTTGTTGATGGGCCGCAGCCCGCCCTTGATGATGCGGTCCTGCATCCACTGGGGCGAGGGCGCCACACGAACGCCGGTGACGAGGCTTGCGGTGTAGCGCGGGCTCAGCTCCGCGTCCCAGACCTCGATGGCGGCCTGCTCTTCGATGGGGGCCCCGGCCTCGGGATAGGAGAGGTCCGGCATCTGCACGGACGCGCCGGAAAACGCGCCCACTTCGTAGGCCACTCCCAGCATGGAGAAGCAGTCGGCGCGGTTGGCCGTAACCTCCAGGTCCAGGACGGCGTCGCCCAGGTACTCCCCCAAGGGCGTGCCGATGGGCGCGTCCGGCGGGAGCACCAGAATGCCGGTGTGATCGTCGCCAATGCCCAGCTCAATCTCGGAGCAGATCATCCCCTCGGAGACCTCGCCGCGAATCCTGGCCGCCTTGAGCGTCTCCACCCTGCCAGAGTGGGTGTCGTAGAGCGTAGCGCCCACCTCCGCGAAGGCGATCCGCTGCTCCGCGGCAACGTTGGGGGCGCCGCAGACGACGCGCTTCTGCTCCGCGCCGATATCCACGGTGCAGAGCGAGAGTCGGTCGGCATTGGGATGGGGGTCGACGCTCAGGACGCGGCCCACGTAGCAGTGTTGCCAGGTGCCGCCCACCTGCTCCACGGCGCCGACCTCGATGCCGGCCATGGTGAGGCGGTGAGCCAGCTCCGCCACGGGCATGGTCACGGGCACGTATTCCTTGAGCCAGGAGAGTGGGACTCTCATGCGTTCACTTTCACGCCGGTATTCGCAGCGGGGCAGGCAGCCCGCCAATGGGGGCTGCGCAGAAGTACATAGGGATGGTAGCGCGCCCAATCAGCAGGGTCAACCGAGGGCCCCGTACGCGCGGTTGACTCGCTCCGGCGCGGCTGATAGCGTGGGGCGGCCAGACGTGCCGGGAGGTGACAGCGTGGCGCTCACGGGCAAGACCGCCGTGGTAACCGGAGGGAGCCGGGGCATCGGCTTCGAGATCTGCAAGATTCTCCTGGAGCAGGAAGCGCACGTGCTGGCCGTCTCCCGGGACGCCGCCAAGCTTGAGGGCGCGCGTCGGGAGCTGCCAGGGCTTGCCACGCTGGCCGCCGACGTCTCCGCAGTCGAAGACGTGGACCGGGTGGCCGCGTGGGTGCGGCAAGAGTGGGGAAGGCTGGACATCCTGGTCAACAACGCAGGCGTCTATTCCGATGATGAGAACGAGCTCACCAACCGCCCCGATGCGGTCTTCTTCGACACCATGCGTATCAACGTGTCTGGGCCGTACCTGTGCACCAAGCGGTTGCTGCCCCTTCTGCTGCAGTCTGACGACCCCCGCATCGTGAACGTGGGATCGACGTCGGGCGTCTTCTCCCCTCGGCTCCGCGGCGTGTACGGCGTCTCCAAGGTCGCCCTCCACGCCATGACCATCGCCACTGCCGGGGAGCTTGCCGGGAGGGTCGCCGTAAACGCCCTGTCGCCGGGCTGGGTGCGGACGGACATGTCGCCGGACGCGCCCGGGGACCCGCGGACCTCGGCGGAGGCTACGCTGACCGTCCTCACCAAGCCCCGCGACGTGACGGGGCGCTTCTTTGGCGCCAAGGGAGAGCTCGCCTGGGCCGAGGCGTAGCCCCCCGTCCACCCCGCCCCTCCCACTCCGTCATTCCCGCGAAAGCGGGAATCCAGAGTGGTGGCGCGGGGCATCCCCCCACAAACCCGTCGCGCAGCGACCGCCGGCGACCGCCAAGCCCATCCGGGAGTGAAGGACCTCCGCCGTCCGGCGCCCTAGCGCGCCTTCCTCAGCGCCACGCCGAGGAGCCCCGGCCCGGCGTAGGTGCCGACGACGGCGCCCAGCCTTCCAATGATGGGCTGCTCCGGCGCGACCAACCATGCGCTTCGCTGGGCCACGGCGTTGGCGTCGTCGGGTGTCGTGGTATACATGACCGCAAGCTGCTGAATGGGCGCTTCAGCCTGGAGCATCTCCTCCAAACGGCCCATAGCCTTGCTCCGGGTACGGGCCCGCTCCACCGGGTGCACCTCGCCTTCGTGGATTGTCAGGAGGGGCTTCACGTTGAGGAGCCCTCCAAAGAAGGCAGCAGCCTTGCCGATACGCCCACCCTTTTGCAGGTACTCAAGCGTGTCCACCATGAAGAGGACCGAAGTCTCATCCGCCGCGCGCCGCGCCTCGGCTGCGACTTCCACGAGCCCGGCGCCGGCTTGGGCCGCTCGCGCCGCCGCCAGGGCCGCGAGTCCAAGCCCCAGGGACGCCAGCTGCGTGTCTACGATCTCAACAGCGACGGTTTCCGACAGCTCGGCCTTTGCCTGAATCGCTGAGTTGCACGTCCCGCTGAGCTTCGCCGATATGTGCACGGACACGATGCCTTCCGCCCCCTCCCGCAGACCCTCGTACACCTCCATGAAGGCCCCAACCGATGGCTGGGAGGTCTTCGGAAGCTGAGGGCCGGACGTGAGGCGCTGGTAGAACTGGTCCGCCGTGATGTCTATGCCGTCCAGGTAGGTCTCCTGGCCGAAGTGCAGGTTGAGGGGCACCACGGTGATCCCGTGTTCCGCGGCAAGGTCGGGCGGCAGGTCTGCAGTGCTGTCTGTCACAACGCGAACGGTCATCGCACTCCTTTACGTCGGCCCCAAACCAGCCCGCTCGTTCGAGCTGCCAGGGGGCTGTCTCACTCGATGGACACCAGGTAGTGGTAGTAGGGCTGGCCGCCATGGACCAGCTCCACGTCGACCCCAGGACAGCGGTCCTGGAGGTGGAGGGCCGCCTCGTCGGCTTCGGCCTCGGTGGTCTCGCCGCCCCAATAGAGGGTGATGAGAGAACCTTCGACGGCACCGGCGTGCTGGACCAGGGCGCCCAGCACCTCCTGACGCTGCGGCCCGGAGACGACGAGGTCGCCCTCCAGGGTCCCCATCACGTCGCCGGCGCGCACCGCTCTACCGTCGACCGTGGCGTCGCGCACCGCGGTTACGACTTCTCCGGCGCGCACGGACGCCGCGGCGCCCTGCATGGCTGCGGCGTTGGCGGCGTCGTCCATCTCGGGGTTGTACGCCAGCATTGCCGCGACGCCCTGGGGAATGTTGCGCGTCTCAACGACGCGCAGGGGTGTGGAGCTGAGCCCCGCGGCCTGGTGGGCCGTAGGGATGATGTTGGGATTGTTGGGGAGCACCAGGGCCGTCTCCGCCCTCAGCGACTCGACGGCGTCCAGGAGCTCCTGGCAGCTGGGGTTCATGGTCTGGCCGCCGACGACGACATGACCCGTCCCGAGACTCCGGAACAGCCCCTCGATGCCCTGACCCCAGGCGACCGCCACCACGCCCAGGGGTGCCATGGGAGTCTCCTGGCGGCGCGCCTTCTGGAACTCCTGGTGCTGCTCATCGATGTTCTCGATGGTCACACTGCTGAGGGTGCCCACCGCCGTACCGAGGCTCAGAATGGCCCCGGGGTCGAATGTGTGGACGTGGATTTTCACCATCGTGTCGTCCCCGATGACCACGGTGGAGCTGGCCAGGACGCTAAGTTGGGCGCGGAGGGCATCGGGGTCCAAGGCCGTGCCGCTGACGAGGAGCTGTGTGCAGTAGCCGTACAGCTCGGACTCGGCGGCCTCGAGGAAGCTCTCGGTGACCTGCGACAGGGGCTGGACGGTCTCGATGTGGACGGTGCCCGCGTCCTCTCCCTGCAGGTAGCGGAGTGCGGCCTCCAGCATAATGGCGAAGCCCTGCCCGCCGGCGTCCACAACGCCGGCCTCTTTGAGCACGGGCAGCTGGTCCGGTGTCTGGAGCACCGCCTTACGGCAGCTGGCTAGGGCAGTCTCGAACAGCTCCACCAGGTCCGGTTCGCCACCCTGGATGGAGTCCCTCATGGCCTCCGCCGTCCGCCGCGCGACGGTCAGCAGCGTGCCCTCCACGGGTTCGCTCACCGCCTTGTAGGCCGCGGCGGCGCCCTCCTGGAAGGCCAGGGTTGTTAGTTCCGGGCCGGCCTCGCCGTGGTCTTCCAGTGGGCGGGAGAGGCCGCGCAGGAACTGGGACAGGATGACGCCGCTGTTTCCCCGCGCCCCCAGCAGGGCGCCGCGTGCCATGAGCCGGGCGGCGCCCCCCAGACTCTCGCGGGTGTCTTTGGCCAGCTCCTGCTGGACTGCGCGGATCGTAAGGAGCATGTTGGTGCCGGTGTCACCGTCAGGGACGGGAAACACGTTGAGCGCGTTGACGGCCTCGACGTTGCGTTCCAGGGCCAGCGCGCCGGCGTCGAGTATGCCGTGGAGAGCGTCGGCGTCCAGTGCCGTGGGGGGTGTCGTCATGGCAGGCACATCACCTGTCCAAAGGGTTTCAACTCGTCAAGCATGCACGGGCAGCGCGTCACCTTGCAACATGGGGGTTGGCGTGCTATCGTACAAGCTGGATTGTAACGGTCGGTTTGAGTCCTCGTCAAAGGTCTGAACAATGGCAATGTGCGGTATCTGCGGCAAACACGTCACCTTCGGCAACAACGTCAGCCACGCTAAGAACCGTACCAAGAGGACGTGGCTGCCCAACATACACGCCGCGACCTTCTACCGAGACGGCGCGCGGGTCCGCGTCAAGGCGTGTACCCGGTGCATCCGGAGCCAGTACAAGCTGCCCAAAGCCAAGGTTCGCGCCTGATTCCGGCAAGATAAGCGGTCGCCTCCCCACGCTAGTCCCGTGGCGGCCCCACAACCCTCACCCACAAAGCCGTCGCGCTAGCGACCCGTCATTCCCGTGCAGGCGGGAATCCAGGGTGGCAGGGAGGCGTGGGCTCCCTCCCTTACGCCCTGTGCCACCCCCGTGGCGACCCCACGACCCTCCCCTGCATGGCCGTCGCGCCAGCGACCCGCGAAAGCGGGAATCCAGGGCGGCGGCGGGGTTCCAGGGTCTCCGACCCCCGCTTCCCTTTCACTACCTCGCCCCCCAAGACGCCCCGGGACTACCAGCCGACGCTCTGGCGGATGCGCCCCAGCGCCGCCGTCACACTCTCGCGGTGGTTGAATACGGCCGAGCCCGCCACGAGGACCCTGGCGCCTGCGGCAACGATCCTGGGCGCCGTCTCTGCATTGATGCCCCCGTCCACCTCCAGCTCCGCCGTGTAGCCGTTGTCGTCCAGGATGCCGCGGAGCCGCTTCACCTTGCCCAACACCGACTCGATGAACTTCTGGCCCCCGAAGCCGGGGTTCACCGTCATCACCAGCACTAGGTCCAGGTCCGGCAGCACCTCGTCCACGGCGTTGAGTGAGGTGCCGGGGTTCAGGGCTACGCCGGCCCTGCAACCCGCCTCTTTCACGTTCTGGATGGTGCGGTGGAGGTGGCGGCACGCCTCGGGGTGAACGGTGATGATGCTCGCCCCGGCCCTGGCGAAATCCGGGATTATCCGGTCCGGCGCCTCCACCATGAGGTGCACGTCCAAGGGGAGCTGGGTCAGGGGGCGGAGCGCCTCCACCACCAGCGGGCCGAAGGTGAGGTTGGGCACGTAGTGGCCGTCCATGACGTCCACGTGAATGTAGTCGGCGCCGGCTTCGACCGCCTCCGCCACCTGCTCTCCCAGCCGTGCGATGTCCGCGGAGAGGATGGAGGGCGCCAGCTTGATCCGGGCCCCGGTTTCCGAGGGGCGGTGCGACGGCCCAGCGGCCGGCGCAAGCGCCGCGTCCTCGGCGGCAAAGAAGCGCGTGGAACCCGCGACGGCGTCGTAGTACTCCGCCCCCTCCTGGGCAAGCTGCACGTCCGTCTCGTCAAAGCCCCACTCCGTGCCCCAACGGCTGACGAAGTCCTCGATGGTCAGCAGCTGCGGCAGTCCGCCCAGGGCCTCCTCCGTCTCCTGCAAGCCAGCGGGGCTGCTGATGACCCTGCTGCAGGCGACGCGCAGGTTCGACGCCTGCCCGTTCTCCGTCTCAACGACGAGCCGCTGGTACGTATAGTCCATCCGCGTGTTGTCCTGAATGACCTGGCGTACGGCCTCCTCCAGGCTTCCCGGATGGGTCAGGGGGCGTGAAGACGGCTCCATGAAGCTCCCTCCTTGCATGTACCGGCTCACAGCTCAGAGTGTCTGTTGCAGCGACCGCCTGGCAGCTTCCAACGCCGCCTGAACTCGACCGGGGGCCGTGCCGCCTGGAACGTCGCGGCCCGCCACCGAGGACTCGATGGTAATCTCGAATACATCCTGCTCGAAGCGGTCCGAAAACCTCTTGTACTCGTCGAGAGCGAGCTTCTCGAATCCCTTGCCCTGCTCCAGCGCGTAGCGGGTGAGCTGCGCGACGGCGCCGTGGGCCTCGCGGAAGGGCGTTCCCTTCCTGACCAGGTAGTCGGCCAGGTCCGTGGCCAGGACGTAGCCCCTCCCGGCCGCCGAGCGCATGCGCTCCGTGTCGAACCGGACGCCCGCGAGCATACCCTGGAACGCATCCAGGGTGGGCAGAAGGGTGTCGACGGTGTCGAATAGCGCCTCCTTGTCCTCCTGGAGGTCTCGATTGTAGGTGAGTGGCAGGCCCTTGAGGGTGGTGAACAGACCCATGAGGCGGCCGTAGACCCGTCCCGATCGCCCCCGGCCCAGCTCCGCGAAGTCCGGGTTGCGCTTCTGCGGCATCATGCTGCTGCCCGTTGTGTACTCGTCGGCCAGCCGCACAAAGCCGAACTCCTCGGTCGACCAGAGCACCAGCTCCTCCGCCAAGCGCGACAGGTGGGTCATGGTCACGGCGGCGGCGTAGAGATAGTCCAGCACGAAGTCTCTGTCCGAGACGGCGTCCATGCTGTTCTCCGAAACGCCGGCGAAACCCAGCTCGGCTGCCACCCACTCGCGGTCAAGTGGGTAGGGCGACCCGGCAAGGGCGCCGCTGCCCAGGGGGAGCACGTCGGCGCGGGCGCGGGCCTCCCGGAACCGCTGAGCGTCCCGCTGAAGCATCTGGAAGTAGGCCAGCAGGTGGTGTGCCAGGAGGACGGGCTGGGCCCGCTGGAGGTGGGTGTACCCCGGCAGGATAGCCGTCCGATGGGCCTCCGCCTGGTCTACCAGGGCTTGCTGCGCGGAGCGGATGCGAGACAAGCCCTCTGTAATGGTCTCCTTGACATAGAGGCGTAGGTCCGTCGCCACCTGGTCGTTGCGGGAGCGCGCCGTGTGCAGCTTCCCCCCCGCCTCGCCGATGCGCTCCGTGAGGCGCGCTTCGATGTTCATGTGGATGTCTTCCAGCTCGGGCCGCCAGGGGAAGGTGCCGTCCTCTATCTCCCGTCGGATGTCGCCCAGCCCCGCGACGATGCGTTCGGCCTCGTCGCCGGTGATGATGCCCTGCTTGGCGAGCATGCGTGCGTGGGCGATGGAGCCAGCGATGTCCTGCCGGTACAACCGCCGGTCGTAGTGGAGGGAGACGGTGTAGCCGTGGGGCGTGTTTGGTCCCATCACAGCGTCAGCAACTCCGCGGAATGGGGCTCGTTTGCGACCGCGCCCGCGTGGCAGCCGGGGTCCGGGCGAGCCCTACGCATCCGCTCTACTCTGCCGCGCCCGCAGCGCGCTGCTGCGGAGGCGCATGGCGTGGGTGCGAATGAAGCCCGTGGAGTCCAGGGGGTTGAACCCGCCGGAGCGGTCCATGCTGGCCAGGTCCTGGTTGTACAGAGAGACCGGAGAGGTCCTGGACTTCACCATCACGTTTCCCTTGTACAGCCCTAGGGTCACGCTGCCCGTCACGTGCGCCTGGCTCAAATTCATGAATGCCCGCAGCAGGTCCATCTCCGGAGAGTACCAGAGGCCGTAGTAGACCAGCTCGGAGAACTTGGGGATCAGGGAGTCGCGGAGGTGCATGACCTCCCGATCCATAGTGATGCCCTCCAGGTCCCGGTGCGCGGTCTGGAGGATCGTGCCGGCGGGGGTTTCGTACACGCCCCGGGACTTGATGCCGACGTAGCGGTTCTCCACCATGTCCACGCGCCCGATGGCGTTGACCCCGCCAAGCTCGTTCAGGTGGGCGAAAAGGGACAGCGGGGTATCCGTGGCGGCGCCCTCGCTGGTGTTGACCACGCGCACTGGGACGCCCTGTTCGAAGGTGATCTCGATCTCAGTCTCCCGGTTTGGCGCCCGCCGCGGCGAGCGTGTCATGTTGAACATGCTCTCGGGCGCCCTTCGTGCGGGGTCTTCCAGCAGCCCGGCCTCGTAGCTGACGTGCATCAGGTTCGGGTCGCTGCTCCACGGCTTCCTTCGCGTGGCCTTAACCAAGATGCCGTGGCGGCGGGCGTACCGCAGCAGGTCGGGCCTGCCCTGGAACTGCGTAAGGAACTCCGGGTCGCGCCATGGCGCGTATACCTGGAGCTCCGGCGCCAGAAAGCTGTAGGTGAACTCGAAGCGGACCTGGTCGTTGCCCTTGCCGGTGGCCCCGTGGGCCAACGCCTGCGCCCCCTCCTTCAGCGCCGTGTCCACCTGGGCCATCGCGGTCAGGGGACGGGCCAGGGAGGTGCCCAGCAGATAGCGCCCTTCGTACACCGCATTGGCCTGAATGGCGGGGAAGATGAAGCCCGTGACGAACTCCTCCCGCAGGTCTGCCACGTACACCCTGGAGGCGCCGGTCTCATAGGCGCGCTCCTGGACAGTCTCCATGTCCTCGTCCTGGCCCAGGTTGGCCGTGAATGCGACAACCTCATGCCCGCGGCTGACGAGCCAGTGGAGGATGACGGACGTGTCCAGTCCACCGCTGTACGCAAGGACGATTTTCTCTTTTTCGGAAGCCATTCGTGTCCCTTCAGGTGCGCGCCCGCGCCGGTCTACAGGCTGGCGAGGGCCCGGTCCAGCCGCGCCACGCCCTCATCAACCTCATCCGCTGAGATGTTCAGAGGGGGCATGAAGCGCAGCGCGTTGGGACGCACGGGGTTGAGCAGCAGCCCCTCGCCGTTGCAGGCGGCCACGGCCTTCGGAGCGATCTCTTCGTGAAACTCCAGCGCTAGGAGCAGGCCCATGCCGCGGACCTCCTTCACAACGGTCTCGTGGCGCGCGCGGATGGCCTCCAGGCCCGCTCGCATCCGCTCCCCCATCCGCTCCGCGTGCGCGGCGACACCGGATCCGCCGGGCTCAACCGGCTGCTCCTCGACCACGTAGCGGAAGATGGCGTAGGCACCCGCGCAGGCCAGGGGGTTGCCTCCAAAGGTAGTGCCGTGGTCGCCGGGCTCCAGGATGTCGCAGTGCTCCTTGGTGAGGAAGGCGCCGATGGGCACACCCCCGCCTAGGCCCTTCGCCAGGGCCATGACGTCGGGCTCGATGCCGAACTGTTCATATCCAAAGAGCGTCCCCAGCCGCCCGACTCCCGTTTGGATCTCGTCCAGCATGAGCAGGATTCCCTTCTGATCGCACCAGTCACGGACGCCGCGAAGGTAGTCGGGGGGTGGGACGTTGACGCCTCCTTCGCCCTGCACGGGCTCCAGCAGCACGGCGCAGGTGCTATCGGACGTGGCGCCCATGAGGGCGTCGAGGTCGCCGAAGGGCACGTGGACGAAGCCCGGCGGCAGGGGCGCAAACTGCTCGTTGTAGTGCGGATTGCCGGTGGCCGTGACCGCGGTGAGGGTGCGGCCGTGGAACGAGTTGTCGGCGGCGATGATCTCAAAGGCGCCGTTGAGGCGCTGCCTGCCGTACTTGCGCGCCAGCTTGATGGAGCCCTCTATCGCCTCCGCGCCGCTGTTGCAGAAGAAGACCTTGTCCAGGGCGCTGTGCTTCACCAGCAGCTCGGCCAGCTTGAGCTGGGGCACGGTGTAGAACTGGTTGGACGTCTGGATCAGGGTCTCGGCCTGCTCCTTTATCGCCTCCACCAGGACCGGCGAGCAGTGTCCAAGGGTGTTGACGGCCCACCCGGCGACGAAGTCCAAGTACTCCTTGCCGTCGTCGTCCCAGACGCGGGTCCCCTGGCCACGCGTCAGGACCACGGGCTGCCGCCTGCCCGTGTGCATGTAGTAGCGGCTCTCCTGGTCGATCCACTGGCTCATTGCACCCTTCCCTCGGCCAAGTCCTGCAGGTCCCGAAGGGCTCTTTGCAGCTCAGTGATCTGCCGCTGCAGCGACTCGAAGGCTGCATTGACGCCGGTCAGCTCCCGCCGCAGTGCGTCGGCCAGGTCGCCCGTGGGCCGATCGGCCGGCTGCGCGGCGCCGGACGGCGGCGCGGCGGGCAAGGGCCGCTCCTCCCCGGTAAGGGCCGCGATGGCCTGGTCCAGGGTGCCCTCCATGGCCACCTGGGAGCCGTCGGCCAGGATGACTCGCTTCAGCTCGGGGAAGGTCCGGTCGCCGGTTTCCACCTGCAGGTAGAGGGGCTCGGCGTAGAGGATCCGGTTGTCCCCCTCGTCCTCCTCCATGGGGATGACCAGGAGATTGCCCCGGATACAGCTGACCTCGCCGCCCTCCGGGCAGAGGAGGGTGAGCTGCTGCTTGATCTCGAAGTCCTGGCTGATCCGTTTCTCCACCTGTGCCGGGCCGTTGATCTCGATGCCCTTAGGGAAGGCGAAGGAGACTAGCTTGCCGTACTCCTCACCGTCGCTGCGGGCGGCCAGCCAGCCCACCATGTTCTCCCTGTCCTTGGGCGTGAAGGGGAGCAACAGGACGAACTCGTCGCGCTTTTCTCCGGGCAGGCGCATGTTTAGGAAGTAGGACTCCATGGGCTGGAATGTGCCTCTGAGGAGCTCTTGGGGCACGCTCCACTGGTCCGCCTTGTTGAAGAACTCGGTGGGGTCCGTCATGTGGTAGGTCAGGTACTGCTCCGCCTGAATGGAGAAGAGGTCCTGTGGGTACCGGATGTGGGTCCGCAGGTCCGGGGGCATGGCGTCCAGCGGCTTGAACAGGACGGGGAATATCTTCTGCTTGGTGATGATGAGCGGGTCCTCCGGTTCAGCGACGTAGAAGTCCAGATCGCCGTTGTACACGTCGAGGACCACCTTGACGCTGTTGCGGATGTAGTTGATCCGTCCCTGGAAGGGCGTCGAGTACGGGTACCGGTCCGTTGTCGTGTAGGCGTCCTGGATCCAGAAGAGCCTACCCTCGCTGATGACGATGTAGGGGTCCGAGTCCAGGATGAGGAAGGGCGCCACGGTCAGGATCCGCTCCGCTATCGTGCGGTGGTACTGGACCCGGCTCTGCGAGTTTATCTCGCCGCTGATGAGCACGTTGAAGTCCCGGAACTGCAGCGCGTAGGCGACGCGCCGGAAGAAGCTGCTGAGCTGCACGCCGCCGGAGCCCTGGTAGGCCTGGTATATCGGATCCCCCACCTCCGGCTCGAAGTCCAGCTCCGCCTGATTGGAGTTGACGATAACGAATTCCTCCCGGCTCTCGCCGTAGTAGACCTCGGGCCGCTCCAAGGCGATCACGCTGTCGTCCGGCGGGATGTCCTTGAGGAAGAAGACCGGACGCCCCTCCTCGGTGACCTCGGTCACCGGCGCCATGACCGCACCGTAGCCATGGGTGAACTGGAGCTTGCGGTTCACCCAGTTCTGCGCCTCTTCCGGCAGGTTGTCGGCATCCAGCTCCCTGGTCGCCAGCATCACCTGGCGCATCCTCGTCTCCCCGTTCTCCTCAATGAGGTAACGGTCCACGTCGGCGTTGGGGAACGTGTAGTAGAGGCGGTGGAACTGGATCTGGTTCACCAGGGAGCGGAAGGGCCGGTAGTCCCACAGGCGGATGTTGTCCACCGTTTCCCGGTTCGCGCTCACCAGGGACTGCGTCACGGCAGCGCCCGGGGCGAGCGGGTAGTTCCTCTCCTCGATGCGGTCCAGACCAAACGCGGCCCGCGTCATCTCGATGTTGCGCTCGATGTAGGGCGCCTCCCGCCGCAGCTCGTTGGGGTTCACCTGTATGCGCTGTACAACGCTGGGCAAGAGGCCGTTGAGGATGATGAGGGCGCCCAGCCACAGGATGATGATGCCGACTATGAGGCGGACATTCCGGAAGATGAACGCATTGGCCAGGAGAATAATCCCCCCCAGGGCGACCACCGCCATGAGGATCCGCAGTGCGGGCATGCGAGCGCTCACGTCCGTGTACGTGGCGCCGACCACGGCCCCGGCGCTCGAGAAGACCAGATCGAAGACGTCCAGCCAGTAGCCCCAGGCCAGGATGAAGAGGATGAGAGCGCCCAGGATGGAGAGGTGGATGCGGATTGGGTTGGTGAAGGTGAACACTGCGCCGCGCAGGCTGAAGTGCACGAAATACATGCCCATGGAGAACAGGAGGGACACAACCACGGCCCCCAGCATCCATCCCTGGACCAGGTGGAAAATGGGGAGTTTGAAGACGTAGAACTCGATGTCGCGGCCAAACTGGGGGTCCACGATGCCGAAGGTCGTGGCGTTCAGGAACCCCAAGATGGTCTCCCAGCGCCCCGCTGCGGACGCGCCGAAGATCAGGGCTGCCAGCAGGACCACAAGCGAGGCGCCAATGAGAGTCGCCGGGCGCAGCAGGCGCAGCGTCTCATCGGGCAGGGGCGCAACCGCCGGCGGCTTTCCAAAACGGTACGTCAGGAACACGTTGATGCCCGCGAAGGCGCTGAATATGCCGGCGCCCAGTAGGAAGAGCCAGACCCTCGTTAACAGGATCGTGCGGAAGACATCGCTGTAGCCCAGGTTGCCGAACCAGAGGAAGTTGGTGTAGATGTTCCTGAACCAGTTCAACAACAGCAGCAGGACGATGATACCGCCCGCCAACGCCGCCAACCGAATCACCGGCCCCAGGTTTGGGGGCACCATTGATTGCCCGTTGGTGGGTGGCATGAAGGATGAGCCGCCGAAACCTCTGAAGGGTGATGTCATCTAGCTCTCCTCTCAGCCTATTCGAGTGCCCATTGTGCTTGCGCCCAGAGCCCCCAGGAGGGCGCCGGGCTTCCGGCCGTCCACGATGTGCGCGGAGACAACGTGGGGCAGCGCGCGGATGCACGCCTCTATCTTCGGAATCATTCCACCTGACGCGACGCCTCTGCTGATGAGGGCTCTCGCCTGCTGAGGCGACAGACGCGGGATGAGCCTCCGAGACGGATCCATGACGCCCTCTACGTCCGTCAGAAACACCAGGTCCTCAGCCATAAGCGCGGCGGCGAGGGCGCCGGCCGCGGTGTCGCCGTTCACGTTCAGAATCGTTGGCGCCCGGTCTTCGTCGAGCGTCTTGATGGCCAGGGGCGCGATCACCGGGATGTAGCCGGCCTGCGCCGCCTGCTGAACGGCATTCGGGCACACCTTGACTACGTCTCCCACCAGGCCCAATTCCTCGCTCACGACCTCGGCCTGAAGCAGGCCGCCGTCGACGCCGCTGAAGCCGAGGGCCCTGCCGCCCTTGGCCTGAATCGCGGCCACCAGCTGCTTGTTTACCAGCCCGGCCAGCACCGCGGTAACCACTTCGAGCGTCTGCTGGTCCGTCACGCGCAGACCGCGCACGAATCGGGGGAGCGTGTTGGAGCGCTCCATCCACTGGCTGATGACGTTGCCGCCGCCGTGGACCACCACGGGGATGGCGCCGCGGCACTGCAGGTGGACCAGGTCGTCCAGCGTGGTGTCGCTGCTGCCAAGGGTGCTGCCGCCAATCTTGACCACCACCGGCCTTCCCGATGGCGCCTTGCGCGGACTGGACTCAGATTCCACAGGTTGACTGGCTCCGCCACTAGGTTGAGTAGGCGCTGTTGATGATCACATAGGCTTCGCTCAGGTCGCAGCCCCAGGCCGTCGCCGTGGCGTCTGCCAGGTCCAGGTGGATGCGGAACCGGACGTCCGTCTCTCGCATGGTGGCGACGATGGCGTCCCGGAAGAAGGGGATGGGCAGGCCGTTCTCCATGATACACACGTCGTTGATGAAGAGGGAGACCTTGGGTTCCTCCACCTCCGCGCCGCTCTTGCCCAGGGACATCATCAGGCGCCCCCAGTTGGGGTCGTTGCCGTGGACGGCCGTCTTCACCAGCAGGGAGCTGCTGATGGAGCGGGCTGCCAGGCGCGCGTCTTCGACGGTCCGGGCGCCGTGGACGGAGACTTCGAAGAGCTTGGTCGCCCCCTCGCCGTCCCGCACGATGGCCTTGGCAAGCCGGATGCAGACCTCGGCAAGGGCCTCTTGGAACAGGGCAGCCTCCGGGGTGCCCGGTTGTATCTGTGGGGCGCCGGCGGCCCCATTGGCCAGGATGATGACCGTGTCGTTGGTGCTGCTGTCCCCGTCAACGCTGATCATGTTGAAGGAGGCGTCCACGGCTTCCCGCAGACCGGTCTGCAGGAAGCTTGCGTCTATGCTGGCGTCCGTAGTAAGGAAGGCCAGCATCGTGGCCATGTTGGGATGGATCATCCCGGAGCCCTTGGCGCATCCGGCCAGGTACACCGTGGTCTCGCCCACGGGGAATGAGACCGCCGCCTCCTTGGTCACGGCGTCCGTGGTGAGGATGGCCCGGGCGAAATCGTGGCCGCCCTCCGGCGTGAGGGCGATCTTCGGAACGCCCGCCCTGATGAGCCCCATGGGCAGCTCCACGCCGATGATGCCGGTGCTGCACACGAGCACCTCCGTCGGCGTCAGACCCAGCTTGGCCCCGGCCAGCTCGCTCATCTCCGCCGCGTCCTTCAGCCCCGTCTCGCCCACGCAGGTGTTGGCGCATCCGCTGTTGGCAACCACGGCCCTCGCCCTGCCTCCGCCCTCCGTGATGTGCTTCTGAGACGTGGTCACCGATGGCGAGAGGATGCGGTTGGTGCTGAACGTGGCCGCCGCCGCCGCCGGCGCTTCCGAGTAGAGGATGCCCAGGTCCCGCTTGTCCTCGCTATAGGTCCGCAGCCCTGCGTAGGTGGCCCCTGCCTGGAACCCCCTGGGAAGCGTGACGGAGCCGTTCTCTACAAGTCTGATCTGGTCAACCATTCTCTTCCTCGCCGATACACGCTCGTCGGAGGTCGCTCCGGGGAGATGGGCCGCAGACAAGACGTTTCCCCGGTTCAGCCCGGGGGATGCCTTGGAAACTGGGGCGATATACCGTGCGATCAACTGAAGGGCAGCTTGCAGTATAGCACACTGCTCCAGCCTCGCTATGCCTCCTTCGCCTGGGCTTCCGGGACTGGCGACGCCGCGACCTCGCCATCGTCGGCGGCCAGGGTCTTCTGCATCGCCGCGATAGCAACTTCGATCTGGGACTCGTCGGGCTTGCGCGTGGTGAGCCGCTGCAGGATGAGGCCGGGAGCCATCATGATCCGCGCGGGGAGCCTGTCGCTGTGGGCCCCGGAAAGGCGGATGAGCTCGTAGCTGACGGCGGCGATGACGGGGACCAGCGCGATTCGGGAGAGGACCGCCAGCCACAGGGGCGGGTGCCCCAGCAGGGAGAATACGAGGATGGAAACGATGACAACGGTGAGCAGGAAGGCCGTGCCGCAGCGAGGATGCGCCGTGGGAAAGCGCCGGATATGGTCCACGTCCAGGGGCAGGCCGTGCTCGTGGGCGTGAATCGTCATGTGCTCGGCGCCGTGGTACGCAAACACGCGCTGGATGTCCTTCAGCCGCCCCACCATCCAGATGTAGCCCACCAGGAGGCCCAGGCGAATGAGTCCTTCGATCAGGTTGCTGACCAGGGATGAGGAGATGAACGAGCCCAGGGTGCGCGCGCCCAGCAGGGGCAACAGGAAGAAGACGCCTATGCCGAAGGCCATGGCGAACACCATGGTCCCGGCCATGGCCGTGCGCTCCCCCTTGGTGGGTTGCGAAATCAGCCCCACTTCCGAGACCCTGGCCTCGGGGGGGGCCATCGCCACCTCTGCGGAGCGGTTCAGGGCGCGGATTCCCAGCAGCAGCGTCTCCACGAGTACGATGATGCCGCGAATCAGAGGAAGCGTGCGGAGCCTGCCCGTGTAGATTCGGCTCAAGGGCAGCAGGTCGGTCCAGACGCCGCCGTCCGTGCAGCGCACTGCGAGCCCCACACTCTGGCGTCCGCGTATGAGGACCCCTTCGATGACCGCCTGGCCGCCGTAGAAGAACTGGTTGGCCATGCTAGATGCCGTTCACCCTCTCGGGGCCGCAGGGCGATGGGAACAGCGCCCCTCCCGTTTGCGGGCCCGCCGAGCCGTGAATCACTATGCTTGTTCCTCTTGCACCCGCGCTCGGAGACCCTTGCACAACCATCACTCTCGCACCCACCCGCCGTGGCGACCCCGCAACCCTCCCCTACAAAGCCGTCGCGCTAGCGACCCCGCGAAAGCGGGAATCCAGGGGCGGGGCACAACCGGGCATCCTCCTCACCCCATCCTCCGCGCGCCACCCCCATGGCGACCACGCAACCCTCCCCCCACAAGGCCGTCGCGCCAGCGACCCCGCAAAAGAAAAAGGGGTGAGGTGGCCTCACCCCTTGGCTCAGCGGCTCCTACTGGAGCTTGAATCTCCGCCTCAGCCGTTCGACCTGGCCCCCCGTGTCCACGATGCGCTGCTGTCCCGTGTAGAACGGGTGGCACTTGTTGCACACCTGCACGCGAATGTTTTCCTTGGTGGAGGCCGTGGACCAGCTGTTGCCGCATAGGCAGGTCACCTGGACGCCTGCATGCCACTCTGGATGAATGCCTGGTCTCATGACACCCCTACTCCGGCGCCGGGGCCGGGTAGACGCTGGCCCGCTTCTTGCCCTTGGCGGCGAATTCGAACTTAAGATAGCCGTCGATCATGGCGAACAGCGTGAAGTCCCGGCCGAGGCCCACGTTGTGGCCCGGCCAGATGCGAGTGCCGCGCTGTCGCATGATGATGTTGCCCGCGCGGACCTGCTCCCCGCCGAACTTCTTCACGCCTAGGCGCTGCCCTGGACTGTCGCGCCCGTTGCGGCTGGACCCGCCGCCCTTCTTATGCGCCATCTTTCTGTTTCTCCTCTGGTTCCGCCTCGGGCAGGGATCCCTCAGCGGACTCCGTTTTCTGCGATTCCTCCGCCCCCTCCTCGCCGGTGGGCTCTCCCTCAGCCGGCTCTTCGATGGCAGGCTCCTCGACTACGGCGGCCTCCGCCTCAGCCGCATCCTCCTCAACGGCCTCCTCCACTACGGCGGCCTCTGCTTCCTCCGCGACAACTTCGACGACAGGGAGCGGCGCGACCGCTTCATCAGTCTCGGCCAGCGTCTGGCCCTCGGCGAAGATTCCGCTGATCAGGAGGCGCGTGTAGCGCTGGCGGTGCCCGTTCTTCTTGCGGTAGTGCTTCTTGGCCTTGTACTTGAAGACGATGAGCTTGGGCCCCTTGCGCTGCTCCTGGACCTGGGCCACGACGTGGGCGTTGGGGACCTGGGGCGACCCCAACAGAAGCTCGGCCCCCCCGGCGATCATGCGGACGTCCTCAAGATGGACCGTGGCGCCCTCGTCGGCGTCCAGCAGCTCCACGTCGATGACGTCGCCGGGGCTGACCTGGTACTGCTTCCCTCCGGTTTGGACGACGGCGTAGGTAGTCATAGGTGTGTTCCAGTGTTCACAAAGGAGTAGGGGTCCATTGTAGGTTCTAGCTATGGGCCTGTCAAGAAATACGAGGGACAGCGGTTCGGGACCCCCTTGGAGGGTAGCTCCACTACCCTTGACACCCACTTTGGCGTCGTCTACTATTGGTGCCAACAACTGAATAGCAGGACGCTGCTCTTATCAAGAGAGGCAGAGGGACCGGCCCGATGAAGCCCGGCAACCGGTTACCGTGAGACCAGTCACCCACTGGACTCCGGCGACACGGTGCCAATGCCGTCAGACCCCTAGAGAGTCTGATCGATGAGAGTAGAGGCGACTTGGACGAAAAGCGCTTCTCTCATCGAAGCGCTTTTTTTGGTCTTCGGTCCTCTCGTACCCCGGTGATGGTCGCGTTGCTGCTTGTACCGTCGAGGGGAGGATGGCTGTCCAGTCCCTTCAGTGGAGCCACGGGAGCCTGCGCATCTTGGACCAGACGCGCTTGCCCGCCGAGACCGTCCACCTGCTTCTGGAGCGGTGGCAGGACGTCGTGGAGGCTGTCCAGAAGCTCCGAGTGCGCGGCGCCCCCGCCATCGGCGTCGCGGGAGCGTACGGGGTCGTCCTGGCCGCTCAGGAGTACGCCGGACTGGCCCCGGAGGAGTTCTGGCCGAGGTTAGGCCGCGCCGCGCGGAAGATTGCCCAGGCCCGACCCACCGCCGTGAACTTGGGCTGGGCCGTGGAGCGCACCATGCGCGCTGCGGAGGGCGCGGAGCAGCCGGCGGAGGCCCTCCTGCGCCTTCAGGCCGAGGCAGAGGCCATCCACCGGGAGGACGCCGCCGCCAATGAGCGAATTGGAAAGCACGGCGCCGCGCTGATACCCCGGAACGCCACCGTGCTCACCCACTGCAACACGGGCTCGCTTGCCACCTGCGGCATTGGCACGGCCTTGGGCATCGTGCGGACGGCGTGGGCCCAGGGCCGAGTGGAGCGGGTAATCGCCACGGAGACGCGCCCGCTGCTCCAGGGCGCGCGCTTGACCGCGTGGGAGCTGGGCCAGGACGGGATCCCGGTGACGCTGATCGTGGACGGAGCCGCGGCGCACGTGATGCGGCAGGACGGCGTTGCAGCCGTCATCGTGGGTGCGGACCGCATCGCGGCCAACGGCGACGTCGCCAACAAAGTGGGCACGTATAGCCTGGCGGTCCTGGCCCGGGCCCACGGCGTGCCCCTCTACGTGGCCGCCCCCGCCAGCACCGTCGATCTGGAGACGCCGACCGGCGCGGACATCCCCATCGAGGAGCGCGCCGCGGATGAGGTGGCGTGCTTTGCGGGCGTGGCCACCGCGCCCGCGGGAGTGGCAGTCTCCAACCCGGTCTTCGATGTAACCCCGGCGGAGTTGGTCACCGCCATCGTCACGGAGGCCGGCGTCGTCCAGCCTCCCTACGGACCAGGACTGCGGAGCGTGAAGGAGCACTGTGGTTGAAGCACGGGTCGCCGTCATCGGCGGCAGCGGGCTCTATGATATGGACGGCCTCACGCAGGTCCATGAGGTTCGGCCCGCCACGCCCTTCGGAGACCCCAGCGACGACATCGTGGTTGGCAATCTCGATGGGACGCCGGTGGCCTTCCTGCCGCGCCACGGCCGCGGGCACCGTATCAGCCCATCGGAGATTCCCGCGCGGGCCAATATGTTCGCCCTCAAGTCCCTGGGTGTGCAGCGCGTCATCTCCGTCAGCGCCGTGGGCAGTCTCAGGGAGGAGATACACCCCCTGGACATGGTCATCCCTGACCAGCTCATCGACCGCACTCGGGGTCGCCCCGCCACCTTCTTCGAGGACGGCGTGGTGGCGCACGTGTCCATGGCGGACCCCTTTTGCCCCGTTCTCAGCGCGGCCGTGGCGGACGGCGTTGCCCGGACGGGGGCGCCGCTCCATCGCAAAGGCACTTACGTCGTCATCGAGGGGCCGGCGTTCTCCACCCGCGCGGAGTCGGACCTCTACCGCTCGTGGCGGGCGGACGTCATCGGCATGACGGCGCTGCCGGAGGCCAAGCTGGCCCGGGAGGCGGAGCTGTGTTACGCCGTCCTGGCGTGCTCCACGGACTACGACGTGTGGAACCAGGAGGCCGACGACGTTTCCGTGGAGGGTGTGATTGCCAACCTCCTGCAGAACGTGGCCGCGTCCAGGGAGATTCTGCGGCTGGTCATTCCCTCTCTGCCGGAGGAGCGGGACTGCCCCTGCGCAAAGGCGCTTCAGAACGCCATCGTCACTGCGCCTGACCGGATCCCGCCGGAGGCTCGAGGGCGCCTGGATATCTTGATCAATCACCGCTTGCCCTAACTTGGGCAAGGAGAAATAGCAGGAGAGGGAGGTTACGCAATGCCGAGGCAGGAGCCGGGGGAGCCGTATTTTCGCGTCAGTGTGGACGAGGCAAAGGAGATGCTGGATGCAGGCGGCGATCTGGCCGTGGTGGACGTGCGCACCCCGGACGAGTACACGGGCGGCCACGTCACCGGCGCCATCCACATCCCAATCGATGAGGTGCTCTCTCGCATGGAGGAGCTCCCCAAGGACAGGAAGCTCCTCTTCATCTGCGCCGCGGGAGCGCGCAGCGGCCTGGCCTGCGAGATGGCCGCGGCCATGGGCCTGAGCACGGAGAACCTCTTCAACATCGAGGACGGCACCCCGCCCTGGATAGAGCGGCAGTATCCAACCAGCTACGGGACCGACCTGTAGCGCGGTGCTCGTTTCGAGAATGGAGAGACGTGTATCTTTCATCCACGTGCAGGCTCAGGGCGAGGAGCCCGCTCCCACTCCCGCGGTGAGGCTGTCGACCCATGAATGAGACCTTTGCACAACCGTCATTCCCGCACCCACCCGCCGTCATTCCCGCGAAAGCGGGAATCCAGGGGAGGGGCGCAGGTTGGCGGGAGTTGCTTCACTTTCACGACCTCGCCCTCCACGGGGAGTCACGCAAAGGTCTCCGCAGGCGGGTATCCAGGGTGGCCGGGCAGGGCGGGCACCCCCCTCACCCCCTCCTCCCCCGCCACCCCCGTGGCGACCCCGCAACCCTTCCCATACATGGCCGTCGCGCCAGCGACCCAATCCATCCCAGTTGAGGTGTCAGCGTTGCAAAAGAAGAAGCGAGTTGCCAAACTGAAGCACTGGGCCAAGGAGCGGAGGCTCAGGGAACACCGCAGGTTGGCCAGGCGCCTGGTGGCCGGCGACCTCAACCTGGGCCAGACTGAGCGCATCGCGGGCCCCGCCCTGGGCAGTGTCCTGCGCGCCGTTGCCTACTTGCACGAGTCCCGGGGGCTCCCCATTCCCCAGGTCCTGGCCCCCGCCATCACACAGGCAGTGTCACCCGGTGCGACGAAGATCCCCGCGCCTGCGCCTGCCCCGGCGCCCAGCCGCGCCAGGCCCGCCAGACGCGCGCAGCCCGCAGAAGCCCCGGCCGCCGCCAGCGCAGCTGCTCCCGAAGCCGCGCCTGCGCCTCCCGCCGAGGAGCCCGCCGAGGCCCCCAGGCCCCGGACCAGGGCTCGCGCCGCCGCCGCGCCTCCGGTAGAGGCTGCGGCCGGTGACGCCGCCCCTGCCAGGCCCCGGGCCCCCCGGCGGACCGCTCCGGCGGAATCCGCCCCGGTCGACGCCGCGGAAGCCCCTGCAGCGCCGAGGGCGCGCGCCAGGCGGACCGCCGAGGCCAGCGAAGAGGCTGCCCCCGATGCCGCCCCCCGACCGACCACGCGCCGGCGCGCCGCCGCGCCCGACGCCCAGGACGGCGAGTCCGCCCCCGAATCCGCCAAGGAGTAGACGTGCCGCACCCGGAGCTCGTCCAAGCCCTATTGCGCCCGGAGGCGTTCCCGGCCGAGGAGCGCCCCCGGCAGGTCGAGCTCGTGGAGACGCACGTCTCGTGGCTCTTCCTGACGGGCGCCTACGTGTACAAGGTCAAGAAACCCCTGGACTTCGGGTTCCTGGACTTCACCACTCTGGAGAAGCGCCTCCACTTCTGCGACCGGGAGGTGGCGCTGAACCGGCGCATGTCTCCCGAGGTCTACCCGGGCGTCGTCGAAATACGCCAGGGGCCCCAGGGATACGCCGTCCAGGGGCCGGGCGAGCTCGTCGAGTACGCCGTGAAGATGCGCCAGCTCCCCCGGGACTCCGCCATGAAGGAGCTGCTGCGGCACGGCGAGGTGACGCCGGACATGGTGCGGCGCCTGGCAAGGAAGATCTGGGAGTTCCACCGCCAGGCGGACACCAGCCCCGAGATCACCCAACACGGCGGCCTGGAAGCCATGCGCACCAACCTGCTTGAGAACTTTGAGCAGACCCGCGAGTTCATTGGCCAGACGGTGTCTCGCGAGCAGTTCGACAGGATCGCGGCCTACAGCCAGGCCTATCTGGACGTGCGCCAAGCCCTCTTCCGACGGCGGGAGCAGGACGGCCGGGTCCGCGACTGCCACGGCGACCTCCACACCGCCCAGATCTTCCTCCCCAATGGCAGCGTGTCCATCATCGACTGCATCGAGTTCAACGAGCGCTTCCGGTACAGCGACGTCGCCAACGACCTCGCCTTCCTGGCCATGGACCTTGACTACTACGGGGACGACGACTTCTCCCGCCTCCTGGTGGAGACCTACATCCAGGAGTCGGGAGACACCGGGCTGCCGGACGTGCTGGACTTCTACAAGTGCTACCGCGCGTATGTCCGCGGCAAGGTGACGAGCTTTCGCCTCAGGGAGCCGGAATTGACCCTGGAGGTCCGCGGCGAGGTGACCGACCAAGCCCGCCGCTACTTCGATCTGGCTTCTTCATACGCTCGAGTCAAGGGCCCCGTGCTCCTCATCACAACAGGGCTCATGGGCACTGGTAAGAGCTTCGTGGCCCGGGTCCTGGCCAAGCACGTGGAAGCCAAGGCCATCAGTTCGGACGTTGTGCGGAAGAAGCTGTCCGGGATTCCGCCGGGGGAGCGCCGCTTCGAGCCCTGGAGCCAGGGCCTCTACGCCGATGAGCAGTCGGAGGAGGCGTACCGGGAGATGCACGACCGCGCGCAAGCGCTCCTGAAGGCGGGGACCTCGGTGGTCCTGGACGCCTCCTACCGTAAGCGGGAGTGGCGGCGCCAGGCCCGCGAGGTTGCCCAACGTGCCGGCGTCCCGTTCCTCGCTCTCGAGTGTACGGCGCCGGACGAGGTGCTGCACCAGCGGCTGGACAATCGCCTGCAGCGCCAGGGCGTACCCAGCGACGGACGCTGGGAGATCTACCACCGTCAGAAGGAGTCCTTCGAACCCCTTTCGGAGCTTCCCCCCGAAGAACACCTCGCCCTGGACACGTCCCGGTCCCGGGACGAGACCCTGGCCCTCGCCCTTGCCGAGGTCTACAGGCGGTTCCTGGCGGCGCCGACCAGTACGCCGGCGCCGGGCGGAGATCACGGAGTTGCGCTCGCAAGGAGTCGTACCTAGTCACCCTGAGAGAATGCCCGGCGGGACGCGACGAAAGCGGGCCGCACCCATGCATACGCGAGCCGGCACAAGTAGAAGAGGGAGGAGCCCACCATCCATGACTACACGAGCAGTCCAAGGCGAGGTCAAGGACCGGTCCCTGGCGTCCGGGGGCATCAGGCGCATCGAGTGGGCGGCCAGGGAGATGCCCGTGCTGCGCCTGCTCAAGGAGCACTTCGCCCGGGACATGCCGCTAAGGGACCTGAGGGTGTCCGGCTGCCTCCACGTCACCACGGAGACGGCAAACCTCGCCCTGGTGCTCCAGGCCGGAGGGGCCCAGGTGGCCCTCTGCGCCAGCAACCCCCTCAGCACCCAGGACGACGTCGCCGCCGCACTCGTGGAGGAGTACGGCATCTCCACCTTCGCCATCAAGGGTGAGGACACCGAGTCCTACTACCGCCACATCCACTCTGCCCTCGACCAGCGGCCCCACATCACCCTCGACGACGGCGCAGACCTCGTGAGCACCCTCCACAAGGACCGGCGCGACCTCCTCGACGGCGTCATCGGCGGCACGGAGGAGACCACCACGGGCGTCATCCGCCTTCGCAGCATGGCCGCGGAGGGCGAGCTCAAGTACCCCATCGTCGCGGTCAACGACGCCGATACCAAGCACCTCTTCGACAACCGCTACGGCACCGGTCAGAGCACCCTGGACGGCATCACGCGGGCCACCAACGTGCTCTGGGCCGGCAAGCAGGTCGTGGTCGTGGGGTACGGCTGGTGCGGACGCGGCGTGGCCTCTCGCGTTCGCGGGCTCGGCGGCCACGTGATCGTCGTGGAGGTCGAGCCGGTGCCGGCCTTGGAAGCGGCCATGGATGGCTTTCAGGTCATGACCATCGCCCAGGCCGCTGCCGTTGGCGACATCTTCATCACCGTCACCGGAAACCTCCACGCCATAGACCGATCGCACCTGGAGCGAATGAAGAGCGGCGCCATCCTCGCCAACAGCGGCCACTTCAACGCGGAGATCAACATCCCGGCCCTCGAGGAGATGGCGGAGGGAACGCGCACAATCCGGCCCTACGTGGAGGAGTACGCCCTCAGGGACGGCCGCCTGCTCTACCTCCTGGGCGAAGGCCGCCTCATCAACCTCGCGGCCGCGGAGGGGCATCCGTCCAGCGTCATGGACATGAGCTTCGCCAACCAGGCGCTCAGCGCCAGCTATCTCGCCCGCGAAGGCCGCACCCTGGAACGGCAGGTCTACCGCGTGCCCCAGGAGCTCGACTCGCGCGTGGCCCAGCTCAAGCTGGCGGCCATGGGCATCGCCATAGATACCCTGACGGAGGAGCAGCGACGTTACCTGTCCAGCTGGCAGGAAGGGACCTGAGGACGCACGTGCGCCCAGACAGAGCCTTTACGCATCGTGTCCATGGAAGGAGAACGTAGGCAATGACCACACGCGGCATGGATTTCCAGGAGTCACCGGGCTACCTGTTCACCTCGGAATCTGTCACGGAGGGTCACCCGGATAAGCTCTGCGACCAGATCTCGGACGCGGTTCTGGACGCCTACTTGGCCCAGGACCCCTTCTCCCGGGTGGCCTGCGAGGCGTGCAGCACGCGAGACCTGGTCGTGGTCCTGGGCGAGATCACCTCGAAGGGCGCCGTCGACGTGGACGCGGTGGTCCGGGACGTCCTCCGCAAAGCCGGCTACACCAAGGACGAGTACGGCATCAGCGCCGGCTCGTGCACCGTCAACGTCGTGCTCCAGAAGCAGTCGGAGGAGATCGCCGCGGCCGTCATCGGCAGGGACCTGGAAGACCCGGCCCTCGTTGGCGCCGGCGACCAGGGCATGATGTTCGGCTACGCCTGCCGCGAGGAGCTCGACGGCGCCAACCTGGACACCCAGCTCATGCCGCTCCCCATCTACCTTGCCCACAAGCTGACCCAGCGAATGGCTCTCTGCCGCAAGGAGGGTATCCTCCCCTACCTGCGGCCCGACGGCAAGTCCCAGGTGACCGTCGAGTACGCCAACGGCAAGCCCAAACACATTCACACCCTGGTCGTCAGCCCCCAGCACGACCCGGACGTCTCCCACCACCAGCTCGAGCAGGACATTCTCGATCAGGTGATTAGGCCGGTCGTCCCGTCCGAGCTCATGGACCCCATGCCGCGATTGTTCGTCAACCCGTCCGGGAGCTTCGTCGTCGGCGGGCCCGCGGGCGACGCCGGCCTGACTGGCCGCAAGATCCTGGTCGACACCTACGGAGGAATGGCCCGCCACGGCGGCGGCGCCTTCTCCGGCAAGGACCCCACCAAGGTGGACCGCTCCGGCGCCTACGCCGCCAGGTACGTCGCCAAGAACGTCGTCGCCGCCGGCCTCGCCCAGCGGGCGGAGGTCCAGCTCTCCTACGCCATCGGCCAGGCGGAGCCCATCTCCGTCTCCGTGGAGACCTTCGGCACCGCCAGGGTCGGTACGCAGGTGATCGAGGAGCTCATCCAGAAACACTTCGACCTGCGCCCCGGCGCGATCATCGGCGGTCTGGACCTGCGACGGCCCATCTACCGCGCCATGGCCAGCTACGGCCACTTCGGCAGGGACGACATCGACCCGCCCTGGGAGCACACTGACAAGGCGGACGTCCTCTTCAAAGAGGCCTTCGGCAAGAGCGCGGCAGCGTCGAGATGACCCTGTTCCCCACGGCGCTCGACAACCTCTTGGTTGGAGACAGGTCTCGTGGACGTTTCCCGGATCAAGTTCGGCACTGACGGCTGGCGCGGTGTCATCGCCGAGGACTTCACCTTCGACAACGTGCGCGCCTGCGCTCAGGGCGTGGCAGCCTACGAGACGCAGCAGAGCGGCGCGGACCGCCCCATCGTCGTCGGCTACGACACCCGCTTCGCCTCCGAGGAGTTCGCCGCCCACGCAGCCGAGGTGCTCGCCGGGAACGGCCTGCAGGTGCTCCTCTCCTCGCAGGTCACGCCCACGCCCGTCCTGAGCCACGCCGTCGTACACCGCAAGGCCCGGGGCGGCGTCATCATCACGGCCAGCCACAACCCCGCCGCCTGGAACGGCTTCAAGGTGCGCACGCACTACGGAGGAAGCCCCCCCGTGGAAGCCCTCGAAGAGATCGAAGCCCACGTGCAGCGCATCGAGGGCCCCGACGGCGTTCGCCGTCTGTCCCTCTCGGACGCACGCGGCCGGGGCCTCGTCCAGGACGTGGACGCCGCCGCTCCCTACCTGGAGCACGTGGCCTCGGTGGTCGACCTCAAGCCCCTGCGAGAGTCGGGGCTGCGGGTCGTCGTGGACGCCATGCACGGCGCCGGCGCCGGCTATCTCGCCCGCCTTCTCGACGGCCCCGCGGGCAGCGTCCGCGAGATTCGCGCCGAGCGGAATCCCGCCTTCCCCGACATGCACAACCCCGAGCCCGTGGAGCACAATCTGGCGGTCCTGGCCCAGGCCGTCGCCGATGAGCATGCCGACGTCGGCCTGGCCCTCGACGGCGACGCCGACCGCCTCGGCGTCATGGACGAGCATGGCCGTTTCATCACCCAGCTCCAGACCTACGCCCTCCTGGTCTACTACCTCCTAGAGGTCCGGGGACTCCGCGGCCTCGTGGTCAAGTCCGTGACCACGTCCAGCATGATCTGGCGATTGGGGGAGCGCTACGGCGTCCCCGTCCGGGAGACGGGCGTGGGCTTCAAGTACATCGCCCCGCTTATGGCCGAAGAGAACGCCCTGGCCGGCGGCGAAGAGAGCGGCGGCTACGCCTTCCGGGGCCACCTGCCGGAGCGCGACGGAATACTGAGTGGCCTCTTTGTCCTCGACCTCATGGCTCGAACAGGCAAGCGTCTCCCCCAGCTGCTCGAGGAGCTCTACCGCCTGGTTGGCCCGCACCACTATGCGCGTTGGGACGTGCCCTTCGACGCCACGGAGCAGGGCCGAGTCCGCGACCGAGTGAGCCAGGCGGCGCCGGACACCCTCGGCGGGCTCAAGGTATCGGGCCGCGACGCCATCGACGGCTTCCGGTTCCACCTCCAGGGCGGCGGGTGGGCAATCGTCCGCTCCTCCGGCACCGAGCCCCTGCTTCGCATCTACGCGGAGGCCGACACCCCCGACCGAGTCCAGCGCATCCTCGCAGACGCACGATCCCTCACAGGCGTGTAACCCCCGCCCTCCCCACACCCCCAACCCCCCGTCGCCACCCCACAACCCTCCCCCCACAAGGCCGTCGCGCCTGCGACCCCCTAGGGCTTGCCAGTTTCCGCGGAACCTGCGACACTGCCAGAAGCTAGTCCACGCAAGGGAGTGGGCGAGGAACGGGAGGAGAGGTCATGGGCTTCATTCGAGGCATCGGACTTCCTGAGCTACTGATCATCCTGACCATCATCCTGCTGGTCTTCGGGACCACGAGGCTTCCCAAGCTAGCGAGTTCCATGGGCAAGGCCGTGAAGGAGTTCCGCAAAGCCACCGACGGCGAAAAGCGAACGTCGTCGCGCAACGACCGCCGCCCAGCCCCCAAAGAGCCCGTAAAGTAGCAACCGCCGCCTGAAACCACCCCCGCCGGCCCAACGGTTGTCAGCAAGCGGCTGGGCCACGCCAAAGTCTCCGTCACCTCCGACACCTGCGCCCACGGGCTCCCCGCTTCCGAGACCCTTGCACAACCGTCATCCCCTCACACCCCCGCCGTCACTCCCCCGTCGTCATATCCGCACACCCCCTCTCGTCATTCCCGCGCAGGCGGGAATCCAGGGTGGGGCCACAGGCTGGCAGGGTCTGCTTCACCCTCCCAACCTCGCCCTCCACGGGGAGTTGCGCAAAGGTCTCCCCTGCGGGTGAGCCGCCGTCCCTGTGTAAACGGCGGAGGAATGTGGTTGCACACGTTCCTCGATGTGCGGCCCCGATTCAATCTCCGCCACGCGCAACTCGTATGCCTTTTGAAGGTTCTGCCACAGTTGGGGCGTGGTGCCGAAGTAGCGGGAAAGGCGCAGCGCCGTGTCCGCCGTTACCCCGCGCTGCCCCTTCAGGATCGCCGTGACTCGATTCGTGGGCACATCCAGAGCTTTGGCCAGCGCGTTCGCCGACAGCCCAAGCTCCTCAAGCTCCTCACCCAGTATCTCCCCGGGGTGCACCGGCCTCATTCCATTGCTCACACCCATGTCCAACCTCCTCATCAATGGTAGTCCACGACTACCACGTCGTACGGTCCGTCGTCTTCCCAGCGGAAGCATACCCGCCACCGGCGATTGATCCGGATGCTGTACTGGCCCGTTCGGTCGCCGGAGAGAGCCTCCAGCCTGTTGCTGGGCAACGCAGCCAGATCTTGCAAGGACGCTGCGTTGTCCAATACCGTGAGCCGACGTGTCGCCTGGTCCGCGAATCCGTGGAAGGCCCTCCCCAACTGGCCCTCAAAGAATCGCTCGGTCCTCCGGTCCCGAAAGCTCCGTATCATTGTAACGTCTTACGTAAGAGGTACACAAGATGTTACTACATTACGGCTTGACTCGCCTAGACAACCGGACCCTGACCATCATCCTGCTGGTCTTCGGGACCACGAGGCTTCCCAAGCTAGCGAGTTCCATGGGCAAGGCCGTGAAGGAGTTCCGCAAAGCCACCGACGGCGAAAAGCGCCCGTCGCGCAACGGCCGCCGCCCATCCCCCAAAGAGCCCGTCAAGTAGCCACCGCCGCCTGACCCCACCCCCTCGCCCCAGCCAGCTACCAGCAACCCTCGCCCCAGGCACACGAAGGCCCCTTCTCAAGAAGGGGCCTATGCATTCCACGCCGATAGACAGCCTGGCGAAAGCACAGAGGGCCGTGCCCCAGGTCGACGGTCAGCTCCCAGGAGTTGGCGCGTCGCTGGCGGATGGAGCCTTTCATCGGCCATTACACCTCGGGCATAGAACGCCAGACCTACCAGTGATTTGTAAGATAGACTTGATGCCATCTTCATAGCAATATGGGCATATGAAATGCGTGGGCTCATCATCTCGTCGCGCTTCATCGCGTAGCTTGTAGGCAATCGCCGCTTCCTCACTAGAAGTAGAAGTAGGAGCCAACACGTACCGGGCTTTCTCCTCCTCCCAATCTTTAGAGCGCACAGCTTCCTCTTCCAATTGAGCTATGCGCGCAGCAAGGCTCCCCTGCGCCGCCTGGGCTTCTAGTGCTACCGCCTGTGCGGCTATAATGGATTCCTGCATTTCAAGGATGGCCCCGTTCAAGTGGCGGGCAAATTCCTCACTTGCTCCGTCCTGCTTGGCCCTGCCCCCAAGAGCCTTGAGCTTCTGAGCGATAACGACTATGGCTTGGAAGCTCTGGGTAAGGTCACCCAGCATCTCCATCAGATTCTCCTCCTCTCACGCAGGTACTCCCATCTCCTTGAGGTGGGCCACCAGGTACGCCTACCGCCACCCACCCGCATCACCGCCTCCGGCCGCGGGTTGCCTGCGCCCGTCCGTGGCAGAGGTCGCGGCAGTGGCGGTCAATGGCGGTCTGCCACTGCCAGCCGGGGAGCGCGCGACGTATGGGGCGTGCTATTGTCTCAGCTGACCTAGCTTATGCTTGCCTTCATCGGTGAGCCGCACGAAATGCCAATTGGGGTCACCCCAAGGGATGGGGACCTCCGTGAGCACTCTATCGGACATCCAGGCGGACGGACCCTTTTTTCCGCCAGTCCCACACTAAGAAGCGAACTGATCTCGTCCATCGGTGCCTCAACGAGTCTAGATTCTCCGTCCGCTCCAATCATTGCCAGCAGGGTCCTCAGTCTATCGTCATCCATGCCCTCTCCCTTCACACCTCTTTCGCTCCCTGCGCCAGCCGGGCCGTCAGGGCAGCCTGAACTCGGAAAGCCCTTGGAGTATTTGGCGCGATGGATTGGCGCTTGAATACCCTCCATTTACTCGCCATGACCGAGTGCGTAGCCAGCCCGTCAAGCCGCTTAGGATGTTCACGAGAGTATCGTGGTCTATGAGGTACCAGTCATCTCCGTGACGAAAGCAGATGTAGAGGTCTTTGCCGACATATTTCTTGTAGATGCCCAGACGGGACTTGAGTTGCACTTTGAGCGTTTGGTCGCCGTCCTTGTGATAGGCCAGAAAGTCGGCCCCATGCCAATCGTCGTCCAACTTGATACAGTTGAATCCATAGTCGGCAAGTTTGGCGGCAGCCTTCTGGAAGTTGAAGATTTCCTTCTGCTTGCCGGTTAGCTGTTCGTATGCGACCCTCTGCAGTTTCAAATGCTTCCTCCCCAAGTCAGGGCCCGGGGCTGACCAGGATCTTGTCCACGTTGGGCGTCACAGGCCTTTCTGAGGCTGCCGTACTTCCCGCGTGGCATCGGCGAACCCGTAGGCCCGCAATGCCGCGGTGGCAGGATCAGCACCTTCGATGCGCTTGTTAGACCTCCAAGCCTTGACCCGCAAACTAGTCGCGGAGACTCGTCCCCTCTTGCTCCACTGCCTCCAACACACGTTGCGCCGCCCCCCTGCCACCCGAACAGGACGTCCTTGTTCTGGCGGTCGGGGATGGGAGTCGTGACGTCTGTACGGCGGGGGATGTCCGTGTGGGTTGCGCATCTAGGATTCCAGATACGAATCAGACGTGTGGTGCCGAAGGAGGGACTCGGAAGGCAATACGATTTGGCCCTGTTCTGGCGAGCGTTCCCACAATACTTACCACGCTATGGGACCTAAGGAGTCTTCCCCCAGAAGTCGACTCTCAAAATATCTCATCACGCCTGCAGTGGTGCTCCCCGGCTCCTGGCTCGACGACCTTCCACCCATCGTCTATCTCCCCGCTGACGATCTTCCTCGCCAGCGCCAGCATCAGGTCGTCCCCGTTGTCGCCGTAGGCGGCCAGCCTATCCTCAGCGACGGCGAGGGAGCCTTGCAGCTTCTTCGTCACCTGCTTGAGGGCGGCGGCCTGAAGGGAGTTCCGGTAGGCCATGAACACCACCTTCACCGGCTTGGTCTACCGACGCGCCACGACCGCCGGGAAGCCCGCCGCATGACGCATACGCTGTAATCGGTCTCCATACCTATTACTCAATCGACACCAAAAACTGCGGTACTCGTGGGCCGTCGGCCTGGAGGCAGTCATCTGAGACGGCCGTATCCCCCAATTAGTGGAGCGCACCAGACCAGCAGGCTGGCGCTGCACGGTCTCTCTAGTTGGTTCGAGTCGCGGCAGGTGGGGCTTATAGGGAGGCTCATGCGTGAGCGCCCCTATCGGGCCAATTCGGGTTGCCGTTCCTAAGGGTGCAGGCGGAACCCGTATAGTTTCCCCAGGGGCCGTCGCAGAGAGTTCGTCAGCCTACACCCGGTCCCAACATTCAGTCCGTGGTCGATGCGGATAAACAAGGGAATGAGGACGAAACGGGAGAAGGCAGGTCATAATATGGCGTCCCCCGTTCACCAAGCACCGCAGCGAGCTCGGAAGCCAAGTAGCGGAGATCTGGGGATCTGTATCTGGGAGAGACGGACCGACGAACGCGCTTGCGCCAAACCTGCGGACGTCTGGTTGAGGATAGCCCCAAGTCTAGCATTGAGTTATGTCGAGGTGGCCAGGGATTGCAAACGAACCCTAAACAGATTCATCATGGAGTTGACTTCCGTACAAAACAAACAGCGTACAGACTCCGGAGGAACCACCTGATGGCTAACCCTGAACACGTGAGATGGATCCTAGAAGGTCCCGAATCTTGGAACAAGAGACAAGTGGCAAATCGGTTCACGGCCGACCTGTCCGGCATCGACCTTTATGAAGAATTCAAGCAGGTTGGAAAGCTTGACGACGAAGGAATGATCCCCCTACAGCGGATGGACTTACGGAGTGCTAACCTAGAACGCCTGCGCGCAAGACATGCAAACCTAGAGGGCGCTGATCTACTCGGTGCCTGCCTCAAAGGTGCCTCCTTAGACAATGCCCGCATGGAGAGAGCCAATTTATACGGAGCTAATCTGGAAGACTCTGCCTTGGACGAGGCGAACCTAGACAATGCCACACTAACTTCGGCTCAACTGCGAAATGCTTGGCCAATAAAGGCGAGCCTTGTTGGGGCCGACCTAAACTATGCTAATGCGGAAGGGGCTCACTTTGAGGAGGCTAATCTTGAGGGCGCGGGCCTGAACCGCACCAACCTAGAAGGGGCCTCCCTGAAGTCAGCGAGACTTCCTGGCGCACGCTTAAGGTATACCAATCTAAAATCCGTCTGCCTAGATAAAGCTGACCTGACTAACGCGTACCTCTTCGGTGCTGACCTAACACAAGCCACGCTCATAGACGCGGACCTCAGTGGCGCCAATCTTGGAATGGCCATCCTCACGAAGACTGACCTTCAGAATGCGACTCTCACCAACACCATTCTTGAACGCACTGAGCTTAGCAACGCTTACCTAGCTGGCACAACACCTTGGAAAGCCATACTCTTTGAGCAGAGCAACATTACTCCCCATCAATGGGGAGAACGACAGGAACCTATACAGTCCGTCGAAGATCTACTTAGCGAGATCCGAAGGCTAGAAAAGCTCCACAGCACAGCCGCGCTCTATTTTCGAGGAGAAGCCAAGAGCCAATGGAGCTTGAGTCCCTCTGTGATGAGAAGCAATATCCGCATAGCCGAGAGCGGTATGCTGATAGACCTCATTTCACGGCGGCCAGAGGAGTTCAACGCAACAAGATCAGCTCTTGCGCAATGGGTTCTAGCTCAACATCATGGCCTTCGGACACGCTTCCTAGACATCACTCGAAATCCACTAGTCGCGCTCTACTCCGCCTGTGAAGAAGGTGGAAAAGAAGATAGCCGCCTCCATGTTTTCGCGGTGCCGAAGGCACTGATAAAGCCATTCAACAGCGACACAATCACAGTGATTGCCAACTTCGCCAAATTGTCACGGCCTCAACAGGATGTACTCCTTGGAAATGGAACTTGCTCCTGCCACAGCCCAGGGCACGTTTTCAAATCGTTCGAATATCGAACTGCTCTGCGACAACTATATCAATTGATTAGAACAGAAAGCCCCAGTTTTGAGGAGCGAATCAACCTACGAGATTTGTATGAGGTCTTCATAGTAGAGCCACAGCAGTCCCCCGAAAGAATTCGCGCACAGTCAGGGGCATTCCTGATATCAGCATTCCACGAACGGTTCGAGCGCGATAACATTCAGCAATGGAACGAGAGGATCCCCGTCTATGCTCACTATAGGCTAACCTTGAAAGGAAAGCACAAGCCTGAGATGCTGAAGGATCTACGTCTAATGAACGTTACGAAAGAAACGCTTGTCCCAGGTTTGGACACGTCAGCTAAGGCAATCATAGACAGTCATTTTCAGGAGGAGGAAGAGCAGAGGAGAAAGCATATAGAGTGGGAGATCTTAGAAGGCGACCTAACTCCACCCGTCGCTGAGACCAGTGAGAAGGAAGACAATACTCGTTCAAGCCAATAGCCTACCAATAGCTGGAGGCCGGCGCCGACAACGCGAAGAACATCTTTGCAGCATGGCTGGCCATTTGTCACCAGGCGAGCGGCGGACCGACTCAACTAACGGGAGCAGTTGCCATCATTGCGAAACGGATCAGGCTCGGCGGCTCGCCTTGTTATTATTGAGAAGTGGCGGATTATGGTGAGCTTGCCAATACCAGCCACATCTCAAAAATAGTTCTGTCTATCGTCAAGTTTGGTGGGTCTGAGCGTACTGACCTGCGAAGTTTGGGTGGGAGGCCCGGCTATAGGCAACCAGTCGACACGCGCTCTTCCAGGTAGTTGCGGAGAGCCTCGCGGATAAGCTCGCTCATGGTGCGGCCCTCCTCGCGCATCACATCGTCGGCCTGCTTGTCCATCTCAGGCGGCAGGGAGAAGGTGATCGTCTTGGTGTTTCTGTTGATGAGCTTCTTGTTCATATACTGTCTTACTATGTATCATGTCCCAACGTGCCTTCTGGCGTCAAGGGTCGCGTTCAAGCGCAGTGCCACGGTTCTTAGTTTATGCGACTTGAAACCAGAGGAGGTCCGCTTCAGAGCGAGTCTTCATCGATCTGCTCACCCGTCGCAAGACCAACGGCCTATCGCTGGCGACGTGGCGCTTGGCCTCGGGGTCTATCGCCCTCGTCGCGCAGAATGTCCCACGCGCGGAGCCCATCATAGCTGAAGCCTAAGAACGCTAGTATGGGCGTGTTCTCACTGCCTCGCGCAAGACGAGACCTAGCTGGGACGAAAAAGGCCTCCAAGCCTCCTGCCAGTTCGATGGAACCGGCTTGCGGGCTGTTGATTCGTGAGACGCGCCCGGGGATACGAGCGAGGGGATCCGTGTTCTTCCAAAAACCCAGATCGCGGTCCCAGTCGCCTAGGCGGGACTGATGCACAAGCCGGGCAATGCCGGGCCCGTCGCCTAGCCATTCATAGCTGCGGTCGCGGTTTCGGCGGAACCGCGTTAGTTCCCTGCACTCTTCCAGATATTGTTCGTATTGCTGGAGGGCGAGGTGCGAACCGTCCATCGCCATCAGCGCGTTCAGAACATACGCGTAGTACGCGGCATCGACCGACCCGGGCTCTGCCCGCCAGTACTGCACCTGTTCAAAGACGGACTCCACCGGCGGCGGCGTTTCCTGAAACCGCGAGGCCTGCATCCACAGTCTGATAGTTTGGTCTGATCGAGGCTCTTCCTCAAGGTTCGTTGCTAGCAACTCCACAACCCGGGCGATATTCCGTTTCGGAACTCGCGACCAGTCCCCTTGGGCCCGGGCGAGGTATGCCCACGCCAGTTGGCGTCGGACTGGCGGCTGGTATACGTCAGACCGCGTGATAAGTGAATCGAGCCGCTGGATTGCGCTTGCGAAGTCACCGTACAACGAGTGAGCTCGTGCTGATGCTCGTGTCTCATACTGACTTGCGCCGACACCCTCTCGGTCCCGCTTCACATGAGCTAGGAGGCCCTCAACACGGTCTAGGGCTTCACGCAGGTAGGGTGGAACATCGCGGCGAGTGAGAAATTGGAAGAGGTCGCCTGACGACTGTGCGACGTGCTCCAAGAGCTCGATGAGCATCTGCGCTTCTGCGACGTAGCCGTGCTCGTTCTCAGGGCTCAGGGTTCGCGAACGCTCGAAGTCGGAGGACGCCTTTTCGGCGACCACCACCAATTCTCCAATCGCGACATCGCCCTGCCGAAGTTCCCTCAGTCGATACCTGCGGACCATGCCTCGCATGTGATAGACGACGGAGTCGTGGTCGGCGAGTTGAACAGCGTAGTCCGCAGCTTCTAGCGCTCGGATGAAATCCTTGCGATCCATCGCGTGGAATCTTGCGACGTGCGCCCAGAAGTGGTGCTCCTCGGAGTACGACTCAACAAGTGCATCGAGGACGCGGACCCTGCCATCGCTGACATGAACGTCCTCGATGAAGTTGGAGAACCGTTGCTGACCTGACTGCTCCCGCCCCAATACGTCGAAGTTGTCCCGATACACGAATACGCGCCGTACGAGATCCAGCATTGCATCACTGGGAATGGGTAGGTCTCCTCTGCAGAACTCGATGAAGCTGATGCCCCAATCAGCTAGGCGGTTGCGCCATGTTCGAATGTCGCCTCCCGTGGCAAGCAACTGCTTTAGCAATTCTTCGGCTACCAGCGAGTGACCAATGCGCCACTCCCCAGGGGCAGTCTCGACGAATAGTTCGTTAGCGGTCGGTGGAAGCAGGGAAGGAAGGTCGACCCGTCTGCGAGGGGACAGCCCGAAAGTGGTTCTGAGGGCACTTGCGGGTAAAGCACGCTGGCCGTATCGCAGGGCGATGGCGGTATACACGACTACTCTCTTTTGGTCATCACCTAGCCCCACGATACGCGATGTAACGAAATCCGGTAGGGCTCGGAAGTCACGCTCGTATGCCGCGAGAGCAAAGTAGACGGGCCGCTGGAGGGCACGGTTCTCGCGTTTCCCAAGTCGCTCGATTGCGGCAGCGCGATCAGGCGCATCTTGGGAAAGGGTGATCACGAAGCGCCCTACCTCCTGTGTGCTCAACTCCGAGTCGAGGTCAAAGCTACGGTCTCCTTGTTGCCGGCCCGCTGCCTGTCGCCGCCTTACCTGTACGAGCACGACGGGAGTTCGTCGGGCTCCCAGATACTCGGCAAGCTCGTCGAGTTCGCGTTCGGCAATATCCGTGCCATCAGCAATCATCAGCACCGGGCGCTCTGTCAGTTCGTAGATGCGAGCAACTCTATCGGCCGTTTCCATCGGGACGGTGCGTCTGAGCAGGCCACATGGGAACTCCTCATGGAGTTCCCATGCAAGTCGTCGCCCCACCGTTGTACCGCCCGCGCCGGGGCGATGAAACAGGTTGATTCGGGTAATGCGCCCGGCATCAAGATCCCTTCGAACGGCCTCTGTGAGCCGGGTCTGGACATCTCGGCGAGCGTCGACGTTGCGGTCCAAGTCTGCCCAGGTCACGGTGCCACCACGGAGGAAGGTGCCTACATCCTCTGATTTTGGGACTCCCAGCGATACCAACTCGATTTCCTCAGCGATCCAGTTTGCCGCTCGGGACTCCAATGGAATTGGTACGCCTGAAGCGGAAGGGAGCGTGATGGTGCCGGAGCTGGTCGGTTGTTCTTTCTCGATGATTTGCTGAATCCCACGAGCAAACTGATTAAGCGGCATCTCGATAACTTGTGCGCCGAACTCGTCAGCCAGCAAATCACAAGCCGCTGGAGCATCCGTCACGAAGACAGGTTGAAACGAGTCGTGGAGGGAATCGTCCAAGCTACGAAGTACTTCCGCCAAGTGCTCGTTGAACTCACCATCACGCCAGAGGATTGTCACATGCACTGTTGCGGGCGCGAGTTCACCTGCTAGCCGGTCGCACTCTTCAGTAAGGACCTGTCGATACGCCCGTCTCCAGCCGCGAGTGCCTCCAGTGGGGATTGAGTCAATCCGACCTTCAAGCCCGCGAACGAAGAACCACGTCGTCGTGAAGTCTGGTGATCGACTCGTGTGGGTATCGCCCTTCACGCGGATGTGGAGGGCTCGGTGGCTCTCGACCGTGTCGCGTATTGAGGCTAGGAGGCCACTCACGTCGCTCAGTGTGTCGAAGTCAAAAACGAAAGCCCATGGGCCGGTGCCAATTCCGGACAGGTCGCTAGGATCCTCCTTGAATCGATCGTCGACGATGAGAATGTGCCGAGCCGTCGACCTGAGTTCGTCGGTCTCCGCCAGGTATCGGGTCCATGCTGGCTCAAGAGCATAGGGATTCGGAGAACTGCCCATGGAGGCCCCATCACGGCACCACTCCCAGATCCGACCTTGCTCCTGCATCGAGGCCGCATCATTCTGGGATCCGCGTCTGAAGTATATGGTTCCTTTGACAAATCCAGAATCCTCCGTCCTATTTGGCACGACTGGGGACTCTAGGTCCGCCGGGATCGTGATTAGACCCAGTACCACGTCACCGTGTGGTACGGCGTGGTACGCGAAGCGCGGAGTGGGTTCAAGGAGGCTCAATGCGACGCTCTGTAGTTCAGCGTCGTCGATCGCCTTTTCAATCCCGAAGATTTCAAAGCTGCCGTCGCGTTTCTTCTTCACACCCAGGACTATGTGGGCATCGCCTTCACGAGGAGTGTTAGCGAGACTAGCGAGGTCCTTGGCGAAGTCACGCTTCTTTCGCATGTCTGACAGGTCGTAGCTGCTCGCCTTGAAGTCGAGTGTCTCCCCTTCTGGAAGCTCAAGCAGCGATGTCAGGTCAGTACTCATCTATCTGTCCTTGTCTGAACTCCTTCAAGTTTGCTTCTTGAAAGCCTACCAACCACTTAAACTGCGGCCCTACATGACCGCTGTCCCTCCAGAGCCACTGCCGCGCTCGTCAACCCGTTCCCGTTCAGCTCACCTGTTGCGCGTGTGGAATGCACTCGAAGCGGGCGTGTGTCAACTGCGGCTGGACTACGCTGTAGCCGTTGGCCCTGGCGCAGAGGGCTGCCGAGGTAAGTGGCTGCCGGTGCTTCTTCATGCGGTCCTCCTCTGTTGTATCTGTGCCTGCCTAACCTTCCAACCTTGCGCTGCTGCTATTCACTCACCAGTACGTCCATCGTGGTGCCAAGAGCAGCGGCGATGCGGGCCAAAGCAGACGCCGATCCCGGTTTTCGCCCACGCTCAATCTCGGAGAGGTACCCCACGGCTATGCCAGTCTTCTCGGACAGTTCCCTCAAGGTGATGCCTTGGTGGTTCCGAAACGCCAAAACAGGACCCTTCCCCCGCATAATGTCGAGAGCGACTTCGTGGGGAACTCGCACGCCGTCGTCCGCGTCCTGGGCTGCCAGCATGTCCTCAAGTTGGCTGTTGCGCTCGATCAGAGCCTCGTACTCCTTTCGGGGCATGGTGATGGTTTCTTCGCTAGTCATAGGCCTCCCTCCTGTGTCGAACTCTTAGGACTATCAGGGTTGACGGCTCGCCGGGTTGAGTGGTGAAGATTACGCGGTGTTGGCCGACTCTCAACCGCTGGTAGTCGCTGCCAGTCAGCGCGGTGACTTGCCTGGCAAGCGAAGCGGGGTTCCCGGCATACTGCTCAATCTTGGCGATGATCCGCTCTCTGTCCTGTGCGGCAAGGCGGCGCATATCCCTGATCGCCCGTGTCCCCCATTCGATTTGCATTCCCTCATACACACATTCTATTTTCTCAATGAGCGAACAGGCCGTCAAGTGGTGGTACTGGAACCAGCACTGCGCTGAATCTGGCTACCCGCCGCCGCCGGTGCAGGCAAGCCCCCTAAGTGGCCAAGCGACACGCCACGAGAACGCTGATGACCAGCAGCACGCCCAGCCCGGCGGCGGCCACGCCCAGCCTGCTTGCCAATTCCCTCGCTCGCCCGTGCGCGGCGCGCTCCTTGCGATACGTCTCCTCCAACTCCTCATACGCCTGCCTGCTGGCGGATGCCGCCTCCCTGGCCTCGTTCCGTTCCCGCTCCAACTCCGATGCGCTCCGCTCCAATTCCCGCACGGTCCGCTCAAGCTCGTCCTCCCTGATGATGACCCGGCGCGGCAGCTCGTCGTCGCTCAGATACTCCGGCCCGTGCATCCGCACGTAGAGCCGGCGGCCCTCCCTGACAACCTCGATCTCCCCCTTCCTGATCTTCCGGTCCAGGGTCGACAGGGATATCTCCAGTTCCTCCGCAGCCTCCGCCTTCGCGACCCAGCGGGCAGGCTCATCCATCGCTTTTCCCTCGGGATCGGCTGATACGTCAACGGTTGTGGCGGGCATGACAAAATTGTCACCAGAGCGGCCTCTAATCTTAGCACCGGTTCTCATTTGCCGGCAGGTGTAAACCCTGACCGGTCAGGCGACGTGTCAGCCCGTTTCGTAGCTAAAACAGGGCAGTTTGGGTGCGGGCGGACCTCGAAATGCGCCCCGGCGGGTTCATTTTGCAACCCCCAACCAACATAATGGGTAAATGGGGACGCATCGGCCCCATCTAATCCCCTCCTACAGGACGGTGACGCATCCGGTGGTAGAGTGAGTCCCATCTGTAGGCGCGCAGCTGAGACAGCGCCAGTCGGGGGGATTCCTGCTCCCAGAGGGGACGCCATGACCGCCCCAGTATCCCTGTCCGTGACAGAATGGGTCGGCAGGACACGAGAATCGGCAGGGACATCCGCCTCATCCGGGCGGCGGTGCGCACATAGGTGTGCTCGACATCCTCCGTGTCCACGACGAAGAGCGTGGTGGGGAATGGAGGCTGGTCCTCTTCATGCTCGGGCGACCAATAGTAGCTCGTGTAGGGGCTCAGACGGGCGATGACTCGCCTGGGATGACGGGCGCGAAGCTCGTACTCGAAGTAGAACGGTATCTGAAGGCCCCCTGCGGTCACCTTCCCCACGGCGTCCGGTGCGATGGCGGAATCGCCCCAGTTGTAGGCCCGGTCGGACCTGGCGGTGGGGACCGTCCACTGGAGTTCGCTCGACGAAGCTTCCCTAGTCTCAGCCTCAAGCTCCGACAGGAACCACGTGATGCCGTCGGCGTGCTTCGTCTGCCGAGCCCACGTGTCGATGCGGTGGCCCACGTGCCGCCTGCGGCCCTGGCGGTCGGTGGTGAGGGCTGTGCTCCACATGCCCTGGGTCGTGGGGAGCTGGGCGCGGTCCCTGTGGGTGACGTATCGAATGCCCTCGGCGGACAGCGTGTAGCGCGTGTCTCCACGCCGTCCTCGTTGCTCGACCAGGCCCCAAGTATTGACGAGGCTGTGCATCATCTGGCTGACGCGTCCCTCCGAGACGCCGAGCCAGAGGGCAAGATGCTCACGGAGGATCATCGGGTGGTCGGTCACGAGGCCGAGCGTCCGCTTCTCAGACGGGCTGATGCCGAAGGCCGGCGGAGCCTGCACCATCCGCTCAGGACGGGGTATCGATGCCCGCTTACGACTCGGCGACTCCGTGCGAAGCCTTCCGCCAGGGCTGCCGTGGGCTCTCACGCTCTCCAGTGTGCAGTACGAACCCCCGAACAGGAACGAGGTCCGCTGCCAGACTCGGCGGGGTCATCCTTCAAGGGCACGCCTGGATTCCACGGTGACGTAGCAGTCTCTCATTGCCATGTCCATGCAGAACCTCGTCGTCAGCCTCTGCTCCCAGACGCTCGGCGTCAGGATCAGAGTGGCGTCAGGGCGGCGGGTGTAGTCATACTCGGCTATGGCTCTCAGCCGGTCGTAGAGCGACCGGCGCCGCAGGGCCAGGCCCTGCCGGACCACGCCGAAGCTGCGGCCGTCGTGGAGGGTGATGGTGGCGTCGAAGCGGCCCCGGCGGTGGAACTCCACGTGGGACCGAAGCCCGTCGATGCCGGGGGACAGTGAGGCGGCGAGGTGGTAGACGGCGGCCACCGCGTCCATGCGACGGATGAGCAGCGTCAGCCACTCCCTGGACGCCGGGTAGGCTCTCACGAAGTCCGAGGGCGTCGCAAAGCCGAGTATCGTGGCGGCCTCGCCGATGCCACTGGCCGTCAGATAGTATCTCTGGCTCGACGGCAGGTGGGTGGTGCCGTGACTCACGCGCCCGACGATGCCGTCGGCCAAGTGGCAGGTCAGCCCACGGTGTACGGTCGCGTGAGGTTCGCCCAGGATGCCCGCCAGCTCTGCCGAATCGACGAACGGCGTCTGGCTAAGGAAGTCGATCAGCTGTCGTTCGGAGAAGGGCATATTCGGGTCCTCGTTCCACGCTATTCCGTATTCACGCATTGCCCTGGTAGGCAATTGCCCAACTATCCATTGTCGACGGGAAGAGCGGCGTATGTAAGGCCTTGCAAGCCATTGTGCTAGAAGCGATTCTGTGGTAGGGCGGGTAACTGGGTCTGCTCAATGCAGTCCAGAGTAGTCGGGTATAGCCCTAGCAGGGTGATGAAAAACGACTGAGGGGTAGGGACGGGAAGGTGCGGATGGGGAGGCGTTTGGTTACGCTTGGCGCAGCACGAACGGGAGGCGGCCATGCGCGCCACATCCGACCAGCAGATCGAGAGTCTGGTAGTGCTCTCCCCCGAGGACTTGGTCCCACAGGAACACCCGATCCGGCGGATCAAGCCGCTGGCAGACCGGGTGCTTCAGGAGTTGTCGCCCACCTTCAGCCACATGTACGCCAAGGGAGGCCGGCCATCCGTGCCGCCCGAACATCTGTTGAAGGCGAGCTTGTTGATCGCGCTCTCCTCCGTGCGCTCGGAGCGCCAGTTCTGCGAACGGCTGACCTACGACATGCTCTTCCGGTGGTTCCTCGACCTGAACATCCGGGGCGGTTCCTTCGACCAGTCGACGTTCGCCAAGAACCGGACCCGGCTGCTGGCGCATGAGGTGACGGGCCGATTCTTCGGGGCGGTGGTGAGCGAAGCGAGGCGGCAGCGCCTGCTGTCGGAGGAGCACGTCAGCGTGGACGGGACCCTGCTGGAGGCATGGGCCTCCCTCAAGAGCGTCCGGCCGAGGGACGAGGAGAGGGACCCGCCTGCGGGTGCAGGCGGGCGGAACCCGTGGAAGGACTTCCGGGGCGAGCGGCGTTCCAACGCGACCCATGTATCGATGACGGACCCGGAGGCGCTGTTGGCGCGCAAGGGGAAGGGGCAGGCGGCGAAGCTGTCCTTCGCAAGCCACGTGCTCATGGAGAACCGTAATGGGCTGGTGGTGGACGTGGTGCTGGCGCAGGCGACCGGGACGGCTGAAACGGAAGCAGCGTTGACGATGCTGGAGCGGGTCCCCACAGCGCGGCGGATCACGGTCGGGGCCGACAAGGGGTACGACACGCGGGAGTTCGTGACGACCTGCCGCTCGTTCGAGATCACCCCCCACGTCGCCATGAAGCAACGGTACTCAGCCCTGGACCGGCGGACGAGCCGTCACGCGGGGTACGCGGCGAGCCAGCGGGTGCGCAAGCGGGTTGAGGAGGTGTTCGGCTGGCTGAAGACTGTCGGGGGCGGGAGGAAGCTGCGTTCCTGCGGCGTGGCCCGCAACGGCCTCTGGGCGGAGATGGCTCTGGCGGCGTACAACCTCGTGCGCATGGCCAAGCTCATGCCCCCCTCATCATCTCCGGGGGCGGCCCCTGCCAGTTGAGGATGACATGCCCCAACCGGAGGCGCCAGCGGCCCGATCAGGAGCGATCCAGGGCGCCGCTTACTCCGAATCGGCGTCCAACGGCGCCTCAATGCCGACACCAGCCCGCTCCCGATTTCCCAAACTCGCATTCTTCATCAGCCTGCTAGGGACGGTGGCCCCGTGTATGAAGACGGGAATGCTCTTCTGGCCAGTGCGGAAGACGTTGAAGCGTGAGCTACATGCGGAGGCAGGTCTCGACGGTGGCCTGCTTGGTGTCTTGCCGAGGAAGGGTCAAAAGTAACTGGCGTGGCAGGCGTCCGGTCGTGTACACTCAGGCTAACGGGGAACGGCCCCGGCCAAGGAGACACGGTTCATGGTTCACCAGAGAGTCCCCAGGACAACGCTGCCCCAACCGGGCAGACACTCGGAGCAAGACCACGCCCGCATAAGCAGGCGGTTCCAAGAGCACACGGCCCTGGAAATACAGAAGGGGAACCGGCTCCAAGCATCCGAGAAGATATGGGCGCAGGTGGCCCACGCGCTGAAGGCCGTTGCGGAGGACCGGGGATGGAATCACGGGTCGCACGCGCTTCTCGGAGACGTCGCCGCCCAGTTGGGGCGGGAGCAAGGCCAGCACACTGAATACATCCAACACCTGTCCCTAGCCAGCTCGATGCACACGAATTTCTATGAGAACCAAGCCGACTGGGATCATATTGAGGTTGCCCGCAAGGATGCTGCCGCGTTCGTGGCGAAGCTGAGGGAGGATCGTAACCGGCGGCCTGGTCCATTCACCATACGGGACGCGAACGACCAGCGGAGGATAGCCCGGCTGCTGAATGTGCGGCTCCCCCGCGACCCCGCAGGCGTCCAGCGAGTCCTTGACCGGCGGTTCCCCAGGGGGATGCGGTCACCCCAAGGCTTCGCGCCCAAGTACGGGTATGGCGGGACAGTGGGGGCGCAGCGCCGCTCAAGTACCCCGTCCCCCAAGCTGCGGCAGTCTCCTGGCATGGGTCCGATGCCCAACATTTCGGTGCGGCGGCGCTAGGATTCCGGTACTATGCGGCTGAGGTAGGCGCTTCCGCGCCGAGCCACAAAGTCAAAGCCACAAGACGACGACCGTTGGAGTTGTTGCAATGTTCATCGAGATACTCACGATGGCCTGTTTCACAGCGGCGTTGTTCCTACTCCTGGTCTTCAATGTCCTCGCCTATGCTGACATCAGGAGCCGACTAACGGCTCCAAGTTCAGAATCCACACGTACAAACCCCGGAAGAGGAAGAACAGAACCCCTCCCGCCAGCACCCATGCCCACCAGGGCAGTGGCCCCTGTCTCTGGTCCGGGTTCTGATTCGCCTTCCCTCTGAGCCACCACGCGAACCCCCCGAGCACGAGGCCCGCAGAAACTGCCGGGTATACCAGGGCTACAGCACTGTCGCCCATACGTCCTTACTTCCTTCCTTGGGGTTCTTCGCGCCTCCCCGCGACGCTCAGGAACATGCTCACCAGCCCCACGATCCAGAAGGCGACCTCAGGGGCGAAGGCGGGCCACAGGTCTCCCCCGGCTTCGCTTTCCAGCCAGTGCCAGCAGCAGGGTATGGACGGCAAGCTGCTCCGGTATCAGGACTTGGTGGGGTAGACGTGAGGGGGCTGGCCTCCTTCGTATTATAGGGGGCCAGCCCCCATTCCCCTACCGGCGCCGGATCGTCGTCGTTATACGACGAGTCACCGTGACGGTCCGCACGGGAATGCGGATCGTCCGCCTGACTATCTTGACAGCCATGGCAGTCTCCTTTCAGAGAGACTCGCCACGGCGGGTAGCGATCGACCGCGCCCTGCTTGACCCCAGAGCAACCGCTGATATAATCAACGGCGTTTCCTGCGCTGGGAGTCCCCGCCGTGGCGGTGTGACTCACATAAGACAACCCCCCGCTGATCTGCTCGGCGGGGGGTTGTCTTTCTCAAGTTACGGCTGTAGAATAGTGAAACCAGACAGCCATTAACTCGGCGTTATCCCCGCCGAACCCGAACGTCAGTGTTTCGAGCACTGGCGTTCGTTGTTTAGAACAGGCTAGCGAACACTATGAGGCGTGTCAAGGGCTAGAGACTAGGCCGAAGAAGGGGAAGAAGCCACAGGGCCGCCCGCCAAAGGTGGCCCCGCCGATACCGGATGCCTTTGAGAACGTCGTCAAGGCTGTCGTCCGCCCTGCTCAGCCGAAGAAGCCCGCCGAGTCTGAAGACTAGGGCTTGGGTAAGATTCCTTATAATTCCCCAAAGTAGCGTCCCTTACTTCTTTCCCTGGGCTCTTCGCGTCTCCCCGCGACGCTCAGGAACAGGCTCACCAGCCCCACGATCCAGAAGGCGACCGCCGGGGCGAACGCGGGCCACAGGTCTCCCCCAGCTTCGCTTTCCAGCCAGTGCCAACCGGCCAGGAAGGTGAGGACAGCGGCAGTCATCGCGTTCGCCAAGTCCGCCGTCCTCCGTAGCGGTGCCGTGGGCTCTGTTCTGATCAGCCGCACGAACAGCGCCGACGCCGCAGCGATGGCGTAGGTCGCGCCCCGCACACCGTTGGGAGCGTCGGTGAACACGAGGAATGTGACGGCGACGGACAGGAGCGCGACGCTGAGGCCCAGTTTGCAGTAGGGGTGCTGGGCCACGGAGCAAAACGTCACGCCCATCTGATTGATGCTCATGTCAGCTCTCCTAGCACCGGCTTGGGATGTGCCCCGGGTACTCCGATTTCTGCGCGACGCGATACCAGCAGTCGAACGCCGCGTCCGCCGCCATGATTTCGTCGTGCTCCGCCGTGCTCCCGAGTTCACAGTCGTCCACCGGGACTCCGACGCCGCAGTAACGGTCGAGCACCTCATGGAAGGCTTCCTTGACCCGGTTCACCTCTGCCCTGAGCGGCTCATTCTCCGGTCTGGCGTTCCGGTGTATCCCCACGACGTACCCTGTGACGTCGTGGGCCGGTATCCAGCAGCCGTCCGCCTCGCGGTTGGCGTCACCCTTGGGCCAGTAGTAGTGCTGGCCATCCTCTACCTTCACGTCCACAACCCGATGGGAGGTGCCAGGGCGACCCTTCCCGGGACCCGTGGGACAGGACGGCGCGAACTCGATGACCATGCCGGGTTGAATGTCCGAGGGGTCGAACGCCGTCTCTATGCTCGATTCGTCCAGACAGGTCATCGCAGGCTCCATAGAGCCGGTGCATTTGGCCCCGCCGCGTACGATGCTAGAAGGCGCGGGAGCCGGTTCCGGCAGGTCCGAGCTGTCCGTCGCCGTGGTCTGCGTGGAGCCCTGCGCGTCCACCAGGGCCAGTGCCGCGACGCCCACCAGCACCGCCGTTATCGTGGCCGTCGCAGCGACCACCATCACCGGGCTGCGCCTTTGGCGGGGCTGCCGCCGGAGCTGGCGTTCCATCCGGCCAATCTCCCAATGCCCTTGGTCCAGGAGCGCAGGGGTGACGCGGTAGATGTACGACTTGCCGCGAAACAGCAGCAGGCGGCCGCCTTCCCACGCGGCGTGAAGGTCGTCGTTCTTTAGGGACCGCACGATCCAATTGGGGTAGACGTGCGGCGGTATGGTTTCCCACTCCATGACGCATCCTCCCTGTGTTCAGGCGCACGGCGGCGAAAGGCTGATGACGGCGCAGCGCGTCAGTCCAAGAGAGGAAAGAGGTGGGGCGAAGGGGTAGGCAGCGAAGCTACGAGGTGGAGGAAAGGTAGGCAAGACATAGAGGGTGCCCCCTTGCGGCAAAGGCTTTGCAGCTCCTCACCACAAGACGCTGTTTACGCCAGCATGAGCCGACAAGGGGGCCTAGACCCTCTGCGAACCCATGCTGGCAGGGCACAATATCCTTAGTGTACAGCCTGTGGTGAGGAGGCGTGAGGAAGGTATCACGCAGAAGCCAGAGAAGGAAGGGGGTTGATGGGCAATTGCGACAGATTGTGCAACTGCATCTTGGCGGCTTGCCGCCAAAATGCCCTACGATCCAAGCTGGAACACTACCGTGCGCGGCTGTTCGTTGACTCACAGCGGAGCCGCATATATCATCCAGTCAGGCCGTTAAACCAAAGAACCCACCGACCAGAGTGGGCTCAGAGGTTTAGGGTGCGCAGAGGGTGCGACCCCAAGGAGTGCGTGAAAGACACTCCAAGGATAAGTGCCCAGCCGCAGCTTTGTCAATCGCACCCGCAGGCCAATTTTTGAGGGGGTGTGTACTATGGCGAAGCGAAGGCCCACTCGGACTCCCGCACGGCTCCCGCGTTGGTTGAAAACGATGGAGCGTGCGCAGCGCGAATTGCAGGCCGACTACGAGGTCCGGCGCGAGAAGATATTTCCCTTGAGGTTGTCGCTCGGCATGGTGGTCCATGAGTCTTTGATCGAGGCGGGGCACACCACCTGGAAGCGTATGCCCTTCCTCCTTGGGGCCACTGCTGCGGTAGCCATCGTCGGCGCCGTTATCTTGGTGCTGTAGACCTAGGCGCGGCGGACGGTCGTCATAGGGCTTGGTGCTGTTCAGACGCAGGACGTAAGCATCCATGAGGGAATAGCACGAAGGAGGGACCCCATGGGTAAGCAGGGGAAGGACTCCAAGGCGGTGATGCTATTCGTGAAGGTGGGCGTCGGGGCGATACTCCTGTTGGTGGCCATCCCGGTCACGGTCTGCGCCGTCGCCGTCGGGATGGCTTTGGGGGGATAGAGGGAGAACGCTCGGAAATATGAAAGGAGTCACACGATGGCAAACACAGAGAAGGAGCCGGTTGAGCTGACCATCAAGAAGATGGAGATCGCCTGGGAGATGGAGCAGCAGGTCCAGAAGGTAGCGGCCGGGGTCCGAGAGGAATTCTTCAAGAACATGCTTGAGCGCTTCGAGCAGGCCTATGCCAAGGTGAGCACTACCATCAAAGGATCTGGGCAAACGCCGCATGAAGGGTAGCATCCATATTGAGTAGGAGGACGATATTATGACTCAGAGACAGGTTGCGCCAGAGGATGCAGCGTTCCCGCGCCCAGCGAGTGCCTATGAGCGATTTCAGCGTGAGGCACAGTCTGGTATGACTCTCCGCGACTGGTTCGCAGGGCAGGCGGCAGCGGGCATAGCAACAAATATTGGCATTAAGTCGATTGAATATGGGCCTCGTGCACCGAGCGACGATACACTGAGGAATGTGCGCGATATCGCGGTCACTGCCTACTTGATCGCCGATGCGCTGCTAGAAACAAGGGATGGGCAAACGCCCCAATGAATGCTCTGTCAACTGGCAGCCAGACCCCGAGAGCCCCGGCGAGTTCATGGACGCGGTGGGCGCGGCGGTGCGCAACGTGTCTTGGCACCTGGGGGAATTGGCGACCAGCGTGTCCTAGTAGGTGGCGGAACGGGCCTCTGTAGTGCAGCGCCACCGCCCCCGACGATAACACCGGCACCGATCAACCCGCTGTTTCCCGCCGCTATGCCCACAACGAACAGCACTGCCCCAATGACCGCGAGTATACCTACACTGTGAGGCGTGCCACTAAGGATGAACTGGCTACGTCAATACGCCCGTAACCCATCAAACTGGAAGCTCCTGCTTGGGCTTCTTGTCTTGATGATTACCATTTTCACAGCAGGTATCGACTTCCGCGATGTGGGTTACCCTGAGTGGGACTTGTTCAGCGAATCCCCTTCGTCCGTTGAATCCTATGGAGCAAAGGCTGCTATCCTGGCGCTGCTTGGAGCTGCAGCCATGTTCATAGGGTTCATCCCATCAGGAAACTCTAAGAATGCCAAGAGAGTTGACCTGGTAGTAAGGGTGACGGGGGCGCTAGCGCTGGGCATGACAGGGCTATACTGGTTACTCAACGAAACAGAGGGGCGCCCCGGCCCGTACCTTCTTGCCTACGTTCCCACCGTCGTCATCTACGTATGCGCTATTTCAGTGCTCATCACTCTCCGATATGCGTCTGACAGAGACGAAAGGCAGATACAGGAGGAGGGTAGGGCAACACTCTCCTGGGCCATCCTAGTACCCATTGCGCTCGTTGTGATCATACCTACCTTAGGCCTACTTGCCGTGATCTACTTGCCGGAGATTCTGTTCTGAAGAGCATTCTCTCCAGGCTAGATTGTATGTAATTCCCAAAGTTAGCCCGTGAGGATGCGGACCCGTTCAGCGAAATCTGCCGCAGACGAAACCACCAAGTCCTCATCCTCCGCTGAAAAGCGGGTTGGAATGAGGAACGGTTGGCGGCGCGGCACGTCCCATATGCCGGGGAACCACGTTAACGGCCAAGTGGAGTGTTCAACGGCTTCCCGCAACAAGTAGTGGTACACCATCTTGTGACGGCGGCTCATCTCTGTTTTGCGGAACCACAGTTTGAACGGGTGCTTCACTATCCCTGTGTCCATGCCCACTTCCGGGTCTACGCGGACCGTCAGTCCAGATATGGTGACGCCTACGGGGGCTACGGGAAAGTACCCCTGAGCCCGAAGCCGCCAGAAGGCGATGTAGTCCTCTTTCAGACCCATGATGCGGTCCATCTCCTCCTGATAGTCCGCCCTGTCAACATCGAGATTAGGAGTCGCATCCACGAGACGATCAATGTTGCCGTCCCGCCAATGCGTCCGGCCCAACATTCCGTAGAGTGGGCGGTTGGGGGTCCTGATCTTCCCAGGCTCTAAGTGTTCCACGCCTGTAATCTCTCTTGCCATGCGATCCCGAACCCGAGACCTCGCAGCGCAGAAGCGAGCGAAATCTAGCATTGACACATCTCTCATTCCATGCGCTCCGTTCCTGTTCAACCCATCATCGGGCTTATAGAGTACGTCGTCCGGCTTGGGCGCGAATACGCCCCGTGGAATGTCCGTCAGTGCAAAGGCCCTCGGCCCGTGTAGCTGGTCTTGGGTATCCAGCGCACAACAATCCCTGCACCTGATGCCCCGTGGAGTCTCCCAACGCAATCCGGGCAGCCAAGAGGCGTCATCGCAAATGCGGCGATAGTCGTTCCTTCCCGCCTTGAACCAGTAGTGCGTCACCGGATCTCTGCCGTTCTGCGCCGCCGTGATCAGGATTCGGAGGCGCTGCCCGCTTGACACAAACCTACCTACCCTCTAGCATCAGATGTGCTTTGCCAGAGCGAACAATCTGATGCCAGAGGGGGCTACATTCCCCCAAAGCCTGAGAAGCCTCCCGCCGCTACAGCGGGGGCTTTTTGGGTTGTTTGAGGGTCACTCCCATCTCTCGCCAGTCTGCCAACTTCCCCATCCCCAGTCAAGCGGACTCTACGCCACCCGCCGGACCATCCATCGCATGTACTCCTGCTGCCCCGTCAGCACCCGGACCAGCGCCGTCGCCTGATAGGTGAGCGTGCTCATCAAGGCGTGGAGCGTGATCTGCCGGAGGCCCCTGACCGCGTGGCGCTCAAGACGCCGCGACTCCTTCATGCTCTTGAACACCCGCTCGATGGCCTGGCGCTTGGCGTAGAGGTCCTTCCACCTGGGGCTATCCCTACGGAGCGCCCCGAACAGCCGCACGTTGCGCCCGGGGTCTTCCCACACCTCGGTATCGCAGTGGCGCAGTCCGCCCGTGACCGAATCCTTCAGATGACAGCCGGCGCAGCGGTACAGGTGTCCGAGCTCCGGGTTCGAGCGCACGTACTCCATCGGTATCTGGCCAAGACAGGTGGGGACGCCCTGCTCCGTGTAGATGCCGCCGAAGAGGGCGCCGCGGGGGTTGCGCCGGATGTGAATGATGGGCAGGGCGCCCGTCCCCAGGAGGTAGCGGTGATTGGAAGCGGAGTCATAGCCCCGGTCGGCGGTGACCGCGCTGGGCCGCAGCCAAGGGTGCTGAACCCTAGCTTGCTCCATGAGCGGCGGCAGCAGCGGGGAGTCGTTCCTGCTGGCCGTGGTCACGCTCACCGCCAGGGGGAGGCCGTAGTTGGCGTCCGCTACCATGTGGAGTTTGTAGCCGTAGCGCCACTCCTTGCCGCCCTCCTTGGCCCCGGCGCTGTTCTTGGCCGTCCAACTGGCCTGCGGGTCGGTGATCGTCCGGCGGTTGGGGTTGGCGTGGGTGCGGACAACCGTGGAGTCCACCGCGAGCTCGTCACCGAGTCCGGGGAGCCGCGCCTTGAGCCGGTCCGTCAGACCGGCCAAGCACTGCTCGACGAGCTCCGGGTGTTCGGACAACTGCCGGATGAACCTGTTGAGGGTGCGCCGCCCAGGAAGCCGCCGGCCCAGCCCGCAGGCCACCCGCAGCTTGGCGTCGTCCTGGAGGCGTCGAATCAGCGCGTTGGTGCTGGGGAGGTTCAGAACGAAGCTGGCCAAGTATGCCCGCCACATGGCCTCTACGGGGTAGCCGTGCCGCCCTCGGTATCTGTGGGCTTTCAGGTGAGCGACGAGGCGGGGAGCGCGGATCTGCCGAAACACGGCAGAAAGATGGATAGCGGTGCCTTGAAAAACATCGGCACCATCTATACCGTTGTGACTGACCATTGGAGGAATGCGCTCCTCTGGTTTGGGAGCCGGCGGGCTGTAACCCGTCCGGCTCCCTTTCTGTTGCTGCCGCTAGTCTACCATAACGTTCTCGCTGCTCAATCTACTTTTGACCCACCCTCCTTGCCATGCGCATCTAGTGATAGCAACGCAATCATGTTATGATAGCGTGACATCGCAGATGGAGGCGCTGCCATGGCCAGTATCACCGTGCGCAACCTCGAAGAAGGGCTGAAGCGTCGGCTGCGCATCCGGGCAGCTGAGAATGGTCGCTCCATGGAGGAGGAGGCCCGCGACATCCTCAGGATGGCACTCAACCACCAGCCATCAGGGCAGGAGAATCTGGCAAGTGCCATTCGTGCCAGGTTCGCGCCCATGGGTGGTGTGGAACTGGACCTGCCACCCCGTTCGCCAATGCGCAAACCGCCCCGATTTGACTGAGGCGACCGCGATGATCATCCTAGACACCAACGTTGTCTCGGAGCTGATGCGTCCCGTTCCCAGTTCCAACGTTGTGGAGTGGGTTGCCGGACAAGTAGCTCCGAACCTGTACCTCTCCGCCATCAGTGAAGCCGAACTGCGGTACGGTGTTGAGGTACTGCCAGCGGGTGAGCGGCGAAGCAGACTGCTCGCCGAGGTGGAGGGGATGCTTGAGGAGGACTTTGCCGGGCGTATCCTTCCCTTTGACAGCGCGGCAGCCCAGGCCTACCCCATGATTGCTGCCGCCCGTCGCGCTGCCGGGCATCCCATCAACCACGCCGACTGCCAGATAGCGGCGATAGCCCGCAGCCGGGGAGCATCAGTAGCGACGAGGGATATAGACGACTTTGAGGGGAGCGGGATTGAGGTGATCAACCCCTGGGCGGAGGGATGAACACAACGAACCTAACGGCGGCTGTTGAGGCCTACCTTGGCGACCTGCGCCGCATTCGGGCGTCGGGCGGCGCGACGGGGGAGCGCTCCTACTACCCGGCGCTGAGCAACCTGCTGAACTCGGTGGGGGGCGCACTGAGGCCCAAGGTGTTCTGCGTCGGCGAGATGGCGCAGCAGGGCGCGGGGCATCCCGACTTTGGGCTGTACACGGCCAAGCAGGTGCAGAAGGGCCCGCCGAAGGAGGGACAGCTTCCGGAGTGCGGCGTGGTGGAGGTCAAGCCGGCCGGCGACGACGCATGGCTCACGGCAAAGAGTGAGCAGGTCAGCACGTATTGGAACACGTACCGGCTCGTGCTGGTGACGAACACCCGCGACTTCGTGCTGCTGGGCGAGGACGCGGGAGGCAAGCCGGTAAAGCTGGAGACGTTCCGGCTGACGGAGTCCGCAGAGGCGTTCGAGGCCAAGCTGCAGCACCCCCGAGCGTTTGCGCACGAGGTTGGCGCGGGGCTGGGGGAGTACCTGTGCCGCGCGCTGTCGCACCGCGCTACGCTGGTCGAGCCAAAGGACGTGGCGTGGCTGCTGGCCTCCTATGCGCGCGACGGGTTGGCGCGAGTCGAGGCGGCGGGCGACGCGCCATCCCTGGCGGTGGTGCGTTCGGCGTTGGAGGAGGCGCTGGGCGTTCGCTTCGAAGGCGAGAGGGGCGCGGCGTTCTTCCGCTCGACGCTGATGCAGACGCTCTTCTACGGCGTCTTCTCCGCCTGGGTGCTGTGGGCGCGGCAGACACCGGCCCCGACTGGCCGGTTCAACTGGCATGAGGCGGTCTGGCACCTTCGCGCTCCCGTGTTGCGGGCGCTGTTCCAGCAGGTATCGTCCCCCAGCCAGTTGCAGCCGCTGCGTCTCATCGAGGTGCTGGACTGGACGGCGGCGGCGCTGGACCGTGTGGAGCGCGGGGCCTTCTTCGACCGCTTCAACGAGGGCGCGGCGGTGCCCTACTTCTACGAGCCGTTCCTGGAGGCGTTCGACCCCGTGCTGCGCAAGCAGCTCGGCGTCTGGTACACGCCCGCCGAGGTGGTGCGCTACATGGTCGCCCGTGTAGACCGGGCGCTCAAGGACGACCTAGGCATCGCCGACGGGCTCGCGGCGGAGAACGTCTACGTGCTCGATCCGTGCTGCGGCACGGGGGCCTACCTCGCAGAGGTGCTGCGCCGCATCGCTGCCAACCTGGAGGGCCGAGGACTCGGCGCGCTGACCGGGGCGCGGGTGAAGCAGGCCGCCACCGAGCGGGTGTTCGGCTTCGAGATCATGCCCGCGCCCTTCGTCGTCGCGCACCTGCAGGTCGGGTTGACGATGCAGGGGCTGGACGCGCCGCTGTCGGAGGACGGGACGGAGCGCGCCGGGGTCTTTCTCACCAACGCCCTGACCGGCTGGGAGCCCAGCGTGCAGAAGCCGCTGCCCTTCCCGGAGCTGGAGGAGGAGCGGGACCGCGCCGACCGGGTGAAGCGGGACACGCCGGTGCTGGTGATCCTGGGCAATCCGCCCTACAACGGCTTTGCGGGGATGGCGGTGGAAGAAGAGCGGGTGCTTTCGACTGCCTACCGGACCACCAAGCAGGTGCGGAAGCCGGAGGGCCAGGGGTTGAACGACCTGTACGTGCGGTTCTTCCGCATGGCGGAGCGGCGCATCGCCGAGAGGACGGGCCGGGGCGTGGTGTGCTTCATCTCCAACTACTCGTGGCTGGACGGGCTGTCGTTCACCGGGATGCGGGAGCGCTACCTGGAGGCGTTCGACGCGATACGCATCGACAACCTGCACGGCGACCGTATCATCTCCGAGTACGCCCCGGATGGGCGGACCAGCGAAACCGTCTTTTCTCTCCGAGGACAGTCGCCAGGAATCAAGGTCGGCACAGCGATCACACTGCTGTCAAAGTCCGCCTCGTCCGATGCAACGGCGGATAAGCGCATCCGTTACCGCGACTTCCATCAGGCAAGAGCCGACGAGAGGCGTCAGGCACTGCTGGACAGCCTCAAATCTCCCACAATCGATTCAGACTACGCAACGCTGGAACCCGATCTTCAGCTTGGCCTGCCCTTCAAGCCCATGACGGTGGGCGACGGTTGGCCAGACTGGCCGGCGCTGCCGGAGTTGTTCCCGACTGCGTTTCCGGGGGTCAAGACAAGCCGTGACTCGTTCCTGGTCGACGTTGACCTTGACCGGCTAAAGGCACGGGTGACGGACTACTTCAACTCTGAGAGTGCCTCGTGGCCTGGTCCAGACGATGCGGGCTTCATTCGCTACGCCTACCGGCCGTTCGATACGCGGTGGCTGTATTGGGAGGCGGATAGCGGGTTGCTCGACCGTCCCCGGCCCGACTACAAGCCGCATGTGTTCGAGGGGAACCAGTGGTTGGAAGCCCGACAGAGGGAGGCCCGAGAAGATTTCTCACGCGGAACGCTATGCCGTCATCTTTCTGACAACTTCGGAAATGGTCTCTCTACTTTCTTCCCCACGTGGCTCCGTGACGACGGCCTAGAGGGCGGACCGGACCATCGCCGTCCCAATCTGTCGGAGGCCGCCCTGCGCTACCTCGACCGCTTGGGCACGGGTGTGGAGGACCTGTTCCACCACGTGCTCGCCGTGCTGCACGACCCCGCCTACCGCGAGGCCAACGCGGGGGCGCTGCGAATGGAGTGGCCGCGCATCCCGCTGCCGGGCTGGCCGGACGGCGACGCCCCCGGCGCGGCGGAGGAGATGGCGGCGTCGGCGGCACGCGGGCGCGAGCTGGCGGCGCTGCTGGACTCGGACACGCCCGTTCCCGGCGTCACGGCGGGGGCGCTGCGCCCGGAGGTCGCGGCCATCGCCGTGCCCGCCACCGTCGACGGCGGCAACATGGCCGGGGACGACTTCGCGCTGACGGCGGGCTGGGGCCACTTCGGGCAGGGCGACGCCGTCATGCCGGGGCAGGGGCGGGTCGTCGAGCGGCCGTACGCTGCGGGCGAGCGGGCCGCGCTGGGCGGGGCTGTGTCCGCGCTCGGCGAGACCACCTTCGACGTGTACCTGAACGGCCGCGCCTACTGGCGCAACGTGCCCGCCGCCGTGTGGAGCTACAAGCTCGGCGGCTACCAGGTGCTCAAGAAGTGGCTCTCGTACCGCGAGCGCGGGGTGCTGGGGAGGGCGCTGCTGCCGGAGGAGGTGCAGCACTTCACGGACACGGCACGGCGAATTGGGGCGGTGCTGGGGGTGGTGGGAGCGGCATAGCGATGGACCTCTTTGATGGCCTGTTCGTGATAGTGGGATGTCCTAACTGCAACTATGGGATGGATGTGGAGCTACTCTCTGTACGCTTGGAGGCAACCACATTCTGTCCATGTTGCAAAGTAACGATCCAATTGGCCGATGCTGACGCCAGCGTCCACGGATCTCAGGAAGAGATCGAATCCGCGATGAAGGACATTGAAAGCCAGCTTAGGAAGCTGAACAAGACTGTACGATTCAAGATATAGGTGGGACAGTGTTCTATCTTCGCAATCTCAGAGTCCGCCTTCAGGAAAGAAGGAACCGACTTTACAAGACTCGCTTCACAATCTATGACGCCGAACTTCGGTATCTACTTCAGTTTTTGGACGAAAACCCCTACATTCGTTCTTTACTGGCTGTGTTGGGTGTGAGCACATCCGTGGATTCTGAACAATGGGCTACAGAACTATCCGATATGCGGGAAGTACAGTTTCCTCAGACCGAGGAAGGAAGAGCCAAGGTATGTTATGGTATTCTTAAGCGATGCGTCGTCGATGAACATGATGATAACACGCTAGGATGGGCACAGCTGTTCAGTTCGGAGAGAACATTCGATGCAATACTCCGCGACTTCACCGAAGCGGTTGTGGACCCTCTTATCAACTTTCTCCATGACCAAATTGACGATGAAGGAAATATTCTTTATCTAATTGAGCGGTTCAAGCTGAATGCCGAGTGGTTCAGGCGAAAGGAGTTGTACCTTCTCTATCAAGGGGACACTTCGGTTGGCGAAACCAGTCTCGATCAGGAGTTGAGGGCTAGCCTCTTTGAGGGAGGAGTTGACTATCCGTTCTCACAACCCTCATCGCCATCAGGGAAGGCGGACATCGTTGCGCTGCTTGGCTCGGACGATCCGCTGGTTCTTGAAATCAAGGTGTTCGATCCTGACCACAGTAGGGGCAAGAGCCACTTACGGCAGGGATTTCATCAAGTCTTGAGATATGCCAATGACTACAACCAGAGCCTAGGTTACTTGGTTATATTCAACTGCTCGGATAGGCAGTTGGCAATCTCGTCAGAGGAGGCGTCGGGGGGTGAGGGCCCGCCTCGTATTTCCTACGGAGGGAAGACTTTTTTTGTGATCCCCATAGACATCCATCCCGCTACAGCCTCGGCGAGCAGGGAGAAGCCAGCAAGTCGGCTGGTTATTGCTTACAAGGAACTCGTCGATGGGTAACCGAGGAACCGGCAATCAGAATCCCTATCCTTCTATATCAGTCCAACAGAAGGACTCGAGGCGGCCTGAGAGAGCACCCGATGCGATGATGTGGTGGCCACTCTTTACGGAGGGAGACCTGACATGAAGGTCAGTACCATCTTGGACCAGATCGATGACGGGGCCATTGCCCTTCCCGTCTTTCAAAGGGGGTACGTCTGGAACAGGGAACAGGTTAGGGGGTTGATGGAGTCGCTCTATCGAAGGCACCCAGTCGGCAGCCTGCTTACGTGGGTGACAAGGACAGAAAACGTCAACTCTCGCGGCGACTCTCCGTTTCAACCTGGATACGTTAAGCTCCTGCTGGATGGTCAGCAGCGCATAACAACCCTCTACGGCATCATCCGGGGAAAGGAGCCCCCATTCTTCGAGGGAAACCGCGATACCTTCATTGGCTTGCATTTCAACATGGAAACGGAAAACTTCCAGTTCTATGCTCCCGTTCGGATGAGTCAGGAACAGGGTTGGATCAGCGTCACGGAATTGATGGAACGGGGCATCGGGGGGTTCATTGGCCAGATTCAGGAAAACCCGGTCATCGCGCAAGACGTCGCCACGTTCATAGACCGGCTGAACAGGATCCACACGATTAGGGATGTGGACCTGCACGTGGAGGACGTCACGGGAGAAGAGAAGACTGTTGAAGTCGTGGTGGACATCTTCAACCGCGTCAACAGCGGCGGCACGAAACTCTCGAAGGGAGATCTAGCTCTTGCCAAGATTTGCGCCGCATGGCCCGAGGCCCGGGCCGAGATGAACTCCCGGCTGGAGCGGTGGAAGCGTGCGGGGTTCCATTTCAAGCTGGAATGGCTTCTTCGGTGCGTCAACAGCTTGATAACTGGAGAGGCGATGTTCTCAGCGCTCTCTGGCATTGAGACTTCGGCCTTCCGTAGAGGACTGCTGCGGACCGAAAAACACGTGGACTATCTGCTCAACCTTCTCTCTTCTCGCTTGGGCCTCGACCATGACCGGGTTTTGGGGAGTCCATATGCCTTCCCGTTGATGGTTAGGTATGTTGAAGCTAGAGGGGGAACGCTCTCCGACGCCGTGGAACGTGACAGGCTTCTCTATTGGTATGTTCATGCCATGCTCTGGGGTCGCTACTCGGGGTCAACCGAAACAGTGTTGAATCAGGATTTGGCGGCGATCGAAGACGCCGACGGCGGATTGGACCGGCTCCTGGACGGTGTGCGCAGGCAGAGGGGAGATCTGAGAGTGTCTCCCGATGACTTCTCAGGTTGGAGCAAGGGGGCGCGCTTCTACCCCCTGCTGTACATGTTGACCAGGGTATATCACGCCAAGGACTGGGACACCGGCAACGAACTGTCGCACCACATGCTTGGCCGTCTCAGCAGGCTGGAACTACATCACTTATTCCCCAAGTCCCTGCTCTACGAAAAGAAATATGAGCGCCACGAAGTCAATGCTCTGGCGAACTTCACGTTCCTCACTCAGGAAACCAATCTCAAGGTATCCAACGCGAACCCGGCCGAGTACATTCCAGAGTTTGAAGAGAAGGAACCCCGCTCAGTCGAGAGCCACTGGATTCCCATCGACGCCAATCTCTGGAGAATAGAGAACTACCAGGCATTCCTGGAGAAAAGACGAGAGCTACTCGCTGAGGCGGCGAACCGGTTCTTGGACGGCCTTCTCGAAGGTTCGGTTCCAGAGACTAAACCTGTTAGCTCCGTGCTGGATAGGTCTGGCGCTGTGTTCGGCCCACCGCAGGGTGAAGACGAGGACCAACTGCTTCTGGATGCCAACACATGGGTGATTGAGCAGGGGTTGCCAGAAGGAGAGTTTGACTATGAGATTGTCGATGAAGCGACAGGGAAACTCCGTGCGACGCTGGATTTGGCTTGGCCTGATGGACTCCAGGCTGGGTACAGCCAGCCGGCGGCCCTACTGATAGGTGAAGATCAGGACACTGAGCGAATAGCGAGTCAGGCGGGCTTCCGCTTCTACACTGATGTAGAATCCCTGAAACGTTACGTGAGAGAGGGGGTACTAGCTACAAGCCTGACGGCCAATTAACTCCATCCACGAGATAGGCTCGGCTGGGCTACGCCAGTGTCGTAACTATAGAGCACCTGTCGGATGGACACCGGCTAGACCGCCAGCCTAAACCCCAACATGAAGGTGGCCTGCTCCCCGAAAATTGGTCCATGGACAATTAGAATCTGGTCCTGCCCAATTTTTTGGATCAGTCGTAATGTTAGCCTCGCGGGTCGTTGGACCCCTGCTGAGGCCGCCAAGGCAATGACCTTCGGAGCCACATTCCCTAGGTGTGTGGGGACGGCTACCGAAGGTCGAGAAAACCCCGCCAACCCTCTAGGATTGCCCTTGTTGCCCGTTCCAATGCGTCACTGTGTGTGTCATGCACAGCGAAGTAGAACGCAAGGTCATGAGAATGAAGAACGGTCACGTCCGCCGTGGGGAGTCTGCCCCGAAGCAACTCGCTTCTCCTGTCGACTAGGCGGTCCTTTTGCGACGTTCCGCCCCGCAGGAAGTTGAAGACCATGACAGAGTGGCCCGCATGGTATGTGCCATCGATTTCCTCCCAAAGTACATACTTGTCCAAATCCCCCGGCTTAATGTCATTGGGCTTAGGTCCAATGTCGGGGTCGAAAAACACGAGATCGGTGCCGGCCGCCATGTGCAAGCAACCTTCAAGGTACTGCTTCCTGTTGACGATATCAGACTGAAGGCACTCCCAATAGAAGCGACAGCGTGAGATCGGACCTTCGCGTTCCATTGAATGGATGTGTGCGGATCCACCGTCCACTTGCGCCTTGAGATAGTCGAAGACCTCAGGGTCGAAGCTCCGCCATTTCTTTGGGTCCTTCAGGTAACCCTTGTGCGCTCCATGCCTTGTGTGGTCGTCCGTCGTCATCATCCAACAAACCGTGGTACTGACCCCCTGCCCCAGCAGGTGCCGAAGAATGCTGTACTTCAGGTAGTCCCGCATATCGGCAAAATACTGCTTCTTCATGAGTTGATGTCCAGTCACCTCGCTTTCCTCGGCTGCAGCAACCGCTGAGGTCTACTCAGGCTATGACGAATAGCGCCAGATCGTTTAAGGGCCTAAGTCATCGCGTCTGTTCACCCTGCTCCCTTGCCATCGTAGCATACTAGAGGATTAGTCGGAAACGCAGCATGAAGGCTCTTGATTTCGCCCAGTTTGGTGGGCCAGTGTTTGACGGAAGTTCTGTGCGACAGTGAACTGGCGAACCGCAGAGGCGACGGTGTTCGGTGGGAAACACCATGGAGGCGCTATGACACAGCTTAGCGGTCCAAGGTCTCAGTCCATCCCCAATCACTAAGGTTGATCAGCGTGAGTCCAGAGGCCTTGTCGTCTTCTACGGGGCCCTGAGCCGAGCATGCTGCTAGTGGTTCGCCCGAAGGTAGCGAATAATCTCCATCATCACCTTGCAGTCGACCTCGTTGTAGCGGCTAATCTCATCCATCAACGGCAAGCTGGTCATCGGCACACCTCGCCTCCTGGCCTCCTCGTCGCAGCGCCAAGCGCCCACCATCGCCCTCAGGCCGTCGACCGGGCTGTCGGCCCAGTCGGTTTCGATGAGGCCGTGAGAGTGCATGGCGTTGGCGACGGTTTTCAAGCCGAAAGCCAGCGCGCCTCTCACTACAACAGGCTCCTCCCGCATCACCTTCTGAACGAAATCGTACCAGCCTAAATTGGGCCACTCGGCAGGCTGTTTCTGGCGATTCCATGCTGAATTGTGAGCATTGTGCAGCATAGTTGGTTCGGCGTGCGCCCAGTGGAAAATGCGAGGCTTGCCCTCGGCGGGCTCGAGTCGGTCGCGGACCGCAGACATATGATCAATCCATTCCTGGATTATGCGGAGTTCTTCTGCTTCGGATAGGTCGTTAGCGACCAGTGACTTGAACCACCACTCCCCCTTCTCCACGTGGCCGCAGCCAATCATGAAGATGAGCGGCTGCCCGCCCTTCTCCGGGAGTTTGGAAAAGTCGTCGTTCAGGTCACTGCAATACTCAAAATCGACGTAGAATTCGACACTGGGCGCCGCGTGCCAGTCGGCCCGTGTCCTCCCAATGCGCGCCGGGAGGACCGGCGATCCGTCACTCTTGTTGACCGCTAACAATTGCCTCAGTACTGGCTCCTGCTTTGGGCCAGTGATTCCAACTACCGTTGGCGAGAGCCGTGGATCGTCCCAGCGGTAGATGCCGTATGAGTGGGCATCTTTGCGCTTGTTCACTCCCACTTGCCATAGCTGGGTCAATTCTTTCAATTCGTCTGCAAGCCATTTCTTGACGCCCTCCCACTGGCTGACCGATCCATCTTCCTCGTCGCCCGGTTCCACCTCAGCAGGGTCGGTTGCCAACATCATATCGTCGTTGGCACCGCCCATATTGGGATAGAGTTCAGGCACGGACGGCTCGGGTAGGAGTTGCCAATCCTGACCCTCGTTGCGGACCCGGCGCACCCAGCCCAGGGCCTCCTCCACGGCATCAGCAATGGGGACTTGGTTAGTGGTTGTCCCATTCTGGGGGACGAGCCCCAATCGTTCCATCGCATTAGAGCCACGATAAGTGACGCCGCTCTGTTTCCGCTGCCAGCCGCGCCCCAGCAAATACGACTCGGGTGGCTCAAATCCCTGCAGGCGGCCCAGCATCCGGTTGTAGATATACAGCTGCGCCTTGTAGGCCGGCGTGCTGCCTTCATTGGCAAGCTGGGTGCCACTGGCGTTCAGGTGTAGCGTCGTGAACTTTGTGTCCACGACCCGATAGTGCCAGGCGTTGTCGCCTAGATCGCGTGCGGATGCTGCCGCTTCCTGCTCCGAGATGGACTCCGGGAACAGTTCGTGCAAAATATCGCTTCTCATCAAGAAATCGGGTGAGCCGTAGTTTAGATTCTGGGCGTCCCGCAGGACGGCTTGGTAGATGATGGACGCACCCTGGTGCATGACCGAAAAGGTCTCCTCTGCTTTGTCCAGCCTGCGGATTTCCTCGTGGTCATGGGCGATCGTGGTCACTTCGTACTGTTCTTGCAACAACTGGAGGATGCCAGCCTCGAATTCTCTGCCCTGTTCGAAGATAAACTCGACGAAATCCAACTCCTTGGCGTAGCCGGCCAGTTCTTCCCTTGGGATGTAGCCACGGCTTCTGCCGTAGAGTTGCAACCAGTCGACAAGTGCCTCATTCAGCATCCAGTTCCGGGTCCGTCCTGCGCTCACCCACTGCCGCCAGTCGTCGTGGGCAACGGGAGTTGCAACTTTCGATCCGTCGTTACGGTGGGTCAGTGCGTCAATACCCATCTCCTATCTCCTAAGCCGCATGGCTGAAACATACACCGGTGAACGGCAGACACCGTCATCCATGCATGCCTCCCTCAGAAGTTGTTGCCCATCAGGGTATGGTTCTACGTCTTAGAGCCAGTCCACTCTCAGTCTTTCGTCTTCGTCACAGGCATATTGCAGCGCTATGTTCCATCCTCTCGGGGCGTTCTCGTCCAACAGTCCTCTGAGATCCTTCTCGCCGCCCTTGACAGCTCCCTCGCTTCTCCCCGCTCCTGCGCTCCACGTCCGGGGGTAGTCGAATCAGCCGGCGAAGTAGACCCGGACGACCTCTATCGCCTCTTCCTTGCTGATGACGCCGTTGAAGTAGTCGGCCACCGCCGCGATGACCTCATCCCGGTCGATGGCCCCGTTGTCGTCCCGGTCATACCGGCCAGCCACGCCGTCCAACCCCACGTTGGTCACCTCGACCGTCACCTCCATGACGTCGCTGCGACCCCGAGGGTCCTCCACGCGCGCGGTCAGGGTGTAGCTGGTCCTGGTTTCGTAGTCCAGGGGGGCCTTGGTCCGCAGCTGGCCCGTCGCCGGGTCAATGTCGAAGGACTCAGCGTCCTCCCCCTCCAGGGTGTAGGTCAGCGTGTCCCGCCGGTCCGGGCCTGTGGCCTCCAGCGGCGCGCCGATGTCCTGGCCCGCCGCCGTGTTCTCGGCCACTGCGCGCGTGGTCGCGTCGCCGTCGGTGAACGACGGCGACCGGTTCCGAGGGACGCCCCCGCCACCGATAGCTCCGCCGCCGCTCCCGCCGCCGCCGCCGCCACCGCCGCCACTCCCCGATGTGCTGGCGGTCGTGACGGTGATCGTCACCACGGTCGTGGCGTCGATCACCGGGGGATTCTCCGGGTTGCCGAGGTCATCCAGGCCGTCGCTGACCGACACCAGGACCCTGTAGCTAGTCCTGCCGCTGCCGGCCAGCGCGGCCGTGGTCCACAACTGGCCGGAGGACGCATCAAGGTCGAAGCTGGCTGCGTCGGGGCCGCCCAGGCTGTAGAAGAGGATGTCGTTGTCGGCGTCGGTGGCCGAGAGGGGTGCGCCGACTTCTCTCCCCGCGGGCGTGTTCCCCGGGATGCTGCGCGTCGCGGCCGGGTACTCCTCGAGCCTTGGCTTGGTCCTCTCCGGCGGTGTGTCGGTGGCCGCCAGGTCGACGACGGCGTCCCGATAGGGGCTGTCCCAGAGCCAGTCGAAGATGGCGCGGTTGGTGGAGGTCCCGAGGGTGTTGGCGGTCATGATCCGGTAGACGAACTTCCTGCCGTTGGCCTGTTCGTTGTCGGTGAATGACGTGCTGGTGTCGCCGTCGCGGCCCCGGCGCAGCCTTTCCCACTCGAATAGCTCCCGCTCCACCAGCTGGACGCTGACCCGCTGCCCGTTGCTCCAGCTCAGGCCGGGGTCCGGCCATGCCACTACAAGTGCACCGGAGATTACGGCGCCATCTTGTAATTCGAACGGGAACGAGCGGCCATCGATCACGAGTACCCACTTCTTGAAGTGATCATTGGAGAGATCGGCAGTGACAGGCTGGGCCTCCTCGTTGGCCAGAACCAGCTCCCCGCTGGGACGTAGGAATAGACTGGTGACCTCCCAGCTGCCCGAGCCCACGGGATAGGTGAAGGTGGTCTGGGTCATTGCGCCAAAGGCGTTGCTGCCGGTTCCGAAGTACCCTGTTGCCGGGGTGCCCGTGGTTGAGGAGCCCACGGTCATGGTGGCGCTCCAGATGGGCGTATCCTCGGGCTCCGGGAAGTACAGGTAGCCGTCCGCCCGGGCCCTGAACTCGCGGCGCTCCACCACGTAGCCGGTGATCCAGGGATCGGGCACGGGGACGTTCGCGCCCTGGAGGCCGGCCCAGATGGTCAGACTCCATGAAGGCGGGGCCTCCCAGGTCATCGTCCGCCGGCTGTCGGTGTCAACGGTCAGGCGCGCGTTGCGGGGATAGGCGTGCAGGTGGTCCTGGAAGGCGGGGCCGTACCGGTCCAGACCGGAGCGGGCCTGCTTCGATTCCACGATGCCCCGGGACCCGCTCTTGATGTAGGCGACCCTGTAGGCGTACCAGGGATTGCCCCCATCGCCGTAGCCGTCACCGGTGTCGGTGCAGTCCCGGTAGCTGGTGGGCCGGGAGTTGAGGCTCTCGTGGATGACGGTGTAGTTGTCGTCTCCCAGGGTCAGGCGGCGTATCCGCACCCCGGTGTAGTCGCCCCCGGTGGGCGCCGTCCAGGTCAGGGTGGCGCAGTCCGGCGCCAGCGTGTACATCAGGTTGGTGGGCCTGTCGGGTTGGGCGCACTGACCGGTCTTCTGGGAGACCTCGGTGTGGGGGCCGAATGCGTTTAGCAAAATGTCTCCGCTGCCGCGCAGCCTGATGCGGAAGTCGTAGGTGGTGTTGCAGTCCAGGCCGGTGGCGATGCCCGTGAGGGACCGGTTGTAGGAGGTGCTGGGCAGGTGGTCGAAGTCGCCGCGGGTGACCGGTTTCCAGGCGCCGGTGTCTCCCCGCTTGCGGTACTCGAGATCATACTCGGCCGCGCCCCGCTCGGACCACCAGCTCAGAGCGATGGCGTCCTGGGACTCATCTATGGCGTCGAACCCGCGCACCGCCGGCGGCGGGACGTCGTCGTCGAGGACGGTGACCTGGACGATGGCCACGTCGGTGAGCGCGAGGTACTCCGGGGCGCTGCCTGGGAATACCGTGTGCGTGATGGGCACGGTGTCGTCGTCGGCATCGCCGTCCTGTCCGGCGTTGACGGTGACCCTCTGCCTGGTTTCCCAGTTCGAGGCTGTAAAGCGCAGGGTGGTGGGTTGGGTGGTGACGTCGCCCCCTTCCGAAACGACGATGGTGACCGTGGTGGTGGGCTCGGTGGTGATCACGACGAAGTATGCGCCGGACCCGCCCTCGTCTATCGAGAGCGTCTCGGCGCTCACTGACACCGCCGGGCCCTCGACGGGAGCCTTCGAAACGCTATCGGACCACTCGCCCCATCCGGCTGAGTTCATGGCGCGGACCTGCACGTCGTACTCGGTGCCGTTGATCAGATTTTCGATCAGCGTGTTCGTCGCCGTGAGTCCGGCCTGCTGACGCGAGGAGTCGAAGCTCTGAGCGCCCGACTTCCACTGCACCTGGTACTCCGTGATGCTGCTTCCCCCGTCGTCCTCCAGGGTCCAGCTCACATACAGGGCCGCGACGCGGCTCTGCACCGTCACGGAGGGCTTGCCCGGAGGTCCGGCCATCGGTGTTGCCGTTGCCGACGCCGCCACGCCGACGGTGCTCGCGGTTGCGGCCCGCACCTCCAGGGTATGCAGCGTTCCGTTGGTCAGACCGGTGACCGTGTATGAGGTCGTGTTGATATTGCTGCCCGGCACGTTGGCCCAGCCGGTGAACGAGCCGCTTCCGGCCTTGTAACGGTACTGGTAGCGGTTGATGGGAAGGCCGCCGTCCGAGGACGGGGCGGTCCAGTCCAGCCGGACGCTCCCATTGCCCGCGGTGGCCGAAAGACTCTGCGGCGCGGTCGGGACGGTCCTGGGAACCGCAGTGACCTCGTTGGACTCCGGGCCCTCGCCGCCTATGGGGTTCTTGGCCCGCACCTTGAAGCGGTAGGTGGTCCCGTTGGTCAGGCCGGTCACGGTGTGCTCGGTGGTGGTGTCGTCGGCGCCGGAGATGTCGGTCCACGAGCCGTAGGGCGCGGTGCCCGTCTTCTGCCGGTACTCGTAGCCGCTGATGTCGACCCCGCCGTTGGATATGGGCGCGGTCCACCGGAGGGTAATCTGGGTGTCCCCGGCCTGGGCGCGGAGATTCCGCGGAGCCGTCGGGTGGGTCGCCGGAACGACGCCGGTCTCTGTCTTGTAGGTCCCCGGCCCGACGCTGTTGACGGCCTGTATACCCACTTGGTAGGAGACTCCGTTGGTGAGGCCGGTGACCGTGAACGATGTCGTATCAGCGTCGCTGTTGGGCATGTTGGTGTCCTGGTTGACGAAGCTGTTGGTGTCATCGTTGAACACCGAATACCGGTAGCGCAATATAGCGCTGCCGTTGTTGTCCGGGGTCACCCAGGTCAACTCGACCTGGCCGTTTCCTGGAACCCAGGTCAAGGAGGGCGCCGGATCCGGCACGTGGATGTCGGCGCTCTCTTGACTGGAGTCGGTGCCGTTCCCGTTGTCGTTGATGGCCCGCACCTCGAACGTGAAGGTCGTCCCAGCGTTGTTTACGGCGCTGAGACCCGTGACGGTGAAGGAGGTGGCATTCGCCTCGCCCGCCGCGCTGTCGTCGATGGTGATCCAGCTGCCGAAGGACTCGGCGATCAAGGTCAGGTCGGTCCTGAAGTAGCGGTACTGGTGGGACGTGATGGCGCTGCCGCCGTCGGAGGTCGGCGCGGTCCAGCTCAGGTCAACGGCCAGCTGCGGCGTGGTGTCCGGGGCCGGCGTCGCCGACAGGTTGGTCGGCGCCAGCGGCGTGGCCTGAAGGTTGACCAGCACCGTTACAGCGGACTGAGCGATGTTGCCGTTGCCGGGCAGGTCCTCGACGGCGTCAGCGTCAAGCTCCACGGTGATTGCCCCCGACGTGCTGAGAAGCGTGGTGCCGAGGGTGAGCTTCACGACCTCGTCTGGTGTCGAGGCTTCGGATGTGGTCATGATGGTCGTTCCATCCTCCTTGACCGTGATCTTGGAGGGGTCGACGGCCCAGATGTTCTCGCTGAACGTGAGGATGACCTCTGTGCCATCAGTTGAAGACCTCGGCGCGTCGCTGCCGGTCGTGACCAGTGTCGGCCGGATGCCGTCCACCAAGTGGCCGGACTGGAGGCCGAGCGCCAAATGGGTAAGCGTGGCCGCGTTGGTGGTGCTGCCGGTCGAATAGATCGTCCCGCCGTTGAGCGCGAGCGTGTTCGCCTTGATTCCCACGCCGTCCGGGGCGGTGTCGTTTGCCTCGACCTCGTAGGAACACTCCATTGTGGTGGTGTTGGTGGCGGCGGCGCAGTCGGCCGCCTTGTCCGCCGTGCCGACCAACAGGGTGATCTGGGGACCGGCTGTGACGTCCACCGCCTTGTCGAAGGTCACGGTGGCGGTCACGGAATCCTCGATGGCGTAGGTGTCGTCGGACCCGGGCATGGAGGTCAGCGTGACTCCGGTCACCACCGGCGGCACTTCCCGCACCGTGACCTGGGGGCTGTATCGCGGGTATTCCCGGTTGCGGACGTCGTCGTCGAAGATGACCCGCACCTGGATGTCCTTGGTCACGTCGTCCGCGGTCGCGGTGTAGGTGGGGCCGGTCTCGCCGTCGAGCTCCGTGACAGTTGTCCCGTCAATCCGTATCCACTGGTAGTGGTAGTAGACGTGGTCGAGACCGTCGGTGTCGGTGATGCGGGCTGTGCCGGCAGTCAGCTCGACCCCGTCCGTTGGAGGGACTCCGACGCGCAGGACGACGGAGATCATGTCGCTGGCCGACCAGGTTAGGTTTGCGCCATTCCAGCTGTAGATATGGCCAGTTCCGGATGCCACGTTGACGGAGCTTATTGACCGGAAATCTTGACCCGCAACCGAGAGCGTGAAGGGTACGGGCATTTCCTTATCGAGGATGAATACCAGTGCTCCTAGGTTGCCGTCGTAAAGATCCTTGATCGTGTACGTGTCGCTATCCCGTGTGAATGTTGTTGTGCTTAGACTTCCGACGCTTGGTGCCAGAAGGGTGATGTATCCGAACCCAAGGGCTGGATTTGTTCCTGCCGTCAGCGTCGTCGCCCAGACTTGCTCACTGGGCGTCCGCACCCCGGGGCCGCCATCAGCGCGGGTGTTGTCCGGCTGCGCGCCCGGCAGGTCGTAGACGTAGACCCTGTCGTCGACGTTGTCCACCACCCACAGCACGCGGCCGTCGAACCACAGCCCCCACGGACTCGCGTTGGCGGCGTCCAGGGAGAGGTTCTTGTCGTCGTCCCGGCTCCGGTCGGACAGCTGGTAGCCGTAGACCTGGTCGTCCCCGTCGTCTACGACGAAGAGCGTCGTGCCGTTGGACCACATGCCGCGCTGGTCGTTGTTGTTGATCGCGCCCACGGTCGAACTCGGACTCAGCGTGGAGGCGCCGATGTCCAGGGTGGAGACATGGCTTTCGTCGGAGCGCAGATAGACGAAGATCTTGCTGGTGAGGTCATCGTTGTCCTGCGCCACCCAGAGGTGGGTGGGGTCGCACGACAGGCCCTTGGGCTCGTCGTTGTTCGAGTCTAGGGTGACGTCCTTGCCGGAGTCCCGGGTCGTGTCGGACATCTTGTAGGCGTAGACCTTGTCGTCGTCGCTGTCGGCGACGAACATGGTTGTCCCGTCGGAACAGATTCCGCGCACGTCTGTGTTGCCGGCCCCGTTCAGGTTGTTGAAGTCGCTGCTGGAGTCGCGCAAACCGTCGGAGCGCTTGTAGGCGAAGATCTTGTTGCCCCCGCCGGTGCCGTCGTTGGCCACCCAGATGGTCTCCTCGTTGCCCCAGATGCCCCTGGGCACCAAGTTGTCGCCGTGCAGGTCGAAGCCGGTTACCCGCTTGGGCGGGCTGAGGTCCCTGTTCGTGTACACCGCGATCTCCAAAACATTGCTGGTCGAGTTCGCGTTCAGGTTGTCAACGTCGGCGCCCCGGTAGAACACGTTCGCGATGCTGAAGCCTGCCAGCGCGCCCGCGTCCTCGTTGTCGCTCAGGGTCCGATGCAACCGGTGCTCGGTCCCGCCGAGGTGGCTCCAGACCAGCACGTAGGAGGTGCTCGCCTCCAGCGTCGTTCCCGGCGGCGCCTCGAAGAAGCTGTGGCCCGCCGCGTATTCGGTGGGACTGAGGAGGTCGAACAGCTTCGAGCCCGGCTTCCCGCCCGAATCGGCGTGCACGGCCACCGACACGGACGTCGGTCCGTCAGGGAAGTTACTGCCGGAGCCTTCGATGTTGACGCCGATGCCCTGCAACCGGTAGCCGGTCGCGTTGGGACCGGTCGTGAAGCCCTGCGACAACACAGCGTTGGTGGCAGTGGCGCTGGCGTAGCTGTTGCCGGTCTGCCCCAGGTTCTGCACCATCGCGTAGAGCGGCTCGCCGAGGAGGGCCATGAGCTGGTTGACCAGATCAACATCCCCTTTTCCGCCGGTGAAGGTCACGCCCGCCGCCGCCGGACGGTCAACGTCACGGGATGCGGCGCCTCCCGCGCGGCTCAAGACGGCATCTCGTCTCCGTGTGTTTTCGTCGCCAGAATCAGGGCCAACAGGCTGGTCGAAGACGTATTTCCGGCCGCCTGTGGCTCCTGTCACGGTTGAGCCTTGCGGAGCCGTCCATACCGGTAGGCCGGGTGCTTTACGTGAATTGACCAGGCTGAACTGCTTGGTCCCCGTCCGGGAACCGGCGCGCAGGTCGTACGGGTTGGTAAATCCGCTGCCGCTTGGTGTTGAGTCGTCCATGTTCAAGGAAACACCGCGGATGAGGTAGCGGTCCGCTGCTCCGAGTTGGATTCCGAAACCAATATCGTCGCCGAGCGAGATGATCTCTTGGTCGGGCGACGGGCGGACTGGCTGCGCGTAGGTCGAAGCCAGGATGCCGCTGGTCCGCCTCGAGCCCTCGACGGCCATGCGCAGCACGCCGGCGCGATCGTCGGAGATAGCCCAGAATCCAGTTTCACTCAACGCCCGGACGGCCGCGTCGTCGTAGATGACGGCCCCCGTCTCGCCGCCCGCGTCCTCGTTGTCCGAGGTCGTCTCATTGATCGACAGCGTGGAGCCGAAACCCGACAGCACGACGAAGTAGTTGACGTTCGGGTACGCGAACGCGCCCGCCGGAGCCGTGAACTCGTTCAGGCCGGCGGCGAAGGAGGACGGGTTGGCAAAGTCGAAGAGCTTGTTCGCGTTATCGGGTTGCAAGCCCCCTTGAACGCCGCCGCTCCACAGGGAGACGGTCAGACTGGACGGGACCGCGGCCAGGTCGATCGAGACGCTGGAGATTTCGTAGCCCTGGCCGTGATCCCCCAGCCTGAAGCCCATGGCGTACCGCTGGGTGATGCTCGCCGTGGTCGCCGGCGACTGGCCCGTGTTGCTGACCAGCGTCGATGGGGACAGCGTCGAGGCCGGTGCGGTGATCGGGCCGAACGGCAGGCTGGTCACGGTCTCCGAGTAGGCGTCCCCGTCCGTGAACGAGACCTCCACCTTGATCAGCTTGCCGACATCGGCTTCGACAGGCTGGTACGTGGCGGAGTCGGCGCCCACGTTCGTCTCGGTCATGCCGTCGACCCGGATCCACTGGTAGGACCAGGTGAAGGTGGCGTAACTAGAGACGATGGTAATAGGGAGTCCGTTCCCGTCGTCGATGGCCTCAGTGTCGGCAAACAGGATGCCGGCGCCTTGCGCGGAAGCCAGGACCCTGGGCCGGCCGGTGGCGTCCTCGTTCGGCGGAGTCTGGGCGTGCACGGACGAGGAGATGGGCAGCAGGGCGAGGAGGACCGCCAGCCCGATGAGCAGCAGTGGGAGCGGCGCGATGCGCCGCGAGGCGGTGAGTACTAGGGGAGAGGAAGGGAGGGACTTACCGGACGGGGAGAGCCGGTTGGACGTGAGCCGCCGGGTCGTGCGCAGAAGACACGCCAGCAGTGGGAGCGGCGCAGGACGCCGGGATGTGGTCATGACCTACCCCCGGCCAGCCGAGTCCAAAAATCCGGGGGGGGGGGGGGGGGGGTGAACATTTGAGCTAGGCCGCCATAGGCGGCGAAGCCCGAGGCGGGCGGCGCAGCGACGGCAGGGGCCGTCGTTCCGTCCGCCGTCTCAGGTGCATGGACCGGTCTGTCGAGCGTCAAGTGAATGCCTCCCTCGCACAGGCGGGATTCAGCGGGGCCTACCCCGATTTCCGCAGGTAGAGTTTCAGCCTGTGATTCTGCCTGTATTGTCATGCTTCATACGCATATACCCATGGAAACGGTAGCGGCTCTTCAAGGCTTTGGTAAGTGCCGTAGCACACTTCTTGGGTGGCACTTTTGTTTGCTCTTAGAGAGTGTGTTTCTGCAACTTCCACACCCTTTAGGTGACAATATGTTTGCTCTGAGGGAGAGTGTTTCTGCAACTTGGACGGGTACAAAGTGCTCTTGCCGACAGAAACGACGGCGGCTAGATTGGTAGTCAGTACATACCGCCGTGACCACCAACCACTCCATGTCCTCACGCGCATACGGGAGAGGAGATGTCTCAGGCGCCACGCCAAAGCCCGGGCCTTCATCCAATCAGAAGAGCCGCCAGCGTCTTTGGCATGAGCGGCTCGACGCTCATGCGCCTCGACCCGGACGGGCTGAGATACGTCGCGACCATACTGGTCTGGGTACACTGGTTCGTGGTCGCCTTCAGTTGTAAAGGGCGGAGTAATACTGTGCCGGCGAGGCGGGGGGTGAGCGTTCGAGAGTGGCGCTGCAAAACCGTACCACCCGCCACCTTCCATAGAGTTCGAGGCAACTCGATGGAAGGTGTGAAGGATGTACAAGGTGGAACGGTACGTTCGAGTGCGCCGGGCCTGCATGGTGGACGGGATGAGCACGCGGGAGGCTGCCCGGGTCTTCGGTCTGCACCGGGATACGGTGCGCAAGATGCTGGCCTACTCAATGCCGCCGGTAGCCCGGCGGCAGACTCCTCCCCGAAGGCCCAAGCTGGAGCCCTACACCGGCGTCATCGACCGCATCCTTGAAGAAGACCACAAGGTTCCCCGCAAGCAGCGCCACACGGCCAAGCGCATCTACGAGCGGCTGCGCGACGAGTATGGGTTCGGCGGCCAGTACACCATCGTCAAGGACTACGTGAGGGAGCGCCGCCGCCGGACCAGGGAGATGTTCGTGCCGCTGTCCCATGCCCCGGGCCATGCCCAGTGCGACTTCGGCGAGGCCAGGGTGATCATCGGTGGGGTGGAGCAGAAGGCCCACTACTTCGTCCTGGACCTGCCCCACAGCGACGGCTGCTTCGTCAAGGCCTACCCTGCGGAGACCACCGAGGCCTTCCTGGACGGCCACGTCTCGGCGTTACCGCTGCCCGGCGTGAAGCTAAATTGATGAGTGATGCATGATGTTGATGTAGGAGGAAGAACACCCACATATTATATAAAATGGGCCAAAGGTCCCGGACAACAAAGGGGGCGGGTGGCGGCGGTCATCAATCACTGCCGCGAGTCGTCTGGCCCGCCCTGGTGTGCCACCTAGTGGTCCCCTTGGAGCATGGCCGCCCAATAGGAGAGCCTGGTGGTTGATGTGTGGTTGATGTGCCACCCCCTCACGGCACATCAACCACACATCAACCACCAGGAGCCCGAACCTAACGGCGGCCGACCGTGAAGCTAATATGGTGGATGGTGGTTTATGTTGATGTAGGAGGAGGAACACCCACATATTATATAAAAAGGAGCCAATGGTCCCGGACAACAAAGGGGGCGGGCGGCGGGGGTCATCAACCACGGCCTTGGCGTAGGCAAGCCGTGGTGTGCCACCTGGTCCACGGCCCTCGTGGGGGCATGATTGATGAGTGATGCATGATGTTGATGGAGGAGGATGAACACCCACATATTATATAAAAAGGGACAATGGTCCCGGACGACAAAGGGGGCGGGCGGCGGCGGTCATCAATCACTGCCGCGAGTCGTCTGGCCCGCCCTGGTGTGCCACCTGGTGGTTCCCTTGGAGCATGGCCGCCCAATAGGAGAGCCTGGTGATTGAGGGGTGGTTGATGAGCCGAGAGATGGTGGCTCATCAACCACCTACCGTCCGAACCTAACCGCTGCCCGGCGTGAAGCTAAATTGGTGGATGGTGGATGATGATGGAGGAGGAAGAACACCCACATATTATATAAAAAGGGCAGAGAGTCTAGGACGATTCAGGGGGGCCAGATGGCTGATGAGGCAGTTGACATAGTGTCACTCATCCCGGCGAGGCAGGGCCGCGCCCAGGGGATCCAGTGAGGGCCTGTTGGCGCTGCGGTTGTGGCCGACTGGCCGCCGACTGGGACGGGGAGCTGCGCTGCCGCTCGTGCGGACGGACCCCGTCCGCCGACCAGACCCCGGCCGCTGGCGCACGTCTCACCGGACTCAGCCCCAGGACCATCGCCCGATGGATCGACGCCGGCCTGGTCGCGGCCTCGTCGCCACGTGGGAGCGGCAGGCCCCGGCTCGTGGATACCGGGGGGGGATGATCCGCCTCGTCGCGGAGCGCTGCACTCTTGAGCGCCGCTGCGCGTGGTGCGGGTCGGCGATCCCGCCGGCGGGTGTCCAGCGGGCCAGCCGAGTCACCCGCCGATGGTGCAGCGGGCGCGGCAAGGGCGCACACGCCAACGAGATGCGCCGGCCCGGTGCGGCTCGTGGAGCCAGCGCCCAGGGGCCGGCGGCCAAGGGCCAGCGCCCACCGGGGCGGGCGGAACCCCTACAGGACGGGGCCTTGACGGCGTGGGGTGGTATGAGGGCCATCGGTAGGGCGGAATGGGCCGCTATGGCAATCCGTTACGGGAAGGGCTAGCTTGAGCCCGTGCGCCTGGGACCTGCCGAGGGCCTGGACGACCGCCCCGCCGTCCACGTCGCCGGACCTCGGCGGGCGCGGCTACCCGCAATGTCGGTAGTGCTGCGCGGCCATCGATGGGCGGCTCGGCTCAAATCGGTGGAGCTGCGTCTGCGATCCACCGCCTGCCTGCGTGCCCCGACTGCGTCCTGGCTTCGGATGATCGACTCAACACTCATGGGCGCCTGTTCGCGGTGGGGCGGCCGAGGCCGACAAGCCGCCGGCTAGCGGCCGCCGCCAGCATCGGCTGGAATAGTTGGGCGTTACATGTTATGACAAATAGAATTAGGCTAGACAGGATGGTCTCGGCGGAGGTCCAGCCTGGCGGTGCGCAGCCGCAGCAGAACGATGTGCCGGCCTCTGATATGCCAACTTGGACTATTGTCCTGAGAGTCCTCCCAATGGACCCTCGCTCCATAAGGCCGGTAATGAGAAGACAAGGGATTGGGCCCAAAGGGACAGGCCTTCGCGGCAAAGGGCAATAACAGTCGCAGCTAGGAGCGGAACGCGAGGCTGTTCTATCCCGCTGCCTTGGCAGCAGTCGTACCTACATGGTGTCCGCAAGAAGGTAGAGCACGATTGTGGCGGCGTTGCTTCTGATGTCGAAATCTAGTGTCGTTGTCAGTCTTCGCTACTCATGACCCTCGACCTTCGGTCGTTGCCGGAAGGGGCTGGGGCGAACAGGGTACCCTTCTGAACACCTGCGCGAACCGCAGCGATGTAGACTGTATCCTGGAGGAGTATGCGACGGAGCTGGGTCTCCGATTCGTCCGGGAGGTTGGTACGAAGTTGGCGAGGGCCATCGTGACGGAGCGGGATCGGCACAGCCTCTACGCTGCTGCGGGCGACCTAGCACGACGCCTGCGGCATGGCGTAGACGGAGCAGGCGGTCTCGTACAAGCAGAAGGTCGAGAATGCACCAAGGTCTAGCCCGGTCTGCACGAGCCTGGAGTGACGGATGAGCACGTCAGCACCGCTGCCTGACCCTATCGGCTACCCATGTCTACGTGCGGTCGGGAGCCACGGGGTTGGCCGTCATCACCGCAACTCGGAACCCATGCCGGGTCAGGATGTCGTCCATCCGCTCTGTGACGTCCCGCGTCTCCGTGTGCGTAGCGTTGACGGCCACCTTGCGCCCTGCCATGCGCTCGGTGGCCACTAGGTCACCAGCACCTGCTCCTTGGGGTAGAGCCTGCCCGCCGAGAGCGGCGGGACTGAACGACGGGGACGCCCGCGGCGACTGCCTCCGCCAAGCATTGGTCATCCGGCTGCGTGCAGAAGCGCTCTTGGCCCCGGATGGGGTCATCCCCCGGCGAATGTACGAAGTGTCCTTTCTCACACCGTCGTCACGGTGAGTGCCGTCCGGGTAGGAGCGATGTTGTGGCGGGGCGGCTGGGCCGGGAATCGGCACTAATCTCGAACCGCGCTGCAGGCTCGCCTAGCACTGCTATGAGACCGTATCGTCGGCACATATCAGCGTTGCCAGGCTCTGCGATCCGATGTCCCTGTTTCTTCAAACGACCCACGGCAATTGGGCTCCACCTTGACCATGAGCTCGATCATCCCACTGGTCCGGCCGGGCTGTCACGGCAGCATTGGTCCGTCTTTCCGTGTCGCGCCATCCGGCATCAGCGTCAGTTGTGGGCAGTTGGCATCGGAACTCTTGTATCTACACGTCGGACTTCGGAGACGAGCGCATTCGTCGTCCCATCCCACCTGGACACCCGCTCCGTCACCTGCACCACGAGGCTCCCGAGCTTCCTACGATCGCGCACGAAGACCTGTGGCCAGAGGATGAGCCGCAGGTTGCCCGTCTCACCCTCGATAGTGAAGAAGAGCATGCCATCATTGCCACTGGGGCGCTGGCGGCCACGGGCCAGCCGATGACCGTAGTCCAGGGGGCCGCATACGTGGATAGGCGGTCGGGCTGAACCCAAGAACAGGGCCGCATACATGGATGAGCCAGGGGAGGCTGCCGCTGCGAGTGCGGCGGCCTCTGTTAGCGCCGATGGAAAAATGAGCGAAATCGCCGAAATGGAACTGACCCACCCAGGCGTCGCATCATCCACGGAGAAACCGTGGAGGTGCGAGAGAGACGTTGCGAAAGGTGGGAGACGTGAAAGAGATCTACGAGATGAAAGGATCGGGCCGTTCGGTCCGGGGGATTGCGCGAGAGCTGGGTGTCGCTCGGAACACGGTGCGGCGGTATCTGAACTCTCCGGAAGCGATGCGGCCCAAGCCACGGCGTCGGCGTTCCTTGAAGCTGGACGCGTATGTGGCATACGTGGACCGTCGGCTACACGAAGGGTTGAACAACTGCGTGGTGCTGCACCGGGAGCTGCGTGAACGGGGGTACGACGGGGGGTATTCGATCCTGAAGGCCTACGTGTCGCCGCGTCGTCATCGACAACCCCGCGCGACGATGCGGTTCGAGACGGAGCCCGCCGGGCAGGCGCAGGTGGACTGGGGCAGCTTCAGCTACGTCGGCACGGACGGCCGCAGGCGCCGGCTCTGGGCCTTCGTGATGGTGCTGGGCTGGTCGCGAGCGATCTACGTCGAGTTCGTCCGGCGAGCGGACGTGGCGAGCTTCATGCAGTGCCACGTCAACGCGTTCGAATACTTCGGCGGTGTGCCGCGGCGGTGTCTCTATGACAACGCGAAGGTGGTGGTGCTGGGCCGGGATGCGGACGGGCGTCCGGAGTGGAACCGGCGAATGCTGGACCTGTCGCTGCGGATCGGGTTCGAGCTGCGGGTGTGCCAGCCGTATCGGGCGCAGACGAAGGGGAAGGTGGAGAGCAGGGTCAAGTATGTGCGCGGCAACCTGTGGCCCAGCATCTGCTTCACGGATGACGCGGACCTGAACCGGCAGACCCTCGAGTGGTGCGACAGTGTAGCCAACCGGCGCGTGCACGGGACGACAGGCCGGCGTCCCTGGGAGATGCTGGCCGAGGAGCGGGTCCACCTCGGCGGGCTGCCGGAGCGTTCGGCGCTGGGGCCGTATCTGAGGGACGACCGCAGGGTGGCGCATGACGGCTACATCCACTGGGAGGGCTCGCGTTACGGTGTGTCCTGGCGGTGGGCGGGAGCGAAGGTGCAGGTGGGACAGCGCTCGGGGACGGTGGAGATCTGGACGGGCGACCAGCGCCTGGCGGTGCATCCCCGCGCCGAACACCCTGGGCAACGCTTCACCGCGCCCGGCCAGTGGGAAGGGTTGCCCAGGAGAGACGACCGCCCACAGCAGGAGGCCGTGGCAGTCCAGGTGACGGTCGGCGAGGTGGAGCAGCGCTCCCTGGACGTCTACGAGCTGGCTGCGCTGGGAGGTGCGAGATTATCGCCCTGGAGCAGGCCCGTCAGCATCTGGAGAGCTTGGGGCTCAAGCAGGCCGTCGAAGCGCTCGATAATGCGCTGGACGCGGCGGCCGGCAAGCAGTTGACCTACCCGGAGATGCTCGCCGAGCTGCTGGGCGTGGAGGTCGACGCTCGCCGCGAGCGCTACCTCACCACGAGGACCAAGCTCGCGCACTTGCCCTTCCAGCGCTCCATCGAGCAGTTCGACTTCGACTTCCAACCCTCCGTCGATGAACGCCAGGTCAAGGAGTTGGCCAACCTCGCCTTCGTCGCCGAGGCCACCAACGTCCTGCTGCTGGGACCGCCCGGTGTGGGCAAGACCCACCTGGCCGTCGCATTGGCGCTCAAGGCGGTCGGGCACGGCTATGGCGCTTACTTCGTCCGCGCCTACGACCTGATGGAAGACCTCAGGAGGGCTCAAGCCGAGCAGAACCTCGGGCGGCGCATGCGCGTCTACCTCGCTCCCAAGGTCCTCGTCGTCGACGAGTTCGGCATCTGGCCCTATGACAGAGACGCAGCGACTGCTTTCTTCACGCTGGTCTCAGCTCGCTACGAACGCGGGAGCATCACCCTGACCTCGAACAAGGGCTTCGGCGAGTGGGGCGAGCTGCTGGGTGACACCGTCATCGCCTCAGCCGTCCTGGACCGGCTGCTCCACCACAGCCACATCCTCAACATCCGGGGAGAGAGCTACCGGCTCCGGGAGAAGCGGCAAGCGGGTCTGTTCAGCTCGCATCGCCTGCTGAGTCCGCCGTCGGAGGGCGCACCCGCCAACTACAGCCGCTGACCGAAACACTGGCCAAGATAGCGAGGTGGGTCAACTCTATCTCGGCGATGGTGGGTCAACTTTATCCCGGCGTTGACACCTCCCCCTTTGTGGCACAGTCTAGCGTTCCGCGCCGGCTGGCTCCTTCTCCCGCTCGTGCTCCTGGTTGAGCGCCCAATCGAACAGGGGCGCGGTTGCGGGCTGAGCCATGCGGCTCCGGCCCCTGGGGCTTCACCGGCTCCTCGGCTATGAATTCCGCCCAGGAGAACAGCGTCTACTGCGGTTCTGGAGCTTCGTTGCGGTGGTCGTTGCCCAAGACCAGCTCAATCGTCGGCCCATCCCGACTCCGTGATGGCCGTTCCCGCTGCCGGCCTACGGCTCTACCTCGACGACCTTCCAGTCGTCGTCCACCACGTACTCCTCAGCGGTGGCCTCAGCGTCCCTGGACTGGGCGAAGACCGCCTCCACCGTCTCCGCCTCGTCCCTCTCATCCCCGCTGACGATCTTGCGGGCTAGGGCCATCATCAGGTCGTCACCGTAGGCGGCCAGGCCGTCCTCAAGCAGCTCGCCCTCGACGGCGAGGGAGCTTTGCAGCCTCTTCGCCACCAGCTTCAGGGCGTCGGCCTGCAGCGTGTTCCCGTAGGCCGTGAACACCACCTTCAACGGACGGGTCTGCCCGATGCGCTACGACCGGCGCGACGCCTGCCTCATGAGGTGCACGCTGTAATCGGTCTCCATACCTATTTCTCACTCGACACCAAAAACTGCGGTACTCGTGGGCCGTCGACTTGGAGGCAGCCAGCTTAGACGGCCACATCCCCTAAGTGGTGCAGCGCACCAGACCAGCGTGCCAGCGCCGAACGGTCTCGTTAACGGGTTCGAGTCTCGACAGGTAGAGGTTTTCGGTCGGGCGGTTGTCGGGCTGAACGAGGGTCACCCTTCCGAGAGGGCTCGCTGAATGGAGTAGGTACAGGCTTGGGAGAGGGTCTCTCAGAAGGTTGGACGTCTCTGTACGTTTTGCACTACGGTCGCTACGCCTTCCGCAGCTTCTCTGTCAGCCTCTGGTCAGGGTCCCTGAACAACACCCGAGCCAACGCCTATGGCGTTGGTGGCGAGGCGCGGACAGGAAAGTGGACGAGGCCCCGCACGAAGCCCGAGCCAGGGACTAGGCGGTCTCGGCCTTGGCCCGGTCCCGCCAGGCGGCCTGCCGGCAGGCCCCGGAGCAGAAGGCGCGGCCAACGTAGGGCGTACGCTTGGAGAGATAGGTGCCGCCGCACCTATCGCAGATCAGCTCCCGATCGAAGCGTCGGCGCGGTCCTCGGACACCGCCGCGCCGACGGGCACCCGTTACCATAATGCACGCCAAGCGCCTACCCATACCATCCCCAACGGCGTCGAGATGTTACGGGATTAGATCCTCCTTAATATATAATATCTGCGGGTTTTCCTCCGCTCTCACACATCACTCACATCACCTCACTATGGGGAGACGGCAGGCCCGACGACGGGCGGAATCCAGACAGGGCCGGTGCCCCGCCGCCGATGCGTCCAGTTCTGCTGGCGCAACTCAACAGCGAGGTCTTTCCCGACACGGCTCTTACTCACGCGCTCAGCGTCCTCGGCGGTAGCCAGGTGCGCCTCTTGGAGCAGTTGGGACATACGCACGGCCTTGCCGCCGACGTGCTTCTCACTCAGCGCCAGTGCGACGGCGGTTGCGTCCGGCAGACCTAGCACGGCGGGCGCGGTTGCGCCGCAGAACTCGCGGAGGCGTTGCTCGCGCTCCTCCTCCGCCTGTTGGCGAGCTGCTAGCACCTCAGCGCGGCGGGCGGCAATCCAGGCCCTCCGCTCGGCCCATTCCCCCGGGCTGAGGCCGCTCTTGCGCCGCGCACGTTCGTCCGAGGCGGCGAACATATCCCGCCGCCATGACTCCAGCTTGCGTTCCTCGGCCTGTTTTTTGGCCTCTGACGCGTCCAGGCTCCGGATCATCTGCTCGACACGGGCGTTCATGGCCACATTTTCGCCCTGGGTTGGCCGAGCCGTCAAGCTGCCGGCTAGCAGCCGCCGCCAGCATCGGCTAAGATGGAGCTCACGTTATGACAATGAGAATGGAGCCGGACAAGGCGCTGGCAGCGAAGGTCCAGCCTGGCGGGGTTGCGCCGCAGCAGGACTGTGTCCTGGCCGGGCCTCCGCCTCGTGCGCGCCGTCCTCCCGGGCGCCCTGAGGCACGCAAGCGAGGCGGCGTCGGTTCAAGGCGACCTCCTGGCTCTCTGGCGGCGCCCACCGGAAGTGATGCGGGCGTTGGCGGAAGGAGGGAACGGTGGATGCGATTGCTACCGGAAGGGATCTCCGATCTGGACCCCAACCTCCGGTGGATCGTGGGGGAGAGCCTGCGGCTCATTGAGGAAGTTGTTTGCGGTCTCCAGACCTCCGGGGCCGGCGCACCCGGCATGGAGGAAGCGGACACTGCGGCCATCGTGGATGACATGAGATCTACGGTGAGGGAGTGGTGGCAGGAATTCACCGAGCGTCACCTGCTCACCGAACTCTACCAGCGGACTGCCCGACGGCGGGAGGGAGGTGGCTATTCCGACAGCAGCCGCCCCACGTCTTATTCGGAGGGTCTCCGGGTTGCCCAGGGCCTGCTGGTCGTCATTCCGGAAACGGGCCAGTTGGACGCCGAGCGTGAGTCCGCAGCCATGTCGACATTTCTGGCAGACCAATGGATGTCACTCAGCGGCAAACGCCGCCCAACTGCGTTGCAGGACTACATCGAGCAGTCGGTGTCCAACCGGACCTACTACGACGCGCTCGTGCGCATCGGGGAGAAGCTTGATGACCGGGGCGAGTCCATCCCCCGCCCGCTCGCCGGGTGGCTGGCGAAGGCTGCCGGCGGGCTCCGGCGGCGTCCCGCCATGAACACTGTCTCGTCCGGTCGCCCCGTTGACCCTGCCACCCTCGTGCGCGACATGCACCTTCAGTTCGCCATTGAGGTCCTGCACAGGGTTGGAGTAAAGCCGAGGGGCAGTTCCGTCTCCGGCTGTCGCATGGTGTCCGAGGCGCTGGGGATTCCCGAAGAGACGGTGAGGCGCATCTGGAAAGAGTGCCCGTGGAGAACGTCCCTCGTGCCCGCGATGCGGAAGTATTCGAAGGCCATCGCCGAACGCACCGGGCCGCTCTTACCCCCTAAGGCCTGAGCCGCGCTCAGGCTGCGGTCCCTCCCGCCCTCCTCTCGGGGAGCGGCCGCTTCGCGCAGCTCCCGGTCACCAGAGCGCCTCCCCCGTGGTCATGGACTGTCAGAGACAACGGGCCCCCCCTGCGGCGGCGGTTGCCTCGTGCGTCGGGCAAGTCCTGATACAACATCTCATTAGATTGCCCAGTTAATGACCCATTCTTCGGTGGCGCGCCGTTCTATCCTTTCTCTATAGGACGTCGAGGCGTCCCCACAGTCCGGCGAGGAGGTGAGCGAGATTGCGGGACACGAGCCGCGCGCCGGATGCCCGGTGGCCTGGACATGCTCACGGACCAGGGCTTCCAGCCGACCCTCTTCGCGGAGGAGCGCTGGTCCCGGCCGGTAACGAGAAGCCAGCGGCCCAACGACCTACTGGGATACCGATGTCTCCATGGTCGAATCAAAGTACATGCTGAGGTGATGACAATGGGTGACAGACTGCTGAGGCGTCGACAGGTTGAGGAGATCACGGGCATGGCGCGCTCGTCGATCTACCGGCTCATGCACAGCGGCGACTTCCCACCGTCCGTACAGGTCGGCCCCACTGCCGTCAGGTGGAGGGAGAGCGACATCACGGGCTGGATCGAGTCACGGCCCATAGCAAGAGGCCAGTCCGGCCCGCCCAAGGCAACCTAGGCGGTCAGGAAGTCCGCCCACAGCTGCATCAGTGCGCGGCGCCGCTCAAAGAGATCGGACCTCGCGTACGCCTGTTCGGTCGCATTGCCCAGGAGATGGGCAAGCGCCGCCTCTGAGACAGCCCAGGGGGTGTCCGTCTGCTCCAGCGTCCAGTTCTTGAAGCTGCTGCGGAACCCGTGCACGGTCGCACGCTCCGCCAGACCGGTTGCCCGGAGGACCTTCGTCAGCGTCATGTCGGACATCGGCGACCCCGGCTTCAGCACGGAAGGGAACACCAAACCGGACTCATCACGCAGGGCGGATGCCTTGCCAAGCAGCCCGAGGGCCTGCCTGCTCAGGGGCACCCGATGCTCCATGCCTGCCTTCATCCGCTCGGATGGTACGCGCCATACCTGGCCCTGGAGGTCGATCTCGTCCCAGGTCGCGGCCCTGGCCTCACCGGAGCGCGCCGCCGTGAGGACCAGGAACCGGAAGCACAGCTTGGCCGGGATGGAGGCTTGGGACGCTTCAACGGTTTCGAGCGCCGCCCGGACTTCCCGGTAGGGCAGCGATCTGAAGTGGGCCTTCACCTTCGGCATCGGGGGCAACGCACCGTCGATGGCTTCACCCGCCGGGTTGGACTCCATGAAGCCGTGCGCTATTGCCCATCGAAAGACGGTACTCATCCGTTGACGCACCCGCCGGGCTGTCTCCGGCCGGGTCGTCCAGATCGGGTCGAGGACTCGCAGCACGTCGCCTCGGTCTATACGGTCTAGAGGCGTGTTGCCAAGCGCCGGCATGGCGTGACGCTCCAGAGTCTGCATCCAGTTGGCGATCTGCTTAGCGTTGCGCCAACGGGGTCTGTTCACCTCATGGACGGCCCGGGCGGCTTCCCGGAAAGTCGGCATCGCAGGCGCGTGCTTGGCGGCCAGGGGGTCGCGACCCTCCGAAACGGCGGCCCGGTGGTCCGCCGCCTTCCCGCGTGCACTGGCCAGGCTTACGGTCGGAAATCCTCCCAGTCCGATATCGCGTCGGCGTCCGTCGATGGTGATGCGCAGGACCCATGACTTGCCTCCCGCCTTGTTGACGTAGAGGTGCAGGCCCGCGCCATCGGAGTATCGCCCCGGTTCCCTGAGGGCCCTGACCCGCGTCGCCGATAGTGCCATGAGTCTCCCTCCATGCCGAACTGTTCCCACAGATGTTACCACACTTGAGGTGGGACACTGGGGGACACATGCGGCACGGCTGGGTACAGGTCAAGGTCTCTCAGCTACGAAGCAGGGGATCACTGGGACACAAGAGGACACGTCTGGAAGGGTTAGTGGTGCCGAAGGAGGGATTCGAACCCACACGCCCTTGCGGGCAGCGGATTTTGAGTCCGCCGCGTCTCCCATTCCGCCACTTCGGCGCTGCGTGCCCTGCAAGAAAAGGGAATGGAGCGGAAGAGGGGATTCGAACCCCCGACCCTCACCTTGGCAAGGTGATGCTCTACCACTGAGCCACTTCCGCTCCGATGGAGGCATGAGCCTCCATCCCTATTCTACCAAAAAGCAAGCCGCTGTGAATCCCTCGGCGTCGCTGGCCCACCACCACCCCCCGACGCCCCTCAACCCTGCCATCCGCCCCTGGCGCTTGCGCCGCGACGGCTCTACACTTCCCCCATGCGTAACCCGACCTCCGCCTACCCCGGCTTGCCGCACCCAGCCCGCGGGACCTCCCAGAGGAGCAGGAATTGCCCGGAAAGCGGTCCGCCGTGCCCCCAAAACGGTTCGTGGTGGACAGAACGAATCGTATCTGCGGCGGACGGTTTCGTAGGTGATTCGTTCCCCAAAATAAAAAGACTTGGAGGTGGAACGAATCGCAGGAGTTCCCCTCGTCCTCAGGGGCCGCCCCGGCGAAGGGAGACCTTTGCACAATCGCCATTCCCGCACCTCCACCCCCATCGTCATTCCCGCGAAAGCGGGAATCCAGGGTGGACGTGGGGTGGCGGGGCTCCCTCCCTTACGCCCTGCGCCACCGCCACCCCTCAACCCTCCCCCCACATGGCCGTCGCGCCAGCGACCCGTCTCGCAGCGACCCGCGTAAAGCCACGCCGACGCTGCCAGGGGGGTCTCCCGCCAAAGAACAATCAATGCGCAAAACCATGCCGAAGCTACCGGGAGTCTCCACCAAGCAAACAATCAACCGTTTGTGTACCTTCCAGGTTCAGAAAGCGCAAAAAAAGCACAGACTATCCACCGAACTATAACAATCATACAGCCCGCTGCCGGCGGCGACCCCCTGCGCCGCCGTCGGACCGGTGCGACGCCGTTGCTCTGCGGTGCGCTACAATGCCCCAAAGCCCGCTCACGAGACACAAGCAAGCCGTTGGAGCGCTATGGAGACCCTTGCACAACCATCATTCCCGCACCCACCCACCCCCGTCATTCCCGCGAAAGCGGGAATCCAGGGTGGCGGCGCGGCGTGGGGCATCCCTCTCACTCCGTCCTCCCTGCACCCCCCGCCGCGGCAACCCCGCAACCCTTCCCCCACAAGGCCGTCGCGCCAGCGACCCCGCGCAGGCGGGAATCCAGGGCAGCGCCCCAGGCTGGCGGGGCCTGCTTCACGTACACCACCTCGCCCTCCACGGGCAGCCGTTGGATCGCTATGCAGCAGTGTGACGTGATGGGACCCACGCGGTGAGCCTGCCGCCGCCTTCAGCGCCCTTGGCGCGGCCGCTGCTGTGGCCCTTCAAGGGCACCTACTACGGCTGGGCCATCCCAGCCTCGACGCTGCTCATCTCCTTCGCCTCCGCCCTCATGTTCGGGCCGGTCCTCGGCGTGTTCGTCAAGCCCATCGGCGACGACATGGGATGGTCCCGCGCCACCATAGCGATGGCCTTCACGGTCGGGAGCTTTGCGGGGACGGTCCTGCCCGCCGCCATCGGCTCCTACCTAGACCGGCACGGCGCGCGGGGTGTGGTGGTGGCGGCGGGGATCATCGTGTCGGGATGCACCCTGGGCCTGGCGCTCATGACGCAGCCGTGGCACTTCTGGGCGTTCTACGGTGTGGGACGAGGCGTCGCGGTGGCCGGCGTGCAGTTCGGCACGACGGTCGCAATCGCCAACTGGTTCATTCGCAAGCGTGGCAGGGCCATGGCCATCGGCGGGTCGGGCCTACGGATGGGGCAGGCGGCGCTCCCGCTGCTGATCCACGCGGTGATCGTCGCGATGAGCTGGCGTCACGCCTTCGCCATGCTGGCGGCGATGTCGCTGCTCTTCATTGCCGTGCCGGCGTTCCTCTTCATCCGCCGGCGGCCGGAGGAGATGGGGCTGTTGCCGGACGGAGCGAAGCCGCGGGAGCCGTCGCCGGCGGGGCAGCCGGCTGCTGTGCAGCGCGACGACGTTGAGACTTCGTGGACGCTCCGAGAGGCCATGCGGACGCGGGCGCTGTGGCTGACCATCGTGGCGGTGTCGGCGGTGTTCTTCGTCAACGGGTCCGTGAACCTGCATGCGGTTGCCAACTTCCAGGACCGCGGCATGCCCGCTGGGCTGGCCGTGAGCGTGACGACGATCTTCGCGCTCACGTCGACGGTGATGACCTTCGTGTCGGGCTTCGCGCTGGAGCGGTTCCACGTGCGCTACGGCGCCATCATGGCAAGCATGTCCTACCTGGCGGCGGTGGTGGTCATCGCGTTCGCGGACACGTACGCGCTGGCCGTGCTCTTCGGTGTGCTCTTCGGCCTGGCCAACGGCGCGTGGACGACTGTCGAGCGGCTGCTGTTCCCGGACTACTTCGGGCGGCGGCACGTGGGGGCGATACGCGGCTTCGTGTCGCCGTTCCGAGGCACGGTGTCGCCCTTCGGCGCGATCCTGGCGGGGTTCATCCGGGACACGAGGGGCAGCTACACGCTTGCGTTCGTCATCTTTGCGGGCATGTGCCTGCTGGCGACGCTGTCGCTCGTGCTGGCGACGCCGCCCCGGAAGCCGGCGGGCAGGGCTTGACGCGGGAAGCGTGCATGGGCACTATTGTCAAATCAGAAGAGCTTCTCATAGGGTCGACACAAGGGAGACTAGCCAACCTGAGGAGGTGGAGTGATGGCGACTGCAAATCTGGAGATCATCGTCGATGGTGACGGACACGTGGTGGAAGACCTGGCGGCGATCATAGACCGGATGCCCAAGGCGTACAAGGAGATTTCCCACCGCCCCATTCGCGACCCGTTCCCGCCCCTGGACCATCTGCACGCGGCGAACCTGCACTCGCTGCCGCCGCACTCCTTCGCGCAGGTGGGGGTCGATGGATGGGTGGACTTCCTGGAGGACGTGGGGATAGACACGACGGTGCTGTACACGACGCGCGGACTAGCGGTGGGGAAGATCATCAACCGCGAGTGGGCGATAGACGTGTGCCACGCATACAACGACTGGATCTATGAGACGTACATGACGCGGAGCCCCCGGTTCAAGGCAATGGGGCTGATCCCCATGCAAGAGCCCGAGGCGGCGGCGATGGAGCTGCGGCGCATTGTGACGGACTACGGGATGCCCGGGGCGATGCTCCCATCGACGGGGCTGAAGGCGCACCTGGGGTCCAAGGAGTTCGACGTTGTGTACGCGGAGGCGGACCGGCTGGGGTGTGCCCTGGGGGTGCACGGGGGCGCCCATGAGAACTTTGGGATGGACGACCTGAACCCGTACGCGCCGGTGCATGCCCTGGGCCATCCCTTTGGGCAGATGATCTCCTTCGCCGGGATCGTGTTCAACGGCATATTCGACAAGTACCCCAACGTGCGGTTCGGGTTTCTGGAGGCCGGGGTGGCGTGGTTCCTGCTGTGCCTGGAGCGCTTCGACCGCTCCTGGGAGACCCACATCCAGTGGGACCCTCGGAATGAGTACATCCGGCTGCAGGACGGGGAGAGCATCAGCGACTACATCAAGCGGCACATGAAGGCGGGCCGGATCTACGTGGGATGCGAGGGGGACGAGCCCCAGCTGGGGTACGCGTGCCGGACCTTTGGGAACGAGGCGTTCTTCTACTCGTCGGACTTCCCCCACGAGGTGAACAACGAGTACTGCAAGGGAGAGCTGCGAGAAATGCTGGAGAACCCGGACATGACGGCGGAGGACAAGGCGGCCGTGCTCCACGGCAATGCGAGGCGGTTCTACCGGCTGTCCTAAGGGCAGAGGGCAGGCAGGTCCTGCCACGAGGTTGCTGGAAAGCAAGAGGGGGCGCCTCTCAGGGAGGCGCCCCCTTCGTATGTCTCGGGGGTGCGGGTGGACGGCCTGCTAGCGGCCGCGGAGTCGGGGGTCGAAGGCGTCGCGAAGCGCGTCGCCGAAGAAGGAGAACGCGAAGACGACGAGGGAGAGGGCGATGCCGGGGTAGATGGCGAGCCATGGGGCGGTTTCCAAGTAGCCGCGCGTGCCGACTTCCAGCATGCCGCCCCAGGAGGCGGCGGGCGGGGGCACGCCCAGGCCCAGGAAGCTGAGGCTGGCCTCGGAGACGATGGCGGTGCCGAGGTAGCCCGTGGCCAGTACGAAGACCGGTGCAAGGCTGTTGGGGAGCACGTGGCGGAGCATGGTGCGAACGACGCTGGCGCCCACGGCCTGAGACGCGGTTATGTAGACCTCTTCCTTCACGGAGAGGGCCGAGGAGCGGGAGAGACGGACCATTCTTGGTATCAGCACGATGCCGATCGCCAGCGTGACGTTATTCAAGGAGGCGCCCAACGCCACGACCATGATCATGGCTAGGATCAGGGAGGGGAAGCCCATGAAGGCGTCCACCAGCCGTTGTATCAAGAGGTCGAACTTGCCGCCCAGGTAGCCGGACATGATGCCGAGTATGGTGCCGATAAGTGTGCCCATGGTGACGGCGAGGAGGCCGACGCGGAGGGAGATGCGCGAGCCGTAGATGATGCGGCTGTAGGAGTCGCGGCCAAAGGTATCGGTACCGAGCCAGAACTGGCTGCCTGGGCCTTCCAGCCGGTTGGGAATGTCCTGGACGAGGGGGTCGTGGGTAGCGAGCTGTGGCGCGAAGATAGCCACAAGGACGAGGATGAGGAGCAGGAGGGCGCCCGCGCCACCCAGCGGGTAGTTCTGAACAAACCGCCAGATAAGCGGCAGAAATCCGCGGCTGGATCGACGCGCCAGGACTGCATCCAGCGCCTCAACGCCGCCTGATTGTCTCTGTGCCTCTTGCATCTTCCCACCTCACCGGTTCGGGTAACTTGCCGGGCCGTCTGGCAGCCCGAAGTGTGCTAGGAGTACTTGATTCGCGGGTCTACGAATGCGTAGACGAGGTCCGTCAGGAGATTCAGACCTAGCATGAGGAGGACGAGCATCATCGTCAGGCTCTGAATGACGGGGTAGTCACGCTCCGTGGCGGAGATGACGATGCCCTGGCCCATGCCGGGTACGGAGAAGATGGTCTCCAGGATAACGGTGCCGCTGAGGAGGGCGGCAAGCTGAAGGCCGCCGATGGTGATGACGGGTATGAGGGCGTTGCGCAGGGTGTGCCTCAAGACAACGATCTTCTCTGACAGGCCCTTGCTGCGCGCCGTACGGACGTAGTCCTGCCGGAGGACCTCCAGCATGTTGGAGCGGGTAACCCTGGTGAGGTTGGAGCTAAAGCTCCACGACAGCACAAGGGCGGGCCAGATCAACTTCTGGAAGTGTGACGACGGGTCGTCCCAGACATTGGCGTAGAAGAGGGGGGGCGTCCAACGGAAGTAGATGAGCATGATAAGGAGTAGGACGAGGGCAATCCAGAAACTGGGCAGGGCGTGTCCTGCGACACTGCTGAGGCGGATGATGTAGTCTGGCCAGCGGTTCTGGTAGATGGCCGCGATAACCCCGAGCGGGGTGGAGACGAATATGGAGATGAGGATGGTATAGAAAGTCAGCTGGAGGGTGACCGGAAGGCGCCGTGCGAGGATCTCCGACAGGGGCTCGCGGTCCAAGACGGAGCGCCCGCCGAACTCACCGTTGACCATGCTCCAGGCCCACTCGCCATACTGGACGGGGAGCGGGTCCTTGAGCCCGAGCTCCTCGCGCAGAGCGTCGAGCTGCTCCATGGCCGAGGCGCTTGACTCCTCGCCGCCGAGGATGATGAGCGCGACGTCGCCGGGGAGGACGCGCATGACGACGAAGATGGCGAGGGAGGCGAGGAAGAGAGTGGGGATGAAGAGGAGGATACGCCGGGCCAGGTATTGCTGCATCGGAAACTCCGTGATCGCGAGATTGACGACCGCAGGATGACGCCTATTATATCACACCACGAGCAGGCCGCAGCCTGGACTATTGGAATCCCCGCCGGGCTGGGCCCGGCGCCAACGAGAACGCTCGTTGAGTGTGATACGTAGACCGAGTCGACTTGGATTTGGTGGCAATCTACTCACTTGCCGCGCCATTGTCAATGGGTTGCGGGGTGTGATATGAAGCCCGGCCACGCGACGCTGCCGGATGGATCCGATTCGTCGGCGGGTGGCGCAAAGGCTATCGGAACGGTGAAACCGGAGGTCCGCTACTCGGCGGAGGCCTCTGCCTCGGATGGGGGCTGGGCCGCGAGAAGCCCGGGCCATGGCATTCCCGGAAGGACGCAGGTTTCGGAGGTGCCGAGGGACAGAGTCGAACTGTCGACACGCGGATTTTCAGTCCGCTGCTCTACCACTGAGCTACCTCGGCGTGCGTAGTCGTGCCTGAGTATGGTACTCAGGGGGCCGAAGGGGTGTCAAGGAAGGGCGTCCTAGTGACGGGCCTCCCCTGCGGGAGCGCCGCGGAGTGTGGGAGAGGCACTCAGGAAGCCTTGGGCCACTGGTCCAAGAGCTTGCCCGTGCCGTGTATATGGTGTGTGCGCCCCAGCTTGGACAGGATGGCCCAGAGCATGGCGGGGTTGCTGGCCACAACCGTGGTCCGCAGGTCCTCTTCCAGCCGATGGATGACCTTGATGGGGTCGAAGGGCGCGCCCTGGAAGTAGATGGCGTCCACGGCGCCGGCGTCGTCGCAGGCCTTGCTGGCGAGGCGGAACACCTCCTCCGGTCCGAGGGTGAATGCGTCAGTGTAGTCGGCGAAGAGCTGGGGAGGAGAGATTGCGTCGATACCCGCGCCCGCGAGATGGTCACGGATCAGCTTGATCAGGGGTTCGTCGAAGGGAGTCAGCAGGAGGACGCGGGCGGCGGAGTAGGCCCTGAGGGCCGAGATGCAGGCTGACAGGGCGGTTACGACGGGGACATCCAGCGCGGCCTCTATTCTCTGATACAGGCCGGGGTTCTGCACCTCAAGGGGAGCGCCGCTGACTATGACGCCGTCCCAACCGTGCTGCTGGGCGAGCTCGGGAACCCTTTGGAGCACGAGGTCGAGCTTGCCTTCGAGCTCGTAGAGGGAGCCGGGGGCGAGTTCGAGACCGGCAAAGTCCATCTCGACACCCGGGGGGAAGAGGGCGCGGAAGGTGTCGAAATGGGGACTGGAAGCTGACCTGGGGCTGATGAAACCGATATTCACGGTAGCGCTGTCAACCATGCGTTTGTCCTCTGCCTCGGTGATGACGGGAAACGGCGAGTGTCATCGTAGAGAAGAGTTGCTGTGCCGTCAACAGAATGGGGCCGCGGAAGGCTTGTCGAGATCGGCATCAGCTATAATTGAGCGGGAGATCGGGTGATTCTGGAGACGTTTGCGAAGCGCCGGGGACACATCGGCGCGGGGGGTTGAGCATGCTAAGCAGGTGCCAGTGCGGCAACGTCCTGCCGGATGCGCCCACGCCCGTCGACCGGGCCAGGCACACGAGACGGCACAAGCAGTGGGTGGACGGCATCGCGTTGCCGCCGCGGATGCCGGACCCCGGTGAGCTGCTGATCGTGGCGGGGAACGGCTCGATACGGCTGCGCATGCTGGCGTACCGCATGGCGCGGGTCGTTCAACGGGGAACGGGCCACAGGTACGTCTCCTTCCCGTACCCGCAGCGGCGGACTCCCGACTGGGAACAGTGGCGGGCCAAGGCGTACCTGGCGGTCCGAGACCGCAGGATGGTCGCGTATCTGGTGTCGCGGATGACCGTGGCATGGGGCGAGGCGAGGCTGTCGGAGCCGCAGGCGGTGGTGAACACAACGGGGCACGTGGAGGCCAGGGCGTTGGTCGACCTGGTGTTCGTCTGCCCAGGCTTCCGTCGCCAGGGGATCGCAACGTCGTTGGTGCGGGCGATGGCCGAGGACCGCGGCTTCCCGGCCAATGAGCTGCTGTGGCGGCCTCCCTTTGGGGTGGAGGGATTGGGACTAGTGAAGAAGTTCAACTCGGACAGAGTCCTGGTCTCGTAAGTGCCGTCCGGTCTGAAGGGCCGAGGCCCCATGCTATAATCGCCTTGTGAAGCTGCACGACACGATCGACTGGCCAACAGGAGCCGCGGAGGCCGCGGCGCTGCAGCGCGAGTTGGCCGCCCAGGTCTCGCATCGCAATGAAGTCCCCAAGGAGCCTTGCCTTGTAGCAGGGGTGGACATCTCCGGCCAGGACGGCCGGGGGATGGTCACGGGCGCGGTGGTGGTGCTGCGGTGGCCCGACATGGAGGTCGTGGAGGTGCAGACGGTGGAGGGGGCGCCTACGTTCCCCTACATTCCGGGCCTCCTTGCGTTCCGCGAGGCGCCGGTCTTGATGGGGGCGTTGGAGCGGTTGGCAGTGACGCCGGACGTGATTGTGGTGGACGGCCAGGGGACGGCGCACCCGCGGCGCTTTGGCTTGGCGTGCCACATAGGGCTGCTGACGCAGCTCCCGAGCGTTGGGTGCGCCAAGTCGGTCCTGCGGGGCCGCCACGGGCCCCTAGACGCGGCGCGCGGCTCGTGGGCCCCGCTGGTGGACGGAGGAGAGGTGGTGGGGGCGGCGGTGCGAACGAGGGACCGGGTTTCGCCGGTGTACGTATCGGTGGGGCACAAGGTGGATATCGCGACGGCGCGTGCTCTGGTGCTGTCGTGCTGCAAGGGACTACGGCTGCCGGAGCCGACGAGGCAGGCGCACAGGGCAGCGGCGGGCCGGCTCGGACCGCCGAACATGGATGCCGTCTCGTGTGTTGAATCTGAGATTCGCTGATTCGGGCCACGGGGCCTGGCACGCGGCGGTGCGTCCACAGATTTCGTGACGCATGGCTGCTTCGAGCCGAACTAACGGAGATGTGCCCACAAGCTTGATACGATGAGCTTGGGAACGAGGGTACGCAAACGGATTGCCGGAAGTCCAAGATGATCAACGCCGCGCCGGCGGCCACAAGAAACAATCGCGAGCAGGTGGTAGAGATGCAGGAGCTACAGGGCAAAACGCATGAACTCCGGGGGCGCATACAGCACTTCCTGGAGCATCTTTGACATTGCGGGCAAGGAAGCGGAAGCCGCGCGGCTAGAGTCGCAGTCGGGAGACCCGGGGTTCTGGACGGACGCGATGGGGGCGCAGCGCATGATGCGGCGCCTGTCGTCGCTGAACGAGGTGGTGGCGACGTGGCGCGGGCTGGAGGCGGACGCGGGCACGCTGGCAGAGCTGGTCGCGCTGAGTATCGAGGAGGACGATCAGGAGCTGGCTGAGAGTCTCGCGGGGGAGGCGGAGAGGATCGTCGCCAGACTGGAGGAGGTGGAGTTCCAGGTGACGCTCTCGGGGCCCTACGACGACGGGGACGCGATACTGGCGGTGCACGCGGGAGCGGGCGGGGCGGAATCGCAGGACTGGGCGGAGATGCTCCTGCGGATGTACTTGCGCTGGGCGGAGAAGCGGGGCTTCAGGACCCGTGTGCTGGACACGTCGCTGGGTGAAGAGGCGGGGATCAAGAGCGCGACGGCAGAGGTTAGCGGGAGCTACGTGAACGGCTGGCTGAAGGCGGAGCGGGGTGTCCACCGGCTTGTGCGGCTTTCTCCCTACAACGCGGCGCACCTCCGCCACACGTCATTCGCGCTGGTGGAGGTGTGGCCGGACGCGGGTGACAATCAGGACGTGACGATCAACGAGGAGGATCTGCGCGTCGACACGTTTCGCTCCGGAGGTCACGGCGGGCAGAACGTGCAGAAGGTGGAGACGGCGGTGCGCATTGTGCACAAGCCGACGGGGATCGTGGTCTCGTGTCAGAACGAGCGGTCTCAGCTGCAGAACCGGGAGACGGCGATGAAGATCCTGCGCGCGCGGCTGCTGGACCTGGAGGCGCAGCGGCGGGCGGAGGAGCAGGCGCGGCTGAAGGGCCGGCACGTATCGCCGGGGTGGGGCAATCAGATCCGGAGCTACGTCCTCCATCCGTACAAGCTGGTGAAGGACCACCGGACGGGCCACGAGAGCCGGGACCCCCAGGAGGTCCTGGACGGGAAGCTGGACGACTTTATCAAGGCCCACATGCTGAGCGTGGTGGGCCAGGAACCCGCTGGGTAGGAGACAGCAAGGCATGCATCTGGGGACATGGAACGGGTTGACACTCTTGCAGAAATTGGGTATTCCGGCGGCGCTCCTGGCGATGGGACTCCTGACTGCCGGATGCGGGGACGACGCAAGCCCTCCGCTGTCGGCCGGGGCCGCACCAGCTGGGAGCGAAAAACAGGCGGAGCCGGCGTCTCCGGCGGCGGGGGTGGACGGGGTGCTGCGACGCATCGGCAACGACCCACCGACGCTGGACCCGCACAAGGTATCCGACACGACCTCGGCCGCGTACGCCGTCGAGGTCTTCGGCGGGCTGGTGACCATAGGCACGGACCTGAAGATCAAGCCTGACCTGGCCGAGTCGTGGGAGCTGAGTGCGGACCGGCGGACGTATACGTTCCACCTCCGGCCGGGCATCCGGTTTCACAGCGGCAAGGCCGTGACGGCCGAGGACGTCAAGTTCTCCCTGGAGCGGGCGATGGACCCGCAGACGTTTTCGCCCACGGTGGACACGTACTTGGACGACGTGGTGGGGGCCGAGGAGAAGCTGGAGGGGCGGGCGCAGGAGATCTCCGGGGTTAGAGTCGTGGACGCGGACACCATCGAGATCACCATTGATGCGCCCAAGGCGTACTTCCTGGCCAAGCTGACGTATCCCACGGCCTTCGTGGTGGACCGGGAGAACATCGAGGAGGAGGGAAGGGACTGGGTCCGCAAACCGAACGGGACGGGGCCCTTCAAGCTGAAGGAGTACCGGATTGGCGAGCGGCTAGTCCTGGAGCGCAACCCGCACTACCACCTGGGGGCGGCGAAGCTGGAAGCGGTTGAGTTCCTGCTGAGCGGGGGCTCCGCGATGGCTATGTACGAGAACGGCGAGATCGACATCACGGGGGTCGGGCTAGCGGACCTGGACCGGGTGACGAACCCGAACGAGCCGCTGAACAAGGAGCTGGTGGTTGCGCCACCGGACTTCGACATCTTCTACATCGGCTTCAACGTCAAGGAGCCGCCCTTCGACGACATCAAGGTCCGCCAGGCCCTGAACCACGCGATCAACAAGCAGCTGATCGCGGACCGGGTTATGGAAAATACGGTGGTGCCGGCCAAGGCGATACTGCCGCCGGGCTTCCCAGGCTACGAGGAAGGGACCCAGGGCCTGGGATTCGAACCAGAGAAGGCGAAGGCCCTGCTGGCAGCATCACGGTACGCGGAGGCAATGCCGCGGATCATCCTGACTGTGCCGGGTACGGGCGGCTCGGTGGGGCTGGACCTGGAGGTCATTGCGCAGATGTGGCTGGAGACGCTGGGGTTGGAGGTCGAGTTCCAGCAGGTGGAGTGGGCGACGTTTCTTGAGGACTTGCGCGCCCAGAAGTTCCAGGTCTTCGCCGGCGTAGGCTGGGCCGCAGACTACCCGGACCCGCAGAACTTCCTGGACATCCTGTTCCACTCCAAGAGCCCCCTCAATCACTCGGGCTACTCAAACCCGGAGCTGGACCGGCTGGTGGAATCGGCGCGGGTGGCGGAGACGTGGGAGGAGCGGGCGTCCCTGTACCGCCGTGCGGAGCAGTTGGTTGTGACTGACGCCGCGTGGGTGCCCCTCTGGTTCACAGGAGAGCGAATGGTGCTGATCAAGCCCTACGTTCAGGGATACCGGCTGACGCCGCTGATCGTCCCGAAGCTGCGGGAGGTGTCGATATCGCGGTAGGTCGCCGGCGGTCGCTGGCGCGGCGGCCGCTTGGGGGGATGCGGTGCGGGGGTTGGGCCTGGTGAGCGCGCGCTTGATTTTGGGGCATCGGGGCGTGGAATAGCCATGCTCGTATACGCGGCACGCAGGCTGTTGTGGCTCCCATTTCTGCTGGCAATCGTCGCGTTTATCACGTTCACGCTGGGCGTCTACGGGCCGGGCGACCCGGCCGAGGTCCGCTTGGGGGCGAAGGCAACGCCCGAGGCGGTGGGGCGGCTGCGGGAGGAGATGGGGTTGGACCGCCCCTTCCTGGTGCAGTACGGCGACTTCATGTGGGGAGCGGTCCGCGGAGACTTTGGCGAGAGCTACGCGCTGTCTGGGAGGCGCGTGAGCGAGGTCATCGGCCGCAAGATTTGGATCTCGGCTCAGCTTGGGGCGGTAGCGATGTTCATTGGGGTGGGGCTGGGGATACCCCTGGGGCTGGTGGCGGCGTACAAGCAGGGAACGTGGATGGATACGGCACTGGTCAGCTTCGCCCTCTTCTTTTACGCCACACCGGTGTTCATCACGGCGCCCTTCCTCATCCTGTTGCTGGCGCTGGAGTTGCAGCTGCTGCCAACGTCCGGATGGGGGGGCCTCCTGAGCACACGTATCATCATGCCGGCCCTGGTGATGGGCCTTCCTGGGGTGGCGGGAATGGCGCGGTTGACTCGGGCCAGCGCCCTGGAGGTGCTGGGGCAGGAATACGTGCGCACAGCACGGGCCAAGGGGCTGTCCGAGGTTGCAGTACAGGGCCGCCACGTCCTGCGCAACGCTATGATTCCCATCCTGACGGTGCTGGGCCTGAGCATGGCGACACTGGTGGAGGGGGCATTCATCACGGAGACCATCTTCGGGATACCGGGCATCGGGAGGTTCGCGGTGGATTCGATATTCAACCGGGACTATCCCGTCATCATGGCCCTAGGGATGATAGTGGCGGCGGCCTTCGTGACAGCGAACCTGCTGGTCGACGTACTGTACGGGGTGCTTGACCCCCGGATCCGGCGCCAGTGAGGCCGCGCATGGGGGCAGGCGGCAGTCAGGCGATGGAGGGAGCGGCGCTGGGACGGCTGCGCGGCCAGGGCCTGTGGGAGCGGACGGGGCGGCGGCTGATTCGGAAGCCCAAGGCTGTCTTCGGGCTGGTGGTCATCGCGCTGCTGTACGGAGGAGGCGCGCTGGCGCCGGTCATCGCACCGGCGAGCTACACGCAGCAGGACCTGCTGGCCGTGCGCCAGGGACCGAGCATGGAGCATCCCCTGGGGACCGACTGGGTGGGTCGCGACATACTGAGCCGGCTGATCTACAGCCTGCGCACCAACCTCATCGTCACAGTGACGGCGGTGGTGACGGGCGGCCTGGTGCTGGGGGTCGCGCTGGGACTGGTCTCGGGCTACGCAGGGGGACGGGCGGACACGGTCATCATGCGGACGGGCGAGGTATTTCTGGCGTTTCCGGGCCTGCTCCTGGTGATCCTCATCGCGGCGACGGTGAAGCCGCGCATCCTGGAGTGGGTGAGGGGCATCGAGGACGCGACGGGGATCGGCGGCCTGGTTCAGTGGGGTGTGGTGGACTACCTGGTGGTCTTCGGCGCGCTCACGGCATTCGGCTGGGTGGGTGTGGCTCGCCTGGTTCGGGGGCAGGTGCTGTCGCTGAAGGAGAGCCAGTATGTGGAGGCGGCGCAGGCGATTGGGGTCTCCACGATGCGGATGCTGGTGCGGCACCTGCTGCCGAACGCGCTGCCGCCGGTAATCGTGCTGGCGACGATGGGCATGGGGGCCATCGCGGGCGCGGAGGTCGTGCTGAGCTGGCTGGGCATCGGCATCAACCCGCCGGTGCCCAGCTTGGGGAACATGATCCGCGAGGGTCAGGACATCACGATTCTCCGTAACCACCCTCACATGCTGCTGCCGCCAGTGGCAGTGGTCGGCCTGCTGATCTTCGCGTGGAACCTGCTGGGCGACGCCCTCAACGACGTGCTGAACCCCAGGGCGCGCTAGGTCGCTGGCGCGACGGCCCTGCGGGGGGAGGGTGTGCAGGGCCATGCCGGGGAATCCGGCATGCGGGCGGGGAGGCGTTGTTGCGGCAAAAGGCGCGCGGATAGGTTCAGATTTGGCGTTTCAGCTATTGCCTTCTCGGGGCTGCTCGGCTAGGATAGGGCAATCCCACTTTCCCACGGAGGTTCGAATGGCAGAAGCGTATTGCGTCAAGTGCCGCGCCAAGAGAGAGATCACTAATCCTACTCAAGTGGAGCTGAAGAGTGGCCGACCTGCCACTTCCGGTACATGCTCCGTGTGCGGCACCAAGGTATTTCGCATAGGGAAGGGCTAGACTGAGCCAATGGAACGCGGGTGGGCTGAGACGATTGCCCACTGTCTCAAGAAGAGCGAGGTATCTCTCATTGCGTATGTCCCCGACGTCAGCGTGGCGCGGGTCACCGGGCTGTTGGAGGCTGACCCCTTCTTTCACGTGGTGTCGGCTACACGAGAAGAGGAGGCGATAGGAGTTGCGTCGGGGGCGTACGCGGCGGGGCGCAATGCGGCGGTGTTCATGCAGTCGAGCGGATTCGGCAACTGCATCAACGCACTGGCGAGCCTCTGCATACCAAGTAGGGTACCCATACCCATGTTCATCAACCTGCGAGGGCAGCTTGACGAGTTCAACGCCGCCCAGGTCCAGATGGGGCGCAGCACGCGCCCCATCCTTGATGTACTCGGCTTGACGCACTACACACTCGACAATCCGTCGACGCTGGAGCGAAGGGTCACGGGGGCGCTCAAGCTCTGCTATGCGAGCCATGAGCCGCTGGCGTTCTGTATGACGCCGGAGTTGCACGGGGGCAAGCTTGCATAGGTTCGAGGCGACCAAGGTCTTGCTACGGCACCTGAAGGACGAGCCGGTGGTGGCGAACCTGGGTCCCACGTCCAACGACCTGTGGCACGCGGAGCGCCGGGAGCGAAACCTGTACACATATGGGTCCATGGGGCTGTGTTCCTCGATAGCACTGGGGATAGCGTTATCGACGGAGGAGCGGGTCATCTCACTGGACGGGGACGGGTCGCTGCTGATGAACATGGGCACGCTGGCGACCATCGCCCGTGAGCGGCCCAAGAACCTGGTGGTCGTGGTGTGGGACAACGAGGAGTGGGGGCAGACGGGGCACCAGCCGAGCCACACGGCCACGGGCACAGACCTGGAAGGAGTGGCGGCGGCGAGCGGCATCCCGCAGACTCGGACGGTGCGCACGCTAGAGGAGCTGGACCTGGTCTTCCAGGAGGCGTTGCACGAAGACGGGCCGTGGTGCATCGTCGCGAAGATCGAGGAGACTGAGCCGCTGCCCCACGCGCCGGTTGAGCCGGAGTTGACGCTGCATCGGTTCCGCGCGACGTATAGGACGGCGGTATAAGGCCACGCAGCTCCTTTGGACGGCGTGGCCACTGTGTGGGGCCGCCCGGCTGCTCACGCCCGAATGTGCGCACTGCTCAGAAGCGGCGCGGACGTGTCGTTGGATCGTTTAAGAGGCGGGTCCCTCCCCCGTGATATACTCGTCCGATTAGAGTCGGCTGCGCCTCCTCCGAAGAGAGTCCGCATCTGTCACTCCGGAAGCAGGTAAGGAGCGGTATGAACTCCATCGCCTTCGAGAAGCACACCCTGTCGAACGGCCTTGATGTTATCCTCCACCAGGACCGGTCGCTGCCGGTGGTGGCGGTGAACCTCTGGTACCACGTGGGATCCAAGGACGAGGAGCCGGGAAAGACGGGGTTTGCCCACCTGTTCGAGCACCTGATGTTCGAGGGGTCCAAGCACCACAACAGCAGCTTCTTCGAGCCACTGCAAAAGGTGGGGGCCAACCTCAACGGTTCGACGAGCACGGACAGGACAAACTACTGGGAGAACCTGCCGTCCAACTACCTGGAGCTGGCGCTCTGGCTGGAGTCCGACCGGATGGGGTACCTGCTGGACGCGCTGGACCAGAAGCGGTTCGACATCCAGCGGGACGTGGTGAAGAACGAGCGGCGGCAGAGCTACGAGAATCGTCCATACGGTATGGCGATGTTCAAGCTGGTGGAGGCGACGTATCCGGCGCCGCATCCGTACCACTGGCCGACCATCGGGTCGCAGGAGGACCTGGACGCGGCAGCGCTGGAGGACGCGCACAGCTTCTTCCGAAGGTACTATGCGCCGTCCAACGCCAGCCTTGCCATCGCAGGGGACTTCGACCCTGAGGACGCGATGGCGATGGTGGAGCGCTACTTTGCGGATATACCGCCCGGGCCGGCGCTGCCGAGGGCGGGGCGTGTCGACTCCGGACTGGGCGGCCGGGTGAGTATGGCAATGCACGACAAGGTGATGCTGCCTCGCCTGTACGTGGTATGGCCCACGGTGCCTCGGTTCGATGAGGATGAGGCTGCGCTGAGCATTCTGGCGGCCGTGTTGAGCGACGGGAAGAGCTCACGGCTGCACCGGGCGCTGGTGTACGAGCAGCAGGTGGCGCAGAGCGCGGGCGCGCACCATGACGGCAGCGAGATCGCGGGGGACTTCAGCATCGACGTGACTGCGGCGGCGGGCCGGACGGTTGAGGAGATCGAGGAGGCGGCACGCGCGGAGCTGGAGGGGCTCCGGCGTGCGCCGCCGACAGCGGAGGAGGTGGCCCGGGCGAGGAATCGCATCGAGTGGAGCCACATACGCCGGCTTCAGACGGTGGGCGGCTTCGGCGGGAAGGCAGACCGGCTCAACTCCTACAACGTGTTTCGCGGCGACCCGGGGGCGATCAACACGGACATGGAGCGCTATCTCGCCGTGGAGCCGGAGGACGTGCAGCGGGTGGCGAATGAGTACCTTGGCGACCGGTCCGTGCGCCTGGTGGTGCTGCCGGAGCGGGAGCTCAGCGTGACCAAGGTCGCTGAGACGGACCGGAGCGTGCAGCCCGCGGCGACAGGCGCGCCGAGCTTCGTACCGCCGGCCATCCAGCGCCACACGCTCAGCAACGGCCTCAAGGTGGTTGTGCAGGAAAAGCGGGGGCTGCCGGTGGTCTTCTTTGGGCTGACACTCAAGGCCGGCGGCGCCGCAGACCCCACAGGGCTGCCGGGGCTGGCTTCGTTCACGACGACGATGCTGCAGGAAGGGACGTCAACGCGCACGAGCCAACAGATTGCGGAGGGGTTCGAGTTCATCGGCAGCCATCTTTCGCCGGTGACGGGCAGGGAGCGAGTACTGCTTGCCGCGGAGACGATGACGCGGCACTGGCCGACAGCCTTGGGGCTGGTGGCGGACGTAGCCAGGAACGCCACCTTCCCGGAACACGAGGTGACGCGGGTACGCCGGGAGCGTCTGACGGCTCTACAGCGCCTGCGAGACGATCCGACGGCTCTGGCGGAGCGCGTAGCGCCCATGCTGCTGTACGGCGGGGAGGGCCCATACGGACACCCGCTGAGTGGCACAGAGGCGGCGCTGGAGGCGCTGACGCGCGACGATCTCATCGGCCACTTCGAGGGGAGCTATGGACCGGAGGACGCAACGCTCATCGTGGTGGGCGACGCCTCCATGGAGGAGGTTGCTGAGCGCGCCGAAGAGTGGTTTGGAGGATGGGAAGGGAGGGGCCCCAAGGGCAAGACGGGTGATGGGGAATCGGCGGGAGCTGCGCCCGAGACGACGGCCGTCTTCCTGCTGGACAAGCCTGGTGCGGCGCAGTCGGTGATCCGGGCGGGGCACTTAACGGTACCCCGGCACCACCCCGACTACTACGCGCTGACCGTGTTGAACGCGGTGTTCGGCGGGCAGTTCACAGCGCGCTTGAATATGAACCTGCGGCAGGATAAGGGGTACAGCTACGGGTTCCACTCTCGCATAGAGTGGAACCCCGAGTCATCTCTGGCGATGGCGGGCGGTGGCGTACAGACGGCGGTGACGAAGGAGTCGGTGGCGGAGACGCTGCGCGAGTTCGAGGAGATCCGGCGGGATCGGCCAGTGACGGAGGAGGAGTTCACGGCAGCCAAGGACTCGCTGCTCCAGCACTTTCCCTCTTCGTTCGAGACGGCGCACCAGATCTTGGAGCACCTGCTGGAGCTTGTGTCCTTCGACCTGCCCGACGACTATTTCCAGAAGCTTCCGGGGAACCTGGAGGCGGTGACGCTGGATGACGTCCGGCGGGTGGCGCGCCAGCGGGTGGCGGTGGAGCATCTGGCGCTGCTGGTGGTGGGCGACGCTGAGGTGGTGGAGCCCGGACTGCGGGAGCTTGGGTTGCCCCTGTACCGCGTGGACCATGAGGGCCGTGTGGAATAGGGAAGGCTAGGCGGAGCCGCGGGCGCGCAGCACCGCTTGCCGCAGGAGCTGCCGCAGCGGCTCAGCTTGACCGCGCACCTGCTCCGTGCTCCTGACCTTCACGTGACGCATCGACTTTCCCGTGCCTTCCAGCAACCCTTGCGGGTCCGACAGGTGCGCTCCCTGTTGGAAGTAGAGGTTGACGCGCCCCTGCTTATCCATGGGGGCGAGGGCGCAGAACGTGCCGGCACCTTCGTCGTAGCAGATGTTGTTCCACCCCTTGTACCCGTGTTCCGCGGCGCCGGGCGCCACCTCCGCCACCATCTTCCGCAACGACTCCACGAGCTCAAGGACGGGCGGAGAGCATCGGGCAAGCACGTCGTCCAGATGGTTTTCAGACTGCATGATCCTCACAGGCTGCTCCTTTGGAGTGAGGGTGTCTCGCCGCCAGGCCAGCCGGGCTTGTGACAAGATTCCCCTCTGGCTGCCGAGACGGGCGATGCACGGTGGGCCCGGGGGAGCATCAGTCCGGGATGAGGCCCTCTTCGGCAAACACGGCCCTGGCATCGTTGAGGGCTATGTCGGGTATAGGGAGGACAACGTCCGAGGGGTGCAGGTCCTCTTCTGACAGCTCTTCGCCGTTGGAGCGCACGAGGTCCAGCATGTGGGTGAAGGTCTGGCGGAAGCCGGCTTCGTCGTTGGCGGCGACGAGGGTGACGACCTGGTTGTCGATGTCGTTGAGCTGGTCCAAAAGGGCGCTGGGCACGCGGTACTGGCCCTCGCCCATGATGCGCACAATCATTGCAACCCTCCACGTGGGTGGCGCCGGTGGTAAGGATATGGAAACATGGCAATCGGTTGGCGGCGGCCGTCCTTGGCAGGCCGAGGAGCAGCGGCCGGCGCAAGCCCACCGGCGCTACTACGCCTTGGGCGGCGGGAGCTGACGCCTCAGAGAGTCCAACTCATCCTCCACGTTCTGGGCGGCGGAGAGCTGGGCGAGCTCCCTTCCTACGGGGTCGTTGAGCTGAGAAAAATCTTCTAGAAGGCCGACGGTGGCCAACTCGTCGATGGCGGCTGAGCGGGCGCGCATCTGCTCGGTCTTATTCTGGGCGCGTTCCATGGAGGCCGTGACGTCTGCCATCTCCTCGGAGAGGCCGGAGAGGGACTCGCCGATCTTGACCGAGGCCTCGGCGGCGGTGTACTGGGCCTTGATGACCTCCTTCTGGGTGCGGAAGGATGACACCTTGGCGTTGAGGCGGCGCTCCGCCAGTGTAAGCCGTTCTTGCTCCTGCTCCAGGCCGGCGACCTGGGCCTCCAGGTCTTGGAGTTGGGTCACGGCGGCCTGTTTGCGCTGGAGGGCCATGCGCGCGAGGTCCTCGCGGCCGAGGGCAAGGGCCTGTCTCGCCTGGTCCTCGACCTTGGGGAGCTCGCCGCGCGCCCGCTCCGCCTGGTACTCCAGCCTCCGCTTGGCGGTGACAACCTCCACGAGACCCTGCTTGACCTTGCGCAGGGTCTCCAGCTGACGTTCGTAGGCGTAGTCGAGGGTCTCGGTGGGGTCTTCTGCCCGGTCAAGGATCCGGTTCATCTTGCTGCCCAAGACGGTCTTCATTCGTCCGACGAAACCCATCTCCTTCTCCCGGTAGCCAGTGGGGCATCGAGTCAATTCTAGCGGGTGGGCGGGCAGGTGTAAACGCCGGGTGGTTGGGAGCACAGGGGGCTGCCGGAGTGCGGGGAGTCCGGCTTGGGGGCCGCAGCTCGGTGCGGGGGGGACCGGCTCAGGGACGGGCAAGGTCCCGGGCTTCGTGTCCGCTTGACGCCGCGTCGTGGGAATCGCCGGACAGGTCGAAGACGCGGACAGGCTGCCAGAGGCCGGTGGGTCTGTCGAAGCGGGCCATGGCAAGGAACCGGCCATCGGCGGTGTAGATGCGGCAGAGCTCCTCATGAAGGGCGTTGCTGCGGCCTCGGGGGCCCAAGGCTATCTGGCGGCCGTGCTTGACGTAGGAGGCCATGTGGTCACTGACTATGGCGGCCTTGAGGTGCCCCACGACGAAGTCCGGGGGGTAGAGGAGCTCTTTCCAGGCGTCCGCTTGGACGGCTTCCGCCAGGCCCTCGGGGTCCACCGCGTCTTCGAGGAGGAAGGGGCCGGTGCGCTCGCGAACGAGAGAGGTCAAGTGGGCGCCGCAGCCGAGGACGTCGCCGAGATCGCGGACGAGGGAGCGGATGTAGACGCCTCTGCCGCATTCGACTTCCAGAGTAGCCCTGGGCGGGTCCCAGTCCAGCAGCTCCAGGCGGGATACGTCCACCTGGCGGGGCTCGCGGTCGACCTCAACACCCGCGCGAGCCATAGCGTACAGCCTCTCACCGCCCTGTTTCAAGGCGCTGTACATGGGCGGCACCTGGAGGATGGTGCCGCGGAATCCTTCCAGGGCTTCTTCCAGGCCCTCACGGGTGACGTGTGAAGGATCGGCGCGGCTGGTCACCGCGCCCATGGCGTCCAGCGTATCCGTGCTCACGCCGAGGAGCATCTCAGAGCGGTAGACCTTCACGCCGTCAATGAGGTAGTTCATCATGGCGGTGGCCTGGCCGATGAAGATGGGCAGAACGCCGCTGGCGAGGGGGTCCAGGGTACCGCCGTGGCCAACCTTCCGCTCCCTGGTGAGACGCTTGACGATGCGGGCCATGTCCATGGAGGTCCGGCCCGGGGGTTTCCTCAAGTTCAGGGCGCCATGAATAGCCATGTGCACTAGCTGGGGCGGGGCCCGGAGGGGTGAGTGAGGGCGTCGATGCTCTGGAGCAGGTCGCTGCCGTGCTGGATGGAGGCATCGAGGACGAAACGCAGCTCTGGCACGCGCCGGAGCTTGAGACGTGGGCGCAGGGAGCGATGGAGGAAGCCGGAGGCGGAGGCGAGGGCCCGGAGGGTGGCGCTCTGCTCCTCGGGCTCAGCCATGATGCTCACGTAGACGCGCGCCGAGGAGAGGTCCGGGGAGGTGACGACCTCGGTGATGCTGAGGACACCGCTAAGCCTTGGGTCGTTCATCTGTCGCCCAATCAGCTCACTGATCTCCTGGCGGAGGAGCTGATTGACGCGCTCCATGCGGACGCTCATTGACCGTATTCCTTCGAGTCGAATGGATTGGGCTGGGCACGAACCGCCGTCCTGCGGAGGGAGCGGGCCGATGCGAATCAGCGCGGTGGGCTAGGCGACCCCTGAGCTAGCGGATCTCTACGTGGAAGACTTCCAGGATGTCTTCTTCCTGGAAGTCGGTAAAACCTTCGACACCGACACCGCACTCGAAGCCTGCGGCGACCTCGCGCACGTTGTCCTTGAACCGTCGGAGACTGCTGAGGGAGCTGGTGTGGACGGCTCGGCGGCTGCGGATGACGCGGACCTTGGCCCCGCGGGTGAGGACGCCGTCGGCGACCTGGCAGCCGGCGATGCGGCCGCGCCGGCCCACGGAGAAGACGGTCTTCACGAGGGCATGGCCGTCAATGACCTCGTGCTCTTCGGGCTGGAGCAGGCCCTGGAGGGCTTGCTCGATCTCATCGGTAAGGCGGTAGATGATGTCGTAGAGGCGAATCTCGACACGTTCCTGCTCGGCGAGACCGCGGGCGCCGGGCTCGACCCTAGTGTTGAAACCGACGATGATCGCCTTGGAGGCGGTGGCCAAGAGGACATCGCTCTCGGTGACGGTGCCGGCGGCGGAGTGGATGATGCGGACCTGGGCCTTCTCCGAGGAGACCCCGTCCAGGGCACTGCGGACTGCGTCAAGGCTGCCTTGGACGTCGCACTTGAGGATGAGGGGGAGCTCTTGGAGCTCGCCGGACTGGATGCGCGAGTAGAGCTCACCGAGAGAGAGGGCGTGGGAAGCGGCGCGGAGGATGTCCCGTTGGCGGCGGCGCTCCGCGACCTGCTCTCGTGCGGACTGGACGTTTGTGACTACGTCGAAGATGTCCCCGGCTTCTGGCACGCTGTCCAGCCCCAGGACCTCCACCGGGGTGGCTGGGGTGGCCTGGCGGACGCGCTTGCCGGAGGCGGAGATGAGGGCCTTGACGCGGCCCCAGGCATCACCGATGACAAGGGAGTCGCCGATACGCAGTGTGCCCTGCTGGACAAGTACGGTGGCGGTTGGCCCCTTGCTCTTGTCAACCTGCGCCTCAACGACGACCCCCCTGGCGGCGCGGTTGGGGTTTGCCTTGAACTCCTGGACCTCGGCGAGGACCAGGAGGTTTTCCAGCAGGTCGTCGATGCCGGTCTTTTGGGTAGCGGAGACGGGGACGGTGATGACATCGCCTCCCCAGTCCTCCGGGAGGAGGCCCTGCTCGGCGAGCTGGCGTTTGGCGCGCTCTGTGTCGGCGTTGGGGCGGTCAACCTTGTTGATGACTGCAATGATGGGGACGCGCGCTGCCTTGGCGTGGTTGATGGCCTCGACGGTCTGGGGCATGACGCCATCGTCGGCGGCGACGACGAGGATGGCGATGTCCGTGGCCTGGGCCCCGCGAGCGCGCATGGCGGTGAAGGCTTCGTGGCCGGGGGTATCCAGGAACGTGATGATGTTGCCGCTGTACTCGGCCTGGTAGGCGCCGATGTGCTGGGTGATGCCGCCGGCCTCATGGGCGACGACGTTGGTCTGGCGAATGGCGTCCAGGAGGGTGGTCTTGCCATGGTCGACGTGGCCAAGGATGGTCACGACAGGGGGTTTGGGGACGAGCTGTGAGGCGTCCTCCTCCTCGAATTCAGGCTTGGCGGCGCTGGAGGGCTCATCGGCGGGGGCTTCCTGGGCAACGACGGCGAAGCCGAGGTCCGTGGCAGCCATGGCGGCCGTTTCAAAGTCTATGACCTGATTGACGGTGGCCATGACGCCGTTGCGCATGAGCTGCTTGATAATGTCCACCGGCTCCACGCTGGTCATGTCCGACAACTGGCGGACGGTCACGGTGGAGGGAATCGATATTCTTCTGGGGGCGGAGGACCTGGTTGTCATCCGGGCTGTGCGCCTCCATGGGCGGCGGGTTCGGGGGAGTAGGGCTGTGCACAGGCGAGCAGGGCGTCCCGCTCCTCACGTGGGATGGACGTGTGAAGAGCGCGCTCCAATCGCCCCTTGCTCAGGACCTGCTCCCAGCAGGAGAGGCTCGTGCAGAGGTATGCGCCCCGGCCGGCCTTTTTGCCGGTGGGGTCCACCTCCACGTGACCGGCGGGGGTCCTCACGATGCGCACAAGCTGCCGTTTGCTATCCTTGGCGCCACATCCGGCGCAGGTGCGGACCGGGACGTGCTTGGGCCGCATCCGCCCCTCCTCGGTTGAACTGTGATGCACGGAGATCTCACCTGGCGGGCTCATCGCTGGTCTCTGCGCCCGTGCGGCCGCGCTTACCCTTGCCGCGGCGCGGGCCGTCGCGCCTTCTGCCGCGCTCGGGCATGATGTCCTCGGCGAAGCGGAGAACGGAGGGCTCCCTGGTAGTGGGAAGGGCCCAGATGTTGGCGTCGTCGAAGACGACGGGTTCCTCCGCGGGCTCTTCTTCAGGTGCAGGCTGCTCGACCTCAATCGTGGGGTCGGCCAGGAGCAGCTCCTCCTCAGGGGTGAGGGCTGGGCCTTGCAGCTCCACGGGGGCGTCGGCCTCGGCGGTGACTGGAACGGTTTCCTGGGCCTCCTCGGCCAGAAGCCGTTCCGCCTCTGCGATAGCGGGTTCGGCCTCTGGCAATGCGGCGACGGGAGCGTCCTCTTCAACGGGTCCTTCGACGGCTACGGCAGCGGCGGCCTGCTCCTGCTTCTGGCGCTCTTCCTCTGCCGCTTCAATCTCGCTGAGGCTCTTGATGTCCAGCTTCCAGCCGGTGAGCTTGGCGGCGAGGCGGACGTTCTGGCCCTCGCGTCCGATGGCGAGGGAGAGCTGGCGGTCGGTGACGACGGCGCGGGCGGCCTTGTTGACCTCGTCGAGGTCCACCTTGAGGACCTGGGCAGGGCTGAGGGAGTTGGCGATGAAGTGCTTGGGTTCGTCTTCCCACTGGACGACGTCTATGTTCTCGCCCTGAAGCTCGTTGACGATGTTCTGGATGCGGAAACCGCGGAGGCCGACGCATGAGCCGACCGGGTCAACACCCTCTTGGCGTGCGGAGACGGCGACCTTGCTGCGGGCGCCGGCTTCGCGGGCAATGGCCTTGATTTCGACGATGCCGTTGAAGATTTCCGGGACTTCGCGTTCGAAGAGACGGCGAATGAGGTCGCGGTGAGCGCGGGAGAGGATGACCTCCGGGCCGCGGGCGGACTGCGCGACCTCCACTTCATAGAACTGCATGGTGAGGTTGGGGCGATAGCGCTCGGTGGGGACCTGCTCCTCCCTGGGCATGAGGGCTTCGGCGCGACCGACGCTGATGACGGCGTGTTGGGGTTCAATGCGCTCGATGCGGCCGGCGATGAGCTCGCCGACGCGGTTGGCGAACTCGGCGATGACCAGCTCGCGCTCGGCCTCGCGGAGCCGCTGGAGGACGACCTGCTTGGCGGTCTGCGCGGCAATGCGGCCAACGGATGGGAAGTAGGCCTCGAGCTCGAGGACGTCCCCGATCTCGGCGGTGGACCTGACCGCCCGCGCGTCCTTGAGGGATATCTCCTGCTTCGCGTCCTCGACGTCTTCGACGACGGTCTTCTGCTCGAAGACCTGGATCTCACCGTTGTTGGGGTCCAGGCGGACGGTAATGTCGTGGCCGGCGGCGAAGCTGTCTTTCTTGTAGGCCGAGGCGAGGGCGGCTTCTACGGCAGAGACCACGCTCTCCTTGGGCAGACCGCGCTCTGCCGCCAGTTGGGTTACGGCCAAGAGGAAATCGCTCTTCATTTCCCTAGACCTCCCTGAGTTCCCATGCCCTTTAATAAAGAAAGTGGGGCCAGCCCACTTTCAAAAACAACCAAGAGGGGCGCGCGTGGAGGTGAGGACGGCACGCCAAGGGGAGTATAACATCCCCCCCCCGCGGGGTGCAACCGACGGGTGAGGGATTTGGACGGATTTTCGGCGCCGTCGGCCCAGGGGGTACTGAGCGCTTGACGGACCAGGGGCGGGGGAAAGGCTTTGCCGTAGCCGGGCGAGACGCTGCCGCGCCTCCCGGCCTGCGATGAAGAGAGGACGCCTTCGCGCCACGGGAACCAGCCCGGCGGCGCACTGGGGGAAGCGGGCCTTGCCCGGGCGCCGGGGCGATGCTAGAGGTCTGCCAAGAGGCTCCTGACGTAGTCCAGGACATCCCCCGGGGGGATCTTGGCGGCGGAAGACGAAGAGCGGGCCTTGACCTCCACGACACCTTCGCGGAGGTTGCGAGGACTGACGACGAGGCGGACGGGGAAGCCGAGGAGATCAGCGTCGTTGAGCTTGACGCCGGCAGATTCCGAGCGGTCATCGAAGAGCACGTCGACGCGGGCTTGGCGGAGCTGGTCGTAAATCCCGTCGGCCGCTTCGGCTACGGCAGAGTCCTCAGGGTTCAGGGCGACGATGGCGGCCTGGTACGGGGCGATGGCGGCTGGGAGGCGCATGCCGCGCTCGTCGTGGTTCTGCTCGATAGCTGCGGCGAGGAGCCGCCCGACGCCGATGCCGTAGCAGCCCATGGTGGGAAGGTGGCGCCGGCCTTCGGCGTCCAGGAAGGGAGCGTCCATGGCCTGGGTGAAGACGGTGCCGAGCTTGAAGACGTGACCGACCTCTATGCCGCGCACAGCCCTGAGGGGGCTGCGGCAGTTGGGGCAGGCGTGACCTGCCTGGACGGAGGCGATGTCCGTTACGAGGTCCACGGAGAAGTCCCTGGGGTAGTTGACGTTGCGGAGGTGGTAGTCGTCCCGGTTGGCGCCCGCGACGAAGTTGGCGCCCTGGAGGATGGAGTCGTCGGCGACGCTGCGGACACCGGTAACGCCGACCATGGACGCGGAGCCCGGGGTCATGCCGGCGCCGGTCACCTCCAGGTCGGAGGCCATTCGCAGGTCACTGATGCCGAGGGCGCGTTTGAGCTTGATCTCGTTGACGTCGAGGTCGCCGCGGATGCTGACAGCCAGGAGACCCCCGTCAGCGACGTAGAAGACGGCCTTGCAGGTCTGGGCGGCCGGGATGCCGAGAAAGGAGGCGAGCTCCTCTATGGTGCGGATGCCGGGCGTATGGACCTTTTCCACGGAAAGGGGCGCTTCCGTGGGCCCAGGGGGCTTGATGCCGTGGGCGCGTTCAACGTTGGCGGCGTAGCTGCAACCCCCGCAGAGAATGATGGTGTCCTCGCCGACGTCGGTGGGCAAGATGAACTCGTGGGAGTCCTTGCCGCCGATGGCGCCGCTGTCCGCTTCGACCCTGACGGCGGAGAGACCGCAGCGGGCAAAGATGCGCTCGTAGGCGCCGATGGCGTGCTGGTAGGTGATCTCCAGGCCGTCTTCGTCGCAGTCGAAGCTGTAGCCGTCCTTCATGTCGAACTCGCGGACGCGGATCAGGCCGCCGCGGGGCCGGGGTTCGTCGCGGAACTTGGTCTGGATCTGGTAGACGAGGACGGGGAGGTCGCGGTAGCTCTGGATGAACTGTTTGGCGAGGAGGGTAACGGCCTCCTCATGGGTGGGGGCGATGACCATGGGGCGGCCGCGCCGGTCCTTGAGGCGGACCATGTCTTCCCCGAAGGCGGCCGCGCGGCCCGACTGCTCCCAGAGGTCCAGTGGTTGGACGGCAGGCAGGCGGACTTCCTGGCCGCCGATGGCGTCCATCTCCTCCCGCAGGATGTTCGCAATCTTGTTGAGGCTGCGCTGGGCGAGGGGGCCGTAGGAGTAGATGCCGGCGGCCACGCGCTGGAGCATGCCGGCGCGCAGCATGAGCTGGTGGCTGGCTGTTTCGGCCTCGGCGGGCGCTTCACGCAAGGTCTTGAAAAGTAGCTGGGAGGCTCGCATCTGATTCCCAGGGGCCGGGGGGTGGGTTCCTCTCAGAGAGGATAGCAGAGGGACAGGGAATAGGGAACAGAAGAGGGGCGGCAGGTGTGGAGCGCCACGTTTGCGGGGTACGGGACCCTTGCATAACCGCCACACCCCCACCCGCCGTCATTTCTGCGCCCACCCGCCGTCATTCCCGCGAAAGCGGGAATCCAGGGTCGCGGCGCGGCGGGGGGCTCCCTCCCCACCTGGCCGTCGCGCCAGCGACCGCCAGCGACCTCTACGCTCTCGGCAGACCCAAGCCCCTGGTGGCGATGACGTTTCGGAGGATTTCCGACGTGCCGCCGGCGATGGTCCAGGTGATGGCGTACATCCACTCTCGCTCTACGCGGCCGGCGAGGGGGGCGTAGGGGGAGCCGGGCTCGAGCTGACCGTAGAGGCCGAGGACCTGGGACATAGTGCGGGCCCTGCGCTGGCTGACCTCGCAGCCAAAGAGCTTGGAGGCGGTGGCCTCTATGTTGGGGACGCGCCCCATGGCGGTCTCGTAGGCGACCTTGTAGCAGAGGAGGCGGCCGACTTCGAACTCGATCTGGGTCTGGGCGAGGGCGTGACGGACGCGGGGGTCGTCGATAAGGCGGCCGCCGTCGAACTTCGCCTTCTTGACGAATGCGAGGAACTCCAGCCAGAGGGGGTACCCCTGGGCGACGCGCTCGATGCCGGACCGTTCGAAGTCCAGGTTGGCTGCGACGACGTACCAGCCGCGGTTCTCCTCACCGATGAGGGCGGTCTTGGGGACGCGGACGTCCTCGAAGGAGACGAGGCAGAAGCGGGCATAGTTGGCCATGTCCAGGATGGGGCTGATGGTGACGCCGGGACTGTTGAGATCGACCATGAAGACGCTGATGCCGCGATGCTTGGGGGCGTCGGGGTCGGTGCGGGCGGCAAGCCAGATGTAGTCGAGCCTGTGGGCGCTATTCCAGACCTTTGCGCCGTTCACGACGTAGTCGTCGCCGTCCTGGACTGCGCGGGTCGTGAGGCCGGCGAGGTCGGAGCCGGTGTCGGGCTCGCTGTAGCCGATGGCGACGCCGAGCTCGCCGCGGGCGATGGGCGGGAGGAACTGCTGCTTCTGCTCTTCGGTGCCCACCATGATGATGGAGGGACCCATCTGGCGCTCGGCGACGAGGTGGTGGGATATGGGTGCGCCGCTGAGGAGCATCTCTTCGCTGTAGATGAGGCGCTCCATGTGCCCGAGGCCGCGGCCGCCGTACTCGGTGGGCCAGGGGAGGCCGATGAGGCCCCGCTGGCCCATCTTGCGGGAGAACTCGCGGGAGTAGCCCTCGTCGGCGTTGGCGACGATGGAGCGGGTCATCTCAGCCGAGAGGAATGAACGGAGCTCTTCGCGGAGGGACAGCTGCTCTGGGGTCCACTCAAAGTCCATGGGCTCTCCAAGCTGGGGCCAGGCCATTCCCGGACAGGCCCTGGGTGGCGGGTGAGTCCCGCCTGAGGTGCACCGTGCGAGGGGCACCGGCCGGGTCAGGGGTAGCCGCCTGTGGTTCCCTTTGCGCACACATGCTGATTTGAGAGCGGTCAGGCGGCCGGTGCGGGATCCGTGTCCATCTGCTCGACGACGAGCTCCACCTCTTTCATGAGGGCGGTGAGCATCTCTGCCTCGGGGACGACGCGGGACTTCTGGCCCTTGCGGAAGATGATGGCGCGCCCGGCGCCTGCGGCGATGCCGACGTCGGCGTCCTTGGCCTCGCCCGGTCCGTTGACCTCGCAACCCATGACGGCGACCTTCACGGGGGAGCGCAGCTCCTTGAGGAGCTCGTCCACCTGGTTGGCGAGGCGGACGACGTCGACGTCGGCGCGGCCGCAGGAGGGGCAGGCGACGAGGACGGCGCCGGCGTCGCGGAGGTTCAGGGACTTGAGGATTTCGAAGCCGGCTTTGACTTCGTCGCGGGAGTCGCCGCTAAGGGAGACGCGGATGGTGTCGCCGATGCCTTCATAGAGGAGTGCGCCGATGCCGACGGCGCTGCGGATGGAGCCGGCGAAGACGGTACCGGCCTCGGTCACGCCGAGGTGGAGGGGGTAGGGGACCATGGCGCCGAGGGTGCGGTAGGCCTCGACGGTGGTGGGAACGTCGAAGGCCTTGAGGGAGATCTTGATGAGGTCGAAGTCCATGTCCTCCAGGAGGCCGATCTCCCAGAGGGCTGTGGCCACCATGTGATCGACGACGCTGTACTCGCCGGCGGCGGCGTGGCCGGCCTTGGGGAGCCGGTTGACCATGTCGAAGACGCGGGAGAAGCCGCGGGTCTGGCCGATGCCGCCCACGGGAGGCAGGCTGCCGAAGTTTACGCCGATGCGGATGGGGACCTGGCGGTCCTTGGCGGCGGCCACGACCTGGCGGACTTGGTCCTCGTTGCGGAGGTTGCCGGGATTGAGACGGAGGCAGTCGACACCCTGACGGAGGGACTCCAGCGCAAGCTGGTAGTGGAAATGGATGTCCGCTATGAGGGGGATGGAGATTTGGCGCTTGATCTCACCGAGGGCCTTGGCGGCCTCCATGTCCGGCACGGCGCAGCGGATGATCTCGCAGCCGGCCTCCTCCAGCCCCTTGATCTGGGCGACGGTGGCGTTGACGTCCCGAGTGTCGGTCTTGGTCATGGACTGGACGGAGATGGGGGCGTCACCGCCAACCTTAACGGGACCGACGTAGACTGGCTTGCTGACGCGTCGATTGGGCATTGGCGGCGCTCTTTCCGGGGAGATGGTCTGTCTCTGACTGGGTACAGGGTAGGAGGAATTGGTCAGGAGCGCAAGAGCCGCGGCGGGCTGCGAATAGTCTCATCAAGCCCGGGGCCGCGGCATACCCCCACCCCCCATCCACCCCACCCCCGCCGCGACCCCGCAACCCTCCCCCCGCAAAGCCGTCGCGCAGCGACCGTCATTCCCGCACTCACCCCCACCGTCATTCCCGCGAAGGCGGGAATCCAGGGTGGCGACGCGGCGGTGGGGTCCCCCCCCCACCCACCATAGACCCCACCACCCTTGATGAGACACGCACCGCCGCAACGCTCCCAACCCTCACCCACATGGCCGTCGCGCCAGCGACCGCCAGCGACCCTGTGCCACCCGCCTCTTGTCTGTACAGCATATGTGTTCTATTCTTACAGGCATCAGCCGCCGATGAAGGCGGCGAAGGAGGTGGGATGCCGTAGGCAACTGGTCCGATGGAGGCGGTCCTGCTGCGCCGGCGAGCGGCCATTGTGCTCTTCGGCTGCTACAACGCCGCACACTTCGGCGGGATGTGGCGGCGCGCGGGCCGTCAGCGGGCAGTGGCCGCCGAGGGGACGCCCGGCGAGACAGCGGCGGGGGAGCGGAGGCGCGGGCGCCGTATCGGCGCCGACGTGCCCACTCTCACCAGCCCGGACTTTGTTCTGACAAGTGGGGCGCAAGTTGCCCCGACGTGTGGAGCCCTGGCCGGCGGGCATCGCCGCGCTGGCGATGCTCGTGCCAATGGCCGCCGTCGGGGCGATGTCGTTCCTGGTCTTACGAAGCCGATCTAGCCGCTGACAGCGCCTCGCCGCCGAGCGTCCTCCCGTACATGCGACCCCCGTGGCGGCCCCGCAACCCTCTCCCTACATGGCCGTCGCGCCAGCGACCCGGCGGTCCGCCGGTCGCAGACGCCCTGCCGGCGCACACACGGACACCATGCCGTCCCGCGTCCCGGCGGTCCCGCGAAAGGAGACCTGTGCACAACTCTCATTCCCGCACCCGACCCCTCGTCATTCCCGCCTTCGCGGGAATCCAGGGACGGGGCAGAGTGGTGTGTCTCCCACCCCCCTGCTCCCCCCCAACCCTCCCCCTACAAGGCCGTCGCGCCAGCGACCGGGAATCCGGGGGCGGGGCAGAGCGGCGTGTCTCCCACCCCCCTGCTCCCCCCCAACCCTCCCCTACAAGGCCGTCGCGCCAGCGACGGCCAACAAACAAACCCCCTTTTTGTCCCCCTTCCAGCTTCAAAAGCCGCGACAAAAAAGCAATAGACAATTCAAAATGAACGGTCAATTAGACAGCCCTGCCGCCGAACGCGGCGAGCATCGGTCGCGCCATGACCAACCGGTCGTCGACAGCGCCAGCCGGCTTGTTCAGACCATCCCTAGCGGAGGAGGCTTTCGCCGCGGACGATGCGAAGGACATCAAAGTAGCTGATGACGAGCATGAGCGAGATGAGGACGACAAAGCCCACGACGTGGACGAGGCTCTCCCGCTCCGGGGAGACGCGTTTGCCCCGTCTGACCCACTCCAGGGCGACGAAGACAAGGCGGCCGCCGTCGAGGGCGGGGACAGGCAGGATGTTCAGAATGGCGAGGTTGAGGCTCAGGAGCGCAGTGAGCTCCAAGACGGGCATCCACCCGGCGCGGGCGACCTCACCGGTGACCTGGGCGATGCCAACGACGCCGGCGACCTGGGCCTCCTGGGCGCCGGCGAACATGCTGATGATCTCGTTGCGGAAGAGGATGAGCGTTTCGCCCATCCGCACGAAGGCTTGGGGGACAGCCTGCCAGGGCGGGTATGAGCGCTTGACGATGCGGGCGCCCTCAGTGGCGATGAGGATGCCGGCGTTGCCCTCGCCCGGGGGAGGCCTCACGCGCGGCACGAGACGAAGGGTCAAAGCGGTGGACTCGGCGGGAGGCAGCGGCTGCCCCAGGCCTGGGTCGCCACCCATGCCGAGGGCGCCCGTGAGGCGGCGCTTCTCCCGCAGAATGTCCCAGGTGGTGGGCTTGCCGAGCTTGAGCCGGATGCGGTAGGCAAGGTCGGCGGTGTTGGCCACGGCGTGGCCATCGACGCGCTGCACAATGTCGCCGGGGAGGACGCCGGCCAGGTCGGCGGGCGAGGCGGGCGCGACGCCCTGAATGCGGACTCGTCCCTCCAGGGTGTCCTGGGGGAACATGAATATGGCAGCGAAGATGGCGAGGGGAAGCATGACGTTCATGAAAGAGCCGGCGCCCAGGATGACGGCGCGGGTGAGCGCACCCTTGGTGGCAAGGCCGCGACTGACCTCCGCGGCAAAGCCATCGACAAAGCGGCGAACGGCGTCGGCGGGGTTGTGGCCTACGGGTGTCAGAGTGACCTTGGTGCGAGAGCTGCGGACGGCGGCAGCAGCCTCGGGCGCCAGGGGGACGCCGATGCCGAGGATCTCGGCGCGCTCCCTGCGGGCGCGGTTGACGTCGTCCTGGGTTACGGCGCCGAGATCCAGGCCCAGGGGGGTGATCTTGGCGCGGGAGCCGTTGCGGGCGAGGTCCAGCCTGGCTTGGACGATGGCTTCCTCGGCCTCGTCCAGGGCCTCGATGGAGGCAGCCTTGATGCGCAGGCGGAGGTCGAGGGTGTCCTCCCCAACCAGTCGCACGAAGCCGCCTAGGGGGAGGAGGTTCACGGTGTAGGTTGTCTCGTCGCTCTTGAAGGTGGCGACGCGGGAATCCAGATCGTAGATGGTCGTACGGCGGGGGAAGGAGATGACCCGCGGGGGAAAGCCCAAGCCAAACTCCAGGACCTTGACGCCCAGGGCCTTGGCGGTAAGGAAGTGACCCAGCTCGTGAACGATGACGATGGCCAGGAGGACGGCAAGGAAGGGCAGGACAAAGTCAATGAAGACGGTCACTATACCCCAGCCGCCAGGCCAAGCAGGGACTCCCTGGCCCAGGCGTCGGCAGCGAGGATGTCCTCGACGGTGGGACTGTCGACGGGCTCGTGGCGCTGCAAGGTGTCCGCCACGAGCCGGGGGATGTCGGTAAAGCGAATGCGCCGCTGCAGGAACAGGCCGACGGCCTCTTCGTCGGCGGCGCTGAGGACAGCGGGGTAGGTGCGGCCGCGCCGCCCGGCGTCCAGGGCGGTTGTGAAGCAGGGGTATCGGAGAGGGTCCAAGGCCTCGAAGGTCAGGGACTGGGTGGCGATGGGATCGAAGCGGGGCAGGCTTTCGTTGGAGCGCCGCTCCGGGTAGAAGAGGGCGTACTGGATGGGGAGCCTCATGTCCGTGGGGCCCAGCTGGGCCTTCACGGAGCCATCGGTGAACTCCACCATGGAGTGGATGATGCTCTGGGGGTGCACCACGACGTCAATCTGCTCCCAGGGGACGTCGAAGAGCCAGCGGGCTTCGATGACCTCGAAGCCCTTGTTCATGAGGGTGGCGGAGTCGATGGTAATCTTCTGTCCCATGCGCCAGGTGGGATGGTTGAGGGCTCTCTCCGGGGTGACGCCGTCGAGCTCGATGAGGGGCAGTGTGCGGAAGGGGCCGCCCGATGCAGTTATGAGGAGGCGGCGCACGGACTTTTCGGTATCTTCACCCTGGAGGCACTGCCAGACGGCGCTGGGCTCGCTGTCGACGGGGAGGAGGCGGGCGCCGGTGCGCCGGGCCTCGGCGGTGAGGAGCTCGCCGGCGATGACGAAGGGCTCCTTGTTGGCGAGGGCGACGGAGATGCCGTGGGACAGGGCCGTGAAGGTAGGGAGCAGCCCGGCGTTGCCCACCATGGCCTGCATGACGAGGTCGGCGCCGGGCATGGCGGCGAGGTCAAGGGGCCCGGCTGCCAGCTGGCAGCCGGGCGGGAGGTCGGCGGGATCGCACTGACGCTGGCAGTGGATGAGCCGAGGGCGGAACTCCCAGGCCTGCTGCAGGAGGAGGTCCAGGCTGCTCCAGGCGGAGAGGCCCAGGACGTTGAACTCGCCGGGGTGGGCGCGAAGGACATCGAGGGTCTGGCGGCCGATGGAGCCCGTGGAGCCCAGGATGACGAGGTTCTTCATGGCGCTCTCCCCAACGATTGGTCTTGCGGGAACCACTGTGCCGGGGGCTGTCCGGCAACGATACAGCGAACATGCTCACGGGACAAACCGGCGGGCGCCGCTCCGACGGGCGGGCGGGGTGAGCCGTTGGCCGCGTTCGAAGGGATTTCGCCACGGCGCCCGATGCTCCCCATATCCACCGCCCTGCGTTGGCTAGAGTTGCCCTAGAGACCTTAGCGTAACTCCCCGTGGAGCGTGAGACCGGGGAGGTGGGGCGGCTCCCGGCCACCCCTGCACCACCCTGGATTCCCGGTCGCTGGCGCGACGGCCGTGTGGGGGGATGCGGGAATGACGGCTGGTGGGTCTGGCTCCGTGGCGCACGGTCATGAGGGACCCGCCAGACTGGCTAGATGATACATGAGCACCAGCGTGAAGGCAACGCTATCGAAGCGGTCCAGGACGCCTCCATGGCCCGGGATGAGCCAGCCGGCCTCCTTGGCCCCGACGGACCGTTTCAGCATGGACTGGGCGAGGTCCCCAAGCTGGGCGACGATGCCGATGGCAGCCCCGAAGAGTGCCCCAAGCCACGGCTCCACGGGCAGCGGGAAGAGCAGGGACATCGCCACAGCAGCTCCGACGGCGGCGATGAAGCCTCCTACGGCGCCTTCCCAGGTCTTGTTGGGGCTGATGGTTGGCGCGAGGCGGCGGCGTCCGGCAAGGCGGCCGATGAAGTAGGCCCCAGTGTCGGTGGCGAAGGTTGCCAGGAGGACGAAGAGCAGCCAGTATCGTCCGTCCTCCAGGCCGTGGAGGAGCACGGCAAAGGAGAGCGGCAAGCCGAGATAGAGGGCGCCGGAGACGGTGAGGGCCCAGTCTGTGAGGGCGTGGCCCCGCTCTCTCCTGAGGAGGGGCAAGACGAGGGAGGCGAGGAGCCCGACGCCCAGGACGGGCAGGATGAACTCGGCCCCGGCATGGCCGCCCAGCACGAGGGCGACAGCCCAGGGGGCGCTCAGGAGGACGGGGCTCACCCTGGACTGGGAGACGAGGCGGGAGAACTCGGCGGCGCCCAGGGCTGCGACCAGGGCGGCGAGGGCGGTGAACCAGGGCGAGCCGAACCAGACGGCTGCACCCAACAGGGGAAGGCCGATGCCAGCGCTGGCCAGCCGGGCCACCATACAGAGCGCTTCCTACAGGGTCAGGCTCCCGCCCATCCTAGCGCCGGAGCCCTGGGGTGGGCCCCGTTCCGGGCGGGTCCGGCGGCATCACGGCCGGCGGCATGTTAGGCGGAGCAGGCTGGGGACGGGCAGCGTCACACGGAGGCCTGGGTCGCGCCGGGTGGGCAGACGCCGCCGAATCGGCGCTGCCGGCGGCGATAGATTGCCAGGGCCTTGTCCAACTCTTCTTCCCCAAAGTCGGGCCACAGGACGGGGGCGGAATAGTACTCGCTGTAGGCGGCCTGCCAGAGCAGGAAGTTGCTGAGGCGCATCTCACCGGCCGTGCGGATGATGAGGTCCGGGTCTGGGAGAGAGGCAGTGTAGAGATGGCTTTGGAAGCAGGCCTCGTCGACGGCCTCGGGAGGAATGCCGTCCTCGAGGATGCGGCGGACGGCGTGGAGGATTTCGTCGCGGCCGCCGTAGTCGAAGGCAACGTTGAGGGTGAGGCCGGTGTTCTGCCGCGTCCGGTGGAGGGCTTGGGCGATGCCGTCCTGGAGGTCCTGTGGGAGGCGGTCGATGCGGCCGAGGTGATTGAGGCGAACGCCGTCGCGGTGGAGCGCATCGGCCTCGGTTAGGACAGCCTCCGCGAGGAGCTCGATGATGCCCTGGACCTCGCGTTGCGGGCGGCTCCAGTTTTCGGTAGAGAAGGCGTAGAGGGTGAGGAAGCGGATGCCGCGCACGGCGACGCACCGGACCATGCGGCGGATGTTCTCGACGCCGGCGCGATGACCCGCGAGCCGGGGGAGCCCCTGTTGCTCGGCCCAGCGGCCGTTGCCGTCCATGATGACGGCGACGTGGTTGGGGACGTCGTCCTGCTGCGATTGACCGCTGGGGGGCCGCTCTTCGGTCTGCATCGGCGGGCGGTGATCTTCCGGGGGGACCTTAGACTTCAAGGACTTCCGCTTCTTTGGTGGAGACCCTGTCGTTCATCTGGTTGATCATGGCGTCGGTGAGCTTCTGGAGGCGGTCCTGGGCTGCAGCGAGCTCGTCCCGGGAGAGCTCCTTGGCCTTTTCGGCGACGCGGAGCTTGTCGTTGACGTCGCGGCGGACGTTTCGAACGGCGACGCGGCTGTCCTCGGCCTTCTTGTGTACAAGGCGGACGAGGTCCTTGCGGCGCTCCTGGGTGAGCAGTGGGAGGCTGAGCCGGACGACAGTCCCGTCGTTGTTGGGAGTGATGCTGAGGTCTGAACGGAGGACGGCCTTTTCGACGGCAGGAAGGGCGCCGCGGTCCCAGGGCTGGATCACAAGCAGGCGGGCCTCCGGTGCGGAGACGGATGCGATTTGGTTCAGAGGAGTGGGGACACCGTAGTAGTCGACCGGCAGGTGTTCGATGAGGGCGGGGTTGGCGCGGCCCGTGCGTACGGAGCTCAGCTCTCGTTCCAGGACCTCAACGGCCTGACGCATTCGGCTCTCGCCGTCACTGAGGAGATCGACAACGGTGGCCATCTCGCGTTCTCCTAGCTGCTGGTAAAGGCGACCTCGGCGAAGTCGGCGACCTGGGTGCCCAGGCGCTCTCCATTCAGGAGGCGCAACAGGCTGTTCTCACGGAACATGTCGAAAACGACGATGGGGAGGTGGTTATCCATGCAGAGAGAGAGGGCGGTGCTGTCCATGACCTGGAGCCTGCGGTTGAGGGCCTCCAGGTAGGAGAGCCTGTCGAACCGGCGGGCGGAGGGGTTGAAGCGGGGGTCTGAGTCGTAGACGCCGTCCACCTTGTGCTTGGCCATGAGGAGGGCCTCCGCGCCGATGTCCATGGCGCGGAGGGCGGCGGCGGTGTCGGTGCTCATGAAGGGGTTGCCGGTGCCTGCTCCAAAGAGGACGACCCTGCCCTTCTCCAGGTGGCGGATGGCACGGCGGCGGATGAAGGGTTCGGCGACGGCCTGGATCACGATGGCGCTCTGGGCGCGGGTGACCACGTCGGCGCGCTCAAGGGCGTCCTGAAGGGCGAGGACGTTGATGACGGTGGCGAGCATGCCCGCGTTGTCGGCGGTGGCGCGGTCCATGCCCCAGGCGGCGCCGTCCTGGCCGCGCCAGATGTTTCCACCGCCGACGACAACGGCGAGCTGAATGCCGGTCTGCCATGCGGCCTTGATCTGGCCGGCGACGTAGGCGACGGCTGCGGCGTCTATGCCGTAGCCGACGGGGCCGCTCAGGGCTTCGCCACTGAGCTTCAGGACGACGCGGTGGTATGCGCTTGCCATGGGGAAGCTACTCCTGCCCGAGGGCGAAGCGGGTGAACCGCCGGACCTGGATGTTCTCCCCGGTCTTGGCGTTCACGTTGTTGACGAGGTCCTGGACCGTCATGGAAGGGTCTTTGATGAAGGGCTGCTGGAGGAGGCAGACTTCCTCCGGGTTGAGGGCGCTGTCCGGCGGGAGGTCGTCCTTGGAGACGTGGGCCGGATTCATGGCGGCGACCTGGAGGGCGAGGTCGTGGACGAGAGCGCGGAACTCGTCGGTCCTGGCGACGAAGTCGGTCTCGCAGTTGAGCTCGACGAGTGCGCCGATGCGGCCGCCGCTGTGGACGTAGGCGTCCACAAGGCCTTCATTGGTGGTCCTACCGGCGCGTTTGACGGCGCTGGCGATGCCCTTGGCATGGAGGACCTCCTGGGCCTGGTCCAGGTTTCCGCCTGCCTCCTCCAGGGCGCGCTTGCAGTCCATGATGCCCGCTCCGGTGAGGTCCCGGAGGGTCTTGATGACGTCTGCGGTTATCAGCACCACGCTATAGCCTCTCAGGTTCTTTCCAGTGTTGCCGGCGATTGCTCGAGGTCTGTCTGTGCGGCAGAGGGCCGAGGCCCCAGGGCCCTGGCCTCCTTACCGTACCATGGTCCTGCCCCGCGACAGGGAAGCGCCCTCCATGCCGCTGGAGAACGCGGCGGCGCGCGGGAGGGCAGGGGATGGGCTAGCTAGAGGGCTCGGGACTTGGGTCGGGACTTGAGAACTCGCTGACGTCGAATTCCGGTTCTTCGAAGGTCAGGTCTTCTTCGTCCTGGCTGGCGTTCTCCTCTTCGATGGCCGCGGCCTCCATTGCAGCTCTGGCGGCCTCTTCTTCGAGGGCCTGCCGCTGGGACATGCCCTGAAGGGCGGCGTCCGCGATCCGCCCGGCGACGAGGCGGATGGAGCGAATGGCGTCGTCGTTGCCGGGAATGACCTGGCTCACAAGATTGGGGTCGCAGTCCGTGTCGACGAGGGCAACGATGGGGGTGCGGGTCTTGTTGCCCTCAGCGACGGCGATCTTCTCCATGCCGAGGTCGATAATGAAGAGGGCGCCCGGGGGGGACTTCATCTGCTTGACGCCGCCGAGGTACTTGTTCAGGCGCTGGATCTTCTCTTCCAGGCGGATGGCCTCCTGCTTGGGGAGGCGGCGGAACTCGCCGCGCTGGCGTTGTTCCTCGAGCCAGTTCATATGATCGATGCGGCCCTTGATGGTCTGCCAGTTGGTGAGGGTGCCGCCAAGCCACCGCTGGTTGATGTAGTACATGCCGCACCGTTGGGCCTCGCTGGCGATCGTCTCCTGGGCCTGCTTCTTGGTGCCGACGAAGAGCACGGTCCCACCCTGGGTCACGAGCTCCGTGACCCATCTGGCGGCACGCTCCAGATGCACCATGGTCTGCTGGAGGTCGAGGATGTGGATGCCATTCCGCTCCGTGAAGATGTAGCTCTTCATCTTGGGGTTCCATCTGCGGGTCTGGTGGCCAAAGTGCACACCGGACTCCAGGAGCGACTTCATGGTGATGGGCTCGCGAGGTCTCTCTTGAGGAGCTTCCGCCGGCGGGGTCCGGACGGCGGGCTGTTCTGCTACGGTGGGCTGCTGCATAAAGTGAGTCTCATCCTCCATTGCGCCACGGGACGCGCTTTCGATTTCCCTGGAGAGTGCGTACGGCGAATTTTGACGGAGTATATCACACGGCGTGGAGTGGAGCAACGCCAGGCGAAGCCACCGGCGCTCGGTCGAATTGACACCCCCCAAGAGCCTACCTAGAATGGAGCATGGCGGCGTGGGGATATGTTAGCCGGGCTTGACGGTCGCCCTGGACCATAACAGGAGGGTAGGCACCTTGACAGAGGCAGAGACGAAAGCCGATGTCACCCTGGGAGCAGCGGTCGACCTTTTCTTGGCTTCGCTGAAGAATGGCCGCACGGAGGCGAAGCAGGAGCTGGCGAAGTTCCTACGCTGGTTCGGCCGGGAGCATATACCCGGAGCGCTGACGCCGCCGGACCTGGAGTCCTATGGGGAGGCCACGACGGCGAATGTGGTTGGGGGGGAGCAGAATATCAAGGCGGTGCGGGAGTTCCTGACCTTCGCAAAGAAGAAGGGGCTGGTCACCACGAGCCTGGCGCAGCACGTACGGGTGCGGAGGGTCTCACGGGGACGGCGCCCGAGCCAGCGGTCCGCGTCTGCAGGGAGCAATGTGGTGCATCTGACCGCCGAGGGGCGGAAGGAGAAGGAAGAGCAGCTGGACTGGCTCCGGGAGGAGGTCGTACGCAACTCCGTGGAGATCCAAAAGGCTGCTGCCGACAAGGACGTGCGGGAGAACGCGCCCCTCGAGGCGGCGCGGCAGCGGCAGGGGCAGCTGGCATCGCGCATCCGGGAGATCGAGGATACGCTGGAGCGTGCACAGCTGCTTCAGGGGAGCGACGGCTCCGGCGGGGCGGCGGAGCAGGCCCGCCTGGGCAGCAGTGTGACATTGAAGAACATGGCCAATGGGCAGGAGCTCACCTACGTACTGGTGGACCCCCGGGAAGCCAACCCATCCATTGGGAAGCTGTCCATCACGTCGCCGGTCGGCCAGGCGGTGCTGGACCGGGCGCAGGGGCAAGAGGTGGAGGTTGCGGCGCCACAGGGCACGGTGCACTTCCAGATTGTGAAGGTGGAGTAGCGCGCTTCGACCCTGACTGCGCTCGCGACGGCCGGCTCAAGGATGAGCCGGCCATTTTGTTGTTGCCTATACGAGCCTGTCTCACTAGGAGTGAGGGGATGCCCCGCGCCACGCCGCCACCCTGGATTCCCGGTCGCTGCGCGACGGCTTGTGGGGGTGGGTTGGGAGCGTCAGGGCGGGACGTGTCATCAGGGATGGGGAGGGTCTGCGGTGAGGGATGCCACACACCGCGCCGCCACCCTGGATTCCCGCCTGCGCGGGAATGACGGGGGTGGAATACGGCGCCGCATCTCGCCATTCTGTCGAAAAGCGGAATGCAGGAGATTGGAGACCCGGATGACCCAGCTTTGCGAGACAGGCTCGGCTAACGGCGTACCAGGCCCTGCGGCAGGTTCCCACGATGTCCCCGGCTTCAACCAGGTGGTGGGTTTGGGGCGTCGTCCTCCGGTTGGACGGCCGGGGCGTCCGCTTCTTCCTGTTGCCGGCCCCACAACTGCCGCAAGCGCTGGGCGACGCCTTTTTCGTAGCCCTGGTCAGATGGGTGATAGTAGTGCTTGCCCTGCAGGCCCTGGGGCAGGTTCTCCATGGCGGCGAAGTGTTGGGGGTAGTCGTGGGCGTACTTGTAGCCCTGGCCGAAGCCCATCTGCCGCATGAGGCCGGTCACCGCATTGCGCAGGTGCATGGGCACCGGATCGTTGGGGCGCTGCCGCACGTCCTCGCGGGCGAGGCTCAGGGCCCTGTAGGCGGAGTTGGACTTGGGCGCGGCGGCGAGGTAGACGGTGGCCTGGGCGAGTGGGATAGCGCCCTCCGGCAGGCCGATGAAGTGGACTGCCTGCTGCGCGGCCACGGCGATGGGCAGGCCCATGGGGTCAGCCATGCCGATGTCCTCTGCGGCCAGGATGACGATGCGCCGGGCGATGAATAGGGGGTCTTCGCCGGCCTCCAACATGCGGGTGAGCCAATAGACGGCGGCGTCCGGGTCGGAGCTGCGGACGGACTTGATGAAGGCGGATATGGTGTCGTAGTGCTGGTCGCCCGCCTTGTCGTAGAGGATGCTGCGCTGCTGCATGGCCTCTTCGACGGTATGGAGGGCGATGCGTCGCCCATCCGCTTGTGGAGGGGTGGCGGAGACCGCGAGCTCGAGGGCGTTCAAGGCCACGCGGGCGTCGCCGCCTGCCGAGGTGACGAGGTGATCGAGGGCCTCGGTCTCCAAGGAGGCGCCAAGCTGTCCCAGGCCGCGGTCATGGTCGGACAGCGCGTGGTGGACGATGGCGCGGAGGTGGTCGTCGTCGAGGGGCTTAAGGGCAAAGACGCGGCTGCGGGAGAGGAGCGGGGCGATGACCTCAAAGGAGGGGTTCTCGGTGGTGGCGCCGACGAAGACGACGGTCCCGTCCTCGACGTGGGGGAGTATGACGTCCTGCTGGGCCTTGTTGAAGCGGTGGATCTCATCGACGAAGAGGATGGTGGGCTGACCGTGGAGCGCGCGGCGCTCCCTGGCCTGGGCGACGACGCGGCGCAGGTCCGCGACGCCGGCGGTGACGGCGGATACGGGCTCGAAGTGGGAGCTCGTGAGGCCGGCGATGAGGAAGGCGAGGGTGGTCTTGCCGGACCCCGGTGGTCCCCACAGCAGCAGTGAGGGGAGCCGGCCGGCGTCTATGGCACGGCGGAGGAGACGGCCGGGGCCGACGATATCCTCCTGGCCCACGAACTCGTCCCAGGCGCGGGGGCGCATGCGAGCGGCCAGGGGGGCGTCCCGGGCCTGTTGCTCCTTGGCGGCGTGTTCAAAGAGGGTCAGGGCTGCCTCCAAGCCGGGGTATTAGGCATACTCCAGGACGAGGTCGGCCACCTCCCGGGGGTGGGTGATCGGGGCCTCGTGTCCGCTGCTGAGCTCCACCACCTTGGCGCAGGGGAAGGAGGCGGCCATCTCACGCTGAAGGTAGGGGAGCAGGTAGCGGTCTCTCTTGAGGACGGCGTATGTAACGGGACAGGAGGGTTCCAGGGCCTCCGGGTTGGGGAGGGCGTCGAAGACGCGGAGGGGAATGGGGCGGAGGCGGCCAAGGACGCGGGCGGTACCCTGTGAGAAGGGCATGTCATGGCACATGAGCGGATGGGTCAGGGCGTGGTGCAGCTTCACGCTGTCGGGAGGGGTCTTCGGGCGGAGACGCAAGAGGTTGATGATGACGCGGGTTGGGATTGGGAGCATCTCCATGGGGGTGTGGAAGAGGTCCGGGACGCATGCGCCGACGAAGACGATGCCCTGAGGCTGCTCCTTCATGCGCCGCACGACCTCAAGGGCGATGAGGCCGGAGAGGTCGTGGACGACAATGACGGGGCGGCTTACGCGAGCGGCTTCCATCTGGTCTAGGAGGAAGTCGACGGTGCCCTGGGAGCTGAGGTGGGTGGGATTGTCCGTTGGGAAGCGGGCGCCGTGGCCGGGGAGGTCGGGGGCGAGGACCTTGCCGCGGGAGTACATGGAGTGGTAGAGGCCGGCGCCGGTTCGTAGGGAGTCCTCGAGGATGCCCCACACGTCGTCCCACACCCATGCCCCGTGACCTGCGCCGTGGATGAGGAGGAAGTCAGTCATACGCTGGATCCTCTCGCGCTTGAAGTCAGGACCATTGATCGATGCAAGCCGCGTGTGGCCCCATCACGCGGCGACTCGCAGGGCGGGGAGGGGTCTCCGCACGCCCTGCGGGACTGGGGAATCGTGTCAGGCCCCTGGCGCTCCATGTTTCCGTCCACCTGTGGGAGAGATCAAGGGCCCTCGGGCTCATCGAGGGCCTGGTGAAGGGCCGTAAGCAAGCTGCCCTCCTCCTCCGGCAGGACCGTGCGGGGGTCCAGGGCCACACGTTCGTCGATGATGCGGGCGACGACGGGCGTGCTCTGGCGCCGCAGCCGGCGGGCAAGCTCCGCGGCCCCGCCGACGACGTGCTCCACGGAGAGGAGCAGAAGCCAGGTGGGCAGGGTCTCCCCGGGGAGGCTGCCGCCCCCGACGGTGGACTGCCCCTCTTGCAGGGTGGCGCGGCGGCCGATGCGGCGCTGCCAACCGCGGGCGCGGAGCTCCAGGTCTGCGGGCGATTGAGAGATCATACGCCAGACGGGGATGGCCGACGCTGCCTCATCCTTGACGTAGTGGAGCAGGGTTGCGGCCAACGCCGCGAGGGTCAACTTGTCGCTGCGGACGGCCCTGGCCAGGGGGTGGCGAGCCAGCTGGTCGACCCAGCGAGAGCGGCCAACGGCGATGCCGGCCTGGGGCCCTCCCAGGAGCTTGTCGCCGGAGAAGAGGACAAGGTCCACACCGGCGGCGATGCTCTCGCGGGGCGTTGGCTCGTGGGCGAGGCCGAAGGGCGCCGTGTCCAGGAGGCACCCGCTGCCGAGGTCATGAACGACGGGGATCCCGGGCTGTTTCGCCAGCCCCACCAGCTCGGCGGCGGTGGCCTCGTGGGTGAAGCCGGTGATTCGGAAGTTGGAGGAGTGGACCTTCAGGAAGGCGCCCGTCTGGGGGGTGACAGCCTGCTCGTAGTCGCGGAGGTAGGTCCGGTTGGTCGTGCCAACCTCCACAAGGGTCGCGCCGGACTGGGCGAGAACGTCCGGGATGCGAAAACCGCCGCCGATCTCCACGGCCTCACCCCGGGAGACGATGACCTCGCGGCCGGGGGCGACAGCGGCGAGGGCAAGAAGCACGGCTGCAGCGTTGTTGTTCACGGCAAAGGCAGACTCGGCGCCGGTGAGCTGGCAGAGGAGGCGCTGGACGTACTGCTGGCGGGAGCCGCGTCCGCCGTCGTCGAGGGTGAACTCCAGGTCCGAGTAGCCCTGAGCGGCATCGGCGACGGCGTGGAGGGCGGCTGGGCTCAGGGGGGCGCGGCCAAGGTTGGTGTGGATGATGACGCCGGTGGCGTTGATGACGCGCCGCGGTCCGGGCTGCCACAGCTTATGTGCACTGCGGGCGACGGCCACCGCGAGGGCTTCGAGCGGGGGAGGCGGGGCGCCGGCGGCGATGGCGACGCGAGCGTGGTCAAGCTCCTGGCGCACGAGCTGAGTGACGGCCTCCCGGGAGAAGCACTCGGTGAGGCACTGGACCTCAGGCGCGCCGAGGAGGCGGTCCACGCTGGGCAAGCCGCGGAAGCTGAGGGTCATGACCAACCTGCCCTCGAGAGGAGAGTGTCCATGATCTGGCCTCGTTCGGCGCCGGAGCAGAGCCGGGAGGGTCGCACGGTTTTCTCCGCTCGCAACGCGCCTCCGCATCGGCGTCCGGACCGCGGGGGCGACTGCTCTAGTCTAGCACACCTACCGGGAGGAGACGGGGCCGTCAGTCCGGGGCGCCGTCGTCCTGGTCGGGGCGCTCCAGGGCCCGACGCAGGGCCTGGATCTCGCGCTTGAGCTCGGCCTGCTTGCTGGAGACGAAGAATGCATAGGCAAAGAAGCCGGCCCAGGTGACGGCGAATGCGGCGGCGAGGTAGGGCAGAAAAGACTCGCCGGGGGCCTGTTGGGAGGGGGCGGCGCCGATGAGGGCCGGCAGCATCAGGAGGAGGCAGGCGACCAGAAGACGTGCGATGCGCCGGGGGGCGCGGGCAGGCCATCGCCGGGCAGGGTGCCGGTGGGTGTGAATGCTCCTATGCATAGAGCCGGCGCAGCTCCTCCAGGGTCTCCTGATCGCGGCGCAGCTGGTAGCGCTGGAGGAGCAGGAAGGCGAAGAAGACAGCGAAGGCAAAAGTGCCGACGAGGAGGGCGAAGGCCATGGAGCCGTCCAGGGAACCGGACTCGGCGAGGGGACCGACGACAGCGCCGGGATGGATGTCGCGCCACCACTTGCCGGCCATGTAGACGATGGGGACATCGATGAATCCGATGATGCCCAGGACGGCAGCGTACCTGGCGGCCTGGGCGCCCTGGGGGGCGTAGGCGCGGAGCATGAGGTAGGCGACATAGATGAACCAGAGGACGAGGGTGGTGGTCTGCTGGGGCGCCCAGGTCCACCAGACACCCCAGACGGGGCGGGACCAGAGGACGCCGGTGACGAGGACTAGGCTCATGAAGAGGACGCCGACCTCGGCGGCGGCGTAGGCCAGGGCGTCGGCGCGGGCGCTGCCGCTTCGCAGATAGCCGATGCTGCCGACTAGGACAACACCGAAGGCCGCAAAGCCCATGAAGGCCATGGGCACGTGAATGTAGAAGATGCGCTGGGAGACGCCGAGGACAGCGTCGGTAGGGACCCAGAAGAAGACGAGGGCCAGGGTCAGGAGCATGAGGAGGGCGCTGGCGGCCAGGAGGGCCGTTCGCAACATCATCAGCGGTCTTCTCCCGTGGGCGTGAATGCCGGGCAGGGCCGCGGCGCCGCGTAGCGTGGGGCCGTCGCAGGCGGCAGGGCGCCAGTAGCGTTATGTCGCGTCACTCGCCGCCACGCCCCGCGGAATGGCGGAGGCTAGTCCCCCAGCACGAAGTCGAATGTCATGGCCCCGGCGACGAGGAAAATGACGTCGAAGGCGGCCATGAGGCCGATCCACCGGCTGTACTCGCTCCACGGGTCGCCCTGGAGGGCGCCGCCGGTGACCGCGACGGCAGCAATGATAACAGGAACGACGATGGGCAGGAAGAGGATGGGCAGGAGCATCTCCCGTGCCCGGGCGTTGGCGGCCATGGCGGCGAAGGTGGTGCCGACGGCGGCGAACCCAAGCGCGCCCAGGACGAGGGCAATCCACAGGGGAGGCAGCCCGACGGGCAGATTGAAGATGAGGAGGAATACGGGGAGCAGGAGGGCTTCGATGATGAGGATGAAAAGGAAGCTGGCGAGGAGCTTCCCAAGGTAGAGGACGTCCCGGCCAACGGGGGCGAGCATCAGCCCCTGGATGCCGCCTTTCTCCATCTCGAGCATGAAGGCACGGCTCAGACCGAGCATCCCGGCGAAGGTGACGGCAACCCACAGGGCCGCGGGAGCCACGAAGGGGGCGACCTCTCGCCGGGGTTCCAGGGCGAAGTTGAAGATGACAACGACGAGGAGAGCGAAGACGAGGGTTGGGGCCACGGTTTCCCGGCTGCGGAGCTCCAGGAGGAGGTCCTTCCACACGAGGGCGAAGAGGGGGGCGAGATAGGACCTCACTGGCGGTCTCCCGTCGTGCGGAGGTAGATGCCGCGGAAGGCGGCGGCGTCCAGGGCGTCACTGGGGCCCTGGTAGGCAAGGCGGCCCCGGTCCAGAATCGCGACGCGGTCGGCGAGACGGAGGCCGCGCTCCAGGCCATGGGTGGTGAGGATGGCGCTGCCGCCGGCGGCCCGGTGCTCGACGAGCAGGGAGTCCAGGAGGTCCAGGGCCTGCTGGTCGAGACCCGTTTCGGGCTCGTCCAGCAGGAGGAGGGGGGGACTGTGCAGAATGGCGCGGGCAAGGGAGACCCGCTTCTGGACGCCGTGGGAGAGGGTGCGCACCCGCAGGCCCAGGTACGGCTCGATGGCGAGGGTGCGGGCCAGGGCAGCGACGCGCTGTTGCGCGTCTCGAAGGCCGAAGAGGCGGGCGTGGAAGTGGAGGTTTTCGCGGGCTGTCAGGTCGTCGTAGAGGAGGGTCTGGTGGGTGACGACGCCAACGCGGCCCCTGGCGTCCTCGGCGGCGCGGGTCACGTCGAAGCCGGCGATCTGCGCGCTGCCCGACGTGGGGCGGGCGAGGCCGGATAGCACGCGGATGAGGGTTGTCTTGCCGGAGCCGTTGGGCCCGAAGACGGTCAGGACCTGGCCCCACGAGACCTCCAGGTCGAGGTCCCGGAGGGCAGCACGGTTTCCATAGACCCTGGTCAGGCCGGCGACGTGGACAGCGGCGGTCATGGCGGCTCCTGAGGGTCGTCCGGGCGGGTTGGCTCGCCTGGGGCGGGAATCGGAGGGACCGGGTTTCGCCCTCCCTCCATGTTAGCCGAGGCGGCGGCATTGGTGCACCTGACGACGGGGCGATAGCACATGCGGGGCCTGTTGAGGCTGGGGACGTAACGGGGGCTTGGGGTGAGGCCGGAGGCGCCGGTCGCGGCCAGACGAGCGGGCCAAAACGCCACCCAAGGGTGGTGAGCAGCAGGGGGGAGCGTGCCCTGAGCGGAGGCCCGCCTCGTCACTCCCACACCTGCTGCCCCGGCGCGCCCAAAGCCAATCAACGAGCAAGTTGCGCAAAGGTCTCCGAAAGCGGGAATGACGGGTCGTGCAAGGGTCTCCTTGTGCGGGTCTGTTGCAGGAATAGTAGGACGTAGGGTCTTGTACGGGCAACGGGAGGATGGCACAGGGGAGTCGCGCGGTAGGGCACGGCGCGGGCTACGCACCCGGCGCTATGGCCTGGTCGAAGCCGGCCTGGCGCCCCTCGGTACGCTGGACGCGCTGGGCCGCCACACGCCTACGGGAGGGTGGCGGTGACGAGCCCCAGGACGATCGGGGTAACGCGCCGGCGTGGAGGCCGGCTTGGGAGAGAGTGAGAGGACTTAGCCGCCGCCGTCACCGCCACCGCCTCCGCCACCGCCGCTCTGGGCAGAGAAGGACTTTTTGTTTGGGCCTCCGAGTAGATCCCAGGAGTCGGCGCCGATGAAACCACGGTAGGCGGTGTAGAGGCCCCCTGGGGTCTGTTCCCTGGGCCCGCCGGGGAGAAACCAGGGTGGCAGAGCGTTGATGTCGTTGACCCACTGGCTCGCTTCGTTTAGGGCCACGGCGTAGGGGAGCAGGGGGTCGGGCTGGCTGGGGTCCAGGGAAGGGGAGACGTGGCGGTCCCCGATCGATCGTCTGAAGGCCGCCCATCGGCTAATCTCGAGTAACCCGGCCGGGGTGGGGATCAGGCGTCCTGAGGTATTGTCAATAGCGTAGACTAGAAAAACCACCGCTATCGGGATTCCGACGGCGACGCCGGCCCACCAGGGCAGCCAGAAGTTGACCCAGAGGCCCACGCCCAGAGCCAAGATTACTGTGGCCAAAACCCACGCGGTTCTCGCCACCCAACCCTGTCCCTGGTCTGCCATGACCTGCAAGGGGGGTGCATCAAAAATGCCCCGGGACTGCAGGCACTCGTCCAGATGGGTGCGGATGGCGTTCTTCCGTTTCTTCAGGGTTCCCGTCAATTCTTCGGAGGTAGCCCTGCGGACGGGCAGGGCGTCGTAGACCACCTTTTCCCATGGTTGATCGGGTTCGAACTGCCGGACCAAGTTGACGTCGGAATGGAATTTCCTTTCCTTGTCCGATTCGTCGTAGCGGCCGGTGATGGTCAAGTTGCCCTTCTGGAGCATATCCACGAGGATGGACAGGTAGGTTTGCGGGCCGACCTTCCGGGTGAAAAGCACCGACAGCGCCGGGGCGGGAAGGTCGCTGGGGAGCGTGGTCAAACCCTGGGGCACTTGGGGGTAGTGGTCGGCGGACCAGCGGGACTTGCGGATGCGGGTGGCGATGAAAAGCAGGACGGGCAGGGCAAAGACGGAAGTCCGGAGCGACCAATAGAGGAGATAGGTTACGCGCTCCCAGTTCACGGTGGGGAACAGGCTGATGAGGCGGGTCTTCTCGAAGACCCAGGAAGCTCCCTTCCAGTTGGGGGTCGGGGCGTCCACGAGGCCCTGGAGGGAAAAGAGACCGACGGTGAGGGTCTCCGGGGGGTTGACGGGGCGGTGCTCCCAGCCTATCTGAAAGTTCCGTTGGCCGCGGTCGGTCCCGACGGGCAGATCCCGGCCGTCCATGGAAACGGACGCTTGGTCGATGTGGTCGATGAATTCCCAGCTATAGAGGCTGCCCTGCGCGTTGGCCGTTGGAGTGGCGAGGGCGCAGAGCAGGGCGAGCGCGATGAGGGCGGGTATGTTCAGCAGGAGGTGGCGCATGGTGAAACGGTCCGTTGCGGGCATTTGAACAGAGGGGTTCCCTGGTGTCAATGCCAAGCCTAACTTGGTATTCCCAAGGTGTGTTGGTGTTAGATCAAGTTGAGCCTGAGGCATGCCAATGCTATCGAGTCCCGCAGCATGACGATGCTCTTGCCGTCACCCTGGGCCCGCAAAACTGGACAAAATCAAGAACCTTCACGGTGAGGTTCGTACAGGAGTTGTAGGCGAGACGGCCTCAGTGAGGTTCAGGCCACCACTGACCGTCCGACAGGCGTTGGCGTGTCTCAAGGCAGCATGGGGTACCCTTCCAGGCGGTAGCGGCCCTGCGAAGGACAGTCCCACTAGCGAACTCGAATAGTCCCCCCGTGGTCCGTGGCGTCGGGGCAGTTGCGTCTCACCTTCCTCATTGGAGGCCACGTAGTGCTTCGACCTGCCCTTCCGACCTTCAGAACCGATATCTAAGCTGGGTTAAGCCGTGGTGTGGTAACATCTTTGTGTAGGAAGCGGTTTTGTGGCAGGGGCTGGGCCACCGCGAAGACGATGCGTTGAGTCAGTGCGAGACGACATGGCTTGAGGATACAGCGCTGTTCCATGAGCGGCTCAGCCACCGACCTCGCTTCAAATGGCGGCTCTAGAAGAGATAGAGCCCTCCTCCGGGCTGGAGGTCCCCGATTATGCAGTTGAATGAAGAAGGCCTGAAGGTCTCACCAGACCGAGACAGCGCCGCATACGAGGCACAACACGGGGATCTCGAATTTGAGTCCTTTGGCAAGTGGGTCCTCTTTCGCGATGGGCAGCTCGTCAACGTCTATGACAACTATGAGGCCGCTGCTTCGAACGCAGAACGCCGGTTTCGTCAAGAACCTTACCTCATCCATCAGATTGGTGAAGCACTGATGACCGTCCCCGATTCCGAACTGCCGGTGGACAGGGAGAAGAAATCGAAGTGGGCGGTTGCTAAACCTTACTTGATTAGAGGCATTTTCAGTCTTGTGGTGGTGGTGCTTTGGCTTGTAGACCGAATCATTGACCTTATGCCTCTGGGGTTTGATCTTTGGAGACGCCTATCAAACAAAGATAACCGCCGCATAGCTCCTACCAAACGCATACCATGGGAAAAGGGCCAAAAGGACCGTCTGATACGAAGACAGCGCAGTTTTTGTGCATATTGTGGCCGCTACTTTGCCGCCCACTACTTAGAGATTGACCACATGGACCCAGTTGCATTCGGCGGGTCCAATGCTGAGACCAACCTTCAAATACTATGTAGGCCCTGCAATGGTCGTAAAGGGGATCAGACAGACCGACAGTTTCGGCAACGCTATGCTGGCCTCGTACCCCGCACCCGTTTGACACCACCGTCTCGCCCAGTCTCCCAAAAGCGCTTTGATGAAATCACCAGAGGAACACGGGCATCAGCCGAAGTCAGAGCACTCAGAGGGTCGAGATACTTCAGCACGAGAGAAAAGATCGGCGCTGGCAGTCTAGTAATGGGCTTTGCCGTGTTTGGTGGTGTGCAAGTGGGACTAACTCAACTGGTTTCTTGGGACTATTGGTGGATTCTCTCCGTGACCTTGGGCGTCCTTGTAGGCGGTGGCCTCTACCTCAGGGCTTGGCGCACCGGCGCGTTGCATCTCTGACACGTTGGCACATTGCCGACGGACGATCTTTCGGCCGAATCAATTGATTGCTGTTGCCCCCTCTACCCACCAGTCCCCTCTCGCGCTTGCCACCATGCACACGGCAGCGCTACCCCTGCTCCTCCTCAACTCGCCCCCCACATAGCCGTCGCGGCAGCGACCCCCTACACCTTCCCGCTCGCCGCGCGTAGGTCCGCGATCTGCTGCAGGATGGCGTCGTCGTCCTGGTCCAGGTTGATGGGCGAGCCGAAGGGCTGCGGGAAGTCCACAGGGATGCTGTAGTAGACCTCCAGGTAGTTGTTCTCCGGGTCTCGGAAGTAGATGCTCGCCGTATTCCCGTGCGTGACGATGCGCTCTTCCTTGACGCCCTCCTCCTGAAACACCCGGTGGAACCCCTTCAGGTCCTCCAGGCTGTCGACGTGCATGGAGAGCTGCTGCAGCAGCTTCGTGTCCTCGGGCGCCGTCCGGCCGCTTGTCAGCAGCAGCTCGTGGTGCTCCTCTGCCGGCCGCGCCGAGAGGAAGCAGGCGTTGCCGTTGGGGTTCTTGTCGGTCACCGTGAACCCTAGGATGCGCGTGTAGAAGTCCAGCATCGTGGGGAAGTCGTTGCAGTGCAGGCCGATGTGGCCCAGCGACGTCACCTTTGGCATGTCACCCTCATTGGCCGATGCCTGTCGGCTCGTTCGATGTGGTGGTGTGCGTATGGGTACCGTAGCCCCGTCGCCACCTGGCGTCAATTCCCCTCGGTGGGTCGCTGCGCGACGGCTTCATGGGGGAGGGTTGCGGGGTCGCCGCGGGGGGTGCGTACTAGGGAAGACGGGCGGTGGCGTGGTGGCGCGGGGCATCGCCCTCACTCCACACTGCCACCCGCCCGTTGCCCGCACGAGGGCCCATGCCCTAGTATCTCCTAAACACACCAAACAGGGAGAGCCGGCCAAGGAGGACGCCATGCCTCGAAAAAGCAATCATACCGTCGCCTATCTGCCCGAGATCCGTCCAGCTTCACTTTTCCGCGAAAAAAAGCAGACGGCAATCAAGCAGGCGTAAACGATCAAGCCAGGTTCACCACCTCAGGCGGCCCTGGGGTGAGCCGGTGGTAGTATGTGGGGAAGGCGACCGTCGAAGGGGTGTTGGCAATGAGTGGACCCGTGGGCCGCAAGGTGTTCTCGTCCTTCCTGGAGGCCGTGGGCGACGTGCCGGACGGCGCGACGGTGTTCGTGGACGGCTTCGGCGGCCCCGGCGGGATGCCCCACTTCCTCATCCTGGCGCTGTGGGAGCACGGGGCGACGGGGCTGACGCTGATCTCGAACACCGCGGGCATCACGATGACAGCGGGCTTCGGCGCGCCTGGGGGTGTGCGCTACATCGACCACTCCATCCTCATCGAGAAGGGCCTCGTGAAGAAGGTGATCGCGTCGTTCCCCGTGGCGGGGAACCCGTCGCGGGTGACGGCCTTCGAGCGGGCGTTCCGCGAGGGCTTGGTGGAGCTGGAGGTGGCGCCGCAGGGGACGCTGGTAGAGCGGATCCGCGCGGGCGGTGCGGGCATCGCGGCCTTCTACACACCGACGGGGGTGGGGACGCTGGTGGCGGAGGGGAAGGAGACGCGCAGCTTCGACGGTCAGGAGTACGTGCTGGAGCGGGCGCTCACGGCGGACTTCGCCCTGGTGCGGGCGCGGAAGGGCGACACGCTGGGCAACCTGGTCTACCGTGGGAGCTCTCGCAACTACAACGCGCCGATGGCGACGGCGGCGCGGGTGACTATCGCGGAGGTGGACGAGCTGGTGGCGCCCGGGGAGCTGGACGCCGAGCACGTCCACACGCCGGCGCTGTTCGTGAAGCGCATCGTGCGCCGTCCCGCCGACGACTCGCCGGTGCGGGTCGCTGGCGCGACGGCCTTGTAGGGGAGGGTAGGGCGGTGACGGGGGTGTGCGCGCACATCCTTCGACAGGCTCAGGGTGGCGGGAGGGGCGTGGGGGGAGCATGGCTGCGTAGGAGGGCCGGCTTAGAGATGAGCGGTAAAGAGCGCATGGGCCGGGACGTCATCGCGATGCGGGTGGCGCGGGAGCTTCCCGATGGGTCGGTGGTGAACCTGGGCATCGGGATCCCGACGCTGGTGTCTCAGTACATACCGGAGGGCCGGCAGGTGATGTACCACAGCGAAAGCGGGGTGCTGGGGTACGGCCCCATGGCGGACGAGGGGGAGGAGGACGTGGACCTGATCAACGCGGGCGGGCAGTTCCTGAAGCTGGTGCCGGGGATGTCGTTCTTCCACTCGGCGGACGCCTTCGGGATGATCCGCGGCGGGCACGTGGACGTGGCGGTGCTTGGGGCGCTGCAGGTGTCGGAGGAGGGGGACCTGGCGAACTGGATGCTGCCGGAGCGTGGCGTGGGGAATGTGGGCGGCGCGATGGACCTGGCGGCAGGGGCTCGGCGGATCATCGCGGCCATGGAGCACACGGACCGGGAGGGGAGGCCGAAGGTGCTGCGGCGGTGCACGTTCCCGCTGACGGGGCGCCGGTGCGTGAGCCTGATCGTGACGGACCTGGCGGTGATGGAGGTGTTGGGGGTGGAGGCGAACGACGGCAGCGCAAACCCGCAGGGGCTGCTGCTCCGGGAGGTCGCGCCGGGGTGGACGGCGGAGGAGGTGCAGGCGCTGACGGAGCCGAGGCTGCGCATCGCCGACGACCTGCGGGAGGTGGCGCTGTAGGTCGCTGCGCGACGGCTTTGTGGGGGGGATAGTCGGGGTCCGGAAGCGGAGCGTGCGGCTGCATCGGCATCATTGCGCCGGCCGCGGGAGGATGTCTTGAGTGAGCACACGACGGGGAGGCACGTCATGGAGGGCAAGGTAGACGAGACGGCTGCCGCTGAGTTCCTGGGAAGGCCGTACAACTTCTCGGAGTGGCGCAGCACGCTGGAGGAGCGGGAGTACTTCCGTTCGACGGTGGCCCGGGCCGGAGAGCCTGCGCCCGACTTCACGCTGCCCGCGCTGGACGGCGGCGAGGTCACGCTGTCGTCCTTCCGGGGGACGCCGGTGATGATCGAGTTCGGCAGCATCACCTGACCGCCCTGTGTGGCGGAGTCTCCGCTGATGGAAGAGCTGGCCGGGGAGATGCGTGAGGGGGTGCAGTTCCTCTTCGTGTACACGCGAGAGGCGCACCCCGGAGAGGTCTTCCCGCCGCACACGTCCCACGAGCAGAAGGTGCTCCACGCCAGGGCGTTTGCGGTGCGGGGGCAGGCCGCGCACCGGACCATGCTGATCGACAGCCTGGACGGTCGGGTGCACCGCCTGTACGGGGGCGTATCCAACATGAGCTGGATCGTCGACCACACGGGGAGGGTGGCGTACAAGGCGTCGTGGACGGACGCGAAGGAGATCCGGGCAGCGCTGGCGGAGGTGCTGGAGATCCGGAACGCGAAGCGGTCGGGCGGACGCGTGCAGGCGTTCTACCGCGAGTTCAGCGGGGTGCGGCTGGAGAAGCCGGAGCCGCCCCCGGGGACGCCGCGATACCTGGGCGGCGTAAAGGCGGAGGAGGACGTCAGGCGCTACCGGGAGGCGCACCCAGGGGAGGACAGCTAGGGGGTGGGGCGGGGCGGCGGTGGGGGAGTCAGCGTCGGCGGCCAAGCAGGCGCGACAGCTCCGCCATGGCCGGATGGTGGGTGGACGCAGCAGACGGCATGCGTTCGTAGCGCTCCAGCAACTCCGACTCCGAGAACTGCTGCGGCCAGTCCAGGTTGACGGCGATACGCTCGTCGTTCAGTGCGACAGCAGATAGGCTGAGCAGTCCACCCAGATCTCGTCCGAGCGCGCGTCCTGGAAACTTGAGACCCCGGTAATGCACCCGTGCTTGAACTACCAAGTCATCAAAACTGAGCTCCTCGGCGTCCAGCAGCAGATTGAGGATTCGCAGCTGCCGTTCCGCCAGCGCCCGGCGGCGGGAGGTGAGGAGGCGCCCGAACAGGGAGTTGGCGAACTCGCGGTAGAGCAGCCGCTTGTTGTGGGCGACGATCTCTTCGGCGAGCGCGTTGCACCTCTCCGCGACGGCCGGCAGGGCGAAGGTCAGGAACGGCGTGAGGTCGTGGCCGCCGGTGCGGGACTCGTACAACGCCGCCAGGTACTCGTCCTTGTGCTCGTAGTAGTAGTTGGAGAGGCTGACCATGACCATGTCGTTGACGCCCGCCTCACGCAGCATGAACGCTTCCAGTGCGCGGGCGGTGCGTCCGTTGCCGTCATCGAAGGGGTGCATCGCGCCGAGATGGTAGTGGGCGGCCATGGCCTGGATGATGCGGTCGTGGCGCCGGAACTCTCCGGGGATGGCCTGGCTGAGGGCTTCGAATGCTTCGGCGAGCTCGGGGCCGCCTTCCGCGCCCCGGCAGACCGGGCCGCCGAAAGTGACGTTCGATCCGGCGCGCCGCAGTGTGCCGGGCTCGCAATGGTCGTCATCACAGCCGGTGACGATGCGCCGGTGGATGTCGAGGATGAGCTCGGCGGTGACCGGCTGTTTGGCCGGGAGGGAACCTAGCCAGCGGTAGGCGGCTTCGGCGGACCGCAGCTGCCGTTGCGAGTGGGTCAGGTCGGTACGCGCGTGGGCATCGGGGGCGAGGGCCTCGTCCTGCTCGCGCTGGGTGAACTCGGCGCCCTCGATGCGAGAGGTGCCGACCGCCTCCAACCGTAGCTGCTCCTCGTGGGCCTGCTCGATCCATCGGGGGAGGTAGGGCAGCCGGTCCAGGACGCCGGCTGCGGTCTTGGCCTCGACCAGCAGCCCGTCTATGGCTGCGATGTCGTAGCGCAACCACTGTTGGGGGACGGTGTAGCGGCTGACGCTGGCGGTGGTCATGTACGGCTCATTTCACGTCTATTTCCAATATTCCATCGTAAAATGATACCAGTCGCCCTACTTCATTTCAATTTCATTTAAGCGTCATTTCCAATTTCAGGGGCATCCCAATTTGACGCGCCGTGAAAAAACGCGCGGGTGGTGGCGCTGTGGCCGAGGGTCACTGGTGCGACGGCTCGTCGGGGTCAGGGGGAGACGTGGAGGTCGCGCCAGCCCAGGAGCTCCTGGTCGCTGACGACCTGGCCGGTGAAGGTCGCCGCGTCCAGCCCGGCGAGGTAGACGACGGCGCGCTCCATGGGTCCGGTGGTGGCCCAGTCGCCCTTGTCGTCGGCCTGCGCCTTGGTGAGGAACGAGAGGCCCTCCGTGTCGACGGTGGCGGCGGGGGCCAGGCAGTTGACGGCGACGCCGTGGGGGCGGACCTCTTCGGCGAGGCTGACGGTGAAGCGCTCGATTGCCGCCTTGGAGGCGCTGTAGGCGGCCCAGCCGGGGACGGAGCGCCTCGCCAGCATGGACGAGACGTTGACGATGGCGCCGCTCCCCTTCGCGGTCATGGCGGGCAGCACAGCCTTGGAGCAGAGGACGGCGCCCCGCAGGTTCACGGCCAGCACCAGGTCCCAGCGCTTCATGGTCATCTCGGCGATGGGCACGACGAAGCCAACGCCGGCGTTGTTGATGAGGAGGTCGACCCGGCCGAGCTCGGCGAGGGCGCTGGCGACCATGGCCTCAACCTGGTCGTCCTTGGTGACGTCGCACTGGACGGGGAGGGCCCGCCGGCCCAGGGCTTCGACCTGCCGGGCGGTCTCGCCGATGGTGCCGGGAAGGAGGCCGCCGGGCTCGGTGGTGCGGGCCGCTGCAACGACGTCTGCGCCGGCGCGTGCTAGGGCGAGGGACATGGCATGGCCGAGGCCACGGCTCGCGCCGGTGACGATAGCGACTCTTCCTTCCAGGTTCGCGGCCATGCTTCAGACTCGATCAGGGTGCTGATGCGGCGGAGGTCTGCACCGGACACCGAGCCGGCGGGCTTGGGGGCACTCGACGGGATGGGATGGGGGTCGTTTCGAGGCTAGGCGAAGGCCGGCATTACCTCACTCGCGATGGTCTCCAGGACCTGCCGATTGAAGGGCCTGGGTGTGTGCATGTTGACGTGGGTCACGCCCATCTCCGACAGGGCTTGAATGCGCTCCCTGATGGCCTCCGGCGAGCCGGCGATGGAGCTGTCGCGGACCTGCTCCTCGGCGCTCTCGTAGCCCGGGGAGAGCTTGAAGCGCGGGTTCCGATTGACGTTGGCCACCTGCCTGTCGTAGTAGGCGTTGGCTTCGGACTCGTCTCCAGTGGGTTGGATGGTCAACTGTTGAGAGAGGCGCAGGGTCGTGAAGTCCCTGCCAACCTCGGCGCAGACCTCGCGCATCTGGTCGATGAGGGCGGCCTTGGTCTTGAGGGGCGTGCCGGTGGTGTTCCACTCGTCGGCGTGGCGGGCGGCGACGCGGAGGGTGCCGCGGCTGGAGCCGCCGACGATGATGGGGGGGTAGGGCTTCTGGAGGGGCTTGGGCTCGTAGGCGACCTCTTTGAGGGTGTAGTACTTACCCTCGAAGGTGGCGCGGTCCTCGGTCCAGAGGGCCTTGATGAGCTGGAGTGCTTCGTCCAGCCGTTCGATGCGCTCCCGGAAGGGGGGCCACTCGAGGCCGTGGGCGACGTGCTCGGGCTCGGTGGCGCTGGCGCCGAGGCCGAGCTCGGCGCGGCCACCGCTGACGTGGTCGAGGGCGCCGACGATCTTGGCAGTGATGACGGGATGGCGGAAGTGGTTGCCCATGACGAGGGCGGCAAGCCGCAGCCGGGTGGTGTGACCGGCGAGGGCGGCGAGCACGGTCATGGCGTCGAGGCGGGCGTCGGTGGGGCCGCGGCCGACGGCGATGGCGCCAAGGTGGTCCGAGGGGTAGAAGCCGTAGAACCCGAGCTCTTCGCAGGCTTTGCCGATCTCGAGGTAGTCGCTCCAGCCGAGGCCGCTGCTGCCGCCAACGCTGAACAGAATCTTGGCCATGACTTTGACCTCCGGTGTACTGTGGCAGGGGTAACTCTACTTGGCGGCAGGGGCCGGGTCAAGCGGGGGCGGGGCGCCGCTGGGCAGCACCCACTGTGGAGCACGTCACGAGCTTGACACGGCTTGGAGGGGGGTGCTAGCTTGCGAGCCGAGGTGAGCCTCTATCAAGGAGGAAGGACATGGCTATCTATTTGTCGCACGGGGGGACGACGGTCTATTCGTCGGCATCGGCTTCCGACCGGGTGTTGGTGGGGACCAAGGAGGGGATCGCGGCCATCGAGCGGGGCAGCTCCGGCTGGAGGGTGTCGGGTCGAGTGCTCGAGGACAGGTTTGTGAGCTCCATCACACGGGAGCCGGAGAGCGGGCTGCTCTTTGCCGGGGCGTTCTTCGGGGGCGTACACGTGAGCGCCGACGACGGCGCAACGTGGGAGGCCCGCAACAACGGGCTGACGCAGACCGACGTGTACAGCCTTTCGACGGTGCGGGCGCGCGGCCGGGTGCGGGTCTACGCGGGCACGGAGCCCGCGCACCTCTTCTACACGGAGGACCTGGGTCTGAGCTGGACGGAGCTGCCGGGCTTTCGCGACGTGCCAAGCGTCGACGAGTGGCGTTTTCCGGGGCCGCCGCACATCGGCCACCTGAAGCACATCAACTTCGACCCCGATGACCCGGAAGTCATCTACGGGAGCATCGAGGTTGGAGAGCTGCTGCGGAGCAGGGACAACGGGCAGACGTGGGAGGAGCTGGGCGTGCCGTACAAGGACGTGCACCGGGCGATCATCCCGCCGAACAACCCTGAGCGCATCTACGTGACTGGCGGCATGGGCCTGTGGGCGACGTCGGACAGGGGTGCGAGCTGGGAGCACTGGACGGACCGGGAGTCGGAGCCGGGAGGGTACCCGGACCAGCTGGTGTACGTGCCCAGTGACCCGGAGGTGATGTTCATGTCGGCGGCGCACAAGAGCCCGCCGGCGTGGGCGGAGCAGTGCTCGGCTGGGGCGCGCATCTCCCGCACACGGGACGGCGGCCGCACGTGGGAGACGGTGCGCGGCGGGCTGCCGGACCGGCTCGCGCCGAGCATCGAGGCGATGTGCCTGGAAGAGTGGCCGGGGGGCTTCTCCATCTTCGCGGCGACCACAGGTGGAGAGATCCTGGCCAGCGAGGACAGCGGGGAGACCTGGTCGGTGGTCATCGGCGGGCTGGCGCCCGTCTCCAAGAAGGGGCACTACACGAACGTGATGGCTCCCGTCGCCGCGTAGAGTCCCCGGGGCCGACGGCGCGACGGCTTTGTGGGGGATGATCACCCGACAACTGCGCGGAGAGGCTGTTTTCGTAGGCGCAACAGAGATTGGGGCGTTGAGGGCCGCAACGGGTTGTTGCGGCCCTCAACGGTATCGGCGGGGCGGGAGACGGGTGCTCTCGCTGCCGCGAGGGGAGGATGGATGGACGTGACACGAGGGGCAACACGGCTTGCCACGAGAGGGTGAATAGATGACCGCGCAGTGGGAAGCCATAGAGGTGGGCGACCGGGGGCTGGCCGCGTACGTGGGCGCTCCCGAGGGGGCCGGACCGCACCCCGGGGTGGTGGTGATCCAGCACGCGGCCGGGGTCGACGCGGTGATCCAGGACACGGTGCGGCGCTTGGCGGATGCGGGGTTCGCGGCGATAGCGCCGGACATGTTCGCGCACCAGGACGTGAATGTCGGTCTGTCGCACGAGGAGCGGCAGGGGCGGATGCGAGATGCGATCGCCATCAAGGACGTGAACGCCGCCGTGGCGTACCTGCGGGAGCACTGCGACACGGCGGGCCAGGGGATCGGGATCATGGGGTTCTGCTTGGGCGGCCGGGTGACGTACATGATGGCGGCAGTCAACCCGGAGTTCAGCGCCGCGGCGGACTTCTACGGGGGCAATGCGCTGAGGCCCTGGGGCGACGGGCCCTCGCCGTTCGAGCGGACCGCCGACATCTCGTGTCCGCTGCTGGGGCTGTTCGGGCGGGAGGACACGAACCCGTCGCCGGAGGACGTGGCCAGGTTCGACGCGGAGCTGACTCGCCTGGGCAAGCCGCACGAGTTCCACGTCTACGATGGCGCGGCACACACCTTTATGAGCTTCAACGGACGGGGCTACCGGGAAGAGGTGGCCAGGGACGCCTGGGAGCGAGCTATCGCGTGGTTCCAGAAGTACCTGGTGAAGCCATAGGGTCGCTGGCGCGACGGCTTGTGGGGGCGCCCGGGCTGTTGCCGGGCATAGACGCAAGACTAGAGAAGGAGGGGAGTCATGGGAGACCTGTTGGCGGGGAAGGTGGCTATCGTGACAGGGAGTGGGCGGGGGATCGGACGGGCGCACGCCTTCGCCATGGCGGCGGAGGGGGCGAAGGTGGTGGTCAACGACATCGGTGTGCAGAAGGACGGCACCGGCGGCACGCACGAGCCCGCCGACGAGGTGGTCGCGCAGATCAGGGAGCAGGGCGGCGAGGCCGTAGCCAGCTACGGCTCGGTGGCCGACTTCGAGGCGGCGCGGGGCATCATCCAGACGGCCCTGGACGCCTTCGGCCGCCTGGACATCCTGGTCAACAACGCCGGCATCTTCCGCGACATCCTCTTCCACCAGATGACGGAGGATGACTGGGACGCCATCGTCTCGGTGCACCTGAAGGGGACGTTCAACACGTGCCGGCACGCCGTGCCGCTGATGATGGAGCAGGGGTACGGGCGCATCGTGAACACGTCGTCCAGCCAGTGGCGCAACCCGGAGGGGCGGTCGGCCTATGGGGCTGCGAAGGGGGGCATCGTCAGCCTGACGTGGGACCTGGCGTGGGAGCTGCAGAACTACGACATCAGCGTGAACTCCATCGCCCCCATGGCCATGACCGGGAGCTCGGTGAGCTCAGGCCCGTACCACGACCTGGTGACAGGGGCGGGCCTGGTGCGGGTAAAGCAGGCCTACGAGCAGGCGCGGCCGGAGCCGGAGTACGTATCGCCGATGGTGGTGTACCTGTCGTCGGAGTTGGCGGCAGGGGTGACGGGGCGGGTGTTCCGGGTAGGGGCAGGGAAGATCGGCATCTACTCGCACCCGACGGAGATGCGGACCATCTACCGCAACTTCAAGAAGGACGGGCCGTGGCCGGTGGAGGAGCTGAAGGAGCTGATACCGGATACGGTGTTGTACTCGGACCGCAAGGCGCCGCACATCCCCGAGGCGTAGGGGTCGCTGGGTCGCTGGCGCGACGGCCTTCCTGGGGAGGGATTGGCGGCGTACGGCGGCCTGGGGTGGGGGCGGGAGCTCAGGGGCGCAAGCTTTGTGAGACAGACTCGAGCGGGGGGTTGGGGACAGCCGGACGTGGGTGACGCTCCCCGTGGCGTCCTGTCGCCACCACCCCCCTACACCTGCTCCCCGCCGTCCGTGCGGAAGCGGCGTAGGGTGGGCCAGGCGCCCCACATCGCCATCGTGATGGCGGCGCCGACTCCGCTCCCCAGCAGCATCGCCCGCGGCGCCCCCAGCAGGGCCGCCGCGAACCCCGCCTCCATCGCCCCGATCGAGTTCGCCCCCTGGCCGAACAGCGTGAAGATGCTGAACACCCTCCCTCGCAGCTGGTCCGGCGTCAGGATGTGCACCGACGTCTGGCGTGTGATGGCGTTGAGCGCGTTCGTGAACCCCAGGCACGCCGCCAGAAGCAGCGCCGGCCAGTACCACGGGATCACCGCAAAGAACCCGAGGCATACCGCGTACAGCAGCACCGCCCACAGCACCAGCAGCCCCTTCCGATGCACGTCCCCAATCGTCAGCAGCAGTGCCGCCCCAAGGATCGCCCCAACAGCCGGCGCCGCCGCGAGAAACCCGAAGCTCGTCGGCCCCACGCCGTAGATGTCCGTCGCGAACACCGGCAGCAGCGGGCGGAAGTACCCCACCCCCACCACCCCAAAGTCCAGCAGGAAGAGCGCCAGGATCACCCGCTGCCACCAGACGTGCCGCACCCCGCCCAGTATCGCCGACGCGGACGGGGCTTCCCTCGGCCCCTGCGGCGCCCCGGACGTCCGCAGCAGCAGCACCGCCGCCACCGCCGGCGCGTAGAGCGCTGCGTTCAGAAAGTAGGCGTTCTCCATCCCCAGCATCCCGATGCTCAGCCCCGCTAGTAACGGCCCGATGAACTGCGACGCTTGCCCCATGCTCGAGTTCAACGACACCGCGTTCATCAGGTGTGTGTTCGGCACCAGCCGCGGGATCATGGCGATCCGCGCCGGTCCCATCGTGATGTTCACCGCCGACGTCAGCGCCGTCGCCGCCAGGATGTGCCACACCCGCACGGCGCCCACCAGCGTCAGCGCGCCCAGCGCCGCGGCCAGGACCAGGTTCGACACCAGCCCAAGCACGATGAGCTTCTTGCGGTCCATCAGGTCCGCCAGCGCCCCGCCGAACAGCCCCAGCGCGAACAGCGGCACCGCCTGCGCCAACCCCGTCAACCCCAGCTGGAACGCCGACCCCGATATGTCGTACACCTGGTAGAGGCTCGCCGTCTGCCGCATCTGCTGCGCCGCCGCCACCACGAGTCCCGTCCACAGCAGCAGCCGGAAGTCGCGGTACCGCAACGAGGCCCACGGACCAAGCGCCGGCGGGCCTCCGCGCCCGCGCCCCCCGCGACTGTCAACGTCTGCCATGCACCGCTCCGCGCCGGATACGTGAACCGGACCCGTCTACGGCCCCGGCGCCGCCGCGGGCTTGAGCTGCTTTAGCTGCTTTCCGATGGCGCGCAGCTGGGACTCCACGTCGTCCAGCAGCTCGTGGTATTCGAGGCCCGTCTTCAGATGGATGGGGGTCCACTGGGCACTCCAAAAGCGGTACTTCTTAGCGTCTACCTGGGCAAGCGTCCCGTCCGTAAACCCCTGGCCGAACCTGAGCCAGAGGGGAGTGCCTACCTCGTCTGCCCACAGCCAAAAGTTCACGCCAAGGAACGATGTCGTGTAGTCGCCCTCAACGCCGGTGAAGCGGAAGTACCGCCCGTAGCCGTGCCATTGCGAGACCGAGGACACACCTTCTTTGTTGATCCAGCCTTTTGTCTTGCCGAGCTCGGTGACCTCATCAATCAGCCGGTTCATTCCCTGCATGCGGCGGGGGAACGCCTGGCCCAGTTCCTCCTGACTCAATGGCAAGAACGCCTCGGCGTCCTCCCGGCGCGTGAGGCCGAGGAGCTGCTCGATGTCGGCGAGGGTTCCCGGCTCCCCTGAGGCACTGCTCTTCATCATCGAGAGCACGTCACCCCAGCTAACCATCATTAGCCATTTCTCCGCGCCCACGACGCTCGCGCTGCGGCGGGTCGCGCCGTCGGCGGCGACGGCGGCCGCCTCCCACCCGTACTTTTTGGCGTCGGCTATAACGGCGGCCCATAGGCGGTCGATCCGCATGGCGGGCACGACGAAGAGCAGCACGGCGGGCCCGGTGTTGGGCAGGAGCTTGAGATAGACACCCGCTTGGCCCTCGCCGAGGCCGGCCCCGAACTTGGACTCGCCGACGACGCGCCTGTCGCCGTTGTCGTCGAAGCCGACGAAGTCGGGGATCGAGTCATGCGGGGCGGACACCTGCGTCTCGACCCTGATCACGGGCTCCATTTTTGCGGCGCTGACGGTCTGCACCAACTCATTGAGCGACTGCATGCAGGCGGCGGAGCGGTTTACGATGTACGCAAGCGCGTCCGTTGCCGCGTTCTCGGTCACGCTGGCATAGCGCGGCACCAGATAGCCCAGCAGCGTGTCGTTGTCGGCCATGGCGATACCTCCTGTGAGCTCAGCTTGCCGTATCGTTTTGTGGCGGGTTGACCGGGTAGTCCTGCGGCTTGCCCGTATCGCCCGGCTGAATGACGAAGTCGCGGCGGTCCCGGTACAGGCGCGCTCGGTTCAGCACGTAGTCGCCCTCCGCGTCCGGGTCGACCGTGTTGTAGTCGACCATCAGCCAGTACTTGTAGTCGCCGATGAACAGGTAGGTGTTCCGTATACGGAAGAAGCGGCAGCTTACGCCCTCGCCGGCGCGGAACCGGGCGCACACCGCCTCCAGCAGTTCCCGCTGGGCGTCCTTCTCCGTGAGCACGTACTCGTGGGGCCAGGTTTCCCGGTAGGTGACCGCCTCCCGCCACGGTGCGCGGGCGATGAGCTCCGTCAGCTCCACGGCCGCACCTCCTCATGTGCAAGGCGAATCACGCTGTCCCATCGTCCGCAGCCGCAGGCGACGCTCCCATCGCCGCATTGGCTGGCGACACGCAAACGCGCCCCTCCTGAGGGGCGCGTCAAACACGACCGCTGATAGGGAGTTCACCGAGGAGCGATGCGCCAGCCCGCGACCGCACCCCGAATCCCGCCAGCCTCGACGGCGCCGGCTACTTGCCGCCGTGGCGGCGCTTCTTCCAGACAAGGGGGGACGACAGGCCATTGCGCGGGCTGTTCTGTGTGCTCATCCGCTCCACAAACTCCTGCGTCGTCTCTTCCTTCTTCTCTCTCTTGTGCTTGGACCGGGCCATGATGGACTCCTCCTGATTGTCAGCCGCCGTATTGTACCACACCCAGGCGACCCCAATCAGCCGCGCAATCGAAACTAGGGCAGACTCGGCAGCCCGTTCCGAAGCCTTCCACCTGCCGGGCAATTCTGCCCAACGCCAACTGCTCAGCTCAGCGCGAGGAAGGAGCCCTGTTCGTCCTGGTGGAAGGAGAGCAGCTCATCGTAGCTGTCGCGGAGGATCGACTCGATCTCTGATGTTGAACAGTTCCCCCGCCGAATCCAAATGACCTTCGGAGGATGCCCAAACGCGAAGCTCATCTGCCGAAAATCGGAGTCCTTGGAAGCGATCGTGAACTCGTGGTCCCTGGCATATGCCCAGACCATGACGTCATCGGCAGACTCAAGCCCAATGTCTCTGACGTGGAGGGATTCTGGATAGAGGTCACGCAACGTCTCGCTGAGACGGGGAGAGATGTTCTGGTCTACCAACAGCTTCATGCGGGAGGGAGCGACACCAACCGGCGCTCCCGGTCCGCGGCGAATGCCAGCGTTGCCCGGATGTCTTCCCGCTTCAGGTCCGGGAAATCGGCTAGGATTTCTTCCTCGGACATGCCCGACGCCAGGTATTCCAGCACGTCATACACGGTGACGCGCAGGCCGCGAATGCAGGGCTTCCCGCCGCGCTTTCCCGGGTCGATGGTGATGATCTTTGTGTAGTCCGGCGGCATGTCTGCCCCTTCTCTGGATGGTAGCGTCATCTTACCATACGCCCAGCCCCCAAACCGTCGTCGCCGCTCCCTCCGGTTGACGCATCCCATCGATTCTGGTACAAGTTGCCACGATACTTCTGACCGAGGAGTGAATGTGGCAAGCCAGCGCCGAGAAGCCGCCATCGTCGGTGTCCACGAATACCCCCTGCGCGTCGTCGGCCCCGGCGTCTCCGCCCTCGACATCAAGGCCGCCTCCGCCGCCAGGGCCCTCGAGGACGCCGGCCTGGCCTGGAGCGACGTCGACGCCGTCTACGACGCCAACGAGGCCGGCACCGTTGGCCTGGAGGTCTCCGAGTACTTTGGCTTCAAGCCCAGGGTTATCGACACCACCAACGTCGGCGGGACCTCCTTCGAGTTCCACGCCGCCCACGCCGCCCGCGACATCGCCGCCGGCAAGGCCAACGTCGCCCTCCTCACCTACGGCTCCATCGCCCACTCAATCTCTCGCGCCATCGGCACCGGCGGCCCCACCGGCGTCGGCGACCCCACACCCGTCCGCAACATGGAGGACCCCTGGGGCATAACCCTCATCGCCAACTACGCCATGGTCAAGCAACGCCACATGCACCAGTTCGGCACCACCCAGGACCAGTTCGCCGCCATCTCCGTCGCCACCCGCGCCCACGCCGTCCGCAACCCGGAGGCCGTCAAGGCCATGACCGACCTCGGCTTCCGAGGCACGGGTGAGATCACCGCCCAGGATGTCCGGGACTCCCGCGTCATCGCCGACCCCCTCCACCTCCTCGAATGCTGCATGATCTCCGACGGTGGCGGCGCCGTGGTCATCGCCTCCCGCGACGCCGCCCGCAACGCCAGGAGGACGCCCGTCTGGATCATCGGCGCCGCCGAGGCCACCAAGTACCCCGAAAACCGCGGCGACATCACCCTCAGCGCCGGCGCTCAGTCCGGTCCCGAGGCCTTCCGCGACGCCGAGGTCTCCCCCTCCGAGATCGACATCGCCATGATCTACGACTCCTTCACCGTCACCGTGCTCATGCTCCTGGAGGACCTCGGCTTCTGCGTCAAGGGCGAGGGCGGCGCCTTCGTCGATAGCCCCCGCCTTCGCTTCGACTCCGCCGACAAGCCCGCCATCAACACGGACGGCGGCGGCATCTCCTCCAACCACCCCGGCATGCGCGGCATCTTCCTCCTCATCGAGGCCACCCGTCAGCTCCGCGGCGAGTCCACCTCCCAGCTTCCCGATCCCCGCCTGGCCGTGGCCTGCGGCAACGGCGGGCAGCTGGGCACCCGTCACGCCACAAGTGCGATCATCCTGGCCAAGGACTGAGCATCATGCCAAGACCGCTTCCTCGCTTCCCCGAACCGGACACCCAGGACTTCTGGAAGGCCGCCAGCGAACACAAGCTCACCTTCCAGCGGTGTAACTCCTGCTCTCAGGTCGTCTTCTACCCCCGCCGCCATTGCACGCACTGCGGCGGCGCAGACCTGGCGTGGGAGACCTCGGCCGGGCAGGGCGCCGTGTACACGTTCAGCGTCGTCGCCCTCAACCGGAATCCGTCCTTCGTCGACCTCGTCCCCTACGTCGTCGCCTGGATCGACGTCGATGAGGGCTTCCGAATCATGTCCAACGTCGTGGGCGTGGACGACCCGTTCAAGGACGTCCACTGCGGCATGAGGGTCAAGGTGCGCTGGGAGGACCAGAACGACGACGTCTCCCTGCCCCTCTTCGAGCCCGCCTAGCTGCTCGGCGGCGCCCCGCAGGCATAAGCGCACCCCTTCCGAGACCGGCGGCGACCAATGCCGCTTATCATTCCCCTACCCCCACCGGCACAGCGCCCAACGAAAGGCAGAGCCGCCGACGTGACTCTAGCGCCCGACCACGCAGCCGCCATCGCCCACCTGCGGGCAGCCGACGCCACCATCGGCGGCATCATCGACCGCCTTGGCCCGCTGGAGCCCAAATGGCCGCCGATGGCCCCCTTCGAGGCCCTCGTGCTCTCCATCATGAACCAGCAGCTCGCCGTTGCCGCCGCCGCCGCCATCCACCGCCGCCTCATCGCGCTCATGCCCGGCGGTCAACCCACGGCCGAGGCCATCCTGGCTTTGGACGACGACCAGCTGCGCGCCGCGGGCGTCTCCCGCCAGAAGACCGCCTGTCTCCGGGACGTCTCCCGCAACCTGCTCGACGGCGCCCTCCCCCTCGACCGCCTCGCCGGCATGGCCGATGAAGAGGTCGTCGAAGCCCTCACCCGCGTCAAGGGCATAGGCAGGTGGTCCGCCGAGATCTTCCTCATGTCCGTCTTGGAGCGACCCGACGTGCTGGCCTCCGGCGACGTCGGCCTCCTCACGGCGGCGCAGCGAGCCTACGGCCTCGCCAAGCGGCCCTCGCCCACCGAGTTCGTCGCCCTCGCCGAGCCCTGGCGCCCCTGGCGTACCGTGGCCTGCCTCTACCTCTGGCGCAGCCTCCGCTAGACCGGCCCGCTTGCGCCGGCTGCACAAGGAGCAAGGGGGCCGCTCATCCTGAGGCGCGCGAATGGCGTGAGTGGAGGTGGGGGGCGCCGCGCACTCCGATAGCTGCCTAGGAGCCGCGCATCATCCGCGGCCATCGCTGCGGCGCCAGGAACACCCCCGTGGCAATCGATATCCCCGCGCCGTAGAGGAAGACGGCCTTCACCCCGTAGCTGTCCGCCAACAGACCGCTGATGAACGGCGACAACCCCGAGAAGAGGATTGCCACCCCAAACACCAGCGAAACTACCGTCGCTTGCACGTTCTCTCTCGCGATGTCCGCCGCCGCCGCCAGCAGGATGGACATCAGCGGAAACAGGAACACCCCCGTCAACGCAATGGCCGCCAGCAGCGCCCACCCCGCGGGCGCCCCCGCGATGCCGAGCACGCTCGCCCCCAGCGCCAGCAGTCCTAGGAGCAGCACAGGCTTGCGGCCCCACCGGTCCGATACCAGCCCCATGGCCGGCGATGACCCCACTCCCACCGTCTGCGGGATGGCCAGGTAGAGCTTCGTCCGGAAAGCTGAGTACCCCAGCGTCTCCTGCAAGTAGATGGGGAGGAACGTGAACACCGCGCTCTGCGTCGCTCCGAATCCCACCACGATCGCCAGGATGCTCAGGAGTCGCCAGTCGCTTACCAGGGTGCGCAGGGACGCCAGGTACACCGATACCGACGTGGTGGCCCTGGCCTTGCTGCTCAGCACCCGGCTCACCAGCACCCACGTCAGCAGCCCGCCTACGACCCCGGGCACTCCGATGGCCGGAAACACGTGCCGCCAACCCAGAAACAGGATCAGCCCGCCCACCGCCAGGGGACCCAGCGCCTCGCCGATGCTGCCCCCGGTCCCGTGCAACGAAATGGCGAACCCGCGCTGGTTCGGGAAGCTGCGCGACAGCGCCGAGATCGCCGTCGGGTGCCAGAAGGTGATGGCGATGCCCGCGATGGCCGCCGCCGCAATGGCCGTCGGCAAGCCCTGCGCCAGCCCCACCAACGCCGTGAACACCCCCGTGATGATGATGGAGAGGCCAAGGATCATCGCACCGTGTCCCTGGAACCGGTCCGCGATGAACCCCGCCGGTATGTTGACCACGCCCCCCGCAAGGTTCCGGAACGTGGAGAGCGTGCCGATGCCCGTGTTGCTCAACCCCAGTCCCGCCTTCAGCTCCGGCAGCAGCACCAGAAAGGCGCCGTTCATCATGTGCTTGATCGCGTGGCCCGCCACCGCCATCACCGCCAGCAGCACCCGCCCCGATGCCGCACCTTCTGTCGCCGCGGCGCCCCCGCGGCTCTGTTGGCCTGAGTTGCGCACCATCTAGGCCACTTCCTCTTCCGCGTCTTCCGAGGCGTCGTCATCCTCGTCGTCCGCCACGGGCGCGCCAACGCTGACGCCGCTCATGTCGACGTGCCACCGCTCCCTTGCCCATTTGAGCAACTTGGCGCGGCGCTGGTCTATGGTCTCCGGGGTCCAGTCCTCTGACAGCGCCAACTCCTGCTCCTGTACCAGGAGAGATCTGGCGTAACAATACCTGTCTGCACCAGGCTCTCCCTTCTTATCGCGGAACGGCTTGGTGCCGAGCGAGGAGTTGCCCAAGGTCAGGGCCAGATTGCCGAGATCATGCACGTATTCCTCGTGCGTGGCCGGGTCGAAGCGCTCCTGCCAGTAGGGGCGGTCGCCGATGTACTGCGGCAGCACGTGTTCGATGGTGTCCCCGGCGCCTGTGTTGATCACTTCCATCCAACTGACCTTCGGCGATCCGCCCTTGGCCGCAGCCAAGTGCTCTTCGTACTCGTACAGGAAGTACTTGAGGCCTCGCCATGCGTACCGGTTGTGCGAGGTCTCACCGCTGAAGAATCTATCAACCATCGGTACGACCCACGGGTCACTGCAGCGCTGCGTCATCTCTCGGATGGCCTCTGCGAACTCCGTCCCGTTGTACACCTCATACGCCAGGCGGAACAAGGTCGATTGCTTGTAGTTGGCGTAGGCCCCTGCCAACTTGTACATGCGAAAGGCAAACGCCTCGCAGAGCCGAACCAACTCCAGGTACTTCTCTGTCTCGGTAGGCCAGCGCATTCTGGTCGCGATGAGCAGTGGCATGAACGTGGCGACGTTCCCGATCCTGACGAGATTTCTGTTCCAGCGCTTGACTTCATCCAAGGAGCTTCCGGTGAACCCTCCGAAAGCATCGGACCTGACCGGCTTGTGTGCGTCGCAGTAGCAGATGCAGGACTCGCGGAGTCCATCAACGTATCGATGGAGTTCGCTCAACAGCTGGGTGTGCTGGCCCTTTCGAAGATCGAATCTGTGTCTGATGCTCCTGACACCGTCCCAGTTCCTGGGTCGCGGATCGTACCGCACGAGCCAGTCCGCGCGAAGCAGACCGTCTTCGTTCGCGGCCGAACCCACTCCGGCGGCCGTCAACCGCTTGAGGTTGTCTGCCCAAGTACTGTTCACCTTTCGCGCAAGGTCGTCTCGCGCGTCCGGTCCGATTTCGAGCGTTGAAGCCGCATAGAGCAGGTAGTTCTTGAGCTTTTCCATCTCGGTCAGAGGCTTTCCCCTGTCGTTCATCACCTCGAAGATGACCCCGACTTCAGCCTCGCTGTCCACCTCGTACAGGTTGAAGTGGAGCCGCGTCGTTATCTTGCTGTGCAGGTCGCGCAGCCATTGCTCCTGGTTCGCACCGTCTCCTCCCGCCTCGGCGAGGTAGTCTGCGACCTGCTTCTTTGCCGCCACAAGCCGCCGCCCCGACGCCACCGTCGCCCCGCCGACGCCCGGCGTGTCCGGCAGGATGTTGTGCTTGAAGAATTGGTCCGTCTCTTCGTTGAGAGACAGCTTATGGAGTGGTTGGCCGTGGTCGTCCATGCGATAGACGTAGTTCTTCTTCATTCCCTCTGCAAGGCTGCGGCTGCTGTCATACCGGCTCAATGCCCTTGAAATCTCGTTGAGCAGCAAGACGGTGGTGGTGAGTCGCTGCTGCCCATCGACAACGTCCACCTCGGTGTAGGTCTTCCCCTCGTCGTCCTCTCTATTCCTGGTGTCTCCGGGCTTGTAGAGGACGACGGTGCCCGTGTAGTGGCGTCGCGACGGGCCGATCAGCGCCAGGTCATCCAGGAAGTCCCCAACCTGCTGCTGCTCCCACGCGTAGCCGCGCTGGTAGTCGGGGACGCGGAAGATCCGGTTGCTGAACAGGTCCTGGAGGTTGAGCGTGTTGTTCACAGGATGACTCCGATGAGTAGTTGGCGGCCGGTCGAGTACATAGCTCTACTTGCACTCCCTCATGGGCTCCCTCGATAGCACGCACCCGCCTCCGCTAGTCCCCCACCACCGCCGCGCGCCCCGCGTTGCTACCCGGTTCGGGCGTAAGGGTCCGTCAGAAGGGCCCGGCAGAACCGGGCCGTGTTCACGAGGTCCGGGATCTCCACGTACTCCCGCACCGTGTGCATGCTGTTCGTCGACATCCCCACCACCACGCTCTGCACCCCGTGCTCGTTGAAGACGTTGGCGTCCGTGCCGCCTCCGGAAGGCCCAACGGCAGGGTCCATGTCTATGGAAGACAGGACCCGCGTCGCCCGCGCCACCATGGGGTCGTCGGGCGCCAGCGAGTACATGCGGAACTCCACCCCTATCTCCTCGTCGATGGCGGCCTCCCGGTACTTCCGCCGCGCCGCCTCCAGCGTCTCCCGCACCTGCACCGCCAGCAGGTCGAGCGTCTCCATGTTCCTGCTGCGAAACTCCCCGGAGAACGATGCGTCTTCCGGCACGGCGTTGCGCACCGTGCCGCCCTTGATGGTGCCGACGTTGAACGTCGTCTCTTCGTCCAGCCGGCCCTGCGGGAACTGGCCGATGATCTCCGCGGCGATGCGGATGGCCGAAAGCCCCTTCTCCGGCTCCACGCCCGCGTGCGCGGCCCGCCCCTTCACCCGGACGTCGAACCGCATGTACGTTGGCGTCGCCACTGTGATCTTGCTCACCGGCCCGTTGCCGTCGAATACCACCGCCTCTTTCGCCTGGAGCATGCTGAAGTCCAGCTCTTTCGCTCCCTCCAGCCCCACCTCTTCACCCCGGGTGAAGACGATCTGGGCCGGGATCCGGTGGGCTCCTTCCTCCTTGATCGCCTCCAGCCCCTCCAGGATCGCCGCGATCCCCGCCTTGCAGTCGCCCCCCAGTATCGTCGTCCCGTCCGTCCGGACTTGGTCGCCCTCGACGATGGGCCTGATTCCCCTGCCCGGCTCGACCGTGTCCATGTGTGCCGACAGCAACAGCGGGGAGTCCCCCACCTCGGACGCGATGACGTTGCCGTGTGCATCCCGCGCCACGTGGAATCCCAGGGCCTCCAGCCTTCTCGTCAGGTCGCGGGCGACCGCCTCCTCCTCCCCGGAGGGGCTGTCGATCCGAACAAGGTCGCAGAAGCTTCTTACGAGCCGATCTCGATCAACCATCTGGTCCTCGGTGCTTCCAAAGAGTGCCCACCCGGGCCAGTCGACCGTGATTATAGCATCCCCCCAGCGCTCCCTGCCCTCTCACAAAGCCGTCGCGAGGCCACCATGTCGGATCCGTTGCAGGATATCCCGGCTGGAACCTCAGCGCGGTGGGGGCGTCCCTTGGAGGCGGTCTCAGCAGGCGTGTTGGAGGGAATATGCTTGCGCAGAGAGTAATGGATTCCCGCTTTCGCGGGTCGCTGCCGCGACGGGCATGTGGGGGGAGGGTTGGGGGGTGGATATGGCGGAATGGTGGGGTGCGGGGGGTGCCCCCCCGCCGGCCCGCCACCCTGGATTCCCGCTTTCGCGGGAATGACGTGGTTGTGCAAAGGTCTCCCTTCGCGGGGATGGCCCCTCAGGACGAGGGGAGCTCCTGCGATTTGATTGAATCCCAAGTTTTTGTTCAAGTTCTTTTATTTTGGGGAACGAATCAGCTTCGAAACCGTCCGCCCCAGATACGATTCGTTTTGTCCAACACGAACCGTTTTGGGGGTACGGCGGACCGCTTTCCGGGCAATTCCTGCTCCTCTGGGAGATCCCACGGGCTGGGTCCGGCAAGCCGGGGTAGGCGGAGGTCGGGTTACGCATGGGGAAAGTGTAGAGCCGTCGCGGCGCAAGCGCCAGGGGCGGATGGCAGGGTTGGAGGGGCGTCGGGGGGGGGGGGGGTGGAAGGGAGGACGGGGTGAGCGGGATACCCCGCGCCGCCCTGCCACCCTGGATTCCCGCTTTCGCGGGAATGACGGTCGCGGGCGTGGCGGCGGGGGTGGAGCGGGAGTGGCGGCGGGTGGGTGCGGAGATGACGGTTGTGCAGAGGTCTCCGAAAGCGGGAATAAGGAGGGGCCATGCCTTGTGAGACACGCTTTGTGGGCGCGCTCCCGCGACTCAACGCCCCTTCCGCCGCTCCAGCCGCGCCGACGTCCCCCCGTTGACGTGCAGCAGCGGCGGCCGCGCATCAGCCGCGGCCTTTTCCCCAGCCGCCCCGCCCTCGGCCCGGCCCCCGCCGGGTCGAGGGTTCCGGTAGCGATAGATCAGCCCCTCATAGTTGCGCACCACCAGCTCGTCCGCGTCCCGCGAGAGCACGTAGTCGGGCTGCAGGGGCACCTTGCCGCCCCCGCCCGGTACGTCGATCGCAAAGACCGGCACGCCCAACCCGGACGTGTGGCCGCGCATCCCCTCGATGATCTCCAGCCCCGTCTCCACCGGCGTCCGCAGGTGCTCTGTCCCTCGCACGTCGTCCGTGTGGAACAGGTAGTAGGGCCGGACCCGCGCCTTCAGGAGCTCGTGGCTCAGCTTGAGCTGCGTCTCCACCGTGTCGTTGATCCCCCGCAGCAGCACCGTCTGGTTGTTCACCGGCGTCCCCGCGCGCAGCAGCTCCCGCACCGCCCGCGAGGCTTCGGGCGTCACCTCGTTTGGGTGGTTGAAGTGCGTGTTGAGCCAGATGGGCCCGTAGCGGTCGCAGAGCCGGAGGAACCCCTCGTCGATCCGCTGGGGCAGGACCACCGGGTACCGCGTCCCGAACCGGACCATCTCCACGTGCTCGATCCCCCGGAGCTGCCCCAGCACCCACTCCAGCCGGGCGTTGTCCAGCGTAAGCGGGTCGCCGCCCGATATGATGATGTCACGCAGCGCCGGCGTGCGCCGGATGTATTCGAACGCCGCCTCAAGCCGCTCCGGCGGCCGCACCCAGTCCCCAAGGGGCCACTCCCGCTTCCGGTTGCAGTGCCGGCACAGCAGCGGGCAAATGTCCGTCACGACCAGCAGCGCCCTATCCGGATAGCGGTGCACCAGCCCCGGCACCGGCGAGTCGTCCATCTCGTCCATCGGGTCCTCTTCCCCAACGTCGTCGTGGAGCGTCTCGTCCAGGCTCGGCAGCGACTGGAGCAGGACCGGGTCGTCCGGGTCGTCCGCCCGCGCCAGCGACAGATAGTAGGGTGTGATTGCGAAATGGTAACGAAGGCTGACCCGCCGCATCTCCGCCTGCTGCTCCGCGCTCAGCGGGAGCACCCGCGCCAGCTCCTCCACCCTCGTGATGCGGTGGCGAAAATGCCACTTCCAGTCGTCCCACTCCTGCGCTGTGGGCCTGAACACCTCCCGCACCCTGTCCTCGAGGGTATGGGGACCGGTGCTCTTGTCGACATCCGATGGCATCATTCGCACTTCCTGGTTGTGTCCCTGCCTGTAACGGTTGCCCACCAGGAGGAAAATGTCAACGGGAGGGCGCTGCTCCCAACACTCGCCGCCCGTCCCAGTGAAGACTCCGCGCTGCCTTTGCTATACTGGAACGTGCCGGCCGGAAGGCACGGCGCGGCCCGGCTGGCCGCGCGCACCCGTCAGGCTGCGGCGGCGCGCTCGACCAGGCCGGCCGATTCCAAGCACAGGGGGCACAGGTGAACACCTCCAACCTCAAGAGAGGCGCCAAGCTGGAGATCGAAGGAGCGCCCTACGTCGTGACCGAGTTCCAGTTCGTCAAGCCCGGCAAGGGCCAGGGCCTCTACCGATGCAAGCTCAAGAATATGCTCGACGGCGCCACCCTCGACCGCACCTTCCGCTCCGACGAAGAGGTCGATGACGCCGACGTCTCAGAGTCGGAAATGCAGTACCTCTACAGCCAGAACCAGGAGTTCTGGTTCATGGACACCGCCACCTACGACCAGATGTTCCTCAGCGAGGCCCAACTTGGCGACGCCAGGAACTTCCTCCAGGAGAACGCCCTCGTCACCGTCATGTTCCACAACGGCCTGCCCGTGGGCGTCACCCCGCCCAACTTCGTTGAGTTCGAAGTCACCAGCGCCGAAGCCTCCATCAAGGGCGCCATGAAGGAGGGCGGCTCCAAGCCCGCCACCATCGAGACTGGCCACACCGTCACCGTCCCCATGTTCGTGGAGCAGGGCGACGTCATCCGCGTCGACACTCGCACCGGCGCCTACGTGGAGCGTGTGCGCAAGCAGGCCACTCCCCGGAGTCCCGGGCGGAAGGTCGTGAAGCCTTGAGCGAAGCCGTGGACGGGGACAAGCCTTCGCGTGCGACTCCCACAACGCCAGACCCCCGGCGCGGCGCCCGTGACACCGACCGCCTGGCCGCCCTGCGCCCAGTCCTGGAGCTTCGCGCCCGCGCCCTTCACGCCATCACCGCCTTCTTCCTCGCCCGCGGCTACCTGGCCGTCGAGACCCCGGCGCGCGTGCCCGCCCCCGCGCCCGAGGCGCACATCAATGCCATTCCCGCCGGCCCCTGGTACCTGGCCCCTTCTCCGGAGCTGCACATGAAGCGCCTCCTCGCGGCGGGCTATGACCGCGTCTTCCAGATCAGCCGCTGCTTCCGCGCCGGCGAGCGCGGCCAACAGCACAACCCGGAGTTCACCATGCTGGAGTGGTACCGCGCCGGCGCCGGCTACCTGGAGGCCGTTGAGGAAGCGGAGCTCCTCGTCGCACACGTGGCCAGTGCCGTTTGCGGGACCACCACCGTCCACCGCGGCGGACGCGCCCTGAACCTGGCCCCGCCCTGGGACCGCCTCACCGTCGCCGACGCCTTTCAGCGGTTCGCCGGCTGGCGGCCCGGCCCCGACCCGGACACACGCAGCTTCGAACTCGACCTCGTGGACCGCGTCGAGCCCGCCATCGGCCTCGCCCGGCCTACTGTCCTCCTGGACTACCCCGCCTCCATGGCCTCCCTCGCCCGCCTGAGCCCCCGCGACCACGCCGTCGCCGAGCGGTTCGAGGTCTATGCCGGTGGTCTCGAGCTCGCCAACGGCTTCGGCGAGCTCACCGACCCCGCCGAGCAGCGCCGCCGCTTCGCCGCCGAGGCCCTCAAGAGGCGCCAGGCCGGCCGCGATGTCTACCCCATGCCCGAGGCCTTTCTCGAAGCCCTGACCTCCGTGCCCCCCGCCAGCGGCGTCGCCCTCGGCATCGACCGCCTCGTCATGCTCCTCTCCGGCGCCTCCTCCATCGACCAGGTCATGGCCTTCACGGACGACACGGCCTGAGTCCCGGTCGCTGGCGCGACGGCCACGCTGGGGAAAGTTGCGTGGTCGCAACGGGGGTGGGTGATGCTCCGCGCTGGGCCGCCTTGCCGCCCCTGGATTCCTGCGTCCGGAGACCTTTGCGTAACTCCTCGTGGAGGACGAGGTCGTGCGATTAAGGCAACTCCCGCCACCCTGGGGCCCCTCCCCCTGGATTCCCGCTTTCGCGGGAATGACAGTTGGGGTGTGCGGGACTGACGGCGGGTGGGTGCGGGGACGACGGTTGTGCAAAGGTCTCCGCTCGCGGGAATGACGATAGTGGGGCAGATGGACGCCGGGCCCTCCCTTCTGTACCATACGCCGCAACGGGTGCGTTCCCGATCCACCAGTCGCGGGAGGAGCAGTGCTCAAGGAGTTTGACGTCACCGGCCGCAACGTCGTTGTCACCGGCGCCAGCCGCGGCATCGGCAAGGGCATCGTTGAGGTGCTCGCGGAGGCCGGCGCCAACGTCCTCGTCACCGCCCTCACGGACCGTTACCTGGACCCCCTGGCCAAGGCCATGGCCGAAGCCGGACGCCCCATCGAAACCCTGACAGCCGACGCCACCAAGGGCGCGGACATGGACCGCACCGTGGCCGCGGCCCTTCAACGCTGGGGAAGCATCGACGTGTGGGTCAACAACGTCGGCGACTCCGTCAACAAGCCCATCGTGCCGCTTCCCGATGACCCGGCCGGCGACCCCGTCTCCGACGACGAATGGCGCTACGTCATCGACATCAACCTCACCGAGGCTTTTCTCGGGTGCCGCGCCGTCGGACCCCACCTTCTCCAGCGCCGGCGTGGCAAGGTCATCAACGTCGGCTCCTTCGCAAGCCGCCGCGGCAGCGCCAACTCCTCGGGCTACTCCGCCGCCAAGGCCGGCCTCTCACGCCTCACGGAGACGGTGGCCCTGGAGTGGGCCCCCTACGGCATCACCGTCAACTGCATCGCCCCCGGCTCCTTCCCGGACCCGGCCCAGTCCACGCCGGAGCGGATGCAGCGCGCCAGGGAGCAGGCAAAGGGCAGCGTCCCCCTTGGAAGACCCGGAGACCTTCGCGAAGTCGGGTACCTGGCCCTCTTCCTCGCCTCGGACGCCGCCAACTACGTCACCGGCCAGACCATCTACGTGGACGGCGGCCGTACCATCGCCTAGCGCCGGATCAGCCCCCGTCCCATCGCCGATACTCACGCAAGGAGGGAAACCGTGGGAGCAGTAGCGGAAATCCTGGACCAGATGCGAGCGCAGCGGGCCGGCGTTCAAGAGCTCCTCGCCGGCGTCGCCGAAGACAAGATGCTGGCCCCCACCACCTACGGCCAGCGCGAGGTAAACCTGCGCTTCATGTTCTATCGCCTCGTCACCCATGAGATAGAGCACACCGTACACATGGTGAAGACCCTCAACGGCATCGGACGGTTCCAATCAGAGGCCCAGCTCATCCTCGGCCGCCTTCAGGCCGCCAGGGGCGAGCTGGAGGCGCTCCTCCTCGGCCTCACGGATGAGGAGCTTGATCAGGCCCCCGCCGACGGTGAGTGGTCCCCCCGCCAGGTCCTCGAGCACATCATCGAGGTGGAAGACTCCTACACCAAGCGCATGACCGATGCCCTCGCCGACCCCGGGACCACAGCCTGAGCCGCCCGTGAAGTCAGCATGAGCGTTCACCAGCATCTGATGGCCGGCGAGATGATCGTCTCCGAGCATCCGCCCTTCTACCTCACCTCCCTCAGGATCGTGCGGTATGAGGAGGGCCCGGAGGGCGCGGGCGCCCACGCGCTGCCGCTGGAGCGCCTCATCGGCGTGGACGAGGTCAAGTCCACCCACCACTACTTTATGATCATCGGCAGCGTGCTGCTCATCGGCGGCCTGGTTCTCGCCGTGACCTGGGGTCTCATCACATCCTTCCTCGCCATTGCCGGCGGGGTCGCCGCCCTCGTCATGGGGGCCAAGGGCAAGGTCACCGGCTATCAGATCATGGCGCACAACGTGCCCAAGGAGGACGAGTCCCTCTGGCAGCTCCCGTCCTGGGGCACCCTCAAGTTTGTCGAAACCCTCCGGAGCCGCGTCAGCAGGCGGCCCGGCTTTCCCTGAGGTGAGTGAGAGTTCATGACAGACGACGTCATCGGAATGGCGGACATGCAGCTCGTCTTCGCCGTCACTGACGCCCTCGGCATCGACCGCGAGTCCGTCAGCGTCCCCCTGGAAAAGGAGGACCCCGGCTCCGTCAGGCGGCTGCCCGACGGCGAGTTGGAAATCGTCGTTCCTCTCACCGTCCCCGCGCAGGAATGGGTCAAGAAGCTGGCACAGGACCTGAAAGCCCTGGGCCCCAACGAGGACCCGCCCGCGTGAAGGCCCCGCGACAACCCGCCGCGCTGCCCCTGCCGCGCTCGGACCCCGCCGGGATGGACGCGGCCAGCCGAACACCACTGAGGGTGCGTCCGCCCGGACGCGAATCCCGTCGAAGAGTCAGCATGGACCGCGAACACCAGTGTATCCTAGAGTCCCAACCAACACGCAGAGAGGAGAGACCATGCACGCCCTGATCGTGACCATCAAAATCAAGCCGGAACACAAGGACGCCTTCATGGAGGCGCTCCACGGCGACGCCGTAGGCTCCAACAAGGACGAACCCGGATGCCTCCGCTTCGACGTCCTCCAGGACGCCGAAGACCCCAACGCCATCCACCTCTACGAAGTCTACAAGGATGAGGCCGCCCTCGAGGCGCATCGGCAGGCCCCTCACTACCTCAAATGGCGCAGCACCGTTCAGGAGTGGTTCGACGGCCCCGTCGTGCGCCGCGTAGCCTCCAACGTGTTCCCCCCTGACGACGCCTGGCGCTAGCCGCGCCCCCAACGGAGGAGTTGCCGAGCGTACCCACCCTCAGCCGAGGAGGACCGCCTCCCCTACATCTCCATCTTCTTCTCACCGGACAGGTACGCTTCGGGCTCCCTCGAGAACGCCACCCGGCAGCCGGGCCCGCAAAAGTAGTACGTGACGCCCTTGTGTTCGTGCGTCCCTCCCGGCGGCTTCCTCGTGTCCACGTCCATGTGGCACACCGGGTCCTCGGCTGTTTCAGCCTTGCGCAGAAACCCCAGCAGCCGACTCGTCATGGCGAATTCCTCCTTGGCTGGCCTCGAATCACTCCTTGCTCACTCGTGCGGCGTGCCGAAGCGCCGCCCCATCGCGCTCTCCCCGCTCCTACTGCACCGCTCTGAATCCCCGCAGCCGCAGCGAGTTCCCCACCACCGACACAGAGCTGAACGCCATTGCCAGCGCCGCCAGCACCGGGTTGAGGAAACCCAGCTCGCCGAAGAACGGCTGCAGCCAGCCCGGTACCCCCCCCAGGGCCGCGAAGAGCGGGTACAGCGCCCCGGCGGCCACCGGTATCAGCGCCGTGTTGTACCCGAAAGCCCAGAACAGGTTCTGTCGGATCGTCCCTATCGTCGCCTTGCTCAGCCTGAACGCCGTCAGCACCGACCGCAGGTCACCGCGCATCAGCGTCACCTGCGCCGCCTCCATCGCCGCGTCCGCGCCCGTCCCCATCGCGATGCCAATGTCCGCCCGCGCCAGCGCCGGCGCGTCGTTGATGCCATCTCCCACCATGGCCACCACCTTGCCGCTCTCCTGCAGCCCCCGCACCGTCGCCTCCTTGTCCTGGGGCAGCACCTCCGCCAGCACCCGGTCGATGCCAAGGTCCCGGCCAACCGCCTCCGCCGTCCTGCGGTTGTCCCCGGTCAGCATGATCGTCTCGATGCCCATGCCCCGCAGCTGCGCGACGACCCCCTTCGCCTCCGGCTTCAGGGTGTCCGCCACCGCGAGCATACCCAGCAGCCGACCGTCGACTGCTGCAAACATGACCGTCTTCCCCTGCGCCGAAAGCTCCGCCCCGCGCTCCCTGGTCCCGTCCAAGCCCACCCCGTGGGACTCCAGCAGGGCCTCGTTGCCGATGACCACCGTTCGACCCTCCACCTCCGCCACCATCCCCATTCCTGCCACAGCATTGAAGGCCCTTGGGCTCTCCAGCACGATGCCCCGCTCCAGCGCCGCCGCCACAATGGCCCCTCCCAGGGCGTGCTCGGAGCCCCGCTCCGCCGATCCCGCCAGGCGCAGCAGCTCCTCCTCCGTCTCCGTTGCGGCCACCACGTCCGTAACTCGGGGCACGCCTCGAGTCAGTGTCCCTGTCTTGTCCAGCACTACTGCCGTCGTCTTGTGGGCCAGCTCCAACGCCTCGGCGCTGCGAATGAGGACCCCGAACTCGGCCCCCTTGCCCGTCCCCACCATGATCGCCGTCGGCGTCGCCAACCCCAGGGCGCAGGGGCACGCGATGATGACCACCGCCACGAACGTCAGCAGCGAGTACACCAGCGCCGGCTCCGGCCCAATGACGGTCCACAGCACAAAGCTGAAGGACGCCACCGCGATGACCGCCGGCACAAAGTACGACGCCACCACGTCCACCAGGCGCTGGATGGGCGCCTTCGACCCCTGGGCCTCCTCCACCAGCCGGATGATCTGGGCAAGGACGGTGTCGCCGCCCACTCTCGTCGCCCGGAACGTGAAGCCCCCCGTCTGGTTCAGCGTCGCCGCAAAGACCTGGGCGCCCACCGCCTTCTCTACCGGCAGGCTCTCGCCCGTGAGCATTGACTCGTCGACGCTGGACGCCCCCTCCACCACCACGCCGTCCACCGCCACCTTCTCGCCGGGGCGCACCAGCACCGCGTCCCCCGGCGACACGTCCCCCAACGGCACGTCCCGCCAGGCGCCGTCGCACAGCACCCGGGCCGTCTTGGCCTCCAGCCCCATCAGCCGGCGGATGGCATCGGAAGTCTCCCCCTTCGCCCGTGCCTCCAAGTACCTTCCCAGGAGGATCAGACCGATGATGATGCTGGACGTGTCGAAGTACACCTGCGGCTCTATCCCTCGCGCGGCAAACGCTTCAGGGAGCAGCGTCACGCCGACGCTGAAGAAGTAGGCTGTGCTCGTCCCCAGCGCGATGAGGGTGTGCATGTTCGCTGTCCGGTGCCAGACCGCTCCCACGCCGGACTTGTAGAACTGCCAACCAGCCCAGAACTGCACCGGCGTCGCCAGCGCCCACAGCACGTATGCGTTTTGGAGCGGCCCGGGCGCCCAGGGGAACAGCTCCCTGAAGCTCCCCACGAAGATCACCGCCCCCAGAGCCAGGGAGAGGGCCAACCTGTTCCGCAGACCCCGGATCTCCCTGGTCCTGGACAGCCGCTCCACCTCCCCTTCACTCGTGCCCTCTCCGCCGACGCCTTCCACCGTGTATCCCGCCTCCGCAACTGCGCTCCTGAACCGGTCGAGCGACGCCGCTCCCGGCACATACTCCACCGTCGCCTTCTCCGTTGCCAGGTTCACCCGCACCTGCTCCACGCCCGCGACGCCCATCAGTGCGTGCTCCACGTGGAGCACGCACGACGCGCACGTCATCCCGTCGATGTTCAGCGTCACCCGCTCCACGTCTGGAGTGGCGCCCTCACGTGAGACTGCCGACGTCATAGGGCCCTCCCTAACCTCCGTGCAGGCCGAACAGCTCCAGCCCTCTCTGCATATCCGCGCCGCGCTCCTCCCCCTTCACCATGCGCCGTGTCCCCGCCGCGCGGCCCTGAATGCAGCCGATGCGCCCCAGTGCACTCCGCGCCAGCTTCTCCGCGCATCGCCGCTTCTTCCTCCCACGTCTTGACGCCCAAAAACATCCGTCCTGGAGATGTTCCGTGCATCCCCACTCTATCGCCGTCGTCACGTCGTGTCGACCTGCCTCTCCCCAAGAGCCAGGCTTTACACCTCCAACCGCACGCGCTACGATAGTTTCTAGCATCTACCCCGGTACTTGAGGTGTCCTTTGAGCGCGCTTTCCCGAAAGGCCGTCCAGGTGGGCGAGCGTGTCCCGGACATCACGCTGCCAACCGTCGATGGCGGCACAGTGGGCCTCCGGAGCTTCCGGGGCAGGCGGCTTATCATCTTCATGTGGAGCTCCTGGTGAGTGTGCCGGAATCAACTGCCGGTCTGGCAGGAGTTTGTGAAGGGGATGGACCACAATAGGGCTGAGTTCCTCGCCGTGGCCGTCGACGCCCAAGGCCCCCGGAAGGCGGCGCCCTACCTGGAGCGGGCGCAGGCAACCTTTCAGTGCGCGGTGGATTCGGACAACCTCCTGGCGGAGGCCTTTGACTTCAAGGCCATTCCCAACGGCGTCTTCGTCGACGAAGAGGGCTTGGTCCAGTACGTAAGGCTCGGCAACTTTAACATCCAAACGCCCGAGTTCGCCCGCCTCGCTCGACATTGGGCCGACGGCCTCCCACCCCGGGATTTGACCGATGCCCCGCCCACCGGCCGGGACCTCTCCATCAAGCGCCCGGAGGCCCTGCAGAGCTTCCGACGAGGCATGGACCTCCTCCGGGAAGGCAAGAAGGAGGAGGCCGTGGCCCTCTGGCGCAGGGGGATGGTTCTTGAGCCGGACAACTTTGTGATCCGAAAGCAGATCTGGGCTGTGGAAAACCCGGATCGCTTCTACGATGGTGAGATTGACACCGACTGGCAGGGCCTCCAGCGGGAGCTCGGCCAATAACCTGCGAGTCTTGGTATCGAGGTGTGAATCGCGGCCCGGTGGTGTAGTGGCCTAACATATCGCCCTGTCACGGCGAAGATCGTGGGTTCGAATCCCATCCGGGTCGCCAGCAATCCTCATTCCGTTCCTGTGCAGCCGCCTGAGGCCCCCGCACCTCCGGCGGCTGCCGCTCTTTTCTCCCTCTCTGGGTTGCCGCGTCCTACACGGGCAGCGGTTCCTCGGTGCGCTCCGCCGGCAGCTCCACCTCGAAGGCGTTTATGTTGAAGGCGAGCATGGTGTAGCACCCCAGGAGCGTCGTCAGCTCCGTCGTGCCCGCGACGCCAAAGTGGCCCACCACCGCGTCGAAGGCCTCCTTGCTCACCCGGCGCGTGCGAAAGAGCTGCTGCCCGTATTCCACCACTGCCGCCTCGTCCGCCGCTGGGCTGGGCAGCTCCTTCCGGTCCCGCAGCGCGTCTACGACCTCGTCCCGTAGCCCCGCCTGGCGTCCATACGAGGCATGCGCGTTCCAGATGAACTGGCAGTCGTTCTCCCTCGCGGCCAACAGCATGGCCAGTTCCCGTATCCGAGGCTCCAGCGAGGTCTCCGAGCGTAGGAAGAGTGCGAGTCCCAAGGCGCGTTGCGCCGTGTCCGGCGCGTTTATCAGGACGGAGCCGGGCCCCTCCGTGGGGACCCCGCCTCGTTCCTGCACTATGACGTCGAATGCAGCGCGCTTGTCCTCGGGAACGGCGTCTCTGCTGACTGGGGGCGTTCTGGCCATGGTTCCCTCCTGTTGTACAAGAAGTCTCCGCCGCAAGGAACGGCCTCGCGTTGGAGCCTGAGTTGGGAGTGCCGATAGGCAAGTGTAGCACCGTTGCCGCACCAGGGTCTGCGACCCCTCTCCGGCCGGTGCCCCGCGCGCGAGCACCCGAGCCGCGCCTATCAGCCAAACACGCCGCCGGCTGCGGCGGCCCTGGACCACGAGTTTGACAACCCACCTTGGCTCGCCCATGATGAGGCGGCCGGTTCCCCATGGCTGCCGGCTCTCGCAGCCGCCGTGTCCATCGACGACAGTCCACACAGGAGGAGGCCATGAACGCCCGCAGGCTCAGCATGGACACCACGGGTGTCCTCTTCTTCGACATGGTCAACTACGGCGCCAACAACGCAGAGCGGGCGGGAGGCCCGCAGCTTCAGCAGTGGCAACAGGGCCTTGCGAACGCTGTCCGCATCAAGGAAGAGGCCCGAAAGCGCGGCATGCCCCTCTTCTACGTCAAGCCCGACCATCGCGCCGATGGCAGAGATTTTCCTCCGCGCATTGCCGATGGCACCTACGGGAACCCCCGGCCCGATCCGGAGGCCTATACCTGGGTCCCCCCCGGAAGCTTCGGCGGCACCTGGGAGGCCGAGATCGTCGATGAGCTTGCGCCCGCGCCGGAGGACGTCGTCCTCCTCAAGCACCGCTGGAGCGCCTTTCACCAGACCGCGCTGGACCTGGAGCTGCGCTGCGCGGGCATCGACACCATCGCGCTCATCGGAGGCGGCATCAACGTGGGCATCGCCTCCACCGCGTACTCCGCCAGGGACCACGACGTGGGCGTCATTTTCATCGAGGACGCCACCTTCTCCTCTGACCAGGAGACGCACCGCGTCCTGATGCAAAAGGTCTTCTCCGGCTTCGGCCTCATCCGAAGCGCCGAATGGTTCGTCGGCAAGCTCCAGGAGTGGCGGCCTCGTTAGCGCCCCCGGCTATTGCCCCTGCGCCCATCCACGGGACGCCGGGCTCACGACAAACGCCAGCAGGAGGAACACGGATGAACGGAACGGTCATCTCCGTCAACCGCAGCTCGACCCACACCATGGGCAAACCGAACCAGGAGAAGCTACGGCTGATCGCGGGCCTCGGAGTCGAGGGCGACGCACACGCCGGGGTGACCGTCAAGCATCGCATCCGCGTACAGCGCGACCCCACGCAGCCCAATCTTCGGCAGGTCCACCTCATCCACGCTGAGCTCTACGACGAGCTGAGAGAGGCCGGCTTCGACGTCTCCCACGGCCGGATGGGCGAGAACATCACCACCCGCGGCGTCGACCTGCTCGGCCTTCCAACCGGCACGCGCCTCCACCTGCGAGACGCCGTCGTGGAGGTCACCGGCCTGCGGAATCCCTGCGCCCAGCTTGACGGCATCCAGCCTGGCCTCCTTCAGGCCGTGCTGGACCGGGACGAAGCGGGCAACCTGGTGCGGAAGGCCGGCATCATGGGCATCGTCGTCACCGGCGGCGAAGTGGCCCCGGACGACGAAATCCGTGTCGAGCTCCCCCCGGAGCCCCACCGCCCCCTCGAGCCGGTCTAGGACTCGCTCCTGCGCGGGCGCCCCTCCCTCTCGTCACGCCCGATGACACGGAGTGAGGCAGGTCTCCAGCCCACCGTCCGCCTCCTCCCACGCCCACAAGCCGTCGCGCCAGCGACCTAGACGTCGATGGTCTGACCCCCGTCCACGACCAGCGCGTGGCCAGTCACGTAGGATGCCTCGTCCGACGCCAGGAACAGGACGCCGTACGCGATCTCTTCCGCTCCCGCCAGCCGTTTCAGCGCCGCGACCCGCTCTTCCCGCATGGCCCGCTGCCGCTCCGGGTCGTCAGCCGCGGCCAGGCCCCGCAGGTACCGGGGCGTCGCCGTCGGCCCTGGGCAGATGCAGTTGACCCGGATCTCGGGCCCGTAGTCCAGCGCCAGCTGCTTCGTCAGCATCACTACCGCCGCTTTGAACGTGCAGTAGGCGGGTGACCGCTGCGTCGCCAGCAGCCCGTGCGTCGACGCCGTGTTCACGATGGTCCCTCGACCCCGCCGCTGGAAATGCGGCAACGCCGCCCTCGTGCCGTTGTAGACCCCGTTGAGCGTTATGTTGAAGACCCAGTGCCACTGGTCGTCCGTCAGGTCCCCCAACCGTCCGCTGACGCCGTTGCCCACGTTGTTGTACAGGATGTCCAGATCGCCGAACTGGTCTACGGCGGTTGCAATCATTCGATCGCAGTCCGGGCGCGACGTCGCGTCCGCCTCGACGAAGATCGCCTCTCCGCCTTCCTGGCGTATCAGCTCGTCAGTGCGGACGCTCGCCGACTCCTGAATGTCCACGCACACCACCTTCGCACCCTCTCGACCGAAGAGCCGTGCCGACGCCCGCCCGATGCCGGCTTCGGCCCCCGTCACCAGCGCCACCTTGCCCTCCAACCTCCCCCGCCCTGTCCCCATCCGGGGATGCTCGTTCGCCTCTGATGCCTGCATACTCACCTCCGTTCAGGTTTGGGAACTACTCGAGTCCGCTGTATTCTACACGGTGAAATCCCCTGCCCCTCACAGGGCTCCCAATCCGTCGCCTATCGAGACACGCGACTCCTCGGGCGCCTGCCCCAAGGCTGCAAGTCCCGGGGGCAGTCAACCGAGTGCCTCTACCAGCCGGACGGCGGACCCGACAGAGGCAGGCTCCGTTGCCGACCAATCAGCCCTGGTCTATAATCCCCACGGGCCTCCGGCCAGAGCCCATCTTCCCCAACTGACCTGAGGAGTCCTGTGGCCCACACCGGCGCACCTGAGAAACCCGGGTCACTCCTCACCCGTCTGCAGACCTTCTCATCCCTCAAGCACCGCGACTTCCGCCTTCTCTGGTTTAGCACCCTCTTCGCCAGCGCCGGCAACTGGATCCAACAGATAACCCTGGGCTGGCTCATGTATGAAATGACCAGCTCCGCCTTCCTCGTTGGTGCGCTGCACGGGACGCGGACCCTCCCCTTCCTCCTCGCCGGGCCCATCGGCGGCGTGCTCAGCGACCGCATGGACCGACGGCGGCTGCTCATCTCCACCCAGATCATGCTCGCCCTCCTGGCCCTGGTCTTCGCCTTTCTCATCCTCTTCGACCTCCTCCGCGTCTGGCACTTCTTCGTATTCACCTTCCTGAGCGGCGTCGGCTGGGCCGTGAACCACCCCGTGCGGCAGGCTCTCGTGGCCAATACGGTCCCGCGGCATGAGCTCCTCAACGCTGTCGTGCTCATCACCTCCGCCTTCAACGTCAATCGGGTCATCGGCCCTGCCGTGGGTGGCCTGCTCATCGCCTTCTTCGGCCCCGGCAACAACTTCCTGCTTCAGGCTGTGTGCTTCGCCATGGTGGTCGTCGTCGTGCTGCCCATGCGCGTGCAGCAGCAGAACGAAGAGGAGAGATCGCGCCGCGTCTCCACGCTCTCCAGCTTCCGCGAGGGCATCGACTACGTCTTGAAGGAGCAGACCATCCTCGCGCTGATTCTGCTGACCATCATCCCCTCCATCTTCCTCATGCCCTTCACAACGGGCCTCATGCCCGTGTTCGCCAAGGACGTGCTCGGCGTTGGACCGGATGGGCTGGGCATCCTCTACTCCGGCTTCGGCGCCGGCGCCCTGCTCGGACCCATGATCCTGGTGTCCGTCGGCGATGTGCAGCGGAAGGGGTGGCTGGTTCTCGCCACTGGGGTCCTCTCCGCCCTGGGCGTCATTGCCTTTTCCCAGGCGGCCCTCATGCCCGTCGCGATAGTTGTGATCGCCTGGGTCGGGGCCGCCCAGATGCTGTTCCACACCCTCGTAAACACCGTGCTACAGACCATCACGCCCGACGCCTTTCGCGGGCGCGTGATGAGCCTGTATATGATGGACCATGGCCTGGTCCCCTTGGGTAGCCTCATCGCGGGCGTCCTGGCCCAGCTCTACGGAAGCTCTCTGGCCATCCTGACAGGCGGCGCGATAGGAACGGTCCTCATCCTCATCGCCAGCGTCCGACTGAGAGCGATTCGCACCATGGTCTAGGAGGCGTGGAGCCCCCGCCGCACTCGGCGCCCCGGATCGAGCACCGCCCGAAAATGGGGAGCTGCACCCGTGAAAAACCTCCGAAAAAGAAGGGCGCTCTTACATACGGGGGCGGGTTGACAAACAAGAATGGGTTGGATAAGGTAGGCCCACTGCAATACAGTGGATGAAGATTTAGTGCTGTGGGGGCCAGCCCGCAGCCTCCCCCGTCTCCCCCATCCCAAGTCGATCTACCCTTGTCTCATTTTGCAGCGCGTGGCGTAGCTGTGCGGGTGGGTGGGGGCCCTCGGGGCCAGGAAGAGGTGTCACAGTGGCTACTGCGGAGAGCAAGGATGTCCGTATATCCGTCCGCGGTCTGTGGAAGATCTTCGGCCCCCACGCCGATTCCCTCCGCAGCGAGGAGTGGGTCGCCGCCGCCGACAGGCGAGAGATCCTGGACCGAACCGGCCACGTTGTCGCTATTCGCAACGTCAGCTTTGACGTCCATGAGGGCGAAGTCTTCGTCGTCATGGGCCTCTCGGGCTCCGGCAAGTCTACCCTCGTCCGCTGTCTGCTCCGCCTCATCGAACCTACCCACGGCGCCATTGAGGTAGATGGCGAGGATATTATTCAGTACAGCGACCGGGAACTCATCAAGCTGCGTAGAGGCAAGGTGGGGATGGTCTTCCAGCACTACGGCCTCATGCCGCACAAGAAGGTCCTGGATAACGTGGCCTACGGCCTGGAGGTCCAGGGGATAGGCACGACCGAACGCTACGCAACGGCGGAAGAAGTCATCAAGCGCGTTGGCCTCGATGGTTGGGAGCAGAACTACCCGGGCGAGCTCAGCGGCGGCATGCAGCAGCGCGTCGGCATCGCCCGCGCCCTGGCAGTAGACCCCCCCATCCTCCTGATGGACGAACCCTTCAGCGGCCTCGATCCACTCATCCGCCGCGAAATGCAGGATGAGCTGGTCAACCTCCTCGAGCAGCTCCACAAGACCATCGTCTTCATTACCCACGACCTCAACGAGGCCCTCAAGCTCGGCGACCGTATCGCCATCATGCGTGACGGCGAAATCATCCAGGAGGGGACGCCCGAAGAGATCGTCACCCTCCCGGCCGACGCCTATGTCGGCCAGTTCGTCCGGGATGTGTCCAAGGCAAAAGTCCTCGGCGCTGAGAGCATCATGCAGGCCCCGGAGAGCGTGGTCTACGGATGGCAGGGGCCCAGGGTCGCCATGGAGATCATGCGCAGCAACGACGTTGACCACGCCTTTGTGCTCGACCACAGCCGCAGCCTGCTGGGCTTCCTCACCCTCGACGACGCCGCGGAATCCGCCCGCCGCGGCGCAGTCACCCTGGCCGGCGCGGTCAACGCGGACTGGCCCAGGGTGGCCCCCCAGACCCTTGTGGAAGAGCTCGTGCCCATGGCTGCCGTCTACGACGGCCCTATCGCCGTTGTCGATGAGCGGGGCCGCCTCCTCGGCGAGGTTCACCGCGCGGCGATCCTCACCAGCATGGCCGCCACCGGCGCCAATGAGGAAGCGAGCGCGGAAGCGGCAGAAGCTTCCCCGCTCCCGACCGCAGACTAGATTGAAGACAACGAACAACAGGACCAACAGTTGACAGACCTCGCCCCAGCCCCAAGAAGACTGGTCGGCAACGGACCGTCGAGCTCCCGGAAGGCAGGTCGGCGAGAACAGGAGGCCTAGCTAAATGGCCGGAACACCAGGCGCCCAAACGGCGGAATCTGAAACACCGTCTCTGACGCAATCCTCAGCCAACGGCGCGAAGGCCGCCCCGGATTCGACCTTGGAAGCGCCCGCCGTTTCTTTCGTGGAGGGTCTCCCTCGTCCCCTCAGAGTTGTCCTCACTCTCCCCAAGTGGATACTGTTCATTGGGCTGGCCCTGCTCGCGGGGAGCCTTCTCCCCCTCGCCCCCGGTCTCGTCGATGTCCCTGAAGCAGTCCTCGTGGGTTCGCCCATTTCCAAGGCCGTGGACAGGGGAGTCGACTGGATCGTCGTGACTGGAGACCCGCTTTTCAGCGCCATCAACATCGTGCTTCTCCGCTATCTCCTCGTCCCCCTGGAGAAATGGCTGCAGCTGCTGCCCTGGTGGGTCGTGGTCGTTGTCGTGGTGCTCATCTCCTACCAGATGGTCGGACGCCGATTTGCCATCATGGCGACAGCCATGATGCTGGCCTTGGGGTTCCTGAACCTGTGGGACCAGGCCATGTCGACCCTCGCGCTCGTGATGGTTGCCACTCTGCTCGCCGTTGTCCTTGGCGTTCCCGCCGGCATCTTCTCCGCACGATGGGACCGCTTCGACGCCCTGCAACGCCCCGTCCTGGACATGATGCAGACCATGCCCAGCTTTGTGTACCTCATCCCCGTCCTGATGCTCTTTGGCCTGGGTAAAGTCCCGGCTGTCGTCGCCACACTGATCTACGCTGTCCCTCCCATAATCCGCCTGACCAACCTCGGCATCCGCCAGGTTGACTCCAGCGTCCTGGAGGCGGCGCGGGCCTTCGGCTCCACCACCGGTCAGCTCCTGTTCAAGGTGCAGATACCCCTGGCTCTTCCCACCGTCATGGCCGGCCTCAACCAGACCATCATGATGAGCCTTGCCATGGTGGTCATCGCCTCCATGATCGGCGCCAAGGGCCTGGGCGTAGAGGTCCTCAACGGGATTGCGCGGCTGGATGTCGGCCGCGGCCTCATCGGGGGCGTGGGCATCGTCATCATGGCCATCATCCTGGACCGCGTCACCCAGGGCTTCGCCAGGTCGCGGCAGCCCATAAAGTCCGCCGAATAGCCCGCGCCTTTGGCCATGGCCCGGGGACCCATCGTGAAATGATAAGAAGGAGGTGTTGGGACCGGAAACTCGCCATCAACTGACGGGAGTAACAACCCGTGTCGTCCAACCAGATAGTCCGAGAGGAGAGGAATCTATGATTGACAGCGTGTACAAGTGGAGACGGTTCCTAGTGCTGCCTGCAGCCCTCATCCTGGCGGCCCTCTTTGCCGCCTGCGGCGGTGAGGCGGAGCCCTTGACCATCAGGCTCCAGGACAACACCTTCGAGACCAACTGGATCGAGAACGCCATCGCCAAGTTCATCGTCGAGAAGGGCTATGGGCACATGGTCGAAGAGGTCGTGGTCAACACCGTCATGGGTCAGACTGCCCTCGAGCAGGGCGACATTGACATCAACATCGAGGCATGGCCTGGCAACTTCCAGGAATGGTGGGACAAGGTAACCACCGAAGGCAGCGTCGTGGAACTTGGCGACATCTATGGAGGCGGCGACCAGTTCTGGGTCGTTCCCACGTGGGTCGCGGAGGAGCACAACGTTAAGACCATCGAGGACCTGAAGCGGCCCGAAGTCGTCAAGCTGTTCGAGGACCCGGAGGACCCCAACAAGGGTGTCTTCTACAACTGCATCATCGGCTGGCAGTGCACGGAGATCAACCGGGCCAAGTTTACAGCCTACGGCTTGGACGAGTACTACAACGTGGTTTCCCCCGGCTCCGCCGCTGCACTGGACGCAGCCCTGATTGGAGCTCAGAAGACCGATGATCCCGTCTTCGGCTACTACTGGGCCCCCACCAGCATCTTCGGCGGCTATGACTGGCATGTCCTGGAAGAGCCTGCCTGGAATCAGGCCTGCTGGGACGAGCTGCTCAAAGCCAAGGACGACAAAGCCTACATTCCGACGCAGGGCTGCGCCTACGAGACTCAGCCCACAAAGGTGGCGGCTCACAAGAGCTTCCTCGAAAAGCCGCCTGAGCTCGTTGACTTCTTCAGAAAGATCAACGTGGGTACGAAAGAGGTCAGCGCGGCCGCGGCCTGGGGAGTGGAGAACGAGACCGGTGGCGAATGGGAAAAGGTCGCCGTCTACTATCTCCAGACCTACGAGGACCGGTGGACCACCTGGGTGACCCCGGAGGCTGCCGAGAAGGTAAAGGCAGCCCTGCCCGCCGCCGGGTCCTAGCCTTACGTCCGGGAACGGCTGGCGCCGCCCTGTTCGGCCCTGCCGGCCTGATTCCCGGGACACGATAGCGATTCACCACGGGGGCCTCCCTACGCAGAGGCCCCCGTGGTGTGCCCACCCTTCCGCCGCCGCAGCGTAGGCCTCCCAAGCAAAGGGGCGATGGTGCATTCACATGGCAAGCAATAGACCGGAGCGGCCCGACCCGGCTCGGCCCTCCCCCGTGGTCCCCACCGTCTGGCCCTTTCGAGGCTCCTACTACGGCTGGAGCATTGTTATCTCCGCCGCCGTCGCCAGCTTCGCCTCAGCCACCATGTTCGGCCCCGTCCTCGCCGTCTTCGTACGGCCCATCGGTGACGAGCTCGGCTGGACCCGCACCACCATATCCCTGGCCTTCACCACCGGTAGCTTCGCCGGCTCCGTCTTCTCCGCCTCCATCGGCGTGCTCCTGGACCGCCGCGGGGCCCGCGCCCCCATGGTCGTCTCCGGCATGCTCATCGCCGGATGTATGCTCGGCCTGGCCGCCATGACGCAGCCGTGGCACTTCTGGGCCTTCTTCGGCGTTGGGCGCGGCGTGGCCATCGCGGGCATCCAGTCCGGCATCGCCGTCGCCATCGCCAACTGGTTCATCTACAAGCGGGGCCGGGCCACGGCCTTTGCCGGGGTCGGCCTCCGCGCCGGCCAGGCGACGCTCCCTCTGATCATCCACGCCATCATCGTCGCCTCCAGCTGGCGGCACGCCTACGCCACCCTGGCCGGAATGAGCTTCCTGGGCATCAGCGTTCCCGCGGCCCTCTTCGTCCGGCGACGGCCGGAGGACCTCGGCCTCTACCCGGACGGCCGCGGACCAGACCCCCAGGCCGCTGCCGGGACCGCCCCGGGCACCCGCCCGCGCCCTGCCGAGGAGTCCTGGACCCTCCGCGAGGCCATGCGCACCCGCGCCCTCTGGCTCATCATGTTCGGCGTGGCTTTCGTGGGCTTCGCCCAAACCGCCGTCAATCTCCACGCCATCGCCAACTTCCAGGACCGGGGAATCGCTGCCGGCCTCTCCGTCAGCGTTACGACTATCTTCGCCACCATCTCCTCCGTGACCAGCCTTGGTTGGGGTTTCCTCCTCGAGCGCCTCCACGTCCGTTACGGGGCAATCATCGTCAACTTCCTCTACGTCGTCGCCATGGTCTTCATCGTCATCGCAGATACCTATCCCCTGGCAGTCCTCTTTGGCATCATGTTCGGACTGGCCCAGGGCGGCTGGACCATCGCCCAGCGTCTCCTCTTCGCCGACTACTACGGCCGCCGGTCCATCGGCGCCATCCGCGGCTTCGCCGCCCCCGTCCAGGCCGTCATATCGCCCCTCGGGCCGCTGCTGGCGGGGTTCGTGCGAGATCGGACCGGGAGCTACGCCACGGTGTTCACCGTCTTTGCCGTTGTCTTTGCCCTCGTCGCCATGGCCATGCTCATGGCGACGCCCCCGAAGAAGCCCGCCGCTCCCCCAACCTCCCCGTGAGTGCGCCAACCTGCGGCAGAAGGCCAGGGCCCCAACGAGCTACTCGCCCAGCCATCTCTGGAGCACACCCCAACTGTCGGAGTCATTGACCAGTGACGTTGACCATCTTTCTGCGCAACAACATGCAAGCTGCCCAGCATTGACACCAGACCTGAGTCTGTGATTTACTGCACGGTACGAAACGTCCGTAAGCTGGCCCTGCCCTAACCGGGATCACTCAGGCACATCCCACCAAGGAGAGAGTCCGTATGGCCATTATCGATGCCGACGCCCACGTCGTTGAGAATGAGCACACCTGGGACTACGCCGACGAGTCCGAGCGGGACCTCATGCCGCAGGTCGTCGTCATGAAGAAGGGCGGCGCCTTCCTGAGGGCTACCGAGTGGTGGATGATTGAGGGCCGTGTCTTCCCCAAGAACGCCAACATCGGCAGCGACACCACTGAGGGCACCCGTGAGGCTTCAGACGTCGCCGCGCGCATCGCTCACATGGATGAGCTCGGCGTCGACACCCATATCCTCTATCCCACCATCTTCCTCCGGCCCCTCACCCGCCGCCCGGAAACCGAGCTTGCGCTCTGCCGAAGCTACAACCGCTGGGTCTCGGACATCCATGACATGGGCAAGGGCCGGCTGCGCTGGACCGCTATACTCCCCCTCATGAGCATGGACGAGTCCCTGGAGGAGCTGCACTGGGCCAAGGAGCACGGCGCCTGCGGCGTCTTCATGCGCAACGGCGAGCACGACAAGCGCATGGGAGACTCCTACTTCTTCCCCCTCTACCGGGAGGCCGGCAAGCTGGACATGCCCATCTGCTTCCACTCCTCGCAGGGCAACTTCAATATGTGGGACCTCCTCGCCAGGGACTCCGGCTTCTCCCAGTTCAAGCTCACCATCGTCGGCACCTTCCATGACCTCCTGATGAAGGGCATTCCAGAAAAGTTCCCAGACGTGCGCTGGGGCTTCGTCGAGGTCAGCTCCCAGTGGGTCCCCTACGCCCTCAATGACGCCCAGCTGCGTCTCACCAAGCAGGGCAAGAGGTGGCTCGGCGTGGACACCCTGAAGGAAAACAACATGTTCGTCGCCTGCCAGACCACCGACGACCTCGACTACGTCTTGGAGCACGCCGGCGAAGGCAACATCATGCTCGGCACCGACTACGGCCACAACGATACCTCCTCAGAGCTCCTGGCGCTCCAGCGCCTGCGTGAGGATGGGAAGGTCAACCCGGAGGCCGTGGACAAGATCCTGGGCGACAACCCCCAGCGCTTCTACGCCCTGTAGCCGGCGCGCCGGAGAACCGGTGGGCCGCCTGCATCGTAGGAAGATGGTAAGGGAGAGAAGCAGCGCGGAGGACAACCGAACGCTGCCAGTGGTTTTCATGGATAGGAAGAACCCGGAATCAGAAGGAGGAATCGTTATGACCGTTCGAACCATCCTGTTCAGCGCCCTCGCTCTGCTGCTCCTGGCCGGCATAGCCTGCGGCGGCGGCGCCGCAGCCCCTACCGCGGCCCAGCAGCCCCAGCAGCCCGCTGCCGCCGCCCAGCCTGCCCCCGCCGCGCCGGCCGCGGAGCCGGAGGCGGCCATGGCGGCCAGCATGCCTGGCCAGTCTCCCGCTCCGGCCCCGAAGGCCCCGTCCACCGAACCCTCTGCCATGGCCACGGGCAGCGGCAAGGACTGCCGGCTTGGCGCGCCGGTGTCCCTCTGCGGAGAGCCGCAATACGGTGGAACCTTCAGACTGGCCCACCGCGGCGACCCCAAAGGGGGCTGGGACCACATGCAGACCGCCACCTATGACAACACCCACGTCACCAGCAGCCTGACTGGCAGCGGCAACATCGTCACGTCCTGCCGGGACAACGTGTACACCATCTGCCCCGGACTGGCGGAGAGCTGGGAGACCAGTACGGACTTCACCCAGTGGACCTTCAAGATCCGCGACAACGTCCTCTGGCATGATGGCGCGCCCTTCACTGCCGAGGACGTGAAGTTCTGGTTTGACATCAACTCCAAGGGCGCCAAGGCCGGAAAAGTTGTGCGCCCCGCCTCCTACTTCCGGGGGAACTTCAAAGACCTGCAAACGACCGAGGTCCTGTCCGGCAACCGCGTCCGCCTCACCCTGGGTTCGCCTCAGCCCCAGTACATCCTGGGGCTGGGCATTCCCCGGATGGCCATCGCACACCCCAAGCACCTGATGCAGCCATTCTTCGACCGCGGCGAGGTGGACGTCAGGCCCCTCGAGATAGACAACGTCGGAACGGGGCCCTTCGTCTTCAAGAGCTTCACCAAGGGCAGCCGAGTCCAGGCGACCCGCTTCGACAAGTACTGGGAAGTGGATGAGTCCGGCAATCGGATGCCCTACCTGGACGGCATCGAGTGGTTCATCATTGGCTCTCCCCAGGCCATGGACGCGGCCTTCCGCGTTGGGCGCCTCGATGGAGGCGCTCGCGGGTCGCCCTACTACCCCGATCGAGAGCGGCGAGGCAAGTATATCGAAGACATGGGCGACGACGTCTGGTTCGCCCCCTATGGCGGCCAGACCGGCGGCTGGTCCTTCAACACCATCAAGCCCGGTCCGCTCCAGGACATTCGCGTGCGCAAGGCCTTCACCCTCTGGCTGGATAAGGAGGAATCCATTGAGGCCATGAGCAGCGGTGATGGGCAGGTGGGCACCATTCTGAACCCCGCCAACCCGCTGAACAGCCCCGACTTCCTGACATGGCCCGGGTACAACCCCAACAAGACCGCGGACCGGGCTGAAGCCCGGCGGCTTCTGGCTGAGGCGGGCTATGGCGACGGGCTGGAAATCGACATCATGCTCCCCAGGCGCTGGGTCCGTCAGGGCGAGTACATCAACGGCGCCATGATTGGTCTGGGAGTCACCGTTAAGCTCAACTTCCTGGACGAGGCCGCCTTTGGCGCCGCCCGCCAGACCACGGACTGGCACTCTGAATGGGGCACAACCTCGGGCGGCCCCCGCTTCCCGGAGGACGCGTCCGGGTGGCTCAACGCCTTTGACCTTGCCCCGGCCGCCCGGATGAAGCACCAGGACCCAAAGGTCTCCCAGCTCATCAGCGACATGCTTTCCTCGTCAGATGTGAAGCTGCGCACCGACCTCTGGCGGCAGTTGGAGTACTACATGATCGTGGAGCAGGTCCTGTTTGTCCCCACCTACAGCGGGCTCTCCTACGCCCCCTACCGCTCCTGGGTCAAGGGACTCCCGGCCAACAAGGAGCGCGTCCAGGAGTACCTGGACTTCGCCACCATCTGGCTGGACAAACCGGGCATGATGTAGCAACCCGCCGGCAGCGCACACGCGCCGCTGGCGGGCCCCGCGCTGCAACAGCAGGCGCCCCCATCACGGGGGCGTCTGCTCTATGGGTGTACAGCGGATGCCGGGCCGTGTAAGCTATGGCCGGACACTCGTCTACATCTCTACGACTGAAGGAGCGTGGCTGTGGTATTGAAAGGGCAGGTTGCACTTATCACCGGAGGGGCCAAGGGCATCGGGCGCTTCGTCTCCCACACCTTCGCCCAAGCGGGCGCAAACGTTGCCGTCGCCGACATCGAGTCGCCTGACAAGACCGCCGGCGAGCTCGGCGAGATGGGCGTCGAGTCCCTCGCCGTCACCGCCGACGTCCGAAACGAAGCGGACGTCAAGGCCATGGTCGACCAGGTCGTCGCCCGCTTCGGCCGTATCGACGTCCTGGTCAACAACGCGGCCATCGTCCCCCACTTCTCCTGGGGCGTGCCCCCCTGGCCCAAGTTCCGGGACATGGAAGAGAGCTTCTGGCAACGCATCATCGGCACCAATCTCGGCGGGACCTTCCTGTGCACCAAGAACGTCTTGCCGCAAATGGAGTCCCAGGGCGGCGGCCACGTTCTCAACGTCTATGGCGGCGGCGGCCTCGGCAGCACCGGCGGCTCCTACGTCATCACCAAGGAGGCCATTCGCATCTTCTCCGCCTTCGTTGCCGAGGAGGTCCGCGACTCCAACGTCTGCGTCGTCACCGTCTACCCCGGCGCCGCCATCGCCACGGAAGAAGCGCCGGAGGAGGTCCGCCAGCGCATGCCCGGCCCCGACAGCGTGGGGCAGCGTTTCGTGCTCGCCTCCCAGGCGGGCATGGACCTTTCCGGCAAGCTCTTGGACCTCGTCGACGACAAGCTTCAGGTCTTGGAGCCCAGGGCCTACTCCAAGTAGCCCCGGCCCCCTCGTGAGGGACTCGACACTGGGTGGTGAAACATGGCAACCGAAGTGACGTTTGGCAAGGGGATCACCGGCTTCCTGGCCAGGCCCGACGCCCCGGGCAGACGGCCCGCCGTCATCAACCTCCACGAACGCTACGGCGTCGATAAGCACACCACGGACATCGCGGACCGCTTCGCCAGGGAAGGCTACGTCGGGTTCGCTCCCGACATGTTCTCCCGCTTTACCGGGGACCGGGATGTCCTGCGCCGCGGAGACGACCGGTCGGAGATCTCCGACGACGAGGCCCTCAGCGACCTGGATGAGGCCATTGCCTACCTGCGCTCCCTGGACTGCGTGGACCCGGACCGCATCGGCATCGCCGGCTTCTGCCAGACCGGCCGTCAACCCATCCTCGCCGCCGCCAGCAGGACCGACCTCTCCTCCATCATCGTGGCGTATGGCGGCGTCGGGGACAGGGAGTGGGAACCCAACCCGCTGCGGCCCAACCCCATATCGACTCACATCGCCGGGATCACGTGCCCCGTCCTGGGCCTCTTCGGCGAGGCCGACCAGGTCATCTCCCTGGACAACGTCCTCCAGTTCCAGTACCACCTGTCCAAGGCCAACAAGAGCTATCACATCCGTCTCTATCGTGACATGCCCCACGGTTGGCTGAATGACACCATGCCCGGCCGGTACCGCCCGGAGGGCGCCGAGGACGCGTGGCAGCTCATGCTCTCCTTCCTCGACAAGACCTTCGGCGATGGCTGGGACCGCACCAGGGTCACCTGGAGCTTCGACAGCAACGTTTCCCCGGACTACGACTTCTCCAACAACGTCCGCTGGGCCTAGGCGCAACCCGCCAGACCCTCCCGCTTGAGTGCAGAGGCGGGTCCCTCCCGCAAGTGAGCGGGCGCGTAATGGGCGCGCCTGCCAACCACAAACCGATAGGAGGATAGTATGCAACCAGCAGTCATCATCCTGGACATGGCAAAGGGCTACGGCTGGCTGCCCGGCAGCTACGGCTACGAGATGGTCGAGCGCGTCAAGCGCCTCAAGGACGCCGCCTACGCCGCCGACGCCCAGATCATCCACGTCAACAGCATGCGCAGGCCCTCCGACCACCTCGCCGAGAACGCGACGATGATGGTCGGGACCGAGGCCCTCGAGATCATTCCGGAGCTGCAGCCCGTCGACCGGGACATCACTATCTACAAGCGCTACCTCAGCGGCTTCTCCCACAACGACCTCGACTACACGCTGCGCACCATGGGCGCCGACACCGTCGTCATCGCCGGAGCCTCCACCGACAACACCGTCCTCTGGACCTCCGCCGACGCCTTCCAGTACCGCTACAAGGTCGTCGTCGTCGAAGACTGCACCATGGTCCACCGCCAGACCGAGCCCCCCGAGGTCAAGGAGTACGCCCTGCGGATAGTCCGCAACGTGCTGCACAGCGAGGTCCTGCCACTGGATGAGGTCATCAAGACCTACCTCCCGCCCAAGGCCTAGCATCTCCACACCCCCCGGCCGTCCCATGCCCCCGCGACAGCAGCGCGGGGGCGGCGTGCCCGTCGGCGGCCCGCTGTCTTCGCCGCACCGCGGGGATGCCCTCCATCGATGAATGGCTGATCGGCAACGGAGCATCGGCCCTGGCCGACGGTCCCGTGAGCACTTGCCTGGCTGGACCCAGGACAGCCGGACGGAGGACGACATCATGACCTCAGAGCCTGCCAACGACGTGTACGAAGAGCTGGGTGTCCGGCCGGTGATCAACGCCCGCGGCAACGCCACCATCCTGGGAGGCTCCATCCTGGGCAAGGAAGTGCTCGACGCGATGGAGGACGCCAACCGGCACTACGTTGAGATGCAGGAGCTCCTGGAGCGCTCGGGCGAGTACATTGCCCGCACCCTGGGCGTTGAAGCCGCATACGTCACCCCGGGGTGCGCCGCGGCCATCGCCCTCAGCGTCGCCGCTGCCATGGCCGGGACGGACCCCGAGAAGATGGGCCGCCTCCCTGATGTCACCGGGATGAAGCACCGCGTCCTTATCCAACGGCGCCAGCGGTACGCCTACGACCGGTGCTTCACGGTCACCGGAGGCAAGCTCGTGGACGTCGGCGACGAGTCCGGCACGACGCCGGAGCAGCTCGAGGCGGCCATCGGACCGGATACCGCCGCTGTGGCCTACTACGTCGCGCCGGACTGGGAAGAATCGGTCCTGTCCCTGGAGGAGACCGTGCGAATCGCCCGCGCCCACGGCGTTCCGGTCATCGCGGACGCAGCTGGACAGGTGTTCCCGCTGGACTACTTCCGCCGACTGGCCCAGACTGCGGACGTCGCCTGCTTCGGCGCAAAATACTTTGGCGCACCCCACTCCACGGGCGTCGCGGCAGGCCGCAGGGAGCTCGTGGAGGCCGTGTCCGCCCACGGGTTCATTGGCTTCGAGACCAGCGGCTATCGCGCCATCGGGCGTCCGCTCAAGGTTGACCGCCAGGAGATCGTCGGCGTCGTGGCCGCCCTCAAGTCCTGGTTCTCCATCGACCATGAGGAGCGCCTCGCCGCCTGCGAGCGGAAGCTGGTCGCCATCCAGCGTGCGCTTCAGGACGTCCCCAGCGTCGCGGCCCGGATCGTGCCCCTGGAAACGGCCTGGGGCCTCCGCCTGAACGTCGTCATAGACCCTGGCGCCCTGGGCAAATCAACGGACCTGGTTCTGCGGGAGCTGGCTGAGGGCTCGCCCCGCATCTGGCTCCGGGCCGATGACCACACCACCTTCGGAGTCACGGCGCACAACCTCAACGACGACGAAGAGCTCATCGTTGCCTCCCGGCTTCGTGAGGTCCTTACCACCTGATAGCCGCAAATGCCGACCGTTCTGCGCCGAATGAAAGGGTCGAAGCCGCCGAGGAACAGCGCCCCGCGTCCTACGGCGGATGAGCGACCCCGGATCAAGAAAGCAGCAGGGGACCGGACAGCAGCATGCTAGACCTCCTCATCACCAACGGCCTCATCATCGATGGGACCGGCAACCCGGGCTACTACGGCGCCGTGGGCGTCGAGGGCGATGTCCTCCGCATCTTCAGGGGCGACCCCTCCTCTCTGCAGGCGGCCCGGACCATAGACGCCACCTACCATGTCGTCAGCCCCGGCTTCATCGACATGCACTCGCACGCTGGCCTCGTCCTCCTGTCGGAGCCGCGCCACGAGCCCAAGGTGCGCCAGGGCGTCACAACGGAGCTCATAGGTGTTGACGGCAACTCCTACGCCCCCTTCAGGTCCCACGACGACTTCCTGCGCTTCGTGGAGCTGAACTCCGGCCTCGACGGCAACCCTCCCCTGCCCGGACGCTGGTCCACCGTGGAGCAGTACCTTGGCATGTTCGACCGCAAGGCGGCCGTGAACATCGCCTACATCCTGGGCAACTCGCCTGTGCGCATCGACGCCATCGGATGGGAGTCCCGCCGCGCCACCGCTGACGATATCGCCAACATGAAGGCCCTCATCAGAGAGGCCATGGAGGAGGGCGCCTTTGGACTCTCCACCGGACTGGACTACCCCCCCGGCAACTTCGCGGACACGCAGGAGCTCATCGAGCTCTCATCCCAGGCCGCTGAGCTTGGCGGCATCTACCACACCCACGTCCGCTACAAGATGGGCGATCGCTACCTCGACCCCTTCAGAGAGGCCATCGAGATCGGCAAGGGCAGCCGCGTTCCCGTCCACATTACCCATTTCTACCAGAAGACGACCAGCCCCGGCGGGGGCGGCCGCCTCATCCACCTCGTGGAGGACGCCAGCGACAATGGCTGCGACGTCACCTTCGATAGCTATCCCTACATCTACGGCAGCACTCGCATCCTCATCGCCTTTCCGGACTGGGCCCACGACGGCGGCCCCGACCGCCTCAAGGCCGTCCTCGCTTCCCGGGAAGGCCGCGAGCGGCTCCGCGAGGAGGTCCGCCCCTGGGCCCAGTCCTGGAACGAGATGTGGCTCACCTACTTCAAGCGCCCCCAGAACCACCAGTACGAGGGCCGTTCCGTCGCCGAGGTCGCCGACAGCAGACGCCAGCACCCCGTCGACGCCCTCTGCGACCTCCTCCTCGAGGAGGACCTCCAGCTCTCCTACGTCGGCCAGGGCGCCAACGGCAACACCCTTCCCGCCTTCGTCACCCACCCTCTCTCCATGGTGGGCAGCGACGCCCTCCTCATAGGCGACTTCCCCAGCCCGCGCACCTACGGCTGCTTCCCCGTCATCCTCGCCGAGTACGTCCGCGAGGAGAACCAGATCTCCCTGCCCGCCGCCATTCGCAAAATGACCTCCTTCCCCGCCCAGAGGCTCGGCATCCCGGACCGCGGCATCCTCCGCGACGGCATGAAGGCGGACGTCACCGTGTTCCACCCTCGCAACGTCAAGACCGCCGCAACCCGCACCAACCCGAAGCAGTTCCCCATCGGCATCGAGTACGTCATCGTCAACGGGACCCTCGTCGTGGACCAGGGCGAGCATACCGGCGCCCTCCCCGGCCGCGCCCTCCGTCACGGCCGCGCCGTCACCTGAGGCCGCGTCCGGGCCGCCCCGCTCCCGGCGCCGCCTCCCTTCTCCCGCCGTGGAGTACAATGGCCCAGAACACTCTTCGAGCAAGGAACGCCGACGTGTGGTACCTCGTGATAAGCCGCCCAGCCGTCCCTCGAGAGCAGGTACGGCCTCATGCCCCCGATCACCTGGCGTGGATGCGGCGGCAGCACGGTGCGAGCAACGTCCTCTTCTCCGGCCCGGCGTCGGACCGTTCCATGGGCATCTACGTCATTCGCGCGCCCTCCCTCGACGAGGCGAACCAGGTCGCCGGCTCAGACCCCTTCCACGAGACCGGTGTGCGCAGCTATGAGATCGTGGAGTGGGACGTACACCAGGTCATGGGTGCGGGCGCCTTCACCCAAGAGGGCATCGCGGCACTGGCTGAAGAACCCCGAAAGGTGAGCTAGAATGGACGTCGCCATCGGTTTCCCCCACGGTATGCCCTCCCGCGGGGGCGAGCTCATCCTAGATTGGGCGAGACGCGCCGACCAGGGCCCCTTCTCCAGCCTCAGCGTCATCGACCGTATCGTCTACCCGAACCCTGAACCGCTCATGGTGCTGGCCGCAGCCGCGGCCGTCACCACGCGCATCCGGCTCATGACCGCCGTCCTCCTTGCGCCCCTGCGCAACGCCGGCCTCCTCGCCAAGCAGGCCGCCACCATCGACGCGCTGTCCGGCGGGCGGCTCACTCTCGGTATCGGCGTCGGCGGCAGGGAGGACGACGCCGTGGCCGCGCCCGCCGCCTTCCACACCCGCGGACGCCGGCTCAACGAGCAGCTCGCCGTGATGAAGCGTATCTGGTCCGGCCTGCCCGCCGCTGAGGGCGTGGGACCCGTGGGTCCGGCGCCGGTACAGGAAGGCGGCCCCGAGCTCCTCTTCGGCGGCCGCTCGGAGGCGGCCATGGCCAGGGTTGCCCGGTGGGGAGACGGCTACATCTCCGGCGGGAGCCGCGCCACCGCCGACGAAGCGCAGATGCTCATGGCCAAGCTCCGTCAGGACTGGACGGACGCGGGCAGGCTTGGGAAGCCCAAGTTCGTCTCCGGCATCCAGTGCGTCGTCGGCCCCGAGCACGCAGAGCGCGGCGCCGCCACGGTCAACAGCTACTATCCCGGCCGCGACCCTCGCGGCGGCATCACCGCCGCGGACATCTTCTCCTCGCCGGAAACCATCAAGGACATCATCAAGGCCTACGAGCAGGTGGGCGTCGACGAGTTCCTGCTCCGCGTCTTGGTCCCTGACCCGGAGCAGGTGGACAGGCTCGCCGAGCTCGTTGCGGGCTAGCCCTGCCCCTCGTGTCACCGCCGCCGCGTATTCCCGCACTCCACGCTTTGGAGCGCGGGACGCGTCTCTCGGCAGCCCCTACGGAGTCTCTTCACCGAACATGGGAAGCTGTGGAGCCTGTGGGCCCTCCGCGCGCCCTGAGAACCCCGACACCCCCGCGCCGATCAACCGGAAGGAGCGCCCCGGCCCCAGCTCCCGGCCCGTCAACCGCTTCGCCGTCTCGAAGATGGTCTCCACGTCGTCCGTTGGCGTTCCCAGCGTTGTCTGGCGCGTGAAGGTCGTGAAGTCTGACAGCCGCATCTTCACCGTGACCGTCCTGCCGCGGAGCTCGTGCCGCCGCAATCGCTCCGCCACCTGCTGCACCAGCGTCCACAGCTCAGGCAGCAGCTCCTCCAGGCTGGACAGGTCCTGAACGAAAGTCGTCTCGCTGCTGATGGACTTGACCTCGTGCTCCGGGACCACGGGTGAATCGTCCCGCCCCAGTGCTCGCTCCCGCAGCTCCGGGCCGCGACTCCCGAAGGCCGCCCTGAACCACTCCGCAGGCTGCCCCGCCAGCTCGCCAATCGTCTTGATTCCCTGCTCCCGCAGGAACTGCCCGGACTTTGGCCCCACGCCCCAGAGCATCTCCACGTCCAGGTCCGCCAGGAACGACTGCTCCGTCCCCGGCGGGACGATCAGCAGTCCGTTGGGCTTGCCAAGCTGGGACGCAATCTTGGCTACCGACTTGGAGTTCCCGCCGCCCACGGTGATGTTCAGCCCCACCGCCGTCTTGACCCGCTCCTTCACGTATCGGGCCAGCCCCAGGAGGCTCGCACCGGAGGCCACCAGGTGGCCCACGTCCAGGTACGCCTCGTCCAGGGACAGCGGCTCCACTTCCGGTGTCAGCTCGCGGAAGATGTCCATGATCTGGGCCGACACCTCCGCGTACCGCGGGAAGCGCGGTCTCACCCGGACGACCTCGGGGCACAGCCGCAGCGCCTGCCCCATGGGCATGGCGGAATGCACCCCAAAGGCGCGTGCCTCGTAGGAGGCGGCGGCCACCACGCCCCGGGACGTCGGCGACCCGCCGACCACCACCGGCCGGTCTCGAAGCTCCGGGTTGTCCATCTGCTCCACCGAGGCGTAGAAGGCGTCCAGGTCCGCGTGAAGAATCCAGCGCATGTCCCTACGTTGCCTTCGCCTCTCCCGTTCCCTCTCCGCTGCCGGGAGACGGCGGAAGCGACTCCGGCCCCTCCCTTCCCGGCCCCTCAGCCGCGCCGGCGCGCGGCTCGGGGGCTCGACCGGCAGCCCCGGGGGGCTACCCCTTCCGTAGCGTTTCGATGGCCCCCGTGATGATGCCGTTCTCAATGGTGATGACGCCCACCGAGGGCACCAGGCGAAACCGGGGCTTGCCCGCCGCTCCCGGATTGAAGAAGAGCACGCCGCCTACCGTCTCCTGCCGTGCCGAGTGGCTGTGGCCGGAAACGACCACCTCTATTCCCTCCCGCCGGTACTCCATCAACCTCGCGTCATCCGGGCTCTTCGGCGCCGTCGCTTGGTGCGTCAGAAACAGCCCTTTGCCCTCCGCGTCAATCCGGCGCTCCAGCGGCTCGCAAGCAACCTCGCCCGTCCGGTCATTGTTGCCTCGGACCGCGGCCACCGGCGCCAGCCCCTCCAGCACCCGCAGCACCGCCGCGTCGCCGATGTCGCCCGCGTGCAGGATCACCTCGACCCCCGCGAACGCCCGCAGAACGTCCGGGTTCAGGTACCCGTGGGTGTCCGAAATCACGCCGATCCTCATCGCCCGTTGCGCCTCCTCGCGCCGCCGTACAGCATACACACCTTCTCAAGAGAACATCTCCGGGGGACCGCCTCTGTGTCCGACGCGCCCATCGCCTCCGAGTACTCCTTCACGCCGATCCTCCCCATGTCCTCTCCCCGCAACATGACTTGGAGAGCAACGGTACGCTCTAGGGTAACATCCATTGGGAAGCAGTTCTCAGCCTTGACACCCCCGGAGAGCACAGGTACAGTCGCCCGGTATTCCCCGAAGCCGCTTCATCCGTGCATTCGCCGCGCTCACAGTAGAAAGGAGCAACCATGTCCGAGGCAGAAGACAAGCTCAGCGAGATGGGGCTTGCCCTCTCCAGTCCCCCGCCGCCCCTGGCGAACTACGTCCCCGCCGTCCGCACGGGCAACCTCGTCTTCCTGGCCGGCGTGGGGCCCCGCACTCCCGACGGCCAAAACATCACCGGAAAGGTGGGCCGCGACCTGAACGTGGACCAGGCCAAGGAAGCGGCCCGCCAGTGCGGCCTCAACCTCCTGGCCAACCTAAAGGGGGCCATTGGTGACCTGGACAACGTCACCCGCGTCGTGAAGGTCTTGGGCATGGTCAACGCCGTCCCCGAGTTCGGCGACCACCCCCAGGTAATCAACGGCTGCTCAGACCTGCTCGTGGCCGTCTTCGGCGACAGGGGACGGCACGCCCGGGCCGCCGTGGGCATGGGGTCGCTCCCCAACGGCATTGCTGTCGAGATCGAAATGGTCGTGGAGGTCCAAAGCTAGCCCGCGCCCTCCCGCGAAGCAGCACGGAAGGCCGCCGTTGACTGCTGGCCACCCTTCCCTATCGCTGCCCCAGGCGCCCGGAGGTGATACACTAGCGACGGATTCCAACGCGCACAACCAGAGTCCAGCCCAAGGAGGAGTACATGGATCTAGACGGAGTCAACCCAGGCGACAAGCTCCAGCTCGACACTGGAGCCGTCGTTGAGGTCCTCGCCCCGCCAAGTCCGGACGGACGCAGCGTCAAGGCCCGCTTCATTGAAGCGCCCTTTGGGCCGGAGAAACCCGGCGACGAGCGCGTCGTCTCCATTGAACAAGTCTACGGCATCTTCGCCGGCGGCGACACGACCCAGGTCCGCTAGCTCTGCACCCCCGGTGCAGTCGAGCGACAGCGCGGGGCTCGACCCCAGGAGCCCCGCCGCTTCATGCGACGTGCTCCCCGATTGCGAGGCGTGACGGAGTTCACACTCGAACGCCGCACGCGGCCTTGGCCCCGCAACCACTAGCCCAGCGTCCGCTCTACGGCGGCTACGATGGCGTCTCGGCCGGGCACAAAAGCCGCTTCCAGCACCGGACTTGCCGGGACCGGTGCGAAGGGCGCCCCCACCCGCTGGATCGGCGCGTCCAGCGCGTCGAAGCCCCGCTCCTGGACCCCCGCCGCGACCTCTGCTCCCACCCCTCCCGTCACCACCCCCTCATGCGCCACCACGAGACGGTGCGTCTTATTCACCGATTCCAAGATCGTGTCCATGTCCAGGGGCGACAGCGACAGCAGGTCCACCACCTCCGCTGAGACCCCTCTCCTCTCAAGCTCCTGCGCCGCCTCCATCGCCGCAGAGACCATCCGCAGGTACGCCGCGATGGTCACGTCCCCTCCCGTGCGCACTACCTTGGCTGAGTCCAGCTTCACCGCAGCCTCCCCATCCACCTCGCCCTCGCGGAAGTAGAGCCCGCGGTGCTCCAGAAACAGGACCGGGTTGTCGTCTCGAATAGCGGCCTTCAGGAGCCCCTTGGCGTCGGCCGGCGTCGACGGCGCCACGACCCTCAGGCCCGGAACGTGCACAAACCACGACTCCAACGACTGCGAGTGGTGGGCGCCCCAGCCGCCGGCCGCACCCTGCTGCGCACGCACCACCATTGGCACGGATAGCTGCCCACCCGACATGTAGCGGAGCTTGGCAGCGTGGTTGACGAGTTGGTTCATTGCCAGCGGAATGAAGTCCATGAACATGATCTCCACCACCGGCCGCCGCCCCGCCAGTGCCGCGCCCACCGCGAGTCCCATGATCGCGTCCTCGCTGATGGGCGTGTTGATCACTCGGTCCTCCCCAAACTCCTCCGCAAGCCCGGACGTCACGCCGAAGGGTCCGCCGACCGCCGCGTCCTCGCCCAGGACGAATACTGCCGGGTCCCGGCGCATCTCCTCTTGGAGCGCGTCGTGAAGGGCGTCGACCAGCCTCGTCGCAGCCATGCCACTCCCTCAGGCGAAGACCTGGTCCGCTACCCCGCCGGGGTCCGGCGCTGGGCTCTCCAGGGCGAACCGCACGGCCTCCTCAACCCGCGAACGCGCCCGCTCCTCCACCCCCCGGACCTGCCCCTCGTCCAGGACCCCCCGGCCCTTCAGCACGGCGCTGAACCGTCGAATGGGGTCCCTCTCCCGCCACTCCTCTACCGCCTGCGCCTGCCGGTAGCTCGCCGGGTCGCCCACGTAGTGGCCGCTGAGGCGGTGGGTCAGGCACTCGACGATGGTCGGCCCTCCTCCCTCCCGGGCCCGGGCGGCTGCCGATTGCGCCGCCTCGTGGACCGCCAGGACATCGTTGCCGTCCACAATCTCCGAGGGAATGCCGTAGGCCTGCCCGTGGACGGAGATGTGCTCCACCACCGTGTGTGCGGACATGGGAGTAAACTCAGCGTAGCCGTTGTTCTCGCACACCAGCACCACCGGCAGCTTCCATAGCGAAGCCATGTTCAGCGATTCGTGGAATCCGCCCGTGTTGGCGGCGCCGTCGCCAAAGTAGACCGCCACCACCTTGCCCCCGCCCTCCTGCTTGCACCCCAGGCCTGTGCCCAGGGCCAGTGGCACCGTGCCCGCGACGACGCCCGTCGCCCCCAGCACGCCACGCTCCGCCGCGACCAGGTGCATGGAGCCGCCCCGCCCCCGGCAGTACCCCGTGGCCCGGCCCGCCAGCTCCGCCATCATCCGGTCCGGGTCCGCCCCCCGAGCCAGAAAGTGGCCGTGCGACCGATGCGTCCCATACACGTAGTCCCCTTCCGCCAGGGCCGCGCCGACCCCTACGGCCACCGCCTCCTGCCCAATGCTCACGTGAATCAGGCCGGGGAGTTGACCCTCGTGGTACAGCTCGATGACCCGCTCCTCGAACGCGCGGATGAGCCACATGCCGCCAAGCATCTCCACCTCCCACGCCGGCGCGTCACCCGCCCGGTCATGGTCAGGTCCTTGAACCGTCATGGCGCCCTCCCTCTCCGCTCATGGTGAGGCGCTCCGTCCACCGGAAAGTAGCTATCCATCGGATTGAATTCCCTGATATTGACCCTTGAGGCCATCGAAGAGTATATCCACCTCTTCGGGTGTGCGGAAGAAGCCGGAGAACGTCTTCCAACCTTCCCGTTCCGCGGGTGACGCCCCAACCCATGGAGTCGCATCCACATTCTCCTTGCTGCTTGGCGGCAATATTGCAGAGAGTTTCTCTTGACTGAGTCCGAAATATTTCATTAGCCGATTGCTATTCAGCGAAAACTTTAGGCCGTTAATTGCGTCAGATTCTCCCGGACGAACAATAACCGCCGTCACACTCCGATCATCAAGCCGTACCTTGTATATGACTCTACTGCCCATAGGTCCCCTTTCCATAATGCCGCGAGCCTTTTCACCTAGATGGGCGTACAAGTCTCCAACACCGGCCTCACTGGCCAATTTCTGAAACTCACCTTGAGTCAGGTTATTCTGTCTCTTGGATGTGGACTGCCATTTGGTCGCATTCTCCTCCGGTTCTACCAGGAACACCTGGGCTAAAATGCCTTTTCCCTCGGTAGTCCTGAAATGCTGCACAGTAGCTACGTTGATCGGCACGTTCAGATCCGCCAGGTATCGGACGATTCGCTCGGTGCTTTCGTCCATTGCTTCCGCGACAATCAGAGAGCGATGGTTCTGGTTGAGCGTTTCGGGCAGCGATTCCCCGAATCTGTCCTCAAATGCCTTGTCCAAGGGACCGACCGACTTCTTGTAACCGTCGTATATATTCTTGACTTGCTCGAAAGACAGGTTCTTTACCCACGATGCGTAGTCCAGGGTTTGCGCAGTTACCTCTCGCGGAGTCTTCCCCTTCTTTAGCTCGACGATTGCAAGGTCTCCGTGGTTATCCATACAGAGCAGGTCAATCTCACCGCCGAAAGAAGTCCTTACCTGTCGTCCGATTACCAGTAGATCAGGGTCAAGCATGGAAACGTCGCTCTCCAGCCAGTCTTCCAGGCGCTCCTCCAGGCTTATTTCCTTGCTGTATATCTCTGAAAGCGTGTTCTGGGGCATTATTTCCCACATCCGAATCTTCTGCGGCATTGCTCCCCTCTGCTCGCGGCCACGGAATGGTTGGGCCTGTGGCTCGTCGAGATGCTACTAGCGCCTCGGAACACCGTCAACTCGCCCATCCTGTGCTCCCCCCTCCGACCCCCCCCCGCCCGCGTGCTATACTCCCGGTCAAGCTGTGGGAGGCGCCGCTGTATGGCAGAGATCAGGGAGTTGGTGGAGGCGGTCCACGCATCACCCACGAGGGTGGTCATCGCCGTGGCCGGCGCGGGAAGTCAGGCCGTGGCCTGGCTCCTGGCGGTCCCAGGTGCCTCGCGCACCCTGCTGGAGGCCGTCGTCCCCTACGAGCGCCAAGCGCTGATCGGCTTCCTCGGCCATGAGCCGGAGCAGTTCGTCTCGACGCAAACCGCCACCGAGCTCGCTGGGGCAGCGTACCGCCGCGCCCTGCGCCTGCGAGAGGACCAGTCGCCCGTCCTCGGGCTGGCGTGCACGGCCAGCCTCGCCACCGACAGGCCCAAGCGCGGAGAGCACCGCGGCTGCATCGCCGCGTGGGACGAAGCCGGCGTCGTCACGCACAACCTGGTACTCGCCAAGGGCCGGCGCGACCGGTCCGGCGAGGAGGAGCAGTTGAGCCGTCTGCTCCTAAACGCCCTGGCCCGTGCCTGCCGCCTGCCAGCCCAGCTTCCGCTGGACCTGGTGGAGGGCGAGGCGCCCGAGGTCCGCCGGGAGGCCCACGGGCATCCCATCGACCTCCTCCTGTCGGGCGGCGTCCGCACCGTCACCGTCCAAGCCGACGGCCGCGCTGTCGCCGACGAGCCCTTCAGGGGCGCCGTGCTGCCCGGCTCCTTCAACCCCCTTCACCAGGGGCATCTGGACCTTGCCGCGGCGGCCGCCGGCATCCTCGGATGCGAGGTTGCTCTTGAGCTGTCCGTGCTCAACGTGGACAAGCCTCCGCTTGGCAGTGCCGAAGTCCGCCGTCGTGCGGCCCAGTTCCATGGCAAAGCACGCCTGCTCTTGACCCGCGCCGAGACCTTTCGCAAGAAGGCTGACGTCCTGCCGGGCTGCGTCTACGTCATGGGCTGGGATACGGCCGTGCGGCTGTTGGAGCCGCGCTACTACGGGGGACAGGGGGCTATGCTGCGCGCCCTGGCCGAGATGGGCTCGTCCGGCTGCCGGTTCCTCGTGGCGGGACGGACCGAGGGCGGCGTCTTCCGCACGCTTGACGACGTGCCCGTGCCGCCCGGCTTCGAGGACCTCTTCCAGGCCATTCCGGAGTCCGCCTTCCGGTCAGACCTCTCTTCCACCGACCTGCGGGCCGCCCAGTAGATCGTCCCCACCCACCGTCAGCGGCCCCGCTGCAAGAGCGGAATGCCGAGTCCTCCGGTTGCGCCCTTCACACCGTCAGGAGCTCCGCAGGCAGCATCTCCTCCAGCGGCTGCTTTCGGGCGGTCAGGCCCTGCTCTGCCGAGAAGGTCTGAATCATGTCCAGGGCCGCGGCGTTGGGCGCAAGCCCGTTTACGTAAGGGTCGTCGCCGAAGATGTCGCGCTGCTCCTTCAGCCACTCGCCGCCAAAGACCAGCAGCGACGGCGGCCGATCGTAGAGCCGCTTGGCCGCCAGGGCCTTGGCCTTCTCGAAGGCCTCCAGCAGGCTCGCGGCTACCCAGGGGTGCTCCTGCACGATGCTCTCCCGCACAATGGTCACGTGGTGTGGGGGGTAGACCTGGTTCTTCCGGTAGAACCGGATGGCCTCTCCCTGGGTGTCGGGAAAGAGGGGTTGGATGGCGCCGCTGGTCCCGATGGTGCTGCCGTAGGCGAAGGCTGCGTCCAGCTCACCCTCCTGCAGCATAACCTCGAGGTTCTTGGGCGCACGGTGAAGCGTGACGCCTGTCGGCGGCTGGAAGCTGCTGGTCTCCCCTGGAATGGGCGGAGGCTCGCGGCCTTGGAACCATTCAACATCTTCCGGTCTGAGGCCGAACTCGTGCTGGAGGATGCCGCGCGCCCACAATGCGGCCGTCATCTGGTAGTCGGTCACGCCGACGCGCTTGCCGCGTAGGTCCTCGGGGTGGTCGGGCCGGACGCCTGCGTCGCTCCGCACGACAACGCGTGTGTAGGAGAAGTTGCGGTTGTGAAACACGGGCAGCATCCGGTAGCCCCAGCCCAGGGGCCGGCCCCGCAGGTAGAAGGAGAACGACATTTCGGAGACGTCGAACTCGTCCTTCTGCAGCTGACGATGCCAGATCTCCTGCAGGGGAACCTCTTCGTATCGCAGGGTGATCCCTTCGGGCTTGACCTCGCCGGTGATGAGAGGCTGCACCCGGTCATAGGGGGTCACCGCCAAGGAAAGCTCCAGGTCGGCCATTGCCATACTCCTAGTGGGAATTCATGGTGCCGAAGCCTCATTGCAAAGAGGCTTCATGGGTTGCAATGCCTACGCTTGCCGCGGAAGAATCGCCTTTCGCTGCCCTCAGGTTTCTGTACCGCGTTAGAACAGGGCGATGGGGTTCACGGGGGAACCGGTCCCGCCCACCATGTTCAGCGGGTTGATTGTGAGCATGAACTCGTACCGCCCCTCCTCTGCGCAGGCGTCGGCCAGGGGCTCCAGGAGGGCATTGTCCAACAGGCCGATACCGTAGGCGAAGAGGCAGCCGTGCACTGCCCAGGGTATGCCGTACCCGTTAGGCATGGCGTCCAGCATGTCCCAGCCCAGCAGGCAAACATCCCACTTCCGGAGCGTGGGCAGGCACGATGCGTGGAGCCCCGGCCTGCCCCTGGGGTCGGAACCATAGGGTGGATTGGACTGGCTCCAGACCTCGCGTCCGCAGTACACGATGAGGGCGTCGCCGGGCTCCACCCCCACTCCTTGGGCTGCGGCGATCTCCTCCAACTCCCAGCCGTGGACAGGCGTCTCCATGGTGACGGAGGGTTCGCCGCGGTACTTGGGCACGTCCAGGAGCACGCCCCTCGTGAAGATCCCATCCTTCCAGTGGTCGATCGATGCCCACGCGGCCCCGTCCACGGAGATCTCCTTCTCGGGGTCGTGTCCGCCCCACATACCGTTGTTGTCCCAGGTGTGGCAGAGGGCGTCGATATGGGTCGTCGTCACGCCGTGGTAGTAGAGGCCGTAGTAGTCCACGGCGCCGCCCCCGTGGACAGCCTCGCCGCGCACCAACCGCTTCATGTAGTGCTGGGCCGGAATGGGGTTGTTAGCGGCGGGGGTCTTGGGCACCTCTCTGCTCATGGACACGGCCCGTCCCGTGCGGACCAGTCCGGCAGCCCGGACACGCTTCTCCGGCGTTATCAGGTTGACTGCGCCAACCTGGTCGTCATCCCCCCAGCGGCCCCAGGCGCGGTCCTTGCTGAGGTAGCCCAAGACCTCTTCGTAGGTCGGTATCTGGCGCTCGGACGACTGTGCCATGTTTCCCCCTCACTGCTCCAAGGTGCCCCAAGCCTATCATGCCGAGGTAGCGCAGAGAAGCCCGCTCCTGTTCCCAGGTCCGGGCGTTGGCCGCGGCTTGGGCCAGGCACTCTATCACGCGCTCCATCTCGTGGCGGTGGCCGCCTGGATAGTCGGCTAGGGGTGTGCCGGAGACCAGGGTGAACATATCGGCCGCCCCCAGGAGCATTCGCGGCGTGAGTCCCACACCCGCGAACGTCGCGGCGATCTCTTCCATCTCACCGACGTATCGGCCCGACTTTGGGGCCATGCCGGCCATGAATCGGTCTGCTTTGCTCCTGCTCAGGTGCTCGCTGCCCCCAATCTCCCGTTCGAGGGCATCGCGTATGCCCATGGCCTCGGCGGCGACGACCAGCTCCATCCACAAGGCGCCGATGCCCTTGGTGGAAGCGGCGTACACCATCTTGAGACTGGATGCCTGGTCGATGCCGTCTCCCATGACCCGCACGTCCAGGCCGTAGTTTCTCAGCACTTCCAGGGAGTGGGCGTGTGGCCCCGAGGCGTATATGTGCGGGCCGTGCTCCCGTGACGGCGGACCCCCGATGATGCCGGCGTCTATGTACTCGGCGCCCGACTGCTCCACGATATGCGCCACCTTGCGCACGGTTTGCGGCGCTATGGCGTTGCAGTCCACGTACACCACGTGTGCGCCGGTCCTGCGGACAGCGTCGGCGGCGCTGCCTGCCACCGCCAACGCTTGGGCCGGTGGCAGGATGGAGAGGATGATGTCCGCTTCACTGATAAGCGCATCGTAGCTGGGAATGTCCTGGATTCCCGCTTCCCGCGCGCGGCTGAGGGTCCACTCCCCGCGGCCCTGCAGGCAGGTGACCACTCGCAGTCCGTGCTCACGGAGTACCCAGCCCACCGCTGCGCCCATCTCGCCAGGGCTGAGAATACCTACTGCCGGCGTGTCTATCATCCTTCCACTCCTGTGTTCTCGGCGGCCGTCCTAGAGGGAGCGTGCGGCTCTCAGGCGACCAACCGTCGCAGCAACGCCTTGAGCTCGGGCGTGCGGTCGAGGGCCGTGTGCATGGCGTCGATGTCCTCCGGTGACATAAGCAGCGGCGAGCGCTGGAACATGCCCCGGTGGCTATAGTGGCAGAAGCGGACTCCTACCTGTCCAGCCGCCTCGCCCTCCGTGTACTTGAGGAGCTGAAGAGTAGGGCGATGATAGGGGCTCTCCACCTGCGCTTCCTGCGCAACGTAGCCGCTCCCCCAGTGGTACGAGAACGAGCGTGGCTTCTCCTTCATGGCGCGCCTCAGCAGTGGAGTGTTCCGAGTTGGTATTCGGGGCCCGACCGCACGCCAGTATAGCAGAGGAAGCACCACGGTAAGGCCACTCCCGGTCCGGTGCGCCCGTTCCTCCCGAAACGCTGCTCACCGGCTGCCGGACCATCTAACGGCGACTCGCCCCGGCACGCCCCCAAATCCACCACCTCATTGAAGCTGGGGACCCTGGGGAGAGGAGGCTGCGAAGCCATCTGTGGCGGTAGCAGCTAGCTAACAGCTTCCATCCTCCTTGAGACTGCATCAATTGTTGGGTGGTGGACTCGGTTTGATTGATGTGGCCTGTAGGATTGCCTTTTAGCGAAATATCAGGAAACGAATGTATCTTGCAGGTTCGCCCGGAGAGGATTCGTTTTGATTGCTTCTTGCGGCATGGCGACCTCCCTGGCTGGGCGGGTTTCTTGTACTGATGGTAGAGCAGAGGCCCTTCTTCGTGCTAGGTGAGGATGGCAGAGGGGGGTGAGGGGGATGCCCCGCTCTGCCCGACTACCCTGGATTCCCGCCTTCGCCGGGCGCTGGCGCGACGGCCACGGGGGCGTGGCTGCGCCATGAGGGAGGAGCTCTCCCCCCGCTCACCCTTCGACAAGCTCAGGGTGGCGGCCCGGGGACCCCCCCATCTTCCGTCCGAGCCCTCTTCCCCCGCCATGGGAAGGCATCGAAGGTGAGGCGGGGGATTTGGCACGCCGCCCTGCCATTGCCCCCTTGACAGGAGTGCATCCTCTAAGAGAACATATGTTCTCAACTCGACCAAGGAGGCTCCTATGCTCATCAACCGTAGCCCGGACGTCCACGAGAAGCTCCGGATCCTGGGTGGAATGGCCGGCGACGACATCCTCGCCCCCGCCAGGACCGCGGCCGCCAACCCGTCCAGGGCGGCAGCCGCCTACGCCAGGAAGCATCCCATCCCCGGGGTGTACCGGGCGGCCATGCCCAACGGCAAGTCCATCAATCTGTTGCGGGTGATGTTCACCGACTTCTGCAAGCTGGACTGCGCCTACTGTCCCAACAGCATCCACGTTCCCCGGAAGCGCTACGCCTTCAAGGTGGACGAGCTGGCCAAGGCCTTCATGGAGCTGCACCAGCGCCACTCAGTGGCGGGGCTCTTTCTCAGCTCGGGCATCGCAGGCAGCGGCTCCAAAACCACCCAGAAGCTCATCCAGGTGGTGGAGACCATTCGCCACAGGTACGGGTTCCAGGGCTACGTCCACATGAAGGTGATGCCAGGGACGGAGCATGAGTACGTGGAGGCCGCCTACCGGCTGGGGACGCGGCTCTCCATGAACATAGAGACGCCCACCGCCGAGATGATGCAGCGAATCAGTCCGCACAAGGACATGGAGCAGGACATCCTGGCCCCCATGGACTGGGTCGACAAGCTCACACGCAGCGACACCGGCGGCGCGGTGGGCCAGGTGACCCAGTTCGTCGTGGGCGCCGCCGATGAGTCGGATGTGGACATCTTCCGGCGCGTCGACCAGCTTTACGGCGATTGGAACCTGAAGCGGGTGTACTACTCGGCCTTCCGTCCAGCCCGCTACACTCCCCTGGAAGAGCATCCCCCGACGCCCATGATCCGGGAGCACCGGCTGTACCAGATGGACTGGCTGAAGCGGATCTACCACTTCTCCAATGACGAGCTGACCACGGCCTTCAATGAACAGGGGTTCTTGCCCCTGGACCACGATCCCAAAACGGTCATCGCTCTGGAGAAGCTGGACTCCTTCCCCATGGACGTCAACGCCGCCAGCCACGAACAGCTTCTGCGCATCCCCGGCGTGGGCCCCACGTCGGCGCAGCGCATTGTACAGACGCGACGCCGCCACAGCATCGACACCTGGCGGGACCTCCAAGCCATGGGTGTGGTGAGGAAGCGGGCGTGGCCCTTCCTGGTCTTCCCAGGCAACAGGCCCCCCACGGCCAGGCAACTCAAGCTGGACCTCATGGGCGAGAGATCGAGCCCGCGGGAGCCAGTCCAGTCTTCGCCGGGTCTCAGTCAGGGCACGGCGCCCTGCGGCCAGGCGACGTCCTGCAGCGGCTGCTCCCTGTACGGCGCGCCAGGCCACCCGGGCGCTGCCCAGCAGGTCGCTGGCGCGACGGCCATGTAGGGGTAGGGTTGCGGGGCCGCTACGGCAGTGGGTGCGGGAATGATGGGAAGGGATGGCGGGAGCGGCGTGTGCGGCGCACATGGTTCGACAAGCTCACCATGGCGGCAAGGGGCCTCACCTGTAGGGGCCGACCCCGGCCTGGCGCGCGCCCGCGGACTTGTTCAGACTGTTCCTCGCAGGGTCCGGGCAGCCGCTAGTGCAAGGGCGAGAAGGACGCTGGAATGAGCAGCTTGTTCTCCTGGCGCACCAGGAACTCTCGGCTGTTTGGTGGCCAGTTGGGATCGGCCATTACCTCGCCGCGGATAAGCTCCCGTTCCTGGAAATCCCTGTAGGGCCATATGTGGATGAACTTGTTGAGCGCGCCCAGCTCCGAGTACCAGCACGCGATCAGAGGCGACCGCTTCACGCGGTCGGGCACCGACTTCTCCCAGCGCTTCAGCACCTCCGGCATGGAGCCGACCTCGTAGGTGTAAATGCGCATCTCGTAGATGTTTCCGAATTGGCCCGACGGCAGGGGTTCCATGAAGGGAGCGGGGTTGAATACTTCCGTCTCCTGGCTCACGTACAGGCCGCCGGCCTTGGGCGGCCAATTGGGGTCCTGATTGGCGGCGGCACGGACCTCCATGCGCTGGTTCAGGTCGTCATAGGGCCACACGTGGACCACCTGATTCAGGGGTCCAAACTCGGTGTGCCAGAAAGCGCCCAGCTTGGAGTACTTCTCGCGGTGGGGCAGCCCTTCCGCGAACCTGGCCTCGTAGTCGTTGACCATTCCCGGCTTGAGCGTATAGGTGCGCATCTCGTAGATCATTGGGGACTCCTCTCTTCTCGTGTTGCTGAGCCGGCGCGAAGCGCCTTGAGAATAGCACCCTCCGCCCGGGGATGACAGGCGGGCGGTGATGCCAACAGCTTGCGCCGGCCCGGCTTCAGTTGCACCGCCTCCGCACAAGGGCCAGCTTGCGCCGGCCCGGCTTCAGTTGCACCGCCTCCGCACAAGGGCCAGGACTGCCCCCACGGCCAGGACGCCGGCGAGCCCTGCATCGCCCGCTCCGGCGGCGCGGCCGCAGGCGCCAGTCGACTGGGGAGCGGGCAGGGACGGCGGCACTGCAGTTGGCGTTGGCGCGCGGGATGAAGGCGGGAACGGCGTGGGCGTCTCGACCCCGAAGGGGACGATGGTCGGGTATGCGATTGGCGTGGGCCGCACCTCCTCTGAGTCCGGCTGAGGGAGCGGTTGAGCGCCAATGGCCCTGCGCCATTGCTGCTCCAGCCCGGTCCTGTCGAACCCGTAGGTGGCCTCCAACGCGTCATCGATGGAGACGCCCTCCGCCAGGCGGCGCAGCAGGCCTCGCAGCTTCTCCGGGCCGTAGGTCTCTACCATGAATGTCACCACGCTCTTGCCCTCGCCGTACATCAGGATAGCGTCCCTGGGTACGCCGGGGGGCACGTTGAGGGACGTGAGGGGGATGAGCCGGTCCTGGGCGATGGCACTGTCAAGAGCGAGGCCATAGTTTGGGCTTGGGGCCGTGGAGCCGTACTCCGCCAGACCCTCGTTGAGCCAGGCCGGGACCAGCTGGACCAGGGGGCCCATGGCCTCATCCAGGAGGAAGTGCACCAGCTCGTGGGACGTAACGCCGGCCACGCGAGGCCCGCTGCCCAGGATCAGGACCACGCCGGTGGAGGGGAAGTGGACGCCCTCGGTGATAAGGGAGGCTTCGCTGACCTGGCTGCGGGGAGGGAGGGCCTGTCGCATATCAGCCCAAGAGTTATACATGGTGAGACGCAGCGGCCGTTGCACCTCGACGTCTATGAGAGCCCCCATGCGCTCGATGGTGTCCTGGGCGTCGCTCAGGACCCGTTCCGCCACTGGTCTGACAGGGCCGTAGTAGGAGATGGAGACGGACTGTTCCCGGATGCTCTGCCAATCGAACCGCGGGTCCAGGAGGACGAAGCGCTCCGGCTGCGTCGTCAGCGCCGCTCCCGCTGCATCCTCGATCTCATAGAAGTACTCCAGCACCGCGCCCGGCGGGATGAAGCGTTCCGCCGTGTCCGTGCGAACAAGTATCTCGCTCTTCACGGACATCGCGGGGGAAAACTCCAGGTTGTCGTAGCGCAGAGCTCGCTGGCCCAGGACCTGGAAGCGGAGGGTTATCGACGAGATCTCGCGGGCGGCCTGGGCTTCGACGCGAAAGACGACGCCGTGGGGGAACCGGCTCTCGGCGCTGGACGAGACCAGGCGGATGCCGCTGCCGGACTGAGCCGCCCCAGGGTACGGCGACGCGGAGAACGCCAGGAGAAGCGCCAACAGGGAGGCGAAGGCGACCGGGGCGGCGCGGCGCCGGAGGAACCGGAAGAGTGGGGGCCGCGCCGTTCCCTCTGCGCTAGCCACCGACGATTGTGGTGGGCCCGCTCGACTGCTCGCTGGGGAGGGGTTGCTTGAACTCAGCCAGCAGCTCTTCCCGGCCGACGGCCGTCAGGATTCGCTGGACCAAGACCGGCTCGGGCACGGAGCCCAAGACCTCGACCGCGTTGTTGATGATGGTCTTGGGCACCGCCCGTACCGCAAAGGACTGGGCCAGGTAGGGGAACTCCTGGGCCTCGATGACGTCGGCGGTGATTCGGGGCGTCTCCATCGTCATGGCGTGGGCCAAACTGGCCAACCGGGGGCAGTGCGGTCAGCCGGGAGTAACGAACACCTGGATGTGGACGTCCCGGTCCAGCTTCCGAAGAATCTTGCGAGTGGGAAGCTGCAGCGGGCTCACGCCCTTGGAGATCGTGATGATATCCTCGATGAGGGTCGCGAACTCGTAGCCCGCCGGGACGCCGTAGTAGCGCAAGCGCGGCGCGGCGCGGCCCGGAACTGCCATGCTGATGCAGGGCACCCGGTCTATGCCGTGCCGCTGCGCGACCTCCGCATCGGTATAGAAGTCGATCTGCTCCAGGCTGAGTCGGGGTGAGAGAGCCACCACCTCTTGGAGCAGCTCCAAGACCCGGGGGCAGGTTGGGCACTCCCGCCCGGGCACGACCAGCAGCCCGGCGCTCCGGACGGTAAACAGGCTGATGGCGACGTCCTGCTTCAGCTCCTTGCGAAAGCGCGTCTTCAGGTCCTGGGTATCTTCCGGGGAGAGGATGGGCAAGATTCCTCCTAGGACGCCACGCTGGCCTGCTCCAGGGGCGCAGCATGATCGTCGCCTTCGTCCGCTGCGTCGTCCCCTGGCTGTGACCCGGCGAACTCCAGTGGGGCGCGTGCCGCGGCCCTGATCTTCTGCTCGATCTCATTCGACGTCTCCGCGTTCTGACGGAGGTAGTCTTTGGCTTTCTCCCGCCCCTGGCCCAGGCGGGCCTCCCCGTAGCTGTAGAAAGCCCCGCTCTTCTTGACCAGGCCCATGTCAACGCCCAGGTCCAGGACGTCGCCCTCGCGGGAGAAGCCCTGGTTGAAGAGGATCTCAAACTCGGCCACGCGGAAGGGGGGCGCCACCTTGTTCTTTACCACCCGGGCCCGCACCCGGTTGCCTATGGCCTCGGTGCCCACCTTGATGGTCTCCGTACGCCGGAGGTCGACTCGCACGGAGGAGTAGAATTTCAGCGCCCGTCCGCCCGGCGTCGTCTCCGGACTGCCGAACATGACGCCGATCTTCTCTCTGAGCTGGTTTATGAAGATCACCACGGCCCGGGAACGGCTGATGGAGGAAGTGAGCTTGCGAAGGGCCTGGGACATCAGGCGGGCCTGAAGCCCCACGGGGATCTCCCCCATGTCGCCCTCGATCTCCGACTTGGGGACCAGGGCCGCGACGCTGTCCACGACCGCCACGTCCACGGCGCCGCTGCGCACCAGGTAGTCCACGACCTCCAGCGCCTGCTCGGCGTAGTCGGGCTGGGCGATGAGGAGGTCGTCGATATTCACGCCCAGGCGGTGAGCGTAGCCGGGGTCCAGGGCGTGTTCGACGTCGATGTATGCCGCGGTGCCGCCCGCCTTCTGAGCCTCCGCGGCGATGTGCAGGCAGAGCGTCGTCTTGCCCGAGGCCTCTGAGCCGAATACCTCCACGATGCGGCCCCGGGGCATGCCGCCGATCCCCAGGGCTATGTCCAGCGAAAGGGAACCCGTGGAGATCACGTCCTCCCCATCGCGGTGGCTGAAGTCTCCGAGACGCATCACCGTGCCCTTCCCGAACTGACGCTCAATCTGCGCCAAGGCCAGGTCCAGGGCTTTTTCCCGCTCTGGGGTCGGCATGTGTAGTCTTCCTTCTCAGTCCGACGGTGAGGGTGGCGGTGGAGGCTCGTCGGGCCCCATCGTAGCATAGGCTAATGGGCCCCTCAAGGGTGAGTAGAGCCACTTCCGGGTACCCCTGGCCTCTTCCATCGCCGCTCACGGTCCGTGCTGCGTGTGTTCTTGGCCCTGCTCAGGCCGCAAGCAGAGTATAGGAACACATGTTCTGAGTTGTCAAGAGGCTGTGGGACCGGGAATCCTTCTTTTCGCCGCGCTTTGACTCGCGCTCTTCTCCCGGCGAATCGGATACAGCCCCGCCGGCTCTGAAGGGGAGGACGGCGGCCCTGCTGCGGAAAGCTGGGCAAATCTGATGCCTCCTCCCCTTGGACTCCATCGCCCGCGGCAACTATCGTCGTGGAGGGTCAGGGGATTGGCGAGGGACCGTGCCAGACCGCGTCGGGTTTGGTACACTAGCGGTAACCCCCTGTCGATGTGAGGAGTCCTAGTGCGTATTCGAGTTGTCTTCCTTCAGGATGTTCTCCCCAAGCACTTTGCTGGGGATACGAAAGAGGTTAGCGGCGGCTATGCCCGCAACTATCTCATTCCCATGGGGCTCGCCGCCCCCGCCATCGGTGACCCACTGCAGCGGATCGAGAAGATCAGGCGGGCGGCAGAGCAGCGTCGCGCCAGAGAGACCCAGGACATGGAGCAGCTCGCCGGGCTTATGGAGGGCACGACGGTGACCATCAAGGCCCGCGCCGGCGAGGGCGGGCGCCTCTACGGTTCCGTCACCGGCGCCCGCATCGCTGAAGAGCTGAGTCTGGCCCTGGGCCGTGAGATCGACCGGCGCTCCGTGGGCCTGGCTGAGCCCATCAAGGAGATCGGGTCCTTCGAAGTGCCCATTCACCTCTACACCAACATCGCTCCCTCCGTTGGTGTAATCGTAGAGGCCGAGGGCGGCATGGCGCTCCGGGACGCCCCCGAAGAGGTCGAGGAGACTCTGGCGTCCTCCGAGGAAGAAGCACTGGAGTCCGAGGACGACTCCGGTGAGCCGGAGGCTGAGGAGGCCGATGTACGCGGAGAAGCTTCCGCCTCATGACATAGAGGCCGAGGAAGCAGTCATCGGTTCCCTGGTCATCGACGGGGAGGCGGTGATAAAGGTCGCCCCCTTCCTGAAACCCGAGGACTTCTACCGGGACCGCAACCGCTGGTGCTACGTGGCGTGTCTCGGCCTGTGGCAGCGGGGCGAGCCCATAGACCAGGCAACCCTGGCCCATGAGTTGGCCCGCGAGGAACGCCTGGAGGAGGCCGGCGGCGTAGCTTTCCTGAGCCAGCTTGCCGCCACGGTGCCTACTCCTCTCCACATCGAGCACTACGGGCGCATCGTCCAGCGCTCCTCCGTCTCCCGGCAGCTCATCCGGGCCGCCGAGGAGATCGCCGCCATCGGCTTCGAGGAGCCCGCGGACAACGACGCCTCCCTCAGTCGCGCCGAGGACGTGCTGCTGCGCATCCGCAGTGGACGCTCCACCCGGGACTTCGTCCACGTCCGGGAAGTGCTGGACCGCTACCTGCAGGAGGAGCTCACTCCCCTGGGCATGCCCCTGGAGCGGGGGGTAGCCCCCATTCGCTCGGAGTTCCCCGAGATGGACCAACTCCTTGGCGGCCTCCAGCGTTCAGACCTGATTATCCTGGCTGCCCGCCCCTCTTTGGGAAAGAGCAGCCTCGCCCTGAGCATCGCCCGCAACGCCGCGGGCAGTGGGGCCTCCGTGGCCATATTCAGCCTGGAGATGGGGCAGGAGCAGATCGTGCTGCGGCTCCTCTCCGCCGAAGCGAACGTGGATACCCACCGGCTCAGGTTGCACATGTACACGGACGCGGAGCACGCGGAGCTCATCAACGCCGTCGGTGTCCTCTCGGACCTCCCCATCTACATCAATGACGCTCCGAGCCTCACCGTAAACGACATTCGAAGCCGCTCCCGCCGCCTCCACATGGAGCGTCCGATCGACTTCGTCGTCGTTGACTACCTCCAGCTCATCGAGGGCCGGGACGGCAGGGGACAGAATCGGGTCCAAGAGCTGAGCGAGATCACGCGCTCCCTGAAGGCTCTCGCCAGGGAGATTAACGCCCCCGTCCTCGCGCTCTCCCAGCTCAGCCGCGCGATTGAAATGCGCCAGTTGCACCGGCCGCAGCTCTCCGACCTTCGGGAGAGCGGCAGCATCGAGCAGGACGCTGACGTGGTCATGTTCATCCACCGCGAGGACCGGTACGTCACCGAGGAGGAGTGGGAGCGTCAGCACCCGGACTGGCCGTACCCCAGGGACATCGCTGAGATTATGGTCGAGAAGCATCGTCATGGGCCCACGGGCTCCTTCAGGCTGAAGTTCGAAAAGGAGATCGCACAGTTCGTCCGCATGCCTGGCGGAGGGTCCTTCGTATGACCGCTTCTTCCGGTTTCGTGCCCGGCACCGAGTACGTTCCTGTCCCGGCGCCCTTCTTTGGCCCGCTCCTGGAGGAGGTGCAGGACCTCGCGGAGCTCCAGTGCGCCATGCGCCTTCTCTACCTCCTCCACCGCCGGCGCGGCCCGCTCCGGTTCGTCACCGCCAGCTCCCTTGCCGCCGATGTGACGCTGCTGCGGGCCCTGCGCCACGTCGAGCCTGCCGAGAAGCCCCAGGAGGCGCTCCGGCGCGCCTTGGACGCCGCCGTTGCTCGTGGCCTGTTTCTGCGGGTTGCCGTTAGGAGTCGGGATCTTCAGGACTCCGTTTTCCTGCTGAATATCCCTGAGAATCAGCGCAACGCCGAGAAGATCCGCTCCGGCGAGACGACCCTCCCCGGCCTGCAGACTGTGGAACCGCTCGATGAGGCCCCCACCGTCTCGGACATCTTCACGCTGTACGAGGAAAACGTCGGTGTCATAACACCCTTCATCGCTGACGAGCTGCGGGATGCCGAGGCGAGCTATCCCGCAGCCTGGATTCACGACGCCATTCAGGAGGCCGTGCTGCAGAACAAGCGAAACTGGCGTTACATCGCCGCTATCCTGAAGCGTTGGACGCAGGAAGGTAAAGAAAGTGGAGCAGATTGGCGACGTTCTGAGAGGGTTTCCCTTGCCTCCGTCCTCCGGCGGCGTCGGGAATAGCTCGACGGCGGGCAGGGGCGCACTCGCGCCTCAAGCACCCTGTATCCACTGCCACGGCGCCCGATGGGTCCGTGTCGACGTTCCCTTTGGACACCCCCGGTTCGGAGAGATCCAGCCCTGCACCTGCTGGAATGACGAGACCCAGGACGACCGCCTCGACCGCCTGGTCCGCTACAGCAACCTGGGCGCCCTGGCCCGCTTCAACTTCGGTTCGCTGCTTCCGGCCGGGCGCAGCAGCAACCCGGAGCAGCAGCGTCTGTTCCGTGAGGCCGTCTCCGCAGCGTGGGCCTTCGCCGAGAACCCGTCCGGCTGGCTGCTGCTCACCGGCCCGAGCGGCTCCGGCAAGACACATCTGGCGGCGGCAATCGCCCACCACGCCATCGAAGCCGGCCGGCCGGCGCTGTTCATGGTCGTGCCCGACCTGCTGGACCATCTCCGAGCTGCCTACGCCCCGGACTCCGACGTCGCCTACGATCTCCTCTTCGAGCAGGTGCGGGAGGCCCCTCTTCTGCTCCTGGACGACTTCGGCGCTCACTCCTCCACCCCTTGGGCGCAGGAGAAGCTCTTCCAGGTCCTGAACCACCGGCAGAACCTGGTCCTCCCCACGGTCATCGTCCTGTCGTGCGCCCTGGACGCCCTTGACGAGCGCCTGCGTACACGTCTGGCCGACCCGGCAATAGCTGCGTTGCTTCCCCTGGCGTCACCTCTGGAGGGCGGCAGGGACGGCATCGGAGCCGTACCTGCCCCGCTGCGCGAGGAGATGACCTTTCAGCGGTTCGACACCCGCGGCGCCGGCGCGAACGCCCGGGACCGCAACGTCCTGACGTCGGCCCTGGCGTTGGCCAAGGGCTACGCGGAGAGCCCTGAAGGCCACTGGCTGGTATTCACCGGCCCCACCGGCGTCGGCAAGACCCATCTGGCCGTGGCCATCGTCAACAAGCGGCTCCAGGATGGACACCCTGCCTTCTACGCCAGGGTCCCCGACCTGCTCGACCACCTGCGCGCGGCCTACGCACCGGGCAGCACCGTCTCCTACGACCAGCGGTTTGAGGAGCTCAAGTCCGCTCCACTCCTGGTCCTGGACGGCCTTGGCTCCCAGAACTCCACCCCCTGGGCCGAGGAGAAGCTGGACCAGCTCATTCACAACCGCCACGACAACCGCCTGCCAACCGTCATCACGACGGACAGCGGCGTGGAGCTCAGGCCGTCCGTCGCGTCACGCCTCGGCGACATGCGGGTCGTCGTACCCGTTGAGATGGAGGTCTCTGACTACCGCGATCACGCCGGCAAGGAGTCCTCAGCCCGCCGGCAGCCCCGGCCTCGACGCGGCTCGCAGTAACTGGGGTTCCACGCAGCGCCGGTGCGACTGCATCCCGGGTCCCGGCTCTGACCAGCCAAGAGCGAATAGCCAGGCAGCCCCGTCTGTCCATAGCCTGCCGAGGACGAGCGGCACCTGTAGAGGTCTACATGAGCATGTCCCAACCCCATCTTCCCGGCGCCTGTGTCTTCTGCAACATCGTGGCCAGGCGGGAGCCCGGAAACATACGCTATGAGGACGACGACGTCGTTGTATTCGACAACAAGCTGCGCTGGGTGCCGGTGATGCTGCTGGTAGTCTCCCGGAAGCACCTTACGCAGGCGGAGCTATGGGAGAGCGGGGCCATCTCCAGGGTGGGCGCCGTCGCCGTTCAGATGGGGCTGGAGCACTGCCCCGGCGGATTCCGGCTCCTCTCCAACTTCGGCCCTGACGCCATGCAGTCCCAGGAGCACGGCCACCTTCACGTCTTTGGCGGCACCCACCTGGGCCCCTACGCCTGAAGGGTCGCTAGGTCGCTGGCGCGACGGCCACGTGGGGGAGGGTTGCGGGGTCGCGGCGGGGGTGGCGTGGGGAGGACGGCTGTGGGCCGCCCCGCCCCGGACTCCCGTTTTCGCGGGGGTGGCGTGGGGTGGGGAGGAAGGAAGGCGTGGCGTATGACCCTCCGAGGTCATGGCATGATGGTACGTCAAACCGTGCCACGTCTTGCTGAGATTGGTCGCTCTGGGTCCCAACCCGGCCTTCAGATTCCAACTCCAAGCAGACTCGGGAGATAGGGGAAGAACGGAGGCATAAGCCGTTGCTAAGCGTACCGGCACGCGGTACACTTGCTTTATGATCAGTTCGTTCCGCCATCGAGGACTGAGGCGGCTCTATGAGCTAGGCGACCCCAGCAGGATAGGTGCAGACCAACTGGACCGGATCGCCCACGCCCTGGCGGACCTCGATGCTGCCACGAGACCGAGCGAACTTGATCTGCCGGGGTACAGCCTGCATCCCCTCAAGGGTAACCGGAGGGGATCATGGAGCATTTCGATTTCGGGCAACTGGAGGATCACCTTCAGATTCGAAGATAGTGACGTGTATGACGTTGATCTCGTCGACTATCACTAGGGAGAAGGAGGAGACCATGGCTATGAATAATCCCCCGCATCCGGGCGGAAGCATCCGGGAAAACTGCCTGGAGCCCCTTGGCCTGAGTGTCACCGAGGCGGCTGAGGTCCTGGGTGTTGCCCGCCACACGCTATCGCGGGTATTGAACGGGCACGCCGGGATCTCGCCCGACATGGCGATTCGGCTTGAGAAGGCTGGGTGGTCGAGCGCGGATTTCTGGCTGCGCCGGCAGACTTCCTACGACCTAGCGCAAGCGCGCAAGGGCGAGAACCTGATACAGGTCGAACGGTACCAGCCACAGGCAACATCGTACGTCCCTGGGGCGACGGCCATGCTGGGGAGGGTGGCGGATGGGGGATCGAGGCGTGCGGGCCGCCCTGCCGATGGCTTTCCTCGTCCGCGGGAACGACGGTAGGGGGCTGGAATGACGGTGCGAGTGGTGGATGGCGGCGGGTCTTAAGGGTTGCCGACTGTGGTGTCCTTGGGCAGCAGGAGGCACGGCTCCCCCCACTGGTTAGGGCTGCTGAGGTCCCACTCCTCAGCGCTCTCCAGGGGCTTCAGCCGTATCCCTTCGTCGCCGCCGTAGACCAGCACCGCGCTCCCTTCACCCGACTCCTCCACCATGGCCGAGTAGGCAGGGCACGCGCCCTCGCTGGACCATCCCGTGACGGCGCACATCATGTCGGCGCCGCCGGGGTCCGTGGTCCACACCCTGGCCGCGGGCGCGGGCTCGCTGAGCCCGTTGAACATGAGCATCAGCGACTCCTGGCAGTTGCCGCCGGCGGAAACGTCGATCTCGATGAACACGCTTGTGCTTCTCCCTGACCCGTGCGACGGCTTGGGCCTAGCTCCGGGGCGTGCGCATCCGACATCTTCCGTGCGCATCCGGGACACGGCGCGTGTCCCCCACAAGCCGAAGCTACAGCGGCGGCATCTTGGTGACCAGGCTCGAGTCGAGGCTGTCGATAGTGGCCCTGCCGCACAGGGCCATCGCAACCTCGATCTCCTCGCGCAGGATGGCCATCAGGCGGTAGAGTCCCGCCTGGCCGTCCACCGCCAGCCCCCAGAAGATGGGTCGGCCCACCAGCACGGCCTTGGCGCCCAGGGCCAGGGCCTTGACCACGTCCGTGCCGCGGCGGACACCGCCGTCCAGCAGCACCTCCACCTTTCCCTCCACCGCCTCGACGATCTCCGGAAGGACTTCGATAGTCGCCAGGGTCGTATCCAGGTTTCGCGCGCCGTGGTTCGAAACGACGATGCCGTCCACACCGTGCTCCGCCGCCAGCGCGGCGTCCTCGCCCGTCATCAGCCCCTTGAGGACGATGGGCAGGGTGGTCTGCTCCTTGACCCAGTCGATGTCCTCCCACGTGGCGCTGCGGTCGGCCAGGGCCCGCGCTGTCTGGGGGACCACGACGCCCTGGCTCAGGTCTGGAAGCTGGTCCGGTCGAAGGTGGGCGTAGTTGGACCCGAAGCTCGACCCGCCGTTCGGGAGCCTGTTGCGGATGGCGCGCTCGCGCTTGGGCGACGAGTTGGCGTCGACGGTGAGGCAAATGGCCTTGCAGCCCATGGCCTCCGCCCGGTGTATCCACGTACGGGTTATCTCCCGGTCCTTGAACAGGTACATCTGGTACCAGAGGGGGCCGTCGGCCGTTTCCGCGACCTCCTCCAACGAGTAGCTGGAGTGCGCGCTCACCAGCATGAGGGTGCCCAGCGCTCCCGACACGCGGGCTGTAGCCAGCTCGCCGTCAGGGTGCGCCTTGCTGTGGCCCCCCGCGGGCGCCATGAAGACCGGGAAGCTGACCGTACTCCCCAGAACAGTGGTGGATAGGTCCATATTGCTGATGTCCTGCAGCATACGGGGCCGCAGGGCAAGCGAGTCGAATGCGCGCCGCGTGCGTTGCAGCGTGAGCTCGTCCGTCGCGCCTCCCGCGATGTGGTCGTAGTCCTCGGGGCGAAGCAGGGTCCTGGCCAGGTCCTCGTACTCGAATACGTTGATGGGGCTCGTTGCAGTCGTCATGGGCACCTCTTGTGAATCGCGGCTCGATTGCTTCTCCGCCGGCTCTATGTTAATCCGCCGTGCAAGCTCCTGACTTGGCGCTAAGACCCGCCGCCTCGGAAGTCCGACGCCCAGAGCGCAGGCGCGCCGGTACCGTCGTCGTGGGAAGCGCAGGACCGCGGCGTGTCCATCATGGGTCGTCGGCCCCTCAGTCCAGCACCGCGATGATCTCCACCTGGATGAGCATCCCCCTTGGGAGGTCGGCCTGCACGGCGTGGCGCGCGGGACGGTCGTCCTCGTCGGGGAACATCTTGAGCCACTCGTTGTTCACATGGTCCCGATAGGCTAGGTCCTTCAGGAACACCGTCATGTGGGCGATGTCGTCCGTGGCGCCTCCGGCGTTGGTCATCAGCGTGCGCAGGTTGCTGAACACCAGCTCAGCCTGGCGCTCGGGCTCCGGTGGAAGGGAGTGCGTCTCAGGGTCCTCGCCCATGACTGCCGAGGAGAAGAGCAGGTTGCCTATCTTGACGCCCATGGGAATGGGGGCCGAGTGACTGACACCCGGGACCTCGAGGACCTGTCGCTTCTTGGCCATATGACGCCTCCATTGCCGCTGGTCTGGTTGCTGGACTGACAGCCCTGAGTATCGAGAATTCGTATCAGCATGGCCCCTGGGCGGCGTCCGGTCAAGTGGCTTGCCGAGTACCGTCCAGCACGTGGAGGAGGCCGCCCTTGACATCCGCAGGACCCGTGCATAGCATGACGCCTGTATAGCTCACAGGCTGAGAAGAGGCGCCGCTATGGCCACTGTCACCATCAACAATGTGTGGGAAAAGGCCAAGTTCGACAAGCCGAGGCAGATGATCCTCTTGGCCGAGCAGCCCGACGACATCCGTATCGCCCTGAACTGCTATCAGCCCGGCGCCAACAACGAGCTGCACTATCACGTGGGGACGGGCCAGACATTCCTGGTCCTCAGAGGGCCATGCATCGTCCGGTATAAAGCCAAGGAGGAAGGGGAGGAGGCTGCGCCCCATGAGGCCACCCTGAAGGAGGGCGACTCCATCCTTATTCCCCCGGACGTGTACTACCAGATGTACAATCCCGGCCCGGGCGAGGTGCTTCTGTATCAGGCCAAGCAACCCGGTGAGGCGGAGATCGTCGTTCACGGCAAGGGCAAGCTCAACAATCGCGAGTACTTCACCCAGGAGCGGACGGCCGAGCGCGCTCTGTAGCGGGTGAGACGGACAACTCACCAAATCTGCGCCCTGACAAGGGCAAGATGGAGGTTCGGATGGCAACCAAGGCAGCACCCAAGGCGGAGGTATTCTCCCTGAAGGTCCCCTATCTCTCGGAGGGCCGGCACGACACCACCCTAGCTCGCACGGACAACCTGTGGATCAGGGGAAAGGTCTACGCCGAGGGCGGTGAGAACGCCCTGCACACCCACAAGACCCAGGACCACGCCTTCGTTGTCCTGGAGGGCCAGGCGACCTTCCACGACGAGGAGGACAACGCCCGAGTCGTCAACAAGTATGAGGGGATCATGCTCCCCGCCGGCGCCTTCTACTGGTTCCAGAGCTCCGGCGACACCAACCTCATCATGCTGCGCGTGGCTGGGTTCCCCGACGAGCGGCCAGGTGGAGACGACCGCGTCAAGACCGACGGCAGCCCTCTCCCCGGCGGCTCGGAAGAGAACAAGCACGTCGAAGGTGTGCCCGTTCCCGGGAAGTTCTTCGGAGCCTAGCTCCGGCTCCCACGGACACCGCCACCGGCGCCAGGCGCGCGGCGGTAGTCGGGCCTTATGGGTCGGCGGGCGGCCATGGGCTGAGTATCTCGCAGGACCAGAGCTCCGAACGCCTACCTGAAGAGCCTCGGCTGCGAGTCGCCGCCTCACGATGACGTGTCCGACTACCCCGCGTCTCGCGGACCTCGGCCGTCCCGCAGCTCGCTTCTCGCACCGTGCGGGCGTCACTGCGGAGCGAGACGCATATCTCCATAGAGTGCCCTGACGGCGCCCTGCCGACCCGTGACGGACGCCGGTTCCCGGGCCTGCCGGCCGGTCGGCGCGTCCCCGACCTACCGTCCTCAACACTGGGGTTGGGTGTCGGCATGCAGGTTCGCACATTTCCAAGCGCCTTGGTAGACAAACCTGCCAGTCATCCGTAAAGTTAAAATATGGATTCGCTGACGGAGCAATCTAACGGAGCATCTGAGGGCCAGTCCGCGCTCAAATTGGACGACGGTACCGGACTGCGCGTAGTAAATGCCCGATTTGTACGTGAGCAGCAGTTCGATTGGGAGCTGTTTGCCGGTTACGACCAACTCCGGGTGCTTACGTACTCCGCCAGCGTCAATGCTATCGTCAGGATGCTGGACCAATTCGCCTTTACCACGTTCGAGTGTGTATTCGGGTATGAAGGCACTCTGAGGGACATCAAGAACATCCTGGCCTTCCAGAAGGTCGTAGTCGGAGATACCCGCGCTGCAATCATGGGGCTGAGGGATGAGCGGCACCTTCATATTCTAGAGAAGGTTCATGCCGGACAGGCACGATTCCGAGTCCTCCGAAAGGCCATCGCCCACGCAAAGTTGTACCTACTATCCAGTTCGGACGGACACAATCGGGTAATCGTCGGCTCCGCCAATCTGTCGGAACAGGCCTTTTCGGGCAGACAGCCGGAGACCTTGCTCACTTTCGACGATGATGAGGGGGCTTGGAGGCACTACAACCAAATGTATGATGCCATCCGGGACTCGGCTTCGGATGAAATTCCGATTCCGGAGGAGCGTATAACCAAGGCCGACATAGAGGTCTCCGATACGCCTGCCATCTCAGATGTATCAGGTACGCTTGTCATAGAAGCCCCCACTCCGGTAGATGCGCAGGTGTCCGTCCCCGTTCAGATAGAACGTATAGAGAAGGTGGCCGCCGTATGGGCGCCTCGATTGTCAGCTGCCATCCCCGCCTTTCACAACGGAGTCCAGAGAATTAGCCCCGACGTTAAGCGGGTCATTAGCCGTATACAGTTGGTAAAGTCCGCTGAGGAGGCGGACAATCGCTATCTTTCCTTTGACAGGACGAACCGGGCGGCACAAATGTCCGGCGAACCATTCTCTCTGGACTGGGATGACGGGTTGGTAAGAGCTGACGCTGAGTTGCTGCTCGAGTACTTTGGAAACTACGAAGGGGCATTCGAGGGCAATGTCTCCGGCCTGCAACGCGATTACTTCATCTTGGCGTCTTGGCTCTACTTCTCACCATTCCTCTGCGATCTACGTACCCTGGCCTTGCAACTGGACAGCGATGTGATTCGTTATCCCTCTTTTGCCATAGTCTTTGGCAAGTCCAACTGTGGTAAGACCAGTTTAGTAGAAACCTTCATGACCTCTATGTTCGGCTTTGAAAATAGAGTGGACAAGCGGAACTTTACCACAACCCAACTCCGCGGGTTGCAACATAGCTACAAGCGATTCCCAGTTTTCTTTGATGACATCGGACGCCGGGCTTTCAATACTCATGGCAAAGACATGATCAAGGACGAGTTACAACCAACTGTCTTCGAATACCCGGGGTTCATTCTGTCCATGAATGCCGCAGAGCCGCAGTCATTCCCCGACGAAGTGGTCAAGCGCAGTTTGATGATATATACTACAACAGCTTTGCCTGCCCATGACGAGTCCTTGCGCCAACAGTTGCAGGGTCGGATTCAGGAGATTCGCCGGGGTCTATCTGGCCACCTGTACCGACGCTACTTGGCAAACGTCATGGACACCCTGGATGAGGAGCGGCTTCCTGAGGACTGGCTGGCCCTCTCCTCCAGAGTGCTGAGTGATATTCTCGCCGAAGCAACCCCTGACTCTGTTCCAAGCTGGTGTCAGCCGGTAACCTGGCTTGCATATGCAGAAAAACGGTACGACCGGGTGAAAGCGCGGCTCGTCAATCTCCTGCGGGAATCAACTCGGTCCGGCAGCGAGGGGGAGGCACCCAACCGCTGGACGGTAGACCGCAATCAGGTCATCGTCTGGGGGTCTCGGGACGCCTTCGGTAGAAGTGATTTTTCTTGGGAAGACGTTCCCTCTACCCTGATTGACGAAGACGCCAGCGGTGGCGGGCGGACGGTGTTGCACCTGGATGCTCTGGAAAGATTCCTAGGAACACGCCTCCGTAGACGGCGATGGTGGTTGCCGTTCCATTAGCTGCTTCAGCCGCGTGAGGGCAGTACGCGCTCCACTCCCCGCCCCACACCCCCCTTGCCCCCCATCCCCCGCTACCCTATCCTCAACCCATGAGTTCCCAACCCAAGGACCGCCCACGCTCTGTCCTGCTTTCGTCGGGTCCTGCACCCTCCTCCACCCTCCGGCCCTCCTCCCGGATACACGGCAAAGGGCCTGCTGAACGGGCAGGATGATCGGCAGCCGGATTCCCAGGGGATTCCTCCGCTCCTTCCAGGTCCGCGACTTCAGGCTGCTGTGGCTCTCGGACGGCTTGGGCTCATGGGCGGAGCACACCGAGTTCGTCGTCCTTGCATGGTACGTGCTGACCGTCACCGATTCGCCGTTCATGGTCGGCGTCTTCGGCGCGCTGCGCTTCGTCGGCAGCCTCTTCGCACCGTTCTACGGGGTCCTCGCCGACCGGTACGACCGCGCTCGGCTCTTCGCCCTGGTACGGACCTCGGCCCTGGCCATTGCCGGCGTCGTGCTCGCCCTTGCCGCCGCTGGCCAGCTCAACATCTGGTACGTCTTCGTCCTCATGACCATGGCGGGCATCGTGCGCGCCGCCTACATCGTCACGAGGCAGGCCCTCGTCGCCGACCAGCTCCAGGGCGAGCGGCTGATGAACGGCGTGGCCCTGAACCGGATAGCATTCAACGTAGCCCAGCTTGGCGGGCCCGCCGTAGGCGGCGTCCTGCTGAGTCGGCTGGGCACCATCTGGGCGTACGTGCCGGTCGTAGCCTTCAACCTGCTTGCCTCCCTCCTGGCCTACGCCATGCGTCCCACGGTCAACGTGACTTCGGGCTTGTCACAGTCGATGTGGAGCAACCTCGCCGATGCATTCAGGTACATCGTCAAGCATCGGGTCGTACTGGGGCTGCTTCTCATGGCCTTTCTGGTGAACCTCACCGCCTTCCCCCTGAACCACGGCCTCATGCCTGTCTTCGCGCGCGATGTTCTCGACCGGGGCCCGACGGGACTCGCGGCGCTTCTGGCTGTCTACGCCGCAGGTGCGCTGATGGGCTCTGTCGCCATCGCCGTCCTGAGCGGACTGAAACGACCCGGCAGGGTCATCGTCGTCGCGACTCTGGCCTGGCACCTTGGGTTGGTCCTTTTTGCCGGCTCGCGGTGGTTCAGCGGCTCCATGGTCATTCTCCTGGCAACCGGAGTGACCCAGTCCCTCACCATGGTCGTCATGGCCATGATGCTTCTCGGCGTGACCGCGCCCGAGGTCCGCGGCCGCGTCATGGGTGCGCGTTCCCTGGCGGTGTACAGTCTGCCGCTGGGTCTGCTGGTGTCGGGGGCGCTGGCCGACATCTTGGGAGCGCCCGCGGCCCTGGCCATCGTCTCTGTGTTTGGCGTGGTGGCAACGCTGCTCATCACAGTAGGAGTTCGCGACCTCTGGCGTGTGGCCTGACGCCCCCGCAAGAGCGGGGGACCTTCGATGCTACAATTGAAACAGCCATATACGGCTGCGGTCGAACCTATGAAGAAGGATGAACATTGGCATTCTCCGGGCTCCGGTTGAACTTTCGATTGGCCCTGGCCATGCTGAGCATGGTCCTCTTCGCGCTGCTGGCGCCCGCTGTGGCATGCGGTCTTTTCGCGTCGACAGAGGCGAAGGCCGCACCCGTGAGCATCGACAGGTCTCAGGTCAATGGGATCCTCGCTGCATCGGAGATGCTGGTCGGCCAGAACCGCTTTCCCTTTGCCTTGGCCAACTCCGAGGGCACACTCATCGAAGGCGCCCGTGTCCATGCCCGCTTCTACAGGCTCCTCGGTGAGGGCCGTGCGGAGCTGAGGACCCAGGCCGATGCCAACTTCCTCGAGGTGACCGGATTCACCCCTCACCAGCACGCGGACGGTCAGACCCATATGCACGAGGAGGTCCGCGGCCTGTATGTCGTACAGGACGTCAATCTGTCCGAGCCCGGCTACTGGCAGGCCCGCTTCGACGTCCGCGCGGCCGGCGACACAGAGCCACGCTCGGCGAGTGTTGCCTTCGAGGTCAAGGAAGCGTCGGCCACGCTGCGTGTCGGAGACCCCATTCCGCCAAGTCGCAGCCCTACCGCCAGGGACGTGATGGACCTTGCTGAGATCACGACCCACCACCCTCCTGTGCCCGGCTTCTATGAGCACACAGTGGCCGAGGCGTTGGAGCTGAACAGACCACTCGTCGTCGTATTCTCAACCCCGGCTTTCTGCTTGAGTCGTATGTGTGGGCCCGTGACCGACGTGGCGGCCCAGCTCTACGAAGAGTATGAGAGCAGGGTCAGCTTTATACACATCGAACCCTGGGACCTGGAGCTCGCCCGGACAGAGGGCAGGCTTGCTCTGAACGATGTCTCCAAGGAGTGGAGGCTGCCCAGCGAGCCCTGGGTCTTTGTTGTCGACGCCCAAGGCCGTGTGGCGGCGCGCTTTGAGGGGCTCTTCAGCCGTGACGAGCTGGCCCGCGCCATTGAAGCGGTTGGCCCTTCCTAGTCCGTCTGCCCGGCCCAGGCAAGCACCGTCTCCCGGGCTCCCCGCACGCGCCGCGCGAGCCTGCCCCGACTGGGCCCGCAGCCCCGATGGTACAGTCCGGGCTGCACGCGCTTCCTGCTCAGCCGAACACCGCACGCGGGGCACTCCAGGCCCCAGTAGCGCGTCTCCGAGCCCTCCTTGGGTGCGCGCACCGGCGGCGAGGGCGATCGGCTGCGTGTGTCGGCGCCCAGCCGGGCTGCCCAGCGTTTCCACGCCGGACCGTGGGGCCGTTCCTTCGATTCCCTGGAAGCGGCGATGTGCGCCAGCTCGTGGCGCAGCGTGTCTTCGGACTGCTGCTCGCTCAGCCACCCCGAGAGGCGTATGAGGTCCTTGGTGGAGTAGGCTTTGCCCAGTGTATTGGTCATGCGCCTTGACCACTCCAGGCGGGGTGGGGGCCAGACCTTGAACTGAATGCACAGGTCTTCGAGGAGTTGCTCCAGAGGATGTGGCGTCCCTACGGTCACGCCTCCACGCCCTGAAGCCCGACCGCCGATTGGAAGTACTCACCGAACTCGGTCGGCGTCATCCTGGCGGCCCCAGCCAGGCGTTCGCGCATAGCGTCGTCTTCGAAATCGCGTCGCTCCAAGCGGATCATATACTTCCGGGCCACCATGTACTCGTGCGACTGGAGGTCCACCATTCGGATGCGGGACTTCCCCGTGTCGGAGTCCCTGAGCTCCCCAAAGCTCATGACGTGCATCCCGCCCTCTGCCACACACACCAACCCCCCCCGCCGGAGCTCTTCCCGCGCCGGCGCCTGCAGCAGAAACTGCACGGCAAGGTTGCCGAGGATCCGCGTGTAGTCCACGTCAAATGGGATGGGATGGGCCCCGCGAATGGCGTATCCCAGCGTGACGTCGTTGATGGCGACGCTGTCGCCCCTCGCCGCAAACCGCATCTGTACCTGGCTCCTCAGAACGGAACCCAGGGCGATGTCGCCAAGGCGGATGCGCCCAAAGGCGTCATGCGTCACCCGCGCTCCCTGCGCCTGTGCCACCTCCCGCTCGTCCAGCTTGACGCCCAGCCCCTCGGCCAGGACCACTACGCCATGTGCGCTCCCCATCACCCGCCGCTTCAGGATTGCGCCCTCCAGGATGTTGCAGAGATCGGTGAGGCTGATGTGCTCGTGGGGGAACTCCTCGGGAATCACGCTGAGCGTGGCCCCCGAGGCCCTGCCGATTCCCAGCGCCAGGTGGCCCGTGGAGCGTCCCATGACCACGGCGAAGTACCAGCGGTTCGTGGTCCTGGCGTCTTCCATCAGGTTCAGGACCAGATCGGTGCCCACGTGCCGCGCCGTCTCGAAACCGAAGGTTGGTCTGCCCGTGGGCAGAGGCAGGTCGTTGTCGATGGTCTTTGGGATGTGCGCGCCGCGTAGGGCCCCGTCAGCCGCTGAGAGCACCTCGGATACGGCAAAGGCCGTGCCGTCGCCCCCGATGGACACGAGCATTGAGATGCCCAACTCGCGAAGGGACCGCAGGGTCCGCTCCAGGTGCTCCGGGGTCTCGATGGGGCTTGCGCGCGACGTGCGCAGGATGGAGCCGCCCTGGTAATGAATGCGCGACACGTCGGCAATGACCAGCGGCCGGACGGCGTCCGTCCGTCCCTCCGCCAGGTGCTGGAACCCGTCGTAGATGCCGATGACCTCAAGGCCCGAGTTGACGGCTTCAATGGTGGCGGCGCTGATGGCGCTGTTGATGCCGGGCGCCGGGCCGCCTCCGACGAGTATTCCCAACCGCTTCCCGTCATCCCCTGTCTGCATCGCCTAAGCACAGCCTCCACAGCTATGGAGTCCCCCGGCCTTGCCGGTCCAGGGGCTTCTCATTGGGAGTCCCGCTCCTTGGCCGCAAGGTCTTGGGCCAGGATGAGGGCGCCCCTCAGAGCGACGTCGTCACCAAAGCGGGTCACCTCCAGCCGAAGCCCGGCGGTGTGTAGGGGGAACGCCAGCTCCCGGCACGTGTTGAATGCCGGCGCCACGATTTCGTCTCCCATCTGCGTGAGCCCGCCGCCCACGACGATGAGCTCCGGGTTCAGTGTGTTGACAAGATTCGCCAGCCCGACGCCCAGGTAGAAGGAGACGTCGCCCAGCACGGCCTGGCTCATCCTGTCGCCCCGCCGTGCGGCGTCCCTGACGTCCTGGGCGTCAATGCCATTGGGTCGCTCTCTGGCCGTATCGGCCAGGGTCGATTCTTCACCGGCCTGCAGCCGGCGAGTCGCTTCGCGGGCCACGGCCGTCCCGGAGGCGAGGGCCTCCCAGCAGCCCCGCCGTCCGCAGTTGCACGTGGGCCCGTCCGCCTTGATAGTGGTGTGTCCCGCCTCCCCCGCGCCTCCCCTGGCCCCGTGAATCAAGCGGCCCCTGGTGATGATCCCCGTCCCGATGCCCGTGCTTGCGGTGACGTAGACCATCTCCTGCACGCCCTGCCCGCTCCCCATGTAGTGCTCGGCTAGTGCGGCGGCGTTGGCGTCGTTGTCCATGACCACGGGCGCGCCAAGATCCCGCTCTACCAGGTCCCGCAACGGAACGTCATGGTACAGGGGCAGGTTCGGCGAGTTCGCAACGTGGCCCAGCACGACGTCGATGGACCCGGGAGCGGCCAATCCTACCGCCTCAAGAGGCGGGCTGCCCGCGGCGCCCAGCAACTCCCTGGCGGCATTGCCGATCAATTCCACCATCGCCGCCGGCTCTTCCTGCGCGGGCGATGCGAGCTTCTGCTGGGCCAGGATGTGCTCCGGCGACTCGGCCACGGCGACTCGCACTGACGTCCCGCCGATGTCGATGCCCAGCAGGGCCCGCTGGCGAGGCAACATGGATGAGTCCTGTACGCGCTGGAATTGGGTCACGTCGGCAGAGTATGGGCGCTCCGAGTGCCTGTCAAGCCTTTCGCTGAGCGGTGTCGGTGCGGCTGCCCAGGGCGGCGGGACGCCCCGATTCCAACCATGAACGGAACGGTCAGACGACGGTGTCGCTGCCTATGGCGTCGAGGGTGCGGGCGCGGTCGTTGGTGGTCAGCGCGATCATTGCGTACCCGCCATGGCGGTTGAGGATGTGCATGCTCTGGATGTTCACGCCGGCCTGTTTCAGGTTCCCCGCTACCTTTGCCAGCGCGCCGGGCTCGTCCCGCAGCCGGAGGACCAGGACCTCGTCGCCGACCGCCTTGTATCCGGCTTGGTTGAGGACGTAGAGCGCGTGGTCGGAGTTGTCGGTGGTGAGGACCACCGCTTCGTGCTCGCTGGTTGCCTCGGTGTTGATTGATTCCACGTTGATGCCGGCGTTGGCGAGGACCGCCGTAATATCGGCAATGGCGCCCACCTCGTTGTTTGCCATGACAACGATGCGGGTGGTCCGGTTGATTCGGTCCATAGGAATGCTCCTTGGATTGTTGAGAGTACGGGTCGTTGTCAGCCGATGCAGTCGGCGATGATCTCGTCGACTTGCTCGCGGGTGACGTGGGGCATCGTGATGATGTGGGCAACCTGGCCCTCGGGGGCGATCTGCCATTTCTTGAAGACCTCCGGCGCCGGCCTGGGGAAGACCACCGTGACCGAGTTCCGGTGGCGCCAGGCCGCCATGCCATGCCGGTTGAACGCCTCCACCGCGTATTCCGCCGTGTCCAGCATTCCCCCTACCAGCTTTCGGAAACCCTCATCTCCGTACTGCTCCAGCGAGTACCACAGCATCAGGGGGGTCAGGCCGTTGCGGGAGCCGGACAGGGTGGTGTCCTCGATTCCGACGAGCTCTATGGTGCGGCCAACCCGTTCCACGTTGGTCCGATGGGTCAGGATGACGCCGCAGGGCAGTGGCGCGCCCACTAGCTTGTGGCCGCTCACTGCGATGCTGTCGATGCCGGCGTCGAACCCAAAGGGCTGCGGCTCCGCCACGAAGGGCAGTATCATGCCGCTGAGGGCGGCGTCGGCGTGGATGTAGGCGTCGACGACTTTCAGGTCGTGCAGGATTCCCTTGATCCGTTCAATGTCGTCGATGGCCCCGCGCATGGTCGTGCCGATGTTGGCGATGATCACGGCCGGCAGGTCCCGGTTGACCTGTATCATGTCGTGCAGGTCCTGGTAGTCAATCTCTCCGTCTTCCTGGCGTTTGATCATGACGTAGCGGGCGTTCAGCACTCGCAGGTTCTTGAGAACGCTGTAATGCGTCTCCTCGGAGAAATAGAATATCCCGTTGGGATACATTTCCCGCGCCAGGTAGAGCCCGTACAGGTTGCTCTCGGTCCCTCCGGAGGTGACGTAGCCCCAGGCCTGGTCCGGGTCGAGCCGCATCAAGCGGGCGAAGCGGGTGATGACCTCTCGTTCGATTCCGTGGGTGTTGCTCCGGTAGTTGCTGTCGTGGAAGGGGTCGCCGACGTTGTTCAGCGAGTACTCGAGAAAGGGGAGCAGCGGTGAGTAGTCGAAACTCTGATTGGCGGGGTAGCCAACCTGCGAGTTTGCGGCGGACTGGATCTTGGCTAACAGACTGTCGAGTCTTTTCTGAGTTTCCGATTGGGACCGCCCGGTCGCTGGCCGGATGTTGGTCATGGTCGTGTTCTCCTGAGGATGTCCCGCGGCGGCCGGCGGGACAGGTTGGCACTCATAGCAGGGGTATGATATAGCGGCGATCCGGCGGGTAGCAAATGCTCTATGACTCTGCGGTCCAACCGTGAGGTCCTCCTCTAACGGGCCAAAAAGGTATGGGTGGTGTCAGAGTTTACGCTTACCGTGTACTCCCGCCCCGGCTCAAAGTCGGCGCCCAGGGGGATGGACGTTTCCACCGTGGGGTAGTCGGCGGTGCAGATGGTAAAAGGGTCGGCGACCTCGTGGTGAGTCACGTCTACGTCGATCCTCTTCGGCTCCGTGCGTCTGATCTCGTAGCCGCTGAACCTGGAACAGCCGCTGCCTTTGGGCAGGCCCGAGATGACCCGCAGCTCGTATTGAGGGGGCGCGCTTTCCAGTGTCACCACCTCTACGCTCTCGATAGGCGACAGGGCGATATATGAATGGGGAAAGTCCGGCTCCAACAGGGTAAACGCGGTGGTCTCCAGGTCGTTTACGTTCACCCGGTAGGTCTGACCCGGAGTGAAGGATGCCCCGATGGGGACTATGGTCTCAACGTTCAGCACGTCCTCGTGACATGGGATGGCCCATGGAGTGGGCGGAGGCTCCATCAGGGTTACCCTGACGATGATGTCAGAGCCATTCACTTCTGACTCCTGGCCACCGGGTCGAGAGCAACCATCAATGCTGGACTGAAGATAGGTAACCAGAAGCAGGTACTCGGAGTCAGACTCAATCAACGTTGCCCCTACAACAGGGACCGGAGCCTCCACCCATTCTGTCAGACTCGCGCCGGTACTGTCGCTATTGCCGGAAGGGTCAGGGGTAACCGGCGGCGGCTCAACCATGACCAGCACCATGTCCACCTTGCGGGGATTGCCTCGGGTAATCACCTCATAGGCAGTATCGTTGATGAAGGCCAACCGACCGTCGGATTCGATAATTCGGGCTTGTATCGAGTAGGTATTCCAGGAAGCAATGTCGTGTCGGTTGTATTGGACCTTGAACTTGATAGGCACCTGGCCCGGGTTGCGTATGATCTGTTGGGCGATGAGTGTGGAGCCGGTGTCCTGCAGGGACACATCCCGTAGCTGCACCTTCAGCGTCGCACCGGGGGAGAGGGCCAGCCGTTCCCGGTAGGTGACGGTTCCGGTGACCGAGGTGTTGAGCTGGCAAGCAGGGGCCAGCAGAACCATCCAGACGCCTATGGCGGGGAGCAGGGCTCTCTTGACTTGAGCGTTCATCGAGGCAACCTCCGATGTTGGGACCAGTGCGCGCCGGGCTCAGGCATTGGTTACTGGGCCTGTACCCATATAGACGCAGCCGTGCCGCTACGGGTTCCCTGCGGCCGCTCTCGACGGCGCCCGGGATGCGCCGAGCACTCCGGGAAGTGAAGGTATCCCTCAGCGCGACCATCGACAGCTTGTTCTTGCCGCCGACATTGACATCTCGAAGGAGCGCGACGTACTGCCGATTGCCTGGTTTCACTGACCGTTGACCCCGTCAGACCACGCCCTACCCACTTCCGAGCTCTGGTCGATGGCCAACTCCGGTATGCACTTCTTCTGCGCCGTTACGAACAGGCCACGGACTCGCGCTGGCCCCCAACGGCCTTCGTGTTTCGGGTGGGCGATGGGTGGGCAGATGATTGCGAGATAGGGATCTGAGAGTCCCAGCTTATTCCGGGGTAAGCCCTATCCCCACCGCCGCAACTTGAACCACACTGCGGAGCTACGTGGTCTTGCATAGTCGTGGTGGGCCTAAGCGTAATTTACTGTGAACTCTTCAGTGGATGGGAAGTCTCAGTATAGGGAATGGTTCCGGCCTCCCACATCCCACTCTCCGCGCCAACGCGGGGCAGAGAGTTGAGACGTCGCCAAAGAGCTAGCCGATGTAGGCAGAGGAGGAGCATACTGTTCTCACCCTTGCTGGAAGGGGGCTCCCGTACCGAGGGTCCTGCCTGTCACAGCCTGATACTCAGCAGGCTCGGCGAGCTTCCTGCAGAGGTAGTTCACCCAGGCCTCAGTGTAGCCGTAGCCTTGGGCTAACTCATCGTATATGCAAAAGTCGGCCCTTGTGTTCTCTGGATGCTCACTGCCTTCTCGTGGCCGCACTTCGTAGTATTTCCAGCACCGCGTGTGAGTGTCCATGGTGAACTTGAACGGAAGGCCCTCTTGGACTCGCGCCACTACGGTCTTTGGTTTCAGGAGACCCTTGCTCGCCACGGGAACCCTCTTTTCTCTGATCAGTGCCGTGACTCTCCGTAGCTTTTCCATTTCAGTAGGATTACTGGGATCATACGGAACGAATTCTACCGAGAGATCGGCCAGATTGGGGCTGTTCTCTAGCTTGGGGATAAGGAATACGCGAAGCGAAAACTGAGAACTGTCAAGAATTTCCGGTGCAAGTCCTGCACGGAAGGTTTGAATGTAGTCTCTAACGTCGTCTAGGGCCGCACTTTGAAGGCGTCGCAGTGCCTCCCCCTGCTGATGAGGCCTTAGCGCAGAGAATTGTAGGGCAACTCCGACCTGGTCTAGTAAAGCCATGTCGGTTCCAAACTCCTTGACGAGCATATCCTCAAAATTCATGAGCATCGCCTGGCACTCGCCGTAGAGCGCGGGATCGAGCTCCGGGTGGTAGCGATGCTCAATTTTGTTTCTGAGCCCTAGGAAGAACTCTATGTTCTTTCGCGAGGGTAGGTGTTCGTTATCCCAATATTCCCTCACACACTTCGACAGCTCCCAGTGCTTCCGGTCGCCATCAACACGCTCGTAGCGTATACCCTTACCACTCCCACTCTCTACATACCATGGTTTCACCTTCTTGTCGTAAAAGACTGCGTGGAAAAATGATGTCCATGCAACAGTCATCAGGAGCACGAAGGTGCGCGTACGAAAAGAGGTTGCAGGCCTGTTGTAGTTGTCGACCGCAGCTTGAGCTGCGTCGCGTGCCTTTAGGAGATGCTGCTGAACGCGTCTGGAGCGTCGGGGCATTTCACGCAAAAGACCGATAGGTCTGGGAGGTGGTACCTCACGTGGATCAACTTGTGGAAGGCTGCGAACCGTGCAGTAAACCTGCTAAGGCAAAGATATCACGTTTGTCGCTAGGGGGACAAGTTCATTCTGGGTCAGGAACTGGTGGAGATGGAGGGACTCGGAAGGCAATACGATTTGGCCCTGTTCTGGCGAGCGTTCCCACAATACTTACCACGCTATGGGACCTAAGGAGTCTTCCCCCAGAAGTCGACTCTCAAAATATCTCATCACGCCTGCAGTGGTGCTCCCCGGCTCCTGGCTCGACGACCTTCCACCCATCGTCTATCTCCCCGCTGACGATCTTCCTCGCCAGCGCCAGCATCAGGTCGTCCCCGTTGTCGCCGTAGGCGGCCAGCCTATCCTCAGCGACGGCGAGGGAGCCTTGCAGCTTCTTCGTCACCTGCTTGAGGGCGGCGGCCTGAAGGGAGTTCCGGTAGGCCATGAACACCACCTTCACCGGCTTGGTCTACCGACGCGCCACGACCGCCGGGAAGCCCGCCGCATGACGCATACGCTGTAATCGGTCTCGAACCAGATGAGCGGCGGGGGGCCGCGTGCCCACGCCGAGTCCCCGGGGTGTCAAGGGCGGCGAGAAGGTGTACCACTGCGGCGGAGGAATCGTGTACCACGGGCACGATGAGAAAGGACTGAATTAGGAACGGGGCGGAGTCAGGTCAGGAGCGGGAGTCTCAGATGCGGAGTGAGTCAGGAGTCGTCTGGCTTATCCGAGCTCTGGGAGGCGGCGTTCTGTTGTTGTTCTACGATTGTGTCAGTAGCTAACTGGTCAGCGAAAATGTCATCTCATGGAAGGAGTGACATTGACGCAGAAGGAGCTGACGAGACTTCAGATGCTCACCAGCGTTCTGGCAGATCAGGTGCCGGTATGTCAGGCGGCCGAGGTCCCGGGAGTGAGCGAGCGCCACATGAGGCGTATTCTGGCGGCCTATAGGAAGGAGGGCGCCGCCGCACTCGCCCACGGGAATCGTGGCCGCCGACCGGCCAACACCACGACGGAGACCAACATGACTTACGTGGTGCAGTTGGCCCGCACTCGCTACGCTGGAACGAACCATACGCATCTGACCGAGTTGTTGATGGAACGGGAGGGCATCGACCTGAGCCGCTCGACGGTACGTCGCATCCTGGTCAGCGCCGGTGTGGACAGCCCCCACCGCCGTCGACCGCCCAGACACCGTGTCCGGCGCAAACGCATGGCCCAAGAAGGGATGCTGCTGCAGATAGATGGGAGCCACCATCGGTGGCTGGAGGAACAAGGACCCCGGTTCGCCTTGCTGTTGGCCGTGGACGACGCCACCGGCACGGTGCCTGACGCTCTGTTCAGTCAGGAGGAGGACACCCGCGGCTACTTCCTTCTCATGGAGGGGTTGATCCGGCGATGCGGAATGCCGCTGGCCGTCTACAGCGACCGACACGCGGTCTTCAAGCATACCGGAGAGGTCGGCCGGAAACCGGCCGGGCCAACCCAGTTCGCCCGCGCCATGGAGGAGTTGGGGATACGCCAGGTATTCGCCAGGTCACCACAGGCGAAGGGCCGGGTCGAGCGGACGGCGGGGACATTCCAGGATCGGCTGGTGACCGAGCTGCGCCTGGCGGGCGTCACCACCATCGGCGAGGCCAATGCGGTCCTGCACCGCTTTCTGCCGCGCTTCAACGAGAAGTTCGGGGTTCCGGCAGAGCACGCAAGCGTTGCTTACCGCCCTATGGAGTCATCGGTGTCCCTGGATCAGATACTCTGCTTCAAGCACCGCCGCAAGGTGGCCAGGGACAACACCGTCAAATACAACTGGCGTACCTTGCAGCTGCTGCCTGGTAAGGAGCGGCCTAGCTACGCCGGAGCGCAGCTGGAGGTTCATGAGGGCCTGGACGGTCAGCTCCTCGTGCAGTACCAGGGATGCACGATCCCCACACAGGAGGCGCCGCCGCGCCCTGGAGTTCTCCGTGCCTCCAATGCTCCTCTCCGATATGGCCCCGGCCTTGACCGTAGGGTCAACGGGGTGGGTAACCACGCCAAGGAGAGCCTGGCATCCCTCGGCGTCATTGAGGCCGACAGCGCCACATTGAACGGCGACGGCAGAGTTTGCAAGCCTCCGGCATCGCCGCGCAGGAAACCCACGCTGCGACAGAGGGTTCGGTGGAAGGCCGTGCAGCAGGCTAAGCTTCGGGGCCTCTCCATTCGGGCAATCGCCAGGGAGTTGGGCATCCACAGGAACACGGTCCGCAAGTACGCCGAAGCCAAGAGCCCGCCCATGATGCGCACCAGTGGCAGGTCCCGCGTATCACAGTCCGATGGTATGGCAGCGGCCTAGATGGACATTTTCCCTGACCACTTAGGCGGACATAATCGCTGGACATCGACACTGTTGACAGTTTCCGTTGCAAGCCGACGGTTGATGCCCTCGGCCATTGCAAGTGAATCGCCGTTGGCCCGATTCATTGACCAGTTGACTGGTGCTGGCTCACTGGTTGAGGTTATGGTAGCCTAGAAAGGTTGAAACCCCAAAACCCGCCCGCTTTCGGAGGATCGGTGCCAAGGATACATTTCTTGAATGTCAGAGAAGGGGATTGCTCGATAATACAGCACGGGACTGGGCGAGTATCCGTTATTGATGTCTACAACGCGAAACCCAGCCAATCGCGGGAATCGCAGTTGGAAATGGCCTCCGCACGGTATGTAACTCGTTCGGTCAATGGTAATTTCAATCAGAAAGCGCACCCTGTCAACCCCGTGGTGTACATGCAGGAACACGCGATAAGTTCCATCTTCAGGTTCATCCTCACGCATCCCGACATGGACCACATTGACGGCATTAAAGCACTTTTTTCCGAGTTTTTCCCTGATGTGTTTTGGGACACAAACAACCAGAAGGAGATTGACGACTCTTCATGGTCGTCGTCTCAGTATAATAGAGCCGATTGGGATTATTACAGGACCCTTCGAGGCACCAACCCCCAGGCTAATCCGCAACGTCTTACCAACCTTTCAGGCCAAAACGGTCGTTATTGGAACGAAGACGAGCACGGAAACCGACAGAGAGGAGACGGGATCACGATCCTAGCCCCAACTCAAGAATTAGTCAATGAAGCAAATAGGACGGGCGATTACAACGACTGTTCTTACGTTCTGCTCTATCGATCTGGGGACAGAAAAATAATCTTCGGCGGCGACTCCCACGACAACACGTGGGAACACATCCTCAAAAACTGGGAAGCAGAGGTCCAGGATATCGATCTACTGATCGCACCTCACCATGGGCGGGACTCGGGGCGGTCCTACAATCTTTTGGACGTGCTGAAACCGAGCTTGACGTTCTTCGGGAATGCTCGTTCCGAACATTTGGCTTATGACGCTTGGTATCGGCGTGGGCTTGCGATCGTAACTAACAATCAGGCGAACTGTATGATAGCCGACCTCAGCGGATCGTTATTGAACATCTACGTAACGAATGAGACTTACGCTAGGGCGTTTGCGAGAGAAGCCGGTTACAACACTTGGTACGATGAGCAGCTCCTAGCATGGGTTCTGTTGCATTTCCTGGGTAGTGGAGTAAGAACATGGACGCATACGAGAAGAAAATCCTCAGAAAACTGTCCGGGGTAGGCCCAGACAAGGCTTTCGTGTATCAGATCGAGAGCGCGGATGGTGGCATAGTGTACATAGGGATGACGAACAATATGCGTTGGCGCGCTCGCGAGCACTTTACACAAGGCACTGCGAAACTTGGAGAGAAGATTCGCCGCATTTCTGACGTCATGCCGCGCAAGGAGGCTCTCCAGAGAGAGACGGACGAACTCAGCGCGTTTAGGGGACGACATGGGAGGCTACCTGAACGGAACCGCACCACGGACGGGAAGTACCACCGCTGAGAGGTTACCCAGGAAATGCAACAGAACCCTAGCGTGGTATCTTCGCTCCGTGTAATGGTACGGATGGCGTTGGTCAGTCCCTTCCCAGCGTCCGCACCGATTCCATGAGTTGCTTCGCGTATGCCTCTGCCGCAGGCTTGATCCACGATGGCTTAGCCCAAAACAACCAGAAAATCGCGAAGGCTGAATTGGCGACTGCCACCGCAAGCCGGATCACGGCGATGCTGTCGGGATTGACTAGGACGTTCCACCACGGGTCCGGCCAAGATCGTCCCCACACCGTCAGCACGAACAACGCCCATGCCACTAGGGCGAGTGCGACCGCCATGGTCAACCCCCAAGGCTTAAGCCCCCACATGTTGCGCCTGAACCCGTAATTGACGTTCTCGGCAAAGACCAGTTCGAATCTTGACCTGTCGCGGGTCGCCCCTTGGAGGGCTAAGGTGACCTCTCGATATCGAGCGTCGGCCGACTCGGGGTCGGCTGTCTCCTCTTGCTCGGTCGGAAGTGGTTTGCCCCACCAGTCCTCAATTTGTTGACGTAGGCCCTCCGATAACTCGGGATCGCCCGGGATGTGGCGATGCCGAAGCAAACGGGTCGTCGGAGCACCACCCCAACTCTCCCAGAGTTCGTCTTGTTTTCTGGACCCACGATCGCGCCCCACTTGGGCCAAGACAGCCGTCCCACCAGCCGCGCCCAAGAGCCCAAAGAACGCCGTCACAAAGAAATGATGGCCTGGGAGGAGGGCAAACATCAAGAACCCCAGCGGTAACGCCACGGCAAGCGCAGGCTGGATGCGGGCGCGGAAAGTGTAAAGGTCGGCGAATGGTAACATCTACTCTACTGGTTGCTGTTTAGACTCCACCCACCGGCAGACTTGAGGACAAGCCTCATCGTATGCTTCTGGTCTGTCCTAAAGACCTTGTCGCCGTCCTTCGATCCTGTGGCGTATTTCCGGTAGAGTTCCAAGGCTTTGCTCTCCGGGTGGCCGTAGTTGTTCTCCCCCACTGACACAACCACCATCGCGGGTTTTATCGCCCGTATATGACTTGTGTAGTAGTGGCTGCTGTCGTTGGGATCGTCGAAGAAATCTAGGGAGCCGTGGTGGGCCGCCATCAGGATGCTACAGGACACGTCATCCTTGCCGTAGTCCTTCATTATCCCATCTTTCCACGTTGCGTAGCTCCCATCACCGGTCAGGATCGTGCTGCTCAGGGCCTTCGACTTGTCACCGTTCAACTCCTCCACCTTGACCACAATACCCTGATCATTGGCATCATTCGGCAACCTGTCGTCTTTGGCACTGAAATAGCGGAGTCGTGTGTACCCGTAGTCGCTCTTGGTTTTCTTCTCGATTACCTTGCTGTCCACGTCCCTGCGTAGTTGCATGTAAGCCTTGTAATCGTCGCTGTCGGTGGTTGTGCCGGGGTATCCGCTGTCCCAAACGCCCCCGATGGAGAATCGGCTGTGGAGGATGCGGACCCCCCGCATATGGTCGGCGTCCCGATGAGTGCAGATGAAGGCATGCAGCCTACCCTTGTCGCCGATCTGTTTTGCCACGTAATTGAGGACGCGATCCTTGTTGGCGTCGGTGATGTTGCAATCCACAACGAAGTTGGTGCCGCTGGAACACTGGACTAGCACCATGTTTCCCTGGCCAACGTCTATGAAATGAATAGTGGTTGCCATATTGAACTCCTATTTGGACACCCATAGGACTGGCCTGCTCCGATACCGGGTTGAAGTCCAGCACCTCCGCCAACAGTCCACGAACCTCGGCCGGCCCGCTGTCCTGGGGTTGCGGCGAATATGAGGCTTATTCGTTCTTCGACTTCAACAGCGTCTTACCGGTTCTGTATAGGCATCAGTTCATTCCTCTCCCACAGCTACCATCATTATACTCTAGTGCTCAACCGGGGACGAGTGTGACGATACAATAGTGCACCTGCACCAGACGGCGCACTTGGGGACTCAGCGGGTGCGTTGAAAAGGGACATGATACGAAGCAACCAGAGTTGGCCTTCGGGGCGCCGTCGGCCCCATCCACTTGGCGGAGCACTCGGTCAGGATTAGCCGACCTAAAGGGAAATCCCCCGCTGGCTCATGGGGGGCTTGGCTACTCACCTAGACTGGCCAGTGAACGACCGACTACACCGCCAGCTTGAAGGTCAAGGCGAAGGTTCTTGATTTTATCTAGTCTGGTGGGCTGCCGCCTACTTCGTAGGGCCAAGCGAAGAAGTCCGATTCCAGTATCCTAGAGTGATTGGATGCCATGAATTACAATATAGTTCACCAGACTAACGGGTATGCCGTCACCCTTCTTGATCCTTGCCTTTCGGCTTCCGGTAGCCGACGCGAGGCTCGGGGAAGATATAGGTGGGATGGTCGGCATCGTCGCCGGCTTGCTCCGCAGGTTCTTTGTGACGGTGCGCAACAACCCCAAACAGGTCGACCGGCAGCAGATGGGGCTTCTCCTGCTCCTCCATGGGGCGGCCACCGCATCCGGGTCGCTGGTCCCAATGGGCGCGTAACCCGCCTCCGTGGGTGCGTCTCGCATATACCGGAGCGTCTGGGGGGCGTCATCCACCGCCAGCACGTGGATGCGGTTTCTGCCGGCAAGGTCCTGCTGGCGCTGGAGCGCCGCCAAGACCGCCTCGTCGAACAGCTGCTCGCCAACTTGGTGCTCCAGCAACCGTCGGCGGTTCTTGGCGAACACCGTTGGGTCGCAGTTGCGGCCCATCAGCTGCATACCCAAGAACCAGCGGAGCAGCAGGGTGTCGTCCAACTCTTCACAGAAGGCGCTCTTGTTCCTTACTAGGGAGCGGGCAAGCAGCCGCGACGCCCTCAGCAAGCGCTCGGGAGGGATGGACGGCCGTCCATCCCTCCGCATGCATCCGGTCGAACTCGGGCGACAGCCGGGCCAGGACCTCATCGGCCACGGCCTTGATAGTGCGGAGCGGATGATCGGCTGGCAAGCGCTCTACGAAGGCCAAGATCGTCACCTGGGGCCCCGCCGTCCACGCATACACTCCACCTCCGTCTCGAGTCCTTCTATCTTCCCCCTCCCCACCCTCAGCCGCCACTGTTCGCATCGACGTTCTTTCGCACCCTCGCTCGGTTGGCCTCAACCCTCTCAGCAGGAGCAGGTTGCTCCTCAGCCCAGGCTATCGCCGCGGTCTAAGGAGAAACGCCACGGCGCCGGTCACAAGTAGCACTCCCACGAAAATCAGCAGGACGGTCACCGGTGCCGGCGTGCTTCCCTCCTCGACCGGTACCGCAACCGAGGGTGTCGGTGTGGGTGAGGGTGTGGGCGTGGGGGTTGGTGTGGGCGTGGGGGTCGGTGTTGGTGTTGGCGTGGGCGTCGGAGTTGGGGTGGGTGTAGGGGACGGCGTAGGTGTGGGCGTGAGTGTAGGGATCGGCCTCGGGATTGGGGTCGGCGCAGGGGTCGGCGTTGGTGTGGGCGTCGGCGTTGGTGTGGGCGTCGGCGTTGGTGTGGGCGTCGGCGTTGGCGTGGGTGTAGGCGTTGAGGTCGGCGTCGGGGGTGGGCCAACCCGTATCGTGGAAGCGCCGGAGACCGATGCCGCCGCTCGGTTCACATCCTTGATGACCCCGGAGAACGTGTAGGAGCCCTCCGCGCTTGGGGCAGTCACGGTATACCGAAAGCTGCTCTCTCCCAGCAGGGTGAAGGTGACGGTCCGGCCTTCGACGGCAACCTGAGACGCCCCCAGGCTGGAACGTGCGTAGCTGAACCCGGCGGGCAGCGTCTCCACGACCTGACCGAGAGCGCCATACCCGGTGGGGGTGATCGTCACCTCCAACCGCCCGCCCGGGAGCACCGACGACGCGGAGAAGGACCTGACGGCCCTGTGCGACGTCGCCTCCACGGGAGCAGTATGCAGCGGCCCCCCCAGCCATAGGCACACCACGGCAACCGCCAACAACACCAACGCTTTCGTGGTCAGTGCTCTCCCTCGCTTCTGCCCTCTCCTACGTTCCATGCCCTGGATCGTCGAATCAGCCGGCGAAGTAGACCCGGACGACCTCTATCGCCTCCTCCTTGCTGATGACGCCGTTGAAGTAGTCGGCCACCGCCGCGATGACCTCATCCCGGTCGATGGCCCCGTTGTCGTCCCGGTCATACCGGCCAGCCACGCCGTCCAACCCCACGTTGGTCACCTCGACCGTCACCTCCATGACGTCGCTGCGACCCCGAGGGTCCTCCACGCGCGCGGTCAGGGTGTAGCTGGTCCTGGTTTCGTAGTCCAGGGGGGCCTTGGTCCGCAGCTGGCCCGTCGCCGGGTCAATGTCGAAGGACTCGGCGTCCTCCCCCTCCAGGGTGTAGGTCAGCGTGTCCCGCCGGTCCGGGCCTGTGGCCTCCAGCGGCGCGCCGATGTCCTGGCCCGCCGCCGTGTTCTCGGCCACTGCGCGCGTGGTCGCGTCGCCGTCGGTGAACGACGGCGACCGGTTCCGAGGGACGCCCCCGCCACCGATAGCTCCGCCGCCGCTCCCTCCGCCGCCGCCGCCACCGCCGCCACTCCCCGATGTGCTGGCGGTCGTGACGGTGATCGTCACCACGGTCGTGGCGTCGATCGCCGGGGGATTCTCCGGGTTGCCGAGGTCATCCAGGCCGTCGCTGACCGACACCGAGACGCTGTAGCTAGTCCTGCCGCTGCCGGCCAGCGCGGCCGTGGTCCACAACTGGCCGGAGGACGCATCAAGGTCGAAGCTGGCTGCGTCGGGGCCGCCCAGGCTGTAGAAGAGGATGTCGTTGTCGGCGTCGGTGGCCGAGAGGGGTGCGCCGACTTCTCTCCCCGCGGGCGTGTTCCCCGGGATGCTGCGCGTCGCGGCCGGGTACTCCTCCAGCCTTGGCTTGGTCCTCTCCGGCGGTGTGTCGGTGGCCGCCAGATCGACGACGGCGTCCCGGTAGGGGCTGTCCCAGAGCCAGTTGAAGATGTCGTGCCTGCTGGAGGTCCCGCGGGTGTTGGCGGTCATGATCCGGTAGACGAACTTCCTGCCGTTGGCCTGCTCGTTGTCCGTGAATGACGTGCTGGTGTCGCCGTCGCGGCCCCGGCGCAGCCTTTCCCACTCGAATAGCTCCCGCTCCACCAGCTGGACGCTGACCTGCTGCCCGTTGGCCCAGCTCAGGCCGTGGTTGGGCCAGGAGACCTGAAGGGCGCCGCCGACGAGACCTTCATCCAGTTCGAATGGAAACGAGCGGCCATCGACCACAAGCACCCAATCCGCAAAGGCGCTCGTGAGGAGAGCGTCAGTGGGGGGCGTCTCCTGGATGCTCAATTTCAGCCCGGCTGACTGGCCTGTGGGACGTACAAATAGACCGGTGACCTCCCAGCTGCCCGAGCTCACGGAATGGGTGAAGGTGGTCTGGGTCATTGCGCCAAAGGTGTTACTGCCGAGCCCAAAATACCCTGTTGATGCGGTGCCCGTGGTCGAGGAGCCCACCGTCATCGTGGCGCTCCAGATGGGCGTATCCTCGGGCTCCGGGAAGTACAGGTAGCCGTCCGCCCGGGCCCTGAACTCGCGGCGCTCCACCACGTAGCCGGTGATCCAGGGATCGGGCACGGGGACGCTCACGCCCTGGAGTCCGGCCCAGGTGGTCAGACTCCATGAAGGCGGGGCCTCCCAGGTCATCGTGCGCTGGCTGTCGGTGTCAAGGGTCAGGCGCACGTTCCGGGGCGTGGCGTGCAGGTGGTCCTGGAAGGCGGGGCCGTACTGGTCCAGACCGGAGCGGGCCGGCTTCGATTCCACGATGCCCCGGGACCCGCTCTTGATGTAGGCGACACGGTAGGCGTACCAGGGACTGCCCCCATCGCCGTAGCCGTCACCGGTGTCGGTGCAGTCCCGGTAGCTGGTGGGCCGGGAGTTGAGGTCTTCGTGGATGACGGTGTAGGTGTCGTCTCCGAGGGTCAGCCGGCGTATCCGCACCCCGGTGTAGTCGCCCCCGGTGGGAGCCGTCCAGGTCAGGGCGGCGCAGTCCGGCGCCAGCGTGTACATCAGGTTGGTGGGCCGGTCGGGTTGGGCGCACTGGCCGGTCTTCTGGGAGACCGCGGTATGGGGGCCGAAGGCGTTTAGCAAGAGGTCCCCGCTGCCGCGCAGCCTGATGCGGAAGTCGTAGGTGGTGTTGCACTCCAAGCCGGTGGCGATGCCCGTGAGGGACCGGTTGCCGGTGGTGCTGGGCAGGTGGTCGAAGTCGCCCCGGGTGACCCGGGTCCAGGCGCCGGTGTCTCCCTGCTTGCGGTACTCCAGCTCATACTCGGCCGCGCCCCGCTCGGACCACCAGCTCAAGGCGACGGCGTCCTGGGACTCATCTATGGCGGTGAACCCGCGCACCGGCGGCGGCGGTACGTCGTCGTCGAGGACGGTGACCTGCACGGAGGGCAGGTCAGTGAGGCTGGCGTACTCCGCCGCGCTGCCGCTGGCTACCGTGTGCGTGATGGTCACGGTGTCGTCGTCGGCATCGCCGTCCTGTCCGGCGTTGACGGTGACGCTCTGCCTGGTTTCCCAGTTCGAGGCTGTGAAGCGCAGGGTGATTGGTTGGGTGGTGACGTCGCCTCCTGCCGAAACGCCGATGGTGACCATGGCGGTGGGCTCGGTGGTGATCACGACGAAGTAGGCGCCGGACCCGCCCTCGTCTATCGAGAGCGTCGCCGTGCTCAATGAGACCCCTGGGCCCTCGACGGGAGTCCCCGAATCGATGTCGGACCAGAGGCCCCATCCGGCTGAGTTCATGGCGCGGACGCGGACGTCGTACTCGGTGCCGTTGATCAGATTTTCGATCCGCGTGTTCGTCGCCGTGAGTCCGGCCTGCTGACGCGAGGAGTCGAAGCTCTGAGCGCCCGACTTCCACTGCACCTGGTACTCCGTGATGTTGCTTCCCCCGTCGTTGGACAGGGTCCAGCTCACATAGAGGGCCGCGACGCGGCTCTGCACCGTTACGGAGGGCTTGCCCGGAGGTCCGGCCATCGGCGTATAGCTACCCGGGTCATCGTCTGGTGCACCAACGGTGTTCACCGCTTTTATCACTACAGTGTACGTAACGCCGTTAGTCAGTCCCGTTATGGTGAAACTGGTGGTGTCGGCATCGCTATTTGGGATGGTGGTATTTTCGGGAACTACGAAGGTCTCAGTGACGTTGTCATATACCCAATACTGGTAGCGCAGGATCGCACTGCCGTTGTTGTTGGGTGTGCTCCAAGTCAGTGTGACTTGCCGGTTGCCTACAGTTGCCATGGATAAGGCAATATTGTCCGGCACGTCGATGGTGGCGGTTGCCGCCGGGTCTGACTCGGCGCCGTTGCCGTTGTCGTTGATGGCCCGGACCTCGAACTCGAACGTTGTCAACGCGCTGTTTATGGCGCTGAGCCCCTTCACCGTGAACGAGGTGGAATTGGCCTCGCTGGCTGCGCTGTTGTCAATCGTCGTCCAGTTTCCGAAGGAGCCGCTGTTCCTGTTGTAGCGGTACTGGTGCGACGTGATGGCGCTGCCGCCGTCCGAGGTCGGCGCGGTCCAGCTCAGGGCAACGGCCAGCTGGGGAGTCTCGTCGGGGGCCGGTTCGGCGGTCAGTCCCGTGGGGGCTGACGGCGCTGCGTTTAGCTGGTTCAGGACGGTGGTCGCGGCGAGGGCGGCGTTGGCGTTGCCGGCGTCGTCAAAGACGGCGCCGACATGGAGCGCCACGGTTAAGCTCGTGGTCGAGTCGGTCAGGGCCGTCGTCAGCGTGACTTCGACCGTGCGCCCGGAAATAGTGTGGCTGCTCGTCGGCAGGTCGACGCTGTTGCCCTCGATGAAGATGAGGCTCCGATCCACGCCGATGTCCTCGTTGAACGTGAGGATCACCTTCGTGCCGTCGCCGGATGTCCTGGGGGAATCGTCGCCGGTCGTGACCAGTGTCGGCCGGATGCCGTCCACCTTGTGCCCGGACTGGAGGCTCTCAGCCGAGTGGGTAAGCGTGGCCGCGTTGGTGGTGCTGCCGGTCGCGTAGATCGTGCCGCCGTTGAGAACGAGCGTGTTCGCCTTGATTCCCACGCCGTCGGGGGCGGTGTCGTTCGCCTCGACCTCGTAGGAACACTCCATTGTGGTCGTGTTGGTGGCGGCGGCGCAGCCGGCCGCCTTGTCCGCCGTGCCGACCAACAGGGTGATCTGGGGACCGGCTGTGACGTCCACCGCCTTGTCGAAGGTCACGGTGGCGGTCACGGATTCGGCGATGGCGTAGGTGTCGTCTCCGCCCGGGTCCGAGGTCAGCGCGACGCCGGTCACCTTTGGTGGTATTTCCAGCACCGTGACTTGGGGGCTGTAGCGCGGGTACTCCCGGTAGCGGACGTCGTCGTCGAAGATGACCCGCACCTGGATGTCCTTGGTCACGTCGTCCGCGGTTGCGGTGTAGGTGGAGCCGGTCTCGCCGTCGAGCTCGGTCACGTCGGTCCCGTCGACGCGTATCCACTGGTAGTGGTAGAAGACGTTGTCGAGACCGTCGTCGTCGTCGCTGATACCGGAGGTGTCGGCTCTCAGCTCGACCCCGTCCCTTGGAGCGGCATCTACGTTCAGGACGATTGCGATCGTGTCGGCGTCGGACCAGGATATGCCTGGATTTTGCCAGATGTAGGTGTATATGGTTAGCAGATCGTCTTCAATGGCGTCGGTTGAGGAGTATGACGTTCCTGCTATCGATAAGCTGAAGTCTTGCGGAATTCTTACGTTAGTGGTGAAGATCAGGTTCCCTGAATTTGTTATCATGAACTCTTGGATGGTGTAAGTGACACCACCCCGGATGAATGTGGCGGTTGGGCTTAGAGTGCCGGCAATCGGGATGATTCTGGCCGTATATCCCACGCCAAACACGCTCGCTGCCGCCGTCAACGTCGCCGTCCAGACTTGCTCGCTGGGTGTCCGCACCTCCGGTACGCCGTCCGCGGGGGTGTTGCCCGGCTGGGCGCCCGGCAGGTCGTAGACGTAGAGCTTGTCGGCGGCGGTATCGGCCACCCAGAGCACGCGGCCGTCGAACCACAGCCCCCACGGGTCCGTGTTGGCGGCGTCCAGGTCGAGGTTCTTGTCGTCGTCCCGGGTCCGGTCGGACAGCTTGTAGCCGTAGACCTGGCTGTCCCCGTGGTCTACGACGAAGAGCGTCGTGCCGTTGGACCACATGCCGCGCTGGTCGTTGTTGTTGATCGCGCCCACGGTCGAGCTCGGACTCAGCGTGGAGGCGCCGATGTCCAGGGTGGAGACATGGCTTCCGTCGGAGCGCAGATAGACGAATATCTTGCTGGTCAGGTCATCGTTGTCCTCCGCCACCCAGAGGTGGGTGCGGTCGCAGGACAGGCCCTGAGGGCTATTGTTGGCGGAGTCCAGGGTGACATCCTTGCCGGAGTCCCGGGTCGTGTCGGACATCTTGTAGGCGTAGATCTTGTCGTCGCCGCCGTCGGCGACGAACATGGTGGTCCCATCCGAACAGATCCCGCGTGGGTTGTTGTTGCCAGGCGTGTTCAGGGTGTCGAAATCGCTGCTGGAGTCGCGCGACCTGTCGGAGCGGTTGTAGGCGTAGAGCTTGTCGGTCGCGCCGGAGCCGTCGTTGGCGACCCAGATGGTCTCCTCGTTGCCCCAGACGCCCCTGGGCGCCGAGTTGTTGCTGACTAGGTCGAAGGCAGTCACCCGCTTGGGCGGGCTGAGGTCCCGGTTCGTGTACACCGCGATCTTCAGCACATTGGTCCGGCTCGAAGGGAGGTTGGCAACGTCGGCGCCCACGTAGAGGTTGTTCGCGATGCTGAAACCGCTCAGCGCGCGCGAATCCTCGCTGTCGTCCGCGGTCGTCTCCAACCGGTGCGAGGTGCCGCCGAGGTGGGTCCAGACCAGCACGTAGGTGGTGTCCGGATCGAGCATCGTTCCCGGCGGCGCCTCGAAGAAGCTCAGAGAGGCCGCCGCGTAGTCGCTGGGACTGACGAGGTCGAACAGCTTGGCGTCCGGTTTTCCGTCCGCATCGGCGCTGTACACCGCCACCGACACGGACGCCGCATCGTCGGGCACCGTGGGGTCGCCCTGCGTGTTGTCGGAGCCTTCGATGTTGACGCCGATCCCCTGCAGCCGGTAACCGGCCGCGTTGGGACCGGTCGTGAAGCCCTGCGCGGCCACTGCACTGTTACCGCCGGCGGAAAAGGGGATGCCGCTGCCGGTCTGCCCCAGGTTCTGCACCATCGCGTAGAGCGGATCGCCGAGGAGGGCCATCAGCGGGTTGTCCAGAGCAATATCCCCTATTCCGCCGGTGAAGCGCACGCCCGCCGCCGCCGGACCGTCAACGACTTTGGATGCGGCGCCTGCCGCGCGGGTCAAGACGGCATCTCGTCTCCGTGTCTTTTCGGGGCCAGTATCTTCGCCAACAGGCTGGTCGAGGACGTATTTCCCGCTTCCTGTCACGGTTGCGCCTTGCGGAGCCGTCCATACCGGCAGGCCGGGAGCTTTACGTGAATTGACCAGAGTGAACTGCTTGGCGCCCGTCCGGGAACCCGAGCGCAGGTCGTACGGGTTGGTAAATCCACTGCCGTCTGGGTCTGTGTCGTCCATGTTCCAGGAAACACCGCGGATGAGGTAGCGGTCCGCTGCTCCGAGTTCGATCCCGTAAGAAATATTGTCGCCGACCGAGATGATCTCTTGGTCGACCCCCACCAACTCACGGAGTGGCTGCGCGTAGGTCGAAGCCAGGATGCCGCTGGTCCTCCTCGAGCCCTCGACGGCCATGCGCAGCACGCCGGCGCGATCGTCGGAGATAGCCCAGTATCCAGTGTCGCTCAACGCCCGGACGGCCGCGTCGTCGTAGATGACGGCCCCCGTCTCGCCGCCCGCGTCCTCGTTGTCCGACGTCGTCTCATTGATCGACAGCGAGGAGCCGAAACCCGACAGCACGACGAAGTAGTTGACGTTCGGGTACGCGAACGCGCCCGCCGGAGCCGTGAACTCGTTCAGGCCGGCGGCGAAGGGGGACGGGTTGGCAAAGTCGAATAGTTTGTACGCGCTATTGGGTTGAAGGGCCCCTGGAACGCCGCCGCTCCACAGGGAGACGGTTAGACTGGACGGGGCCGCGGCCAGGTCGATCGAGACGCTGGAGATTTCGTAGCCCTGGCCGTGATCCCCCAGCCTGAAGCCCATGGCGTACCGCTGGGTGATGTTCGCCGTGGACGACGGCGTCTGGCCCGTGTTGCTGACCAGCGTCGATGGGGACAGCGTCGAGGCCGGTTGGACAATCGGGCCGAACGGCAGGCTGGTCACGGTCTCCGAGTAGGCGTCCCCGTCCGTGAACGAGACTTCCACCTTGATCAGCTTGCCGACGTCGGCTTCGACAGGCTGGTAACGGGCCGAGTCGGCGCCCACGTTCGTCTCGGTCATGCCGTCGACCCGGATCCACTGGTATGTCCAGTTGAAGATGACGAAAGTATTGCTTGTGTCAATAGGGAGTCCGTTCCCGTCGTCGATGGCCTCAGTGTCGGCGAACAGGATGCCGGCGCCTTCCGCGGATGCCAGGACCCTGGGCAGGCCGGTGGCGTCCTCGTTCGGCGGAGTCTGGGCCTGAACGGACGAGGAGATGGGCAGCAGGGCGAGGAGGACCGCCAGCCCGACTAGGAGCAGCAGCAGTTTCGGCGCAGAGCGCCGCGAGGCGGCGAGGACTAGGGGAGAGGAAGGGAGGGACTTACCGGACGGGGAGAACCGGCTGGACGTGAGCCGCCGGGTCGTGTGCAGAAGAGACGCCAGCAGTGGGAGCGGCACAAGGCGCCGGGATGTGGTCATGACCTACCCCCGGCCAGCCGAGTCCAAAAATCGGGGGGGGGGGGTGAACATTTGAGCTACGCCGCTATGTGCGGCGAAGCTCGAGGCGAGCGGCGCAGCGACGGCAGGGGCCGTCATGCTGCACGCCGCCTCACGTGCCTGGACCGGTCTGTCGAACGCCATGTGAATGCCTCCCTCGCAACGTTTCGGATAAGAGGGACCTACGACCCTCCTCGGCTGTCCGGGCGTAGCGTGGAAGCCTGTGATTCCACTTACCTTGTCACTCTTTTTACGCACATTCCCATGAGAACGGTAGCGGCTCTTCAAGGCTTTGGTAAGTGCCTAATCACACTTCTTGGTGAGGGAATTTGGACGGCAATTTGTTAGCTTTTAGAGAGGGTGTTTATGCAACTTTTCACTCTTGCTGACACAAACGAAAGTGGCTAGATTGGTAGTCATAATCACACCGCGGTGACCACGACACGCTCCACGGTCTCACGCGCATACCGGAGAGGAGATGTCTCAGGTGCCTCGCCGAAGCCGGGGCCTTCGTCCAATCAGGGCAGCCGCCAGGGTCTTTGGCATGAGCGGGTCGACGCTCATGCGCCTCGACCCGGACGGGCTGAGATTCGTCGCGACCATACTGGTCTGGGCACACTGGTTCGTGGTCGCCTTCAGTTTTGTGCAGCTGGCGTACCGGCCTGCGGGTTGGCCGGAGCGCTATGTCGTGTATGCGCCGCTACTCCTGCTGCTGGTAGCGTTCAATGGATACACGCACTACCGGCTGAGGACGAACAGAGCCATAACCTGGCGCTGGATTCTCGGGCTGGCGGCTATGGATCTGACAATGGTCTCGGCCGCCACGGTGATGGGGGGAGGTTTCAGCCACTACTTCTTGCACCTGCTGTACTACCCCCCGCTGGCCGGGTACGCGTTGGTTTTCACGTCTTTCAGGTTGACCATGGTCTGTGTGACTGTGGTGTCCGTCCTCTATCTGGCGATAAGCCTCACAGTGGGGGAAGGAATTGACCTGGGGGCAAGGGAAGAGAAGCCCTTGCTCGCCAGGGTCTTCGTCATGTATGCGGTGGCCGCAACGGTCAACCTGATCTCCAACTTCGAGCGGAGCAGGTGGAGAGCCGCGGTGGAGCGGGAGCGGGCGCTGCAACGGGAGCGGATCGAGCTCTCCCAGGCCATCCACGATACGACGGCGCAGACCGCCTTCATGATCGGCCTGGGGATAGACGCGGCCAAGCAGGTTGCCGGAGACGCGAACGAGGAGCTCACCGCCAGGCTCGATGCGACCTCACGGCTATCCAAGACCGCCGTCTGGCAGCTGAGACACCCCATAGACCTGGGCCGCATCTTCGAGGGCAGCGAGTTGGGCTGGACCCTGGACTCGCACGTCACGACGTTCAGCACCATAACGTCAGTGTCGGCGGAGCTGACCCAGAACGGGGTGGAGCCGCCTCTTTCGGTAGAGGTCAGGAGTCTCCTGTTCTCCATAGCCCACAACGCCCTCGCCAACGCCTTCCGCCATGCCGGGGCGAGCCGGGTGCTGGTCGAGCTCGACTTCGGACGGGACGAGCTCAGGCTGTCGGTGTCGGACGACGGGGTGGGCCTTCCCGACGACTACGAGGAGCGGGGCCACGGCTTCTCAAATATGCGGGCATACGCAGGGCGTCTGGGCGGACGCCTTATCGTCGAACCCAGGGGAGCGGTCGGGGGCGCCAGCGTGACCTGTGTGGTGCCATTGGGTCGCGGAGAACAGGAGGGATAGATTGTCTACAGAGTCTCGTCGCATACGGGTGCTGCTTGCAGACGATCATTCGGTCACGCGGGAAGGTCTTCAGTCGATTCTGGCGGGGTCAGAGGAGTTCGAGGTGGTGGGCCTGGCCAGGGACGGAGTGGAGGCGGTGAAGGCGGCCTCCGAGTTGTCGCCCGACGTGATCGTCATGGATGTCATGATGCCCAAGAAGGACGGCGTGGAGGCGTGCCGGGAGATCATGGAGGCTCTGCCCGAGACACGGGTGATCATGCTGACCGCCTCGACGGAAGCGAACGCCGTGATAGAGGCGGTGGCCGCCGGCGCGGCCGGCTATCTTCAGAAGGTGGCCGGGATGGACCAGGTCCTGGGCATGATGAAGAGCGCGGCTGCGGGCGAGGGGCGGCTGCCGACCGAGGTGGTGAGGCGGGTCTTCGACAGATTTCGGAGCGAGGCGAAACCGAAGGACGTCAACCTGACCCAGAGGGAGAAGGAGGTACTTGTGTCGTTCTGCCGGGGCATGTCATACGTTGCGATTGCGGCGGCCAGGGAAGTCAAGGTGGTCACCGTCCGAAACGCCATCTACACCATTCAGGTGAAGCTGGCCGTTTCCTCGAAGCAGGAGATCGTGGTGTGGGCTGCTCAGAACGGGCTGCTGGATGATTGACGGCATGGGCGGCTTTCGGGGAAACGCCGCCGCCCATGCCTCCCTTGTTATGATCGCGCAGTAGCAGACTTTGGCGAGCCGTCCAGGCCCAGCCACATCTCAAAGATGGTTCTTGTATCTTGGTTGGGGAGCAGGGTGTGGCAGACCGACTGGTTCGTGGTCGAGAAAGACCGTTAGACAGCGAGGGTCGCCGCACTCCTCCTGAATAGAGCCCGAACAGTATCCGTGGTTGGGTGTCAAGGTCTTTGCCAAATTGAGGAGTAGATACCTCTATCCGGGCCGAACAACCCAGGGTGTTTGCCGCCGGGCTAGCGCGTTCAACTGCAACAGCAGCTTGCGCATCACTGCCACCAAGGCCAAGTTTCCAGGTTTCCCACGTTGACGCAGGTTCTGATAGAAACGGCGTAGTTCGCCATTGACCTGAATCACTGAGCATGCAGAGAGGTAGAGGGCTTTACGCACTATGCCGCGGCCGCCCCGGATTGCCCTCTGGCCTCGCTTCTGGCCGCTATCTCGAGACCAGGGGGCCAGACCCACCAGGGAGGTTAATGCTTTGCTGTCCCAATGGCCCAGTTCGGGCAGATGGGCTACCAGGATGGCAGCGGTCAATGGTCCCACGCCAGGCACGGTGCGGTACAACGCGGCGCGCTCTGCCAGGGAAGAGCTACTCTGCAGCGCTTCCTGGTACTCCTCCTCCAGCTGCGCAATCTCCTTGTCCAGCCAGGCGATGTGGCGCTTGGTAGAGTTGGCAACGGCAGCGGAGACGCCCTTGTCCAGCCGGTTCAGCTCCTGGACTCGCTGTTCCACGAACTGCCGCCGCCTCCGCAGCAAGTCCTGCAATTCCTCGCGTTCCGGCTCCAGTTCCGGCGTGTCTGAATCAGGGAACACTTGGCCGAAACGGGACAGCACCTGAGCGTCTCTAGGATCGGTCTTGGCTTCGTAGCCACAAGCCCGGGCGAAGGAACGCACCCGGCTCGGGTGAGCCACGCGCACTGCTATCTCGGCCTTCCGCAACCGGCTGACCAGCAGCCGCTCGTACCCGCCGGTGGATTCGCACACGGTCATGGTGGTGCACTGCTCCTTCAGATGTTTCAGCAGCCTGGTAATGCTTTTCGCCGTGTTGTCGAACCGGAGTACCGGACCCTCTGATACCGAAACGTCCAAGCTGGCTTTGCCTACGTCAATGCCTGCTACCACTTCCATGCCTTACCCTCCCGGTTTGATGGTGCCTGTGTCCTCCACACTTGTAGATGCGGGCCCGAAGCCCGTGTATCCGTTCGGAGCGACCAGTACGGAGGGAAGGGTGTCTCACTGTTCGCCGGTGCAGTCCAGGGTTCCGCCTGGCTCACCCAGTTGCTTACGACGCGCCCTCCCCGCCTGCCCAGCCAATAGGCCTATTGACCGAGCGTATTGATCATACAAGTTGCCTGGGCCAACCGAGCCCGCATCGTGCAAGGACGGGCCAGCAATTCGCAGGAGGTGTTCATGGAACCAGAAGCGACCTATGTCGGCGTCGATGTGGCCAAGGTCCAGTTGGATGTCGCCGTCCGCCCCTCAGGCGTCGGATGGAAGATCTCTCACGACGAGGCAGGAATCCGTCAACTGGTATCTCGTCTGAAGACCCTTGCACCGGTCATGGTGTTGCTCGAAGCTTCTGGTGGTCTGGAACTGTCCCTGGTAGCCGCGCTGGCAGCCGAAGCAGTCCCGGTGGTAGTCGTCAACCCGCGACAGGTGCGGGACTTCGCCAGGGCCACTGGGAAACTGGCCAAGACCGACGCTTTGGACGCAGCGGTGCTCGCCCATTTCGCTGCAGTCGTCAGACCGCCCGTACGTCCTTTGCGAGACGCCGAAACCCAGGCCCTCAACTCGCTGGTAGCCCGCAGGCACCAGGTACGGACCATGCTGGTCTCGGAGAAGAACCGTCTGAGCGCCGCAACTGCCGTCCGTCCCCGGATTGAGACCCACATTGCCTGGCTGGAACGGGAGTTGGACGACCTGGACAAGAACCTGCGGCAGACTCTGCGTCAGAGTCCGGTATGGCGTGACAAGGACGATCTCCTGCGCACGGTCCCCGGCGTTGGAGAGCAGGTCTCCTTCACGCTTCTGGCGTACCTGCCGGAACTGGGTACCCTGGACCGCCGGCAGATCGCCGCCCTCGTGGGGGTCGCTCCCTTCAATCGGGACAGTGGTACCCTCCGGGGCAGACGTACCGTCTGGGGTGGGCGTGCCCGAGTTCGAGCTGCCCTGTACATGGGAGCACTGGTAGCCAGTCGCTACAACCCCATCATCCGGGACTTCTATCGGAGACTGTTGGCCTGCGGCAAGCCGAAGAAGTTGGCTCTCACAGCCTGTATGCGCAAGCTTCTCGTCATCCTCAACTCTATGCTCAAGCATCGCTCCCCCTGGAGCGGCCTGAGCCCCGTCACTCATTCTCCTTGACGTCCAAGACAGTTGCTGTCTATCGTCAAGTTTGGTGGGCCGGACTTGACGAAATCAAGAACCGAGGCCGATTCCGAAGTCACACCATCGTTCGGCATGGGGATGGTGTACGTCAGCGTCGCTTCGTCTCCAATCACCTCGATGCCCTCCACGAAGTTGCGGATGAGCGCCTTGCACTCGGGGATAGTCCCTTCCTCCAGGAAGGCTCGGAAGTCCGCTACATACTCCTTGATCTCCTCCGTGGTCGGCAACTCCACCCTGCGCTGCTCAAGCTGGCGCTCGGCGTCGTCTCTCGCAGCCTCAAGCTGCTCTTCACGGTGCCTCAGAGACAGGATGCGGGGCGACAGGACCTCCAACGTCAGCTCGCTCGTCTCAATGGCCTCGTAGAGCTTCTCAAGCCGCTTCCTCACGTCTCCTAGCTCGGCCTCGATGACCTCCAGCCTGCCGGACAGCTCTCCGGCCATCGCGTCGATCTCCTCAGCTACCATCGTCACCAGCGCCACGATGGTCTCCTCGGTCAGAATCCGCTCCCTGATCTTCTCCACTACGAACATCTCCAGCCTGGGGGCGTTCAGGTAGCGGGCGGTGCAGGTCCCTGCGCCCTCCGTGAACAGGGTGCCGCAGATGTAGTAGGCGAACTGGCCGCTCTTGGCTCCCTGGGCTCTGTAGGGCCTGCCGCACACACCGCACTTGAGCAGACCGCTCAGCAGGAACTTGCTTCCCACTCTCGCGGGCCTCTGTACCTTCGGCGCACGGTCCCGCATCGCTTCCTGAACGGCGTCGAACAGATCCCTCGATACGAGCGCGGGCCATGCTCCCTCTACACGTACAGGGTCCTGGGCCTTCTCTCCCTTGCTGGTTCTGCCCCAGACGGCGGCGCCGGTGTATGCCTCGTTGGTCAGCAGGTAGTGGAGTCCGCCCTTGTTCCAGCGTTTGCCCCTGTTGGTGATGCCCCGGTCGTTCAGGGTCTTGCATATCTCCTTGAGGCCGTTGCCACTGAGCGAGCTCTCGAACATCTCCTTCACTACCGGAGCGGTGGCCGGGTCAACCTCCAACGTGGGACGCTCCTTCGCCCCGTCGCTGACTTTGACCCGCTTGTAGCCGAATGGGGCAATGGAGCCGAGGAAGAAGCCGCGTGATGCCGCCTCCCTCATGCCCCGGACAACCTCTTGGGCAAGATTTTCGCTGTAGAACTCGTCCACGCTCTCGATGATGGCCTCCATGAGCTTGCCGGTGGGCGAGTCGTCGGCGTGCTCGGTGATGGACACAACCTTGATGCCCTTGCGCCGGAGCATGGACTTGAAAGCTACGGCATGCTCCCGTTTGCGGGTGAAGCGGGAGAATTTCCAGACCAAAATCTCCTGGAAAGGGGCATTGGGCTTGGCGGCCTCGTCGATCATCTTGCGGAACTCGGGGCGGTCGGCGATGCGCCCGCTCTCAGCCTCGTCCACGTACTCGCGGGCGACGATGTAGCCGTTCTTCTCAGCGTAGTCCCTGAGCGCCCTGAGCTGGGCGGAGACGGAGAGGTCCACGTCCTGGCGGTCGCTGGAGATCCTGGCGTAGAGGGCGGCGGGGGTAAGTGGCTGTAGGTGCTTTTTCATGCTTTCCTCCTATTCAATGCTCTGGATCGATCGGGTGCTGACGGGTTGGCAGCGACACAAACAGAACCACGATGGCGACCGCATTTTTCCTATTGAGGGCTCCCGGGATATCCGACACTCAGCAAGTTAGGTCCTTCAAATGCGATGGGTACCGCGTCTCCTACCGCATAGTTCTGATGGAACCAGTCACGTAGAGGCACACGTCCCATCACCCGGGCTGTGCCGTTGCGGTTCGCTCTCCTGTTCACGTGGCCCAAGATGGACTCTCCGCCAGCCAATTGCAGGGTGATAGGGCCATTACCGCTCCTTACCAAGTTGTCGAAGGAGCGTTTGACGTTGAAGAAACCCTGCTCGTAATAGGTCTTCTCCAGGCGCAGGAGGAAAACTGTACTTGCTCTCATGTCTCTATTCATACGTCATTTCTCACAAAACGGAATTAACCGTCCAGCAACTCGATGCGGTTTCCGTAGCGCCGGAAGTCCACCGCGTTGAACGTCAGCAGCCTCCGCTCCTCGTAAGCCAGCATGGTGGCAACGATGTTGGCGTCGTGAATCTGGCGGCCGCCTCCAGGAACCTCGCGGCACAGCGAGAACAGCCAGTCCGTTACCACGGGACCGTCCTCCAGCACCTCGAAGGTGGCAGCCAGCCGCACCACGTCGTCAAGGGCGTCCTTCCGCGCGATTGCTACTGGCCAGGTCTGCGGGCGGGTGACAACCGCCAGGTACTCACGCAAGACCTGGCGGCTGATGCGAAGCGGTTCAGGCCCACCAAGGACGCTCTCCAGGCTGTCCCTGGCTCTCTGGTGGTCCGGGGCTTCCAAGATGCGGGCCTTTACCAGCACGTTGGTGTCTACAAACATGGAGCGAACTACATCCTCTCCTCGTAGATGTCCTCGCGCCGGAGACTGAGACCTGCCGGCCAGGCCCCGGCGGAGTGTACCGGCCACGCTTCGTCGAGGCTCAGCCTGTGGACAGCCTTGGTTGGCTTGCGCCGGAGCAGGAGTGTTTCGGCGTCCATATCGACCTCAGCGGTTTCCCAGCCGGCGGCGCTCCAGGCAAGGGCCTGGCTGTGGCCGTTGCCGCCGGTCTGGTTGGACCACCAGGGCCGGTGAAGGCGAGCCGATGCGGGCAACTCGAAGCCGATGATCGATTCGATCTCGCTGAAGGTGGCTCTCCACTCCTGGGTCGTAAAGCTGCATAGGTGCGTGTAGAGCCTCTGGTACTTGCCCCGGTTCGCCATTCCCCGGTATTCCCTGCTTCGGTCTATTGCCATGCCAAGCCTCCGCCCCTGGGCCAAATATCGAAAGACATCCATAAGTGCTATTATAGTTAGTTAGTGCTATCTCCGCAAGTACCAGGAGGACAAAGGTGGCTAGGCAACCCAGTCGTGAGAATAGAGCTGCCCGTCGGCGGAGGGAAAGAGAGACCAAGTGGACAATGGGCTGGCAGGATGAGAGAAAGCTATTGAGCCTGTTCTTCAATCCCGGTGTCGCCTTTATGGATTGCGTCTGGTTACAGAGCGCCATCATTAGGCTCCTCGTACTCCATGAGAATCAAGAGCGCATTCAGGAGTTTGTGAAGATGAACGGCGCTAGAGGCGGCCTCTTGCCCGGCTGGTACGCAGAGGCCCTGCATGAGTACTTGCGGACAACGGATATGCGCCCGGCTATCAAGAAATTCCGAGAAGCGTTCGGCGACCGTCTTTCAGATCAAACAGTCTATGACTTGGAGGCGATCGCGTTTACCCGCAATGCCATTGGGCATTCCTACATCGCTGCGGGCCAGCACATTGACCCGGCGACTCAATCAGCAGCTATCTTGAGATACGCTCCGCGTAACATCGGTGGTCTTGGTGAAGATACCGAAGATGTTCTGCAAGAATGGGTGATTGAGGCCGACGAACAATGGATGGCAGTTCACCAAGCTAGAATGGATCGTCTCTTCGGCGTATGCGAAGCCATTGCCGGACGCCTCGGTATGCCTGACGGAATGGTCTATTGAATCGCTAGAGGGGTGGTATAGGGAAGCTCAAGGAAAAACGTGGCCCGGCGACATGCGGCCACCAGTCTACAGTAGCGTCCGCACCAGCGAATCTGTGCTGACCGCGAGGTCAGTCCAGAGTGGCAAGCAATTCCCCAATCGTTTCTTCGAACCTACCGGCGACTCGCGAGCTCATCGAGAGAGCTGCCCGATTGTGATTCGCAACGAATTCGCTCCCGCACATCCCTATGCCGATGCGTCCCGGTCTATCCGAGAATGAAATCGCGACATCGGGAGCTAGCGGGAGCCACGTGTTCTGTTCGTGCGTGATAGTGACGCCATGACTGCCGACGACAAACTCGGTGGTCGTCGCACCTATAACCGCTACGTGCAGTCCGAGAGGAGCCAAGAACTCTTCCTCTTTGTTGGCCAGTATTGGATGGTTGCCGGACGCCATACCCGCTCTTGTATTCTGAGAGATGGCATCGAACACCGCGGTCACACTAGGGTATTCAACGAAAACTTCTCTGGGAGGTAGCCGTTGTCCGATCTCTTCGGCCCGTGCGAAGTACAGGTCCAGGTAGAGTTCAGCCTTGTCTTCTCCTAGGCCAACCCTGTCCTGCGATTCCCGCGTTCTACGAGCTTGTACAACGATGAGACGCTTGCAGACTTCCACCGTCTCTGGCGACAATCTCGGGGAGACCGGACCCATATCTCTCCACTGTCTTGCAAAGTTAATCAACTCACGGGCAGCGCTAGATGCCTGACCATCGAACTTCTCAAGAATCCTCTCGTCTAAATCGGACTTCACCTGCTGAGACGTGCCATCTTGTCGACTCTGATAACTGGTCCTTGTGTTCGCATTTCTTCTAACGAACGCGTCCCTGACACCGACGAGCCTTACTTCGCGAGTTTCTTTGAATCCCATCCAGAGCCTCTCGTCGCAGTCCCAGCAAAAGTGCTTTGAGAGCCATATAGGAACCTCGTGATGCCGTTCAGACCGCGCCATCATTGCAGACTACCCTCGAATAGTTTCTTGCTACCCGTGAACATATGCCTTCCGCTGCACCTACGTCAGCACAAGCCACGACACGAGAACGCAGGCGACCAGCAGCACGAGCAGCGCGGCGGCGACCAGGCCGAGCCTGATGGCCAACCGTTTCATCCGCCCGTGGGATACCCGCTCCTTCCGGTACGCCTCCTCCATCTTCTCATACGCCCGTCCGCTGGCGGACGCGGCCTCCCTGGCCTCGCCCCGCTCCCTCTCCAACTCCGATGTTCGCCCATCCAGCTCCCACACGGTCCGCTGGAGCTTGTCCTCCCGAACGAGGGACCGGCGCAGCAGCTCCTCGTCGCTCACGTACGCCGGCCCCTCCAGCCGCACGTAGACCCGGCGTCCCTCCCTGTGGACCTCGATCTCTCCCCTGCGAATCATCCGGTCGAGGGTTGAGACGGAGACCTCCATCTCCCGAACAGCCTCAGCCTTCGTCACCCAGCGGACCTGCTCATCCATCGCTCTCTTCCTCGCCCTGCGACTGACGCCTCCGCCTCCAGTTGAACAGACGCAGACCCCGCCCCTCGGCTTCGGGCACGTCCGCCGACTCCAGGCTCTCGGCTTCGTCTGTGGGCTTCTGTGCCGCCTCCAGGGTCTCCACGCGCCCAGTCAGATGCTCCACCAGCGCCGCCAGCTCGTGCACCGCTTCGAGCGCCACCCTTATCCTCGCCTCCAACCTGTCCACCGGCGTCGTCCTCTCCCACTCCGGGTCGTCCAGGTTGGACATGAGCCGCTGGACGGCTAGGTTCATCCTGCCAGTCAACCGCTCCCGGCCCAAGGCCAGCGCCACCGTCTTCCGGTTCACACCCAGGAGGGCCGCCGTCCGCCGCTGTCCTTCCCGCTCGACCAGCCACTCCACGACCCACTTGAGGTTGGGCCTATCGTCGTCGGCCTTAGACGGCTTCCCAACAGTCATTTCCGTCCTCTACAGGGGGTGGCCCGCTTTTGCAATTTCATGCCTTTTTCGGTGGAACCAGCCCCTTACTCAAAGTGTTCACTCGTTCCAGCCAATTGACTCCAAATATGGCACAAATCCCTAGCTGACTGGCCCAGGATGTCCATTTCTACCCGTGCCCCAAATTCGTGTCACCCACCCCCACATCGATTCGCGCCAAGAACGATGGGCCAAACTGGGCCGTTGATACCGTCGACAGGCCGAATCCTGCCCGCGTCGGCTCTTCGTACCCGCCGTACAGGTTCATCCATAGCTGTTTCGTCGCTATCGGATGACACGTCAGGGTTGCCAAAGTGCAATCAGGTCGTCGCGGAAGGGGCGATTTAGTTTAGCATGGCTTCCCGTACACTTGCATTTTCAGGCGCTGACCGGTCAGAGGGTCCGTCAGCCCGTTTCGTAGCTGAATCAGGGGCAAATCGGGCGGTTTGCTCCCTCTCAAGACCTCGCTGACAGACCAAGATGTATGGTTTTGCACCCCCCAGCCAGCATGTAGGAGAGATAGGGACGCATCGGCCCTATCTATCCCTCCCTACAGGACGATGACGCATCCGGTGGTAGAGGTAGTCCCACTGATAGGCCCTCAGCCCGGACAGGGACAGTCGGGGGGACTCCGGCTCCCAGAGCGGTCGCCAGGACGGCCCCAGTATCCCTGTGTTTGACAGGGCGGGTATGCAGGACACGAGGATGGGCAGCGACATCCGGCTCATCCGGGCGGCGGTGCGCACATAGGTGTGCTCGACATCCTCCGTGTCCACGACGAAGAGCGTGGTGGGGAATGGAGGCTGGTCGTCTTCATGCTCGGGCGACCAATAGTAGCTCGTGTAGGGGCTCAGACGGGCGATGACTCCCCTGGGATGGCGGGCGCGAAGCTCGTACTCGAAGTAGAACGGCACGTGAAGGCCGCCGGCGACCAGGTGACCAACGGCGTCGGGTGCGATGGCCGAATCGCCCCAGTTGTAGGCCCGGTCGGACCTCGCGGTGGGGACCGTCCACTGGAGTTCGCTCGACGAAGCTTCCCTCGTCTCAGCCTCAAGCTCCGACAGGAACCACGTGATGCCGTCGGCGTGCTTCGTCTGCCGAGCCCACGTGTCGATGCGGTGGCCCACGTGCCGCCTGCGGCCCTGGCGGTCGGTGGTGAGGGCTGTGCTCCACATGCCCAGGGTCGTGGGGAGCTGGGCGCGATCCCTGTGGGTGACGTAGCGGATGCCCTCGGCGGACAACGTGTAGCGCACGTCTCCACGCTTCCCTCGTCGCTCGACCAGGCCCCAGGTATCGACGAGGCTGTGCATCATCTGGCTGACCCGTCCCTCCGAGACGCCGAGCCAGCGGGCAAGATGCTCACGGGGGATCATCGGGTGGTCGGCAATTAGGTCGAGGGTCCGCTTCTCAGACGGGCTGATGCCGAAGGCCGGCGCAGCCTGCACCATCCGCTCTGGACGGGGTATCGATGCCCGCTTTCGACTCGGCGACTCCGTGCGAAGCCTTCCGCGAGGGCTGCCGTGGGCTCTCACGGTCTCCAGTGTGCAGTACGAACCCCCGAACAGGAACGAGGTCCGCTGCCAGACTCGGCGGGGCCATCCTTCAAGGGCACGCCTGGATTCCACGGTGACGTAGCAGTCTCTCATTGCCATGTCCATGCAGAACCTCGTCGTCAGCCTCTGCTCCCAGGTGCTGGGCGTCAGAATCAGAATGGTGTCGGGGCGGCGCTTGTAGTCGTACTCAGCTATGGCTCTCAGCCGGTCGTAGAGTGACCGGCGCCGCAGGGCCAGGCCCTGGCGCACCACGCCGAAGCTGCGGCCGTCGTGGAGGGTGATGGTGGCGTCGAAGCGGCCTCGGCGGTGGAGCTCCACGTGTGACCGGAGGCCGTCGATGCCGGGAGACATTGATGAGGCGAGACGGTAGACGGCAGCCACCGCGTCCATCCGGCGGATAATCAACGCGAGCCACTCTCTAGACACCGGGTAGGCTCGCACGAAGTCCGAGGACGTCGCAAAGCCGAGTATCGTGGCGGCCTCGCCGATGCCCTTGGCCGTCAGGTAGTATCTGTGGCTCGAAGGCAGATGGGCGGTGCCGTAACTCACCCTCCCGGCGATGCCGTCAGCCAGCAGGTCGGCCAGGGCGCGGTGGACGGTCGCGTGAGGCTCGCCCAGAATGCGTGCCAGCTCTGCCGAGTCGGCAAACGACATCCGGCTGAGGGAGTCGAGCAACTGTCGATCGGAGAGGGTCATACGTCGAGCGTAGCAGAGGAGTGGCGCGGTGCGCAGCCAGCAGATAGCAGTGGGGGTGCAACTCGTTCGTGTTTCTCTACTTCGCTATGTGGTGCTCTCTCCAGTCGGGCACGTGCGCTGTCATGAGCGCCTTGAAAAGCTTGCCGTGGTTTGGCACCCGAGAGTGGAGCAACTCGTGGACAACTACGAAGTCTTGGAATCCCGCCTCGCGCTCAGTAAGGTCAGCGGCTAGGGTGAGGGTGCCCAATGTCGAGCAGGACCCCCACTTCCGCGACATCTGCTGGATGCGTATCCGGGGCGTCTGTACAGCCAACTGCAACGCCCAAGCCTCGACGCGTTCGCAGAGGGCCGCACGTCTTTCGTCAATCTTCTGCATCGGCGTCTCCGCCCAGCAGTATCGCCAAGGCTAGGTCTACAATCCGGCCCCGCTCACCACTTTCGACCCTCAACAGTGGGTTGTACAGTGAAATCCTCAGCCGCCGTTGCTCGTCGGCGTTGAAGGCGGCGTTGGGAAAGCGGCCCACAAGGGTCTGTGCTTCTTCCGCGAACTCCATTGCGCTCACCCCAGCGGCTTGGAGAGCAGCGTCGTCCTTCAGCGTCCAGTACACGCCGAACGCCCTTGCCGGCAGTGCACTATCTCGAGCAGCGGCGACTGCGGCCTCCTTATCCTTGGCGAGAGCCTCTAACATATCTAGCGCTGCAAGGCCAGTTGTCGTGCGTTCTTCAAGGCTCTCTAGTATGGACTCTGCGCGTTCCTTGAGAGGGCGCAGAACGGACTCCAGTTCCGGCTCGCTGTCAACTTCAGACTGAAGACCACGCACGAGGTTGAACACCTTGGCCTCATCTGGCCCTGTCTCCTCCCGCAGAGCAGTAAGGGTGCGGAGGTCAAAGGTCACGGACTTGGTGAAGCCGCCCAGTCCGTACATCGCGGCTGACTCCTCCACGAGCCGCTGGGTTTTGCGCGCGAGGTCTGCCACGAAGCCGGGACGGTCGGAATATGCGTTTCGGACAACAGCGTAGAGCTTGGTGAGGCGTCCATACGTGTCGATGTGGTCACGCAGCTCAGCTGATGGTGAAAGAATCTCCCATAGCGTCTCTATGTCTTTGTACGCCGAGAAGAACACTTTGCGGGCTTCGGGATCGAGAAAGCGCGTGTACACGACCTGCTCCAGCCGCTCGTCCGCACCTCCTCCGGCGGCGTAGACTGCCTGCGGCTCGGCCACGCGCCTAGTGCTCGCATCGTCTAAGTACATGGCCTTCGCCTCAGCAATCTTGCTGTGGAGGTCGCTCATCAACAGGTCGAGGCCCTCGATGACGCCGCTCACATCGGACGAGTCGAACTGTAGAGCCTTCTTCAGCTCACGTAGGACGCCCACGAAGTCCACGACGAGGCCAATGGGCTTGCTGACACCTGCCGCGTCCACATAGGGCCGGTTCACGCGCGCAAGCGCCTGCAGGAGAACGTGGTCACGCATCGGTTTGTCCAGATACATGCAGTACAGCAATGGCGCATCGAAGCCGGTCAGTAGCTTATCCGTCACGATCAGCAGCTTCGGCTCCTCACTCGCCTTTTTAAACATCAGGCGAACGTCCTTCTCTCGCTCTTCAGAGAGTTGAAGCTCGGCAACTAGCGGTCTTTCGACAACGTCGTTAGTGTTCTCCGAGTACACCGGCACAGTCCACTCAGGCGGCAACAGCTTGTCCAGCGCCTGCTTGTACTTGGCGCAGGCTTCCCGGTTGACCGCTACCAAGAACGCCTTGTAGCCAAGGGGATGCACGTTCTCCCGGAAATGCTGCGCGACGAAGGCAGCAACCTTCTCGATGCGGTCATCAGCGGTGAGGAAGGTGCGCAAGCTCACTGCCCGATCCAGGACGCGGTTGAGCTCATCGACGTCAGTGACACCCTCCATTCCGGCCAAGGCAAAGAACTCCTTGTCGAGTTGCTCGAGCGGCACTGTCATCTCGCTGGGTGCCATCATGTGGCGGATAGGCAGTGTCGTCTCGTCCTCGATGGACTCGGCAATCGAATATTTGTCCAGGTAGCCCTGATCATCGTCTGCGCCAAATATCTTGAAGGTGCCCTCTCCGTGAGCCGTCCGTGCGATGGGCGTGCCGGTGAACCCGATGATGGTGGAGTTGGGCAGCGCGGCCATGAGGTACGTTCCCAACTCCCTGGCGACGGAGCGGTGCGCCTCGTCAATGAACACGTAGATGTTGTCATGGAGGTTGGCGTCCTTCTCAATGCCCTCGAACTTATGGATCATCGAGATGATGAGTCCTCTCCTATCGGTAGCCAGCAGTTCCCGCAGCTCGGCCCTAGAGTCGGCGCGCCAGACGGCGATGTCCTGCTGTTGCATCTCGCCGAGCAGCCGCTCGACCCAGCCTGAAAGCTGGCCCTCCAGCTCCGTGCGGTCCACGACGACCACGATCGTCGGGTTGCGGAACGTCTCCTTGCGCTCCAGAATCAGACGGGCGGCCGTGAGCAGCGTGAAGGTCTTGCCGGCCCCCTGTGTGTGCCAGACGAGGCCGCGCCGCTTCACAGGCTCGGCGCAGCGCTCCACGATGCGGTCCACGGCCTGGCACTGGTGCTGCCGCAGTACGGTCTTCCGTGTCTCGCCGTCCTCGACATAGAAGATGACCCAGTCGCGCAGCTTACGCAGGAAGTCCATCGGGTCGAAGAACGATTGGACAGCGAAGCGGTAGCTCTCTTCCGGTGACTCCTTCCACCGCGCCATGTACCGGCGAGATATGTTCCAAGTGACGCCGTACCAGTAGTCGAGGAGGTGGGTCACGTTGAAGAGTTGCGCCGCGCCCATCAGTTCGGGTGTCTCGATCTCGTAGCGACGCAGCTGTGTGACGCCCCGCTCGATGGCGTCGGCGTCCGTTGGATTCTTGTGCTCGACGATGGCGACCGGTACCCCGTTGACCACGAACATCACGTCGGCGCGGTTGCCCTTGCGGGCCGGAGGCTTGAGCCGCCACTCCCAGGTCACATGCAGGACGTTGGCGCCCGGGTCATCGAAGTCGATAAGCCTGACCTGCCGGTGACGCTGCTCAGCCTCGTCGTACCACTGCCGCTCACCCCGCAGCCAGGCAAGCATCTGCCGGTTTCCCTCTATGGTCGGCGGAAGCGCCTGGATGTTCTCCACTACCGATCGGACGGCGTCGCCCGTCATCCAGGAATTGAAGCGATGCAGCACCTCTTCCAGTACGCCCCGAAACAGCAGTCCGGCCTCGCCGCCTCTCATGGCGAGGGCGTTTGACGGCGACAGCGGCGTCCATCCGATCTCTGCCGCGTGGCGGACCATCGGAAACTGGACGCTGCCTGCTTCTGTGATCTTCGACTCGGTCATGGTCTGACCCCTATCGCGCCCCTATCTGACCGCAATCACGCCCTCAACGCCGTCAACATCGAGTCCAATAGACCGCTAGACTCCCTTGGACCCCCAAGGAGTCTATTCACTGCCTTGACTCCCTTCCCCAGGGCTCTATCTGACCGTTAGCGCGCCCCTATCTGACTCATATCTGCCCCCCCTATCGCGCCTCCCTCCTCCAGCGTGTCAACGGCCCGCGATTCGTGGACACGACCAACCCCCCGTTCTTCAATTCACTTAGTGCCCTTCGCACCTGCCGTTCGCTGACCGTGGGACCTAGACGCGCGTGGAGCTCCTGGCGCGTCAAGCCGTCCTCCACGCCTTCCAGCAGCGCGAGTATCGTCTCCCGACGTTCTTCAGGCCCACTCACGCCGCTGGTTGTAGGCCTTGGAACGAACCGGCCATGCCGGAACCGCACAGTAACAGCCCCGCCGTCATCCTCGATCTCCGGGACCGGAAGCCCTGCGCTGCTCGCCATATCCGCCATCTTCAGCGTTCCGCTGCCCCACTCCTCGATGATGCCGCGCCGGTAGAAGGTACGCGCGATCAGCGGGTTCCACGGCCGCGACTCATGCGGGCCAAACAGCTTCTCCGGCGTCAGTCCGAAGTGAAGCGATCCGGAGGACGTGACCTCCAAGCGATCGTCGTAGACCGCTATGCCGACCGAGCCACCGCCGATGGAGTAGTCGCGGTGACAGAGTGCATTCGCAAGCGCCTCGCGCGTGGCTAGGGGCGGGTACAGGGGCTCGTCGATGCGATCGAAGCGGTCCTGCTCGAACCGCCCGGCGATGGGCAGGGTGTCGCGCAGGAAGCGCTCCGCGCTCGCGAGAAGCGTGAAGGCGTTGCCGTTGAACTGGCGATTGTCCAGGAACTCCATCCGGTCGAGTCCCCGGAAACGGGCGACGCGCAGCAGGCACTGCGGCATCTCGAACTCCAGCCTCTCCGTGCTGCCGAACAAGACTGCCGCGGCCCGCAGCAGCACGCCGTCACGCAGGAGGCCGAGCCCGCGTAGCAGGTCGGTTGGTTCTCCACCTACAGGCTCCTCCAATCTCCCCCGCCGGACCGCCTCCGCAACCGTCCGCCGAATCTCCGCTTCGTCGAGGTCGTCGATAGACCACCCGGAGGCGGGCTGGTTCTCCCAGCGCTGCTCGCTGTGCATCCGCTCGAAGAGCGTCCGGTTGTACTCGTCGGCGGACATGGCAATCGTGGTGTTCCCGACTCGGCGGTAGGCGGTTCCTCGGTAGGTGTATGGCCTTGATGCGCCTTGGCCTGTGCTGACCACAATGACTTCACGACCGCCGTCCACCGGGACCCTTTCGACCGTCGGAAACGCTGGAGGGTCGACTTGTCGAAGCTCGGCGCTCAACTCCTCAATAGTTCGCTCGCTGACCTGCTGCCCAACCACGACACCGGCTTGTGTCACACCCAACAGCACCTGTCCGCCGTGTTGGTTCAGAAAGGCGCAGACTGTCATGGCCGCCTCTCGGCGCGTGCCGGTCGTTTCCTTGAACTCCCGCGTCTCAGACTCGCCGGATGCGGCCAAGGCTTCAATTTGCTTGATGGTCATATGTACGCACTACCTACCCGAAGATGTCACGCTTCAGTTCGTCGTACACGGCCATCCCCGGCTGGATGAGCGGAGCGAGAGTGTCACGCATAAAGGTTTTGGCGTTGTTTCCGGGATTGGCAAGTTCCAGCACGGACTTGCATGCGTTGTAAATATCACCGCTGGCTGGCTTTAGGTCGTCAGGGGCATCTCCAGTCCTCTGGTTGAGGATGCGCTGCTTTTCCGCCAAGAGGTCATCGGCCTTATCGGTCTTCCCTACTGAATCAGTTAGTGCTCGTAGAACTTCGTCGTCGAATAGGTAGGACTCCAAATTGCGATACGACAACACTCGGATGCCTTCTTTCATAAACTCGGCAACCTCGTCAGGAGATGAGGAATCGCGGTCAATGAGCCTTACGACTTGAGTGCCTTGTGTCAACACACCTAACGCATAGGCTATTCCTCTCCGATCATTAGTGACTTCTGAAGCATTGCCTCCAGGAATGAACTGGGTTTCTGGAAGTTCATCCTGAAAGATGCGTTCGTAGCAACGAGCATCATGGGAGTAGTTCTGCCCCGCATTTTGATTCATCGGCTCGCCCTCGCAGATGACTACCCGCTCGGGCGCAACCAACGCCGACAAATCGCCAAGAGCAACCTCGTAATTGGAATTCCAAAATGAACGGTCAGGGACACTAGGTTCAATTGTCACCGGCTCATCAAAGTTCCTTCCGTCAAAGTCAAGGAACACGACGCTACCCGGACTGGTGGTTTCAATGTCCCTCGCTCGGCGCATCATTCCTATGGAGTGTGTTGCCAGCATCAACTGGCAGCCTTGGGGAATCAATTCATAGAGTACCGATAAGAGCTCTGCTTGCAGGCGTGCGTTCATATGGCTCTCGGGTTCATCAATGCAAAAGACAGTGTTGTCATAGCTGTGCCTTGCAACCACCAAGTCCAGAATAAGGTCAAAAACTGTCTTTTCGCCTCCCGATAGATTCTTGAACGAAAAGCGTTGACTGGCTCCTTTGGTGAAGCGAAATGTGCCGTCACTCATGGGATTGCCCAGACTATTGAATACCATGTCGGGAAAAAGTCTTCGGAACGGGGTGCGAATTTCCTCGGTAACCTGATCACGGAATTCGTTAAGGGTCGTAGAGCCGTCTCCTCTCTCGAATACGTCTTCCACTGCATTCCCAACAAGACGCTGATAATTCTTGCTTACTGCGGCATCGTTTTCGATCATTCGATGGATGCGAACCTCATCGAGAAGGTCACCAGTCCTGCGAAGTTGGTTTATTTGGAATTCTGGGTCATTTCTATATGCAGATCTAATGTAGAAGGTCTTCCTGTTGTTACTGGCATCGTTCGGAACGTAATCATGGAACTCTATCTGTACTTGATTGTTCCAATTGGCATGCCCGGTCTCTTGTGAGTAACCTTTAGCGTGGTAATCGGCATCCCAGTTAAGGCCACGACCGGACCTAGATTCTCCCCAGATGTGCAGCGCATCAAAGAACGAAGACTTGCCGCAACCGTTCGGTCCGGCAAGCATTATGAGGCGAGCGGTTTCGGGGATGCCTTGGACAGTCAAGTCCGTGAAACGCTTGAAGTCCTTGATTGTGACGCTCTTGATTCTCATGCCCTATTCCCTACCGGCTCACCTGCCTCGGTGACTGCTGTAGTGTCGGCAAGCAACATGCCAATACCCAACTCCCCCACACGCAATTCCCCTGTCATAAGCTTGTGCAGTAGCGCCCTGAACAGTTCTTCCAACACGACTTGCTTCCTGAGGTGCAGGTCTATCTTGCGGTCGATTGCGTCGAGGATGGCGACGATCTCGCGTTGCTCGCTGAGTGTAGGCGGCAACGGGAGTACCAGGCTGTCTATCGCTGCTGTGTTCAGGTTGAACTTCCCATCAGAGGCTGAAATGGCTCTCCCTGCCACGATGCTGGTTCCCAGTTCAGACCCAAAGAAGGCCGCCGCGAAGTTGGGGACCACATGGTCTGGTCTCACTTTGGCGCGAATCAGATACGAAGCGAACAGAGCATTTGCAGGATAGCCCTCGTAGACGGCGCACGAACCAAGACGATCCAGTACACCGTTCGTCCGGATGAAGATCAAGTCGCCGTCTCCGAGTTGATACTTCGCGGCATCTTTTCCTGAAAGGGTGCAGTACTTAAGGTCGTCCGCCGTGACACGTTGCGGTTCGATGTTCGGGATTCGAAGCACAGGGCGGTCCGATGCGTCATATGTGCATCGGACCGACGTGCCATATTGGAGCTTCTCACGTACCGACGAAAATCTAGCGAGCTCCCAGCTCTCCGGCACTGGCCCGATCTCCGTCTCCTTCTGCGCCTCGCCCCGCAGCCCGCGCGTGAACAGGGTGTGCATGGCGGCGCGCTTGAGGGCTTGGGCCTCTTCTACCAGCGCCTCTGACTGACTGATTGCTTCATGCACAAGCCAAAGTACATCGGCAATCCCTTGTTGTTCGCAGGGTGTGAGAGCGGGCATTTGAAATTCGCGCGTATGCGCCCATGAGGTCCTTGGATGTTGAACGCCGGTGGTTCCTGCGATGGCATGTTCGAGGAAGCTGGGAGAGTGAACAGCCGCAGCCAAGAATCTTGGGTCCACGTTGGCTTTCGCGCGGAGCACAAGTAGCTCCGTCGTGCAGACGCCTGGCTTGTCAGCGAGCACGGCTTTGTCCAGGTATGGGCGGAGTTTTCCATACAGCACGTCGCCCGGTTGGAACGCCGAGGTGTTGCTCCTCATTTCGGACGCTTTCCCGCCGTCAATGCGGACAAGTCGCCCCGGCGCCAAGTGCTCCAAGCCAAGATAGAGCGCGTTCGGCTGAGCGCCGGGCCTTACCGGATCGGCAATCAGGTCGCACATATCCGCTAGGCGGGTTGTCTCCCTTGTGGTCACGCCAAGCTCCTCAGCCTTGTTAGGACGGTCTGAAGGTCTGCTGAGACCGTCGCCTCTTCTGCAACGATGGCCTCAAACCGTTCCATGATGTCCTGTAAGTCGACTTCGTTGCCACCTGCTGCCTGCCCCACCCAACGGCTCGGGCTGAGGTTGTAGTCGGCCCCCGCCGCCTGCTCGCGGGTGATGACGGCGACCTCGCCCTCAACCGGCTCGCCCTTGAGGAAGGCCGCCGCGATGGGGCGGATGTCCTCCTCCGGGATGTAGTTCTTGGGGCGTCCCTTGCCCACGCGGCGGCCGGCGTTGACCAGCACGATCTTGCCCCTGCGTGCCTCCGGCTTGCGCTTGGACAGCACGACGATGATGCCGGCGGCGCTGGTATTGTAGAAGAGGTTGTCCGGCAGCAGGATCACACCGTCTATCAGGTCCCGCTCCACAAACCACCTGCGGATGTTGCGCTCCCGGTCCTCATTCTTGCTGCCGGACCCACGCGTCACGGCCCCGGTGTCCAGCACCACCGCCGCCCGCCCGCGCTCGTTCAGGCAGGCCAGTGTGTGCTGGAGCCATGCCCAGTCGCCCTTGCCGGTGGTGACGCCGCCGGCGGTGCGAAAGCGGTCGAACGGGTCGTTCTCGAATATGCCCTGGGTGAAGTCCTGGTTCCACATCGGATTGGCGACCACGATGTCGTGGCCGGTGATGCGACCCGCGGCGTCCTTGAACTTGGGGTTGATCATGGTGTCGCCGCGCTCTATCTGGACCTCCATGTCGTGGATGATGGCGTTCATGTGAGCGACGGCATAGCTGTCGGCCTGCAGCTCCTGTCCGTACAGCTTGAGGGGCACGCGGCTGGTGGGATCCGTCCCGCGGGCGACAAGCTGGAGCTTGATGAGCAGTCCCGCCGAGCCGCAGGCGTAGTCGTGACACGTCTCGCCGGGCCGGGGGCGCATGATGTGGGCCATGAGGAAGCCGACCTCGGTTGGCGTGAAGAACTCTCCTGCGCTCTGACCGGAACCCTCGGCGAACTTTCGGAGGAGGTACTCATAGGCGCGGCCCAGGAAGTCGGGCTGCACGTCGCCGAGGCCGAGGCGGTAGCGAGGATCGGAGAAGGTCTCGACGACGGCGGCGAGCCTGGCCGGGTTGAGCTCGCGCTCGCCGTTGCGCTCCGACGCGAAGTCCACGAGGTTGATGACGCCCTCGAGAGTGGGGTTGTGTCGCACAACGACACCCATGGCTACTGTCAGGTGCTGGCCGATGTCGCGGGGTCGGGTGCTGCGGACCTGGGCGTCGAGGGGCCACTCGTGGGCATCCCGTCCGCTGACGACGCCCCATCGTGCCTCCGGCGGTAGGTAGAAGCGCAGCAGGTCGTGATCGTCCTCTGCAATCTCCTGCGCGATTGCCCGGTCACCAAACTCCTCGGCCAGCCGGTCGATCTCATCGTCGAAGACGTCCGAAAGGCGCTTGAGGAAAAGAAGCGGCAATAGATAGTCCTTGAACTTCGCCGCGTCCTTCGCGCCTCGGATGGAGCATGCGGCGTCCCAAAGCATCTGCTCCATGGGCTTGGTGTCGGGAACGGACGCCTGGCCTCGGCGGGACCGCCGTCGAGTCACGCTGGCCGCAGACTCCGCCTCGTCGACCTCCGGCGCGTTAGTGTCGACACCGGCCTCGGCGGCCAGTGCGGCGATCGCTGTCCGCGCCGCCCTCTGTGGCGTCGTAACTCCGCCCTCCCACCGATTCACCGTCGCGAATGACACTCCAAGACGCTCGGCAAGCTGCCCCTGCGTCAGGTCCAGCCTCGCGCGGAGCGCCTGTAGAGTTGGAGGGATAGTCTGTTGGTTTGCTATATCTGCCATGTATGCAGTATAATAGGCTTCAGGTCACTGGTCAATGATACAGTCTGGCTGCATCCCGTGTCTCTCGTACATCGCTTGTTCGGAGTCTAGTCGCCCGACTTCATAGCGGGGTACAATGTCCGTATGGTCTCGATACCTATTGCCAAACAGCGCATCCTAGATCAGTTCCAGCTATTCCAGGGCGGCACTGGTGGTCTCGACAGTTGGCTGCGGCCCGAGACACCGGATGAGGTCTTCGATGCGCTTTCGGACCTCGAAACCCACCCACTCACTCGCGCGCGTTTTAACCAACTGCTGACTTTGGCCCACGAAGCGCCAGTCTCGCAATCGCTGTTCGCTTACTACTGGCTTGAGGCGCCCGATCACCCGTACGACGTACGTCAGGTACCTTCCTACGACGAACGTTGGCTTGGCTCACAGAGCATCCACTCTATCGAACAATTGTACTGGGGATTATACAGGTTCTACGTCGACGCCTTGCTTTACTTCGGAAGTATCAGAACAGCCTATCAAAGGCTTCGCCAGCTGCCTGAGAGCGACCTCCGCTCCTTCTTCGCCGATTCCCGGATTGATGGACTTGCCGAACGTGGCGAGGCCCTCCTCCTCTCACAAATCGCCAGAGACAATCGCTACTTGATCTCGGAGATGGCGTGCAAGTCCTTTGAGGTTGCCAAGGGGAACGGGGATGCGAATCAGCTAGAGCAAGTCCTGATCGATCTTCTCCAAGAGCACCGAGCCGGCGGCGGCGGTTCCGTAACCGCCAAGGATCTGTTGACCGGCGACTATGCAAGGCAGAAGTATAAACATATAGAAATGCAATTGGAACTCTCCGCGGATGACTTCATGGAAGAGCCCGTTGCAGACGAAGACGCCTTACGTGAGAAGATCCATCGCGTCGCCCAAGAATTCACCAATGCACGCAGAGCGGCTCTTTCCAACACTGCTATGTATTTGTCTATGGTAGGCGACTTAGACGTGTACGTAGCAACTTCCATGCGCAGCCGGCTTGACTTTCGCGAGATGGCTATTTTCTGCCAAACAGTGTTTGCCAACGACGCATTACAAGGATTGAAGCTCCGATATTTTGACCCCACTCTCAGCGCGGCGGAACACCACGAGGACAAGGGGATCGTTGAGTGTCTGATGGTCAAGTGCTCGAAGGTGCTCCTTCTTAATGCTGGCAGCCGCGATAGCTACGGCAAGGATGCCGAAGCGGCCATGGCGCTAAGCCTGGGGAAGCCCGTCATCATCTTCGCGGACGAGGAGTTTCGAAGCAGTTTCTTCCGCGACGTGCACCCCTTATCCCGCCTGATCAATTTCGACACCGGCGTCGCCGTGGGCGCAATGGTAGCCACCTCGACAGATCAGGTGATTGACCTGCTACACCGCATCTTCACCAACGCGCTTGAGTATGAACTCGTTCAGCTCCGACCTAAGTACCTAGTGCTCATGGAGAAAAGTACCCGGTCCGTGGTTCGCCTGCAAACGAGCGACCCCTTACTCCGCGAAACGTTCTGGAACCACTATCACAATCGCATTAAGTGACCGGCCTGCTCTGGACGAAGTGACTGTGGTTGTGCTGTGAGGTTGAGAGGTGTGCCGTGGTGGCTCGTCACCACCATCTGCAAGACACTGCAGGAGGACGGTTGCGCCGAATTCCGCGCACTGGTGAGCTCCAATCCTGCGCAAACACGGTTACCCGCCTGACAAGCAGGAGAAGGCCACAATCACCGTTCTTGAGCAGGCAGAAGTGCTGCCAAAAGTCTGGGCGCCCGCCTGAGTCCGCTGTGGAAGGCCACCCCTTCCCTACAGGGCCAACTTGAACCTCAACGTAAGAGCTCTTGATTTTGTAAAGTTTAGTGGGGCCTACTTGACACAGCCGTTCTGCTACCGGAGTTGTGGCACGATCTCTATGGACTCAGAAATACAACCTAGTCCTCAACAGCGGCTAGAGCATGCTGAGATCTGGCTAAAGCAGGCTCGTCGCGATCGGGCCGCAGTTGAGCGAATCCTTGGGCAATTCGCACAGCGGAACCACGATCATCTGCCTCGAACTCCCGACACAGCCATCTATTTGTTGCAGCAGGCTGTAGAGAAGGCTGCCAAGTCACTTATGTTTGCCTCTGGTGAAGATGAGGACACCCTGCGGAAGCAGTATGGTCACAACAGCTTGTTGGTAGTCCTTGAATTTATTCGACAACGGTTTACTGATGAATCCTACCGCACAATGTTTGATTCCCTGTTAGAGTATCAATCATTGGGGGCACACAGCGTGGATGAAGCCCTCAAAGCCACCGATGACCTCATCCACAAGGCAAAGAGTCGCAACCTAAGAGAGTTGGCAGTCCTGCCGCCTGACGCCATGCGCATCATGGTCGAGCTAATGGCCAATCTCCACAAACAAACAGTTGCCGCGGCTAAGAGGCTGCTTCGGGCCAAGACCTCGGTGACAGTTGACCCGAGTAGCGTTGCAGATTCGTCAGCAGGCGACTACATCATGGCCGTCGCAACCGCTGCGATGCGACGGAATCAACTCGCACCAGATGTGGAGGCGGCCGTGAGAAGTGTAGTTGACTCTGTGGCTCTGGGGTGGATCGAAACCTGGAGAAAGTTCGAAAGGGGCAGTCTGACCATCATTCGTGACAAGATGCTCTCTGATTTGATTCTACCACAATTATGGACACTACCTGCGCTGTACATGCTGGCAGCCCTGACCTTCCCACATGAGGCGTCATGTCGCTATCCAGCTCCATGGAATGCTCCCACCGATGCAATTGAGGCTGCCAGACACGAGAAGCTGGGAACACAACACTACACGAATTCACTTGGGATCGTAGCTCAGCTTCCCGCACTCCACCAATTGACTAGACTCGTTCTGGACAGTATGGGTCCTCTTTTGATTCACGCCGTTGAATCTTCAGACGACCACTACCAAGTCTAAGGCACCCTAATTGGTTGAAGATGTCAGTTGCTGAGTTACCAAGCCGGGCAGCTACGAACTGCGCCTCTCACTTGCCACTACAACGCTCAGCGGCTGTCGGGTTGAACGCCCTACTGGCGGTAGTGCCCGGCAAAGTCTTTAGCGGCTTGCCCTTTTGGATGGCATTTGTCATGCACCAACACTCCGTTGTCAATGACGGTCTTGCCTCCGTCGTGATGCTCGATGACATGGTGGATGTGCGTGTTTGCCCAATCCACCTTGGAATTGCATACTTGACATTCACCACTATCTCGCCAGTAGATAACCTGCCGCTCCAAGTCGTTGAAGTCTCTCTTTAGATCCAAGGGCGTCAGGCTATCACCGAGGAATGCCGCCATGCGCGTGGAGTAGTACTCGTGGCGCCGTTTGATGTTGTCTGCGCTGTCCGCACCGTACCTAGTTCGCATGCTGTATAGGTTCCATGTCTCGTTCTCTTCTCCGTTCTTGTTGGCGAGCGTTGCATCAGCATGAAGTTTCGAGAATCCCTCTTGGGCATCCACTAAGGAGCTTTCCCAAGATTTGGTGTAGTCGGTCAGCAAGGAGTCCACGAATAGGACGAGGTGGATGGCATTGTGCGCCACTAGTTTGGGACCGTTCCAGTTCTTGAACAGCGTAGCGAGCTTGTCGAGGATGTTGCGCAGTTGCTTGCAGTCGTCAGACGAGGAATCGAAGTCCAGTTGAGTATAGTAATATTCATCAAGTGCTTCGCTATTGGTATTGCTGAAATGGCCGTATCCCCTATTGTGCTGTTCGAGGAACAGAACAGCAATTTGCGCTGCCAATTGACGACTTCTCCCCCGGTCTCGTTCGGGGTGCATTCCGAGCACATCTGTAAAGAATTCGTGTCCCGGATTACCCACCAAGTCTGGTTTCCCGCCTAAGTTCAAGATGAGATCAGTGAATTGGCCCGGGAGAGAATCCCGTTTCTCTTGAGCGTTAAGAGGGAATCCAGATTGTAGGCGCACGAACAGGTCGCGGATTTCGTTATCGGTAGCATTACTGATTAAAGCGACCGAGAGGTTAGTATTTAGTAATTGGGTCTGTAACTCTTCAGGAAGACTATGGAAGTCCTTGCCTCCCCAGGGGCAAGGGTATTTCTCGGTGTCAAGTAAGAAAGTGGGGAACTTAGCTTCACTGTCATCTACGTCGAATAGTCGGAAATCGCCTTTGACGAAACGGTAAAGGGCGTTGACGCGCTGTTGGCCGTCAATTATCTCCAAGCGGTCCACTATCCCTCCGTCGCTGAATGTCTCCCGAATGTTATGCAAGTAGAAGATTGGCAACTGATAACCGCGAAAAATGGAGTCAAGCAGCTTCTTCCATTGACTAGGTTTCCAAACTTCGCCGCGTTGATACTCTGGATTTGGGAGCATCCGCCCTCTTTCTCTGTTTTCTACCAGTTGACTAACTGTCCGGTCAACCATTGTGGTGTCCATCTCGAAACCTCCCGCACCCGGACTTACTATCCGCTTCCTACCTCGATTTCGTGCTCAGGCCGCGAATCCAGTTAATCGCTCTATCTCAAGTGTCCTCGATTCCAAATGGTCTGCAAGAGCAATCCTGCTGGTTATTCTTCCCTCAGCAGCTCGCATTCCCACCACCACCGGAACGGCGACTCCGGTAGGGGCCAAGGCCACTCCTATGGCGTTGTATACCCCCGCTTTCCCCATGCGCTTTGCCCCTCTTCGGAAAGACTCCCGGAGGGTCGAGCGTCCGGTTAGGGCTCTACCCCCTTCGATGACACCCGTGGCAATCATCGACACGAATGGGATGGAGTCGAGGGCGGCCTCAGCGCCTTGATCCAAGAGGTCATCGACGGCACTCTCCCCCATTTCATCGATCTGAGCCTGGGCTATGTTGTCCAACTGCTCGTTGGAGATGTCTGTGCCCAGGACGTCATCCGCACCGGCATCGACTTCTGACGGCACGACCACTCGTATATCGGGATGCTTCTCAAGGGCCTCGTTGACATATCCCATCGACTCGGTCGCCTTGAGCTGGAGGAGCTCGTCTATCGACCCATCCTCGTTCTCGATGCGCAGATCCCATCCGGACTGTGTCGACGATTCAGCGAGGTGGGCGGTCTGGCCGGGCTGCAGTTGCAACTCACCCAAGCGCTCTCCAGCATTGAGTCGGGCGCGCACGAGCATTTCGAAATACTTGCCCTTGACGCCGTTCGCCAAGCCATCGAGCCGTTCGTCCGATGCGTTGACGAGTGACTCGATATCGACATTCGGATACTGACGGTTAAAGGCATCCCTAAACAGTGGGTCCACATCGGGCTCGTGTCCGAGATTGAGGACATCGTCAAGCGATACGTCGGCTGCAATCGCGGCTACTTCCAAGACCTCCCGCTCGTCCCGACTGCGGTATCTCTGAGCCAACTCAAAGAGGGCCTCCTTCTCCTGAGGCGGATACGACTCCGCGAGAGTCCTAAGCTCCTCGTATCTCATCAAGACATACCCATCGCTAGGGCCGCGATACTCAACAGCAGAGCTGCCACAGCCGCTCCGACAGCAACAATCCACGGAGTCTGGTTCGCATGGCGGCCGGCCGATTGCTCTAACTGATAGATCCGCTCAGTCTGGCGCTCTTGGCACTCTTGGATGTCATCCACAACACGTTGCGTTCGAGCAACTTGTTCCCGCAACTCCAACAAGTCTTGATGCAAACCGACGACTGCCCTTGTCGTCGCGTCCGTGAACTCATCGAATCGGCGGATGTCCGCCCCTGTCATCACGTCTACCGACCGCGACGTTTGTTGTCGGACCGAGCCGATCACACCCTTGGCCCTGTCGACTATGCCACGGCGCTCGCCTTCGCTCTCAGTCTGCTCTTCGCCGTCATCGTTTTCTTGCATCTGAACAACCTCTGGCAGAGCACCACAGCTTCCTGGCCGCGCTTGTAGCCACCATCATACTACTGACGGCAAGAGCATTCGAGAAGTCCTCAATCTGCGGGCCTCGGGTAGAGCGTCTGCCTCATTCACCACTTGTGGCGACTTTCGCACAACGGGGAATCGAGGACCGGTCACAGGTCCAGAACGAAGCTCAACGTGAAAGTTCTTGATTTCGTCAAGTCTGGTGGGCGGTGGGGGACTGTAGACAGTACCACCCTCGAGTTCACGGTGGCATTGTAGACCCTGGTTGCTGGCACAATGACGTCGACGGCGGTCGAGGGCGAGGACAAGCGTGAGATCTTGGGATGGGCCTGGACCAGCGAGGACGACACCTCAGGCTGCTTTGCTGCGCTCGCTATTGGTCTCACCACCTGTGTGCCGCTCGGAGAGCTGCGAGGCTCCCACTTCCCTTCGCGATAGACCCCGGTGGCCACCGCGACGCTGACGTTAACGATCCGTCCACATGCACCTTCTAGGTCAGCACATCTAGCCACCGGTAGGGGTAGGGCCCGCCGTCCAAGGGGCGGCCGAGGACAGCGTCCAACTCTTGGCAGATGCGGGAGACCTGGCGCTTGGAGAGGCCCTCGCAGCCAAACGCTTGCACGGGGTCCCCAACGCGGCGGGTGGAGCCGCCCTCCACGTAGGCCTGCTGCACGACGGCGAGTAGGGCCCGCTCGCTGCGCTGATGGGGTTCAAGCAGGGAGGGGAAGGAACTGCCCTCCCGTACCTTCGGGACCTGCCGTTCCAGGGTGCCCACACGGGTGCCCCAAGGCCGGGCCCGGCAGCCGTTTCGGGAGGTGATCCGCTCCGAGCTGCGCTCGCCAAAGCTGGCCCCGGTCCTGGCGGTCACCTCGGCTTCCATCACTGCCTGCATCAGCACCCGGAGCCCCTCGCGCTGGAAGTCGAGGTCTGCGTCAGGCGTCTCCTTGCGCAACAGCTCCTGGCACCCTACTATTGACTGGCCTTGCAGGACCTGAATATGATGCTACCATCTCGTTTGGGTTGCCCTATGAGCCCGAATACTGCCAATATGGGAAATCCCGGCCAAGTATCGAACAAGAGGGTGCACAATCCCGCGCGAATTGCCAGGTGGACGAACCCGGCGCGCTAGTTGGTGCGGGTTTAGGTTTTACGCAACACTCAACGTGCCCTTGGGTGGCGAAGGCCCATATCACTCCATGATGAAACAGGATAACTGACATGACTGAGGTATTGGATCGGATCACTCAGGCAATCCAAGGTGACAAACCACTCGTCTTGGTCTTGGGACAGCATGCTTGGACTATACCTGGAAGTTCAGACTCGGTTTTAGAGAGTGCATTGAAGAGAATCGGGGAAGCTGATGGGGGTCAAATGTCGTGGCGCCGGGTCTTGATCGGGTCAGGTAGCTTCGGGGATTGGTCCGAATGGCTTGCCGAACGGTTTGAGCGACGGGTTCATCCCAAGTCAATAGAAGCTCTTGGTCAGCTACCGTGGAGTGCTGTGTTCACTTCAAGTCTTGACCCTACGCTACATAGGTCGTTTTCCGCAAGTGGCAGGGAAGCTGAGTTGATCCTGACAAACGACGAGTTCCCCAAGTCAGTTCGAAGCAAGAGTAGACCTCCCCTTTACTATTTGTTCAGTAAGGCAGGTATTTCGGACCCGGCTGCTCGAATTGCACGCGACACCTTTGAACTAAACACTAGGCGCACTGGCCACGCCATCCCCATCCTCAATAGACTGGCGCATACCGTAACGCCCATTGGAACCGTATGCGTTGAAGGTTACGCCCCTGAGGCAGACTGGCTTCGCTTGGGTGATCTCTTGGGAACCGTGTGTTCTGTTGGAATGGGCGAGGTCCTATGGTTCGGGGGCATGCCAGACCTTCAAGGCGATGACAGGATTGACTTACAAAATGCTATCGATAGAGGGCAAATCACAATAGTTGACTCGAGTTTAGCTGCCTGCATAGCTGAGTTGCGCGAAATTGGCCGCCTTGGGGATCTTGCTTCACCTTTGTCTGAGGACGCAGGCGTTGTGAGCTTTGCAGGCAATGCGTGGCTGGATACTCCTCCCGAACTACGCCTCAGGGTCGAAGCTGTTGCGTCAATTGTAGACGACTCTTGGAGTGCCTTCCTGCCTCCGCTGGGTTCGGATGCAGCATACTCGATGTTTCGGCGTTTCCACGGGCACTTGGAGGGGCCTCGCCTATTGGTTGAAGGTGTAAGACGGGGCTACGCAATTCAACGCGACTTCGAGAGTGACCTCTTGGACAGAGTTCGTGAAGGTGTCTCAAGCCATGCAAGTCTTGATGGGCCCATTGTGGTGACGGGACAGTCCAGCACCGGGAAATCAATAGCTCTTGCTAGAATCGTTGCGCGCATACGGGAAGAGCGCGAAGCCGCCGTCTTGTATGCCGTAGGGCGTGTGCCTCAACCGGAAGAGGTTTCTGCTTTTTGTGAAGCAGCCGAGGAAGCGGGCGCGCGAGTTACTCTGATCATTAGTGATGCAAATCGTGACGTAGATATGTACTTTGACCTCCTAATGGGGCTTAGGAGCCGAGGGCGAAGAGTTGTTGTGTTGGGATCTCAATATCTATCCCCAGAAAGCCTTGATGACACCTGGGGCATAGGAGTAGAAGCCCCCGTCACGCTTAGTCGCGCGGAACAATTGGATATGGCTGAACTATTGGCGCATTACGTTGGACGGCCCGACTCGTCTCTGCTCAGTGATAACAACATGCTGGCGTTTGTATATCGTTGTTTGCCAGCGAGCCGACCTCGAATTAGCGTCGGTCTTGGTGACGAGGCGATTGCGAACGAACAACTCTTGCGGGATCTTGGGAAGGAATCGGCGCCCATTTCACCAATTTCCCCTTTGCATGTAGAGTTGATTCGAAATGGCTTCCTAGACGGGTTCCAACCTATCTTCAATGAAGAACAAGACCAGATGTTGCGCGACAAGCAGGATATCGCCAGTGGCCTTATTGACCTTGTTATGGTAGCGGGCAGGCTGGACTGCCCGATCCCGCTAAACTTGCTTCTGCGAGCTGCGACTAGCCAGAGTCAAGACTTCGACTTCCGGTATCTTAGCAAGATCTTTGGTAGACTGGGCTTGTTTAGGTGGGAATATCAAAATCGGGAAGGCACTGAGTTGGTAGTGGGTCCTCGCCTGATTCTCGAGGCAGACCTGATATGTAGGCGACGAATTGGGTCTATTGAAGACGAGGCTAAGCGGCTCCTTCAGTTGGTTGGCGCCGTGCGATCCGGGGTTGAACGAGAAGAAGAACGCCGCTTTCTCTTGAATCTTCTTCAACAGATCAATCCTGACGGACAGCGAAACGTCCGGTACAGGCGGCATTTTGCAGACTTAGCCAGAGAACTCACCAACATCCGCCTCCACCACAACGTTCTCGATGCTAGGCTAATACTGCAAGAATCGGCTTTTCGTAGGGCAGCTATTCGCGAGAACGCCGTTTCGGAGATTGAGACACTTCCGCTATTAGAAGAGGCCAGAGACGCACTTCAGTATGCTCTTGATCGCATCCAGATTGGTAGTCTGCAGGCACCAAGGCGAACCAAGCAGAACCTTTTGGTAGAGCGTGCCGCCCTATATGGCTTCTTAGCGACGGATCGCGCTCGTCGTAGGGGCTCAAGGACAGAAGTCTGGTCTTCTTACGACGCGGCGCGAACGGCGGTTCGGCAGGCTGCCACGGCTACAGAAAGCTACTATCCTCTCGATGTTGGCCTCTGGACCCCGGCAGACCTCCTTGATTCTGCAGAACTGTCGGTGCAACAAAGAGGTGAACTGGTCGCTGACATATACTCGACATTGGATCAAGTAGAAAGGGACTCCCTCCGTCCTAATCAAAGGAGGAACTTTCACGAAAGAAGGATGAAGGTTGGTTTGACCCTCAACAACAACGAAATGACAGAACAGGCATTTGAGGAACTTGAGGAGAGCGGATCGACGGCCGGATACTTTTTGAGGGCCCGGCAATACGGTCCACAACCTTTGGCTGATGGTATTGAGGTATACGACCTTGGAGAAATCCAAAAGGCAGCTCACGCGGCCAAGTACCTGAGAGACAACATACAGCGGTTGAGAAACGACCCGCGCTGCCTATTCCTACTGTTGGAATACCTGTGGATTGCTGCTTTGGGGCGTCGACCACTGCGAGGGGAACGACAGCCGTTGCCTTCGGATGAGTCTTTGGTCCTTGAGTTGTTGGATTTGGCGAGGACGTTAACTGAGGCGTACGGGGAGTCTTCACGCCATTCACTTCGGTATTTGCATGCTGTGCTTACATGGCTATCAGGGGACCTTGTCCGAGCGAAGGAGCTATTCTATCAGCTCGACACAGCGTCAGACTTTGAGAATCCTAGCCGAGTGATCAAGCGCCATTTGATTACTGCAACTGACCTAACACCTCGTCATTTCGAAGGTCGTGTGGAACGCGCTAGGGGAGAGCATGATTGGGATATCAGGGTCGAGGGGATTTCGCAGTTGATTCGATTACGCGGTAGGGACTTTCCTCTCGAACAAATTGCATATGGGAGAACGATAAGAGGATTTGGGATTGGCTTCAACTTTATAGGACCGATAGCTGACCCATTAAGGTAATGTCATGCCCTTTTCAGTATTAAATCAAGAAGTCATCGAGTTGCGTAATTTGCTCAGTGTATATGTGGGCAATGATGCGATTGCGGAAGTCGCTGTGAGGCCTCCCATTGGCAGTAAGGACGAGGTTTCCTTTTTGCGCTTGACCACTTGGTGCTATGCACTGTGTTTTGAAGCCGCTGGAATAGTAATACCCTATTTGCTGAAACTCCCAGTTCCAGGAGGTACTACAGGCAAAGAGTTGGCAGAGGTGTTAACTCTTGTACGGGCTTTGAGAACTTTCGCCTCGCACAATTTGGGCCTAAGTGATCACGACATTGGAATAGCTCGAAAGGCGAGGGACTGGCATAGAAGTCGGTGCGGCACGGATTTTCCAAGGGTAAGGAGCCAATGGGCTAGGTGCTTTGAGGGCCTTTGTGTTGATGTCACTCGTGTTTTTGTTCATTGCCATAGTGTTGTCGACGGTATTCTGGCCAGTAGAGACGACGGGGAGGCTACAGTTAGGGAGTTGAGGTTGCGACTCGATCGCTATTGGCCGCGACACAAGTTTGTTACCAAGTTGGGAGAAATTACTGTTCGCTTCGGTGTTCTGCTTAACGCGGAGGCCTTTGTAAACGGCCATATAGGGCGTTGGCGTGAAAGCATGGAGTTCTTGGACTTTGAGGGGGATGTTGACAAGCACATGACGAGGGTGATGGAGCGAGACGTATTAAATTATTTGGACGGAGTCTTGCCAATCGATGGCAGTGATATTTTGGCAATTGGGGTTCCACAAGGCCCGTCGGTGGGCCAGGCATTGAATAGGGCCAGGGAATTGAATAGAGCGGGGTATAGTAGGAAGGAGGAATTGCTGGAAGCCCTGATGTCAGAATTCGGTTTTTCAAGGGCCGCGAGATGTTAGAAAGCGTGGTGGAGGAAGAGTGGACCACTCGTGGGGAGGCGGGGCGATGTCCAGTGAGAAGGTCACCCTGCGACGGGTCTTAGCAGAAACCGATAGTAGGTGTGAATGCGGTGGGCTCTAGTAGGGTGATGAAAGATGTCTGAGGGGTATGGACGCGAAGGTGCGGATGGGAAGGCGTTCGGTTACGCTTGGCGCAGCACTAAGGGGAGGCGGCACATCCGACCAGCAGAGCGAGAGCCTGGTGGCACCCACCCCCGAGGACTTGGTCCATCACGAACACCCGGGTCGGCGGATCAAGCCGCTGGCAGACCGGGTGCGCTAGGAGTTGTTGCCCACCTTCAGCCGGATGGACGCCAAGGGAGGCCGGCCATCCGTGCCGCCCGAACACCTGTGGAAGGCGAGCTTGCTGATCGCGCTCTATTCCGTGCGCTCGGAGCGCCAGTTCTGCGAACGGCTGACCGACGACATGTCCTTCCGGTGGTTTCTCGACCCGAACATCCGGGGCGGCTCCTTCGACCAGTCGACGTTCGCCAAGAACCGGACCCGGCTGCTGGCGCATGAGGTGACGGGCCACTTATTCGGGGCGGTCGTGAGCGAGGCAGCTGCGCCTGCTGTCGGAGGAGCGCTGCAGCGCGGACCGGATCTTGCTGGAGGCGTGGGCCTCCCTCAAGAACGTCCGGCCAAGGGACGAAGAGAGGGACCCGCCTGCGGGTGCAGCTGGGCGCAACCCGTGGAAGGACTTCCGAGGCGAGCGGCGTTCCAACGCCACCCATGTATTGTCGACGGACCCGGCGGCACTGTTGGCCCGCACGGGGGAGGGACAGGCGGCAAAGCTGTCCTCCGCCTCATGGCTTAATATCCTTCCGCCCTTGACAACTGGGCTGCCAATGAGGTTAGCCGGGGGTCGCGTGACCCCACTGTGTCCGGTATGGGCAAGCGCTGCCACTGAGAGAAGGAGGACTGGATCATCAAGCCTTCTTCTACTAACGCGGTGCGCCGCTCCCTGGGAGCGCACATATTCTCCATGCTGAGTGTTTGGTAGATGACTAATGCGTGCTTGCCTTACAGCCGCAGGCAGAGGCGTTCGTTCCCAATTGGGGTCCGCTATCCAAATCCTTGATCACCCTCTTGGGCATTGTGATAGACTTCGGTGTAGACTGGCGGCCCTAGGGTCCCTTCCACACCGACTACTCAAGGATGGAGCAAGACTTGCCTGATCTCCTCCAGGAGGTGCTTGCTGAGTTCGAGCAGGTCACCACCTTCAAACCCCAGCCGACGCCGGACTACATGTCGGCCCTCGTCGGCCTTTGTGGGTTCCTCAAAGACAAGCCTCTACGTCCTAAGGCCGAACGGACGCGATGGCTGCTGGCACACATCAACCGGAAGTTTCGCTTGAATCAGGCCCCCGTCGCTGCCGTATATGGGGCGGCGGCCAGGGCGGGCATCACCTTCAACTATCACGAGAAAGAGGCACTTCAGCAGGCCTTTGACCTATCCGACATGAAGGCATTTGCCCAATTGCTCAAGGAGAAAGGAGTACCCACCCTCTTCCAAAAGACGCTATTGCAACTGTTCCAACCTATCGACCGAGACTCAACGGTCAGGGCTCTCGCTAGTGAAGTTGCCGAGCCGTCGAAACTACGTAGACCGAAGGGTGAGCGCCAGATTGGTCGAGACATTCTCTTAGCGACACTGTCTTCCTTCGTCTTCTCTCTCGCCAAGAAAGAGGTTCTACATAGCTATTTTGATAAGGCCTATGTCCCCAAACAGTACAAGACCTCTTTTTGGCTTCAACTCCGCGAATACAGGCCCGAGCTATATAACCGGGAGTTCAGCTTAGCAGTTGTTCGCATCGACTCCGTCTTCTGCAAAGGCTTCAACGATTACAGCTCCCTTCAGTCCGCAGTAATGGATATTATTCGCTCCTCCTATTGGAAACTAAACAACCATGGCTACCTTGCCATCTGGATAAACCCTGTGAGCAACGACGACCAGAGCATGACTTGGCCATTGGTTGAATCGGTCAAATTGTTTGCAGAGAAATTTGTTGAAGTCCCTTTGAACCAGAATTATTTCGGACACCGGCGAGTGGCCGACGAAACGACTTCCTACATACCTGGTCTCAATCTTGACAAAGCACACTTTGAGGTGGTAAATGAAGGGTTTACGTATCGAGATTGCTTCGTCTTGTGTCCTTCGGCGAACTCTGGGTTCGGCTCCGAGAGCTTATTGCTTCTCTTCCAGAAGAATCAGCGTGACGAGACACCCATACCGTGTCCTGCCTGCCGGTCCCACGATGTGCGAGGGAACTCCTATTCAACTTTAGGGGTTCGAAGTTGGGAATGCAACAATCTCCTCTGTCCGGACCGCAGCAAGTACAATAGAGGGAAGAGATACTCATTCAAATCGCTTTTAATGCAGGAGGCCATCGCACACCCGGAAGACGAAATCTCGGCCGACTTGGTTAGGGCTTGGTCCCGCGATGTTCAGCTTGGGAGGGAACCATCAGAGATAGTTGAAATGTTGATTCGTTTCTACTCTCTCCATGGGGATTCCCTACACTTTGTCGGATTCGGCAGGAATGGGTCCTCTCGGCTTTTTGGTAGGAGGATTTGGTGGCAGACTCTTGAGTGGTCTGGTAAGCAAGGGTCCGAGGATACGTTCTTTGATTCAGCGTGGTTTCACAGGTACGTGGTCGACCAGGAGAATGCTGCTACGTTTGCTCAGGGAATACGCTTGAACAGAATCGGTCCGTTCAAGTTGCTTCATGGCGACGCAAGAGCTGCTCTTTCCTCAATTGGCGATAACTATTTTGACGGAGCAGTTACATCTCCCCCATACTACAACGCACGTGAATATGCGCAATGGTCAAATATCTACTGTTACCTTTATGATATGTTCGGAGTAATAAAGGAGTGTTACCGTGTTCTAAAGCCAGGAGCTCTGTTCCTATTTAATATCTTCGACAATTTTGACAACGAAAGATCGATCGCCTTCTCTGCAATGGGGAACAAGAAACTGGTGCTCAGTTCAATGTTGTCCGATCTATTCCGTCGTGCGGGCTTCAGATTATGCGGATGCGTAGTATGGGACAAAGGGGAAATTGAGGGGAAACGCGCCTTTAACGGAGGCAATCACTCGCCCTATTATCAATCTCCCCTTAACTGTTGGGAGCATATCCTGGTGTTCGGCAAGTTAGAACATGGAGCAAAGATCAACAACAACCTTTCGAGGTTGCCTAGCATACTTCGTGCTCAACCTGTAGTGAAAATAGTACGTGGCGAGAACTTGCACGGTCACACAGCTCCCTTTCCGTTGGAGGTGCCGGCCCTTCTCGCTAAGCTGGCGCGGCCTGGGTCAGTTGTGCTCGATCCCTTTGGAGGGAGTGGAACAACGGGAAGAGCATTATGCGACAAAGGAATGGAGGTGGTCTGTATCGAAAGAGATCCAGACTATTGCATTTTGGCCGAGCGGATGTTTAGGAAGTTCTCTGCCACAGGCACACAGATGGACTTACTATCTCGCTACGACGGCGGTCTGTACTTAGAGCCGGGGTCGATCAGGTAGTAGCCGTCCCGTTGTAACCACATTGCCATAGCCCATGCTTCCTCGAATCTCACACTGGCCATCGTCATTCCGTAGGAGCGGCATTCCTCGGCGAACTTCTCGTATGTCGAGGGCCTCTTGACGAGCAGGATCCACATCAATGCAGCCTCAGCGGTCAGGAAAGTGTCTCCTCCATGTTTGTGTGAGGGACGACGGATTACGTTGCAACGGCGACAACGGAGGAGCATGTTATCCAGCTCGTCGGCTATTTCGGAAAACACCCGTTGTTCCATTTCTCCCGCTCGAACAGCATCACACAAGTCATCAGTGATAGCTTGTACAAGTCCTACAGAAACACTATCGTAGCCGCTGGTCTTCAATTCTTTCATCAAGCGCTGAGCGATCAGATCCGGTAGCACCGAGTAGTCAGTAAGATGCTTGTCGGCGAACTCCTTGCCGACTTTCCCAACTATTTCCTTCGGGATTATATGGTCAGCCTGAAGTTCTAGCCTAGTCCCGCAGTCGTTGCAGACGCCCGGTTGATTGAAATGCCATTGCCTAACCGATTCCCACGTTTTCTTTTTTGGGAAATGCTTCTGGAAAGTCCGTCTTGAAGCAATCGAGGTGCCGACTTGGGACGGATTCAAATGCCCCAGCACCAAAGAACAAATCTCTTTCCACGATGCAAACTCATTACTTACTAGGTATTCCAAGAGGAACTTCCATTGGTCTTGCGACCAATCGGCGTCCTGATGCGGAAAAGCATCGAACGCGGATTCGGGCCTATCGTTCACAGTTCCCCGTCCTCTCGCGCTCTGCTAATAGGTGTTCAAGGCGAGAGACAAAGTCAACAAAGGGCACTTCAAGGGCGAGGCAGATGCGGCGCAACTCCGCTATATCGACACGCCTTTCGCTCCTCTCGATCTTACTGATCGTGGATTGCTCGATGCCTAGACGGTCAGCCAGCTCAACCTGCGTAACGCCCGCCTGCTCTCGGACAGACCTGAGGAGGACGGCAAAGACCGCATAGTCAGGATGGTGCAAGGGATTGGTCCCCATGCCCACGAATATATGTGCCGGCCTCTGATATGCCAACTTGGACTATTGTCCTGAGAGTCCTCCCAATGGACCCTCGCTCCATAAGGCCGGTAATGAGAAGACAAGGGATTGGGCCCAAAGGGACAGGCCTTCGCGGCAAAGGGCAATAACAGTCGCAGCTAGGAGCGGAACGCGAGGCTGTTCTATCCCGCTGCCTTGGCAGCAGTCGTACCTGCATGGTGTCCGCAAGAAGGTAGAGCACGATTGTGGCGGCGTTGCTTCTGATGTCGAAATCTAGTGTCGTTGTCAGTCTTCGCTACTCATGACCCTCGACCTTCGGTCGTTGCCGGAAGGGGCTGGGGCGAACAGGGTACCCTTCTGAACACCTGCGCGAACCGCAGCGATGTAGACTGTATCCCGGAGGAGTATGCGACGGAGCTGGGCCTCCGATTCGTCCGGGAGGTTGGTACGAAGTTGGCGAGGGCCATCGTGACGGAGCGGGATCGGCACAGCCTCTACGCTGCTGCGGGCGACCTAGCGCGACGTCTGCGGCATGGCGTAGACGGAGCAGGCGGTCTCGTACCAGCAGAAGGTCGAGGATGCACCAAGGTCTAGCCCGGTCTGCACGAGCCTGGAGTGACGGATGAGCACGTCAGCACCGCTGCCTGACCCTATCGGCTACCCATGTCTACGTGCGGTCGGGAGCCACGGGGTTGGCCGTCATCACCGCAACTCGGAACCCATGCCGGGTCAGGATGTCGTCCATCCGCTCTGTGACGTCCCGCGTCTCCGTGTGCGTAGCGTTGACGGCCACCTTGCGCCCTGCCATGCGCTCGGTGGCCACTAGGTCGACCAGCACCTGCTCCTTGGGGTAGAGCCTGCCCGCCGAGAGCGGCGGGACTGAACGACGGGGACGCCCGCGGCGACTGCCTCCGCCAAGCATTGGTCATCCGGCTGCGTGCAGAAGCGCTCTTGGCCCCGGATGGGGTCATCCCCCGGCGCATGTACGAGGTGTCCTTTCTCACACCGTTCGTCACGGTGAGTGCCGTCCGGGTAGGAGCGATGTTGTGGCGGGGCGGCTGGGCCGGGAATCGGCACTAATCTCGAACCGCGCTGCAGGCTCGCCTAGCACTGCTATGAGACCGTATCGTCGGCACATATCAGCGTTGCCAGGCTCTGCGATCCGATGTCCCTGTTTCTTCAAACGACCCACGGCAATTGGGCTCCACCTTGACCATGAGCTCGATCATCCCACTGGTCCGGCCGGGCTGTCACGGCAGCATTGGTCCGTCTTTCCGTGTCGCGCCATCCGGCATCAGCGTCAGTTGTGGGCAGTTGGCATCGGAACTCTTGTATCTACACGTCGGACTTCGGAGACGAGCGCATTCGTCGTCCCATCCCACCTGGACACCCGCTCCGTCACCTGCACCACGTGGCTCCCGAGCTTCCTACGATCGCGCACGAAGACCTGTGGCCAGAGGATGAGCCGCAGGTTGCCCGTCTCACCCTCGATAGTGAAGAAGAGCATGCCATCATTGCCACTGGGGCGCTGGCGGCCACGGGCCAGCCGATGACCGTAGTCCAAGGGGCCGCATACGTGGACAGGCGGTCGGGCTGAACCCAAGAACAGGGCCGCATACATGGATGAGCCAGGGGAGGCTGCCGCTGCGAGTGCGGCGGCCTCTGTTAGCGCCGATGGAAAAATGAGCGAAATCGCCGAAATGGAACTGACCCACCCAGGCGGCGCATCATCCACGGAGCAACCGTGGAGGTGCGAGAGAGACGTTGCGAAAGGTGGGAGACGTGAAAGAGATCTACGAGATGAAAGGATCGGGCCGTTCGGTCCGGGGGATTGCGCGAGAGCTGGGTGTCGCTCGGAATACGGTGCGGCGGTATCTGAACTCTCCGGAAGCGATGCGGCCCAAGCCACGGCGTCGGCGTTCCTTGAAGCTGGACGCGTATGTGGCATACGTGGACCGTCGGCTACACGAAGGGTTGAACAACTGCGTGGTGCTGCACCGGGAGCTGCGTGAACGGGGGTACGACGGGGGGTATTCGATCCTGAAGGCCTACGTGTCGCCGCGTCGTCATCGACAACCCCGCGCGACGATGCGGTTCGAGACGGAGCCCGGGAGAGCAGGCGCAGGTGGACTGGGGCAGCTTCAGCTACGTCGGCACGGACGGCCGCAGGCGCCGGCTCTGGGCCTTCGTGATGGTGCTGGGCTGGTCGCGAGCGATCTACGTCGAGTTCGTCCGGCGAGCGGACGTGGCGAGCTTCATGCAGTGCCACGTCAACGCGTTCGACTACTTCGGCGGTGTGCCGCGGCGGTGCCTGTACGACAACGCGAAGGTGGTGGTGCTGGGACGCGATGCGGACGGGCGTCCGGAGTGGAACCGGCGGATGCTGGACGTGTCGCTGCGCATCGGATTCGAGCTGCGGGTGTGCCAACCGTATCGGGCCCAGACGAAGGGGAAGGTGGAGAGCGGGGTCAAGTATGTGCGCGGCAACCTGTGGCCCAGCGTCCGCTTCACCGACGACGCGGACCTGAACCGGCAGACCCTCGAGTGGTGCGACGGCGTGGCGAACCGGCGCGTGCACGGGACGACGGGCCGGCGTCCCAGGGAGATGCTGGTCGAGGAGCGGGTCCACCTCGGCGGGCTGCCGGAGCGTTCGGCGCTGGCGCCGTATCTGAGGGACGACCGCAGGGTGGCGCATGACGGCTACATCCACTGGGAGGGCTCGCGCTACGGTGTGCCCTGGCGGTGGGCGGGAGCGACGGTGCAGGTGGGACAGCGCTCGGGGACGGTGGAGATCTGGACGGGCGACCAGCGCCTGGCGGTGCATCCCCGCGCCGAACACTCCGGCCAGCGCTTCACCGCGCCCGGCTAGTGGGAAGGGTTGCCCAGGGGAGACGGCCGTCCACAGCAGGAGGCCGTGGCAGTCCAGGTGACGGTCGGCGAGGTGGAGCGGCGCTCCCTGGACGTCTACGAGTTGGCTGCGCTGGGAGGTGCGAGATGATCGCCTTGGAGCAGGCCCGTGAGCACCTGGAGAGCCTGGGACTCAGGCAGGCTGCCGAAGCGCTCGATAACACGCTGGGCGCGGCGGCCGGCAAGCAGTTGACCTACCCGGAGATGCTCGCCGATCCGCTGGGCGTGGAGGTCAACACTCGCCGCGAGCGCTACCTCACGACGAGAACCAAGCTCGCGCACTTGCCCTTCCAGCGCTCCTTGGAGCAGTTCGACTTCGACTTCCAACTCTCCGTCGACGAGCGCCAGGTCAAGGAGTTGGCCAACCTCGCGTTCGTCGCCGAGGCCACCAACGTCCTGCTGCTCGGACCGCCCGGCGTGGGCAAGACCCACCTGGCCGTCGCATTGGCGCTCAAGGCGATCGGGCACGGCTATGGCGCCTACTTCGTCCGCGCCTACGACCTGATGGAAGACCTCAGGAGGGCTCAAGCCGAGCAGAACCTCGGGCGGCGCATGCGCGTCTACCTCGCTCCCAAGGTCCTCATCGTCGACGAGTTCGGCATCTGGCCCTACGACAGAGACGCGGCAACCGTCTTCTTCACGCTGGTCTCAGCTCGCTACGAACGCGGGAGCATCACCCTGACCTCGAACAAGGGCTTCGGCGAGTGGGGCGAGCTGCTGGGTGACACCGTCATCGCCTCAGCCGTCCTGGACCGGCTGCTGCACCACAGCCACATCCTCAACATCCGAGGAGAGAGCTACCGGCTCCGGGAGAAGCGCCAAGCGGGCCTGTTCAGCTCGCATCGCCTGCTGAGTCCGCCGTCGGAGGGCGCACCCGACTACTACAGCCGCTGACCGAAACACTGGCCAAGATAGCGAGGTGGGTCAACTCTATCTCGGCGATGGTGGGTCAACTTTATCCCGGCGTTGACACCTCCCCCTTTGTGGCACAGTCTAGCGTTCCGCGCCGGCTGGCTCCTTCTCCCGCTCGTGCTCCTGGTTGAGCGCCCAATCGAACAGGGACGCGGTTGCGGGCTGAGCCATGCGGCTCCGGCCCCTGGGCTTCACCGGCTCCTCGGCTATGAATTCCGCCCAGGAGAACAGCGTCTACTGCGGTTCTGGAGCTTCGTTGCGGTGGTCGTTGCCCAAGACCAGCTCAATCGTCGGCCCATCCCGCCTCCGTGATGGCCGTTCCCGCTGCCGGCCTCCGGCTCTACCTCGACGACCTTCCAGTCGTCGTCCACCACGTACTCCTCAGCGGTGGCCTCAGCGTCCCTGGACTGGGCGAAGACCGCCTCCACCGTCTCCGCCTCGTCCCTCTCATCCCCGCTGACGATCTTGCGGGCTAGGGCCATCATCAGGTCGTCACCGTAGGCGGCCAGGCCGTCCTCAGGCAGCTCGCCCTCGACGGCGAGGGAGCTTTGCAGCCTCTTCGCCACCAGCTTCAGGGCGTCGGCCTGCAGCGTGTTCCCGTAGGCCGTGAACACCACCTTCAACGGACGGGTCTGCCCGATGCGCTACGACCGGCGCGACGCCTGCCGCATGAGGTGCACGCTGTAATCGGTCTCCATACCTATTTCTCACTCGACACCAAAAACTGCGGTACTCGTGGGCCGTCGACTTGCAGGCAGCCAGCTTAGACGGCCACATCCCCTAAGTGGTGCAGCGCACCAGACCAGCGTGCCAGCGCCGAACGGTCTCGTTAACGGGTTCGAGTCTCGACAGGTAGAGGTTTTCGGTCGGGCGGTTGTCGGGCTGAACGAGGGTCACCCTTCCGAGAGGGCTCGCTGAATGGAGTAGGTACAGGCTTGGGAGAGGGTCTCTCAGAAGGTTGGACGTCTCTGTACGTTTTGCACTACGGTCGCTACGCCTTCCGCAGCTTCTCTGTCAGCCTCTGGTCAGGGTCCCTGAACAACACCCGAGCCAACGCCTATGGCGTTGGTGGCGAGGCGCGGACAGGAAAGTGGACGAGGCCCCGCACGAAGCCCGAGCCAGGGACTAGGCGGTCTCGGCCTTGGCCCGGTCCCGCCAGGCGGCCTGCCGGCAGGCCCCGGAGCAGAAGGCGCGACCAACGTAGGGCGTACGCTTGGAGAGATAGGTGCCGCCGCACCTATCGCAGATCAGCTCCCGATCGAAGCGTCGGCGCGGTCCTCGGACACCGCCGCGCCGACGGGCACCCGTTACCATAATGCACGCCCAGCGCCTACCCATACCATCCCCAACGGCGTCGGGGTGTTACGGGATTAGGTCTTCCTTAATATATAATATCTGCGGGTTTTCCTCCGCTCTCAAACATCACTCACATCACCTCACTATGGGGAGACGGCAGGCCCGACGACGGGCGGAATCCAGACAGGGCCGGTGCCCCGCCGCCGATGCGTCCAGTTCTGCTGGCGCAACTCAACAGCGAGGTCTTTCCCGACACGGCTCTTACTCACGCGCTCAGCGTCCTCGGCGGTAGCCAGGTGCGCCTCTTGGAGCAGTTGGGACATACGCACGGCCTTGCCGCCGACGTGCTTCTCACTCAGCGCCAGTGCGACGGCGGTTGCGTCCGGCAGACCTAGCACGGCGGGCGCGGTTGCGCCGCAGAACTCGCGGAGGCGTTGCTCGCGCTCCTCCTCCGCCTGTTGGCGAGCTGCTAGCACCTCAGCGCGGCGGGCGGCAATCCAGGCCCTCCGCTCGGCCCATTCCCCCGGGCTGAGGCCGCTCTTGCGCCGCGCACGTTCGTCCGAGGCGGCGAACATATCCCGCCGCCATGACTCCAGCTTGCGTTCCTCGGCCTGTTTTTTGGCCTCTGACGCGTCCAGGCTCCGGATCATCTGCTCGACACGGGCGTTCATGGCCACATTTTCGCCCTGGGTTGGCCGAGCCGTCAAGCTGCCGGCTAGCGGCCTCCGCCAGCATCGGCTAAGATGGAGCTCACGTTATGACAATGAGAAGGGAGCCGGACAAGGCGCTGGCAGCGAAGGTCCAGCCTGGCGGGGCTGCGCCGCAGCAGGACTGTGTCCTGGCCGGGCCTCCGCCTCGTGCGCGCCGTCCCCCCGGGCGCCCTGAGGCACGCAAGCGAGGCGGCGTAAGTTCAAGGCGACCTCCTGGGTCTCTGGCGCCGCCCGCCGGAAGAGATGCGGGCGTTGGCGGGAGGAGGGAACGGTGGATGCGATTGCTACCGGAAGGGATCTCCGATCTGGACCCCAACATCCGGTGGATCGTGGAGGAGCGCCTGCGGCTCATTGAGGAAGTTGTTTGCGGTCTCCAGACCTCCGGGGCCGGCGCACCCGGCATGGAGGAAGCGGAGGCTGCGACCATCGTGGATGACATGAGAGCTGAGTTGCGGGAGTGGTGGCAGGAATTCACCGAGCGTCAACTGTTCACCGAACTCTACCAGCGGACTGCCCGACGGCGGGAGGGACGCGGCTCTCCCAACAGCAGACGCCCCACATCTTATTCGGAGGGTCTCCGGGTTGCCAGAGGACTGCTGGTCGTCATGCCGGAAACGGGCCAGTTGGACGCCGAGCGTGAGTCCGCAGCCATGTCGACATTTCTGGCAGACCAATGGGTGTCTCTCAGCGGCAAACGCCGCCCAACCGCGTTGCAAGACTACATCGAGCAGTCGGTGTCCAACCGGACCTACTACGACGCGCTCGTGCGCATCGGGGAGAAGCTTGATGACCGGGGCGAGTCCATCCCCCGCCCGCTCGCCGGGTGGCTGGCGAAGGCTGCCGGCGGGCTCCGGCGGCGTCCCGCCATGAACCCTGTCTCGTCCGGTCGCCCCGTTGACCCTGCCACCCTCGTGCGCGACATGCACCTTCAGTTCGCCATTGAGGTCCTGCGCAGGGTTGGAGTAAAGCCGAGGGGGAGTAACGTCTCCGGCTGTCGCATGGTGTCCGAGGCGCTGGGGATTCCCGAAGAGACGGTGAGGCGCATCTGGAAAGAGTGCCCGTGGAGAACGTCCCTCGTGCCCGTGATGCGGAAGTATTCGAAGGCCATCGCCGAACGCACCGGACCCTTCATACCCACTAACGCCTGAGCCTCGCTCAGGCTGCGGTCCCTCGGGCCCTCCTCTCGGGGAGCGGCCGCTTCCCGCAGTTCCCAGTCACCAGTGTGCCTCCCCCCTGGTCATGGACTGTCGGGGGCAATGGGACCCCCCTGCGGCAGCGGTTGCCTCGTGCCTCAGGCAAGTCCTGATACTACGTCTCATTAGATTGCTGGCTTAATGACCCATTCTTCGGTGGCGCGCCGCTCTATCCTTTCTCTATAGGACGTCGCGGCGTCCCCACAGGCCAACAAGGAGGCGAGCGAGATTGCGGAACACGAGCCGCACGCCGGATGCCCGGTGGCCTGGACACTCTCACGGACCAGGGCTTCCAATCGACCCTCTTCGCGGAGGAGCGCTAGTCCCAGACCCACAGACCGGTAACGAGAGTCCAGCGGCCCAACGAACTACTGGACGACAGAGGTTTCCTTGGTCGGCTCGAAGTACATGCTGAGGTGATGACAATGGGTGACAGACTGCTGAGGCGTCGACAGGTCGAGGAGATCACGGGCATGACACGCTCGTCGATCTATCGGCTCATGCAGAGCGGAGACTTTCCACCGCCCTTGAGGGTCGGCCCCGCTGCCGTCAGGTGGAGGGAGAGCGACATCACGGGCTGGTTGGAGTCACTGCCGATAGCGAGAAGCAAGACAGGCCCGCCCACGGCAGCCTAGATGCGGCCGGCACGACCGGAACCCACGCTTGGTCTTGCCGTTTCGGCTTCCCCTGAGCCTAGGCGGTCAGGTAGTCCGCCCACAGCTGCATCAGTGCGCGGCGCCGCTCGAAGAGATCGGACCTGGCGTACGCCTGTTCGGTCGAATTGCCCAGGAGATGGGCAAGCGCCGCCTCTGAGACCGCCCAGGGGGTATCCGTTTGCTCCAGTGTCCAGTTCTTGAAGCTGCTCCGGAACCCGTGCACGGTCGCACGTTCCGCCAGACCGGTTGCACGGAGGACCTTCGTCAGCGTCATGTCGGACATCGGCGACCCCGGCTTCAGCACGGAAGGGAACACCAAGCCGGACTCATCACGCAAGGCGGATGCTTTGCCAAGCAGCCCGAGTGCCTGCCTGCTCAGGGGTACCCGATGCTCCATGCCTGCCTTCATCCGCTCGGATGGCACGCGCCATACCTGGCCCTGGAGGTCGATCTCGTCCCAGGTGGCGGCCCTGGCCTCACCGGAGCGCGCCGCCGTGAGGACCAGGAACCGGAAGCACAGCTTGGCCGGGATGGAGGCTTGGGACGCTTCAACGGTTTCGAGCGCCGCCCGGACCTCCTGGTAGGGCAGCGCTCTGAGGTGTGCCTTCAACTTTGACATCGGGGGCAATGCGCCGTCGATGGCTTCACCCGCCGGGTTGGACTCCATGAAGCCGTGGGCTATTGCCCATCGGAAGACGGTACGCATCCGTTGACGCACCCGCCGGGCTGTCTCCGGCCGGGTCGTCCAGATCGGGTCGAGGACCCGCAGCATGTCGCCGCGGTCCATACGGTCTAGGGGCGTGTTGCCAAGCGTCGGCATGGCGTGACGCTCCAGAGTCTGCATCCAGCTGGCGATGTGCCTGGCGTTGCGCCAACGGGGTTTGTTCACCTCATGGACGGCCTGGGCGGCTTCCCGGAACGTCGGCATCGCAGGCGCGTGCTTCGCGGCCAGGGGATCGCGACCCTCTGCAACGGCGGCCCGGTGGTCCGCCGCCTTCCCGCGGGCACTGGCCAGGCTGACGGACGGAAATCCTCCCAGTCCGATATCGCGCCGGCGTCCGTCGATGGTGATGCGCAGGACCCATGACTTGCCTCCCGCCTTGTTGACGTAGAGGTGCAGGCCCGCGCCGTCGGAGTACCGCCCCGATTCCCTGAGGGCCTTGACCCGCGTCGCCGATAGTGCCATGAGTCTCCCTCCATGGCGAACTGTTCCCACATATGTTACCACACTTGAGGTGGGACACAGGGGGATACATGCGGCACGCCTGGGTACCGGTCAGCGTCTCTCAGCTACAACACGGGGGATAGCTGGGACACATGAGGGCAGGTCTGGAGTGGCTAGTGGTGGAGATGGAGGGACTCGAACCCTCGACCCCCTGCATGCCATGCAGGTGCTCTCCCGGCTGAGCTACACCCCCACCGATGGGCGGACGACCTATAGTATAGCAGGACGGGCCCGCCGTGTGGCGGGGACGGACCGCAGACAGCCCTCACGAGCTCTCGAAGGAGAGCGGGCTGCGCGGACCGCCCTAGCCTTCCGGGATGCGGAGCTGGATTCCGGCTTTCTCCTCTTGAAGGAGCGCGACGATGTCCGAGTCCCGTTCCCCCCAGCCACGCGCCAGCGCCTCCACGTACTTCTGGTCGATGAGGTTGGACAGGTCCATGGGCAGCCCGAACTCCCTGCCCAGGTCCGTCGCCAACCGGACGTCCTTTGCTGCCAGGGCCGCCGCGAACCCCGGCTCGAAGTTGCCCTTGAAGAGGAAACGCGGCAGCTTCTCCTCCAGACGCCGGCTCCCCCCGGAACTCTTGCCGATGACGTCCACCAGCACTTCCAGATCAACCCCCGCCTTGACGCCCAACGTCAGCGATTCGGCAAGCAGATTGCCAATTCCCATGCTCAGCAGGTTGTTGCATATCTTGCATACCATCCCGTTCCCAATGGCGCCGCAGTAGAACACATTTGAACCTATGGCCTCCAGAGCAGGCCGCACGCGCTCGTAGACCCCCCGGTCGCCGCCCACCATCACCGCCAACGTGGCGTTTGCCGCCCCGTAGACGCCGCCGCTCACCGGAGCATCCAGCACCACGAAACCGCGCTCCTGGAATCGCTGATGGATGCGTCTGATGACGGTGGGCGAGTTGGTGGAGAGGTCGACGTAGACCGTTCCAGCGGTCATCCCTTTCAGGACTCCCTGCTCCCCCAGGGCCACTACCTCCACGTCCGCGGGCCCGGGAAGCGACGTGAAAACGAACTCATTGCCCTGCACGGCGTCCTGCGGCGAGTTGGCCCACGTCGCCCCGCTTTCGAGCAGATCGATGGCCGCTTCTCTGCGAAGGTCGTGGACAGTGAGCTGGTGACCCGCCCTGATCAGGTTGCCGGCCATGGGCTTGCCCATGTTGCCTGTACCTATGAACCCGATTTTCATTATTCAGCTCTCCTATCGATTGGTCTCTGGGCTGCCTTGTCGCCGCGGAGCGCGGGATTCTTAGCCAGAAGGATCATGCCTGCTCCGATTATATTCACAACCGCCAGGCCCAGGAATGCCGCCGTGTAGTTCCCAAGTCTATCGTAGAGGTATCCCGCTCCCAGGGGTCCGACGACCGTCGACAGGTTCATCGGCACCTGCGAGACTCCGAGCAGCGTCGCAAAGTTCCGTCTCCCAAAGTAGTCCCCCCGGATGGCCGTCAGCAGGGGCACCCTGCCACCGAATCCGATGCCGTACAGCACGGCGAAGAGGTACGCCCCCGGAATGGAGTGCACCGTGGCGGCGATCACCATCGCCACCGCCTGTATGAGGATGAATGCCGCGATGGTTGGCGGCTTGGGCAGCCGGTCACCAAGGTATCCGCCCACGAGCTGGAAGACCATCCCCGCGATCGTGTAGACCGAGACAACGGTCCCGGCGGCGGGCAGCGACATCCCCAGGTCCGTGAGCGCCGGGATGATGTGCACGGACACGGTGATGGCTGCTATCGCCGCAAAGCTGTGAGCCCCAGTGATGGCCCAGAACGCGGGCGTCCGAAGTGCTTCGCGCACAGGAAAGCTGTAGAGCTCCTCGTCTGGCACCGGGGCGCGGGCCGCGGACGGCGCCGGAGCGGGGTCGCCGTCGGGTCGCTGCCCATACTCCTCGGGGCGATTGCGCAGGGCGCGGGAGATGGGGAGCGCCAGCAGGGCGATGCTGATTCCAAGCCAGCGGGAGGTGGGCCGCCACCCAACGTTCACGATGAGCCACGCCAGCCCGGGCACCAGCAGCCCGCCCAAGTGGATCCCCGTGAGCCCGATGGCCATCGCCATCGCGCGACGGCGCACGAACCAGTGGTTGATGGCAGTCATCAGCGGCATGAAGCTCCCCAGACCGGCCCCCATGAACACGACGATGAAGGCCAGGTAGAAGCTCACAATGCCCTGGAGGAAGCTGAACCAGATGAGGCCCGCCCCGAGCACCAGTAGCCCCAGGAGGACGACGCGCCTGGTCCCCATCCGGTCGCTGAGCAGCCCTTCAACAGGCCCGAGCAGCGCCCCCTCGACGCGGCCGAGGGAGAAGGCGCCGGAGAGCGCGGTCCTGCTCCATCCAAACTGGCGCTCCAGGGCCACGAAGAAGGTACCCAGGCCCTGAAAGATGGGGCCTATGACCATGGCCAGCACCAAGACGGTTATCGCTACCAGCCACCAGCCATAGAAGATGCCCCGGGGGCTCTTCATGCGCGACAAAGGGTTGCCAGTCCTTTCACCGGAGTCGATTCGGCGGCGCTGTTCCCGGCGCCGCGCTTCAGCCCCCACCCCGCAACGGCGTCCGCCCTAAACTCAGGGGCGCGGGAGAGTCTGCGAAACCATCCGTGCGTGGTAGGCGTATACGGGGTTGAGCCCGCCGCGGGTCCGGGGGTCGCCCTGCCCCGCCATCAGCTCCTTGAAGTGCGGAAGCTCAGGCAGCTGGGGCCTGTTCGCGCTCTCCGCGATCATCTCCTCTGGGATCTGCGCGTGGGATGGGCCCGCCGCACAATAGGCGTACCAGTTCATCTTGGCCTGCTCTTCCAGGTTGAGCATGTTGACAACGGACTCTCCCAGGTTGCGGCCCGTGGTGGCGGCCCCGTGCCCCTGGAGCAGGACGGCGGGGCTGTCCCCCATGGTCGTCGCGACCTCCATCCCCTCCTCCACGGAGGTGATGATCTTGTTGTGCGGGTACACGGGCAGGGGCGTCCGCACAAGCTGAAGCCCCTCGGCGCACATGGGGACCAGGGTCGCCTGAAGCACGCTCATCACCACCGTGTACCGTGGGTGGCAGTGGACAATGGACAGGACGTCCGGGCGGGTCTTGTAGATGCAGGCGTGAAGCTGCACCTCGTAGCACTGCGTCGTCCCCGGAGGCCCGTCGACCTTGTAGCCGTCGAGGTCGCACAGAATCATGTCCTCGGGCCGCATGAGGGGGATCGCGTCGAGTTCGTAGCCGCGCCCCTTCACGACGAACTTGTTGGGGTCCGACGACAGCCTCAAGCTCGCGTGTCCCAGCGATAAGAGCGCCCCGGAAGCGAGCCCCATGTCCGCCAGCACTCTGTTTGCCACCGCCACGTCATACCTGACATCTTCCAGTTCTGAAGCCATGCCTGGAGTCCTCCTTTTGTCGTTGTCGGCCGCCCGGAAAGTCCATCGAAGTGCGGTGTGCGCAGCTGATCGCACTCACCGCGGTCGTGCGTCGCCGAACGTCGTCTCGAACCGTGAGCGCGCGGCGGAGTGGGGTGCGTGCCCCAGCCAGCGCACGCCGCTCCCAATGCACGACGATGCGCTCACTCTAGCCGCAAGGTTGGGCACAGTCAATGAGCCCCGCCCGCGTCGGCCGGCGGCATCCGAAGTCGAGATGCGCAGGCAACGACCAACGGCGGTGCCCGATGCCGGGGTGCGAAGACAGTGGAGCGAAGCCAGCCGCGCCGCCCACAGCCCGTTCGCCCGCGAGCTTACACTGCCTTGGGGAGGGACTCCCTGGGCCTAGCGGCCCTTGAACTCCGGCGGGCGCTTTTCCCTGAAGGCCCGGATGCCCTCCTGAGCGTCCTCCGTGCCGCGGCCGATGTGGCCCAGGAAGGCGGACATCCGCAGCGAGTCAAGCAGAGACATCTCCTGGGAGCGGTAGGTCATCTCCTTGAGACCGCGCACGGCCAGCGGAGGGTTCACCGCGATGCGGCCTGCCAGCTCCAGCGCCGAGTCCATCAACGCCTCTTGAGGCACCACACGATTCACCAGCCCCCACTGCAGCGCCTGTTGTGCATTGATCCGGTCGCCGGTCAGCAGTATCTCCATGGCTGCCCCAAAGGGTATGAGCCGTGGCAATCGCTGCGGGGCCCCCATGCCGGACGGAAAGCCGAGCTTGATCTCGGGAATGCTGAACTCCGCGTTCTCGGAGGCGATGCGGATGTCGCAGGCCAGTGCCAGCATGCACCCGCCGCCCACGGCGAAGCCGTTGACTGCGGCAATGATGGGCTTCCAGATCTCCCAGCCGGTTATGAGCGAGCGCGGCGGCGGGTCCCACACGGAGGCGCCCCCCACGCCGCGCTCGTCGCTTCTGGGAGCCTTGAGGTTGCCGCCTGCGGAGAAGGCGCGGGTCCCCGCACCGGTTATGATGCAGCACCGCAGCTCATCGTCCTCCGCGTACTCGACTAGCCGTTCTTGGATCTCCTCCCCGGTCAGGCCGATGTTGAGATCCGTGTCGCCCTCCATGGTCAAGACGACGGTGTGACCCTGCTTTTCATAACGAACCTGTGCCATTCCTGCCTCTCCCTCCCAAGCAGCTGGCGCGGATGGCGCGCCGCGCAACGGTTCTGTTTCCCCTTAAGCTACACGACGCCCTTGGCCCGCAGGTCCGCTTGCTCTTCAGTCCCGTAGCCCAGCTCCCCCAGCACCTGGGCCGTATGCTCGCCCACCTGGGGCGACGCTCTGTGCGTGATGCCGTCTGACTCCGAGAGTCTGATGGGGGGAGCGAACACCTGGACCGGCCCGGCCTGGGGATGCTCCACTCGCACGAACATCTCGTTGGCCACCATCTGCGGTTCGGAAAACACCTGCTCCCGCTCCAGTATGGGCGCAGCGGGAACGTCAGCCTCGTCAAGGAGCGTTAGCCACTCTCGAGACGGTTTGGTTGCAAAGATGGCTTCGACGACCGGATGCACTTCCTTGCGAAACTCCTCCCGCTGCGCGGCGTCGAATGCCCGTGGGTCATTGGCCAGGTGGTCCAGGTCCATCAGGATGCAGAGGCGCTTGAACTGATGGGGCCGCAGGGCGGTGACGTTGATGTAGGCGTCGTCCGCGCAGCGGTAGATGCCATAGGTCGGGAAGTCGAAGTCGTTGAGTAGGCGACCTGCATTTTCCAGCTTCACCAGGTTGGTCATCTGCATGGCTATCGCAGCTTGAAGAAGGGAGGTCTCCACCATCTGTCCTTCTCCCGTCTTCTCCCGGCGCCAGAGGGCCATGGTGACCCCGTACGCCATCAGCATCGGCACGGAGGGATCGGACAGCCACACCCCCGCCGTCACCGGCGTCCCGTCTTCCCATCGCCGGTGCATCGCGCCGGAGAACCCCTGCGTGAGGCGGTCGTATCCACCGTGCGTGGCGTACGGCCCCTTGGTCCCGAAGGCGGTGATGGAGCCGTACACCAGTCTGGGGTTCAGCGCCTTCATCGACTCATAGTCCACACCCAACCGCCGCGTCGCGGCAAGCCGGATGTTCGTGATCAGCACGTCCGATCGCTGCACAAGCTTCCGGAAGACCGCCTGGCCCTCGGGCTTCCTCAGGTTCAGCGTGAGACTGCGTTTGTTGCGGTTGAGCACCGAGAAGGCCGTGCCCGCGCCTGGCGCGGCGGGATCGTCCGACGGCCGGTCCTCCGGAGACTCGATCCGGACCACGTCGGCGCCCTGGTCCGCCAGGTACATGGAGCTTCCTGGGCCGGCTATGCCCCTGCACAGATCGATGACCCGTACCCCTTCCAGCATCTGCACCATGACCCCTCCTCGGAACGCCTGCGCTCACCCACTTGCCGCTGCGAGCCAACACAGCCGCAAGCGTCGCGTGGAAAGCGACCTTCCTTGCCGCTTCCCCCTACAGGCCGTAGAGTCGCTTGGGATTGTCGTAGAGGATCTTGTCCAGCGCGGAGGCGGTTATCTCGCCGTTATCCACCCGGGCGCGCAGCGCATCTTGGAAGTCCCGCTCCTTGGACTGGTCGGCGTGGCAGTAGTCGGACCCGACGACCAGGTTGTCCTCGCCGGCGAACTTGAGGATGTACGGCAGGTCCTCGTCCACCTGGCACGTCACGAAGAGATTCAACTCCTTCAAGAGGTCTCGATTGATGTCGAAGCCGTCCGGCAGGTCGCGCCACGACAGGAGCGACTGCGACCGCGGCTGCTCGCCCGGGTGACCAATCCGCCGCCCGATCCGGTACACCTCGTGGGGTATCCACCCGGAGGCAGCCTCGACGAAGCCCCACCGGATATTGGGGTACTTCTGCGGGATCTTGTTCATGGCAAGGTCGAAGAAGGTCTCAGGCAGTGAGGCAAAGGGGACGCGGTTGCTTCCGGAGGCCTCCCGGTTGGCCCTGAGGTTGGGGATGCCGCTCCCCGTGTGGAAGCACACCGCCATCTCGAGGTCGTTGGCCTCTTCCCACAACGGCTGGTAGTAGGCGTCAGTGACGATCTTACCGGCGTCCTGATTGCCCTTCTTGAAGATGCCGACGGCGCCATGCTCCCTGGCCCAGCGCACCTCCTTGATCGCCTCGTCCATCATCATCACCGGCGGCAGGCACATCCAGCGAAGGCGCCCGCCGGACTCCGCGCAGCGGTCCGCCATCCAGCGGTTGTAGCTCCGCCTGAGCGCGATGTCGATCTCTGGCCGCGCTGTGGGCTGGATCAGCATCGTGGTTGGGTAGATGACGTGGGTCTGCACGTCCAGGCTGTCCATGTCCTGTACGCGGAGCTTCACATCCAGAAGCTCCCGGGCCTCCACTCTGGTCTGCGTCTTTTCGTCGTTGCGCGTCAGCCGCGGCTGGCGCTCACCGTCGATGACCCAGTGGCGCACCGCCGGCCGGTTTTCGCGGTCAGGGTAGACCACGGTCGGCTTGTACTGCTGCTCGTTCGACAGCATGTACTCCCATGTATCCTCGGTCTCGTCTACGTGAGTATCCGCATCTATGGTTGTCGGCATTGCGTCTCCCTCCTCATGCTCCCGCTTTGCGGCGATGATCTTGGCCTGAGCTTGCCCATATTGTAGTACCTCGACGCCGGCCCCGCGCGACGGCGCGTCACGCGGATGCTCCCTCCAGGCGGCTTGTTCTGACGACGCCCTTCTGTTGCAGGTCCTGGATGTCGGCATCGCTGTAGTCCAGCTCACGCAGAACGCTCACGGTGTGCTCCCCGAGCAGTGGTGCGAAGCTGCGGAACGTGGGCGGCGTCTCCGAAAGGCGGAATGGCGATGACAGCTGGCGCACCGTTCCTTCCAGGGGGTGGTCCAGCTCCAGGACCATCCCGCGCTCCCGGGCGTACTGTCCCTCCAGCACCTCGTCAAACTCCAGGACGGGCGCCACGGCGATCTCCTTGGGAATGATGGCCAGCCACTCGTCCCGGGTCTTGGTCAGCATGTGCTCCTGGACCTTCTTGATGGTCTCCACGTTGCGGCCCGGACGGGCCCCCGCGAGATCGGGAAGTCCCACGGCGGCGCAGAACTCGGCCCAAAAGTGGGTCTGGTACGCCGCTGCGTTGCTGATGTACTTCCCGTCCTTGCACCGCAGGTTCCCGATGCTGGGAGTACCGCGATGGCGGACATCCTGCTCCCGGAAGTAGATGGGCGCGTTTCCGTTGACCAGGGTTGTGCCCCCCTCCAGCAGCGCAATGTCCACCTGCTGGCCCCGGCCAGTCCTCTCGCGCGCCATGAGCGCGGATTGGATAGATATCACTGCAAGGGCCGCTGAGAAGCCGTCCACAGGCGTGAACAGCATGTCCGCGGGCTCGCCGTCCTGGCCGCTGGTCAGCGCCGTCACCCCGGACATCCCCTGGGAGTTGCGCTCGTTGCCAGGCCAGTCCGAGTAGCTGTTCCCGTGACCGTACCCGCTCAGCGTGGCGTAGATCAGGCGGGGGTTTAGCTTGCTCAGCGTCGCATAGTCGGCGCCCAGGCGCTCGTACACGGGGAGGCGGAAGGAGCCGAAGAACACGTCCGCCCTCGCCGCAAGCTTGTGCAGAATCGCCCGTCCCTCCGGCTTCTGGAGGTTGACGGATACGCTGCGCTTGTTCCGGTGGATATGGTCCCAAGCGTTGGTCCGGGCTTCAGCTTCGGCGGCCGCCGCGTCGGCGGTGAAGCTTTCACGTGAGGCGCGGGCGGCCTGCTGGTCCCGGTAGACGCCGCGATCCGCTACGTCCTCCACCTTGAGCACGTCCATCCCGAGGTCCGCCAGCATCCAGGTGGCCATGGGGCCGGGCACGAGCCGGGTGAAGTCCAGCAGCTGCAGGCCCTCCAGGGGAAGCGTCATCTCCGTGCCTCCTTCCCATGCCCAAGGGGACTCCCGATGCAGGCCCCGGCACTCCTGCTTGCGACGGATACTCTCATCGCTTCCGGTGGGTGCGCCACTGGCCACTCGGCCTCTGGAGTATGGGCAGGCCCCTTGTCCAAAGCCACGAGGATGTGGGGCGCCGGCCACAGAGGGGTTCGGGTCCCGGACAGCGTCATCTGCCGCGGAGGCGTGGGTCCAGGACGTCCCGCAGAGCGTCGCCAAAGACAGCGAAGGCGAAGGTCACGGTTGCCAGGGCTATCCCCGGGTAGATGGCGAGCCACGAAGCGATCTCCATGTGCTCCCTCGCGGCGGCCTGGAGCATGTTGCCCCAGGATGGCTGCGGCGGCGGCACACCCAGCCCCAAGAAGCTCAGGCCCGCTTCGATGACGATGGCGCTCCCCAGGAGACCGGTGGCCAGGACAAAGAGGGGCGCCAGGGAGTTGGGGATGATGTGCTGGAACATGATTCGTGTCGAGGAGGCGCCCAGGGCGCGGGCCGACAACACGTAGACCTCTTCCTTGACGGACAGGGCGGCAGAGCGCGAAAGACGGATGAATCGAGGCAGTGCATTGACAGCAATGGCAAAGGTCACGGTGTTCAAAGAGGGCTGGAGGGCCACGACCATTACGAGGACTAGGACGATGCTGGGGAAACCCATCATCGTATCCACGAGGCGTTGGATCGTAAGGTCGAACTTGCCGCCCCGATACGCCGACATCACGCCCAGTACAAGCCCCAGACCTGACGAGAGAACCACCGCTCCAAGGCCAACGTACAACGACACCCTGGAGCCGAAGATGATCCGGCTCAGCTGGTCCCGTCCGAATAAGTCCGTTCCCACCCAGTGCCCTGCGCTGGGCGGCTGCATGCGTTCGGGGATGTTGTGCGCATAGGGATCGAAGGGCGCGAGCAATGGCGCCAGGATGGCTATGAAGACCAGGGACACAATCACAATCCCCCCGGCTGCGCCCAGGGGCTTCCTGGTCATGAACCGAAGGAGGATTGTGGCTATAGAGCGTTTGCCGCGGGTCCGGAGGACGCCCTGAAGGCTATCTCCAGCTTGGCTCTGCGAAAGGTCTGCGCTCATGTCGCTTAGTTCCTCATTCCTCTACTTCGCATAGCTTATGCGCGGGTCGATGTACGCGTATAAGAGGTCAACGAAGAGGTTCAGGCCCATGGCGATCAGCACCATCAGCAGCGTCAAGCTCTGGATCACCGGATAGTCGCGTAGCTGGGCTGCTTCGACGATGCCCTGGCCCATCCCCGGCAGGCCGAAGAGCGCCTCCAGGATGACCGTGCCGCTCAGCAACCCCTCAAGCTGCAGTCCTGCCAGCGTAATCACGGGAATCAGGGCGTTCCTCAGCGCGTGCCGAAGGAATATCATCCCCTCCCGCAGCCCCTTGCTCCGCGCCGTGCGGATATAGTCCTGGCGCAGCACCTCCAGCATGTTGGAGCGCGTGACCCGGGTGATGTTGGCGCTGTAGGACCAGGCCAGCACCATGACTGGCCAGAAGACCTTCTCGAAGTGGATGATCGGGTCGGTCCACACCGCCTTGTAGCGCAGGGGGGGCGACCACTGGAGGAACAACACCAGCACCAGCAGGATCATGAGCGCGACCCAGAAGTTGGGCAGGGCGTGGCCCAGGATGCTGAAGGAGCGCACGATATAGTCGATCCAGGTGTCCTGCTTCACGGCAGCAAGGATCCCGGCGGGGATCGCGAACGCCAGCGACAGCACGATAGTGTACACCGCCAGCTGCATCGTCACCAGACTCCTGCGCCACACGGCCTCGGAGATCGGCTCGCGACTGATCAGGGACTCCCCGCCGAACTCCCCATTGATCATGCTCCACGCCCACTTCCCGTACTGGACGGGTAGGGGGTCGTGCAGGCCCAGCTTCTCGCGCAGCTTTTCGAACTGCTCCTGGCTGATAAAGTCCTGGTTCTCCTCGCCGGAGAGGATTACCGCGGCCACGTCCCCCGGGATGACCCGCATGGCGCCGAAGATAGCCAGCGAGGCCAAGACGATGGTGGGGATGAACAGCAGGAACCGGCGGCTTACGTACTGGCGCATGTCCCTCTCACACCATCCCCCTGGCTTCTTCCATTCTCCTTACTTGTCAAGCCACACTGTGGCGTAGGAGGCGTACGTCGGCGGGCTCAGGGAAACGGGAACGTACATCCCCTTCACGTAGTCTCGATGGGGCACCAGATCCACGCCAATGTACGTGCGTACGGCCAGGACCTGGTCCATCAGGACGTACTTCTCCATCTCGCGGATGACTTCCCGCTTGCCTTCCAGTTCGGTCGTCTGGTTCAGCGCAGTCAAGAAACCCGTTATCTTCGGGTCGTAGTGGACCACCTTGGCGTAGGGGCTCACGTCCTTGGTTCCCCAGCTAGTGACCAGGTCCTGGGGTGTCGACGCGCCCGTGCGCCCCTCCGCCGCCGAGTAGTTGGCCTCTGAGACCTTCTGGTCGTGGGCGGCGACGTCCAGCAGCTCGAGCTCCACGTCGGCGAGCCCCGTCAGGGCGCCCTGCCACCACTCAGCCAGCCTGGAGAATGTTCTGGGCGACAGCAGGGTGAAGTCCAAGCCGTTCGGGTACCCTGCCTCGGCCATGAGCCGCTTCGCTTCCGCTCGGTCGGCCTCCTTGGTGGCGGGGTTGTACCCCGGCCAGGTCTCGAACTCCGGGTTCGACCAGTAGGCGTCCGACATTAGCCCCACGATGTGTCCGTACCCGCCGCCGAAAGTGTCGATGGCCGACTGGCGGTCGGTCCAGAGCGAGATGGCGCGGCGCACCCGGACGTCATCAAAGGGCGGCTTGGTCGAGTTGAATGCCATGCCGGGCGATTCCCCACCAAAGATCTCGGCCAGCCAGAAACTGTCGTCCAGACTCCTCCTGTAGGCGGGGACCATATCGGGCGGCACGTAGAAGCCGCGGGCTCGGACTCCTGCGTCCAGCCGCCCGCTGCGGAAGGCCGCGTGGAAGGCCGTCGGCTCCTTGATGATGAGGTAGTCAACCCCGTCCAGGTACGGGAGCTCGTTTCCCTTGTCGTCCGCGTCCCAGTAATTGTCGAAGCGGCGCACCTCCACGGCCACGCCCTTCTCGTAGTCATGGAACTTGAACGGCCCCGTCCCCACGTAGCCCATGTCCACGGGGGACACGTCCACGTTGCCGGCCCGGATCTCCGGCTCCGCCAGGTGCTTTGGGTGCTGTATCGGGATCCGGTACAGGCTCACCCGTTCAAGGAAGAGCGGGTCATTCTCCCCAAGCGTGTAGCGCACGCGGTTGCCATCCAGCGCTTCCACGCTTAGCAGGTCGCCAAACCGGGCCTTGTTCGTGCCTGCTTGCCGGGTCCGCTCACCAACGGTGACGCCGTTTACGAACAGGTCCGTCCAGAAGGCGATGTCCTCCGCCGAGAAGGGGACGCCGTCATGCCACACGACGCCGTCCCGTGCCTTGAAGGTCCAGACGGTGAAGCTATCATTGACCTCCCAGCTCTCGGCCAGGGCCGGGCACACGCTGAGCTCCTCGTCTCGGCAGGCTTGCGCGAGGTTGCCGTCGCCGTAGATGGCGGGCTGAATCAGCGTGTTGTTGTAGTTGGTGCTGCGCATGGTGTCCCACGCGGCAGGCGGATCGTTGCGATGCCCCACGCGGAGGACGCCGCCGTACCGCGGGCCCTCCATCATGTTCGTCTCCGGCGCCGGAGCGATCCTGGGCAGGTTGAGCGTCGTCGAGGGCTGCTGTGCCGGCTTCGCGGGCTCCGCTGCGGGCGCCGCAGGAGCGGGCTGCGATGCCGGGGCCGGCTGCTGTGGGGCCGCCGCGCCGGGCGCCGGTGTGCCGCCGGCGCAAGCTAGCGCCGTCGCCAGGAGCACCACCAACACTCCCATCAGGGTTGTTCGAACTACTGCCTTGCTGCGAAACATCGTCTTGCCTCCTACGCCCCCTTCAATTCGAGGGCCGCTCTTGCTTCCTCTACGACATGCCCGGATGTCAATAGGTTTCACATGATACCACCACCGGCGCGCGGCCGTCCCCTCTTCCTCTGGGGCCCGTCGGCCCCAAACCCCCTCCCGCCTGCCCCGCCATCCTGAGCCTGCCTGCCCTGAGTCTATCGAAGGGTCGAAGGACGCGGGCAAGCCCCTGCCTCTCCTCAACCCTCCCCCAGCGTGGCCGTCGCGCCAGCGACCGCAGCGACCCTACTTGTCCAGCCACACGGTCGAATAGGAGACGTACGTCGATGGCGCCAGCGTCTCCGGATGGTACATCCCCTTTACGTAGCTCATGTACGGCACCAGGGACACGCCCAGGAAGCCCCGGATGTACATGGCCTGTTCGAGCATGACGTACCGCTCCATCTCCTTGACCAGCGTTCTTTGCGCGTCCAGGTCGATCTCCTGCCCGATCCTATTGATGAAGTCGCTAATCTTCGGGTCGTAGTGTGTGGGCTTGGCGAAGGGGCTCAAGTCCTTCGACCCCCATCTCGTCAGGAGGTCCTGTGGCGTATCGGCCACGGCGCTGCCCTGCACTGCCTGGTAGTTGCCCTCCGACACCTTCTGGTCGTGGGCCGCAACGTCCAAGAGCTCCAACTCCACGTTCGCGATGCCTGCTAGCTCGCCCAGCCACCACTCAACCTGGCGGGAAAAGGTCCGGGGCGCCAGCAGCGTGAACCCAAAGTCGTCCCCGTACCCGGCCTCGGCGAGGAGCACCTTGGCCTGCGCCCTGTCTGCTGCCTTGGTGGCGGGATTGTAGCCCGGCCACGTTTCGATGTCGTCATTCCACCACGCCGAGCCTTCCATCATGCCTGCCAACCGCCCATATCCGCCGCTGAACGTGTCCATCGCCGACTGCCGGTCGGTCCAGAGCCAGATGGCTTGGCGAACACGGACGTCGTCGAAGGGTGGCCTCGTCGTGTTGAAGGCCAGGCTCGGAGAGGTGCCGCCGGCCTGCTGGCCGAACCAGAAGTCGTCGCCCAGACTCTTCTTGTAGGACGGGACCATCTCGAACGGGACGTAGAATCCCCCGGCCCTGAGGCCGACGTCGAGACGCCGGCTGCGGAACGCCGCGTGGTAGGCCGCAGGCTCCTTGATGATGAAGAAGTCTATGCCGTCCAGGTACGGGAGCCGGTTGCCCTCGTCATCCACCTCCCAGAAGTTGTCCTGGCGCCGGACCTCTATCGCGACGCCCTTCTGGTAGTCCTGGAACTTGAACGGCCCCGTCCCGATGTACCCCAGGTCGACCGGCGAGACGTCCACGTTCCCGGCCCTGATCTGCGACTCAGCCAGGTGCTTGGGGTGCTGCAAGAAGATCCGGTAGGTCAGCCGGTCGAGGAGCAGATGGTCGCGCGCGGCCATGGTGAAGCGGACGCGGTTGCCGTCCAGCGCCTCGACACTCACCAGGTCGCCGAACCTCGCTTTGTTTGTGGCAGGTTGCCGGGTCCTGTCGCCCGTGGTCGCGCCGTTTACCACAAGGTCGGACCAGAAGACCACGTCCTCCGCCGTAAACGGGGCCCCGTCGTGCCAATTGACGTTGTCCCGGAGCTTGAAGGTCCAGACGGTGAAGTCGTTCTCCGACTCCCAGCTCTCGGCCAGAGCGGGGCAGATCCGGAGCTCTTCCTCCCTACACGCCATCCCCAGGTTCGACTCGCCATAGATGGACGGGAGAATCAGCGTGTTGTTGTAGTTCGTGCTGCGCATGCTGTCCCACGCAGCCGGAGGGTCACTGCGATGCCCCACCCGCAGGATGCCGCCGCTTTTGATCATGGAGGTGGCCGCCGGTGCCGGCGCAGGGGCCGGGTTCGCAAACGTGCTCGAGGTGGGCGCGCTGGGCGCCGCGGGGTCTGCCGCGGGCGCGGCGGCTGCGGGCGCCGCGGCGGGCGCCGGCTGCTGCGGCGCCTGGGCGGACGGAGCAGGAGTGCCGCCGGAGCACGCAACCGCCAGTGCTAGGAGAACAAGGAAGACCCCAATCAGCCCGCTGCGTGTAAGTACGCCTCCTGAGTGCATTGTGTGGCCTCCTTGAATTCTAAGAACTCTAAGTGCTTCGGAGCGGCATTATCAGTCAATACGCCACGGAGGGCTTCTCAGATTCCCCGATCGGCCCGAGGCCCTTCGACAGCATGCAAACCGAAGCGCCTCGCCCGACGTGCCTGCCTAGTTAAATATCTGAAAGGGTGTATCACACAAGGCAGTATCTGTCAATCGACGGCGCGGCCCTGCGCCGCACCCATGGCACGCGCTCCAACGCCGCCCGCTATCGGAATGGCTGAATGGCCAGCGCCAGGCCAATGATGCCGCCAACCAGGAGGTATATGGGGGCAGTGCCCAACGCCACTGGCGCTAGGACCGAGAACACAAGGGCTGCAATCACGAAACCACCGGCGGAGATTCCTTGAAAAACGGGGCCCCGCTTTCGATTGGTGGAGGCGCTCACAGCCCGCCCAACCGCGTACCCGGACCCTGCCAGGCCGACGGGCATGAGGATCCACCAGAAGACGAAGGGCACCACTGGCGCACCGAAGGCGACCCCCAGTCCCAGCCCCAGCGCCAGACCCATGCCAACAGCGGCGCCAATGCCACGGACCAGGTACCGCGGCGTCGCCTGGTACTGCGGCAATCTTTGAAGCTGCGCACACTCCTTGCACCTGCCGCCAACGGGAGTCTGGATAACGCAGCGGTAGCAGATGGGCTTCTCACACTTGTTGCAGCGGAGCACCGTCTCGGCGTCCGGATGGTACGTACACTGCACGGGAGGCTATCCGATCTGTCCGGGTCCCGCAGAGGGCATTCGGCGCGTCCACTCGTCGCGGTCGGACACGTCCCGGTCGTAGAGGAGTCTGTAGAAGAAGACGCGGGACGCCGGCTCGCCGGCCAGGGGTCGCTCCCAGTTGCCCGTGAGCCGCTTCAGCACCACCAGGACCACCAGCCCCAGGAGGACCAGTGCGATTTCGACTGGCTGCCCCAAGACATAGGCGAAGGGCGCCATGATGCCCATGCCGATGACCATCCACAGCGCCAGGTTGCGGCGTATGCGCCATCCGATGACCCCCACGAGCACGATCCCCAGAGCGAGCTGTGGCCACAGGCCGAACCCCACGTACGCGCCCATGGCTGCGGCGACTCCGCGTCCTCCCGTGAACTTGAGGTAGGGCGACCAGTTATGGCCCACCACGGCGGCAAGGGCAATTCCTATCTGTATGCCCAAATCGAGGCCAGAGAGCTTCGCCGCCACCACGGGAAGCGTCCCCTTGGCGAAGCCGTCGAGGAGGCCTAGGGCGATGCCCGTGCGCTTCCCCAGCTGGGAGATGGCGTTCGACGCGCCAACGTTGCCGGTGCCGTACTGCCGGATATCGATGCCCTTCCGAAGCCGCGCCACAATGTAGACGATGGGCACCGCCCCCCAGAGGTACGCAAGCACAATCGCCAGCACGTCTGCCATCACACGCTGCAGCCCCAAGTGAGCAGAGTCTTCGAGCAATGTAAGCCCGCATCCACCCGGTGGCAAGGCGACGACCGCCGAGGGTGACTTGCGGGAGGAGACCTTTGCACAACCGTCATTCCCGCGCAAGCGGGAATCCAGGGGAGGGGCCTCAGCTTGGTGGGAGCTGCCTCACTTTCACGACCTCGCCCTCCACGAGGCGTTACGCAAAGGTCTCCGGGAGCGGGTGCAAGTGTGGGGGCGCGCCTCAGGTGAGTGCCGGGGCCATGTCCTTGCCCCTGGCGCCGGCAAGGGCGGCCAGGCGTCGAGCAGACTCCATCGGCGGCCCCGCCGTGCCAGGCATCATCTCATCGGACGTTCTCAGGGCGTGGTAGTCAGTGCCGCCCATGGGGATGAGGTCGTACTTCTGGCAGAGGGCGAGGAGTTCCTCGACCTCTCCTGGCGTGTAGTCCTTGTAGTGGGCCTCCATGCCCACGAGGCCCGCCCCTTTCAGGACCGGCAGGTGCCCTTCGGGGTTCTGTACGTACCGCGCCGGGTGGGCGAGGACAGGAAGGCCGCCGTGCCGGACGATGAGCCGGGTCGCCTCCTCGGGTGTCATCTTGTCCCGGGACACGTAGGCCGGCCCGTCGCGGCCGATGTACTTTTCGAAGGCTTCCTGGAACTCGCTCACGTAGCCGCCCTCCAGCAGGGCCAGGGCCACGTGGGGCCGGGCGATCGCGCCGCCCTGGGCCAGCTCCATCACGCGCTTCCACTCGATGGGCATTCCCAGAGTAGCGAGCCTCTCGACCATTCGCCGGGCCCTGCCGTCGCGGCCATCGCGAAGCCGCGCCAGTTCTTGCTGGAGTTCCTGGTCGGCCGTATCCAGAAAGTAGCCCAGTACGTGGATCTCGCCCTCGTCCACCTCAGTGCCCAGCTCGACGCCGGGGATGAGCGTGAGTCCAGGCCACGCCTTGGCCGTTTCCTGGGCGGCGGTCAGGCCTTCCATGGAGTCGTGGTCGGTGATGGAGAAGACCTCGACCCCATTCTTGGCCACAAGGTCGACCAACTCGGGGGGCGTCAGGCGCCCGTCAGAGGCAGTCGTGTGCAGGTGAAGGTCGACAACGGCCATGGCGGTGGGCTCTTTCCCAGTTGGGCTGAGCCAGGGGAACGGGGTTCCCCTGGCATTGACGTTTGGCGTAGCAAGGGGCGCCGGCTAGAAGCCGGCGCCCCTTGCCGTCACTTCTAACGGGCGTATTCCACGGACCGGGTCTCCCGGACCACGACCACCTTGATCTGGCCCGGAAAGACCAGCTTCTCCTGGATCTTCTTGGTGATGTCCCGGGCTAGTTTGGAGGCCGAGACGTCGTCAATCTCATCAGGCTTGACCATGATGCGGACTTCACGTCCCGCTTGAATGGCGTAGCACTTCTCCACACCCTGGAAGCTATTGGCCACTTCCTCCAGGGCCTGCAGCCGCTGGACGTACCTCTCCAGGGTGTCCTTCCGAGCGCCGGGCCGCGCCGAGCTGATGGCGTCGGCGGCGACCACGACGAAGGCTTCAATGGAGCCCTTGTCCTCGTCGTGATGCTCCATGATGGCCCGCCGCACGGGTTCTGGAATCCCGTACTTGGCGGCCATATCGGCGCCGATCTCGGCATGGGGGCCCTCGAACTCGTGGCTCAGGGCTTTGCCGATGTCATGGAGCAGGGCGCCCATCCGGGCGGTCTGCTCGTCTGCCCCCATCTCGGCCGCGATCATTCCCGCAAGCAAGGAGGCTTCCACGCTATGTTGGAGCACGTTGCCGCCGTAGCTGGTGCGGTACTTCAGCCGTCCCAGCAGCTTGACCAGGTCCGGGTTGATCCCCCGAACGCCGGCGTCGAACACAGCCTGATTCCCGGCTTCTTTGATCGTCTGCTCGACCTCCTCCTCCGCCTTCTTCGCCATCTCCTCCACCCGCGTTGGATGGATGCGTCCATCCTGGACCAGGTTCTTGATGGCGACGCGGGAGACCTCCCTCCGGACCGGGTCGAAGCAGGAGATGCTCACCGCCTCCGGGGTGTCGTCGATGATGAGGTCCACCCCCAGAGCCTGTTCTATGGCTCGAATGTTCCGTCCTTCACGACCTATGAGACGACCTTTCATCTCATCATTGGGTAGGGGGACTGTAGCTATGGTGCTTTCAGAAACAACGTCAGAGGCGAGGCGTTGGATGGCAAGAGAGATGTACTTTCGGGCCTTTTCGGAGGCTTCTTCCTTGTACTGCTGGTCCAGCTCGAAGTAGCGCTTGGCTATCTCCAGCTGGGACTCGTCTTCCGCCCGCTTGAACACAATGCCGCGCGCTTCGCTCTGGGGCAGACCTGCGATGGCCTCCAACTCCCTGGCCGCTTTCTCTTTGAGCTGGTCCTGCTCTTCGCGGAGCTCCTCTACGCGCTTCTCCTGCTCCGCTATCTCTTGCTCTTTGCGCTCCATCGTGCTGGACCTGCGCTCCAGGTTCTCCTCCCGCTGGGCCACACGCCGCTCCTGCTGCTGGACCTGCTGACGCCTTTCCCGTACCTCAGCTTCCGCGCTGGACCGCAATCGCAGAGCCTCTTCCTTGGTATCGAGCTCCAGGACCTTCCGCCGCTGCTCCGCCTCTTCCACAAGCTGCGCGGCGCGGTGTTCAGCCTCCTCTACCTGGCGCCCGACCAGGGTCCTCCGCACCAATAAACCGGCTACAATCCCCAAACTCAGGGCCGCCAAGACAGAAACGAGCAGGGTTAGAATCAACGCGATACCAGACATACCCTTCCCATTCCTTTCTGTCTAGTCTCTTGACGTGCGACTCCGTATCAGGGCACACCATTTCATCATAGCCCACACCCCTGGGAGCGTCAACCAATGGCGCAGCACGAGCCACCCATCTTCCCAGCGCTCGCCGCTGTAACAGGCGCCATCAGCCGCCGCCTGCCTGGGGCCTTTGTCCAAACACCGCTCACCCAGCTATACTGAGCAATGCCGCGCTCATTCCGTGCTCCCCGCAGCGCCCAGCGACTCAGGCGGGCGGAGAGAGCACCGGAGGACACATGACGGACACCTGGCATGACAGCACGCGCGTCACTCTGGACGTGTTCCAGGGCGAGCCCCTAGCCAGGCTGGCGGCCCAACGCCTGGCGGAGGAGGGCATCCCATGCGTAGTCCGTCCCCTGGGCGTGGGTCCGGGTGGATGGGGCATGGCGGCCAATCTGCCCCATGCACTCCACGTTCGGTCCAGCGACGAGGACCGCGCCCGCGGCGTCCTGGGCATGCCGCCGGGGGAAGGCGGGGGCGACGGGGTGGCGCGGACTCAGGCGCGGCATTGGCCCACCAGTGTGGTCGTCATCCTCGTCCTCATCGCCGCCGCAGTCCTCATCAGCGCCGCCGACCGCCTCTTCGCCGCACTCCTGCGCTGACGCCGCAGGTCCCGACTGGCTGCTCAGCTGCCGCCGGCAAAGGACGCCTTCAACCCCTTGATCTGGTCGACCAAGCTCGGCGTCCGGCTCGGGGGACGCTGGCCGATGGGGAGGTTCTGCACCTCCGGCACCGTCTTCAACGTGATGAAGACAGGCCCCGCTTGACCCAGGACCTCCTCAAGGTTGGTCGTGAACTCCTCTAGGTCGTCAAACTCGTAGGCCGCCTTGTACCCTGCGCCCCTGGCGATCGAGGCCAGCGACACCCCTTCGTGGTTCGGGATGGGCTGGCCGCCGGTCGTGGCGTACACACCGTTCTGCACCGCGAAGTGGTAGAGATTCTTCGGCTCCTTGCCGGCGATGGTGACCAGGGAGCCCAGGTTCATCAGCAGGCTTCCGTCGCCGTCAAAGAGAATAACCTTCACGTCACTCCGCGCCAGGGCGATGCCCAGGGCAACGGATGAGGCCTTTCCCATGGCCCCTCCCACGTGAAGGTCCCGGTCCGGGAGCGTCGTGATTCCGGTCCAACACCGGCCCGCCGTCATGGTCGTGAGCACCACGGCATCGCCCCGGTGCTCGCTTACCACAGCCATCAGCTCTTCCTGTCGTATCATGTTGCGTCCTCTCCTACCGGTTGAACCCATGGTACTCGTCACCGACTAGGACGACCACAGGCCCCTTCACGTCTTCCGCGTCCTTGAAGGCTAGCGATATGCGCTCTGCGTCGCTGTCATTCTCTACCAGGTAGTAGGGCACGCCCCACGCATTCAGGAAGGGCTCCGTGAAGCGGGCCGCCGAGTCCTTGGTCAGCCCGTGGCGGGTCCATCCGCGGTAGCCCACCATGATGACCAGCGGCATGTGCAGGTCCAGCCCCAAACCCCGAATCGAGTCGCCGGACTCGAACATGCCTGTGTTCTGGATCAGACACACGGGTTTCTTACCGCCTATGAGGAGTCCCACCGCGATGCCCATGCTTTCGCCCTCGCGGCATACGGGAATCAGGTCCAGACTCGGCTCTTCCTCCATGAGCTGGAAGAGCCAGTTGGTCTCGCTGTCCGGCAGGTACACCACATGGGTCACGTCGTTCTTCCTGAACTGTTCTACAACGGTCTCCGGGCTCAACAGCGCTTGTTGGTTCGTCATTGTTAACTCCTCTCGTCGTTTTGGGCCGGCTCGCCCACTGGTCTTGTCGTGGGCAGGCCGGACTCGGGGCTACGTCATCGCGGCGCCACCCGCTCCTAGACGGACTGGGGAAGGGGCAGGTTGTAGAGCCGGGCGGCGTTGAGCCGGGTCAGCTTCTGTTGGACGTCCTCGCCGAGGTGGCTCAGGTCGCGCGCCACCACCTGGTGGGAGCGCGGCCACGTGGAGTTGGGGTGCGGGTAGTCGTTGGACCACATCATGTTGTCCGCGCCCCAACCCGAGAGCAGGCGTCCGCCCACCGCGTCGTTGAAGAAGGTGGCGAAGCACTGACGGGCGAAGTACTCGCTGGGCAGCATGGTCATGGGCAGAGGCCGCTCCTTCTTGAAGCGGTTGTAGTAGTAGTCCCACTGCTGCAGGGTCCAGGGGATCCACCCGATCTCGTTCTCCACCAGCACCAGCTTGAGACGGGGGAAGCGCTCCAGCACCCCGGAGTAGATGATGTCGAACAGGGAGTTGAGAATGGACGCCAGCTTCAGATTGACGCTGCCCCGGTGGGCCTCCAGGCTGTTCGGCTCCTCACCGATGTTTGCGCTGTAGTCGTGGCCCGTCAGGATATGGATGCTTAGCGGTGTCTCCATGTCCTGGGCCGCCGCCCAGAACCGCTCGTAGTGGTCCGAATGATACGGCAGGTCCGGGTGCGGCGCCTGCCAGATCAGGGCCCCGCCGAGTCCTGCCTTGCGGCAACGCTCCATCTCCGCGATGGCGTTGTCGATGTTGTACACGGAGATCATGGCTACCCCCACCAGCCGGTCCGTCGCCGCCTGGCAGTACTCGATGAGCCAGTCGTTGAACACCCGGAAGCAGGCCTCCTGGAGCGCTGCGTCTTCGATGGCAAACAGCTTCAGCCCCAGCGTCGTGTACAGCACCTCGGCGCCCACACCGTCCTGGGCTGCCTCCTTGAGCCGCTCGTTGGGGTCCCAGCCGCCCGCGTGGGCCTGAAGCCCCGCGCCCACCTTGTGCGGCGGGAACTGGGGCGCCTTGCTGCGAAGGGCCTGGGGCACGCGCGTGGCCCACAGGTCCGGCGGTTCCATCACGTGCGAGTCCGCCGAGATCAGGATCTCCGCCGGCGACCACGACGCACCCGCGCCGGTCTCCTGCGCAACGGTGGTCATCCTCCGCTCCTCTCGCGACAGCACTCCGCCAACGACTCTGATGGGGACATTTAGCCTCCCGTGGAGGAGCGTGTCAACCCCTCAAGGCGCCCCTGAGCACCGCACGGCGGCGCAGGGAGGCGGCTATTCAAGGAAGGGGATGGTCTCCAGGCCGCGCGTTCCCAGCACCAGCTCAGCCGGCGCCCCAAGCCACCGCTCCAGCGCCGTGGCGTACACCGACCGGAAGTCGACCGTGTAGCGCAGGTTGCCCAGGTCCAGCGCGCCCAGGTCCGGGTGCTCGCCGTAGAGGCCGCCCCGGACCGGGTCCCCCATCGCGAAGAGCGGCGCGGCAGCCCCGTGGTCCGTCCCCCCGCTGGCGTTGCCCGCGACCCGGCGCCCGAACTCGGACCAGGTCATGATGAGCACGTCCTGCTCTCGCTCATGGGCCTGCAGGTCCGCGTAGAAGGCGGCGAGGCCCTGCGACACGGTCTGCCACAGCCGCCCGTGGCGCTCCGGCTGGTCGGCGTGGGTGTCGAAACCGCCCTGTGTCACGTGCCCCACGCGCACACCCAGGTCCTGAACGATGGCCTCGGCCAGCAGCCGCAGCCCCCGCGCGAAAGGCGTATCGGGGTACTCGGCGCCCGGAACGTACGCCTCGTGAACGCTCTGCAGCGCCAGCGAGCTCTGGTACGCTGCCTCCATGGTGCCGCCGAGCAGGGCGCCGAAGGGGCGCTCCCCTGGCGCCGCCGCGTACAGCCCCCGCAGGGCATCGACCAGCGCGTCCCCCCCGGCCCGGTCGCGCGGGTCGCCCTGCAGCTTGTAGGTCTCCACGCTCGACACGGCGGGAATCGCCGCGTGCGGCGTGTACAGCGACGGCGGGAACCGGCGGCCAATGCCCAGGCCCGCGAACCACTCGCCCGCCTCCGGTGGGACCTCCGCGAAGTAGCGTCCCAGCCAACCGTCCGTGGTCTCACCCGTCGGGTCGGCGCTCTGCCAGATGTCCATCGACCGGAAGTGCGAGTAGCTCTGGTCGGCGTAGCCCACGCCCTGGACGATGGCCAGGTGGCCGGCGTCCCAGAAGGGCATGAGCGCCGCCATGGAGGGGTGCAGCCCAAACCGGTCGTCCAGATGAAGGAGCTCGCCGTCGGCGATGGCCAGTTCCGCCCGGGCGTCGAAGTAGCGGCCGTCGGCGTAGGGGACCACGGTGTTGAGCCCGTCGTTGCCGCCCTTGAGCTGTACGACCACCAGGGTGCGCCGCTCCGAGGCCGCCTGCGGGCCGGGACCCTCCAGGCCCGCGGCGAAGACGGCGCGCCGGAAGACGAGCGGCACCATGGCCCCCGCGGGGATGAGGGCCAGGCTGCCCCGGAGAAGTTGACGTCTGGTCAGCATGCGTGCACCGCCTCAGGCCAGCTGATGGTCCGGCGAGGCCATCACAAGGTACGCCAGGCCCCGCAGCGCGGGCTCATTGAGCGCATCGGGGACGGCGCCGCCGTTCCGCGCGGCCATGTACGCCCAGAGCACGTCCTGCTCGGCGTCGGGCATCTGCCCGTCCAGGAAGAGGTTGATGAAGTGCTCCGCCGCCCGCCGCGGGTCGGCAAGCTCGGCGGAGGTGAACAGCTGCCCCGTATCCAACGACCGCCGGTTGCGGCCCGTCGAGAGGGTGTGGGCGAAGTTCAGCCGCTGTATCAGCGTCGTGCTGTTGATCCATACCGCCCCCCCGGGCCAGCCCGCCACGTCCGGTGGACTGAAGAGCGTCTGCCCCATCTGCTCCGCCATCCTGCTTAGCGGCCGTCCGTTGGTCTCGGCGCCCAGGCTGCGCACGGTGCCGGCCACCAGGTCGACGGGGCTCTTCACCTGCGCCCGGTAGGCCCTGGCCGAGTAGAACTCCTCCGAGGTCAGGATGTCGCGCATCATCGCCTTGATGCTGTAGCCGCTCTGCCGGAAGACCCCGGCCAGCGCGGCGACGTCCTCGGGGTCCGGATCATCGTGGACGAAGAAGGTGAAGAGGCGGCGGGCCATGTAGTCCCCGGTGACGCGCTGCCGCATGATGACGTCCACCACGTCGTCGCCGTCCAGTTTGCCCTGCGTGTCCAGGAACACCTTGACGCCCTTGTCGTGCTGATTCGCACGGAACACGAAGCCCTCGCGGTTGACGAACCAGCCGGTGAAGGCGCGGGCCGCTTCCCGGACGTCCATCTCGCTGAAGGTCCCGTCGCCCATGCTGAAGAGCTCCATCAGCTCCCGGGCGTAGTTCTCGTTGGGCGCCCGCTTGCGGTTCTTGCTGCTGTCCAGCCAGACCAGCATCGCCGGGTCCCGGGAGACCGCCTTCAGGAGCACGTCATACCGGCCCAGAGCGTGCCGGCGGAGGAGCTCGTTCTGCTGGTGCATCCGTGGCCCGCGGCCGACCTTGAAGAAGGCGCTCGTGAGGATGCCGTGCCAGAACAGCGTCATCTTCTCCTGCAACGGCCGCTGCGTGTACACCATGCGGAGGAACCACCACTGCTGCAGGCCGGACAGCCGCTCGACGTCCAGCTCCATGCCGGCGAGCCGCTCCTCCAGGGCGCTGTTGTCCACCTCTTCGTACTCCAGCAGGTGCTCGGTGGTCGCGTCCAACCCCAGCTTCCGGTACCGCTCCATCTCCTGCTGGCTGGCGCCGAACCCGGCCCGGCGCAGCAGGTGCCCCAGACGCCGCCGCTCCTCGGTGCCCACGGGGGTAGCCGTCTTGGCGGGGACCTGTGTCGGCGCCGGGGCCGCGGCCGGGGTCGGAGCAGGGGCAGGGGCAGGGGTGGGGGTGGGGGTGGGCTGGGACTGCGTGATGGTGGGCGCGCGGGGAGGAGCCGTCGGCGTCGGTGGCGCTGGTACGCTCGCCTGGGGCGGCAGGCCCTGCGACTCGCAGGCCTGGAGGAACAGCGCGAGCGCCGAGCCCGTCAGGCCCAGCGCCCCCGCTCGAATGAGGAACTCCCGGCGGCTGACACCCGCGGGGGCCGCCGCGTCCCGCCGTGTCCTCTGCTTGCCCGTGCTCCGTTCCATCCGCCGAATTCCTCGTCGTGTTCAGATACAGCCTGCTCAGTCTGCGCCGCCGCATTCACTCCCGTCATTCCCGCACCCCCACTCCCGTCATTCCCGCGAAGGCGGGAATCCAGGGCGGCGGCGCGGCGTGGGGATCCCCCACAAGGCCGTCGCGCAGCGACCGGGAATCCAGGGCGGCGCGGAGCGGGGCATCCCCCGCACCCCTAATGAGACAGGCTCTGCCGGGAGCGCGCCGCGCTCACGCAGGAACAACATAGTCCGGGCGGGCGCAGGAGTCCACTCCCGCGAGATTCCGCGAGAGCCGATAAGCGGGCCGCACGCGCCTCGCAGCCGCGGCGCCTCGGCGACGGCATCTCACCTTGCGGACTCAGAGGGAAATTGCTACAATTCACGGCATCCTTCAACCTGGGCTCGGATAGGTCAATGTACGTTTGGGTGCGGGCCTGTCCGGGATCGGAGCCGGCATACGCATACAAGGCCGTTCGTTGGCCCTCATTCGGGCCACAGGCAGGTGCCGGGGCCGCGAAGGCGGCGCGGATGACTGAGTGCCTGACCTCCCCCCTGGATTGCGTGTGGTCACTACAAGGCGAGAGACCCTGCCCGAAGACGGAAGGGGCATGAAGATAGCGCTGGTCTCGCCCTACGATTTCGCCTATCCGGGCGGGGTCACGATTCACATAAACCACCTGGCCCACGAGTTCGCCCGCAGGGGCCACGCTGTCCGCATCCTGGCGCCTTCCTCCAAACCGCCCGCCTCTCTGGGCCTTGAGAACCTCGTCCGGCTGGGCTACCCCGTTCCTGTCCCGGGCGGGGGGTCCATCGCCCGCATATCCCTCTCCGCGTGGTTGGAGCCCCGTATCAAGCTCCTCCTGGAGAAGGAGTCATTCGACATAATCCATCTCCACGAGCCTCTCGTGCCAATGCTCCCCTTCCAGGTCCTCCAGCAGTCTCAGACCGTGAACATTGCGACCTTTCACGCCTTCCAGAACCATAACCCCGTCTATTCCTGGGCCAAGTATGCCGTGGATCACTGGATAAGCAAGCTCCACGGCCGCATCGCCGTGTCGCAACCCGCCCACAGCTTCATCAGCCGCTACTTTCCAGGCGACTACCGGATCATCCCCAACAGCGTGGACGTGGACCACTTCGCCCAGCCCATGGCACCGATGCCGGAGTTCGACGATGGGAAGACGAACATCCTCTTCGTGGGCCGCCTGGAGAAACGCAAGGGACTCAAGTACCTCTTGGGCGCCTTCGGACGGCTGAAGTGGGACTACCCGGACCTGCGCCTCCTGGTGGTTGGTCCGGGAAACCCGGACCGGGACAGCTACCGCATCCTGGGGGAGCGCAACCTTCACGACGTGGTCTTTGTTGGCGGCGTCTCCTACGCCGACCTCCCCAGGTACTATCGTTCCGCCCACATCTTCTGCGCCCCCTCCACTGGCCGAGAGAGCCAGGGCGTTATCCTGCTGGAGGCATTGGCCGCGGGAAGGCCCATCGTCGCCTCCGGGATCGATGGCTACGCTTCGGCGCTGCATTACGGCGCCTACGGCCAGCTGGTGCCGCCAAAGAACGAAGTCGCCCTGGCCGCGTCCATCAGACATCTCCTGGAATCCCCGTCACTCCGTCAGGACCTCGCTGCCCGTGGGTCCGCCTACGTGCAGGAGTTCCGGCGTGAGCGCGTCGCCGGCCGTGTGCTAGAGGAGTACGAGGCCGCCATGGAGCGGGCCCGCTCCCCGCGCGGTCTGGCGGATTCTCCCGCGACGGTGTAGGTGTCAGCGTGGCTCCGTCCCTGAGTCGCTCCGGCATGCGCTCCATCCTCACCCGGTTTGCCGGCGACCCCGTGGCTCGCCTTCTCGCCCGCCTGGGGCTGACCCCCAACGCCGTCACCCTCCTCGGACTGCTCCTCAGCGGCGCCACCGCCTACCTCATCTTCTCCGAGCGCCTCCTGGCTGCGGGCCTCCTCCTCATCGTGTCCGCCCTCTTCGACCACCTCGACGGCGCCCTGGCTCGCCTCACCGGCAGAGTGACCGCCTTCGGGGCATTCCTGGACTCCGTCGTGGACCGCCTCACCGAGGCCATTGTGCTGTTCGGCGTGCTGCTCCTGGCGCTGGCGCAGGACAGCACGATTCTGGCCATCCTGGCCTTCCTCGCTTTGGTCTTCTCGATGATGGTGAGCTACACGCGGGCCCGGGCCGAGGGCCTGGGCGTGCCAGGCGAAGTGGGCATCATGACCCGCCCGGAGCGTGTCGTGCTCATGGCCCTCGGCTTGGTCCTGGGCGAGTTGGCCTTGACCATTGCTCTCGGGATCATCGCGGCCCTCTCCCTGGTTACAATGCTGCACCGGACCGTGCACGCCTGGAAGGGTCTTCGCAATCGGGACCAAGGCTAGGGAAAGTCTGATCAAGTGGTGGGCTCGCACCAGGCCGGTACCGGCCTCTACAGACGAGGCCGCTTTCCGCCATGGTGAGCTTGTCGAACCATGGGCGCTGCACACCGCCGCTGACGCCCACAGCCCAGCCGCAGGCATTACAATGGAGGCCACCTGTTCATATGCGCGGACGGAGCCCATGAAGAGCAAGGCCTTCGGTACTTTCGCGGAAGCCGTGGCAGACGTCCCGAATGGCGCCACCATCATGTTCGCGGGCTTCGCTGGGCCCGGCACTCCAAGGAACCTCATCGCCGCCCTGCTGGCCCAGGGCGCCAGGGACCTTACGGGGATCTCCAACGGACACGGAGGCAGGGATGATGCCGTGGACGTGGGCGTCCTGGTGGAGTCGGGGCAGATGAAGAAGATGGTCTGCGCCTTCACCTCGCCCACCCATCCCTCCCGCACCAGCGCCTTTGTGCGCCTCTTCAATAGCGGGGAGATTGAAGGGGAGACGGTGCCGCAGGGGACCCTGGCGGAGCGAATCAGGGCGGCGGGATCGGGCATCGGCGCGTTCTATACACCCGCAGGCGTGGGTACGGAAGTGGTGGAGGGTAAGGAGCATCGCGAGATCAATGGACGGACCTACGTTCTCGAGTACCCCCTTCCCGCCGACTATGCCTTCATCCGGGCCTGGAGGGCGGACACCTTCGGCAACCTTCAGTACCGCCTCTCGCAACGGAACTTCAACCCCATCATGGCAATGGCCGCAACTACGACTGTCGTTGAAGTGGAGAACGACATCGTGGAGGCCGGGGCCCTGGACCCCGACCACGTCCACACCCCGGGCATCTACGTGGACCGCGTCGTGCGAATCCCTTCAGACGGCATCTGGGCCTAGGGCCCCGTCGCCGCGGCTACCGGCCGTGCAATACTGAGGTCGCCGCGACCGGCGGACCCTGGTCGGCCGGGAACGGACCGTTCGGAGGTTTGGCGTGACTGACAAGCCGAGACTGGACCGCCAGTCCATGTGTGACCGGCTGGCTATGGAGTTTCAGGAGGACTGGATCGTCAACCTGGGCGTCGGCATGCCCACCCTCTGCTCCAACTACGTGGACCCGACCCGCGACATCATCTACCAGTCGGAGAATGGCGTCATCGGCTACGGCCCTCTGGCGCCGGAGGGACAGGAAGACAAGCACCTCGTCAACGCGGGCGGCCAGCCGGTGACGGCCATGCCCGGTATGGCCATCGTCCACCATGCGGACGCATTCGCCCTCATCCGCAGGGGTATGGTGGACGTGACGGTCCTGGGCGCGTATCAGGTCGCGGAGAACGGCGACTTCGCCAACTGGCGCATCCCTGCCTTCAAAGGCGGTGGCATTGGCGGCGCCATGGACCTGGCGGCGGGCGCCAAGCGTGTGTTCACAGTCCTGGAGCACAACACGCGCGACGGCGAGCCGCGGTTGCTGCGGCGCTGCACCCTGCCGGTTACGGCCAGGGGTGTCGTCAGCCTGGTAGTCACAGACCTCGGGCTCTTCCAGGTGACGCCCCAGGGATTCGTGCTGCGCGAACACGCCCCGGGATGGACCCTCCAGGAGATCCAACAGCAAACAGAGGCCGGTCTGGTTGCCGCCCCGGACCTCGGGGAGTTCCGCTTCCGCGAGACCCGCTAGGAGTCTGTCTCAGAAATCCCCGCCCATTATTTCCACGGAGAACGGTGAGACGAGGTTCGACGACCACATGGCAAACAAGACACTGAACGCGCCGCATAGTACCGTCGTTCCCGCGAAAGGAGACCTTTGCGTAACCGTCACTCCCGCACCCACCCATCGTCATTCCCGCACCTCCCCCGCCGATCATTCCCGCACCCACCCACCGTCATTCCCGCGAAAGCGGGAATTCAGGGTGGGGCTCCAGGCTGGCGGGGTCTGCTTCACCCTCCCAACCTCGCCCTTCACGGCGAGTTACGCAAAGGTCTCCGAAAGCGGGAATCCAGAGGGGTGAGAATCCAGGGGCGGCGGTATTTCCAGACACCCTCCTGGCGTGCGTCAGGCCCCGTGCACAGCCGTCGCGCAGCGACCCGCCCCCCCATGCCATCCCGCGACCACTGCTTCCACAGCACACCCATGCTGGACCGCGACCCCCACAAAGCCGTCGCGCAGCGACCCGCCCCCCCCATGCCATCCCACGACCACTGCTTCCACAGCACACCCATGCTGGACCGCGACCCCCACAAAGCCGTCGCGCAGCGACCCGCCCCCCCCATGCCATCCCACGACCACTGCTTCCACAGCACACCCATGCTGGACCGCGACCCCCACAAAGCCGTCGCGCAGCGACCCGTCGCGCCGGCGACCGCAGGCGGGGACTCAACTCAGCCCAAGAAGGAGGTGCGGCAATGACTGGACAGACGGCGCAGGCCATCCGGTTCGGCGCGTCCTGGTCCACCCAGTTCCGGTTTACCCAGGCCATCGGCAGAGGGTTGTCCGATCTGACGCCCATCAGGGCGACCGTGGTCATCGGCCAATCTGGCGTCGCCCAGTTGGAGAGCCGTGAGCTTGACCTCGTCTACTCCAAGTCCGTGAACAACGAGCACCTGTTCACGGGCAAGGGGCTCTACGCAAAGGCCGGACCCGTCGCGTGGCTGCGTACGATAGCATGGCTGCCCCAGGAGGACCGCTTCCTCTTCGCCGTCGCCCCGTGGACGGGCATCGAGTCCTTTGAGGACATCGTGACGAAGAAGCCGCCCCTCAAGATGGCCGGCGGCGCCGCGGCCCCCGTCCTGAAGGAGTACGGCTTCTCCTACGCCGACATCGTGAGCTGGGGCGGCAGCGTCCGCCCTATGGAGTACACCGCCCGCGAGGCCAGAGCCCGCCACGATGTCGGCGAGCTGGACGCCTGCTTCGGCGACGGCAGCGCCTACGACTTCACGGCCTGGACCTGGATGGCCCAACAAGGCTACAGGTTTCTGGACGTGCGGCCGGACGTCATGGAGCGGCTGGAGCAGCACGGCCTGCGGCGCAACATCACCCCCGCGGGATTTCTGCCCGGCATCAGCCGCACCCTGCTTGCCTTGGCCGACTCCCACATTGTCGTCACCTGTCACCAGGAGCTCGACGACAACCTCGCCTACCACTTGGCCAAGGCCATCGACCAGCGCAAGCGGGAGATCGAGTGCGCCTCCATCCAGATCGACTACGCGGAGATCGACCGGCTGCCCCTCGTCCAGCCCAAGTACTGGTCGTCCCTGACCGGCCCCATCGAGCGTCAGTGGGACCTGCAGGTGCTGGGCGCGCCGCTCCATCCCGGTGCGGAACGCTACTACCGCGAGCAGGGCGTGCTGTAGCACCCGATCCGGGTCCCGTCGACCCCCGTCGCGGCCCCCCTCGCACCCCCATGCCATCCCGCGGCCGCTGCCTCTACAGGCGAGGCCCCTTTCCGCCATGGTGAGCTTGCCGAAGGGTCGAACCATGTGCGCCGCACACCGCCGCTCCCGCCCCCCTTCGTCATGCCCGCGAAAGCGGGCATCCAGGGCGGCGGCGCGGCGCGGGGCATCCCCCACGTGCCTGTCGCGCCGCCGACCGCAGCGACCTGCCATCCGCCACTACCGCCTCGACCCTCAATCCCCTATCCTCAACCCATGAGCACGCACAGTGGCCCCACCCAGCCGTCTCGACGCCGTGGGCGCAGCCACGCCCACAAAGCCGTCGCGCAGCGACCCGTCGTGGCAGCGACCCGCCCCAAATCCAATCAAATCGCCAACCCCACGCCGAAGCTACGCCGCGGCCCCAAAAGCAAACAATCGCCCTTTTTGCACTTTCCAGCTTCAGAAAGCACAAAAAAACCCCTACACTATCCTCCGAAGCTAAACATTCAAACTAGGCCCCCCGCGCCGCCCTGGGTTCCCGCTCTCGGAGACCTTTGCACAACTACGTCGTTCCCGCACCTACCCACCGTCATTCCCGCGCCCCCTCACGTCATTCCCGCGCAGGCGGGAATCCAGGGTGGTGAGGCGGCGTGGGGCATCCCCCCACATGACCGTCGCGCCAGCGACCGGGAGTCCAGAGGCGGGGCCGCAGATTGCCGGGAGCTGCCTCACTTTCCCGACGTCGCCCTCCACGGGGAGTTACGCAACGGTCTCCCGGCCGCGGATCCCGACTTGCACCCCCCACCCCGCTGTGCTACAAAGGGGCCACTCCAAGGAGGGAAAGGAGAAAGCATGACGACCGCAGACTTGACCCGGGACCCGGACCCGGAACAGCAGCCCGCGATTGCCCGCGTTGACGTCTACCAGGACTGGCGCGAGAGAGAGGGACCGCCACTGGTTGGCGGCGTGTACCTCAGGGACATGAATGAGGTCGAGGTGGGCCCGTGGGCCCGCAAGGGCGACGGGGTTAAGGGTGCCCTCTGCTACATGGACGGCGATGAGGAGAGTGATGAGCACATAGTCGAGCTCCCACCCGGAAGCTCCACTGCGCCCCTCAAGTACATGTATGCGGAGGCCACCTACGTCCTCTCCGGCCGCGGCTCCACCACTGTCTGGCTGGAGGACGGCGGGACCCAAACCTTCGAGTGGGGGCCCGGCAGCTACTTTGTCCTGCCCACCAACGCGTGGCACCAGTACTTCAACGCCAGCATGTCCCAGCCGGCCCGCTGGTTCTCGGTCACGGGACTGCCGGAGCTCCTGCGCGTGTGGGCCAGCGAAGACTTCATCTTCAACAACCCCTACAGCTTTAGAGACCGCTTCTCCGGTGAGTCGGACTACTTCACCGCCGAGGCGAAGCTGTGGAAGGGGAGAGTCTGGGAGACCAACTTCATCCCGGACATCAAGAAGCTGCCCCTCTATGAGTGGAAGAGCCGTGGCGGCGGAGGCACCAACGCCTTCATGGTCATGGGCGCCGGCATGACCAACTCCCACCTCTCCCGCTTCGAGCCGGGCCACTACAAGAAGGCCCATAGGCATGGCCCCGGCGCCCACCTGTTTATCACCGAGGGCGAGGGCTATGTCCTCACCCAGCGGGGCGACGAACCTCGTATCCGCTGCGATTGGCAGGTCGGCAGCCTCTACCTCTCCGGCGCCGGCGATGGCCTCTGGCTCCACCAGCACTTCAACGTCGGCAGAACACCCGCCACCTATCTGGTGATGGGCGTCGCTCTCTCCCGCAAGTACGCCCGGACTCGCTGGCAAGCCACGGAGTCCACGACGATGATCGCCGGCGAGGTTAGCATCAAGGAAGGCGGGCGTCAGGTGGAGTACGCCGACGAGGACCCGGAGGTCCACCGCATCTACGAGGAAGAGCTGGCCAAGCGTGGGCTCCCCTGCAGGATGAAGAACCTGGTCCCCTGGTGCACCGGTGAGCCTGGAGCGGAAACCATCAAGGCTCACTTCCAGGACGAGCACCTGTAACCCACAAGCCGGGCCCCGCCTCCCTCACACCGTAAGAGGATGGCGGGGCCCGCCGCCCGGACGTTCTTCCCCGCGTCGGCGTCGGCCAGGGTGTCGGTGGACACCGTGGCTCCCGCGACCCTACATGACAGCCTTGATGGCAGCCAGAATCCGTTCCTCCGTGGGCGTGATCGCCTCCTCCAGCGTCGGGCTGAACGGCACTGGCACGTCCGGCACCGTCAGCCGCTTCAGCGGCCGCGCCAGATCCACCCCCGCCTCCGCCACCGACGCCGCAACCTCCGCCGCCACGCCGCACGTCAGCGTGCACTCGTCGGCGACGACAAGCCGCCGCGTCCTGCCCGCCGACTCCAGCACCGTCTCCCGGTCCAGAGGCGCAAGCGTGCGCAGGTCCACCACCTCCACGTCGATCCCCTCCTGCGCCGCCTGCTCCGCTGCTCGCATGCCGCGGGCCAGCGTTATGCCGTAGGCCACCAGGGTCACGTCCGACCCCGCGCGCTTCACGTCCGCCTTTCCCAGCGGCACGGGGGCTGCGTCCTCCGGCGCCTCTTCGACAACTCCCGTCTCGAGGAGCAGCACGTGGTCCGCCCACACCGTGGGCCGTTCGCTGTCCAGCACCGGCTGTATCATCCCAAGGACGTCGCGCGGCGTCGACGGCGCGATGATCTGCAGCCCGGGCGCCTGCATCAGCATCGCCTGCGGCCGCGCCGAGTGCTGCGCGGCCCCCGCGATCCGCAGCCCCGTCAGGATGTGCACCAGCATGGGCACCCTGGTCTGCCCCGCCGTCATGTAGTGGATGTTGGGCGCCTCGTTCACTATCTGCGCCCACCCCTGGAACAGGAAGCTCGACGTGGACACCGTCGCGATGGGCCGCAGCCCGCCGATGGCTGCCCCTATCGCCATTCCCACGTAGCCCATCTCCGAAATTGGCGTGCTGTAGATGCGAGAGCGAAACTCCCGGTGCAGCGGCGCGCTCAGCTCGGGATGGCGATGCCCCCCAAAGCCCCCGCCGCCGATGATCACCACCCGATCGTCGGCCCGCATCGCCGACGCTACGGCGCTGATCTTGGCTTCCCCGTACGTCAGCTCCGCCATATGCCACCCCTATGTGGTTGGCCTACTCCGGCCAGATGTGCGCCAGCGCCTCCTCCGCCTCAGGAAACGGGCTGTCCTGTGCGAACCTGAGGGCCTCAGCCATCTGCTGGCGCACCTCCAAGTCCATCCCCCGCATCTGTTCGCGGCTCGCCACCCCCGCCGCCACCAGCTCCCCCGCGAGGCGCAGCACCGGATCGCCCCGCAGGAACCAGTCCCGCTGGCCCCGATGCCCCTGCGGCGCCCGCCGGGTCCACGCCCTCGCGATGTCCGTCTCCCCCGTGCCCCGGGGCCACCCGCGCGTCCGGGCCTCGACGAAGGTGGGCCCCCCGCCTGCCACCGCCCGCTCCCTCGCCTCCACCGTCGAGTTGTACACCTCGCCCAGGTCGGCCCCGTCCGCCACGACGGCCGGGACGCGGAACGCCCCGGCGATGTCCACCAGCTGCCCCGCGCTCAGGCTTGCCTTGGGGTGTGGCCCCGGCGCCCGCACCTCGGGCGCCGACCACGAGTTGTTCTCGCACATGAAGATCACCGGCAGGTCCCACAGCGCGGCCAGATTGATGCTCTCGTAGAATGCGCCCTCCTCCAGGACACCGTCGCCGAACATCATCACGCTGACCCTGGGCCGTCCCTGGTGCTTCAGCGCGAATGCCGCCCCGATGGCGATGGGCAGGTTGCCCCCCACCATCGCGGAGCTGGTGGGAATGTTCAGCTCCGGCGCAGCCCCGTGAAGCGTCCCGCCGAAACCCCGGCAGTACCCCGTGACCCTGCCCAGGATCTCCGCCATCGCCCTGCCGGGGTCCGCGCCGCGGCTCAGGATGTGCCCGTGGTTGCGGTGCGTGCTGAAGATGTAGTCCTCCGGGTCCAGAGCCGCCGCCACCCCGGCGCCCGTCGCCTCCTGGCCGATGTACAGGTGCGTCTGGTTGCCCGGAAAGTAGGCCTCGTTGACTATGGCGTCGCAGGTCTCTTCGAACCGGCGCATCACCAGCATGCGCCGGAACGTCTCCAGCAGCTTCTCGCGGGGCATATTCGGGATCATGGTCAGCCGTCCTCCTGAGCGCGTGCGGAGCCGCAGACCCCGTGCGTGGCAGCGATTGTAGTGAGGCCCCCAGGGGGTGTCAACCGAACCTAACTCCCCGCGCAAGCCCGGCCGCTACGCCTTCTCCAGCCGCGCCATCGAGTGCAGCAGCCGCTTGACTTCGCCGCCGGCGAAGGCCACCGTCAGCTCGTAGTCACTGCTCGATGGCTTGCAGCTCACCACCATCCCGTCCCCAAAGCTGGGGTGGCGCACCCGCTCACCCGACGAGAACGGCGCCGCCGCAGGGGTCGCGCCGGCCCGCGCATTGCGCACCGCCGCCTCGATGGACGGCTTTGCCCGCTCCCGGCCCTCGTCGTGGGGCGCAGTGATCAGCTCCGGCGGTATGTCGCGCAGGAACCGCGAGGGTATCGACGGCATGCTCGACCCCATGTACGTACGGCGGAACGCCCGCACCAGGTACAGCCGCTCTTGCGCTCGCGTCATGCCCACGTAGCACAGCCGGCGCTCCTCCTCCATCTCCGCGGCGTCGTCCATGGAGCGCATGTGGGGCAGCAGCCCCTCCTCCATACCAACCATGAACACCACCGGGAACTCCAGCCCCTTGGCCTGGTGCAGCGTAATGAGCGTCAGCGCGTCCCCGCCCTCGTCCGCGTTGTCCTGGTCGGACACCAGGGCCGTCTGCTCCAGGAAGGCCGTCAGCCCCTCCGGCGCCGACATCCCCGTGAAGTCCGCCGCTACCCTTCGGAGCTCTCGCAGGTTCTCCAGGCGCTCTTCGCCGTCGGACTCCTCCTCCAGGTGCCTCTTGTAGCCCGTGCGTGCGAGCACCCTGTCCAGCAGCTCGGCGACGTCCACGGCCCGGCTCTCCGCCATCAGCTCCTCCATGAGCTGGTGGAACCGGGCCAGAGACCCCTTACCTGCCGCGGGCGCCTGCGTCTCAGGGGCCTCGCCCCGCACCAGCCTCCCGAGGGCCTCGTACTGCGGCGTCTCCAGGGAGTGCGCCAGCCTTACCAGCTCGTCCATCGTCCTCTGGCCGATGCCCCGGGGCGGCGCGTTGATCACCCGCCCCAGGCTCACGTCGTCGGCGGGGTTCACCAGCAACCGCAGATAGGAGAGCGCGTCCTTGATCTCCCTGCGCTGGTAGAACTTCAGCGCCCCCACCAGGCGGTACGGCGCCCCGTGCCGAATGCACGCCTCCTCCAGGGCCCGCGACTGCGCGTTCACCCGGTACATCACCGCAAAGCCCCCGTACCCGTGGCCGTCAGCCTTCCGCAGGCGCTCCGCCTCCTCCAGGACCCAGGCCGCCTCCTCGCTGTCCGTGTACCTCTCTTGGATCACCACCCGCTGCCCCCCGGACCTGGCCGTGGTCAGGGGGTTCTCCAGCCGCTGCTTGTTGAGGCTGATGACCCGCTGGGCCGCGTTCAGGATGAATGGCGTGGACCGATAGTTCGTGTCCAGGCGCACCGTCCGCGCGTCCGCGTAGTCCCGCTGGAAGCTCAGAATGTTGCGTATGTCCGCGTGCCGCCACGAGTAGATCGACTGGTCCGGGTCCCCCACCACGCAGATGTTGCGCCACCGGGCCGCCAGCTGCCGCGCAATGTCGTACTGGGCCACGTTCGTGTCCTGGAACTCGTCCACGTGCAGGTACAGCATCCGCTCCCGGTACCGCTCCAGGACCGCCGGCGCCGCCGCGAAGAGCTGGTGCGTCTTTAGCAGCAGGTCGTCGAAGTCCAACGCCTGGCTGAGCGACAGCAGCGCCTCGTACTGCTCGTAGATGCGCTGCACGATCTCCTCGTAATAGGAGCCCACCCTGCTGCGGAACGCCGCCGCGTCCAGGAGCTCGGCCTTGGCCCGCGAGATGGCGCTCAGGACACCCCCTGGCGGGAACTTCTTCGGGTCCAGGTCCGCCGCACCGTAGGCCCGCTTGAGCAGCGCCGTCTGGTCGTCCCGGTCGTAGATGGAGAACCCCCGGTCCAGGCCGATGGCCTCCCCGTGCCGGCGCAGGATGCGGGCGCACTGCGCGTGGAAGGTGCCCGCGTTGACCTCTCCGCCCGAGGCCGGTCCCAACAGCCGCGCCAGCCGGTCCCGCAGCTCCCGCGCCGCCTTGTTCGTGAAGGTGACGGCCGTGATCCGCCACGGTTGAACGCCCACCGTGCGCACCAGGTAGGCGATGCGGTGCACAATGACCCGCGTCTTGCCGCTGCCCGGCCCTGCCACAATCAGCATTGGGCCGTCCACGTGCTCCACGGCCTCCCGCTGCGCCGCGTTCAGCCCTTCCAGTAGGTCCGTGCTCATGCGCCCTCAGCCCCGCGTGCAGTGTGGCGAAAGCCCCGCCCCGGTAGGCCGGCCGCCCCCTTGATGCCGGTCGCGCGTGTCCGGCCCCATTATACGGCGTCCCCGGCCCATGGAGTCGGGATCGGATGGGCCGTGGCGACGCCGTCCGTGCTCACCCGACCCCAGGCGGCATCTCGCGGCGCCCTGCGGGCTTTCCGTTGGCGCATCACCGCTTTCTTCGAGAACAATGCGGCTTGACAGCCGTCCCAGTCGAATCTACACTCACGCTCAGCCTACGGTAGTCAGAAGGCGAAATCGCAGGGACGCTGCGGTAGGGAAAGGAGACAGCAATGCTAGTCAGAGACATGCCCATGAACCGGCTCGTCGATACCCCCAACGGGACCATCAGCCCCGCCGTCTTCAGCCATCCGGACATCTATGAGCAGGAGATGGAGCAGATCTTCGCCCGCATGTGGCTCTTCGTAGGCCATGAGTGCCAGATCCCCAATCCCGGCGACTTCGTCCGCTCCCGCATGGGAGAAGAGCAGGTCGTCCTCACCCGCAGCCGGGAGAATCGCATCCACGTCCTCCTCAACTCCTGCCCCCACCGGGGCAACGTCGTCTGCCGCTACGACGAAGGCAACGCCCTCGGCTTCCAGTGCGCCTTCCACGGCTGGACCTTCGACAATGAGGGCGCGCTCATCAACCTGCCACCCGGCAGCGAAGACGTCTACGCCCCGGACCTCCGCAAGGAAGAGTGGGGGATGCTCAGCGCCCGGGTGGACACCTTCCAGGGCACCATCTGGGCCACCTGGGACGAGTCCGCCCCCAGCTTGCTCGACTACTTCGGCGGCGCCGAGACCTACCTCGCGCCCCCCCTCATGAGCGTCGACGGCCTCGAGAACGGCACCGAGGTCCTCGGCGGCGTCATGAAATGGCGCATCGGCATGAACTGGAAGGTGCCCATGCCAGACATGGACATCACCCACGGCTGGATCACCCATCGCTCCGTTCGCGGCCTCCTCGGCCAGCTCGGCAACAACAGCGGCGCCACGCGGGAGCGGCACGGCAAGGAGTACCACGTCTGGTTCCCGGAGGGCCATACCACGGACCTGTGGGACCTGGAAGAGGACGGAGACGACGGCTACGGCTGGCACCCGGACTCCCCCAATTGGGCCGAATACCCGGAGATCCAGGAGTACCTCCGGGAGAAGTACCCCCTCAGGAAGCAGCGCCTTGGCAAGCTCGCCCAGGTCACAGAGCCGCCCCACATGTTCCCCAACATGGGCGCTGTCGGCCACATCGTCCGCATCCTCCACCCCCAGGGGCCCGCGCAGACGGAGATGTGGTCCTACATCTTCGTTGACAAGGACGCTCCCCCGGCGGTCAAGGCAGCCCTGGGCCGGTACCACGAGCTGCGGTGGGGTCCCAATGGGCTCATCCAGAAGGATGACATGGAGAACTGGAACATCCAGACCACCTACAGCAAGGGGCACATGACCCGCACCCGGCTCCGCCAGAACAACCAGCTCGCAATCTCCACCCCCGCCCTCCACGGCCCCTCCACCTTCGGCCTCCCCGGCATGTGGCACCCGGAGCCCACCGACGAGAACTACCGGCGCTACTTCCAGCGCTGGTCAGAGGTGATGGAGGCCAAGGACTGGGACGACATGCGCGTCACCAACCCCGCCAAGTAGGAGCAACGCCATGACCACGTCCAAGACCATTGAGGACCACCTGCTCCGCCTGGAGATCGAAGACTTCCTCTGGCAGGAGGCCGACCTGCTCGATGAGCATCAGTACGACGAGTGGCTCGACCTCTTTACCGAGGACACCCGCTACATCATGCCCATCCGCCGCAACATGCCCTCCCGGGATATGGACAAGGAGTACGTTGAAGGCGACACCGGCATGTGGTGGTACAACGACGACAAACGGATCATGGAGAAGCGCGTCCAGCAGCTGAATACCCACGTCCACTGGGCGGAGGAACCCCTCTCCCGTGTCTCCCACATGGTGTCCAACGTCCGCATCCTCGGCTGGAAGGGCCCCAACGAGGTCCGCGTCAAGTGCCGCTTCATGTTCTACCGCAACCGCCACGCCGATGAGGAGAGCACCTTCATCGGCAAGCGCATCGACACCCTCCGCCGCGTCGGCGACGGCTGGAAGATCGCCCGGCGGGAGATCTACCTCGACGAGAGCGTTCTCCTCCACAAGAACCTGACCAACTTCTTCTAGTCCTGGTTCTCAGGGAGACGGCTTTGGCGCTTCGCCGGCCCGCGGGGGCTGGCGAAGCGCCATCGTACGTGGGATAGAGTGCGCGCGGCACAGGGCGCCCTACGGCAGGCTCAATGGCACAAAGAGGGGAGGGGGAGGCAGGATGCGGAAAGATGCCGGGGAGCGAAGTGAGGGATCCTAGAAAACGAACAGCGGGTGCTCGTCGGTGATCGTGCGGGTCTCCGCGGCCTGGGCCTCGCGGAGAAACTTGGGCAGTCTGAACAGGGCCTCGTGGGTCGTGCCGTCGTAGAAGCGCAGACCCTCGACCCCGCGCCCCGCCAGGCGCCCGTCCACCTCATCCGCGCCGCACGTCAAGGGGCTAGGCCCGAGGGAAGCGATGGTAAACCCCCAGGGCTCGCCGAAAGACTGCATGAATATGCTATACGCCGCCACCACCGGAAAGACCTGCTGCAGCGTCCGGTGGATCGCGGTAAAGACCTCCGAGTGGTTCAGCACGCCCGCCGGCCCCGACTGCGTGACCAGGCAACCCCCCGGGTTCAGGCGGCTCCTCAGCAACTGATAGAACCCCAGCGTGTAGAGCTGGTACGCCGGGCCGCCCTCCATCGGGTCCGGCAGGTCTAAGACCAGCACGTCGAAGCCGTCCGTGCAGCGCTCCATGAACCCGCGGGCATCGTCGATGTGCAGCTGCAGCCGCGGGTCGTCAAACGACCCCTGATGGTGCGCCGGCAAGTACGCGCGGCACAGGTCCACCACCTCAGCGTCCAGGTCGACCATGGTCACGCGCTTCACCGAGTTGTGGCGAAGCACCTCGCGCGCCGTGGCGCCCTCGCCGCCGCCCGCGATGCCCACCGCCTCCGGCCGCGGGTGGTTGACCATCGCGGGGTGGACCAGAGCCTCGTGGTACACGAACTCGTCCGCCTCGGCCGACTGCGTCTTGCCATCCAGGACCAGACAACGACCGAAGCTGCCCGTCTCGAGCACCTGCACCCGCTGGTACTGGCTCTGCCCGTCGTAGATAACCCGCGTCACCCTCGAGCCGAACCGCAGGTCCGGAGTGATAGCCTCGTAATACCAGTCGCGTCTATCGGATTCGCCGCTATCCGGCAACATGTACGACCGCGCTCTCTCGTTCTATCCCCGTTTCGCCCTCTTCCAGCACGCCCCGCGGCAGCTCCCGGACGGAGTGGCTCCCCGCTTGGAGCTTGTCAACGATCAACTCTGCGGCTTCGTGGGGATCAAAGCCCTCGCCACAGGTGAAGATGTCCACGGCAGCGTAGCCATACTCCGGCCACGTGTGGATGCACACGTGGGACTCCGCAATCGCCACGACGCCCGTCACTCCCTGGGGCGCGAACTTGTGAAAAGTCTGCCCTACTATGGTTGCGCCAGTCGACCTGGCAGCTTCGACGAGACTCTTCTGGATGAAGGGCATGTCATCCAAAAGTTCAAATCGGCAGTCTTTGAGGTCGAGAATCAGATGTCTTCCTAGTGCATTCAATCACCTTCCCCCCTTTCAAGTTGGGCAAAATATAAGTATAGAGCATCGAAGGGGCTGGAGAAACCCCCGCTGCCTCCCCGAATCCCCCCAGTCGCTGGCCGGACTTGCCTCGCGCACACAGCCGCTCATTGAGACTTTTGCATAACCGTCATACCCGCACCCACCCGCCGTCATTGCTGCGAAAGCGGGAATCCAGGGGGGCGGGAGTGGGGGGCGGCCGTCGCCCCAACCCACGCCCACATGGCCGTCGCGCCAGCGACCGTAGGGGTTGACCCGTTGGCACGTGGGAGCGTATCGTGCCTCGTGGCCCGGCGGCCGCCCAAGACACCGTCCAGGAGGGGACTCATGGCAAGGACCAAAGGCGAGATCACGCGGAACATGCGCACGCCGTACATGATGTGGCAGGAGAAGGAGGGGATCCCGAGCATCGGGGGGCACTCAGTGGAGGACCTCTTCAACGTGGACGTGTTCCCGTGGGCGCGCATGGGCGGCAAGGGGGTGTTCATCAACCTTGAGGGATCCGAGCAGGCGAACGACGCGTACGTGTGCGAGATTCCCCCGGGGCAGGCCCTGGAGCCGCAGCGCCACCTCTTCGAGGCCTTCGTCTTCATCCTGTCCGGGCGCGGGGCCACGACGATCTGGCAGCCGAGCGGGAACAAGCAAAGCTTCGAGTGGGGGGCGGGCAGCCTGTTCGCGCCGCCCATCAACTGCAACTACCAGCTCTTCAACGGATCGGGGACGGAGCCGGCGAGGTTCCTGTCGATGACGACGGCGCCCGTGGTCCTGAACCTGTTCCACAACGAGGACTTTGTCTTCAGGAACGATTTCGTCTTCACGGACCGGTACAGCGGGGAGGACGACTACTTCGACGCGGAGGGAACGCTGTACTTCAACCGGCTGTGGGAGTCCAACTTCATCCCGGACGTGTACACGATGCGGCTGCTGGAGTACAAGGAGCGCGGGGCAGGCATCAACGTCCGGTTCCAGATGTCGGACAACACGATGGGGTCACATATTTCGGAGTTCCCCGTGGGGACGTACAAGAAGGGGCACCGGCATGGACCTGGGGCGCACGTGATCATCCTGAATGGGACGGGGTACTCGCTCCTGTGGCCGCAGGGGCGGGAGCCCCAGCAGTTCCCGTGGAAGAAGGGCAGCCTGCTGGTGCCGCCGGACAACTGGTTCCACCAGCACTTCAACACGGGAGGGGACTCGGCGCGCTACCTGGCGCTGCGGTGGGGGAGCGACAAGTACGGTGTGCGCGCGGTGCGAATGGCGCACAACGCGGAAGCTCAGTACGCGAGCCAGGAGGAGGGCGGCGACCAGATCGACTACAAGGAAGAGGACCCGCACATTATGGACCTGTTCAAGGAGGAGCTGGCCAAGAGCGGTCTGCAGCCGGCGGAGCCCGTGGACTCGTGGCGCAGGGACGACGGAACAGGCGGGTCCGGAGACTAGGTCGCTGGCGCGACGGCTTCGTGGGGGGGAGCGCAGCCGCCCCCCGCCGCCACCCTGGATTCCCGCTTACGGAGACCTTTGCACAACCGTCACTCCCGCACCCACCCACTGTCATTCCCGCGAAAGCGGGAATCCAGGGCTGGGCTGGGTGGGAGTTGCTTCGCTCTCACGACCTTACCCTCCACGGGGAGTTTACTTAAAGGTCTCCTTACGCGGGAATGACGGGAGGCGTGTTGCGGCACCTGTCGGCGGCGCGGGTTCCGAAGGGGCGGGTGACTCGCGTGCGAGGGCTTTGGCTTGACACGCCTGGGCGGGGCGTCTAGGATTCGGGGTTGAGCCCAGCGTTTTTGTAGTCCATGACGTGTAGATGGTCTACCTGTGGCACAAGATTGAGAGGAGGAATAGGATGACGACTCAGAGCAACGGCGGCCAGCACCCCTACTACGGCATCTTCCCCTACTTCGACTTCCTCAAGACCGAGGGCGTCCCCGTGATCGACGCCTACAGCGTGGACTGCCACACGGTCCCCCTCGAGCCCTGGGAACGCCTCGGCGGCCGCGGCGCCTACGTCCACCTCGCCGGCCGCTCCGACTACCTCTCCGCCTACGTGGTGGAGATCGAGCCCGGCGGCCAGCTCAAGCCCGAACAGCACATGCACGACGAGCTCATATACGTGGTCTCGGGCCGGGGCGCCACGACCATCGAGCTCCCCAACGGAAAGACGCACACCTTCGAGTGGGGCCCGACGTCGATCTTCGGCATCCCCCTCAACGCCAAGCACCAGATCTTCAACGGCTCCGGCTCCGAGCCCGCGCGCCTCGCCGCCGTCACCGACCTCCCCATCATCCTCAACATCTTCCACAACCCCACCTTCATCTACGACAACCCCTACCAGTTCCCCGAACGCGCCGACGTCGAACGCTACTTCCGCGGCGAGGGCGAGTTCCGGGAGGTGAAGCCGGGCCGCCACCAGTGGGAGACCAACTTCGTCCCCGAGCTCGTCAACTTCGAACTGCCAACCTGGCACGCGCGTGGCGCCGGCGGCAACAACATCCAGTTCCTCCTCGCCGACAGCTCCATGCACTGCCACATCTCCGAGTTCCAGTCCGGCACCTACAAGAAGGCGCACGCCCACAACGCCGGCGCACACATCTGGTGCGTCACGGGCGAGGGCTACTCGCTGCTCTGGAAGGAAGGCGAGAGCCCCGTCGACACCGTGCGGGTGGACTGGAAGCCAGGCACCCTCTACGCCCCGCCGGACGGCCCCACCTACCACCAGCACTTCAACGTCTCCAAGGGGTCGTCACGCTACCTGGTATTCGGCTTCGGCGGCGCCCGGTACCCGGTCCTCGAAAGCAAGTTCCAGGGCTACGAGGGCATGGACCGCTCCAACAAGGAGGGCGGGCACCAGATGGAGTACGAGGACGAAGACCCCCGCATCCTGGACCTGTTTGAGAACGAGCTGGCGGAGCGGGGCGTCGAGTCGAAGATGCGGGACTACATCCAGAACAGAGCAACAGCCTAGCTCTGGGCGAGCACAACACCGAAAGGAAGACAATGGACGATCACGACGACCACGACGACGAGCACATGCACGACGGCGCTGAGGAGGAAGAGGGGCCCAGGTCAAAGAACGATTTCTACTACACGGACAACATCGAGCTCACGACGGTGGGCATCGACATCGGGTCTTCGACGTCGCACCTGATGTTCTCGCACCTCCACCTGCAGCGGCTGGGGCAGTACCTGTCCAGCCGGTACGTGGTGGTGGAGCGGAAGGTGCTGCACCGATCGCCCATCCTGATCACGCCGTACCGGTCGGACTACACCATCGACGCCGACCGGCTGCAGCGCTTCATTCGCGACGCGTACGCCGAGGCGGACCTGAAGCCGGAGGACGTGGACAGCGGGGCGATCATCCTAACCGGTGAGGCGATCAAGCGACACAACGCGCGGGAGATCGCGGACCTCTTCGCCAGCGAGGCGGGCAAGTTCGTCTGCGCGTCGGCGGGGCACAACCTGGAGGCGCTGCTGGCGGCGCAGGGGTCGGGGGCGGTGGCGGCGTCGCGGGACCCGGCCCAGACGGTGCTAAACATCGACGTCGGCGGTGGGACTTGCAAGTTCGCCGTCTGCCACAACGGCGAGGTCGTGGAGACGGCAGCCACCAACGTGGGCGGGCGCCTCATCGCCATGGACGACGACGGGCGGGTGAATCGCATCGAGGAAGCGGCACGCTGGATTGCGGACGACCTGGGGGTGAAGCTCGAGATAGGGGAGACCGTGGCGGAGGAGGACCTGCAACGCATCGTCGACGCCATGGCCGACGCGCTCATGGACGTGGCACTGCACCGGCAGGGGTCCGCACTGTCGCAGAAGCTGATTCTGACGGCGCCGCTGGTCTCGACGGCGCCCGTGGACATGGTGCTGTTCTCCGGGGGCGTCTCCGAGTACCTGTACGGACAGGAGACCAAGACCTTTGGCGACATAGCTCCCATGCTTGCGGAGGCGGTGAAGAGCCGGGTGACCGCGAACGGGCTGCCCGCCTTCCGGCGTCCGCCCATGGAGCGCATCCGGGCGACGGTGATCGGGGCGTCCCAGTTTACGGTACAGGTCAGCGGCAACACGATTTCGATCTCGCAGCCGGCCATCCTGCCGATTCACAACCTCCAGGTGCTGTACCCTCAGCTTCCAGAGCGAGAGGAGATTGAGCCGGAGGAGCTGAGCAGCGCGATCCAGAAGAGCTTCGAGCGGTTCGATCTGGAGGAGGGCGATATTCCGGTGGCGTTGGGCATCGGCTGGTCGGGGATGCCACGGTACCCGCTGCTGCGCAACCTGGCCCAGGGCATCACGGACGGGATACCCAAGAGCCTGAAGGCGGGCTTGCCCCTGGTGCTGGTGTTCAGCAACGACTGCGGAAAGCTGGTTGGGGACATCATGCGGGAGGAGATGGGGATAACTAGCGAGGTGGTGTCCATCGACAACATCTACCTCAAGGAGTTTGACTACATCGACATCGGCGAGGTGATCTACCCGGCGAACGTGGTGCCGGTGGTGGTGAAGTCGCTGGTGTTCCCCGAGGTTGCGAAGCCCGAGGCGCAGATGCTGGAGCGGTGAACGCGGCCCGTGAGCCGCGATCCGGTCCGGCGGGACGCCGGGCCGGACTGATAGCGGGAGGCTGGGGCTGATGCTCAGCGGGCGGGAGAACGAGCGGCTGACCCGGGTTGGCCCCGGTACGCCCATGGGCGAGCTGATGCGGCGGTACTGGCACCCCGTGGCCGCGTCGGGGGAGCTTGCCCGGGCGCCCACGAAGGCGGTACGGCTGCTGGGCGAGGACCTGGTGCTGTACCGGGACCGCGGGGGCGCCCTGGGCTTGATACAGGAGTCGTGCCCCCACCGGCGGGTGAACCTGCTGTACGGCATCCCGGAGCAGCGCGGGTTGCGCTGCCCGTACCACGGCTGGCTCTTCGACGAGACGGGCAGGTGCTTGGAGACGCCGGCGGAGGCCCCCGAGAGCACGTTCAGGGAACGCGTACGGGCCACGGCGTACCCGGTGCAGGAGCTGAACGGGCTCATCTTCGCCTACCTGGGGCCGGAACCGGCGCCGTTGCTGCCCCGGTGGGACCTCTTTACGTACGAGAACAGCTTCCGGCACATCGGCCACACGATAGTCCCATGCAACTGGGTGCAGTGCATGGAGAACTCGGTGGACCCCGTGCACACGGAATGGCTGCACGGACGCCTCTTCCAGTATCTGACGGAGAGGGAGGGTACGCCGGAGTACGTGAGCTCTCTGCTGAAGCGTCACCTGAAGATCGGGTTCGACGTCTTCGAACACGGGATCATCAAGCGGCGGGTTGTCGAGGGCCAGACGGAGGATCACGAGAACTGGCGGGTAGGGCATCCCCTGGTGTTCCCCAACATCCTGCGGGTGACGCAGGGCGGCAACGGCCACTCCTTCCAGTACCGCGTGCCCATGGACGACACGCACACCTACCACGTGTGGTATAACGCCTACCTGATGCCCCCTGGGGTGCAGGCCCCCAAGCAGGACCAGATCCCCCACTACGAGGTGCCCCTGTTTGGCGGCGACGGCCGCCACGTCATCGACAACATCGACAGCCAGGACATGATGGCGTGGGTGACGGAGGGGCCGGTGCACGATCGGTCGAAGGAGCGGCTGGCCGAGTCCGACAAGGGGATCATCCTGTACCGCCGGCTGCTGCGGGAGCAGATGGAGCGCGTGGCGGAGGGGCTCGACCCGATGAACGTGTTCCGCGATCCCGCGAAGGCACAGGACGTGCGGCTGATGCAGGACGCCTTCGACAGCCTCACGCGGGCGACGCCCGGTTCGCTGCTCAGCAATCAGGCCAAGTACAGCCCTGTGGCAGGGGAGTTGGAGGAGCTTCTGACTCGCGCCGTGGAGGTCGATAGGACGGGCGCAGGGGGCGGGTAAGGGACAGTTGCGAGTCGTGCGCGCCAGGCGGGGGTGGGCAGGGGGACGAATGGGGGCAGCGGCCACGAAACTTGACAACGCAACAGCCCAATGGTACTAATTCTCACCGTACCGCATTGGCTTGACCGGGTTGTGGGCGTGGTAGGGCCAGACTCCGCGGGCATGTCGTGACCGCCATTCCGTGTTGAACGAGCGTCGCTACGGGTCTGCCCGCCATCGCCGGTAGCTCCAAGCCAGAACTAACAGGGGGGGCACTATGCCTTACAAGGTCATCGACGCCCACGGGCACGTGAACGCGCCGCCGCAGCTCTACGCGTACAAGTCGGGGCTGCTGGCGAGCTCGGGCGTACATGGGCAGGGGAGCTCCGGGGTGACGGAAGAGCTCCTGGCGCCCATCGTCAAGCGGCACGTGGAGGGGACGCTGGACAAGGTGGGGACGGACGTGCAGTTCCTGTCGCCGCGGCCCTTCCAGCTGATGCACTCGGAGAGGCCGGCCAAGATCGTGGACTGGTGGTGCAAAGCGAACAACGACGCCATCGCCATGTCCGTGAAGCTGGCGCCGGACCGCTACCGGGGGGTGTGCGGGCTGCCCCAGGTGTGGCGAGAGAGTCCCCGGAACTGCCTGGAGGAGCTGGAGCGGTGCGTTGTGGAGCTGGGATTCGTGGGGTGCATGATCGACCCGGACCCCAGCGAAGGCCAGGACCTCAACATGCCCACGATGGAGGACGAGTACTGGTACCCGCTCTACGAAAAGATGGTGGAGCTGGACGTGCCGGCGCTGATGCACACGGCGGCGTGCAAGAACCCGCGGGAGTCCTACAGCAACCACTTCATCACGGAGGAGAGCATTCAGGTGCTGGCGATTGCCAACTCCAAGCTGTTTGAGGACTTCCCGAACCTGAAGATCATCGTGTGCCACGGCGGCGGGTCGATACCCTACCACATCGGCAGGTGGCGGGCGACGCGGATCCGGCAGCGGGAGTTCACGGAGACCTTCGACCAGAGCATCAAGAAGCTCTACTACGACACAGTCCTGTACAACCAAGAGTCGTTGGAGCTGCTGTTCAAGATCATCGGGACGGACCGGTGCATGTTCGGGACAGAGAACCCTGGGACGGGATCGGCGCAGGACCCGGCGACGGGGAAGTGGCTGGACGACACGAAGCCGGACATCGAGGGCATCTCCTGGCTGACGGAGGAGGACAAGGCCAACGTCTTCGAGAACGTCGCCAGGGCTGCGCACCCGCGCTTCAAGGACTAAGGGCGGACTCGGCGGACCAAGGACCCTTCAACAAGGACGAGGCACATGGCAGACGAATTGGTAGCGCGGTTGGCGAAGCTGGACACGTGCGCCGTGTCTGACGCCCTGGACCGCTTGGGGCTCAAGGGCTCGGTCATCGGCATCAGGTCAATGACGGTGCCAATGAAGGTGGCGGGGCGCGCGGTCACGGTGCGGCTGAAGGCCAAGGGCAGGGAGGAGTCGACGCGGCACCTGGGGACAGCGGCAGTGGTGGCGGCAAACCCGGGCGACGTCATCGTCATCGACCATCACGGCCGGGAGGACGTGGCGGGCTGGGGGGGCATCCTGTCCAACGCGGCCAAGGTGAAGGGCGTAGCGGGGGTGGTGATAGACGGGGCGGCCCGGGACATCGACGAGAGCCGGGATCTCGGTCTGCCCGTGTTTGCCAAGGCTGCGGTGCAGATCACTGCGCGGGGACGCATCATCGAGGACTCGTTCAACGAGCCCATCGAGTTCGCCGGGGTAGAAGTGGAGCCGGGGGACCTAGTCATCGCCGACGGCAGCGGGGTGGTCTTCGTGTCAGCGGGGCGGGCGGAGGAGGTGCTGGGGGCAGCGGAGGAGATCGCGGCGCGAGAGGTGGAGATGACGAAGGCGGTGCTGGCGGGGCAGTCGGTGGTGGAGGTCATGGGTCAGAGCTACGAATCTATGCTGAGCAGGAGATAATGGACGCAAATATAGAAGCATTCAAAGCATTTGGGACAACGACGGTCAGCGACGCCCTGGACCGCCTGGGCATCGACGGCCAGATCCTGGGGATCCGGCCGCTGGACCGCTCCTTCAGCCTGTGCGGGCGGGCGTTCACGGTGCAGACCATCCCGGTGGACCCCAAGACGCACGGATCGGTTGGGGACTACATCGACGATGTGCCGGAGGGCGGGGTGGTGGTGCTGGACAACGCCGGGCGCATGGACGCGACGGTGTGGGGGGACATCCTGACGACGATGGCAAACCTGAAAGGGCTGGGCGGCACGGTGATCCACGGGGTGTGCCGGGACTCGGCGCGGAGCCTGGAGGTAGGCTACCCCATCTTCAGCCGCGGCGTGTACATGCGCACGGGGAAGGATCGGGTCCAGGCGGAGGGGTACAACGTGCCTGTTTCGGTGGGCGAGGTGCGGGTGAGGCCCAACGACCTGCTGCTCGGCGACGCCGACGGGGTGCTAGTGATACCGCAGGAGCGGGAGAGCGAGGTGCTGGCGGCGGCCAAGGAGATCGAGGAGGCGGAGGACCGCATCCGCGAGGAGATCATGAAAGGCACGCGGTTGGACGAGGCGCGGCAGAAGTTCCGCTACCACCAACTGCAGACGCGGGTCTAGTCAACGTGGGGCAAGGCCCCCCGTAGATGCCGACGGCCACGGCATAGGGCGAAGCCCGTCCAGGAGTCCTGGGCGGGCTTCGCTTTGGGTTGCGCGGCGGCGGGTCGAGCGGCGGCGCTTTCGTATTCGAGGGGAGGTTGGGGGTGTGGCGTTGCCGCCGCCCCGCCCTACCGCTCATCCTTCGACAGGCTCAGGATGGCGGCGCCCGGGGCCTCGGCGAAGGCGGGCGTACCGGCGGCGGAGGGGCCGGCAGGGTCTGGGTGATCCACTGCAGGAGCCGGGCGACTTGCGGGACGCCGGATAGGGTGTAGTCCGCTTGCAGGCGGACCTCGCCGGTGACTTCGGGGTTGTCGACGAGTATGGCGAGGCCCTTCACACGCTCCTCATTGGCGAGCTTGCGCACGGCGCGGAAGGCGTCGACGTCGGGAAAGTCGTCGCCCATGTAGAGGGCGCCGCGCAAGCCATACGTCTGGGCCAAGGCGGTCACGGCCGTGCCCTTGGTCGCGTCGACAGGGGGGCGCAGCTCGACGACCCGCCGGGTCTCCACCAGATGGAAGGGGCGTGCTTCCGGCTCGTGCTCGATGGCGTGAAGCACTGCGCTGCGGGCGGCGTGGGGGTCCTGCGACTGGGTGTAGTGGAAGACGATGCCGACGGTCTTGTCCTCCAGGGTCACGCCGCGGGGGGCGAGGATGGGGGCGAATCGCGCCAGGAGGTTGGCCGCGGCGTCGCGGTAGACCTCGGCGCCGGGGTGGAGCTCGACGCGGCCGTTTCGCCAGAACTCCAGGCCGTGGTTGCCGACGTAGACGAGGCCCGGCACACCCACGAGCTCCCTGACGACCTCCAGTGAGCGGCCGGAGACGACGGCCACGAGCTCGAGGCGCTGGACGAGCTCGGCGAGGAATCGGCGGCAGGCCGGGTCGACGCGGGCGCTCTCCGCGGTTGGGGCGATCTCGGCAAGAACACCGTCAACGTCGGTTATGAGGCCAAAGGGGCGCGCTTGGAGGGCGTCCTCAAGTGCGTCGAGATGGTCGAACAGGTCCATGTGCTGGGAAGTGCCTCCCGGAGGGTGCCGGCAAGCCGGCCGCGGGAGCGCGCCCCGGCATTGGCGGGCAGGGCGCTAGTACTCGCGGATCCAGCCGTGGCTGTCGTGGACAGTGAAGCTGACGGAGTTGGTGGAGAGGATGGCGCCCGTGTAGGAGCTGAGCTGGACCTCCACGGAGTACTTACCCTCGCGGGCGTCGACGGGCACCTTCCAGGTCCGGTGGGGCCTCACGGGGTCGCCCATGGCTACGACGGAATCCGCCTCCACGTTTGTGATGCCGCTCCACTGCTCCAAGGTCTCGCCGTCCGGGTCCAGGACGCGGAGGATCCAGGTGAGGCTGGAGAGGTGCTCCATGAGGTCGTTGATGATGCTGAGGCCGATGTTGACCCACTGCCCCTGGGAGACGATGTCCTCGCGGATATCCAGCGAGCCCAGCAGGGGTTGATAGGCGCGCTTGAGGATGTGGTAGCCCAGCTTCGGCTCCCGGTGGGCGTCCACGACCGACCATGTGATGGAAGGCCAGCAGTCGACAAACATGAACTGGAAGAGCCCGGTGATGGGCTGGTACTTGATGCGGCGATAGCTCTCCACGGCGAATTGGAGAAGACGGGCCTGGTATTCCTGGCTGTTGCGCCTGAAGGTCTCGATGTCCGGACCCATCTCGACTTTGGCGACGTGAAACATCTCGTGGAAGGCGAAGCAGTGATAGGCCCAATCTTCCCAGTCGGGGGGGAAAAGCTTGCCATCGGGAAACATTTCACGGAGCAGGTCCAGGGAGGGCAGGGCCTGGGCGCCAAACTCAGTGACGAGGGGTTTGGCGGGGGTCTCACGGTACTCAAGGTAGGAGCCGTAGTACCAGCCGGGGTAGGTGTGGTCTTCCCCAGTGGAGGCTTCCCAGACGGTGCGGGAGGCATCTACCTGGAGCACGGCGCTGGCGAGCATGGGGTCGAGGGTCTGGAGGTTGCGGTGCGGCTCGTTCTGGCAAGCCCAGATGATGATTGAGGGATGGTTATAAAGAAGGCGGACCATATCCTGGATCTGGGAGATGGCGGTATCGGCGAACTTGTCGTCGTCGTCATAGACCCACTGGAGAGCGAAGTCCTGCCAGACGACGATGCCGGCCTCATCGAGGGCGTCGTAGAGCTCGGTGCGGTTGACGTGGGCGTGGATACGAACGGCGTTGACATTGGCTTCCTTGAGGAGCTTGATGTCCTGGTCAATGCGCTCCTTGCTGTACTCGCTGAGCCAGAGGGCGGGGAGGAAGTTGGTGCCCCTGGGGAAGATGCGCTGGCGGTTGAGGTACCAGACGCCGTCCGCGTCGATCTTGAACTCACGAATGCCGCAGCGCTCTTCCATGCGGTCAAGGAGGTCGCCGTTCCTGAGGAGCTCCAGCTCGACGACGTAGAAGTTCTGGGGGCCGCGGTCCCAGGTCCACCAGAGCTGGGGTTGCTCGATAGTCTCGATGAAGATTTGGTCGTTCGGGCCTGGGTTGAGGCGCAGGAGGCGCTCTTCATCCACGACAAGTGTTCGACCGGACTCGCCAATATGATAGATGCGCAGCAGGGCCCGGATCTCCTCCGTGGCGGAAGAGACGACGACGGCGTTGACCTGGAGGCGGGCGACCTGACGGGAGAGGAGGACCGGGGTGACCCGAAGCTCGTCAACGTGGGTGGCGTTGCCTATGACGACATCGACGGTGTTCCATATGCCGCCGGTGTTGCCGTCCTGGCCCATCTGCGGGTGCCACGCGCCGGGGCGGCAGTCGCTCATGTTGAGGATGCCCTTGATGAGGCGCTTGCGGTGGGGCCACGTGTCGGCATCCTCATTGGGGGAGGTGACCTCGACGAGGAGGGTGTTGTTCTCCTGGACGAACTCCGTCACATCGAAGACGAAGGTCTGAAAGTAGCCCTCGTGGTAACCGACGAACCTGCCGTTGAGCCAGACCTCGGCGAAGTAGTCGACGCCGTGAAAGCGGAGATGGACCACCTGGTCGCCGGCAAGCTGCGGCATGGAGAAGGTGGTCCGGAACCAGGCATCGCCGGCGTAGTTGGGGAGGCCGGCGACGTGCCAGTTGGAGGGAACACGGATTTCCTGCCAGGACTCACCGGGCTGCTCGCCAGGGGAGCCGCTGAAGCGGCGATGTACGTCCAGGCGCCACTGAGGTCAATGGTCTGGCGAGGGCTGGCTTCCTCCATCCCGATTCCCTCCTTTCCTGCGCACAGTGCCGTTGATTGACCGGCAGCCGCTGGTCGACGCAGCCGGCGGTCTTGGCGAAACTCTGCCATTGTAATACCTGCAATGTCAGCGGGGCACCATAATGCCAACCGGTTTGGAGGCGGTCTGAAACGGGGCGAGGGGGAAACGGCTTTACACTGGAACCTGTCTCATGAGCCCACCCCGCCTGGTATGGACTGCGCAGGGCGGGGGGATTCCTGCCTTCGCGGGAATCCCTCATGTTGGCTACCCACACCACAACCAACGAAGATGGGGGACGAGCCCCTGCCCAGTTGCACCACCCCGCGTCGCCCTGGATTCCCGCCTGCGGAGACCCTTGCGTAACTCCTCGTGGAGGGCGCGGTTGGGAGGGTGAAGCAGACCCCGCCAGCCTGGGGCCCCACCCTGGATTCCCGCTTTCGCGGGAATGACGGTGGGTGGGTGCGGGAGTGACGGTTGTGCAAAGGTCTCCCTGCGCGGGAATGAAGTGGTTGGGGGGGTGGAGCGCCCATTTTCGAGGCAATGACGGGTCGCTGCGCGACCGCCTAGTGGGCGTGGGTGAGGGGTGGGGAATTGTTTTCAAGAAACAAATCCGTACCTGGGAAATCTGATTTCAGCTTCGGATTCGCATTTGTTTGAAAAAGTTTTCTTGGGAAACCAAATCCGAGAGTCGTCACCCAAACCGATATCGGCGCTGGATATCCATCATGCGACAGAGGACCTTCATGGTCCGGTTGATGAGGTCCGGGTCGGTGCTGGGGTCGCGTATAAGGGCGGCGATGCGGCGCCGCATCATGGCGATGTCCTCGCCGAAATCGTGCAGGGTGCCGGCCTCCTCGATGTCTTCGGCCTGCGCCGGGGGGAGATAGGTGGATTGGAGGCGTCTTCCGGGTTGTCGAATGCTTCTTTCATACAGGAAGGGTAGCGGAGACAGGGGCATGGGGGGAAGGGGCCTGTGTCAGGGTTCCCGGTCGCTGGCGCGACGGCCATGTGGGGGGCGGGTTGGGGGGTCGCCGCAGGGGTGGGGAGGGTCAGCGGAGGGGAGTGCCGCCCCGCGCCACCACCCTGGATTCCCGCCCGCGAGGCAATGACGGGGTGGGGGCGGGAAGGACAGGGGGGCAGGACGCTAGGTCCGCACCAGGACGACTGAGCCCAGGGCCAGGACAAACTGCCAGTGGGGGCCAATGACGTTCAGGGGACCCAGGAGAATCCCGGCAAGCATGACGATGGACGATGCCAAGAGGAGTCCCTGCCCGGGCCGCCACTCCCAACCCAGGCGGGTGAGGAGCTGCACGGAGAGGGTCGCAACCGCCATGCCGATGAGGACGAGGTTCAGCGATAGGGCCCCGTAGACAAGGAGGAGCAGCGCAACGAGGGAGCTGGCAAAGGCGGCGATGGGGTGTCCGACGTTGACGCGCGCTATCCTGGCGCGGAGGCCGGCAGGGAGGGCGTCGGCGGGGGCGTCTGCACGAGTGCCGGTAACGGTGAAGTGGGCCTGGCCTGCGATGAGGTAGGCGGCCAGGGCCAGGGTGGTCTCAAAGGCCAGGCCGGTGTAGAGAGCCAGGGCCCGGCCGGCGTGCTGGAGTGCACCCAGGGGGGACCTCCGCTTCTCCAGGAGGACTCGTCCCAGGGGCGCGAGGAAGGTTGCGACGCCGAACAGGGCCATGTCCCAGGCCCTGGGGAGCCCATGCGCGGGGGAGGTCCCATCAAGGCCGACGGCGAGACTTCCTTCCACGAGGAGCTGGAGGAGGACGACGCCCAGGACGAAGGGGAGGACGAGGGCGCCCGCGGCGCGTCGATGGATGTGGAAGAAGAAGTCCATCTTTTCGGCGAGCTTCAAGCCGCGCGCCGTGAGGAAGGAGAGGCCGAACTGCAGGAGGGCCTGACTGTCACCCATGGTCAGGCGGCCGTGCCGCCGGATGAGGTGGGAGAGGCTGAGCGGGAATCCCTCTCCACAGAGGATGTCGGGGGCGAAGAGTCCGACGTAGCCCGCCCTGCGCAGGGCGACGGTGAAGGCCAGGTCCTCGGCGACTACCTCCGGGAAGCCGCCGGCGGCGGAGCAAGCCTCTGAGCGGACGATGGCCCCGTGTCCGAGGAAGAGCGGAAGGCCGAACCTGTTGCGCGGGAGATTGTTGTACTCCCAGCGGATCTGGGCCTCGTCGCGAAAGGCGCGAGCGAAGGAAGAGGAGGGCTGGGCGACGGAGTAGTGGTGCGCCTGGACGAAGCCCAGGCTGGAGTAGCGGTCGAAGTAGGCGGCGCCGGTGCTGAGGAAGTGAGTGGGCAGGATGCCGTCCGCATCCGAGACGGCGAAGAAGTCGAATTCCTGTCCCGTGGTGGAGAGGAAGTTGTTGAGGTTGCCCGCCTTGAAGCCGCGCCGGTCTGCTCTGCGGAGCACGGTTGTCGCCGAAGGGTGCTGCTGGTGGAAGCGGTCGACCTCGCTCTTTGCCTGCTCCGTGCGACTGTCGTCCAGGAGGAATACGTGGAAGCGCGGGTAGTCCTGCCGGACGCAGGTGAGGGCCGCCTCCTCGATGAAGTCGTCCGCGGTGGTGTAGAGGAGGGCCACGCTGGGCCGCTCCGCGTTGCCGCTGGGCGCCTGGGCTTCGCTCTGCGATGTCTTTCTTCGCCGCTCGATGAGCGTGAACAGGATCACGGAATAATGGTACACGGCGTAGACCCAGAAGATGCCCGCCCCCGCGCCCAGCAGCACGTAGAGCACTCGGCCGACCAGGGGATCGGGAAAGGGAACGGTGGAGATGAACCGCAGGGTGAACCAGACGCCTGTTCCGGCCCATACGAGGAACAGGGTGAAGTACATGGCGTTGCTCTTTGGTGGCCTCGACACGTCCCCTACGCCCGTCGATAGACTAAGCCCGCGAACCGAAAGCGCGTCGGAAGGATGGGGGCTCTTCAGCAGGATAGCACAAGCGGCGCCGGCGGCTCGGGCGAGGAAGGCGCCGGGCCGGGACTGCCGGAATCCCGGATGAGGCCGCGGGCGGCGGCGGCGGGGGGACCGACTCAGTAGTAGTCGACACCGCCGTTGACGTGCAGGGTCTGGCCGGTGATGTAGCTGGAGTCCTCTGAGACGAGGAACAGGCACGCGGAGGCGATCTCGTCGGAGGTGCCCTGCCGCCCTAGGGGAACGCCCTGGGCCGAAGGGGCGCCCCTGGGGTACCAGGACATGTCCCGCGTGGTGTCGATGCTGCCGGGCGAGATGACGTTGGCGCGAATGTTGTGGGGGCCGAACTCGGTGGCCAAGCCCCGCGCGAGGCCGGTCAGGGCGAGCTTGGCAGCGGAGACGTGGGCGCGCTGCGGGCCGCCGCGATGGGCGCCGTCGCCGGAGAGGAAGATGATGCGGCCGAAGCTGCGCTCCATCATGGACAGGATGACGGCCTGGGTGCAGTAGATGGCGCCGTCCAGGATGACGCCGCGGACACGCTCCCAGTCCGCCCACGGGAACTGGGTGAAGGGCATGGAGGGGCGTATAGCGGCGTTGTTGACGAGGATGTCGATCCTGCCGAACCTCTCCATGGCGTCGGATACCATGCGGTCGACCTGCCCGCGGTCCGAGACGTCCGCAAGAGCGGGCATGGCGTCCACGCCGAGGGCGCGGACCTCGGCGGCGACGGCCTCCACCTCCTCGGCGTTGCTGCGGGCGTTGACGACCACGTTGGCACCCTCGGCGGCGAACTTGAGCGCCGTGGCCCTGCCGATGTTCCGGCCGGCGCCCGTGACGAGGGCCACGCGACCTTCCAGCTTCATGGTCCGCACCTCCAGGGACTTACTCCAAGCCGGGGAGCCGGAGCGGGTTGGCCTCCAGGGTCAGCCCCCCTTCTGTGCCATGGAGCGCGGGCTATTGTATCATGCAAGGCGCAGGGCGGACCGGCGCGGACAACGGCATCCAATGGGGGCCGGGTCCAGCACAAGGAGGACGTATGGTGAAGCTCTCTGCGGGGCAGGCCGTCGTAGAAGCACTGCGAGCGGAAGGGGTCCCGTACCTGTACGGGGTGGTCGGATCGGCGTACCTGGAGGTGCTTGACGCCATGTGGGGAGCGGAGGACATCCGCTTCATGGGGGCGCGGCACGAGCAGGGGGCGGCGTTCATGGCCCTAGGGTACGCGCTAGCAACGGGCCGGCCCGGGGTCTGCATCGCGCAGAACGGGCCGGGGGTGACCAACCTGCTGACGGGGGTCGCGGGGGCCAAGTTCACGCATGCGCCCATGGTGGTGCTGGCCGGAGCGCCGATGAGCGGGCAGGTGTACAAGGACTCGTTCCAGGAGCTGGACCAGATGTCCATCTTCCGGCCGGTATGCAAGGCTGTGCTGCAGGTCAACCAGGGCGAGCGCATCACGGAGATACTGCGCCACGCCTTCCGTGTGGCCACGACGGGGAAGATGGGCCCCGTGCTGGTAGACCTACCCCGGGACCTGCTCAACGAGAAGGACCTGGAGATGGAGGTGCTGGCGCCGGAGTCGTACCGGCCGGAGCAGCGTCAGCCCGGCGACCCGGCCCTGGTGGAGCGGGCCGCTGAGCTGCTGCGCCAAGCGGCGTTTCCGGTGGTCGTCGCGGGAGGGGGAGTGACGTGGAGCGGCGCGGAGGCGGAGGTCGCACACTTGGCGGAGGCACTGGGGGCGCCTGTGGTGACTTCCTATGAACGCTACGACGCCGTCGACAACAACCACCCGCTGTTCATCGGGGGGCTGGGCCGTGCGGGGACGCCGGAGGCGCGGGAGGCCGCTCAGCAGGCCGACGTGGTGCTGGCGCTGGGCACGCGCCTGGGGCATTTCACGACCTTCTACAACAACACCTATGTTCCGCAGGGGGCGCGGATCATCCAGGTGGAGATCGACCCCCAGGAGATTGGCAGGCACTTCCCGGTGACCGTGGGCATCTGCGGCGACGCGAAGGCCGTTGCCGCCGCTCTGCTGAGGGACCTGGCGGACAACCCGCCGCCCGCGCGGGACCGGCCTGCCGCGGAGGCCGCCAGGCTGCGGGAGGCCCGGCGCGAACGCCTGGAGGCGGAGGGTGGACTGGACACACTGCCCATGAAGCCGCAGCGCTTCTACCACGCGCTGCGGGGGGCGCTGCCGAGCAAAGCGGCCGTGGTGTTCGACGCGGGCGCGGCGCCCGCGTACGGCTTCGACCGGATGGTGTTCAGTGAGCCGCGCAGCGCGTTCAGCTCTGGGGAGCTGGGGTGCATCGGGTCGGGCCTGCCCATCGCCATTGGGGTGAAAATGGCGCAGCCGGGCCGTCCAGTCGTGAGCATAAGCGGCGACGGCGGCTTCTTCATGAACGCGCAGGAGCTGGAGAGCGCGGTGCGGTGGGGTGTGCCGACGGTAAGCATCGTGCTGAACAACGGGTCGTGGGGCTCCGAGAAGGCCTACCAGAAGTTCCTGTATGGGGAGCGGTACATCGAGGCTGACATCGGCAATCCGCGTTATGACAAACTGGCGGAGCTGTGCGGCGGGCGCGGGTTCTACGTCGAGAGGCCGGAGGATCTGGCGGCGGCGCTGGAGGAGGCCCTGGCGTGCGGCCAACCCGCCGTCCTGGAGGCGCCGATAGACCCGGATGAGCTGCCGTTTCCGGCGCGGGTGGCCGACGTGTTCGCGGGCCGCGGAGGAGGGTAGGGGGCCCTGAACGGTCGGGCCCAGCGGTGTCTCCAGGCGATCCCGCGTGATCCGGGGCGCGGGTCAATACTTGGAGACGTTGATCTCCGTCATCTTGCCGGTGACGAGGTAGATGGCTCGCTCCGCGATGTTGGTGGCCCGGTCCGCGATGCGCTCCAAGTCGTGGGCGACCCAGAGGAGATAGGTTGCGCGCTGGATGCTGCTGGGGTCCTGGATCATCATGAGGAGCAGCTCCCGGTATATCTGGTCGTAGAGGCCGTCGACGTAGTCGTCGTCATTGCACACCTGGTGCGCGGAGATGAGGTCCCGGTTGACGAGGGCATCGAGGCTCTGACGCAGCATGGCCGTTGCCTTCTCCGCCATGCGGGGGATATCGATGAGGGGCTTCAGGGGGGGCTCGTCGCCCATCATGATGCTGATCTTGCCAATGCCCTCGGCGTAGTCGCCCATGCGCTCCAGCTCCACGGAGATGTGGAGGATGGTGATGATGGCGCGGAGGTCGCCGGCCATGGGCTGCTGGGTGGCGATGAGGTTGATGCACCGGTCCTCAAGCTCGAAGCGCTTGCTGTCGATATAGTCGTCTTCGAGGACGACCTGGCGTGAGGCCTCGAGGTCACGGCGCTTGAGGGCGTCGAGCGCCTTGCTGATGGCCTTTTCAACCATGCTGCCCATGAGAAGGAGCTCGTCCTGAAGGCTGCGCAGGTCTCTGTCGAAGCTTGCCCTGACCATGTTCTTCCCCCTGTCGGCTAGCTGAACCGGCCGGTTATATAGGCCTCGGTGCGTTCGTCTCGGGGGTCCGTGAAGATCTGCTGTGTCATGCCATGTTCTACCACGTAACCGGCCCTGTCGTCACCCATCATGAGGAAAGCGGTCTCGTGGGAGACGCGAGCGGCCTGTTGCATGTTGTGGGTGACGATGACGATGGTGACGTCGACGACGAGCTCGCGGATGAGCTCCTCGATGGCCAGGGTAGCGATGGGGTCCAAAGCCGAGGCGGGCTCGTCCATGAGGACGACCTCGGGCTCTACGGCGAGGGCGCGGGCGATGCACAGGCGCTGCTGCTGGCCGCCTGAGAGGGTCAGGGCGCTCTTGTTGAGGCGGTCCTTGACTTCGTCCCAGATGGCAGCGCGCCTGAGGGAGCGCTCGACGGCCTCCCGAAGGTTGCCGGTGAAGCCATTGATGCGAAGCCCAAATGCGACGTTCTCAAAGATGGACTTGGGGAAGGGATTGGGCTTTTGGAAGACCATACCGATGCGGGAGCGGAGCTCGGTGGGGTCGACGCCCGGGGCGTAGAGGTCCTGGCCGTTGAAGGTCACCTCTCCCTGGACCCGTACGCCGGGCAGGAGCTCGTTCATGCGGTCGAAGCACCTGAGCAGGGTGCTCTTGCCGCAGCCGGAGGGGCCGATGAGGGCGGTCACCCTGTTGCGGGTGATGGCGATGTTGATGTCCTTGAGGGCGCGGAAGCTGCCGTACCACAGGTTCAGATCCCGGGCGCGCAGAACGTGTTCCTGTCCTACCATCCTACTCCTCAGACCTGGTCTGGTAGCGATTGCGGAGAAAGACAGCCAGTGCGTTCATCATAAAGAGTATGACGAGCAGCACGATGATGCCGGCAGCGGCGATGCTGCGAAACTCATCCTGGGGCCTGGAGGTCCAGTTGTAGATCTGGATGGGCAGCACGGTGAACCTATCCAGGGGGTCGGTCGGGACGAAGGTGAGATAGACGAGGGCGCTGATGGCGATGACGGGTGCGGCCTCTCCTATGGCGCGGGACATGGCCAGGATGGTGCCGGTGAGGATGCCCGGAAAGGCGGCGGGAAGCACAACGAGCTTGGTCACCTCCCACTTGGTGGCGCCGAGGGCGTAGGCGGCGTGCCGGTAGGTCTGAGGGACGGCGCGAATGGCCTCTCGAGAGGCAAGGATGACGATGGGCAGAACGAGCAGGGAGAGGGTGAGGGCGCCGGCCAGCAGGCTTCTGCCGAGGGCCATCCACTGGACGAATACGGCGAGGCCCAGGAGGCCGTAGACGATGGACGGAACGCCCGCCAGGTTGGAGATGTTCACCTCTATGACGCGGGTTAACCAGTTCCTTGGCGCGAACTCCTCCAGGTAGATGGCGGCGCTGACGCCCATGGGGACGGTGAAGGCGGCAGTGAGCCCCATGAGCCAGATGGTGCCCATCATGGCGGACTTTATCCCGGCCTCCTCCGGGTGCCGGGAGGGGTAGCTGGTGAGGAAGTTCCAGTTCAACCAGCCGAGGCCCTCAATGAGGACCTTGGCGAGCAGGGTCACGAGGCCAGCAATCCCCGCTAGGACGGCCAGCAAGAAGAGGACAAGGAAGACGGCTCCGACGGTTTTCCGGAAGGGGAGCCGCCGGTTGAAGAGAGCGGCGCTGCGTTCCATCAGTACTGCTCCTTCCACCGGCGCACGACCCAGTGGCCGAGCAGGTTCATCGCCAGGGTCATGAAGAAGAGCAGGAGGCCGACGGCGAAGATCGTGTTGTACTCCAGGGAGCCGTGAGGGGTTTCACCGAGGCTCAGTTGGACGATGTACGCCGTCATGGTCTGGATGCTCTCCAAGGGGTTGAGGGTGAGCCTTGGGGTGGCGCCGGCGGCGATGGTCACGAGCATGGTCTCGCCGACGGCCCTGGACATGGCGAGGATGAAGGCGGCGACGATGCCCGAGAGGGCGGCGGGGACGACGACGCGCAGGGCGACCTCCAGGCGAGTGGCGCCGAGGGCGTAGGCGGCTTCGCGGAGCGAGCGGGGCACGGAGAGCATGGCATCTTCGCTCAGGGAGGAGACCATGGGGATGATCATGAGGCCCATGACGAGGCCCGCGCTGAGCGCATTGAACACGAGCATGTCTTTGAAGACTATCTGGATGAGGGGGGTGACGAAGGTGAGCGCGAAGTAGCCGTAGACGACGGTGGGAATCCCCGCCAGGACCTCCAAGATGGGCTTGAGGACGCGCCGCACCTTGTCCGGGGCGTACTCCGAGAGAAATATGGCCGTGGCGAGGCCGACAGGGACGGCCACGGCGGCGGCAATGATGGATACCATGAGCGTGCCCGCCACCAGGGGCAGGACGCCGAATGACTGAGGTATGAGGATTGGAGCCCAGCGTGTGCCGGTGAGGAACTCCCAGACACCGATCTGCTGGAAGAAGCCCAGGGCCTGGCTCAGCAGGCTGAAGACGATGCCGACGGTCGTGAGGACGGAGACGAGGGCGCTTGCAAAGAGGACACCGCGAACGATCCTCTCTTCAAGGGCGCGGCGGCTCCTGCGGCGATTTATCTTGGGGGCCGCGCCCGGATCGGCGCCGTCCATGCGAATTTCTGGAACAAGATCGGCCATACGCTGCCTTCTTTGGCTCCTCCTTGCAAGTGAGAGGCGGCGACCCCCTCGAAGCGCCGCCGATCCTTCATCAACCCCGGTGCGGCCGCGGCGCGCACTCTGCGAGGACCAGTCCTGCCGGTCTATTGAGCCATCGACAGGTTGTCAAGATAGACCTGGGCATCCTCGGGGATGTAGCCGACCTCTCGAACCAGCTCGGGTCCCTTCTCCATGAAGAATCTCACGAAGGCCTGCATCTCCGGGCGGTCCAGGCTCCGCTTGCTCACGTAGATGAACAGGGGCCGGGAGAGCGGGGTATACTCGCCGGCGGCAATGGTCTCCGGCGTCGGCGTCACGCAGCCATTGCCGCTGTCCACGGCCACCAGCTTCAGCTTATCCGAGTTCTCCGCGTAGTACGCGAACCCGAAGTACCCCAGGGCGTTGCGGTCCCCGCTGATTCCCTGGACCAACACGTTGTCGTCGGCGCTGGCGGTGTAGTCCGAGCGGCTCGCCCGCGCCTGGCCCATCACCTCTTCCGTGAAGTAGTCGAAGGTCCCCGAGTCCGTGTCCGGCCCGTACAGCCGCAGCGGCCGGTCCGGGAACTCCGCCCGCACCTGGTTCCAGTTGGTGACCGTGGAGCCGGGCTCCCAGATCCGCTTCAACTCATCAATGGTGAGACAGCTCACAAAGTCGTTCCGGGGGCTGACAATCACCGACAGCCCGTCCGTGCCCACCCTCATTTCGATGTACTGGATGCCGTTGGCGAGCGCCGCCTCCGCCTCTGCGGACTTGATGAGCCGGGAGGCGTCCGAGATGTCCGTCTCTCCGACGATGAAGCGCTTGAAGCCGCCACCGGTGCCGGAGACGCCGACGTTCACCCGCACGTCCTGGTGCACCTTGCTGAACTCCTCAGCTACGGCCTCCGCAATGGGGTAGACGGTGCTTGAGCCGTCCACCTCAACCGTGCCGGACAATCGAGGGGCCTGGGAAGAAGCTGCCGGGCCCGGCTGAGAGGGCGTTTGGGCTTCCGCTCCACCGGAGCACGCGGCGAGCAAGAGCACCAGCAGAGTCGAGGTCGCCAGACTGAGTCTCCTACTGAAGGTCGATCGCAGATCCAAATGCATCACTCCTCTTTGGAGTTTCTTTCCTGTCCACATCAAGCGTAGCGGGGTGAAGTTAAAGAGACCGTAAGGGTAGATTAAGGTCTGGTTAACGCGCCGGCTACCAACTCTTGAGGGCCGGGCAGCGGCGGAGGGGAGGCTACTCGGCGCGGGAGAGGGTGAAGCTGAAGACGCTTCCGACGCCCTCCGAGCTTTGCACCCTGACCTCACCGCCATGCCCCTCGACGATGTGCTTGACGATGGCGAGGCCGAGGCCGGTGCCGCCGTCGTGGCGGGCGCGGTCGACCTTGAAGAAGCGCTCGAAGACGTGGGCGAGGTGCTCGGGGGCGATGCCGGGACCGGTGTCGCTCACCTGCACCTCGACGGCCGCGTCGCCGACGACGGCCCCGACGGTGACCCGGCCATCTCGCGGGGTGAACTTGAGAGCGTTGTCCAGGAGGTTGACCATGACCTGATGGAGCTTCTCAGGGTCGGCCTGGACGGGCGGCAGGTCGGGAGGGACCGCAGACTCGACGGCGACGCCCCGGGCCTGGGCGCGCGCCTGCTGCTTCTCGACGACGTCAAGGAGCAGGGAGCGGACGTCCATAGGCTGGAGGGAGAGGAGCTTCTGCCCGCTCTCCAGGCGCGCGAGCTCCAGGAGCTCCTCCACCATGGCGCTCATGCGGTCGACGTCCTGGTTGATGCGTCGGAGGAAATCCTGCGCGGCGACTGGCTCCTCCAATGCGCCGTCTTCCAAGGTCTCAACCATGGCCTTGACGGAAGCGAGAGGGTTGCGGAGCTCGTGGGAGACGTTGGTCACGAACTCGCGGCGAGTCGTTTCGACCTGTCGAGCCTGTGTCAGGTCATGGAGCATGAGGAGGACGCCTCCGGAGACGTCCTCAAGCAGGGGGGTAGCCACGACGTTGAGGGCGAGGCGCGGGTGCAGGAGCTCAACGTCGCCGCGCTGCCGACGCCCGGACTCGAGGCAGAGGGACACGAGGCGCTGTATCTCATGGTCGCGGAGGATCTCAAGGAACCGGCTGCCGACGGCATGCTCGGCGGGGATGCCCAAGAGCTCCCTTGCGGCGCGGTTCATGAGGGTGACCAGACCCTCAGACTGAATGAGGACGACACCGTCGGCCATGGTGTCGAGGACGGCGGAGAAGGTGTTGCGCTCACCGGAGAGGTCGTGAATGACGTCACGGATGGCGAAGGTCATCTGATTGAAGGCGTCGGCAACGTCGCGGGCCTCGCCGGCCACGGGGGGCTCTACTCGGTGGGTGAAGTCGCCGGCAGCGAGACGCCGGGCGCCCTGGATGACAGACCGGAAGGTACGGGAGCTGGACCTGAGGAGCAGGGCTGCGAGGGAAAGGGCGAGGCCGGCGGCTACGAGACCCGCAAGCAGCACCGCCACCACCAGGGCGAGGCCGCCTGACTGGGGACGGGCGGCAAGGAACAGGCCAACCGCCGCCAGGGTAACCAAGATGAGGGCGGCGTAGGCCCAGGCGACCCGCCATTGGAGAGACCGAGGCATCCTCATTCTGTAAAGCGGTAGCCCACTCCGCGGATGGTGATGATGCGCTTTGGGCTGCTGGGCTCAGGCTCTATCTTTTCTCGAATCCAGCGGACGTGGACGTCCACGGTGCGGGTATCGCCGACGTAGTCGTGGCCCCAGAGCCGCTCCAGGATCTGGTCGCGAGTCAGCGCCCGGCCCCTGTTGGACATGAGGAGGGCGAGGAGCTCGAACTCGCGGGGCCGCAGCTCCAGGGGGGCGCCGCGGAGGGTAGCCGTGTGGCCGGCGAGGTCAACGACGAGGTCGCCGGCCTGGACACGCTCCGCCGGCGGGGTCCCGAGCGCGCCGTCCTTGGCCAGGTCGGCGCGGCGGAGCATGGCCCTGACGCGGGCCAGGAGCTCGCGCATGCTGAAGGGCTTGGTGACGTAGTCGTCGGCGCCGAGCTCCAGGCCGACGACGCGGTCCACCTCTTCGCCCTTGGCGGTGAGGATGAGGATGGGGACAGTGGTCTCGCGCCGGAGGATACGGCAGATTTCGAGGCCGTCGAGCCTGGGCAGCATGATATCCAGGATGACCAGGTCCACGGGGCCCTTTCTGGCCAGCTCGAGTCCGCGCTCGCCATCGGAAGCCGTGCGCACCTGGTAGCCCTCATGCTCCAGGTTGTACCGGAGGGCCTCCAGGAGGTTCTCTTCGTCCTCGACAATCAGAACAGCAGCCACGTCCACCCCTACGTGCATCTGAGTCTATTGTACAGGCAGCGGGGAATTCGGAAACCGCGCAGACGATCAACGGCAGATTAAGGTCCCCTCGCGGACCGTAAGCGCTTGACCCTGCCACCGTCCCTGGGGATAATGCCCTCTGCCGAAGGCTCACGACAGGAGAGAAGGCATGCCAAGCTTTGATCTCATGGACCGGACAGCCATAGTAACGGGAGGGTCGCAGGGGCTGGGGAAGGCCACAGCCTTGGCGCTGGCGCAAGCGGGGGCGGACGTCGTCGTCGTGGCGCGGGAACCGGAGGCGGTGACCGTTGGACGCAGCCGGCCGCACGAGCCGGTTGGGCCGGTGGTGGAAGAGATCAAGGGACTGGGCCGCCGCGCCTTCGGCATCACCGCCGACGTCCGCATAAACGATCAGGTCCAGCGGATGGCGCGAGAGGCCAAGGAGGCGCTGGGACGGATTGACATCCTGGTCAACGTCGTAGGGGGAAGCTGGGGGGAGACGTTCAAGGCAGGGCCGCTGCTGGAGCTCACGACCCAGGACGTCGAGGAAGCGTACCGGGTGAACGTGATCACGATGTTCCAGTGCAGCACGGCGGTGGCGCCGGTCATGATGGAGCAGGGAAAGGGCGCCATCGTGAACATCGCATCCGGGGCTGGGCGAGGCGCGAGCCCGAACTCGGCCGCCTACGGGGCCGCCAAGGCTGCCGTCATCAACATGAGCCTGACGATGGCAATGGAGTGGGGGCCGCAGATCCGTGTGAACGCCATCGCGATAGGCGGGATTGAGACGCCGCACCGGCCCATGTGGGACCGGGGACGGCAGCAGAGCCCCGCGGCCCTGCCCGCCCTGGGCCGGCTGGGAACACCGGAGGAGCACGCGGGCACGGTGGTGTGGTTGGCATCGGACGCAGGGGGCTACATCAGCGGCGCAGTGATCGACGCCCACGGCGGCAGGGGCCGGTAGGGACGCAGGCGCGGCCGCCCGGGTATTGTGCACCGGCCCGAGGGTTGTGTGATTCGAGAGTTGCCGGATAGGACAGATTCGCGTCGATTTGCGGTACGATATGGCGAGGAAGGTTCGTATAGCGTCGCTAAAGGATAAGAACCAGTCGCACAACCGCAGTCTCGTGGATACCAGGCGAGACGAGCTATAGAAGATGTTTATAGGTATGGGCTCTGCCTAGGGAGTTGCTATCATTGGGCGCTGGGCGCGCCTATACTAGAGCACGGCCACGTGAAAGAGGGCACAATGGAGGCGAGGGGAGAGTTGCGCGCCGGCAGTTGCGGCCCTTGGACCAAGAGAGGAGCAGCCAAATGAGTGGAGAGCGGTTCGATTTTGCCCTTGGCATCGGGGGTGAGGCCGGCCAGGGAATAGCGACGCCGGGCGATATCCTCGCCCGGTTGCTGGTGCGGCGGGGCCTGCACCTGTACACCTACAACGCATACCAGTCCATAGTGAGGGGCGGGCACATCTTTCTGACGATACGATTGAGCGACCAGGAGCTCTTCAGCCACGGAGACAAGCTGGACGTGCTCCTATGCCTGAACCAGGACACGATGAACCGCCACCAGGGCTTGATGGGGCCGGGTAGCCGGGTGATCTTCAACAGCGACAGCATAAAGCCTGGGGACGCCGACCAGGGCGCGGTGCTGTGTCCGCTGCCGGCGGGCCAACTGACGCAGAGCCGGAACAAGCTGATCCAGAACACCGTGGCGGTTGGCGCGCTGATGTCCCTGCTGCGGATGGACTTCCAGATACTGGAGGACAGCATGAGGCTGCGCTTCCAGCGGCAGGGGGAAGCGGTGGTGGAGGAGAACGTGAAGGTTGCCCGTGCCGGCTACGATTACACGACGGCCAACTTTGAGCCGCTGCCGGTGACGGTGCCCACGGGCGAGAAGCCGCTGGCGGTCTGGGCCGGCAACGACGCGCTGGCCATGGGGGGCGCCGTGGCGGGAGTGAAGTTCTACGCCGCCTACCCGATGAGCCCGTCCACGGGGGTCCTTCACTGGATGGCCCAGAACGCGCGGGATCTGGGGATCATGGTGCGGCAGGTGGAAGACGAGATTGGCGTGGCGAACATGGTCATTGGGGCGGCGCACGTGGGATGCCGTGCGATGTGCGCGACTTCCGGCGGCGGATTCGCGCTGATGACGGAGGCCATCGGCGCCGCGGGGATGATGGAGATACCGGCGGTATTCATCGACGTGCAGCGGGCGGGGCCCTCCACGGGGGTGCCCACCAAGACCGAGCAGGGAGACTTGTGGCAGGCGCTAGGGGCCAGCCAGGGGGACTTCCAGCGCTTCATCGCGGCCCCCACGGACGCGCTGGACGCCTTCAATACGATGCCGGAGATATTCAATCTTGTGGACAAGTACCAGTGTCCGGGCATCGTTATCTCAGACCTGCTGATCTCCGAGGGGCGGTACAGCGTCGATCCCGACAAGATCAACACGCAGCCGAGAATCGACCGAGGGAAGCTGATCACGGAGCCGGCGGCGCCGAACGGCTACAAGCGCTACAAGGACACGGAAAACGGCGTATCGCCCCGGGCGCTGCCGGGGCTCGAGGGGTACGTGCACGTGGTCGCGACGGACGAGCATGACGAGGACTCCAAGCTCATCAGCGACGAGTTCACGGACCCGCACAAGCGGCGCAAGATGGTGGAGAAGCGGGCCCGCAAATTCGCGGAAGTGCTGGAAGACGTAGCGGCGCCGCAGATCGAGGGACCGGCAGACGCGGACGTCACGCTGGTAGGATGGGGCTCAACGTACGGGGCCATCAAGGAGGCTGTGGGCCAGCTGCAGGAGAAGGGGGTCGCAGTCAACCAGCTCCACATCAAGTGGATTGTGCCGTTCCACGCGGATGCAATCACGGAGATCCTGTCCAGCTGCAAACGGACGATCATCGTCGAGAACAACCATACGGGCCAGTTCTACCGCTACCTTCGCAGCGAGACGGGGTTCACGGTGGATGGGAACATCCGGAAGTACGACGGGGAGCCGTTCATGCCCCACCACATCACCAACGGGGTGCTGGATCTGCTGGAAAGCAAGATGGCGCAGTACGTGCCATACCAGGAAATCAGGGTGTAGGAGGAAGAGTCATGACCACCGCCATAGACGCGGCCCAAGACAAGCCTGTGGTGCAGCTGACAGCCAGGGACTTCAAGGGGCAGGTCGACCCGGACTGGTGCCCAGGCTGCGGCGACTTTGGAGTGCTGAACAGCCTCCAGCGGGCGTGCGCGGAGTTGGGGCTCAAGCCTCACGAGATACTGACGGTGAGCGGCATTGGCTGCTCATCCAACTTCCCCGGATACATCAACGCCTACGGGGCGCATACGCTTCATGGCCGGGCCTTGGCCGTGGCGACGGGCGCGAAGATGGCGAACCACGAGCTGACCGTCATCGCGACCACGGGGGACGGCGACGGCTACGGCATCGGGGGGAACCACTTCACGCACACGGCCCGCAGGAACGTGGACCTGACGTGGATCGTCATGAACAACCAGATCTACGGCCTCACGACGGGGCAGGTCTCTCCCACGAGCACGAAGGGGATGAAGACGAAGAGCACGCCCTTCGGCAGCGTGGAGCTTCCCCTCAACCCGATCACTACGGCGATCATGAACGGGGCGACCTTCGTCGCGCGAGCATACAGCAGCGACGTGCGGCACCTGACTCAGCTGATGAAGCAGGGGATCCAGCACAAGGGGTTCGCGCTGATCGACATCTTCAGCCCGTGCGTCACGTTCAACGACGACAACAGCCACGACTTCTTCAAGGGCCGGGTCAGAAAGCTGGAGGACGAGGGCCACGACCCCAGCGACTGGAAGGAGGCCTGCGAGAAGGCCATGGTGTGGGGCGATGAGATCTACACGGGCCTCTTCTTCAAGAAGGAGGTGCCCAACCTGGGCGCGGAGGAGCCGGTACTTCGCGAGGGCGGCCCGCTCGCAACGCGGCCTCTGGGCATGAGCGAGGCGCAGGCGGCGAAGATCATCAACCGCATGATGTAGCGTCCCTTTGGCGACCCGGCAGGCCGCCAAAGACGAGCCAGAGCACAGCTAGAGCAAAGAAGCCGGCGTAGAGCCGGCTTCTTTGTGTTTACGCGGGGGCGGCTGGTGAGCTAGGAGGCGAGGGTCGCCTCCACGCTGAGGGCGACGTTGTTCTTGAGGGCCTGGGAAATGGGGCAGCCATCCTTGGCAGCCTCGGCGGCCTTCTGGAAGGTCTCCTCATCGACACCGGGGACCGTACCGCGAACGGTGAGGGCACTGGAGACGACACCGAAACCGTCGCCGACCTTGTCGAAGGTGACGGACGCGCTGACCTCCAGCTTCTCGGGGGGCGTTCCCGCACCGTTGAGGCCGTGGGAAAGGGCCATGCAGAAGCAGCTTGCGTGGGCGGCAGCCACGAGCTCCTCGGGGCTGGTCTGACCCTCCGGGCCCTCCGTCCTCGATGCCCAACTCACCGGAAGGCTGGTAAACGCGCCGCTGGATGCGGCGGTGACGGCACCCTTACCGGAGGTCAGGTTTCCCTCCCAGGTCGCATTTGCTTGTCGAACTGCAGCCATGAATTCCTCCTGTCGATAAAGCTGCGGCTATTATACCGCCTTCCGCGGCGCGGGCCCCGAGGCCGGGGCGGGCGGCGGGCCGCATCAGCGTGCCGGCGGCGGCACGATGGCGGGCTTTCGGGGCGGGCTGGCCAGCAGGATGAAGATAGCTGCGAGGACGAAGGCAGCCAGGAACACCGTGAAGGCGATGTCGTAGCTGCCTCGAAGGTCGTAGACGAGGCCTGCGAAGACGGGGCCTCCGGCTCCGGCGACCATCTGGACGGGTCGCGTGAATCCACGTATGGTGCCGAGGGAGTGCCTGCCGAAGTAGTTGGCAAACATGAGGTCTTCCATCAGGCCAATGCCGCTGAACCCGATGCCGTAGAAGAAGCCGTAGGCGTAGGCAAGGAGAGGGGTGTCGGCGCGAATGATGGCCAGGGTGCCGACGATGCAGAACACGAAGGCCACTGCGGCGGCGTAGCGGGGGTGAACACGCTCGCCGATGAGACCCCAGAGGAGGCTGCTCACGCCGCTGGTGACAACGAGAACCGTGACCGCCAGGGCAGCGGTGGAGGGCGGAAGGCCGCGGTCGATGAATGCGGCGACAGCGTGGAGGTTCACGGCTTGGCTGACGATGGTCCCGAGGCCGGCGGTGAAGACGAGAATCCAGAGGGTGCGCGTTCTGATCGCCTCCGACAAGGTCCATGAGACCTCAAGGGGAGGCGCTGCTCGAGCCCCGGTCTCCCCGTCGTGGGCGGGGCTGTGGAGGGGCAGGCCGTCCGGGGTAAGGCCCATGTCTTCAGGGCGCCGGCGGATGAAGAGCAGCGGCGGGATGGTGGCGACGGTAAGCGTCACCAGGCCCATGGCGAACCAGGCGGTCCGCCAGCCGTATGCCGCGATAATGGCTTGAGCGACGATGAGGAAGAAGGGCATGGCCACCCAGGTGCCCAAGCGGCTGATGGCCATGGCGCGCCCGCGACGCCGGATAAACCAGTTGGCCACGACCACGTTGGTGCCGAGCATGACGGCCGAGGACGAGAATGCGCGCGTACAGATGGCCAGGATGTAGAACTGCCACAAGGACTGAACGAAGGCGAGTCCGGATACGGCAAGGCCGGTGATGGCAGCGCCGATGACGATGACGCCCCTTGGGCCGCGCCGGTCGACGATTGGTCCGACGATGGGCGATACGAAGGAACCGGCAACGCCGCCGAGGGCGACGGCGCCGGTCAATGCTGTCCGGGACCAGCCGAACTCGGTGGTGACGGGGACGATGAAGAGGGAGAGGATGGTGCTGCGGGAAGGGCCCTCGCTGAAGACGACGAAAAAGGCGACGGCGACGATAACCCAGCCGTAGAAGAATCGCGGCGCGGCGTCGCTGGCAGCGGCAGGTTGTCGCATCTACTTGCTCTTGCTCCGCGTGGGATGCTACTGTCCGGCGCTCAACGCGTCAAGGAGGAGCGTCGCCGCGCGGGATGGCCGCGCCATCGGGCCTGCTTCACACGTCCACCGGGGTGGACGTGAACTGTGCAGAGCGGGGTGGCGGACCTGGTTTGATTGATACCCCCTATATGATTGAGAAAACAATTTTTTCGGCTTGTGAAGCTAAGAAGTGCAGAAAAGGGGGTTTGTTTTTTTGGGCGGGAGACCCCCCGGTAGCTTGGCGTGGCATTGCGCGGCGATACGGCGGGTCGCCGGCACGGCAGCTCGCTGTGGGAGGGCGTGGGGTCGGAGGGTCGCTGGCGGGTAGTCATGGTATGAGGATAGGCGAGTTGCCGGGTGAAGGAGAAGGGGTCGCTGGCAGTCGTTGGCGCGACGGCCATGCAGGGCAGCGCCCGGCGCCGTCGGCGCGGCGCCCAAGGGCATGTCGTGCGCGGACGCCGGAGCGGCGACCGTCCGGTGGGCCCTTCAGAGGCGGACCGCCATTGTGCGGGTTCCCCGTGCTAGGCAGGCGTCAGCTTGTGCGCAAACTCCTTGCGGAGCTTGGCGACTTTGGGTGAGATGATCACCTGGCAGTAGGGCAGGCTGGAGTTCTGCTCATAGTACCGCTGGTGGTAGCCCTCCGCCGGGTACCACGCGGCAGCAGGCTCGATCTGTGTGACAATGGGATTCCGCCACACGCCTGCGGCCTCCAGGGCGGCGATGGCTCGCCGTGCGTCGTCCCTCTGCTCCACAGAGTGGTAGTAGACTGCGGAGCGGTATTGAGTGCCACTATCGGGTCCCTGGCGGTTGAGGGTGGTGGGATCGTGGATTACGAAGAAGATCTCCAAGAGCTCGGAGAAGGAGATGACTGCGGGGTCGAAAGTAACCTGGACGGCCTCGGCGTGTCCGGTCGTACCGGTACAGACGAGCTCGTACGACGGGTGGGGCACGCCGCCGCCGGTGTAGCCGGACTCGACGTGCTCCACGCCGCGAACGCGGTCGAAGACGGCTTCCAAGCACCAGAAGCACCCGCCGGCGAGGGTGGCCCGCTCCTTTCCGTCATCCGCCATTTCGTACCGTCCTTTCCGCCGCCCTGGAAGGGCCGGCTATCGCCGTGGGGCCTTCCGCCCGGAGCGGCGCCAAATTGACAAGGCCGGAAGAGCCCGCCTAGAATAGCGCCGGAAGCGGACGCCGCCTGATGACAGTGTACCAGAGCGGCGGGGCGGGCACGCTGCGGCGGGGCGCCGTGGTCCGCTACAGACAATCGACGGCCCTGGAGGATGCGCGTGTTAACGATAGAACAGAACGATAGATTGACACTGGTGGGCCCGGGTACGCCCATGGGGGAGCTGATGCGCCGGTACTGGCAGCCCATCGCGGGGGTGGCGGAGCTGAAGAAGAACCCAACGAAGGCCGTTCGACTCCTGGGCGAGAACCTGGTGCTGTACCGGGACATGGGGGGCCGGTTGGGGCTCATTGAGGCGTCATGCGCGCACCGCCGGGTGAACATGCTGTTCGGAATCCCGGAGGAGCAGGGACTGCGCTGCCCGTACCACGGTTGGCTGTACGACGAGACGGGTCAGTGCCTGGAGATGCCCGGGGAAGTGCCGGACTCCACGTTCCCGAGCCGCGTGAAGCTGAAGGCGTACCCCGTGCAGTCGCTGGGCGGGCTGGTGTTTGCCTACCTTGGGCCGCAGCCTGCGCCGCTGCTGCCGCACTACTACCCCTTCGTCGAGGAGGGCAGGGTGCGCAGCATTGGGTGGACGGTGGTGACCTGCAACTGGCTGCAGATCATGGAGAACTCGCTGGACCCCATCCACGGAGAGTACCTGCACGGCTACTTTTCGCGGTACGTGATGGAGCGGCTGGGAGTGGTGAACGACCGGGGCGACGTGTACGGGAAGCGGGCGATGGAGCCGAATCCGAGCATCGAGTACTGGCGGAAGGCCGGCATGGGGATGCGCCACCTCAGCGCCTCATGCAGCCGCTTTGAGTACGGAGTGCTGAAGCACCGGCTGCTGGAGGGTGAGACGGTTGAGGACTCCAAAGGCTGGCAGATAGGGCATCCGGTGATCTTCCCCAACCTGGAGTGCGGCACCGGGGGGCACGGGTTCCAGATCCGCGTGCCCGTCGACGATACGCACACCTACTACGTCTACTACAACGCCGACCTGCCGAGGGAGGGAGAGGACCCGGACCAGGAGGAAGAGGATATTCCGGTGTACCACGTGCCCATAGCGGGTGTGGACGACGAGGGGCTGCCCATCTGGGGCCAGCTGGACAACAACAGCGGGCAGGACCACTTTGCGTGGACCTCCCAGGGCCCGCGCATGCAGCGGAACAAGGAGAAGCTGGGTCAGACGGACGTGGGCCTCATCCTCTTCCGGCGGATGCTGTCCGAGCAGATGGACGTGGTGGAGGATGGCGGAGAGCCCATGAACGTTGTTCGAGACCCGTCCAAGAACGACATTATCTGGCTGCCCTTCGACCGCATGGAGGATGAGACCATCGAGGGCAGGCGGGCGATACCGAAGAAGGCGCGAAGCGGGCGGGGCGAAGCGATCTCCACGGGGTCGTCCGGGAAGTTCAACCCGCTTAACATCGAGTATGCGAAGCGGATTGGAGCGCCGCTGCCGCCACCCTTCCCGCCGTCTACGCGGACGGTGGTGGAGGTCTCGCCGGGCTAGGGGGCAGAGGGGCCCGTGGAGGGCCGGGGCGCCGGCGGCATCGCCGGATCGTGGCCAAAATGGCGACGCGAGGAGAAGCGAGTGTGAAACTCGAAGGGATCGCACCGGGCACGCGGCTGGTAACGTCTTCCGGTGACATCGTCGAGCTGGTGGAGGCCGCCGAGGGCGGCGACACCGCGCGGGTCCGCTACGTGGACGTGGTCGGCGGGGGGGCGGCGCAGGTGGGCAGCGAGGGCGAGATATCCGTCGACGACATCGCCACGGTGGAGGGAGTGCGGTTCATGGGGCCGCCGCAGACGTCGTCCACCAGCGGGATCTGACGGCCAAGTGGGCGCCGGCCAGCGGGGAGGGGTCGCCGCGAGGGTTGTGGGGGAGTCGGTTGTGACGTCCACGCAGGCAATGTCGCGCCACTGGGTGCGCGTACGCCAGTCTTCAAGAAAGACGACCCGGCGGCGGACCCGACCTGCAGCTAGTCCCGTATGTTCTGGGCAAGGTAATGCTCGATGCCGGTCTGCCTGATCGTCTCCAACTGAGTCTCGATCCAGTCGATATGCTCCTCTTCGTCCCGGACCATATCGTCGAGAATCTCCCGTGTTCCGAAATCCCCAACACGCTCGCAGTGGGCGACGGCCTCGCTGAGCGTCTCCAAGGCGGTCACCTCGGACTCGAGGTCGAGTTGCAAGTCCTCGTGGACGCTCTGCCCAATCTTGATTTGGCCTAGGCGCTGAACGTTTGGCAGGCCCTCCAGGTAGAGAATCTGACGCATCAGCCTCTGCGCATCCTGCATCTCACCCAGGCTCAGATCCCTGAGCTTCCCAGCGGTCCTCTGGAAGCCCCAGTTACGCACCATCTCGGATTGGACGAAGTACTGGTTAATCGCGGTCAGGTCGATCGTCAAGATCGCGTTGAGCCTGTCAACCACACCTTCTTTGGCCTGCATCAAGAACTCCTTTCAGGGCGTCCGGTCTTAGCAACGTGCGCCTCGCGTGTGGGATGGCGCGTCTGTGGGGACGACGGTCTCACTCCTCCCGCCGCGTCGACTCTATCAAGCTGTACAGGCCCTTGACAAGGGTTGGTGATAGTGTACACTGCCTCATGTAGATAGTCTATACATACTATGAGGCAGCGTATGTACGTTTGTCTGTGCAAGAGCATCACGGAAGACGAACTCGCTGCCTGCTGGGCCGCCGTAGGATTCGATCTGAAGCGATTGGTTGAGAGGCTTGACCTCAATGGTGAGGACTGCTGCGGACACTGCGTTGAGAATATCGACTACCTCGTCGACGCCGCTGAGAGCTACGCTGCTCGCCTCATAAAGAGAGCCGCTGATGCCCGGGCTCAGGTTCCCAACTTCCCCAAAGCGTCCGCCGCCGGCCGCGAGCCAGCGGCCCGATGCGCCACATAGGCCGAGCATACAGGCCAAGCTGTGCCCCAGGGAAGCTCCGATGGGAAGAAAGCCGGACCCGATCAGCAGAGCAGCTTCAGAGTGCCCTCTGCCGGCTACTGGCCGGTCTTGGGGTAGATTGGTCATGTTCAAACCGAAGGCTTCAAGCGGTGAAGCCCCTGCCTGAGTGTACCCGGCGGGCCTTGATTCCCCCGGCTTCCCTAGTCCGTATCTCGGACTGCACCTCGATTCTCCGAGCCGGAAGCTACTCACACTGTTCCTCGTCCTACTACCGCCAGGCCAGCATCACCAGCAGGGCGAAGGCGAAGAAGACGAGCAGGATATAGACGAGGGCAGCAGGCGGTCCCGCTGTGCGGAGGCGACCGGTCGTGGCATGAGACAGATTGCCACGTTGACGAAGTTTCGCTAGAATGTCTGTCGGAGTTTGACTGATATGTTGGCGATAATAGGGTATACTGCGACGGATTTAGTGACTCCACTTCGTTTTGGGGCCTGAGTCCCCGGGCTGTGATCGGCAGCGACCGACGGGGAGCCAACACTTGTGGCAGGAGGAAAGATGGACCGGTACAGAAGTCTTTTCGCTGGACTTGTGGGAATCGTGGCGCTTCTGGCGTTGGCCGGGTGCGACATAGCCACGGGTGGTGAACCGCGAGAGAACACGCTGGATGAGGTCATCGATCGAGGGAACCTGGTTTGCGGCATCAAGGCGGACACGCCCGGATTCGGGGTGCTGAACCCGGACGGCACGGCCCAGGGCAACGACGTGGAGTTCTGCCATGCACTGGCCGCGGCTGTCTTTGGAGACCGGAGGAAGGTGGAATTCAAGGAGGCGACGTCGGCGAACCGGTTCGAGCTCCTGGCTGCGAAAGAAATCGACGTACTGATACGGACGACGACGTGGACGGCGAGCCGCGACGCAGACCTGAACGTCGCCTTCGCGCCGACGACATTCTACGACGGCGCCGGGATCATGGTGAAGGCGGACAAGGGACTGACGAGCGTCAAGGAGCTCAACGGAGCGACCATCTGCATCCTGGATGGGACGAGCACGCAGGGCGCCGTGTCCGACTTCTTCACGGAGCAGGACCTCACGTACCAGGAGCTCACGTTCCAGGCCAACCCGGAGATCCGCGCATCGTTCATCAACGACCAGTGTGACGCCTGGTCCTCCGACAAGTCGCAGCTGGGCGGACACCAGTTCCAGCTCAAGGCGGACGGGACCGACGCGGTGGTGCTGCCGGAGACGCTGTCCAAGGAGCCGCTTGGTCCGGCGGTGCGGGACTACGACTCTGAGTGGGAAGACGTTGTGCGCTGGGTGGTGAACGGCATGATCATAGCGGAAGAGGAGGGGGTCACGCAGGCAAACGTCAACCAGTTGAAGGTGGACCCGCCCAACAACACCGTGGCGCGCCTGCTGGGGGTGGGGTTCCGCGGCGGAGCGCCGAGCAACCTTGGGATTGGGCACGGGAAGATTGACAGCACGTTCATGCAGGCCGTGATAACGCAGGTGGGCAACTACGGCGAGGTGTACGGCGGCACGCTGGAGCAGGTCGGGCTGACGCGCGCAGGATCGCCGAACGCCTCGTACCGGGACGGAGGGTTAATATACGCCCCGCCCATGCGCTAGAACGCAAACCAGCCAAGGTGTAACGTATGGGCGGGGATTTCCCGCCCATACGTTTATCTGGAGCGACGCTCCGCGATGAAGGAACGACTGAGAGACATCTGGTACAAGAAGCACTCCCGCTACATGGCCGTCAACCTGACGGTGGGGACGATTGCCGGGGTGGTGGCGGCGTACGTCGTGTTCTCGATTGTCGTCAACCTCTTCGAGTTCGAATTCCTCTTCGGCCCGTACGGGAGCCCGGACCGCAGCTCTATCTTCCAGGTCCTGGACGTAGAGGCGAGCGACCCTCGATGGTTGGGGATGCTCAAGGGAGCGGGGAACACGCTGTCGGTGGTGATCTTCGCCATCGTCTTTGCCTCTCTGCTGGGCCTGGCGGTGGGCGTGGCGCGGCTCGCTTCCAATCCCGTGGTCAACTGGATGGCCAAGCTCTACGTGGAGCTGTTCCGAAACCTGCCCCTGCTGCTGATCATGTTCTTCTTTGCCTTCGCGGTGTTCAGGCAGCTGCCGAAGATCGAGGACCGCGCGGGACTGGGGGGGGTGTTCTACATCAGCAATCGAGGGCTGGCCATCCCCTGGCTGCAGACGACACATGAGCTGTGGTGGCTGTTGCCGGTTGCGCTGGTCGCCGGCGCCGCGGCCGCATGGGCGGTGCGGAGGGTCCGTCTGAACAGAGAGGTGGAGACGGGCGCGACGCTGCACCCGAACGCGTGGGCGATTTCGATCTTTGTGCTGGTGGGGGTGGTCAGCTACGCTGGCCTCCTCCTCCCGGTGCGGCTGACGTTTCCGGAGGTGACGCAGTCCGAGTCCGGGTTCTTCACCTATACGGGGGGCAACCAGCTTGGGCTTGGCTACCTGAGCGCGCTGCTGTCGCTGACGCTCTACTTCAGCGCGTACATCGCGGAGATCGTGCGGGGTTCCATCCAGGCGGTGCCGCACGGGCAGGCTGAGGCGTCCGCATCGCTGGGGCTATCGGCGTACCAGCGCTTTTCGCTGATCATCCTGCCGCAGGCGCTGCGCGTGATGATCCCTTCCCTGAACAACGAGTACCAGAACACGAATAAGGACTCGACGCTGGCTCACGCCATAGCGTACGGAGAGATTGTCCTAATATCCAACCGGATCGTAAACAATGCGGGGAACCTGCTGCAGACCTACATCTTCATCTTCCTGGTCTTTGTCATCACGAATATGATCATCTCGATAATCATGAATACGATCAACCGGAATGTACAGATCAAATGACGACATCCACAGCGCACCACTCCGCCATCGGCCGCCGCGTGACGTGGGCGAGGGCGAACCTGTTCAACACGCGGGGCAACACCGCCCTCAGCCTGGCAGCGCTGGGGTCCGGGGCCGTGGTTGCGTTCCTCGTGCTGAAGTTCGTGCTGTTCGAGGCGAACTGGGGGCTGGTGGCGATCAACAGGAAGCTGTTCTTCATCGGCAGCTATCCGGCGGACGAGATGTTCCGGGTCTGGATAGCGCTGTTCATTGCGGCTGCGCTGATCTCGCTCACGTACGGCATTTGGGGCGGCAGGCTGCGGCCCTACGTTGCGGCCATCGGCGTGGCGGCGACGATAGTGCTCACGTTCGGCCTGGGGACGGACCTGAGGATAGAGGAGCGGCAGTTCACGGAGGAGATACAGTCCGCAGGGCAGACCTCCGTGGTAAGCGGCGTGGAGAGGACGCTTGTAATGGACCACGGTTGGGCGCCGTCATGGCTGTACGCGGTGTCCCTGGGGCTTGCCGTGCCGTTCGGGACGTCGTGGCTGCTGCTGGCGGCCCTTCTTGCGGTGCTGGTGGGGGGCGCGTGGGTGGGCAGACGAGCGGCGCAGTGGCGGAGCAGCCCGGTGCTGCTCCAGGCGATGGGCGCCGGGTGGGTACTGCTCATCCCCATGATCGTGCTGCTCCAACTGGGGGTATCGAGCAACCATTGGGAGAGCGCGTTCCTGGACATCCTGGTGTTCTCGGTGGGGGGGTTCTTCTCGTTTGTGATCGGACTGCTGCTGGCGCTGGGGCGCATGTCGCCCTACGCGGCCATCCGGGTTTCCTCGGTGGGGTACATCGAGGTGGTGCGCGCGGCGCCGCTGCTGGTCTGGCTGCTGTTTGCTACGTTCCTTCGCGACGAGTTGGGGCCGGTGGGAGAGGCGTTCAGTAGCATTGGCCTCGTCTACCGTGTGATGATTGTGTTCGCGTTCTTCGGCGGGGCGTACATCGCGGAGGTCGTGCGCGGGGGGCTGCAGTCGATACCGCGTGGCCAGCACGAGGCATCCGAGGCGATGGGGTTATCAGCGACGCAGAAGTACGCGTTCATCATCCTGCCGCAGGCGATCAGGGCGGTCATACCGGCGATTATCGGGCGGTTCATCGCGCTGTGGAAGGATACGGCGCTGCTGGCGGCGATATCGCTGGTCAACACGCTGGAGAAGGCAAAGAAGGTCCTGGGGGGCCAGACGGACATAGCGGAAGGGGCCTTTTTCGAGATATACATAGTGGTCGGGCTGATCTACTGGCTGGTTTCCTACCTGCTATCCCGGCTTGGGGGAGCGGCGGAATCGCGATTGGGGCAGGGAAGGAGATAAGCGGGCAAGGCCGCGGGGAGGACGGCAGATGGCAACGGGGAACGGAAAAGAGATGGTCCGGATGGAGAAGGTGGTGAAACGCTTCGGCGATTTCATCGCGCTGAAGGACATCGACATATCGGTGAACGAGGGGGAGGTGGTGGTCATCATCGGGCCCTCGGGCTCGGGCAAGTCGACGCTGCTGAGGACGATCAACCAGCTGGAGCGGCACGACTCCGGCCGGATCATCGTCGACGGCATTGAGCTGACGGACGACATGCGGACGCTGGCCAAGATACGGGCGGAGACGGGGATGGTCTTTCAGCAGTTCAATCTCTTCCCGCACCTGACCGTGAAGCGCAATATAACGCTGGCGCCGCAGAAGGTGCGGCACATGCCGCTGCAGGAGGCTGAGGAGCAGGCCCTGCAGCTGCTGGACCGGGTTGGCATACCGGAACAGGCGGATAAGTTCCCCGGTCAGCTCTCGGGCGGCCAGCAGCAGCGGGTTGCGATTGCGCGGGCGCTGGCGATGAACCCAAAGCTGATGATGTTCGACGAGCCGACGTCCGCGCTGGACCCGGAAATGATCAACGAGGTCCTGAAGGCGATGGGGGAGCTTGCGGAGTCCGGAATGACGATGATCTGCGTGACGCACGAGATGGGCTTCGCGCGGAACGTGGCGGACCGGGTGATCTTCATGGATGAGGGGGAGATCGTCGAAGTCGGAACATCGGAAAGGTTCTTCACGGACCCGCAGGAGCCGCGCACCAAGATGTTCCTAGACCAGATCCTCTCGCACTAGGTTGTGCCGGTCCACGGGCGCAGGATGCACACGCGCGACGCGCGCGAGCGCCACGCGGAGGAGCGCGCCGCGGCCCGGGGGCTTGTTGACGCTGCCGACCACAAGACCCGCCGTCGATAAGACTGGCGGGCCTCGCTGTTTCGGCAAGGCGGCGGGTGCTTGCTCGTCAGCGCGCCCGCTCCGTGGCCAAGAAGTGGCCGACGTCGTGGTCTTCCGTACAGGCGCCCACCGAACGTTCCAGCTGTATGGTGGCGTGGCCGATGCCGAAGTTGCTATGGACGAGGTTCTGAATGCGGTTTAGGAGCACAGTCGTGTCCCCCTGGTAGGAGGAGTCTATCAGGACGTGGGCGGTAAAGGCGTCGTTGCCCGAGGTAATCGTCCAGACGTGGACGTCATGGATGAGCGTGACGCCCTCCATGTTTTCGATGTCGCTGCAGAGCTTGTAGACGTCCACGTTTTCCGGGACGCCCTCCAGCAGGACGTTCAGGACCCGCACAATCAAGCGCCGGGTCCCCCAGATGATGAGCAGGCCGATGACGATGCTGATGATGGGGTCGGCGATATCCCAGCCAAAGGCCAGGACCAGGATGGCGGAAATGACCACGCCCATGGACCCCATCAGGTCGGCAAGTACGTGCTGGAAGGCCCCTTCCACGTTCACACTGTGCTCTGAGGAACGGTGAAGGACCCAGGCGGCGGCGATGTTGACGCCGAGGCCCCCTATACCGACCAACAGGACAGGCAACCCGTCTATTTCACTGCCATGCTTGAAGCGGTGGTACGCCTCGAAGAAGATCCAGGCCACTATCAGCCATAGCGCGATGATGTTGGCCAGGGCGGCGAGCACCTCCGTGCGGTGATACCCGAAGGTACGCTGGACGGACGCTGCTCTGTCCGCGATCCACATGGCGACGAGTGCCATACCGATGGAGGCGGCGTCGGTGAGCATGTGGCCGGCGTCGGCAATGAGAGCCAAGCTGCCGGACAGGATGCCGCCGACGACCTCAGCAATCATGTATGACGAGATCAGGGCGAGGGCGATGACGAGGTTGCGGCGGCTGGCGCCGCGCAGGTCGTGGGCGTGGTCATGGTCCGCGTGCTCGTCGTGCGGTTCGTCCGGCCGTCTTGTTGCCATATGTTCGTCGACTTCTCGCCGGTCGCCCGTCCCGGAATCTCCCGGCACTTGCAGACTTCAATCAACGCCCTTCCGGCGTACGCCGGAAACGGGGGACCGGGCCACGCGAGCCACCTGCCCTGAGAGCCACGCGCCCGAGCGAGAGCCTTAACGGTCTATTCCACGCGGCGGGGGCACCCAGGGAAGACGAGAGCCCCCTCACACAAATCCTCAGGGGGCAACCTCCGGAGCGGATGTGACGAAAGACAGAGCTACCCACTGGATTGCCCCCAATATTACCACAGCAATTCGACAAATCCACCACAGAAAGCCACAATAGACTTACGACAACGTGCACGTTGGACCGGGAACGGGCCGAGTGCATCATTGCGAAACGATACATAGGGGTGTTTGCGATGGATCTGACAACGCACGGGGAGCTGGTTGTAAGCCAGGTTGTTGAGCAGCTGGAGGTCTTCATCGGCTTTGAGACGTCCAACCGGTACAGGGTCCTGACGCCCGCGGGCGCCGACATCATGTACGCGTACGAGGAGTCCGGAACGCTAAGCCGGCAATTCCTGGGATCGCACCGGCCTCTCAACATACGCGTGGTGGACCAACAGGGGCAGCCGGTCCTCAGCGCCAACCGAGGGTTCTATTGGTTCCGCTCCCTCCTCAGCGTCAGCGACGGGAATGGCAGTCCCATTGGCGCCCTGAAGAGGCAGTTCGGGATAGCGAGCCGCAAGTTTAGCATTTTCGATGCCACCGACCGCCAGATTGGGAGTGTTGGGGGCGGCCTGCTTCATCGGAACACCTTCAACGCGAGCAACGGCCGTGGGGATCAGGCGGGGCGCATCGTGAAAGAGTGGGGCGGCATCGGCAGGGAGGCATTCACGGACGCGGATACCTTTCGCATCGAGTTTGACGACGCAGAGCGCGGCCAGGAGTTCCGGCTGCTGCTGCTCGCGGCCGCCTTTGCCATCGACCTGGATCTCTTCGAGACCAAGGGGCGCACCGGCCCAGGCTAGGCCGGGACCGATGCACGACCGCCGCGCATAAGCCGCCCACACGCGGGTCGGCGCTGTCACCGTGCGGCGGCGTTCGCGGAGGGCGCCGCGTACGGCCATCCGGCGGGACCTGTGAGCCAGCAACGGCGGGTCCCCCCCCTTGTCCGGCGAGGGCCTAGGATTTGCTGGCGCCAGGAATGTCGCGGCGATGGAAGAGGTAGAAGGCCAGACCACCCAGGACCAGGGTGTAGGCCGCGATGATCAGGAAGGACTGCATCTCACCCGGAGCGCTGTCGGCGCCGGCGCCGATGGAGAACACGGGGTTGCCGCCGTCCGACGTTCCTCCGGCCGCCATGAAAGCGCCGATGTTGTAGACCAGGAGAAAGTCCCGCACGCCCTGGAACCGGTCGAAGAAGCCGGTGGAGATTGCAACGACGATGGGCTCGAGGATGTAGTAGACGAAGCCGACGCCGATGCCCGCTGTAGTCGATCGGGCTACGACGACGACGAGGCAAACGAGGGCGGCCGCGGGCAGTGTGGTGAACCAAGCCTTGGCGGCGGTCTCCGCCACGTTCCCCCACGAGTAGTTGTTGACCAGGCCGTCCGCGCCGGAGATGAAGCCCCTCAAGAGCAGCCCGGAGATCGCGGCGAGCACACCTATGACCAAGAAGGCGGCAGCGATGACCAGCGCCAACATTGCGAGCTTGGACGCCAGCATATGCCACCGCCGCACGCCTCTGACCAGGAGGGGGCGGACGGTGCCCCAGCTGTGCTCGACACCCATCACGGAGGAGGTCAGGATGGCCGCGAGGATGAATCCGATGCTCTGACCCGCACCGACTGCGATGGCGACGCTGCCGGGAGGGGTAATCAGGCTATAGGTCCCGCCCAGCAGCTGTTGACGGAAGTCCCTCTGCTTCTGGCAGGCGTCTTCCATCTCCCGCAGCATCTCCTCCGCTTGGGCTTGGCTGACACCGGGGTCCCGGAGCCGGCTGACGCTGGGGCCGCGGCCGTCCAGGATGTCGCCGCAGTCAAGGTCCAACGCCTGAAGCCGGGACGAGGCATCAGAGGGGAAGGCGTTGGCGACATTCCCGGAGAGGTTGAATGCGAACCAGGCCCCGAGGATGGAGAGCTGGGTGACTAGGACGAGGACCGCCAGAAGAATCCATGGCATCCAGCGACGCTGCAGCTTGAACCACTCCCAGCGGACCAGTGTTGCGAGCTCAACCATCACGAGCGCGCCACGCCGGGGTCTCCATTGCCGCCCGTAACCTCAAGGAAGTACGACTCCAGAGAACGCCTCGCGGAGTACATCTCGCGCACGAATACCCCGGCGTGAGCGAGGGCCGCGGTCAGCTCCGCGGAGCGTTCCGACGGGGCCGTGACCAGGAGTGCGCCGTCATCCTTTGTGACGCGGTCCACCCATTGGAGGGCTGAGAGGATGGCGGCGGCCAACGCGTCGTCGGTGGTGGTGAGGCGAACGCCGTCCCGCTCCTTGAGGATCTGCTGGACGTTCCCCTGAGCAACGAGCCTTCCTCTCGACAGGATGGCGACGTTGTCGCAGACCTGCTCCACCTCGTAGAGGAGGTGGCTGGAGAGGAGCACGGTGCTTCCGCCGCTGCCCAACCTTCGAATGAGGGCTCGGACCTCGTTCATGCCGGCGGGGTCGAGGCCGTTGGTGGGCTCGTCGAAGAAGAGGACTTCGGGGTCGCCGAGCAGGGCGTAGGCTATGCCGAGCCGCTGCTTCATGCCCATGGAGTAGGTGTTGAACTTGCTGTTGGCCCGCTCCGAGAGGTCCACCAGCTCCAGAAGGCGGCCCACCTCCTGCCTGGACGCGTCGCCGCCGATGCCCTGGAAGTAGCGGAGATTGTTGCGCCCGCTGAGGTAGGGGTAGAAGCTTGGCTCCTCTACGATCGCCCCAATGCGGCGCAGGGCCTGCGCGCGAACGCCCTCCACCGGGTCTCCAAAGAGCCAGATGCCGCCGGAAGTAGGCCGGATGAGGCCGAGGAGCATACCCATGGTGGTGGTCTTCCCGGAGCCGTTGGGGCCAAGCAGGCCAAAGACTCCGCCCCGCGGCACCTGGAGAGACAGATCGTCAACGGCGCGGATGGCGCCGAACGCCTTGGTGAGGCCGCGAGTCTCGATAACCCAATCCCCTGTTTCGCCGATGTTGCCTCCCGCCGCGCCGCACGCCTGACGGTCGCGGCAGTCTCTTCCTCATCCGTAGCGCCGGGTCCGCGCGGGCGATGCCTACGCGTCCTGCTCCGCGTTGACCTTCCCAAGGAAGACCTGCGTCAAGACATCGGACTCTCGGACGGACTGGGGCGTGCCGTCGTGGACCACGCGGCCCTTGTCCAGGACGTAGGCCCGGTCGACGATGTCGAGGACGCCCTTGATATTATGCTCTACAACGAAGATGGAGGTGCGCAGCCTCTGGTTGATTTCGGAGACCTTCTGAAAGACCTCCTTGACGACCCGGGGGGCGAGGCCCAGGGTGGGTTCGTCCAGGAGGAGCATCTCGGGGTCCGCCATGAGGCCGCGGCCCAGGGCCAGCATCTGCTGCTGACCGCCGGACATCTGGCTGGCCAGGTCGCGGCGCTTCTGGTGCAGAACGGGGAAGAGCTCCATGACGGCATCGAGGCGGCGCTGCTTTTCCCGCTTGTCGTTGAGGTAGAGGCAGCCCATCTCCAGGTTTTCGGCGATGGTGAGATGGGTGAAGACGCGCCTGCCCTGGGGAACGAAGGCGATGCCCTCCTTCACGATCTCGTGGGTGGCGGCGGCCAGCCGCCGCTGGCGCCAGAAGACGTCCCCGCCCACGACGGGGGCCAGGCCCATGACAGCCTTGAGGACGGTGGACTTGCCGGCGCCATTGGGGCCCATGACGGCCACCATCTCCCCGTCGCGGACGCCCAGGGACACGCGGTCGAGGGCGGCAACGGCGCCGTACCGCACGGAAACGTCGGCGAGGTGTAGGACCATGCCGCCGTTGGTACTCTCTGAGGTGCTCATCTCTTGGTCACCACCGGGATGACTCCGGTCCGGGTTCATGCGCCGAGGTAGGCCTCAATGACCTCTGGCCGGTTCAAGACGTCCTCCACGTCACCCTCGGCGAGGAGGATGCCGCTGTCCAGAACGAATATACGGTCCGACAGCTCACGGACGATATCCATGTTGTGGGAGATGAAGATGATGGTGCGGCCCTGGTCGCGCATCTGCTTCATGATGGTCTTGACCTGCTCCAGCATCTGGGGGAAGAGGCCTGCGAAGGGTTCGTCGAAGAGGTAGGCCTGGACGTCCAGGGCCATTGCTCGTCCAATCTCAAGGAGCTTGCGCTGGCCGTAGGACAGGTTCATGGCCAGCACACGGCGCCGCTCCCACATGCCCACATTCTCCAGGACGCGCTGGGCCCTTTCCACGTGGCCGGCCTTGGTCCGCTCCACGAGGGACGGGAAGAGACGGCGGTTGGTCAGCACCACCATGATATTGTCCCACACGGTCATTTGATCGAAGAGGCGCACGTCCTGGAAGGTGCGGGTGATGCCGTGGGCGGGGGTCTCGTGGGCCTTGACGACGCTGAGCGCGGCGCCGTGGATGATCACCATGCCGCCGTCCAGGGGCAAGACACCGCTCAGGAGGTTGACGAGGGTCGACTTGCCGGAGCCGTTGGGTCCGACGATGCTGGTGACTCCCTGGCGCGGAATGGACATGCTCAGATGGTCCACGGCCATCACGCCGCCGAAGTGCTTGACGATATCCTGGGTCTCCACGGCATAGTTCATAGCTTGTAGTTCCCAAGGAGGCCCTGCGGCCTGAAGAGCATGAGCAGGACGAGCATGACGCCAAGGACCACCTGCCTGGCCTGGCCGACGTGCTCGTTGGGGAGAAAGGGCAGGAAGCGCATGCCCTCCTCCAGGAGCACAAAGGCCAGGGCGCCGAGGAGGGAACCACCGATGGTGGCGAGCCCGCCGAGGATCACGATGGACACGAGAAGGATGGACTCCAGAAGGACAAAGGAGTTGGGGTCGATGAAGCTGGTCCAACTGCTGAAGAGCCCCCCGGCGAGTCCGGCCATCATCGCCGAAATCACCCAGACGGCCAGCTTGTAGTGAGTTGCCTGGTAGCCGAAGACCTCTATGGCCTGCTCGTCCTCCCGGATGGCGGTGAGCACGCGTCCAAAGGAGGAGGTGACGATGAACCAGGAGACGAGGACAACGAGTGCAAGGAACACGAGGACGAGGAGCAGGAATTCCAAGGGGTCATTGAAGATCCAGCCGCCGATGGCGGGGGTGGCAATCTCGTGGATGCCGAAGGCTCCGCGGGTAAGGCTTCGCCAGTTGAGGAAGACGTTGAAGGCGATGATGGCAAAGCCAAAGGAGACGAGGACGAAGATGTCGTCCCGGAAGCGGTCGAAGACGAGGCCGACGGCCAGCGCCACAAGACCGGCCATGAGGATGCCCACGGGCAGGGCGGCGAAGAAGGGCCAGGCCAGGACGGGTATCGCCTCCGTGCGCAGCTGCTCGTAGGAGGGGTTGGAGGTGAGGATGGCGACGGAGTAGGCGCCGATGCCAAAGAAGCCGATATGCCCAACGGACAGCAGGCCGGTGTACCCAACGACGAGGTTCAGACTTACGGCGAGGATGGCCCAAATGCCGAAGACGGTCCCAAGGGTGACGGCGAACCCGGGGCCCCGCCAGATCATGAACGCGACGGCCCAGATGATGATGATCAGCGTTGCGGACAGCCCAAGGTTGCCCCGGAAGAGGAGCCACGCCTCGCGGGGATGGCGCACCATGGACGCCAGACGCCTGTGGACCTGCACGTCGGTAGCTATGGGTCTACTTCCTTGGTATGAGGCCCTTGGGCCAGAATGATAGGAAGAGGATGAGGAGGACGAAGGAGATGGCGTCCTTCCATTCTCCGGCCAGGTCCCAGATGCCGAACTGCTCCACGAGTCCCAGGACGAAACCGCCGACGAGGGCGCCGTAGAGGTTGCCTATGCCGCCAACGACGGATGCGATCCAGCCCTTCAGAAGGAGCAGCAGGCCCATTCTGGGCTGGATGGCGGTATCGTGGCCGCTCAAGAGGCCGGCCAGGGCGGCGAAGACGGCGCCAATGAAGAATACGATGGCGATGACGACGGTTGTGTCTATTCCGACGATCTTGGACACCTCTTCGTCGTCGCCGATGGCGCGTACGGACTTCCCGAATGCGGTCCGCTTGAGAAGGAGAAGGAGGGCTACAAAACCCACGAGGGCGACGCCGACGGTGAAGAGGTTGAACCCCTTGATGTTTGCCCCGGCAATGGTCCATGGGGTGCTGCCGAAGGCTTCGGGGAGAGGGCGCGGCGTGCTTTGAAAGACGAGGATGATGAGGGCTGTGATGGTCAGGATGATGCCGAGGGAGGCAACAAGCATGATGAGAGGGGAGCGGGCCCGCCGGCGCATGTAAACGTAGAGGCCCCGATAGAGGGCCATGCCCACGCATCCGGCAAGCAGGCATGACACGACCCAGCTCAGATAGAGGTTGGTCCAGGGGGCGTTGGCGACGAGAAAGCCGCAGAACGCGCCGGCCGCTGTCGCGGGGACGGCGGCGAGTGCGTAGAGGGCCGCGGAGGCGGCTTGGGACCGCATCCGTCGATAGGCTCGATGGAGGACCCAGAGCAAGGTGAGGGCCGCGACCAGGCCGATGGCGGGGCTGAGCATGACGTTGAGCGCGTCGGGAAAGGAGAGGACGAGCCCGGTGTAGACGCCTGCGCCGGCGGACATCAGCGCGCCCAACCCACGCAGAAGCCTGCGGTCGAGGCGGCTCCGCAGGCGCGGATTGAGGCTCACGTGGAGGACCCAGGCAACCACGCCGGCTACGACAGCGGCAAGGATGATGTTGACGTAGAGGTCGTTGACCTGGTACTGGCCTGCCACTACGTCACGCGACCTGAGGTAGAAGACACCGTAGGCGCCCATGGCCGCGGCTGCGCCGTAGTAGAGGTCGAAGAACCACACGGTGCTGTAGACGACGGTGAAGCCCATTGCCAGGAGGGCGTAGACGGCGCCCACGGAAATACCGTTGAAGGCGAACTGCAGCGCCTGGTCGGGGGACTGGCCGATCTTCCAGCTAATGTAGGCAATCGCCAGGGTGACGGCGATGATTGCCAAGAGCTGGCTGCCCGTGAGCTGCAGCTTTGCGGGAAGGCGGCCCTGAAGACTACGTAGGCTCAACAAAAGGGCCCACACATACGGCTACATCGGTAGCGATTGCCAGCCATTCCAGTCAACACCGACATTCTACAGCATCCATGGTAGACGCCGGCGAACCCGAAGCGCCTTGTGCTGGTGATGCGGTGGGGTTGGCTGCGGCCGGAAGGCCAACCCCACCGTGGCGGGATGGGCGTCCGGTGCTACCCGGTTGGAGCGGGGCCCAAGACCCGGTAGCCCTGGTTGTCTTCGGTCCTGTTGGCGGCAGGCAGGACCTGCACGACGACGTTTGCAAGTCCGACAACCTCGCCGTTTTCGTCGAACCTGTAGCTGTCACCGATGGCGCCGCTCCAGGTGATGCCGTAGAGACAGTCGCGGAAGCCGTCGGCGTCCTGGGCGTCGTCGGTCGTCTTGAGGCACTCGGCGGTGATGTACACGTCGTCGTAGGCGGAGCCGATGTACCAGGGCAGGGTGACGTACTGGTAGCGGGTCCTGAAGTTGGAGAGCACTTGCTGAGCCTTGGCATTGGCCGGGTCCAGATCCGCAGTGATGGCCTTGAGGCCCGTGGCAGCCTCGCCGGCGACCTCCAGGGCCGTGGCGCCGATCGGGACGACTTCCGAGTAGAGGGGGCCCTCATAGCCCAACTCACGAATCTGCTTGACGATGGTGCCGCCACTGGATTCGGCCTGGGCGGCGATGTGAATGGCGTCGGGGTCGGCGCCGATGAGCTTGGTGATCTGGCTCCGGAAGTCAGTGACGTCGGAACCGTAGCGCTCCTCGGCCACGACGCGGCCGCCGCGCTTTTCGAACTGGGCAACGGAGGTGCGGCGAACGCCCTCGGCGTAGTCGGTGGTCTCAGTAATTGTAGCCAGGGTGCGGATACCGTCGGCCCAGAGGACGTTGCCGGTGTCGATGCCCAGCTGGAGGTCGCTCATGGAGGTACGGAAGATGTAGTCCCCGGCGCCGGCGATGTCGGGGTTGGTCGCCAGTCCGGAGAAGAGGACCACGCCGTCTTCTTCGGCGAGGGGTGCGGCGCCGAGCATTGCGCCACTGCACGAGGTGCCGAGGATGATCTTGATGCCGTCCACGTCGGTCAGCTTCTTGTATGCGGTGATGGAGTCCTGGGCGCTGCACTTGGAGTCTTCGACGATCAGCTCCAGGGTGCGACCGTTGATGCCGCCCGCAGCGTTGATCTCGTCCACAGCCATCTGCTTGGCCTGGACGGCGACGTTGCCGTAGGTCTCGCCGGGGCCGGTGACGGACTCCATCACGCCAATCTTGAAGGTGTCGCCGCCGCCGTCCCCGTCGCAGGCCAAGGCTGCGACCGTCAGCAACGCCAGGACACCCAATAGACCCATCCATGCCGTGCGTAGTACTCTCATAAAGCCTCCCTTCCACAAGACTGGATTGTGTTGTGACCCTGCTTCCGGTGTGCCTGTGGCCCCGGTCGGTACCACCTATGAGCTAACGTTGATCCCCCAGGCCCCGGTGCTTGAGTCTTTCGTCAGCCGTCTCGGCCGATCGCCCGGTGGGCCCGCGACAGTAGTGTATCACTCATGCCAACCTGCTTTTGAGGCCTGGCGTGCTCGATTCGGTACGACCGCCCAACCGTGAGGTCCGCGCGGCCGTGCATCGCTCAGAGATCGAGGCTGAAGACGCGGATGGCGTTCGATGAGAAGATGGCGTCGCGCTGGGCGTCGGTCAGGCGCGGGAGGGCCTGCACGCTGACGGGCGGGGTGTAGTCGCCCATGCCGAAGGGGTAGTCGCTGCCGAGCATCACCCGCTCGGGGCCCACAGTGTCGACGAGGTAGCTCAGTACGGGCGCGCTGTGGGTAAGGGTGTCGAAGAAGAGCTTGGAGAAGTACTCGGAGGGAGGCCTGGTGATGGGTGTGTCGAGGATGAGGTGCTGGCGCCAGGCGTGCTCCCAGCGCCCGCGGAGGAGGGGGCATGTGCCGCCACCGTGGGCGAGGACGAAGCGGAGGCCGGGCATCTCGTCGAGGACACCGCCGAAGATAAGGCATCCCGCGGCCACGGCGGTATCGCTGGGGTTGCCGATGATGTTGTTCATGAAGAACTGTCCGAGACGGTCGGCGCCGAGGACGTTCTGGGGGTGAACGAAGGCGGCGACGTCGAGCTCCTCCATCTTGCGGTAGAGGGGCGCGAACCGCGGCTCGTGGAGGTTCTCGCCCCTGACGTTGGTGAGGATCTCCGCGCCCCGGAAGCCGAGCTCTTTGACGCAGCGCTCGAGCTCGGCGGCGGCAGCTTCCGGCTCCTGCATGGGAAGGGTGGCGAGGGGAATGAAGCGGCGGGAGCCCGCGACGGCCTCTGCGGTGGCGTCGTTCATCTGCCGGCAGACGTCGACGTCCGAGTTTTGCACGTTGGGGGGAGCGGAGACGAGCTGGATGTCGACGCCGCGCTCGTCCATGTCCCTGACGCGCTGGTCAAGGTCGGAGAGGCTGTCGCGCATGTTGGCTGGGGGGCCGAAGCTGCCGCGCCGGCTGGCGAGCTCCGGGAGGGACGAGGGGATGTAGTGAGCGTGAACGTCGATGCGCAGGGTGTACGTCATACCAAACCTCACCAGCGAGTAGTCTGGGGGTATTGTACGCCGAGCGGTCTCCCGGCGGCGCCAAGCTGCGGCGGCGGCGCTGCCCCCTTTCGATGTTCACTAGCCCCTCAACGGGCTGCCGTCCCTGGTCCGCCCTCCAAGGCCTGTCAACGCAAAGTGCGAGCCTCCTCCGCCTCCTGACGCCGGATGAACTCGTCCAGCAGCGGAACCGCCAGTGAGTACCGCCCCCATCGGTTCTTGTAGACGAGCCCCGCCTCGCCCAGCGTGACGAGCATCTGGCTCACGTGGCTGGCGCTGAATGGCCGTGAGGAGTGCTTGGACGCCGCGACGATGTCCTGGACAGTGAACTCGCCGGCAGCCTTCTCCAGGTGAGCGATGATGGTGAGGAGGTCGCGCTGCCTGTCGGTGGCCCTAGCCCACCGCCCTGCGAAGAAGTCGGCGTCCAGCTTCCGCATGATGTCTCCCATCGGGATAGAGGCGCCTGGTGTGTGAATCCAGATGTCGAACGCCTCTTTGCACACGTACTGGACGAAGTAGGGGTACCCCAGGCTCGCCTCGTAAATGAGCCCGAGAGACTGCTGTGAGAACCTCACGGGCGACTGGGCCTGCTCAATGGGCTTGAGAACCGCGTCATCGCAGTCCTTCCGGCTCAACCGGTCCAGCGTTACCACATGGAACATGCGCTCAGCAAACTTTCGGGCCTCGACGAGTTTTGGGAAGAGTGTGGGCAGGCCAGCGAGCACGAGCATGAAGGGGATGCCCTTGCGCTGGATGGACTGAAACACGTCTAGGAGCAGGGAGAGGGGGTGCTGGTCTTGGGCTGGGTGGTTGGCCAGGTTCTGCGCCTCGTCGTAAGCGAAGACGATGCCGCGGATGCCGTTCAGCTGGACTGTGTCCCGGGTCATCTCAAGGATCGCCTTCAGCTTGTCCGAGGTCAGCCCCGGCGTTTCGTCCCAGATGGCCCGCAGTGTCTCGTAGTTCAGTGTTAGGGGCGTGGTCTCCTCGCGGGCCGTGAGTCCCGCGTGACGCACGCGCTGATCGCCGATCTTGAACGTGGAGGTGGCGACAGCAAGGTCAGTGCACAGCCTAGTGGAGAGGTTCTCCTCGTTGAGGCTCGACGCTTCGGAGAGGTCGTTGCCAATCCAGAGCCATCTGTGGGCGCTTGCCATCGGCTCAAGGATGTTCAGGAGCACCGTCTTGCCGACGCCTCGGAGGCCCGTGAGGACGAGGTTGTCCACGATGACTTGCTGTTGCAATAGCCGCTCGAACTCCTGCTTCTCCTGCTCGCGCCCGGCCAGGTAAGGCGGCGGGTGGCCTGCGCCGGGGCGGAAAGGGTTCTGGGCGAGTGTCGTCATGCGGGCACTTTTTATCCTTATGTAGTGGTGTCTATAAATTTACACCATTAGATAAATAGATGTCAAGATTGCCGGATGGGGTCTCGGGAACTCCGCGCTCCTCAATCCTCCTCCCGTGGGATGGCGGAGTTGCATTCCTCATGGGCGCGGATGTGCGCCTTCGGTCGCCGCGCCCGAGGCGTCGCCGTCGGGCCCGCCGCATTCAAGCACCCGCCGCCACGTCGTCTCGAGCACGTGGACGGCACAGGCGGGCCGCTAGTACTGGAAGAGGACGGCCTCGAGGTCTTCTATGCGTTCGTCGCCGGTGAAGCGCCAGATGCCGATGTAGCCGCGCCGGAGGTCGCCATCGTCGTCCCAGTCCAGGCTGTTGGCGGCGCCCTCATAGTCGACGTCGCGGCCTTCGGCGAGCAGGCGAAGACCGTCGGCAACACCTGCGGGCGTCGCGAGGACGGTCCGGCCCGGGGGGCCGCCGATTGCGCGCAAGTGGTCGCGGATGCCCGGCCCGTCGACACTGCCGGAGGCCTGGGCGGCGAGGGCGATGACGATGGTCGCGTCGTAGGTCTCCTTCACGTAGGGAAGAACGGGCAGCTGGGCGTAGCGGGCCATGAAAGCGGCCTCCCAGCCGGCCGCGGCGGCGCTGTCGGGAGCGGAGGCCCCCGCGGTGCCGTACATCCCGCCGAGCCGCGCGCCTCCGATCTCGCTGACCAAACGCAGCCTCTTGGCGGCGTCGCCGAAGACGAACTGGCTGTAGATGCCCCGGTCAAGCGCTTCCCGGACGATGGCCAGCGCCTCATCCGCAAAGGTGATGACCACCAGGGCCTGGGCGCCGGCGCTTGCGGACTCCCGCAGCGCGGGCAGGTACGATGTCGGCGCCGCGTTGACGGAAACGGCTCGTATCGTCCCGCCCCACGCCTCGTCGAAGCTCCGGGCCAGACCCTGGCCATAGGGGTCGTCGCGGTAGATCACGCCGACGCTGTCGAAGCCACGCTCCCGGGTCACACGCGCGAGGACCGGACCCTGAGCGGTATCGGAGAGGGTCGTGCGGAAGAAGTAGCCGTCGTCCGCGGCGCTGGTCAGCTGGGGGGACGTAGCCGACGGGCTGATGGTGGGAATGGCGGCGGGCCCGCTCACGGTCTCCGCAATGGGCAACGCAGCGGCGCTCGCGTTGGGACCGACGATGGCATGGGCGCCCGCCACCTCTATGAGACGGCGCGCTTCCCGGACAGCGACGAGGGGGTCGCGAGTGGTATCGGCGACGACGCTTTCGACGGGCCGTCCAAGCACACCGCCGCCCTCGTTGACGTGCATGATCGCGAGATCGAAGGCGCGCTTCCTGCCGGCCGACGCCTCCGGGGAGCCTGTGAAGTCGAGCAGCAGCGCGATCTTCAGGGGAGCAGACGCGCTTGGCGCCTGCGGGGCGGTACCATCGCACGCAATGGAGGCGATGAGCAGGCCGGCGGCCGCGGCCATCAGCACCGCGGCTGACCTGACTGACATACCGCTCCCTTCAGGACTGCGCCACTTGGCGGCAATTGTGACCTACTACCGACTTTGTACCACCTGCCATGCCGGTGCCGCAAGGGCGGGCAGAGGACGGACGGGTCCGCAGCGCCGGAAGCCGTCGGGTGAAGGGCGGGCGCGCGCTTTACCTCCCAGGTGTGCGGCGCATCCGGCGCCGTTGGCACTGCTCGGGGCGAATGACTATCATGGTTCTCGGGATACATACTCCGAGAAGCGAGGTCTACCGGATGGGAAAGTATGTCGTGACCTATCATGCGTCGGTGTCAGCGACGGAGTGGATGAGCAAAGGCACACCGAAGGACATGGAGGCCTGGATGGCGTGGGCCCAGAGGTGCGGAGAGGGACTGGTCGACATGGGGACACCGCTGGGTGGAGGGGTAAGGATCTCGGAATCGGGCAGCAACCCAAGCGAGCGGGGCGTCGTGGCCTACTCGATCCTGCAGGCGGACGACATGGAGGGGGCGCTGGCGCTACTCCAGGGTCACCCACACGTTGGATGGATGGAGGGATGCGAGATCGAGGTGCATGAGTCGCTGATCATGTAACGCTTCGTGGCGCGGTTGGAGGGCGGCGGTTGCTCGGTGGGCGAGCGAGAGGGCGAACCGTCACCCATTTTGCGCGCCGATGCAGCGCCGATGACCCGGGTTACCTGACACACCGCCTCGGCAATCGGCAGGCGTGATGCGAATGAACCGGTCCCCAAGGGGCTGCGAGTGGAGCTAGTAGGTGTGGGGGTAAACGGAGGCGGCGACTGTTAGCTCCAGGTCGCGGATGGCTTGGGTCATGGCTTGGCCGATGAGGTCGAGCTTGCGTACTTGCTCAATGCGGTCGGAGGCCTCGCGCAGTTCCCGGCCGGAGAGGAGGCCCTTGAAGATGCCGCACGCGTTGGCGAGCGCGATGATGACGACGTCGCGAGGGTCCGGGACTTCGTCGCTGAAGAGGACGCCCATGATGCGCAGCTTGACCTCGCGCTCGGCCTTGCCGTCGATGCTGGGGTAGGTCCTGGAGCGGAAGACCCAGAGGAAGCGGTCCTCGCGGGATTCGAGAATGCCGCGTTCGATGAGTCTTTCGAGGGCCTGTTGGCGGATGGCGGGGGCGCGGTCGGCGGTGCGTTCAACCCAGTAGCGCGCGTCGCGTTCTTCGCCGCCCTGGATGTCGGCGAGAGTTTGGTCAAGGAGATCGTCGCCGGTGGGGGTAGGATCGATGAGGACAAGCTTTTGGAGGTCGGTGTCGATGCGGTTTTCGAGGGCGAGGTCCATCAGGACGCCACCGGCGAGGGCATAGTCGAGGGACCAGTTGGGAATGGCGGCGAGCCTGCCGTCATCATCGTTGAGCAGCAGCAGTATGATCTCCTCCGCGAATCTGAGCATGATGCTTCCTCTCTGACAGTAGGTGCGGACAGTCCGGGTCCGGGAGACCGCAGCGCTGTGTGCACCATCATTATATCCCATTCGAGGGCGCTTCCGCAGTCGGTGCGGGGGGTGATCAGTTGGCAGGAGGTGCGGCGGGGCAGGGGGCAGTGTGAGCGGCTAGGGCGCAGGCTTGTGGGCGGCGACGACGTAGACGGGGTCTGTGGGGGCGCTGGGAACGGCGGGGGTGATGTCGAGCATGCGGGGCGCGTCCCATCCACCGGACTTGCGGAAGTAGGCGGCGACGAGGCCGCCCCGCTGGCGGTCGTCGAGGGCCTGCCAGATGGCGACTGCCTTCGTGGGGAACATACGGTTGGAGTAGATGACGTGGAAACCGGCGCCGGGCCTGAGGACACGGCGCATGTCTCGAAAGACCTCGACGGGCCTCACCATGTACTGGATGGACACGGTGACGACGGCGGCGTCGAAGGTGTCGTCCTCGAAGGGGAGGGCCGGGTCTGCGTTGAGGTCGTGGACGACCCAATCGTCGAGCTTGGGGTTCTGCGCCATCTCGATGCTGTTGAGCCCCAAGCCGACGAGGCTGTTCAGGTCGAGGTCGTCGGGAAGATGAGAGCGCCAGCTGCTCATGAGGTCGAGGACGACGCCCTGGGGCGGCAGCTGCTGCCGGAAGAAGTCGCCAATGGCGGCGATGGCAGCGTCGTCGATGTGGACGACGAGACGGGGCTGGAGGTAGAAGAGGGGGTCGACGGACTCGTCCTGCCTGCGGAAGAACTCCGGGGGGAAGGGCGTGTCTGGGCTGGTGAAGAGCTGGGCAAGGACGCTGTCGATCACGGGGCGGCGTCGATGGTGACGCGCCGTCCTTCATCGGACGACTGCTGGATGGCGTCGAGGAGCTTGTGGAGGCTCACGGCGTCGTCGAAGTCCGGCTGGGCGTTCTCGCCGTGGAGGATTGCTTCGCCGAAGCGACGGTACATCTGGGCGACGTTGAAGGGCGCGCCCTGAGGGGTCTCCTCCGGCACCCAGGCCAGACGGCCAGGCACAGGGAGCTCCTCCAAATCGCCGCCCGCCTTTCCGCCCATGACAGTGACCTGGCCCGTGTTGGGTCCCTGTGGGCCGGTTGTGACCAGGGTGCCCTCCGTACCGTACACCTCAAGGCGGTACCCGCTGGCGTGGTGGTGGACGTTTCCGACGTGGACGGAGGCAACGGCGCCGCCCTGGAGGCGCCCGCTGACGAGGACGTTGTCCGGCGACGTGACGTCCACGAAACGCTGGTTGTCCGTCTCATACCACTGGGGCACCTGGGTGCTGACGACGGTGGAGAGCTCAGCGAAGCTGCCGAGGGCGTGGCAGAACACGTCGACGGCGTGTCCGAAGGCTATGGTCATGGGGTTGGCGCCGGCGCTCTTGTCGCGCTGCCAGATGCGATCGGAGGTGCGCTCGTAGCTGCCGCCGGAGATGTACTGCATGCGGGAGACGAGAACATCGCCGACGTAGCCGTCCTCCACGAGCTCCTTCAGGTACAGATGGGGCGGGGACCCCCGGGACTGGAGCCCCACCATGACGCGGACGCCCTTGGCGCGCGCCAGGGCCGCCATCTCCTCGGCCTCCTGGAGGGTTGCGCCGAGGGGCCATTCCGTATAGACGTGCTTGCCGGCCTCCAGGGCGTCCATGGTGGTGCGGTAATGGGAGGGGACGCGAAGGGAGACGGTGACGACGTCGACATCGGGGTGATTGACGAGCTCGCGGTGGTCGCTGAAGGCGAGGCGCGCGCCGAACTTCGCCGCGGACTCCGCGGCGGTTTCCGGATGGGCGGTACAGACGGCGGCTAGCTCGAACTCCGGGAGTGCCTGGACGGCCGGGACGTGGGCGCGGGGGCCCCACATGGCGTTGACGCTGGCGCCGATGATGCCGACTCTCAGTCGCTCTGGGCTCATGGGGCCTTCTCCTGAGGATCAGGTTCTGGTTAGTCTATCGTGATGCGGAGGGCATGGACGCGATGGGCGGAATCAGGCGTCGCTTGGGAGCCACAGCAGCGACGAGACCTCGCCGAACTCGCGCCACAGCTTGGTCCAGGAGTCGCCGCCGTCATCGCTGCGGTAGAGGTAACCGTAGCGGCTGGCGGCAAGGACGAGGTCCGGCGCGGCGGGTGAGACGCTCACGGTCCACATGGCGGAGTTGGGCTGGTGGGGAAGAGGGAGGCTCTCCCAGGTGTTGCCGGCGTCGCTGGAGCGCATGACGGTCCCGATGCGCCCTGGGGTGGCGTCGCCGATGGTGACGAATACCACGTTGGGGTCGTCGGGCCTGGAGGCGATGCCGCGGGGGTACGACCAGGGAAAGGCGTCGCGGGCGCCGACGGGGCGCCAGGAATCGCCGTTGTCGACGCTGGTCCAGACGTCGTTGTTGACGACGGTGAAGACTGTCTTGGGGCTGTCGCCGGCGACGAGAACGTTGTGGACGTCTGTGTTTGGGATGGCGGCGGCGGCGCGCTGCCAGGTGCAGCCGCCGTCGGCGCTGTGGCGGAGGCCGTCGACCTCCAGTCCTGCCCAGACGCTCATGTGGTCCGAGGGGTCTATGGCGATGCCGGTGACGCGGGGGATTCCCACGTTGGGGCAGGTCTCCGCGATGTCCACGTCGCAGCGCTCCCAAGCCTTGCCGCCGTCCCCGGACCGGAAGACGCCGGGCGTGTTGGGCGTGCCGGTCCCGGCGAATACGACGTCCGGGTCCACGGGGTCTATGGCGAGGGCCCAGACCATCTGGCCGTCCATCGGGGTTTGTTCAAGCTGCCAGTGCTCGCCGGCGTCGTCGCTGCGGTAGAGGCCGAGGTCGGTGCCGGCAAAGACGACGCGGGGGCGCCGTTGGTCGGAGGCAAGTACCTTAGTAATACAGTCCGAGTGCATGCCCTGATTGACGCTGGAGCGGACCCAGGACTCGCCGTCATCGTCGCTGCGCATGACACCCTGTCCGATAGTGCCCACCAGAATGGAGCCCTTGCTGGTCATAGCCACCTCCACACGCACGATTGGAAGACTTGGACTATCAGCCGGATTATACGCTGATTGGGCAAGGAGCGGGCGGGTGAGGCTGCATCCTCCGACAAACCCCGGACGGCGGCTGCCGGGGCCGCTGCCGGTACAACCGCGGGGTTGCGCGTGGTGTACGATGCCGAAGTGGGCGCGCCGGCCGCCGCCAACCTGTGGCGGCGAGTCTGATAGTGGAGCGAAGGATGCGTTTCGAGCAGCGAATCGAGGTCCCGGCTGACTCGGCCGGGGTGTGGGCGTTCCTTTGGGACGTGGAGCGGCTGGCCCGTTGCCTTCCCGGCTGCCAGGAGGCACGGGAGGTGGAGCCGGGCGAGCGGTACACGGTGGTGACGGAGGAGCGGGTGGGGCCCTTTCGGGCCCGTTTCGAGATGGACGTCCGGGTGGTGGAGCGGGTGGCGGGCCGTTTGGTGCGCCTGCGTGCGGAGGGGAGGGACAGGAAACTGGCCGCATCGACCCGAGTGGAGCTGGAGGTAACGCTGGAGGAGAGGGCGGGAGGAGGGACGGCGCTGAGCACGACGGCGGACATTGTGGTGATGGGAAAGATCGCGGGGCTGGGGCAGTCCGTCATCAAGAGGAAGGCGCAGGACGTGGTGACGCGGTTTGCCCAGGCGATGGCGTCGGAGTTGGGAGGCGGGTAGCCGGGGATCACGTGGGGGTGGGGTACATCTCCCGGCAGAGGGCTTCGTGCCAGCTGACGTCCTTGGGGAGAATGGCGTCGATGGCGCGAAGATCGTAGTAGGTGGGGGCGACGCCCGGGGGGTCGGCGCCGTCGCTGACGGTGCGCACGGCCTGCTGGAGGAGCTTGCGCGCGGCGATGACGGCCTGGTCCGCGGGTCCCAGGTGCTCCCTTGAACGGTCGACGATGGGGCCCATGAGCTCCTGGACGGCGCGGTCCTGAGTATTGACGCCGGCGATGCCGGTGAAGGTGTCGGTCTTCTGTGCCTGGCGGTCGATGAGCCAGTCGTTGCTCCTGTTCCTACGGGCGCGGAAGCCGTTGGCGGCGTCTATGTCCGTAGTGAAGCTGTTGCCGCTGCCCTGGGGGTCCTCGTCCTCCTTGGCGAGGGGGCCGTCGAAGCTGTAGTACCAGTTCCAGACGAGACAGGTGTGGTCGTCGATGGGGACCCAGAAGTGGCCGTGGGTCTGGTTGTACTTGCCGCGGCCTCCGGGGCGAAGCTGGGTCCAGGGCATGACGTAGTGATAGCCGCGGGCATAGACGCGGTCGGCGTCGAGGTCGCGGACGCCGAAGTAGCGGTAGCCGTAGTCGGTGTTATCGACCTGGAGGATGGGAGCGCCGGCCTGGACGAAGGCGTCGTCGAGGGGAATGCCGGGCTGGGACGGATTGCTTCTGAGGGCGCGGTGGAGGATGGGGGCGTGGGAGGTGTCGATGCCGCCCTCCAGGGCCTGGAGCCAGTTGCACTCTTCGACGACCTTGGTGACGGTGCGCTGCTCGGGAGGGACCTGGGTCCACTCGAACCGGGGGGGCGCGGGTGCTCTGCCCGGGGGGCCCATGTAGACCCAGACGACGTCCCCGAGCTCGAGGGAGGGATAGGCGGTGGCGTGGACCTTCTCCTTGAACTGCACGGGCTCGTTCATCTGATCGACGCAGCTGCCGTCGACGTCGAACTTCCAGCCGTGGTAGACGCAGCGGAGGCCGCACTCTTCGTTGCGGCCGAGCCAGAGGGAGGTGCCGCGGTGGGGGCAGAACTCGTCGAGGAAGCCGATGCGCCCCTTGGTGTCGCGGAAAGCGATGAGGCTTTCGCCGAGGAGCCTTACCCGAATGGGAGGACAGTCCGGCTCCGGCAGCTCCCAGGAGAGGAGGGCAGGCACCCAGTACCTTCTCATGACCTGACCCATGGGCGTCCCGGGGCCGGTGCGGGTCAGCAGCTCGTTCTCTTGCAGAGTCAGCATCTGAGCCTCCTAATCGTCCCGCCGCTGTTCGTCTGGTCCGGGAAGGGGCCGTGCGTCTCAACCCAAGGGACTCTGTATGGAAACCCCGTCCGTCCGGGGATAGCCAAGGGAGTGTTTGGACGCTCCCGAGTATGCCATCCCGGCGCCCGAGGCGCCAGTCCTCCGCGGCTATGCAAGGCCGTAGAGCCGCTTGGGATTGTCTATGAGAATCCTGCGCTTCTGCTCCTCGGTCAGGTCCTCGCGCCCCTCGAGCTCATGGAGGGACTCTGGATATGTGCCGTCCCAGTGGGGGAAGTCCGAGGCGTAGAGGATGGAGTCTTCCCCGATGATACGCAGGGCCTGGGGCAGCAGTTGCTCCTCGGGCTCGCAGGCGACGTAGACGTTGGGGGACCGGACGTAGTCGCTGGGCTTTCTGGTGAGGGTAGGGGCCTCTCGCTGACCGCGAAACTCGAACTCCTCATCCATGTGGTCCATCCAGTAGGGCACCCAGGTGCAGCCGGCTTCCAGGAAGGCAATGCGGAGGTTTGGGAAGCGCTCGAGAACGCCGTCGTAGACGATGCTGGTCATCTGCCGCATCTGCGCGCCGGCGTGGGAGAGGGTATGGGCATGGAGGAGGTGCTGGAAGAGGTACTCGTCGAGCCCGCGTCCGCGCAGGGAGCCGGTGGCGTGGACCGCGACCATGGCGTCCAGCCGCTGGGCTTCGTCGTAGAGGGGATCGAGATGCCGGCTGCCGAGGAGGAAGGGGCCGTCTGCGGGGAGCATGACGCCGCACATGTGCAGCTCCGTGACGGCGCGGCGGAGCTCCTTGGCGCCCTCGGCCGGGTCCTGGAGGGGGACCAGGGCGACGGCCTGCAGGCGGGGGCTGACCTTGATGAACTCCTCAGAGAGGTAGCTGTTGTAGGCGCGGCAGAAGGCGACGGCGAAATCCGGCTCCTGAATGAACCCCACAGTCAGGCCGGTAGTGGGATAGAGGACCGTGGACTCGACGCCTCCCTGGTCCAGCATGGAGAGCCAGATGGCGGCAGTGACGTCTTCCGGGCCGCCGAGGGTTTCGAACATGGGGCGGTCGAAGGTGTCACCGGGTCCTCCGGAGACGGCAAGCCGGCGGTTGTAGGGCTCCTCCAGGTACCGGCGGTAGTGTCTATCGCGGTCGCGGACGTGGCCGTCGGCGTCCACGTAGCCCTTGGTGCTCATGGGAGCCGTCCTTTCCCATCGCCGCGCGCGGGCTGCTAGTAGCGCTGGAAGGGGTAATGCAGGGGCAGATGCCGCCCCGGCTCGTAGTGGGGATGCGGCAGGGGCCCGCCGAGAACGTAGGCCTGATAGAGGCCGTCGAAGAAGACCCAGTAGACGGCCTTGCTCCTGACCACGGCGTCCCAGACGCGGTCCTGTACCTCCTTGGCGGCGGCCATTTCCAGGACGAGGGTTTCGCCGAGGCTGCTGTGGCCGGCATCGGCGACGACGTGCTCTTCGAACCACGCAAGGGCCTCGCGGGGGATGTGGTAGACGCGCTCATTTGCCTGGAGGAAGCGGGTACAGAACTCCACGTTGATGGCTTCGCCGGCGACGCTGCCGGATGCGAGGGCTTCGACGACGTGGCGGTCGCGATTGATGGCCATGAGCTCATCGACGGCGAGGACGGTGCTGGGGAGGAGTGGAGCATGCTCCATGTCCTGCTCAGCGATGCCGAGGGCCTGGCCGAAGCGAAGGTACATGTCGGTGTGGCCGCCGCCCTCCTCTCCAAGCTCCTCTATGAGGGACTTGGCGAGGCGGCGCTGGACGGAGAGGCTCGGTGCGTTGAGGAGGCGGCCGGCGTTCCACCAGGTGGGGCACTTCTTGAGGGCGTAGTCCTGCTTGGCCCATCCTTGAAGCTGCTCACGCGCCAGATGCCCTTCAAAGAGGAGGCGGACGAAGGGGTGCTCCAAGCGGGCGTTCCCGTCGTGGACTTCTTCTTGGAGGAGGCTAAGGTACTCCTCAACGGGGTAGGGGTCTCGTCTGGCAAAGTCGAATCGCATGGCTGCTCGAGGGCACGCGCCCGTGTGGTCCGCGCCAGGAGGCGCGGGGACTAATGGCCGGAGCAATCATAGCATATGACGGGGGAGCAGGAGACCGGTGACCCCGACAACCCAGCTCTATGAGACGGGCTCTACAAGTCGCGATTCCCGAAGAAGAGGATGGCGAGGGCAGGGAGGAGAAGGAGGGGGATGCAGAGATAGCCAAGGTTCATGAGATGGGCATTGATGTCGACGGCGCCCTGGAGGATGCTCGGCAGGTCGCCGAGGATGCCGTCGGCGGTGAACGTTGGGGCGCGGAGGAAGACGAAGGCGCCAAGGGCAGAATACCAGATGATGCCGAGGAGGGAGAAGGACAGGAGGATGTTGCTGATGAGGGTGCTGAAGGTGACGGCAAGCATGACGAGGATGCAGAGGAGGAGGAGGACGTATCCGAGGCCCACGAGAACGCCCTGAGTGGTCATATCGTTGTTGCCGCCCTGGACCATGAGGAGGAAGCCGATAGGTAGGACGACGAGGAGGAAGCAGACGACCACGGTGAAGAAGCGGGCCAGGATCTTGGCCGTGACGTATTGGACGGGGTTGACGCCGCGGCTGATGATGGCGTTGCCAAGGTAGGAGAGGTCAGCGGAGGTGGCGCTGACGCCGATGGCCATGACAACGAAGCTGCCCATGGCAACGTAGAGGAAGAGCGCCCAAGAGAAGATGAAGGAGGTTTCATCGATGTATGAGACGGAGATGCCGATGGCGGTGCCGCCGGCGAGGACGGTGACGGTGATCCAGATCCAAACGACCCAGGAGCGCACCATATTGGCAAGGTCTGCGGAGAAGATGGTTGTGAAGGGGCCCATGTCGGCTAGCTTCTCCGTGGTTTGGGGTGAGGCAGCATGAGGGTCAACCCTCGAAGGCCCGGGAGAAGCCCTTGAGGCGGTCATCTTCGAGGCGCTTCAGGAAGGCGTCCTCGATTTCGCCCGCAGAGCGGATTGCGAGGACGTTGACTCCGTGCCGGGAGATGATCTCCAGCATGCGGGTAAGGTCGATGGCAAAGTCGCGGCCATCGACGAAGAAGACGCGGAGGACGTCCACGTTGACGCGCTCGCAGCGGAAGCCTTCTTCCTCGGTGGTCATGGTGTGGGCAAGGCTATCGATGTCCCCGGAGAGGGCGAGGTCGACGACGTTGCGCTGGATGAGCTTCTTCATGTCGCCAACGGTGCCGGCGTAGATGAGCTTGCCGTTGTTCATGACGGCGAGGCTGTCGCAGACGAGGTCGGCGTCCGGGAGGATGTGGGTTGAGAGGATCAGGGTTTTCCCCTCGGCCCTGAGGGCCCGGATGAGGTCGAGAGTGTACTTGCGGCCGGTAGGGTCGAGGCCGATGGTGGGCTCGTCCCAGAGCACGACGTCCGGGTCGTTGAGGAGAGACGCAGCGATGCCGAGGCGGGTGATCATGCCCGTGGAGAGGTTGCCGATGCGCTGGGAGGCGGCGCTGAGGAGCTCAACGGCGTGGAGGAGGGCGGAGAGGCGGGCCTTGCGCTCGTCTGGGGGGATGCCGAAGAGCTTTCCGGCAAGGTCCAGATAGCCGATGGGGGTCATGTCCGGGGGAAAGTTGTTGGTCTGCGGCAGGAAGCCCATGCGGCGGCGCATGCCGCCTGACCAAACGGACATACGCTCGCCGAAGACGGAGACGCTGCCGGCGGTTGGTCTGTGCAGACCGAGGGCGAGGCGCAGGGTGGTGGTCTTGCCGGCGCCGTTGGAGCCGATGAGGCCGAAGACGGCGCCGCGCGGGACGGACAGGGTGACACCGTTCACGGCAATGAGGCGCCCGCTAAATATCTTGGTCAGGTCTTTGATGTCTACGGCGTTTGTGCCAAGCATGGGGGTCTCCCGATTTGCTAGCCCGTCTGATTCATATGGTTGCACAATGGGGGTCATTCCTTCAAGGGGCGGAGCGGACTTTGGAACGGGTTTGGGGGGAGATGGCTCCGTACGGGTAGGGTAGTTGGAGCGGAGCGTGGGTGGATCCTGGGCAAAGGCCGAGGCGTAGGTAGAAGAGAACCGGGTGAGGAACGGGGTTGACATTCCTAGCGGAATCTGTCTATAGTTGTATTTGTCAACGTATGTCCGGATTTTCCGAACCCCTCATCAAGACCCAAGGTGTCCTTCCGTAGTCGAGGTGCGCCCGCACCTAACCCCTTCCCGTGCTAAGGAGCAAGCTCGTATGGCTTTGACCCTTTCGGCCCATGATCGTCATGCTGTCGATTTCAAGTCCTATGCCAGCATACCGCAGGTGCTGGATGTCCCGAACCTGATCAGCATCCAGCTCGATTCCTTCCACTGGCTTCAGACAGGGGGCCTGAAGGACCTGCTGGACGAGGTGTCGCCCATCGAGGACTTCACGGGGAACCGGTTTGAGCTGCGATTCCTGAACCAGGAGTTCCAGGCGCCGAAGTACACGCTGCAGGAGTGCCGGGAGAAGGAGACGACGTACTCGGCGCCGCTGCTCATCACAACCCAGCTGGTGGTGAAGGAGACGGGGGAGATCAAGGAGCAGAAGCTGTTCTTTGGGGACATGCCCATCATGACGCCGCAGGGCACGTTCATCATCAACGGCGCGGAGCGCGTGGTGGTGAGCCAGCTGGTGCGGTCGCCGGGTGTGTACTTCACGGTGGAGCTGGACCCGGCGACGGGCAGGTCCCTGTGCGCGGCGAAGCTGATCCCGTACCGAGGCGCGTGGCTGGAGTTCGAAACGAGCGTGCGAAACCAGCTTGGGGTGAAGGTAGACCGGAAGCGCAAGGCGCCGGTGTCGACGCTGCTGCGGGCCCTTGGGTACGTGGACGACGAGGAGATCCTCGACCTGTTCAAGGAAGTGGACACGGACCCGCACCGGCAGTACATGACGACGACGCTGGACAAGGACCCCCTCAACAAGGAGCGCATCACGGACTTCAAGCAGGACGCCCTGCGGACGCTGTGGAAGGCCGTATACGGCGAGGAGCGCCCCTTTGACCCGGAGGCAGCGCGCTTGCTGGCAGGGGCGCGGTTGGAGTTCTACCGGCACCTTCGGCCGGGGGAGCCTCCCAGCCTGGAGAACGCTACGGCGCTGATCGACAACCTCTTCTTCAATCCCCGGCGCTACGACTTGGGCAAGGTGGGACGCTACAAGCTGAACCGGCGCCTGAACCTGGACAGCGCCCAGGAGCACCGGGTGCTGACGATGGAGGACTTGGCGTCGATCCTACGGACGATGATACAGATCAACAACGGGCAGGCGGAGCCGGACGACATCGACCACCTGGGGAACCGTCGCATCCGTGCGGTGGGCGAGCTGATCCAGAACCAGCTTCGGGTGGGCTTTCTCCGGATGGAGCGAGTGATCAAGGAGCGGATGACGATCATCGAGTCGGAGCTGGCGACGCCGTCGGCTCTGGTGAACATACGACCGGTGGTAGCCGCGGTGCGGGAGTTCTTCGGGGGGTCGCAGCTGTCCCAGTTCATGGACCAGACAAACCCGCTGGCGGAGCTCACGCACAAGCGGCGGCTTTCGGCGCTGGGTCCGGGGGGCCTGTCCCGGGAGCGGGCAGGGTTCGACGTCCGGGACGTCCACAACTCCCACTACGGGCGCATCTGCCCCATCGAGACGCCTGAGGGACCGAACATCGGACTGCTGGGCTCCCTGGCCACGTATGGGCGGACGAACGAGTTCGGGTTTATCGAAACGCCCTACCGGCGGGTGTACCGGGAGCTTGCCAGGGACGACGTGAGGCTGCTGGGCCGGACGGTGCGCGAGGACGTGGCGAACCCCGACGGTGCGGTGATCATCAGCGCGGGTGCGCGGGTAACGGAAGAGGCGGTGGAGCAGCTCAAGAAGAAAAAGGGCCAGCCGGTAGCCGTCCGCCCCTTTGTGACCACGCTGAGCGAGGACATCGTGTACCTGCCGGCGGACGAGGAGGAGAAGCACATCATCGCCCAGGCGAACATCCCGACTGACGACCTGGGGCAGTTCGTCCCGGACAAGGTGGAGACGAGGGCCAACGCGGAACCGGCCATCGAGTCCATCGACCTTGTGGACCTGATGGACGTCTCACCGATGCAGATCGTGAGCGTGTCGACGTCGCTGATTCCCTTCCTGGAGCACGACGACGCCAACCGTGCGCTCATGGGGTCCAACATGCAGCGGCAGGCGGTGCCGCTGCTGAGGCCGGACGCGCCGCTGGTCGGCACGGGCATGGAGCGGCGGGTCGCCAGGGACAGCGGGCAGGTGATCCTGTCCGAGACGGACGGATGGGTGAGCGCGGTGAGTAGCCGTGAGGTAAAGGTGACGGACCATGACGGGAATGAGCATCGGTACCCGCTGCTGAAGTTCCTGCGCAGCAACCAGAGCACGTGCGTGAACCAGCGGCCGGTGGTGACGCCGGGTCAGGTAGTGAAGGCAAACGACCCGCTGGCGGACTCTTCGTCCACGGACAACGGGGACCTGGCGCTGGGCCAGAACGTGCTCGTGGCGTTCATGAGCTGGGAAGGGTACAACTTTGAGGACGCCATCATCCTAAGCGAGGACCTGGTCAGGAACGACAAGTTCACGTCAATGCACATTGAGAAGTACGAGTGCGAGGCGCGGCAGACGAAGCTGGGGGAGGAGGAGATCACTCAGGACATACCCAACGTGGGGGAGGAGGCGTTGCGGGACCTGGACGAGGAGGGCGTGATCCGGGTGGGGGCGGAGGTTGGCCCCGGGGACATCCTGGTGGGGAAGATCACCCCCAAGGGGGAGACGGAGCTGACGGCGGAGGAGAAGCTGCTGCGCGCCATCTTTGGAGAGAAGGCCAGGGACGTGAAGGACACGTCCCTGCGTGTGCCGCACGGAGAGCGGGGGAAGGTGATCTCCGTGAAGGTGGTGACGCGCGAGAACCGGGAGGAGCTGCCTCCGGGCGTGAACCAGATGGTGCGGGTGTGGGTGGCGCAGACGCGCAAGATCACAGTCGGGGACAAGATGGCGGGCCGGCACGGGAACAAGGGTGTCGTGTCCAGGGTGATGCCGCCGGAGGACATGCCGTTCCTGACGGACGGGACGGCGGTGGAGTGCATCTTGAACCCCATTGGCGTACCGTCCCGGATGAACCTGGGACAGGTGTTGGAGACCCACCTGGGGTGGGTTGCGCAGTTCTTCCGCTTCCGGGCGACGTCGCCGGTATTCGACGGGGCGCCGGACATTGCCATCGAGGACGGGCTGGCGCGGGTGTGGTTCCTGCAGGCGTCGGGCGCGGTGGACTCGCGGGACCTGGACAACCCGCAGGTGGACTGGGAGCGTGTGCGGGCGTGGCTGGCGCAGCGGGGGTATGACCTGGACCAGCTGTTCGACGACCGGCTGATTGGGGAGGCGCGGGTGGCGGGCCTCCATATCTGGCTACAGGAGGAAGGTGGCGTCGACCCGACGGGGATGAGCCCCGCGGAGATGATCCAGCAGTGCCGGGTGCTGAACCGGGACAAGCAGTTGGCCCCGCCGATTCTGGGGAAGATGAAGCTGTACGACGGCAGGACGGGGGAGCCCTTCGAGCAGCCGGTGACGGTGGGCTACATCTACATGATGAAGCTGATCCACCTGGTGGAGGACAAGATCCACGCCCGGTCGACAGGCCCCTACTCGCTGATCACGCAGCAGCCCCTGGGCGGTAAGGCACAGTTTGGCGGACAGCGCTTTGGGGAGATGGAGGTCTGGGCGCTGGAGGCGTACAGCGCGGCCGACAACCTCCAGGAGGTGCTCACGGTCAAGTCCGACGACGTGGTGGGGCGGCAGAAGACGTACGAGGCCATTGTGAAGGGCGAGAGCGTGATCCAACCGGGCATGCCGGAGTCCTTCCAGGTGCTGCTCAAGGAGCTCCAGGCGTTGGGGTTGTCCGTGGAGCTGCTGAACGAGGAAGAGGAGCGCCTTGCGCTGAGCGGCGGGTTCTCGGCGGACCCGCTGGCGTTGGGTGAAGACGTGATCGACGACGGGATAGAGGACTTTTCCATTGTCCAGATGGCGGACAGGGCCTTTGTCGATGGCGCCATCGCCACGCCGCCGGGACCGGCCGCCGTGAGCGATGCGGACGGCGTGCCGCAGGCAACCGTCGCCGGGGCGGAGGATGCGCCCGCTGCCGCGAGCGATTCGGACGGCGCGCCGGAGGCGACCGTCGCCGTGGCGGGGGATGAGCCCGCTGCCGTGAGCGACGCGGACGGCGCGCCGCAGGCAACCGTCGCCGGTGCGGGGGATGAGCCCGCCGCCGTGAGCGATGCGGACGACGCGCCGGAGGCGACCGTCGCCGTGGCGGGGGATGAGCCCGCTGCCGTGAGCGATTCGGACGACGCGCCGGAGGCGACCGTCGCCGGTGCGGGAGATGAACCCGCCGCCGCGAGCGACGCGGACGACGCGCCGGAGGCGACCGTAGCCGTGGTGGAGGACGGGGTGGACGGTGAGGGTAGCGTGGACGGTGAGAGTGAGGTGAAGGTCGAGAACGACAGCGACGGCCCGTAGCGATGCTGTGATCAGCGGCGGCGCCATCTTGACGAGGTTTCCATCTTTTGACGGAGAGAATGAATGGTTCAGAGTGAACTGACCTTCAATGCCATCCGGTTGGGTCTTGCATCTCCAGAGCAGATCCGGCTCTGGTCCTACGGTGAGGTGACCAAGCCCGAGACGATCAACTACCGGACCCTGCGTCCGGAACGGGACGGGCTGTTCTGCGAGCGAATCTTCGGGCCCACGAAGGACTGGGAATGCGCGTGCGGCAAATACAAGAAGATGCGGTTCAAGGGCGTGAAGTGCGAGCGCTGCGGCGTTGAAGTAACGCGGGCGAAGGTGCGCCGGGAGCGGATGGGGCACATAGAGCTGGCGTCGCCGGTGGCGCACATCTGGTTCTCCAAGGGCGTGCCGAGCCGGTTGGGGCTGCTGCTGGACCTGTCGCCGCGGAACCTAGAGCGGATCCTGTACTTCGCGCAGTACGTCGTGGTGTCCGTGGACGAAGAGACGCGGCAGCAGACAGTTGCGGAGTTGGAGGCCGCGTACGAGCGCATCGCCGAGTACCAAACGGGGAAGTTCGAGGAGCGCAAGGCGGAGCTGCTGGCCAACGCGGCGACGCCGGAGGCTGCAGAGGGGGAGGAACCGGAAGAGGACACGGTGCCGCCGGACCTGATGAGCCTGCAAGAGGAGCATCACAAGGAGATTGCCACCCTCGAGGAGGAGCACCAGACGCGCATTGACGAGCTGAACGAGATCCGGCCGATGCAGTTGCTTGTGGAGGCGCGGTTCCGGGAGCTGGGCGATCGGTACCCCAACGTGTTCAAGGCCGGCATGGGGGCGGAGGCGGTCCTGGAGGTGCTGAAGGGGATAGACCTGGACGAGCTGTGGGAGTCTCTGATGCAGGAGATGCGGTCGACGACGGGCCAGCGCCGCCGGAAAGCGATCAAGCGGATTCGGGTGGTGGACGCCTTCCGCAAGAGTGGCAACCGGCCGGACTGGATGGTGCTTTCTGTGCTGCCGACGCTGCCGCCCGACCTTCGTCCGATGGTGCAGCTGGACGGGGGCCGGTTCGCGACAAGCGACCTGAACGACCTCTACCGCCGGGTCATCAACCGGAACAACCGCTTGAAGCGGCTCATGGACCTGGAGGCGCCGGAGATCATCATCCGCAACGAGAAGCGGATGCTCCAAGAGGCAGTGGACGCTCTGATCGACAACGGGCGGCACGGGCGGGCGATCGCGGGCAGCCACAACCACAAGCTCAAGTCGCTGTCGGACCTGCTGCGCGGGAAGCAGGGCAGGTTCCGCCAGAACCTCTTGGGGAAGCGAGTGGACTACTCGGGCCGGTCGGTCATCGTGGTCGGGCCGGAGTTGCAGCTGCATCAGTGCGGTCTGCCAAAGCGGATGGCGCTGGAGCTGTTCAAGCCGTTTGTGATGCATCGGCTGGTGATGGAGGGGTACGCGCACAACATCAAGAGCGCCAAGCGGGCGGTGGAGCGGGTGCGGCCGGAGGTCTGGGACGTGCTGGAAGACGTGATCCGGGACCGTCCCGTGCTGCTGAACCGCGCGCCGACGCTGCACCGGCTGGGCATTCAGGCCTTCATGCCGGTGTTGATTGAAGGGAGCGCCATTCAGCTTCACCCGCTTGTGTGCACGGCCTTCAACGCGGACTTTGACGGCGACCAGATGGCGGTGCACGTGCCCATCTCCCAGCGAGCGGTGCAGGAAGCGAAGCGGCTGATGCTGAGCACGTTCAACCTGCTGTCGCCGGCCTCGGGTGAACCGGTGGTGGCGCCCACGCTGGACATTGTGCTGGGGTGCTACTACCTGACGATGGAGATCCCAGAGGCACGCGGTGCAGGGGGCCGATACGGCTCCGCGGACGAGGCGTCCCTGGCTCAGTTCAACGAGTACATTTCCCTTCGAGCGCCGATTCAGGTGCTGGAGGGCGGCGGCAACGGCTCTGCGCACTGGGAGGACACGACAGCGGGGCGGCTGATCTTCCGGGACGTGCTGCCGCCGGACCTGGTGGGGGAACCGGAGAACTGGAACAGGCTGATGGACAAGGGGGCGCTGAAGGAGCTGACGGCCAAGAGCATCCGCAGGCTGGGGAACCAGGCGACTGCGGAGATGCTGGACAAGATACGCAACCTGGGCTTCCACTACGCGACGGTGTCCGGCATCACGATTGGGATCAACGACCTGGAGGTGCCGCAGCGCAAGCACGAAGTGGTCGACAAGGCGGACGGGCGGATCCTGGAGCTGGAGGCCCAGTACCAGATGGGGCTGATCAGCAGTCAGGAGCGGTATGACCAGACCATCAACGTGTGGACGGAGGCAAGCGACTCGGTGACGAAGATTATCGAGGAGGAGATGCCGAGCTTTGGCGGGACGTACTTGATGGCGACGTCCGGCGCCAAGGGCAACATAAGCCAGATCAAGCAGATGGCGGGAATGCGGGGCCTGATGTCCGACCCCAAGGGCCGGCTCATCGGCATCCCGGTGAAGTCGAGCTTCCGGGAAGGCCTGAGCGTGCTGGAGTACTTCATATCGACGCACGGCGCGAGGAAGGGGCTGGCGGACACGGCGCTGCGCACGGCGGACAGCGGCTACCTGACGCGGCGGATGATCGACGTGGCGCAGGAGATCATCGCGTTGGAGGGTGACTGCGGGACCCTGGATGGGGCATGGGTGCGGCACGAGGAGGAGAAAGAGCGGCGCAACTTCATCGCGTCCTTCCCGGAGCGGATCACGACTCGCGTGTTGGCCGCGCCTGCGGCGCATCCGGACACGGGAGAGGTGTTGCTGGAGGAGGGGAGCGTCGTGGACGCAGAGGGGGCCGCCCTGCTGTGGGAGGCGGGCGTGCGCGAGGTGTTCGTGCGGTCGCCGCTGACGTGCGAGGCGAAGCGCGGCATCTGCATCCAGTGCTACGGGGTGCTGCCGGCGACGGGGAAGCTGATCGCCATCGGAGAGGCGGCGGGAATCATCGCGTCGCAGAGCATAGGAGAGCCCGGGACACAGCTGACCATGCGCACGTTCCACACGGGCGGGGTCGCGGGAGTGGACATCACGAGCGGGATACCGCGGGTCGAGGAGCTGTTCGAGGCGCGCGTGCCGAAGACGCACGCGATACTGTCGGAGATTGACGGGCTGGTGGAGGTCGACGAAGCCGTCGAGGGCAAGACGATCCGCGTGGTGAGCATCGAGGAGTACCGGGAAGAGTACCCGGTTTCGACGATGCACCAGCTTCAGGTGAAGGCCGACGATCTGGTGGAGCCGGGCGCGCCGCTGGCCACGGCGGCAGAGGCGGAGGATGGTGCGGCGGCGGGCATCGTGGCGCAGGTTGGGGGGAAGGTGGAGCTGACCGACGGCAAAGTGACCGTGGTGTGGCAGGAGCAGGAGGAGCGCTTCTACCCGGTGCCGCCCACGGCGTACATACTGGTGAAGTCCGGGGACCGGATCACGGCTGGGCAGGAGCTGACGGCCGGGGGCAAGAACCCCCACGACATCCTGCGGATCCGGGGGAAGGAAGCGGTGCAGCAGTACATCATCGAAGAGGTCCAGAAAGTCTACCGCACGCAGGGTGTGAGCATCAACGACAAGCACATCGAGATCATCATCAGGCAGATGCTGCGGAAGGTGCGGGTGGACCACCCGGGGGACACGGGGCTGCTGCCGGGGGAGCCGGTGGACCGGTTCGTGTTCGACGACATCAACGGGAAAGTGTTGGCGGAGGGTGGGGAGCCCGCGCGTGCGACACCGCTGCTGCTGGGGATTACCCGAACGTCGCTGAGCACGGAGAGCTTCCTCGCGGCGGCATCCTTCCAGGAGACGACGAGGGTCCTCACGGAGGGGGCGATCAACGGGATGGTCGACAACCTGCGGGGCCTGAAGGAGAACGTGATCATTGGGCGGCTGATCCCGGCGCGCATCGATCTGACGGAGGAGGGGCGGAAGCGGCTGGGGCTGGACGAGCTGGAACGCGAGGCGGCGTTGGCAGCGGCGGCGGCCCGGGGGCCGTCTCTGCTGGACCCCGACTCGCCAGTGAACCTGATGGAGCTGATGGAGGGGGATCTGGTCCAGAGGCCGGCCCTTGACCCGGACAACGACCTGGGACTGGGGAACGGGGCCGACGCGGACCTTGCCTTCAAGGCGGATGCCCACACGGACGATACTGACGCCGACACGGACGAGGAGCCGGCCGTCTAGGGAGGCCCCGCGGGGAACATGCCGGGAGACGCAACGCCGGGAGCATGGGCACATGCCCGCATAGGGCAGCCCCCGCTCAGCAGGAAAAGATGACTGTCCTCTACATAGCAGGAGACCGGGCGGGGGCGGGTAAGACGGCCCTGGCGGCTGCACTGGCGCTCGACCTGATGCAGATGGGCCGCTCGGCCGTCGTCCTCAAGCCGCTGCGGGTGGCGGGGGACGGGCGTGGGGATCCGGACGGCGACAGCGGTTTCTACAAACAGCTGGTCCCCGGAAACCCCCAGCCGGAGGGATGGCCGTTGACGGTGACCCCTGACCAGCTGGCCGCAGGGCCGGGAGCTCTGGACGGCATCGCCGAGAGGGTCAAGCTCGCGGGGGCGGAAGCGGATGTCACCATCGTCGAGGGGTTGGACGGTCTTGAGCCGGGGAGTCCCGAGGCTGTCGCCTCGGCGGCGCTTGCGGTGGAGCTGGGGGCGAGGGTCGTGGTGACGGCGCGGCATGACCCGGAGGCGGGGCCCGAGGAGTTGGCCGTGGCGCGGCAGACGTTTGGAGCCTCGCTTCTTGGCCTGGTGCTCAACGGGGTCGCACGCTACCGGGGCCACGAGGTGTCGGCGAGTCTGGTCCCGGCGCTCGAGGCAGCGGAGTCGCCGGTGCTGGGCGTCATCCCCGAAGACCGCGTGATGCTGTCGCCCAGCGTTCGCGACGTGGCGGCGCACCTGGACGGCGAGTTCCGGTTGCAGGAAGAGCGGGCGGACGAGCTGGTAGAGTCGGTGATGATCGGGGGGTTCTTCCTCGACCCGGGCGATTTTGTGTTCTCACGGCGGGAGCACAAGGCAGTGCTGGTCAGGGCGGACCGTCCGGACCTGCAGATGGCCGCGCTGCGCACGTCGACGGTGTGCCTGGTGCTGACGGGCGGCCAGAACCCCATCCAGTACGTGACCTATCACGCTGAGCAGGAAGAGGTGCCGCTAATGCTGGTCCGGTGCGCGACGCTGGAGGCGATGGAGCGGCTGCACACGGTGGACGAGCGGGTGACGGTGCACCATGCCCGCAAGGCGCGGCGGTTCCGGGAGCTGCTGGAGCAGCACTGCGACATATCGGCGCTGCGCGGCGCGCTGGCGGGGTGAGGGGCAGAGGCTAGAGGGCGTACACGACAGCGGCGTTTTCTCCCAGGATCTTGTCCGCCACCCTGGGATCCACCCTGCCCTGGGCCCGCAGGTTTCGCATGGCCTCGACCTCGCTGGAGTGGTCGGTGTGCCCGTAGTCGGTGCCGATGACCAGGTTGTCCTCACCGGCGTATTGCAGCACATACTCCAGGTCGTCGTCCGTCTGGCAGGCGACCCAGACGCGGCTCTCCTTGAGCAGGTTGTCCGGCGCTGGTCTGCCGTGGCGCCCGGGGAAGCGCCGCCGCAGGTCCTGGACCACGTAGGGGACCCACCCGGCGGCGGCCTCCACGAAGATGATGCGCAGGTCCGGGAACTCCTGGGGCAGCCCTCCGAGGATCCAGGAGTGGCAGGCAGCCACTGACATGAGGCGGGTGGCGGAGAAGACGGAGCCGCCGCTGCCATAGCTCAGCATGGCGCTCATGTCCGGGTTGGCGTTCCCGATGTGCACGGTGACGGGGACGTTGAGACGGCTCATCTCCTCGTAGAGGGGGAAGAAGTAGGGGTCGTGGATGGCCCTGTCGTCCTCCATGCCGCGGAAGTGGACGCCCCGGGCGCCGTGGTCGACGGCCCAGTGCAGCTCCTTGATGGCCTCGTCCATGACGTCGACCGGCAGGACACAGGCCCAGCTCAGGCGGCCCTGCGACTGGCTCCAGACGTCGGCCAGCCACCGGTTGTAGCCCTTGCTCATGGCGACCTGGACCTCGTCACGCTCCGCGAGCTTCATGGAGAAGATGGTGGGGTAGAGGAACTGGTAGTCGATGCCGAGCTCATCCATGTGGCGCAGCCGGGCGCTGACGTCGAGCATGTGCCGCGAGGCGGGGGGCGTGACGACGTTGCGTCCGGTGACGCGGGAGAAGCGCTCGAGCTCTTCGCGGGAACGCTGCTCCTCTTCGGGTGTGCGGGGCAGGTCGCGGGCCTCACCGGCGGGCCGGCGGACCCTGCCGTCCACGAGCCAGTGACGCTTCGGCCTGCCGGAAGCGTCAGGGACCTCCACGATGACGGGGCGGAGGTGCTGGTCCGAGGCGGGGATATAGTCCCAGGTCTTCTCCGTTTCGACGACATGGGCGTCGGCGTCAATGACAGCCATGATAACAACCCCCAGATTTCGATTGCGGAGGGCGGCCGGGGTGTCTCGGTGGGAAGCGCGCAGCCTCCGGTGGTTGCATTATGGCGAGGGGGGGCCGGTCTGACAAGGTCGCTGCCGCCACAGGCGCCGGAGGAGTGGGTGGCATTGGGCAGCCAACGGTTGTATCCTGTTGCGCGGCGGGGCCGCTGACGCGGCCGCCGCGGGGGCATATTCTCGAAGCACAGGAGGAGGAATGACCACAGCAGACTTGACGAGGGACCCGGATCCGGAAAAGCAGCCGGCACTGGAGCGAGCCGACGTCTACGCCGACTGGCGGCAGCGGGAGGGCGTTCCCACGGTTGGGGGCATATACGTCCCGAGCATGTTCGACATCGAGGTTGGTCCCTGGCCCCGCAAGGGGGATGGGGTCCTGGGGGCACTGTGCTACCTGGACGGGGACGACGAGTGCGACGAGCACATCGTGGAGCTGCCAGGGGGCGGCTCGACGGCGCCGATGCGGCACATGTACACGGAGGCGACGTACGTGCTGTCGGGGAGGGGCTCGACGACGGTCTGGGGCGAGGACGGGAAGGAGCAGACCTTCGAGTGGGGGCCGGGAAGCTACTTTGTGCTGCCGACGAACGCCTGGCATCAGTCCTTCAACGCCAGCATGACTCAGTCGGCTCGGTGGTTCTCGGTAACGGACCTGCCTGAGCTGATGCGCCGGTGGGTGAGCGAGGACTTCGTGTTCAGCAACTCCCACGACTTCTCGGAGCGGTTTGCGGCGGAGACTGACTACTTTAGCGCCGAGGCGAAGCTGTGGAAGGGCCGGGTGTGGGAGACGAACTTCATCCCGGACATCAAGAAGCTGCCGCTCTACGAATGGAAGAGCCGCGGTGGCGGCGGAACGAACGCGTTTATGATCATGGGCAGCGGGATAACGGGGTCGCACCTTTCGCGCTTTGAGCCGGGCCACTACAAGAAGGGCCACCGGCATGGGCCCGGCGCGCACCTCTACATCACGGAGGGCTTGGGGTACGTGCTCACGCAGCGGGGGAACGAGCCCCGCATCCGCTGCGACTGGCAGGAGGGCAGCCTGTACCTCTCCGGGGCTGGGGACGGGCTGTGGCTGCACCAGCACTTCAACGTCGGTACAACGCCGGCGTCGTACCTGGTCATGGGGGTGGGCCTGTCGCGCAAGTACGCGAGGAACCGGTGGCAGGCGAACGAGGGCACGGTGGTGCTCGGCGCGGAGGTGAGTGGGAAGGAAGGCGGGATCCAGGTGGAGTACGACGACGAGGACCCGGAGATCCACCAGATCTATGAGGCGGAGCTGGCCAAGCGGGGGCTGACGTGTAGGATGAAGAACCTGGTCTCATCGTGCACGGGCGAGCCGGGGGCGGAGGCCATCATCGCCCATTTCGCGGACGAGCACCCGCTCTAGGGGCGGGGCCGGGCGCGGGCATGGCGGGCGCCTGATCGCCCGCCTGCGAAGGCCCGGGAGGTGCGTCCTCCGCGGCGGCCTCTCGGGCACGGAACATGTCCTGCTCGGCAGCGACCACGTCGGGCGGGAGCGTCACGGCGCGGCCTAGGAGCTGCGCCGTGACGTAGACGTGGGAGGCGCGCTCGACGAGCTGGCACACCTCCAAGGCTTCGGCGAGGTCCCGGCCTACGGTCACGAGGCCGTGGTTGCGAAGCAGGGCCGCCTTGCGTCCCTCCAGGGCCCGGGAGGCGTTGCGGCCCATGTCCGGTGTGCCGGGGAAGGCGTAGCCGGCCACGCGGACGGCGCCTCCGACGAAGACGACGAGCTCGTCAACGATCGGGGGCACCTCCATACCGGCGACGGCGCACACGCTGGCATAGACGGGGTGGCAGTGGACGACGGCCCCGGCGTCTGCCCGTGCGCCGTAGATGCCCAGGTGCATGAGACGCTCGCTGGACGGCGGCAGGTCGCCAAGCACAACTTCACCCGCGGCGTTGATGACGAGGATGTCCTGCCAGGTGAGGCTGTGGTAGGGCCGCTGGCTGGGGGTGATGGCGAACCGGGCCGGGCTGCCGGGGAGGCGCAGGCTCACGTTGCCGCTGTACCCGGCGACGAGGCCGAGCCGGGACATCTCCTGGGCAGCGCCGACGACGGCCTGCCTCTGGGCGCGCCAGCCGTCAGCTTGAGCCACGGATGCACCTGGAAGCGCAGTCGACGGGTGAGGGTGAAGCCGCCACGGTCCGCCTTGGTTGGTCTGCGATGGGCTGGGTGAGGGACCGGCTACATGGTATCACGGGGGGTGCAGCCGGTGCACGCGCAGTGGCGGGGGCAGGGCTAGTAGAGCCGGTTCAGCAGGAAGTCGGCCAGCCCCTCGAGCTCCGCCTGGGCCGGCGCGGGCAGTCGGGCCCTGCGCGCGTGGGTCAGAGCCCGGTCGCGCTGCTCTACGGCCAGGGCCTGCGTGTACTTCTGCGTGCCGATCTCCTCCATGACGTCGAGGACAGCAGCGACCGCGGCGTCGTCCAGCTCGCCGGGGCGGCGGTAGAGGGAGTCGAGCCGCGCCCTCTGTGACTCGGACGCGTGCTGGAAGGCGTGGACGACGGGGAGGGACTTCTTCTTGCGGCGAATGTCGGCCCCCACGGCCTTGCCGGTGAGCGCCGTATCGCCCCAGATGCCCAGGATGTCGTCGCGGGCCTGGAAGGTCAGCCCCAAGAGGCGCCCGCACTTGCGGAGGGCCTCGACCTTCTCGCGGCTGTCGGTGCCCAGGAGGGCGCCCAGGTGAAGGGCAGCCTCTATCAGGGCCCCTGTCTTGCGCTGGACCATGTCCACGTACTCGGAGACGCGGACGTCGTAGCGCTCCTCGAAGCTCATGTCGAGGTACTGTCCCTCGATCATCTCCAGGTAGCGCCCCACGAGGACGGCGAGGACGGCGGAGACCTTCTCGGGGGGCACGGCCTGCCGCAGCAGGTCGAAGACGGTCTGGCCGGCCAGGACTCGCATGGCGTTGCCGGCGGCGATGGCCCGGGGCTTGCCCCAGACGGCCCAGACAGTCGGTCGATGGTGGCGTTCCAGGTCCTGGTCCTGGACGTCGTCATGAATGAGGGAAAAGTTGTGGATGAGCTCCAGCGCAGTGGCGGCTGGCATGGCCTGGGAGGCGGTCCCGCCGAGGGCAAGGCAGGTGAAGATGCAGAGGGTGGGGCGGAGGCACTTGCCTGCGCTGTGCTCGCTGGGGGCGCCCGTCCGGTCCACCCAGCCCATGTGAAAGCGGAGCATGGTCATCAGGCCGGACTCACCCTGGTTCAGGGCGGAACGCAGGGCCTGATCGATATCCGCGCGGTAACGCTCCAGCATTGGTGGAGGAGCGGGCTGGGTCCCCTGGGCGCTGCGGGACACGGCCATGACCATCACCTGGCATGGGAGACTGAGGCCATCGGGCTACTGGGTGCCCTTGAGCCGCGGGTCGAGGACGTCGCGGACCGCGTCGCCGAGGAGGTTGAAGGAGAGCACGACGGCGGTGATGGCGAGGCCCGGCGCCATAACGATCCAGGGGGCAAGGCGCATGTAGCTGCGCGCGCTGCCGCTGATCATGGAGCCCCAGGTGGGGTTGGGCGGCGGAGGGCCGAGGCCGAGGAAGCTGAGGGAGGACTCGGCGAGGATGGCCGCGCCAAGGCTGATGGTGAACATGACGATGATGGGAGCCACGGCGTTGGGCAGGAGATGGCGGGCCATGATCCTGGTCCCGGTGGATCCGATGGCCCTGGCCGAGTCTATGTAGGTGTTGCCCATGATCCCCATGGCGGTGCCGCGGGCGACCCTGGTCTTGATGGGGAGCGTGCCGAGGGCGATGGCCACCGTGACGTTGAACAGGGACGAGCCGAGGGTGGCCACCATGACCATCGCGAGGACCAGGTTGGGGAAAGCCTGGAGGGAATCGACGAAGCGCTGGACGATGAGGTCGTAGCTGCCCCGGAAGTAGGCGGAGGTCAGTCCGAGGGTGACGCCGAGGATGGTGCCCATGAGCGTGGAGACGAGCCCAACGAAGAGGGAGACGCGGGAGCCGAGGATGATGCGGCTGAGCAGGTCGCGGCCCAACTCGTCAGTGCCGAGGGCGTAGGTGGACGAGGGGCCGACGAGCCGGTCGTCCGTGTTCACGGCCAGCGGGTTGTGTGGCGCGAGAGCGGGGGCAAAGACCGCGATGAAGACGAAGGCCAGGATCACGACGGCGGAGATGGAGCCCAGGTACTTCTTGCGCGCGGTACGCAGCAGAAGTTGCCACTGGCTGGGGCGGTGCCGAAGCCATTGCAGCTCCAGGGCCCGATCGGGCGTAGCCATGTTGGGCTCCTACTATCCGTACCGGATTCGCGGGTCCAACCACCCGTAGCTCAGGTCGACGAGGAGATTGGTCACGGCGAAGATAAACGCGAGCACGAGGACGTTGAACTCAAGGAGGGGGAGGTCGCGCTGCTCGATGGCGTGCAAGACCAGCTGGCCGAGACCCGGCAGGGCGAAGATGTTCTCGATGATGACGGTGCCGCCCATGAGGGAGCCGAGGTGACTGCCCGCGATGGTGACGACGGGGATGAGGGCATTCTTGAGGGCATGGCCGTACCAGACCTTCCTGGTCGTGAGTCCCTTGGCGAAGGCCGTGCGGATGTAGTCCTGGCGGATGACCTCCAGCAGGGTGTTCCTGGTGTAGCGGACCATGCTGGCGGAGCCGCTGATGCCCAGGACGAGGGCCGGGATGAAGAAGATCTGGATGTTGACCCAGGGGTTTTCCCAGATGGGCGTCACCTCGCCGAGGGGCGGGAGCCAGCCCGCCCAGGCCGCCACGTAGACGATGACGATGGTGGCGATCCAGAAGTTGGGCATGGCGGCGCCCAGAATGGCCATGAAGCGGGCTATCTGGTCGCCAATCTTGTCCTGGTGGGTAGCCGCAAAGACGCCCACGGGGATGGCGATGATGAACTGCAGGACCAGGGCCATGAAGGCAAGCTGGATGGTCACGGGCAGCCGGTGGGCCACCTCCCCCAACACTGGCCGACCGGTCCAAAGGGACTCGCCCACGTCCAAGCGGACCACACCCCAGAGCCAGTCCGCGTACTGGATGAAGACGGGCCTGTCCATCCCCAGGTCGCGGCGGATTTCGTCCAGATCGGCCTCGGTGACGGGGGCATCCTCGTAGAGGACGTCGATGATGTCCCCGGGGGCGATTCGGATGAAGAAGAAGGTGAGGGCGGTGACCCCCAGGAGGACCGGGATCATCAGGAGGATCCGCTTTGCTATGTAGACCCGCATACTCGGTTACACCTGCTGAGGTTGCGGCCGGCCGCACCTATCGGCATCGCTACCCGGTGCCCCACCTCAAGCGCACGCCCACGGGCCCGCGCATCAAGAGCGCCGCGGCGGAGCGGGCACACGCGGGATGCCCGCTCCGCACACCCGCCCAACTCCGTCCCGGGAGACGGCAGCCGACGGGTGAAGCACGTTACTTGTCCAGCCAGACGTGCCGCAGGATCCGGTTGCTGCCCTGCCAGCTTGGCGTGTAGTTCTTGACGTGGTCCTGCCAGGCAAGGAAGGTGGTGCCGCGCCAGATGGCCAGGTTCCAGGCCTTGTCATGGATCATCAGGACGGCCTTGCGGACCAGCTCCTGCCGCTTGGCGGGGTCCGGCTCCTGGGCTTGCGCTTTCAGGACGGCGTCCAACTCGGGGTCTTCAATGCCGGAGTAGTTGCGCCCCTCGCCGGTGAGGAAGACGGCGCGGACGTAGGAGTCGACGTCGCCGCTGACGCCCTTGCCGCGGAAGGTCAGGTCAAAGGTGTTGCCGCGCGTAAGCGTGAGGTACTCCGGGTGCTGGAAGCTCTTGAGGGTGAGTCTGATGCCGACCTTGGCCAGCTGGGCCTGGAAGAGCTCCGCCTGGGCCACGTAGTTCTGGCCGTACCGGGTCGACATGAAGAATTCCAGGTCCAGGCCGTCAGAGTAGCCCGCCTCGGCCAGGAGGCGCTTGGACTCTTCCAGATCATAGCGCAGGATGCCCCTGATCTCTTCCTGGGTAAAGGTGTCCGGGAAGGCGCCGGCGAGGGCCACGCCGCCCTTGCCACCCTCGAAGACCTTGATGAACTCGTCCCGGTCAATGGCAAGGTCAACGGCCCTGCGGACGCGCAAGTCATCGAAAGGCGGCCTGCGCACGTTGAGGTAGAGGTGCCTTGGGGTAGGGCCGGTGAACTCCGCGACGACGGCGTTGGGGTTGTCCCTCTTGAGCTCCTGTGCTTCAGTGTCGACGATGGTGTGTCCGCTTCCGTGCATGACGTCGAGCTGGCCGACCCTGAATCCCGCGAAGGCGGTGGAGGCGTCCGGAATGACGCGGGCGAAGATGGTGTCCAGGTAGGGCTTGCCCTCCTGCCAGTAGTCCGGGTTCTTCTGGACGAGCCAGCGCGCGCCTGGTTGAGATTCCTCCCAGTCCATCTGGAAGGGCCCGGTGCCCACGGCGCGGTCCCTGAAGTGGCCGTCGGCGTCATAGATCTCCCGGGGGGTGACGCGGGTGCCGATGTGGGCGGCGTACTTGAGGTAGGGGGCAAAGGGCTCACTGAAGTTAACGATGGCGGTGTACTTGTCCGGGGTCTCGATGGACTCAATGCCGGAGACCATGTAGGCGTAGCGGGCGCGGGCCAGCTTGATCTCGGTGAAGTACTCCTTCATACCCGCGAACTCGCCGGTCCTGGAGAGGTACTCCAGGGCGAACTTCACGTCGGCCGACGTGAGCTCCCGGCCGTTGACCGGGTCCAGGTTGGCGAACTTGACGCCCTTGCGCAGCTTCCAGGTAAAGGCCGTGGCGTCGGGAGAGATCTCCCAGCTCTCGGCCAGGACCGGCTCGACCTCAGTGGTGTCGTAGGGGGCGTCTTCGCCAATCTGGTACCCCGCAAGGGACTCATAGATCATGTGGTTGAAGGGGTCGGTGTCACCCTGCACGCCCCGGCCCACGTCCCAGATTGTGGGGTCGGAGGTGCGCCAGATGTTGAGCCTGCCGCCGGTCTTGGGCATGGCCTCCATGGGCATGGCGGGCGTCGCTTCGGCCATGGCCTCGGCGGTGGGGGCAGCGGGGGCCGGTTGGGCTGCCGTCTCCGGCTGCGGCGCGGGGGCGACGGTCTCGTCGCCGCCGGCGCAGGCCATGGCCACGAGGGCGATGAGGGCCGCTCCAACCATCAGTATGCGTTTGCTCATCATGTTCCTCCTTCAGCTGACTGTCGACGACTCTCCACGGGCATTACGTCCTCGTGGGCCGGATAGATTCACCTCTGGGCGGCACGCTAGCCGATCCGTGTGGTGATGGTGCTGGTGAGGCCGCCGAAGCGGGTGTCGCGCCGGGCCTCGCGCATGCTGCCGCCGGCGTTGGCGCGGGGAGCGCCCATCTGACCGGCGGCGGTCTCCGTGATCATGCCGAGATAGACGTTGTCGGCGGGGTCACGGAAGGTGTTCTTGGGGTCGCCGCCGTCCTCCACGATACGGATGTTCTCCTCCAGCATGCGGCGGTAGAGGATGATTCCCTTGTCCGAGCGGCCCAGGTTCTCCGTGGTGCGGTCTGCGATGCCGCCCTGGGTGATCCAGGCGAGCATGTCCTGGGGGGGCGCCGCGTCCAGCAGGTTCCACTGGGGGCGGCCCTCCTGGTCGGGCCCGGGGGGAGGGAACTGGAAGAAGGGCACGTCCCGGTCCTTCTGGACGGGGTCCTCCGGGGCTTTGTGGAAGGACCTGAGCCACCAGTGGCCGGTGTGGGTGTCGTCCAGGGGGACGCGAATCTGGACGGCAGGGCCGTCTTCGCCGGGCCCCCAGCGGGAGCGGTCGAGGCCGTCGCCGCCCTGGCGCAGGGTGTAGGGGAAGATGATGGGATGGCCGTCGGCCCAGAAGGTATCGTCCTCGGTGGCGCCTATGTAGCCGTGGCGCTTGTAGATGCCGTACTCGAAGACGTCGAAGCCGATCTTGGCGTGCTGGGATACGACGCGCTTGCGCTCCTCCCGGCCGAGCATCTCCTCGATGTAGTTGGCCCAGTGTCCGTGGAGCCACTCCACGTGGACGGAGTCGATGGAGTTCTCCTGGCACTGGAGCCAGTTGCAGGGGAGCACGGCGTAACCGATGTCCCGGATGACGTTCTCCATGACGAGGTAGTCCCAGCGAGGCAGCAGGGGCGCCGGGGCAGGGCCCATGTAGGCCCAGACCAGGCCGCCGAGAACCTCCACGGGGTAGGCCTTGGCCCTGATCTTGTCCTTGAAGCGTCCCTCCGGGTCCTCGGTCTCCTCGTAGGGCTGCTCGATGCAGCGGCCGGTCTCGTCGAAGGCCCAGCCGTGGTAGGGGCAGCGGATGCCGTTCTCCAGGGGGATGCCGTAGATCAGGGACATGCGGCGGTGGGGGCAGCGAGGTTCGATGAGGCCGAAGGTCCCGGAGCGGTCCTTGTACAGCACCAGGTCCTCGCCCAGGAGGCGAATGGGCATGGTGTAGCGGTCGTTCATCTGAGGGACGGCGGCGACGGGGTGCCAGTAGCGGCGCATGAGCTCGCCGCAGGGGGTGCCGGGTCCCACGCGGGTCAGGCGGTCATTCTGCTCAACGGTAAGCACGCAGGCTCCCTTTCAGGACACGGCTTTTGAGGCTGGGCGGACTATACTTGCAAAGTTTGAGCATGTCAACCCCAGATGTCTCCGAAACCCAGGGGCCAACGCGCCGGGTGTTGGGCTTTCGGCCCACAAATCGCGGTTGCATGCTGGAAACGTCGCTCTCGACGCGGGAGACGGGCGCGGGCGGGGAGGGGGGATCAGGCGGAGGGCGCGAACCCCTGGCCGTGCCAGGCGCTCAGGTCGCTGCCAAACCACTCGTCGGGAATGGGTGTGCCGATTCCCTGCTCGAGGGCGCGTTGGCAGAGGACGGCGCCGGCGGCGGACATCTGGATGCCCATGCCGGTGTTGTTCTTGTAGTAGACGATTTCCCGCTCCGGGTTGGCGGGGCGGGCGTTGCCGAGGACGACTGCGCCAAGCTCGTGGACCCTGTCCCAACCCAGGACTCCCCGCTCGATGGGGTCGAGGAGCTCGCGCTGGCCGTTGCTGAAGACGCTCTCCCTGTCGTTGATGCACACGAAGGAGCTGCGTGCGAGGGTGGTCTCGTCGACCTCGGTCTTGAGGAAGTTGGCGTCGCTGTTCTGGATGGAGATGACGAGCTGGCCCTGCTGGAGCCAGGCCCCGTCGAAGACGGGCTCACCGGTGACGTAGCCGGCGTTGGTGGCGCAGTAGACGATGTCGGCGCCGTCGACGACGTCGCGGGGGCTGTCCACGGCGGTGACGTCGATCTCCAGCCGCGACGTCATCTCGCGGGCGTACTCGAGTCGGTGGGCGGGCGTCGGGCTGTACACCTTGACGCGGCGGAGGGGGCGCACGAGGGCGAGGGCCTCCAGACTCGTGCGGGCCAGCTTGCCGCTCCCGAAGATGCCGACGGTCTGGGCGTCCGGACGGGCGAGGTACTTGGCCGCCAGGCCGGAGGTGGCGCCGACGCGAATCCCGGAGAGGACGAACTCGTGGACGAGGGCGGCGGTCTGTCCGGTCTCCATGTTGATGAGGCAGATGAAGCCCCAGCTGCGGTTGGCGAGGGTGGGGTCCGCGGTCTCCTGGGGCGCGGCGCCGATCGTACCGGGCCTGCCGCCGATGCGGACGGCGGCCATGTTGAGGCTGGGCGTGGTGCCGATGTGGATGTTGGAGCTGTAGGTGTTGTCCGGGTCCGCGACGGCGGACCTGTAGCGGATCCTGGGGATGTTGACGGCTGCGCCCCTGCCGTAGTCGGCAAAGGCGACCTCCATGGCCTTGATGCACTCGTCCATGGGAAGGAGACGCTGGACGTCGGCGTCCTGGAGGACCAGGGTCATGGCAACGCACCTCTGCACCGTCGGCTCCGCAACCAAGCGATTGTAGCCCACCCGCCCCAACCCTGCCATCCGCCCCTGGCGCTTGTGCCGCGACGGCTATACACTTCCCCCATGCGTAACCCGACCTCCGCCTGCCCCCGCTTGCCGCACCCAACCCGCGGGACCTCCCCGAGGAGCACGAATTGCCCGGAAAGCGGTCCGCCGTACCCCCAAAAAGTTCGTGTTGGACAAAACGAATCGTATCTGCGGCGGGCGGTTTCGAAGCTGATTCGTTCCCCAAAATAAAAAAACTTGAACAAAAACTTGGAGTTCAATCAAATCGCAGAAGTTCCGCTCGTCCTCAGGGTCCGCCCCGGCGAAGGGAGACCTTTGCGCAACCGTTATCCTCCCCCCATGTGGCCGTCGCGCCAGCGACCCGCGAAGGCGGAATCCAGGGGCGGGGTTCCCCTCCCTCCCCTACACGTCCGTCGCTGGCGCGACCGCCGACCCCCCCCCCCCGCGCCGAAGCTACGGAGGCCGCCCCCGCCAAACCGTCAATCAGAAGAACAACCCCCCTTTTTGCCCCCTTTTCACTCTCTCCCAGCTTCAAAAGCCGCAGCACAAAAAAAATAGTAAACCCATAAGTGAGGGTCAACCCAGGCGCCGCTACCCCCCCGCCGCCATGGCGGCGTCGTAGCGCTCCGCGCACGCGTCCACCACGATTTCCACGTCCTCCTCCAGCAGGTACCGCCCTGCGGCCAGCGCGCGCGCCTTCTCGCGCACGAGGTGCAGGTACTCCTCGCGGCCTGGGTAGCGCTCCTCCAGTGAGGGGCGGGAGTCCCCCGCCGCCAGGCGCGCGGCCCGGGTGGGAGCGAAGAAGCTGGAGAAGCCCTGCATGGGGATGATCTGCTCCGGGGCGCCGCTGTCCGGGTCGCGGGGGTTCCAGCCGGTGTGCGTGGCGACGGGGGCCTCGAGGTCCGGGAGCCGGATGCCCGCGACCTCATTGCCATCGCGGTCCACGGCGGAGGCGAGGCACGGGTACGTGGCGCCCTCGCGGGCCGGGTAGCGGCCGATGCCGCTCGCGGCCTCGGGCCCCATGTCCACCTCCCGCAGCACCCAGAGCCGGTCCGGGTCCGGCTTGACGAGGCCGGGGACCATGTCCAGGGAGGCCAGCACCTGAGCGCGGGTCACGGCGGTGCCGTCGTCGACGCGGGGATGGGAGCTGGGGGGCGGCTCGACGTCCCGGCTGACCCAAAGGTCGAGGTTGACGAGGGCCGCGCGCAGGAGTGGGCGGTAGTCGAGGACGTTGAAGGGATAGCGGCCGCGGGCGCCGTCGTTCTCGCTGACGCTGGCCTGAGGAAGGGTCCCGGCCATGTGCTGGGCGCTGGCAAAGTGATAGACGCGGGACTCCGGGGCGGGCTCTAGGTCCCGTTGGCCGGTGGGGTCGACGTGGACGAGGGAGCCGTCGCCGCGCCAGTACTCGGCGGCGGAGTTGGTGTAGAGGACCTTGGGGACGGCATTGAGCTCGCGCAGTCGCCTGAGCAGGCCGTCCCGGCGCTCTGTGAAGGGATCGGCCATCTCGTTATCGGCGAAGGGAAAGAGGTGCCCGAAGCTCGGCTCCGACTGGACGGAGGGCTGCGCGAAGCGGTGGTTGAACTCGCCGCGGCGTCCTCCCGCGACGTGGGGGATGAGGCCGTCGTAGACGACGCGTCCCTCCTCGTCCAGGTTGAGGCCGAGATAGAGGAAGTGGCGGAGGAGGCGCCCGGTCTGGGACACGCCGTAACCGAAGACGCGCTCGAAACCGCCGGTGACGGGGTTGTCGGGCGAGGGTCGCCGGAGGAAGGCGGCGACATCGCGCACGGCAAGGAGGCCGGCGCCGACGACTGGTGCGCCCTGGGTGGTGTAGACGGCGTGGTAGATGCGCCCGGGCTCGAAGCCACTGTCGAGGTAGACGTGGTCCGGGCTCGGCACGACACGCCCTTCGTACTCCTGGGCAAAGCGCCAGCGGCCGCGGGGGATGACGGTGTCCGGGCCGTCCTCCCAGTCCCGGACCAGGAGCGTCGCGTCGGCTTCGTCGGGGTCGGCGGCGGGATAGGTGCGGTGGACCCGGTCGGCGAGGAGCCGCGTGCGCTGGGGCACGTTGGGGCGGATCTCAACGATGGTCTGGCCGCGAAGGGGCTGGCCGCCGGCCTCCGCGAAGGGGGGATCGAGGGCCATGAGCTCGCCGCTGCGGAAGACGTCCCACTGCCAGCCTATGGAGACGACGGAGTAGCCGTGGTTGAAGAGAAAGCCGTCGCCGGGGTGGACGTAGCGGGATCCCGGGGCGGGCGCCGGGGCGCGGTTGAAGGTGCGGACCACGCGCCGGCCGCCGCGGTTGACGACGTCCACGATGAGCCGCCGGTTGCCCTGCAGGGGGTCCCGGGGAGCGATGAGGGTGAAGTCCGCGCGGAAGTGGACCCGGCCCTCGGCGTCGCGGGGGGCAAGGTGCAGGTCGATGATGGGTCGGTTGGCATCGTTGGCGGGGTCCACGGCGAAGTGAAGGAGGCCGTCGACGCGCTGATAGGGGCCGGTGTCCCCGAAGGGCCGGCCGGCGGCGTAGGGCTCGTGACTGGTTACATCGAGGCTGACGACGGCCATGGGCGGCTCCCGCGCCCCTTCGGGACGCTCCAAGGGTTGGTAGAGGTACGAGACAGCCTAACCGCCGGGGGGCCGGGGCGCAATGGGCGGGGCCCGGAGGTCCAGCCAGAGGCGGTAGACCCGCCTGCGGGGGAGGCCCAGGGCGCCGGCCACGGTGTCCACGGCGTCCTTGGCGCGGGCGCCCTCGGCGCGCAGGCGGAGGAGCTCCGTGCGGGCGTCGTCGAGGGATGCGGCGGGGGTGGCGGCGGGCGCGCCTTCCACGACGAGGGTGAATTCGCCGCGCGGCTCGGTGAAGTGGGCGAGGGCCTCCTGCACGGAACCGCGGAACACCTCCTCGTGGAGCTTCGTGAGCTCGCGGCAGACGGCGATTCGGCGGTCGCCGAGGGCGGTCAGCAGGTCGTGCAGGGTCTGGCGGAGGCGATGCGGGGCCTCGAAGGCCACGAGGGTGTGCTGTTCCCGGGCCAGCGCCCGGAGGGCGGAACGCCGTTCCCCGGCCTTCCTGGGCAGGAAGCCGAGGAAGAGGAAGCGGTCGGCGGGCAGGCCCGACACGACCAGGGCCGCCGTGACGGCGGAGGGGCCGGGGACAGCCACGACAGGGACGCCCGCGGCCGTGGCCGCGGATACCAGCTGGTAGCCCGGGTCGCTGACGAGGGGCATGCCGGCGTCGGAGACCAGGGCAACTGCGCCGTCCCGCAGGGCTGCCAGGAGGACAGGCAGCTTGCGGGCGGCGTTGGCGTCGTGGAAGCTGGTGACGGGGGTATGGACGTCGTAACGCGAGAGGAGCTTTCGCGTGGTGCGCGTGTCCTCGGCGGCGATGAGGCTGGCCTCGCGCAGGACGCGCAGGGCCCGGAGGGTCACGTCCTCCAGGTTGCCGATGGGGGTGGCGACGACATAGAGGGCGCCCACGACACTCCTGACAGGCGCTACGCGCTGCGCCGGCCCGCGCGGTAGACGAAGCGCAGCGCGGCGAGGAAGAGGAGCAGGACCAGGGTTATGCCTATGGCGATGCCCGCGATGGCCCAGGGTTCCGGCCCCTCTTCCCCGCGGAAGCTGACCTCGACGCGGGCGTTGGGCCTTTCGGGCGGCGCCGCCGCCGGGTCGTCCGAGGCGACGCCCTCCTCCACGTACTTGTCCCTGAGGGCACCCTGCGCTTCGACGAGCTCCAGGGCCTGGGCAAAGTCGGCGGGGAATACGCGGAAGGACAGGCTGACGAGCTCCCGGTCGTCACGGACGGACAGGCTCACCCGGTCCAGGCTGCCGTCGACGCGGGCCACGAACTCCTTGACTCGGTCGACGCTGGCTGTGACGTTGGAGACCCTGATGTTCAGGTCGGCCGTGGGCGGCTCGGTGAACTCCGGTGGAGGCGGGAAGAGGGAGACCCTGATGGTGGCGAGGTCGACGCGGCGCTCCAGGAAGTTGAGGCGGCCCTGGAGCCGCTCGATGTCGGAGCGGACGCGGGCCAGCTCCCGCTCGATGCTGAGGATCTCACTGACGTTGGTGGCCTTTTCGAGCAGCGACAGGATGCTCTGCTCCTTTCGCAGAGCGCTCTTGTGCTGGGCTTCGAGGTCGATGAAGAGCTCGCTCACGTCCTCGCTGCCGAGGTTCTGGTCTCGCAGCTTGCCCAGGGCCTCAAGGCGACCGAGGGCGGGGCGGAACTGGTCCTGGGGGACGCGCAGGGTGATGGAGGCCCGCCGGTCCTCGTCGCTGCCGGACAGGGACATCTGCTCCACGAAGCCGCCGAGGCTCTCGGCGATGACGCGCACCTGGGCGGCGGCGTCCTGGACGGCGTCCACCTCCAGGGAGATGGAGGCGGTGGAGATGACCTTGCGGTCGGCGGTGTCCAACGTCGCGGCGGCGGTTGTAGCGGCGGCAGTCTCGGCGCCCGCGTCCGCCTTCGCGGCAGCGGGGGCGGGGGCGGCTGGGGCGGAGGCGGCCATGGGCTCCGCAAAGTCGGCCGCGGACTCTGTGGAGCCGAATCCGGCCCAGCCGCCCGGATCCAGGCCAAGGGATTCCCTCCTCAGGGAATCCTCTTCGCTGGCCGGGGCGTACTGGGCGTACTGCAGGGGAGCATAGCTCCTGTCGAACGCAACACCGCACGAAAAGAGGAGCAGCAGGGCTGCGGAAGCGGCGAGGAGCAGGAACGCAGTCAAGGCGGCGAGGATGAGCAGGAGCTTCTTCATGGTCTCTCCAGTGTACACGGTTTCCTGCAGAGTAGACGCAAGTGGAGGGGCAGCGGTTCCCGGTTGCGTGGGGGCACTGGCGAATCCGGAGGCGCGGGGATACACTCGGAGGGATCGCCGAAAGGTAGCCGAGGGGGTGTCATGGCCATTGCCGCCAGGGTGCGAGCCTCATTGGAGTCCCAGTCTTGGGTGCGTCGCATGTTCGAGCTGGGGCTGGAGATGAAGAAGGAGCACGGAGAGGAGCGGGTCTTCGACCTGTCCCTCGGGAACCCGGTCCTGGAGCCCCCGGAGGAGTTCCTCCGGGAGCTGCGCCGCCTGGGTGAGGACCCGGCGCCGGGGATGCACCGGTACATGCCCAACGCCGGCTACGCGGATACGCGGCAGGCGGTGGCCGAGCACGTGGCGGGGAACACGGGGTTGCCCTTCGGCGCGGGGGACGTGGTGATGACGTGCGGCGCCGGCGGGGCCCTGAACGTCATCTTCAAGTCGGTCCTGGACCCCGGCGACGAGGTGGTGGCGTTCTCGCCCTACTTCCCGGAGTACAAGTTCTACGTGGAGAACCACGGGGGCGTTCTGAAAACGGCGTCCACGGACGATGCGTTTCAGCTCGACGTGGCCGCGCTGGAGCCACTGTTGGGGCCGAGGACGCGGGCGGTGCTGGTGAACTCGCCGAATAACCCCACGGGGGCGGTGTACCCGGAGGCCCTGCTGGCGAAGCTGGGGGAGGCGCTGGCGAGGGCGGAGGCGAGACACGGGACGGCCATCTACCTGGTGGGTGACGAGCCCTACGCGCGGCTCCTCTACGACGGGCTGGCGTACCCGTACCTGTACCGGTTCCACCACCGCAGCGTGGTGGCTACGTCGTTCTCGAAGGACCTGTCGCTGCCGGGGGAACGCATTGGCTACGCCGCCGTGAGGCCGGACTGCCCCGGCAAGGGAGAGCTGGTCGACGCCCTGGTCTTCTGCAACCGGGTGCTGGGCTTCGTGAACGCGCCGGCGCTGATGCAGTGGCTCATCAAGGGGTTGCTCGGGGCTAGCGTGGACATCGGCTGGTACGAGTCGAAGCGGGACTACGTGTACGAGAAGCTCACGGGCATGGGGTACGACTTGGTGAAGCCGCAGGGTGCGTTCTTTGCGTTTCCCCGGTCGCCGATAGCGGACGACGTGGCCTTTGTGCAGGAGCTGCTGCGGCGGAACGTACTCGTGACGCCGGGAACAGGCTTCGGGCGGCCGGGGCACTTCCGGGTCTCGTACTGCGTGGAGGACCGGGTGCTGGAGGGGGCGATGGAGGGGTTCCGGGAGGCTGCCAGGGCGCACGGGTTCGGGAAGTAGAAACCAAAAGGGGCCCGAATTGGGCCCCTTCCGGATGGCGCTCCCACCGTCAGAGAAACCGAAGCGTTACTTCAGCCCCTCTGAGGCGGGAGCGCACTTAGGACTACCGCTTTTGCCCATACGCTCTCACCCCCTTTCTGCTGGCGCTAGCCTACCACATGCCTGGAACATGGGGCAAGGGGGAGATTCGACCCAAACCCGCCACCTGACGTTTCGTTAGTGACTCACCGCGGGCGAAAAGCGCCCAGGCGGGAGACGGGGTCTCTGGCGGCCGCCACCCGGGCAATCTCTGGGGGCCGCCACCCTGAGCCTGTCGAAGGGCGGCGGGGGCGGGGACCCACCCCCGCACCTGCCCATGGCGCAGCGAGGCCCCTCACCTGTCAACAACCTCTATGGGGACTTCAGCTAGCGACCCGCTGTGCCATCCTCCCGTTGACCCCAGAAGGACCCCTGCTTTAGCATCTGTTCAGCAGACCCGCCCGGCCAAGGAGGTCCCCATGCTTGGAAACCAATTGAACCAGCGCCTATCTGTGGGAAATCCGGCCAGCTTCATTTTTCCGCGCAAAAAAATTGTCGACAATCTAGCAGGCGCAAACAATCAAACCGATGCCACCACCTCAGCTGTGCGCCCCCGCGTGCAGCAGGGAGGACGCCGGGACGGGGGCCGGCGAGGGTGCGGCGAAGGAAGGTTGACATCGAATCCCAAGCTGGATACAGTCGGGACGCCCGGTACGAAGCTATATGTGCATAATTGCGAGGAGGGTGTAGATGCCAAACCAGTGGGTGGATATAGACGTCAATGGCGAGAACATGGAGGGGTACCTGACCAGGCCCGAGGAGGAGGGCACGTACCCTGCGGTCATAGTGATCCAGGAAGTCTGGGGGGTGAACGCCCACATCCAGTCGGTGGCGGACCGACTGCCGGCCCAGGGATACGTGGGGCTGGCGCCGGCCATGTTCCACCGCGAGGGACCCATGACGATTGGGCTGCACGAGGAGATGCAGACGGCGCTGGCGCGCGCGGGGCGGACCACGGACGACAACATCATCGCCGACGTGCAGGCCGCCGTGGACTATCTGAAGGCGCAGCCCTTCGTGGACGGCGACAAGATCGGCATCACGGGGTTCTGTTTTGGAGGACGGGTGTCCTTCCTGGCCGCGAGCGCGATCTCGGGGCTGGGGGCGTCGGCCGTGTTCTACGGCGGCGGGATGCTCCAAGCGCGGGGCGGCCCGGGCCCGAGCCCGCTGGACCGGGCAGGGGACATCTCCGTGCCGGTGCTGGGCCTGTTCGGGGAGGAGGACCAGAACCCGAAGATGGAGGACGTGGCGACCATCGAGGCGGAGCTGAAGAGGCTGGACAAGACGTACGAGTTCCACATGTACCCCGGCTGCGGCCACGGCTTCCACTGCGATGGCCGGGGCAGCTACCGGCGGGAGGCGGCCCTGGACGCGTGGGGGAAGGTGCTGGGCTGGTTCAACAAGCACCTGAAGGGCGAAGAGGGGTAGAGTACCGCTCACCGCTCGGGGGAGCGCCCTCCTCGGGGAGCGCTATCTACGTTCCGGGCGCGGCGATGACGGCGGCTGGCTGGCGCGATGCCCCACGGCGGCGCTGCCGGGGCGGGGCTGGCGCGTCAGCGACTGCTACGCGCGGGCCGGCGCAGGCTTCCTGGTCCGCCTGGGGCGCTTGCCGTCCGCTGTCGCCGCGCCGTTGAGCAGCGGCTTGAGGTACTGGCCCGTGTAGGACCCGGGGTGGAGGGCCACCTGCTCCGGGGTGCCGACGGCGACCAGCTCTCCGCCCCGATCACCTGCGCCCGGCCCGAGGTCTATGACCCAGTCCGCGTTCTTAACGACGTCGAGATGGTGCTCGATGATGACGACCGTATTGCCGGCGTCGACGAGGCGGTGGAGGACGCGGAGCAGGGCGCCGACGTCCGGGAAGGAGAGTCCGGTGGTGGGCTCGTCGAGGATGTAGAGGGTGCGGCCGGTGGCGCGGCGGGAGAGCTCCGTGGCGAGCTTGACGCGCTGGGCCTCGCCCCCGGAGAGGGTGGTGGCGGGCTGGCCTAGGCGGACGTAGCCCAGGCCGACGTCGCAGATGGTCTCCAGCTTGGAGCGAACCTTGGGGACGTTTTGGAAGAGCTCCAGGGCCTGCTCGACGGTCAGGCTGAGGACGTCCGCGATGGAGTGGCCGTGGAACTTGACCTCCAACGCCTCCCGGTTGTAGCGCGCGCCGTGGCAGAGCTCACAGGGCACGGTGACGTCTGGGAGGAACTGCATCTCTATCTGAAGGTAACCTGCGCCCTCGCATGCCTCGCACCGGCCGCCCTTGACGTTGAAGGAGAAGCGGCCGGGCTTGTAGCCGCGTACGCGGGCCTCCGGGAGAGCGGCAAAGATCTCTCTGATGGGCGTGAAGGCGCCGGTGTATGTGGCGGGATTGCTGCGGGGCGTGCGCCCGATGGGGGACTGGTCGATGTCGATGACCTTGTCGACGTGCTCGACGCCCCGGATGGCGTCGTGGTCGCCGGGGCGGTCCTTGGCGTGGTAGAGGAGCTGGGCGAGCTTCTTGTAGAGGACCTCGTTGACGAGTGTGCTCTTGCCGGAGCCCGAGACACCGGCGACGCAGACGAAGCGCCCAAGGGGGAAGTCGATGCTCAGGTCCTTGAGGTTGTTGGCCCTGGCCCCGACCACGCGGATGGCCTTGCCGTCGCCCCGGCGGCGGGTGGACGGCAGGGGTATGGAGCGCCTGCCGGAGAGGTAGGCGCCGGTGACGGAGTTCTCGTTGTCGAGGATCTCGTGGAGGGCGCCGGTGGCGGCGACGTGTCCGCCGTGCTCCCCGGCGCCGGGCCCCATGTCGACGATGTGATTGGCGGCGCGCATCATGGCCTCGTCGTGCTCGACGACGAGGACGGTGTTGCCGAGGTCCCGCAGGTGCTCGAGGGTGCTGATGAGGCGATGGTCGTCGGCGGGGTGGAGGCCGATGGTGGGCTCGTCGCAGACGTAGAGGACGCCCATGAGGCCGGAGCCGATCTGGGTGGCGAGGCGGATGCGCTGCGCCTCGCCGCCGGAGAGGGTTGAGGCGGTGCGGTCGAGGCTGACGTAGTCCAGGCCGACGTCGGTGAGGAAGCGGAGGCGGGCCTGGATCTCCTTGAGGATCTGGTTGGCGATGAAGCGGTCGCGCTGGTTGAGGGCGAGGCCGCGGGCGGCGAGGTCCGGGTCCTCCTGTTGGATCTGCTGGACCCATTCGAAGCCGCGCTCAATGGTGCGGGCGCAGACGTCGACGATGCTCTCGCCGCATACGGTGACGGCGAGGGACTCGGGCTTGAGGCGGGCGCCGCCGCAGGCGGGACAGGGCTGGTGGGCCATGTAGCGCTCGATCTCTCCGCGGATCCAGTCGGATTCGGTGTCCCGGTAGCGGCGGACCAGGTTGGGGATGACGCCCTCAAAGGCGGAGCCCCCGGCGGAGCGGTGATGGTGGTAGTGGTGCCAGCGGCCCCTGCGCCGGCCGTCGCCGCGGTCCTGGGGCGACACGGTGACAGGGCGGTCCCCGCCGCCGTAGAGGATGACGCGCACAGCCTCCTCCGGCAGGTCCCGAACGGGGACGCCCATGGAGAAGTCGTAGGTACGGGCCAGGGAGGCCAGGGTGCTCATGTACCAGGAGCTGATGGTGCCGGCTCGGGCCCACGGGGTGACTGCGCCCTGGGCCAGGGAGAGGTTCCTGTTCTGGATGACCAGGTCCGGGTCCGGCTCCAGCCGGAAGCCCAGGCCGCTGCACTCCGGGCAGGCGCCGTGGGGGCTGTTGAAGCTGAAGGTGCGGGGCTCGATCTCGCCGAGGCTGACGCCGTCGTAGGGGCAGGAGAACTGCTCCGAGAAGACGAGCATCCTGCCGGAGGGCTTGGCCCTCGCGCCGCGGCGGGCACCGTTGCCGGCGGACGCAGGCTGCTCCCCTTCGCGCTCATCCACGAAGACGGCGACGATGCCCTGGGCGAGGCCCATGGCCGTTTCCACGGAGTCGTGGACGCGGCTCTGCTCCAGGTCCCGGCCGGTGACGAGTCTGTCGACGACGACCTCAATGGTGTGCCGGTAGGTCTTGCTGAGGGTGATGTCCTCCGAGAGGTCGCGCACCTGGCCGTCGACCCGGGCGCGGACGAAGCCCTTGCGGCGCACGTCCTCCAGAACGTCCTTGTACTCACCCTTGCGGTCGCGGACGACGGGGGCGAGGACCATGATGCGGCTGTCCGGGGGCAGGTCCGTGATGCGGTCGACGATCTGCTGGACGCTCTGGCGCTCGACGGGGCGGCCGCACTGGGGGCAGTGGGGCTTGCCGACGCGGGCATAGAGGAGGCGGAGGTAGTCGTAGATCTCGGTGACGGTGCCGACGGTGGATCGGGGGTTGTGGGAGACGCCCTTCTGGTCGATGGAGATGGAGGGGGAGAGGCCTTCGATGTAGTCGACGTCGGGCTTCTCCATCCGGCCGAGGAACTGGCGGGCGTAGGCGGAGAGGGACTCGACGTAGCGGCGCTGGCCCTCAGCGTAGATGGTGTCGAAGGCGAGGCTGCTCTTGCCGGAGCCCGAGACGCCGGTGACGACGACGAGCTGGTTGCGCGGGATCTCGACGTCGATGTTCTTGAGGTTGTGCTCCCGGGCGCCCTTGACGACGATGTGCTCCAGGGGCATGCGACCGCCTTCGTAGAAGCTGGACTGAGACGATGGAGGCAGGGCTATTGTACTACGGCGCGGCGGGGTGTCGGGAGGGGTCTGCTGGGAGGCGGGTCGGTGCGCGGAATGCTCGCCGGGGGCGGGCCGCGCCGCCGGGCCGCGGCGCGGCTACGCCTCCACGTGGATGGGCCTCTCGCCGGCCTCGACGACGCGGCCGACGACGGCGCCGGTGACCCCGCGGGCGGTGAGAGCGGCGAGCAGGGAGGGAAGGCGCGCCTGAGTGAGGCTCAGGAGGAGGCCGCCGGAAGTCTGCGCGTCGCAGAGGAGGAGCCTGGCGGCAGGGCTGCTGACGGGCCCCCAGTCCACGGAGGGCTCCAGGGAAGCGAGGTTGCGGTGGGTGCCGCTCGGGGCCACGTCGGCCTCGACGAGGTCCCAGGCGCCGGAGATGACGGGGACGGCGGCCAGGCTCACCACGGCGCTGACGCCGCTGCCCTGGGCCATGCCTCTGAGGTGGCCCAGGAGACCGAACCCCGTGACGTCCGTGCAGGCGTTGACGCCGACTTCCAGCATGGCCTCGCAGGCGGCGCGGTTGAGGGCGGCCATGGACCGGACCGCCGCGGCCAGGGTGTCCGGCGTGGCGGCGTCGTTCTTGGCGGCGGTGGTGATGATCCCCGATCCGATGGGCTTGGTGAGCACCAGGGCGTCGCCGGGCCGGGCGCCGGCGTTGGTGACCTGGGCGCCCGGCTTCACGACGCCGGTGACGGAGAGGCCGTACTTGGGCTCGGCGTCGTCGATGGTGTGCCCCCCGGCGATGATGGCGCCGGCCTCGTGGACCTTGTCGTGGCCGCCCTGGAGGATGCGGCCGAGGACTGTCCTGTCCATACCGATGGGGAAGCCGACGATGTTGAGGGCAAGGAGGGGCCTGCCGCCCATGGCGTAGACGTCGCTGAGGGCGTTGGCGGCGGCGATGGCGCCGAAGTCGTACGGGTCGTCCACGATGGGCGGGAAGAAGTCGAGGGTCTGGACGAGGGCCACGTCCTCCCCAAGCCGGTAGACGGCGGCGTCGTCTCCGGTGACGGTCCCCACCAGGAGGTCCGGGTCCTCCACTGGCGGGAGCATGCTCAGGACCTGGCCCAGGTCCTCAGGGCTGAACTTGGAAGCTCAGCCCGCGCAGTTGGCCAGGCTGGTGAGGCGCACGATCTGCCGTGCCACAGCTGTGTCCCTCCGGCGCCCCCGGGCCGTGCCAAGGGCGCTTGACGATATGGGCCATTGTAGCAGAGGGCGAAGTGCGGGGCCGTAGGCGGCGCGGGTCCTCCTATGGGAGGGGCTCGCGCAGAGGCAGTATCCAGTCTCTGGGGAGAAAGGAGCGCGGCTCGGCGGCGAGGTCGACCGTGGGGTCCACGAGGGGCTGATGGGGCCTCCCGTTGAGCGAGACCAGGGACTGGGCACGGACCTGGACGTCGTCGAAGCCCTGCTTGCGAAGCTCGTCCTCGAGGTAGTGGGTGTACTGGAGGATGAGGTCCGGGCGCGTGGTCATCTTCCGGGCCTGGCGGCTGTTGGGGGATGGCGGGAGGGCAGCCTGGCGGCCATCGGCGCGCGGCGGGCCGGTGACGGAGAAGCGGACGTCCTCGGCGCGCTTGTCGTTGAGCTTCATCATCCAGGAGAAGCGGTGCCCCTCGGTGGTCCAGCGGACGTTGCCGGGGTAGAGGTGGTGCCGAAGGGGCATCAGGAGCTGCGCGGCAAAGTAGAGGCCCAGAATGCCCAGCAGGACGTACTGGCTGCGCTCCGCAGGCAGGGCCTGGGCGGCGGTGCGCCGGGTTCGGGCGAGAGCCGGGACCCACCGGCGGAGGAGCCGGCGCGGCCAGTCGGGGGACAGGAAGATGGTGGTGGCCGGGATCATGAGCCAGGGGAAGATGCCGATGGAGAAGAGCTGGGAGTTGGTCAGGTGGAAGCCGACCAGCGCCAGGAAGGCGAAGTAGCGGGTCCGGGGCCAGAGGAGGAGGGGCACGGCCAGGAGGTCGAGGAGCAGCCCGCCGTAGCTGAAGAAGTAGCGCGCCCACTCTTCGGTGAAGAAACGGCCCACGAGGGGGAAATCGGTGGCGTCGGCCAGCCACATGCCCATGGGCTGGCCGCGGAGCCAGTCGCCGTTGAGCTTGGCCACGCCGCCGAAGAAGTAGACGATCCCCAGCTGCGCCCGTAGGGTCCAGACGGCCCACGCGGGGACGGTGTCCGATCGGATGGAGGAGCGCCGCCAGGCGTCGATGGAGAGGGCGCGGTGGGCGGGGAGCAGGGCCATGAGGAAGCTGAGGAGGGCGATGAGGTAGAAGTGGTTGAGGTACAGGGCCTGGTCCAGCAGGAAGTAGTATGCGTATGCCAGGAAGAAGAGGACGGCGCTGACGCGGTACCAGAGCCCCACGGCGACGAAGGCGGCCATCAGCGCCATGAACGCGAAATGGACGTACATGCCGTCGCCGGGCCAGGGCTGGAGCCACTCGAAGCCAATGTACTTGAAGTGCATGGGCGGCTCGATGAAGTAGCTGTGCACCCAGCCGAAGCGGAAGTAGCGGACGACCTCCCAGCACATGAGGGCGCCAAAGGCGATGCGGAAGACGGCCAGGGAGGAGATGTCGACGGGGGAGAGGAGGCGGTCCAGCAGGCCTCGGCCCGCGTCAGCAGGCGGCGGGGCGGCCTTCACAGGCCTCCTGTCCGCCGTCAGCGTCCGGCGGGCGCCCTTGGCCGTGGCTATGCCCATAACCGCCGACACCCTCCCTCAAGGACCGTTCCGGGACCTGGCGCCCTGGCGCGGGGAAGGCCCGGCCCCGAACCCCGGGACCCGGCAGCGTGAGATGCGATAGCGGTTCCTTGCCACCCAGCGATACGCTGGGACACCCAGGAAGCGCATGCCCGGAAACCAGAAGACCGGCGCCAGGGGGAGAAGGGGAAGGACCCCCGTGGTGAGCTTCCGGAAGGCGTAGAAGCCCTCGTGGAGACGGCCCCGGCCGGTGTCGAGGTATGCGGCGTCGTGCAGCTCCTGCCAGGACAGGCCGGGGGGTGGCTCTTCGAGGGGCTGGGTGGGGACCCACTGGACGCGATGGAACGGGTCCAGTCGGTCCAGCCAGCCCGCAACCCACGTGCACAGGCCGCAGTCGCCGTCGTAGTAGAGGGCCCAGCGCCCATCGCGCGGTGCGTCCTTCTCCATACCACCCCTCGCGGTCTCTTACGGACCATTCTACCGCAAGCCGGCCGGGTTGTCCGGCCCGCGGCGGCGCGCGCCCCGAGCGCCGCGTGTTGGGGAAGCGTCCCCCGCGGGGGGCCGCCCGGGGGCGCGGCGCCGACCGGGGGAGGACGCGAGTCCTCAGGCGGGCGCTCCTTCATCGGATACGCGGCGGCGGTAGAGGTGGATCATGCCCTGCTGCTGGCGGGCGGTGACGGAACGCAACGGTTGCGGGTACTCTTGGCCCAGGAGCCTGTCCGTCATCTCCCTGGTTATTTCGTTGTGGGGCAGGGCGGGCCAGGCGCGGTAGAGGGCGAGGGCCGCGCGGCGGAGAGGGGTGTCACCGGTGACGGCGGCCCAGGCGGCGCAGAGAGGGAGGAGGACGTTGACAGCCATCTCGCCGGCGCGTCCATGGCCGATGTACGCCGCCATCCGGGGGGGCACGGCCCCGGGTTGTCCCAGCGGCCCGGCGCCTCCGACGGTGAGGGCGTCCCGGACCTGGTCCACGGTTCCGTCCCGGACACGCAGGGCCAGGGCCGGCAGGAGGCCCGGGTCCCAGTTCCGGGCCAGGAGGAGGGCCATTCCCTCCAGACGGCGCCTGGGGTGGTTGTCCGGCCGGACGCGAAAGAGGCGCCAGCCGCCGCGGGAGACGACGGGAGCAAGTCCGGTGGCCTGCCAGGACTCCCGAAGAGAGGCCCCCCGGGCGTCTGCGGGCGTATCGACCAGGAATCCGCCTCCGCCCAGGAGGAGGGCCAGAAGGGTCCTGGCCCGCTCTTCACCGGACGCGCTCATGACGGCACGGGCCAGCAGGGCCAGGGGGACTCCCTGCGCCAGGGCCAGGAACGGTTCCCGGTTCCTGGTGTACCCCAGCGCCTCCATGAGCCTCTGATAGAGAAGCTCCTCCGTCCCTGTGGAGCGGGCCTGTCCTGGGGAAGGGGGCCCGGAGGGGCGATCTGCGGAGAGGAGGCCGGCGAAGAGGCGGACCTTCTTGCGGAAACGGGCGTCGCCGGCGCGGTCCAGGAGGGCGCCAACCCGGTCCGGCGCCCCCGGGAGTAGGGGCAGGGCCGGCGCGAGCCCCCCGCTACCCTGTTCCAGCTGCCGCCGGTCCAGGACGGGAAAGAGGGCAACGGTTGGGACCCGGGCCCCCATCTCCAGGCGGGTCTGGCTCCGGCCCCTGGAGGCGGGCCAGAGGACGACGTTGAGGACCACGCCGTTGTACAGCCGGTCGCGGTGGTGGCCGTGGTCGCGCCATCCGCCCGGGGTGAGGTGCAGCTCGACGTCGCCACGGAGGAGCCGGCCGTCCCCGGTCGAGAGGATGGCGTCGCGGAAGTCGGGGCCGGCCGCGGCGCTGGGCCTGCCCGGATAGACGACGCGGAGAAGGGTCCCGTCATCGCAGGTCAGGGGAGGCAGGCGCGGCCCCTCCTCACGCCAGAGGCGGTGCATGCGCCGCTCCGTGGCGCGAGCACCCAGGAGAGCGCGGTCTTTGGCGAGGGTCTGGGCCATGGAGCACCTGGGACGGGGAGGCTCCCGGGAGCCGGTCAGGCTTCTCCGGGCTTGGACTCCGGGGTCCTGACCTCGTAGACGAAACCGGCGCGCTCCGCCACGAGGTTCAGCACGGTGCGTGATGCGCCCCTGGGGGCGTAGGCACCGGTCTCCCAGTCGCTGACGGTCTGCTGGCGCACGCCCAGCTCCTGGGCGAGCTCGCCCTGGGTCTGGGCCTTGTAACGGCGAAGGGCGCGCACCCGGGCCGCGTTCCACGCTGCGTCGTGTGTCTCTTCCGGCAGCATGGCACGCACGATACACGGTTGCGTGTAACCCGTCAAGGGTCGAGGCGCCGCAGAGGCGCCCTAGCCGAGGCGAAGGGACGGGAGCACGTCTTGGGCGAACTCGGCCCCGGGCAGGGAGGCGGCAGGGAGTGTGAAGTAGGCCGCGGCGGCGATCATGGCGCCGTTGTCGGTGCACAGGGCGGGCCGGGGCACGATGACGGGCACGGGGGAGCGCCGCCGCATCTCCTCCCGCAACAGGGCGTTGGCCGCCACGCCGCCCCCCAGCAGGACGCCGCGCACGTCGTAGCGGCGGGCAGCCACGGTCGTCTGGCTCACCAGGGCGTCGACCACGGCCTCCTGGAAGCCGGCGGCGAGGTCCGCCGCGGGGCCTGCATCGGGGTCCTGGGCGCGGCGCAGGAGGGCCGTCTTCAGCCCGGAGAAGCTGAAGTCGAGGCTGTCACCCATGCGCGCCCGGGGGAGGCGCTCGGCGTGGGCGGCCTCCCCGGCGACGCGCTGGATCTCGGGCCCGCCGGGGAAGCCCAAACCCAGGACGCGCGCGGCCTTGTCGAAGGCCTCGCCTGCGGCGTCGTCGCGGGTCCGGCCCAGGAGCTGGTAGTCGCCTCGGCCCCGCATGAGGACCAGGTCCGTGTGACCCCCGGAGGCGATGAGGCAGAGAAGGGGCAGGCCCGGCTGGTCCACGGGGGGGACGCCCTCCTCCAGCCAGGCGGCGTAGACGTGCCCCTCCAGGTGGTTCACGCCTAGGAGGGGGACCCCCAGCGCCAGGGCGAGGCCCTTGGCGAAGTTGGCGCCCACCAGGAGGGCGCCGGCCAGGCCCGGGCCCATGGTCACGGCCACGGCGTCCAGCTGGCCGGGGGTCACGCCCGCCTGGGCCAGGGCGCGGCGGTAGATGGGGAGCATGGCCAGGACGTGCTGCCGGGAAGCCACCTCCGGGACGATGCCCCCGTAGCGGGCGTGGAGCTCCACCTGGGAGCCGATGACGTTGGAGAGGAGACGGCGGCCGTCCTCCACGACGCCGACGGCGGTCTCGTCGCAGGAGGTCTCGATGCCCAGGATGCGCATGGTCGGCTACGGCCTCTCGGCGCCAGAGATTGCGGGGGACCGGCGGCGGCCGGGGAGGTCCCCTGCCATTGTGCCCGTCTCACAAAGCTGGGTCATCCGGGTCTCCAATCTCCCGCATTCCGCCTTTCCACGGAATATCGAGATTCGGCGCCGCATTCCACCCCCGTCATTCCCGCACCCCCACTCCATCATTCCCGCGAAGGCGGGAATCCAGGGTGGCGGCGTGGCGCGGGGCGTCCGGGACTGCACGGGCAGCCGCTCACGGGCCGGAGCCGGGCTTGCTCTTCAGGACGGCTAGTCGGCCCGTGACACCAGCAGGGCGGCGAAGACGGGATCATCCTGCATGAGGAGCTCGAGCCGGCCGGCGGCGTCCTCCGGGGAGGAGCTAAGGATGGTCATGAGACCGTCGTAGCTGACGGAGTTGGCCAGGCTGCTGTGGGCGGCGAGGAGCACTTGGCCGGCCAGGAGGGCCTGCCGCTCCAGTGTCACGGGGGTCTGCATCGGGCCGAGGCCGAGGACGCTTCGCTCGTGCGTCTCTTCGGCCTCCGAGCCCTCCGCCTGGGCCGGGGGCGCGGGATTGATGGTGCGGACGCCGTGGCTGTCCCGGTGATAGAGGGCACCGGGCCCCGCCCGGGCGATGTAGACGTCCTCGTCGCGCAGGGCCAGGCAGGTGATGCCGGCGCCCACCTGGGTTGCGAGGGCTGTGTTCTCGTTGGCGGCAAGGAGGTCGTGGTGGCTGTCCTGGAGGGCGGTCGACAGGGCTGTGGTCAGGGAGGACCGCCCCTGGCCCAGGATGGAGCGCTGAAGGATGTCCAGCAGCCGCTGGCACAGAGGTTGGGGGTCGGCCGCGGGGGTCTCGACGAGGGCGTGGAAGCTCACGCCGGCGTGGGAGCCCCGGCCGGAGAAGGAGACGGCGTAGGGGGCGAAGGTGTCCTGGAGCCGGCCCTGGAGAACCAGAATGGGGGTGACGGTCAGCTTGTCGGCCATGTCTGTTCTCCATAGAGGGATACTCAATCTTACCGAAGGGGAGCGTGTTCTTGCAAGGACAGGGCTGGCGCCGCGTGCGGCAATGCCCAGGGCTGGGCCTTGCAGGAGAGGTGGACCGCCGGGGGTCCGGGTCCAGGGCAGGCTTGTGTGCCGGTGGGTTGGCGCTCCGCTATAATGGAACCGTCTTCAACCGCGTTGAGGAGGCCTGATGGATTTCGCTCCCCTATCCCACGTCTTTCCAAGGACGGCCCGGGTCAACGCCCGGGGCCGCCTGGAGATCGGCGGCATGGACTGTGTTGACCTGGCCGGAGAGTTCGGGACACCCCTGTACGTCTTCTGCGAGGAGACGCTGAGGGGGCAGTGCCGCGACTTCCTCCAGGCCTTTGGATCCCTCCACCCGGACACGCTGGCCGTCTATGCGGCCAAAGCGTACATCGGCCCGGCCCTGGCCCAGGTCCTGCAGCAGGAGGGGATGGGCCTGGACGTGGTGTCCGGCGGGGAGCTGGCGGTGGCGCAGGCGGTGGGTTTCCCCGGTGAGAGGATCCACTTCCACGGCAACAACAAGTCGCGCGAGGAGCTGGAGCAGGCGCTGGAGTACGGCGTGGGGCACATTGTCGTGGACAACCTGCAGGAGCTCCAGGTGCTGGACGACGTGGCCGCGGCTCGCGGCCGGGTCCAGCCCATCCTTCTGAGGATCACCCCGGGCATCGACCCCCACACCCACGCCCACACCACCACCGGGACGTTGGACAGCAAGTTTGGGCTTCCCCTGGCAACGGGTCAGGCGGAGGAGGCGATTCACAGGGCGCTGGCAAGCAGGAACCTGGACCTAGTGGGGCTCCACTTCCACCTGGGGTCGCCCATCTTCGAGCTGGAGCCTTACGCGGCGGCCATCGACCTAGTCCTCAGCTTTGCCGCCCGCTTCCGCGAGGAGGGTCTCAATCTGCGGCAGTTCAGCCCGGGCGGCGGCTTCGCCATCGCTTACCTACGGAGCCAGCGTCCGCCGGCTCCGGCGGAGTACGCACGGACCATAGTGACGGCGCTGCAGCAGGGCTGCGAGGCCTACGGGTTCCCCCTGCCGCAGCTCATCATCGAGCCGGGCCGCTCGATCACGGGCCCGGCGGCGGTTGCGCTGTACACGGTCGGCGCGGTGAAGGAGATCCCGGGCGTGCGCACCTACGCAGCGGTAGACGGCGGCATGGGCGACAACATCCGCCCCGCCCTCTACGAGGCCCAGTATGAGGCCGTGGCCGCGGGCCGGATGGACGCGGAGCCGGCTGGGCCGGTGACGATTGCGGGGAAGTACTGCGAGTCCGGCGACATTCTGGTGCGGGACGCCCAACTCCCCGCGCTCCAGCCGGGAGACCTGGTGGCGACGCCCGCGGCGGGCGCCTACGCCCCCTCCATGGCGAGCAACTACAATCTGAACGCCCGGCCGGCCATCGTCCTGGTGAAGGATGGCCGGGCGCGGCTGATCCGCCGGCGGGAGACGCCGCAGGACATGATGGCCGCCGACGTGTGGGCTGCAAACTGACGCGGCGCGCACTATCCGGCCCCCGCCCCGGGGCCGGAGCGGGGGCCCCGGATAGCTGCTCTTGGTGCGTGTGCCGGACCCAATGCGCGGGAGGGCGCTACTCGGGGAGCGCGGCTACAGCCCGTAGAAGGCACGTGGGTTGTCGTCCAGGATCTTGCGGGCCGCTTCCATGGAGATCTCGCCCTCCCTGCCCCTCTGCTCGATGATGTCCAGAGCGTCCAGCTGGGCCGACTGATCGGCGTGCGTGTAGTCGGTGCCGATGAGCATGTTGTCCTCGAGGCCTAGCTCGAGGATGTAGGGGAGATCGTCGGTGGAGTCGCAGGCCACGTAGAAGCGGTTGCTCCTGAAGATGTCCTCCTTGAATCCAAAGGGGCGGAAGGTCAGCTTCTGCTTCTTGGCTACGAGGTCCGCGTGCAGGAAGGGGACCCAGGATGCGCCGGTCTCGATCCAGCCCACGCGGAGGGTGGGGAAGCGGTCCGGGACGCCGCTCATGGCGAGGTCGGTGAAGGCGGAGATGGCGTTGAACCTCCCGCCGATGTCGCCCCTATTCCCGGTGGTCGGGGGATTGCCGGTGCCGGTATGGACGCACATGGGGATGTTGAGGCGGGCGGCCTCTTCGTAGAGGGGGAAGAAGTAGGAGTCGCTGGCGGGCCTGTCGTTTTCGACGCCCTTCTTGAACACGCCGCAGGCCCCGTGGTCCTTGGCCCAGCGGAGCTCGTCCAGGGCAGCGTCCATGCTCATCATGGGCAGCATGGCGACCCAGCGGAGTCTGCCCTGGCTGGGCTGCGTCGCCTCGGCGATCCACCGGTTGTAGGAGCGAGTGAGGGCCAGCTCCACCTCCGGGCGGGCGGTGAGGCCCGTGAGGAAGAGGGTGGGATAGAGGATCTGGATGTCGATGTTCAGCTCGTCCATGTGCCGGACCCGCGCCTCGACGTCCATGAGCTCGCGGGTGGCCTTGACGGTGCCGGTGCGCGTGTCGTCGCGCCAGCGGCGGAGCTGCAGGCGGCCGTCTATGATCCACTGGCGATGGGGGCGCGCGTCGCCCGGGGTGATGGACATGCCGGGATCGACTGTGATGGGGCGGAACTGCTCCTCCGCCTCTGCCAGGTACGACCAGGTGGCTTCCGTTTCGTCCACGTGGGCATCCACGTCTATCCGCATCTTCCTTCCTCCTCTCATGTCCGTTGCTCGAGCGCAACCCCGTGGGGCTGCAGACCGCTCACTTGATTGTACCCAGGTGGTCAAGGGGAGTGAAGCCGCCGGGCCCACAGGCCGCGAACCTCGTGTTTTCGGCCCGGGCATGAGCGGCGCAGAGCGGCGTCCCGGACACGCGGGCAGGATGACTGGCGCCGGTGCGCGTGCGATGATGTACTCGGCAGAAATCCGGGAAGCACAGTTGGAGGGGCGCCTTGCTGGAGGGAATGGAGAAGGGGCCGTCCTGGCGCTTCATCGGGCATGGTGGGGTGCTGCGGCTGCTGGAGCGGGCGCTGGCGCAGGGGAGGTTGGGTCACGCGTACCTGTTGGCGGGCCCGGCCCACGTGGGGAAGGGCACGCTGGCGCTGGATCTGGCGCTGGCGGTGAACTGCCAGGGGCCAGCGCCCCCGTGCGGAGTCTGCGCGTCCTGCGAGCGCATTGCGGCCGGCCGGCACGCCGACGTGGTGGTGCTGCGGGTGGATGAGGTCGGGGGGCGGAAGGCGATCAGCATCGAGGCGGTGCGTGATCTGCAGCACCAGGCGCACCTGAAGCCCTACGAGGGCGCCAGCCGGGTGTTCATCATAGAGGGCGCCGAGCTGCTCACGGAGGCTGCGGCCAACGCGCTGCTGAAGACGCTGGAGGAACCGCCGCCCCAGGTGCTGCTCATCCTGACGACGACGGACCCGGAGACGGTGCTGCCCACCATACGGTCCAGGTGCCAGGAGATGCAGCTTCGGCCGCTGCCGGGGGACGTCATCGCGGGGGTGCTGGAGACGCGCTGGGAGGTGGACGCCGACGAGGCCCGGAGGTTGGCGCGGCTGGCCAACGGCTGCATCGGCTGGGCCATCCAGGCCGTGGAGGACCCCACGGTCCTGGAGACCCGGGCCCGCCGAATGGAGCGGCTGAGCGAGCTCTTCACGGCGTCTCTGGGGGAGCGGTTCAGCTACGCGGCGGAGTTGGCTGCGCTGATGCCGCAGCAGCGCAGCGTGCTGCGCGAGACCCTGGACCTGTGGGCAAGCTGGTGGCGCGACGCGCTGATGGCCGAGGCGCAGGCGCCGGATCTGGTCACGGACCAGGAATGGATGCTGCCGGCCCAGGGGGGGCAGCGCCTCGGCCGGGCGAGGATTGTGGAGACGATCCGGGCCATCCAGCGGACGGAGGAGCTGCTGGAGCTGAACGTGAATCCCCGGCTGGCCCTCGAGGGACTGATGCTGGCGCTGCCGGATGCCGCGCAGGGCGTCGACAGGTCGAGAGGAGAAAGCTGATGGCAAGCCTTCGTCCGGGACAGATGGTGGGTGTCCGCTTCCGGCGGGCCGGCCGGGTGGAGTATTGCGACGCAAACGGAATGGACTTGGAGGCCGGCGACGCCGTGGTGGTGGAAGGGGAGGAAGGGCGCCGGCTGGGCCGCGTCTCCATCGGCACGGCGCAGGTGGTGCACTGCGACGTCACGGGGCCGCTTCCCACTGTGGTGGGCAAGGGGTCGGCGGAGGAGTCAGACAGGGAGTGAGGCGCTGGCAGGGGGGCGGAGCACGCACACTGGGGTTGGGTAAGGGCGCGGCGGCCCGTTCGTGACCAAGTGGCCCATGGGCTAGTGACGAATTGGCGATTCGGCGGGATAATGCTCCACGTGCTGCGGGACCGATCTCCCGGACAACCCAGCGGAGAGTCAGGGAAAGTGTCAGCATTGTGAGGGAGGGACGCATGAGCAAGCTCGATTTCGCCTTTTGGGACGCGTTTCCGGAGTCGGAGATGGCGGAAGCCGCAGCCGCAGTGGACGTGTACGACCGGCACCTGGCTTGGGCAAGGCTGGCGGAGGAGCTGGGCTACCACTCGTACTTCATCATCGAGCACCAGAACGCGGCGCAGATCACGGCGCCGAGCCTGTACCTGTGTTCGGTGGCGGAGCGCACGAAGACCATCAGGATCGGCGCCATGATCTGGCAGCTGCCCTTCCACAATCCGATGCTCCTGGCGGAAGAGGTGGCCATGCTGGACCAGCTCTCCCGCGGCCGGGTTGAGTTCGGGACCGGGATAGGCGTGCACGAGCACGAGTTCATCCGGTGGGGCATGGACTTCTCGGAGCGGCGGCAGATGGGCATGGAGGCCTTGGAGATCATCAAGATGGCGTGGACGCAGGACGAGGTCACTTACCACGGGGACTACTGGACCTTCGACGAGGCTCTCCCCGCTCCGAAGCCGTACCAGCAGCCGTACCCGCCAATTTGGGTTGCGGCCCACAGCGAGACGTCGCTGGAGTACGCGGCGCGGGGCAACTACCACGTCTCGCAGAACATCGACACGGACAGCGTGGTGGCGGAGAAGTTCGACTTCTACCGTCGTGTGTGGCAGGAGTGCGGGCACGCGGGGCCGATGCCCCGGATATTCCTGCAGCGCATGGTGCACGTGGCGGAGACGGATGCCCAGGCCCGGGAGGAGGCGGAGCCGTACCTGCTGGGCCGGGAGACGGTGTCCGCCGGGGGGAACAGCGGCAGGGCGCGGGTGGCGCAGTCGCGGATAGGGTGGGGGTCGAACCCCAGGGGCATGGGGGCGGAGTCCGAGCTGCCCTACAACGCGGAGCGCGGCCGCGTGCTGAGGCAGATGCGGGAGTCGTACGAGTTCTCCATCGAGAACGGTGTGGCCCTGGTCGGGAGCCCGGAGACGGTGATTGGGATGCTGAAGAAGCAGCAGAAGAAGGTGGGGTACGACCTCTTCGCGGCGAGTCACGGCATAGGCGCCATGCCGCCGGAGCTGGTAGAGAAGTCGCTGCGGCTCTTTGGGGAGCAGGTGATCCCGGCGTTCCGCTCCTGAGCGCGAGACGCTGCAGGAGGAGCGCGTGCGCCGCGCCGGCCGGGGCTGCGGACGCGCGGCCGGCACAGGGCAGAATGAATCCGAGTCGGGTTAGGGGAGGTGGACATGGCTACCGTGGCATTCTCGGCAGACTCTCACGTGGTGGAGCCGCCGGAGGTGTTCAGCGGGCTGCAGGAGCGGTTCGGCGACCGGGCGCCGAGGATCGAGCACGAGGAGGGCCTGGGCGACTTCATCCTGATCCCGGCGGGCGGGGGCCGGATTAACGCCGATACGGGGGGCGTGGGCCGCCTGGGCATCGCCGGGCGGCGGCTGGACGACCCCAAGACCCACGAGCAGATCCGAGGGGGCTACGCAGGGCTGCGCCAGGGGGTCCTGGACCCGGCGGAGCGCCTGAAGGACCAGGACCTGGACGGCGTTGGCCTGGAGGTGCTGTACCCGAGCGTGTTCTTCCGGATCTTCGGGCTGCAGGACATCGAGATCGTCACGGCCTGTTTCCGGAACTACAACGACTGGATGCAGAGCTACTGCAGTGAGTCGCCGACGCGGCTCCTGGGGCTGGCGCTGCTGCCCATGCAGGACCCGGAGAGCGCGGCGGTGGAGCTGGACCGGGTCATCAAGCTGGGATTTCGCGGGGGGTGCATCCCCTGCACGGCCCCGGGCGGACGCCCCTACCACGATACGGCGTACGATCCGGTGTGGGCGCGGGCCGAGGAGGCGGGCTTTCCGCTGAGCATGCACATCTTCACGGGCGCGCATGGCGGCGCCAGCGGGCTCGGTGGGCTCGATCCCATCACGAGCTACGCCAGCGCCGCCACCATCATCCAGCTGACGTTTACGGACCTCATCTGCCAGGGCGTGGCTCACCGGTTCCCGGGGCTGAGGTTTGTATCGTCGGAGTTCAACACGGGTTGGATCGCGAACTGGCTGGAGCGGCTGGACCACTCGCTGTACCGCAGCCGGAGCGCGGCGCCGGTCTACCTGGACCTGACGCCGAGCGAGTACTGGCGGCGGCAGTTCTACGCGACCTTTGAGGACGACCGGCACGGCATCCTGACCCGCGACACCATTGGGACGAACACGCTAATGTGGGGGAACGACTTCCCGCACCACGACGCGGTGTGGCCCAACTCCCAGCGGGTGCTTGACGAGGTGTTCGAGGGTGTGCCGGAGGAGGTGCGCCGGGAGACGACCGTGCTGAACGTGGCCCGGCTATACGGCGTGCCGCCGACGGACTAGGGCCGGCGTACGGCGGGAAACTCCCGGGCGGGGGTGCCGCGCCTGTGGGGCAGCGTCGCAGCAGGTTCAAGCAGTCTCGGCGTAGTCCAAGTTACAGAGGAAGGTGAAGCCCTTCTGTCCGCCTTCTGCGATGCGTACCTGGTGGACGTAGACGCCCTGCGGAACGGCCTTGGACTGGACGTGGGAGGCGTTGCCGGTGGTCTCCACGACCACGCCGCTGCGCGTTCTGAATCGAAGGCCCGCCTGAACTGAGTCCTGCTCTCCGTAGGCCATGGCTTCACTCCTCCGGCTGGATGGGTATCGACGAGGGTTGGAGTTGGGGCTTCGCACCCGAGGTCCCGGTGCTCGAGTGCAAGCCGGGCCGCCGCGCCTCCAATTGTAACCCCTGGACGTGCGCAGGTTTAGGGGGGTGGCTTGCTTGCACATGCCAGACGAGGCCCTGGGCGGTGCAGCGGGTCTTGTGCAGGGCGCGTGCCGGAGCCCGTCGCAGCACGCGGGCAGTGCGCCGGCCTGGAGGGGCGGGGGCCGACGCCCCATGGTACGGGGTTTGGGCTATACTGCCCCTCGTGGCTTCCGGATGGGCCGATGGGGCTCACAACACAACCGAGGAGGATACAGGAGATGACTTCCGAGCTAGCCGATACCAAGGGCAAGGTGGCCATTGCGACGAGGGTGCTGGCGGACGTGGGACTGGCCACGGGCGTCACGGCTTCCCTGGGACACGTCAGCATGCGCCTCCCCTCTGACCCCAACCGCTTCCTGGTGAAGGGGCGGGAGTATGACGTGGACGCCCTGGCGGTCATGGGCCCGGAGCACATGGTGCTGTGCGATCTGGATGGGAATCTGGTGGACGGACCGGCCGGGGTCACCCAACCCTCCGAGGTCAAGATTCACGCGTGCGTCCTGAAGGCCAGGCCGGACGTGCAGTCGGTGGTCCACGTTCACCCCCGCTACACGGTGCTGATGAGCGTCCTGCAGATACCGCTGGCGCCCATGTGCCAGGAGGGGCACCAGCTCGTGCGGAGCCCCCTGCCGGTGTACCCGCACCTGAAGACGATTCAGAGCGACGAGGAAGGGACGGAGGTTGCCGCGCTCCTCGGGGGGGACAAGGCGATGCTGCTGCGGGGCCACGGCGCGGTAACGACGGGGGTCAGCGTGGCGGAGTCCGTGCTGAGCATGATCCAACTGGAGGAGCAGGCGAGGATGAACTACCTGGCCTTCAGCGCGATGGGCCCGGACTATCCGCGGCTCTCAGACGAGCTCATCGAGGAGATCACGGACCGGGCGCCGCTGTACGAGCTGCCCCACTTCAAGGACGTGCTGAAGGGGAGGGGGCCTCAGCGGGACGGGATCTGGAACTATCGGGTGAGCCTGGTGTCGTAGGGGTCCCGGGCGGCGGCGCGGGCTAGAGATAGGCGCGCTCCGTGACGTCGAGGAGGACGCCGTCCGGGTCGCAGATCTGGAGCTGGCCGTTGCTGCACTGGGAGAGAAGGGAGCGGCGCACATCGCCCTCGCCGCCGGGTTTCCAGGGCTTGGGGGCGAGCTCAGGGTCACGCTGGGCGAGGGCCGTGAGCTCGCCCTGGAACGCCTCCACGCTCTCCACCTTGAAGCCCAGATGGTCGAGGGCGGGCCGCTCGATGCCGGCGCCCTCGAAGTCGCTGATCTTCCAGGGCGAGACGACGAGGGTAACGCGACCGTCGCTGAGATAGAGGCTGGGATCGCTGGGGGGCCTCTCCAGCTCCATGAGATCGAACACGTCGACGTAGAAGCGGGCGACGCCGTCCGGGTCGACGGTGCGCAGGACGAGGTGCTCCACGCGGCGGTCCTGCTCCCGGATGTCCTCCGTGTAGAGGCCCCTGCGGTTGGACATGTCCCGCTGCGAGAGGTCGAAGACGTTGCCCGCCGGGTCGTGGGTGCTGATTCCGGCGAAGGGCCGGTTGCCGGGGCGTTTGAGGACTTCGACGCTGGGATAGAGGCTGCGGAGCCTCTCGAAGACGGCCTCGACGTCCTCGACCTCGAAGCCGAAGTGGTCGAGGCCGGCCTGGCGCCCGGGGGACCGGTAGTTGATGTTCAGGCCGACGTAGCCGTCGCTGACGGTGGAGGATCCGCCGGGGCTGCTTTCGCCGGACACCCTGGAGCCGAACAGCTCCCGGTAGAAGCCGGCGAGCAGCTTGGGGCGGTCGCTGACGATGGCGATGTGCCTCAGCTTGGCTGACATGCGGGCCCTCCTGTGCGTGATGCCTGTGCAGGCTCAGGACGAGCAGCCCGAATGCAGGTTGCGCCGCCCGCGTGCGGACGGGGACAGTGTGGGAAGCGCGGCGGGATCTTGTCAAGCGCGCGGGGCCGGTGTCAGCGCCGCTAGTCGCCGAGGGCGATCCACAGAGTCGTCCGGGGTTGGCCGCCGATGACGCGGGTGACGTGCCCCTGGCCGGTGAGGTCCTCGGCGAGGAGGACGTCGCCGGGGCCGAACTGGCGCGTTGTGCCGTCGCCGATGGTGATCTCGGCCTGGCCGGAGAGCGTGACGACGTACTGGCGCTGGGGGGCGCAGTGCCAGTCCAGGACGAAGTCCGCCGTGTAGCGGTTGAACCTGGTCTTGGCGGCAGGACGGTCCGGGGTCGCCTCAGACTCGCCGCCCGGGGCAAAGGGCAGGTCGATGTCTTCGAAGTGTGTCTGGTTGTCGTCGCCGGTGTAGATTCGCACTGCTTGCATGAGCGTCTCCTTAGCATTGTCTCAGAGTTTTCCAAGGGGGGCGCCGGTTGGCCGGTGAGCATGGTACGGGCCGTGCGCCTGCGCCGTCAGCCCCCGAGCGGGACCCAGATGCTCGTTCTGGGGTCCGCGCCGACGGAGCGGGTGATGTGCCCCTGGCCGGTGAGATCCTCGGCGAGGAGGATGTCGCCTGGACCGAAGCGGCGCACCTCCCCGCTGCCGACCTCTATCTCGCTCTCGCCGGAGAGGCCGATGACGTACTGCCGCCGGGGGGCGCAGTGCCAGTCCGAGACGCCGCCGGGGGGCCTGCGATGGAAGACGAGATTGGTGGGCAGGGGCGGCGTTGCCTCTCCCGTGCCGTCCGGGGCGAAGGGCAGGTCGGCGTCCTCAAAGTGCGACTGATTGTCGGGGCCGGTGTAGATGCGGACCACTTTCATCTTGTGCGCTCCCATGCTGCGCGGCTGGCCGGCTCGGGGTTGCACCCCTAGTGACGGCGCCGTCAGTCGTCCTTCTCCAGATCGAATGCCCGGTGGAGGGCCTGGACGGCCTGATTCACCTGGCTCTCCGCGACGATGCAGGTGATGCGGATCTCCGAGGTAGTGATCATCTCGATGTTGACGCCGGCGTCGGCGAGTGTACGGAACATGCGGGAGGCGTAGCCGGGAGCGTTCTGCATGCCGGTGCCGACGACGCTGACCTTGCTCATGTTGGCGTCGTGGGTGACGCCCCGGGCGCCGATGGCGCCGGCCACGGGCGCGACGACGTCGAGGGCCTTGGGCAGGTCTGCGCGGGTGATGGTGAAGGAGAGGTCCGTGAGGTTTTCGACGCTGGCGTTCTGGACGATGGTGTCCACGCTAACGCCGGCGTCCGCCAGGGGCTCGAAGACCGTGGCGGCGACGCCGGGCTTGTCGGCGACGCCGATCAGGGTGATCTTGGCCACGTTGCGGTCCTGGGCCACGGACCGGACACGATTCCGGACCTCCATGTTCACGTCTCCTTGGATGAGGGTGCCCGGCGCGTCGACGAAGGTGGAGGCGACGAGGATCGGCACCTGGTGGAGCGCCCCCAGCTCGATGGAGCGGGGCTGCATCTTGGCGCCCATGCTGGCGAGCTCCAGCATCTCGTCGTAGTCGATGGCGGAGAGCTTGCGGGCCTCGGGGACGACGCGGGGGTCGGCCGTGTAGATGCCCTCAACGTCCGTATAGATCTCGCAGCGTTCGGCCTGGAGGGCCGCGGCGAGGGCGACGGCGGTGGTGTCGGAGCCGCCGCGGCCGAGGGTCGTGACGTCGAGGGACTCGGTGAATCCCTGGAAGCCGGCGACGACCACGATGCGCCCGGCATCCAGCTCCCGCTGGAGGCGTTGGGGCTGGATGCTGGCGATGAGGGCCTTGCCGTGGGTGGCTTCGGTCTGGATGCCGGCCTGGATGCCGGTGATGCTGACGGCGGGGAAGCCCATATCGTTGAGGGCCATGGCCATGAGGGCACAGGAGACCATCTCGCCGGTGGAGAGGAGGGCGTCCATCTCGCGCTCGTTGGGTCGGGCGGCCACCTGGTGGGCAAGGGCGATGAGGTCGTCGGTGGCGTCGCCCATGGCAGAGCAGACGGTGAGGACCTGGTGGCCCTGGGCGCGGGTCCCGGCGATGCGGGATGCCACGTGCTTGATGTTGGCGGCGCCGGCCAGGGAGCTGCCGCCGTACTTCTGAACGATGAGGGTCATGCCGCGTGCCGCTCGATCATGATCTGCTTGTCACCGCGCCCGGGGCATAGGCAACCGGTGGGTGTGGCGCCGGCCGCGGGGCCCGCCCTGAACTGGACATCGGCACAAGAGTACCACAGGCCGCGGGTCCGACGCAGGGGGTGCGGCATTCGCCCGTCACTCAGAGCGCACGACGTGGGCGCCGGCGGGCGTCAGGTCGGCGACGCGGAGGGCGCCGTGGACCCCGGCCTTCTCTGCGATGTCCTGCATCTCCCACCCGATGGTCATCTCGCGCTGGTTGGCGAGGGCCAGGATGGTGGAGCCGGCGCCGGAGAGGAAGACGCCGAGGGCGCCCGCGGCAAGGGCGGCGCGGAATATGAGGCGCATGGCGGGGAACATGGCCTCCCGCTGGGGTTGGTGGAGCCGGTCCCTGGTGGCCACACGCAGGTACTCGTAGCGCCCGGTGGCCAGGGCGTCGACGAGCAGAGCGGTGCGCGCGGCGTTGAAAACGGCGTCGGCGCGGGGGACCTGGGGCGGCAGGATGGCGCGAGCCTGGGCCGTGGGCATTGGCTGGTCGGGGATGAAGAGGACGGCCTTCAGGGGGCTGGCAATGGGCACGGGCGCCGTGACGATGGCGCCCTCGTCGAGGGTCACGATGCGGCAGCCGCCCAGGAGGGCGGGAGCGGCATTGTCCGGGTGCCCCTCGACGTCCACGGCCAGCTCCAGGAGCTGCTCCGGCGAGAGGGGGGCGCCGCAGAGGGCGTTGCCCGCGAGGAGGCCGGCGACGACGGCGGCGGAGCTGCTGCCCAGGCCTCGGGCCAGGGGGATGGCGTTGCTGCACGCGACGGAGAGGCCGGGCATGGGGACGCCCGCCTCCCGGAAGGCCCGGGCTATCGAGCGGCAGACGAGGTTGCCCTGGTCGCGCTCCAGGGTGTCGGCCCCCTCGCCGTCGATGGTGACGGCGGGCTCGCCCACGTGGACCGTTACCTCGTTCCAGATGTCCAGGGCCATGCCGAGGCAGTCGAAGCCGGGGCCGAGGTTGGCTGTGGTCGCGGGGGCCCGGACCTGGGCGAGGGCCCGCACAGGGCCTGGATTGGGACCGCTTGCGTGCATCGTCTTCCGTGTTCTCAGCGGGCCTCCACCGGTGGAGGCCCGGCGCGGGTGTTGGTCTGGTCTGAACGACTGAGGGATTCCGTTATGCGCCCTCTTCCCAGGTTGATGAGAGGGGCTAGGAGTCGGCCTGCTCCGCGCGCTCCTTGAGGGCCTGATTCATGGCCTGGAAGCCGCCTCGTATCTTTCCGCCCATCATGGAGAGCAGGGGCGTGACCAGGAGGCCGCGGTAGAGCTCATAGTGCATGAACCTGGCGCCGCCCTCCCCCCGGGGCTCGATGACGAGGGCGTGCTCTCCATCGAAGAGGCCGGGAAGGAACAGGCCCCCGGTCCAGCGGAGCTCGCGGTTGGGCTCGACGGTGAGGACGGTGGGGCGGATGACGGACGTCTTTCGTCCCGGCTGCTGGACAGAGACGACGATCTGGTCGCCGATCTGCAGCTTGCCCTCCAGGCTGCGCAGGAGGGGGTTCCAGGAGGGGTATGCTTCGAAGTCGGTCAGGACTTGCCAGACGCGCTGTGGCGGGGCGTCGATGTCGATGTCGGCGCGGATCTCTTTCACGTGTGCATCTCTCGTTCAGGGTACTCGCTTGGGCCGGTATGTCGGTGCCGGGCGGCTAGCCCTGCCCGGTCCTGCGCTCCTGCAGGACGCGCCAGACGTCGGCCGGGGTTGCGCCGGCGGCGGCGAGGAGCACCATGGTGTGGTAGAAGAGGTCCGCGACCTCTCCCGCGAGCTCCTCCCTGTGGCCCTCCACGGCGGCGATGGCCGACTCCCCCGCCTCCTCGATGACCTTCTGGGCTACGCGGCCCACGCCCGAGGCCAGGAGCTTGGCGGTGTAGCTGCCCTCGGGGGCGTCGCGCTGCCGGTCCTGCACGACGGCGAAGAGGGCCTCCAGGATGCCCGGCCCCAGTTCGTGCTCGCGGACGGCCGGCATCTCGTCCACGGGGGTGAAGAAGCAGCCCTGGCTTCCGGTATGGCACACGGGGCCGTCCGGCTTGACCTTCAGGAGCAGGGTGTCGCTGTCACAGTCGGCCTCCATGGACTTGACGTGGAGGAAGCTGCCGGAGACCTCGCCCTTGTGCCAGAGCTCCTCACGGCTGCGGCTGTAGAACCAGACGGTGCCGCCCTCCAGGGTGCGCCGCAGCGAGCCCGGGGAGACGTAGCCGAGCATCAGCACCTGACCCGAGTCCGCATCCTGGGCGATGGCGGGGATGAGGCCGCTCCTATCCAGCTGGAGTTCCACGCTCATGTCTACCCCTCGACCCTACCTGCGGTTCCTACAATGGTAACACTATCCGGGCCGGGTGGGGCGCCGGCGGTCGCTGGCGCTGGAGTGACTGGACTGGGTGCGGGCTAGCCTGCCGCCGACTTCTCCAGTACCCCGAACAGCTCCGTGAGGCTCTGGACCTGATAGTCCGGCTTCGGGAGGTCCGGGTCCGGCGCGGCGCCGTAGCGGTTGACCCACGCCGCCTGCATGCCGACGAGCTTTGCGCCGCGGACGTCCTCATGGTAGGTGTCCCCGACCTGCAGGGCCTCCGACGGCTGGACGCCGAGCCGTTCCAGGGCCTGGTGGAAGATGGACGGGTGGGGCTTGTAGGCCTTCGCTTCCTCTGAGCAGAGGACGGTCGAGAAGCGGCCGCCCCAGCCGTGGTGTTCAACCAGGGGTTCGAGGTACGCCAGGTCCGCATTGGAGAGGAGGGCGAGCTTCACGCTCCCGTCCAGGGTTTCCAGCACGTTCTGGGTTTCCGGGAAGGCGGGCCTCCGCCCCAGGTCGTTCCAGCAGATCTCGGTGGCTGCGACCGGGTCACCGGACAGGCCCAGCCGCCGGAAGGCCCGCTGGAAGCAGTCGGTCCAGACCTCCGTGTAGCTCTGGAATGGCAAGCTCGGTGTGAGGGTTTGGGGGTCGAGGCGGCGGCGGCGGAACTCGCGCTCCATGGGGAGCCAGGTGTCCCAGAGCTGCCGCGCCTCGACGGCGAGGCCCTGCTCCCGGGTGAGGCGTTGGAAGCTCTCGATCCACAGGTCGTGGCCGTTTGGGACCAGCGTTTCAAAGACGTCGAAGACGATGGCTTTGATGGCCACGCCAGGGCCCCCCTTTCAGGCTGTGGACAGGGGCCGCATGGGCAGCCCCCTCTGAGCGAGATAGTCCTTCACCTCGGCGATGCTGTACGTGCCGTAGTGGAAGATGCTGGCGGCGAGGGCGGCGTCGGCCCGGCCATCCTCCAACGCTTGCAGCATGTGCTCCGGGTTCCCCGCGCCGCCGCTGGCCACCACCGGCACCGTGACCACTTCCGCCAGGGCGCGGAGCAGCTCAATGTCGTAGCCCGCTCGTGTTCCGTCGGCGTCCATGCTATTGACGACGATTTCGCCTGCGCCCAGCTCCACGGCACGGGCGGCCCACTCAATGGCGTCGAGACCGGAGGAGTGGCCGCCGTCCTTGCCTGTGCGCGTGCGGACCTCCCAGCGGACCGGGTCCGTGCCCGGGACACGCATGGCGTCCAGCCCCAACACGATGCACTGGGACCCAAAGTGCTCCGCGCCCTGCCGTATCAGGTCCGGGTTCTCCACCGCCGCCGTGTTGATCGATACCTTGTCCGCGCCGGCCAGGAGCATCGTGTGCATGTCCTCCACGGAGCGGAGGCCGCCGCCCACGGAAAGAGGAATGAAGACCTGTTCCGCCACCTGCGCCACCACCTCCAGCATGATGGATCGTTCCTCGGCGGAAGCGGTGATGTCGTAGAAGACCAGCTCGTCGGCGCCGGCCTCGTTGTAGAGGGACGCCATCTCCACCGGGTCGCCGGCGTCGCGGTGGTCCAGAAAGCGGACGCCCTTGACGACGCGGCCGCGCTTCACGTCCAGGCACGGGATGATGCGCTTGGTCAGCAAGCTACTTCCTCAGCAGCACGAGGTAGTAGTTGCTGGTGAGGGTGCGCCTGCCTGAGATGCGCAGGCCGACGGTATTGGCGAGGGCCATGACGTCGGCTTCGGCTATGCGCTCTTCGTCCGGAGGCCCGACGGCTGCTTGGCCCTTCTGCCACTCGACGATTGCGACCCAGGCGCTGCGCTTGAGCTTGGGGAGGAACTCCCGGAGGAGCCCCTCTCTGTCGGCGGTCTGGTGCAGCGCGAAGGGGACGAGGACACCGTCCAGGGCCTCATCGCCGATGCTCTGCTGCTCCTTCTTGGTCGAGACCAGGGTGACGTTGCTGAGCCGCGCTTGGGCCAGTCGTTGCTTAAGCTCATCCATAGCGGCAGCCGAGCTGTCCCTGGCGTAGACCCTGCCGTCGAAGAGGGACTTGGCCATGGGAATGGTCAGGTGCCCGCTGCCGCAACGGAGGTCCAGCACGCTGTGGTAGGGGCGCAGGGGGAGCTGGGCGAAGAGGCGCAGAGGGTCGAGGCCCTCGGCGGGGGAGGAGTCGGGAGAGGCATCCGGGGACGCTGTCTTTCTTACCATTCATTCAATCCTTGGCGGGTATTGGGGTACGCTGCCCAGTATAGCAGGGCGCGGCGCGGTGAGCAGGCGCCGGGCGGCCTCAGTCCTGGCCCAGGGTCCGCAGGGCCTCGGGGAGATCGACGGCGCCGGTGAAGAGGGCAGTGCCAACGATGGCGCCCTCCGCCCCCAGCTCTGCGAGGCGGACGAGATGCTCGATGGAAGAGATGCCGCCTGCGGCGATGAGGGGGCAATCGACGGCTGCGATGGCGTTCTCCACGGCGGCGAAGTTGGGTTCCGAGAGGGTGCCGTCCTGCGCGATGTCCGTGTACACAAAGCGGCTGACGCCAAGCTGGGCCATACGGCGAAGGAGCGCCAGCGAGTCTACGTGAGAGCCCTCGGTCCATCCCCGGACGGCGACCTTGCCATCCCTGGCATCCACGGAGACGACGACGCGGTCGGGGCCAACATGCTCCAGGAGATCGCGCACAAGGTCCGGGCGCTCCACGGCGGCCGTGCCCAGGACGACGCGGTCCGCTCCGGCGTCCAGGAGAGTGAGCGCGGTGTCCAGGTCGCGGACGCCACCGCCGACCTGGAGGGGGACGCGGGCGCTGGCGGCGATCCGGCGGATGGTGGCGAGATTCCCGGGGCGGCCTGAGGCGGCGCCGTCCAGGTCGACGACGTGGAGTCGGGCCGCTCCCTGATCCTGCCACTTCAACGCGACGCTCAGGGGGTCCTCCGACAGGGTCTCCCGTGAGAAGTCACCCTGGTAGAGGCGGACGCAGCGGCCGTCCCTCAGATCGACTGCGGGAATGAGCTCCATCCTACGACACTACTCCATGACCGTCATTGCTTCGAAAATACAGCGCCGAGCAGCCTCGAGGGCGGCATCCTCCTCCCGTCTTTCCCGCGAAAGAGATCTTTGCACAACCGTCATCCCCTCACCCACCGTCATTCCTGTATATGTCAGCTAATTCGTTGACAGATTTTGCAAGGTTTGGCGGGGGGTCTTGCCCCCGAGGCCCTGGTGGGGCCGCTCAATGTTGTAGTAGAGGAGGTACTGCATCAACTCCTCCTTCAACTCCGCCACCGACTCGAAGGTCGTCCCCTCCAGGAGGTCCTCGTTCAGCGTCCGCCAGAACCGCTCCACCTTCCCGTTGGTCTGCGGCCGGTAGGGCCGGGTGTAGCGATGGGTGATGCCCAGCTCCAGGAGCATCCGCTCCATCGGATGACCGGCCTTGTTCCTCGGCGAGGCCACCTCCGCGCCGTTGTCGGTCAGGATGGCCTCGAAGCGCACCCCGTACTCCGCGTGCAGCAGGTTGATGCTCTTGAGCGCGGCGAACATCACGCTCAGGCTCTTCAGGTCGTCCACCACCTCGGCCCACGCCAGCCGCGTGCAGGCGTCGATCACGCACACCAGGTAGGAGCGCCCTCTGGCGCCCACGAGCAGGTCCTTGCTCAGGTAGTGGCAGTCCAGGTGGCCCAACTCCCCGGCCCGGGTCTTGATGATCCGGCGCTTGGACTGCTGCATGGGCTTGGTCATCTTGTTCAGGCCGTGGCGCTTGCTGATGGCGTAGATGGTGGAGGGCGCTGGGGTGTGAGACTGCAGCACCGGCTTGAGTATCGCATAGATCTCGTAGCGGTTGGCACCCGTGCGCCGGAGTTCGAGCACCTTCTCCTCGATCAAGGGGATGGTGCGCCGGCTCTTCCACCGGGGCCCCCGCTTGCGGGGCAGCAGGGCGTCGCCGTCGCCGGACTGCCGATAGCGGTTGTAGTACTTGGCGAAGGTCTGCCGGTTGACCCCGTGGGCGCGGTAGAAGTCTTGGACGAAGCGAAACTTGGGGTGGCGCTTGGCCTTGACCTGTTCGTACTCCCGGACGACGAACCGCCACTTCTGGACGTAGTTCCGTTCGATAGTGCGGTCATTGCTATTGTCGCGCATCTTCGCCTCCAGACTGGCTCGTTCTCCAGCCAATTCTGTCAGCGAATTACCTAACATCTACAATTCCCGCGAAAGCGGGAATCCAGGGTGGGGCAGAGCTGGGCGGGAGCTGCTTCGACCTCACGACCTCGCCCTCCATGAGGAGTCTGCAAAGGTCTCCCTTCGTGGGGATAGCGGCGGCGCGGCGGTCATAGGTGGGGGGGGTCAGTGGGGCGCGGCGGGGCGCGCGGACTGCTCCGCGAAGCGGAGGAAGTTTTCGTACAGCTTCAGGCCCCACACTCCACTCTTTTCCGGGTGGAACTGGGTGGCCACGAGGTTGTCGCGGGCGGCGGCGGAGCAGAACTCGACGCCGTAGCTGGTTGTGGCCAGGACGGTTTCCGAGGTTGCCGGCGCCGCGCAGAAGCTGTGGACGAAATAGAAGTGGGTGTCCTGGGGCACGCCGGCGAAGATGGGGTGGTCCCATTGGAGGTGGGCGGTGTTCCATCCCATGTGGGGGACCTTCAGTCCGGGGGGCAGCCGCCGCACGGCGCCCGGGATGAGGCCGAGACACTGCACGCCGCCCTCCTCCGACCAGTCGAGGAGGAGCTGCAGGCCAAGGCAGACGCCGAAGAAGGGAACCCCCCGCTCGATGGCGTCCCTGACGGTTGCGGTGAGGCTATGCTGCTCGAGGGCGAGCATGGCGGAGTCGCAGGCGCCCTGGCCGGGCAGCACGAGCGCTTCAGCCCGGGCAATCTCCGCGGGGTCGCTGGACACGCGGGGCGAGGCGCCGAGGGACTCCAGCGCCTTGGCGACGCTGCGGAGGTTCCCGGCGCCGTAGTCGATGACGACCAGCCTCAGGCTGCTCATGGCGCCAGGTCGTCCAGGAAGCGCAACAGGCTCAGGGCGACGTCTTCGCCCACGGGCCCGCTGAGCATGTCCGTGCCGCGCTCGCCCCCAAGATAGGCCTGGTAGATGGGCCTCCCGGAGACCGCCTTGTAGAACTCGCCCGCGTCCTGCTGAGCGGGCTCATCGTCCTCTGCGACGATGAGCAGGACGGACGAGTCCACCTGCGGGGCGTCCTGCAGAGCGTTCAAGCCCTGATACTCGGCGGGTGCGGAGAGGGTGACGACGCCGCGGAAGCGTTCCCTGGCGGCCATCTTCATGGAGGCTGTGCCGCCCATGCCGGCGCCGATGAGAAAGATGCCCTGGGCCCCCTGGTCGCGCAGGACCTGGACCGCGGCCTCCATGTCCAGCAGCAGATTCTCGAACTCCTTCTGTCCACTGGAGCGGCCGAAGCCCCGGAAGTCGAAGGTGAGAGCCGTCTGGCCGCGGGCAGCCAGGGTTTCGGCAAAGGGTTGCCAGGTGCGCTGGTCGGCGTCGTCCATGTGTGCCAGGACGACGGCAGGGTTGCCCTGGCCGAAGAGCCGTCCGTGGAGGGCCACGCCGTCCGCCGTCGTGAAGAAGATGTCGGCGTAGTCGCCGGGAGGGTTCACGGCGGCGCGGCGGTCCTCCAACACCTGGGCGACGCCCCAAACGGCGGCTATGACGACGAGCAGGGCGGCGAGGGCGTAGTAGATGCGGGGTGCCATGGTCCAACGTTGGCCCTGGGACCGGACTGCGCGGGACTGCCTCCGAGGGATCTGCATCAGAGGCGGCCTCCGGTTACTACCTCGAAGGGGAGGGCGCGGTCAGCGTAGCGTGCCAGGATGAAGAGGAGGTCACTGAGCCTGTTGATGTACCGCAGGTCCTCGTCGTTGGCGAGAGCGCCGGCCTCCTTGAGAGCAACGACGCTGCGCTCGGCCCGGCGGAGCACGGTGCGGGCAACGTCCAGAGCGGCGGAGGCGGACGAGGCGCCGGGGATGATGAAGGCGCTGGGCAGCTCCACGTCCTCTTTGAGGGCGTCAATGGTGTGCTCGAGGTCCCGGGTCAGCTCGGCAGTGACGGGCTTGAAGTGGGACCTGAAGGTGTCGTAGTCCTCGGGGGCGGTGGCGAGCTCCGCGGCGACGGTGAAGAGCTCGCGCTGCACCTTCAGCAGGACCGACCTGGTCCGATCATCCTGGGCCAGGGCGCGTGCCAAGCCCAGGGCGGAGGTGGCCTCGTCGACAGCGCCGTAGGCTTCGACGCGGGGGTCGGACTTGGAGACGCGGCCGCCGTAGAGCAGGCCCGTGCCGCCATCGTCTCCTGTGCGGGTGTAGAGCTGTGCCACGGGGATCGCCGCCTTGAGATGAGTTCACAGCTAGTATAGCAGAGGCCCGTCACGCCACGGGAGGGGCCAGGGTGACGTCCAGTGTACGCTCGCACCACTGGGACGCGGCCAGGAGGCGCTCCTCGGTGAACCAGGGGCTGAGGAGCTGAATGCCGAGGGGCATGCCGTCCGTATCGAGGCCGGTGGGGAGGGAGATTGCGGGGACGCCGGCCCCGGTCCAGGGCCCCTGAAAGCGCCGGTCGCCGGTGGTGCTCAGGTCGGCGGGCGCCGACGCGGGCGTGGAGGGCGTCAGCAGCACGTCCACCCCCCGCATGACCTCCCCAAGCTCCTCGCGGAAGGCGAGGCGGACCCGCTGGGCCAGAAGGTAGTCCACCGCCGAGGTTTCCAGCCCCTGCTGGAGGGTGCTGCGAATGATGGGCCCGTAGCGGGAGGGGTCCGGGGCGAAGGTCTCCTTGTGGAAGGCCGCCGCCTCTGCGGGGACGGTGAGGGCCAGGGCGTCCTCATGGGCGGCGAAGCTCCGGGGCAGCTCGACCTCCTCGACGACGGCGCCCGCGTCGGCCAGCTTCCGCACCACCTCGGCGGTGTGGGCGCGGACGTCCTCGACGGCGCGCTCGTGGAAGGGTCCTCGCACCAGGCCGATGCGCGGCGGGCCGCCGAGGCTGTTCAGCGCGGCGCGGTAGTCCGGCACAGGCTGCGTGGAGGAGACGGGGTCCCTGGAGTCGTGGCCAGCCATGGCCTGAAGCATGATGGCCGCATCTTCGACGGACCGCGTGAGGACGCCGACGGTGTCCAGGGACCAGGCGAGTGAGAAGACGCCGTAGAGGCTGATTCGGCCATAGGTGGGCTTGAGCCCCACGACGCCGTTGTAGGCCGCGGGGCGGAGGACGGACCCGACGGTCTGGGAGCCCAGGGCGGCGGGGCACATGCGCACGGCGACGCCGACGGCGGAGCCGCTGCTGGAGCCGCCGGGGGTTCGGACGGGGTTCCAGGGGTTGAGGGTGGGGGGCGGGTCGGCGTAGGCGAACTCGGTGGTGACGGTCTTGCCGAGCATAATGGCGCCGGCCTGCTTGAAGCGCGCGACGCACGCGGCGTCGTAGGCGGGCACGAAGTCGGCATACACCCGGGAGCAGGCGGTAGTCCTGACCCCGGCGGTGTAGAAGATGTCCTTGACCCCCACGGGGATGCCGTGCAGGGGGCCCGCAGGGCCCCCGCGCTCCAGGAGGCGCTCCGAGTCCCGTGCGGCCTTGAGGGCCGCCTCTGGGTCCAGGGTAACCCAAGCTTTCAGCCCGGGCTCCAGCCTGTGGATGCGCCCCAGCAGCGACTCCATGAGGGCCACGGGGGACAGCTCTCCGGTCGCTATCAGCGCCGAGGCCTGGGCTATGGTGAGCTCATACGGTTCCATGCGTGCTTCCTACGCCTCCCTGTCGGTCAATCATGCGATGAATGCGCTCCACTGGCGGAGGGCAATGCTTAAGGGTCCCTCGATCCAGTCGGTAAACCTCGGCGAGATGGTTTCGGCGTTGTCCTGCCAGGTGAAGGTGAACGGGTCAACGGGGCACGTTATGAAATCGGGGACGGCAGGGCCTCCGGCGCCCTCTGCAATAGGATCCCTGAAGTTGATGATTTGGACAAAGGCGGTTGCGGCCATGATCCCGGTTAGCTGCCGTCCGACGTGATGCAAGGAAACAACGAGGATCAGGCGCGGCGTTTGGGACGGTTGTTCCGGGTTCATGGACAGCTTGATGAAGAACCTGGATTCACTAAAGTTTGCCCAGTGTCCTGCATCTTTGGCAGTTTGGACCACTTCAGCATGATACCAGTGCTCCCTGATCCCGGGGCCGCCCCAGTCGCTTAGGCACTCTACGGGGAGACCCGCTTCTTCTAGCCGCTGACGGATATGCTGGGCACGGGATTCCAGAAGGCTTCTGGCCGTACCTTGAATGGATGCGGCGACCGCATTGACCGAGCGCATTTGGGCTTGTATGACCTGGTTCCGCCGCCCGATTTGCTCGATGATGTGGTCAACGACCTGATCGACTAAGCCGGAGTCTGTGACAGGGTCGGGCTCATCCAATGCCTCCAAGATCATCCGCCTCTCCAGGCGAACGATGAACTCGACGAACGGATCCAGGTCGCCCGCGTCGGCAGCCTCCAGCGACTCAATGTACTGCTTCCGATCATCCCGTGATATGACGATGGGCAAGTATCCTTCTCTTGCCAGGTGCCAGGTGAGCAGCGCCCGCGCAACCCGCCCGTTTCCGTCTTGGAATGGGTGAATCTCGGTAAACCGGTGATGCAGCCAGGCCGCAACCAGGAGCGTGTGGCGGCCGTCGACTGCATCCTGGAAGCTGCCGTACAGGTCGACGAGGTTGTCAAGCTCGCTTTCTACCTGAATGGGGGGGCAGTATTCGTGGACCCACCCATCAGGTCTGGTTGGATTGTTGGGTTGCTTCTTGAAACCGCCCCGGTCGAGCTCGGCTTCGAATGGAGTCCCGAACTGGTCTACAACCGTGTATGTGGATTGATTTCGAGTCAGTATTTGGTGCAGCTCACTGATATAGTGCTTGGAAAGCGGTGTTTGTCTCCTGATAGCCTCAGTTACAAACTCTGCTGCGCCCTGATGGTCTTTCAGTACCTTGACCAGTTCTTGGGGGTCGCGGTCCGTAGAGCCGTGCTCAATCAGATCAGGGAGGAGGCCCTTCTCGACCAATGTCTCAGTTGTGCCTCGGTCAATGTTGTATATGCCCTCGATTATCCCCGTTTCAATCGCCCAGCGGCGGCCCACACGCTCCGAGAACGCTCTGAAAACGTCGGGGTTCAACTCCTCGCGGTGTTCTCGAACGTTTAGCCACTGCCGGTGGAGCGAGTCGACCTCCTGGAAGTCGACCCCGGAAGATTGGGAATCCAGGCCCTCTAGGGGCTGCCACCTGTGTGAAACCATATGGTAGGACCTCCCGTCGGCACGGAGCACCGTGTTTTCCCTCCCGCGGCCCCCTCCACCTTTGACCCGTGGCTGTTCGGCCGCTCGCGATGGCCCTAGGGTTTGGGCCGCAGGGCCGCGCTCTCCAGCACCTCCGGGTTGATCACCCTGGTGGGGGTCCCGGAAAAGTAGGCGTTGACGTTCTCCACGGTATTGCGGTAGTAGGACTCGTAGCCCTGCTCGCTGACGTAGCCGATGTGGGGCGTGATGACGGTGTTGGACATGTTGCGGAGGGGGTGGTCGAGGGGCAGGGGTTCGATGTCGAAGACGTCAAGGCCCGCGCCTGTGATGAGGCGGCGGTGCAGAGCCTCGACGAGCGCCGCCTCGTCGACGATGGGGCCTCGGGAGGTGTTGACCAGATAGGCGGTGGGCTTCATCAGCGCCAGCTCACGGGCGCCGACCAAGCCGCGGGTGCGGGGGCTCAAACGCAGGTGAATGGAGACGACGTCCGCCCGCGCGAAGAGCGTGTCCTTGTCCACGTAGGCGGCGCCGGCCTCGGCGCAGCGCTCCGGGGTCAGGTTCTGGCTCCAGGCCACGACGTCCATGCGGAAGGCCTGGGCGATGGAGGCCATCTGGCGTCCGATCCGGCCCAGCCCCAGGAGGCCAAGAGTCTTGCCCTGAAGCTCGGGGCCGATGGTGGTCTGCCACCTTCCCAGGCGGGTGGCCTGGTCCTCAGCGGCTATGTGGCGCATCAGCGCGAGGATGATGCCCCAGGTCAGCTCCGGGGTGCTGCGGCTGCTGTAGGAGTCTGTGCCGCACATGAGGATCCCGAGCTCCGTGGCGGCGGCCACGTCGATGGATGCGTTGACCATGCCGGTGTTGCAGATGAGGCGGAGCTGCGGCAGGCGCTCCAGCAGGGAGCGCGGAAGCGGCGTCCGCTCCCGGATGCACATGACGGCGAAGGAGGACTCAAGCTGGGCGGCGAGGTCGTCCTCACTGACGAGGTGCTCGGTGAGGACGTGGACGTCGACGGTCGGCGGCAGGGCGTTCCAGTCGCCGAAGCGGTTGGCGACGCGCTGGTAGTCGTCGAGGACGGTGAGGCGGGGCACGGCGGGACCTCCCAGGGTGGCTCGGCAGCGGGATGCTCGGCGCTCGCTCTCCTCTCGGCGGAGGCGCGCCCGTGTCCTTCCGCAGTCCGCCAAGGGTGCGGGCAGACTCGGCGGCGCTGCCGCTGACCCATTCTAGCAAGTGGCCGGCAATGGCGACAGGCGGCAAAAGGATAGGGGCGCACCACATGCGCCCCTATCGTGAACGTGTCTGCGCTGCGGGGCTACTGCTCCGGCATGCCGGCGTAGGCTTGGGCGAAGAGCTCCTCGACCTCGTCGATGGTGGGGCTGTAGCGCGCGGTGGCGCCGTCCTTGAGCATGCCCTTGCGGAAGGTGGGGCGGGGGCGGCTCTCCTGGCCCATGGCGATGTACTCATTCTTGGCCGGGTCGCGAATGACGTTCATGGGGTCGCCGCCGTCGAGGGCAATCTCCATCTGCTGCTTGAGAAGGCGCCGGTAGAGAATGACGCCCCGGTCCGACTGGGCCAGCTTCTCCAGGTGGCGCGGCGCGATGGGGCCCTGGGCCGCCCATGCCATGGAGTCCTGGCCGTTGACGAAGTCGACGATGAACTTGCCGTTGTCGTCATACACCGGGACCTGGTACAGGGGGATCTTCTCCTGCTTGGGCAGCTTGAAGTCCCCCGGGGGGGTGTAGGTGGAATACCAGAAGTGGAGGGTGTGGGTGTCGTCGATGGGAACACGGTACTGGAACTCGTCCAGGCCGCCGCCGCCGACGCGAAGGATCTGGGGGAAGAGGATGGGGTGGCCCACCGTCCAGTCCTCATGGTCTTCCGTCTGGTCCCCCCAGACGCGGCGCTTGATGATGCCGTGCTCGAAGACGTCGAAGCCGATCTTCTTGTGGCGCTTGAGGTTGGGCCGGGCGCGATCCATGGCCATCTCGTTATCCATCCCGGACTGCTCTAGGACCCACCGGAAGTAGTAGCCGTGGAGCCACTCCAGGTGAACAGGGTCCACGGAGTTCTCCATGCACTGGAGCCAGTTGCAGGGGATAACTGTGGCGCCGATCTGCCGGTACACGTTGTCCTTGATGAGCAGGTCCCAGTTGGGGATCAGGGGGGCAGGGTCCGGGCCGAGGTAGGCCCAGATGAAGCCGGCGTAGTCCTTGACGGGGTAGGTCTTGGCCACGACGCGGTCCTTGAAGGTGCTGTCCGGGGCCTCGGCGGGCATCTCCAGGCACTTGCCGGTCTCGTCGAAGAGCCAACCGTGGTAGGGGCAGCGAAGGCCGTGCTCTTCTGGGATGCCGTAGAGCAGGTTGACGCGGCGGTGGGGGCAGGACTCCTGGATAAGCCCCAGATTGCCGCTGCGGTCCTTGAACAGGACCAAGTCCTCGCCGAGGATGCGCATGGCCTTGGTGGGGGTGTCGTCCATCTCCACACTGCCGGCGATCGGATGCCAGTAGCGGCGGAAGAGTGTGCCCATGTCCGTGCCGGGGCCGATGTGTGTGAGTCGTTCGTTTTCCTGGACGCTCAGCATGGCTTACTCCTTTTCACTTTGAGCTGCCGCCGGCTTGAGCCGGCGATAGGTAGGCGCCAGCGCCGCCTCGCGGCGGAGGCTGGCGGGAGTATACGCGGGCTTGGGGCGGGTGTCAATGAGGCCTACGATGGAGGCCGCCCCGGCGACCCGTCGGTGGACCATGCCCCGGGGGCTACGGCCGGCCGCCAGACCTCTCAGCGTGGCGCTCAAGGCCTGTGGGCCACGCATATCCGGCATCGGCACCCAGGCTCAGTGTAGTGTCTGACGCCCACGGCGGTCTGCTGAATCCTGTCGGCTCGCCGGAACACCAGGTCAAACAGCTCGGTCTCGCCATTCTCCACGTATCGCCGCAGGGCGTAGCTGCAGACGTCCGCTAACTGCACCATCCCCGTGAGCTGACTGTCCACAAACATGGGCGTCTCGATGATGTGCTCCACTCCCGTCCAGAGAGTGCCCCCCTGCAGGTAATTCTTCATGCGCTCTGTGTGTTTCCGTTCTACGTTCGAATTGGCGTCGTGGACCAGCAGCCCGTAGTCCCCACTGCCGTTCTTGAGGAACTGCTCGAAACGGGACACTATTTGTTCAAAGGCTTGCTCGTCGACGGTTTTCTGGTTCTGAACACGCTGAAAGTGTGCCTTGTCTATGCACTCGGCAAAAAGCCGTGCTTCGCCCCATCCGGAGACGCAACCAGCCAAATCTTGGACGAGCTGGCGTCTTTCATCAAGGGTGAGATGGATGTAGCTCTCTGTCTCCTTGTAGTTCTTTTTGACTTGCTTCTGTTGACCAGGCCCGTCTCGTTGCAGCCGAAGCACTTCCTGAGTGCGCGCGCTCAGCACTTCCGAGCGGCGCTTCATCCAACTCATAGAAGCAAAGTCCGGAACGGCTTGCTGCTCCCGGTAGGGCCGCAACAACCATGCCACGTGCACTTCGTTGAACTGTAGGCCGTATCGTCGCTTTATCCCTTCAACCTGGTCATGGTGACTATTCCAGAGAAAGTCCGGCATTGATAGCCCCGCCAGGACAAAGTGGGACGTGTTGCCGGGTATGGCCGAGGTGCCGGACTCATCGATGTAGCAGAGGTGCATGAACCCTCAACAAAGGAAAAGCGACTGGGTTCATGGGCTAAAAGCCCTGAAACGAGACGCTTGGCGACTCTCCCAGACGCTACGGGGTTACCCTAGCACATCACGTCCACGATGTCAACGGCGATCCCTTCCCTCCCGTTCTGTCGCCGGACTCTCAATTGTCTCTGAACGCGACTGCCAGGCTAGCCGCTGGAACCTCTGGCGTGGCGCTCCAGGGTCTGTTTGGCCCTTTCCACCAGCGGATAGTCGACGAATTGACCGTCGACCAGAATGGAGGCGCTTGAATTGGCCTCGGCCTCTCGGAAGGCGGCGATGACCTTCCTGGCATGCTCGAGCTCTTCCGGCGAACAGTAGGAGAATGCCTGGTTGACGATGGTCACCTGCCGGGGGTGGATGCAGCACTTGCCCTGAAAACCCGTTCCGCGGGCGCGCTGGGCGGAATCGGCGAGACCATCATCGTCGTTGAGGCGCACCCAGACGGAGTCGGTGGGCGCTTCGACCCCTGCGGCGCGGCAGACGGTGACCAGGTGGGAGCGGGCGTAGAGGAGCTCCATCTCATCGCGGGACCACTCGAGGCCCAGGTCCCGGGTGAAGTCGCCGGCGCCGAAGTGGAGCGAGCCGACGCGGGAGACGCTGCGGGCGATGTCGTAGGCGTTCACGAGGCCCAGGGCGGTCTCGATGATCGGCAGGACCTGGATGGCGCCCGCGGCGATGCCGAGGCGCTCCTCGTGGGCGCTGAGGAGGCGGTCCACGTCCACCAGCTCCTGGCCAGACTCGACCTTGGGGACGACCACGCCGTCCAGCTCCCGGCGGACGACCACCTCTATGTCCAATGCGCCCAGGGGCCTGGAAAAGTCGGTCTTCTGGCCCAGGGGGTTGACGCGGACGAAGACCCGCCCGGCCGCGGCCTTGACAGTGGGGATGGCTTCACGGACGGCGCTGCGGGCGGCCTCCTTCCGGTCGATGGGAACCGCGTCTTCCAGGTCCAGGACGACGGCGTCGGCGCCGTAGGTCCCGGCCTTGGCGACCTTGTTGGGCTCGTTGCCCGGGGTGTAGAGGAGGGACCGTATGGTCATGGCAATGTCCTGCGGATATGGTGCGCCGCCTAGATGTCGATGGTCTGTCCGCCGTCGATCACGAGGGCGTGCCCGGTGATGTAGGACGACTCGTCGGAGGCGAGGAACAGGACGGCGTAGGCGATCTCCTCGGGCCGGGCCAGCCGGTGCAGGGCGGAGACGCGGACGACGCGCCGGTTCAGCTCGGCCTCCGGGTCGTCGAGGGACTGCACGCGCTCCATGTAGCGGCGCGTGGCCACGGGACCGGGACAGACGCAGTTCACGCGGACTGCCGGCCCATAGTCCATGGCGGTCTGCCGCGTGAGCATGACGACGCCGGCCTTGAAGGTGCAGTAGGCCGGGGAGGCGGCGGTGGCGAGGATGCCGTGGGTTGAGGCGGTGTTGACTATCGTGCCCTTTCCCCTCTGCTGAAAGTGGGGCAGGGCCGCGCGGATGCCGTGGAAGGTGGCCATGAGGGTGATGTTGAAGGTGCGAGCCCACTGGTCTTCGGTGAGGTCTCCGAGCTTGCCCGGCTCGCTGCCGCCGACGTTGTTGAACAGGACATCCAGGTCCCCGTAGTGGTCCACGGCGGTGGCGATCATCCTGTCGCAGTCGGTCCTGGTGGTGGCGTCGCCGGAGAGGAAGAGGGCGTCGCCGCCGTCCTGCTTGATCAGCTCATCGATGCGGAGAGCGCCTGACTCCCTGATGTCGACGCACACGACCTTGGCGCCTTCGCGGCCAAAGAGGCGCGCGGTGGCCCTGCCGATTCCGCTGTCGGCGCCGGTGACGATGGCCACCTTGCCCGCGAGGCGCTCTTTGCCCGGACCCAGGCCCGGATGCTCATCGCCGCTGCTCATCTCCATGACTCCTCCTTCCGGCCACAAGGACCTTGCACGACTGGCCGCCAGGGTCCCCCGACACCTGCGGGACGGCTGTAGGTGGAAGGATTATACACTGGGTCTGCCGTTCGCCCACTCCAAGCGGCAGCGCGCCGCGGAGTACGACTGGGACGGGTTGATCAGTTCTGGTCAATGATCATCTGACGGACATGGGTGTCCATCATCTTCCTCATCGCCTGGACCTCATCGGGGGTCTTGCCGTCGAAGTGGTTGGCGTGTGCGTCGTCGCCGTGCGCCATCATCGCTGCGTAGAGCTCATCGGGGGTCTCTTGTTCGGTGGTCCAGTCACACCCTTCACATGCCAGCTTCATTGCTTGCTCCTTTGTCATATGGGTCCCGGGATGGCTCCAACGGCCCGACCGGGCCGTTCATGGTAGCACGGCCGTGCCGCCAGGGACACAAACTCCCCCCACTCCTCCAAGGCCGTCGCGCCCGCGACCCGCTGTGCCATCCTCCCGTTGCCCGTACTGCACCATTCGCCCTACCATTGCTGCAACACACCCGCCAAAGGAGACTCTTGCACAACCGCCATACCCGCACCCATCCCCCGCACAGACCCTCCCCACCCTGATGACGCATTCCGACGCAACGCTCCCAACCAACGCCCACACATCCGTCGCGCATCGACCCATCGAAAGCTGGTATCCCGCGCCGCGCCGCCGCGCCGGGCATCCCCCCAAAACGCCGTTCTGCACCACCTCCGAAGCTACTCCCACCGGGAAACAACCAAACGCCCAAAGCCATGCCGAAGCTACGGGGCGGTTTCCCGCCGGCAAACAATCACCTTTTTTCGATCTTTTTAGCTTCACAACCCCCCAAAAAAATGTTTCTTGCAATCATCCGAAGGTAAACAATCAAGCAAAGCAGGTGCCCACAATCCGTCGCGCAGGCCATCCGGCGGTGCAGCTCGCTACCACGTCGAAGGGCGGAAGGCAGGAGCTTGGAGACCCGGATGCCCCAGCTTTGTGAGGTGGGCTCCTAACGGCATGGCCTCATTGAGGGGGCTGGTCGGCGGCTCGGGCGCGCTCCCGCTCCACGAGAACCCTGCGCAGGATCTTGCCGGAGGGGTTCTTAGGGATGGCGTCGACGAACTCGACCTCGCGAATGTGTTTGAAGGTGGCGACCCTGCCGGCGACGAAAGCCATGAGCTCGCCGGGGGTGACGCTGGCCCCGGGCCTGACGACGACGAAGGCCTTGGGGACCTCGCCGGCTTCAGGGTCGGGCTTGGCGATGACGGCGACGTCGGCCGCGGCGGGATGCTCGAGGAGGAGCCCCTCCAGCTCGGCCGGGGGCACCTGGAACCCTTTGTACTTGATGAGCTCCTTCTTTCGGTCCAGGATCCAGACATAGCCGTCGGGGTCCATACGCACGATGTCGCCGGTGTGGAGCCAGCCGTCCGGGGTGAGAGCCTCGGCAGTAGCGCCGGGGTTGTTGAAATAGCCCCTCATGACCTGGGGGCCGCGAATGAGCAGCTCTCCCGGCTCGCCGGACGGGACGGCCAGCTGGCCGGTCTCCACGTCCACGACCTTCTCCTCGGTGTCGGGCATGCCGGGGCCCACGGAGCCGGGCCTGCCTCGCGCCGGGTCAAGGAAGTCCTGGTTGGTTACCGGCGAGGTCTCCGTCAGGCCGTAGCCCTGGATGATGGGGCAGCCCACGGCCTCCTGCACGCGGGTCTGCATGTCGGCGGACATGGGAGCGGCGCCGAACATGCCGAACCGGAGGGCGGAGAGGTCGAAGCTGCCCATGCTGGGGTACTGCGTGAGGGCCAGGCCCACGGGTGGAACGGTGTAGAGGGCCGTCACGCGGTGGCGGGCAAGCAGTCCGAGGAGCTGCTCGACGTCAAAGCGTCCCATGAGCACCTGGGTTGCGCCCGCGGCGATGGCGGGGTTCATGAGCACGTTCATACCGTAGATGTGGAACAGAGGGAGGTGGACCATGACCACGTCGGCCTCACGGATGGCGTTGGCCTCGTCGCGCTGCAGGAACTGGCGGACGTTGGCAGCCAGGTTGAAGTGGGTGAGCATGACTCCCTTGGAGAGGCCCGTGGTGCCGCTGGAGTAGGGGAGGGCGGCCAGGTCTTGCTCAGGGTCCAGGGACACCCGTGGGGGCGCCGCCGGAGCGCCCTCTATGAGCCCCCAGAAGGATTCAGGGCTTGGGACGCCCTCTTCGATGAGGATCATGCGCTGGAGGGCCGGGACTGCGTCCCTGGCCGAGTCAGCCACGGCCAGCAGGGAGTGGTGGAGGACCAGGACCTCCGCTCCGGCGCTATCGAGCTGGTGGGCGATCTCGCGCTCCCGATAGCCGGAGTTGACGGTGGTGACCGTCGCGCCGGCCTTGATGATGCCGAAGAAGGCAATTTCGAACTCGACGCAGTTGGGGGCGAGCACTCCCACACGGTCCCCCTTCGCCACACCGATGGAAGCCAGGGCCGCCGCGAAGCGGTCGCTGTACCGGTCAAGCTGCGCGTAGGTGAAGCGGCGGTCGCCGTCGATGACGGCGACCTTGTTTGGGAGCCGGCGAGCGGTGCGCTGGAGCAGGCGCTGAAGGGGCGCGGACTCGTAGGGCGCCAGAGAGCCGCGGATTGAGGATGTCATCGTGCCGCCGGCCCCGCTACGCGGCCTCGGAGGCGAGGGGCGCCACGCTGAAGATGACGTGAAAGGGGGCGCAGTAGATGATGACGGAGCGGTGGGCCGTCACGTCGGTCCCGGCTGGCACCTCGTAGTTCTGGTTGCCCATATTCCCCTTGAGCTTGCCCAGGTCCAGATAATCGCCGCCCATGAGCTCGGAGCGCGACATGGGGTCCGGGTGCGCGCTCAGCAGCACGTGGAGCTCCGGCCCATTGGTCACGTTGAACTCCTCCAGCCGGAGCACGTGCGTGTCGTCGGGGAGGAGGTAGACCGTGGCGCGGCCGCTGCCCTTGTGGAAGCGGTCCGCGTCCCGGAAGTCGCCGGCGCTGAGCTTGCGCGCCGACTGCATGGCCGGAGGCATTGGTTCGGTCATGGGGCTGTCGAGCTTGGCCATCCCCTCCATGACGGCCTCTACGTCGGCCCGCTGCATGCTGGGCGGGACCTCGGCGGAGACGGTCAGCGGGAACTGCTCATCCACGGTCTTGCTGATGAAGAGGGGGGAGCCCAGCCACCAGGCAAGGGCGAGGGCGGGAATGGCAAGGACCACGAGGACCGCAACTGCCACGCGGCGGCGCTTGGTAGCCAAGAGTGATTGCAGGATGCTCACAACGGGACTCCCTTATGGTGGTATGGGCTCCGAGCCGACGGACTATATGGGGTACGAGGGGCCTTTGTAGGGTGTCTGGTGGTGCATCTCCACTTCCCGATGCTCTCTCGAGGACTGCATGACGCCGAGCAGGACCTCCAGGGTCGCCTTGTGCCAGCGGGCGTCGTGGAGCGCCACGGGGGTGTCGTTGACGATGGCGTGGTGGAGCTCCTGGACCTCGGTGCTGGTGTAGCGAAGGGTGAAGTCGTCGCCGGCGTGGACGGGCAACTCCCTACGCTCGGCGTCAGTGTAGAGGACGAGGCCTTCGGGGTACTGGCGGACGTCGCCCTCTTCGCAGCTGGCGACGGTGAAGCCGTAGAAGGCGTGGCGCTTCGGGGTCCCGGAGGCGTCTCTGGCCGGGGGGCCGGACCTGGCGGGGCGCGAGCGGCTTCCGCCGTAGCGGGTGGACTCCTTGAACTCGTACTCGCGCTGGCGGCCCTCGAATTCTGCCGTCTGCCGGTGCGCGTCGACGCCGATTCCCGGCGCCACGGGAAAACCCTGGAGGCCGAGGCCGTAGGTGACCTCGGCGGTGTCGAAGTGGCCATAGCCGCTGTAGAGCATGGAGGCCGGGGTGCCGTCCTCGAACTCCAGGTAGGCGATGTAGCTGCCGTCGAAGGGCCGCTGGGGGTCAACGGCGGAGGAGGAGCCGCGAACGCTGCGCACCATGCCGCCGCCCAACATGCGGAGGATGTCCACCTGGATGGGGCCTTGACGGAAGGTGACACCGGCCCCCCTGGCGACATCGAACTCTTCCTCACCTCGCGGGCGGTATACCCAGTCCATGTAGGCGAAGGTCTGGAGCATGATGCGGCGCCCAAGCTGGCCGCTGTTGACTATCTGAGCCATCTTGACGATGGGTCTATCCAGGCTCTGAGTGTGGCCAACGATCATCCTGACGCCGGCGCGGTCCACGGCGCTGATGATAGCGTCGCACTCCTCCAGGTTGAGGGCCATGGGCTTGTCCGCCACGATGTGCTTGCCGTGCGCGGCGGCCAGGAGCGTGTGCTGGGTGTGCAAGTGGGTGGGGGTACAGATGTAGACGACGTCCACGTTGGGGCTCTTGCACAGGTCCTCGGCGTCCAAGTAGGTCTCACCGCCGAACTCGCCGGCGAACCTGTCACGGGCGGCCTGGCGTGGGTCGGCTGCCGCGACGATATCCACGAGGGGCTCCACGGCCAGCTCCGGCATCAGGTTCATGGCGGCCACGCCGAGCCCAGCGATGCCAACGCGCAGCTTCCGGGACTGTGCCATGTGGGTCCCCTCTGGGTTATGGTCTTGCACGGGCCCGATGGGCTTCCGCCAAGCAACTCAGGTTGAGGCCCATCCGGAGGCTTGGGTTCCCCTCGAAGCGTGGGGGTGGCGTCCACCAGGCGGGTGGGGCCGGGCAGCCAAGCCCCGAAAGTGCCCCAAGCTCGCGACGCAGGGATGATAGCACGTTGCGAGGCCGTGTCAACGCGAGCTGCGCATGAGGGGGCGGGCCGCTCGTTGACACCCAACTGCAGCGTCGCTATCCTTCGCACCAAGCCGAGGTTCGGGCGGACCCGGCCACGCCAGAGGAGGGGAAAGATGCTGCTCTTGAATAACGACGACGTGGCCAGGGTCCTGACGATGAAAGACACGATTGACATCCAGGACCAGGCGTTTCGGGGGCTCATAACCGGGAGCTCCGTGCACCGGCCCCGCATAGACGTATACGTTCCGACGGACGACCAGCCCGACGGCTACTATCGCTGGGGCACGATGGAGGGGGCCAGCAAGGACCTGGGGGTGTTCGCGATCCGGATGAAGTCGGACGTGGTGTACTGGCCCGAGGACGAGAACGGCAACTGGACGGAGGAGAAGTACTGCGTGGAGCCCGGCACGTTCTGCGGGCTGGTCTTTCTCTTCTCGACGCGCAACGGGGAGCCCCTGGCCCTGATGAACGAAGGCAACTTGCAGCACATGCGCGTGGGCGGCGGCGGGGGGCTGGGGGTCAAGTACCTCTCGCGGGAGGACTCCCACACCGTGGGAATGATCGGCTCGGGAGGAATGGCCCGGACCTACCTCCAGGCCTTCTGCGAAGTGCGGGATATCCGCAGCGTGCGCGTCTTCAGCCCAACGAAGGCCAATCGCGAGGCCTACGCCGTGGAGATGAGCGACGCCCTTCGCATCGACGTGGAGCCGGTGGACAACGCGCAGGACGCCGTGCGGGGTGCGGACATCGTCTCCACGTGCACGGACGCAATGCAGCCGGTGATCAAGGGCGAGTGGCTGGAGCCGGGGATGCACGTCACGAACCTGGGCGGCTACGAGATGGGCCGGGACGTCTTCGAGCGGGCCAACGTGGTCATCAAGCAGGGGACCTCCGGGCTGCCGCCCAGCGACGAGGTGCAGGCGGGCCGGGGCCACAGTCCCGCGGCGTACGTCGCGGGGACCGCCGAGGAGCAGAAGCGGCTCCCCATGCCCCTGGCTGACAGCCCGATGTGGTCGGGCGGCAGCGTCATCAAGTATCCCACGTTCATGGACCTGGTCAGCGGCAAGGCCCAGGGCCGCACCAGCCGGGACGACATCACGCTGTACGTCAACGGGGGCAACCAGGGGCTTCAGTTCGCCGCCGTGGGCTGGGTCGTCTACGAGAAGGCCCGGGAGCTTGGCCTGGGCAACGAGCTTCCCACCGAGTGGTTCCTACAGAACATCCGAGACTAGGGGCCGGCCGCGGAGGTCCTGGCACCCGGCGGGATCCCGCTCATGGTCTGCTCAGGCGGGACGGGCGCTCACGGCGTCTCCGTCCGCATGGAGACCACTCCCTCCCTCACCAGCAGGGTGGTGGAAGCCTGACGCGCCACGTCCGGGTGCTGCCCCAGGTTCGCCGTGGTGAGGAGGGCCTGCTGCGCTCTGAGCGCACGCTCGAGCACGCGCTCAGCCCGGTAGGCGTCCAACTCCGAAAGGACATCGTCGAGGAGGAGAACGGGCTCTTCGCCGGTGCGCTGGGAGAGAAGCTCCGTCTCGGCGATGCGGAGGGCGAGGGCGGTGGAGCGGGCCTCGCCGCGGGATCCGTACACGCCCACGCCGCGTCCGCGGACCAGCAGCCGGAGGTCGTCCCGGTGGGGGCCCGCGAGGGTCTGACCAAGGGCAATCTCCCGGGGGCGCAGGCTCGCCAGGCGCTGCTGGAACCGCTGCGCCAACTCCAGCTCTGGGGCGTCCGGCTCGACGCTGGGCACGTAGCCGACCTCCAGGGTCTCGCCGCCTGGCGCCAGCTCCTCATAGGCCCGGCCCGCAAGGGGGGCCAGGCCCAAGACGATGTCCCGGCGCCAAGTGAGTATCCTGGCGCCCTGAGCGGAGAGCTCGGCATCCCAGAAGACGAGCTCCTCCGGCTGAGCGGACTGCTCCCGGATACGCCGCAACAGGTGGTTTCGCTGGGTCAACACCCTTTGGTAGCGCTGGAGGGCGCGAAGGTAGCCGCGGTCCGTCTGGGAGGCCAGGACGTCCAGGAAGCGCCTTCGCCCGGCAGGGGGCCCCGTTATCAGCGCAATGTCCTCGGCGGCGAAGGAGACGACGCTGATGGCGCCCACGGCGGTGGACGCGAGCCTGGGAATGCCATCGACGCGGATGCTCTTCCGCAGGGGTCCGCCTGGGCCTCGGCCGTTGGCGTTGGTCGGGGGTGAGAGGGCCATGTCGATCTGTACGCTGACGGTGCGGTCACCGACTCTCTGGGCCGATCCGAGGACGCGGGTGTAGGGGAACTCCTCCATGGCTTCGAAGCGGACGAGCTCACGCTCAGCCTCCGCCCGGTGGGAGCGGGTGAGGGCAAGGAGATAGACGGCCTCAAGCAGGTTGCTCTTTCCATGGCCGTTTTCGCCATGGAGCGCCACCAGGCCCGGAGGCAGCTGTAACTCCAGCTCCCGGTAGTTGCGGAAGTTGCGTAGACTGAGGTGTTTCAGGTACACACACGCGGCCCCTGGGTAGCTTTCTGGCATTGTACCGTCTTTCTCGTGGCGCCTGGAAATGGTGCAGCCCACTCGCCATGAGTGGCCGCCCTGCACCACTTCCGTCCCTGGAGCGGAGCCCTTGGCGTTCCCCGCATTCGCTGTGCTATACTGCGTCCGCTGTCCTCCTGAAGGGACACCCCAACGCAGTCCTCTGCTGTAGATCGTCTCGGGTGTGCTGACACCCGTAGCCCAAGTCGGCGCCACTGCGCTGGCGTTCTTTCCATAGCCTGGAGGGCACGCGTGACCCAGTCCGCCCTCAACACTGCTCAGCCAAGACCGGAGTCCCCCAAGAAATGGGTCTATCACTTCCGCGAAGGAAGCGCGGATATGGTGGGCCTGCTGGGGGGTAAGGGCGCGGGCCTCGCCGAGATGACCCGGGCCCACCTGCCGGTGCCCCCGGGATTCACCATCACGACAGAGGCCTGCCTGGCCTACTACGACGAAGACGGCGCCTTCCCGCCGGGGATGTGGGACCAGACCCTGAGCGCCCTGCGGTCCATCGAGCGGGAGTCGGGAAAGCGCTTCGGCGACGCGTCCAATCCACTGCTGGTTGCGGTCCGCTCCGGCTCTTCCGTGTCCATGCCTGGCATGATGGACACGGTGCTGAACCTGGGCCTCAATTGGGACTCCCTACAGGGACTCGCCGCAGGCAGCGGCGACGAGCGGTTTGCGTACGACGTGTACCGCCGGTTCATCCAGATGTACGGCAAGGTGGTCCTGGGTATCCCGTCCGATGAATTCGAAGGGCTCCTGAGCGCGTACAAGCGGGAACGCGAGGTGACCAGCGACACCGAGCTGAAGGCCGGCGATTGGAAGGACCTGGTGCAGCTCTTCCTGTCCGTGGTGCAGGAGCAGACGGGGCAGGAGTTCCCGCAGGACCCGTTGCAGCAGCTGAGCCTTGCGGTCGAGGCAGTGTTCGCGAGTTGGAACAACAAGCGGGCCGTGGACTATCGCAACTTCAACCGCATCCCGCATGACCTGGGTACGGCGGTGAATGTGGTCTCCATGGTGTTCGGCAACATGGGGGAGGACAGCGGCACGGGGGTCGCCTTCACGCGGGACCCGGCAACGGGGAAGAGGGAGCTGTTTGGCGAGTACCTGGCCAACGCGCAGGGCGAGGACGTGGTGGCGGGCATCCGCACGCCTCGAAAGATCGGCGTCCTGGCGAGGGAGAACCCGCTGCTGTTCCAGCAGCTCTCGCGCATCTCCAGCCAGTTGGAGGCCCACTACCGGGACGCGCAGGACATGGAGTTCACGGTAGAGCGCGGCAAGCTGTACATGCTTCAGACTCGCGCGGCGAAGCGGACGGGGGAAGCTGCCGTCAAGATGGCGGTGGACATGGTCACCGAGGGGGTCATCACGCAGGAAGAGGCAATCATGCGGGTGAACCCGGAGCAGCTGTACCAGATCCTGCTGCCGCGGTTCGACCTGGAAGCCAAGGCGGCGGCGGCGGCGGCAGGGAACCTTCTGGGCTCCGGGTTGAACGCGTCGCCGGGGGCCGCTACGGGGGAGGCGGTCTTCGATCCCGAGACGGCAGAGAAGCGGGGCCAGCAGGGCGAGAGCGTGGTGCTCATCCGCACGGAGACCAGCCCGGACGACGTGCACGGCATGATACAGGCCAAGGGCATCGTCACGGCCCTTGGCGGCGCAACGAGCCACGCGGCCGTGGTCGCCCGGGCGCTGGGGAAGCCATGCATCACCGGCTGCCGGGGCCTGGAGGTGGACCTGGATGCCCGCCAGTGCACCCTGGGCGGGCAGATTATCAGGGAAGGGGACCAGATCAGCATAGACGGCGCCACGGGTGAGGTGTTCGCGGGGCGCATCACAGCGACGGACCCTCGACTTGCCGACGAGCCCAAGGTCCTTACGCTGCTTCAGTGGGCGGACCGGACACGGCGCTTGGGGGTCTGGGCCAACGCGGACTACCCCAGCGACGCCGCCCGGGCGCGGGAGTTCGGGGCGGAGGGCATCGGCCTGTGCCGCACGGAGCACATGTTCTTTCAGAAGGAGCGCCTGCCAATCGTCAGGCGGATGATACTCACCGCCGCGGAGGCGACGAAGGTCGAGGAAGAGGTCAAGACCCTGGAACGAGGCGAGGCGGGGGAGAACGGCGCCGAGCAGCTCGCCGAGGCCCGCGCGAGGCTGGCGGCGTCCGAGGCTGTACGGGAGTACCACTCGGCGCTGGACCGGCTCCTGGAGTTCCAGGTACGCGACTTCAAGGGGATCCTGCGGGTGATGGCGGGGAAGCCCGTGATCATTCGGCTGCTGGACCCGCCCCTGCACGAGTTCCTGCCCCCCTTCGAGGAGCTGCTGGTGGAGGTAACGCAGCTTCGCAGCAGCAACGGTAGCGCGGATGCGCTGGAGGAGAAGGCGGCGCTCCTCCACACGGTGGAGTCGATGCGGGAGTCCAATCCCATGCTGGGCCTGCGGGGTTGCCGGCTGGGGCTCATGTACGGAGCAATAAACCAGATGCAGGTCCGGGCCATATTCACGGCGGCGTGCGACCTGGCCAAAGAGGGCATCGACGTGAGGCCGGAGATCATGGTGCCCCTGGTGGGTCACGTCAACGAGATCCGGCTGGTTCGCCAAGAGCTCGAGCCCATCGCCAAGGAGATTCAAGAGGAGAATGCGGTCCAGGTCAACTACAAGTTCGGCACGATGATCGAGGTCCCCCGGGCAGCCCTCACGGCCGACGAGATCGCCCAGGAGGCGGAGTTCTTCAGCTTCGGCACCAACGACCTGACGCAGACGACCTTCGCGTACAGCCGCGACGACGCCGAAGCCAAGTTCCTGCGGGAGTACGTGAGCCGGGGCATCCTGCCTGAGAACCCGTTCCAGGTGCTCGACCGCAAGGGCGTCGGCAGGCTCATCGAGATGGCGACGGCTCTGGGGCGCGCGGCGCGGCCCAATCTGGAAGTGGGCATCTGCGGGGAACATGGCGGCGACCCCTCCAGCATCGAGTTCTGTCACAACAGCGGCTTGAACTACGTCAGCGCCTCTCCCTTCCGCGTCCCAATCGCACGGCTGGCGGCAGCGCAGGCGGCGCTGAAAGCCAGGCACTCTTCCGACGGTACGGGAACGAGCCACGGCTAGACGCGGCGCCAAGCTATTGGCGCCGGCACGGACCCCACGGCGCCGGTCGCACCGCTGTACGCCCAGAGGCGGTGTGGGGCGATGATCGCCTAGAGGCGCATTGGGCGGGGTTCTTCCGCCGGCTGCCGACGTACTAATGACGCCAACCCGTCCATGCAGGCGGGACAGCCTATCACCTGGGCGGTGGTGCAGACGTGAGCGTCCTGGATGAGGTCAAGCAGCGCCTCGACATCGTCGAGGTCGTCTCCGACCGGGTGGCGCTGACGCAGTCGGGACGCAACTTCAAGGCGTGCTGCCCGTTTCACAGCGAGCGGACGCCGTCGTTCATCGTGAACCCGGAGCGGCAGACGTGGCACTGCTTTGGCGCCTGCGCAACGGGCGGTGACGTGCTCACGTTCGTGATGAAGGCGGAAAACCTGGGCTTTCCCCAGGCGCTTCGCCTCCTTGCCCAGCGTGCGGGCGTGGAGCTTCCCGACAACCGGAAGGAGGAGCGGCTGAGCCCGCTGGCGCAGGTGAACACGGCGGCGGTGCGGTTCTACCACGAGCTGCTCCTCTCGCCCGAAGGCGCGGAGGCGCAGGCCTACCTGGAGCGGCGGGGCGTATCGCAGGAAGCGGTACGGGAGTTCGCCCTGGGCTGGAGCCCGCGAGAGTGGGAGCGTCTGCGAGTCCACCTGGCGGGCCAGGGCTTCACGGACGACCTCATGGTCCAGGCCGGTCTTCTTCACTCATCGGCCGACGGGAGGCTGCGCGATCTGTTCCACGGGCGGGTACTCTTCCCGATTCGCAACGCCCGAGGGCAGGTGGCGGGAATTGGGGGGCGCATCCTGGACAGCGGCGTGCCCAAGTACCTGAACACGCCCCAGACGGCGCTGTTCGACAAGAGCCGGTTGCTGTACGGACTCGACGCGGCGGCGGAGAGCATCCGACTGAGCGGAGAGGCGGTGATCGTCGAAGGGTACATGGACGCGCTGATGGCGCACCAGCACGGCTTCCGCAACGTCGTCGCCTCTATGGGGACGGCGCTGACGAGGCCCCAGGTGGAGCAGCTGCTGGGGCTGGGGCGCCGGTTTGTGCTGGCGCTGGACCCGGATGCGGCGGGGCAGGAGGCGACGCTGCGAAGCCTTGAGGGCTCCTGGGACGTGTTCCGGACGCCGTTGCGAGGGAATCGGGATACACGAACGCAGATCGCGCTTCGGGTGGCCCTGCTGCCGCAGGGCGTGGACCCGGACGAGCTCATTCGGCAGGACACGGAGGGTTGGGCGCGGACCGTAGCGGAAGCGCCGGACCTGCTGGACTTCCTGCTGGAGGCGCTGCCGCCCCGGTATGATCTTCGCTCTCCCACGGGGAGACTGCAGCTTGCGGAGCGGTTCGGCGGGCTGCTGCTGTCGGTGGAGGACCAGGGGCAGCAGGACCGGTACCTGACCCGCCTGGAGGGTCTGCTTGGGGTCAACCGTCGCACGCTGGACGAGGTGCTGAACCTGAGCCGGCGCGCCATGCTGCAGCCTGGGCGGGGCCGAACGCCAGCCCGGTCGCAGGGCTATGCGGCGCCCTTCGTACGTGGGACGGGCGACCCTTTGGAGGAGCACGTGCTGGGCCTGCTGCTTCAGTACCCGGAGCTCAGAGAAACTGTGGAGGACATTGCCGGCGCCGCGGACCTGCTCAATCGGGGCGAGAACCGGGAGCTCTTTACATTATGGAGAGTTTCAACTACTATAGAGGGCCTGCGGAATACCCTTGATCCGTCCCTCTCCGAGCACCTGGAGACCCTTCTCACTCGGCCTCTGCCCCCGATGGATCTCAGAGAAAGACAGGAGACCCTGGCGCAGTGTCTCCATCGGCTTGAGGAGCGCACGTTACGGGAGCTAAAGACGCAGGAGGGGGCGCTCTTGGCTTCAGTCCAGGGAGAACCTGACGAGGAGGCCGCGCTCATGGCCACTGCCCTGGAGCGTAACAGACGGCTGAAACAGCTTCTTGGCAGGGGCGTGGAGGGCGGAGCGCAGGGGTAACCCGGAAGGATGGAATAGCAGTCGGGCTTGGCATGCCCAGGTAGTCAGACCGTGTCGCCCCAAGAGAGGATGGATGACCATAGAGAAGAAGCCGATGCGCAAACGCGGGTCTGTGCAGCCGGGGAATGCCCCAGAAAAGGGTGCTGAGAAGATGCCATCGAATGACCAGGTGGGCCTGATTGGTGGAAGCGGGGGGCCGTCTCTCGGGAAAGAGAGCTCCCTGACGCCAAACGGGCAGAGGCCGGCTCCCTCCGGCGATGACATGGATTCGGCGCTCGCGGTCCAGAAGGCAATCGGGACGAAGAAGTCGGAGGAGGAAGAGGAGGAGATGGAGCTGGAAACCGCGGAAATGATCGACGATCCCGTGCGCATGTACCTGCGCGAGATCGGTCGAGTCGGGCTGCTGACGGCCAAGGACGAGCGGCTGCTGGCGCGCCAGATGGAGAGCCAGAAGCACATTGGCAGGCTGATGACGGAGCTGGCGGGGCCGGAGGGCCGGCCGGTTATGTCGTGGCGCATTGTGCTGGAGTTGGCGCGGAGGCTGGCGGAGAGCGCACCGCTCGTGGACGCGCTGGCGCTTCACGTGGGGCTTCAGAGGCCGTTGAGCGTCGGGCAGGCGCTGGAGGAGCCCGAGATCCGGCAGGCGATCGACGTGGCCATGAACCAGGAGCTGGTGCAGACTCTGAGCGACATCATGAACCTGCCACCGTCGGACGTAGAGCAGGGCATCATAGCGCTGTCGCTCAACAGCCGCCTGCTGTCGCCCGAAGCGATCAGAGTATTGGGCGCGAACACCTCCATGGAGGAGCTGGGCAGGACGCTGGAAGAGCCCAGGGTGGCAGTAGAGTTGGAGCTCTACGAGCTCATGTTCCGGCAGCACCTGCGGCGCGTGGAGGCCGAGGGAATCCGGGCGCAGCGGCACCTGGCGGAGGCGAACCTGCGTCTGGTGGTCAGCGTGGCGAAGAAATACATCGGCCGGGGGATGTCGCTCCTAGACCTGATCCAGGAAGGGAACATAGGCCTCATCCGGGCGGTGGAGAAGTTCGACTACCGCAAGGGGTACAAGTTCAGCACGTATGCGACGTGGTGGATTCGACAGGCGATCACGCGGGCGATAGCAGACCAGGCGCGGACGATCCGGATCCCGGTGCACATGGTCGAGACGATCAACAAGCTGCTGCGCCATCAGCGTCGCCTTATCCAGGAGTTTGGCCGGGAGCCCAGCAGCGAGGAGCTCGCCGGGTCCATGGAGCAGACGCCTGAGAAGGTGCGGGACATCCTGCGCATCTCCCAGGAGCCGGTGTCCCTGGAGACGCCGATAGGTGAGGAGGAGGACTCCCACTTGGGCGACTTCATTGAAGACCGGGCTGCGATGGCGCCCATCGACGCCGCCTCCTACCAGCTGCTCAAGGAGCAGGTGGAGCAGGTGCTGCACACGCTCAGCGGGCGGGAGCGCCGGGTGCTTGAGCTGCGCTTTGGGCTGATGGACGGCCACAGCCGCACGCTGGAAGAGGTGGGCCGCGAGTTCGGAGTGACGCGGGAGCGCATCCGCCAGATTGAGGCCAAGGCCCTGCGGAAGCTGCGCCACCCGACTCGCTCCCGGAAGCTCAAGGACTTCCTGGAGTAGCTGCATTCGGGGCAGGGAGTATCCACGAGAACCCAGGGGCGCAGCATGCTGCGCCCCTTCCTTTTGGGAGGCCGCGGCTTCGCCGGCAGCTTCGGCGGGGCAGGAGCCTGACAACAGCGGCGGCTCCGGTGTAATCTGTGAAGCGGACGATCCTTCCATTCACGCCATTCGGGGGTTTCCTCTATGACATCTTTGGCGCGTGTCTTCCGTCCCGTGAGCTCAAGAGTCGACTTCCCGGCCATGGAGCGCGACATCCTGGCGTGGTGGAACAAGACCGGCATGGTGGAGCAGTACCTTCACCGCAACGACGCCAGCGACCGCCGCTACTCGTTCATCGACGGGCCGATTACGGCCAACAACCCCATGGGCGTCCACCATGGCTGGGGCCGAACGTACAAGGACCTGTACCAGCGCTACAAGACGATGCAGGGGTTCAAGCAGCGCTATCAGAACGGCTTTGACGGCCAGGGGCTGTGGATTGAGGTGGAGGTGGAGCGGGAGCTGGGCTTCAAGACCAAGCGGGACATCGAGTCCTATGGCATCGGCCGCTTTGTGGAGCTGTGCAAGGAGCGTGTGCGCCGCTTCTCCGCCGTCATGACGTCCCAGTCCATCCGCCTGGGCTATTGGATGGACTGGGACAACTCCTACCACACGATGTCCGACGAGAACAACTACACGATCTGGCACTTTCTCAAGACCTGCCACGAGCGGGGCTGGCTCTACGAAGGCCGCGACGTGATGCCTTGGTGCACCCGCTGCGGCACGGGGCTTTCCGAGCACGAGATTGTTACCGAGGGATACAAGGAGGTCGTGCACCCCGGGGTCTTCGTGCGGCTTCCCCTAGCGGGGCGCGCCAAGGAGTCGCTGCTGGTGTGGACGACGACGCCGTGGACGCTGAGCTCCAACGTCGCGGCGGCGGTGCACCCGGAGCTGACGTACGTCAGAGTTGGACAGGAGAACGAGACGCTGATTCTGGCCAAGGGGCGCGTGTCGGCACTGCGTGGAGAGCACACGGTGCTTGAGGAGCTTCCGGGGAAGGCGCTCGTTGGCCTCGGCTACCATGGCCCCTTCGACGAGTTCAGCGCTCAGGCCGGGGTGGAGCACCGTGTCATCCCCTGGGAGGATGTCAGCGAGAGCGAGGGCACGGGCATCGTCCACATCGCTCCGGGGGCCGGCGCCGAGGATTTTGAGCTGGGCAAGGTGCACGGCCTGGCGGTCATCGCTCCCCTGGACGAGTCCGGCAACTTCATGGAGGGGTTCGGCTTCCTGGAGGGGCGCGCCGTGGGGGACGTGAACGAGTCGATATTCGAGAGTCTGCGCGGCAAGGGCATCCTGTACCACGTGGAGGACTACCCCCACCGCTATCCTGTCTGCTGGCGGTGCGACACGGAGCTGGTGTTCCGCCTGGTGGACGAGTGGTTCATCTCCATGAAGGAGCTGCGGCACCAGATTGCGGATGTGACGCGCCGCATCCGCTGGATCCCCTCGTTCGGCCTGGAGCGGGAGCTGGACTGGCTGGGCAACATGGACGACTGGATGATCTCCAAGAAGCGCTACTGGGGCCTGGCGCTGCCCATCTACAAGTGCGGGAGCTGCGGGCACTTTGAGGTCATCGGCAGTGAGGCGGAGCTGCGGGAGCGGGCCATCGAGGGTTGGGACGAGTTCGAAGGGCACTCGCCGCACCGGCCCTGGATAGACGCGGTCAAGGTGGGTTGCCCGCGTTGTGGCGTGGCGGTCTCCCGCATCCGGGACGTGGGCAACCCCTGGCTGGACGCGGGAATCGTGCCCTACTCGACCATCATCGACCCACAGACGAAGAAGGTGAGCTACCTTACGGACAGGGAATACTGGCGGGACTGGTTCCCCGCCGACTGGATCTCCGAGAGCTTCCCGGGCCAGTTCCGGAACTGGTTCTACTCGCTGCTCACGATGAGCACCACACTGGAGAGTCAGGAGCCCTTCCGCACGGTCTTCAGCTACGCGTTGATGCGGGACGAGAAGGGCGCGGAGATGCACAAAAGCAAGGGGAACGCCATCTGGCTCGAGGAGGCCGCGGAGGAGATGGGGGTGGACGCCATGCGGTGGCTCTACGCGCGCTGCAACCCTGCGTCCAACCTCAACTTTGGCCGCGGCACGGTCGACGAGGTGCGGCGCCGCTTCCTGATACCGCTGTGGAACGTGTACTCGTTCTTCGTGACGTATGCAAACATCGATGGATTCAATCCGGCGGCGGCTTCGCAGACGGGACCGGGCTCCGAGTTGGACCGGTGGGTGCTCTCGGAGCTGAACCAGCTGGTGGTCGACGTGACCGCGGCGCTGGAGGAGTACGACTCCGCGGAGGCGTCGCGGCGAGTGGAGGACTTCGTGGGCGGGCTCTCCAACTGGTACGTGCGCCGCAGCCGGAGGCGGTTCTGGAAGTCGGAGAGCGACGAGGACAAGCTGGCGGCCTACTCGACGCTGTACACATGCCTGACGACGCTGGTGCGCCTCCTGGCGCCATTCATCCCGTTCTTCGCCGAGGAGCTGTACCAGAACCTGGTACGCGGCGTGGACCCTGCGGCCCCGCAGAGCGTGCACCTGACCGACTGGCCCGCGGCCGACGCGGGCCGCATCGACGAGGGGCTGCACAAGGCGACGGCCCTGGTGATGCAGGTATCCAGCCTTGGTCGTGCGGCTCGCAGCAAGGCGAGGGTCAAGGTGCGGCAGCCGCTGGCCACGGTCGAGGTCAACGTCCGCACGGCCGACGAGGCGGCGCCCATGACCGCAGCCATCCAGCAGGTGCTGGAGGAGCTGAACGTCAGGGAGCTTGGGGCCGTCACCTGCGTCGGTGAGCCGGATCTCGACTGGTTCAGCTATGAGGTCAAGCCTCGGATGGACCTGCTGGGAAGGAAGCACGGCCCCGCAACCAGGGCCGTGGCGGGGGCGTTGGCCTCCCGGGACCCGGCTCAGGCGGCCCGGACAGTCATGGCAGGCGGCACCCTGGATGCGGGCGGGGTGGAGGTCCTGCCTGAGGAGGTGGAGGTAGTGGCCACTGACCTGCCCGGCTGGGTGAGCGCCTCGGAGGGGGGCTACGCGGTGCGCGTGTCGACGGTGCTGACTGCGGAGCTGGAGCAGGAGGGGCTGGCGCGGGAGCTGGTGCATCGTATCCAGAACATGCGCCGCAGCGCCGGCTTTGACATCGCGGACCGCATCGTCACCAGCTACCAGGCCCCGGACGCCGTGCGCAGCGTGATGACAAGCGTCCGGCTCGCAGCGTACATTCGCGGCGAGACCCTCTCCACCGGGCTCGTGGACGCGCCCCCACCGGAGGACGCCTACAAGGAAACTCAACGCGTCGACGGCATGGATCTGTTGCTTGGAGTCAGGCGCGCCTGACGGAAGGCGCTACCGGGGGACTCGCGGCGGCAAGAGGGGCGTTGGACGCCCGCAAGGGTCGCCCCTACGGCGACGGCGGTGGCCCGGATGGCAAGGGCGCGCGCTCCTCAGTTCCAGAGCAGCTCGAAGGTGGAACCCGCCTCCTCCGTTTTGGTGACCTCGATGCGCAGGGGGAAGGCCTCCTTGAGCTCCTCGATGTGCGTGATGACCATGATGAGGTCGAACTCATCCTGGATGGAGTGGATGGCGTCCACCAGGCGCTCGCGGCCCTGCGCGTCCTGGGTGCCGAAGCCCTCGTCGAGGAAGAGGCTGCGCAGGGGCGCTCCGGACCGGGAGGTGAGCAGCTTGGCCAAAGCGATGCGGAGGGCGAAGTTGATGCGGAACGCCTCTCCGCCGCTGAAGAGCTCGTAGCTGCGCGTGCCGAGCTCGTCTGCGATGCGGACCTCCAGGGTCTCGGTAACGTCGCCGCGGCGGCTCTGGCGCTGGGTCTCCAGGGTCAGGGCCATGCGGTTGTCCGTCAGCCGGGCCAGGAGGGCGTTGGCCTCCTCCTCCAGCTCCGGCAGCGCGGCCTCGATGAGGAGGGCCTGGACGCCGCGCTGGCCGAAGGCGTCCACCAGGAGCTCGTAGGCCTCGCGCTCCTGGTCGACTGCGGCGGCCTGCGCTGCCAGGTCCGCGAGACGCTGGCGTGCGCGTTCCAGCTCCTCCAGGCGCACAGTGTGAAGGTGGGCGTCCTGCTGCGCCTGCTTGTATTGGGTTTCCAGGCGCAGGTGCTCGGCCTCTCGCTCGCCGGCTTCCGCCTGCAGGGCGGGCAGTCCCTCCAGGGCCTGGCTGATGGAGTCCATTCTGGCCCGTGCCTCCTGAGCATCGAGCCGCCGGGCCTCCAGGAGCTTCTCCATCTCTGAAGCTGCACGCTCTTCTTGGGGAAGCAACTGCGACGCCTCCGTGAGCTGCCGCGCGAGGTCGCGGTACTCTTCCAACTCGCCGTCCCGGGTGCGTGCTTCCCGGTGCTGCTCCGGGTCATAGCCCAGGGCGCCTAGCTGGGCTTCCACGCTGCCGAGGGCCTGACGGGGCTCCTGGGCGAACGCTTGGGCCCGAAGCTGGTCCTCCAGCTGCCGGGCCTGCCGCCTGGCCACTTCGAGCTGGCCCTGGGCCTCCCGGACCTCCTCAAGCTCACGCTCCAGGGCGCCCTGCCGCGCCAGCAGCTGCGTGCGCGCGTGGGCCAGTGCGGCTTCCTCGCGGGCCAGGGTCTGCTCGAGATCGCCGCGGCGCTTGGCAAGCTGGGCGAGGGTGCGCCGGTTGGCGCGAAAGGCGTCTGCGTTCTTCTCGCCCTCAGCCTGGATCTCCCGTTGCAGATGGCCGCGTCCGTCTGCGCCCAGTGGCGTCCCGCAGAGAGGGCAAGCGGCATCGCCGGCCGTCAGCATGTCCAGCTTGCCGCGAAGCTCATCCATGTCGGCGCGCAGCCGCTTGTTGTCCGACTCCAGGGTCTGGGCCTGGCTCGCGGTGTCCTGAAGCTCCCGCCGCGGCCCCTGGAGCCCATCCTCCCGGATCTGAAGCTGGCTCAGGTTTTGGGCAGAGGCGTTCAGGCCCTCCTCCACCTGGGAGAGCCGCTGGGAGCGGGGCAGCAGATCGGCGTCCACACGCTGCTGCACGTGCCGAAGCTCAGTCTCCAGGGCGGACTGCGCCATGACCACCTGGTGCTGGAGACGCTGGCGCTCCTGAGTGAGGGCTGCATAAGTAGTTTGGTCCGCGTCGAGGGCTTCCAGGAGGCTCCGCGTCGACTCCCGGTCGAGCTCGCCGGCTTCGATCTCCTGCCGGCGCGCCAGGAGGGAGAGGTACGAATCGACGCGGCGACGGCCATCCTGGGCCTGCTTGCCAAGGGTGTCGAGGTCATCGAGCGCCCGGCGCAGGTCCTGGTCGAGCCGCACGGCCTCTTCGCGCCGGCGCTGCAGCAGGCGGAGCTCTTCCTGGAGGGCTTGGCGCTGTCGCCCCAGCTCCTCGATGCGGGGCTCCAGGCCGGTCAGGACTGCCTGTGCGGCGGCCAGGGCTTCACGGTACTCAGGCTCACGGTCCAGCTCTGCCCGGAGACGCTCCGCCTCGGCTTGGAGGAGCGCGATCTGCCCGGCGCGGGCGCGGGCCGCCTCCCTCGCCCGGCCCTGCACGCGCTCATAGAGGGAGAGACCCAGGATTTCAGCCAGGACCTCCTTGCGCTTGGCGGGCGTGCTGGTGGTAAATCGATCAGCCTGTCCCTGGAGCAGGAAGGCGCTGTTGATGAAGGTCTCATAGTCCATGTGGAGACGGCGCTGGACCTCCCGTTCGGTCTCTTGGACGGAGCCTTCCGAGAGGGAGTAGTAGCCGCTGCCGGTATCGATCTCCAGGTCGAGGACGGTTGCGTTGCTGCGACCGCGGGTACCCTTGGAGTACTTGCGAACAACGCGGTAGCTGGAGCTGTCGACCAGGAAGTCGAAGGAGACCTCGAGGTCGGCCTGGCCCTGGGTTACGAGCTCGTTGGGTGAGGAGCCGCCCTGGCCGTACCGCTTGCCGCGGGCCCAGCCCCAGAGGGACCAGGTGATGGCGTCCAGGAGGGCAGACTTTCCATGGCCGTTGTCGCCGCAGAGACAGGCCACGTGGACACCGCGCAGGTCCAGCTCTCCGGGGTCACGGTAGCAGAGGAAGTTGTGGAGCCGCAGCTTGAGCGGAATCACCAGATGGGGCCTCCGTAGGGCTCTCGGCGCTTCCTCGATGGTGGCACAGGCCACGGATGGTTAGCAACCGGTTGCGGCGCAGCTTGTCGGGCTGTTGGGCATAACCACGATGGACCAGTGGTTGACAGACCCTGCCTGCGCCCATACATTCGACGCAAGCTACTCTGTGTTCCACTCGGGAGGGCGCCATGTTTAGCATCACGGAGAACGAACGGATGACGCGAGTCGGGCCCGGCACGCCCATGGGCGAGCTGCTGCGGCGCTATTGGCACCCCATCGCCGCCAGCGCGGAGCTGGCGGCGAACCCCACGAGGGCCGTGAAGCTCCTGGGCGAGGACCTGGTGCTCTACCGAGACCGCAGCGGGGGGCTGGGCCTGATACAGGAGTCCTGCCCCCACCGGCGGGTCAACCTACTCTACGGCATCCCGGAGCAGGAGGGGCTGCGCTGCCCCTACCACGGCTGGCTGTTCAACGAGAAGGGCCAGTGCCTGGAGATGCCGGCGGAGGCCCCGGACAGCACATTCAAGGACCGGGTCACGGCCAAGGCGTACCCGGTGCAAGAGCTGAGCGGCCTCGTCTTTGCGTACCTGGGTCCGGAGCCTGCACCGCTGCTCCCGCACTGGGACCTGCTGATGCGCCAGGACGTCTTCCGGCACATCGGGGCGACGGTGGTGCCCTGCAACTGGCTGCAGATCATGGAGAACTCGCTGGACCCGGTGCACCTGGAGTGGCTGCACGGCCGAAGGGTGGAGTACGCGCTGCTCGAACAGGGGCCCGAGGCCGGGCCGGGACAGGAGTGGTTCGACGCCGCGCTTCAGACAGCACGGGCTTTCTCGCGTCCGCACAAGAAGATCGGCTTCGACCTCTTCGATTACGGAATCATCAAGCGACGCGTCGTCGAGGGTCAGAGCGAGGAGGACGATGCGTGGCGTGTTGGCCACCCGATGATCTTCCCCAACATCCTGGGAGGGTACGGCGGCCTCTCTCTGCAATTCCAGTACCGGGTGCCCATGGACGATACGCATACGTGGCACGTATGGTATTCGGTCTATTTCATGCCGGGCATCGACACCCCGAAGCAGGACGCCGTGCCGTACTACGCGGTTCCGCTGACGAACGAGAAGGGCCGCTTCATGATGGAGCTCATCGACGGCGGCGACCTGATGGCATGGAGTACGCAGGGGCCCGTGGCCGAGCGGCACAAGGAGAAGCTGGGCACGTCCGACAAGGGGATCATCCTCTACCGCCGGCTGCTCAAGGACCAGATGGAGCTGGCGCAGGACGGCGGGGACCCTATGAACGTCTTCCGGGACCCGGCCAAGAACGAGTACCTGGAGTTTCCACGGGAGTCGTCCTACAACGCATCATCAGCCAGGCGGTCCCAGGTGGGGTTTCGGTACAACGGTACGCGCTTTAGCCCCGCGCTGGAGCAGATCGAGGAGCTGTACGGCAAAGTGGCTGAGGCCGCCGAGGGGACCCGGCCCTAGTGCCGGCCGCGAGCAGCGGCGCCGCTGCTCGCGGCCCCTTCAACCCTCCCCTAGGGATGCCGTCCCGCTATGCGGGCTTCTCGGCCAGGGCGAAGAGCACCTCGAAGGGCAGCGTAAGCACGCCTGACTCGTCGGCGAATGGGGCGAGGGCCTCCAGTACGGCGTCGCGCAGGGCGTGCTGCGTGGCCTGGGGCATTGAGGCGTAGCTCAGCGCAAGCGGCCCGCCCCAGCGCACGACGTCCCAGGCGACCTCCGCGCTGGGCAGCACGGTGGGCCAGTCCGATCGCTCCAGCTTGAGAAGCGTGAACCCCGCCTGGCTCAGAGCGCCGCCAAGGGCCTCGTCCCTGGCGAAGGCGAAGGGGCCGGGACCCTGGGGGCCCCTGGTCGGCAGGTGCGGCTGCATGGCGGCCACGACGTTGGACATCCACATCCCTTCGGGGGCGCCCCACACGGAGAGGGCGACCTTCGCGCCGGGCTTGGCGACGCGCCAGGCTTCGGCGAGGGCGCGGTCGGGCTCTGAGAAGAACATGAGCCCAAGGCCGCAGAGCACAGCGTCGAAGGACTCGGCGGGGAACTCCAGGTCTTCCGCGCTCATCTCCTTGATATCGAGGTTGGCGAGTCCGGCATCGGCCACGTGCCGCCGGGCGATGTCCAGGATGGCGGGAGAGAGGTCGATGCCGGTCACACGGCCCTCGGGCCCCACCCGCTGAGCGGCCGCGATGGCGGCTGTCCCAGTCCCCGTAGCCAGGTCGAGCACACGCGCCACGACGGGGGGGTCAAGCAGCTCGACCAGGCGAACGGCGACGGGCTTGGCGGTGGGCAGCATGTAGCGATCGTAGAGGGGGGCGAAGCCGTCCCAGATAGCGCGGACGCGCTCTCGCTGCCGCGATGGGTCGGGAGGGCCGGAGGGGGCGCCGGAGCTGGTCATAGAGGGCCGCCTACTGCTGAGACATGAATGGGCGTCAACATGAGGGTCACGGGGAAGACAGGCCCGGCAGCACGTGTTGGCCCAGGCGACGGGCCTGCTCGACGGGATCGCGGACCGGCCACAGGCAGATCCGCTGGGCGCCGGCGTCTATCCAGCGCTGGAGGTGCGCGCGGCACTCGGCGTAGTCGCCGGCGACGTAGTGCCCGCTGACCGCGTCGTAAGGGGCGCGGGTGGCCTGCTCGATGATTGGGGCGGCCGTGTCGCGGGCGCGGCGGCCGTCCTGGTCCACGTAGACGAACATGGTGTTCACGGCGTTGGGGAAGACGCCGGGGTCCTTGCTCTGCTCCGCCAGGGCCGAATTCAGGGTCGCGAGGGCAGCGCTGAACTCGTCCGGGGTCGAGTGCCACGCCGAGGCGACCCAGCCGTCCGCCAGCCGCGCGACGCGCCGCAGCCCTATTGGCGAGCCCCAGCTCGAGAGCCAGATGGGAGGGCACGGCCGCTGGATGCTCCTGGGCGCAACCGTCACGTTTCGGAATCGGTAGTATGGCCCCTCATGGCTGGCCGCCGGCTCGGTGAGCAGGGTGCGCAGGGCCGCCGCGCCGTCCTCCAGCATCCTGCGGCGCTCCTGGAAGGGGAGTCCCAGGGCGTCAAAGTCGAGCTGTGTGGAACCCTCGCCTATGCCGATGATGAGGTTGCCGCCGCTGAGAACGTCCAGCGTGGCGAAGCTCTGGGCCATGGCGACGGGGTGCCGGAGCGGCAACCCCACGACACCGGTGGCAATGGTCAGACCCGCATCCCTCGCCCTCCCGGCAACGGCGGCCAGCATGAGGAGGCAGTCCATCCAGGGGTCCGGGTACACGATGTGGTCGGTGACCCAGACGGCGCGAAACCCGGAGGCGGCCGCAGCGTCCACGATCTGCTCCAAGAGGCGAGGCGAGGGCGGAACAGGGTCGCCGCCAGGCAGCATACGCACGGGCAGGTGAACACCGAATGTGACCTTGGAAGCCATGGACTCGCGCTCTCCTTTCGGCGACGGATGGGGTAATCAAGGGGCCGGGGTGGGGTTCAGCCCTGGACGGCAGGGGCCACGGCGGCACGGCACTGCTCCAGGAAGGAGCGCCCCCCGGAGACCAGCAGGTCCCTTGTCTGGGCTGTGACCATGCCGACACCCATGCTCCGGTACTGGAGGACCCGCTGCGGGAGGTCCGGCGTCATCCAGGCGTACATGCTCACCCACAGGCCCGCGTTGACGGCATGGCTGACGACCATCCCGATGACCTCCCACACGTGCTCCCAGTCTGGCATGCCCATCGACTGCCACAGGTCCTTGGGCCCGACCTGGATGACGTCCACGTGGGGCACGGCGAGAATCTCCTGGATGTTGCGCACGCCCAGCTCTTCCTCTATCTGAAGCGTCACCAGGGTCTCTTGATTGGAAATACGAGCATACTCCTCTTCACTGATGCCAATGCCGAAGTTCCCGGATCTGGCGGTGGCGAAGAAGGAGCGGCTTCCATGCGGGTGGAACCGGCACGCTTGGACCACCGCCTCCGCATCCTCCCGCGTGTTTACTCGGGGGACGTGGACGCCCTGAGCGCCGGCGTCCAGAAGGCGCAGGATGAGGTGTGGATCATTGGGGACTCGAACGATGGGGGTGACGTCGAATGCCTCGGCGGCGCGAATGCAGTGCTGGACTGTGCCTTCATCAAAAGACTCGTGCTCCAGGTCCAGGGTCACGTAGTCGAAGCCAAGAGCGCCCACCACCTCGATGGTGTCCGGCGAGGGCGAGCCGACGGCAGCGCCCAAGGCCACCTCGCCGCGCTGGAGCTTGGCCTTGGTCTTGTTGACCAGGGGGCGGTGCGCCATAGGCTACTCCTCCACACGGTGGCTGGCGGCCTGGAAGTCCAGGCTCTCGTCGGCGACGAAGCGCGCCGGTAGGAACGCGTCCAGCCCCGGCATGGCGTCGGACGCTCCGTTCAGAACGTAGTCGGCGACGATGCGCGCGGTCACCGGGGCGAGATGCACGCCCTTGGTGCCGTGGCCCGTGGCCAGGAATGCACCCTGGAGGCCGGGCACGGGACCGATGATGGGCGTCTGATCTACGCTGAGGGGCCGTGAGCCTGCCAGCTGCTGGACGACCTCGGCGCTCTCCAGGTCCGGAAGCACGTCGACGGCGCGTTGAAGCAGCTCGAGCCTGGCGGCGCTGGTGGGTGTGCGGTCGAACTCGGCGCCGAGGAAGAGGTCGCGCTGGTCGTAGTCGCGCCCGCCGGTGCTGCCCACGCTGAGGAGGTTGTCGAGGCGGCTGATCATGTGGCCGCGCTTGGGCGAGGTGATGAGGGCTGCGAGGGGCTCACCGCCGTAGCGAAGGAGCAGCCGTTCGCCCTTCATGGGAGCGACGGGCGGTCGAAAGCCGATCCAGTCGGCGGAGTCGGCGCTCCAGGCCCCCAGGGCCAGAACGACGGCTCCGCAGGCGACGTCGCCGCCGGCGTGGCGTACGTGGGTCACGCGCACGCGGTCCAGCCGGAGCCCGGTGACGCGGCGGAGCAGCACCTCGCAGCCCTGTTGCTCCGCCGCCTGGGCCAGGGCGAGGTTGAGGCGGTAGCTGTCGAGCTGGGCGGACTCGGGTTCGTAGGCGGCGCCGCGGACCTGGGGGCTCAGCCGCGGCTCGATGCGGCGCACTTCGCCGCCGTCGATCCAATGCAGCGGCAGATACTCTCGCTGCCAGGCCATGGCCTCCCGAATGAGGGCCTCCTCTTCCTGGTCCAGCGCCAGCCTAAGCTGGGGGCGGCGCTGGTAGAGGAGGTCAATGCCGGTCTGCTCCCGGAGCCTGGGGGCGAGATCGGCGAACATGCGGTACCCCAAGAGGCCCAGGTCGAAGGACGGGCCGGGGCTGAACTCGGCGCCGAGCATATTCAGGGAGCCGGTGGCGTGGGCAGATGCCCCGCTGCCGATGGCGTCGAATTCCAGCAAGACGACGCCGGCGCCCCTGGCGCTGAGCTCATAGGCGATGGCGCTGCCGATGACTCCGGCGCCTACGACCGCTACGTCCGCGGTGCCGCGCATGGGGCCTCCTGGGTTGAGCAGGCTCCATCATCCCCGGCAACCCAGGAGGTGTCAATGACGGCCGCCCGCACGTGCCTGTGCGAATCGATTGCGGCAGGGCATAGCTGATCAGCGGCAATCCGCCCCGCGGTAGGGGCGCTAACTCTGAACTTGTCGAAGCGTCGTGTCCGGGATCAGCCCCCAGAGCCTTGCAGGACCTTGGCACCCAGCAGCTTGGCGCAAGCGTATACGGTGGAGGTGAAGGGCATGGGCAAGTCGAGCAGCCTGCCGAGCTCCAGCACGGTACCGATGAGTCCGTCAACCTCCAACGGCCTGGACGCCTCTACGTCTTGGAGCATGGAGGTCTTGTGATCGCCGACCTTTTCCGCCCCGGCCATGCGCTGGTCGATACTCACGGGCAGGTGGATACCGAGGGCTACAGCGACGGCGTAGGCCTCCTCCATCATGGCGCGCACGATGGGGCGAACGTCGGGATCGGTGGCGATCTCAACCATGCTCGCCCTGGTGAGGGCGCTCACGGGATTGAACGCGACGTTTCCAAGGAGCTTGACCCAGATGTCCTGTCTGATGTTGGAGCGGATAGGTGCGCGGAGGCCGGCGGCAGCGATGGCGTCGGACAGCCTGCGGCAGCGGTCGGAGGCTGCGCCGTCGGGCTCGCCGATGGAGAAGCGGTTGCCCTCGGTGTGGTCGATGACGCCGGGGGCGGCGATATAGGCGGCGGGGTAGACCACGCAGCCGATGATGCGCTCGGGGGGGATGTGGCCGGCGATGATCCCGCTGGGGTCGACGGTTTCCAGGCGCGTGCCCTCCCAGGGGCCGCCGTGGCGCTGGAAGTACCACCAGGGGATGCCGTTCTGGGCCGGAACGACGGCGGTCTCGGGGCCCATCATAGGGGCCAGGTGGGGGGCGATGGCGGTGAGCCCGTGGGCTTTGACGGCGAGGAAGAGAAAGTCAACGCAACCCACGGCCCTCGGGTCATCGGTAGCGGGGAGATGCGCCTCGAAGCCACCCTCGGGGCTGCGGACGCGGACACCGTGCTCCTGCATGGCGCGGAGGTGCGGCCCGCGGGCGATGAGGGTGACGTCCTCACCGGCCAGCGCCAGCTTTGCGCCAAGGTATGCACCGATGGCCCCCGCGCCGTAGATTGCGAACCTCATGGGTGCTTCCTGGGGCCCCTAGGTCCGGGCTGCGGCGCCCTGCCCGGAAAAGGCCTCGGCGACGAACCGGCGCTGGAGCTTGCCGGTGGCGCCGCGCGGGATCTGCTCAACGATGTGGATGACGCGCGGGCACTTGAAGTCGGCGAGGCGGGTCTTGCAGTAGGCCACGAGCTCCGCGGGCGTCGCCTCGCCTTCGAGGACGACGGCGGCGGACGGCTCCTCGCCGTGGGTGGGATGCGGGATGCCGAAAGCCACGGCTTCGGCCACGGCCGGGTGGTCGAGAAGCACTTCGTCGATCTCCCGGGGCGAGATCTTTTCGCCGCTGCGGTTGATGAGCTCCTTGATGCGGCCGGTCAGCGTGAGGTAGCCGTCGGCGTCGACGATCCCCTCGTCGCCCGTGCGGAACCAGCCGTTGGTGAAGGAGCTCTGGTTGGCCTCGGCGTTGGCCTCGTAGCCGAGGGTGACGTTGGCGCCCCTGATGACGACCTCGCCCTTGCCGCCGGTGGGGAGCAGGACGCCCGCCTCGTCCATGATGGCCACGTCCACGCCTGTGCCGGGGCCCACGGAGCCGGGCAGACGCGTCCCGGGGGGCAGTGGGTTGGACGCCATCTGATGGGCAGCCTCGGTCATGCCGTAGGCCTCGAGGACCGGCACACCCACCTGCTCCTCCATGTCGTGCATGACGCTGGGCGGGAGCGCGGCACTGCAGGAGCGGATGAAGCGCAGGGTGGCGGCGCCGGGCGCAGGGTCGCCGGGGCCGCGGCTCTTGGCCCGATTGAGCAGCGCCTGGTACATGGTGGGGACGCCGGAGAACCAGGTCACGCCGTACTCCTTGACGACGGGCCAGAAGTTGAGTGGGTTGAAGCGCGGCGGCACGACAATGGTCCCACCCGATTGCAGGGTCGAGAGGGTGGAGGCGACCAGCCCGTGTACGTGGAAGAGGGGCATGATGCAGAGGGATACGTCGCTCTCTGAGAGCTGGTAGGTGGCGACGATGTTCCGTAGGGAGGTGGTGAGGTTGCGGTGGGTGAGGGGCACGCGCTTGGGCCGAGAGGTGGTGCCGCTGGTGTGGAGGACGAGGGCGACGTCGTCGGGGCCGGGGAGGGGGATGCCCTCTCGCTCCTCCTCCATAGGCTGGACGCCGACGTGATTCGTGCCGTCACTGGCGCGGTTGGAGTCCACGCCCTCCGCGTCGTCGACCGCCTCCGTGAACGTCACCTCGCCCTGGTCGTCGATCTCCGCGACGATGTGCAGCAGCGGCCCCCCGGGAGCGGCCCCGGCAATCTCCTTGCCCCCTTCCGGGCCCGTGATGACGGCCTTGGCGTTGGTGTCTTCCAGGTAGAAGGCGAACTCGTCGAGTTTGTAGGCGGCGTTCAGGGGGGCCGCAGTGGCCGTGGCGGTGACGGCCAGGAAGGTGAGGACGTTCTCCAGGCCGTTGGGGAGCACGATGGCCACCCGGTCTTCCTTGCGGATGCCGTAGGCATGGAGCTGCCGGCGCAGTCGGGCGACCTGGGCGCGCAGGTTGTCGTAGGTGAGCGTGGGGCCGTCCGGGGCAACGAGGGCGGCGTGGGGGCCCTCGCCGTAGTCCAGCACGTCCAGCAGCGTCTTGGCTTCCGTTCCGTTGGCCATGTCTCGTGTCCTTTCGGTCATGATCGTAGGTGCGCCAAACGCATGGGCATGGCGGGCCGCTAAATGGCGTCGGGGGCGCCGGCGATGGCTGCCAGGTCGTCACGGGTGTAGGAGCCCAGGCTGCGGAAGTCGAACTCCGTGTAGCTCTTGACCCAGTGCATGACGATCTTGGTGGCCTGGCGGTACCTGGCCCTTGCCTCATCGAGGGCCCCGGCTGCTGAAGCGTCGGAGGAGGCGGCCTCGGCAAGCCTGCTCACGATGTCCTCCTCTTCCGATAGGAGGACCTCCTTGACGAGGACGAGGTCGTGGGCCCTGCCGGTCTCGGCGTCCCTGGCGCCGTGGATGGCGCGCTGGGCTGTCTGAGCCACGGAGATGCGCGCGGTGGCCAGGTCTTCCATGAGCGCAGGGTGCAGTCCCGGGCGTCCGGCCAGGCTGTCTATGCCCTTTGCGCCGCGTCCGTTGAGCCAGCCCTCCACGTACTCGATGAGCGTGCGGAGATTGCGGCGAGTGCCTTCAAGGGTGATCGGTCCTTCCGGGCGCCTGACTTCAATGGGGTAGTTGTCCGGGTCGGCCATGTCGGGTGTGGGGCGCCATCCGCCGTCAATGAGGGACTTGAAGGGGGCCGCCGCCACGTTCATGTGAAAGATGTGGGCCACCCAGCCGCGGGTGAAGCCCTGGGCGGCCTCCCACTCCTTGTCGGCGCGAATGGAGGCGGCGGCGGCAACGTTTACCTCGTCGTTCCTGCTGGGCAGCGCCGTCGCCATTCCCCCGATGGCGACGGCGCCGTGCTTGAGACAGACGGCGACCAGCCTTCGGAAGATGTTTGACATGAACTCCGTGGTCTTGATGTCGACACCGAATCGGTCCGGCCAGACCATGCCGGGATCGGCCATGACGTACTCCAGGATGCTGGCCTTCAGGTCCCAGCGGGCCGCGTTGAGGCCGGCGGCGTAGGGGCCGAGGGCGTGGAGCATCTCCTCCATCTGGTAGACGGCGGGCAGGGACTCGATGAGGGGGATGGCACGGATGACTGCGTGGCGGAGGTGCTCCAGCCGGGACTGGCTCTCGGCGAAGAAGTCATGCCAAAAGGCGGCCTCCTGCGCCGATTCCATCTTGGGGAGGTAGAAGTAGATGCCCTGGCCGTGCTCGGCCTGGGCCCTGCCGGCGTGGAAGAGCGTGAGGCCGGTGCCCAGAATGGCAGCGGAGACGGCGCTGCCGTCCAGCGTGACCTCCGGCTCGTCGAGGTGGAGCCCGCGCTCCCGGTGCATGAAGAAGGGCAGGGGCCCGTCACGCACGGTGTAGTCGCGGTTGCGCTCCGTGTCGTGAAAGGAGAGTGTGCCCTCTACGGCGCGCGCGCGGTTGTGCGCGGCGCGTACCGTGTCGATGAGGCGGTGGCCGGCGGAGTCCTCGTCGTCGTCGAGGTCTCCTTCGGCGCGGACGCCCTCGGGGCCCGGGTTGAGGGCGTTGATGAACATGCCGGTGATGGAGACGGGGCCGGTGATCTCGATTCCGGGCTTGCGCAGGTCTGCGGGTACCGGGGGCACCTGCCAGGGCTTGGTGTTGACGTCGCTCTGAGGGAGGCTCGCCGGAGGCTGCTTTTCGTGGAGCGCACGGCGGGACACAGCGGCGCGGTCGTCTCGAGCGGCGGCGACGCGGGGCGCGAACGCGTCGTGCATGCAGGCGAGGTAGTCGCAAAAGGCCGGCGTAAACAGCTCCGCGGCGCCCTCGACGGGCGCGAAGGTGACGCGGCCAACAGTTGGCATGGATGGTCCCCCTCGATGCGGTGAATGGTTCGTCCGTCCGTGCACCCGAAGATGTCCCGATGCCAAACGGACGAGCGCCCACGACATACGCACCATAAATGCCCAGCCTGCGTCTCGTCAACCGCGGGGGCGGCGCCGGCCGCAAGGACCTGCAGGCGCCCGCGAGATCTTCCCACGCGTCGAGTCATACGGTACCATCCGGCCCAAGGACGGCGTGCTGTCCTGGGCGGGCAGGCTCAGGATGGGGAGGAGTTGAAGCAGCCATGTACGACAAGATGGTCCTGGATACCCGCGAGGTGATGGCGATGATGGAGGCCATGCTGGACGCCGCGCGACGCCTGGCGGACAGGCCGATGGGGATCGCCGTGGTGGACGACCGGGGGGAGCTTCTGGCCTTCGCGCTGATGGACGGCGGGACGCCGATGTTGCGGCACTACGCCATCCGGAAGGCGTACACGGCTTCCCGGATGGGACAGGACGTCCGCGGCTTCGCCGAATATCGCGAGCAGGCAGGGCGGCAGGTGGCCGATTTTGGCGACCCCAAGCTCGTCGGCGCCCGCCGAGGAGGCGTCGTGGTGCGGGAACCGGGCAGCGGCCGGGCGCTGGGCGGCATCGGTGTGAGCGGAGGGACGCCGGAGGAGGATGAAGAGGTGGCGCGCACCGGGTTGGGTGCAGTCGACCTCTCCTGACGCGGACTGTTCTGAGAATCGACGGAGGCCTTGGCCTGGAAGGGAGCGGGGCATGCATCAACGGAGGTTTCTAGGACTTAGCGAGGCGTGGGAGAGCGTCCGGGCAATGATGCGGGCCGCGGAGGAGCGGCCGGGTCGGCCCGTCGCCGTCGCTGTGGTGGACCCGCGGGGCGACCTGATCGCGTTTGCCGCCGAGGGCGAGGTCAATACCGCCCTGGCCAGGCAGAACGCCTTCAAGAAAGCCTTCACCGCCGCCTGCATGCGCACGCATACGACCGAGTTCGGGGAGCGGGCCCGGGAGACGGGCATGAGCGTGGCGGGCTATGGACAGCCGGACTTTACGGGAGGCGCCGGGGGAATGGTCGTCATGGACTCGGAGACGGGGCTTGTGCTGGCGGGGTTGGGCGTGAGCGGCCGAACGGGGGAAGAGGACCAGGAGCTCGTGGAGGTCGGCTACCGGGTGGTCCTCGATGCCCCGGCCGCAAGCTAGGGGCTGGGAGGGGGCGGGGGGAGTGGCCGTGCGGCCCAACAGGAGATAGGCATGGTGGATGAAAGCCTGACGGCGGAGCAGCTCCGGGCTGCGCTGCCCGACGTCTCGACGCCACTGCGCCTCAAGGGGCTTGAAGGCCCGGTGCAGGTGCATCGGGACGCTTTCGGGATTCCGCACGTCAGGGCGCAGGGCACGCACGACGCGTTCTTTGGGCAGGGGTTCGTGACTGCCCAGGACCGGCTGTGGCAGATGGAGTATGACCGGCGCCGGGCGTACGGCCGGTGGGCTGAGTTCGCCGGGCCGGAGGCCCTGGAACAGGACGCCGCGATGCGCCGCTTCCAACTGTTGCCGAGCGTACAGAACGACTATGCGGCGGTCAACGCCGAGACCAGGGCGATGCTGGACGCGTATGCCGCAGGCGTGAACGCCTTTGTGGGGAGCACGCAGGCCCTGCCCGTGGAGTACCGGCTGGTTGGGGGCCGGCCCGAGGCGTGGCAGCCGTGGGACTGCCTTGCCGTGTTCAAGGTGCGCCATATCCTCATGGGCACCTTCGAGAGCAAGCTGTGGCGGGCACGGCTGGTCCGGGAGCTGGGCCCGGAGAAGGCAGCGCGGCTGCTTCCCGGCTATGAGCCGGGCCACCTGGTCATCGTGCCGCCCGGCGCCGCCTTTGAAGGCCCGGCGGCCGACGCCCTACAGGAGCTGCAGAGGGTCTCCAGCGCCGTTGGCTGGATGGACGTCCTGGATTCTGGGAGCAACAACTGGGCTCTCGCGGGGAGCCGGACGTCCTCCGGTAAACCGCTCCTGGCCGGGGACCCTCATCGCCCGCTGGACACGCCCAACGTCTACTACCAGAACCACATCGCCTCCGGCAGCTTCGACGTAGTGGGCCTCTCCTTTCCGGGATGCCCGGGCTTCCCGCACTTTGGACACAACGCTCACGTGGCCTGGTGTGTTACACACGCCACAGCGGACTACCAGGACCTCTACGTGGAGCGCTTCAGAGAGGACGATCCAAGCTCCTACGAGTTCCAAGGCCAGTGGCAACAGGCGGAGGTGCGCCGCGAGACCATTCGAGTCCGCGGTGGACCGGCGCTGGAGCAGGACGTTGCGGTGACGCGCCACGGTCCGGTCATAGCCGGCGGCCCCGGGAAGGGCTATGGCATCGCCTTCCGGTACACCGCTACGGACGGCCCAAACACCGGATTCGACGCACTGCTGCCGATGCTCAGGGCCGGCGATGCCGATGAGCTGGAAGAGGCGATGCGCCCCTGGGTGGACCCCTGCAACAATCTGCTCTTCGCAGACAGGCGGGGGAACATCGGCTACCTGACCCGAGGGAAGGTCCCCATCCGTGCCATGGCCAACGCCTGGCTGCCGGTGCCGGGCTGGACGGGCGAGTATGAGTGGGAGGGGGCCATCCCCTTCGCCGAGATGCCCCGTTCCCGCAATCCGGAGACGGGGTACATCATCACGGCGAACAACCGGATCACGGAAGCTGACTATCCGTACTACATCAACGTGGACTTTGCCCCGGAGTTCCGGGCGCGCCGCATCGCAGACCGCCTGGCGCCGCTCCGGGGCGCGAACGTGGACGACATGGTCGCGATGCACGCGGAGCGGGTCTCGATGCCGGGTCGCAGCTTCGCCCGCCTGCTGGAGCAGGTGGAGACGCGCGACGATCTGTCGGCTGAGGCGCGGCGGCGCCTCGTGAGTTGGGACGGGAGCATGGACCGGGAAGCGGTGGAACCGGCGGTCTTCGCCGCATTCCGCGACCGGCTGGACCGGCTGGTCATCGGGCCGCTCCTAGGGTCCCTGGCGGAAGAGGCGTTCACCTCGACCGGGCGCGGCGCACCAGCCCACGTTGCGAGGCTGTCCGCCCTGCTGGTGCGAGCGGCGCAGGAAAACGAGACATGGATGCTGCCTGCGGGCCGGGACTGGAATTCGGTCCTGGCTCAGGCTCTGGCCGAGGGCGTGCACTACCTCCGCCAACGGCTGGGCGATGACATGGAGATGTGGCAGTGGGGGAAGGTCCACGCAACTCGGCCCCGGCATACCCTCGCCGCCGCCTTTCCAGAACTCGAGGACCTGCTGAGCCCGCCCGCGACGCCAATGAGCGGGAGCGGCGACACCCCCCAAGCCGCCGGCTACTCGCCGGGGGACCTGTTCACGGTGACGGGGCTGTCGGTGGCCCGGTACGCCTTCGACCTAGCGGACTGGGACAATTGCCGGTGGATCATCCCCCTGGGCGCGTCCGGGCACCCGGGAAGCCAGCACTACGCGGACCAGGCGCTTGTCTGGGCAGACATCCGGACCGTGCCAATGCTCTATGACTGGGACAAGGTCGGCGCCCAGGCGGAGTCGTACCAGGAGCTGGGACCGGGGGAAGCCTAGCGCCGGTCCGAACAGGCGCCGCGTGAGGGACCCCGACGTAGGAAGGGCGTGCCTCGCCGCGGTTAGCGCCCCTACCCGCCAACCGGCGGGAGCGGCAGGGAGCGAACAAGGTCGCTGACGGCCAGCATGGCGTCGTGAGCGGTGACGTCGGTCGAAAGCGGGGTGACGGAGACCCTGCCGTTGCGGACAGCCCAGAAGTCCGTCCCCTCGGCTGCCTCCGCGGGGGGCTGGTCCCTGGCGATCCAGTGCCAGGGCCTGCGCCCGTCGGTCCCCTGGTTGACGGTGTCGCGGTAGCCCTGGTGGGCCAGCCGTGTGACGACGACCCCCGCGATGTCCGCAAGCGGCAGGTTGGGAAGATTGACGTTGAGGAACGGCGGCGTGGTTGATGCTGCGCCGCCGCCGGTCCGTAGGCCGCTTCGCCCCTGGGTCAGGCCGCGCGCGAGGCCGGTGAGGACCTGGCGGGCGGCCTCATAATACACGTCCCTCAGGCTGGCGACGGAGATGGCTATGGCTGGGATGTTGCGCAGGTGCCCCTGAAGTGCGGCCGACAGTGTGCCGGAGATGAGGACGTCCTGACCCATGTTGGCGCCAACGTTTATGCCCGCCACCACCAGGTCCGCGGGTCCCTCCAGCAGACGCTCCAGACCCAGAATGACGCTGTCCGCAGGGGTGCCCTCCACGGCGAAGGCACTGCCCGCCCCTGACCTGGGTGGGAAGGCGACGGCGCGTATGGGCGAGTGCAGGGTTACGGCGGTGCCGATGCCACTCTGCTCCCGGTCCGGAGCGCACACGACGACGTCGCCCACGTCCTGGAGGGCCTCGGCGGCGTGCCAGAGGCCCGGAGAGAGGATGCCGTCGTCGTTGGCAAGCAGGATTCGCACTAAGGAACGCCCCTACGTCATGCGGCTTGCGGCAGTTCCGGCGATTGGCCGGCACCCTAGCGTACCAGCATTGGGGGTGGCGAGGAAGCAAGGACGGGGCCGGAAGACGGGCGCCTCCAGAGGCCGCTCACCCTGAGGCACTCGAAGGGCGTGAGCGCGACGCCCCCAGCACACCCTCCCCCCACAAAGCCGTCGCGCCAGCGACCAGCTCCCGCTGTGCCATCCTCCCGTTGCCCGCACAAGGACCTCTGCCTTAGTATCCGTTCAGCAGACCCGCCAAACAGGCCAAGGAGGTCGCCATGCCTCGAAAAACAATCCTACCCGCGCCTATCTGTGGGAGACCCGGCCAGGTTGATTCGATTCTTGCAAAAACGCAATAGCCAATCAAACAGGCGAGAACAATCAAACCGGACCCACCACCTCAAGAGGTTTCAATTGCGGGAGCGGCGTACGCGACATATAATGGGGGAGAATAAGCTGCTCGACGGCAGGAGGGGGCGCCATGGCGATGGAGGCATCAGGAAACGGCCGCGGGACGTGGGAAGTCAAGACTGGCTTGGCCCAGATGCTCAAGGGCGGCGTCATCATGGACGTGGTGACGGCTGAGCAAGCCAAGATTGCCGAAGATGCGGGGGCGTGCGCCGTCATGGCGCTGGAGCGAGTGCCATCCGATATCCGGGCCGCTGGGGGCGTCGCCCGCATGGCGGACCCCAACAAGATCCTTGAGATCATGGAGGCCGTTACCATACCGGTGATGGCCAAGTGCCGCATCGGCCACTTCGCAGAGGCCAAGGTGCTGGAAGCGCTGGGCGTGGACTACATCGACGAGTCGGAGGTGCTGACGCCGGCCGATGAGAGCCACCACGTGTGGAAGCATGAATTCACAACGCCCTTCGTCTGCGGCTGCCGGGACCTGGGGGAGGCGCTGCGGCGGTTGGCCGAGGGCGCGGCCATGATCCGCACGAAGGGTGAGGCGGGCACGGGCAACGTGGTGGAGGCGGTGCGGCACATGCGCGCGGTGAACAGCCAGACTCGCTCGGTCCGGAACATGCCCGAGGACGAGCTGGGGACCGAGGCCAAGAACCTGGGCGCGCCACTGGAGCTAGTGCGGGAGGTGAAGCGCCTGGGACGGCTGCCGGTGGTGAACTTTGCCGCTGGGGGGCTCGCGACGCCCGCAGACGCGGCGCTGATGATGTGGTTGGGGTGCGACGGGGTGTTCGTTGGTTCCGGGATCTTCAAGTCTGAGGACCCGGCGCAGCGGGCCCACGCCATCGTTCGAGCAGTGACCCATTACCAGGACTGGAGCGTGGTGGCCGAGGTCTCCAAGGGCCTTGGAGAGCCCATGCCCGGGATAGACGTTCGAACGCTGAAGCCGGAGGAGCTTCTGGCTGTTCGCGGCTGGTAGCCGGCGGCAGGAGGGGAGCCCGCGGATTGACGACTGGCCAGCAGTCCCATGCACCGACACCGGTCACCTGGACGCTCTCGGAAGAAGGCGGCCCAAGGGAGAGGGCGGGCGTCAAGGTGGGGGTGTTGGCCCTGCAGGGAGACTTCCTGGAACATATGCTGATGCTGTCGCACCTGGGCGTGGACGCCTCCGAGGTGCGTCAGCCCCGGGACCTGGAGGAGCTTCAGGCGGTGATCCTGCCGGGGGGTGAGAGCACGACAGTAGCCCTGCTCCTGGACATGTACGGCCTGCGAGAACCCCTGCGGCAGCGAATCCAGAGCGGGATGCCGGCGTGGGGCACGTGCGCCGGCATGATCATGCTGGCCCGTGAGATTCGGGAAGACCGCCCGACCCCCCTGGGTCTGATGGACACGGCGGTATCCAGGAACTTCTACGGCCGTCAGGTGGACAGCTTTGAAGCCGAGGTCCAGGCGCCGGCGCTGGGCGGCGGGCCATTCCACGCCATCTTCATTCGAGCACCGGCCATTCTGGAGTGCGGGCCCACGGTGGAGGTGCTCGCCCGTTTGCAGGACGGCACTCCCGTGGCGGCGCGCCAGGACAATATGCTGGTCACTTCGTTTCACCCAGAGCTCACAGTAGACACGAGGTTCCACTCCTACTTTCTCAGCATGGTGGACCAGAAGGGGTAATGGGGGAGCTGATCCGTTCGGTCCGGCCCTCTGACCTGGTGCGGCTGGGCCTGGTTGGGGGCATGGCTGCGCCCAACCAGGCAATCACGCTGGACAGGCTTGGCTGGCCATCGACCAAAGCCTCGCCCAGGCGAGCGCTGTGGCAGGATGGGGGAATCGCTCGGAGCGGCCACTGCCTCCGGGTCCTGGTTGAGGATGGGAGCCCGGTGGGACTCGCCCATGGCCGGATGCGCTCCGGCCACCGGGCCTGGGAGGTCCGCCACCTGCACCTGAAGCCCGAAGCACAGGGGAGCGCCACAGGCCTCCTGGAGGAGCTGTCCACGGCCGCGGGACGCTGCGGGGCTTCGCGAGTCTTCCTACGCCTCTCTGCCGACGGCATGCTGAGCGCTTCCGCGCATCGCAGCGGCTTCGTGCCTGCGTTCAGGGAGACCCTGATGTACCGGGATGAGCCGTGGGGCGTGGCGAAGGGCGGCCGCGTACACGGGCTACACCCACGTCAGGCCGGCGACGACTTCGATCTGTTCCGGCTCTTTCTCGCGTGTGCGCCGGCACAGGCGCGCAGCGTGTGCGCCCTCACGCTGGAGGAGTGGCGGGACTCGCTGGAGCGCCCGGGCCACCCCGGTTCAGAGTGGGTGTTCCGACCCATGCAAGGCTCCGCGCACGCCGAAGGCACGCTGGCCGCGCCGGCGTGGCTTCAGACGTGGCAGCGTCACGGAACAGGGTACCTCCGGCTGCTCGTGGACCCCGGCGGGTCACGAACCGACTCTCTCATCTGTCATGCCCTCGACTGTCTCATAGGGAAGAGCCCCGTAATCGCCCTGGTCCCTGAGTTCCAGGGAGCGGTGCGGTCGGCACTGCAAAGGCACGGATTCAAGCCGGTTGAGGAGTACCAGCTCTTCGTCAAGTCCCTGGCATCCCGCGTTCGAGAGGTGGGATTTGTTCCTGCACGAGTCTGATCACCTGGAGCCACGGCCGGTGGAGATGTCCCGCCCCGCGAGGCAGATGGTCATCGTAGACGACCTGGACCTGCTGCTGGGCGTCCTGCCGCGCCCCATACAGGAGTGGGTCAAGGGGCTTGGCACACCCCAAGACCTGCTGGAGGTGGTGATGGACTTTGGCCGTGCGCCGCAGGCACGGTTCCGGGACCGCGAGGAGGTCCTGAAGGGACGGGAGGTCACCGAGGACGACATTGAGGCGATCGTCTCACGCCTCGGGCCCTTTGGGGACGACAACCGCGCGGGCATCGAGCGGACGCTGCACCGCATTTCATGCCTGCGCAACCGCGCGGGGCGGATCGTGGGCCTGACGTGCCGGGTCGGGCGAGCGGTGTACGGGACCATCCGCATCATCCAGGACCTGGTAACATCGGGCCGGAGCGTGCTGCTTCTGGGGCGTCCGGGAGTGGGGAAGACAACGATGCTCCGAGAGGTGGCCCGCGTATTGGCCGACGACACCCACAACCGGGTGATTGTGGTGGACACGTCCAACGAGATCGCAGGGGACGGCGACATTCCCCACACGGCCATCGGGTCGGCCCGGCGGATGCAGGTGAAGACGCCGACGCTGCAGCACGCCGTGATGATCGAGGCGGTGGAGAACCACATGCCGCAGGTCATCATCATCGACGAAATGGGCACGGAGCCGGAGGCGGTGGCGGCGCGGACCATCGCCGAGCGTGGAGTGCAGCTCATCGCCACAGCCCACGGCAACACGCTGGAGAACCTGATACTGAACCCAACACTCTCTGACCTGGTGGGCGGCATACAGACGGTGACACTCAGCGACGACGAGGCGCGGCGGCGGCGGACCCAGAAGAGCGTGCTGGAGCGGAAGGCGCCCCCCACCTTCCAGATGCTGGTGGAGATCCAGGCGTGGGACCGGGTGGCCGTGCACGAAGACCTCGCCAAGACCGTGGACGCTCTGCTGCGGGGGCAGCCGGTGCGGCCCGAGGTCCGGCGGATGGACCGGGAGGGTCGGATGCACCGCGAGCAGGGCGACGTGATTGCCCTGCACACGCCCCAGTTCTATGAGCGAGAGGAGTCGGAGCCATTCCCGCCCCGGCGGTCCTGGGGCCCCAGGAGGGGAACGCCGATCGTCAGTGGCGGGTCGCAAAGCGTGGAGAGGTCGGCGCCCGTCAATGCGAAGAGCTACAAGCTGATGCCCTTTGGCGTGAGCAAGGACCGGCTGCAGCAGACGGTGCGGCAGTACGGCCTTGGCGTCAACGTCGTGGCCAACATACAGGACGCGGACCTGGTGCTGACCACGAAGAGCAACTATCGCAAGCGGCCGGATACGCTGCGGACGGCTGAGGAGCATGGCAAGCCCATCTACGTGCTCCGCCGAAACACACAGATGCAGCTGGAGCAGTTCCTGAAGTCACTCAGCGCCGGTTGGGGCGGGGACCGGGAGGTCAAGGTCGACAACGCGCTGGAGGAGGCGGAGGAAGCGGTGAACGACATCATGGGGGGAGAGCGGTCCATTGAGCTGTCGCCCCAGTCGTCGTACATCCGACGGCTGCAGCACGTGCTGGCCCAGCGGTACAATCTGGCCTCCGCGAGCACGGGAAGGGACCCCCAGCGCAGGGTGATCATCTTCAACCCCCAGGGCAGTGGGTGACACCGGAGGGACCACGCTACAGGGCCCGTCCCATACGTCCACCCACCACCTAATCATTCCCGCGCAGGCGGGAATCCAGGGAGGCGCGGGGCGGCGCAACGGGCCGGGACCCGGCGCCTATTTTCGTTGGTTGTAGTGTGGGTTGCCAACATGAGAAATCCCCGCTTTAGGAGACCTTTGCATAACCGTCATTCCCGCGAAAGCGGGAATCCAGGGGAAGGGCCGCAGGTTGGGGGGAGTTGCTTCACTTTCACAACCTCGCCCTCCACGGAGAGTTACGCAAAGGTCTGCTTTCGCGGGAAAGACGGAGTTGGAAGCCCTGTTCATATCGTTTGAGGGCGGCGACGGCACGGGGAAGTCCACTCAGGCCCGCAGGCTGAGGCGGCGCCTGGCGGGCCTGGGGTACCCCGTGACGCTGCTGGCGGAGCCGGGCGGCACAACACTGGGTCGGCGATTGCGCCGCATCCTCAAGTTCTCCGATGCTGCCATAGCGCCCGAGACGGAGGCACTGCTGTTTGTGGCTTCGCGGGCGCAGCTTGTGCGCGAGCAGCTCCTGCCGGCGCTGGCCCGCGGAGACATTGTCCTCTGCGACCGCTATGCGGACTCCACGCTGGCGTACCAGGGGTACGGACGGGGCCTGGCCATCGCGGAACTGCGCCGCCTCAACCGGCTTGCCACGGGAGGCCTCGAGCCCCAGCTCACGGTGCTCCTGGACCTGCCCGTCGACCTTGGGAGGCCGCGTCTACAGGGACGGGTCCGCGACCGCTTCGAGAGTGAGGACTCGCGCGATGGAGAGCCTGGAGCGGAGTTCCGCACCCGCGTGCGGGAAGGCTATCTCACTCTGGCCGGAGAGGAGCCCGAGCGCTGGGCGGTAGTGGACGCGGCGCTGCCGCGGGGAGAGGTCGCGGCAGCCATCTGGCAACGGGTCAAGCCGCTCGTGGAACGTACGCGGTTTTGACAGTGTGTCCAGGCTAGTGCTAGTATGCGTCGACGTTGAGCTTCGCAGGTTGAAGCCGCCCAGAAAGAACTCAGTTCCATGCCTGAAGGGCCCGTACCATTATACCTGCTCCTAGCCGCTATCTGCCTGGTGCTCTCCGCCTTCTTCTCCGGAACTGAAGCTGCGCTCCTTTCGATCCAGCGGGTCCGGCTCCACAGCCTCTTGCAGCGGGGCGTGCTCGGTGCCGGGCTTGTGGCCAGAATGGTGGAGCGGCCCGACCGGTTTCTGCCCACGATCTTGCTGGGCAACAACCTGGTCAATACGGCGGCGGCGGCGCTCGGGACGGCCATCGCCCTGACGGTCATCGAAGTTCAGGAGCAGGCGGTCTTGGTCGCCACGGCGGTGGTGACGGGGTTGCTGCTGATCACGGGCGAGATCATCCCCAAGACCATCGCGGCCCGGCACGCGGAGCGGATATCCCTCATCGTCGTGCGCCCCCTGGTGATGACCAGGTACCTGATGTTCCCCCTGGTCTTACTTCTCCAGGCCCTGAGCAGCGGGGTAAGCCGGTTGGTGGGCGGGAGAGGCTGGCAGGACCTGGTGACCGAGGAGGAGCTCAAGAACATGATCTCCATGGGACGGGCGGCGGGGACGGTCGAGACGTCTGAAGCTGAGATGCTGGAGCGGGTCTTCAGTTTCGGCGACCGCCAGGTACGGGAGGTCATGACGCCCAGACCCGAGCTGGTGATGGTGGAGAAGGGCACATTGGCAGGGGAGTTCCTGGAGGTCTACTCACGCTATCCCTACTCGCGGTTTCCCGTCTACGAGGGCAGCATCGACAACGTCATCGGCGTGCTGTCGGTGAAGGACGTGCTGCGGGCTATCGCCCAGGACCAGGTCAACGCAGACCAGGACGTCACAACGCTGGTCCGCCAAGCGTTCTTCGTGCCCGAGACCAAGCTGGTCTCGGCATTGCTGCCAGAGTTCCAAGCAGCGCGCAGCAGCATGGCGGTTGTGGTGGACGAGTTTGGAGGCGTGGACGGCGTCGTGACGCTGACCCGGCTGGTGGAGGTTGTGGTGGGGCCCCTGGTGCAAGAGGAAGGGATCCCGCCGGAGGAGGAGGTCAGGGTCCTGGATGAGAACAGCTTCGAGGTGGACGCAGGCATGCAGGTGGAGGACGTCAACGCACGGTTGGGTCTGGCCATCCCCGAGGGGGAGTACGAAACGGTGGCCGGCTTCCTCTTGGACGTGCTGGGGCATATTCCCCGCGAGGGCGAGATCCATGAATCAAGCGCCATGCGGATACGAGTGATCCTGATGAAGGGGGTCAAGATCGAGAAGGTGCAGATCACGAGAATCGCGCCCGCGTCACAGGCCGAGGAAGAATGAACACGGCGGCGCCGACAGCCGCAGGCTCGCCGAAGAGGGCTCGAAGCCGGAGACCGTCCGATTCCCTGGTCCGGCGGGCGCGGGCTGTCCTGGAGGAGGCGGGGCTCGAGGACGCGGCCCTGGTCGTGGCCGTGTCCGGCGGCCCCGATTCGATGGCGCTTCTCCACGCCCTGGCAGGGCTGCAGGGCCCCTTGGGGTTGTCCCTGACCGTGGCGCATCTGGACCACGGGCTCCGGCCGGAGTCCTGCGAGGACGCGCAGTACGTCGCCGACGTGGCGCGCTCCCTGGGACTGTCCTGCACCATCGAGAGGGCCAACGTACAAGCCTACAAACGCAGGCGCCGCCTGTCTCTCGAGCAGGCAGCCCGCGAGGTGCGCTACGCGTTCCTGTCGAGGGCGGCGCGCGAAGCGGGAGCGGCAGGGGTGGCACTGGGCCACACCGCCGACGACCAGGCGGAGACGGTGCTGCTTCACCTCACGCGCGGCAGCGGCCTTAGAGGACTCGCGGGCATGACGCCCGTGACCCACATCCGGGGGGAAGCCGGACAGCCTCCGGTGACGCTTGTCCGTCCCCTGCTTGGCGTCGCCAGGGAAGAGACGGTGGCCTTCTGCCGAGCGAAGGGACTCACTCCTCTCCAGGACGCGACAAATAGCTCTCTGGACATCCCCAGGAACTATCTTCGCCACGAGGTGCTTCCTCGCCTTGCCCACCTCAACCCGGGAATGCGGGACGCCCTGGGGCGCCTGGGTAAGGCCGCGGCCTGGGACGTCGCGTACATCGAGGGGCAGGTGGCGGAGGCGTGGCCGGCCATCGTGCGCACGGTACCGGACGGGCTGTCCCTGGACCGGCGAGAGCTGGGGACGCTGCACGGAGCACTCCAGCGACACCTGTTACGGCGAGCGTACGCGACGGTGCACGGGGAAGTCGAGGGCTTGGAGCAGACCCACGTAAAGGAGATGGTCCGCTTGCTTGGCGGACCTGCCGGCGCTGTGGCGCACCTGCCCCGCGGGGTGCGATGGGAGGTCCAACCACAGTATGCCATGCTGACAAGGGGACCTTCCACCTGCCCCCTTCCGGCTCTTACCGGTGAGCACCATGTCCGTGTCCCCGGAGAAACGCACCTGGGAGAGAGCTGGCGAGTGACGGCGGAGGACGTCTGTCCTTCCGGGCCCTTCGAGGACGCACCGTTCGCCGCGGTCTTGGACAGCGAGGCAATCGGGGACACGCTGCGGGTGCGTGCTCGCAGGCGCGGCGACCGGTTCCAGCCCCTTGGCGCCTCCGAGCATACGGGCGCAGGCCGGAACGGAAGCCCGCCGGGGAGTCGGGGGAAGAAGCTTCAGGACTTCATGGTGGATGCCGGCATTCCCCGATCGTGGAGGGACCGGGTCCCGTTGCTGGAGGGGAGCGAGGGCGTCGCCTGGGTGGTGGGCTGGCGCATCGCGGATTGGGCGCGCGTTACGTCCGGCACACGCCGCGCCGTTCGGCTGGAGTTCACGCAACGGAGATGAAGCTGCCCTAGTGTTTCTCTGGCAACATGGCCCTTCTTCGGAACAGCTTGGGGGTACGGTGACGACGCAGCCAGTGCGAGAGAGGACCGAAGAGCGGTTTACCGACCGGCTCCACCGGATCGCGGAAGCCAACTGGGATGCCCAGTTTCACCATCCGTTCGTCCAGGGGATAGGCCGCGGGACCCTGGACGGGGAGGCACTGAAGTACTGGGTGCGCCAGGACTATCTATTCCTCATCGACTACGCTCGGGTCTTCGCCTACGGCGTTGCGAGGTCCCCTGACTTGGAGACGATGGGCCGTTTCGCAGACCTGGCGCAGGCTACTCTGCGGGGCGAGATGGAGCTTCACCGGTCCTACGCCCGTGACTTCGGCATTACTGCGGAGGAGCTGGAAGCTGAGGCCAAGGCGCCTGTGTGCCAGGCATACGCCGACTTCCTCATTCGGACGGCGTCGACGGGGAGCTTCGGTGAGTTCGCCGCCGCCATCCTGCCCTGCATGTGGGGCTTCAGCGAGTTGGGGCAAAGACTCGCCGCCCAGGGGCTGCCGGCGGACGAACGGTACGCCCGGTGGGTGACGATGTACGCCGACCCGGAGTTCGCGGAGCTGGCCGTGTGGTGCCGTGCACTGGTCGACCGGACAGCGAAGGGACAGTCGGACGCGGAGCTCCGGCGGATGGAGTCCGCATTCCTCACCAGCTGCCAGTACGAGTACCGGTTCTGGGAGATGGCCTGGCAGGAGCCTCAGCCTGCGGCGTGAAGCCCAGCCGGCACACGGAACGCCAGCCCAAGCAGCGCGGCAGAATCAGCCCAAGCGCTACCTGGCGCGGGCGGGAGATCACAAATCGTTGCTGGTACGGTGCCGGTTGGTAGCCCCGGCCACGCTATCGGAAGAGGTCCAGGGTGGCGTCGCGGACCAGGGCCTGGCCGGTGTCCGCGGTCTCTTCATAGTCGAACCCCCTGATCACCACCACGGGGATTCCCGACGTCTTGCTGGTCAGCAGCTCGGCGGCCCCCGTGAGCTGATCGGCGACAGCGGCTATCGAGACGCGAAGCAGGTTGCCGTAGGGGTCCTCCTGCCCGCGGTAGTCGCGCAGGGGGTTGATGCCGGCGCACCCGATTGCCACGTCGGTGGTGCCGTTGCGCCAGGGCCGGCTGAAGGTGTCCGAGATGAGGATGGCCACCGTGACGCTGCTCTGCTCACGAATCCGCCGGCGCAAGTCGCTGGCCGAGGCGTCCGGGTCTTCGGGCAGGAGGCTCAGGCACTCCTCGCCCGGAACGTTGGAGGCGTCGACGCCGGCGTTGGCGCAGATCAGGCCATGCCTGGTCTCCGTGATGATGACGCCGCGGTCCATCTTGACGATGCGCCGGCTCTCTCGCAGGACCACCTCCACGTGACGAGGGTCCTTGTCCCACTGGGCGGCCAGGGTCTGGGCAAACTCCGAGGGCTCGACCTGGTTCAGATCTACGGTCCTCCCCTCCGCCTTGGACACGATCTTCTGCGTCACGACCAGAACGTCCCTGTCCTTCAGGGGCGTCCCCTGGCTTTCGGCGGCCTGGAGGATGAGGGCCGCCAGGTCGTCGCCGTGGCCGACCTCGGGGATGCCGCCTAGTCCAAAGACCCGGATCTGGGGGTACGACAAGGAAGCACCTGTCTCTCGCCTGGGTATCCGAGGGGGCGTTCGCCGCCATGCCTCGTATCGGGTCGTGTTCAAGTCTCAGCGGCCCGACGTCTACGTCCAATACCACCTCTGCGTTATATCACCCGCACGTGAGCAGGGTCAATGCGCGGCAGGGAGCGGCGGTCTTCACGTGCTGATCCCGGGGAGCGAGTCGAAGTAGCTCAGGGCCTCTTGCTCCCACGCTCTGGCGGCGACTTCGTAGGGGTTGGGCCAGTATCGAAAGCCGACCAGCGCCGAGGCAGCCAGGTACGCAGCCAAGAAGCCGCAGAGACCGAAGCGGGCGCGCTGCTGCTGGTCCACGTGGGCAAGCTCGTGGACCAGGAGGGCCGCCATGGCGCGCAGGCTTCTTGGGGTCCCGTCCCGGGTGTGAAAGAAGAGGCTATTGTGTTGCAGCCTGTCCGGTTGGGATGGTCCGGCCGCGAGAGGAACGGGGCGAAAGTGGATGGCGCGCCCCCACGCGAGGGCCGCAAATCGAGGCGCCGGAGCGGGGAATCCCCCCACGACGAGCCGCAGATGTATCGAGCGCCCGCTCCGGGTGTAGGCCAAGGTATGCCGGTCTCGAATGGCCAGCCCTTCTCCGTGGCCCCTATCCCGGAGGAAGCGGCCGGCCAAGGACAAGGCGTCCTCCATCTGAGGCGCGCCCTTGAGGTGGAGTGGCACGAGCTCGCCGCCGTGCACGGGGCCGCCGTACGTGAGCAAGATTCTGTCCTTGTGGGCTGAGGGGGCAGGTTATCGGCCCTGCTCCGGCGTGTCAATGCGGCCGTCCTCCCGCTGCTGGCCCTCATGCGTGATAGGATAGGGGCCCAGCGTCGGACCGGAAGGAGTAGAAGCCCTTCGCCAAACAGATCGATGACGGAAAGGAGCCGCGCGCCCATGGCCCAGACGAGGGGAAAGGCGCCCACGGTGGTGGGCATCGACACAGGCGGGACGTTCACCGACTTCCTGCTTGTTGATGGGGGCGGCCTTCGGGTGTACAAGGTCCCATCCACGCCCGGGGACCCGTCTCGAGCAATCCTCCAGGGGTTGGAGGAAGCGGGAGTCGGCGGCAAGGACGCAGCAGTAGTCTTCGTCCATGGGTCAACGGTCGCCACCAACGCCCTGTTGGAGCGGAAGGGGGCCACCACGGCCCTGGTCACGACGGAGGGCGTTGAGGACCTGCTGGAGATTGGCCGGCAGGCCCGGCCCCGCCTGTATGACCTGACGCAGCGGCTACAGGACCCACTTGTCCCGCGGCATCTTCGCTTTGGCGCGAGGGAACGCATCGGCGCCGACGGCAGTGTCCTGACGCCCCTCACCCGCGAACAGGCCCGGCGAATCGCGGAGCGAGTGGCGGCGTCGGGCGCGCAGGCGGTTGCGGTCTCCCTCCTCTTCTCGTTCCTGTACCCGGCGCACGAGGGGCTCCTGGAGGAGGAGCTTTTGAGGCTCGACCCGACGCCCTTCCTCTCGGTGTCCAGCCGCGTGCTGCCCCAGTACCGCGAGTATGAGCGCACGAGCACCGTGGCGGTGAACGCGTATGTCGGACCCCTGATGTCGTCGTACCTGGGGCGGTTGGAGGAGGCCTTGGGAGGTCAGCCGGAGGTGGTCCCGAAGGGGAAGGCGACGGCTTCACGGCTCCGTGTCATGCAGTCGTCGGGCGGGAGCATATCCGCGCGGGCGGCCTCTGCTCAGCCGGTGCGGACTATCCTCAGCGGCCCCGCCGGAGGAGTGGTGGGCGCCTTCGCCCTGGCGTCGGAGGCGGGCTGCACGGACATCATCACCCTGGACATGGGCGGCACGTCCACCGACGTGGCTCTCTGTCCCGGCCGGATACAGGAGACAGCCGCCGCCAGTGTGGGGGGCGTGCCCGTGGGCGTGCCGATGATCGACATTCATACCGTAGGCGCAGGGGGAGGGTCCATCGCCAGCGTGGATGTCGGCGGGGCCCTTGTGGTGGGCCCGGAGTCTTCCGGCGCCGACCCCGGCCCCGCCTGCTACGGGCGCGGCGAGGAGGCCACGGTCACCGACGCCAACCTGTTGCTCGGCCGCATGGACGCCAAGCACTTCCTGGGAGGGCGCATGGGGCTGGAACCCGAACGGGCTCGTGCGGCCCTCGGCCGAATCGCGTCCGCCATAGGCGGTGTATCGCCGGAGGAGGCCGCTGCGGGCGTCGTGCGGGTGGTCAACGCCGCCATGGAGCGCGCCCTCCGCGCGATCTCACTGGAGCGGGGCTTCGACCCCCGCCGGTTCACTCTGGTTGCCTTCGGCGGCGCTGGGCCGCAACACGCCTGCGAGCTTGCGCGGGAGCTCCACATACCGCAGGTCCTGGTGCCCGCGTTCCCCGGGGCGCTATCGGCGTACGGCGTGGCCATCGCCGACGTGGTCAAGGACTACCTGCGCACGGTGCTGCTGGCCCCCGAGGCCCTGACGCCCGAGGCACTGGCCGCGGCATTCTCCGACATGGAGGAGCAGGGCAGACGGGAGATCGAAGGGGAGGGCGTGGCGCCAAGCCGGGTACGGCTCCGCCGGCTCCTGGACATGCGCTACGTCGGCCAGTCCTTCGAGCTGACCGTTGACTGCCCGAGGATCACCGGCAACAATCGGGTGGTGCGGGAGACCGTGCGCCGCTTCCATCAGGCACATCAGCGCCGCTTTGGGTACTCGGACGAGAGCCAACCCGTGGAGGTGGTGAATGTCCGGCTCAAGGCGGTCGGAAGGGTACAGCCGCCGGGAGGCGGGAGGCAGGGGGCGGAAGATGGGAGAGGGGAGACGAGGGACGCCAAGCCGGTGGACAGGCGAGACGTCATCTTCGATGGGACGAGGCACAGCGCGGCCTTCTACCTGCGGCGCGCGTTGAGAGTCGGCCGGCGGGTGCCGGGACCTGCGGTGCTGCTGCAGGAGGACGCCACGACAGTCGTCCCGCCGGACTGGGTTGCCCGCGTGGACGGCTGGGGCAACCTAGTCTTGGAAGGCGGAGAACGCTGAGGCGGCACGGGCCGCGGAAGTTGGGTGTGCGCACGGTAAAGACGCTGGATGGAACGGAAGGACCACGCACAGGCTGGGGCCTGCTGTTTCGGGCATGGGCAGTGCTGGTGGAGTCGGCGCGGGCCGGGCGGACGATCACCTACGGGGAGCTGGCGAACAGGATCATGCTGCCCGGCGACGTCCGGAGCATCGGCCCCATGGTGCTGCACCCGGTCTACGTCCGCTTCTGCGCCCCCAACGGGTTCCCGGACATCCTGAGCCTGGTGGTGCGCAAGGACACCGGGCGGCCCGGCATCGGGTACTACGGCGGCGGCGGGGTGGAGGACGTGGCGCGGTGGAGGGCCGAGCTGGAGGAGACCTATGCGTTCCAATGGCCTGCGGAGCCGCCGGGCGCTCCATGGGCCGACTGCTTGCGGGAAGAGGCGGCCCCGGGCCGTCCGGTTGGAGATGGAACGGAGGCGTGAAGATGGCCGTTGACGCCGTGTCTCTTGCGGTCTTCGAGCACCTGCTTGCCGCCGTGGCGGACGAGATGGGAGTGACCCTGGGCCGCACGGGTTTTTCGCCCAACATCAAGGAGCGCAGGGACTACTCATGCGCGGTCTTCGACCCCCAGGGAAGGATGGTGGCCCAAGCGGCCCACATCCCGGTGCACCTGGGCGCCATGCCGGCCTCGGTCCGGGCTGCCCTGGACCGCTTCCTCTCTTCGTCAGGCCCCGGGGAGGGCCTGGAGCCGGGGGACATCGTCATCCTCAACGACCCCTACATGGGGGGGACCCACCTGAACGACGTAACCCTGGTGGCCCCGGTGTTCGCAGAAGTGAAACGGGGAGGGAAGGGCAGGCAGCGCCGGGAGACAGGCAAGCTGATCGGGTTTGTGGGGAACAGGGGCCACCACGCGGACATCGGCGGGATGACGCCGGGCTCGCTGCCCCTGTCCACGGAGCTGTACCAAGAGGGGTTCATCATCCCGCCCGTGAAGCTGGCGCGGCGCGGCATCCTGAACCAGGAGGTCATCGACCTCTTCTGCCGGAACTCGCGAACACCCGTGGAGCGCCGTGGTGACCTGGCGGCGCAGATTGCGGCGTGCCGCACCGGGGAACGCCGGCTCCAGGAGCTGGTGGAGCGGTACGGCGCCGGCGAGGTCCGGGAGCAGATGGCGGCGCTGCTGGACTACGCCGAGCGGCTGACCCGGTCTGCCATTGGCGAGATCCCGGATGGCGAGCACACCTTCCTCGACCTGATGGACGACGACGGCCTGACGGGCGAGCCGGTCCCCATCCAGGCAACGGTGCGGGTCCGGGGCGAGGAGATGGAGTTCGACTTTACGGGCACGGCGGCCCAGCGTCCAGGATGCATCAACGCGCCCCTGGCGGTGGCCGTGTCTGCCGTCCTGTACGTCGTGCGGTGCCTGGTAGGCGACCGGGTCCCGGCGAACGAGGGGATCATGCGCCCCGTGCGGGTCGTCGCCCCGGAGGGGTGCCTGGTGAACCCAAGGCCGCCCGCCGCGGTGGCCGGGGGCAACGTGGAGACGTCCCAGCGGGTCACGGACGTTCTGCTGGGCGCCCTTGGGGGCATCCTGCCCGACCGGATCCCAGCCGCCAGCCAGGGGACCATGAACAACATCCTGGTCGGCGGGCGCGATCCCGTGCAGGACCGCGACTTTGTGTACTACGAGACCATCGCCGGGGGCATGGGCGCCGGGCCGGAGACCGACGGCATGTCGGCGGCGCACAGTCACATGACGAATACGATGAACACGCCCATCGAGGCGCTGGAGGCGCACTTCCCGCTGCGGGTGCGCCGGTACACGGTGCGGCGGGGCTCGGGAGGAGGGGGCAAGCACCGCGGGGGCGACGGCATCGTGCGGGAGACGGAGTTCCTAGCGCCGGCGGTGGTGACGGTGCTCGCGGAGCGGCGGCGACACTCGCCGTACGGCCTCCAGGGCGGCGAGCCCGGCGCGCCTGGCGAGACGGTGCTGCTCAAGGGCGGCGTGGAGGAGGTGCGCCTGCCGCCCAAGGCCACCTTCAACGTCGAGCCGGGCGACGTGCTCAGCGTCCGCACCCCGGGGGGCGGCGGCTGGGGGAGCAGCGGGGACGCTGAACGGTAAGGCGCGAGGCGCGCCCTCTTCATTTGGCCGCGGTGCGGCGTCGACGTGTGCCTTGCTTCACTATGTTGACTCCCCTCGCCCAGCAGTCCTACGGTGTACCTATGGAGGGTGCATCCTGTGGAATGGCCGCAGTCTGACCGAGCAAGGGCTGCCGTACCGAGAGGAGGAGGACGATGGTCAGCACGACAGTCAAGGGTATGAACTACTTCGGTGGGCAGTGGGTCGACGCCCAATCGGGGGCCACCTTCGAGGACCGGAGCCCCGCGGACGTGCGGGACCTCCTTGGCACGTTCCCTCGCTCGGGCGCCGATGACGCGGCGCGCGCGGTGGTGGCGGCCCGTGAGGCGTACCCCGGGTGGCGCCGTACCCCCCTGCTGCGCCGGGCCGAGGTGTTGGACCGGTTCGCGCAGCTCGTGAAGGAGGACACGGAGGAGCTGGCGCGACTCCTGGCCCGTGAGTGCGGCAAGGCGCTGAGCGAGGCCCGGGCGGACATCGTGGAGGGGCTGCACATGGCGCAGTACTGGTTCGGCCGAGCCCGGACGCCATGGGGTGAGGTGCTGGCATCGGAGATCGCGGGGAAGGAGAGCAACGTACTCAGGAAGCCCAAAGGGGTCGTCGCGGCCATTGCGCCCTGGAACTTCCCCTTCGCCATCCCGCTGTGGCTCATCTGCCCGTCCCTGATCGCAGGCAACACCGTAGCATTCAAGCCTGCGGAGGAGACGCCGTTGGCGGGTCAACGGCTGGTGGAGTATATGGAGAAGGCAGGCTTGCCCCCCGGCGTCCTGAACCTGGTCCACGGCTACGGCGAGGAGTCGGGATGGCCCTTGGTGGTCCATCCGGACGTGGACGTAGTGCTCTTCACGGGCTCGGCGGAGGTGGGCGCCAAGATCAAGGAGGCGTGCGCCCAGGACTACCGCAAGTTCGCGGTCTGTGAGATGGGCGGGAAGAACGCAGTGATCATCTTCGACGACGCCGACTTCGACCTGGCTGTCGACGCCGCGATCATCTCCGCCTTCCGCACGGCTGGTCAGCGATGTGTCTCGGCGGAGCGGCTGATCGTGCAGGAGGGGATCTTCGACCGGTTCGCCGAGACCTTTGTGGAACGGGCACGGAGGATCGTGATTGGCGACCCGGGCGAAGAGTCGACGTTCATGGGGCCGCTCATCAGTGAGGCTGCTGTTGAGAAGGTGACCAGCTACAACGCTCTAGCGATGGACGAGGGAGCGCAGGTGCTCCTGGAGGGCGCTCGGCTGACCGATGGGGCCTACGCCCACGGCAACTACGTGTCGCCATTCGTGTACACGATGCGCCACGACCCCACGTCGCGGGTCCTGCGCGAGGAGGTGTTCGGGCCCCACGCGGCCCTGATCCCCTTCCGGGACCTGGAGGAGGCGGTACGCATCTACAATGACACGGACTACGGGTTCGCCCTGGCCGTGTGCAGCACGGACTACCGCAAGATTCGTGCGGTGCAGCAGGAGTGTGACTTTGGCGTGGGCTACGTGAACCTGCCGAGCATCGGCGCGGAGGTGCATCTTCCCTTCGGCGGCGTGAAGAGAAGCGGCACGGGGATGCCGTCGGCGGCAAGCCTTCTCGACGCCGTCACGCATCGCGTGGCGTGGACCGTCAACTACGCGGAGGAGATCCAGCTGGCGCAGGGCCTGACGTCGCAGGTGGAGTAGGGCCACTGGGGGCGCGGGCGGCGGCCCCGCGCGCTGGAATGACGGTTGTGCAAGGGTCTCCTTTCGCGGGTCGCTGGCGCGACGGCCACGTGGGGGGAGGGTTGCGGGGCACGTCATTGGAGAGCTTGGCCGCCTCGGCCAGCAGAATCGCCATTTAGTTGATCCTCCACTTTGGGTTATCTTTTACTTTTTTCTCCGACTTTTGAAGCGGGTTTGGCGGGAAAAGGGGGGGTTGATTTTTTGATGGATTGGCCTCCTTTGACTGCCTGCCGTGTGCGTCTGTTGACGGGCGGGTTGAAGCCGGCTGGGTCGCTGGTGGTCGCTGGCGCGACGGCTTTGTGGGGGGAGGGTTGGGGGTGGCAGGGGGTGGTCGCACATAGGAGAGGGCACCCCGCGCCGCCACCCTGGATTCCCGCTTTCGCGGGAATGACGGTGGGTGGGTGCGGGGTCGCTGCGGGCGGTCGCATGTCCGGGAGGCCGCTCCGCGCCGAGGCGGTGGCAGCGGCCGGACCGGCTTCGTAAGACCAGGAACGACATCGCTCCGACGGCGGCCGAGGCACGAGCCCCGCTAGCGCGGCGAGGCCCGCCGGCCACGGCTCCACACGTCGGGGCAACTTGCGCCCCACTTGTCAGAACAAAGTCCGGGCTCGTGAGAGCGGGCACGTCGGCGCCGATACGGCGCCCGCGCCTCCGCTCCCCCGCTGTCCCGCCGGGCGTCCCCCTCGGCGGCCACTGCCCGCTGACGGCCCATGCGCCGCCACATCGCGCCGACGTGGGCGGCGATGCAGGACCGCCTCCATCGGACCGGTTGCCTACGGCATCGCACCTCCTTCGCCGCCTTCATCGGCGGCTGATGCCTGTAAGAATAGAACGTATATGCTGTCTTGACAAGAGACGAGTGGCACAGGGGTCGCTGGCGCGACGGCTTTGCGGGGGAGAGAGGGAGAGGCCGCTTCGCGCCTGCTATAATCCCAGGCGGCAGAGACGCGACGGAGGTCCTACGCGGCATGTCCCTGGGCCCCACTGAGCGCAGTCAGAAGACAGGTGGACACGCGGAGCCCGGGAGGACAAGGCCCGGGCTCTTCTACGGCTGGTGGATCGCGCTGGGAGGATGCCTGGGCGCGGCGCTGATGTCGGCGACGGGCATCAGCGGCTTTGGCGTCTTCTTCCCCTTCCTGGAAGCCGAGTTCGGCTGGAGCCGCGCCGCCTTCTCCGGAGCGCTGTCCGTCTCCTTCGCGGAGGCGGGGCTGCTGGGCCCGGTAGAGGGGGCGCTCGTGGACCGCTGGGGCCCTCGGAGGACCGTTGTACTTGGCGTGACCATCATGGCGGCGGGGTTCCTGCTGTTCAGCCGGATCAACTCGCTGCTGGCCTTCTACCTGGTCCTCCTGCTGGGCGTGGTCCTGGGCCAGGGTTTGGCGGTGCACGTCCCCTTGACCGTGGCGCTGGCCAACTGGTTCCGGCGGAAGCGCGGGTTGGCTTTCGCCGTGTACCGGGCAGGCTTCGGTGTTGGAGGGTTCGCCATCCCGTTGCTGGGGGCGCTGCTGCTGGCCGTGGGCTGGCGCAACACGGCGGTGCTGCTGGGCATCGTCACCATCGCGGTGGGCTATCCGCTCGCGTACGTCGTGCGGCTGCGGCCGGAGGACCGGGGGGCGCTCCCGGACGGCGACGCGCCGGCGCAACTGCGAGGGCCAGCGTCCGCCGCGCCCGGCCGGCGGGAGGCGGAGCCCGTGCTAACGGTCGGCATGGCCCTGCGGGCGCCCGGCTTCTGGTTGCTGGGAATCGCCTTCGGACTCCGCGTGCTGGTCACGTCTGCGGTGCTGCTCCACTTTGTGGTCATGGTGACAGACCGGGGCTTGGAGGTGTCCACGGCCAGCTTCCTCTTTGGGGTCCTGCTGGTCACAAGCATTCCCGGCCGCCTCCTGATTGGTCTGATCGGCGACGCCCTGGACCGACGGATGCTGATGGTGGGCGCCATGGGCATCCTGGGGATCTCGACGCTGGTCATGGGCCATTTCGAAGACATGCAGGTGTTCGTGCCGGCGACGCTGGTCTACGCCCTCATGTTCGGCGGAATGGCCGCCTCCGAGGACGCGCTGCGCGCCGATTTCTTTGGCCGTCACTCCTTTGGCACCATCATGGGCTTCAACCGCACGCTCCAGACGCTGGGCGCCGTCAGCGGCCCCGTAGCGGCAGGGGCCATCTACGACGCAACCCAGAGCTACGAGTTGGCCCTTCTGGGCTTCGCGGTGGTGGCATTCATCGGGATGGCGTGCCTGCTGGCCGCTCGCCCTCCCCGCTCGATGGCTCCCTCCGCCTGAGCAGCAGACCGGAGCGCCGGAGCGTGAGGGTATATACTCTGAGCAGGACGGTTTGAGGAGATTCCCTCGTGGTGAAGATTCCCCAAGAGCCAGGGGCAAAGGCAAGCTACGTCGGAGAGATGTTTGGGCGCATTGCGGGGCGCTACGACCGCATGAATGCCCTCATGACGGCGGGCCGGGACCGCGCGTGGCGACGGAGGGCTGTCCGGGCGGCGAGACCACCTCCGGACGGGGTAGCCCTGGACGTGGGCTGCGGCACTGGGGACCTCGCCCTGGAGCTGGCCCGATACCCGTTGAGCGCCGTGGTGGGAGTGGACCTGGCGGCGCCCATGATTCGGCAGGGGCAACGCAAGATCGCGGCGGCCGGTTGTGGTGAACGGGTACATCTGGGCCTGGGAGATGCCACGAGCCTCCCTTTTCCGTCAGGCGCGTTCGACTGCGTCGTCACGGGGTTCACACTGCGCAACGTCGCGGACCTCCCTGGTGCGCTTGGCGAGCTGGCGCGGGTGACGAAGCCCGGGGGGCGGGTCGTATCGCTGGAGATCTTCCCCTGGCGTTCGGGGCCCTTGGCGCCGCTGGTCCAGCTCTATTTCCGCCGGGTGATGCCGCTCCTGGGTGCTCTTGTGGCTGGAGACAAGGAAGCGTACACCTATTTGCCGACGTCGGTTGACAGCTTCGTGACGCCCGGCAAGCTGGCGCAACTGATGGGGGAGGCGGGGCTCCGAGAGGTGGGGTTCGCGATGCTGGCGCTGGGGACGGTGGCGATACACTGGGGCGTCTCGGACGAAGGAGCGCCAAGGAAGAGCTGAGGACGAGAGGCCGTGCCAGGGCCGAGTCGGCCGGCACGATTCCCGGAGAAGCGGTGTAGCCGGAGGTGATGCATGAGGGTCATAGGGATGGACCATATTGTGCTGCGGGTGCGCGACCGAGAAGAGTCGCTGCGCTTCTACGGCGACGTCCTGGGACTGGAGAAGCTGCGAGCCGAGGAGTGGCGCGAGGGCAAGGTGGGCTTTCCATCGGTGCGGGTGTCGGAGGGCACCATCATCGACCTCATGGAGCAGGCGCCCGAGGCCGCGGAGTCGGGCCGGGCGCCGGGCCGCAACCTGGACCACTTCTGCCTGGTCGTCGCGCGGGAGGCATGGGACGGCTACATCGCTGAGCTCCAACGCACCGGCGCAGCGCCGGTGGAAGAGCCGAAGTCGCGCTGGGGCGCACGAGGCCGGGGCGTCTCCATATACATCCACGACCCCGACGGCAACGAGATTGAGCTGAAGACGTACACCGACTGACCATCGGCGCCCTGCGGCAGGGAGCCGTGCGGGCAAGCCTGTTTCGGCGGCTCTGCACGGGGGCCGGCAGAGGCGGGGGTCTCGATGCCCAGCTTGAAGCTCTATCTGGGCTTTGCTACACTGCCGGAAGCTCCCATTCCGTGTCGTGAGGTCGTCATGCCCCTGAGCCGTGAAGAGGTCCTCCACGTGGCATCCCTGTGCCGGATTCATCTCGCGGGGGAGGAGATAGCGCGGCTCCAGCAGCAGCTGTCCGACATCCTGGCACAGTTCGAGGTGCTTCAGGAGGTGGACACGGAGGGCGTGGTCCCGGAGAACCATGCCGCGCGGTCCACGGTGATGCGCCCGGATGTTTCCGGGGCGTCCGCGCGCAGGGACGACGTGCTGGCCAACGCCCCCGACCAGGAAGGGGAGTTCTTCCGCATCCAGGCCGTGCTGGAGGAGTAGGAATGGACCTCTTCCATCTGACGGTCCACGAGGCGCGCGACCTTCTCCGGCGCGGCGAGACGAGCTCCGTGGAGCTCACCGAGGCCGTGTTGGACCGCGTGCGGAGCGTCGAGCCCGAGTTACAGGCCTACGTGACGGTGACGGAGGAGCGGGCCCGGGACGACGCCCGCCGCGCCGACGAAGTCCTGCGGCAGGGCCGGGGCAGTGCCCTGACGGGCATCCCGATGCAGATCAAGGACCTCATCTGCACCCAGGGGGTCCCCACGACGTGCGCATCGCGGATGCTGGAAGGATTCGTGCCCATCTACGATGCCACGGTGATGGAGCGGCTCTTGGCGGAGTCGCCGGTGCTGGTCGGCAAGGGGAACATGGACGAGTTCGCGATGGGGTCGTCCACGGAGAACTCGGCGTTCCATATTACGCGGAACCCCTGGGACCTGGAGCGGGTGCCGGGCGGGAGCAGCGGCGGGGGCGCAGCGGCGGTTGCCGCGGGGGAGTGCCTCTTCGCCCTGGGCAGCGACACCGGGGGGAGCATCCGGCAGCCGGCGTCCCTATGCGGCATCACGGGGTTCAAGCCCACCTACGGGCTCGTGAGCCGCTTTGGGCTTGTGGCCTTCGCGAGCTCCCTTGACCAGATTGGCCCGCTGACCAAGGACGTGGAGGACTGCGCCCTGTTGCTGAACGCCATTGCGGGCCACGACCCGAGGGACTCCACCTCCATCCCCGGCGGCACGCCCGACTACACCCGCGCGCTGGAGGCCGACGTCAAGGGACTGCGGTTGGGGGTGCCCCGAGAGCTCTTCGGGGAGGGGATCGAGCCCGAGGTGGAGGCCGCGGTGCGCCAGTCCATCTCCGTGCTGGAAGGGCTGGGGGCGAGGGTGGAGGAGTGCTCTCTGCCGATGAGCCGGTACTCGCTGGCGGTGTACTACATCGTGGCGCCGTCCGAGTGCTCTGCCAACCTCGCCCGCTACGACGGGGTCAAGTACGGGTTTGCGTACACAGGGGCGCCGAGCATGTGGGAGTCGCTGGAAATGACGCGGGCGGGGGGATTCGGCCCGGAGGTCAAGCGGCGGGTCATGCTGGGCACACACGCGCTGTCGTCCGGGTACTACGACGCCTACTATCTGAAGGCGCAGAAGGTGCGCACGCTGATCCGCCGTGAGATGGCGGAGGCTTTCGAGCGCTTCGACGCGCTGGTCACGCCGACGTCGCCGACGGTGGCGTTCAAGCTGGGCGAGCGCACGGCGGACCCGATTGCGATGTACAAGAGCGACATCTGCACGCTGCCGGTGAACATCGCAGGGACGCCCGCCGTGTCGGTGCCCTGCGGCTTTTCGAGCGCAGGCCTGCCCATCGGCCTGCAGATCATGGGCAAGCACCTGGGCGAGGAGACCCTGCTGCGCATAGGCTACACCTACCAGCAGGCCACAGCCTGGCACACGAGGCGGGCGGTGGTGTAGGGGGGCGGTGGAGAGGACAGCTCACGCCTGTTTACCCTGAGGTTCTCCGGATCTTGTCACTCGACAGTTGTCGCCGGCAGAGATTCTGACCAGCCCCCCGGTTTGCTGGCTACACAGGCCTTCGCACTGCCCCTCAACTGGAAGGTGTGGGTCCAAGGCCGAGAAGGCCCGGGTGGACTCCAGCGTCTCCTCTGCTAAGGCCCACGTCTCGACGCCAGACTCTCCGAATCGCACCTAGTGCTTTGTTGCCTCGATGGCGCCCTTTGTCTTGGTCGCGTTCACGCGACCAAGACCATCCAAACTGGCTGAGAGAATACGCAAAGCCCCTCAGGCTCAGGGCACCGAGAGTATAATTAGGCCATGATGCCGCCGAGAATTGCTAGGCTCTCCGATTTGGAAGATCTACTGGGGTTGGTTGTTGCATTTAGAGATCACCTACAACGAATCCACCCAGATAAAACGATGCTGAGAGAGGGCCTTCGACACCTAGTGTCGACAAGCGACTCAGAGTTTTTTCTTACGCTCGATGACGCTGGAAGAGGTGTTGGCTTCATTCAGCAGCGCTACCGCTACTCTCTTTGGCTTGGCAGTCTCGAGGCATGTCTCGAAGATCTGTTTGTAGTCCCCTCAAGCAGACGGCAAGGCGTTGCCAAGAGTCTGGTAGCATTTGCGATTCAACGGGCCAACGAAAAGGGTTGCCGCTCAATCAAGTTGGACACGAATGAACTGAATCTTGCCGCAGTCAAACTCTACGAAGGGTTGGGATTCTCATCAGGGTCAACCCGTTATTCAGATTCGCGCCAATTGACATTCGAGAAGGTCCTCGGGTCTACGGGTTGAAGCCTCCCGCGGATCTAAGAGGACGGCAAAGTCAAAGATCGGGTCCGTTTGGGCAGTGAGGCACTGGAGAGCATATAGGCCATAGTAGGTTGCTGGGGGACGGGGAAGAGACGGGCGGCAGGGGAGAACACCCCGGCCAGTGGACCCCGAACGGACTGGGAGATAGCAGGGCCAAGGCCCCCCCTACCCCACTATCTCCGCGGCCACTTGGCCGATGTCGGCGGGGGTGGGGATGACGTGGGCGCCGGCGGCCTGGAGGGCCTTGACCTTTTCGTCGGCGCGGGCGGCGGCGCCCGTGATGATGGCGCCGGCGTGGCCCATGCGCTTGCCGGGCGGGGCGGTGGCGCCGACGACGAGGGCTGCCACTGGCTTGGTGAACTCGGCCTTGATGTAGTCGGCGGCCTCCTGCTCCTTGACGCCGCCGATCTCGCCGATCAGCACCACGGCATCGGTCTCCGGGTCGTCGTTGAAGAGCCTGAGGACATCGACGAACTGCATCCCACTGACGGGGTCGCCGCCGATGCCGACGCAGGTGGACTGGCCGATGCCTTGGCCGGTTAGCTGGGATACGGCTTCATAGGTGAGCGTGCCCGAGCGGGAGACGACCCCAACCCTGCCGGGGATGTGGATGTTGCCGGGCATGATGCCGAGCTTGCACTGCTCGCCGGGGGAGATGGCCCCGGGGCAGTTCGCGCCGATGAGCCGCACGGGCTTGTCCCGCAGGTAGCGGACCACCCTGATCATGTCGAGTGGGGGAATGCCCTCCGTGATGCAGATGATGAGCTCGATGCCCGCGTCGGCGGCCTCAAGGATGGCGTCGGCGGCGAAGGGGGCGGGGACGAAGATGAGGGAGGTGTTGGGCTGGGCCTCGCGGACGGCCTGGTCCACAGTGTTGAAGACAGGGATTTTGTCCTCGAAGAGAGAGCCGCCTCTGCCGGGGGTGACTCCGGCGACGACGTTGGTGCCGTACTCGATGCAGCGGAGGGCGTGGAACCCGCCTTCCTTGCCGGTGATGCCCTGAACGACGGCTCGGGTGTTCCTGTCAACGAGGATGCTCATGGGGTGTCTCCTGCTGGGGGAGTTTCGTCACCACTGGTGATGGTCTGGCGGGCGCCGTCCCATCGGTCGACGGTCGGGCCGGCCACGGCGGCGCTAGGGTGCGGCCTGGAGCTTTGCGGCGGCCTCCTTCAGGGTGTCGGCGAAGACGACGTTGAGGCCGGACTCGCGGAGGATTTGGCGGCCGTCTTCGGCGTTGGTGCCGAGCATTCGGACGACGAGGGTGGGGTTGGCGCCGCGTTTGCGGCAGGAGGCGACGACGCCGCGGGCGAGGACGTCGCAGCGGAGGATGCCGCCGAATACGTTGATGAGCACGCGCTTCACGCCGGGGTCTTCCAGGATGATCCCGAAGGCGCGTTCGACCTTGTCTTCGTCGGCGCCGCCGCCGACGTCGAGGAAGTTGGCGGGGTCGGCCCCGGCGTACTTGACGATGTCCATGGTCGCCATGGCGAGGCCTGCGCCGTTGACGAGGCAGCCTACGTCGCCGTCGAGGTGGACGTAGGCGATGTTGTAGTCGGAGGCCTGGGCCTCCATGGCGTCTTCCTGCGCGACGTCGCGGATCTGGTCGAACTCCTTGTGGCGGAAGGATGCGTCATCGTCAAGATTCAGCTTGGCGTCGAGGGCGATGATGCGGCCGTCCGCGGTGACGGCGAGGGGGTTGATCTCCGCGAGGGTGCAGTCGTTCTCCTGGAAGAGGCGGTAGAGATCGACCATGAGCTGGGAGGCAGGGCGGATCAGCTCCGGCTTGAGGTCCATGCCATAGGCCAGCTTCCGGGCCTGGAAGGGCTGGAGGCCGATAACGGGGTCCACGGCTGCGCGGAGGATCTTCTCAGGGGCGTTGGCGGCAACCTCCTCTATCTCGACGCCGCCGGCCTGGCTGGCGATGAGGCTGACGCACTTGGCGCCGCCGTCCACGAGGACGGCGAGGTAGAGCTCCGCCTGCAGGTCTGCGATCTCCTCGACGAGCACGCGGTCGACGGGGGCGCCCTCGGGGCCGGTCTGGTAGGTGAAGAGGGTGGAGCCGAGGAGATCGGCGGCGGCCGCCTCGGCCTCTTCCGGGGAGGCGGCGAGCTTGATGCCGCCGGCCTTGCCCCGGCCCCCGGCGTGGACCTGGGCCTTGACGACGGCGTGGCCGCCAAGCGACTCGGCGACGCGGCGGGCCTCGTCGGGGGTGGAGGCGACGCCGCCCCTGGGGACGGGGATGCCGTACTGGGCCATGATCTCCTTGGCCTGGTACTCATGCACTTTCATGGGATAGCTCCTCCGGCTGATGGGCAACAGGCCCTATTCTACCGAGGCTGGGTGGGGTCGTCTAGGTACGGGGAAGCGGCGCTGCTACAATGGCTTCAATATGGCGCGACCGTTGAGCCTGCCCCGGACCGTACCGCGGCTTCAGCTTTGGGTGTGGGCCCGGAGGTCAGCTCCGGCCTTCGCGCTGCCGCTGATCCTGGCCGCGGCCTTGGCGCTGCGCCTCTACGGCATCGACTGGGACCAGGGCAACCTGTTCCACGCGGACGAACGCGACCTGCTGATTCGGGTGGACCGGCTGGCGCTGCCCCCGGCCTCGGACCTGGGGGTGTTGCTGAACGCCGGGGAGAGCCCGCTGAACCCCGGGTGGTTCAACTACGGCAGCCTCCCGCTGTACGTGCTGAAGGGCGTCGACCTGACCGCGGCGGCGTTCACGGACCTGGACATCTTCCAGCTGCGCTATCCGGGCCGGGCGATCTCCGCACTGGCGGACACGCTGACGGTGCTGGCTGCGTACGGGCTGGCCCTGCGGCTGGGCCGGGGACGGGCCGCCGGTGCGGCGGGGGCGGGGGAGGGTAGAGGAGCGGGGAGCATCGACCGCCGGGCGGCGCTGCTGGCGCCGGCGTTCCTCGCTGTGGCGGTCCTCCACATCCAGCTGAGTCACTTCTTCGCCCCGGACACGCTGATGACGCTGTTTGTGTTGCTGTCACTGTACGGGGCCGTGCGCGTCGCGCAGGGAGGGAAGCTCGGGTGGTCGGCGCTGGCGGGGGCTGGGTTGGGCCTGGCGCTGGGGACCAAGTTCAGCGCGGCGCCGCTGCTCCTGCCCCTGGGACTGGCCCACGCGCTGCCGGCGTGGCAGGCGTGGCGGGAGGGCCGGGACGACTGGTGGCGGGCTCCGGCGACGGGCCTGGCCCTGGCGGCGGCTGTGGGGACTGTGGTGCTGTTTCTGGTCCAGCCGTACGGGTTCCTGGACTGGGACGGGTACTGGCGAGACCTGGGCGCACAGGGTGAGATGGTGCGCCGCGAGGTGGACTACCCCTTCACCCGGCAGTACGTGGGTACGCTGCCGTACCTGTACCAGGTGCGACAGCTGGCGGTGTTCGGCCTGGGGCTGCCCCTGGGGCTCGTGGCCTGGGGGGGCCTGCTCTTCGCGCTGGCGCGCTGGCTGCGGCTGCGGGACCCGGCCCTGCTGGTGCTTCTGGCGTGGGTGGTGCCCTTCCTTGCGGTGACGGGGGCCTTCCCGGTGAAGTTCACTCGCTATCTGCTGCCGGTGACGCCGCTGCTGGTCATCTTCGGGGCGCAGATGCTGGTGTCCGCGGTGGACTGGGCGCGGGGCCGGGGTGAGCGGCCGGCGCTCCTGGTCAAGGGAGTGGCAGCGCTGGCGCTGGTGCTGACGGCGCTGTACGCGCTGGCCTTTGCGGGCATCTACTCGCGGGAGCATACCGCGGTGCGCGCGTCTGCCTGGGTACAGGAGCACGCGCCCGCAGGGTCGACGGTGCTGAAGGAGCACTGGGACGACGGCCTCCCCGCGATGTGGGCATATACGGTGGAGGAGCTTCCGCTCTATGAGCCGGACGGGCCGAGTAAGACGGCGCTTCTGACCGAGCGGCTTGCGAGCGCCGACTTCCTGACGATGTACAGCAGCCGGCTCTACGGGAGCATACCCCGGCTGGAGGAGCGCTACCCGGAGACGCGACGCTACTACGAGCTCCTCTTTCAGGAGCGGCTGGGGTACCGGCTGGTCCACACGGAGTCGGCGTATCCGTCCCTGGGAGGAGTGGTGCTGGCCAACGACACCTTCGGCCGGCCGGGGCTGCCGAAGCCGGAGGCGGTCGCACGGGAGCAGCGGGGTCTGCTGACGCTGGACCTGGGGTACGCGGACGACAGCCTTGTGGTCTTCGACCATCCGATGCCGCTGGTGTTCAAGAATGAGGAGCGGCTATCGGCGGAGGAGCTTGGGCGGCGGCTCCGGGACGGAGAAAGCGCGGCAGCCGGCTTCGATCCGCTGCTGGCGCCCGCGGACGAGTGGGCCTCGCAGCAGCGTGGGGGGACCTGGCGGGAGATCGCGCCGGTCAACGGCCTCGGGGCGCGGCTGCCGGTGCTGGTGTGGCTGGCGGCGGTGTACGCGGCTACGGCGGTCGTCCTGCCGGGGACGCTGGCCCTGTTCGGCTTTCTGCCGGACCGGGGCTACCTGCTGGCCAAGCCCCTGGGCCTGCTGATGCTGGCCTACGTGCCGTGGCTGCTGGCGAGCCTGAAGTGGCTACCCTTCAGCCGGGGGAGCGTGGCGCTGGGCCTGGCGGTGCTTGCCGTCGTGTCACTAGCCGCGGCGGCCCGGGACCGGGGGAAGCTGTGGGCGTTCGTGCGCCAACGGTGGAGGATGCTGGCGGCGGGGGAGGCGGTGTTCTTGCTGGCATTCTTCGCCTTCGTGCTGGTGCGCATGGCGAACCCGGACCTGTGGCACGCGTGGACGGGCGGAGAGAAGCCATTCGATGTTGCGTACCTGAACGCGGTGGTGCGGTCGACCTACATGCCGCCCTACGACCCCTGGTTCGCCGGCGGCGCGATCAACTACTACTACTTCGGCCACTTCATGGTGGCGGCGCTGGTCCGCCTGACGGGCGTGCCGTCGGAGGTGGCGTACAACCTGGCTGTGCCGCTGTTCTTTGCGCTGACGGCAGCGTGCGCGTTCTGCCTGGGCTACTGCCTGACGGAGGGGGCGCGCAGGGTCTTCCGGCGCCGGGGGGATGGAGGAGGGCCGGCGTGGGGGCCGTGGGCCGCGGCGGTGGGCGCGGTGCTCTTTGTCGCGGTGCTGGGGAACCTGGACGGCGGCGTCCAGGTGCTACAGGGCGCTTGGGAGAAGATGGTGAACGGCGGGGAGTTCCCGGCCTTCGATTACTGGCGCTCCAGCCGGATGATGCCGCCGGACCCGCCCGGGTTCGAGATTACGGAGTTCCCCTTCTTCACGTTTCTCTTCGCGGACCTGCACGCGCACCTGATGGCCCTGCCCGTGGGGCTGCTGGCGCTGGGGTTGGCGCTGAACGCGGCGATGGCGTCGACCGGCGGGGCTGCGTGGGGGCGGCGGGCGGCGGGAGCGGCGGCGCTGGGCCTGGTGGTAGGCGCCCTGTGGGCTATCAACGCCTGGGACTTTCCGACGTACTTCCTGGTGGCCCTGGCGGTGCTGGCCGGTGGGGAGTGGTTGGCCACGCGGAGATGGAGCTGGCGGTTGCTGGGACGGGTGTCCGGCCTGGCCGGCGTGCTGGCGGCGGCCGCGGTGCTTCCCTGGCTCCCCTACCACCTCCGCCTGGAGGGGGCGCTGACGGGCCTCAGCCCAAGCCCAGCGCAGACCCCGCTGGCGAGCTACCTGATGGTCCACGGCCTGTTCCTGTTTCTGGTGATGAGCCTGGCGGCCTTCGAGCTGCGGCGGTGGGGCCGGGAGGCGATGCCCCGGGGGGCGGCCTGGCTGCGGGGAGAGGCCCGCCGGCCGCTGCGCTGGGCGCTGGCGTTGGCGGGCGTGGCGACGGCGACGCTGGTGGGGGCGCTGGTGTGGGCCGGCTTCCCGACGGTGGGGCTGCTGCTGGCGCTGCTGACGCCGCTCCTGTTGCTGCTGTGGCTCGCGGTGACAACCGGGGGAGCGGGTCAGCCCGGTGCGCCCGCTACGCCCGTCCCGGCCTTCGTGCTGCTGTTGGCGGCGGTGACTCTGGCCCTGGGCGCCGCCGTGGACCTGGTGGTGGTGGGCCGGGACATCGAGCGGCTCAATACGGTGTTCAAGCTGTACATGCACGGGTGGGTGTTCCTGGCGCTGGCGGGGGCGTACGCGCTGTGGCACGTGGGGCTGGTGCGGGGCGCAGCGGGTCGGCGCGGCCTCGGCCGGTTGCTCTGGACGGCGTCGCTGGCGGTGCTGGTGCTTGGCGCGAGCGTGTACCCGGTGCTGGGGACCAGGGAGCGTGTGGAGCAGCGCTTCCAGCCGCTGCCGGCGACGCTGGACGGCACGGCCTTCATGGCGGGGGCGCGCTACTCGGACGGCCTGGGCGAGGTGGAGCTGGAGAAGGACGCGCGGGCGGTCCGGTGGCTGAGGGAGACGGTAGAGGGCTCGCCGGTGGTGCTGGAGGCGGTGACCCCCGAGTACAGCTGGGGCGCGCGGGTATCGACGTACACGGGGCTGCCAACAGTGCTGGGCTGGCGCTGGCATGAGGCGTACCGAAAGTGCGGCCTGGGCGACTGCGAGGCCGTGGACGCGCGCGCGGCCGACGTGGCGCTGCTGTACTCGACGACGGACACGGGGGAGGCGTCCCGGCTGCTTGCGCGATACGGGGTGCGCTACGTGTACGTCGGGCAGACGGAGCAGCACTACTACCCCGCCGAGGGGTTGGCCAAGTTTGGGGGGATGGCGGAGTCGGGCGCCCTGCAAACGGTGTACGAGGAGGACGGCGTGGTCATCTACCGTGTGGAGACGGGCTAGGGGTGAGCAGACCGGGGCATGCAGACCCACGGCAGGGTCGTCTAGAAGAACTCGTCCAGCAGGGTGTAGTACTCGATTCTTGCGGCGTCGGGACCATGGATGCCGTATTCGCTGAAGAATGCAGTTTCCAAGCCTGGCCCCAGGTTCTTCCTGATACTCCGCGCAGCCAAGGCCAGGTCCCTGTAGGGGTCCCCAACCCCCGCTCGGCTCCAGTCCACAAACCCGGTGACTCGTCCTCCTTGGAGGATCACGTTGGGAAGGCAGTAGTCGCCGTGGGTGAATACACGGTCTCTAGTTGCCGGTCTGCTGGCGAGGAGCTGCTGATACAGGTCTTTGACCGACCTGCCAATCCTGGACGCATCAAAGTCTTGCGCATCGACCAGGTTGTGAGAGACGTTGAACGCTGCGAGCTCGATTTCGCGTTCCAGGGACCTATCGAAGGGGCAACCCTGGGGAGAGACGGCGTGGATGGCACGAAGGCCCCGAGCTAGGACTCTGACCAGGTCGGCTCTGGTGATGCCGCCGGTCAAGCTGGCAGCATCGGTGCCGGGAACCTCGGTGAGAAGGAGGTATTCGGAGGTCTGATCTTCGTCGAATAGCAAGACATCCGGGACAGCCAGCTTCCCAACGAGCCAGCGGAGGACGTTCCTCTCTTCTAGGAGGTCTCTTCTGGGCCATTTGCCGGCGATCTTGAGATAGAGGGGCGGACGGTGGGAGAGCTGGAGCCGAAAGGTCTTTGCACGGGACTTTCCGATGGCTACTTGCGTCCGGTCATAGCCTGCAAGGAGGGCGCGAAAGGTCGCGGGGAGCGGGAAAGGCCGTAGCAATGCATCACCGAGTTGTTTCATTGGGGACATTCCACACCTAAGATATGGTAGCAGATTGGGTTGGGAGCCTTTACTCGGACCGGTTGGACTATCAGGAATCCGCAGATCCAACAGGAGGGCAAGATGAGCATTGACTTGGGCGGCATCAACTACCTCGCGGTGGTCGCCGCGGTGATCGTGCAGTTTGCCGGCGGCGCGGCGTGGTACGGGCTTCTTGCGAACCCGTGGCTGGCTGCGGTGGGAAAGAGCAAGGAGGAAGTACAGTCGGGAGGTGCCCCCTGGGGGGACTACGTCCTCGCCCTGGCGTGCGCGGCGATCGGGATGCTGGCGCTGGCCGTCCTGGTCCAGGCGACGGGTGCGAGCGGGCCTGTGGATGGGCTCGTCGTGGGTCTCATCGCGGGCGTGGGGTTCGTCGCGACCATAAAGGCGGTGCAGTACCGCTTCGAGGGCCGCCCGATGAAGCTGTACCTGATCAATACGGGGTACCCGGTGGTGGTCCTGGCCATCGGCGGGGTCATCCTGGGCGCGTGGCAGTAGAGGGCCGACGTCAGCTGTATTGGCCCCGTCGCTATGCTTGCCCGGCCGCCCAGGGGGGCAGGGGGTCCTGCCAGGTGAAGGGGGTGTCCCGGTCGCCGCGGCCCTGCACGAAGAGGTCGCGGGCGTTGGGGTATTCGTAGTAGATCTCGAGCTGGTTGCCGTCGGGGTCGGCGAAGTAGAGGCTGCGCTGGCTCACGTGGTCGATCATCCTCTCGACGCGGACCCCATGGGCGAGGAGCGTGTCGTAGGCCTCTCTGAGGGCCTCGTAGCTGCCGGTCTTGAAGGCGAGGTGGCGCACGCCAAGGGCGTCCCTGCCGCGGGCCGGCGGAGGCGCGGCCTCTGAGCCGCTGACGGACGAGATGTCGATGGTGTGGCCGTCATTGGGCAGGCCCATGAAGACGCCGCCGTGGACGGGGTCCTGCTCCATGAGCTGAAAGCCCAGGACTTCCGTGTAGAACTGCTTGGGCCGCTCCACGTCCCGGACGCGGAGGGCGCAGTGGCCGATGCGTTCCAGCTTCACCGCCATGCCGCATCCTCCTTCGCTCTGGGCTGCCGCCCACTCTGGGGCGCTTGCACGCGGTCGGGGCGGCGGCGCCCGGTCCCGCCCGCGGTGAGTCCCGCGGCCGGTGGGTTCACTTGAAGGCAGGCACGACCCTGTCGCAGAAGAGGCGCAGGGAGTTGGCTACGAGATCGGGAGGGAGGACCTCGCCGGCGTTGAACTCGACGACCATGCTGCTGAGGTGGAGCTCTTCCCGCATCATCTGGAGCTGCTCGACGACCATCTCCGGGGTGCCGACAACGATGCGCTGACCCTGGACGTCGTCCCAGGTGAGCTCGGCCATGCGCTGGCCGCGCTCGGAGCGCTGCTCCGCGGCGGTGACGCCGGCGCTGGTGAGGGAACTGGTGAGCTGCCCGCCGACCCTGCGGAACTGGCGCATGAAGCTCTCCGCGGGCTCGGTGAGGGCGGCTTCCCTGGTCTCGGCGACGTAGACGGGGACGCGGAGAGAGATGTCCACGGGGTCGGTGTGCCCGGCCTCCTCCCAAGCCTGGATGTAGCTCTGCACCTGCTGGGCGACGTCCGGGACGGGGAGAGTCCTGATGCCCACGAACAGGGGGAAGCCCATCTGCCCGATGACAGGGAAGGTGTCCGAGGTGGTGGCGGCGATGCGGACGAGGGGATGGGGTTCGCGGTAGGGTTTGGGGGTGAGGCAGACATCGTCGTAGGAGTAGAAGTTGCCCTGATAGGAAAAGCGCTCCTTGGTCCAGGAGGTGAGGATGATATCGAGGTATTCGAAGAAGCGGTCCTTACTCTCGGCGTAGGAGATGTTGTAGCCCTCGTAGGCGCCGGGGAGGCCACTGCGGCCAACGCCGAACTCGAATCTGCCTTGGCTGACGTGATCGAGAGTGGTGGCCTCCTCTGCGATGCGGAGGGGGTTGCCTAGGGGAAGCAGGAGGACGGCGGTGCCGACCTTGATGCGGTTGGTCCGGGCGGCGATGGCGGCGGCAAGCATGAAGGGAGAGGAGAGGACGGAGCGGCTGGGGGCAAAGTGGGCCTCGGCGAGCCAGACGGCGTCGAGGCCGAGCTGCTCTGCCATGTCGACGTGGGCGAAGGACTCGGCGAAAGCGTCGGCCTGGGTCATGCCGTCGCGCGTGTGGAACTCCATGAAGGACCCAAACTCCATATTCCCTCCCGCAGTGATGGCCGGGCGCGATTGCGGCGGTGCGGCCCGGCCGATGCGAGCACGCTAGCCCAGAGGGTGTTGCCTGTCAAGCCCGCGGCAGCGGGGGTTGCGTCTGCGCGCATGGCCGCTGCGCCGGGCCTGGCGAGGTAAGGAAGCCGGAGGGGCGCAGGCCGTCACGGGTGGCGGGCTAGGCGCCCGCGACGCTCTTCACGACAGGGGGTATTTGGCCGGGCAGCTAAGGCCAGGCACGGGGATAGGAGCCGAAGACCTTGAGGCGGGAGACGTGGCCTCGCACAGCTTCCAGGGCCTCTCCGACGACGGGATCCTCCCGGTGTCCCTCCAGGTCGGCGAGGAAGACGTAGGTGCCGAGCTCCACCTTGGTGGGGCGGGACTCGATCTTGGTGAGGTTGATGCCGCGGCGGGCGAACTCTCCCATGACGGCGTAGAGGAGGCCGGGGCGGTCGTCGCCGAAGAAGAAGCAGAGGGAGGTCTTGTCGGCGCCGGTGGGTTGATGGTCGGCGGGTGCGAGAACGACGAAGCGGGTGACGTTGTTGGGGCGGTCCTGGATGGCGGCGGCGAGGACGTCCGCGCCGTAGAGGTCGGCGGCTCGCCGGGGTGCGATGGCGGCGGCGGGGACAGCGCTGCGCTTCATCTCCTCCACGGCGGCGGCGGTGGAGAGGGCGGCGACGGGGGTGGCGCCGGGGAAGGAGCGCTCGAGGAACTGGCGGCACTGACCGAGGGCCTGGGGATGGGAGTAGACGGCGCGAATGGAGGCGGGGTCGGTGCCCGGTGTGGTGAGGAGGCAGTGCTCGATGGGGATGACGGTCTCGCCGTGGATGCGCAGCTGGGAATCGTGGATGAGCAGGTCGAGGGTGTCGTTGACGGCCCCCTCGAGGCTGTTCTCGATGGGCACGATGCCGTCGTCGGCCATACGGGCCTGGACCGCCTCTGCGACGGCGGGGATGGAGGGGAAGGGGATGTGCTCGTGCTGTGGGGCGTAGCGGACAGCGGCTTCCTCGGAGAAGGTGCCGGGGGGGCCGAGGTAGGCGAGGCGGCTCACGGGATCACTCCTGCTCGGTGAGAAGCTTGTGGAGGGCCTCGGCGCTGTCGACGGTAGCGAGGGCGATGACCTCGTCGTGGGGGTCGATGGTGGTGTCACCGTTGATGGGTTTGACGTGGCCGTCACGACTGATGAGGGCGACGATCTGGGTTTCGGGGGGCAGGGGGACCTCGTGGAATGGGCTGGCGGCTACCGCGGAGTCGCCGAGGATTTCGAACCGGACGACCTCCCAGCTGCCGCGGAGGGGGAGGACGTGAATGGGGGAGCGCTCCGGGAGCTCCTCTTCTATGCCGGACAAGATGACCTGGGTGCTGCTGACGGTGAGGTCTATGCCCAGGAGGTTGAAGAGGACCTCGTTTTCCGGGATGTTGACGACGGAGATGGTGCGCCCGACGTTGAAGACGTGCATGGCGAGCTGGCAGGCGGCGAGGTTGTCCTCGTCGCTGCCGGTGGTGGCGATGAGAAGGTCGGCGCGGGAGGCGCCGGCGGCGGCGAGGACGCTGGGCTCGGCCCCGTCACCCTTGAGGGAGATGGCCCCGAAGTCGTCCACAATGTCGGCGACCTTCTTGGCGTCCCGGTCGATGACGAAGACCTCATGGCCGCCGTTGACCAGGGCGCTGGTGAGGTGATAGCCGACTTTGCCGCCACCTACGACAATGATGTACACCGCTCTCGCTCTTTCACCTTCCTCGCGGCAGTCTCACGCCGCGTTCGCGCACGGCGGTAGGCTTTGGGACTGGCGGCGGTGGATGGAGGTTGGGGTCCCCTTGCGGGCGGCATGAGGGACGCGGGAGCGACCCGTAAGGCCGTTCACTGGAGGGCCGCCCGTATTGGCAGGACGGTGAATCGTGTTCAGGTCAGAGCTCCACGGCGCGAAGGATGGAGGTGGAGGTGGACTCGGTGGGGCTGACGGCCTCCAGGCCAAGGTCGCGGTACATCTTCTGGCGGGCGGGGTCTCCAATGCGGCAAACGACGCGGGGCACGTTGAAGATGTACCTGGCCTTCTGGGCGGCGAGGGCGTTGCGGCTGTCGCGGACGGCAACGGCGACGAAGACATCGGCTCTTTCGAGGCCGGCCTGGCGGAGGTCCGCCTCCAGGGTGCCGTCACCGACGAGGGTCGTGTCTTCCTGCTCCACCATTTCCTGGGGGAGGAGGAGGAAGTTCTCCGCCTCTGTGTCCATGGTGGTGACCTGGTGACCGTGGCGCCACAGGGTTGTGGCGATGTTTGAGCCGATGCGCCCGCAGCCCATGAGGACGATCTTCACAGCGGCGCCTCGACAGGTGGAGATTCGGCGCCGCGGCCGTGGATGACATGGGAAGGGACGGGTTCGCGGAGGACAAGGACGGGACAGAGTGCGCTTCTGAGAATGTACGGGATGGCTTCGCCCATGGAGAAGACGCCGTGGCGCCGCCGGTAGGGCATGCCCATGAGGATGAGGTCGGCGTCGCGCTCCATAGCTTCGTTGACGATGGCGGGGCCTCTATCGCGTGTTTGGAGGACCTCGGCGACGACGTCGCACTTGAGCGACTTGAGGAGCTGTTCGACACGGTCGAGGGCCTGGCCGCCTCTTTCGGTGGCGTCCGGGAGCTCGGCGTCGACCGGATACTGCCAGGGGACTTCGATGACGTAGAGGGCGTACACGCGGCCACGGGTCCTGTGGACGAGGTCACTGGCCATGCGGGCCGCCTCTTCATCGACGGGCCGCCCGGTGAGGGGCAAGAGCAGTCGTTCTACTTGCATGTGACCTGGCGCCCGGAGAGAGAATGGGACGGCCGGCGAGCTGGCACGCGAAGAAGGCTCCGGGGAGTGGATTTTGTGACGTGGGGCATTATGGACTCATGCGGGAGGGAGTGCAAGGGTGCGCGGGGCCTCAACTAGACTTGGAGTTTCCGTTCTTTTCCGCGAACAGTTTTTCGAGGCGGTCCGATTCGCTGGCGATGACGAGGACGTCGCCCTTCTGCATGCGTTCCTCTTCAGCGGGGAGGTGGATGACCTTCTGGCCGCGACGGATGGCGAGGACCGCGAGGCCGTACCTGTCGCGGGCCCCGGTGAGCCCCGCCTCTTTGAGGGTCTGCTGGCTGAGGAGATCGGCCACCCTGAGCTTGCTGATGCCGAAGTTGCCGCCGACCTCCATGTACTCGAGGACGTTGTTGTTGAGGAGGTTGTGGGCGGTGCGCAGGCCCATTTCCTGCTCCGGGTAGACCACGCGGTCGGCGCCGACGCGTTCGAGGGTCTGGCCGTGGAGCTTGTTCTTGGCGCGTGCGACGACGTGGGCGATACCGAGGCTCTTGAGAAGGACGGTGGCCATGATGTTGGCTTCTATGGCAGAGCCGATGGCGACGATGCCAACGTCAAAGTTGGGAACGCCGAGCTCGCGAAGGACAGCCTCGCTGGTGGCGTCGCCGCGGACGGCATAGGTGGCCCTGCCGAGCGTGTCCTGGACGCGGACCTCGTCGCTGTCGACGGCGAGGATGTCGTGGCCCATCTCGTAGAGGGCGTTGGCCGCGCTGGACCCGAACCGGCCGAGGCCGATGACGACGATCTGTTTACGTTCCATGATGCTCAACCTATTTTAACGCGTTCGTGGACATTGCGGTAGAGGGGAGGACGCTGTTCGCGGTCTATGAGGGAGAGGGCGAGGACGAGGGGCCCCATGCGCCCCAGGGCCATGGCGGCGATGATGAGGAGCTTGCCGAAGACGCTGAGGTCCGGAGTCACGCCCCGGCTCAGGCCCACGGTGCCGACGGCTGAGACGGTCTCGAATAAGAGGTCGATGAAGACGAGGTCGTCTTCGGTGAGTGTGAGGACAAAGGCGCCGACAAAGACGAACAGCGCGGCCATGAGGACGACCGCGGTGGCGCGTTGGACCTGGTCTGCGGAGATCTCCCGGCCAAAGGCGGTAACCTGGCCGCGCCCCGAGAGGGAGGCGGCGAGGGTGGAGACAAGGACGCCGAGGGTGTTGAGGCGGATGCCGCCGCCAACGGAGGCGGAGGCGCTCCCAAGAAACATGAGGCCCATGACGAAGAAGGCCGCAGCGGGGACCATGGCGCCAACGGGGATGGAGCTGAAGCCGCCGCTCCGGGCGCTGATGGAGTGGAAGGCGGCGTTGAGGAGCTTGTCGGCGGGGTCCATGGGCCCGAGGGTCTGCGGCTGACCGTACTCGAAGGCGAAGATGACGAGGGCGCCGAGGAGCCAGAGCAGGACGGAGCCGGTGAGGACGATCTTGGTGTCCAGGCTGAACCGGCCGAATCGGCGGTTGCGGACAGTGTCTGCAATGACGGGGTAGCTGAGGCCGCCGAGCATGATGAGGACACACATGATGATGAGGACGGGGGCGTCGCCGGCGGAGCGGCTGAGGCTGTCGGACTGGGGCATGATGGTGAAGCCGGCGTTGCCGAAGGCCGAGACGGCGTGGAAAGCGCCCTGCCAGACGGCGGTAGGCCAGTCCCACTGAAAAACGTCACGGAAGCGGAGGGTGAGGAGGACGCCGCCGAGGAGCTGGAGGAGAAGGAAGGTGATCATCATGTTGCGGATGGTCCGGAGGACCCCGCCGATCTGGGTGGTGCCGAGGGGCTCGCGGAGAGCGAGGCGCTGGGGGAGGGTGACGCGGTGGCCGAGGATGATGAGCATGAAGCCGGCTACGGTCATCCAGCCCATGCCGCCGGCCAGGATGAGCACCCAGATGATGGACTGCCCGGCGAGGCTCCAGTACACGGGGGTGTCCACGACGACGAGGCCGGTGACGGTGACGGCGGAGGCGGCGGTGAAGAGGGCGGTGGCGGGGGGTGTCAGACCGCCGTGGGTGTTGGAGAAGGGCAGCAGGAGGAGGAGGGTTCCCAACGCCACCAACAGGATGAAGCCCATGATGACGGTCATTGGGGAAGCAAGCCCGCGGTCATGGGCGCGGGGGATGGGAATATTAATAACTGTGGGGAGGGTCTCTACCGGCCTGGGCCGGCGGACCATCACGTCACCCGGCCTGGGCCTCCGAATGTTACGCACCAGGGCGCCTCAGAGCGTCTGTACCTGCCGCATTATACTCCCAATGTCACGCGTCAACGATTGCCCGCCGGGCCATGTAGCGCCCGGATGCCGGGGTGGCGGCGCGCGATGGAGGGAACGGCCGACGGGGGCCGCTAGGTGTGGCGCAGGGCCCGTCCTGGGCGGAGGCCGGTGTAGACGCCGCGGTCGATGACGAGGTCTCCGTTGACGATGACGTAGTCGATGCCTTCCGGGTACTCGCGGGGCGAGTCAAGCGTGGCGCGTGCGCGGACGCGCCGTGGGTCGAAGACGACGAGGTCGGCGGCGAAGCCGTCGCGCAGGACGCCCCTATCGGGGAGGCCGAGCCGCTGTGCGGGGAAGGAGGTCATCTTCCTGACGGCCTGGGGGAGGTCGAAGAGTCCCTCGTCGCGGCAGAATTCACCGAGGACCAGGGGATAGGCACCATAGGTCCTGGGGTTGGGCCACTGGCCGAGGAGGAGGCCGTCGCTGCCCATCATGTGGGCGTCGTGCTGGTGGAAGCGGCGGATGTTGACGGGGTTGCCGCCGAGAGCCACGTAGGAGAGGCCGAGCTGCTCCTGGACGAGGAGGTCGCAGAGCGTATCGACGACGGGGCGGCCCTGGACCTGCGCGATGGCGGCCAGGGACCAGCCGTCAAAGTCCCGGAGCTTGCTCTTGGTGAAGCCGGTGACGAGGAAGAGGGACGGGTCGCGGGAGGCGAAGTCGGGGTCCTCGGCCATGTCGGCTCGCGATTGCTTGCCGCGGAGGCGCTGGAGCAAGTCGCGGGGGCCGCCCTCGTGCGCCCACTCCGGGACGAGGGCGGCGAGCTTGCTGCTGGAGTAGGGGTAGGAATACGAGTCGAACGTGACGTCGAGGCCTTCCTCGGCGGCGTCATCGAGGAGACGGAGCAGCGGCTGCGACCCCCCCGGCCGGGGCGAGTGGAGGTGGGAGATGTGCACGGGAACACCGCTGCGGCGGCCGATCTCGATGGCCTCCCGGTAGGGGTCTGCGAAGCGGTCGCCGAGGGCATAGCGGACGTGGGTGACGTAGATGCCGCCGGCGGCGGCGACGCTGCGGCACAGCTCCACGAGCTCGTCGGTGCCGGCGTAGCTCCCAGGGGGATAGGTGAGGCCGGTTGAGAGGCCGAAGGCGCCGTCACGCAGGCCGGCGCGAAGGAGGTCGCGCATCTGCTGCGCCTCCTGGCCGGTGGGTCTGCGGTCCTGCCAGCCGGTGACGGCGATGCGGAGTACCGAGTTGCCCATGACGTAGGCGGTGTTGCAGAGGGTGTTGCCGTCCAGGGCGTCCAGGTAGTCGGCAACGGATGACCAGAGGGCGCCGGGCGGGGGGCGGCCGTCGAGGCCGGCGTTGAGGTCGGCGAAGAGGTCGAGGTCGGCGGCGGAGAAGAAGGGGGCGTAGGAGAGGCCGTCCACGCCCACCAGCTCGGTGGTGACGCCCTGGCGCACCTTGGCCTCGTTGGGGGGGTCCTCGAGAGCGGCGAGGCCCGAGTGGCTGTGCACGTCGATGAAGCCGGGGCACACGACACAGCCGGCGGCGTCGATGGTGCGGTCGGCGTGGACGCGGGACGTGTCGCCGCGAAGGAGGGCGACCCGCCCGTCGCGGACGGCGACGTCCGCGACGAACGCGGGACTCCCGGTGCCGTCGATGACGCGGGCGCCGCGAATGAGGAGGCCGTAGGGGCGAGCGCCCGCGGTCTCAACTATTGGGGTTGGCTGGTCAGTCATGAGGTTCTCACGAGTACGGACATGGCGCGGGGGCCCGGCGGCTACCGGGGCATAGCCTCCAGGGTGAGCCTGAGGTCCTTGGTCTTGCCGTCGCGGCGGTACTTGATGCTTATCTCCTGTTCGACGCGAAACATTTCTCTCATCAACCGTTGGAGGCTGCGCAGCGTTGGCACGGGATGCCCGTCCAGCTCCAGAATGATGTCGCCGGCGTGCAGGTCGACGGCGGAGGCGGGGCTGTCCGTCCAGACGCGCCGGATGACGACCCCTTCCTGGGTCTCCAGGTCCTCCTCGACGGCCAGGGCGGGAGTGACGTCCTCTGCGCTGATCCCGATCCAGGGCCAGACGACGCGGCCCGACCTCAGGATGGACTCCACCACGGGGACGACGGTGAAGGAGCTGATGGAGAAGCCGATGCCCTGGGCTGCGCGGAGAACGGCGGTGTTGATTCCCACAATCTCGCCATTCAGGTTAATGAGGGGCCCGCCGCTGTTGCCCTCATTGATGGCTGCGTCTGTCTGGATGAGGTCTGTCAGGAAGAGGCGCCGGGTCTGGAGGCTGCGGTCCAGAGCGCCGACGACGCCCAGGGTGACGGAGGGCCCGCCGCGGAGGCCGAGCGCGTTGCCGACGGCAATGACCCAGTCGCCGACTCTGACGGCATCGGGGTCCGCGAAGGTGAGGCGTGGCAAGGCCTGATCGGCGTTCAGCTTGAGGACGGCGAGGTCGGTGGCCTGGTCGTCCCCGACGACCTCGGCGTCGATACGGTCGCCCCAGTCGGTCGTGACGATAATGCGCTCGGCGTCCCGGATGACGTGGTAGTTGGTGACGACGTAGCCGTCCTCGGTGATGATCGCGCCGGTGCCGCTCTGGACGGACGTGACGGGGCGGAAGAAGGAGTCGCTGTCAACGGCCTGGACGGTGATGGTGACGACAGCGGGTCGGACGGCTTCGACGACGTCGGCAATGGAGGGGAGGTCCGAGGCAGTGAGGGCGCCGCCGCTTGTGCGGGCAACCTGGGAGCCGTTGATCGGCTGAGAGGACGGGGCGGCGAGGACGGGAATGGGTGTTGGGTGGTCCGCCGCGAGCGAGGGGGCGTCGGCGTCCGCCTCGCAGGCGGCGAGGGCGATCAGGAGGGAAGGGAGAATGAGAGCAGCCTTCGGAAGAGGGAGAGGGCGCAATGGAGACTCCAACCCGTTAACGTAGCCCGGGGTCCTTGTCCGGCCGGGATTGGGGCAAGGCCGGCGCGGGGCGGCGCTCCCGGGCGGCTGTTGGGAGCGGCCCTACGCTTCTGCACCGCCGGTATCCGCCTCTGTCGCCTCATCCACGAGACTCTGGGGCGCGACTTCCCCGGACCGGGCGACTTCGCTGGCCACGGGCGGCGTGACGCGCGCCACAAGCTGATCGGCGTCGGTCAGGACGGTGACGACGCCGGGCGGGACGACAAGGTCAGAGACGTGGATGGCCTTTTCAAAGTTGGTGAGGGTGGCGGCGTCGGCCGCAATGAACTCGGGGGTTTCCAAGGGGAGCGCCTCCACTATGAGGGTGTGGAGGGTCTGGATGAGGCTGCCGCTCATGAGCTTGGCGGCCGGTGATTCGCCCTCCAGGAAGATGGGGACCTCAACCCGGGTGGTCTGGGAGACGTCGACGCGCAGAAAGTCGACGTGGAGAACGGAGTTGTTGAGGGGGTGGAACTGGACGTCGCGGACGAAGGTGACGTAGGGCTGTGGGAGACCCTCCACTCTGAGGGTGACGGGCTGGTTTCGTCCGACGAGCTCCAGCGTGCGGCGGAGGGAAGCGGAGTCGACCTGCAGGGCCTGGGATTCTGTGTCCTTGCCGTAGAGGTGGATGGGGGTCACGCCCTGGGAGCGGAGCTTTCGCACGTGCTTGCCCAGAACGGCGCGCGGCTGGACCTGGAGGCTGGCGGTCTGGGTTACCATGATCGTATCGCTCCTTCCGACGCAGTGCCGTGTGCCTGTGAGAACGGATTGTATTTTACACGGGTTGAGGGGGCAGTGGAAGATGGGGGCGCGGTTGAGAGGCCCATAGCGCCATGCTATACTGCGTTGAGGGTTGAACGGGAGGGGATGTGATGCGAGTCCCCATGAAGGTTGACTACGGAGTTCGGGCCCTGGTGGACTTGGCCCAGAGCGGGAGCGAGGGGCCCGTGCAGGCGGCGCAGATCGCCGCCCGGCAGGGGATTCCCGAGCCCTACCTGGACCAGGTGATGGCGATTCTGAGCAGGTCTGGATTCGTGCGGAGCCGCCGGGGACCGCAGGGCGGCCACATCCTGGCAAGGCTGCCCGAGGACATCTCCCTGGACATGGTGATGGACACCCTGGAGGGCACGGCGGCGCCCCTTGACTGTCTTGACGAGCCCAGCGAGTGTACCCTGTCCGACACCTGCGCCCAGCGGGGAGTATGGCACTCGGTGGAGGAGGCTGTCCAGAGGGTGCTTGGTTCTACCACGATTGGCGATCTGGCGCACCGCCAGCGGCAGATCGGCAGCCGGGGCGTCTACCAGATCTAGCCCGCCAACCCAGGCAGCGAAGCCCTGACACCACGGCCTCTTCTGGCCCGCTCCACGGGGTGCGAGCGCCAGGAAGCGCAGCGCTGGCGAAGGGGCTTCCTTCTGTGTTTCCCGGCCGCGATGGAAGGGGAAAGCCTGGGAACGCAAGGACATGGCGGTCACGAAGAAGAGGAGATGGACCAATGAGCACGACGGAAGCCCGGACCCTGACCCCGGAGCAGGTCAACAGGTATAGCCGCCATATCATCATGCCCCAGGTGGGCAGCCAGGGGCAGCGGAAGCTGATGGACTCCAAGGTCCTGATCGTGGGAGCAGGGGGGCTGGGGTCGCCGTCGGCGGTCTACCTGGCGCTGGCGGGCGTGGGGACCATAGGGATCGTGGACTTCGACGTGGTGGACCTGTCCAACCTTCAGCGCCAGATCCTGCACAACAACGAGAGTGTGGGGCGGCCGAAGGTGGTCTCGGCGCAGGAGAGCATCCGGCGCTACAACCCCGACGTGAACGTGGTGGTCCACGAGACGCGGCTGGCGTCTGAAAACGCGATGGAGATTGTGTCCCAGTACGACGTGGTGGTGAACGGCGCGGACAATTTCCCGTCGCGCTATCTCGTCAACGACGTCTGCTATCTGCTGAACAAACCGCTGGTGGACGGGAGCATCCTGATCTTCGACGGGCAGGCGACGGTGTACCTGCCCGGCAAGGGGTGCTACCGGTGCCTGTTTCCGGCCCCGCCGCCGCCGGGAGCGGTGCCCAACTGCGCCGAGGCGGGAGTGCTGGGCGCGCTGACGGGACTGGTGGGGAGCATCCAGGCGACGGAGACGTTGAAGCTGCTGCTGGGCATTGGGGAGACGCTGTCCAGCCGGCTGCTGCTGATCGACGCACTGAACATGGAGTTCCGCACGGTGAAGATCCGGCAGAACCCGAAGTGCCCGCTGTGCGGGGCGGAGCCGACGGTGACGGAACTCATAGACTACGAAGTGTTCTGCGGGCTCCCCTCGGGGACCGCAGTGACGGGCTAGGCAGGACTGCCCGGGATTGGGCACGCCCCCGCCGGCGCAGCGCGCCGGTTGGCGGCGGGCCGGGAGTAGCAGCGAAGCATGCAGCGTGAAGGACCCTATACGGCTCCGGGGCGCGGCCCCGGGGGCACGCGCTCGGAGTCGGATGCGGACGGGGTCCAGGGGTTCGAGACCGGGAAGCTGAAGCGCAATATCCTCGACACGGTGGGCAATACGCCCCTGGTATACCTTCCACAGATAAGCCCCAAGCCCGGGGTGCGCCTCTTTGCGAAGCTGGAGGGGAACAACCCGACGGGCAGTGTGAAGGACCGCATCGCCAAGTACATGATCGAGAAGGCGGAGCGGGAGGGGGCGCTGACCCCCGGGCAGACCGTCTTGGAGCCCACCAGCGGCAATACGGGGATTGGCCTCGCCATGGTGTGCAAGGTCAAGGGCTACGGGCTGAAGGTGGTGATGCCGGGCAGCGTGAGCCCCGAGCGGAGCCAGCTCCTGCGGGCGTACGGGGCGGAGATCGAGTACAGCGACGCCAACTTCGGCACGAACCACTCGATCATTGTGGCCCAGCAGATGGTGGAGAAGGAACCGGGCCGGTACTTCATGCCGTACCAGTACGGCAACGAAGCGAACCCGCTGGCGCACTACGAGACCACGGCGGTGGAGATACTGGAGGCGCTGCCGGAGATAGACGTGTTCGTGGCGGGCCTCGGCACGGGGGGTACGCTGATGGGGGTGGGGCGGCGTCTGAAGGAGCACAACCCCGGCATTCGCGTGGTGGCGGTGGCCCCGCACCCGGACGACGTTATCCAGGGACTGCGCAGCCTGGAGGAGGGCTTCATCCCGCCCATCCTGGACCTGTCGCTGCTCGACTCCCGCATCATGATCGAGAGTACCTACGCGCTTGGCATGACGCGGGAGCTGATGGAGAAGGAAGGCGTGTTCGCGGGGGTCTCCTCGGGGGCGGTGATGGCGTGCGCGGTGCGGGTGGCGCAGCGGATGGAAAAGGGAAACATTGTGTGTCTGCTGGCGGACGGCGGGTGGAAGTACCTGAGCCTGGACCTGTGGACACGCTCCTCGCCCGACCTGGAGAGAGACATCAGAGGCAAGGTGCTGTGGTAGGGGGCGGGCTGCTGGCCCCGCCAGAGACTGGCCCCGTGCTGCTGTGATGGCGCCCGTCGCCCGGGCGGACTGGCTGGCTCCGCGGGGCTGACAACGGGTCTCCGCCGCGGCGGCGGACGCCGAGTGGCGAGGGCGGGCGTGGCTCTGGCGGCTGCGCAAAGGAGCATGCGTGAACAGGAGTCCCAGCGCCCCGGTTGAGTCCCGTCCGAAGACGGTTCCATTCGCGGCGCTGCGCCACCGCGCCTTTCGCGGCTACTTCCTGACGGGTCTGCCCTCCATGATGGGGGACAACGTCGAGCACATCATCAGCTACTGGGTGATGTTTCAGGCGTTCCATTCACCGGCGCTGGCGGGTTTCGCGGTGATCAGCCACTGGGCGCCCTTCCTACTCTTCGGCGTGCACTTTGGAATGCTGGCGGACCGGTTCGACTGCCGGAAGATCATACAGGTGTCGCAGGCGGCGTCCATCGGGTTGTCGATGTCGTGGGCGCTCCTGTTCCTGACCGGCAGCCTGCAGATGTGGCACGCGGTAGTGCTGCTCATACTCCACGGGCTCTCCGGGACGTTCCGGGCGCCCGCGACGCAGATCATCATCCACGACATCGTGGGGCCGGAGCACCTCCAGAGCGCGGTGCGCATGAACGCGATGGCGCGCCACCTGGGACTGCTGCTCGGCCCGGCCATTGGGGGAGGGCTGCTGTACTTCCTGGGGCCCTCCTATGGGCTGATGGTGAACGCGACGCTGTTTCTGCCCCTTGTCGCGTGGCTGCTGGTCACGCCCTATACGGGCCACCTGCGGGAGGGGCTGAGCCGGGATGCGGCGAAGGCTGGAGTACTGGAAGCGGTGCGGGTGCTGCGGGAGGTGGCTGAGAACCGGACCATCCTGGCGATGATCGCCCTGGCGGGGTTCAGCTCGCTTCTCGTGGGCAGCGCGTTCCAGCCGCAGATGCCCCAGTTCGCCGAGGACCTGGGGGCAGACAACCAGGGTCTCCTCTACAGCGTCTTGCTGGCGGCGCACGGGGCCGGAGCCGCCGCCGGTGGGCTGGCCCTGGAGGGCACGGGGGTGCTACAGGCCCGGGCGCGCACGGCGATTGTGCTGGCTGGTCTGTGGTGTGTATCCATCGTGGTGTTCGCCGCGGCGACGCACTTCGCCGTCGCCCTGGCAGCCCTGTTCGTGGGCGGGGCCCTGAACCTGGCGTTCAGCGCCATGTCGATGACGCTGGTCCAGCTCCAGGCGCCCCCGCAGAAGCGGGGCCGAGTGCTTGGGTTGTTCAACATGGCGCAGCTGGGGCTTCGCGTGGGCAGCGGGGTGACGGTGGGGGTGTGGGGAGCGTGGGTGGGGATTCACTGGTCGCTGGGAATCAGCTCGGCAGTCCTGTTGGCGGTTACGATGGGCCTCCTGCTGTTGGTGTCCATGAGCAGTCGGCCTGTGGTGACGAGCCGGACCTAGCCCCACCCGAAGCCCAGCGCAAGCAAGCGCCCCGCAATTCGCCCCACCCCCGTCATCCCTGCACCCCTCCTTGTCATACCCGCACACCCACTTCGTCATTCCCGCGAAAGGAGACCTTTGCATAACCGTCATTTCCGTACCCACCCGCCGTCATTCCCGCGAAAGCGGGAATCCAGGGGAGGGGATGCAGGTTGGCGGGACCTGCTTCACTTTCACGACCTCGCCCTCCACGGGGAGTTACGCAAGGGTCTCCGAAAGCGGGAATCTAGGGTGGCGGCGTGGCGCGGGGCATCCCCCTCACTCCTAGTGAGGCCAGCCCTGTTGAGAGGTCCCCTACGGCAGGTCTACGTCGCCGCTCTTGCCGCCGCGTTTGCGAATCAGGCGGACGCCGTCTATGCGCATGCCCCGGTCTGTGGCCTTGCACATGTCGTAGATGGTGAGGGCGGCGATGGCGGCGGCGGTGAGCGCCTCCATCTCGACGCCGGTGCGGGCGGTGGTCCTGGCGGTGGCGGTGATGTCTACGGCGCTGCGAGCGGGGTCCAGTTCCAGCTCCACGGCGACGCTGCTGAGCGGGATAGGGTGGCAGAGCGGGATGAGGTTGGGGGTCTGCTTGGCGCCCATGATTCCCGCGATCCGGGCGACTGAGAGCGCGTCGCCCTTGGCGACGCTTCCGGCTGCGATGAGCTCCAGCGTCTCGGGCTGCATGATGACGGATCCGGCAGCCACGGCCTCCCGCTCCGTCTCATCCTTCCAACCCACGTCCACCATCCGCGCGCGCCCCTGCTCGTCCAGGTGAGTGAGCCGCTCAGCCGAGGGAGGCGGAGGTGGGGCCGGTCTACCGTCAGCCGGAAGGGGCTTATGCTCGTACCCTTCCTTTAGCGGTGTTGGACGATTCGGTGTCTTCTCTCCGGCCATGCCATGTCCTCCGTACGGGGACTGCCAGGTTCTCCACGGCCAGCATACACCGGCAGGGCGCCCTACCCTCCGATGTGGTACATCTCCACCTTGCGCTGGGCTGGCGCTGGGGTGGAGGCCCGCTCCTCCGAGTAGCGGTCGCTGCGGACGCGCCAGAGGTTGACGATGCGCTCCTCCAGCTCGTCGTCGGAGGCGCCCGAGCGGAGTCGGCGCTTGAGGTCGTAGCCGATGCTGGCGAAGAGGCACGTGTAGAGCTGGCCCTCTGGGGAGAGGCGCAGTCGGGTGCAGTCGCCGCAGAAGGGTTTGGTGACGGAGGCGATGACGCCGATTTCGCCCTCGCCGTCCGCATAGCGATAGCGCAGGGCAACCTCGCCCGTGTAGTTGGGCTCCAGGGGCACGAGGGGCAGCTCTGCGTGGATGCGGGCGACGATTTCGTCGGCGGAGACCACTTGGTCCAGCTTCCAGCCGTTGAGGTTGCCGACGTCCATGAACTCGATGAAGCGGACGATGGCCCCGGTGCCCTTGAAGTGGCGCGCGAGGTCCACGATGGTGTGGTCGTTGACGCCGCGCTGGACGACGGCGTTGATCTTGACCGGGGCGAGACCAACCTCGGCGGCCTTTTCGATGCCCGCGAGGACGCGGCGGGTGCCGTAGCCCCTGCCGTTCATCTGCTTGAAGGCGTCGTCGTCGAGGGAGTCCAGGCTGACGGTGACCCGGTGGAGGCCGGCGTCCCTGAGGGCCTGGGCCTTCTCTGCGAGCAGGTAGCCGTTGGTTGTCATGGTGAGGTCTTCTATGCCCTGGATGCCGGAGAGCTGTTCAACGAGTGTCTCGACCTGGCTGCGGACCAGGGGCTCGCCGCCGGTGAGGCGCACCTTGACGGCGCCAAGCTTCACGAGGACTCGGGTCAGGCGGGCGATCTCCTCAAAGCTGAGGACCTCGGATTTCGGGAGGAAGCGGTAGCGTTCGCCGTAGACCTCGGCGGGCATGCAGTAGGGGCAACGGAAGTTGCAGCGGTCCGTCACAGAGATGCGCAGGTCTCTGATTGGCCGTCCCAGGGTATCCGAGACTGGTGCCACAACCGGTTCCTTGGTAGTCGAAGTACATCGTGCCGGCGCTCCGCCGCGGGCGGCTGTGCGGTGCGCGGCTAGGCTTCCTGCCTGAGGGCCTCTGCGAGGGCCCTGGCCGCCCTGGCGCGGTGGCTGAGCCGGTTCTTCTCTTCCATGGTGAGCTCCGCCATGGTCAGGCCCGCGTCCGGAAGGAAGAAGACCGGGTCGTAGCCGAAGCCCCCGGCGCCCTTGGGCCCCAAGGCTATGATACCGGGGCACTGGCCGTGGTACAAGCGAACGTCGGTATGGGGCCCGGTGAGGGCGATCACGCAGCGGAAGCGCGCGGCGCGCTGCTCCCACGGGACGCCCTCCAGCTTGCGGAGCAGGTACTCGACCAGGTCCTGGTCGGAGGCGCCCTCTCCGGCGAAGCGCTTGGAGAAGGGCCCCGGCGCGCCGTCGAGGGCGTCCACCTCCAGTCCGGAGTCGTCCGCCATGGTCCGGAGGCCGCTCATGCCGGCGTAGGCCCGCGCCTTGATGGCGGCGTTCTCCTCCAGGGTGGCGCCGACCTCCTCCACGTCGGCGTCGATGCCAACGTCGCGCAGAGAGAGGAGCCGGCACGGCACGTCGGCAAGGAGCTGGGCGAGCTCCCTGGCCTTGCCCTGGTTGCCGGTAGCGATGAGGAGCGTGTCCGTGCTACTTGCCCCGGGTGCCGGCGCGCTTGCTGGCGCGGGCCTTGCCGTTGGTGCCGGCGCCGTCGCGGAAGGTGAACTGGTTGACCAGGTCCGTGACGGTATCGCGGAAGCCGCTGTATTCCAGCTCCGTGTAGGGGAGCATGGCTGCGCCGGACCAGCCCTGCGCGCGCATTTCCAGGGCCTTTTCCTGCGCCTTGAGGCGGACCCAGTCCCAGGCGGGATTGTCGAAGAAGTCGATGTGGTGGTCGGAGAACAGGCCCTCCACGTTCATGGAGAAGCCGAGGCACGAGACGATGGGCAGGCAGTAGACGCCGGTGACGGGGGTGTTCATGGGGACGGGCATCAGCGGCATGACGTGGGAGCCGCGGGCGTCGCCGCCGACGTAGTGGACCTTGGCGAAGGAGAGCAGGATCTCTTCGGGCGCGGGAAAGACGCCCTGGTTGCGAATGATGGCGGCGGGGTCGTCCTTGCCGGTGTAGGTGCCCGCGACGTTGTGGAGGCGCTGGGCGGTCACGGCGGCGGCGGGCTCCCCGTCGGTGCGGGAGACGATGCTGTCGATGCCGAAGCGCTCGTTGTCCCGGAGGAGGGCGGTGATGCGATAGTAGTCCTCTGGGGCGTTGAGCTCAAGGATGCTGTCGCCGGCGGTATTGTTCATGTCGATGACGTTGAAGCGGAAGCCGCCGATGAGCTTGGGAAGCATGAGGCCGGCGCAGTACATGGGATCGGCGAAGGAGAGGAAGAGCGGGAGGTTGTAGGCGCCGGGGCCGCACTTGTCTGCGGCGAAGACCATGAAGGACTCGGCGGGGCGGACCTTGTTGCTCTTCACGGGGTTGTGATCGAACTCGAGCTCTGCGACCCCGGGGCCGGCGCCGCGGAGGTTACCCGACGGGGCATCGACCAGGAGGTCCTGGCCTGCGCCGTAGAAGCCCTGGTTCTGGGCTACGGACGTGGCCTCCAGGAAGGTGTCCCAGGCGAACTGGTGCAGGGTGGTGTCATTGATGCCCCTGGTGTGGGTCATGATGAGGGCCATGTCGTCGCCGGTGTGCGAGACGAAGCCGTCGATGATGAGGCCGCGGTTGACAGCCCCCTGGATTTCGCCGCGGAGGGTCTGCATCATGGCTTCGGAGGGCTTGGTGTGGCCGCCAATGGAGCCGACGTCTGCCTTGAGTACGGAAATAGTAAGCTTCACGGTGTACCTCCCCCTCGTTCCGGATAGCGTTGGGTCCGTGAGATTGTCGTGTCCGTGGGTGCTTGGCCCGGCGGGAGCCCACTCCGCACAGGCCACGGTCCGGTCCCTGCGCCTCGGCGCCTCCTGAGAAGCGCCCCCACTCTATCAGAGGGTGTCGAAGCCCGTCAACTCACATACGGCCGCCCGTTGGGAGTGTTTCGATAAGCCAGGCGGTGCTGGCAACGCAACCGAAAATCGCCGCGCAATCTCGTGCGGATTTCGACGGAGCGTGCCACGGGGCGAGCGGGCCTCAGGCCATGGAGTGGGCAGTGTACTCGCCGAAGACGTCCCGCAGGACGTCCATCGTTTCGCCGAGGGTGGCGTGGGCGCTGACGGCGCTCAGGAGGTGGGGCATCAGGTTCCCGGCGCCGCGTGCGGCGGTGCGCAGGTCTGCGAGGGCTTCCTGAACGTCCCGGGAGGAGCGCGTCCGCCGCAGCTCTGCGAGGCGGTCGATCTGCCGCTGCTCGCCCTTCTTGTCGACGCGGAGCAGCGGTATCTGCGGCGCCTCCTGGGTGACGTAGTCGTTGACGCCGACGATGACGCGCTGGCGGGCTTCGACCTCCCGCTGGTAGCGGTAGGAAGCCCGGGCTATCTCTTGGACGAAGAAGCCGTTGTCGATGCACGGGAGGACGCCGCCGAGGTCGTCGATGCGGCGGAAGTAGTCGCGCGCTTCCTCCTCCATCTGGTCGGTCAGGCGCTCGATGAACCAGCTGCCGCCCAGGGGGTCGACGGTGTTCGTGACGCCGCTTTCGTGGGCGATGATCTGCTGGGTGCGCAGGGCGGTGCGGACGGCCTGCTCGGTGGGAAGCGCCCAGGCCTCGTCGAGGGAGTTGGTGTGCAGGGACTGCGCGCCCCCAAGCACGGCGGCGAGGGCCTGCAGGGCGACGCGGGCGACGTTGTTCTCCGGCTGCTGCGCGGTGAGGGAGACGCCGGCGGTCTGGGCGTGGCAGCGCATCCACCAGGAGCGTGGGTTGCGGGCGTGGTAGCGGTCGCGCATCTCGGTGGCCCAGATGCGGCGGGCGGCACGGAACTTGGCGACCTCTTCCAGGATGTCGTTGTGCACGTTGAAGAAGAAGCTGATGCGGGGCGCGAAGTCGTCGACGTCCAGGCCGCGCTGTATGGCGTGGTCCACGTAGGCCATGCCGTCGGCGAGGGTGAACGCCAGCTCCTGGACGGCGGTGGCGCCGGCCTCCCGGATGTGGTACCCGCTGACGCTGACGGGGTTCCAGCGCGGGACGTGTTGGGACGCGAACTCGATGGTGTCCACGACCAGGCGCATGGACGGTTCGGGGGGAAAGATGTACTCGTTCTGCGCGGTGAACTCTTTGATGATGTCGTTCTGGAGCGTGCCGCCGAGCTTGTCCCAGGCGATGCCGCGCCGTTGCGCCATGGCCAGGTACATGGCCCAGATGATGGCGGCGGGGCTGTTGATGGTCATGGAGGTGGTGACCTGGTCCAGGGGGATGTCCTGGAAGAGCTCCTCCATGTCCGGGAGGGAGGAGACGGCGGCGCCGCAGCGGCCGAACTCGCCGGAGGCCTGGGGGGCGTCGGTGTCATAGCCGTAGAGCGTGGGCATGTCGAAGGCGGTGCTGAGGCCGGTCTCGCCGTGGTCGAGCAGGAACTTGAAGCGCTGGTTGGTCTCGGCGGGGGTGCCGAAGCCCGCGAACATGCGCATGGTCCAGAGCTTGCCGCGGTAGCCCGTGGGGTGGACGCCCCGGGTGAAGGGGAACTGGCCGGGGAGGCCGATGTCGCCCTGGTAGTCGCGCTCCTCCAGGTGCAGGGGGGTGTAGACGCGCTCCACGGGGATGTCCGAGAGGGTGCTGTAGAGGCGCGGCTCTTCGGGGGCGTCCGCGGTGTCGCGGCGCCAGGCCTCCTCCGCTTCGCGTGCGCGGTCCATGTCGGTGGAGCCGGCCAAGGGGTGCCTCCCAACCTGCGAGCCGATACAAGGCCCTCGATTCCAAGCTTGCGCCAGTGTACCGAGGGCCGCAAGGGGGGTCAAGCTGACCCCACCAGCCTGGGGCCCCACCCTGGATTCCCGGTCGCTGGCGCGACGGGTCGCTGCGCGACGGCTTTGTGGGGGGAGGGTTGAGGGGTGGCGACAGCGGGGTCGCCGACAGGCCTGGTTTGAATGTTTAGCTTCGGAGGATAGTTTGGGGTTTTTTTGCGCTTTCTGAAGCTGGGAAGGGCAAAATGGGTGGTTGTTTGCTTTTGGGGCCGCGGCGGTAGCTTCGGCGTGGGGTTGGCGATTTGATTGGCTTTGGGGCGGGTCGCTGCCACGACGGGTCGCTGCGCGACGGCTTTGTGGGGGGAGGGTTGCGGGGTCGCCACGGGGGTGGTGCGGGCGGAGGTCGGGTTACGCATGAGGGAAGTGTAGAGCCGCCGCGGCGCAAGCGCCAGTGGCGGATGGCAGGGGTCGCCGGCGGTCGCTGCGCGGTCGCTGGCGCGACGGCCATGTGGGGGAGGGGTTGCGGGGTCGCCACGGGGGTGGTGCGGGAATGACGGTGGGGTTGGCACGGTCCCGTTGTGTCGCGGCGTTGTGCGGCGCTCATGGTTCGAGAGCCTCACCATGAGCGGAAAGGGGCTTCGCCTATAGAGGCCGGCCACGGGCGATGGATTCCCGGTCGCTGCGCGGTCGCTGGCGCGACGGCCATGTGGGGGGAGGGGGATGCCCCACTCTGCCCAGCCACCCTGGATTCCCGCTTTCGCGGGAATGACGGAGGGGGGGTGCGGGATTCCCGGTCGCTGGCGCGACGGCTTTGTGGGGGGAGGGTGTGCTGGGGGTGGGCGCGGGGGGCGCGTTGCGGGACATTCCCCCCATGTGCTCTAATACCCACACCATGCCGAACACCCTCTACTACGGCGACAACCTCGCCGTCCTGCGCGACCACGTCCCCAACGAGTCCGTGGACCTGGTCTACCTCGACCCGCCCTTCAACTCCAACGCCAGCTACAACGTCCTCTTCCGGGAGAAGTCCGGCGAGGAGTCCCCCGCGCAGATCAGGGCCTTCACCGACACCTGGGAGTGGACCCTGGAGGCCCAGCGCACCTACGAGAACGAGATCATGCTGCACCCGGCGACGCCCTCCAACGTCAAGGAGATGGTCTCCGCCTTCCGGGGGTTCATCGGCAGCAACGCCATGATGGCGTACCTGGTGATGATGGCCCCGCGCCTGGTGGAGCTGCGCCGCGTGCTCAAGCCCACCGGCTCCATCTACCTCCACTGCGACCCGACAGCCAGCCACTACCTCAAGCTGCTTATGGACGCCGTGTTCGGGAGAGAGAATTTCAGGAACGAAATCGTGTGGCAGCGGACATTGGCCAAGGGTTTGATGACTAGGCAGTTGCCAAGCAATCACGACATTGTCATCGGGTATCAGAAATCAGCGTCAGCTACCTGGAATCTTGACGCCGTATTCCAGCCCTACCACGAAAGCCCGCTTGACCCCAAAACGGCGTCCAAATACAGCCACCGCGACACCGATGGCCGGCTTTACCGGCTCGATAACTTGATCAACCCCAATCCAAATCGCCCGAACCTGACCTACGAGTTCTTGGGAATAACCAGAGTTTGGCGATGGACGAAAGAGCGAATGCAGGCAGCCTACGACCAGGGTCTCGTAGTTCAAACCCGTCCAGGGTCCGTTCCCCAACTCAAGAGATACTTGGACGAACAGCGGGGACGTCCCTTGGGAGATGTGTGGACTGATATTCCCCCGCTCAACTCCCAGGCAAAGGAACGCCTCGGCTACCCGACCCAGAAGCCACAAGCCCTCCTCGAGCGCATCATCAGCGCCTCCTCCAACGAGGGCGACGTCGTCCTCGACCCCTTCTGCGGCTGCGGGACGGCCATAGCCGCAGCGCAGAAGCTCGACCGGCAGTGGCTGGGCATCGACATCACCCATCTCGCCGTCGCCCTCATGAAGAACCGCCTCAAGACCGCCTTCAACCTCGACCCAGGCCCCGACTACCACGTCGTCGGCGAGCCCCAGGACGTCGGGAGCGCCCGCGCCCTGGCCGAGCAGGACCGCTTCCAGTTCCAGTTCTGGGCCATGTCGCTCCTGGAGGCCTTCCCCCGGGAAGAAGGCAAGAAGGGCGCCGACCGGGGCATCGACGGCGTCATCTACTTCATCGACGGCCCCCGCCGCACGATGCACAAGGCCGTCGTCCAGGTCAAGAGCGGCAAGGTCTCATCCCGCGACGTCCGCGACCTCAAGGGCACCGTCGAGCGCGAGCAGGCGGCCCTGGGCCTCTTCATCACCCTCGAAGAGCCCACCAGCGAAATGCACACCGAGGCCGTCACCGCCGGCTTCTACCACTCCGACATCTGGCAGCGCGACTACCCCAAGCTGCAGCTCCGCACCATCGCCGAGCTCCTCGCCAACAACCGCTTCGAGGTCCCGCAGCACGCCTCCATGTACCAGGCAGCCCAGCGCGTCCAGCGCACCCAGGGCCGCCAAGCCGCCTTCGACCACCCCACCGCCACCCCCTAACCCTCCGTCCGCACCGTCGTTCCCGCGCAGGGAGACCTTTGGGTAACGCCCCGTGGAAGGCGAGGTTGGGAGGTGCGGGGGAGCCCCGCGCCGCTGCCCTGGATTCCCGGTCGCTGCGCGGTCGCTGGCGCGACGGCGGGGTGGGCACGGGCCCGTTGTGCCGCGGCGTTGTGCGGCGCTCATGGTTCGAGAGCCTCACCATGAGCGGAAAGGGGCTTCGCCTGTCGAGGCCGACCGCGCCCGGTGGATTCCCGCCTGCGCGGGAATGACGGTGGGGGAAGTGCGGGCCCGTTGTGCCGCGGCGTTGTGCGGCGCTCATGGTTCGAGAGCCTCACCATGAGCGGAAAGGGGCTTCGCCTGTCGAGGCCGGCCACGGACGATGGATTCCCGGTCGCTGGCGCGACGGCTTTGTGGGGGGAGCCCCGCGCCGCTGCCCTGGATTCCCGCCTGCGCGGGAATGACGGAGGGGTGGGTGCGGGAATGACGGTCGCTGCGCGACGGCCTTGTGGGGGCGGGTGTGCTGGGGGTGGGCTCGCGTTAACTCCCGGTCCATTGGGGCTTGCGCTTTTCCGCGAAGGCGAGGGGGCCCTCGATGCGGTCCTGGGAGTTTTCGGCGCGGCGCCACCAGTCGTAGTTGCCCTCGATGGCCTGCTCAAGCGGCAGAGCGAGGCCCTGGTAGGCGGCCTGCTTGGTCCCGCGAATGGAGAGCGGGGCGCAGGCGAGGACCTGGTTGGCCCAACCCTCGGCGGTGGTGAGGAGATCGGCGAGCGGGACGACCTGGTTGACGAGGCCGCGCTGCTCCGCCTCCTGGGCGGTGACGTGGCGGCCCGTAAGCATCATGCCCATGGCGACCTTGAGGGGGACGTGCCGCGGGAGGCGGTGGGCGCCGCCGGCGCCGGCCATGAGGCCCACGGTGGGCTCGGGGAGGCCGAAGCGCGCGTGGTCGGCGGCGACGATGATGTCGCAGGCGAGGGCCATCTCGAAGCCGCCGCCGAGGGCATAGCCGTTGACGGCGGCGATAATCGGCTTGAAGAGATCAAAGCGGTGGGTGATGCCGCCGAAGCCTCCCTTGGTGGACTCGGTGACCCTGGGTTCGTCGGGATGGGCGGCGGTGTACTTGAGGTCGTTGCCGGCGGAGAAGGCGCGGTCCCCGGCGCCGGTGAAGATGGCGATCCAGGCGTCATCGTCGGCCTGGAAGGCGTCCCAGATCTCGGAGAGCTCCCTGCTGGCCGGAGGGTGAACGGCGTTCATGACCTCCGGCCGGTTGATGGTGACGTAGGCGATGCGCCCCTTCTTCTCGTAGCTGGTGAACTCGAATGCCATGCGATTCCTCCTCAGGGCTGCTCTGTTCCGGCGACGTTGGGAGACCGCCGCCCGGTCCCGCTGCGGCGGAGCAGAAGGAGGATACGCCGTCGCCGGGGGGCAGCACAACCGGCCCGGCGCTGGTGGGAGCGGCCGGTTTGGCCTATACTTTCGCCTCGGGGCCGCACGTACTTGCCGGCCCGCCCGGGAACCCCAGTCACACCGACCACACTCAGCGGACTCCTCATACGCCATGCCAACTTCCTTCCTGGAGCGTCTTCAGGGCCCGCCCATCCTCTCCGACGGGGCCATGGGCACGGAGCTGTACGCTCGCGGGGCGTCGACCTTCGAACGCTGCCTGGACGAGCTGAACCTTTCGGCCCCCGACGTCGTGCGCGGGGTGCACCTGGACTACATCCGCGCGGGGCCGGAGATGATCGAGACCAACACCTTCGGGGCAAACTCGCTGCGCCTGGCCGGCTACGGGCTGGAGGAGAAGGAGGAGGAGATCAACCGGCGGGGTGTGGAGATCGCCCTGGAGGCTCGACGGCTGACGGGACAGATGGTGTGGGTGGCGGGGGCCATGGGCCCGGTTGGGAAGCGGCTCACCCCGATGCTGGGCCCCGTGACGCCGGAGCAGGCCCGCTCCGCCTTCCGCCGGCAGGCGGCAATCCTGTCCGACGCGGGAGTGGACCTGCTCATCCTGGAGACGTTCCTGTACCTGGAGGAGATGCGGGCGGCGGTGCAGGGCGCCCGCGAGGCGTGCCCGCTGCCCATCGTGGCCCAGATGACGCTCACGGAGGAGGGGCGGACCGAGGTGGGGGTGACGCCGACGGAGATCGTCCAGGCGCTGGAAGAGCTGCGGGTGGACGTGATCGGGCTGAACTGCAGCGTCGGCCCGCAGCCGATGTTGGACTCCATCGGCGAGATGGCCAGAGCGGCGCACACGCCGTTGTCGGCGCAGCCGAACGCGGGGTACCCGGCGTACGTGGGCGGGCGGTTCATCTACCGGTCGTCGCCGGAGTACATGGCGGAGCAGGCGCGTCGCATGGCGGAGCTGGGCGTGGCGGTCATCGGCGGGTGCTGCGGGACGACGCCGGAGCACCTGGCGCGGATACGGGACGCCGTGCGGGGTGTGCGAAAGCAGGGGAATGCCGTGACCGGCAGCGTATCGCTGCGGCCCCGGAGCGTCGGAGGGGCGCCCGCTGCCGCGCCGGCGCCGCCGACGGGGTTGCAGCAGAAGCTGGGCAGGGAGTTCGTCGTGACGGTGGAGGTGGACCCGCCGCGGGGGTTCGACCTGACGGAGACGCTGAGGGAGATCAGCGACCTGCGCGGGGCGAGCCTCGTGGACGCCATCAACGTGGCGGACAGCCCTCGGGCGCAGGGCCGCATGAGCGCGCTGGCCATGTCGGCGCTGCTGCAGTCGCGGCTGGGCGTCGAGACCATCATGCACATGGCGACGCGGCACAGGAACCTGGTCGCGTTGCACTCGGAACTGCTGGGGGCGCACGCGCTGGGGGTGAGGAACATCTTTGTGGTGATGGGTGACCTGCCGCACACCGGGGACTATCCCGACGCAACGGCGGTCTCCGACATCACGGCGTCGCGCCTCATGCGGCTGGTCAAGGGGTTCAACGCGGGGCACGACCTGGCGGGCAGGGCCATCGAGCAGCCGACGGCGTTCTTCGTGGGGTGCGCGTTCAACATGGCCGCACAGGACCCGGACGCGGAGCTGCGGGTGCTGCAGCGGAAGATCGCGGCGGGCGCCGACTTCATACTGACGCAGCCGGTCTACAGCCCGGAGACGATAGAGTGGTGGCGCCGGCGGCTGGGCGGGTTCCCCAAGCCACTGCTTCTGGGGACACTGCCGCTAAGAAGCCACCGGCACGCCGAGTTCCTGCACCACGAGGTCCCGGGCATCGTGGTGCCCGACGAGGTGCGGGAGCGGCTGCTCCTGGCGGGGGAGGATGCAGGGGAGGAGGGGGCGGTCCTGGCGCGGGAGGTGCTGCGGGCCGTGGGCGATAGGATCGCGGGGGTCTACTTCATCCCGGCGTTCGGCCGCTACGACGTGGTGCCCCGGGTGCTGGAGGGCCTGCCGCAGCTAGCGGGGCGGGCGTAGGCAGGGCGGAGCGGTGCGGCTTCGTTGACGCGCGAGCCCGTTCGAGGCTACCATTGAAATGTCGGCCGGCGCTCCCGGGGCTGCGCATGGACAGCGGCTCCTGCCGGACGGGGCCCTTCGGGGCCAATTTTTTTGCCTCGAACGCAGAGGACCATGTTACGCAACATTAGGAACATCGCCATCATTGCCCACGTCGACCACGGAAAGACCACGCTGGTGGACGCGCTGCTGAAGCAGAGCCACATCTTCCGGGAGAACCAGGAGGTGGGCAACCTGATCATGGACAGCAACGAGCTGGAGCGGGAGAAGGGGATCACGATCCTGGCGAAGAACACCGCGGTGACGTACGGCGGGGTGAAGATCAACATCATCGACACGCCGGGCCACGCCGACTTCAGCGGCGAGGTGGAGCGGGTGCTGAACATGGCGGACGGCTGCCTGCTGATCATCGACGCGGTGGACGGCCCGATGCCGCAGACGCGGTTCGTGCTTCGGCACGCGCTGCAGAAGCAGCTGCGGCCGGTGGTGATCATCAACAAGATCGACCGGCCTTCGGCGCGGCCTCTGGAGATTGCGGAGCTGACTCAGGACCTCTTCCTGGAGCTGGCGACCGACGCGGAGCAGCTCTCCTTTCCCATCCTCTACGCATCGGCGAAGGAGGGGTACGCGGTGGCGGAGCCGGGGGACGCGCCGGTGAGCATGGGGCCGCTCTTCGAGGCGATAGTGGATCACGTGCCGCCGCCCTCCGGGGACAGCGAGGGCGGCTTTCAGATGCTGGTGGCGGCGCTGAGCTACGACAATCACCTGGGGCAGATCGCCGTGGGACGCATCGCAAGGGGGCGGGTGACGCTGGGGGAGCAGGTGGCGCGTATCTCGCAGGACGGGACTACGAGCGTGCACAAGGTGACGCGGCTCCTATCGTTCGACGGGCTCAGCAAGCAGGAGCTGCGGGAGGCGGAAGCGGGCGAGATCGTCGCGCTGGCGGGACTGGGGCAGGTGGCGATCAGCGACACCATCGCCGCTGCGGAGGGGCCGGAGGCGCTGCCGACCATCGACATCGGGCAGCCGACGGTGCAGATGACCTTTGGCGTGAACACCTCGGTGTTCGCCGGACAGGACGGGCGGTACGTGACGTCGCGGCAGCTTCACGAGCGGCTGCTGGCGGAGCTTCGCACCAACGTCAGCCTGCGGGTGGAGGGGACGGAGAGCCCGGAGGTGTTCCTGGTCTCAGGGCGCGGCGAGCTGCACCTGGCGATCCTGATCGAGACGATGCGGCGGGAGGGGTATGAGCTGCAGGTATCGAAGCCGGAGGCCATCGTCAAGGTGGTCGATGGGGAGAAGGTGGAGCCCTATGAGTCGCTGATGCTGGAGGTGGGGAACGAGAGCATCGGCGTGCTGACGGAGAACCTGGCGGCGAGGCTGGGCCAGATGACGAATATGCGCAGCGACGGCGCGGGGCGCGTGGAGCTGGAGTTCGAGATCCCGACGAGGGGGCTCATTGGGTTCCGGAGCTTCTTCCTGAAGGCGACGCGGGGCGACGGGATCATGAATAGCGTGTTCGCAGAGTACCGCCCCCTGCGTGGAGAGGTGAACTCGACTCGCACCGGGGCGTTGGTGGCCGCCGAGACAGGGGTGGCGGTGACCTACGGACTGAACAACGCCCAGCAGCGGGGCATCACGTTCGTCGAGCCGGGGACGCCGGTGTACGAGGGGATGGTGGTAGGAGCGCACGCACGGAACAGCGACTTGGTGGTCAACGTGTGCAAGGAGAAGAAGATGACCAACGTGCGGGCGTCGACGGCGGACATCGCCGTCAAGCTGACGCCGCCGGCGCTGATGAGCCTGGAGGAGGCGCTGGACTTCATCGGGGACGATGAGGTGGTTGAGGTGACGCCGAAGAACACCCGGCTTCGCAAACGAGAGCTGTCCAACGACAAGCGGCACCGGCAGGGCCGCAGCAGGGCGCGCGCCGCGGCGGTGGCTTCCGCGTAGGGACGGAGAGGGCTGTTTCGTTGACAGGCTATGGGGGTGAAACTACCATCGGAGGCACGCCCCAGTAGCTCAGGGGATAGAGCGGCTGCCTTCTAAGCAGCGGGTCGCGGGTTCGAATCCTGCCTGGGGCGCCAGAGTTGGGATTGCACACGACGTTTGCGCCTCTGTCCGGGTTGGGCAGGGGCGCGTTTTGTTGAGCGGGCTTCGGCGGAGCGTGGGTTGATGGGCCAGAGTAGAATGGGGCGGAAACGTCAGCCGATGGGGGATACACGCCATGACCAATGAGCTTCTACGCACGCTGCTGCCCATTGCGGGCTGGGATGAGCGCCGCGCGGGTGAGGTCGAGATCACCGGTGACGCCGATCCGATCCTGCCAACGCCGTTCCGCATCGGTGAGGCGAGCGCCGCTGCGCTGGCAGCGGTCGGCCTGGCCGTTTCCGATCTGTGGAAGGCTCGGACGGGGCGCGGACAGGAGGTGGCCGTCGACACGCGCCAGGCGACGGCGTCGCTGCGCAGCAGCCATTACCTATCGTTGGACGTTGAGCGCGTCTCCACCGACCGCAATAGCATCATGGGGTTCTATCCGGCGAAGAACGGGCGGTGGAGCTACCTTCACTGCAACTTCCCCAACCATCGGGCGGCGGCGCTGGAGGTGCTGGGCGTGCAGGAAGATCGCGAGGCGGTAGGCAGGGCGGTGGCGAAGTGGGACGCCCTGGAGCTGGAGGAGGCGATCATCGCGGCCAAGGGCGCCGGGGGGATGGTGCGGAGCATAGCGGAGTGGTCGCAGCACCCGCAGGCGGCGGCGGTGGGTTCGCTGCCGCTGCTGGAGATCGTCAAGATCGGCGATAGTCCGCCTGAGGCGCTCCCGGACGGGGACCGGCCGCTGTCCGGCATCCGGGTGCTGGACCTGACGCGCGTGCTGGCAGGGCCGACGTGCGGGCGCACGCTGGCTGAGCATGGGGCGGAGGTGCTTAAGGTCACAGCCGAGCATCTGCCCAATATCGTTTACCAGGAGTACGACACAGGGCACGGGAAGCTCTCCGCCCGCCTGGACCTCCGGGAGGAGCAGGACCTGGAGACGCTGCTGGAGCTGGCGCGAGGGGCCGATGTGTTCTCGCAGGGGTACCGGCCGGGGAGCCTGGGGGCGCGGGGGCTGTCGCCGGAGGCGCTGGCGGCGTTGCGGCCGGGCATCGTGTACGTGTCGTTGTCGGCGTTCGGCCACGCTGGGCCGTGGGCGCCGCGCCGTGGGTTCGACACCGTGGTACAGGCGGTAAGCGGCATCGCGAGCCGCCAGGGGGAGCTGTTCCCCGGGGCGGAGCCCGGGCCGCAGTTCTATCCGGTGTCGGCCATCGACTATCTTACGGGGTACCTGATGGCCTTCGGGGTGCTGTTGGCGCTGGAGAGGCGGACCCGGGAGGGCGGCAGCTGGCTGGTGCGGATGGGGCTGGCGCAGACCGGGCGATGGCTCGTGGGGCACGGACAGGTCCCGGAAGGGGACCTGTCGGAGGTTCCCAAGGAGTTCACGGCTGAGGAGATCGAGCGCTGGTCGACGGTCACGGAGACGCCGATGGGGCGGCTCAAGCACCTGAGGCCGGTGCTGGGCCTGTCGGAGACGCCGCCGCGCTGGGCGCGGCCGTCGGTCCCGCTGGGCTACAACGAGCCGGCCTGGGTCGCCGCCTCGGCGGGGTCGCTGCCGCGACGGGCTAGTGGGCGTCGCGGCGCCTCGGCGGTGTAGGGGCTGCGGCGACGGCCAAGATTGTCATCGGGTGAAGGCCAAAGGGGGAAGGGAGGGGGGCGAGAGTTGCGACGGCCGCGTGTATGATCTGGGGGAATGGTCGGCCTGGCGGGGGACTTTCGGGGCGAGATTCTGAGTGAGAGGTGGAGATAGCCATGGTGGTGATCGATTGCGACGCCCACGTGGAAGAGAGCGTGGAGACGTGGGGCTACCTTGATCCGGCGTTCTACCGCCAGCGGCCCTTTCCGGTCGTGTTCCCCGAGGACACGATCTTCGGCAGCCACAACGGGGCGTGGATCATCGACTACAAGATGCGGCTCTACGGCGGGACGCCGACGCTGATGAAGCGCGCCCAGGAAAAGGGAGCGTCCATCGGCGCGCAGGAGATCACGGACGTGGAGGAGCGGGTAGCGGCGATGGCGGAGCTGGGCGTGGACAAGCAGGTCGTGTTCCCTTCCCTGTGGCAGGGAGCGGTGGCGGAGGACGTGGAGCTGGAGGCGGCGCTGGCGCGCAGCTACAACGAGTTCATGGCCGCCCAGTGCGGCCAGTCGGCAGGCCGACTGTGGTACGTGGCGGTGGTGCCGTTCCGCCGCCCCGACCTTGCGGCGGAGGAGGTGCGGCGCGTGAAGGAGCTGGGCGCGGTCGCGGGCGTCTACGCCCGGGGCGTCGAGTGGGACATGCCGCTGAGCCACCCGTCGTTCTGGCCGATCTACGAGGAGGCGGAGCGCCAGGACCTGACCATCACGGTGCATACGGGCAACGGCGCCAGCCCCACCATCAACCAGATGCTGGAGGGTATCTCGCGGCCCACGACGGGGGGGTTCCCGCAGATCAATCCCTGGGGTGGGGGGCTCGTGAGCGGCCCCTACGTGCTGTATGCATTCCAGCAGATGCTGGGCTCCAGCTTGCTGGACGACTTTCCGAGGCTGCGGCTCGGCTTCCTGGAAACGGGCACGGACTGGGTTGTCCGGCTGGTGAAGGCCCTGCGGGCGCGCCAGGGGTCGAAGGTGGACCGGTGGCTGGGGGAGCGGGTCTTCGTGTCCTGTGCCGTGGACGATGAGCTGTCGTATACCATCGACCGGCTCGGCGACGAGTTCCTGGTAAGCGCGACGGACTTCCCCCACGGGGACTCGTTCCGGGAGGACCACCTGGCTGACGCGCTGGGGAGCCGAGGCGACGTGAGCGAGGGTACGGTCGAGAGGATCCTGTCGGGGAACCCGCAACGGCTGTACCGGCTCTAGGCGCGGGGCTGGAACTCCGGCGGATGGCGCTGGTGCCAGCCGGTCAGGGCCTGGTAGGCGCGGGCCACGGCCAGGGCGGTGTCCTCCTGGTACGCCCGGGCCATGAACTGGACCCCCGTGGGCAGACCATCGCGGGTGAAGCCGCTGGGCACGGAGATCGAGGGGAGGCCGGCCGCGTTTCCCAGGGCGCCCATGATGTCGTGCGTCTCCGGGCTGAGGGGGCTGCTGAGCGCCTCGTCAATGGCTGGCGCCGGGGCGCGGCGCGCGGGGGCGGCCAGGGCGTCCAGTCGTGCGAGGGCGTTGTCGGCGGCCCGGGCCATGAGGCCCCGGATACGCAGGGCGCGCAGGTAGTCCCTGGCCAGCACCGTGGTCCGTGCGTAGCCTCCGTAGCGGTCCACACGGTCGGTGAGGCCTTCCGGGCCGCCGCTCTCGATGAACTCGTCGAAGGCGCTGACGGACTCGGCCATAAGGATGGTCCGGGTGACCGCTTCGTAGGGAAGGTCCGGCAGGGTCACCTCCTCGACGGTGGCCGTCCCCTCCAGGTCGCCAAGGGCGCGGAGAAAGTTGTCCCGTACGTCGTCATGGACGCCGTCTGTGGCGTCCCGCAGGACGCCGAGCCTGAAGGGTCGTCCGGCGGCGCCGCCGGGGTCGTCGTGAAAGGGGGCCTCATGGGTGGTGGGGTCCAGGGGGTCCGGGCCGGCGATGGCCTCCAGGACAAGGCCGCAGTCGTCGGCGTTGAGGCACAGGGGGCCCAGCTTGTCCAACGTCCAGCTCAGGGCCATGGCGCCGTAGCGGCTCACGCGGCCGTAGGTGGGCCGGAGGCCGGCGACGCCGCACATGCTGGCGGGCGAGAGGATTGAGCCCCAGGTCTCGGAGCCGATGGCAAAGGGGACGAGACCCGCCGCCACGGAGGCCGCTGACCCGGTGGAGGAACCCCCGGTCCAGGCGCCGCGACTCCAGGGGTTGACGGCGGGGCCGGTGAAGGAGGCGTTGGGGAAACGGTAGCCGAAGCCCCCCGCCAGCTCTACCATGGCAAGCTTGGCGGCCAGGACGGCACCGGCGTCCCGGAGCCTCCGCACGACGGTGGCGTCGTGGTCCAAGCGCCGGTCCCGGAAGGGCGCGGCGCCCCAGGTGGTGGGTATCCCCTCCGAGGTGGCCAGCAGGTCCTTGGCGCCGTAGGGGATGCCGTGGAGGGGCCCCCGGTAGGTCCCGGCGGCGATCTCCCGCTCCGCCTGCCGGGCCTGCCGCATGGCAAGCTCCCTGGTGACCGTGACCACGGCGTTGAGGGTCGGGCCGATGTCCTCCAGGCGACGGAGGAAGGTCTCCGCCAGCTCCACAGGAGAGACCTGGCGCGAGCGGACCAGCTCGCTGAGCTGCCGTATGGGGAGGAAGACGACGCGCTCCTCCACGTTCACTCCCGGTCCGCCCGGTAGGGGCTGAAGCGGATGAGGGGCTCGTCGCGGTAGTCCAGGGGCACCGAGCGCAAGGCTTCGGCCATCCCGGCAATGCGCTCGACGGCCTTTCGGACCTCTTCGAGCTCCTCGGAGGTGAGCCGGTCCCCGTACTGGCCTCGTACGACTTCGAACAGCTCGTTGGAGCTGTTCCGGGTCGCGTCTGCCTGTGTCATGGTCCACCCCCAAATGGCGCTGCCTGTGCCGTGGTGTGGCGGCCTCCGCCGGGTCCGAGCCGGCGGGCCCCTACACCGGGTCCCAGGAGAGCTCCAGCCTGTTGCCGCTGGGATCGCTGACGTAGACGGAGTAGCCGGGCCCGTCTCCGTGGCGCCGGACCGAGTCCACTGTGACGCCCCTGCCCTCCAACTCCTTGACGAGGAGGCCGGAGTCGTCGGGTCCGTCGAGGTCCAGGGTGTGGTGCGGGACCCCGGGCCGTGGGCCCTGGGTTGCGTCGAACAGGCCGATGCCCGTGGCGCCCAGGCGCAGGCGCGCCACGTCCGCGCCGCCGATGCTCTGGCGGCCCCGCTCCTCGGCGCCCAACACGTCCGCGTAGAAGCGGACGCTGGCCTCCAGGTCCTCGGTATTCAGGTTCCATGAGCGCATGCCCTTGACCTTCATGGCCACGACCTCCACATATTCGTTATGGCTCCAAGTGTCGTCATGCAAGAGTATATCTCAAGGACCGGTCTATGACTCTACCCAGGGGGGGACCGACGAGCCCGCCGGCGCTCTCCGCCGGTGCGAGGCATGGGAGTGTGGTATCGTCGAGTGCGGACGCCAGCTTTAGAAAAGGGAGAGCGAGATGCTGTACGAGCTACGGACCTACGAGGCGATGCCGGGGAAGCTTCCCAACGTGGTGCGGCGGTTCGGGGACTTCACGGCGCAGGCCTTCGAGCGGCACGGGTTCCACATCGTGGGGTTCTGGACGGCGCAGATGGGCGGGTACAACAACCAGCTTATCTACATGCTGGGGTGGGAGAGCTACGAGGAGCGGGACCGCTGTTTCGGGGCGTTCCGCGCAGACCCGGAGCGGGCGCGGGTGTTCGCGGAGAGCGAGAAGGACGGCCCCATCGTCGCGCGGGTGCACAACGTGATGCTGGAGCCCACGGACTACTCGCCGCTGAAGTAGCCGAAGCGGCAGGTTGGCTACGGCACTCCCTCGGTTGGAGAGGCAGCCCGGGGTGAGGGGATGGGATCTACCCATCGCGCCGCCTGCCGAGGTAGGGAGTCGTGCTGGGCTGGGGTGGCCTACGCCCACCAGACTACGCAAAACCAAGTAGCTCCGCAGTGCGGTTCAACATTTGCAGTACAACAATAGACACGAGAAGCTGACGTATTTGTGGGAGGTGTCGTTGCGGTGGGGTAGAGAGCGACGACACCGGAGTTTCCAGATAGTCGGCTGGTGTACCCCTATGGTCACTGGTCCCGGAAATACCGGCAGGACCAAGTGAGCCGAGTCGAATCGCAGTCACGTCCGTCAGGACTCATGTAAGACGGACACGGAGAACAAAGACGGAAATAGCCCTAAAGGAGTACAAGACTGTATGGGGAGAGAGGGCGAGACGGAGCTGGAGATTCGGGCTTACCAGGAATCTGACCGAGACGCTGTAGTAGCCTTATGGCGAGAATGTGGACTGGTGGTGCCTTGGAACGATCCTGGAAAGGATATCGACCGTAAGCTGCGCATCCAAAGGGAGCTGTTTCTTGTTGGATCCCTCGGCTCTAGGTTGGTGGCGACGGTGATGGCCGGGTACGAGGGTCATCGTGGTTGGATCAACTATCTCGCTGTCGCTACCGAGTGTCGGAACCGAGGCTTCGGGCGCCGTTTGATGGACGAGGTAGAAGCACGTCTGAGAAACATGGGCTGTCCCAAGATCAATCTGCAGGTCAGGAGCTCAAACCTTGGTGTGGTTACGTTCTACAAGAACATTGGATACTCGGTGGATGACGTCGTGAGCATGGGCAAGCGACTTGAGGAAGACTGAGGGCCAGCTACAGTTATACTGCCGATTCAGTCGCAGTTAAGCCGTAGCCGTTCCAGTCAAAGAACCACCCAACTTACGGATGCGCTCCCAGACTCACAGAGCACCCCTGGCTCAACGTTCGCAGTACAGTACGCCTACGCCAGCTTGGCGACGACCTGGAACTCGACGGCGTAGACGTGGACCTGGCGGAGGTCGCCCTTGACCTTGCGGGAGTTGATCTGCTGAAACTGCCGATAGAAGTCGTCGAGGGTGGGATAGCCTTCGGCCCTGGCTTCCGCGTCGGTCATGTCGCCGAGCTGTTGTTGCCACACCCTGAGGATGAGGGCCCTGGCGAAGGGTTGTTCGCCGGTCATGGGCGGACGCAGGTAGAAGAGGTGCTCGGAGCCCACGACGGCGCGGGGGCGGTCCCAGAGCTTGCGCGTCTGGGTCTTCGCGCCGGCCAGGATCTTCTGCTTTGCGTCGGGCTTGAAGAGGATCATACCGCTCCCGCCATGTCAGGTCTCGCGGCGTCCGCAGGGCGTGACCGCTCACGCAGGAACGGGGGCAGGGAGGCAGACGCGGGCACGACGGCTACCGGGCGAAGATGGACTGGAAGACGTAGGCGCCGTCCTCGCCGCCGAGGATAGCCTCGCAGGCGCGCTCCGGATGGGGCATCATGCCGAGAACGTTGCCCTCCCTGTTGACGATCCCCGCGATGTTGCCCACGGAGCCGTTGGGGTTGAACTCCGGGGCGGCGCTGCCGTCCGGGCCGCAGTAGCGGAAGACGACGCGGCCCTGCTCCTCCAGCTCGGCGAGGGTGGCCTGGTCGGCGTAGTAGCGGCCATCGCCGTGGGCGATGGGGACGCTGAGGACCTGGCCGGAGGGACAGGCGGAGGTGAAGCGGGTCCGGGGGTTGTCGACGCGCAGGCCGACCCAGCTGCAGCGGAACTCGAGGTGCTGGTTCCGCATGAGAGCGCCGGGGAGCAGGCCGGCCTCGCAGAGGACCTGGAAGCCGTTGCAGATGCCAAGCACGAGGCCGCCGTTGGAGGCGAACTCCTGAACGGCCTCCATGATGGGCGAGAATCGGGCGATGGCCCCGGAGCGGAGGTAGTCGCCGTAGGAGAAGCCGCCGGGGAGGACGACGCAGTCGAAGCCGGTGAGGTCCCGGTCCTTGTGCCAGAGGTACGCCGTGTCCTGGCCCAGAACGCTGCCGAGGGCGTGGAACGTGTCACGGTCGCTGTAGGAACCTGGAAAGACGACCACGCCGAAGCGCATGTGTGCTCCTTGCCAAACGGCTGTTTACACCCGGGCGGCCCCTATCGGAGGACGCGGTGTTCCGTCACGCCTTGGCCAGGGCGTCCAGTAGCTCTGAGACGACCTGATTGACGGCGGATCCGTCGGCCTGGCCCCGGAGCTGGGGCATGAGGCGCCCCATGACCTTGCCGCGGTCGCCGGGTCCCGCGGCGCCGGTGTCGCGAATGGCCTCGCGGGCCAAGAGAGCGATGGCTTCGCGGTCCATGAGGGCCGGCAGGTACTCCTCCAGGACGGAGAGCTCCGCGGACTCCTTGTCGACGAGGTCCTGGCGGCTGCCCTTCCGGAACTCCTCGATGCTCTCGCGGCGCTGCTTGGCCTGGCGCTGGAGGACGGCGATCTTTTCGTCCTCTTCGAGGGGCCTGACCTTTGCCTTCTCCTCGTACTGCAGGGCGCTCATGGCGAACCTGATGACGTCGCGGCGCAGGGTGTCGCCGCCGCGCATCGCCGCCTTGAGGTCTTCCGAGAAGCGCTCTGAGATGCCCATAGTCCGCCTTGCAAGGTATTGGCGCCGGACGGTCCCCGCTTCCGCGCGGCGACTGCCGGGAATCACTGCTGCATTGTACCCGGCCGCACGATGGGCGCGTCAAGGTTGCGCTTGGCTAGGCTGGGGCCGGACGGTATAGTAGTGGCGAGGAGCCGTCTTGAGCACAACGGACACGCAACGATCAGTTGAACCGGGGGCGCTGGTGACTCTGACGCCCGACGGCATGGGCCCCCTGGGGGAGTGCACGGGCACGCTGGACGGGGTACCGGTGACGGTGTTTGGCGGCATCCCCGGGGAGCGGGTGGAGGCGGAGGTGGTGCGGCGCTACCGGGACCATACGGCACTGCGAGTGGTCGGCGTGCCGGAGCCTTCGGCGCACCGGACAGCCCCGCCGTGCCAGTTCTTCTGGCCGTGCACGGGCTGCCAGTGGCAGCACATATCCTATGATCACCAACTGGAGCTGAAGCAGCGGGCGGTCGAGGATGCGCTGGGCGGCGCCCCGGGCCTCGACGGGGTGCGGGCGCTGCCGACGCTGCCGAGCCCGCAGCAGTACGGGTACCGCAACCACGCCCGGTTCACGATTGGCCCGGAGGGTGCGCTGGGCTTCGTGAACCGCATCACGAGGCGGTTCGTGCGGGTTGGACTGTGCGGCATCATGGCGCCGTGGATTAACGAGGCCCTGGGCAAGCTCCAAGGCCGCTGCGCCGAGACGACGCAGCTCTCCATCCGTCACGGGGTGAACACGGGGGACGGCCTCATCCAACCCAGGCTGGTGGGCGCCGGGACGGAGCTTGAAACGGGGCAGAAGCACTACGAAGAGCGACTGGGCGGACGACGCTTCCGCATCGCCTCGCCGTCCTTCTTCCAGGTCAACACGCCAGGGGCGGAGGCGATGTTCGAGTACATGGTTAGCCGGCTCCAGCTGACGGGCCGGGAGCTCGTGGTGGACGCGTACGCGGGGGTGGGCACGTTCGCGGCGCTGCTGGCGTCCAGGGCAGGGCGGGTGGTGGCGGTGGAGGAGTCGGCGGCTGCGGTGCGCGACGCGGAGGCGAACGTCGAGGACCTGGGCAACGTGGAGATGCGGCGCGGCAGGACGGAGGACGTCCTGTCGTCGCTGGAGGAGCGCCCGGACATCGTGGTGCTGGACCCGCCGCGGGCGGGGTGCCACCCACGAGCCATCGAGGCGCTGACGCGGCTGAGGCCCATGCGGGTAGCGTACGTGAGCTGCGACCCGGAGACACTGGCGCGGGACCTGTCGCTGCTGGTGCAGGGAGGCTTCAGGGTGGACGAGGTCCAGCCGGTGGACCTGTTTCCGCATACGCACCACGTCGAGTGCATCACAATGCTCTCTCCGGACGTGGATGAGGCCGCCGGGGCGGGGACGCCGGGCAGCGCGCGGACGGCGGGGGCGGCGGTGCTGGTGCTGGCTTCGGCGTCGCCGCGGCGACGTCGGCTGCTGGGGGAGCTGGGCCTGGCGGTGGAATTGACGGAGTCCGGGGTCGACGAGACGACGGCACGGGCCGACCAGGCGCCGGAGGCCCTGGCGGCGGAGCTGGCGCTGCGGAAGGCGAGTGCTGTGGCGGCGAGGCGCGGGGACGGGCTGGTGATTGGGGCCGATACGGTTGTGGCACTGGACGGACGCGTGCTGGGCAAGTCGGCCACGGAGTCGGAGGCGCGTCAGATGCTTGCCGGCCTGCGGGGCCGCCGCCACCGGGTGATCACGGGGGTGGCTGTGGTGGACGCGGCGTCGGGCAGGGCGGAGGTGGAGCATCGCACGAGCGTGGTGGAGATGCGGGAGTATACGGACGCGGAAATTGGGGCGTTTGTTGCGTCCGGCGAGGCGATGGACAAGGCGGGGGCCTATGCGGTGCAGGACCCCGTGTTCCGACCGGCAAGGGCGGTGGAGGGGTGCTTCGCCAACGTGATCGGCCTGCCTCTGTGTGCACTGGCGGGGCTGCTGGGCAAGTTCGACGCGGCGGTACAACCACGCGAAGGATGGACGCCGCCGGGGCCGTGCGCCGAGTGCGCGGCGCTGGCCGGGCAGGCCCGGACATGAACTTTGGAGGCGTGGGCGGCCTGGAGCTGCTGGTCATCATGGTGGTGGCCATGCTGGTCCTGGGCCCGTCACGGCTGGCCTCGACGGCGCGGACGCTGGGGAAGGTGAGCAGGGAGCTGCGCAAGGGCACCGAGGTTATCCCCAACTTCCTGGAGGAGATTCAGGGAGCGCCGGAACGGGAAGAGGATGATGCCCCGGAGGAGGACGACGCAGCGGCGGAGGCAGCGGCGCCTCCGCCGGGCGCCCAGCCCCGGCAGCGGGCACGGCGGCCTTCGGGCGGGTCCGGCGACGCGGAGAAGGACCCCGAGACGGGAGCGTAGGTGGCCCGGGACAGGAGTCGGCCGCTTCGAGAGCACCTGGAGGAGCTGCGCTGGCGGCTGCTCATCGTGGTTGTGGCAGTGCTGGCGGGAGCGGGCGTCAGCGTCTTCTACTTTCGCACCATTGTCGCGTTCCTGACTGAGCCCGCGGCCGGACGGCTTTCGTCGGATGGCGGCGCGCCCATCTACACGGAGCTGACGGAGCTCATTGGCGTCACGGTGAAGGTGTCGCTGCTGGGGGGCTTCATTCTGGCCCTGCCGGTGGTGCTGTACCAGGTGATGATGTTCGTGGCGCCGGGGCTGACGCGGCGGGAGCGGCTGTACACGCTGGCCGTGTTCCCCGGGGCGATCGTCTCGTTCGCCGCCGGGGCGGGCTTCGCCTACTACGTGGTCCTGCCGCCCATCCTGGGGTTCCTGCTCACGTTCGGCGGCGACGTGGCGCAGCCGATGATCCGCATCGCGAACTACATCAACCTGGTGGTGACGCTGCTCTTCTGGATGGGGCTGATCTTCCAGACGCCCCTGATCATGTTCGTGGCGTCCAAGGTGGGCGTGGTAACGCCGCAGACGTTCGCAAAGGGGAGGCGGTACATAGTGGTGGTGGCCTTCGTGGCGGGGGCGCTCATCACGCCGACCTTCGACCCGCTGAACCAGGCCCTGGTCGCGGCGCCGCTCATCGTGCTCTACGAGCTGGGGATCTGGCTGGCAAAGCTGGCGCGATGGAAGCCGAGGTCAGCGCGCAGACGCCGCGCGGGTGGGTCCGCCGCGAAACCCTAGGCGGGGGTGGACTCAGACCCTGGGGGGTCTTCGGGAGGTCCGGCTTCGCCTGGCCGCGGCGTCCCGACCCCTGAGTGAACGGACAGCCATGCCCAGGCTGCGGCCCAGGCCCGGCAGGCGTCCTCCGCCGAATATGAGGAGCAGGACGAAGAAGATGATGAGGAGCTCGGGGATACCCAGGTTCATGCACGGCCCTCACGTCGCGGGGAGTGGCGCCGGAGCTATGATACGGAGGCGAGGCCGGCCGGTCAACGGCGCTGGGCCGCGAGGGCCGTATCGTAGGGGGGTGCTATGCTATGCGCGTCCATGGGCGCATGGTATAGTCCCAGGTTGTCGCGGGACGCAGTCGGACCGGAAAGGTCGAGGGGCCCATGCCTGAATACGACGTGGTGGTTGTGGGCGCCGGACCCGGGGGGTACGTCGCCGCCATCCGGGCCGCACAGCTCGGGCTGCGAACGGCGGTGGTGGAGCGGGAGGATCTGGGCGGCGTGTGCCTCAACTGGGGGTGCATCCCCAGCAAGGCGCTGCTGCGCAATGCCGAGGTGCTCTCGCTGTTCCGCCGCGCCGAGGAGTTCGGCATCGGGTACGACAACCTGCGCTACGATTTCGGGGCGGCCATCGACAGGAGCCGCCGGGTGGTGGACAGGCTGACACGGGGCGTGGGGGCACTGCTCAGAAAGCACGGCGTGGAGCGGATCGCGGGGGACGGCGCGCTGCGGAGCGCAACGGAGGTAGAGGTCAGGGGGACTGGCCGGACCCTGGAGGCCGGCCACATCATCCTGGCCACGGGCGCCAGGCCCCGGGGCCTGCCCGGCATCCCCATCGACGGTCAGGTCGTGCTCACCAGCCGCGAAGCGCTGGAGCGCAAGGAGCTTCCGTCTTCCGCCGTCATCGTGGGCGGGGGCGCCACCGGCTGCGAGTTCGCGGACATCTACAACGCCTACGGGGTGGACGTAACGATCGTCGAGCTGCTGCCCCATCTGCTGCCCAACGAGGACGAGGAGGTGAGCCAGGTCCTGGAGCGCTCCTTCACGCGGCGGGGGATCAAGTTGCTGCTTGGGACCGCTGTGAAGGGTCTCTCCCGAGGCGGGAGCGGCGCAACGGTCACGGTGGAGTCGGCGGAGGGCGAGCAGGGAATCGACTGCGAGATGGTCCTGGTCTCGATAGGAGTGCAGGCCAACACGGAGGGGCTGGGGCTCGAGGACGTGGGTGTGGCCACGGACCGGGGGTTCATCGCCGTTGCCGACGACATGCGCACCAGCGTGCCGTCGATATCGGCGGTTGGGGACGCGACGGGCAAGCTCCTGCTGGCCCACGCGGCGTCGGCCCAGGGTGTGGCGGCGGCGGAGGTGCTGGCAGGTCTGAGCCCACCGCCGCTGGACTACGAGGCGATGCCCAGGGCGGTGTACTGCCGGCCCCAGGTGGCGAGCTTTGGGCTGACGGAAGGGGCCGCGCGAGAGGCCGGACGCCAGTACAGGGTCGGCAAGTTTCCGATGCTGGCCAACGGCAAGGCGCTGGGGCTGGGTGAAGCAGAGGGATTCGCCAAAGTGGTCATCGACGAGGAGTACGGTGAGCTGCTGGGGGCCCACCTCATTGGCCCGGAGGCCACGGAACTGCTGGCCGAGCTCTCGATGGCGCGCTTCTTGGAGGGCACGGCCCGCGAGGTGGGCTACATGGTGCACTCGCACCCGACCCTCTCGGAGACCGTGAAGGAAGCGGCCCTGGCCGCCCTGGACCAGGGCATCCACATCTGAGGGAGACGGTGCGTGGACCGGCGCAGCGGGCAGGGGGGCGTGGCTTGGGTTTTGAGCCCGTCTCATAAGGTGTGTTGGGGGGGACATGCCTGCGCGGGGAGCGATGGATTCCCGCTTTCGCGGGAATGACGTAATTGGGATACGGCGCACAATATCGTTACACAGACGTATTTCGGACTTCGGGACAGCGGGAACGCAGGGGGGCGTGACTTGGGCTTTCTCCTGAGTGTGGGCTAGCTTGGGCTGAGGCGAAGCAGAGGACTGGAGGTAGACCGTGGCGAGCATCATCGTCATGCCGCAGATGGGCTACGACATGCGCGAGGGCCGCATCGTCAAGTGGCTCAAGGGTGAGGGCGACGCGGTGGAGCGTGGGGACGAGGTGGCCGAGATCGAGACGGACAAGGCCGTCGTGCCCATGAGGGCCACGGCATCGGGTGTGCTGCGCAGGATCCTGGCGCAGGAGGGGGCAATGGTGCCCGTCGGCGAGGCCATTGGGGTTGTGGCGGGGGCCGACGAAGCGCTCCCGGAGGAGCTGCCGCAAGCAGACGGAGCGGCCTCGGCCGAGGCCGCCGCCCCGGACGGGGCTGACGAAACGCCGTCCGACCCGGCCCCGGCGCGCGAACCAACCGCGGGGGCCGGCGGCGGCCGGGTGGCGGCGTCGCCGTTGGCGCGGCGCATCGCCCGGGAGCGAGGCATCGACGTCGCGCAGGTTACCGGGACGGGGCCCGGCGGACGCATCATAGAGCGGGACGTGCTGGGCTACGCGGCGGCGCGGGAGGCCGAAGCGGCGCCCGCGGCGGCGGAGGCTTCGGGCGGCGTCGAGCGCGTGGAGCTGTCCCGGATGCGCCAGGCCATCGCACGGGTGACGTCGCGCAGCATGCAGGAGGCCCCGCACTTCTACGTGACGTCGGAAGTGAACATGGGGGAGACGGAGCACCTGCGGCGAGAGCTGAACTCGGCGCTTGAGCAGCGAAAGACCCGGGTCAGCGTCAACGATTTCATCATCAAGGCTTGCGCCATGGCCCTTGCGGCCCATCCCACAGTGAACGCCACCTTCCAGGGCGACGGTCTGGCGCTGCACACGTCCGTCAACATGGGCATCGCCATCGACCTTGAGGGGCGCGGCCTCATCATCCCGACGCTCTTCGGCTGCGAGCGCCGGTCCCTGGAAGAGGTTGCCGAGGGGAGCCGGGACCTCGTGGAGCGGGCCAAGTCGGACAGCCTGCGTCCCGAGGAGCTGAGCGGCTCGACGTTCACCATCAGCAACCTTGGGTCGCTGGACGTGGAGTCGTTTACGGCCATCATCTACCAGCCCAACAGCGCGGTGCTCGCCGTGGGCGCTATCACGGACCGTCCGGTGGTGGAGCAGGGCAATATCGTGGCGGCGCGGATGATGAAGATGACCCTCTCCGTCGACCACCGGGTGACGGACGGCGCCGGCGCGGCGCGATTCCTGCGGGAGGTCAAGCGGCGCCTGGAGCACCCCGTCGGCATGCTGGTGTAGGGGGTCGGCCCGTCGGGCCGGCGGGCTGGCGGGCGTCGGCGGACGGTCGCTGGTGGTCAGATGCCCATGATGTTGTAGCCGGCGTCGACGGGGATGACGGCGCCGGTGACGCCGCTGGAGAGGTCGCTGGCGAGGTAGAGGGCGGTCTTGGCCACGTCGTCGTGGGTGATGTTGCGTGCCAGTGGGGCGCGCTCCAGGGCGGCGCGCTTCATGTCCCGGTAGCCGGAGATGACGCGGGAGGAGACGGTGTCCAGGGCCCCTGCGGAGATGGCGTTGACGCGGACGTTCCGGGGCCCGTACTCGGCCGCAAGCTGACGGACGGCGTTTTCCAGGGCGGCCTTGGCCGTTCCCATAACGTTATAGCCCGGAAAGACGCGCTCCGATGCCTGGAAGGTCATGGTGAGGACGCTGCCCCCGTCCGGCGCCATGAGGGGCGCGGCGTGCAGGGTAATGGGCAGGAGGGAGTAGGCGCTCACGTCGAGGGCGACCTGGAAGCCGTCCCTACCGGTCCTGGAGAAGTCGCCGCCCAGGTCGTCGCGGTTGGCGAAGGCGATGCTGTGCACCACGACGCTGAGGGAGCCGAGGGCCTGCTTGACGTCGGCGAAGGCGGCCTCGATCTGGGCGTCGTCGGTGACGTCGCACTGGACGAGGTGGACGTCGCCCACGCCGGCCGCGAGGCTGGCGACGGAGTCTCTAAGGCGCTCGTTCTGATAGACGAGGGCCAGGCGCGCGCCGGCCTGGTGGAGCGCCTGGGCGATGGCCCAGGCGATGCTGCGCTGGTTGGCGACGCCAAAGATGAGGGCGTTCTTTCCGGTGAGGTCGATGGGATACACACTCTCTCCTGCTACGGTAGTGCCCCGGCCCTGCCCACGTGGCGGCGCTGGGTGCTCGCAGTCACTGGGCACACCCTGCCCCCAAGGAGAGGGGAGGCCGGCGCCCGGGTTGTGTCAGGCCGCCACGGTGGACCTTGGTGCGCCCTCCGGGTGATAGACTTCTTCCCGCATGTTGGCGTTCAGGAAGGCCAGGTACTGCTCCTTGCTCATTCTTGGCTTGTGTGCGGCCTTGATGTCGCGGGCCTGGGCCGCGCCCTCCGCCAGCAGGTCCACGACGGTCCAGGCCATGGCCTTGGCGGCTGTGAGCACGGAGTTCTCCCAGTCGCGGACGAGATAGTCTGCGCCGTGGCCCGCGCCCACGGCGCCGCCTGCGTATGGGTGGATGGCGGGAAGGATCTGCGTGACGTCGCCCATGTCGGTGGAGCTGGTGCGGTGCCGGATCTGGGCGACCTCGTCCTCGCCGACGACGCTCGCCGCGTTGGAGCGGTAGATGCGGGAGAGGTTCTTGTCGCTGGCGAGGGGCAGGTAGCCGGGCAGAGTGGTGATGGAGACCGAGGCGCCGACGGCCATGGCGCCGGCGCGGAGGGAGCGCTCGACCTTGGCGTCGGCATCGGTGATGGCGGCGGTGGTGCGTCCGCGGACGAAGGTCTCCATGCGGACGTCGGCGGGGACGGAGTTCACGGAGTCGCCGCCCCTGGTGATGATGGGGTGAATGCGGATGCTGTCGCGCTCCTGGAAGGTCTCGCGCTGTGCGTGGATGGCGTTGAGGGCGATCTGGGCGGCGTTGAGGGCGTTGATGCCCCTGTGGGGGGCGCCGCCGGCGTGGGCTGCGCGGCCCTGGAACTGGACGAGCTTGGCCAGCATGCCGTTGTTGGTGCCCTCGATGGCGAGGCGCTTCTCGCGCTCGTTGCTGGTGACGTGGGTCATCATGGCCGCGTCGACGTCGTCGAAGTGGCCCAGGCGGATGAACTCCGGCTTGCCGCCGAGGTACTGGATCTTGCCCTGTTGGCGCAGCGCCTGGCGGAACTCCAGCTCTATGTACTCTTCAGCGGGCACGGCGAAGAGCGCGACGGCGCCGCTGAGCTGCGGGAGGACGCCCTGGGCCTGGAGGCCGGCGGCGACGGCGAGCATCATGCCGATCTGGGCGTGATGGCCGCAGGCGTGGGCGGCGCCGGTGGCGGGGTCGGCCCGGGAGTGTCCGGGGACGATGAGGGAGTCGAGCTCGCCAATGACGCCCACGGTGGGGCCGGGGCTGCCGCCCTGCAGGCGCCCCTTGACGCCCGTGACGGCGATGCCGGACTCGTGGGGGATGCCCATCTCCCGGAGCTTTTCCTGGACAAGGGCCGAGGTCTTGACCTCGCGGAAACCGGGTTCGGGGTGGTCCAGGATTGCCTGGGCGACCCGAATGAGCTCATCGCCGCGGCGGTCGATCTCCTGGCTGACGCGCCGTTTGATCTCGTCTCGGTCCACGTGGGCGCCTCCAGGGGCTGGGCTAAGGGGGGTATGCTGGACGGGATTATAGCAGCGGGCCCGGCGGAGGGAAAGGACGGGGGGCGGGGATTGGGAGCGGCGGTCTGGTGGGGTGGGAAGGGCGCATGGTAGGCTTGTTGCAGGGGCTTGGGGCGGTCCCGGGCCCTCCCTCTCGGCGCCGTGCGCAGACCGGGACCGCGTCCATGCCGATAGCGAGAGAGTCGGAGCCCCGCCCTGCGCCGATGAGCGCCGCTCACGGTCTCATAGAGGACTGAACAGTGGAGCTTGACCAGCCAAACGCCGATTCAGCGGCCGGTGCGGTCCGGCGGCACAGGCTCGGGCTGTTGGTCCCCCTGGTCCTCTCGCTAAGGCCGTGGCAATGGATGAAGAACGGGGTGGTACTGCTGCCTCTAGTGTTCAGCGTGAACACGGTGTGGCGGCCGGGCGACGTCGCCCACGCCGCGGGGCTCTTCCAGACCGCCCTGGCGGGGTTCGCGGTCTTCTGCCTGGTTTCGGGCGCGGTCTACCTGGTCAACGACGTTGCGGACCGGGAGGGGGACCGGGCCCACGCCAGGAGGTCGCGCCGGCCGGTGGCGTCGGGGGCGCTGTCGGCGCGGGCGGCGCTCATCGCCGCAGCGCTCCTCATGGCTGCCGGTGGGGCATGGAGCGTCCTGCTTGACGCCGCTTTCGCCCTGAACATCGCCGTGTACGCCGCCCTGAACCTGGGCTACTCCCTGGGGCTGAAGCGGGTGGTCCTGCTGGACGTGATGATCGTGGCCGGCGGGTACGTGCTGCGGATGGTGGCAGGGTCTGTGCTGCTCGGCGTGCCCACGTCTCCGTGGCTGTACATGACGCTGGGCCTGGGCGCGCTGTTCATGGTGCTGGGGAAGCGGGAGAGCGAGACGCTCCTGGCGGGCGAGGGCGCGCCACGGCAGCGGGCCGTGCTGGGCAGCTACTCCTCCGACCTGCTCCGGCTGCTGCTGGGGATCACGGCCACGGGCACCCTGCTGGCCTATGGGCTCTACATCTTCACGTCTGAGACCATGCCGGCCAACGAGAGCATGTTCCTGACCCTGCCGCTGGTGATCTTTGGCCTCTTCCGCTACCTCTATCTCATCGAGGTGGAGGAGGGTGCGGAGAGTCCGGAGCTCATCATCCTCAAGGACCGGCCCATGGTGCTGGCAATCCTGTCGTGGGCGATTGCGGGGGTGGTGATCCTGCTGCTGGATCGCTGAGGCCGCGAAGGAAACCTTTGCGTAACCGCCACTCCCTCGCTCACCCGCCCGTCCTCCCCACGCCCCTTTTCGTCATTCCCGCGAAGGCGGGAATCCAGGGTGGCGGCGCGGGGCATCCCCGCCCCCACCCACCGCCACTCCCCCCCCACCGTCCTCCCCCAACTTCGTCGCGACCCCGCAACCCTCACCCACATGGCCGTCGCGCCAGCGACCGCTCGAAGAGGCTGCCGTGGCCCGGCACGGACTCGGCAACGCCGATGGTCTGCAGCCCCCACCAGACCATCGCCTGGGTGCTGGTGACGACGGGGATGCCCGTGTCCTCCTCTATAGCCCCGATACTGGATGCCACGGGAAAGCGCGCGCAGGGAATATAGAAGGCGTCGGCGTCCGGGGCCTCGGGGGCCAGACTGCGGGCGAGCTCGTATGGGGCATCGAAGGGCAGGCGGGCGATCTGCGCGGCGCTCTCGATGCCGAGGCCCCTCATGGCCGCGACCTGGTAGCCGCGAGCCTCCAGGTAGTCCTTGAGGAGCTGGTTGCGCTCGTCCACGTAGGGGGTGGCCACGATGACGCGCTTGGCGCCAAGGCTGTCCAGCCCGGAGAGCATGGCGCCGGTGGTACTGGCCGCGGGGACGCCCGCGATGCTCCTGGTCCGCTCGATGACGCCTTCGTCGGAGCCAATGGCGGCGACGACGGGCCCGCCGCCGACGATGATGCAGTCGGCCTGTCCCTCCACCATGTGGCCGACGGCCTCATCGAGCTTCTCGATGGCGCGGTCGAAGTCCTCCTGGCGCAGCCGCTGGATGTAGAGGGACGAGTAGACCATCATGACGCCGTCGGGCAGCATGCGTTGGACTTCGTTGAGGATCATGTCCAGGGGGATGGACGGGCAGACGTGACCGATGCTTCCCCGCGCTCCGTACATAGCGCACTCCTTCCGGCGGGGCCGGGACCCCACAGTCGGCTGACTGCGGGGAGTGTACTGCGGGTGCGCCGGCGGCACAACCGGAGGGGCGCGGGGCGATCCGGCGGCAAGTATGGTAGGGTGTAGCGGTGGCGGCGCAGGGCGCCGTCGCGGGTCTTCGACAGGCACGGCGCGCGGCAATGGAGGGGACCGGGAGGCGGGCCGTTCCCGGCTGACGGCAACGAGGAAGGATGGGAGCGACGGATGGTCTGCGCCAAGGCTGTGCGGCTGCTCTTGGCCCCTGTGCTGGCCCTTGTCCTGGCGGCCTGCGGGGCCGACGCCGAGCCCCAAGGGGCGGAAGGGCCCGGGCCGAACCCGGTGCTGGAGCGCCTGGGAGCGCTTGATCAGCGGATGGATGGGCTGGAGCAACGGCTGGCCGGCCTAGAGCAGCGGCTCGAAGGGTCGATGGCGCCGGTCCGGAGCGGTGCGTCGGCTCCGACGCCGGGCGGCGTCGGAGCCCCAAGCGCCGCGCCTGCGGGGCCGACGGTGGACCGCATCGCGTACGTGGGGGAAGACGGCAACGTCTACACGGTGCAGCCCAACGGTAACGATCGCGCCCAGCACACGGGCGCCGGGGGAAACCTGGACAGCGGGCCGGGGAACCAGCTCTCCTTCTGGCCCACGTGGTCCCCGGACGGCCGGAGCCTGGCCTACTCAGTGGCGCGGCGGGCCGTGGAGGGGACCGGCCTCTCCATCGCCCTGATGACCGTCGAGCTCTCCACGGGCGAGAAGCAGGAGCTCTACACCAATCCGCGGGTGCCGGTGCCGATCATCGCCGATGGGACACCGCACTACATGAGCTGGTCGCCGGACAGCAACCGCCTGGCGTTCCTCGCGATGGAGGCGGAGGGGATGGCGCTGCGGGTGGGGAGCCTGGATGCTCCGGGCGAGACGCGGCGGCTGGCGCTGGGCGCGCCGCTGTACCATGCGTGGTCGGCGGACAGCAGCCGGCTGCTGCTTCACGCCGGGGGGCAGCTGTCGCTGGTGCGCAGCCCGACGTTCCAGGACTTCCTTGCGCTGTCCAATGAGGGGTCGCTGGCCTTCAGGGCCCCGGCGTGGTCTCCGGACGGCCGCCGCGTTCTGAGCGTCTCGGAGGGCCCAGCTGGCAGGAACACGCTGGTCTCCAGCGACCCGGAAGGGGACCGAGCGCAGGCTCTGGCGCCGGTGGGGGGCCAGGTGGCCTTCCTATGGTCGCCGACGGGAGAGCACATCGCATTCGGGGACGCGCCGACGCCGGGGCAGCCGTTCTTCACGCGGCTGAACGTCACGACGCCCGGCGGCGATGAGACCGCGGCGCTGGAGGGAGAGGCCATCCTGGCGTTCTTCTGGTCGCCCGACGGGCAGCGCATCGCCTACGTCGCCTTGTCGCAAGAGAGGCGCCCGTTGCTGTCCTGGCGGGTGGTGGACATCGCGGATGGAGAGCCGCGGACGCTGGTGGAGTTTGTCCCGGGGGGGCTGTTCAAGGTGCTGCTCGCCTACTTCGACCAGTACGCCTACTCCCACTCCCTCTGGTCGCCGGACAGCACCCGCATCCTGTTCGTGGGCTCCGTTCCGGAGGGCGCGAAGGGGTCCGGGAAGGCCGGCGCAGCGGAAGAGGAGACCATCTACACGTTGAACGTGGTCGGCGAGCCCGCGCTGGTGCCCGTGGCCCAGGGCCCCATCGCCGCGTGGTCCTGGAGCTGACGGCCGGGGACTTTGCGGGAGAAGGCCACCACGCGGGCCGCGTCATAGACAGAAGCTTGGACCGAGGAGAGGACCTTACGATGCGAGCAATGCGCGTGCACGAGACCGGCGGCCCCGAGGTGATGCTGTACGAGGACGTGGCGGACCTTGAACCCGGCCCGACGGAGGCCGTGGTTGGTGTGGAGGCCATCGGAGTCAACTTCATCGACATCTACCAGCGCCTGGGCATGTACCCGCTGCAGCTTCCGTTCACGCCCGGCTCCGAGGCCGCGGGGCGGGTGATCTCGGTGGGGTCCGAGGTGACGGAGCTGGCCGCGGGCGACCTGGTGGCATACTGCATGGTGGTCGGCGCGTACGCGCAGCAGGCGATCGTGCCGGCGCACCGCCTGGTCAAGCTGCCCGAGGGCATGGACGCCCAGACGGGGGCGGCGGTGATGCTCCAGGGGATGACCTCCCACTACCTGGTCTACTCCACGTACCCCATCCAGGCCGGCGATGACATCCTGGTGCACGCCGGCGCGGGGGGCGTGGGTCTGCTGCTGATCCAGATGGCGAAGCGGCTGGGCGCGCGGGTGCTCACGACGGTTTCCACGGAGGAGAAGGCGAAGCTGGCCCGGGACGCGGGGGCCGACGTGACGATCCGGTACACGGAGGAGGACTTCGAAGAGCGGGTCAAGGAGGCCACGGACGGGAAGGGGGTCCCGGTGGTGTACGACTCGGTGGGCAAGACCACCTTCGACAAGAGCATGAACTGCCTGTCGCCGCGGGGCTCTCTGGTGCTGTTTGGCCAGTCCAGCGGCTTTGTGGAGCCCATGGCGCCCAACGATCTCGCCAAGGGCTCGTACTTTCTGACGCGGCCCGGGCTTGGGCACCACACACGCACCCGGGAGGAGCTGCTGTGGCGGGCCAACGACGTGCTGGGGTGGATCGCGTCGGGCGAGGTGAAGCTGCACATCGGCGGCGTGTACGCGATGAGCGAGGCGGCGGAGGCGCACCGCGCCCTGGCCGGCCGGCAGACGACGGGCAAGCTGGTGCTCCTGCCGTAGGGAGACCGTTGCATAACCGTCATTGCCGCACCCCCCTACCGTCATTCCCGCGAAAGCGGGAATCCAGGGTGGGGCCTCAGGCTGGCGGGGCCTGCTTCACTTACACGACCTCGCCCTCCACGGGGGGTTACGCAAAGGTCTCCCGTAGGCGAGGAGCCGTGGCTTGCGGCGGCTGGCCGGCAGGGACATAATTGCGTCACGTACCTGGGGCGGACAGACCGGGAAGCACCCGGCCAGGCAACGCCGCGCTCCCCTGAAGCGCGGGCGCCCCAGGGGAAGGAGAGGACCCATGGCCTCACAAGAGGTGGAATCCTGCAAGCGGGAGCTCATCGAGGGGGCTGAAGCCCTGGTCAAGTCGGGGATCATGACCCGCAGCAATCACGGCAACATCAGCGTGCTGGTGCCGGGCACGGAGACCTTCGTGCTCACGGCCGGCGGCGGGCTGGCGGAGATGCGGCGCGAGAAGATCGCCCTCTTCGATCTCACCGGCAGCCTGCTTGAGGGCACGGTGGAGCCGGTGGGGGCGGAGATCGTGCAGATGCACGCGATTGTGTACCGGCTTCGTTCCGAGGCCAAGTCGGTGCTGCACACGCACTCGCCATGGGCGACGGGATTCGCGGTGGCCGGCCTGCCGATTCCCCTGGCCTACGAGGCCCTCGTCCGATCCCAGATGACGGACGGCGTACTCGTGGCGCCCTACGGGCCCCGCGGCTCTCAGCAGTCCGTGGACAACATCGCCCAGGTGCTCAGAGGGAGCGAGCAGAGCCGCGGGCTGCTGCTGGAGAACCACGGCGTGCTCACCTTCGGCGACAGCGTGGCGACCGCCATACGGGCAAACATGGTCATCGAGGAGGCAGCGGAGATCACGGCCAAGGCGTACTCGCTGGGCGGGCCCAAGCCCATCCCCCCGGAGATGGTGGCGGCGACGCGGCAGCGGCAGGCAGCCTTCGCCGCCGCGGGCTCCACGTCGACGGGGAGCGAGCGCGGCGGCGGATAGCCCAGCATGGAGGGCGGCATGACAACGGCGAATGGGGACACCTGCGGGGTTGCGCTCAAGGAGTGGGCGGCTGCGACCCGGGTCCTGGACTCGGGGGCGTCCATCGTCCTGATCCGCAAGGGAGGCATTCGGGAGCCGGGGAAGGCATTCCGGGTCCGGGAAGAGAGCTTCCTGTTCTATCCATCCTACGAGCACCAGCGCGAGGAGCTGCTGCGGCCCGAGTTCCACGGGGACCTTGCGGCGACGCTGGCGGAGGCGCCTCCGGCGGAGACGGTCACCTTCCAACACTGGGCGCGAGTGCACCAGGTCCTGGAGGTCATGGACCCGTCTGACCTGGAGCTGCTGTCGCCGCACCACATCTGGAGCTCGGCGTACGCGCAGAAGCGGCTGCACTGGAAGCCGCGGCAGGCGCTGGCGGTGATGCTGGTGCGGGTGTACCGGCTCGACCGGGCGCACACGCTGCCGGTCCTGCCGCGGTACGTTGGCTGCACGTCGTGGGTGGACCTGGAGCAGGAGGTCCCGCTGGGGCGGCTGGAGCCGGTCCTGTCCGACGAGGCATTCCTCGAGAAGGCCGCGGCTGTCAGAGGCGCCCTGGAACACCTGCAGGCCAGGGTGTAACCCGGTACGGTGGGTCTCGGTTTCGGGTGGTATACTCCGCCTGTCATTTCACAGAGAGGGAGAGCGATGCAGACCGCTGTGTACACCATCGACCAGTTCGTCGTCGACGCGAAGGAGGTACGCCGCCGGGGGCTGGACGACCTGGCGACGGTGGAGGCGCTGACGCCGCTCCTGGAGCGCGTGGTGTCGCAGCCCGACTGCCTGGCAAGCCTGGGGCACGGCGCCAGCCCGGACCGGGGCATCGTGGTGTACGCGGACGAGGAGCTCACGGTCCGGGTCGTGGTCTGGCAGCCCAGGGAGACGACGCCCATCCACAACCACAACGGCTGGGCCCTCATCGGCGTGGTGGAGGGCAACGAGCGGAACACGAACTACCGGCGGCTGGATGACGGTACGCGGCCCTGGCACGCGCAGATCGAGGAGGCGGGGACCGTCGAAATCCTGCCCGGGCGCAGCTCCTACATCCTGCCACCCCACGACATCCACGCCGTGAACATCCCGGACGTGAAGACGGTGGCGGTGCACGTGTACGGGAACAACCTGGACCGCCAGTGGCGCTACCAGTTCGACCTGGAAAGCGGCGAGGTGCGGCCGTTCAAGGGCCGCACGTCTCGGTAGTGATCGTCTGAACACCCCGGCTGATGCTCTCAGCGACCGGCGCGCTATGCACGTATCGGAGACGCGCGTAGGGGAGGGAGCCCCGCCCCCTGCCACCCTGGATTCCCGCCTTCGCGGGAATGACGGAATGGACGCGGGGTGATCGCGGGGGTGCGGCGCTCAGGAGGCCTTGACGGTACTGGCGAGGGCCTCGATGAGGCCCCTGGCAAGGGTTTCGTACTCTTGGCGCACGGGCTTGCTGGTGAGGACGGTGGGCTTGCTGGTGTCGCGGTAGTCGGGGAGCATGGTGAAGCGAGCCAGGAAGGGCACATTCAACTCCCGGGCCAGGTCCTCGCCGGCGCCCTGCCCGAAGATCTTACCGGCAAAGTTCTCGGCGACACCGAGCACCGGCATATTCAGCTTCTTGACCATGTTGATGGAGCGCTTGGCGTCCGTCCGGGAGAGCTCCTGGGGCGTGGTCACAATGACGAAGCCGTCCAGGGGGAGGGTCTGCATGATGGTCAGGGGCGCGTCCGAGGTGCCGGGGGGCAGGTCCGTGATGAGGTAGTCCAACTCGCCCCACTTGGTCTGCTCCAGGAACTGCGTGATGGCATTGTGGATCATGGGACCGCGCCAGATGATGGCTTCATCCGGGTCCTTCTGGAAGAAGCCCATGGAGAGGACCCTGACGCCCCAGGCCTCCGGGGGGAGGAACTCCCCGTCTTCGTACTCCGGGGGCTCGGTGGCGCCGATGGCCTGGACGACGTTGGGGCAGTCGACGTCGGCGTCAAAGATGCCGACGCGGTGGCCCTGCTGGGCCAGGGTGACGGCGAGGTTGACGGCGACGGTGGTCTTGCCGACGCCGCCCTTGCCGCTATAGACGGCGACCTTGTGGCGAATGCCCTTGAAGTGCTGGGAGATGCGGCGGCGCTGCTCCCACTGGCGCTTGATGGCGTCCAGGCGGGCCTGCTCTTGGGGCGTGGGCTGCCGTGGTGTGGACATGCGTGTTCCTCAAGATTGCCGTGAATGAACACGGAATTGCCTGGAGCTCCGCGGGCCTGGGGCAAACCGCCCCAAGCGCGGTGGCCGGACGGGACCAGGCGCCGCGCTGATGCGGCGGGAGGGGGCTAGTCGAGGCCCAGGAGCCGCTTGCCTTCCTCGGTAACCAGGTCCGGCGACCAGGGCGGGTCGAAGACCATTTCGACTTCGACGTCCTCCACGCCCTCGACCTCGGCAATGCGCCATTCGGCGCTGTTGGCGATGACGGGCCCCATGCCGCAGCCCGCGGCGGTGAGGGTCATGGTGATGTATACCTTGTTGCTCTCGTCGATGTCGATGGCATAGATGAGGCCGAGGTCATAGACGTTGACGGGGATCTCCGGATCGAAGACCTCCCTGAGGGCTTCGACGATCTGTTCTAGCGTCACTTTCGGCGTGGTGGTCATCTGCCTCTCCCTCTCGTCTGGTCGTTGGGAACGTTGCCATTCTACGTAGCGGGCCCATGTCTGTCAATGTTGAGCGGATTGGTCAACTTTGGATGCGGGGCGGGGCCGCGGCCATGCCGCCCGCGGGGTCCATGCCCGTTTGCCGGGGCTATACCGGCTTATGCGCCACGACGATGCCCAGGTCCGTGGGCACGGGGACCAGCGCCGGGCCGTGGAAGCCCGCGTCCTCCAGCCAGGAGGCTACCTCCGCGCCCTCCCTGACTGCGGCGCGGGGATTGAAGACCGCCAGCACGTAAAGGTCCTCCAGGCTATTCAGCTTCGTCCGTCCGGGGCCATGGTCGATGCGCATGTAGTCCTGGACGATGACCATGCCGCCGGGCATGAGGTGGTCGTAGGCGAGCTTGAACAGGCGCCGGCAGTCTTCCTCCGGCGTAATGATGAGCACGCCGGAGATGAGCGCGGCGTCGTAGTCGCGGCCAAGGTCGATCTCGAAGAAGTCGCCCTCCAGGAACGAGATGCGATGGTCGAGGCCGCGTTCCCGCACCAGGGGCCCGGCGATGCTGAGGGGCTCACTGCGGTCGACGACGACGGCCTGGAGTCGCGGGTTGGCTTCGCACAGGGCAATGCTGTAGCTGGCGGCGCCGCCGCCGAGGTCGAGCAGCCTGCGGCGGTCATGGAGGCTGACGCTGGCCACGAGGCTCGCCGCCTGGCCGGACTCGGCCCGGTTGTGCTGCCCCATCATGTAGTTGGTCCAGTAGGTGGGCGCGTCCACGAAACCGGACTCGTAGGGCAGGAGGGTCCTGCCGTCTCGAATGAGCTCGTCGAGGCGGCCAAGAGAAGCCCAGGTGTTGGTGTGGTGCAGAACAATGTCGCCGACGTAGGCCTTCTTACCCTTGACCAGGCACTCGGAGGACACGGTGGTGCACGTGTAGGCGTCGTCCTTAGTCTCCATCAAGCCAAGAACGACGCACGCATCGAGAAGGGCCTGGACGTACCTGGGGGAGCCGCCGATGCGCCGGGCAACGTCGGCGGCGCTCAGGGGGACATCGCCGAGGAACGAGAAGACGTCCAGCTTCACGGCGGCCCGTAGCACCGCCGACGACCAGAAGCTCCGCGCCATCTCTCGGATGGGCTCCGGGTCAGCGCCGGGGAGCGATGTTTGCGGTTGGTGCTGCATGAGACCGGCTTCCTGCTCGCCTGGGCGGTTGCGGGCCCCGATTCCGACGTTGCCGGCCTTCCAGGAAGAAAGCAGGGCGGCGGCGAGGGCTAGGGCCTGAGCTTCAGTGGAGTGGGCGCGGTGCGGCGGCCGGTCTCGACCTCGTCGAGGACCATGAGGCGGCGCAGCTCTATGATCTGGTCCCGGAGCATGGCCGCCTTCTCGAACTCCAGGGACCGGGCGGCTTCCTTCATCCGCTTCTCCAGCTCCCGGACCTCTCGCGCCATCTCGTCCTTGGAGAGGTCCTTGTTCACGGTGTAGGCGGCGCGGGAGTCGGCGATCTGGCGGACGCGCTCGGTGATGTCGCGCACCTCCTTGCGGATGCTCTGGGGCATGATGCCGTGCTGGAGGTTGTGGGCGTGCTGGATGTCGCGGCGGCGGTAGGTCTCGTCGATGGCGGTGCGCATGGAGCCGGTTACGACGTCGGCGTACATGATGACGTGTCCGCTCTCGTGGCGGGCGGCGCGGCCGACGGTCTGGACGAGGGAGGTCTGCGAGCGCAGATAGCCCTCCTTGTCGGCGTCGAGGATGACGACGAGGCTGACCTCGGGCAGGTCCAGGCCCTCTCTGAGCAGGTTGATTCCCACAACGACGTCGTAGACGCCGAGGCGCAGGTCGCGGAGGATCTCGCTGCGCTCCAGGGTGACGATGTCCGAGTGGAGGTAGTGGACGCGGACGCCCATCTCCTGGAGGTAGTCCGTGAGCTCCTCCGACATGCGCTTGGTGAGGGTGGTGACGAGGACACGCTCTCCCTTTGCGGTCCTGTCCCTGATCTGCTCCAGCAGGTCGTCGATCTGGCCGGTGGTGGGCTTGACCTCAATGGTTGGGTCCAGGAGCCCGGTGGGCCGGATGATCTGCTCCGCGACCTGGCTGCTGAGGCGGTACTCGTGGGGGGCGGGGGTCGCGGAGACGAAGATGGTCTGATGGGTGCGGGTCTCGAACTCCTGGAAGTTGAGGGGGCGGTTGTCGAGAGCGGAGGGGAGCCGGAAGCCGTACTCCACGAGGGTCTTCTTGCGGGCCAGGTCGCCGAAGAACATGCCGCGTACCTGGGGGACGGCCTGGTGGGACTCGTCGATGAAGAGCAGATAGTCCTCGGGGAAGTAGTCGAGGAGGGTCCACGGCGTGCTGCCGGGCTCCCGCGCGCTGAGGTGGCGGGAGTAGTTCTCGATGCCGGCGCAGTAGCCGGCCTCCTGGAGCATCTCCACGTCGTAGCGGGTGCGGCTCTCCAGGCGGGCGGCCTCCAGGACCTTTCCCTGGCTGCGGAGGAAGGCCGTATGCTCCTCCAGCTCCTCCTGGATGGTGCGGACGGCCTTCTCGAGCCGCTCCTGGCCGGTGACGAAGTGGCGCGCGGGGTAGATTTCGATCTCTTCGCGGTCTGCGAGGACCTCGCCGGTGAGGGGGTCCATCTCCACGATGCGCTCGACCTCGTCGCCCCAGAAGGAGATGCGGACGGCGATCTCCTCATAGGCGGGAAAGATGTCGAGGGTGTCGCCGCGGACGCGGAAGCGGCCCCGCGCCAGGTCCATGTCGTTGCGGTCGTACTGCATCTCCACAAGGGAGCGCACGAGGAGGCGGGGGCTGCGCTGCTCGCCGCGGTGGACGGTGGCGACGAAGCTGTGGTACTCGGAGGGGTCGCCCAGGCCGTAGATGCAGGAGACGGAGGCCACGATGAGGGTGTCGCGGCGGGTGAGGAGGGCCCTGGTGGCGGCGTGGCGGAGGCGGTCGATCTCGTCGTTGATGCTGGCGTCCTTCTCGATGTAGATGTCGGTCTGGGGGATGTAGGCCTCCGGCTGATAGTAGTCGTAGTAGGAGACGAAATACTCGACGGCGTTGTCCGGGAAGAACTCCCGGAACTCGGTGGCCAGCTGTGCGGCCAGGGTCTTGTTGGGTGCGAGGACGAGGGTGGGGCGCTGGACCTGCTCCACGATGTTGGCCATGGTGAAGGTCTTGCCGCTGCCCGTGACGCCAAGCAGGGTCTGGTAGGCGAGGCCCTCGTCAACGCCGCGGGCCAGGCACTCCACGGCCTGGGGCTGGTCCCCGGTCATCTTGAAGTCGGATGCGACGCGGAAGTCGGGCATGGGTCACTGGTATGGATAGCAGCGAGGGTTGGTGCTGCTATTGTACAATAGGCGCACTCGCCTGGGGTCCGACTTCAAGGAATGGGACTGGGGGAATAGGCTTGTGACAACACTCGCGCTGCTGGGAAAGAGGGCCTTGGGGCTCCTGGACTGGGTGAACGGCACCGGCGCCGCCGGCAGGGAGGTGCGCGCGCTGTGGCAGACCGACCAGAGCCAGATGCACGCCATCATGGCCTATTGAGAAGACGAGGATGTGGCCGTGCGCGCCATATACGAAAAGGCCGGGGTCATGGTACGAGGGGGCTAGGGGTGTGCGGATCTCCTACACCCCCCGGGACGCGTCTAAGCCGTTGATCTTTAAGAATTCAGACGGATCGGTGAATGCCGAGAAGAAGAGCGGGCGTCCACTAAAGGCTAGAGGAGAAACGGGGCCAACCGCCATGAAGGAGAATTCTCTAAGTTCGGGCCGCGGTGCGCTATGGGGGTCTCTAAAAGACTGATACAAACCCATGGCCCTGCGGTCGCCTCCTGCGAACTCCCCGAGTTTACGAAATTCGTCTCCCAGGGCCAGCCCGAAGCCAAAGAACAGACTTCGCAACTGCTGAAGGATATCGTTGTCAATGCCTCCCAGAGTTTGGCTAACGAAGAACCAACCGATTCCGTACTTACGCGTCTCCCGTACGGCGTGGCGGAGGGTGTTCCGTAGCTGTTCAGCTTGACTCCCGCGATCCAATGCGCCCGCAGGGGCAAGGCGCGCGGCCTCGTCTAGCAGAACCAGCACGTTTGCCGAGCTGTTGGTACCCAACCTCTGAGTCGCATAAGCAACCAGAGTGTCAAGAAGCTTCTTTATTAGGCGGCTTTGGAGGCTTTCTGACCAGAATCTCCGATTCCCCTGCTCGGACAGGTCCAAGGCAACTATGGGGCGACTCCCTGTTCGAACGGAGCCGCCGTCGACTAGGTCTTCCACAACTCCATATAGCTTCCTGCGCCCTGGGCGCGCCGCGAAAAGCTCGGCTAGGGGCTTCCACGCATTGAAGACCTCATCTAGACGATTCTGTAGAATGTCTTGGACATAATTCATCAGCTGCTGGGCTCGTGGCTGAGTTGAGTAAATGTATTGGGCATTCCGTGGATCGCTCACGGCCAGAAGTGCAGCCCTAAAGGCTCCCATGGAGGCAAGAGCATCCAGCCTATGTCTCCTCTCCAAAGCGTTGCGAATTATCTCTGCGGCTCTTCTAGAATTATCAACGGATGCAGTTGGAATTCCTAGGCGTTCCGTGAAGCGCAACGCTCCAATCAGTTCTTCAAAGAGATCCCATTCATCCAACTGCAAGTCTTGAATACGATGAACTTGAATCGGACGCCCCATCCCCTCAAGGATCTTCCGAACAGGGAGGTGTTGCTGGCCTACCATAGAACCTGAGAGCTCTAACGAGAATTCCCCTTGAGGGTCTACTATCAAGATGCCCAACTCGGGGTGGCGGGCGTAGGCCGTGAGGAGCATCTTGGCCAACCCCGACTTTCCAGATCCCGTCTTGCCGAATACTCCGGCATGGTAGGCTTCGCCTGCACCTCGAGGTCCGGTTCCAAAATGCTTGAACCACATGGGGTAGTAGATTTCGTTGGCGTACGCCCTTCCAAGGTAGAAGAGTTCCTCTTTGTAGACTCGCAATAGAGAATCTAGTATCGGCTGGTTCAGCCGTGTGATTCTGGTCCCAGTAGGAGGCACCATGCCAAGGAGATCGGGATCATACCCGATCTCGGCTTGTTTGAAAGTGGCGCCTACAACCAGCTCTGCCGTCCGTGTGTCTTGTCGGTTCGTGATTGGGGGTATCTCACCGGTTCTCTTGATGAGATTCCTGAAGGTCGCATCTTCGTGCCAGCGATTGCGAAGCTCAAGACCCACCACTTGGGCAACTGAGGTGATCAGAGAACCATTCTGAGTGGCATCGAAGCCTACGAGGGCGCCAAGCAGGCGCTCTTCGCTGGCCTCCAGAAGGAGATCCATCGTCAACTCGGTGGTAGTCGACGGACTGCCAACCACGCCAACATCCTGGCTCATATTGCCCTGCATCAGACTCCTCCACGGCCGCCTTCGGTTCGATAATTCTGCAATAGTAACATAGTAAGTTCCGTGTCCTGGTCGCTATCCATAACCTGCTGGGATACTGTCTGCTCCATCACATTCACTCCAGCACCCAAGCTCTTCACCATTCGATCGGCCAGGAAGAGGGGGTATGGCTCTACGATGGCTGGGGAAAAGAACTGACTGGCAACGCCCTGAAGAGCCAAGGAAAGGCGCGTGAGACTGTTAGCTATGGGGCCTGGCAGCTCTAGACGGAGTGCGGGAACCCAGCCGAAAGGGCGGAAATAGGTCGCACGAGCATCCCGGAGGGCCATATTCATAGCTCTATCATCAGCTTCAGAGAGGGACTGTTTCGGCAAATGGTATTCCTCAGGTCTTGATGAGTCGCCACTATAGATCGGAAGGGGGACCGTGTATTCTCCGGGTTCCAAGATAAGAGTGGCAAGAGTTCGGCCATCGCAGCCGTCTACGCCAAGCCCTGGCATACGGCTGAGTTCGTTGCGAGAAGTGTACTTCGGCACTGCCACTACCCGATCACTCCCGAGCATGGCCAACAGGTGTCTCATGAGTGCGTCATCGTTCCAGCGGCGGCGAAGTTCCTCGCCCATCGATGGCACTTCAGAGAGATTACTGAGACCTTGGTTCAAGTAGATAATGAGGGAGGCGAAGCTTCCGTCCAGAAGTATTAGGTCATGAGGGGCCTGGTTGGCAAGGTCAAGTTCCATAGTGACCATGAGGCCGCGAAGGAGCAATTGTGTGCTGTCGTTGTGGGGTATGCTGCTTGCCCAGAACCGATGGTATGGCTCCTGCCAGTGGCGTCTCGCCTCTTTGGCGGTACCCTCGACGGCGATAGCGGCCGCGGCGCACAGATCCATGGAAGTCAGCCTATGGAGCTGGTAGGACCCGTCCATCCCTACTACCGAGGGCTCCCTCGGCACGTCCAAGTCCGCTTTGCGCTTGATAATGCCCGCCGAGTGAGCAGCATCCCGCCAGACATGCCTCGAAGCGCGTAAGTTGTCAAAGCGTTCTTGGGCAGCACGAGCTAGGGGTGCAGCTGCCGCCAATAGGTCTCTGACCAACGCGTCTGGGAGGTCGGAAAAGGTTTCAGCCATGTGCCGTGCCCTTACCCCACAGTACCCAATTGTCAGGATCCCAGACCTTATACCTTTCGTCTCGCTGGCTTCTTGGAAGCAGCCACCGCTCTCGGAACCACCGGAAGATGCCCTCGCCAGTGGGCGCGAACCACTCCGGGCGGGCATCCTCTCCTCGGAGGAAGCGTTGCGCATTACTCGCAAGCGGGGCTACAAAGATCTCTCGCTTGATGCCGTGGTACAACCAATCTGGAGAGAGCCCAGCCTTGACTAAGCTCTTCCTCACTATTTCGCGACGACTCCGGAACCCGGTCCCCCAACGGTCGTGTTTCGCCGTTGGGTCACATTCTAATTCAGCAAACTTCGATAGGGCAGCATACAAACCATTTGAAAAATGGAATTCACCCGATCCTTGTGTGAAGCCTACGCTCTGGTAGACACGTCGGCCTTCATGACTAAGGCGGTTGTACAGCGAGGATCGACCCAACGCCGATGTTGTAGTCACTAGCGCGAGCTCCCCAGCGAGGGAGCGTTGTCTGATTAACGACAGCTGGCCGCCATACTTCTTTCGGAAGGCATCCCTGACTTCAACGCTGGCAGCCAGCAACGCCACGAGCTTCCCACACAGTAGGAAGGAATAAGGAGGAACGGCCCCAAGTACGAACGCACTCATCACGTGATGCAGCCGCTCAGTCCGTTCTGCTTTGCTCCAACCTACCCACTCATCTCGCTGCGCCAAGCTAAAAACGGGGTCGCCGAGGCCAACAATACCGATCAGTTTCTCATTGTTGCTATCCACTACCAAGAAGCGAAGTCGCCGGCCATAACCTGAAGAAACCGGAACACTCCAATGCAAACCTACGTAGCGGAAGAGAAGCTCATCGTCTGTATCTGGTTGCACCTCCACTAAGACTGGACGGATTCGATCTATGTCAAGATTCTTGCCTGTGGCAATGCGTTTCAACAGGCGTGGCTCATGCCTGGCTAGTCCTTCCTTGCTTCGTTCAATCTTATGGAGCGCAGCCTGAGTGTGCAGAGACCGAATCGCGTCTTTAGTCAAGTCGAGTGGGGGCAGAAGCCGGTCTCCCTCCAACACAAAGCCCTGATCCCTCAGTGACTGGATGATCAACTCCTTAAGCTCTTGTTTATCCATGTTCAAAGCCAATGGTTCAGATTTCAGCATGGTTGCAACGGAAGGCCTTGGGTTCGACCCATTCTACACCCGCCGTCGCCCCCACCTAGCCGCCTCCCGGCGCGCCATCCCCCCCGTCGGCGTCTTGATCGCTCTCCGGAGAGTAGAGTCCCATGGATCTGCCTACGTTCTCCAGGACCCCTCCGAGGTTTTCGACCAGGCGGTCCTGTTCGTTTTCGACGCCGGAGAGCCGGTGTTCGACCGACGCCACCCGGGTGATGACGCCGACCGCCGCTGCTATCTGACTGATGGTCACGTCGGGGTTCGACATCATCGTCCCCAGCTTGACCCGCAAAAAGTCCATCTCATGCTTCAGGCCCTCCAACTCACTCGCCTTCTTCAGCTTCCGCCGTTCCGCCGGCGTGACAAACGACGAGTAGAACCCGTGCTTCCGGGAGTTCTGGTTGCCCGTCTGAGCCCCGCGCAGCCGCTTCCGGGCGTTCTGTGTCGGCTTGTTGGATGCGTCTCTCTTTTCCATGCGCCCAGCGTAGCGGCCCGCCTGCCGCTTCCGCAAGAGCGCAATGTCACTCCCCCCACATGGCCGTCGCGCCAGCGACCCTGCCATCCGCCCCTGGCGCTTGCGCCGCGACGGCTATACACTTCCTCCATGCGTAACCCGACCTCCGCCTACCCCGGCTTGCCGGACCCAGCCCGTGGGATCTCCCAGAGGAGCAGGAATTGCCCGGAAAGCGGCTCGCCGTACCCCCAAAACGGTTCTGTTGGACAAAACGAATCGTATCTGCGGCGGACGGTTTCGAAGCTGATTCGTTCCCCAAAATAAAAAAACTTGAACAAAAACTTGGGATTCAATCAAATCGCAGGAGTTCCGCTCGTCCTCAGGGTCCGCCCTCGCGAAGGGCGGACCTAGGCCGCCCCCCCGACAGCGGCACACTCACCGAAGCGCGGCTTCACATGGCGAGGGGGACGCCCTGCTTGCGGAGCTCCTCCAGGAACATCCGGCGGATGAGCGGGTCCTCGTTCTCGAACTCGATCTGCTCCCCGCCCGTTCGCTTGTACCACGCGCCAAAGGAGCCGCTGTGCCGCGAGTTGCCCGGCCGGAAGACGACGTAGCGGGCCGGCCCGGGCCCGGTGTTGAAGTGCTGATGGTACCCTCTGCCGGCTGACATGAGGCTCCCTTCCTGCCAGTCGATGCGCTCCCACCTGCCGTCGCTGGGCAGCGACTCCGGCGGCCACTGCAGGTCATAGCCGCTGCCCTTGACCATGAGGATGAGGGCGCCGCCCGCAGCGATGCTTCCCCGCAGCATCTGGACGTGGTGACTGTGGGCCTTCTTGTAGCTGCCCGAAGGGAACTCCGAGATGTGGCAGATGAAGAGGCCGTCCGCCATGTTGATCATTTGGTTGGCGCCGGGCCCGCGGTCAGACCAGGAGTCCAGCACCAGGTCCCGGGCGTTGGCGATGAAGTTGGTCTCGTAGAACCGCGTCTCCAGCTTCACGACGTCGCCGCTGAAGTAGCGCTCGTCGCTGCCGCTGAACCGGTCGGCGAAGACGTGGGGGCTGTCGTAGATGAATTCGCGGCTGCGGAAGAGGTTGAAGACGGCGGGGGCGTCGGTGACGGCGTAGAGGCGGCAGGGCCTGTCCCCCTGGCCGTTGTTGATCTCGTGCCACGCGTTGAGGGGGATGGAGAAGACGCTCCCCTCGCCCCACTCGAAGGTGTGCTTGGGGCCGTCCTCGTTCCAGACAGTGGTGGCGCCGCGGCCGCTGAGGACGTAGAACATCTCCTCGTAGAGGTGCTTCTCCGCCCGGAACGCGCCGGCTGGGGGAATCTCGCAGACGTAGGGGATGACGCCCTGGCGGTTGATGCGGGCGCCGGGGTGGAGCTCCGACTCCACGTCCAGCACCGCGGCGGTGCAGCCCGTGCGGTCCCAGGGGAACAGGGCCACGTCGCGAACGTCCATGAAGTGCTGGCTGCTGATCACCCGGAGCCCCTCCTCCTCCACCCATCGCTCGAACGGCGTAAGGGACCAGGGGTCGTGCACCTGGGTCATGGGTCACCTCCTAACGTGTTGCGGTTGAGCAGCCCGGGCGCTGTGGGCAGGCCCCTTTGCGAAGAGGCCTCCCCAGAATACAGGATTTCGAGCAAGTCTAGGTTGCCACCAACGCCGGCGGCTCCGAGGTCCGCCGTACGGCCCCGGGACCGTCGATGTGGACAACCCGTGGTCATGTTCACGGCCTTGCGAAGGGTGGCATGGATGTCGCAGAACTCCCCTGCCTCCCGGCGATAGCTGAGGGTAGTCTAGGGGATGGGCATCCAGTAGCTCACGGGCGTTCCCAGGGGCAGGAGGGGGTTCCACTCTTCCAGGTAGAGGTCTCGCCATCCCGGCAACGCGCTGTACATTGACCAGGCAGCATACGCAGATACGATGGCATCCTGTGTGTGCTCTGTGAGTTCGTGACTACGCTTTAGCTCCGGGTCAAGTAGCCACAGCAGGGCCTTCGGGTGTGTCTCCGTAATTGGGGCCCGAAAGTGCTCCCACAGGGAAGAAGCCATCAGCAGCCCCTGAACCAAACATGCACCTCGCAGTGACCCAAGCTGTTGGACAGTGCCGGACGGCGTGGGGTGCCCCCTCTCCGTTAGAGTGCGACTGACCAAATCGTCCACACGCCTGGTGCCCGTAGGACTCCAGAACAGCGGCGCAGCAATGCCTATGGCAAGTACGTTGGCGCTCTCGTGTAAGGCGTTGACTACCTTTCCCATGACCTCTGCGGCATGACTTGCGACGCCGCCCCGTTGGGGAAGCAAGAGATCATCAAGAACCTCACAGATGCTCCAGCCAAAGGCATTCTGACCGCCGGGGTCAAACCCTAGCACGTAGGACTTTTCTTTCATTGGGTAAATGTGCGCTTGACTCCTATCCAGTTCGCCCGCTAGAACAGGCTCGCCTGGGGCGGGCCGTTGCCCTTGGGCCCCGTATAGGGCACCGAGAGGTGCTCGTAGGCCTGCCGGGTGGCCACGCGGCCCCGGGGGGTGCGCTCCAGGAAGCCGAGCTGGAGCAGATAGGGCTCGTAGACGTCCATGACCGTGTCAGCCTCCTCGCTGATGGCGGCGGCGATGGTGTCGAGGCCGACGGGGCCGCCGTCGAACTTCTCTATCAGGGCGCGCAGGACCTTGTGGTCGACGTCGTCGAGGCCGAGGGCGTCGACCTCCATCTTGTCGAGGGCATCGAGGGCTACCCGGTGGGTGATGACCCCGTCCGCCACGACCATTGCATAGTCGCGCACACGGCGCAGGAGGCGATTGGCGACGCGCGGGGTGCCCCTGGAGCGGCCGGCCAGCTCCACGATCCCCTGCTCCTCTACGCCGACGCCCAGGATGGTGGCGGAGCGGCCGAGGATGTGCTCAACGTCGCGGGTGGTGTAGTAGTCGAGGCGGAACACGGCGCCGAAGCGGTCCCTGAGGGGCGGGCTCATCATGGCGTAGCGGGTGGTGGCGCCGATGAGCGTGAATGGCTTCAGGTTGAGGCGCAGGCTGCGCGCGCCGGGCCCCTTGCCGATGACCAGGTCGATGGCGAATTCCTCCAGGGCCGGGTAGAGGACCTCCTCCACGATGCGGCTGAGGCGATGGATCTCGTCGATGAAGAGGATGTCGTTGTCGGTGAGGCCGGTGAGCACAGCGGCGAGGTCGCCGGCGCGCTCGATGGCGGGGCCGGAGGTGATCTTGATGTTGACGCCCATCTCCTGGGCGATGATGAAGGCCATGGTGGTCTTGCCGAGGCCCGGGGGGCCGTACAGGAGAACGTGGTCGAGGGCCTCGCCGCGCATCTTGGCGGCCTGGATGGCGATGCTCAGGTTCTCCTTGACGCGGTCCTGTCCGACGTAGTCGGCGAGTCGACGGGGACGGAGCGTGCGGTCGAGGGGTGTGTCCTCCGGCTGGACGCCGCCGGTGACCAGCCGCTGGTTGACCGCCTCGGCCATGGGAGCGCCTCCGGGAGAGTGGAGCGGGTGATGGGCCACATTCTAGCAGGGGCGGGGACTCGGTGCACGGGTGGGCAAGGGTCCCGCGCGGGGCTGGCGGAACGGCGCGGCCTCACGCCGGCCCTATGGTAGACTAGGGCGGTCTGAACTTGGCCGTGGGGGAGAGGCAGGGTGTCTAGCAGCAAGGAGGCGTGGCGGGAGCGGACGCTGGGCCCGGCACTGGAGCGCAACCCGGAGCGTCAGTCGCGCTTCGAGACGGAGTCGGGCATCGCCCAGGAGACGGTGTACACGCCGGAGGACCTGGAGGCGGGCGGGTTCGACGCGGCCAGGGAGTTGGGCTACCCCGGCGAGTACCCCTATACCCGGGGCATCCAGCCCACGATGTACCGGGGCCGTCTCTGGACCATGCGCCAGTACTCCGGGTACGCGTCGGCGGAGGAGTCGAACCGGCGCTACCGCTTTCTTCTCGAGCAGGGCCAGACGGGGCTGTCGGTGGCCTTCGATCTGCCGACGCAGATGGGCTACGACTCGGACAACGCGCTGGCGGAGGGGGAGGTGGGGAAGGTTGGGGTGCCGGTGTCGTCGCTGCGGGACATGGAGCTCCTCTTCGACGGCATACCCCTGGACAGGGTCAGCACGTCGATGACCATCAACGCCACAGCCTCGATACTCCTGGCGTTGTACGTTGCGGTGGGCAAGCAGCAGGGCGTGGCCCCGGAGAGGCTGGAGGGCACTGTCCAGAATGACATCCTCAAGGAGTACATCGCGCGGGGGACCTACGTGTACCCGCCGCGGCCCTCCATGCGTCTGGTGACGGACGTATTCAAGCACTGCTCCACGGAGATGCCGCGCTGGAACACGATAAGCATCAGCGGCTACCACATGCGAGAGGCAGGGTGCACGGCGGCGCAGGAGCTGGCGTTCACCTTCGCCAACGGGATCGAGTACGTGCAGGCAGCGCTGAACGCGGGGCTGGACGTGGACGCGTTCGCGCCGCGCCTGTCCTTCTTCTTTGCGTCGCACAACAACCTGCTGGAAGAGGTGGCGAAGTTCCGGGCGGCGCGGCGCATGTGGGCGGCGATCATGCGGGAGCGGTTCAAGGCACGCGACCCCCGCTCCCTGGCGCTGCGCTTCCACACGCAGACGGCGGGGGTGACGCTGACGGCGCAGCAGCCGGACAACAACGTGGTGCGCTGCACGGTCCAGGCCCTGGCCGCCATTCTTGGGGGCACACAGTCACTGCACGTGAACTCGCGGGACGAGGCGCTGGCGCTGCCCACGGAGGAGTCTGTGCAGCTGTCGCTGCGGACGCAGCAGGTCCTGGCGCACGAGAGCGGCGTGGCCGACGTTGTGGACCCGCTGGGCGGGTCCTACTACGTGGAGCGGCTCACCAGCCAGCTGGAGGAGGAGGCGGCGGCCGCCATCGGCCGGATCGACGACATGGGGGGCGCGCTGGCTGCGCTGGAGCTCGGGTACCAGACGCGGGAGATCGCCCAGGCGTCATACAAGCACCAGCGGCTGGTGGAGGACGAGAAGCGGGTCATCGTGGGCGTCAACCGGTACGCGTCCGAGGGGGCGAAGGTGGGCGGCATCCTGCGCATCGACCCGGAGCAGACGCGGCGGCAGGTGGAGCGCCTGCGGGAGCTGCGGACGAAGCGCGACGGGGCCAGGGCGTCCAGGGCGTTGGCGGAGCTGGAGGCGGTGGCACGCTCCGACGCCAACACGGTGCCGGCCATCCTGGCGTGCGTCGAAGCGTACTGCACGACGGGGGAGATCGCGGACACGCTTCGGGGCGTGTTCGGGGAGCAGGAGCACGCGGCGGGGGTGTGACGCGCCGGGGCGCGATAGACTTCGGACACATTGATCGAGATTCGGAGGTTGCCCAATGACTGACATCCTGCTGACGGAAGAGGACCGGATGCTCCAGCGCGCCGTGGCGGAGCTGGCGGACCGGGAGATCGCGCCGCGGGCCGCGGAGCTGGACGAGAGCGGGGAGTACCCCTGGGAGAACCTGAAGGCCCTGGCCTCCCTGGGCCTCATGGGCATGACGGTGGACCCGGAGTTCGGCGGCGGCGGTACGGGCTACAAGCAGCTGGCCATCGCCATCGAGGAGGTATCGCGGGCGTGCGCCGCCACCAGCGTCAGCCACATCGCGCACCTGTCCCTGGCGTGCCGGACCATCGACCAGTTCGGGACGGAGGGCCAGAAGCGGCGGTTCCTGCCGCCCCTGGCGTCCGGCGAGAAGATAGCGGCGTGGTGCCTCTCCGAGCCGTCAACGGGGAGCGACGCGGCGGGGATCCAGACGACGGCGTCGCTGCAGAACGGCGGCTACGTGGTCAACGGCAGCAAGAACTTCATCACCAACGGCAGCGTCGCGGACACGCTGGTGGTCTTCGCCACGACGGACCGCAGCAAGCGGGCCAGGGGGGTCGTCGCGCTGGTGCTGGAGCGGGGCATGAAGGGGCTGGAGACCCAGCCGATGCACGGGAAGATGGGAATGTGCGCCTCGGACACGGCGCAGGTGTACTTCGACAACGTGGCGGTGCCCGAGGAGAACAGGCTTGGGGAGGAGGACGGCGGCTTCAAGGCGGCGATGCTGGTCTTGGACTCCAGCCGCATCTCCATCGCCGCCCAGGCCGTGGGCATCGCGCGGGGGGCCTACGAGGCGGCGGTGGCCTACGCGCGGGAGCGGCACACCTTCGGGCGCCCCATCGCCGAGCACCAGGCGATCATGTTCATGATCGCGGACATGGCCACGCGCATCGACGCGGCTCGGATGCTGACGCTTCGGGCGGCCGCGCTGAAGGACAACGGCGAACCCTACATCCGGGCGTCGTCGGAGGCCAAGCTGTTTGCCTCGGAGACGGCCACCTTCTGCGCGGACCGGGCGGTGCAGATTCACGGCGGGTACGGCTACTTCCGGCCCTCCGCCGTGGAGCGGGCCTACCGCGACTCCAGGGTGCTGGAGATCTACGAGGGCACGTCGGAGGTGCAGCGGCTGGTCATCGCGCGCCAGGTGCTGGCCGAGATGGGGGGATAGGCAGTGGCCACCGGGCAGACGCCCTGCACGGCCCGCAACCTGGACCACGTTTGTCTTGCGGTGCGGGACGCGCAGGAGGCCATGGACTTCTACGCGGACACCTTCGGGCTGCCGCGGGCGGAGGTGACGGAGCTGCCGGACCAGGGGGTGCGGGCCTGCCTGCTGGCCGTGGGGAGCAGCCAGTTGGAGATCATCGAGCCGACGGACCCGCAGGGCGCGATTGCGCGCTTCATCGAGCGGCGAGGCGAGGGGCTGCACCACGTGGCCTTCGAGGTGGAAGACCTCGGCGGGCAGCTCCGGCGGCTGCAGGAGCGCGGCGTCGAGCTCATCGACGCGAAACCGCGCGAAGGGCTGGCGGGGAGCATCGCCTTCCTGCACCCAAGGGCGACGCGAGGGGTGCTGGTCGAGCTGGTGCAGAAGGAGCCGCGGGCATGACGACGACCGACGGCGGCGAGGTAATCCGCGTACTGGTGGCGAAGCCGGGCCTGGACGGCCACGACCGGGGGGCCAAGGTAATCGCGCGAGCGCTCCGGGACGCGGGCATGGAGGTCATCTACACGGGCATCCGGCAGACGCCGCAGATGATCGTGGAGTCGGCGCTGCAGGAGGACGTGGACGTTGTGGGGCTGTCGATTCTCTCGGGGGCGCACATGGAGCTGGTGCCGCCCATTGTCGAGAGGCTCCGGCAGCGTGGGCTCGATGACGTTCTCGTGGTGTTGGGCGGGATCATCCCGGAGTCGGACCGGCCGCTGCTGAAGGAGCAGGGCGTGGGCGAGGTGTTCGGGCCGGGGGCGAGCCTGATGCAGATCGCGGAGTACATTCGCGGCGAGGTGGACCGTCGGCGGCAGGCGGGCGCCGGCAGGGCGGGCCGCTAGCGCTGCAGCTTGTTGGGCCGCAGACGCGGCGGGTGGTGGAGCGCGTGCGACCGGGCTCCGGCCAGCGCCGGTGATGTACAATGGAGCCATCATGTCGCAGACACGGAACGGCGCAATAACGGTCACCATTCGCGCCTTCGCCATCTACCGCGAGCGGCTGGGGCGGGCGGCGCTCGAGTTGGACCTACCCGCCGGCGCCACGGTGGCGTCGGCGCTGGCGGCGCTGGCCGAGGCCAATCCGTCCGTGTCCCCCTTCGTGGAGCACACGCTGGTGGCGGTGAACCAGGAGTACGCGGAGAGCGGCCAACCCCTGGCCCACGGAGACGAGGTGGCCCTGATCCCGCCGGTGTCCGGCGGCTCCGGCTGGCTGGGCTCGCCCAGACCCACATGGGGGTGAGGGCATTCATAGGTTGCAACATTTAGTGGAAGGTTGGGGGGATTCATAGGCGGAGATGGCGTCGAATCGGCCAATGTGGGCGTGGGGGGCATTCAGGGCCGGAACGGCAAGGCGGGGTTGGGAGATTCACAGCGGAGTAGGCGCATGGAGAATTCAATGGTCCTCATCACCGACCGACCGCTGAATCCGGAGTCGGTCACCGAACAGGTGCGTGCGCCGGCCAACGGCGGCGTCGTGACGTTCCTGGGCACGACCCGGGAAGAGACGGAGGGCAGGCCCGTGCGTTTCCTGGAGTACGAGGCCTACCCGGAGATGGCGGAGAAGGAGATACGCAAGATCTTCCGTGAGCTGGAGGAGCGGTGGGGTGTGACGGAGGCGGCGGTGGCCCACCGCATCGGACATCTGGAGATTGGCGAGATCAGCATGGTGGTGGCGGTGGCCACGCCGCACCGCAGGGAGGCCTTCAGCGCGTGCTGGCAGGCCGTGGACCGCATCAAGGAGACGGTGCCCATCTGGAAGAAGGAGTTCTTTGAGGACGGGGCCGTCTGGGTGGGCTGTGGTACGGACGCCCACGAGGTCGTGCACGCTCATGGGGGCGGCGCCTAGCCGCGAGGCGCGGGATGGAGATACACGAGAAACAGTGCGTCCGGTGCGCTGAGATCAATCCGGCAGATGCCAACTTCTGCTCCCTGTGCGGCGGCGCTGTGTTCCAGGACGTTTCGCCGGGCCGAGCCCCGGTCCTGCGCCAGCCCGGCATGGCGTCCCCCGATCCCGCAGTCCGCCTGAGCTTCAGCAGGGTTGTCCTTCTCACCATCGCGTCGTTGGGCGTCTACCAGTACTGGTGGTTCTACATCACGTGGAAGCAGTTGGCGCCCGTGACCATGGCCGGGCACCGGCCCGTGTGGCACGCGCTGGCCATGTTGGTCCCCATCTACAATTTCTTCCGTCTTCACAAGCACATCGCCGTCATCAAGGAGGCGTCGGGATCTCCCACCCTCAGCCCGCGACTGGTCGTGGCGCTTACGATTGGGAGCACGGCGTTGGTCTTGGCCAGCCTGAGGATCGACAACGCGGCCATCTTGTTTGTCATTGTCCTTACCGGTTTGGCTGTGACCACTTTCATTGTGGGCTGGGCCCAGAGTGCGCTCAACCAGTACTGGCACGCAAGGATAGGAGCAGGGTTGCGGAACACGCCCATTGGAACGGGCGAATTGGCGCTGGTCTCGCTGGGGCTGCTTCTGTGGCTCTTGCAGCTATTGCTCCTGTTTACCCCGGCGTGATTCTCGCTGTCGCCGCCGGGGATGCGAAAAGGCGCGGTTGGCCCACTTGTGAAGTGGGTCACAAAGTTAGCTTCAGATTGGCCTCGAAATCAGCCTTGTTGCCCTTTGGTCGCCTTGCTACCATAGGTTCTACGGCGGAGGGATCGCATAGTGGTCTAGTGCGGGCGCCTGCTAAGCGCTTGGGGGCTGAAAGGCTCCTCCAGGGTTCGAATCCCTGTCCCTCCGCCACAGACGCACAAAGAGGCACAGATGCCAGACCAGCCGGTGACGCTCCTCCTGGGCGGCGGCGAGAGCAGTCCGCCGCCCGGGGAGAGCGAGACGCCCAGCTATCACATCTGGACCATTGGTTGCCAGATGAACAAGGCGGACTCGGAGCGGCTGGGGGCCGCCCTGGATCAGCTGGGGTTCCGGGAGGCGCCGTCCCCCGGTGACGCCGACGTGGTGGTCCTCAACTCCTGTGTGGTCCGCCAGAGTGCCGAGGACAAGGTGGTGGGGCATCTGGGGATGATGAAGTCCGTGAAGCGGCGCCACCCCGGCCAGCTGCTGGCTCTCATGGGGTGCATGGTCGGCCCCCAGCGGGGAGAGCTGCAGGAGCGCTTCCCCTTCGTGGACGTGTTCATGTCGCCCCAGGAATACCGGCCCCTGCTGGACCTGGTGGGAGAGCGCTACGGCCTGGACTGGGAAGGGTGCGTTGGCCCGCTGCTCCCGTCGCAGCCGGACGTCACGAGCTACGTGCCCATCATCCATGGCTGCGACCTCTTCTGCTCCTTCTGCATCATCCCGTACCGCCGCGGGCGGCAGGTGAGCGTTCCCATCCCGCAGCTGGCGCGCGAGGCCGAGCTGCTGGCGGCGAGGGGCGTGCGGGAGGTGACCCTCCTGGGCCAGACGGTCGACGCCTACGGCCAGGACCTGCCCGAACAGCCCGACCTGGCCGACCTTCTCCACGCCATCCACGACACGGCGGGGCTGGAGCGCATACGCTTTCTGACGTCGCACCCCATGTTCATGAGCCGGCGCATCATCGAGGCCGTGGCGGAGCTGCCAAAGGTGTGCGAGCACATCAACCTGCCGGTCCAGGCCGGCGACGATGTCGTCCTGGAGGGCATGCGCCGCACCTACACCAGCGACGAGTACCGGCGCCTGGTGGAGCGAATTCGGGAAACGGTGCCCGGCGTGGCCATGAGCACGGACGTCATCGTGGGGTTCTGCGGGGAGACCGTGGCCCAGTTCCGGGGCACGCTGGACCTGCTGCAGGACCTGCGCTTCGACAAGGTCCACGTGGCTGCCTACTCGCCGCGAGCGGGCACCATTGCGGCCCGGAAGCTGGAAGACACGGTGCCCCTCGAGGAGAAGGAGCGCCGCAAGAAGCTGGTGGAGGAGCTCCAGGAGAAGACCGCACGGGAGATCAACGGGCGGCTCCTGGGGCAGACCATGGAGGTGCTGGTGGACGGCCGCGAGCGGGGCAGGTGGAAGGGGCGCACGCGTACGGACAAGCTGGTCTTCCTCCAGGAGAGCGCGACTCCGGCGCCAGGGCCGGGGGCGGCGCAGGGGGCTGCGGCCGGCGTGGCGGCAGACTACTACGGGCAGATGGTCGAGGTGCGCATCGACAAGACGTCGCCTTGGTCACTCCAGGGCGTTCCGATGCTGACCCGGGCCGAGGGGGAGGCACAGCATGGCGACCGTCGCTGAGCTGAGGGTCAAGACACCGCGGGTGCCGTTGACGGAGTTGGAGCAGTCCGCCTTCTGTCAGTCCGGGCCCCTGGAGACGATGCCCCTATCCGAGGAGCTGAAGGCAGGCGTGCGCTGGCAGCGCCTGCCGGAAGAGTACGTGCACCTGCCGCCGGAGGAGCTGGTCCGGCGCGTGCACGAGAACAAGCAGCGGCTAGGGAAGCGCGCGGTGGTGCTGGGACACCACTATCAGCGAGAGGACGTCATCCAGTTCGCCGATTTCCGCGGGGACTCCTTCAAGCTCTCCCAGTTCGCGGCGGAGCAGGCGGAGTCCGAGTTCACGCTCTTCTGCGGGGTGCATTTCATGGCGGAGACCGCCGCCATCCTGGGCCGGAGCCACCAACAGGTGCTGCTGCCCAACATAAACGCGGGCTGCTCCATGGCGGACATGGCGCCCATCGACGATGTGCAGGACTGCTGGGACGACCTGACGGAAGCCCTCGGCCCGGGGGTGGTTGTGCCGGTGACCTATATGAACTCGGTAGCCCCCATCAAGGCCCTGTGCGGCCGCAACGATGGGATCGTCTGCACGTCTTCCAACGCCAAGGCGGCGCTAACGTGGGCCTACCAGAGGGGCGAGCGTGTGCTGTTCCTTCCGGACCAGCACCTGGGGCGCAACACGGGGCTCGGCCTGGGGCTCTCGCTGGACGACATGGCGCTGTGGAACCCGTTCAAGCCGCTGGGGGGCAACACGCCGGAGGAGCTGCGGAGGGCCAAGCTGGTCCTGTGGAAGGGCCACTGCTCCGTGCACACCCGGTTCACTCCTGTGCAGGTGGCGCAGGCCCGGGAGCAGTACCCGGGCATCAACATCCTGGTGCACCCGGAGTGCGTCATGGAGGTGGTGCAGCTGGCCGACTACGTGGGCTCCACGGAGCTGATCGCTCGGACCATCGGGGAAGCGGCGCCGGGGAGCGTGTGGGGCGTCGGCACGGAGATCAATCTGGTGACGCGGCTCGCGCACGAGAACCCGGACAAGACGGTCTTCTGCCTGGACCCCGTCGTCTGCCCCTGCTCGACGATGTACCGTATCCACCCCGCGTACCTGCTGTGGGTCACGGACGAGCTCCTGGCGGGGCGGGTGCAGAACCGGGTCAGCGTGGACGACGAGACGGCCCACTACGCACGCATCGCCCTGGAGCGAATGCTGGAGGCCGTGTAGGGGCGGCGACCGGCGGCCTCACTCTGGCCGTGAAGAAGGAATGAAGGGAGGAACACCATGACAGTCAGCGCGCAGAAGGTAGGGGTCAGGAGGCTGGGGCACCTGGTCCTGCGGGTGCGGGACGTGGAGCGGTCCGAGAAGTTCTACACCGAGGTCCTGGGCCTGATTGTGACGGGGAAGCGGCCGGGCCGCATGGTATTCTTCTCGGCGCCGGAGACAGGGTCCTCGCACGAGCTTGCCTGCATGGCAGTGGGGCCCGAGGCTCCGGGGCCTGAGCAGGACCGTGTCGGGCTGTACCACATGGCGTGGCAGGTGGACTCGGTGGAGGAACTGGAGGCGTTCCACCGCCGCCTGAAGGAGCAGGACGCCACCATCGTTGGCTACGGGGACCACGGGATGAGCGCAGGCGTCTACTTCCTGGATCCCGACGGCAACGAGGTCGAGTGCTACTACGAGCTGCCGAAGGAGCAGTGGCCGGGTGAAGGCCCCGCAAACGGCGAGAAGTTCCCCCTGCCGGTGTCGTTCCTGTAGCCGGTTTCGGGGAATCGCGGCGACGGGGTTTCGCGGCGCTCCGCCCATAGTCCCGGCAGCTCACCGAGGCGGCTGTACGGGGCCGCAGGGGCTGGACCCGTCGAAGGGCGGGGGCGGCGAGGACCCTGGACGTCTACACCCTGGCCCTGGGCCAGCCCCAGGACGAAGCGTTCCATCAGCTCGCGGGCATGGTCCTGCTGGGGAGGCTGATGGCCTAGGCCGCCCTGCTGCGGCTGGAGAGCCGGGGGGCGCACTGCCGCACGGACTATCCCGAGCCGTCGGAGGGGTGCCGAAAGCACATCGCCTTCACGATGGCCGGGGCCGCTGCCGGTGGGGCGGAGGCGGCCTCTCGCAGCCACAGCCGGCGTTGACCGGCCAGCCGGCAGCCGCTGGGCTCAGCATCAAGAACCAGGAGATGAGGAGATGACGCAGCACAACACGGATGGCGGAGCGCGGGCCGGTCGCGGGAGCTTTGGGCGGATGCCGCTGTACACGAACCCAGACATATCTGCGCTGATAGACCGGGCCATCCAGGAAGACCTTGGCTTGGGGGACGCCACGACGGACGCCCTGGTGCCCTCCGACCTGCCCGGGGAGGCGGTCATCTTCGCCAAGTCGCCGGGGGTGTTGTGCGGCGTGGAGGTGTGCCTGGAGGTGTTTCGCCGCATCGACCCGGCCATGGCCACTGAGGCTATTCTCGCGGACGGCGTCTCGCTGGAGCGCGGCAGCAACATCGCGCGGCTGCGGGGCTCCAAGGCCAGCATCCTCATGGGCGAGCGGCTTGGGCTGAACTTCGTTCAGCACCTGAGCGGGGTCGCCACGGCCACTGCGGGGCTGGTGCAGGCTGCGGCGGGGACGAGGGCGCGGATCATCGACACACGCAAGACCATCCCGGGCATGCGCGCGCTGCAGAAGTACGCCGTCCGGATGGGCGGGGGCCACAACCACCGCCAGAACCTCGGCGACGGCATCCTCATCAAGGACAACCACATCGCCGCCCTGCGGGCCCAGGGCATGAGCTTGGCGGACACGGTCCGGCTGGCGGAGGAACGGGCGTCTCACACCATCAAGATAGAGGTGGAGGTCACGAACATGGAGGAGGTCCAGGAGGCCCTGGACGGCGGCGCCCAGCTCATACTCCTAGACAACATGTCCGTGGAGGAGATGCGTGAGGCGGTGGGGCTGATCAACGGCCGGGCCCTGGTGGAGGCCTCCGGGGGGATAACCCTGGAATCCGTGCGAGGCATAGCGGAGACGGGAGTGGACCTCATCTCCTCGGGGGCGTTGACGCATTCCGCCAGCGCGTTGGACATCAGCCTGGACTTTGTGTGAGGCAGCGGGAGCAGAGCACGGGAGCGATAGGCGCTCCAGTGCGAGATCCCCGGCAGTGCGGGCGCGACCAGAGGTGATAGCTAGAGGAACGGCAACACGAGAAAGGGGCGCGCGACAATGCCTGACGAGCCGCCGCAAGCAGCCGAGTACACGATGGGGTACAGCGAGGAGTTTCTGCGGCTTCTCCATCAACGCAGCGCGCAGACCCACGCCGCACACCTCCTCCCGCGCCTCAGGCCCGGACTTCGGTTGCTGGACTTCGGCTGTGGCCCAGGCACCATCACGGTGGGCCTGGCGCGGGCGGTGGAACCAGGAGAGGTCCACGGCATCGACATGGAGGAGTCGCAGATAGCCATGGCCCGGGCCGCGGCCGAGGCGGGCGGGCACCGCAACGCGGCGTTCCACGTCGGCAATGTGATGGAGATCCCCTTCGAGGACTACTCCTTCGACGTCGCCCACTGCCATACCCTGCTGATGCACGTGCCCGATACCCAGGCCGTGCTCGCGGAGGTGAAGCGGGTCCTGAAGCCGGGCGGGATTGTCTCCAGCCGCGAGCTGATTGGCGAGTCCTCGTTCCTGGAGCCCAACTTCGGGAGCGCCGACGCGTGGGGTACGTTCGAGAGGCTTATCGCTGCCAACGGCGGCCATCCCCAGATGGGCAAGGAGCTGAAGAACGCGTTCCTCGAGGCCGGGTTCTCCGACATCCGCGCGACTGCCTCCATCGATACCTACAGCGCCCCTGAGGACATTGCCTTCCTCTACACGGTCATCGGCGGCTGGTTCTTCGCGCCCGAAGTCGTCGGAGCGGCGACGAAGTACGGGTTGGCAACCCAGGAGCAGTTCGACGACTGGCGGAGCGCCGTCGACCGGTGGAAGGGCCACGCCGGAGCCGTCGGGGGCATCGCATTTGGCGAGGCCATAGGCGTCAAGCCGTAGTCCCGCAGGAGCAGATGCAGTGAAGCGGCGACTCATCATCGACCAACCCCTTGATCTGGACGCAGTCCTGGATGGGACGCAAGACTACCGCTGGCGCGAACTCGCCGATGGCTGGCGCTCCGGCGTGCTGGATGAGAACCTGGTCCACATCCGGCAAAACGACCGCGGTGTGGAATACCGGGCTCACACCGACCTGGACGCTCTGCTGAGGTCTTACTTCCGGCTGGACGACGATACTGACGCCATCTACGCCGGCATCTCCTCCCGTGACGATAGGGTCGCCGGGCTCGTGAAGGAATACCCGCATTTGCGCATCTTGCGGCAGCCGGACCCCTGGGAATGCATGGTTGCCTACATATGCTCGTCCAACAACAACGTCAAACGCATCAGCAGGAGCATCGAGGCGATAGCAGTGAAGCTCGGGAAGCCGGTAGAGTTGGACCGGGACGTGCGTCACGCCTTCCCCACACCGGAGATGGTGCTCCGGGCCGGCGTTGACCCACTGGAGGAGCTGCATCTGGGTCTCGACCGCCATTCCAAGATAGTCGCCGCTGCCCGGCGCATTCTGGACGGCGAGCTGGACCTGCGACGGCTGGCGCAGCCGCAGGTCCTCCACGCCGAGGCAAAGGGGCAGTTGATGGAGTGTTACGGCATTGGCGCCAAGATTGCGGACTGCATCGCCCTGTTTGCTTTGGATAAGATGGCGGCGTTCCCGATAGACGTGCACGTGCGTCGAGCGATGGCGGGCTACTTCCCGGACCAGAAGCGTCCCAGTGACAAGGCGCTAGTCCAGTGGGCGCAGGACCGATTCGGAGAGTATGCCGGCTACGCCAATCAGTTCCTCTTTCGCTGGCAGTTTTACGCGAGACAGCAGATGTCTCAGCCCCACCTGCGGTGACGAGCGCCATGCAGCACAAGCGGGTTCGCAGGGGTCTCTGTAGCCTCACGCACCAGTCCGAGCGGTAGCCGGGGCAGCCGCCGGACACATACCCCTGCCGCGCGCCAAGCAGCACGCGCACCTGGCCTCCGTACCATGGACGCTGCCTCAGGAAGGGCTGATCGGGTCCTGAGACGCTGCTTTCGGGCGCTGCGCCTTGGTTCCGGAGAGCCCCGTCTCGCCGGTGAACGCCAGGGGACCCGCAAATGGCGGCGGAGTGCCAACTCACGATGGATTCGCGGCTTGGCGGACCGTGGGGGGCGTGGCCTTTCGGCCGCATAAATACCGGCTTTCGCCGGTAGGACAGAGAGTGTAAAATTGGGCGGCGTCCAGTAGGTGGGCAGTTGCGGGGCTGTATCCCCGCAGCAATGACGACTCCGGGGGATGCCGGCAGCGCTGATCGCGCCAAGGTGTCTTCCGACAAGCTGCGCTAGGCGATAGGATGCGCGCCATGGATTGTCTAGTTCGCAAGATCACTCAAGGCGTCCCTGCGTGAGCTACAACCTCCAAACTCTCCGGGGCGACGTCTTTGGCGGCGTTACTGCGGCGGTGATCGGGCTGCCGGTGTCGCTGGCCTTCGGCGTCGCGTCAGGTCTGGGGGCGATCGCCGGCCTGTACGGGGCCATCGCGGTGGGGTTCTTCGCGGCGGTGTTTGGTGGAACGCGGTCCCAGATATCCGGACCCACGGGACCGATGGCCGTGGCGATGGCAGTCGTCGTCACCATCCACGCGGACAACCTCCCCCAGGCGTTCACGATAGTCATCATGGCGGGCCTCATACAGGTCCTCTTGGGCGTGCTGAGGATCGGCCGCTTCGTGGCCTACACGCCGTACTCGGTGATATCCGGGTTCATGTCCGGCATCGGCATAATCATCATCCTGTTGCAGACGTTGCCCTTCCTGGGGGCGCCGGTCGCGGCGGGCGGACCCATGGGGGCGATCCGCGCCTGGCCGGACGCGGTAAGCGATATCAACTTCAGCGCGCTGGCCATCGCCGCCGTCACCCTCGCCGCGGGGGTGCTCTGGCCGAATCAGTTCAGAAAGTTCCTGCCTCCCACCGTGGTGGCGCTGATAGCCGGGACGATGTTGGGGGTCCTGTGGTTGAGCAACACGCCAGTGATCGGAGAGGTGCCAACGGGCCTCCCGAATCTGCAGCTGCCGGACCTTTCGATCAGCGTGTTGGCGCACTCCGTGCAGGCGGCGTTGATCATCGCACTGCTCGGCTCCATAGACAGCCTGCTCACCTCCCTTGTGGCCGACGCGATGACGCGCACTCGCCACAACCCGAACCGGGAGCTGGTGGGCCAGGGCATCGGCAACATGGTCGCGGGGATCATCGGGGGACTGCCCGGCGCCGGGGCCACCATGGGCACGGTGGTGAACATACGCGCCGGCGGGCGGACACCGGTGTCAGGAGTGTTGCGCGCGGCGATCCTGCTGGGGCTGGTCCTGGGCCTTGGCCAGTACGTCGAGGCGATCCCCCATGCGGTCCTGGCCGGCATCCTGGTGAAGGTCGGGTGGGACATCATAGACTGGCGTTTCATCACGCGGGTCCACCGCGTTCAGCGGGAACACCTCTTGGTGATGCTGATTACCCTTGGACTCACGGTATTCCTCGACCTGGTGACCGCCGTGGCGATCGGACTGATCGCCGCCGGGATGGCGCAGGCGCGGCAGTTCGAGCGCCTGGAACTGGACAGCGTGGTTTCCGTTCCGTTGCTGGACCAGAGTTTTCTCGTAGGTGAGGAGAACGCGCAGGAGGCGGCCGCATTCTCCGCGCGCGCCGGTTTGGTGGCCCTCAGGGGGAGTTTCACCGTCGCGTCTTCGAACAAGTTGATCAGCACGATCAGCGTGGACATCCGGGACCACGAGGTCGTAATTCTCGACTTCTCCGGCACGGTCTCCTTGGACGACAGCGCCGCCCTTGTGGTGGAACAGATGGTCGACGTAGCCATCGATGAGGATACGGAGTGCATCGTGATGGGCCTCACGGGCCGGCCTGCGGCGACTCTCCAGGGGCTCAACGCTCTGAGGCGTGTTCCCGCCGACCACTTTGCCGCCACCCTCGACGACGCACGGGAGACCACAAGGCGGATACTCGCAACACGGCCGCTGGAGGCCTAGCGCGGGCCGCTCTCCTCTCGCGGACCCGGGCTATGCGGCATCGGTCACAGGGACTTGACCGCGTCTTCGATGGCCGACGTTGCGTCCTGATAGTCTGTTTCCGGCGGGAACATCAACGGCTCTCCCAAGCGGACCTCGATCCTCCCCCGCCGGAGGACGGGGAATCGCGTGGGGGAACCCAGCCTGTGGATGTGTAGGCGCAGCGGCACTACGGGGATTCGCCCCTCGACGGCGACGAGTCCGGTGCCGTTCATGAAGGGCCGGATGGGCCCTCCGACCGTGAGCTCGCCCTCCGGGTAGATCAGGACCGACCAGCCGTTGTCCATGATCTTCCCCATGTTCTCGAGGCTGGGTCTGACGGACCCCTCCTTCGCCAATGGGAAGGCGTTGCCCAACAGCGGGTTCATAATCCACCAGACCGGGTTCTTCCAGAGATCGGCAGCCCCGGCCACCGCCATACGACGGCGCCACCTGAGAGGGACCGCCTTGATGATCAGCGGGTTATCAAGGCCGAGGTTGTGGTTCGATGCGAAGAGCACGGGCCCGGAGACGCCTTCCAGGTTCTCACGCCCCACGACATTTAGCCGATAGGGAAGGCTGACGAGCGGGAAGACGACCGCACGCTGGAGGAACCCGCGGAGGATACGGCACCACCATTTCATGCCCCAACCCGGGAAGCTCATCAGTGGCGGGTTCCTAGACCCCTCTTCGACGAGCGCTTCCAGGCGCCGGACCGTCGTCTCCGGGCTCAACTGGCTCTCATCCATGTACACGCCGAGCTCCGCCTCTATCGCCGACAGCAGCTCGACGCGGCCAAGAGAGTCGAGGTCGAGGTCGCCGCCCAGGGTGGCGTCGCCCCGTACCTCTTCGACGCCCCGTTTGCTCACATCGCCAATGATGTGGAGCAGGTTCCTTGCCCCGCCCGCCTGCCTGCCGCCGGAGGGCGATGTGGCCGGACTCTCCGGTTGTATCCTCCCGAGAATCGTGTCGATCACGACTCCCTTCTTTACTTTGAGGGTGTGGGTGCGGGGAAAGTCCTCGTCAGCCCAGACGGTGAAGCCCCGTATCCTCTGCTGTTCAGCCAGCTGGCTATTCGTCCAGGAGACAACCTCCTGGGCTGTGCCGGCGTTGTCCAGAATCAGGGCCGCGTGCACCTCAACCGACGGACCCCTCGTCAGACCCACCACGGCCGCATCCGTAACGTTTGGGTGCTTCGCCAGCACTGCCTGGATGTCCTCCGGGTACACGTTCTGGCCACTGGGCAGCACGATCATGTCCTTCTTCCTGCCCTGGATGTGCAGGAATCCCTCGTCGTCGAAGAACCCCAGGTCGCCCGTCATGTACCAGTCCCCGTCGAAGGCCGCCGCGGTCTCGGCGGGCGCGCGCCAGTAGCCCGGTGTGATGTTGGCGCCGCGCACCAGAATCTCGCCTTCGCCGCTGATTCTCACCTCTACGTTGGGCAGGGGGCGGCCGGTGGAGTCCAGGCGGCGGTCTCGCAGGCTGTGATTGCTGATGACGGGGGCTGCCTCCGTGGTGCCGTAGCCCTGTACGATCTTGACTCCAAGCAGCTCCCACTTGCGCCCCAGCTCCTGGTCCAGCGCCGCTCCCCCCGACACGATGAAGTCGAGCTTTCCGCCAAACTGCTTGTGGACCCGCCGGAACAGAAGACGCCTGAGGGGAAAGGGTAAGCGTCCGGCTATCCTGAGAAGCCGGCCCCAGAGGGCTTCCCTACCCTGCCGTTTCACCTCCCGCTCAATGCCGCTCATCAGCAGCTCCAACGCCTGGGGGACGAGGAGCATGATCGTAATTCTGCGCTCACGCATCGTCCGGGCCAGGATGGTCGGCTGGCGACTGGCCGGGTACGTGACGCTGGCCCCGTAGTACAGCACGATGAACAGTCCACCCATCTGCTCGTACATGTGGCTGAGGGGAAGGATTGACAGGAGCCGGCTCGAGGGTTTGCAGGAGATGTAGTGGGATATTCCCTCTATGTTCGCCGTCAGGTTCCGGTGGGTAAGCATGACGCCCTTTGGGTCACCCGTCGTGCCGGACGTGAACATGATCTCGGCAAGATCGTCCGGCGCGACGTCCACCTGCTCCGGTTGGGGCAAACCATGAATTGCGGCCTCAAGCTCCTCGAAGGCGATTTCAGGGACCCCCAGGTCAACCTCTCCCTTGGGAGTAAGCCGCGACGTGAACGCCACTTTGGGGTCCGTCCTGGAGATGACCTTTTCGACGTAGTCGGGGGCGCTGCGAAGGTCCAGGGGGACCAGTACGACTCCCGCTCTCATACACCCAAAGAACATGAGCACCCAGTGGGGAGAGTTGGGGCCCCACAGGATGACTTGGTCCCCCTTGGTCAGGCCCCGGCGCTGGAGGAGGGTTGCAACCTGCCCCGACTCGCTCCACAGCCGTGAATAGCTCCAGCGCTGGTACCGGAAGGCCGGCTTGAACAGGAGAGCATCGCGGGGCCCGTACCTCTCGGCCGCCCCCCGGAGAAAGTCAATGACCGTATCACCCACCGGCATACCGGACGTACGTGCGTTCTTCATAGCCACCTCCTCGTCGCTGCGGGCAGCCAGGGGTCTTCGTCCTTCGTGCAGGTGCGTAGGACAACAGCGTTCAGGCCCCGGCGAACCCTGGTGCATCGCGTCCACCCCCACGACGGTCAAACACTATGTTGCTGAACGAGCCTTCGGATGGCTTTGCTGGGCTCGTGGCGCATGGGAGGGGAGTGACTGAAGCAAATGGTATCGAAGTCCAGGTCCAGGAGTTTCTCAACGGAACGCATGGCCTCTTCCGGTCGATGGGTGACCCCGGGGGCCGGCGGGCCAACCCTGCGGGCGAACTTGTACCGCAGCGCGTCGCCAACGATGACGGCCCCCTTGTGCGGCAGGTGGAGGCCAATGCTGCCCTCGGTGTGTCCGGGAAGGTGGACCACGCGCACCTCGGTCCCGAAGGGAATGACGTCGCCGTCCTCAAGACGGTCGTCGACCGGAACGGAGCTTCCCATCAGCCTGCTGACGACGGGCTTGGTCACCCTCCCCATCAGCTCGTTTTGCAGCGGGCTCGGAGGCGTCGCCGTGCCCGCGATGATGTCGGCCTCGAGTCGATGCACGGCGACCGCCATGTCCCTGCCCTCAACCAGCCTGCCCAGTCCGCCCGAATGGTCCGGGTGGGCGTGGGTGATGACCACCCGTCCGATCTGCTCGGGGCGCAGTCCCAGGGTCTCCAGTCCCTCCAGGATGGTGCCCGAGCTTCCATAGAGCCCCGCGTCGACCAATAGCACCTCGCCATTCTCGACCAGGACGGTTACTCGGGCGCCAATAGCACGGATCTGGAACACCCCGCCCGTGATTGGAATTGGCATGCCGAATTTCATGAGTCTCGTTCGCGCCTGCCGTCCGTCTGCGGACCTTCCGCCGCCCGCCGCCGCTCCATCGCCTCAGGCCTCCCGTTCCGCTCCCCGGCCATGTCGTCCATCTCCCTAGCCGCCGGCGCCACCAGCCCGATTGTGATCTCACCGGTAAGTATACGCTCCTTGGTGCTCTCCACGGTGGACTCCGCCGCCCCGGATGTGCTCAGGCAGCGGGCCCGGCAGGCCCCTGCTCCCTCCCTGCGCAGCGCGCCGCAGACGCAGCACCCGCAGTCCGCTCTTGCCCCCCGGCCGATGCTCTGCGAGGAGAGTGGTGTGGGCGATGACGCAGTCCAGCTCTTTACCCAGGTAGTCCGTCTCGAATTCCAAGACAGCGAGATTCAAGCTCAAGGGGCGCTTCGAGCGGTGGAGCATCTCACGGCTGACTCTCCCCGGAAGCGTCAGCGAACAGCACCTTCGCCGAGTCGCAGCTGACCAGGGGCGCAGGGCCCCTCATGTGGTTCGGAAGTCTCGCCACATGCGGGGGCGGCGGTTGGCGGGTGGTACGGGCGGGCGGGTTCTGATAGATTGACTCGGGGTGTGGGGATGGGTGCGGGGTGGAGCAAGCCGAGAAAGGGACGAGATGACCGGCGCCGTAGAACCCAGGCCCGCCGACTTCATTCGGGAGATCGTCGCGGAGGACTCGAAGGCCGACAAGTGGGGGGGCCGCGTCGTGACGCGGTTCCCGCCGGAGCCCAACGGGTTCCTACACATCGGGCACGCCAAGTCGATCTGCCTCAACTTCGGAGTCGCCGCGGAGTGGGGCGGCCAGTGCCACCTTCGATTCGACGATACGAACCCGACGAAGGAAGAGAACGTGTACGTCGAATCCATCAAGGAGGACGTGCGCTGGCTGGGCTGGGACTGGGGCGAGCACCTCTACTTTGCATCCGACTACTTCGAGCAGCTGTACGGGTTCGCCGTTGATCTGATTGAGAAGGGGCGGGCGTACGTGGACGACCTCAGCCCGGAGGAGATCAGCGCGCAGCGGGGCACGCTGACGCGGCCGGGAGAGGAGAGCCCCTACCGCACCCGCCCGGTGGAGGAGAACCTGGACCTGTTCCGGCGCATGCGCGCGGGGGACTTCGAGGAGGGGTCGCGGGTGCTGCGGGCGAAGATCGACATGGCGTCGGGGAACCTGAACATGCGGGACCCGGTGCTGTACCGGATCCTGCACGCGCCGCACCACCAGACAGGGGACGCGTGGTGCATCTACCCGATGTACGACTTCGCCCACGGCCAGTCGGACTCCATCGAGCGGATCACGCACTCGCTGTGCACCATGGAGTTCGAGGACCACCGCCCGCTGTACGACTGGATCCTGGACGCGCTGGACATCCACCATCCGCAGCAGATCGAGTTCGCGCGTTTGAACGTGAGCCACACGGTGCTGAGCAAGCGGAAGCTGCTGCAGCTGGTCGGAGACGGGCACGTGACGGGCTGGGACGACCCGCGGATGCCGACGATATCGGGACTGCGCAGGCGGGGATATACGCCGGAGGCGGTCCGCGCCTTCTGCGACCGCATCAGCGTGGCCAGGCGGCAGAATACGGTGGACTTGGCCCTGCTGGAGCACACGCTGCGGGAGGACCTCAACCGGCGCTCGCCGCGCGTCATGGGGGTGCTCCGGCCGCTGAAGGTGATCATCGACAACTTCCCGGAAGGGCGCGTGGAGGAGCTGGAAGCGGTCAACAATCCGGAGGACCCCAGCATGGGGACGCGCAGGGTGCCCCTGTCCCGGGAGATCTACATTGAGGCTGACGACTTCCGCGAGGACCCCCCGCCGAAGTTCTTCCGGCTGGCGCCGGGGCGTGAGGTGCGGCTGAGGTACGGCTACTTCATCACGTGCGTGGGAGTGGACCGGGACGGGCAGACGGGCGAGGTTTCGGCGCTGCACTGCACGTACGACCCGGCGACGCGCGGGGGCAGCGCCCCGGATGGACGCAGGGTCCGCGGGACGGTCCACTGGGTCTCGGCGGCCCATTCCGTTCCCGCGGAGGTGCGCCTCTACGACACGCTGTTCACCACGGAGGACCCCGACGCCGCAGAGGACTATCGCACGGTGCTGAACCCGGGGTCGCTGGAGGTTGTGGACACCGCGCGGGTGGAGCCCCACGTCTGCGGCGCAGCGCCGGGGAGCCACTACCAGTTCGAGCGGCTGGGCTACTTCTGCGTGGACAGCCGCGACTCGAAGCCCGGGGCCCTGGTCTTCAACCGGACGGTAACGCTGCGGGACACGTGGGCCAGGGTGGAGGGCCGGCGGGCGGAAGCAGGCGCGGCGTAGGCCACGGAATCCCGCATCTGTCTCATGCGCTTCTGAACGGGCACAGACATCCCGGCAGGCCCCTTGCAGCAGCCCCCCTTCAGCGTGAGGGCGGCGTTGGGACCGCGCGGAAGAGTCTGGGGGCTGGGGCGTGCCGGTTCCCCTACTCGGCCCGCAGCGCTGCGTGGACTCGTTGGGCGGTTATGGGAAGCTCGAAGAGCCTGGCCCCGGTGGCGTCCGCGACGGCGTTGGCGATGGCGGCCGCGGTTGCGTTGTTCGCCAGCTCCCCGATGGCTTTGGCCTCATAGGGCCCGGTGCCGCCCGGCGTGCGAATGAGCACGGTCTCCAGGGGCGGCAGGTCGGCTGCGGAGGGGAGCTTGTACTCGCCCAGATTCCCATTGACGATGCGTCCCTCCACCGTGATGAACTCCTCCGAGACGCCCAGGCCCAGGCCGGTGACGAACCCTCCGTTGATCTGCCCCTGGTGGGTGACGGGGTTGATGATGGCGCCGACGTCGTGGGCCGTCACGACGCGGAGGACCGTGACCTGGCCGGTCTCCGGGTCGACGGCAACGTCGGCGACCTGGGCGCTGAAGTACATCACGTCGTCGGGCTGGGGAGCGTCGTGGGCAACCGTCACGGTGAGGGGAAGGGTTGCGCCGTCGGCGATGGCCTGCCGGACTTGGGCGCAGGCGCGCACCACGGCCTGGCCCTCGGTGTAGGTGACCCTGCTGGCGCGGGGGCCTTCGTCGAAGGGGGTGCTGTCGGTGTCTCCGGGCCGCACGCGGACACGGGCCAGGGGGACGCCCAACTCGGTGGCGGCGATCTGCTGCTCGATGGTGTGGGTGCCGGTGCCGACGTCCACGGTGGGACTGATGACGGTGAACGTCCCGTCAGCCTCGGCGGTCAGCACAGCGCCGCCGAGGCCCCCGCCTATCTGGCGGCCGAAGACGGCGACGCCGCGGCCGCGGCCGGGCTCAGCCAGGGTGCGTCCCCAGCGGCCGGCGTCGAGGGCGGCTGCCAGGACCTGGCGGGCGTTGACCAGTCGCAGGCGGTTGCCGACGGCGTCCTGCTCGCCCTGGTCGAGGATGTTCATGAGGCGGAGCTCGGCCGGGTCCATGCCCAACTCACGGGCCAGGAGGTCCGTGTGCGACTCCAGGGCAAAGGTGTACTGGTGGGCGCCGGGGGCGCGGAAATAGCCGCCGGGGACGGTGTTGGTGTAGACCTGGAGGAACTCGAAGGAGGCGTGGGGTATCCGGTAGCCGCCGCCGACGTAGTGCCAGGTGGAGAGGGCGGCGTTGGGCTTCATGGCGCCGTAGGCCCCGCTGGCGTGGACGGTGCGGACCTGGCGTGCGGTGAGGCGGCCGTCGCGGCTGACGCCGGAGCGAATGACGACGCGTGTGGGGTGGGTGGGATTGCCGGCGGTGAGCTCCTCCGCGTAGCTCATGATGATCTTGACGGGGCGGTCCGCCATCCTGGCGAGGAGGTAGGCGACGGGGAGGTCCCGGGCGTCCCCCTTGCCGCCGAAATCTCCCCCAACGGCGGCGACGTTGACCCGGATCTGCTCTTCCGGCAGCCCAAGGGCCTGGGCCAGCTGCCTGCGAACGCGGAAGGGGGCCTTGCTGGAGCACCAGACCTGGACGCGCTCGTCATCATCGAGTGCGATGACGCTCGCGTAGGGCTCGAGGTAGCCCTGGTGGCGGCTGGGAACGGAGAAGGTGTGCTCCAGGACGAGGTCGGCCTGGCGAAAGCCCAGGTCCAGGTCTCCCTTTGACCACGCCAGGCGCGTCTGGCCATTGTGCACGTCGGTGGCGAGGCGAGTGAGGGGCGCGCCGTCGTAGGCGGCGGGGTCGTCGTGGAGGAGGGGGGCGCCGGGCAGCATGGCCTCCAACGGGTCGAAGACGGCGGGCAGCGGTTCATAGTCCACGTCGATGAGGTCGAGGGCCTCGTCAGCGGCCTCTGGGGTGTCGGCGGCAACGGCGGCCACGCGGTCGCCCACGTAGCGGACGCGGTCCCAGCAGAGGGCGGGCATGTCCCGGAGGACCTTGCCGACGTAGAGGTTGGGGTGGTCGGCTCCGGTGACGACGGCCCGAACGCCGGGCACGCGCCAGGCGGCGGAGGCATCGATGCGGCGGATGCGCGCGTGGGGGAGCGGGCTACGGAGGAGCTTGCCCCAGAGCATGCCGGGGAGCGTGACGTCGGCGGCGTAGACGGTGCGGCCGGTGACCTTGTCCGGGCCCTCGATGCGCGGAACGGGTTCGCCTATGACCGCGGGCAGGGAAGCCATCAGCTCATTCTTCCGCGTTGTCGTGCGCCAAGGATGCCTCGCCGCGGGGTTGGCCGAGCGTGGTCTCGCGCCGCACGTCGGACCGACGGGCCGGGGCATGTGGCGGCGGTGTTCAGTATACCCGTGGCGGGGCAGTGGGGCTACCGGCGGAGGGCGTAGGCCGCCCTGGGCAGGCCCTACGCGCGGCTGGGGTCAGTGGGCGGGGTATCGTCATCGGCCCAGGGCCAGAGCTCGGCGGGGTCCCAGGCCTGGTGGGGATAGCGGCCCTCCAGGAGCGGCGTATGGCGGCCCGTGAGCAGAGGCACGTCCAGCGTCGCGGTCTGCCGATCCAGCGACCGAAGCATGGGGTTGCGCGGATTGAACCCCCACAGCTCCGGCGCGACCGCGCCGCGGCCCTGGGCCAGCACGCGAAAGCCCCCCAGGCCCTCGGGTCGCAGCAGCTCCTGGATGGCCATGCGGTTGGCAAGGTAAACGGGCTGGGGCAGCCTGGGCGCGTCCGGCCCCGGCGCCCTGGCCATGCGGTCCAGGGCTTGCAGGAAGGTGGCGGCGCCGAGGTTGGCGAGGAACTCGCGCTGGGTGGTGTAGCCGAGGGTGTCGAGCCCGTGCTTCACGCCCGCTTCCATGAGGGCGGAGAAGTCGACGTGGGCAGTGATGTCCTGCCGCCCCACTCGAGTGTAGGGATTGGCGCTGACGGTGTGGCGGTAGTAGCACTGCACGGTCCCGGCGGCGCGGTCGGCGCTGTAGAGCCCCCGCGACGTGTCCCCGTAATCGACGGTCAGGAGAAAGCCCCGCTGTAGCGCGCTGGCGGCGTCCGCCACCCAGGGATCGAGGCCCAGGCGGACCTCGCCCCGGAAGCCCTCGGGCAGGTCGTGTGCGGCGGCGGTGACTCGCTGGGCTATACGGGGCGTGGAGGGCTCGTCCAGGACCTCGGTGAACTCGTCACCGGCCAGGGTGACGAAGACCTCCCGGATGCGGCCGTCCTGGACCTGAAACCGATGGACAGGGAAGGTGTCGAGGAGCTCGTTGGAGAGGATGCAGCCCACGAGACGGCGGAGGGGGACCCCTGCGGACACCAGGGGCGAGACGCTGGCGCGGCCCTCTTTGCCGCCCGCGGCGGGGGGGGAGAACCGGTCGACGGCGACGTACCGAAGAGCCGACGCAAACTCCCGGGATACGGCCGACTGTGGAGCGGTGATCTGGGAGGCCAGGAGCCCGGAGCCTGCTCCCAGCTCAACCACGGTAAAGGGAGAGGGTCGTTCCAGCAGCTGCCACATCTGCTGGAGTTGGATGGCGAGGAGGGTCCCGAAGAGGGGATGGGCGGCTGGGCTGGTGAAATAGTCGCCGTGGTCCTGGAGGTGGCTCGCGGACGCATAGTAGCCGGTCTCCGGCGCAAAGAGGGCCACTTCCATGAACCGGGCGAAGGTGAGGGGGCCGCTGCGCCGGACGAGGTCCCGGAGGTGTTGCTCTGGAGTATGCATCCGTGCGCCTGAAGGGGGCGCTAGACGGGGGGCTCCTTCTCAGGTTCGGCGCTCTCGCCCTCTTCAGCGGGGGCTGGGGCGGTGCGCACCATGCGCTCGGAGAGGGTCTCCCGCTCCCACCCGGCGATGCTGAGAGAGTTCCGGAACTCTTGCTGAGCGCCGCAGAGCTTGCAAGTGCCGATGCTGGTGGGCCCGCCGGGCGTCTCGATGAGCCAGTGGTGCGGGCAACCGTTTTGAGTCTCTGTCAACGTTTGGGTCACCTCCAGGCGCGAGAGATCCTGGGCAGGTCGGGGATAGCTATTATAGCGACTGGCTCCGGGGGCGTCAACCGGAAAGGGGTCATGGGAGCGAGGGCCGGTGCGCCGCGCGTCCCTCGACAGGCTCAGAGCGACGGCTCGCGCCCTCGGCGCGGGCGGGTGAGGTCGGCGCTGTCCAAGAGGATGGTCACGGGGCCATGGTTGGTGAGTGACACCAACATTTCAGCGGCAAAGCGGCCCGTCGACACGGGCAGGCCCGTCCCTCGGAACAGCCCGACGGCCTCGTCGTAGAGCCTCTCGGCCTGGTCGGGCAGCGCTGCGCCGGTGAAGCTGGGCCTGCGGCCCCTGCGCGTGTCGGCATAGAGCGTGAACTGGCTCACGACGAGCAGCTCTGCCCCGACGTCGAGGGCCGAACGGTTGAAGCGGCCGGCGTCGTCGCCGAAGACGCGGAGGTTGACGACCTTGTTCACGACGTAGTGAGCGTCCTCCACACTGTCCTCGCCGGCGATGCCCAGGAAGACGAGGAGCCCGGGCCCAATGCTTGCCACACTCTCCCCATCCACGGTCACCGCGGCTTCACGGACGCGCTGGATCAGGGCGCGCAAGCTGTTCCACTCCTTCCCGGCCCGGGCGTCAACTGTGGAGGGTGGCTGCGGCTGCTCATCAGCGGGCCGGCAGGCAGGTGCAGTCCAGCCTCCGATTGCACGGTGAGCGGCCGACGCCTCGCGGCGAGGGCAACGTTGCGGTCGAGAGGGGGCTGATGGCGGGAGCGGTGGGGCCAAGCCGGAGAGGACGCGGTCGCCGGTGTGCTCACTGGAGTCAATGCAGGTTTCTCCGGCGCGTGGGCAAGAAGAATGGGCGGTTGCGGCGCCAACCATGAGGCCAGGGCGGTTGATTCGACGGAGAGCGCTGAATGGGGTGGCCGGCCACGGGCCATTTCCGGGCGAGGGCGCCGGCTAGGTCTTGGACTCTTCCTTGGGCTTGCTGGCTTCCTTGGAGTCTTTCGAGTCCTTGGTGTCCTTTGCGTTGCTCGTCTCGCTGGACTTGGAACCGTCGCTGTCCTTGTGGCCGTCCTCGGAGAGGGTGCTGTTCTTCCGGCTGTAGTCGTTGACGTACCAGCCGCTGCCCTTGAAGATCACGGGGACGAGGCTGATGCGGCGCTTGGCCAGCTTGCCGCACTGGGGACAGTCGGTCACGGTGTCGGCGGTGAAGCTTTGGCGGAGGTCAAAGCGATGTTCGCATGCCACGCACTGGTACTCGTATGTAGGCATAGGCCATACCTCGTCCACCGTGCCGACTAGCAGTCGCAGGGTGCGACTGACAGCAGCACAAGTGTAGTTGCAGCGGCTGGGAGTGTCAAGAAACTGTCGCTGCGTGTGTCGTTGTGCAATGATTCGGTCAGTGGCCGGCTCGGCGGTCCCATGGCAGAGGCCGGCGGGTGCGTGGGGGCAGCGCTCTGCGGCGGCGGCCGCTAGAAGATCCAGTCAAGAAAGATGCGCTCGGGCCAGACCGTGTGCGTAACCTGCTCGAAGAGGCCGTAGACCAGCAGCGCAATGAGCGCGGCCGGCGCCAGGGTCCAGAGTCGCCTGGGAAGGGACCAGGGAACGTTCACCCAGGCGAAGATGAGGGCGAAGCCGATGGACGCCCAGGGCAGGCTGATGAACCCGACGGCCACGATATATGCCGCGATCCAGCCCAACACGACGGCCAGCCGCCGCACGGCCTCCATGCCCGTCCCCGTCCTCATGCCCAGGTCCATGATCTGCCCCGCGCCCCCGACGTTCCACGTCCGCCGCAGAAGCTCCAGCGCCAGCAGGCCAAGGAGGGCGATGGTGACCATCTGGGGCAGGAACCGGCTGGAGGGCAGGGGGAAGCCCTGTGTCTCGTAGAGCGCCCATCCAACCAGGGCGATGAGGAACAGGGTGAAGAGCGAGTCCCAGTGCCATTGCAGCCGCGGACCCGCCTTCGGCGTTGGGGCGCTCGCGGCGGCGGGGGCCGCCTCCGGGGCGTCGTCGGACCCTCCAGCGATGGGCGGCGGCGCGCCCTCGGTCACGCCGGCCACCGCGCCGGTGCGCCCCAGGGCCCACGTCACGTACGCCACGGCGGCTACGGCAAGCACAAGCAGGGTAATGGTGACAGGACGAGTCAGCATGCCGGTCACGCCGAATGCGTTGATGGAAGGCCACAGGTTGCGCTCGATGATGGGGCCCAGGATGAACCCCAAGATCAGCGGTGGTCTGGGCCAGCCCAGCCACTTCATGCTCAGCCCCAGGGCCCCAAGGGCCAGGACCACCAGGATGTCCCCCCACTGCGTGCTGTTGTTGTAGGCCGCCAGGAACATCAGGGGCAGGAGCGCGGCAGCCAGCAGGGGGTAGGGCACCAGGGTGAGCTTGGCAAGCTGGCCCGTGGCGACGGTTGCCAGCATGGTCATCATCAGGTTCCCCAGGGCCAGCGTGGCGACGATGGACATGGTGACGCCCAAGTGACGGTTGATGTCCAGCATTCCCGACCCGGGCACGACTCCATAGAGGATCATGGCCACGAGGAGGATGACCTGCGAGAGGCCCCCGGGTACGCCGAAGGCGAGGGTTGGGACCATCTGGCCCCCCTCCTTGGCGTTCTGTGCCGACTCGGCGAAGAGGACGCCCTCCAGGCTCCCCTTGCCGAACTCACTCTTCTGCTTGCTCAGGGAGATGCCGAAGGCGTAGGAGAGCCAGTCGATGACGGCGCTGCCGATGCCGGGCACAGCCCCCATGAACACTCCAAAGATGCTCTGACGAATGGTCATGGGCCATCTGGACAGTCCGTAACGCGTCCCGGCCAACACCTCCCGGACGGAGACTGATCCCGGGGGCGAGACGGGCCGCCCGCGCATGGTCAGGTCTATGAGCTCCGGGAGGGCGAAGAAGCCCAGCAGCGTGGGGATGACGGGCAGGCCGTCGTACAGGTAGAAGACGCCCAGGTTGAATCTGGCGTCACCGGCGATGATGGACGTCCCCACGGTGCCGAAGAGGATACCCAGGAGGCCGGCGATGACGCCCTTGATCACGGCCCCACGGCTGAGCGCAGACACCATGAGGACGCCAAAGAGGGCCATGGCGGCAATCTCCGGGAAGGAGAAGCGGACGATGATGGGCCGCAGGAAGGGCATCGCCGCCAGCAGCGCCACGGCACCCACCAGACCGCCGATGGCGGAGACGGCGTAGATCGCACCCAGCGTGTGTGCCGCGCGGCCCCGCATGGCCAGCTGGTGGCCCTCCAGGAAGGTCACTTGCGTTGCGGCGCCTGGGTAGCCCAAGAGGACCGCGGGCAGGGAGTCAAGCGTGTTGTTCAAGCTCCCCAGAGCCGCGATGAAGGTCAGGCCAATCACCGGGTCTGAGACGTTAAAGGCCAGGATGGGGAGGAAGATAGCGGCGATGGTCAGCGCGCCAACTCCGGGGACCATCCCCAGGGTGCCGCCGATGAGGACGGCGCTGATGAGCACCGCCCAGTACAGGGGGTTGGTCAGGAAGTCGAACGCGGCGATATAGTCGCCCAACTTGCGATCACCCTAGACCAGATGAGTGAGGCCGCCTTGGCGCGCTGCGCGGCTGCCCCCGCGCCTGGCCCAATTTCAACCTCCACGGTTGCCAACAGGCCCGGACCCACCGGGTGGTGGGACCCGAGCCTGTGATGATCGTTCTCAGTCCTTCTGCGAGCCTTCCTCGGGCTATGAGCTCGGGCGGTTGAACGTGCACTCCGGCAGTATCTTCTGGGCCTCCTCCAGGGCAGGTCCCAGGTTGTTCGCCATATCAACGCTGGCCGCCGATAGGTCAACCCCGTGGGTCGGCGTTACCTGCTCGCCTGGGAAGAACCGCCCGTAGTCCTTCTGAAACTCCGGGTCGTTGGCCATCTCGAAGGCGGCGTCTTGAAGCTGCTTCAGCACGTCCGGGTCGATTCCGGGTGGCGCGACGAGGACGCGGAAAAGAGGACCGTAGTCCGAGGCGAAGATGTCGTACAGCGCCTTCTGATTCGGGTCGTCCAGCAGGTCGATGACGAAGGGGATTCCGTCCGAGCCGACCTCGCCGTTATGCGGCGGCCCCGCGTTGGGCCCCGCAACGCTGGCATGGCCGGCTGGGAAGGCGAAGCCTTTGATGAAGCCGTCCTGCATCCAGCCTGGCCGGTCCCTGGTGATGGTGAACCACATGGTGCTGGCCTGAGAGTCTATGTCGTCGCGCTCCAGGTGGGTCATCACGTTGGTCCGGCTGCCGGGCAGTCCAAACGTGATGTCCATGGGCAGGTCCAGCCACTCGGTGATGGCCCGCTTCCGCAGCGCCACCGAGGAGCAGATGGTGTCCGCGGCCACGGTGAACCGGGCGCCTCCCGCCGACCCTTGGCCGATGGCCTCATTCAGATTGGTATACGGCGCGTCCCCACGGATGTACCAGCCGCGGAGCTGGGACTTGCGGAAGCTGAGGAGCATCCCCCACTTGTCCGCCTCCCACTGGGCGGAATCCGCGAGGAGCTGCCTCATAGGGTCCGTGCCGGAGAAGCTGCCGATGGTCAGGCCGTCCGGTTTGATGGCGTAGACGTAGTTCCTCCCCACGTCGCCGCCGACGCCCACCTTGCTGACCACCACAGTCCTGGGGTTGCCCTCGATAAACCGCGGCAGGTGCCGGGCGGTCAGGCGAGCGTGCATGTCGGCGCCGCCGCCGGGCGGGAAGTTGGCGATGACGCGAATGGTCTTGCCCTCATAGTAGGGCTTCTCCTCCATGGCCGGCTCCGCCGGCGCCACCGGCTGGGCGGACACGGCGGGCTCTTGGGGAGCGGCAGCGGGCTCGTCGCCGCCGCACGCCGCCACAGCCAGCGTCAGGGCCAGCCCCGCTGCCAGCAGTGCCATCAACACCGGGAATCGTGTGCGCCTCTCCATGTCAGATGCCTCCAACGTGACTCATGAAAATACATACGTCCTCAGGGGACAGGGCGGACGTTGGCCGCAGGGGCGTTCCTCCCACGCTAGCTCCCCGGGCGCTCGGGGTACTCGAAGAGCCCGCTGCAGAAGGGAGCCGGCCTGGGGTCGTCGGGCGTTTTGGTGTAGTCGGGCGCGCCGCGCGGGTACTCGCCGGCCCGGGACCTGCCGCTGGGGTCGCAGAAGACCAGCGGCGTCGTGGCCAGGGTGTTGTACTCCAGGTCGACCACCGCGATGCCCCAGGCGCTCTCGTACATGACCCGCTCGAAGCGGCCCATGTTGAAGCTCGCCGCAAAGTTGCCGCTGCTGTCCGCGGCGATGGAGTCGTTGTCCGTGGAGGTGTTGGCGACCAGGTTCAGCGTGATGTCAGACTGGTTCCCCAGCACGTCGCCTAGCAGGAAGCGGAGCTCCTCCCCCGGCACGTACCCCGTTCCCGCAATGACCAGGTCCGTCCCCGAACTCAACTCGGCCACCGCCGGGTACACTGCCACCGACTGCGTCCCGCCAGTGTGGCTGTCCGCTTGGACGCCAACCGACGCTCCAATAACGCTGACGATGGCGGCGAGCAGAAGCGCCACCGTTGCTGCGTTCAGCACACTTGGCTTCACTACTTGGTGCATAGCCCCCTCGCTTTCAGGCTTACCAATGTGCGTGGCTGCCCCATCCCCCGCGACCCTCCACCACCGGGTGCTCCCGCGTGGGGAGCGGCGTATTCTAAAGTTCCAGGACGATCTAGGACACCGCTTCTTGGCTTGTCAATTGTATCACAAACTTTAAGGGGGGGTTATATAAGGGGAGGCTATCGGCGGTTGGTGCTATACTTGGCCCAGCGCTCACTTGCGCCGAGGTCTCTACCATGACCAACGCCCAGACGCAGCCCGTCCCCATCACGGTCTGGTACGACTACATATGACCCTGGTGCTACGTCGGCCTGGATCGGCTGAACCGACTGCGCCAGGAGTTTCCGGTCACCATAGAAGCCAAGTCCTTTCTGCTGCGGCCCGATATCCCCCCGGGCGGGCGGGTGCGTCAGTCCCGCCCCGGTGACTCGGCGGACGGGGCGCTGAGCGAGCCCCTGCGGACGTACGCCGAGGAGGCGGGGCTGGTGATGCGCCGCCCCGCGTGGACCTCCTACTCCATCCCCGCGCTGGAGGCCTCTGAGTTCGCCCGCGCGCACGGGGCCTTCGACGCCTTTCATGAGGGCACGTACCGGGCCTTCTGGGAGTTCGGCGAGGACGTCGGCAAGACGGACGTGTTGCAGGGCGTGGCCCGGCAGGTGGGCCTCGATGCAGAGGCCCTGGGGCTCGCGCTGGAGCAGGGCCAGTACCGTACCCAGGTGGAGCAGGACATCCAGGAGGCCGTGGGGCTGGGCGTGCACGCCATCCCCTCATTCCTCATGGGCAAGTACTTCTTCTCAGGGGCGCGGCCCTACGAGTTCTTCCGGTCCCTGATGCTGCGGGTGCTGGAGGAGTAGCGTCCCTTCGCGCGGTGGCCGGGCCACGGGGGCATCGGCGTTGACAACCCACGGGGGCACGGCTAGAATGGGGCGTGTCTCAATCCAGCGAGGGGGCGTCCGCTCTTAGCTATGTTGCGAATTCGACTTCGGCGTGTGGGAAAGAAGAAGCAGCCCAGCTACCGCATAGTGGTGGCGGACTCCCGAGCGCCCCGGGACGGGCTCTACATTGACCAGGTGGGCTTTTACAATCCGCTGACGGATCCTCCTACCGTCAACCTGGACACAGACAAGGCGTCGCGATGGCTCGCCAACGGGGCCCAGCCCTCAGAGCCCGTCCAGCGCATGCTCCGCAAGGCCGGGCTGCTGGAAGAAGTGGGAAGCCATGCGGGAGCTGATTGAGTTCGTCGCCAAGTCCTTGGCCCACGACCCGGAAGCGGTGCGGGTGACGGAGACGGAAGAGGACGGCAACGTCGTCATCCAGCTTGAGGTGGCGCCAGAGGACAAGGGGCGCATCATCGGCAAGGGTGGGCGCGTCGCATTGGCCATGCGGGTGCTGTTGCGGGTGGCGGCGGTGAAGCAGGGGACCCGGGCCAACCTTCAGATCCTCTAGGCGAGCCGGTCCGCAGCCTTCTTGCGCGCCGCGCCCGCTGAAGCGCACATAGCGCACATCTCCCCAGGGCCCGCTGGATGCGCGAGCCACCTCACCCAGACACCTTTGTGAAGACCCCATGAACCCCGCCGAAGCCGCCTCAGCCCCCGACGAACAGCGCGTTCCCCCAGAGCGGCTCATCGTAGGCCGGATCATCCGCTCCTGGGGCCTCCACGGCCAGGTGAAGGTGGCGAGCGACACGGACTTTCCGGAGCGGTTCCGGGCGGGGGCCCGCTTCCTCGCCGGGGATGACGAGTACCTGTGCGAGGATGTGACGCGACCGTCCGGCGCCCTGGTCCTGAAGCTGCAGGGTGTGGACGACCCCGAGGCGGCAGAGCGGCTCCGGGGGGCGCTGCTGGAGGTCCCCACAAGCCAGGCCGAGCCGCTTCCGGAAGGGACCTACTACTACCACCAGGTGCTGAGCCTGGAAGTGTTCACGCAGTCGGGCGAGTGTCTAGGCCGCGTCGTGGAGATCCTGCCGACGGGCAGCAACGACGTCTACGTAGTCCGGGGTCCCCGCGGCGAGATCCTCATCCCGGCTACCAGCGAGGTGGTCACGGGCCTGGACCTGGACGCAGGGCGCATCACCATCGAGCCGATGCCCGGCCTCCTGTGAGGCGCTCCAGTTGGCCGTTGGGAGAACGGGGCAGCCCGCGGCCCGCGGCCGCAGGGGAGTAATCGAGCGGCCCTGCAGGGGGCGCCTCCACCTTGCCGGAGTTCCCGGGCGCACCGTGCTACAATTGCCTGCATCCAGCACGGGCACGGGAGGTGCAAGGCGTGGTCCTGAGCGACCGGAGCATTCGTGAGGAGCTGGAGGCGGGGAGGCTGGTCATCGACCCCGTGGACGACGGGGCCATCCAGCCCGCCAGCGTGGACCTGCGGTTGGGCAAAGAGATTCGCGTCTTTCGGATCGACCAGCCCCAGGCGCCTGAGAGAGCTCTTGCTGCCCAGCGGATGCAGGTCATCGACGTGAAGCAGGAGATGGCGGACCTGACGGAGCAGAAGGAGATTGACGAGCTCAACCCATTTGTGCTCAACCCCGGTGAGTTCGTGCTGGGTGTAACGCTGGAGGAGGTCCGGGTCCCGGACGACCTCGTCGGGCGGCTGGACGGCAAGAGCTCCCTGGGGCGGCTGGGCTTGGTGGTGCACTCGACAGCCGGCTTTGTGGACCCGGGCTGGCGGGGGCGGCTCACCCTGGAGCTGAGCAACCTGGCGGAGCTGCCCATCAACCTCTACTATAGGATGAAGATATCCCAGATTTCCTTCGTGCGCCTGACGACGCCGGCGGAGCGCCCCTACGGCTCCAGGGCGCTGGGCAGCAAGTACCAGGGTCAGATGGGGCCCACGCCCAGCCGCTTCTTCGAGGACTTCCTCGGTGCGCGCCGCAGCTCCAGCGACAACCCACGACGGACTCCCGACACTGCTGCCGCGCTGCGCCAGTGGCTTGCCGGCAGCGAATTCCAGGGAAGCGTCAGACGCTTCTCGGCGGCCCTGGGCGTGAACCTCAAGACCGTAGAAGACTGGGTGTATGGACGAAGGCGTCCGTCGCAGAAGTTCTGGGGAAAGCTCCATGACGTGACCGGGCTGGACCACTTCCGCGTTAACCAGCTCGACATGCCTCCCTCGGAGTCCTAGCCGCCATGGAGTACATGCGGCGCGCGCTGGAGCTTGCCCGCGGCGCTCTGGGTACGACGAGCCCCAACCCCGCCGTCGGTGCAGTCGTCGTCCGGGGCGGGAGCATCGTGGGTGAGGGGTGGACGCAGCCGCCCGGCGGGCCGCACGCGGAGGTCCAGGCACTCGCCCAGGCCGGCGAGAGAGCCAAGGGTTCGACTGTCTACGTGACCCTGGAGCCCTGCTCCCACCACGGCCGAACGCCCCCATGCACGGAGGCCCTCCTTCGCGCCGGTGTTGCCGAGGTCCACGCCGCCATAGTGGACCCGAACCCCAAGGTGCGGGGGCGGGGGCTGTCTGAGTTGGAGGCTGCGGGGGTCCGAGTAGTGGTAGGCGGGTGCGGGGACGCGGCGCGTGAGGTCGTGGAGGGCTACGTGAAATGGATCACGACAGGAAATCCCTTCGTGACAGCCAAGTACGCCATGAGCCTTGACGGGAAGATCGCCACGGCAACCGGCGCGTCGCGATGGATCACGGGCACGGAGTCGCGGCGTCGCGCCCACCAGCTTCGCCAGACGTGCGACGCCGTGATGGTTGGCATCGGCACGGCGCTGGCCGACGACCCCCAGCTCACTGCACGGGACGAGGCCGACCGGCCGCTGGAGCGGCAGCCGCTGCGGGTCGTCGTGGACAGCGCAGCGCGGCTTCCCGTCGAATCCGCCATGCTCGGGAGCCCCGGAGCCACGATTGTGGCGGCGGCCGGCGCGTCGGAGGGCCGCGCCCGGCGGCTGACCGCGGCCGGGGCCGAGGTCCTGAGCCTCCCTGCCGGTGACGGCCGGGTGGACGTGCGGGAGCTGCTGTGCGTGCTGGGCCGGCGAGGGATAACGAGCGTGCTCGTCGAGGGCGGCGGCGTCCTGCTGGCCTCGCTGCTGCACGGTGGTCTGGTGGACAAGGTGGCGGCCTTCGTGGCGCCGGTCATCATCGGCGGACGGGACGCCCCGTCGCCCGTGGAGGGCATCGGTGCGAAGGCCATGGCCGAGGCGCTGCGCCTGGAGCGGGTCAGCGTGGAGCAGCTGGACGGCGACGTGCTGGTGACCGGCTATCCTCGGAGCGGTGGTTAGGGTGTTCACAGGCATCGTAGAGGAGATGGGCCGCGTCGCCGGCTGGGAGGGCGACAGGCTGGCCATCGCCGCCAAGGTGGCGCTGGAGGACTCCAGGGTCGGGGACAGCATCGCGGTCAACGGGGCGTGCCTCACCATAGTCTCGCTGGCGGACGGGGCCTTCGACGTGGAGATCAGCCCGGAGACACGGCGCCGCACGAACCTGGGGCTGCTGGAAGAGGGGGCGCCCGTTAACCTGGAGCGTGCGCTGCGGTACGACGGTCGTCTGGGAGGCCACCTGGTGCAGGGGCACGTGGACGCCACGGGCAGCGTGGCCTCCATCGATGCTGAAGGAAACGCCTGGCTGTATACCTTCACAACGCCGTCCGCCCTGGGGCGATACCTGGCGGAGAAGGGCTTCGCTGCGGTGGACGGAGTGAGTTTGACGGTGGTGCGGGCCGCTCCTACCTCTTTCACGGTCGCCGTGATACCATATACCCACCAAAACACCGTCCTCGGCAGTCGAGGGGTGAGCGACTTGGTCAACATTGAGGTGGATATCCTGGCCAAGTACGTAGAGCGGCTGCTGAATCAGACGGCAGAGGCCCACGAGTAGGACGGAGGCCGCTCCATGCCCATCGCGTCCATCGAGGAGGCCATCCGGCAGTTCCGCGAGGGCAACTTCGTCATCGTGACCGACGATGCCCAGCGCGAGAACGAGGGCGACCTCGTGATAGCGGCGGAGAAGGTGACGCCCGCAGCCATCAACTTCATGGCGACCCACGCTCGCGGCCTCATCTGCATGCCGGTCATCGGCGAGCGGCTGGAGGAGCTGAGCATTCCGGCCATGGTCCTGGAGAACACCTCGCGCCATGAGACCCCCTTCGGGGTGCCGGTAGACGCTAAGCAAGGGACCACGACGGGCATCTCCGCCTACGACAGGGCCACCACGGTCAAGGCGGTGCTGAACCCCAAGACCAGGCCCACGGATCTGGAGCGGCCGGGCCACCTCTTCGTACTCCGGTACACCAATGGGGGCGTGCTGGTGCGCGCGGGCCACACAGAGGCTGTTGTGGACCTGGCCAAGCTGGCCGGCCTCTACCCCGCCGGCGTGCTGTGCGAGATCATGCGTGAAGACGGCCGCATGGCCCGTCTTCCCTACCTGGAAGAGTTCGGCAGAAAGCACGGCATCCCAATCGTCACCATCGCGGACATCATCACCTACCGCCGTCAGCACGAGCAGATGGTCCATCGGGCGGCCGAGGCCCGGCTCCCCAACCGGTTCGGCGAGTTTGTGGCGGTGGCCTACAGGAGCGAGGTGGACCCCTCTGAGCACCTGGCCCTCGTCATGGGAGACGTGAGCACGGAAGAACCCGTCCTCGTGCGCGTCCACAGCGAATGCCTCACCGGGGACGTCTTCGGCAGCGCCCGGTGCGACTGCGGTACGCAGATAGAGCTGGCGCTGCAGGCCATCGCAGACCAGGGACGAGGCGTCTTTCTCTACATGCGGCAAGAGGGCCGCGGCATCGGGCTGCACAATAAGATCAAGGCCTATGCCCTCCAGGACAACGGCCTGGACACGGTGGACGCCAACCTGAAGCTGGGGTTCGCCCCTGACCTCCGCTGGTACGGCGTGGGCGCTCAGATCCTCGCCGACCTGGGCATCAAGCGCATCCGGCTCCTCACCAACAACCCCAAGAAGGTGGTGGGCTTGGACGCCTATAACCTGGAGATTGTGGAGCGGGTCCCAATCATGGCGCCGGCCACGGACGAGAACCGCCGCTACCTGGAGACCAAGCGCGTCAGAATGGGCCACATCCTGGACCGGGCCGACTGAGTCGACTCACCTCCGGCCTATTGGACAGCCGCCGGGCGGCCTTCTTCAACCACCGTGGAGCGGCGCGCCCGCCCGCCGGCGTTTCGCTAGCCGCTGCGGCGGCGCAGGTCGGCGCCGCAGCGGTTCCCCGCGAATCTTGTGTCCTTCCCGCAAGCCTGCTAGGCTCTCGTGAAATACACCACAGGTGACGTGTTTCGCATGATTGAGCTCGAAGGGGGACTCGACGGGAGCGGCCTGACCGTTGGGATCGTGGCGGCCCGATTCAACGAGGACGTGACCGTCCGGCTGCTGGACGGCGCCCTGTCCGCCCTGGGTGAACACGGCCTGCCTCAGAACAGGACCGTCCTCGCCTGGGTGCCCGGCTCCTTCGAGATCCCCCTGGCCGCCAGGAAGATGGCGGAGACAGGTCAGTTCAACGCCATCGTCTGTCTCGGGTGCGTGATCAAGAAGGAGACGGCCCACTTCGAGTATGTTGCGGACCAGGCCGCGTCGGGGATCGGGGCCGTGGGTGGTGAGACGGGCGTACCGCTGACCTTTGGCGTCCTGACGACCTACACGCACCAGCAGGCGCTGGAGCGCTCCGGCGGCGATCAGGGGAACAAGGGCTATGACGCCGCCGTGGCCGCCATCCGCATGGCCAACCTGGTGCGCCGCTTCAATGAGATTCCCGGCCAGGGAGACGTACGGACGACGCCTTGGCCGCCCTGATGCGTCGTCTCGATGCGGACTCGGGCTGCGCCCCACCCGGCGGCGAGGCCTCCTAGGCGCTCCACTGGCAAGCTGCGGGGTTTTCCAGTAACCTTGTGTACAAGAACAGTGGGGCGGACGACCCCAATGAATGCGGCAGGGCCAGGATGGCGGCGCTTTCTTCCATGAGGAAACCGAGGCGTTCACACTCCAGCGTGAAGAGTCCTACAGATGAACTACTGGATGCTCACCATATCCGAGGACAACTTTGCCGTGACGCGCCGCCAGGGTTGGCGCGTCCAGGGCTTCACCCGCAGCCAGCGACGCAAGACGGACCGGATGCAGCAGGGAGACCGCCTCCTGCTGTATGTGAGGGAGCCGCGGGGATTCGGCCTTACGGCGACCATCACCTCGACGTCGTTTCAGGATGAGAAGGAGCTCTGGCGCTCCCATGAGGCGGACGAAAAGTTCCCGTATCGCGTCCGCATCCGGCCTGAGATAGAGCTGAGGGATGGGCAGTGCGCGGAGGCGATGGACCTGGCGCCCCGGCTGGAGTACCTGCGCCGGTGGCCCCCCGAGCGCTGGCCCCTGGCCTTCGTCGGCGAGCTTCACCTGCTGCCCCGACGGGACTTCGAGCTCATCGAAGGGGAGCTCCAGAGGATGACGGGCGGGCGGACGCCCAGGCCCTACCAGGCGAAACGCCGCCGTCCGCGCGGGCAGGGCCGCGATGCCGGCGCGGGTCCGGCCGCCCAACCTGCCGCCGCACCGGACGCCGCGACGGACTGAACGGCCTGGAGGACAGGCCGTCGGCGGGGGGCACAGCGCGGGGCATCCCCCCACAAGACCGTCGCGCAGCGACCCGTCACTCCCTCGCCCGCGGACGCGTTCGGACTGCTCCTAGGACTCCGAAGCCCCCGGCGAGCCTTCGGCGCCCACCGGCTGTGTAACGTAGAAGTCGTTGTCGAAGAGGTCGGCGAGGCGCTCGACGCACTCGGGGCAGGGGCGCTCCAGGTCTGACGCCGCGGCGTAGGTACGGAGGTCCTCCAGGTTGGTGATGTTGGGGAGGACGGCGGAGATGGTGGGCTCGGCCAAAGAGAAGCCGATGGCCAGCTGGTCCAGAGGGATGGGGTGGTGCTCCGTAAGAAAGCCCAGCTGCTCCACCTTGACCGCGGCCTGCTCAAGCCACTCCTGCCGGCGATGGCTGCGGTGGTCGTCGGGTCCGAAGGTGGGTGGTGTGCGCCGAAACGCCTCGGTGAGGGCCTCGGATGCGTGGGGGACCCGCGCGAGAAGTCCCACCTGATGCTCCGCCGCCGTGGGGAAGAAGCGGCGCGCCGGCTGCTGCTCCAGGATGCTGTTGATGATCTGCAGAGACGCGATGGGCCGCTCCTTCATGGCCGCGTCCCCCTCCTCGAACCAGCCGATGTCCGGGCCGAGGGCCGCACCGTAGGAGCGCAGCTTGCCCTCCTTGACCAGGTCGTCGAGGAGGGCGAAGAGGTCGTCGCGCTCGATGGCGTCGATGCGCGGGTTGTGGAGCTGGTACAGGTCGATGTAGTCCGTCTTCAGACGGCGCAGGCTCTGCTCGCAGGCGAAGCGGACGAAGTCTGGGTCGAACTTCTGTGGGCGCTCCCGGTGGCCTTCGCGAATCTGCGGCGAGTAGAAGTCGTAGCCGAACTTCGTCGCAATGATGATGTCGTGGCGGTGCTGCCCCATGGCGGTGGCCAGCACCTCTTCGCCGTAGCCTTCGCTGTAGGTGTCGGCGGTGTCGTAGAGGTTCACGCCGAGCTCAAAGGCGTCCTGAAGCAGCCGGACCTGCATGGCGGGCTCGATGGCGCCCCACCAGGTGGTCCCCACGGTCCATACACCGAAACCGACCTCCGAGACCTCCAGGTTGGAATCTCCCAGCTTGCGGTAGTTCACGGTTCTCCCTCCGGTTGGTGGCCGCGGGGCCCCGTCCGTGCAGGAGGGGGCCCGGGCGCATGCTCCATTATAGACAGGAGCCGCGCCATGGGCGCGGCTGTTGCGCGCCACCCAGCGCCGGGTATACTTGTGACAGTCGGAGCTATCCGGAGGTGGCTGGACAGCACCGGCGAGGAGGCAGCGCCATGGCGATCACGGTGGGCAGCGTGGCCCCGGAATTCACCCTGCGGGGAACCGACGACAGCGAGGTCACCCTCGCCAGCTTCCGTGGAAAGCAGAACGTCGTCCTGGTCTTCTACCCCTGGGACGGCACCCCCTTTTGAACGCGGCAGCTCTCGGCCCTGCGTGATGACAGGGCCCAGTTCGAGTCCAGGAGTACCGTGGTCCTGGGCATCAATCCCGGGTCCATGCAGTCCCACCAGAAGTTCTGCGACAGACTGGCGCTCTCCTTCCCGCTGCTGGTGGACGCGGACCGCAGCGTGTCCCGGGCCTACGGCGTCCTGATGGCGAACTGGATGATCACCAACCGCACGGTGGTCATCGTGGACAGGGAGGGCGTCGTCCGGTACGTGAAGCGGGGGATGCCCGCGGACGCGGAACTGCTGGAGGCCGCCGGCGCGCTCTAGCCGCCGCACGGCACAGGGCGAGGCCCGCGGAGCGCGGCGGCGTCCGCGCCCCTATGTTGTTGCGGCCGGGGCGCTCAGCGCAGCCAGCGCCTCGGCGATCTCCTCCCGGACCCACGCGTCCTGCTCTGTGGCGAGGGCGTCTTGCAGCGCGTGCATTGCTTGCGCGCCCCCCAGGACGCCAAGCGCCCACGCGGCGTGGCCCCGCACCGGGGGTTCGCCCTCCTGCAGGGCACGGGCCAGGGCGGGCGCGGCTGCGCGGTCGCCAAGGTTGCCCAGGACAACGCAGGCGTTGCGCTGCAGGCCCACACGTGTCGCCCGCCGGATGGGACTGCCCTGGAAGCGCTGCCGGAACGCCTCCTCGTCCATGTCAAGCAGCTCCCGCAGGTCCAGCGTGCCGAAGGCCTGGGGCGCGCGGAAGGCGGGCTCCTGCGCCGGCTCTCCCCGGGTCAGGTTGACGGGACAGACCTCCTGGCAGTCGTCGCAGCCGAAGACGCGGTCCCCGATGAGCGGCCGCAGCTCGCGCGGAATGGGCCCCCGGTGCTCGATGGTGAGGTAGGCGATGCAACGGTTGCTGTCGATGACGTAGGGCGCCACGATTGCGCCCGTGGGGCAAGCGGGCATGCACTGGGTGCAGGAGCCGCAGGACTTGCGCAGGGGGCGGTCCGGGGGCAGCTCCAGGTCCGTGATGAGCTGGCCGAGGAACACCCAGGAGCCGGCAGCGGTGAGGATGTTGGTGTTCTTGCCGAAGAAGCCGATGCCGGCCCGCCTGGCGGCCTCCCGGTCCAGCATGGGGCCGTCGTCCACGTAGACGCGCGAGCGCACCGGGCGCTCCAGGCGCTCCGAGAGCATCGCTGCCAGGCGCCGCAGCCGCTTCTTGAGCACGCTATGGTAGTCGCGGCCCCAGGCGTAGCGGGCCACGCGGCCGTGGAGGGGCCCGGGGGCGGTGTCCCGCTCCATGGGCTGCGGGAGATAGGCCATGGCGACGGCGACGATGGACCGGGCGCCGGGGAGCAGCTCCCTGGGCCGTGTGCCCCTGCGGATGCGCTCCTCCGTGTACCAGGGCAGGCCGCCCATCAGCCCCTGCCCGAGCCGCTCCCTGGCCGAGCGCTCCCCACTGCGGAACCGCGCCGCCGAGGTGACGCCCACCAGGGCCAGGCCAAGCTCCTGCGCGCAGGCCGCAAGGACGTCCCTGGCGCGGGATGGGGATACGCCCTCGCCGTGGGGCGCCTTGGGCCGGGGGCCTTCCGCCGAGTTGCCGCTCGCTGCGTCCGCCATGCCCTCGATTATGCCACACGGCCCTGGGCAGGGCTTACTGCGAGGGGCCATTCGACCAGGGGCAGCTCAAATTGACACCCATGTTGGCCCCGTGCCATAATTCGGGTACGCTGGGGATATAGCTCAACCGGGAGAGCGCGGCGTTCGCAACGCCGAGGTTGGGGGTTCGAGCCCCCCTATCTCCACCAGGCCCCTGTAGCTCAGCGGATAGAGCGCCTCCGTCCTAAGGAGGGCGTCGGGGGTTCGATTCCCTCCAGGGGCGCCAGAATGAAGGAGCGTAGCTCAGCTTGGTCAGAGCACCGGTCTCCAAAACCGGGTGTCGGGGGTTCGAATCCTCCCGCTCCTGCCAGCAACAGAGGAGCACAGGCGGTCGGGACGAGAGGAGCGGGCGGTCACGGCGGGATTGCGGCGGAGCCCAGGTGGTGGAATTGGTAGACACGCGGTCTTGAGGGGGCCGTGGGGATAACCCGTGTGGGTTCGAGTCCCGCCCTGGGCACCAGCTAGCGGCGATACCAGCGAGGCGACGTAGCCAAGTGGTCTAAGGCGAGGGTCTGCAAAACCCTTATTCGGCGGTTCGAATCCGCCCGTCGCCTCCACCGAATCATCGAATGAGGGCCCCTGGCCAAAGTCAGGGGCCTCTTGCGTTGGCTCCCCCGGACGGCCGGCGGGCCCATGCCGCGTGCCTCGCCCGCCGCCGCGTCGTGGCAGGTTGGCGGCGCACCGGCTTCAAGCGTAGAATGGCCAGCGACCGGTCCGGGGTGCGGGTGAGCGGCGAGGAGCGCCGGATCGCGCGGGAGAATGTCGACGAAAAGGGGGCTCACATGACCGAAGTACAGCAGGCAACGCCTTCAAGCACAGGTCCATCGAGAACGCTCAAGATCGGCGTGGCGGGCATCGGCCAGGGCGCCGCGGGGGTACTGCCGGTCATGGAAGCCATGCCCGAGATCGACCTCGCGGCGGGCGCGGACGTCAATCCAACGACTCTGGAACGCTTCAAGGCGCGGTACAGCGAGGCCCGCGTCTACGATTCCGTGGCCAAGCTCTGCGAAGACCCGGACGTGGAGGCTGTGTGGGTGGCCAGCCCCAATCGCTTTCACTGCGAGCACACGGTCATGGCCCTCGAGCACGGCAAGCACGTCATCGTGGAGAAGCCCATGGCCGTGTCGCTGCCCGAGGCGGAGAGGATGATCGAGGCCGCGGAGAGGAACGGGGTGAAGCTGCTTGCCGGACACACCAACAGCTTCGAGCTGCCCGTGCGGGCCATGCGCCGGGTCATCCTGTCGGGGGAGCTCGGCCCCCTCCGTGCCGTGCACATCTGGTCGTATACGGACTGGATGCTGCGGGCCAGGACGGCCGACGAGCAGGACCCCGAGCAGGGCGGCGGGATCCCGTACCGCCAGGGCTCCCACCAGGGCGACGTCGTCCGGCTCCTCGGCGGGGGTATGCTCCGCAGCGTCCGCGCCATGACCGGGCAGTGGATGCCGGAACGCACCATGCCCGGTTATCACAGCGCCTACCTGGAGTTCGAGGACGGGACCCCCGCGACGATGATGCACAACGGCTACGGCTACTTCATGACTGCCGAGATGTTCCCGTGGGCCATGGAGCACCAGCGCTACACGCCGGAGGAACGCGTGAGCATCCGGCGCGCCCTGCGTAGCGGCCGCCGGGACGAGGAGGCGGACAAACAGGCCTTTCGGATAGGGGGCGATCGGGAGGCCCAGCTGCGGCGGCAGGACGGGCCGCGGTCCTGGACCCCGGCGGACCTGGGCATCGTCCTGGTCAGCTGCGCCCGGGGGGACATCCGGAACTCCCGGTATGGGCTGTACGTGTACAACGACGACGGCCGGCGCGAGATTCCCCTCCCACACCTCGGCGAAGGCGGCCTCACCGAGCACCGCGCCGAGCTAGAGGAGCTCTACGAGGCCGTGGTCCTTGGGAAGCCCGTGTACCACTCCGGCCAGTGGGGCATGGCTACCCTGGAGGTGGTCATGGCGATCATCGAGTCGGCGCGGGAGCGCCGCGAGGTGCGGCTGACGCGGCAGGTCCCGATGCCGGCGGAGTACGACGCGGAGCTGGAGATCGCCTGACAGGCGCGCGGAGAGTGTCGACGGAGAATGCGGGCATGAGTGCAGAGGCGGGAGGAGACCCTGAATGCTGAACGAGTTTGTGGTAGTCGCCAAGGTGGGGCAGATCAAGGACAACAGCATGATCAACGTCGTCGCCGAGGGCGAGGAGGTCCTGCTGGCGAAGATCAATGGCGAGCTGTACGCGCTGGACGACTGCTGCACGCACGCGCTAGGGATGCTCAGCATGGGGGAGCTCCACGCCGATACGTACGAGGTCCAGTGCCCCATTCACGAGGGCTGCTTCGACCTTCGGACGGGTGAGGTGACGGCGCCGCCGGCGGAGGAGCCCGTGCCCGCCTACGAGGTGCGGATTGAGGGCGACGACATCCTGGTCGGACCCAAGAGCTAGAAATCCTCTGAACAAGCCCTTGTACGCGGACGCCACCTTCCGTCACTCCCGCGCAGGGAGACCTTTGCACAACCGGCACTCCCGTACCCACCCACCGTCATTCCCGCGAAAGCGGGAATCCAGGACGGGGGCCCAGGCTGGCGGGGCGGCGTCCCCCTCCGCTGACCCTCCCCACCACCCCCCGCCCCGGTGGCGACCCCGCAACCCTCCCCCTAACGTGGCCGTCGCGCCAGCGACCGCGAACCCTGACACCGGCCCCTTCTCCTCATGCCCCTGCCTCCGCTACCCTTCCTGCATGAAAGACGCATTCGACAACCCGGAAGACGCCTCCAATAGCCCGAACAACGAAGCCGGGAACTTCGACAACGTCGCCGACGACATAGCCAAGACCCTCCGTGCCATCGGCGAGTTGCCCAGGCGCCGGGGCGCGCCCCAGGGCAACCAGAACGCCCGCAAGAAGGGCTTCTACTCCGCCTATCTCCCCCCGGCACAGGCCGAAGACATCGAGGAGGCCGGCAGCCTGCGCGATTTCGGCGAGGACATCGCCATGATGCGGCTCCGCATCGCCGCCCTTATACGCGACCCCAGCACCGACCCGGACCTCATCAACCGGACCATGAAGGTCCTCTGTCGCATGATGGAAATCCAGCGCCGGTATCGGTTTGGGTGACGCCTCTCGGATTTGGTCCCCCAAGAAAAAATTTTCAAACAAATGCGAATCCGAAGCTGAAATCAGATCTCCCAGGTACGGATTTGTTTCTTGAAAACAATTCCCCACCCCTCGCCCACAGGCGCTCAAAGGGCGCGAGCGGGCCGGGCTCGCCGCCCGCGCCTGGTCTCGACGGTGGGGCCGCCGTTACGGAGCGTGTCTCAAAAGGCATGGCCCCCGGCATTCCCGCTCTCCCGAAGTCCGAAATACGTCTGTGCAACGATACTACGCGCCGCATCTCAATCATGTCATTCCTGTAGATGTTAGGTAATTCGCTGACAGAATTGGCTGGAGAACGAGCCAGTCTGGAGGCGAAGATGCGCGACAATAGCAATGACCGCACTATCGAACGGAACTACGTCCAGAAGTGGCGGTTCGTCGTCCGGGAGTACGAACAGGTCAAGGCCAAGCGCCACCCCAAGTTTCGCTTCGTCCAAGACTTCTACCGCGCCCACGGGGTCAACCGGCAGACCTTCGCCAAGTACTACAACCGCTATCGGCAGTCCGGCGACGGCGACGCCCTGCTGCCCCGCAAGCGGGGGCCCCGGTGGAAGAGCCGGCGCACCATCCCCTTGATCGAGGAGAAGGTGCTCGAACTCCGGCGCACGGGTGCCAACCGCTACGAGATCTATGCGATACTCAAGCCGGTGCTGCAGTCTCACACCCCAGCGCCCTCCACCATCTACGCCATCAGCAAGCGCCACGGCCTGAACAAGATGACCAAGCCCATGCAGCAGTCCAAGCGCCGGATCATCAAGACCCGGGCCGGGGAGTTGGGCCACCTGGACTGCCACTACCTGAGCAAGGACCTGCTCGTGGGCGCCAGAGGGCGCTCCTACCTGGTGTGCGTGATCGACGCCTGCACGCGGCTGGCGTGGGCCGAGGTGGTGGACGACCTGAAGAGCCTGAGCGTGATGTTCGCCGCGCTCAAGAGCATCAACCTGCTGCACGCGGAGTACGGGGTGCGCTTCGAGGCCATCCTGACCGACAACGGCGCGGAGGTGGCCTCGCCGAGGAACAAGGCCGGTCATCCGATGGAGCGGATGCTCCTGGAGCTGGGCATCACCCATCGCTACACCCGGCCCTACCGGCCGCAGACCAACGGGAAGGTGGAGCGGTTCTGGCGGACGCTGAACGAGGACCTCCTGGAGGGGACGACCTTCGAGTCGGTGGCGGAGTTGAAGGAGGAGTTGATGCAGTACCTCCTCTACTACAACATTGAGCGGCCCCACCAGGGCCTCGGGGGCAAGACCCCCCGCCAAACCTTGCAAAATCTGTCAACGAATTAGCTGACATATACAATTCCCGCGAAGGCGGGAATCCAGGGTGGCGGCGTGGTGCGGAGCATCCCTCTCACTCCTTCTGAGACAGGCTCTACGCAGGCTGCCGCTTCTCCCCGCCCGGAGGCGCGCTTTTCGAACGGAATCGGCCATCCAAGCCTCCGGTACGGGTCTGGGAGCGGGTCGCGTGACTTGACACCGTAGCCAAGAATGCTAGACTCGCCGTGTTCTGCCATTCTCAGGTTGCCCACACAAGGGAACAAGGAGGGAAGATGTACGGCAACTTTATCGATGGCCTGCGGCGGTTCTGGGGCGGCTACCCCGGCGGCTACAAGCAGTACGCACGAGGGACACAGCCCAAGTGGCAGGCGGCGCCCTTCCAGGTGCCGACGGACCCCAACGACCTGCGCAGCAAGATTCCGCCACTGGGACACAAGGAATACTGGTACCCCGCCCTGCCCGAAAAGGACGTGAAGAAGAAGCCCGAGGTCCTGCGCATGCTGGGAGAGGACCTGGTCTTCTTCCGCGGCAAGGACGGCCAGGTGAAGGCGCTGAAGGACGCCTGCCCGCACCGGGGCGCCTATCTCTCCCTGGGCGACTGCTTCTTCAAGGGCTTCATCACCTGCCCGTACCATGGGGCAACCTTCGACGGCGACGGCAACTGCGTGGCCTTCCTGACCGAGGGCCCGGACTCCAAGATGGTGGGGCAGGTGACGGCCTGGGCACGCAAGACCGTGACGCTGAAGGGCATCGTATTCGTATGGATGGGCGAGGGTGAGCCGGTCGACCCAAGGGAAGACCTGCCGCCGGAGATGTTCGACGAGCCCCACACCATCGTCCGCTGGGCCTGCCAGGTGATGGCGTGCAACTGGGTCATCGTGCTGGAGAACACCAACGACGCCCACAACGCATTCTATGTGCACCGCAACTGCTGGCAGGTGCTGAAGAGCCGCCTGGGCGGCCGCCCGCGAACGCCCCTGGGCTACCGCACGAAGATCATCAACGGGGTGACGGCCAACTACAACGTCGGTGCGGGTATCGCGCCCACGGAGCGCTACTACTACGACGAGAACGGCAACATCCCCTACCAGATGTACTACCCGGGAGTGGACGGCGTCTGGCCCCTTCACCGGTGGCGCCTGCTCTGGACGTGGATCTGGTCCCGCCCGAGCAACAACGCCAAGCGGCCCAACCAGCGCTGGGGCGACGGCCGCCGCGACCCCGGCGCCGGCGACCGCAGGGGGGAGGATGAGTGGCAGGGGACGCGTCTGCCCAGCATCTCCGCCAAGGGCACGGGCGGGAACACCAAGTACCGCAGCCACCGCTGGGCTGTGCCCATTGAGAAGGACCTGACCCGCGTTGTCTACCTGAACATTGAACGGTACATGAAGAAGCCCAGCGTCCTGACCAAGGTGACGCGGGGGATGAGCTGGCCCTACCGGAACTGGCGGCACAACTTCAACTTCCGGTATGCGGACCTGGACGCGGAGCGCTCGTGTCAGTACCACCTGCCCGAGTACCTTTCGGCCACGGACTCCACGGTCGTGGGCATACGCAAGGTCCTGACGGAGTTCGCGCGCGGGGTGAAGATGTCGGAGAACGTGGAGCTGGATACGCCGGAGGAGGAGCGCGTGACGGCGCTGAACCTGGAGGTGGTGAAGACGGCCCAGAGCGTCCACGCGGAGGACATCAAGGAAGGGCTGAAGAAGACCGGGTACCCTTCGGTCCGCTAGGCCGCGGCCGCGAGACCACTGGCAGGCTCCGGCGTGTTGAGCGCGCGTCGGAGCCTGTTGCTGAAGTTGAGCCTGAGAGGTGCGCCGGAGATCAGCGGCGCCGGGAGGAAGATATGACGGCGAACAAGGTGCTGGACCCGCTCGCCAGGGGATCGCGGCGCTTCGAGGACCGGGTGTGCGTGGTGGCCGGCGCGGGCCAAGGGATCGGTCTGGCTGTCGTGCGCCGCCTGGCCACGGAGGGCGGCACGGTGGTCATTGGCGACTGGGCGGAGGACATCGCCCAGAAGGCCAAGGAGGAGGTGGACGGCATCGGGGAGACGGCCAGCGTGCACGTCGGGGACTACCGCAGCTGGGAGGGTTGCCAGGACCTGATGGAGTTCGCCAACAAGACGCACGGTCGCATCGACACCCTCATAGTCATCGTGGGCGGCACGGTGTGGAGCACACCGTTCCAATACAACACGCCGGAGCAGATCGTCGAGACCGTGAACAAGAACCTGTGGCCGACCATCTGGTGCACCAGGGCCGTGCTCCCCTACATGATCGAGCAGCACAAGGCGAGCACGGACGGCGTCGGCGGCAACATTGTGACCCTGGCGACCCACGCCCTGGTGGGCCTGAACCGGGTCCCGTACGCCACGTCCAAGGGCGGGCTGATTGGCCTCACCACCTCCGTCTCCAAGGAAGCGGGCAGGTACGGGGTCCGCATCAACTGTGTGGCGCCCTCGGCAAACCAGGGGAAGGTATCCATATACCCGCGCAACTATCGCTTGGAGCACGTCGAGCGCAGCGTGGTGCCGGAGGAGGCCCAGATAGAGCAGCCGACGGATGCGGAGGGCAACCGCGAAGAGCGCCCCCTGCACCTGGGCCTGCGCAGGCCCGCCAACGTGGAGGAGGTGGCCGCCGCCATCGCCTTCATGGCCTCCGACGATGCGGGCTACGTCAGCGGCGAGGTGCTGTCGGTAGGGGGCGGCGAGACCTTCCCCTTCTGACGCACGCAGACCCCGTACCCGTGGACCGTACGGGAGCGCCCAGGCGATGCGGGGCATTGCCTGGGCGCCCTGCCATCGGTCCTCAGCTCATGGAGGAGAGGTGGGGGTTGGGCTGCCGTTCTTGGCCTCGGGACGCCCACTGCTCCGTTTTCCGCCCGTACAGATAGACGGCGTCATGAATGCCGGGCCACGTGGGGATGCGGACGACGTCGTCCATCTGCCAGTGCTGCTTGAGCTCCTCGTGAAACGCCTCATCCGCGGTGCACCCCGGGTCGCCGACGAAGACGACGCGGTCGCCCTGGCAGACTGCCAGCGCCCAGTGGGCCATGGGTCTGCCGTAGGGCGGCCAACAGAGCAGAAGGGCCTGGTGGTCGGCGTACTTCCCCACGGCTTCCACTGCGTCCAGCCGCTCGACGGGGGAGAAGCGGCCCGGCTGCACAGGAAAGCCGCTAGGCAGTCTCGCCTTCACTCCGGGCGGCGGCGCGGCCCAGCTGTAGTCGTCCGTGGCGGTAACGTACACGCCCCACGCGCTGAGCAGGCAGGCCCACAGGCCGTTGCCCGCGCCGATCTCCAGCACGCGCCGTTCGCCCACGAAGTCTCGGATCCGGCCGATGGCCTCCGCCGTCGGGACCGCCCAACCATAGAGCCGCATGAAGGCGCGGCGGCGGCGAACTTCTCGAAGGAAGTGGATGGGCCATGCGGGGCCCCACCGGCGAGGCCGCTTGGCGGGGCCGTGCTCAGCGATCTCGTCGAGCACGGCGACGGCGGTCTGGAAGACCGGGGAAGTGTTCTCTTGCGGCATCGTCATCACGCGGTCTGTGGGTCGTCGCGGGCCGCGGAGCAGCGGCCCCTAGGGAACACGGGTGGCGATCCACCGGAGGAGCCGCCAGGGCCAGGCGCTGCTGACGATGTCCACGTTGTAGCTGCAGTCCTGGAAGTCGTCGCCCCTCACCGGTTTGCCGTAGGGGAAGCCGCGGCACGCGTTGGGTCTGTCATCGTAGGCGGTGCAGAAACCCTCGCCGTTCTCCACGCGGGTGAACCGGGAGCAGCGGTACTGGTGCGTATAGCCGTCGGCGGCGGCGGCGTTCACTCTGCCCGTCGGCTCCAGGGCCGCGATCCACGCGATGAACCTTCGGTTCTCCTCCCGCCATTCCCTGGAGGGGTTCTCGACGCCGGAGTCGGCGCCGGAGAAGGACGTGAGCTTATCGGGGCTGGGCATCCACAGCCGTTCGCAGCAGGCCCCGCAGCGGTTGCAGGGGATCCGCTCGAACTCCGCCCACGTCACCTTCGGCCGCTGGTCCACGGCGCGCCTCCGGGCTCCATTCTAGCGCAGTCGACAGTTCCCTGGGTAGGCGGCAAGGGCGGGAAGCCACAGAACGAGGGCGACCGAAGCGTAGGGGTCGCTTCTTGCTATCGCGGGCTTCCCAGTGGCACGGCGGCGTCCCGCGACACGTTCATGTCCGACAGAGACTCCGCCAGCTTGGTGTCGATGATCTCGTGGTCCGGGTCCCTGACCACGGCCAGGGGGTCCTCGCCGCGTTGGACCTTCTCGATGTTCTCCATAGTGACGCGCCGGTACAGCACGATGCCCCGGTCCGAGTAGCTCAGGTTCTCGAGGGAGCGGTTGGCGATGGGCCCCTGTGTCTCCCACGCCATGTGGTCCTGCGCTGCCACCGAGTTCAGGAGCATCCGTGTGTTGGGGTGAAGCGCCTCGGGCGGGTCCTTGAAGGGCGCCAGGTAGTCCACGCGCACGTCCCCCTCGTCGTCGATGACGCTGCCGTCCTTGGTGGGCTCGAAGCGCACCCGGATGTGCATGGTGTGGGTGTCGTCGATGGGGATGCGGTACTGGAGGCCGTTGGCTTGGCGGAGGATGTTGGGGAAGATGAGCGGGTGCTGATCCATGAGGCCGTTCTTGTAGAGCCGCTTCTTCATGAGGCCGTAGGAGACGATGGAGAACTCGACGCTCTCCACGTCGTCGGTGAAGCCGCGCGTGGTGCTCACGGGCACGCGGCCCCGGCCGGTGAGCTCCTGGTGCAGGATCTCCAGGTGTGCCGGGTCTATGGAGTTCTCCATGGCCTGGAACCAGTTGCAGTCCAGGCGGGGGAGTATCTCCACCTTCCTGCGGCCGTCCTTGCGAGCCAGGACGTCGTACCGGGGCATGGCGGGTGCGGGCAGGGGGCCCATGTAGGCCCAGAAGAGGCCCACGAACCGCTGCACTGGGTACGCCTTCTGCTGCACGGTCCGCAGAATGGCGTCGTTGCGCTCCGGCGGCGTCTCCAGGATGCGGCCCTCAGTGTCGTAGAGCCAGCCGTGGTAGGCGCAGGAGATGCCGCGCTCCTCCACGCGGCCGTAGAGCAGGGACGCGCCGCGGTGGGAGCAGCGGTCCGCAAGGAGCCCCACGCGGCCCGAGCGGTCCAGGAAGAGGACCAAGTCTTCACCCATGACGCGGACGAACTTGGTGGGGCTCTCCGGCGTGAGCTCCTGGGCAGCGGCGATGGGATGCCAGTAGCGGCGGAGGAACTCGCCGGCGGGCTGGCCGGGCCCGACCCTGGTGATGAAGTCGTTCTGTTCTATCGTGAGCATTCTTGCGCCTCCGTCCCCGTTGATGCGGGGTGTTGACCTCCGGATCCCGATGGTGGGATTGTGTGCGGGGGGCCGCCGCCTGTCAAGCGCCGTCTCGGATGGCGCGGTGTGGCTAGGGCCCGCTGCGCCGGGTTCGCCCCGGAGAGCGCTTTGTTGACGCGCCTCCCTGGGCGGCGTAGGATGGCGCAAGCCTTCCCATGAGAGGCGCATGGAGCCCTCGGTACGACCCAAGCCGCGCACCGGCAGAAGGATCTTCTACGGCTGGGTCATCGTCGCAGTGGCCTTCGCCGCGGTGTTCAGCGAAGCCACCACGCGCAACTTCCTCCTCTCCGTATTTGTCGTCCCCGTGTCCGAGGAGTTCGGCTGGAGCCGCACGGTCTTCACGGGCGCCATCGCCATCGGCTCGGCCCTCAGCTCCCTCATCGCCCCCTTCGTGGGGCCCATTATCGACAAGCGCGGCCCCAAGGGCGTTATCGTCGTGGGCGTCGCCATCACGGGCGCCGCCTTCATGGGCCTGGCCTTCGTGCGCACCGTATGGCAATTCTACGTCCTGCTGATCCTGGCCCGTGCGATATCGTCGTCAACGGTGCTGATGGGGGCGATGGTGGCCGTGGCCAACTGGTTCGTGCGCCGCCGTGGCCGGGCCATCGCCATCAGCCGGTCGGGGACGTGGATCGCCATACCGCTGTTCATTCTCATGGCGCAGCTGATTGCGGCCTCCTCCGGGTGGCGGGTCTCCTGGTTCGTCATGGGCGCCATCACGCTGGTCCTGGCCATTCCGCCGACACTTCTCTTCATGAAGCGGCGCCCCGAGGACGTGGGGCTGCTGCCCGACGGTGATACACCCGATGCCGACAGCGCCCAATCGCCGGCAGGCCGCCAGGGCCACGCGGGGGCCGAGGAGTCCTGGACGCTCGGAGAGGCCGTGCGCACCCGGTCGCTCTGGCTGCTCATCGCGGCCCACGCGCTGGGGGGCATGGTCGTGCAGGGCGTGAACCTGCACGCGCTGGCGTCCCTGGTTGACCGGGGACTTCCGGGGGCCACGGCCGCCGGGGCGACGAGCATGGCCCTCATCGCCAGCGGCGGCGGCACCCTGGGCTGGGGCTTCGTCTTCGAGCGGTTGGGCGCCCGGTACGCGTCGGTCCTCATCTACGTGGGGACGGCGGTGGGCATGGTGGCGCTGATGGTGGCGAACAGCGTACCCGCGGCCTATGTGTACGCCGTGGTCTACGGCTTCTGCTTCGGCGGGTTCCGCATCCTGGAGCACATCGTCTACGCGGACTACTTTGGCCGCCGTCACCTGGGGACGATCACCGGGTTCACGCGGCCCTTCCACGTCGCCACAAACGCGGCCGGCCCGCTGCTCGCCAGCCTGGCCTACGACATGCAGGGGAGCTACTCGCTGGCCTTCACCGTCTACCTGGTGTCGTTCATCGTGGCAGCGGGGCTGATGCTCCTCGCGTTCCAGCCGCGAAAGCCGGTTGCGCTGGCGGAGGCCTAGACGGGAGGACCCCCGTGCCAAAGGGAAGGGGGCCTCAGCGGCCCCCTTCCTTCCGTCAGCCTTTCGATTGGCGCCGCTGCCCCGCTACCTCCAGGTCTTGGCGCCGTCGGACACGGCGGCGGCAGGGTCGCGGGACTGCTTCTGGTCCTCGATGGTCTCGGCCAGCTTGGTGTCGATGAATTCGTGGGGCTCGCGCACGACGGCGAGGGGGTCCTCGCCGCGCTGGACCTTCTCGATGTTCTCCTTGACCACGCGCCGGAAGAGAACGACGCCGCGGTCCGAGTAGCTCAGGTTCTCCACGGAGCGGTTGGCGATGGGCCCCTGCGTCTCCCACGCCATGTGGTCCTGCGCGATGACGGCGTCGAGGCGCATCCTGGTGTAGGGATGAAGGGCGTCGGCGGGGTCCTTGTAAGGCGGCACGTACTCAACGTCGGGCTCATCGTCGCCGGTGACGACGCTGCCGTCCTCGTTGGGCTCGAAGCGCACGTGGACGTGCCACGTATGGGTATCGTCGATGGGGACGCGGTACTGGAGGCCGGTGCCCTGGCGGAGGATGTTGGGGAAGATGATGGGGTGCTCATCCATGAGGCCGTTCTTGTAGAGGCGCTTCTTGATGATGCCGTACGTGGTCAGATAGAACTCGAAGCTCTCCACGTCGTCGGTGAAGCCGCGCGTGGTGCTCACGGGCACGCGGCCCCGTCCGATGAGCTCCTGGTGCAGGATCTCGAGGTGTGCGGGGTCTACGGAGTTCTCCATGGCCTGGAGCCAGTTGCTGTCCAGGCGGGGATGCACCACCACCTTCTGCACGCCGTCCCGGCGCATGAGCACGTCATACTTGGGCAGCTCGGGTGCGGGCAGGGGGCCCATGTAGGCCCAGAAGAGGCCCACGAACCGCTGAACCGGGTACGCCTTCTGCTGCACGGTCCGCAGAATGGCGTCGTTGCGCTCCGGCGGCGTCTCCAGGATGCGGCCCTCGGTGTCGTAGAGCCAGCCGTGGTAGGCGCACGAGATGCCGCGCTCCTCCACCCGGCCGTAGAGAAGGGACGCCCCGCGGTGGGAGCAGCGGTCCGCAAGGAGCCCCACGCGGCCCGAGCGGTCCAGGAAGAGGACTAGGTCTTCTCCCAGGACGCGGACGAACTTGGTGGGGCTCTCCGGCGTCAGCTCCCGTGCGACGGCGATGGGGTGCCAGTAGCGGCGGAGGAGATCGCCCGCTGGCTGGCCCGGCCCGACCCTGGTGAGGAAGTCGTTCTGTTCTATTGTAAGCATGTTCCCGCCTCCTTCTGCCGTACACGCGCGCCCCGGGCAACGAAAGACGCTGACGCCGCATCGGTCTGTGCCCCCGATTATTCGCCGGCGGTGGGCCGGTGTCAACCGGCGGGCGCCCGCTGCGCCTGGTGGCTTCCGCCCAGTGCCCCGGTGGTAGAATGAAACCACCCCTACCCTATGCCCGTGCCGGGGTGGCGAAAAGGAAGACGCGGCGGACTTAAAATCCGCTGCCCGCAAGGGCGTGTGGGTTCGACCCCCTCCCCCGGCACCACGCCTGCGCATCCCGCAAGGACGATGCTTCGTGGGCCCGGGCAATGGGGCCGAGGTAGAGTTGTGCCCGGCTATACTAAACTGACGCGGAGAGAACGGCTGCCACACGGCGCTGAGGAATAACGAAGCAAGATGTTCTGGCTACTGCTCATAGGCGTTGTCGCGGCGCTGGCTCTGGCGCAGGTCTTCTACGACATCGGGGCGCCGGCGGTTGGCATGGTCCTGCGCATTGCCGGGCTGGCCCTCCTGTTGATCATGGCGTGGCGGGCCCTGATGGCGGGGCTGCTCCTGATGCGCCGCAACAACTGCCCTCGGTGCGACTATCGCCTGTTCCCAGGGTCCAACATCTGCATGTCCTGCGGGTTCGTGAAGGAGGACCAGCAGGAGTACTGAGGCCCCATCGCATTGAGATCGGCCCCGGCGAGGTGTCAACGGGGGTAGGATGCGCTCCGCACGTACGGGCAGCCCCCGGGACCTTCACGTCGGCGGGACGGAGAGTGTCACAACGTCCAGCCAGCCTCTTGCTTCGTACGGCAGCCCGGCGGCCTCGCGCGGCGTCAAACCATCCAGGGCTGGATGCGGGCGAACGAGATTGTAGTGGACTCGCCAGCAGAATGCGGCCTGACTGATGGCTGCCTCCGAACGGACGATCCCAAGGATTCTCCGGCGCTCCCTGAGCATGCCTTGGACGCTCTTCAGCTGGATGCCCTCGATGGACCCCGCTGCCGATTGCCCCTGGGATGGGCGTATATGCCTGAGGTCCGGGCCGAAGACCTTGTCGACCGCCTCCGTCAGGGACCGGGAAGCATCGCTTACGAGGGTGAGCGGCTGCTCCGGTGCCAGGGGCGAGGCCTTGCGCAGAAAGGTCTCGGCATCGCCCTGGGTCCGGCTGCGCGAGACGTGCGTGGCGATGAGGTAGAGGCTCTTGGCGTCGATGGCGTCCCATACCCACAGGGTCCGCGGGCTTCTGGCGGAAGCGCGGTCGCGCGGAGCCCTGACGGGTGTGCGCAGGAGCAGCCAGACGGGCCCCCCGGCAGCGGGCGCGCCCATGGCCCTGTCCGCTTTGGCCGCGTATTTCACAGCCCACGCGAAGATGCGGGAATGGGAAGGTCGGGCCCCAAAGACCATCTGAAGGTGCCGTTCAATGCTCCGAAGAGGCCAACCCTGGTAGAAGTGATTGAGCGCTGAGGCGATGACCGGCGCCGAGTACCGCATGCCCACGGGGGCGTCGGTCGGCAGGAAGGTGCGGCCGCAGGCTTTGCAGAGCAGCCGGGGACGGCCGGCAGACGTGCGTCCGTAGCGGACCACGCTCAGGGAGCCGCATAGCTTACATGAGACCGATTCCATTGCCATCGTCTTGCTCACTCACGCATCGACCGGGGGAGCGAAGCTGGGACCGGGCCGGGTATGGCGGCTGGTAGTGAGGCGCCAACACAGAGGTGCCAGGAATGCGACGGTTTCGATTTGACAAGATTTCGCCCCTAGTGTACCAAATGCGTGACAGCCCTCGGCGGCAGCGTCGAAAGGCTGGAATACGCAGCTTTGTACAGGCGGTTCCGGGCAGCGCGGACGCTTTGGGGCGCCCCGGGGTCCGCACGGGAGGACGGGCATGGCGAAGAATGGGTTCAAGGTGATCGACAGCGACCTGCACATCATGGAGCCGGTGGACCTGTGGGAGCGCTACATTGACGGGCCGTTCCAGGCCGCGGCGCCCCGGGGGACGGCGGCCAGCGCCTCCGACCTGAGCCTGCTCCACCCCGACGGCCGGATGTGGGGGCGCGACCCCATCCGGGCCCAGCCCACGGGTCGGCCGCAGGGGCGGAGCGCGGCGGTGAACGAGGAGCGCTTTGGGGAACACTTCCGGCGGGGGTACAGCAACCAGGTGCAGCTGGAGGCCATGGACACGGAGGGGATAGACGTGGGGGTGATCTACCCCAGCCGGGGGCTGCACGCGCTGGGAGAGCCGGAGATGGACCCCCCGCTGGCGGCGGCGATGGCGCGGGCGTACAACAACTGGCTCTACGACTTCTGCCAGGCGGACCCGGGGCGGCTGCTGGGTGCGGGGATGGTGTCGGTGTTCGACATCGAGGACGCGGTGGCGGAGAGCCGGCGCGCGGTGGAGGAGCTGGGGTTCCGGGCGATCTTCCTGCGTCCCAACATCGTTGGGGGGCGCAACTGGTACGATGCCTACTACGAGCCGCTGTGGTCGACGCTGGAGGAGCTGGAGGTGCCGCTGGGGTTCCACGAGGCCATCTTCACCGCGCTGCCGCAGGTGGGGTCCATCTTTGGGGCGAACTCTATGCTGCGCCACACCTTCTGCCACCCGGTGGAGCAGATGCAGGCGGTGGCGGCCTTCGCGGCGGGGGGCGTCTTCGCGCGGCATCCGGGGCTGCGGGTGGCATTCCTGGAGGGGAACTGCAGCTGGCTGCCCTTCCTGCTGTGGCGGCTGGACGAGCACTGGGAGCAGAGCGGGGACGTGTGGGCGCCGGAGGTGAGCATGGCGCCCAGCGAGTACTTCAAGCGGCAGGGGTACGCGTCGGTGGAGGGGGACGAGGAGCCGGTGAAGTACGTGATCCAGGACATGGGCAACGAGAACCTGGTCTTCTCCACCGACTACCCCCACGGGGACTCCAAGTACCCCGTGGCGGTGGAGCGCTTCCTGGACCTGCCCATCACCGACGACGACAAGCGCAAGATCCTCTGGGATAACTGCGCAGACCTCTATGGGGCCGCAGTGCCCGCTCTTGGCTGAAGCGGATTGTCCTGAAGGTCGGGCTGGAATGCTGAGGAGGGTGTGATGCCGTATCGCGCGAAGGGTCGGAAGAAGGACTTTCCCGTGTTCGACTGCGACAGCCACGTGTTTGAACCGCCGGACGTGTGGGACCAGTACATTCCAAGCAGTCAACGAGAGTTCGCCAAGACGCACCTATACGTCAACACGGACCGGGGCATGAGGGTCCTCAATGGAAGAGTCAGCTTCCAGGACCCCCGTTCCAACGGCTTTGCCGCCGAGGTGTGGAACCCCACGCTCACCAAGGAGGAGATCGGGGCGATCTCTCCGGCCTCCGATGAGTGGGATGAGAAGATAGGTCGGAACGCCATCACCCGAGACCCCTACGCCCGCCTCAAGGACATGGACGCCTCGGGCATTGATCAGGTCATGGTGTTCCCGTCTTCACCGATGATCACGCTGCCGCTGGTCAAGAATATCGAGGCAGCCCGGCTGTGCGCAAGGGCCTACAACGACTGGGCGAGCGACTACTGCTCGGTGAGTCCCAGGCGGCTCTTCCCGTGCGCCATCCTGCCGACTCGAAACGTGGACTTCGCCATCGAGGAGCTCCGGCGCGTGGCGAAGCTGGGGTTCAAGGCGGCCTTTGTCCGCCCCATCCTCGTCGATGACAAGTACCCCACCTTCCCCGAGTACGATCCGCTGTGGCGCGAGTTTGAGGACCTGGGCATGGCCCTGGGGATGCACCACTTCATCGCGCCGGGCGCGATGACCCAAGGGCTGGAACGCCGCGTCGCTGAAATCCGCGGGGTTGGTTTCGGCGCAGGCTTCGCACCGGAGCCGCAACTGTACTCGCCCGGCCAGTTTGTCCCGAACATCACCTCGGCCATGGGCTCCATCTCTCCCAGCGGTGAGGTTGTGAGCTTCCTCGCCGAGGCGATCAATTGGACCACCATCGTCCTCATCACGGGTTGGCTGGAGAAGTTCCCCCGCCTTCGCGTGGCGGTCCTGGAGGCCAACGCCTCCTGGCTGCCCCTCATCCTGGAGAAGTGCGAGGGCTACCTGAAGCTGAATCGCTATGTCCTGGATGCGGCCAACCCGCCGGTGCAGATAGGTGACCCGTGGGAGGTCTTCAACCGGCAGTGCTACATCGCCTTTGAGTCCGACGAGGATACGGTCTTTCGAATGTGGGACCTCTATGAGGACATTGCCCTCTGGTCCTCCGACATGCCTCACCACGACGCCGCGGACGTGTGGGAGGCCATCGACGGTATGGCCAAGCGGGGGGTCCCCGAATCGGCGCAGGCCAAGATGCTCGGCGGGAATGCGCGAAGGCTCTACGGCATCGAGCCCGAGCTCTTCGTCACCGAGGCGCCCGACGAGTACCAGCCAACGAAGCTTCCGCGGTTTGTGAGCTAGCGGGTTTATCGCGCGCCACTGGCGGGCACGAGCGTTCCGTCAGTCGCGCGGCGCCCATGGGTCAGAGGAGGGTCCGGCACGGCGATGGAAGGCCGTCCGGATCGTCGGCTGGGGACTCTGGCGGCGGACATTTTGGGTTCCGTGGGCAAGCGGGACCCTGGCAGCAATCACTGGGGGTGATGCATGGGTAGAGGACGGACCGGTGAAAGCAGCGGAGTAGGACTGCGGAGGGCAACACACCGCGCCAGGCTCTTGGGGGCAGGCCTCTTCGCCTTGCTCCTGTTGGGCGTGGCGTGCGCCGGTGACGCCGCGCCCCAGGTGGCCCAGGAACCCCAGCAGCCGGCGGCGGCGGCGGCGCCCGCACCGGCGGCGGCAGCCCCGGATCCTGCCGCCGCCACCGGAGTGGCAGGATCCGCGCCAACACGCCCGGCCGCCATGCCCGCGCCGTCGGTCCCGGCAGCAACCGGTGAGCCCAAGTACGGCGGCACGCTGATCCTGGGCCATAGACAGGACCCCCCCTTGGGCTTCGATACCATGCGCTACTCCGGCGTCAGCACTATCCAGGTAGCGGCGAGCATCTGGGGCAACGGGCACCTGGTCAAGCCATGCCGGGAGAATATCTTCAACGTGTGCCCTGGACTGGCCGAGAGCTGGGAGCACAACGACGACTTCACGCAGTGGACCTTCAAGGTCCGGGACAACGTCCTGTGGCATGACGGCACGCGCATGGTCCCGGAGGACATCAAGTTCTGGCTGGAGCTGTTCGTGTACGGGGTGGAGGTTGGGGACAAGAAGCGCGGTCCGTCGACAGCCCGACTGGACTTCGAGCCCCTGGAGAGCGTGGAGGTGCTGCCCGGCAACCAGCTCCGCATCACCCTGAGCTCCCCAAGGCCCCAGTACCTCCAGGTGGTCTCGAGGCCGCACTACGTCGTCGCTCACCCCCGCCACCTCATGGAGTCGCGTATACGGCAGGGCGATGTGGGAATCGCTCCCCTGGACGTCGACCTCGTGGGCATGGGGCCCTTCGTGTTCGACAGGTTCGACAAGGGGAGCAGGGTCTCCGTCCGGCGCTACGACAACTACTGGGAGACGGACGAAGCCGGGAGACAGCTCCCATACATGGACGGCATCGACTTTGCGATGGTGGGGAGCCCGTCGGCCATGGACGCCGCGGTCCGTGTCGGCCGGCTGGACGGCGGCGCCCGGGGACCTGGATACCACCTGTCCTCGGAGCGGCAGCAGAGCTACAACAAGGACTTCGGCGATGACGTCTGGTACGCAGAGGTCCGGTTCTTCAACTGGTGCTGCTGGTTCAATACGCTGAAGGAAGGCCCGCTGCAGGACGTGCGTGTCCGGAAGGCTCTCTCTCTCTGGGTGGACAAGCGCGCCGCCATTCCCTCCGTCCTAGGCGGCTTTGGCTACCTCCGCACGCTCCTTGACCCCGACAACCCCTATACGAGCCCCGACTTCCTCGAGTGGCCCAGCTACAATAAGGACACGCGGGCAGCCGATCAGGCCGAGGCAAAGCGCCTCCTGGCAGAGGCGGGTTACCCGGATGGGTTCGAGCTCTACGAGAACTGCTGGCGAGTGGCCCAGTCGGCGTGCGAGTTCCTGGCAGGGCAGTTCACCACGCTGGGCGTCAACTTCAATCTCAAGCTGGTGGACACCGGCACCCGCCAGGTAACGGCCGCAACCCTCGACAACGACATCGACAGCGCTTCCGGCTGGCAGGGAGGGTTCGCCATTCCCGAGATGATCATTCAGAACCTCGCACGGTACAGCGAGAACAAGCGGGCAGGCCCCAAGCACGAGGACCCGAGGATCGGCGAGTATTTCGAAGAGCTGCACACCTCCGTCGACCTGCAGAAGCGGATCGAGGTCTTCCGGGAGCTGGAGCGCTACGTGATCCTGGAGCAGGTCTACAACATACCGCTGCTGGGAGAGCTGGCCGTGACGCCCTACCGGTCCTACGTGAAGGGCTACCTGCCTCCGGCCGGCGACGTGAACAACAACTATAACCACGCCAGGACGTGGCTGGACAAATAGCCACGTCGAGCCTCACGCCGACAGCCGGGGGCCGCGCACTGGGGGCGAGCGCGACCTCGGGCTATGGCCACCCCGGAGCGTGTCCGCCACCGGGCGAGTCCCGTGGCGTGCCAAGGAGATGGCCCCGTGTCCGAAGAGAACAAGGAGATCGTGCGCCGCTTCTACGAGGAAGTGGAGAACCAGGGAAACCTGGGCCTCATCGACGAGCTGATCGATCCCGGCTTCCGGGACGTGTTCAACTCCAGCGCCCTGGGCCCGGCACAGGGGCAGGAGGGCATCAGACGGCTCGTCACCCACCTGCGCCAGCGCCCCGGCTTTCACATCGCCATCGAGGACCTGATCGCCGAGGGGGATAAGGTGGTCATGTGCATGCCCAGGGGGGCCGAGGTGCTGCGCCTGCGGAACGGCAAGATTGTGGAACGCTGGGTGTACATCGACCGCTCGCCCCCGCCTTCCGGCTAGACCGGCCGTCCGTCGCGCGGCATTCGCTCGGGAGGGTGCGCCACCCGTCACCGGAGGAACGCATGGATACCGTTGGATTTATCGGCCTCGGGAACATCGGCTCGGCCGTTGCCGCGAACATCGGAAGCGCGGGCTACCCCCTGGTGGTCCACGACATTCGAGAGGCGGCGGCGAAACCGCTGCTGGAGGCTGGCGCGCGGCTTGCAGCCTCTCCCGCAGAGGTGGCCAGCCGCAGCGACGTGGTCCTTACGTCCCTTCCAGGCCCTATTGAAGTCGAGCAGGTGGCCATTGGGCCTCAGGGAATCCAGGAAGGAATCGGGCGGGGCGCCGTGTACGTGGACCTCTCCAGCAGCCGCCCAGCCCTGATTCACCGGGTGGCCTCGGCGCTTCAGCAGCGGGGCGCGCAGGTCATCGACGCCCCGCTCATCGTCGGCAAGCGCGGCATCGCCAACCGGAGCGTCCAGGTCCTGGCAAGCGGCGACCCGGAAGCCTACAACCGCGTCAAGCCGGTCCTTGACGCCCTTTCGGATACCGTCGTGTACACGGGAAACCTGGGGACCGGGAGCATCATCAAGCTGGCCCACAACCTGGTCCGCCGCGGCGTGGGCCTGGCCGTAGGGGAAGGGATCGTCCTGGGCGCCAAGGCGGGGGTGGACCCGCAGGTCCTGTGGGACTGCATGCACTGGGGGCTGGACGTCCAGATGGCGGGACTCCGCACGTCCTTTCCGCCCCAGACGGAAGCCGCTTCCGACCGTGATGTGCCCGCGAGCTTCACGCTGGCCCTCTCCAGGAAGGACGTGGGCCTGGCGACGGAGCTGGGCCGCGAGTTGAACGTGCCAATGCCGATCGCGAACCTGGTCGAGCAGGTGATGATCGAGGGCATGAACCGCGGCTGGGGGCACAGGAGCACCGCCGCCCTGTTTGAGATCCAGGAGCAGGCTGCTCACGTGACCGCGCGGGCGCCCCGGCAGGAGAAGCAGACCTGACGGACGCCAGGCGGGCCCCGTTCGGAGGGGCGCGTGACTAAAGAAGGGGGGAGCGATGAGGGTCCTCATAGCCGGAAGCTCGGGATTCGTGGGCCGGTACACCGTGCAGGCCCTGGCCCAAATGGGGGAGGAGCCGGTGGCCTTTGACGTCCAGCGCCCGCCGGAGGGGTGGCTGCCTGATGGCGTGCCCTTCGTTCAAGGGTCTATGGCCAACCTGGAAGACGTCGTGTCCGTCATGGTCGACCAGAAGGTGCAGCGCGTCGTCGTCCTGGGCTACATCATGGCGGCGCTCACGGCGCCCCAGTACCGGGACTACATTGGCGCGGTCAAGACCAACGTGCTCGGTGTCACCAACGTGTTCGAGGCCGCGCGGCTGACGGGCGTGGACCGGGTGGTGTTCGCCAGCTCCGCCGGCGTCTACGGGCCGCAGAGCACCTACGGGGAGCGGCCGGTCACCGAGGACGACCCCGTGGCGCCCGCCGGCCTCTACGGCACGATGAAGTACGCCAATGAGGCCCTGGCCCAGCAGTACTCGCGCGTCTACGACCTGCAGGTCGTCCGCGTGCGCCCTCCCGGGATTCTTGGAGCCGGCAACACCATGTGGCCTTCGCGTGTGATCACGCCGCCGGCCCTGGGCAGGGCGGCCATGGTCAACTTTCCCTCCCAGCGCCATCAGAACGCCATACCCGTCGAGGACCTGGCGGCGCTCTACTCGCGTCTGGCTCTGGCCCCGTCGCTGCGGCATGACCTCTACTTGGCCCCCGGCCATGCCTTCGTGAGCGCGGAGGTGGCGGCGATCATCCGCTCCTTTATCCCCGATGCTCAGATCGAGTTCAACGACTCCGTCACCCCTCTGGAGGGCGGCTTCCCCTACCTCTACGACGACAGCCGCCTGAACGAGGAGTTCGATGTGAAGCTGCGTCCATTGGAGGCGGCCGTGCGCTCCCACATCGACCACGAGCGGGCTGCCGCCGGGCTCGAACCCCTGTAGCTGCGGGGCGCCGGCCCGCGCACCGGTCATCCCTCGCCGAAAGTCTGTTCACGCGCCAGGAGGAGGGTCCGATGAGTCTGACCTTGGACCAAGCGTTGACCGCGTTGGAAGCGGCCCGGGCAAAAGCCCTCTCCCATGGTATGCGGGCCTCCTTTGTCGTCCTTGGCCAGGGGGGAGATGTCGTGGCGATGCACAAGATGGACGGAGCGCGCCTGACGGCGATGGAGTTTGCTCAGAAGAAGGCGTTCACCGCGCTGAACTTCGCCCGGCCCACCCATGAGACCGTCGATCGGTTCCAGCCCATCGAGATGCAGATCCTCCTAACCTTGGCGGACCCTCGCCTGATGTTCTACAAGGGCGGCGTGCCCGTCATGGCCGGCGGGCAGGTCATAGGCGCCATCGGTTGCAGCGGAGGAAGCGGCGATCAGGACTTCGACTGCAGCGAGGCCGGCGCGCAGGCGGCCGCCGGAGGGTAAGGTGCTCTCCCCTGCGGCAGGCCGGATTCCCGAGTGCCAGTGGCTGGCTGGCCTGGACCCCGTCGGGTCCGGGACCTACGATCCAGGCGCCCCCAGCTCCCGAACGAAGTCGGCGATCCCCTCGTCGATGGTGAACTGGGGCTGGTAGCCGAGCTCCGCGCGGGCCAGGGATATGTCCAGGGGCTGCCCCGTAGCGGGCGCCCCGCTCCCGGGCTGGACAGCCGCCGCGTCGGCACCGGGCACAGCCGCGCGTATGGCGGCGGCGATGTCGGCGGCGGTCGTGAGCAGTCCCGATCCGATGTTGAAGACGCGGCTCACAAGCGGCGCCTCCGCCGCGAGCGCAACGCCCTGCACGACGTCCTTCACATACACACAGTCCCGCGCCCTGAAGACCGCCGGATCGACGCGCGCCGGATGTCCCTGGAGCGCCGAGGCCAGGATGTCGTGAAGCACCTCCCCGGCGGGGTCGCCGCCGGCGTAGTGGCCGCGGCCGTAGATCTGGGCAAAGCGCAGTACCGCGAGCTCGAACCCGTAGTGGACGGCAAGGGCGCTCAGGATGCGCTCGCACGCGACCTTGCTGGCCGTGTACAGCTGGTCCCCGCCCACGGCGAAGTCCTCCCGTATGGGGACGCTCGGTGGCGGCTCTCGCAGGTACACCGCCTGCGTGCCGGCGAAGATCAAGCGCCGTGCTCCGCTGGTCCTGACCGCCTCCGCAACGGCGGTGGTGCCGCCAACGTTGATGTCGAGGGTCGTGTAGGGGCGGGCGGCCGCTCTGGCGCCGATGAGGAAGGCGGAGTGAAACACGACCTCGATGCTGTTCGCCCGCATGGTCTCGATCAACGCGGGCAGGTCGCGGACGTCCCCGGCCGCGACCGCGGCGTCCGGCGCGACGCTCCCGATGTACGCCCGGTTGGGCGCCACGTCGTAGAGGACGACCCGGTGGCCCTTGCTCACGGCGTCGCGGGCGAAGTAGCACCCGACCAGGCCCGCGCCGATGACGAGGATGTTCATACCTGGATGCCCTTGAGGAGAATCACGGCGTGTTCACGCTCACAGTCCCGCCAACGCGCAGGTGGCCTCCCGGCCTTGACGGCGTGTGACGCGCCCAGCGCAACCGCCGCCAGATTCGGAGGTTACTTGTCCAGCCATACCGTGGCGAAGTCGAGGAGGCTCTGCGTGTTCTCTGCCGGGACCGGTAGTCCCTTCACGTACGTCCGGTAGGGAGTCAGGCTGACCCTTGACGAGATAGGGGCGAGGTACACGTGCTCCAGTATCATGTAGTCCTCGAGCTCCCGCCAGATCCGAACGCGCTCCTCGAAGCTGGTCGATCCCTTGATCCGATCCATGAACTCCGGGACCCTGGGGTCCTCGTGCTTTACGACTGCGCCCGGGCTGATGCTATACCTGGTCAGCGCCGACTCCTGACCCTCTGGAATGCGGCTCGGGTAGGCGGGGGCTTGAAAGAGGTCGTCGCTCGTAGCAAGGTTGGCCGCACTCCAGGCAGCGGGGTCAAGGATTCTGAAGTCGAGGTCGATGCCCAGGTCCTTCAGCTGTGCCTGGAAGAACTGGCAGCGGTCCGAGTATGAAGATTGGCATGGCGTGGTCAGTCTCACTCCACCTGCATACCCCGCCTCGGCGAGCAGCCGCTTGGCTTCGGCGCGGTCCCGCTCCCTCGTGTTTGGATCGAAACCCGGCCAGGTCTTGTACTCCGGGCTAGTGTACGGGTTGTCGGGGCTGAAGATAGTGGCTACGTAGCCCAAGCTCCCCTGGTAGGCGTCAATCGAGGCCTGCCGGTCTACCCAAAGCGATATCGCCCTACGCACGCGAACATCCTGGATGGGGCCTTCCTTCAGGAGATTGAAGTTCAGACCCAAGGATAGGCCCCCGCCCCCCTTGATCTCGGCGAACCAAATCTCATCGCCCAGATCTCGCTCGTACGCAGTCTTCCGCTCCTGCGACAGGACGAAGCCCCCCACACGGGCGCCGCCGTCCAGCCTCCCCGCTCTGATGGCGGCGTCCATGGCCTGGGCGTCGGCCATCACGGCGAAGTCGATGCCGTCCACGTAGGGAAGCGTACGCCCGTCGTCGTCGCGCTCCCAGTAGCCGTCGAACCTGCGTTCCTGGACGCGGCTGCCCTTCTCATAGAGCAGCATCTTGAAGGGCCCCGTCCCCACCCAGCCGACGTCCTGGGGTGTCACGTCCACGAGCCCCTCTTGGATCTTCGGTTGGGCCAGGTGTCTCGGAATGGCGAAGTTCCAGAACGGGCTGGAGATCAGGTTCAGGTACACGGGTGACGGCTCGCTCAGGGTGATCCTCAGTTGGCCGGCCGGCAAGGCGTCAACCTGCTGGATGTCTCCAAACTCTTTCCTCCACCACGCCGGCAGGCGCTGCTTCTCTCCGACCTTGACTCCGAACGATATCAGCTCCAGCCAGAACTTGACGTCCTCCGCGGTGAAGGGCGTGCCGTCATGCCATGAGACGCCATCCCGTATTTTGAACGTCCACTGCGTAAAGTCCTGGTTGTGCTCCCAGCTCTCCGCGAGGCCGGGGCAGATCTCGTAGATGTCCTCTCGGCACTCCCGTACCAGGTTCCCGTACCCCCACAATGGCGCTCCAGCGGTGTTCAGGTCGTACCGCTGGGTGACCCTCGTGATGTCCCAAGCGCCTGGCGGGTCGCGGCGCAGGGGCAGCGTGAGTATGCCTCCCAGCTTCGGACCTTCGGGCATTGCAACTGGGGCCGCCGGCTCGGGCGTCGGCTGCTGTGCGGGCGCAGGCTGCGTTGGGGCCTGAGGTTCAGCCGCCGGTGTGCCGCCCGAGCAAGCCAGCACCGCAAGAAGGGCTGCCAACCAGGCAGCAACCAGGGCCGTCTTCCCTCGCGTCAACATCAATCCACCTCCCGATCCCTTGCATTCCAGGTTGACAGTGCCTACCCAACACAATCGCGAATTGAGTTAGCCGGGGCGCCTGCCGACTTGCCGCCTGGTCTCGAATGCGAAGCCAATGCGCCGAACGACGGAAGCTGCTCGCCGTCCGCCTATGGCACGGCGCCGGACCGCACCCGGTCGACGTACTCGTCGAGCATCGTCTCCAGCGTGTACTGCGGCGCGAACCCGAGCTCCGTGCGCAGCCGCTCGGTGCTCGTGAGCGGCATGGCGACGGCGGGTTCCGCGCTCATCGTAATCTGGGCATTGGGGAACAGGTCCCGCATCTTGCTCGTAAAGTCGCCCACGGGCCGCCGCTCGGCAGCCACGTTGAAGACGCGGTGCGGCGGGTCCTCCACCGCCAGCGCGCAGCAGAAGGCCTCGGCCAGGTCCGCGCTGTACAGCCAGTCCACAACCTGCTCGTTCGGCGGCATCTGAACGGGCCGATCGTTCATCAATGCCCCCGTCACCGCCACGAGGCCGCCGGCGGTGAGGTCGGCCACCAGCATCATCCCCTGACCGTGGGAACGCAGCCGGCTCAGCGACCTCCCGATGCCGAATACCGCCGTCGGTCTGAGGCCGATGGGATCGAGGCCGTGCCGCCGGTGGTAGAAGTCTGCCACCGTCTCGTTCAGGAGCTTGCAGGCGCCGTAGAGAGACGCCCCCGCGGGCAGCATGTCCTCGTTGATCTCATCGTCTATGAGGTTCTTGCGGACCGAGTAAACGCCAATGGAGCTGGCGTAGGTGATACGCTTCACGCCATGGACGCGGGATGCTTCGAAGACGTTGGTCGTCCCGACACCGTTGAGCTGAATGGAGCGCGGCGGATTGGCGTCCACCGCGGGCCCCTGAAGCGCCGCGAGGTGGACCACCTTCTCCACGCCGTTCTTGCGCATGGCCTCCAGCAGCTCCAGGGGCTGCAGCACGTCGCCCTGCACGACGACCACGCTGTCTGCGATATCCTTCACAAGACTGTCGTCCGCCAGCGAGTCGAAGAGCACCACCCCGCTCTCGCCCTTCTTCTGGACCAGGTGGCGCGCGATTGCCGCCCCCAGGAATCCGGTCCCGCCCGTGATCATAATCGCCATGAGTCCAACCTCCGATAGTGTGCGTCAGGCAGAATGGGTCCCAACGCGGCCCTCGGCGCCGCCGGTGAGCGGCGGGTGCCGTGAGCGCGTCAACGCCGTGCTCACAGGGCGTAGAGGGCGCGGGCGTTGTCGTCGAGGATCTTGTCGACGACGCGGGAGTCGACGGGGTTGGTCTTGCGCAGGGTGGAGAGGGCCTCGAGCTCTGCGGTGGTGTCGGCGTGGCCGTAGTCGGTGCCCATGACGAGGTTGTCCTCGCCGGCGTACTGGACGACGTAGGGGATGTCGTCGTCGGTCTGGCAGGCGACGAAGAGGCGGTTGTCGCGGAGGATGTCGCCGGTGACGCGGCCCTGGAGGTGGCGGCCCTGGCGGTGGGCGGTGCGGCGGACGATGTCATGCAGGACGTGGGGGACCCACTGGGCGCTGGCCTCCACGAAGCCGAAGCGGAGCTTGGGGAAGCGGGTGGGGACCTCGTGGAGGAGGAGGGTGTGGAAGGAGCTCATGACGGGGAGCTTGGAGACGAGGAAGCCGCCGCCGTCGGAGCCGAAGCCGAGGAAGTTGGCGACGGCGGGGTTGGCGCTGCCGGCGTGGATGGCGATGGCGAGGTCGAGGCTGGACGCGACGTCATAGAGGGGGAAGAAGTAGGGGTCGGAGAGCTGACGGTCGCCCTCGAAGCCGCGCATGAAGATGCCGCAGGCGCCGTTCTCCTTGGCGAACTCCAGTTCGGCGGGGGCCTTGGAGAGGTCCATGAGGGGCGGGATGGCGACCCAGCGGAGGCGGTCGTGGCCCTGCTTCCAGATGTCGGCCATCCAGCGGTTGTAGCTCTTGCCAAGGGCGAAGTCGGCGGCAGGGTCGTCGGCGATCTTGCGGGTGTAGATGGTGGGGAAGAGGACCTGGATGTCGACGCCTAACTCGTCCATGTGGGCGAGGCGCGCGCTGACGTCGAGCATCTCGCGGGTGACCTCGGTGGTGTCGCCGCCGATGTTGGTGCAGCGTTGCTTGAGCTTGCCGTCGATGGCCCAGAAGAGGCGGTTGCCGTCCCCGTCCCTGGGGGCGAGGGTAACAGGCTTGTAGCGGGCCTCGGACTCGTCCATGTAGTCCCAGGTCTGGTCGGTCTCGATGACGTGGGCATCGGAGTCGATGGTGGCCATGGGTGTTCCTCCCGCTTCATCCGGTTCTCTGCAGATAGGCCTTCCCAGGCCTGCGTCGCACCCAGAAGGGCTCAGCGAGCCCCCGAAACTGACCCGTGCCGGCTGCCAGGCGCCCAGAACAGCGCTGCGCCGGCAGCCCTGGTGAGATGCTTTGTCGCTGTCGCCTAGGCCGGCGCCGCCTCGACTATGCCGTACATCGCGGCGCAGTTGTCCCAGAGGATCTTGCGCTTGTCATCGTCGGTGATGGGCAGGTCCAGGAAGCGCTCCACCGCCACGGGGTACTTGGAGTCCCCGTGGGGGTAGTCCGTGGAGAAGACCAGGTTCTCGTTGCCCATGTCCTGGATCACGTACTTCACCGGCTCCTCGTCCCCCTCCACCGACGCGTACCCCTGCCGCTTGAAGTACTCGCTGGGCGCCATGCTCACCTCCGGCGCCCACACGTCCCCGCTCTGCTCCCAGTGCTCGTCCAGCCGCCACAGCAGGAAGGGCAGCCAGCTGCAGTTCCCCTCCAGGAACGCCACCCGCAGCCCCGGATGCCGCGCGAAGACGCCCCCCGCCGCGAAGGCCGCCACCGCCTGCATCTGCTCCACCGGGTGGCAGAAGGTGTGGCGCAGCATGAAGTTCCCCCCAAAGATGGACCCCACCTGGGGCAGCGCGGTGAAGATGGCCTCGTGGAACCCCAGCGGCACCCCCAACTCCTCCAGCGTCGACCACAGGGGCTCGTAGTAGGCGTCGTACCAGTTGCGCCCCCCAACGATGTTGGGGCGCAGGAAGATCGCCCGAAACCCCAGCTCCTCCACCGCGCGCCGGCTCTCCGCCACCGCGTCCTCGATGTCGAACACCGACACCATCCCCGCACCCAGCAGCCGCCCCGGGTCCGCCTGGCAGAAGTCGTAGAGCCAGTTGTTGTACGCCCGCGCCACCGCCGCCGCCAGCGGCGGCTCCATCTCCGGCTCTCCCAGCGCGTGCAGCCCCCGGCTGGGGTAGATCACCCCCACGTCTATCCCCTCCGTGTCCATCGCCTCCAACTGCACCTGGTTGCTGTACCCCCGCCGGAAGTGTTCCCCAAAGCGCTCCTCGTTCACCGCCGCGCTCCGCCCCTGCGGCCGACCCGTGGGCTGCGCCCGGATGGGGTCGCGCCCCCACATCCGGCCGTCGGGGTGCAGCAGGTTCAGGTCCGAGGCGCTGGCCGCCGTCCCCCGCGGCGCCGCGGCCTGGAACGGCCCATCGATGTAGCGCTCCCACAGGTCCACCGGCTCCATGATGTGCAGGTCGCTGTCGATCACCTTGAACCCATTCTTCGCCATGCCCGTCCTCCCGTGCGGACCCCGGGGCGCCCCAAAGCGTCCGCGCTGCCCGGAACCGCCTGTACAAAGCTGCGTATTCCAGCCTTTCGACGCCGACGCCAAAGGCTGTAACGCATTTGGTACACTAGGGGCGAAATCTTGTCAAATCGAAACCGTCGCATTCCTGGCACCTCCGTGTTGGCGCCTCACTACCAGCCGCCATACCCGGCCCGGTCCCAGCTTCGCTCCCCCGGTCGATGCGTGAGTGAGCAAGACGGTGGGTTTCTTCCCGGCTACGCGGCATATCACCCGCCTCGCAAGGCGAGGGTCTGCTGCGCTGAAGCGGGTTTCCGCCGTGCAGGGTCGAAGCGTGGCGCTCTCGGGCGCGGATGGGGTTATAATCCTTCGAGGTTTCCCAGAGGGGGCGTGAACTATGACTTCGACGGCAGTCCGGGAAGACCGGGTAGAGGTGGACGGGGCAGCGCTTCAGGTCTTTCGCGGGGGCAGCGGCCCGCCGCTGCTGGTCCTCCACGACTGCGAGGTGATGCCCGAGTGGCACCCCTACCTCGAGGCGCTGGGCCGGAGGTTCTCCGTGGCCGCCCCGTCGCATCCAGGGTTCGGGGCCTCGGATCGGCCCGACGGAATAGAGAGCGTCGAGGACCTCGCCTACCTGTACCTGGACTTTCTGGACACGCTGGGCCCCGAGCCCGTAACCCTGCTGGGGCTGGGGCTCGGCGGTTGGATCGCTGCGGAGATGGCCGTGCGCTGCAGCCACCGTCTGCGGCGCCTGGTGCTGGCGGGCCCGGTGGGGATCAAGGTGTCCGGCCCCACGGAGCCGGATATCCTGGAAACCTTTGTCCTGACCCGTCAACAGATACTGGAGGCGGGCTGGCACGACCCTGGTCTGGGCGAAGAGCGAATGAAGCTGCCGGGAGCGCCGGACCTACCTGCGGAGGCGCTGCTGACGCTGCTCCGGGACCGGGAGTCGGCGGTCCGCTATACGTGGAAGCCGTTCATGCACAATCCCAATCTGCGCCGGTGGCTTCGACGCATCACCGTGCCGACGCTGCTGATCTGGGGCGGGAGCGACGGCATCGTGAGCACCGATTATGGGCGCGCCTTTCAGCAGAGCATGCCGGGGGCAGGGCTCCAGGTCATTCCCGAAGCCGGCCACTACCCGTACCTGGAACGGCCCGACGCCTTCGTCGAGGCCGTCGCCGGGTTCGCGGGGTAGGGGCTGCCGTCGCGTCGAATGATCTGTCTAACACCAGGACGATCGGAATACGATGGGCGTCTGGGCGTGCGGTGGGGAGGGACTCGCGGGTCAACTCTGTGTCGGAGAGGGGACTGAGCAATGCGCGCTTACTTTTTCACTGAGATGCCCTATCCCTCCTATTCTTTGGAGGCGGAGGAGCGGGCCGGCTCGCAGCGGGTGGTCCTGCCCAACAGCAACTGCGACCCGGAGATCGTGGGCGACCTGTACAACCGCTACCTGGACGAGTACGAGTACGCCGACGAGCTGGGCCTGGACCTCATGCTGAACGAGCACCATCAGACCCCCTCATGCCTGGATTCGGTGATGCCCCTGAGCGCGGCGGCCCTGGCCCGCCGGACGAAGCGGGCCAAGATCCTCCTGCTGGGCACGCCTCTCGCTCATCGAGACAACCCTGTTCGGGTCGCCGAGGAGCTGGCGTTCCTCGACTGTGTGTCCCACGGGCGCCTCATCAGCGGCTTCGTACGGGGGGTTCCCTCGGAGATCCATCCGGCCAACACAAACCCGACGCTGACCCGCGAGCGGTTCGAGGAGTCCCACGACCTGATCCTGAACGCGTGGACGGTCCCAGGGCCCTTCAACTGGGAAGGGCGGTTCTGGCACTATCGGTACGTCAACCCATGGCCCCGGCCCTATCAGCAGCCCCATCCGCCCATCTGGGTCGCCGGGTCAAGCCCGGAGAACATACGCTGGATGGCGGAGCGCCACTACGTGCATGCGTGCTTCCTCCAGTCCTATGAGGAGCAGGAAGGGCAGCACCGCGTGTACGCGGAGCACTGCCGGGAGCAGGGCCTGCCGGCGCCAACCTCGGACAAGTTTGCCTTCCTGAGCCTGCTCTACGTGGGCGAGACTGAAGCGCAGGCCCGCGAAGAGGGTCAGGCCCTGATGTGGTACCTGGGGGGGAAGCGGCATCCGGGCTTCTTGAATCCACCCGGGTACACTCCTCCGGAGGTCTCGGCTCGCGCCTTCGCGGCCCAGGGCGCTCGGCGGGAGCTTGGCACGTGGGAGGACCTGCGAGACAAGGGGATTGCCATATGGGGGACCCCGGACACCGTCATCGAGAAGATCAGGTACCTTCACGAGCGCTGTCAGGTGGGCCACCTCCTGATGATGATGCAGGCGGGGTTCATGCCAACGGAGCACACTCGCAAGAGTATGAAGCTCTTCGCTGAAGAGGTGTACCCCGCAATCAGGGGCCTGGGGGAGGACGGCAGCGTGCCGTGAGGGCGTCCCGGCGACGGACCCTCGATGGGTATCTGGGTCATCGAAGGAGGCAGCTTGGATAGTCTAGCCCTGCTCAAGCACCAGATTGCGTCTGCGCGGCGCGAGCTCGCCGGAGTCATGGCCGACGTCACCCAGGAGATGGCGGACTGGACCCCGCCCGGAGTCGCCAACTCCATCATGACCATGGCCGTCCACACGCTGGTGGCCCAGGACCGCACAATCCAGCTGCGCATCAACGGCGGGACGATGCTGCTGGACCATTGGGCGCCGCGCCTCAATGTCCCGCCCGGTTTCAGGCTCCTGGAGGACCCCCCGGAGGCGATGAAGGTGGACCTTGGCGTACTGCGCGAGTACTGGCACGCCATCGACGACGCTACAGACGGCTTTCTGACCACGCTCACCGGCGCCACGGAACTGGACCGCACCGTCCAGGGCATGCGCGGCCCCACAGTGCTCGGCCACCTGCTCTCGGGGATCCTTGTGACCCACGTGTACTCTCACGTCGGCGAGATATCAACCCTCAAGGGCATCCAGGGCGCCAGGGGCTACGCCGCCGGTTAGGCTCAACCCCTTGCGCGCGGACCTGGCGGTGCCTTCAAGGACCCGGTGACGGGGAGGAAGCATGGAGTTTGGAGTGACGGTCCCCAATCTGGGGGGCATCGCCAGTACGGAGACGCTGGCGCAGATGGCCGTACGCATCGAGGAGCTGGGCTTCGACGCCGTTTTCGTGAGCGACCACGTGGTCATGCCGACTACGGTCACGTCGCGCTACCCCTACGGCTCCAGCGGAGTGATCGGCGTGGGCGCCGACGAGGACGTCTTCGAGCCCTTCACCGTCCTCGCCTACCTGGCGGGCATAACCAGCCGTGTACGGCTGGGGGTGAGCGTCATGGTCCTCCCCTACCGCCATCCGGTGCTGAACGCCAAGATGCTCGCCACCCTGGACGTCCTCTCAGGCGGCAGGCTGATTGCAGGCGTGGGCGTCGGTTGGATGAAGGAGGAGTTCGAGGCCCTGGACGCCGACTACGACCACCGGGGGGCCGTGACCGACGAGCACATCCAGGTGCTCACGGCCCTCTGGACCCAGGAGGAGCCGCATTTTGCGGGGCGGCACTACAGGATCGAGGGCGTCAGGTCCCTCCCGCGGCCCCTCCAGAGGCCGCGCCCGCCCATCTGGGTCGGCGGCAACACCGCGCCCGCCTTGCGCCGCGCCGCCCTGCTCGGCGACGGCTGGCACGCCGTGCGCATGACCCCCGCCCAGCTCGCGGCTCAGTGCGAGACCCTGCGGCGACTCCGGGAGGAGCGCGGTGTGGCCTCCCGGGAATTCCGGGTGTCCGTCAGGTCCAGCCTCCGGGTGACGGACGCACCCCTCGGCGAAGGGCGCACGCCACTGAGCGGGACGCCGGAGCAGCTTCTCACGGACGTGCGCGAATACCGGGACGCGGGCGCCGACTACATGGTGGTGGGGGCCTCGGGCAGCAGCCTGGAAGAGACGCTGGGCCACCTGGAGCGCTTCGCCGCGGACGTCCTCCCCGCAGCGCGTGACGTGTAACGCGCCGTCGCCCCCCGGCCGCCTCCGGGCGTCGCCGGCGCAAGGTTGATGCCGGCCCGCGGTTCGGGCATAATACGTCAACCTCACCGGGTCAAGGAGCGAAGCTATGGCTACAGAGACGGTGGACAGGACCTTCGTAAACTCCGTCATCGAGGAGATCATCAAGCCGGGGATTCAACGGCTCATGGAAACACGGTACTTCTCCGACCTGCGGGAGGGGACACTCTCCATACGCAGGCTCCAGGGCTTTGCGCTGCAGCACTACGCCCACAACATCGCCATCAACAAGGGCTTTGCGCTCAGCATGGTCAAGAACGCCCACAACCCGGATGTGTTCGAGGTGTTCCAGGAGCAGTTTGTGGAGGAGTCCACTCATCCCAACATGGCCAAGCGGTTTGGCCTCGCCCTGGGGCTGAGGGAAGAGGAGTTTGACAACGTCCAGCCCATCTACGAGTGCACGGCGCACACGGGGTCAATCGTTCGCGGGATGCTGCTGGGCGGACTTGCGGAGAACCGCACGTCGGCCCTGACCAACGAGAGCATGGTGCAGCGGTACTCGGAGGAGTTCGCCACCTACTTGCGGAAGAGCTACGACCTCCCTGAGGGGGCCCTGGAGTTCTTCGTTGTCCACGGCGTCGCCGACATCGCCCACACCCAGGCCGCCGCCGACATCGTCGCCCGCAACGCCCTCACCGAGCAGGTCCAGCAGCGCGTCCGAGAGGTGGCCCGGCAGCAGGTGCGCTTCAAGATCGCCAAGTTCGACGGCCTCTACGAGGCCTACGCCTAGCACCGAGGGCGTGCCGTCACCCGCGCAACCCGGCCACTCCCTACGGGTCGTGGGGCCACTTGGTGCCGCCCACCGAGGGTCGTTGCTCCGGCGGCAGCGCGAGACCCTCTTTGACCGCGGCGGTGAACTCGCCCGTTACGACCCTCCCCCACTCGCAGGCGTGGTCCACCCGATAGGCCGTCCTTCCGGTGCGGAAGGCGCTTCGCGACGGCTCGCTCATCTCCCCCAGCGGCTTGTCCATGTCGGCGGCCGCAACCCTCGCTTGCCTGACCTCCGCCTCCATGCCGTCGACGCGCTTGACCAGGGCGTTGGCCGTCTCGATGAACCGGCATATCTCCCGCATCTCTGCGTCAAACACGATGAACAGCGGCAGCGTCCCGTGGCGGTCCTCCGTGAGGAAGCTGTTGGCCAGGTCCAGGTTCTGGTCGCGCTCGAAGATGCGCATCTCCAGCTTTCCCGTTGACTCGGCCAGCTTCATGATGGCCGGGGTGCTGCTCACGGCGTCGCCGCACCAGGGCTCGGTGAGCACCGCCAGCCGAAGCGGCTGCGGTAGGCTGTCGAAGTAGGCCTGCTCCTCAGGCTGTACCTCTACGTCGTTGTATATCTGGAGGATGGCGTCCTTGTTGACCCTGATCAGGTCCCAATACTCCGTCCCCGTAAACCCCTCGGCGAACTTCTCCGCGGTCAGTGGCATGGCGTCTCACCTCCGTGCATTCGCCTCGCGGCGTGTGCTGTGGCGCCAAGATACGCTCTCCAGGCCCTGGCGACAACCCGGCGAGCGTCGTCCCACGGCGCGCCTCCGCGGGTCCGCTGGACAAACCGGGAGCGATGGAGTAAAAGAGTGGAAGGGTAGGGCCCAGGCGGTGAACGGCCCCGGACCTCGATGGAAAGACCACACAAACACGGAGCGGAGGCGGCGCATGGCGACGGCAAACACGCAACCATCGAATACGTCGGGCGGCTCCCGGGAAGTGCTGATCTCGGCGGACTCCCATGTGCTGGAAGCCGCTGATTTCATGGAGAAGCGGCTCCCCGACAACCTGCGAAGCCGCGCGCCCCGCTTCCCCGAGGAGCGCATCGGCGAGCGGCACCAGGCCCACGCGGGAGGGCGCGACCGCAACGAGCGCGTGCGCGAAATGGAAACAGACGGCATCAGCGCGGAGGTTCTCTACCCCAGCTATCCCATGAAGCTGTATAGCCTGGGGCGGGAGAACGCGGATCTCCAGGAGGCCTGCTTCCGCGCGTACAACGACTGGCTGGTGGAGTACTGCCAGGCCGCCCCGGACCGGCTCATCGGCATCGGCATGGTCTCCGCCTACGACATAGAGTCCGCTGTTCTGGAGACGCAGCGCTGCAAGCAGCTCGGTATGGGCGGCGTCATGGTCTGGCAGTGCCCGCCGGAGGAGCTCCCCTTCTCCTCCGGCTACTACGACCCCTTCTGGCAGGCCGCCGAGGAGCTGCGCATGCCCGTCAGCATTCACTCTCTGACGGGCATCGGCGAGGGCGCGCGGCGCTTCCCCGGCCGCAGCGTCGACCGCGAGGGCGTCGACCGCTACCGGGGCCGCAACTACAGTCAGCTGGACGTGGCAAACACGCTGTTCGAGATCGTCTTCTCCGGTGTGCTGCACCGCTTCCCCCAGCTCAGGGTGGTCCTGGTGGAGAATGAGATCGGGTGGATACCCTTCACGCTCCAAGGCTGGGACCGCTCCGTGGAGAAGTTCGCGGCCAACACCACGCTGAGCATCGACAAGCCGCCCAGCGAGTACTTCAACCGGCAGGTGTACGCGACGTTCTTCAACGACGACGTGGGCGGCAAGATGCTCTCCTGGTGGGGCAAGGACAACTGCATGTGGTCCAACGACTATCCCCACCCCAACTCCACCTGGCCCCACTCCAAGGAGGCCATCGCCAGGACGCTTGGACATCTGAACGACCAAGACCGGGAGAAGGTGCTGACCAGCAACGTAGCCCGGCTCTACGACATCGACGTCTCCAGGCTTGCGTAGCCTGGCGTGAGCGGCCCTGACTCCATGGCCGGCGGGAGGGATCACCCTCAGCCCGGCCCACTCCCAGGGTGAGAGGGAGTGACCCGGCCAAGCCCTAGGAGAAAACGAAGGAGGAAACATGGCAACGAAGACGGCATCCAAGGCGGAGGTGTTCTCGCTGCGGACCCCGTACCTCTCGGCGGGCCGCATTACGTCCCTAGTGGCGGAGACGGACAACCTCTGGGTCCATACCAAGATCAACGCGGAGGGCGGCGAGAACGCGCTGCACAAGCACACGGAGGAGGACCACGCCTTCATCGTGCTGGAGGGCGAGGTGACCTTCTTCGATGAAGAGGGCACCGAGACCGTCGTCAAACCCTATCAGGGGATCATGCTGCCCAAGGGCGCCTACTACCGCTACCTGAACACCGGCCCCGGCAACCTCATGATCATCCGGGTGGGTGCAGGGAAGCAGGGCGGCGGGGGCGAGGAGACGCGCATCGGACCCGACGGCAATCCGCTTCCGTCCGAGTCCGCAGAGAACAAGAAGATCGAGGCGGTCCCGGTCCCCGGGAAGTTCTTCGGGGGCTAGGGAGGGCGTAGCTGTCCCCGACCGGCCGGCCGAGAGCAGCCCACGCGGCCGGGGGACAGCCGCCCGATGAGTTGCGAGAACCAGAAGCGGGCCGCTCCTGTGAGCGGCCCGCTTGTCATTGCTGGTGCCGTGGCCCCTCGGGGCCCGATGGGGCTATGCCCCCGGCGGCCGGTAGTTGATGGGCTTTTGAGTGGCGGCATCCACCTCTTCAGGCGTGATGAGCACCGTTGTCTTGACGCTGATGGCCCCGGCGGCGCCGACGTTCAGCGAAGCCGCCGTCATAGTGGCCGCATCCGGCATGTCGAAGATTACGATGACGTCGTCGCCGCCAAAGGCGAAGTAGAACGACTCCACCTTGCCGCCGGCATCGCTGGCAAGCTTCTCGACCGCCTCACGCCGCTTGGTCCCACCGTCCTTGAGTAACCCGGCGGCCCCCTGGGGCGTATAGGAGCACGTTATCATGTACTTTGGCATGCTCTCCTCCTGGCAAGTGGTCGGGGCGAGAGGATTTGAACCTCTGACCCCCTGCACCCCATGCAGGTGCCCTACCAGGCTGGGCCACGCCCCGATGCCGCAAGTATAGCAGCGCAGGGGGTGAACCTCAAGCGGACAACTAGGGGCCGGACGGCGCCGGCGCGACACAGCAGATGAGCTGCCGGCGCCCCTATAGCTTCAGGAGGTTGCTCAGGCCGCGTCCCTGGTTGCGTGAAAGCTGCCTCATCATCTTCTGCATTTGGCGGAACTGGTTCAGGAGCTGGTTCACGTCCTGGACGGTCGTACCGCTGCCCCTGGCAATGCGCCGCCGACGGGAGCCGTTGAGCACCTCCGGGCTGTGCCGTTCCAGTGGCGTCATGGACAGCACGATGGCCTCCACCTTCCGCATCTGGGCGCCGTCCATCTCGTCCTGGGAGAGGCGCCCCTTGATCTGAGAGAAGCCGGGCAGCATCTCCAGGACCTGGGACAGGGGCCCCATGCGCTTCACGGCCCCAAGCTGCTCCAGAAAGTCCTGCAGGTCAAACGTCGCCCGCCGGAGCTTGCGCTCCATTTCTTGGGCCTGCTGCGTGTCGATGACGTCCTGCGCCCGCTCGACCAGGGAGACGACGTCGCCCATGCCCAGGATGCGGGAGGCCAGGCGGTCCGGGTAGAAGGGCTCGAGGGCATCCGCCTTCTCACCGGCGCCGATGAACTTGATGGGCACGCCGGTGACCGAGCTGACGGACAGCGCGGCCCCGCCCCGCGCGTCGCCGTCCATCTTCGTGAGGACCAGCCCGGAGAGGTTGACGCGCTCGTGGAACCCCTGCGCCGCCTGCACGGCGTCCTGGCCGGTCATCGCGTCGACGACCAGGAGCGTCTCCCGGGGCTGGACGGCGTCCTTGACAGCCTGGAGCTCCGCCATGAGGTCGTCGTCGATATGGAGGCGGCCGCCCGTGTCCACGATGACCCAGTGGAGGCCTCGCTCTCTGGCACGGGCAACGCCGTTGGCGGCGACCCTGTCCGGGGTCGACGAAGCGCCCTCTTGATAGACAGGCACCTCCAGCTGGCGGCCAAGGGCCTCGAGCTGGTCGATGGCCGCCGGGCGGCGCAGGTCCGCGGCCACGAGCAGCGCGCTCTGCCTGGAGCTTCGACGGAGTTGGAGGGCGAGCTTGGCGGCCGTGGTGGTCTTGCCGGAGCCCTGAAGCCCAACCAGCATGACGACGGTTGGGAGCTGCGGCGCAGCGTTGAGCCGGTGGTCCCCCGCCGTGAGAATGGCCGTCAGCTCGTCGCTGACGATCTTGATGACCTGGGCGCCGGGGTTCACCCCCGTCAACACCTGGTGCCCCATGGCGCCTTCCCGCACCCTGGCGACGAGGTCGCGCGCGACGCGGAAGTTGACGTCGGCCTCCAGGAGCGCCAGCCGCACCTCCTTGAGGGCCTCGTCAATGTCCCTCTCGGTCAGGCGGCCCTTGCCCCCCAGCCGTGAAAAGACGCCGTTCAGCTTCTCCGTCAGGGCTTCAAACACGATAGGCTCCTTGGGTCTATTCTACAGGGCGCCGGGCGAATCAGGAATGCCGGCCGGCGCCCCACCGCCGCACTCCTAGACCTCGGCTGCCGCTGCCGGTATCATGCTGGGGCCACTCCACGCCGCAAGGAGGCCGTATGTCACGCACGGAGGTCCAGCAGTTGCTGGATGAGATCACCGCCGCCCACAGGTCCTGCGAGGATGACGCGTCCGCCCTCACGAACGAGCAGCTCGACCGCTCCTTCACCATGCGCAGCGGGCGTCAGACCAACGTCCGCGGCATCCTCTACATGATGACGGGCCACACCAAAGAGCACACGGTCCACATGAAGAAGCTGCTTCAGGAGACCGGCGCCCCGGGCGCCTCTCCCTCCGAGGCCCATCTGATCCTGGAGGAGGCCGGCGAGGCCCTGGGACGGCTCAAGGCCCTCTTCGCCCGCATGAGCGACGACGACCTGGACCGGGAGTTCGAAGAGCAGACGCCGAGAAAGATCCTGGAGCACGTCAAGGGCAGCTACACCTACTACCAGCGGTTCATCCAGGGCAAGGGGTAGGCCTGCCGCGCGGCTACTTCTCGGAGAAGGCCTGGAGATGCTCCTCCAGCTCGGAGAGGTGCATGACGTCGGCGTACTTGTGATGCATGTCGAAGAGGTTCACCTTGTGTGACAGCAGGCTCCTGTCGTAGGTGCACTCCTCGACCAGCACTACGTGGAAGCCGTACGAGTAGGCGTCGGCGACCGTCGCGCGTACGCAGCCGCTGGTGCTCTCGCCGCCGACGATCAGGCTGTCGATGCCCTGGCGGGTCAGGTGAGCGATCAGCGGCGTGCCGAAGAACACGCTGGCCCGCTCCTTGTAGATGATGAGGTCCTGGGCTTCCGGCTTGAACGCCTCGAAGATCTCGTACCGGCTGGCGTCGCCCCCGGACGATTGCCTATGGGTGGCCCGCACACGGTCCGTGCGGGGGTCCCGGCGCGTCTCTCCCGTGCTGTAGACCACGGGCATGCCCCGGGCGCGGACCATGCTGAGGAGCCGCTTGGTGGGCTCGATGGCGTCCCACGCGTAGTCGCCGCATGCGCTGGGGAACTGCTTCGCAATCTCGTGGACGGGGCCGGGGCCGCCCTGGTACGCCGAGTTGTACAGGTCGATGAGCAGGACGGCCGGCCGCTCCCCCAGGTGAAGCTCCCGGCGATAGTGCCGGTAGATCTCTATGTCCTCCGGGCTCACCAGGTCCTTCCACGCGTGGTCTTCAAATGCGTCCGTCATTTCGGCGCCTCCTGCTCTGCCGGGCTGCTGCGCCCGGGCGGGTTGAGCACACTGTACACCATGGGGCATCGCTGCACCCCCGGATGGTCTGCGCGACGGATTGTGGGCACCTGATGTCCTTGATTGTTTACCTTCGCATGATTGCGAGAGACATTTTTTTCTTGGGGTTGTGAAGCTGAAAGGGTCGAAAAAAGGTGATTGTGTGTCGGCGGGAAACCGCCCCGTAGCTTCGGCGCGGCTGTGCACTCTTGATTGTTCCCTGGTGGGAGTAGCTTCGGAGGTGGTGCAGAACGGCGTTTTGGGGGGATGTCCCGCGCCGCACCGCCGCGCCGGATGCCCGCTTTCGCGGGGTCGCTGCGCGACGGATGTATAGACGTTGGTTGGGAGCGGTGCGTCGGAATGCGTCATCAGGAGTGGGGAGGGTCTGTGCGGGGGGATGCCCGGCGCCGCGCCGCCACCCTGGATTCCCGCTCGCCGGCGCGACGGCCACGTGGGCCTGGCTGCGCCAGCGGCAGACGAGGGGCTGGGTGGGACCTCTGTGCTTCCTCATAGGATGAGGATAGGCGATTGGGGGGGTTGACGGAAGTGGCGGATGGCAGGTCCTGGGTCGCTGCGCGGCGGCTTTGTGGGCGTGGGTTGCGGCGGCTACAGCCTGAGTCTCTTGAACACGCGCTCAGGAACGGCGCGAATCACGAGCATGATCCACTTCCAGTACCAGGGGAGATAGGCCACGTCGCTGCCCTTTTCGATGGCCCTGACGATGCCGCGCGCGATCTTGTCGGGCGGCGCCAGCAGCCGTCCCACCGCCATGCCGCGCGTCATGGGCGTGTCCACGGGGCCGGGCTTGACGGTGACGACCTGAACGTTTGACGGCGCCAGGCGGTTCCTCAACCCCTGCAGGAAGAGGCTGAGGGCCCCCTTGGCGGACCCGTACACGTAGTTGCTCTGGCGGCCCCGGTCCCCCGCAACCGAGGACACGCCGACGATGACGCCCGCCCGCTGCGCCTCGAACAGATCGGCGAGGCTGGTGAGCACGGACACGGCCGCCAGGTAGTTGACCTCCACGATCCTCCGCGCCTCCCGGAACTCATGCCGGGCCGCGTCCGCGTCGCCCAGGTCGCCGAAAAATAGCAGCGCGCCGTCCAGCCCGCCCATCTCGCGGACGGCGCCGGCCACCAGGTCGGCGTGAGTGCCGTAGTCCAGGGCCTCGAAGACTCCCGTGCGCACGGTGGCGTCGAAGCGCACGCGGAGGTCGCCCGCCACCGCGTCCAGCTCTGCGTCGATCCTGCCGGCGAGGAAGAGGGCGCAGCCCCTTCCCGCCAGGCGGAGCGCGGTGGCGCGCCCAATGGACGACGTCGCACCCAGGACGAGGAGCCGGGTGCCCTCGTCGAGCTTCACGTCGACAACCCGAGGCGCCGGCCCTGGCTGGAGGTGAAGACCCCCTCCGGGTCGTACTTCAGCTTGACCTCACGCCACTCCTTCCACTGCGGGTACATGGCACGGAACGTGTGCGCCGGCAACCGCGCGTCCTTGGCGAGATAGACCCGACCCTGGTGCCTGAGCACCAGAGCGTCCAGCTCCCCAAGGAACTCGAGAAAGGCAGCCGAGTAGACGGGGAAGTCCAGGGCGATGGTGTAGCCCGGCATGGGAAAGGAGAGGATGCCCTCCTGGGGGCCGAAGCGCTTGAGAACGATCAGAGGGGACGGGTACCCGGACGCATGGACAGCCTCCAGGACCTCCACGAGGGCGCGCCTACCGGTGTCGAAGGGCAACACACACTGGTACTGCAAGAACCCCCTCCTGCCGTAGAACCTATTCCAGCCGGGTAGGCCGTCCAGGGGGTAGAAGTACCGGTCATAGTGCACCAGACCATCGCCGGAACGATTGGAGATGCGGTAGAAGCTGTTCAGCAGCCGCATGGTGGCCCGGTTCACGACATTGACCGGAGGCGCCAGCCCGATTCCCCCGCCTCCTTCGCCGTGGCCCGCAAGGGGAGCAGCGCGGCGGCGCGGCGGCAGCCCCTCCACGGGCGCGTGGTTTCCCCCAATGACGACGCCGCGGCCCAGGCGCTTTCCCCGCGCCAGGCCGTCGACCCACGCCACCGAGTACTCGTGGGTCGCGTCCAGGCGCTCCAGCGCCTCGACCGCGGCGTCCAGGTCCCTGACGCCAACGGTCTTGGCCTGGATGTAGGAGGACTGGACCCGTCGCAGCCGCAGCGCGGCCCGGAGAATGAGCCCCGTGAGCCCCATGCCGCCGGCCGTCGCCCAGAAGAGGTCGGGGGAGTCCCCGCGTGAGCAGCGGACGACGCTGCCGCTCGCCAGAAGCAGGTCGAAGGAATCCACGTGGCGGCAGAACGAGGAGACGGCGTGGTGGTTCTTGCCGTGGACGTCGCAGGCAATGGCCCCGCCGACGGTCACGAACTTGGTCCCCGGCGTCACGGGCGGGAACCACCCCCTCGAGGCCATGACGCGCAGGACCTCGGCCAGGGAGACCCCGGCCTCGCAGGTGAGCACTCCGGTCTCGTCGTCGAAGGCCAGGAACCTGTCGAGCCGTGTCAGGTCGACGACGTTGCCCCGGTCCAGAGCGGCGTCCCCGTAGCTGCGCCCAAGGCCCCGGGGTGTGAGCGCGCCCAGGGACAGGAGCGGCGCCACGTCCCGTACCTTCTCGGGCCGGTAGGTCCGCGCCTCCTGCATGGGGAAGCGCCCCCATCCGGCCAGCATTCGGACTTCCGGCTTCATGTCGACTGGGGCCGCGTCAACACCCATAGACCTGACGTGCGGGCAGGATGCGGACCTCGCGCGTACGCGCCGGTCCGGGGCCGCGAACGGACAGCGCCGGTGGTGGGGTGGTCCGCTCGCTGCTAGCGGCGCAGCCTTGGTATGAGCTGCTGCGTCAGCTTGTGGATCGTCTGCTGCACCTCGGCGAGGGCGCGGGCCTGGGGCAGGAAGATGAAGTGTGCGACGCCAATGTCGATGTACGACTGCACCGTCTCGGCTATGGCGTTCGCATCGCCGAAGAGTGCGTCGCGCTTTGCCGCCTCAGCCGTGTCGGGCTCGTCGCGAAGGTCGACCAGCACGCGAAGGGCCAGGCTCACGTCCTCCGGCTGCCGGCCATAACCCGTTGCCATCTGCTGCACGCGGGCATGGTCCGCCGCCAGGCTCTCCGGCGTCACGTGGTAGAGCGGCGGGAACCACATCGAGCCGACTTGGGCCGCGCGCCGCATGGCGGGCCTGGTGTGACCGCCTATCCAGATGGGCGGGTGGGGCTTCTGGGCCGGTTGAGGGTAGGATGCGACCCCCTCCACTCGGAAGAAGCGCCCCTCGTGGAAGGGCTCAGCCTGCGTCCACACGGCCCGCAGCACCTCAAGCCCCTCGTCCAGCAGCGCGCCCCGGTCCTCGAAGGACACGTCCAGGGCCCGGAACTCCTCCTCCAGCCATCCGGCCCCGACCCCGAAGAGCACCCGCCCCCCCGACAGCACGTCCAGGGACGCGATGGTCTTGGCGACCTGAAGCGGGTGGCGCAGAGGCAGCAGCGTGACCGCCGTGCCCAGGGCCACGCGCTCCGTGCACCCGGCGACATAGGCGAGCGTGGTGAACTGGTCCAGAAAGGGCAGGGCCGAGCGGATGAGGAACTCGCCCGTGTCGCTGTAGGGGTAGGGCGAGGAGCCCCCCGTCGGCAGCACGATGTGGTCCGCGGCCCACACGGAGTCCAGCCCCTCCACCTCCGCCTGCCGCGCCACGAGACGTACCGCCTGCGGGTCCTCCATCCCTATCGTGGGCAGCGACACCCCAAACTGGGCCACGGCGCTCCTCTTATGCACAGGCTGGGAAACCGCGCCCATCATACGGCAGCGCCGCCCCGCAGACAACGCCCCCCGGGCCGCGCGGCCGCCCATTGCCACCCCGCTGCGGTGCGTGCTACCCTGCCCTTCCAAGCAGAGCGTGACATGGGAGGCTGGCAATGGTCAAGGATAGCCGTGAGTTCCTGGAAGAGGTCCGGGGGATGGTGGCGCGAAAGCACAGCAAGGACCACCCCATCTTCGACCTGATACAGAGCGGTCGGCTGAGCCGGGAGCAGATGAGGAACTTCACAAAGCAGTTCTACCTCCTCTTTCCCAAGCTGTTCCCCAAGCCCATCGCGGCCATGCTCTCCCGCTGTCCGCCGGACGACCCGGAGCTGGAGCGCATGTGGATCGACAACCTCATGGATGAGGCCACCGGCGGCGAGACGGGCACCGTGGGCCACCGGGGGATGTACGTCAGGTTCGCAGAGGCCATGGGCATCCCCCAGGACGAGCTGGAGGCCACCAGGCCCCTGCCGGAGGCGGCCGCGTTCCTGCACTGGCGCGAGCTGCTCATCAGCCAGCGTACGTGGCTGGAGCTCTACGCATCGCAGGGCCTGTGCCTGGAGGGCACGGCGGCGCCGCGGATGGCGAGGGTCGTCGACGGCTTGGTGGACCACTACGGCTTCTCGCGGGACGACGAGCGGCTGGAGTACTGGGTGGAGCACATGTCCGCCGACGAGGAGCACATGAAGGTGGGCCCCTACGCCATCCTGCACTACGCCGTCAACGACGAGGCGCAGGAGCGCGTGCGCCAGGCCGTGCAGAACACGCTGGACGTCTTCTGGCTGGTCTTCGACGGCATGACGCGCGCCTTCGTCGACGAGGACCCGCTGTACGCGGCGTGGCGGCGGCCCGCCGCGGCGTCCGCCGGCGGACGCTGAGGAGCGCGCTTCGAAGGGAGGAAGCAATGCGGGACGGTTACAGGGTCTACGATCCGGACACGCACATTCACCCCTCCGTGGAGTCGCTGGAGCCCTACTTCGACCCCGAGTTCCGGCCAAGGCTCGCGGAGCTGGCGCAGTACAGGGTCCAGGCGCGGTCGGACCAGACCACGACGCCCAGGGAGGACCCATCCCGGCACCACTACAACGTGGGGCTGACGCCCTACCAGCGTGTGCTCGGTCAGGCAGGGCCGGCGGAGTCGCCCAAGGACGGGCACAACCGGCTCCACTTTGGGGGCTATACGGGCCGCAAGCTGCCCGCGGTAGGGGTCATCGACGACGCGGTGGACGCTCGCGTCGCGGACATGGACGAGGAGGGGACCGACGTTCACGCCATGGTGCCGGACGTGACCACCGGCTTCGCACTGCTGGGAGACCCTTCCATCGAGGTCTCCGTGAACCGCGCCTATCACCGCTTCATGAACGACCTCTGCTCCAAGTACCCCGGCCGGCTCAAGGCGCACCTGGCCGTGACCGGGTCGGCGGTGGAGGACTCGGTGCTGGAGATCAAGACCTGGGGCGACGCGCCCTGGGCTGTGGGAATCTGGCCCTACTCCGGCGTCGACAAGCCCCTGGACCACCCCGACCTGGAGCCCATCTGGGCCGCGGCGGCGGAGAAGGACCTGGCCGTCGTCCATCACAGCACAACGTGGGTGCCCCCCTACTTCCCCGGCTACCGCGACGTGGACGACAACCGCTTCCTGGCGCGGCTCTGCTCCCACCCCTGGGGGGCGATGAAGACCATGGCAGCCTTCATCGGCTGCGGGGTCATGGACCGCTACCCGGACCTCCGCTTCGGCGTCCTTGAGTCGGGCGTGGGCTGGCTCCCCTTCTGGGTGCGGCGGATGGAGGACCAGGTGGAGTACGTCGGCTTCACGGCGGACCTGCAGCACAAGGTCAGCGACTACATCACCGGGGGCCGCTTCTTCGCCAGCATCGAGCTGGCAGAGGGCGAGGACATGATCAACATGGTGCGCGGTTTCCTGGGTGACGACGTGCTCATGTACGCCTCCGACTACCCTCACGCCGAGTGCAAGTTCCCGGAGTCGCCGGCCATCTTCCTCGGCTGGTCCAGCATGAGTGAGGAAACCAAGCAGAAGCTCGTGTGGGACAACGCCGTCCGTTTCTTCGGCGAGCCCTAAGCCCGCGGCCGGGCGCGCCGGGGCGCCGAAACGCCCAGCAAGGACGAAGGCAATGCCCGGAGAGCTGTCCCCCACCACCCACGTCTACGCCGGCAACCCGCTGGACCGCGGGGACCGGGAGCGCCGCAGCGAGGACTGGCTGCGGGACCGTACGCAGGACGCCGCAAGCCGCTTCCTGCCCCTGTGGAAGGACACCGTGCTCGTCACCGGCGGCGACGGCCCGGAGCGCGGCCTCGGCTGGCTGTCGTTGGAGGACGTGCGGCGGCTGGGTATCCAGGTGGAGGGCATCTTCCTGGGCCTGCGCGACGGCGCGGCCCACTTCACCGTTGACCTCACCCCCAACAGGGCGGCCTCGGACGCGCTGCAGGCCGACGACGCCTGGGCCTTCGAGGACACGCGGGCCGTCACGGACCTCATCAGCGTGGCCGACTCGGGAATCGTGGCACAGGCGCGGGCGCAGGTGAACTGGCACAACCGGCACGGCTACTGCTCCGTGTGCGGGCATCCCACGGAGATGCGGCGCGGCGGCCACGTGCGCTTCTGCCTCCAGTGCAACACCCAGCACTTCCCCCGCACGGACCCGGTGGTCATCACCCTCGTCTCCAGCGGCCAGAGCTGTCTGCTGGGGCAGTCGCGCGGCCGGCTCCAGGCCATGAACCGTTACTCGGCGCTGGCGGGCTTCATGGACCAGGGCGAGTCCATAGAGGAGGCCGTCGCACGAGAGATCATGGAGGAGGCGGGCATCCGCGTGCGCAACGTGCGCTACAACTCGTCGCAGCCGTGGCCCTACCCCTCGTCGCTGATGATCGGCTGCCACGCCGACGCCGCGACGACGGACATCCACATGGACACGGGCGAGATGGCCGACGTCCGCTGGTTCACCCGAGGGGAGGTCCGCGCCGCCCTGGCCGGCGCCAACGAAGACCTCGCGCTCCCCGGCCCGATAGCGATAGCGCACCACCTCATCAAGGCGTGGGCAATGGGGGAGGTGTAGGGGGTTAGAGTTTCTGCGCCGTCTTCAGCCACACGCTGAATCGACTTTCCAGCGACGCCAGCTCATCTGCCCAATCAACGTTTCGTGCGTAGATCAGTGACATCATATTCCTGTTGGCCCTCACTCTGGCGGAGAGTTCGAATCTACCCACCTTCCCGAGGAATGAATTGATTGAGGCAACGACCTTATCTTGAGGATTCTGGCTCGGGCTCCCACTACGGTAGGTAGACAGCTGAACTAGAACAGGTCCATCCATTGTGTTCATCGCTTCAAGGGTAAGCTCTATGTCCTTTGGATATAGGTCTGGGTCTGCATTACCAGGTAGGCCATCAACATTGTATTTGTTGGGGTCAAAGGAAAGTAGCGTCAGTGCATCATCTCCAAGCCCCACATCGGACGGACTTGGCAGCCCCTCGTTGAACCTAGACCGCCAGTCGCCCCGCGCGAGCTTCGCCTTATTGCAGGTAGGCATAGCCTCAACTTTCGGCAGCCAAGCAGCAATCTCATCGGCGATTGCGGACTTAATCTCGCACAGCAGCATCGAGAAGTCGCCTGACCAAACGTGCTTGACGAATTTTGCGCTGCTGGGGTAGCCGTCGGCTGGTTTGCAGTCGAGGGTGCGCCACGCCTTCTCGTACACCGACTGTATACCAGGCAGGTTAGCCTGCACACGCCGAAACACCTGCGTAGGACTCGTTGGTTTTGTCGCGAGCGGGGCCATGGCGTGCGCGTCTATGTAGTTGAGCGCGGAGTGGTGGCGGTTCGCGATAGACAGCACCTCGCACAGCGTCCAGTGCTGCATGAGGTTGCCTTTGTTGCCCTTGTACGTGCCCAACGCCCTGCTCCAATTCCCCCAATCCCACTGGACTTGGTGACCACCTTGAGCGGGACGGCGAGCTCCACGGGCTCGGGCGCCCATGCAATCGCCCCCGTCGGGCGACCCCGCTACCGCCCCAGCTCAGGCGGGGCGCTGCACTCCCCCGTGGCCTCGTCGATGTGGTGGAGGCGCCTGCCTCGGCCCGCCATCAGCACCAGCTCCGCGGCGCCGTCGGCCCCGGGCCACTGCCGGTGGATGTTGAACGGCTCGTTGAAGAGGTAGCCCACGTCGCCCGGGAGTATGTGGTGCTCCTGGGCGACCTCCAGGCGCATCCTGCCGGGGTCCGATGCGTCGTCGGCGCGCCGCCAGCTCGTATACCGCTCGCTGCCGGTGAGGAGGCAGATGGCGACCCAACCCTCGTGGCTATGGACGGCGGTCGGAGTGTTTGCGGCGTACTGGGCCCAGAGGAGCAGAAACCCGTCGGCGGGGTCCTTGTAGAGCCGCCTGCCCGCCAGGCCGCTGCTGAGGGTGGCGGGTTCGCCCAACTCGTGGAGAGGCCCGCCTTCGCGGGCCAGCCGCTGCAAGATCGGGCCCAGGCAGAGGACACCGGACTTGGAGCTCCCCCAGGCGGCCAGGGTCCTGCGCACGTCCTCCCCGAACTGCTCCAGGGTGTACTGCACCGTCTGGGTCATGGCATCCTCCGTCCCGGCGCCTGCGTCCGGCGCTGCCCAGTGCTTCGCCGCGGTGGCCGGGGGCAGGGTGGCAGCCCCGCGGCCGGCGGCCTCGTCACTATAGCCTCGCCCCCTGCGAGGGTCAACTCACCTCCCCCGCCGTCATTCCTGTATATGTCAGCTAATTCGTTGACAGATTTTGCAAGGTTTGGCGGGGGGTCTTGCCCCCGAGGCCCTGGTGGGGCCGCTCAATGTTGTAGTAGAGGAGGTACTGCATCAACTCCTCCTTCAACTCCGCCACCGACTCGAAGGTCGTCCCCTCCAGGAGGTCCTCGTTCAGCGTCCGCCAGAACCGCTCCACCTTCCCGTTGGTCTGCGGCCGGTAGGGCCGGGTGTAGCGATGGGTGATGCCCAGCTCCAGGAGCATCCGCTCCATCGGATGACCGGCCTTGTTCCTCGGCGAGGCCACCTCCGCGCCGTTGTCGGTCAGGATGGCCTCGAAGCGCACCCCGTACTCCGCGTGCAGCAGGTTGATGCTCTTGAGCGCGGCGAACATCACGCTCAGGCTCTTCAGGTCGTCCACCACCTCGGCCCACGCCAGCCGCGTGCAGGCGTCGATCACGCACACCAGGTAGGAGCGCCCTCTGGCGCCCACGAGCAGGTCCTTGCTCAGGTAGTGGCAGTCCAGGTGGCCCAACTCCCCGGCCCGGGTCTTGATGATCCGGCGCTTGGACTGCTGCATGGGCTTGGTCATCTTGTTCAGGCCGTGGCGCTTGCTGATGGCGTAGATGGTGGAGGGCGCTGGGGTGTGAGACTGCAGCACCGGCTTGAGTATCGCATAGATCTCGTAGCGGTTGGCACCCGTGCGCCGGAGTTCGAGCACCTTCTCCTCGATCAAGGGGATGGTGCGCCGGCTCTTCCACCGGGGCCCCCGCTTGCGGGGCAGCAGGGCGTCGCCGTCGCCGGACTGCCGATAGCGGTTGTAGTACTTGGCGAAGGTCTGCCGGTTGACCCCGTGGGCGCGGTAGAAGTCTTGGACGAAGCGAAACTTGGGGTGGCGCTTGGCCTTGACCTGTTCGTACTCCCGGACGACGAACCGCCACTTCTGGACGTAGTTCCGTTCGATAGTGCGGTCATTGCTATTGTCGCGCATCTTCGCCTCCAGACTGGCTCGTTCTCCAGCCAATTCTGTCAGCGAATTACCTAACATCTACAATTCCCGCGAAAGCGGGAATCCAGGGGCGGGGTCCCAGGCTGGCGGGGTCTGCTTCACCCTCCCAACCTCGCCCTCCACGGGGAGTTACGCAAAGGTCTCCGAAAGCGCGAATCCACGGGGGCGTTGGGGCGGGCGCCGGCAGCTACTTCACCTAACATGCGGTATGATGCACCTGTTGACGAGCCAGGCCGGCCGCACCGTAGCCCGGAAGCCGCCGGGAGCGCGGCGGCCGCACCACAGGGGAGGTCAGACCAGTGAGTGACAGGATCGCCATCATGGGAGCCGGCGCCCTGGGCAGCTACGTGGGCGCATTCCTCACCAGGGAGGGTGAGGACGTTACGTTCATCGACATGTGGCCGGAACACGTGGAGGCCATGCGCAGCGGGGGCCTGCGGGCCAGCGGCAGCCAGGGCGACTTCACCGTACCCGTCAAGGCGCTGCACATCACCGACGCCCAGAGCATCCGCGAGCCCTTCGACTTCGCCTTTGTGTCGGTCAAGTCCTACGACACGGAATGGGCAACGCACTTCATCAAGCGGTACGTCAAGCCCGAGGGGTTCTTCGCCTCGCTGCAGAACTGCTGGAACGACCCGATCATCGCAGGGATCGTGGGGCAGTGCCGCGAGATCGGCGTCATCGCGTCCAACATCGAGGTGGCGCTCTGGGAGCCGGCCCACGTCACGCGGGGTGGCAACGTCGGCCGCGACTCCGGCCACACGGTGTTCCGCGTCGGCGAGCCCGATGCCCCAGCGACGGACCGCGCGCGCAACGTGGCGCGCATGCTGGACTGGATCGACGCGGCATACGCCACGGACAACCTGTGGGGCGAGCGATGGGCCAAGCTGTGCCAGAACTCCATGGGCAACGGGATCTCCGCTCTCTCCGGACTGGGGACGCAGGAGTTGGCCGACGACCCCCAGTGCCGGTCCATCCGCATCCACCTGGCCAAGGAGGGCGCGCAGGTCGGCCTGGCCCTGGGGCTGAACGTGGTGGAGATTGGCGGCAAGCCGGCGCGCACGTGGGCGGACTCGGACCGCGGGGACGCCTTCGAGGAGCTGGACGCGGCCCTCGCTGCTAGGGGCGGCCGCGTCAACTGGCTCGCCTCCATGGCCCAGGACGTGACCAAGGGGCGGCACTCCGAGATCAATTACATGAACGGCCACATAGCTTGCATGGGCCGCGGGGCAGGCGTGGCGACCCCCTACAACGACGCCGTCATCGACGTCATGCACCGCATCGACGACGGCACGCTGAAGCCCGTGGCGTCCAACGTCGAGCTGGTCCTGCAGGGCGCCGGGCAACGATAGCCGGATGCCCAAGACGAACGATCGCTGACACCGGGCCGCGGGGCCGCCGTCGTTCTCCGTCAAGCGACTCTTGCATAACCGTCATTCCCGCGAAGGCGGGAATCCAGGGTGGCGGCGCGGCGGGGGGCATCACCCACGCCCGTAGCGGCCCCGCAACCCTCACCTGCATGGCTGTCGTGCCAGCGACCTCGCTTTGACGCCGTAGCGCCAGGGGCTATAATTGGCCCGTTCCGCGCCGCCTCAGGCCAGTCAGACCCATGAAGGGAGCACGCATGAAGATCCTTCGCTTCAACGACGACCGTATCGGGATCATCCGGGACGAGAGCATGGTGGTGGACGTCAGCGAGGCCATCGACCACCGGGTGGAGAAGGGCCCGGAGCAGGTCATCGAGGAAGTCATCGAGCAGTTCGAGGCCTATCGGCCCAGGTTCGAGGAGATCGCCGCCCGTTCCCAGGGGGCGCCCTTGGACAGCGTCAAGCTGCTGGTGCCCGTCCCGCGGCCCAGCAAGTGCCTGGCCGCCTTCGCCAACTACCTCGACACACCGGACAGGAAGAAGGAAGACGTCATTGTGGAGTTCTTCTACAAGGCGCCGGACCTTCTGGGGCCCGAGGGCACGGTGGAGCTGCCCGACCTGCCGGTGCTGGTCTATCAGCCCGAGGCGGAGATCGCCTTCGTCATGGGCAAGCACACGCAGAACGTCGACGAGGCGGAGGCCCTGGACTACGTCTTCGGGTACGTGCCCTTCGTCGACATCTCGGCCCGCGGAATGACGCGGCGCACCCAGTTCCTCCCCAAGGGACAGGACACCTTCGGCCCGTGCGGGCCCTGGATCACCACCAAGGACGAGGTGCCGGACCCCCACGATCTGCAGGTCAGGTCTTGGGTCAACGGCGAGGCGCGCCAGGACTACAGCACCAAGCACATGGCACACCAGATCCCGGCGCAGGCGGCATGGCTGAGCAGGTTCATACACCTGCGACCCGGAGACATCATCACCACGGGCACCTACCACGTTGGGCTGGGACCCCTCAACGACGGCGACGTCCTGGAGATAGAGATCGAAAGGCTGGGGCGCGCACGGTACTTCGCCCGCAGTTCCGGCCCCCGCAAGGAGGTTGAGTTCAGGCCCGGTGTGACGCCGGTCCCCAGGCCGCCAGAGGGCATGACCCGCGTGTAGGAGACCTTTGCACAACCGTCCTTCCCGCACCCACCGTCATTCCCGCGAAAGCGGGAATCCAGGGTGGGGCAGGGCTGGGCGGGAGCTGCTTCGCTCTCACGACCTCGCAACCCACGGGGAGTTACGCAAAGGTCTCCGTGTAGTGCCGACCCCCGCCGGCCCGGGAGAGTTGCGGTATCATGGAGCAGAGCTTCGAGACCAATTGGAGAGAAGGCACGCCATGGCAACGACACAGCAGCGATTCGACGTCGGCGGGGTCCTCATGCCGCAGCCCTTCAAGATCCGCCGGCTGGGGCACTTCGGCTTCAACGTCTACAACATGCGGGAGTGCCTCACCTTCTACCGGGACCTGCTGGGCTTCAAGGTCTCGGACGAGGCGCGCATGGGGATGGACGACCCCAAGGTACAGGAGATGCTGAGGGAGACAGGTGCGGATGGCCGGGGCTTCTTCTTCCACTACGGCGCAGACCACCACGCCTTCGTGCTCTTCAACTCGCGCGTACAGGACGCCCTCGGACGCACCCGCCGCCGGGAGGACCTGGACATCAACCAGGTCACCTGGCAGGTCGGCTCCCTTGCCGAGGTCGTGAGGGGCTACCACTACTTCCAGGATGAGGAAGTCCCCGTGCAGCGTGTGGGCAGGGATATGCCGGGCAGCAACTGGCACGTGTACATACTGGACCCCGACAGCCACGTCAACGAGCTCTACTACGGCATAGAGCAGGTCGGTTGGCTGGGTCGAAGCAAGCCCAGGGATATGCACTACCGCCGCTTCCGGGAGGCGCCCGAGCTGCCGCAGATGTCCGAGGAGGCGGAGGTGGATGAGGCCGCGGAGAAGGGCATCGACGTCTACTCCGGCTACCGGGGCGTGGAGACGCTGCCCCCGGTCCACGACGTCGAGGGCGTCCTGCTGCCCCGGCCTTTCAAGATCACGCGCATTGGGCCCGTGAACCTGTTTGTCGACGACGTGGCGCAATCGACGGCCTTCTACACGGAGCGCATGGGATTCGTCCTGACCGAGGAGGTCACCTACCAGGGTAGCCGCGTCGCCTTTCTGCGAAACGGCACGGAGCACCACAGCCTGGGGCTCTTCCCCAAGTCGCTGCGAGAAGAGCTGGGCTGCAGCGACGCCAGCACGTGCATGTCCTTCGGCATAGAGGTGGGGAGCTACCAGCAGCTCCGCAACGGCGTGGCGTTCCTGAAGGAGCACGGCGTCGAGTTCCGCGAGATACCCGCGGAGCTTCACCCCGGCATCGACTATTCCGCCTGCGCCATCGACCCCGAGGGTCACGCAATCCAGGTCTACTACTACATGGAGCAGATCGGCTGGGACGGCAGGCCGCGGCCGGCAGAGCTTCGCCGGCAAGGCGCCCCGGGCTCTGACCCTGCGGCGTGGCCCGAGGCGCTCGAGCCGCTGTCCGACACCTACGCCGACCAGACCTTCCAGGGGCCTCTCGGCTAGGCGGAGGCAGAGACCTGCAGTCGGCGGGGGCGCGTCCCGGCGGCAGAGCAGCCCCGGTCACGCGTGTGCGCGCAATTTCATCAACGGAAGACGAGGAGGAGCAATGACGGCCTTTGATCTGACGGGCCGGGTGGCAATCGTGAGCGGCGGGTCCCAGGGCTTGGGCAAGGGCATCGCCCTGGAGTTGGGCAGGGCCGGCGCCGACGTCGTCGTGGTGGCGCGGCTGCCCGAGCCCGTCGCGGACCGCGGCCAGAGCCGCCCGCACGAGCCCGTGGAACCCGTCGTAGCGGAGATCGAGGCGATGGGGCGCCGCGGACTGGGCATCACTGCGGACGTGCGCAGCGCAGACCAGGTGTCGTCCATGGTCCAGCAGGCAATGGACGCCTTCGGGCAGGTCGACGTGCTCGTGAACAACGCGGGGGGCAGCTGGGGCGAGGGCTTCAACGTGGGCAACCTGCTGGACATCACGGAGCACGATTTGGACGAGACCTTCCGCCTCAACGTGGTAAGCGCCTTCCTGTGCAGCCGCGCGGTCGCGCCGATCATGAAGCGGCAGGGCAGAGGGTCCATTGTCAACGTGGCGTCGGTGGCGGGGCGCACGCCCTCCGCGGGCAGGGGCGCCTACGGGCTCTCCAAGGCCGCCGTCATCAATCTGACGCAGACCATGGCACAGGAGTGGGCCCCGGAGGTACGGGTGAACGTTCTGGTCCCCGGCTCCATCTACACGCCCCACCGCCCCACGTCCAGCGGCTCCTCCGCCCAGCCGGACGAGCAACCCAACATCGCGCTGGGCCGCCTCGGCCTGGCCGAGGAGTACGCGAACGCTGTCCTCTTCCTGGCGTCGGACGCCGGGGGGTACACGACGGGCGCCGCGCTCGAGGTCCACGGCGGCCGCAAGGCCCCGGTGTAAACCCCCCGCGCCGTCGGTGGCGGGCCGCCCGCTCACCCCGCCTCACTCGAAGGGCGGGGTCGGAAGCGCTCACGAGAAGACGGAGACCTTTGCACAACCGTCCTCCCCACGCCACCCCCGTGGCGACCCCGCAACCCTCCCCCCACAAAGCCGTCACGCAGCGACCCGTCATTCCCGCACACCCCAACTGTCATTCCCGCGAAAGCGGGAATCCAGGGTGGGGCCCCAGGCTGGCGGGGCCGCGGGTTGGCGGGAGTTGCCTTAATCGCACAACCTCGTCCTCCACGGTGAGTAACACGAAGGTCTCCAGACGCGGCAACAGTCGCGCATGGTCGCGATCGAGCAGAATGGAAAGGAAGCGTGCTTGATGGTACAGAGGATGCAGCTTGGCCGCACGGGGATGGAGGTCACGCAGCTCGGGTTCGGGGCGATGGAGCTTCGGCAACTTGCCGAGGACGGGGGGCGGCTCCCCAGCGAGGAGCAGGCCGGCAGGGTGCTCAACGCCGTCCTGGACGGCGGAGTGAACTTTGTCGACACCTCCTGGTGCTACGGACGCAGCGAGGAGTTCATAGGACGGTACATCAGCCACCGCCGCGCCGAGTACTTCCTCGCCACCAAGTGCGGCCACTACTGGCGCGGCGACTCCGAGCGCTCCGGGTACTCGCGGGAAGGGATCATGAGCTGCATCAACGAGAGCCTGACGCGCCTCCACACCGATCACGTGGACCTGCTGCAGCTCCACAACCCCAGGCCCGACGAGGTCCGGCGGCAGGGCAGCGTCGGTGTCCTTCAGGAGCTGAAGGCCCAGGGCAAGATCCGCTCCATGGGCGTTTCAACGTCGCTGCCCCACGTCGACGAGTTCCTGGAGATGGGCGTCTTCGAGACGTTCCAGATCCCTTACTCTGCGCTGGAGCCGGAGCACGACGAGGTGCTGAGGCGGGTAGCCGAGGCGGGGGCAGGCGTCATCATCCGCGGCGGTGTGGCCAAGGGCTCGCCGGTCGCCGAAGCGAGCGACAGCCGCACCTTCGCACGGACGAGGCCCCGGTGGGACAAGTCCCAGCTGGGCGCGCTGGCCCCGGACATCGACCCCATGGAGCTGATTCTGCGCTTCACGCTGAGCCACCCTGCGGCGCACACCGTCATTGTCGGCACGCAGAGCCTGGAGCACATGGCGGCCAACATGGAGGCCGCCGCCAAGGGGCCCCTGGACCCGGCGCTGGTGGAAGAGATACGGAGCCGCACCGCGGCCCTCGACTGACCCGCCGGGTCTTGCGCGCGCCCCCTCTCACCCTCAACCCCTCGAAGCGCGTGAGCGAGGGCGGCGACCGCCAGCGACCCCTGAGGGGTCCCGCTCATGGTGAGCTTGTCGAACCACATGAGCAGGGGGGCGAGGCTGGTGCCGCTCATGCCCTTCGACAGGCTCAGGGTGAGCGGCCCCGCTACTGGACGCGCACACGCCCACTAAGCCGTCGCGCTAGCGACGGCCCGGCCGCCACGTGACCAGGCCGGGGCGCGTGGGCCCGGCGCCCCGGATGCCCACGCCGTCCCCCGTCTCGACCAGCAGCTGGTCCATGGCCTCCTCCAGCAGCCGCTCCTTCGGGCTGCCGGGGTCCAGAAAGAGGCGGAACAGCAGCTGTCGCCGTGCGGCGTCCCGGCTCTCATAGCCGTTGGGCGGCCTCGCGGGCAACATCTCCAGGTCGGCGTAGACGCCCATCTCCCACAGGACCTGCATCAGCTCCAGCAGGCCCGGCGGACGCAGCCGCTCCTCGCCGTGCACCAGCCCCCAGAAGGGGTAGGTCTGCGCCTGCGGGTGCTCCGCGTGCAGGACGATGATCACCCGCTCCCGGCTGTGCGCCTCCAGCTTGCGGACGAACCCCGCGGCGTCGGGGACGGTGTAGAGCACGTTCACGCACAGCGTCACGTCGGCCGGCGCAACGGTGGCGTCCTCCCACTCGGACTGCACTACGGTGACGTTGGGGACCTGGTGCCGCGCCGCCTCCTCCGTGAGGATGGCGGCCATGCTCGGCGACGGCTCCACGGCGACGACTCCCCCGCAGTGCAGCGCCAGCGGCAACGCCAGCCGCCCGGCGCCGGCCCCCACGTCCATGACGCTCTGGCGCGGCTCGATGATCTCGCTCAGCCGCCTGAGCGACGGCTCCATGGGCCGCCGGGGGTCTTCACGGAAGCGCTCCGCCACGCCCGCCCAGTGGTCTGCGGGCGGCTGACCAGACTCCCGTGCGCCCTCCGACTGCGCGTGCTCCGCCTCCACCATCTCGCGCCACCGTTGCGCGGCGGAATGGGCTGCGTGCAATGGGCTCGTCATGCTCGACCTCTCCGGAGCAGGGTGCGGTCATTCTACCAGGCCAAGGAGATCGCTTAGCGCCGAGACCCTGGGGCCGGTCCAGCTCCGCGCGTCGTCATGGCGTCCATCGTTCAGGTCCACGGCCGGCGTGTGGACAAGCACGGCGTCCATGCCCGCGCGGGACGCCCCCATCAGCTCGCCGTCGCCGCCGTCTCCCACGTAGAGACAGTCCCCGGGCGATACCGTGAGCAGCTCGCACGCGAGGCTGTAGATGCGAGGGTCGGGCTTCCGCAGACCCGCCGAGCACGAGAAGACGGGCGCGTCCACCAGCGGCGCAAGAGGCGTCCCCCGCCAGATGAGCGGGATCTGGGGGCCGCAGTTGCTGATCAGCCCAATCGTGCGTCCCGTCGCCTTCAGCCGCGCCAGCGTCTCAATCGCCCCCGGCAGCGGGATGAAGTTGCGGCGTATGTATTCAAGCTGTGAATCGGCTGCTGCCTTGATCCTGGCGGCGTCGACCCGCCCTCCAACACTCCGCACGATGTGCTCCAGGTTGTCCTCCATCGTGGCGAAGCCCCCCGCCTCGCGGCGCGGGATCGTCTCGCTCATCCCGCGCATAAACTCCTGCTCCGCGACGCCCAGCAAGGCCGCCGTCCCGGAGAACCCCCGTCTTGCCTCCTCGGAGCGGAAGGGGTTGCCTATCAGTGTGTCGTACAGATCGAATACGGCGGCCTTGTGCTTCATCTGCTGTCAACCTCTCGTCGTCGCGTCTCGCTATGTCCCCCGCTCCACAAAGACCTCCGAGTCCAGATCGAAGCCGGGCGTGTGGACGAGAATGAGCCGCGTGACGTTGGGAGTCCTGTTTTCGTACCCAAAGCGCCGGCCCTGGCGGACGAGGCAGAGGTCCCCCGCGGCCAGGTGGCGCTCCTCCCTGTCGAGCGTGAAACGCAGACTGCCAACCAGGACGTAGTAGTACTTGTCCGAGCGTTGGGAGTAGGCTTCACGGTGCCGGCCACCGGGTGGCACGTCGATGACTGCGAAGGAAGAGCTGGCGTCAATCCCCGCCGTGTAGTCTCGAATCTCGAGTCCATCGAATTCGATGGGCTCGATGCTGTCTCCAGGAACAATCACAGCCCGGCCCCCCGCCCCAACAGCCCCCGTAGCATCGCGGCGGCGACGCCCTTGTCCAGCGGCTGGTTGTTGTTGCCGCACTTGGGCGACTGGATGCAGCCCGGGCACCCGGCGCGGCACGGGCACTCCGAGACGGCCCGCAGCGTCGACTCCCACAGCTCCTCGATGATCTCGAAGCCGCGTTCAGTGATGCCCACCCCGCCCGGGTAGCCGTCGTAGATGAACACCTCCGGCCGCCCGGTGTCCATGTGGAGTGGTGTGGAGACGCCGCCGATGTCGTTGCGGTCGCACAGCGCGAACAGCGGCAGCACCCCAATCGCCGCGTGCTCGGCGGCGTGGAGCCCTCCCGCCAGGTCGCTCCGCGCCTCCAGGATGTCCTCCAGCGTCTCCTCCGGCAGCTCGAACCAGAGCGCCATGGTCGTGAACCGGTGCGGCGGCAGCTCCAGGGGCACCTCCCCCAGGTTCTGCTCCGTGAGGTGGAGCAGGCGCTTGTAGGCCACCACCTGGGAGGTCACCTCCACCTCGCCGAAGAAGACCCGGGACCCCGCCGGCCCCTGCCTCTCCCTGTACGTGTCCAGGACGCGGATTTCCGCAAGCTCCCTGGCCTGCGTGTAGTAGGCCACATCCGTGGCAGCGACGGCGGCGGTCCGCGTAGGCGGGTCCAGCTCCGCGACCATGTAGGGATCGCCCTGGTGCAGGTAGACGGCCCCGGGATGAAGCTGGGCGAAGGCCAAGCTCTCCTCGATGCCAGCCTCCATGATCCGTCCGGTGGTCGACTCCACGACGGTGTAGCCCTGTCCCGAGGCGGCGCGCAAGCTCACGTCTTGCGCGGGGTAGGTGACGGAGGGTTCCAGGAACCAGCGGCCCTTCCCCTGCCGCAGAAGTCCGGCCTCCACCAGCTCGGCGACACGCTGAGGAAAGCTCGGGCCGAAGAGGGCCTCGTCCCCGGCGGTCAGGGGCGCCTCGTAGGCGGCGCAGAGCAGATGGGGCGCCAGGATGTACGGGTTCTCGGGGGCGATGCGCGCCTCCTCATGCGAACGGCCGAAGAAGAAGTCCGGGTGGCGCATCAGGTACTGGTCCAGGGGGTTGTCCCGGGCCACGAGGAGGGCCAGGGAGGCGTCGCCGCGGCGTCCGCTCCGGCCCGCCTGCTGCCAGGTGCTGGCGACGCTGCCCGGATAGCCCGTGAGCAGGGAGGCGTCCAGGTCCCCGACGTCTATGCCAAGCTCCAGTGCGTTGGTGGTCGCCACGCCCAGGAGCCGGCCCGACTTCAGGTCCCGCTCCACGCGCCGGCGGTCCTCCGGCAGATAGGTGCCGCGATAGGGCGCCACACGCTGGGAAAGGGCGACGGACTCCCGTCGCAGCAGGTCCCGAACGGACCGGTAGACCAGCTCCGCCATCCGGCGGGTCCGCACGAAGGTCATGGTGCGCACCTCCCGCTGGACCAGGCCCGCCATCAGCTGGGCGACCTCTCCCGTGGGGCTCTTGCGCTGGGGCGCCGGGTGGTCGTTCGCGTCGTCGCGGAAGGGCGGGTTCCAGAAGGCGAACTCCTTGCTGCCGGACGGAGAGCCGTCCGCCGTGACCTCGTGAAAGGGCAGCCCCGCCAGGCGCTGGGCAAGGTCGCCGGGGTTGGCGATGGTGGCGGAGCAGAGGATGAACTGAGGGTTGGCGCCGTATCGTGCGCAGAGGCGCCGGAGCCGGCGGACCAGCCCCGCCACGTGGGACCCGAACACGCCTCGGTAGACGTGAGCCTCGTCCAGCACGACGAAGCGCAGGCCGGCCAACATCTGGGCCCATACGCGGTGATTCGGGAGGATTCCGACGTGGAGCATGTCCGGGTTGCTGAGGATGACGCGGACGCTTCTGCGAATGCGGGCCCGCTCTTCCGACGGCGTATCGCCGTCGTAGATGGCGGACCGGATGCGCGCGCCCCGGGGCGCCAGGGCGTCCAGCGCGCGAAGCTGGTCCCTGGCCAGGGCCTTGGTCGGGTAGAGGAGCAGCGCACGGTCGGCGGAGCCCTCCAGCATTGCCTGGAGGATGGGCACTGCGTAGCAGAGGCTCTTGCCGCTGGCGGCGGGGGTCGCCACCGCGACGTGCTCACCGCGGGCCAGCGCGTTGACGGCCTCGGTCTGGTGGCGATAGAGGGGAAGGAGCCCACGCTCTTGCAGGGCGCATTCCAGGTCGGGGTGCAGGGGATCGTCCAGGCGCCCGGCGCTGGCCTCTCGTGAGGGAAGGGACTCTATGTGGGTGAGCTGTCCCTGGTACGAGGGCTGGCGGCGCAGCTCCTCCAGGAAGGCGCGGGCGTCCATGGAGGCTAGTGTAGCATGGCGCGTCGCACCGCACGCAGGGTCGATGGACTGAGAAGCTGCGGCAGCGTCAGCAGGCGGGCTTACCGGCCCTGAGGCCCCTCCAGCAGCTCCGTCTCGCACTCCACCACCTCCGCCTCTCCGACGGTCTCCCGCTCGATGAAGCGCACCGCCTCAGCCAGGAGCTCGCCGGCGTACCTGGAGCTGCTGCTCACGCACGAGAGCCCAAGCTCCGCCGCCTGCCACTTCTCGGTGTCGCCCACCTCGGCGACGGAGACGTTGAACCGCTTGCGGATGCGTCCGGTCAGGGAGCGGAGCACCCCCCGCTTGCCCTTGAGGGAGTGGTTCCCCGGCAGATGGAGGGTGATTCTACAGGTGGCGACGTACATGGGGAGAGCGCTGTGAGAGGCAAGCTAAACGCGGGGCCCAGGGTAACCATCCACGGGCAGAAGGAGGAATCGGCGCGGCCGTGTCTCGTCCGTGGGAGACAAGGCAAAAACCCGGAGCTCTTGGACCGCAGGGGGCGCTTTGCGCGATGCTGCTTGGCCCTGCCCGCCAAGCCGCCGCGGGGACCGGCTACGCCTGACCGGTGCTCCGCATCGTTGCGAAGCAGTCGCTACAGTAGACGGGGCGTCCGAGCCTCGGCTCGAAGGGGACCTCGGTCTCCTTGTTGCAGGAAGCGCAGACAACCGGGTACATCTGCCGGGGCCCGCTCGTGTACCCGGAGCGCGTGCGCCGCCGCTCCATGCGACAGGCGGGACATCGGGAGGGTTCGTAGAGCAGCTGGTGCTGCTGATAAAACTCCTGCTCACCGGCAGTGAACACGAACTCCGTTCCGCAATCCCTGCATACTAGGGTCTTATCCAAGAACGCCACCGGACACCTCCTTGGTGCCTGACCTTGTACACCGTTCCTGAGCCTGTGGCGCTATTCAATCCCCTGCAGCAGGGCTCCAGAGCCCGTCTCGCTGCCCAGGCTGGTCTGATGCCATCCAGAGTATACAAGGCGTCACAGGGCAGAACAACCCCCGATTTTCGCACTGGCGCGTCGAGCCCGCGGGCCCGTCGAGCCCCCTCGGCGCCAGGTGTGTGGGCGGGGCCGCGCCGCTAGCGGAAGAGCTCCTCTGTCAGCTCGTCCAGCTTCGCTTTGTTGATGACCCCCGTCCACTTGCGCGCAACCTTCCCGTCCGGCGTGACGAAGACCGTCGTCGGCATCCCCTGTACGCCGTACTCCACCACGACGTCGCCGGACTGCGCCTGGCCCGTGGGGTAGGTGATGCCGGTCTCGTCCAGGAACCGCAGGGCCGTTTCCCTGTCGCCAAGGCCGGTGTACGGGCCGACGTCGACACCCACGACGACAACCCGGTCCTCGTCCTGTACCTCCGTCCAGAGCTCCTCGAAGTCCGGCATCTCGGCACGGCACGGGGCGCAGAGGGGCGCCCAGAAGTTCAGCACGACGCCTTTGCCGCGGAGGTCTTCCAGCGCCAGAGTGTCCGCGCCTCCAAGGAACGACTGTCCCGTGTACAGGGGAACGCTGAACGCGGGCGCGGCGGGGGCACTCGTGGTATCATTGGCAGTGTCCCCGCCGCCGCACGCGGCGGCCCCCAGCAGGGCGAGGCCCCAAAGGACGGTCCAGGGACCCCGTCGCCGGGGAGCTTGGATTGGGACTCCCATAAGACCTCCGGAATAATCGCGGTGGGTGTTGATTTGGATGCCCGGCGCCTGCCCACGATACACCCATTGTACCGGAGAGAACCGGGACCATCGGCGCGGCGTATACCAGGATGAGGCGCTCCCCTTCGGATGCGCCCCGCGCCGATAGGCCGCCAAACGAGGAGAGGACGGACGTGAGGCAGAGCTTCACCGCAGCGCTCATTCTCGCCGCCATCCTGGTCGTGGCCTGCGGCGGCGGCACACCGGCCGCCGCTCCTGCACCGGCCCCCGACGCGGCCCCGACCCCGCCCCCCCAGGACACGCAGGCCGCCCCAACCGCCGCCGTCGCGCCGTCCCCCCAGCCGGAGACCACGGCCCCCCAGGAACCAGAGGTTATGGTGGGCAACAAGGTCGGCAACCGCGCACCCGACTTCCGGGTGACGACGTTCGACGGCGCGACCGTGACTCCGGCCGCCCTCGAGGGGAAACCGTACATCCTCTACTTCTTCGCCACCTGGTGACCGACCTGCCGTGCCGAGTTTCGGCACCTCAAAGCCCTCCACCCGCCCTACGCGGACTCCGTACAGGTCCTGGCCGTCAGCATCGACCCCGGCGACGATGCCGACAAGATCCGCAGCTACCAGGATCAGAACGACTTCCGCTGGCCCATGGCCCTGACGAGCCGGGAGATGCTGGTGGCCTACGGCGTCAGACAGCAGTCAACCAAGTTCGCCATCGATGCCGACGGGATCATCACCTACACGCGGGGCCCAGGGAACGCAGGGGAAGACGCGTGGGCGAGCATCCTGGAAGACGCGGCCCCCGGCGCCTCAACCGCACAGGCCCCCTCAACCGCGCCGCCCGCCTCAGCCGCGCCATCGCCCGCAGCCACCGCACCACCGCCTGCCCCCACCGCGGCCCCGCGCCCTTCCCCAGCCCCCCCGCCCACGGCGGCGCCCCAGGTCACCGCGAGCCCCGCACCTCCCCCGCCGCCGCCCGCGCCCACGGCAGCACCGCCGTCGCCCACACCGACGGCCACCCCGGAGCCCGAGGTCGCGGTGGGCAACAAGGTCGGCAACCGCGCCCCCGACTTCCAGGTGACGACCGTTGACGGCGTGACTGTGACGCCCGCGGACCTCGATGGAAAGCCCTATATCCTCTACTTCTTCGCCACCTGGTGACCCATTTGCCGTGCCGAGTTTCGGCAGCTCAAGGCCCTCCACCCGCCCTATGCAGAAGCCGTGCAGGTCTTGGCCGTCAGCACTGACCCCGGCGACGACAACGACGCCATCCGCAGCTACAAGGATCAGAACGAATTCCCCTGGCCCATGGCGCCGACAAGCCTGGAGATGATAAGGGCGTATGGCGTCAGGGCCCAGTCAACGAAGTTCGCCATCGATGCCGCGGGCATCATCGCGTACACAAAGGGCTACGGCAACGCGGGCGAAGCCGAGTGGATGCGCATCCTGGAGAGCGTCGCGCCCGCCGGCTAGCCCCCGCCACGCCGGCGTGGTCGGAGACCTTTGCATAACCGTCATTCCCGCACCTCCCCCACCGTCATTCCCGCGAAAGCGGGAATCCAGGGTGGGGCCACAGGCTGGCGGGGTGTGCTTCACCTTCCCAACCTCGCTCTCCACGGGGAGTTGCGCAAAGGTTTCCGACCGCGGGAAGAGGGGTCCGCTCACCCTGACCCTGTCGAAGGCCGTGCGCCAGCCCCCCGCCTACAGCGCGCTGGTCTCACTCAGGCGTCGCTCCGGCTCCGAAGGGACCCCTCCCAGCCGCCTCCGCGCCGGCGAGTCGTGCCGCTTGGGCCCACTCCTCACCGCCCGGCGCACCAGCTTGACGCCGGAGAGGAAGTCGTCCAGGGCAATGTACTCCGGGCCCACTCCACCGTCATCCGTGGCGTTGTGGTAGTTGCCCAGGGGGAAGGCGATGCCGGTCGTCGAGTAGCCGTGGACGGCGAAGGCGCTGGCCTCGCACGTCCCGCCGCTCATGAGCTGGCGCTGGGCCTTGAACTCAGGGTCTGCGGCCCGGAGCTCTTCTCGGGCCACGTGGAGCACCTGCTCGGCGTCGGCGTCGAAGGTGTAGGTGGCGTCGCCCACCCGCAGCACCGGCCCCTCGCCGATGGCGGCGCCGGGAAGCGTCCGGCTGGCCTCGAGGGAGATGACGAGGCACTCGGGCGGCAGGCGCTTCTCCTGCGCGATGAGACGCGCGCCTATGAGCCCGACCTCCTCAGCGCGGGTGAAGAGGAGGTACACGTCGCCGGGGCCCGGCTCTTGGGCCAGGCTCTCCAGGGCCAGGAGCATCGCCGCGCATCCGGCCAGGTCGTCGACGGCCCTCATGGTGACGCGCTCGTCGTCGCACTGAAAGTCCGGCAGGTCCAGCACCACGGGGCGGGGGAGCGCCGGAGCGGCGCCGGCGTCCAGGCGCAGGGCGGCCATCCGCTGCTCCTGGGGGCCGTGGGCGCCGTCAAGCTTGCCGTGGAGGCGTTCGCCGCCGGGGGCCACAAGCTGGACAGGCACAGGCTGCGAGAAGCACGCCTGGGGCACTCCGCCCAGGGCGCGGACTACGAGCCTCTCCCCGTCCGATTCCACCGCCTCGAAGCCGGGGTGGTCCATGTGCGCCACCAAGGCGATGGGCGTCTCGTCTGCATCCCGGCCCGGGCAGTGGACGACTATGTTGCCGTGGGCATCGGCCTGGGGTGCAAATCCCAGCGCCTGGATGCGACGGCGGACCGCGGACGCAACGTCCGCCTCCCAGTAGGCCACGGCAGGGTGGGCGCCAAGGTCTGCCAGGACCTCCAGGGACCGCTGGGTCAGATCGGTGGTGGTGCTCATCGGTGTATCCTGCGCTCCCGCTGACGCGAGGCGCGCCGGCGACCCGCCATCCCCGCGCCCGCGGACGTGTTCAGACTGTTCCTAGCGCCCGGAACCGATGAGCTCGGGGGCCGGGGCCTCCGCGAGCCTGCTCGCGCGGAAGACCCCCGTGGGCAGGCCGGCGATGGACTCCTTGGCCTCAGCAAGAGACACAACGTCGGCGTACTTGGCGTTCATGTCGAAGAGGTTGATCTTGTGGGAGGCCTCCCCGCGGTCGAAGCAGCACTCCTCCACCACCGAGAGCCTGTAGTTGTACGAGAACGCGTCCAGGACGGTTGCGCGCACGCAGCCGCTGGTCGTTGTCCCCGCAACGATGAGGGAGTCCACGCCTAGGTCGATGAGGTAGCCGGCCAGGGGCGTGCCGAAGAAGACGCTCGGCTTCTCCTTCCGGATCACCACGTCCCGCGGATGGGGCGCGATCTCGGCGACGATGTCGTTGCCGTCGAAGCCGGGCGCGCCCTTCTGCTCGCCGGAGCGGGAGTTCTTGCTGCTCCAGCGCCCGTCGTCGAACATATCGGCGCGCCGGTCCGTTCCCGTGCTGTAGAAGATGGGCAGCTCCTTCTCCCGCGCCGCTTCCAGGAGCTCCCGGATTGCAGCGACGCCCTGCCAACCCTCTTCGCCGCAGCTGTTGCGCCACTTCTTGATCGACTCCAGGATCGGTTCGGGCTTCTCGCCCGTGAAGTTGTAGTTGACGTCGATGACGATGACCGCGGGGCGGCTTCCGAGTCCCCCCTTCTTCCCGTAGCCCGCGGCCGCGAAGACAGCCTTATCCCGCTCTGTGAGCAGGTCGTCCCATACGGCCATCGCTTCCCTCCTGCGTTCCAAAGTGAGTGGACCGGCGCAGGGGCATCATCGCATCGGCCGGGGAATGCGTCAACGCGGCTGCAGGCGTTGAGCGTAGGCCGCCTCGATGGCTGCGGCCCCTGCGTCGGCACAGTCCTGGTCCTGCTCCGAGGTGCCCCCGCCGCAGCCCACGGCGCCGATGACCTGGCCCTTGTGAGCAGCGGGGGTGGCGCCGGGGACGGACGCGAATGGCCCCGGGACGAGGCCGACCTGGACCAGCCCCCGGTAGTGGTCGGCGGCGGAGTCGCCTACCTCACAGGTGCGGCGGCGCATGGACACCGCCGCCACGGTACGGCCGACCACCATCTCCGCGCTGAAGGCCCCCCGGCCGTCGCCGCGGACGAAAAGCGCCGGGCGGCCCGCCTTGTCGACCACGGCAACGCTCACAATGGCGCCAAGCTCCTTCGCCCTGGCCTGAGCCGCCCGATAGCCCAGCTCCGCCAGCTCCTGGTCAATCTCCATCTCATACGCGCCCAGCACGCCCCGTACCTCTTTCAGGACCATGAGTCCGCCTCCTCTCGCGAAACGTCGCCGCAGGTGTTCGGCAGTGCCATACTATACTAGAGACGACCGCAGCGAGACATGTCACTCATTCAGCAGAGCCATACGCAGACCGCCACCGCCTCCCGATGGGTGGTCCTGGCGTTGGCGGCCATGGCGGCGGGCCTCTTCACCCTGGACACGTCGCTCAACGTCATCGCGCTGCCCGCCATCGCCCGGAGCTTCGGGACCTCCACCGCCGAGGTCGTGTGGGTGACCATCGGCAGCCAGCTTGTACTGCTGGGCCTGTCGCTGCCCATCGGCTCGCTGGCCGACGCCCTGGGGCGCCGGCGGCTGTTCACCCTGGGCTTCGGTGTGTTCCTCATAGGCCTGGCAGGCTCCTACCTGTCGCCGGCCCTGCCGGTTCTGGTGGGCGCCAGGATCGTTCAGGGGCTGGGCCTGGCCCTGTTCATCTCCACGCGCAACGCCATCGCCGTCGAGGGATTTCCCCCCGAGCGCCGGGGCACGGTCATGGGCGTCATCATCGGCGCCGTGGGCATCGGATCGGCCACCGGCCCGCTGCTGGGCGGCTTCCTGCTGGAGACGTGGGGCTGGCGCGTCATCTATCTCGCCGAGCTGCCCCTGACCCTGGTCTGCGGGACGATGGCCCTGGTGGTCCTGCGCTGGGAGCGAATGCAGCGGCTCGTGGACTTCGACCTACGGGGGACAGCCCTGCTCCTCTTTGGCGCAGCCTCCCTGCTGGTTGCGATGAACCGGCTGCCCTCCTGGGGCCCAAGCTCTCCGGGGGTCGTCCTCCTGGCCGCCGGCGGCGTGGGGCTGCTCCTGGGCTTCCTCTGGCAGGAGAACCGCACGGCCCGTCCGGTGCTGCACCTCTCCCTCCTGCGCCGAAGGCCGCTGGCGGCCCCCTGCCTGGTCCTCTTCTTCCAGGTTACGGGCCACGCCATCATGCTGATCACGCTGCCCTTCTTCCTCGTCGACGCCCTGGAGCTGCGGGCCGCCACCGCGGGCATCATCTACGCGACGGCCCCCGTGATGATGTTCGCCGGGAGCGTCATCGGCGGCCCGGTCTCCGACCGGTGGGGGACGACGGTTGCGCACCGGGTGAGCATGGTCATCGCCACTGCCGGCGCGGCGCTCCTGGTTTCCACAGGGGCCGATAGCAGCGTCCTCTACGTTCTGGCCGCCCTGGCGCTGCTGGGAGCGGGCGCGGGAACGCTTCAGACCTCCACGGGCGGGGCGATCCTCAACGCCGTCCCGCCGCAGCATCTCGGGATGGTCTCGGCGCTATTCATCGCCATCATCATGCTGGGGGGCACCCTGGGCGGCAATCTGAGCGGGACGCTGATGGCCGCCGTACAGTCCTGGGCAGAGGCGTCGCTTGGGCCGGGCCCGGCCGCTGTCGCCGCCGCCTACCGGCCCGTCGCCATGGTGGGCGCGGCAATGCTCGCCGCGGGCACGCTCATCACACTGGCGCCCCACCGGCCGGCCGCCGCCCCGCCGCCGGGAACGCCGGCCGAGGCCGCGGGCGGCGACCGCCGCAGCTGAGACTCCCCTGCGGCCCGCCTCACCGACGCCCGCGCCCGGCACGGGGTGGCGGCGCTGACCTCTGCGCGCGCAGAGCGAGAAACACACCCCCCAGGATGAATGCGCCTCCCAGCACCACCAGAGGCGGAGGCGCCTCCCCCAGCACCGCCCAGGCCAGGAGCGTGGCGCCCACGGGCTCGCTCATTATGACAACGGCGACCATCACCGCCCGCACGTACCCCAGGGCCCAGTTCAGCGACGAGTGGCCCAGGACCTGCGGCACCAGTGCGACGAGCACGAGGAAACCGTAGGTCTTCGAGGGGAAGCCGGACAGCGGCGCCCCATCCACCAGCGCCGCCGCCAGCAGCAGCAGCGCCGCCCCGCCGTACACCGGTGTCACGTAGCCCAGCAGCGGAAGCCGCTCCCGCAGGCGCCGCCCGGCGATGTAGTACCCGGTTACGGCCACGGCCCCCAGCATCGCCATGGCGTCCCCGAAGAGCCGCGTCCCACCGAGCGCGCCGTCGCTCACGCCGATGACCGCGCCGCCAACGAGTCCCAACGCCACACCGCCGATGACCCTGGGTGAGGTCCGTTCGCCCAGGAACACGCGGGCGGCGATAGCCACGAGCAGCGGGTTGGACGTGACGACGATGACGGAGCTCGCCACCGACGTGTGCCCCAGAGACGTGATCCAGAAGCCGAAGTGCAGGGCCAGGCACACCGCGGAAGCGGCGGCGGCCCACCACTGGCGCAGCGTGAGGGCGCGAAGCTGGCGATGGGCGGTGACGAGGCCCAGGGGCACCACAATGAGGGAGGCGAGGCCAAGCCGGTATGCGGCAACGGTGAGCGCGGGCGCGGCAGCCAGGCGGATCAGCGCGGCGGCGCTCGAGACGGAGACTGCGCCCAGGGACAGGCCGCTGTAGAGGACCGCCCGGCTGGGCGCCGACCGCCCCGGCTCGGACTCGGGGCCCGTCACCCCACGATGTCCGCGAGCCTCTCGACCTGGTCGATGCCGGACTGGCAGGGCAGCAGCAGGAGCTCATCCATGCCGACCTCGGCGAAGCCCCGCAGGGCGCCGCGCACGGCGTCGCCGGTCGTGAGGACCGACTGGACCAGCTGCTCCGCGGCCGGGCCGCGCCAGGCGTAGTAGCTGGTGATGTACTCGGCGGCGCCCTCCGCACCCCTGGGGCCGAGGGAGAAGAAGAGGGTCCCCACAAGACGAGGACGGCCGGACTTGCCCGCGGCCTGCCACTCCTCTTCGACGACCTTGTAGAGCGGCGGCACATTGGCCGGCTCGTAGGGGCTGGCGAGGTAGCCGTCGGCCATGCGCCCGGCGCGCCGTACCGCGGCATCCGATCGCCCGCCGATGAGCAGCTCCGGCCCACCGGGACGCGACGGCGGCGGGCCGACGGGTCCGATGTCGGCGGACAGCGCCTCGCCCGACCAGGCCCGCTTCATGAGCGTGATCTGCTCTTCGATACGCCTCCCGCGGCCCCGAATCTCCGCGGGGGCCGCGATGAAGTCGTCCTCCCGGCTCCCGACGCCGAGGCCGAGCGTGAGCCGTCCCCCGGAGATGGCGTCGATGGTGGCGGCCTCCTTGGCCAGAACGCCGACGTTCCGCAGCGGGGCCAGTAGGATCGCGGTGGTGAGCCGGACACGACTGGTCCGCGCGGCGCAGGCTGCGAGGGTCACCAGGGACTCGTAGTTGTGATACACCAGCCGGTCAACGATGGCGACGCTGGAGAAGGGGCCGACGTCCACACTGGCGGCCCAACCCAGGATCTCCGGCCCGCTGACGCCGGGGTGGGTCGCGGGGAGGCCAACGCCAACGTCCATCGATGCTCCTTCTGTCTGGTGCGCGCCCTGGTGGGTGAGGGCCCCGCGCGAGTGCCCTGGAACGCCCTTGCGCCGACGCGAGGCTCAGCTTCGGCCTGAGCCAGGGCATGATATCCGGGGCATCCGAGAGTGTCAATCAGCGCCGACGCGGGGCCAGGGCTGCCGTTGCTTCCACAATCGGCACTCCGCCCTCACACCCTCTTCGCTCCCACGAAAGGAGACCCTTGCCCAACCGTCATTCCCGCACCCCCCGCTGTCGCGGCCCCGCAACCCTCCCCCCACAAAGCCGTCGCGCCAGCGACCCGCGAAGGCGGGAATCCAGGGTGGCGGGGCAGACCGGGGCATTGCCCTCACCCCCAATGAGACAGGCTCGCAAGCAACCACGCCGGCGACCCGCCGTCGCGGCCCCGCAACCCTCCCCCCACAAAGCCGTCGCGCCAGCGACCCGCGAAGGCGGGAATCCAGGGTGGCGGGGCAGCCGTGCATCCCCCACACCCCCGTGGCAACCCTACAACCCTCCCCTGCATGGCCGTCGTGCCAACGACCCCGCCCCGTTGGCGGCCGGCTTTGACAGTGCCCACCGCCGCAAGTATGCTACCCACGACCTGGGGCGGCGCCCGCCGAACGGGCCTGTGGCCGGGGCAAACTCAGAGGGAGATAGCGCGTATGTCCAGCTTTGATCTGAGCGGCAGAGTCGCCATCGTCACGGGAGCCGCGCAGGGGGTCGGCAGAGGCATCGCCCTGCAGATGGCCAGGGCGGGAGCCGACGTCGTGGCAGTGTCCCGGCTGCCTGAGCCCGTGCGCGGCCGCGGCCGCGAGCGGCCCCACGCGCCCATCGAGCCCGTGGTGGAGGAGATCAGCGAGATGGGGCGCCGGTGCATCGGAGTGACGGCGGACGTCCGGGTGGCGGACAGCGTGGCGGCCATGGTGCAGCAGGCCATGGACGCCTTCGGCCACGTTGACATCCTGGCCAACAACGCGGGCGGCAGCTGGGGCGAGAGCTTCAACGTAGGTCCCCTCCTTGAGATCACGGAGGAGGACCTGGAGGAGACCTTCCGCCTCAACGTCAAGGCGGCCTTCCTATGCAGCCGGGCTGTGGTGCCGATCATGAAGCGGCAGGGCAGGGGGGCCATCGTCAACATCGCCTCGGTGTCCGGCCTGGGCGCCAGCCCCAGCTACGCGTCCTACGGGGCGTGCAAAGCGGCGTTGATCAACCTGACTCAGACCATGGCCCAGGAGTGGGGGCCGGAGGTGCGGGTCAACGCCATCGCCCCCGGCTCCGTCGATACCCCTCACCGCATGAGGGGTGGAGGCACACGGGAGGGCCAGAGCGCGCTCAACCAGAGGCAGGGCAACATTGCCCTGCAGCGGCAGGGAGACGCCGAGGAGTTTGGCGCCACGGCGGTCTACCTGGCCAGCGACGGCGGGGGCTACACGACCGGAGCCTGCATCACGGTGGACGGTGGACGCCAGCGGTAGGGGCTCCCACTGCCGCTCTATGTCTGATCTTCGCCGGGAGTCGCCATGGACGAGAGCATCCGGACAGCCCTGACTCTGGACATGGTCGTGGACATCACCACCACGGGCCGGAGCACCGGGCAGCCCCGCCGCATCGAGATCTGGGCCCACTCCGTGGACGACAAGGTACTCATCACCGGTTCGCCGGGGCGGCGCTCCTGGTACGCCAACCTCGTTGCGGAACCGTCGTTCACCTTCCACCTGAAGGGCGATACGACGGCTGACCTGCCGGCCCGTGCCCTTCCGATCACCGGCGAGGACCGGCGCCGCGCGGTGTTCACCAGCCTGGCAGCCCAGTCTGCGTTCCGCCAAGGGCAGGGCATGGACAACGTGGAGGCCTGGGTCCGGGGCAGTGCACTCGTGGAAGTCGTCTTCCCGGAGTAGGAGACCTTTGCACAACCGTGATTCTCGCGCCTCCTCTGCCGTCATTCCCGCGCCCTCCGCCGCCGTCATTCCCGCGAAAGCGGGAATCCAGGGGGGGCGGGGCCGCAGGTTGGCGCGAGCTGCTTCACTTTCACGACCTCGCCCTCCACGGGGAGGTATGCAAAGGTCTCGAGCAGCGGGCCCGGCCCTTACCCCTTGCGCTGATCGTAGTCTGAGCGGCCCTCGTCTTTGAGTTGGTTGGCGGCGCGCACAACCTCTCGGCCCAGGGCCCGCAGGTGCCCGTCAAAGGCTGTGCCCACCCTCGGGTTGGGCGCCAGCAGGGGCACGGACCAACCCCCCAGGGTGCTGACCACGAACTCAAGGGTGTTGATGGCCTGCAGCCCCTGCACTCCGGGCGCCGTGCCGATGAGCCCCACGATCCTGCGGCTCAGGTACGGCGGATCGCTGTCGCTCAGCAGCTCCAGCCAGTCCAGTGCGTTCTTGAACGACCCGCTGATGGTCCCGTGGTAGACAGGACTGCTCCACAGCAGTCCGTCTGCGTGATGGACGGCTTCGGCGAGCGCCTTGGCCGCTTCCGGCGCGTCGGCCCCTGGCACGAACATGGGCAGGTCCAAGACGCTGATTTCGAAGACCTCCGTATGGGCGCCGGCCTCTTCGGCGCCCTCCAGCGCGATCTTCAGCGCGGCAACGGTGCTGGATGTCGGGGCCATGGACCCGCCCAACCCGACGACTCTGATCTGGCGTTCCATTTGGCCTCCTTCCGCCTGTCATCGCGCCTCCCCAGGGACGGCGCTCTCTGCCGATGCACCGTCAAGGGCCCGATTCTACCACGCGCCCCGACGCTGCCACGCCGGCGCTGGGGACAGGCTGCGGCGCCGTGGCCCATCGGGCTGCAAAGGCCGGGCCCGCCATGCCCTGGCGGACCCGCATGCGAGGACTGCGGGGCTTAGGGCTCCAGCTGCTCCGTCTTACTGTCCACCGACGTCAGCGCGATGTGCGAGAACGAAGCGTCCGGGCCGGCCCCGTGCCAGTGCTTCTCACCGGCGGGGACGTGGATGATTGTGCCCACGGACACCCGGTGCTCCTCGCTCTCCGTGGCGACGATGCCTGTGCCCGCCGTGACCACCAGCACTTGGTCGCTGGTGTGGGTGTGGAACTTGTTCTTTGCGCCGGAGTCGAAGTTGACGACGGACATGTTGAAGTAGGCCCCCATGTCCGGCGTCACGATGGGCTGGCGGGACACGTGCCCGCCGGTGAAGAGCGGGTTGTCGTCCGCGGACTGCTCGGCGACGTCGGCGACGTTGATGACCTTCATAGAGCCCTCCTTGCTGCGCGGCGCCCCTTGGGGGGCCGCCCAGGCATGGTACCGCAGCGGCCGCCGCCTGTACACGGCGCCTCATAGACGAGTGCTATACTACAGCCAGACGCAGGACCGCCAAGACGCCAGGGGTTGGCCGACAGCTCATTAACGACGGAGGGGCTACATGACCACGCCGAGCATCCCAAGCAGCCGCATCGTGATGCAGGAGATTGCGCCCAAGCTCGCCGACCTCACCAACAACGTCCTCTTCGGCGACGTGTGGGAGCGGGAGGAGCTGTCCAAGCGCGACCGGAGCCTCATCACCGTGGCGGCTCTCGTCGCCCTCTACCGCTCGGACCAGATCCGGGTCCACATCGCACGGGCCCTGGACAACGGCCTCAGCAAGGAGGAGATCATCGAGGTGATCACGCACATGGCCTTCTACGCGGGCTGGCCCACGGCGGCCAACGCTATCGTCATCGCCAAGGAAGTCTTCGACGCGTCGGCGTGACGCAGAGATGCGCCGCCCTCCCCCTTGCCCGCGTTGAGGACACCTTTGCATCACCGTCATTCCCGCGAAAGCGGGAATCCAGGGTGGGGCTCCAGGCTGGCGGGGTCTGCTTCACCCTCCCAACCTCGCCCTCCACGGGAAGTTACGCAAAGGTCTCCGCAAGCGGGAATCCAGGGGAGGGGCCGCAGGTTGGCGGGAGCTGTTTCACTTTCAAGACTTCGCCCTCCACGGGGAGTTACCAAAAGGTCTCCGTCGAGCAGGTCCCATGGACGCGGAGTCCCCATGAATTGACCGGTGCGCCGACTCATCGGAAGGGAGGAACCAATGGGTGTTAGAGTCATAGTCCCCATGCAGGCGCTGCCAGGCAAGCGGCAGGAGCTCGTCGAGCACTACGCGGCCCGCTGCGCCGAGGTGCGCAAGGAGCCCGGCTGCGAGGAGTACGAGCTGTTCCAGAGCGCGGAGAACCCGGACAAGATGGCCCTGATGGAGTACTGGAAGGACGAGGCGACGCTGGAGGTCCACGGCGCCCTCAACCGCCAGCGCGCCGTGGACACCAGCCACCTCCGCGACCGCCGCGGCCCCTCCGAGCGCTACGTCGACTAGGGCCACGCCGGTATACTGATGCGACTCACTGCTTCGACGGTGGATGGGCTGTGCTCTCAGGTCAATCGACGTATAAAGCGGCCAAGAATTGATCTTTCTGAAGTCACGTTCTTCTCCCCATACGCACTGGTCTATTTGGGGATGTTCCTTCGATACCACAATGCGAGAGGGAAGTTGTTCCGCGTTGTGCTGCCAAAGAAGCCAAGTGCACGTCGGTACCTCCGGAGGCAGAACTTCTTTGACCGCTTCAACTTCAGACCAGGGGCAATTGAGGACGAGCCGTTGCGTCGATTTGCAACTTCGACTTCACTCGACGATATCGTGGACCTGGAGAATCGTCCCTACATTGCTGAGGATGTGACCAACCTGATACTGAACCTTCTTCGCAGCAACCAGGTGGACATCGATACATCGTTCTTCGCAACCATCGTATCGGAGTTAGTAGATAACTTCGCGCGGCACGCGGAACAGCCTCTGGCAGCGTTAGCGATGCAGTACTATCCGAACCTGCGGCGCGTTGTGATGGCGATGGGCGATTGCGGGATAGGAATACGCGCCAGCTTGGCTGAGAAACCCGAGTACGCTTACCTGAGGCGCCGTCACCACACAAACGCGATCCTGAAGGCGCTCGAGCCTCTGGTCAGCGGCAAGTGGGAGGGCGGTATGGGCCTCACTGAAGTCAACGACGACGTACGACAAGCGAACGGCCGGCTCACGATAACCTCGGGGAACGGCCGCGTTATCATAGACAAGTTGGGGACGAGATTTGGAGTCACCTCCCACGATTTGTCAGGTGTTCAAGTGGAGATTTCCATTCCGGAAAGAGGGCGGTAAGATGACAACGATACAAAGAGTAACCCCGTCCCATCCGACGCTCACGCGGCGGCGCGGCGAGGAGACCTACGAGCAGCTACGGCCCTTGCTTGACTCCGGCCAGGTGGAGCTTCTCTTGCCCAGCGACGTGCCGCTGTCTCTATCCTACCTGGACGGCATCATCCTCAAGCTGCTGGCAGCCCAACGCCTCCAGGATGTGACGTTCGTGACGAGCGACAGCCGAATCTACCGCCATATTGCCCGGATAGTGGGTATACGCAAACTCGAGATCTACGCTCGGTTTGGCGAGGACGCGGACCGGGAACGCGTGGAGCCGCAGCCCTTACCGATTCCAACCAAGGTCCGCCCGTTCACCAGGAAGGAAATGGAAAAGCTGCAATTCGTTGCGCCCACCCGGCGAGGCCCTGCAGGCAAACCTTCCCCACCACGCCGCCCCCACCCATCCCGCCAGAGGAAAGCATGACAAAGGTCCTGGTCGTCCACGGCGCCGGCATGAACATGCGCGGCAAGGCCCAGATAGAGGTCTTCGGCACGCAGACGCTGGACGACTACAACCGCCAGATCCAGTCCTACGCCGACCAGCTCGGCGTATCCGTGGAGCTCTTCCACTCGAACGTCGCCGGTGAGGTCGCCGACGCCTTCTACCGCGCCCACGACACGGACGTTGACGCCGCCATCATCAACCCGGCGGGGTTCATGGCCGGCGCTCCCGCCCTCGTCACGGCCATCGCCCAGGTGCGCTTCCCCACCATCGAGGTCCACGTCTCCAATCCCGCCGCGCGCGGGGCCGGCTCGGCATTTGCCCCGGTGTGCAAGGCCGTCGTGACGGGCCTGGGCCTGTACGGCTACTACGTGGCCCTCCAGGGAGCCGTTCAGCTGGCCGGCAAGCAGCCCTAGAGTCAGCGGGCCGTCCATACCGGCTTGGCCGGTGGATGAGCGGCCCGCTGGTCGTCCTGTCTAGGCCGGGCTGCTCTAGCGTGTTGACCGGCTACGCGCGGACGCACGCCAAGTCGCTGACGGAGGGCACCGTCACGTTGAGCGGGCTCCACGACCTGCCGCCGTCCCGGCTCCCGTACAGTTCACCGCTGCGCAGGCCCAGGTACACGCGGTCCGGGTCTGACTCGTCGAAGACGATGGCATCGGTGAACTCCGTCGACGACGGGCCCTGCTCCACGCCTGTCCAGTGCTCGCCCCCGTCGTCGGACCGGATGAGCGTCGCCTCCGCACCGGAAGGCCGGGCGCGCCAGCTGCCCGGATTGCCGTTGGCCACCGCGGAGAGGATGACGGCCGGGTTGTCCGGGTGAATGGCCAGCGGGGCGGAGTACTCCTGCTCGAACTCCAACGCGGTTGGGTCCCACGACTCGCCCGCGTCCGTGCTCATGTAGAGCGCGCGGCCCTTGACGCGACCGCTGCGCGCGTCGTGGCCGCCGGTGGCGATGAAGACGCGGTCCGGGTTCGTCGGGTCGACGGCGATCGTGTGCACGTCGGAGTCCAGCCCCTGGTCGAGCAGCTTCCACGTCCGACCGCCGTTCGTGCTCTTCATGATAAAGCCCACCTGAATGGCGGCGTAGATGGTGTCCGACGAGCGGGGGTCGAAGACGATGTGCCGCACGTGCGGCTCCACGATGGGCACCGGGTAGCTCACCGCGGCCAGGGAGGGCTCGTCCCACACGGACGCCATGCGCTCCCACGACCGTCCGGCGTCGCGGCTGACGAAGATGTCGATGGGCTCACCGCCCGCGTAGATGGTGTTGGGGTCCTCCGGGTCGATGGCCACGGAGCGCACCTTGCCCGGGCCGGACCTGCCGTAGGACGGCTTGCCCCACGTCTCCCCGAAGTCCTCGCTGACCCACACGCCGTCGCCCCGGGTGCCGGCGACCACGCGGTTGGGCTGCGCCGCCTGCACGTCAAGCTTGGGAACAGCCCAACCCCTGAGGGAGGGCCCCTGAGTGTCCCAGCTCTGACCGTCCTCGCTCCTGAGCGTAAACAGTCCCTGATCACTGCCCACGTAGAGAATTGTCGCTGACCCCATCCTGCTCACCTCCCTCTGATTGGATGCGGCGCGTGCCGCCGCACCCTGTCCTCTTGCGTCAGTGCATTGTGCCACCGCGACGCCCCGCTGTACAGCGCGACTCGGACCAGGCCAAGCCCCTACGGCCCCCGGGGACCTGCGCCGGCAGGGACCTTGGGCCCGGGGGGCTTGGCAAAGAGGATGCAGACGGCGGACACCAGGGTGGCCACGACAAAGAGACTGAAGATGAGCTCGTAGCCCCCGGTGGCGTCGTACGCTAGCGCCGCCGCCAGCGGCCCCCCGGCGTTGGCCGCGCTCTGCACCGGCCATACCACCCCCCGCACGGCGCCAAGCGAGTCCCGCCCGTAGTAGTCCGCGAAGATGACCTGCTGCAGCGTGAAGGAGCCGCCCTGCACCAGGCCGAAGTAGAGCCCCCACAGCAGCACCGCCGGCGTCGACTCCAAGCGCAGCAGGAGCAGGTAGCCGATAGCCGCAAGCAGGAAGGCGGCGGATATGATCTTGCGAATGGTGTACCGCTCTGCCAGGAAGCCCGACGCCAGTGAGCCCACCGCCGATCCCGAAGACCAGAGGGCCACCACGGTCACGGCCACACCTGCGCCGATGCCCTTGTCCGTGAGGTACGGGATCATGTGAAGGCTGATGGCCGGGCCCGCTATGAAGGCCAGGCCAAAGGCCGTGACCAGCAGGTAGAACGACGGCTCCCGGAGCACCTGGCGGAGCGAGAGGGAGATTTCCAGGGCTGGCGCAGCCGCGCCGGCGGGACCGGGCTCCACACGCCCCCCTCCCCTGCCCGCCCGCGGCGAGGCGCCGTCCGGGAGCAGGCCCAGGTCTTCCGGCCGCCTCCTCAGAAGTATGGCCGCAGGCAGGAGCGACACAACCCACACGACGAGCCCCGCCAAGCCCGCGGCCAGGCGCCAGTTTCCGATGCTGACGAAGAGCTGGACGTAGAGCGGGGTCACGGTGTTCCCGGCCCGCATCCCCATGCTGCTGATCGCGACGGCTCTCCCCCGCTTCCTGATGAACCACTTGGGGACCACGACGCTGCTGGCGATGCTCAGCACGCCCATGGCGACGATGCGGCCCAGGATCTGAAGGGCGTAGAACTGCCACAGGCTGGTTATCCAGGCCATCAGCAGCAGGGTTCCCCCCAGGACAAGGAGGGCAAACGTCAGGAGCCACCGGGGGCCGAAGCGGTCCAGGAACGGGCCCACGGCCACCGCGACGACGGCGCCCATGAGGGTGCCCACGGTCATGGAGCCGGTGAAGACGCTGCGGCTCCAGCCAAACTCCTCGGTGATGGGCTTGAGGAAGACTCCGAGGACCGGAAACGTCTCGGCGCTCTGCGTGAACCCCGTGAGGGCAATGGCCAGGACGATGAACCAGCCATAGTAGATCCGGGGCTTCCCGGCCGCCTGCGGCTCAGCGCTCACGGGCGAGCACGGCTGCCCAAACAGTCAACCCCGCGCGCCGGTCCGCCGCGTTCTCCCCCTGCCCCTATCACCTGTGCGGGGTAGCCGGCGGCGTCACGAGCCGGAGGTCCCAACCCAGCCGGTCTCCGAGAGGTCCACGGTGACGCCGTCCGGCCCAAGGAACTTGACCTCCATGTTGGTCTGGCGCGGGGGCGCGGCCTCCATGCCGCCGAGCGGGCGGTGCTTGGCGCCCGCGCTCTCAATGCGGGCGCGCGCCTCCCCCATGTCCTCCACCTCGACGCCGAAGTGGTGGATGCCCGTGTGCCGGGGCTTGCCCTCGGTGGTGGCCGCGTCGTCGTCCTTGAACTTCAGCACCGCGAGATTGATGTAGCCGTCGCTGAGGTAGTAGCCCTCGGCCAGGGGCGAGTCTACCCTTCCGACCTCGGTGAGCCCGAGGCCGTCCTTGTAGAATGCCGCCGTCTTGCCGGGGTCCTCGGTCGCAATGGCGATGTGCTTGATTCTGGCCATGGCTCCTCCATCGCCCCAGCAGTCGCTGGGCCGGGGCTACTGGCAGACTATAGGCGACGTACTTAAAGCCGTCAACTCCGCGCCCCACCCCCCACCGTCATTCCCGCGAAAGCGGGAATCCAGGGTGGCGAGGCGGGGGACTCTCGGCGCGGGGCCTTCCGCTCGGCCGCTCATGGTGAGGCTCTCGAACCATCTGAGCGGTGCACACAGGGAATGGGGCCGCTCACCCTGAGGCACTCGAAGGGCGTGAGCGGAGGGGGGGCAACGGGGCTCGACGCTCTTCGGACGCCTCCCCGTAGAGGCCAGCCTCGTGCCCAACCCTCCCCCCACAAAGCCGTCGTGCCAGCCGAGGCCCCTTTCCGCCATGGTGAGCTTGTCGAACCACCCGCGTCGCACTCCCCCCACCGTCATTCCCGCGAAAGCGGGAATCCAGGGTGGCGAGGCGCGGCGGGGGACTCTCGGCGCGGGGCCTTCCGCTCGGCCGCTCATGGTGAGGCACTTGAACCAGCTGAGCGGTGCACACAGGGAATGGGGCCGCTCACCCTGAGGCACTCGAAGGGCGTGAGCGGAGGGGGGGCAACGGGGCTCGACGCTCTTCGGACGCCTCCCCGTAGAGGCCAGCCTCGTGCCCAACCCTCCCCCCACAAAGCCGTCGCGCCAGCCGAGGCCCCTTTCCGCCATGGTGAGCTTGTCGAACCACCCGCGTCGCACTCCCCCCACCGTCATTCCCGCGAAAGCGGGAATCCAGGGTGGGGCCGCCGGGCGGGGCATCCCCCCACAAGGCCGTCGCGCCAGCGTCCCCGCCCCTTCCGCCATCCTTGTATCTTGGATAGGGCGTGACAGACCGATCCGTCCTGGGTCTTCAAAGACCGTGGCTCAGCGAGGTCGTCACGCCCAACCTGCTCAGAGCCCGAACAGTATCCGTGGTTGGGTGTCAAGGTCTTTGCCAAATTGAGGAGTAGATACCTCTATCCGGGCCGAACAACCCAGGGTGTTTGCCGCCGGGCTAGCGCGTTCAACTGCAACAGCAGCTTGCGCATCACTGCCACCAAGGCCAAGTTTCCAGGTTTCCCACGTTGACGCAGGTTCTGATAGAAACGGCGTAGTTCGCCATTGACCTGAATCACTGAGCATGCAGAGAGGTAGAGGGCTTTACGCACTATGCCGCGGCCGCCCCGGATTGCCCTCTGGCCTCGCTTCTGGCCGCTATCTCGAGACCAGGGGGCCAGACCCACCAGGGAGGTTAATGCTTTGCTGTCCCAATGGCCCAGTTCGGGCAGATGGGCTACCAGGATGGCAGCGGTCAATGGTCCCACGCCAGGCACGGTGCGGTACAACGCGGCGCGCTCTGCCAGGGAAGAGCTACTCTGCAGCGCTTCCTGGTACTCCTCCTCCAGCTGCGCAATCTCCTTGTCCAGCCAGGCGATGTGGCGCTTGGTAGAGTTGGCAACGGCAGCGGAGACGCCCTTGTCCAGCCGGTTCAGCTCCTGGACTCGCTGTTCCACGAACTGCCGCCGCCTCCGCAGCAAGTCCTGCAATTCCTCGCGTTCCGGCTCCAGTTCCGGCGTGTCTGAATCAGGGAACACTTGGCCGAAACGGGACAGCACCTGAGCGTCTCTAGGATCGGTCTTGGCTTCGTAGCCACAAGCCCGGGCGAAGGAACGCACCCGGCTCGGGTGAGCCACGCGCACTGCTATCTCGGCCTTCCGCAACCGGCTGACCAGCAGCCGCTCGTACCCGCCGGTGGATTCGCACACGGTCATGGTGGTGCACTGCTCCTTCAGATGTTTCAGCAGCCTGGTAATGCTTTTCGCCGTGTTGTCGAACCGGAGTACCGGACCCTCTGATACCGAAACGTCCAAGCTGGCTTTGCCTACGTCAATGCCTGCTACCACTTCCATGCCTTACCCTCCCGGTTTGATGGTGCCTGTGTCCTCCACACTTGTAGATGCGGGCCCGAAGCCCGTGTATCCGTTCGGAGCGACCAGTACGGAGGGAAGGGTGTCTCACTGTTCGCCGGTGCAGTCCAGGGTTCCGCCTGGCTCACCCAGTTGCTTACGACGCGCCCTCCCCGCCTGCCCAGCCAATAGGCCTATTGACCGAGCGTATTGATCATACAAGTTGATCGGGCCATGGAGCCCGGATGAGCAAGGAAGGGCCGGAGTAGGAGGACTGACGTGAAAGGAGGGAGTTGAATGAAGGAAGCCCCAGTGTTTGTTGGCATTGACGTTTCCAAGGAGCGCTTGGACCTGGCGGTCCGTCCAACAGGTGAAGCACAGGAGGTCTCCAACACCCCGGAGGGCATCAGCTCTCTGGCGGGTTTCCTCAAGGGGGTAGGGCCGGAGTTGGTGGTGTTGGAAGCCACCGGTGGCATGGAAGCGCTCGTGGCAGCGGAACTGGCGTCAACGGGACTGCACGTCGTAGTGGTGAATCCCCGGCAGGTGCGGGACTTTGCCCGGGCCACCGGGAAGCTGGCCAAGACGGACGCCCTGGACGCTCATGCGTTGGCCCACTTTGCCGAAGCCGTCCAGCCCGCGGTACGACCGCTGCCCGATGCCACCGCCAGGGAACTGGTCGCCATGGTAGCCCGGCGCCGCCAACTGGTGGAGATGATCGCTGCGGAAGGGAACCGGCTCCGCACCGCCACCCGGCGGATACGCCCCCAGGTTCAGGAGCATATCCAGTGGATGAAAGACAACCTGGAGCAGCTGGATCGAGACCTGGACGATACCATCCGTTCCTCGCCCATGTGGAAGGCCAAAGACCAGTTGTTGCGAAGCGCCCCCGGCGTGGGGCCGGTCTTGTCTATGACCCTCCTGTCGGAACTGCCGGAACTGGGCGCCCTGAACCGCGGGCAGATCGCTGCCCTAGTGGGGGTGGCGCCCTTCAACCGAGACAGCGGCGCCTTTCGCGGGAAGCGATCGGTGTGGGGAGGTCGCAAGCATGTCCGGGCTGCGCTCTACATGGCAACCCTGGTTGCCACCCGGTACAATCCCGTGCTCCAGGCATTCTACCAACGCCTCTGTGCTGCCGGGAAACCGAAGAAGGTAGCCCTTACCGCCTGCATGCGCAAGCTGTTGACCATCCTCAACGTCATGGTACGGGACTATCGCCGTTGGGACCCCGCCGGTTTCAACTCTTGACAGCTAAGACAGTTGCTGAGCCTGTCGAAGGACCCCCACCCCCACCGTCATTCCCGCGAAAGCGGGAATCCAGGGTGGCGGCGCGGCGGTGGGGTCCCCCCCACCACAGACCCCATCACCCTTGATGAGACACCTACCGACGCAACGCTCCCAACCCTCGCCCACATGGCCGTCGCGCCAGCGACCTGTGCCATCCGTCTCTTGTCAAGACAGCATATGCGTTCTATTCTTACAGGCACCAGCCGCCGATGAAGGCGGCGAAGGAGGTGGGATGCCGTGGGCAACCGGTCCGATGGAGGCGGTCCTGCATCGCCGTCCACGTCGGCGCGATGGTGGCGGCGCACGGGCCGTCAGCGGGCAGTGGTAGGCGAGGGGACGCCCGGCGAGACAGCGGCGGGGGAGCGGAGGCGCGGGCGCCGATACGGCGCCGACGTGCCCGCTCTCACCGGCCCGGGCTTTGTTCTGACAATGTGGGGCGCAAGTTACCCCGACGGTGGAGCCGTGGCCGGCGGGCCTCGCCGCGCTAGCGGGGCTCGTGCCTCGGCCGCCGTCGGAGCGATGTCGTTCCTGGTCTTACGAAGCCGGTCCGGCCGCTGTCACCGCCTCGGCGTAGAGCGTCCTCCCGTACATGCGACCGCCCGCAGCGACCAGTCATTCCCGCACCCACCCACCGTCATTCCCGCGAAGGCGGGAATCCAGGGGGCGGCGCGGGGCATCCCTCACCCCGTCGCGCAGCGACCACCAGCACAGCAGACGAGGAAAGGAGGCCCCCATGCCCGCAGGTGGACGCAGACCCGGCCCTGCTGGAGGTCCTGCAGCGTGCCCCCTCCAGGAACAACCCCCTCCTCGCCCATCTGCGGAAGACGCCGCCGGGTCCACCCGGCCCGGCAAGGGACCCGGACGGAAGTCAATCAAAGGAGGACCATCCAACAGCTTCGGCAAGGGCGCCCCCCCGGGAAACAATAGCTGTTTTGCCCCCCGGCCGGCTTCAAAAGATGACAAAAAACGCAGAACTATCTTACAAAGGGAGTCTATCAAATGGCACTGCTCCTGACCGAGGTGGCCAAGCTCCCCAACGACCTGCTCCGCCCTCCCCCCACAAAGCCGTCGCGCTAGCGACCGCCAGCGACCTAGAGCACCTTGACCCGCAGCCACCGGCCGTGGACGAAGTAGATGGCGTAGAGGAGAAAGCGCACGGTCATGGCGCCCGCCGTGGCGATGGCGATGCCGTACTGCCCCAAGACGGTCCATTGCGAAAGGGCGTAGGCGGCGGGAATCTCCAGGATCCACTCAACCACCAGGTTCACCACCATCGGCGCCAGGGTGTCGCCCGCCACGCTGAAGGACTGCTGGTACACCATGCTCGTGCCCATGGCCAGCCCGCCAATGGCCTGGATGCGGAGCCAGATGGCGCCAACCTCCACGAACTCCGGGCTGCTGTTGAAGGCGGCGATGAAGACGGCAGGGAAGGCGAAGAGGAAGATGGCCACCACGCCCCGGATCGCCGTGACGTAGGCAGCGGCCCATCGAACGGTGCTCTTGGCCCGTTCCGGCCTCCCGGCGCCCAGGTTCTGCCCCACTAGGACCCCGGAAGCTCGTCCGAAACCCATGCTCCCCAGGCTGGTGAAGTGCTCAAGGTGCCGGGTGATGGTGAAGGCGGCCAGGGCCGCGTCGCCGAAGGGGGTGACCAGCCGGACCAGGATCAGCTGCGCGAAGACCCGCTCCATCATCGCCACGGAGGCCGGCCCGCCAATCTTGACCATGCGCACCATGAGGGGAATGTCCAGACGGTAGCCCTGCAGCGTCAGGTGGAGTCGAGAGCTGCCGGTGAAGAGAGCGTAGAGGTTCCAGAACATGCCCAGGGAGTGCGCGACCACGTTGGCCACGGCGGCGCCGGCAATGCCCATCTCGGGAACGCCAAGCCAGCCAAAGATGAGGAAGGGGCTGAGGACCAGGTGGACGACGCGGGACAGCATGGTCGCCTTCATGGGCGTCATGGAGTCCCCTGAGGCCTGGAGGGCGGAGCCCGTGGACATGCGAAAGTTCATGGCCGCGGCCCCCACGAACTGGATCCGCAGGTAGAGGGACACCTCCGCAACGACGGCGTCGCTCACGCCAACGATGTGCAGGAGGCTGTCGGCAAGGAAGATGCCGATGAAGACCATGATCATGGCGAAGATGGCCGTGAGGGTAAACCCCTGGAGGGCCACGTGGTTCGCCAGGTCGATGCGGCCCGCGCCCACCGCCCGCGAGATCATGGCCTGCATGCCCATGTCCAGGCCCATGCGCCCGGTCATGATGAGCCGCGAGTAGGACTGGGCTACGCCCAGGCCGCCAATGGCGCGAAAGCCGACGGCGTGGCCCGCCCAGAAGAGGTCCGCCGTCTGGTCCAGGGAGTTGAGGGCCCCCTCCACCATCTGGGGCCAGGAGAGGGTCCAGAGGTTCTTACGGACGCTTCCTTCCGTGAGATTCCGGTCCCCGTGGGCCGACCCGCGGCCGCCTCTGCCCCTCCGCCCTCCTTCTCCAACACGGACATCAAGGATGTCTTCGGCAGATGCGGGAGGCGCCTGCCGCTGTTCACTCGAAGGAGTATCGGCTCCGGGCGGAGCCTCTTTCTCATCGGACAAGAGGCATCCAGTCCTTTCAATGCGGGCGCAGGCCCTGGTGGGGACACGAGGAAGCTCGCCGCCCGGACGCTATGGCGAGCGGGGCTTGCTGAAGCGGAGACTACCGCCATACCCAGGGCATGTCAACCGCGATGGGGAAGCGCGAAGAGGGCCGCCGCGCCAACGGCCGCGGGGGAACAGCGCCCCGAGGCGCTAGGACGAGCGAAGCGGCAGCGTGAAGACCGCCCTGCCGGTGATCCGGCGGCCATGCTCCGGGGAGTCCGCGTACAGGTCCGCCTCGATGGTGCCCGCACCGCCATCGATGCGCTTGTCCGTTACCAGGCCGTGAAGCGTCAGCGGCATGTTGTGGAACACGGGCTGGCGGAAGATCACGTCAAGCAGCTTCAGGTCCACGCCGTCGGACCAGTCCGTCAGGAGCTTGGAGAGGTGGGCCATCGTCATGACGCCTGGAACGATGGCGCCTTCAAGGCCCATCTTCCTGGCCTGCTCGTCCGACGTGAAGCGCGCGTCGAGGCCCTCCTCCCGCCAGTAGCCGACGAAGTCGACGACGCGGTCCGTACGGATGACGACGTCCACGGGGGGTCCCACCTCGTCGCCTATCTCAAGCTCCTCATAGTAGTGCTGCATTGGTCCACGCTGCCTACTATGGCCGGCTCATGAAGGACTCCCGCACACTGGCCACGGTGACTTCCTCCTGGTTGACAAAGCGGGTCTCCCACACCATGAAGGCCATGGTCCCGGTCCTGCCTGTCTTGGCGTACACCTCCGCGAGCTGCGTGTACGCAGTGAGCACGTCGCCGGCGCAGATAGGCTGGTGGACCGCCAGGGTCTGTCCTGCGTGAAGGCGGGTCCCCTTGAAGCTGAGCTTGGCGTCCGGCTTGATGAGCCGGCGGACGTAGAGGTTGACCATGGTGGGGGGCGCCACCAGGCCGCGGTAGCCCCGGCGCCTGGCCTCCTCAAGGTCTCGGTAGAGCGGGTTGGTCTCTTCGACCATGCCGCAAAAGTCGTGGATGGTGCCCTCGGTGACCGGGAAACGCCCGGACTCGGCTTCGACGCCAAGCAGGGCGCGATTGAACTCCAGCTTGCGTTCAGTTGTCATCTCGTTCCGGACACTCGCTGATTCACGGGTGTGCCTGGCGCCGGCCCGCCTATGCCGAGCCGGCCGCCGCGGTCTCCTGCAGAGAAACTGGCCGGAACCCGCCGTCCCGCAGGGCCTCCACCAGGTCTGCTTCGTGGCGGATGGGAGCGTCGAACTCCGTCATGCATGACGCAATGGCGCTGGTGAAGTGGGCGTCGCTGCTGCCGATGCCCCGGAGGCCGCGTTGCGCGGCCAGCGCCGCCGCCCGCTGGTTCTCGCCCGGACGGCTGCCGTGGTTGAGGACCTCCACAACGTCGAAGCTGTTCAGCTCCGCGCCCCGGTCCAGGAACTCGGCGAGGCCAATGCCCGCCCTTCCCGGGTGGGCGGGCACGGCAAAGGCGCCGCACCGCCGCGCCTCGTCGATGACCGCCTGGGTGTCCAGCGTGACGTCGGCGAAGTCGAAGGCGCTGCTGAGCTGGTCGTTGACGCCGTAAACCAGGACGTGGCCGTACCGCGTATCAAGCTCCGATCCCTTCAGCACCAGCACTCCGTACTCGCGGGCCAGGGAGGAGTAGTCCAGGTCGCGGTCGAACTTCCGGTGCTCCGTCAGCACGATGCCGTCCACGCGGTACCCCTTGCGGCGGAGGGAGTGGATCCACTTGAGGTACTGCTCCACGGTTGCGCGGGCGTCGTCGGAGGAGACCGAGTGCGTATGCATGTCCAGGTACAAGGGCGCCGCTCCAGTTGGGTCCGGGCCTTCTATCGCGCTACAGGCTTGCGCTATTATACAGGTGCTCAGCTTGAAGCCACAACGTCGGGCGGCACGTGGACGGGCGAGGGACAAGGCTCAGCGCTCAGCGGGGCCGGCGCTTCCGTACAAGTTGCAGGGCCGGCAGCCGCTGCGGCCCTGGTTTGGACAGCGTATGCAGGACATGGAGTTCATTCGACGAATGCAGCAGCGCATCGAGGAGAGCGCAGGCAGGACCATCGATCTGGAGATCAGCGAAGAGGACGCCGCCGAAATCGAGGTTGAACTCGCACTTGAGACGCCCCGCGTCGTCATTGGAGCGGACTCCCTCAAGTACCCCGGCCTGGCCAGGATGTTCATGCAGTACGCCATCCTGTGCCTGCGCCAGGAGCGAAGAGTGCCGATCTTCGAGTTCCTGCTCTTCCTCCGCCGCAACTAGGGCCCTGACGAATGGGCCCAACGACTCGGAATCCACCGATACGCTGCTCACGGAGGGGGATGAATGGCAGACTACGGGGTGACGGTTAAACAGGACACGGGGGGCACCCGCGTGGAGCTCCAGTGCGAGCACCAGAACGGACTTCTCTACGCGGCGCCCGCCGAGGCCTCGTGGGTCTGCTCAGAAGAGCTGCGACACGCTCACGCCCTTGCCGGGTTCCTCGGCGAGCTGGTCAAGCTCCAAGACCCGCGGGTGCACGAGCTGATGCAGCGCTGGGGGCTCTACTTCCGGTCCCGGCCCCTCGCCGCTGAGATCCAAAGCGGGGAAGGGCCGGAGCCAAACGGCCAATGAGATGGCCCGGTCCCCGCGGGCAGAGGAGCGTCCTCCCGCCATGCCGTTGTCGCGGGAGAGGTTAGTCCTCGCTGCCGTCGGCAGAGTCGGCGTCGACATCGGCGGTGCGGAACCGCGCACCGGAGGTCACCTGGTTCAGGTAGACGTCGTCCTCCCAGTAGGGAGTGTTCTCCAGATAATTCTTGAACTCCCGCTCTTGGCCGCACCGCTTGCAAGCTCCGTGGCTGACGGGGCCGGATGGAGTCTCAATGACCCAGTGGTGGGTGCACTCCGCCTCTAGGGTAGCTGCCCCCTGGGTATTCAGGATCCGCTCTTCGCTCATGGCTGCCGGTACCTTCCTTCCTCAGAAGCAACCTTCGGTTTGCTTCGGAGAAGAACAGTAGCATAGGATTTCGTCATTGTCAAGCATCTCTCAATAAATGTGTATTACTGCACTTATATGTTTTTTAGCTTGACAGCACCTCTTTGCACCGCTAGACTTGGTTGAGCATCCAGAGCATCGCCTATGGTGACACTCGTGGACGGGACCCGCCAAGCTATCGTGGCGCTGCTTCAGCAGTCGCCGGTGGCAACCATAGAGGAGTTGGCCCAAGAGCTGGGGATGGCGGCCGCCAGCGTCCGCAGGCACCTGGATATCCTGCAACGGGACCGGCTAGTCGCCTACCACGTCGTCCGTAACAAGCCGGGGCGCCCCCAGCACTCCTTCTACCTCACGGAAGAGGGGATGGAGGCGCTGCCGAAGCGGTACCAGAACCTGCTCCAGTGGGTCCTGCAAGCCCTGGGTTCCCTGGAGAACTCCCCGGCGGGCGCTCACCCCGGACCCAACGTCGAAGAGCTTCTGTCCAGCATTGCCGACCGCATCGTGGAGCCCTACCAGGAGCGATTGCAGGGAGAGCCCCTTGCCGAGCGGGTAGCCGTCTTGCAGGAACTGCTGTCGGAGCACCAGTTCGCTCCGACGATGGAGGAAGAGGGAGGGGCGGTGCGGGCCCACTTGATGAATTGCCCCTTCCGCAGCATCGCCATGGAGAACGCCGCCGTCTGCGTCCTGGACCAACGGATCGTGAGCCTGGTGCTGGGCGTAGAGGCCACGGATGAAGAGCGCATCAACCGCAGCCATCACCACTGCATCTACCTCGCCCAGCCCTAGCGCCCCCGGCGCGGTCGGAGGCTGCCCCCTCTGTTCTCCCTTCCCCCCGGTAGGCGTCGCGTCGACCTCCCCGTGCCCGCCGGGGCGAGGCCGCCGGTGGCATCCAAGGAAGCGCTGCCAGACGTAGTGCAAGGTGAGGGGGCATCCGCGAGCTCTCCGGGCGCCATCAAGCGCTCTTTGCTTTTTGGAAGTCACTGGGCTAAGATACGACGATAGGCTGACTGCGCCGTGGCGCAGTTTCGCGCCGGGAGGTACGAATGACCCCAAGGCTCGTGAGGAACGCGATTGTCTATGTGCTCATCATCATCGCGGTCCTCGTAGTCTTCATGAATGTGTTCCAGTCTCCCATCGGCGCGTCAGAGGAGCCGATCAGCACGGTCATCGACCAGGCGCGTGCGGGGACGCTTGACCGGATTGAGGTGTCGGGCGACAAGCTGACGGTGACGACCAAGCTGGGGGAGACGTATACCTCCCACAAGGAAGACGGCGCCAGCATGATGGAGATCCTGACCGCGGGCGGGGCGAACACCGGCCCGTCGGGTGTGGATGTGGTGGTAAAGGGAAGGAGCGGCTTCGGCAGCCTCTTCGGCCTCATCATCTCGTTTCTCCCGGTCATCTTCATCGGCGCGCTCCTCTTATTCATGATGCGCCAGGCCCAGGGCTCCAGCAGCCAAACGATGAACTTTGGACGAAGCCGCGCGCGCGTCATCATGGGGAACCGGCCCACGGTGACGTTCTCGGACGTGGCCGGCACCGACGAAGCCAAGCAGGAGCTGCAGGAGGTGGTGGAGTTCCTCCGTTACCCCGAGCGGTTCGCGTCGCTGGGCGCGCGCGTGCCGCGGGGCGTGCTCCTCATGGGCCCCCCGGGGACGGGAAAGACGCTCATGGCCAGGGCCGTGGCGGGAGAAGCGGCGGTCCCCTTCTTCTCTATCAGCGGGTCAGAGTTTGTGGAGATGTTCGTTGGCGTGGGCGCTTCCCGCGTGCGGGACCTCTTCGATCAGGCAAAGCGCAACGCGCCCTGCATCATCTTCATCGACGAGATTGACGCGGTGGGCCGGCACCGGGGCGCCGGCCTCGGCGGGGGCCACGACGAGCGGGAACAGACGCTGAACCAGATACTCGTGGAGATGGACGGCTTCGACACCGGCACTAACGTCATAGTCGTCGCCGCCACGAACCGCCCGGACATCCTCGACCCGGCGCTCCTGCGTCCGGGCCGTTTCGACCGCAGAGTCACCCTCGACCTGCCGGACATGGTGGGGCGCCGGGCCATTCTGGACGTACACGCCAAGGGCAAGCCCATTGAGGATGGGGTTGGTCTGGACGTCATCGCCAAGGAGACCCCCGGCTTCAGCGGCGCGGACCTCGCCAATCTGCTGAACGAGGCCGCTATCCTGGCGGCCCGCAGGGCCCGGAAGGACATCGGAAACTCTGAGCTCGGGGAAGCCATCGACCGGCTCGTCGCGGGGCCGGAGCGCAAGAGCCGGGTCTTCTCACTGCATGAGAAGGAGCTCACCGCGTACCACGAGGCCGGTCACGCCCTCGTCGCGCAGATGCACCTCCACGCGGACAAAGTCCACAAGATCTCCATCGTGGCCCGCGGCTCCATGGGCGGCTACACCCGCATGCTGCCGGAAGAAGACCGCTACCTGGGAACCAAGGACCAGTTCGAGGCCCAGCTCGCGGTGGCCATGGGCGGCCGCGTCGCGGAGCAGATCACCTTCGGCGAGATCACCACGGGCGCCAGCAACGACCTGGAACAGGCCACGCGCATCGCCCGGCAGATGATCACCCGCTTCGCCATGTTCGATGTTCTGGACACGACAGTTGAAGAGGCGCCCATCAGCAGTGTTATAGAGTGGGCCAGAGCCAGAAACGTCCGGATCATCGCCGTGTACGGCGAGGACCTGCTGGTCACCAAGAACACGGGTGAGGTCTACCGCTCCCGGAAGGAGCCTGGCGCAAGCCTCCTGGAGACGCTGGAGAATGCGGGGATCAGGACGGGCGAAGAGGGCATCGACGTTCAGATCAAGAGCTCCAGCGGTCTGGCCGGGCTGGGCCCCCGGACCTTCGGACGCCGGGAAGAGCTGGTGTTCCTAGGGCGCGAAATGTCCGAGCAGCGCGACTACAGCGACAAGATTGCCGAAGCCATCGACGAGGAGGTCCACTCCCTCGTAGAGCAGGCCTACGTCACGGCCAGAGACCTGCTGACCAACAACAAGGCCCGGCTGGAGATGATCGCACGGTACCTCATCGAGCATGAGGCGGTGGAGGGAGAGGAGCTGACCCGCGTCCTGGAATGCGAGATCAGCGAAGAGGCCGCCGCCCCTGGCGGGACCGAGGGCCCCGAAGCCTCCGCGCCCCCCGGCGACGCGGCACCAGAAGCCTTCCTGCCCGCCCCGGAAGGCCCGCGTCGGACACCTCGCGCGGGCTCCGGGCCAGCCCCCGCCCCCGCTTCCTAGCAATCTTCGAGCAGGTAGGACGCATCGTGCCCCAGGGTAGCTACGTCTTGGTCAGGACAACCAGCGGACGCCCCGCGATCCGCCGAGTTTGGGAAGTGCGCCTCAGCGAGGTTCTTGTGGTCCACGAAGCCTACTATCGCCGCTGGCAGGAGCACCCCCACATCAGTCCACAGGCCTTCTCCATTCCCAGCGACAGTGTATTTCAGCACGATCCGGACCTGTTTGATCAGCTTGACGCAGTCTTCAATCGCGCCCGCCAGTCGGACGAGACAGCCGGGACGCAGCTCCAGGAGCTGTGGTCTCAAGCTGCCCCTTTCTCCGCATGACGGGTCGCCCTGCCGGGCCCCTGGCGCTTCAGGGCCGGGCGAGACTCGTTTCCCCCACCTCTGCCGGCTCAACCAGCTAGGTTGACACACCATTGCCCTGATGTGAGACTAGGCGGCGCAATCTCATCCGGAAGGTGTAGGTGTTACAAACGTGAGCACAGGAAAAAGACGGTCCCCACGACGCAAGCCAGACCCCTCGGCCGCAGCCCGGCGCGCAGGGACCATCGGCGAGCTGCGACAGTCCGGCTACAAGGTGCTGCCGGTTAGGGAGGAGCTGCGCAGGAACCTTGTCGCCAAGATGCGCCAGGGGGAGCGTCTGTTCCCGAGCATCGTGGGCTACGAGGACACGGTCATCCCCCAGGTGGAGCACGCAGTCCTAGCCGGCCAGGACATCATCTTCCTGGGGGAACGCGGCCAGGCCAAGACACGGATCATCCGGAGCCTGGTGAACCTGCTGGATGACGAGATCCCCGTCATTGCGGGCTGCGAGATCAACGACAACCCCTTCAACCCCATCTGCCTGGCCTGCCGCGAAAAGGTGGCGGAGAAGGGCGAGGACGTCGAGATCGCCTGGTACCCGCAGGCAGACCGCTACTCGGAGAAGCTGGCGACGCCGGACACGTCCATCGCGGACCTCATCGGCGAGATCGACCCCATCAAGGTGGCCGAGGGGCGCTACCTCTCGGACGAGCTGACCATCCACTACGGCCTCGTCCCCAGGGCCAACCGGGGCGTCTTCTGCATCAACGAGCTCCCAGACCTGGCAGAGCGGATCCAGGTGGGCCTATTCAACCTGATGGAGGAGCGGGACGTCCAGATCCGGGGGCACCGGGTGCGGTTGCCGGTTGACGTGTGCGTGGTGGCCAGCGCCAACCCGGAGGACTACACCAATCGGGGGCGTATCATCACGCCGCTGAAGGACCGATACGGCGCCCTGATCCGCACCCACTACCCCCGCACGACGGACCACGAGCTCGACATTGTCGACCAGGAGCGGACGCACTTCGAGGACGCCGACACCACGGTCACGGTGCCGCCGTACATGAGAGAGATCGTCGCCGAATTCACCGCGCTCGCGCGAAAGAGCCCCGAAATCAACCAGCGGTCCGGCGTATCCGTGCGCGTCTCCATCGCCAACTTTGAGACCATCGTCGCATGCGCAATGCGCCGGGCGATCCGGTACAAGGAGGCGCAGGCCGCTCCCCGCCCCAGCGACTTGCCCTACATCCTGGCGTCCACGGCGGGGAAGGTGGAGCTGGAAACCCTGGAGGACGGACGCGAGTCCCGAGTTGTCGACGACCTTACCAGGAAGGCCATTCACAACGTCTTCAGCTACTACTTCAGCCCCAAGGAGTTCGACGATCTCCTCCAACGCTTCGATGAGGGCTTGCAGGCAGAGGTGGGGAGCGAAGTGCCATCCTTTGTGTACGTCGAGCGCTTCGGCGGCGAGGCAGGGCTATCGCCCGTCCTCACGAAGCTGGACATTAAGCCGCAGAGCCAAGAGGCGCTGTTCGCCTCGGCCACGGAGTTCGTGCTGGAGGGTCTCCACCTCAACAAGCGTCTGAACCGGGACCTCGTTGAGGGGAAATACCGCTACCGGGGCTAGCTCCATCAGAGCTACGACAGATGCGCCGGAACGGGCTACGGTCCGGCGCCGACGGCAGAGAGCGGGGGCGGCGTTGAACCGCCCCCGCTCTACTATGTCGCGACCCCCCCCCACAGGCCGTCGCGCCTGCGACCACCTGAGGACGATGCACCGGTACGCGCCGTGACGACGTTCTGAAGGGTGGAGGGGGTTCCTTCTGAGCCTGTCTCATTAGAAGTGGGGGAGATTCCCGGCGCCACGCCGCCACCCTAGATTCCCGGTCGCTGCGCGACGGCTTTGTGGGGGTCGCTGGCGGTCGGTTCGCGGCGGCGCATCTCGCTATTCTGTCGAAAGGGGGAATGCAGGCGATTAGAGACTCGGATGACCCAGCTTTGCGAGACGGGCTCTTCCGGGTGGCTGCCCGTCAGGGAGTGGCCGAGTCGGGGAGCTGGCCGTGGGGGAACATCGGGAGGGAGGCGGCTGCATCGGGACGGGCGCCCGCCCGGATCGACGCGCGGTGTCCCCTTCGCCGCTGGCACACTGAAGAGGGGGCGGCTGAACGCCGCCCCCTCTTTCTTGTTACGAGGATTGAGGGCCCTGGCTGGTTAGGCCTTGTTCCGCCGGGGATCGCGGAGGAACAGGAACCCGCCGCCTACCAGGAGCAGGAAGCCCGCGCCCGCCAAGCCGAGCATCATGGCCGATCCAGGGGCAATGTCGCCCGTCGGGGGCGGGGTCGGCTCTGCCGTCGGCTCTGGCGTCGGCTCCGGAGTCGGGGGCGGCGCGCCGGTCACGAAGACGGCGAAGGTGCCAAGCATGGTCTGCTGTGTGGTGAGAGTCAGACCCGGGATGTCCCGAATGGTGGCCTCCAGGGGGAGCCACGCGGTGAAGGACGGGTCAAACACGTAGAGCTTCACGTTCGTGTAGTTGTCCCCGCCGGCGGTCACGTCGTCTGCGTTGTACGCCACGGTGATGTTCACCGGACGGACAAAGGTGGTGGCGGGGGTGACACCGAGTGAGAATGCGTTGGACCCCAGGCCGGTGCCCTCAGGGGGCGGAGCCGGGAGGTCGGCCGCAGCCAGACTCGTGTAGGTGATGTCGACATCTCCAGTCACGGCGCCTTGAGGCACCGCCACCTGGACCAGTCCCTCTCCAAAGGACAAGGTAGCGCCTCCAGCGCCCGCCGTGTCAGCGGAAACTCCTACGATGCTTGCGACCATCAGTGATAGGACCAAGGCCATGGCTGCCATAGTTGTCCAGAGAGCGCTTCGCTTCATCCTTCCACTCCTTAGCTATCTAGTTCCCAGTTGGATTCTTACTGCCGAGCCAAACCCATCAGGCCCAGCCCGCCTTGCAGCATATCTCGACCAACTCTGTGAAATTAGCTACATGCGACTATATCCGAAAAACCCCCAGGCGTCAACCCCGTTTCCGGCAGTGCGGAAGGCGCCTCCTCCGCAGACAGCGAGGGAGTCCCATCGATTGCTTGACGCTTGGATTCACCGCTGATACGGTCTCCCGAGACTTCGCCATGGAGCGTACTGACTGTGGCCGTCTCCCAGGAGCTCCTGCAAGAGATTGCACTCTCGCCCCAAGAGTACGTGCAGATCGTCGAACGGCTGGACCGGGAGCCGAACAGCGTGGAGCTGGGTCTCTTCGGCGCGCTTTGGAGCGAGCACTGCGGCTACAAGCATTCCAAGCCCCTGCTCCGCGGCTTCCCAAGCGATTCGCCCAGGCTTCTGACGTCTCCGGGGTCCGAGAACGCGGGGGTCGTCGACATTGGCGACGGCCTCGCCCTCGTGGTCAAGATCGAGTCCCACAACCATCCCTCGGCTGTCGAGCCCTTTCACGGGGCTGCCACCGGGGTGGGCGGCATTGTCCGGGACATCCTGGCCATGGGTGCGCGCCCCATCGCCCTCCTGAACTCACTGCGCTTTGGGCCGCCCGCGGACCCGGCGAACCGCTACCTCTTTCACGGCGTCGTCGGCGGCATCTCCTGGTACGGCAACTGCATCGGCATCCCGGACGTGGGTGGAGAGATCGCCTTTTCGCCCGCGTACAGCAAGAACCCCCTCGTGAATGCCATGTGCCTCGGCGTGCTGCCCAAGGAGCGGATGGTCTCGGCCAAGGCCACGGGGCAGGGGAACGTCTTCCTGCTCGTGGGGGCGGACACCGGCAGGGACGGCATCCACGGCGCCTCCGGCCTCGCGTCGCGGACGTTCCAGGGAGAGCGGGAGCTCCGGCCAACTGTGCAGGTGGGAAACCCCTTCCTCGGCAAGGTCCTGATCGAGGCGTGCCTGGAGGCCGTCGCCACCTTCCCCGAAGCAATCGTCGGGATGCAGGACCTGGGAGCAGCGGGGTTGACCAGCGCGGCCATCGAGTCCGCGGCCAAGGGCGGCGCCGGCGTGGAGCTCGACGTCGCCCGGGTCCCGCGCCGGGAATCGGAGATGACACCCTACGAGGTCATGCTCTCCGAGTCCCAGGAGCGCATGTTGCTGATCGTGAAGCCCAGTTCCCTTGACCACCTTCGCGCCCTGTTCGAACGGTGGGACCTGACGGCATCGGTCATCGGGCGCGTGACGGATGACCAATGGGCCCAGGTCCATGACGGCGGGGCGCCAGCAGCCCGGGTTCCCGTCTCGGTGCTGTCGGAGGCGCCCCAGTACCGCCTTCAGGGCACGCCGCCGGCGTGGCTCGAGGCCGCGCGAGCCGTGGACCTCGCTGCGCTGCCGCTCCCTGACGCGTCGCCCGGACAAGCCCTGCTTGCCCTGTTGGCGTCTCCGAACATAGCGAGCCGGCGGTCCGTGTACCGCCAGTACGATCACCAGGTGGGCACGAATACGGTGGTGGCCCCCGGCATTGCGGACGCCGCCCTCCTGCGCGTCCCCGGAACGGCGAAGGGCATCGCCGTCGCCGTCGACGGCAACGGCCGGTACTGCTACCTGGACCCCTATGCGGGTGGCGCAATCGCAGTGGCGGAGGCATGCCGCAACCTGGCCTGCGTCGGCGCGGAGGCCATCGCGCTCACGGATTGCCTGAACTTCGGCAATCCTGAACGGGCCGACGTGTACTACCAGCTGGAGGAGTCTATCAATGGGATGGCCGCGGCGTGCCGGGCCCTGGACGTGCCCATCGTCAGCGGCAACGTCAGCCTGTACAACGAGACCGATGGCGAGGCGGTCTACCCGACGCCCGTCGTGGGGGCCGTCGGGTTGCTGGAAGACGTCACGCTGCACTGCACCTCCGGCTTCCGCTCACCCGGCGACCGGGTCGTGCTCTTGGGGGCGGGGGCTCCAGGCAGCGCGGCCGCTTCCCTGGCCGGCTCCGAGTTCCTGGAGCTGTTCCACGGCCGGGTGGTGGGCCAACCGGCGATAGACCTGGACCTGGAGAAGCGGGTGCAGGACGTGTGCAGGAACGCTATAGCCCAGGGCCTCCTGAGCTCTGCGCACGACTGCTCCGACGGCGGCCTCGCCGTGACGCTCGCGGAGTGCTGCATTGGGGGCGGAGTCGGCATGGATGTAACAGCCGAGCTCCTGGGCCGGTGGGATGCGGCGCTCTTCGGCGAGGGCCAGTCGCGCATCGTCGTATCGGTGCGTCCGTCGCTCTTGGGTAGCGTGGAGGAGCTGGCGCGCCGGATGGCCGTGCCCTGCCTGCTCCTTGGCAGCGTGGGGGGCGACCGCCTCCTGGCGCCCGGCATATTGGACTCGCCAGTGGCCGGCCTGCGGGAAGTCTGGGACAGCGGGCTGGAACGTGCGGTACACTAGTGGCGGCGCGGGTGCGCAATCCTGGGAAGGGACCGGGGCAGCAGATGGAAGCGGACAACACAAGGGAAAGCGGGCCGACAGAGATACCCGAGGACGCCGTCATCGTGAAGCAGTCGTACTGGGCCTGGCTCTGGTACGTGGTGCCGTGGGGAGGCCTGATCGCGGCCTCCCTCTACTTCGACCAGATCACCTTCGGGGCGATGCCGTTGGTCATCGGCCTGCTCTTCGTCGTCCCCCAGTTCATGCGGTGGCGCGGCACCGCCTACATCCTCACCCACGAGCGGATCATCGTCAGGCGGGGGTCCTCTCAGCTCTACGACTTGCCCTTCAATGAGGTAGCCGAGGTCCGGTCCAATCCGGGATTCTTCGGCGGAAGTCTGGGGTATACATCCGTTTATCTGGTGCTCAAGGACGGCCGCTCAGCCTTCCTGCCCCACGTCCCGGTGTCTTCCCCCCTCATGTCGCACGTCCTGTCCCGCGTGGACACGCCGCCTCCGGCTCCCAACGAGGAGAACCCGGACGCCTAGCCGACTTCCCGAATTGCTCGGCGGCGCCACTCGGAGTAAACACCGGCGGCGCTTTCGCCGGATCGGCCCTCGCAACCCGTCACGCCCCTGCCCAAACCGCCTATTGGCCCCACGGCCGACCCCTGCGCCGCTGGACCTAGCCCAGGAAGATGGACACGCCGGCGTGGGGAAATACGACCTCAAGGAAACCGTGAAGCTCATCCTCCACGGTTTGCGCGTAGGGAACGCCGCCGGCCTCCCCCGGCGCCGGCGCGTGCGGACAGTGGCGCCTTACCTGGGACTGTGGGCAGAGATGGTCGCCGGAGGGGCCGTCCCAATAGCCGACACTTCGCAGAGGGTAGAAGAGGGTCTCGGCGGCGTTCCGCAGATCGGCGACGATCTCGCTGGCCCGGTAGATGCTTGACGTACTCAGCCGGACGGTGACCGTTTCCACCCTGGTTCCGCCTGCTCTTCCGTCTACGCTCGCGGCTACCGGCCGCGGGCGATTGACAAGACGCCAATGGCGAAGATCACAACGCCAATGATAATGGCCAGGGCGCCCAGTAAGGCGATGAGCCAGTCGAAGACTCCCATGATCAGAAGCAAGCCGAAGATGAAGACGACCGCTCCTCCGGCGATCAGACCCGTGTTGCTCATGATGGTCCATCCTCAGCCCTGGCGGCAAAGTTGGTCTCGCCTGGAAAGGCAGTGTACGAAGGCGGCTTCGACGCTGTCAACCAGCGCTCCCCTGCGCCGTCCGGGGCCGGAACTCGCGTTGCGCGGCAGGCCCGGCTCCGGCTGCCCGCTGGTGCGCCGCCAACCAACGCGCGCGCGGGCTGGTGTGGACGAAAGGAACCCAGCCTGCTACACTGCACACAACAATGCGGGAATAGGGTCAACGAACATGGATGAAAGGCAGCGGCAGGAGGAACTCATGGGGGCGGGAGAGCTCTCTTTCAAGTGGTTTGCTGAGCACAACTTCTATCGAACGGTCAACAGCGCCCTCGTGGACGCCTCAGGCATCGGGCCGGGCCAGAAGGTTGTGGAGCTCGCCTGTGGGACGGGCGCCGTTACGAGCCTCCTCTTGGAGCGGCTCCGAGGGGCCCGGGACAGCCTCATCATCGGCATCGACGCCTCCGCAGCCTCGCTTCGCGAGGCCGTCGACCAGCTTGGCAGCGTGCGCGACGTCGCCGTGCAGTTCGTCCAGGGCCGCGTGGAGGCTCTTTCGGAGACGGTCAAGGAGCGCGTGGACGGGATCGTCTTCTGCAACGGCATCCACTATGTGGAAGACAAGGGAAACCTCCTGACGCAGATCGCAAAGACGCTGAAGCCTGAAGGCACCTTTGCGTTCAACACGTCGTTCTACAACGGCGCCCACCCCCCGGAGACGGAGCAGTTCTACCGCCGCTGGATGATGCGGGCCATCCGCATCCTCAGGGCCCAACACAGCCTCAAGCCCACAGCGAGCAAGGTGCAGGCCCGCCTTCAGCTCTCGCCGGAGCAGTATGCAGAGCTGCTCAGAGGGTATGGCTTTTGCATTGTGAAGCATGAGATCCAGACGGCGCCTGTGCCTCTGGAGGGATGGGTGGACATCAGCCGGTACGAGGACTTTGTGGCCGGCGCCATGCCCGGCGTCCCCCTGGCGCCGGCCAGCGAAGCCCTCCAGGAAGGCGTGCGGCAGACCTTCGCTGACATGGGCCTTCAGTTCGTTCCGCGCAACTGGCTGTCCATGGTGGCGCAGAAGGCGTAGGGACCTTGCCCGGCGGAGAGCGCCCTCGTCCTCCCCACTCCACCCCCCGTGTCGACGCCGCAACCCTCCCCCCGCAAGCCGTCGCGCCAGCGACCGTCATCCCCACGCCACCTCTATCATTGCCGCGAAAGCGGGAATCCACGCGGGGTGGGCCACAGCCGGGCATCCCCCCCCCTCAGCTCCGCCATCCCTACGAAGGGGGTTCTCGACGCCGGGTCCCGGATTGTCGAAGACCGTGCAGCCCCAGTCGCGTCGTGCAGACAGTCCTGGGAATGCTGGTCCTGAAGGATGTGTTCGATCTGACCGGCACGGAGGCACAGGAGGACCCATTTCGGACTTCCTTGGGCGCCATTCCAAGCCGCTGGCCGCCGGTTGACTCCCCGGCCCAGCCCGTTTCAGCGCCACCCACGACCTCCATACGTCCCGTCGACAATCGTGGATTTGGGGCCATAGTCTCCTTGACAGCCCTACATCCTTATAGTAACCTCCCTCCTGTGCCAATTTGCGTGAGGAAGGACTTGCGACCATGAGTTTTGCCACACATTCGTACCGGGTGTCTCTTGGGGCAATTCGCCAAAGGGTATGGCTTCCGGCTATCCTGATTCTTGGGTTGATCTTCGTCGTTGCCTGTGCTGGGGAAATGGGTGCCCGTGGTCCGGTAGGGCCTGACGGGCCGCAAGGGCCCGCCGGTCCGGCAGGCGCTGCTGGCGCTGCTGGGTCGCAGGGGCCGCAGGGGCCACAGGGGTCGGCAGGTGGTCTTGGGCCACAGGGGCCACAGGGCGACCAGGGGTCCCAGGGTCAACAGGGATCGAAGGGCGACCGAGGGCCGCAGGGTCAACAGGGATCGAAGGGCGATCAAGGAGATCCGGGTGGACCCCAGGGGCCGCAAGGGCAGGCCGGGCCTCGTGGCCCGATGGGCGACCAGGGGACGCAAGGGCCCCAAGGCCCGCAGGGGCAGATAGGACCGAAGGGCGATTCGGGAACTCCGGGTGGGCCGGCAGGACCGACGGGAGCCCAGGGTCCCGCGGGACCGCAGGGACCCATAGGGCCTCGTGGTGCGCAAGGTGATACCGGACCCCAAGGGCCCCAGGGTATCCAGGGCAATACAGGATCCCCGGGCGCACAGGGTGAAGCAGGGCCGCAGGGGCCGCAAGGTGGGCAGGGTGAACCAGGAACCCAGGGGCCGCAAGGAGCCCAGGGTGCCACAGGGCCCGCCGGTCCCCAGGGTTCCCCGGGGTTGCGGGGTGCTCCCGGACCGGAGGGCGTCGCAGGCCCGCATGGTCCCCAGGGCATTCAGGGTGAACCGGGGGTTAGCAACCTCCAAATCGTCAGCGCTATTAGTCGATCGGACAGTGTGGACAAGTCCGGAGTGGCCCTCTGTTCGGCAGCTGGTTCTAACCTGTACGCCATCGGTGGCGGCGCCATGATCTCAGGTGTTGCCGACGGCGTCGCTCTTGTGGAGACGCGCCCCGTTGGTCTGGAGGGAGAGATACCCTCCGGGTGGCAGGCAAAGGCCGTGGAGATAAACGAACAGTCAGGGGATTGGACCCTCACGGTCTACGCGGTGTGCGCCAGCGTCAACTAGAGCTACTTCGTGACTGCTGGGGTCGGGTGTATCCCAGCGACGCAGTGAATTGCTAGGTAGGGAGGGCAGCAGGCCGGGTCGGCCTGCTGCCCTCCGCTTGTTGTGGCGCCCGCGGCCTTGACACAACCCCCGCACAGGCATATACCGTAGGGAGTCCCCAGCCAGCAGCGAGGCGGAGGTAGGTTTCATGGTCGTCAAAGACAGGCCCCAGCAGCCCCAGGACGCCGCCGACCGCTCCGGCGCACCCGACCCGTCCTACCCCTTCGTCGGGCGCAGCGTCCGCGTCGTCGGCGACTGGCGCTCCGTCGACGCCAACCAGACCCCCCACGAGAAGAACAAGCGCGGCGAGCTCGGCAAGCTCCTCTCCAACTGGTACTTCAACCGCATCTCCCGCGACCCCCTGGGCCGCATCGGCTCCGCGCAGGCCGTCGCCGACCGCCGCAACCTCCTCAGCAACGTGGTCGGCGGCGCTCCCAAGGGCCAGGTCAACCCCCGCCCGGCCCCCGTCCACGACCCCAAGGCCCTCACCAAGCACATCAAGCGCGTCGGCAAAGCCATGGGCGCCGACATCGTCGGCATCGCCGCCGTCCACCCCTCCTTCCTCTACGCCGGCGGCCGCTACCCCGAGGACGGCACCGGCATCCAGGGCAACGGCGCCGCCGCGGGCGATACCCCCGAAGAGCTCGCCAAGCAGTACCCCTTCGCCATCACCCTCGCCGTCGCCTGGAACGACCGCATGGTCCGCGCGCACCGCCACCGCATCGGCGACGCCGCCTACCACATCAGCCAGCAGTACTCCTCCGTCGTCTACCAGCGCCTCGTCGGCTACATCCGGGAGCTCGGCTACTCCGCCGTCCAGCGCATGGCCCACCCCATGCCCGTCGCCCTCGCCGGCGGCATCGGCGAAATGGGCCGCCACGGCATGCTCATCACCGCCGACCACGGCCCGCGCATCCATCCCGGCGACCCCATCCTCACCGACCTCCCCCTCATCCCCAACGCGCCCATCGACATCGGCGTCGAGGACTTCTGCCGCGTCTGCAAGAAGTGCGCCACCACCTGCCCCACCAACAGCATCACCATCGGCGGCAAGGCCGTCTCCAACGGCGTCGAGAAGTACAAGATCAACTGGGAGACCTGCTACCGCCTGCGCCCCCACGTCATGGAGTACTGGGAGAGCTGCCTCACCTGCGTCGCCGTCTGCCCCTACACCAAGCCCAAGACCTGGTGGCACACCCTGGCTGTCCAGTCCCTCAAGCGCACCCCCATCCCTCTTCGCTCCGCCGTCGTCTGGCCCCTCAAGTGGCTCGACGACCGCATCTGGGGCAAGATCCCCCAGAAGCGGGTCCAGTGGATGAGCTACGACTCCGGCCTGCTCAAGCTCGCCAAGCCCAACGCCGCCGCCAGCGGCAGCGCGGCCCAGCAGCCCGAGGAGGACGGCAAGGGGCACTACTACCCGCTCAAGGAGAACACCCGCCGCTTCGACATCCTCAAGGAGAAGCGCCGCGCCCGCGTCTGACGCTCCCCGCTACCCCAGCGCCGGCCTCATGGCGTGCCACCGCGTGCCACCCTCGTAGGCGTAGGCTGCCCGCAGCATCCGTTGTGTGACTGTGCGGGGCCGAGTGGCGGATGGAGCCCCTAGTTCCTCCCCGCACCGCCCCCGGCGGCTGGCGAGCAGCCTCCACGCCGTTGGTGGTGTATACTGGCCCCGGCGGTGAAGCGGCGCCCCAGACACGCCCACGCCGCGTCGTCCCCCAGCGAGGATGTCCTTGGCCGCATCGCAACAAGCCTCCCGAACCCGGGCCCTCATCGCCTTGAACCTGGCCGCCCTCCTCTGGTCCATCGGCCTCGGCGCCGCCGTCCCCGTCATCCCCCTCCTCTCCCATCGCTTCGTCCCCAGCGCCTTCGCCGCCGCCGTCGTGACCTCTATCGGCGGCCTCGGACGGCTCCTCATCAGCTACTTCGCCGGCGACCTCATGGACCGCTTCGGCAAACGCAAGATCAGCCTCGTCGGCATCTTCATCCGCATGGTCTTCTCCTTCATGGAGGGCCTCTCCCGCTCCTACCTCCAGCTCGTCCTCTTCCGCTTCGGCTCCGGCATCGGCACCGCCGTCTGGGGCACCGGCCTCACCTCCATGACCGCCGACATCGCCAAGCGCGGCGACCGCGGCCGACTCTCCGGCCTCCGCACCACCCTCGCCGACCTCGGCCACGTCGTCGGCCCCTTCCTCGGCGGCTGGGCCTGGGGCGCCACCGGCAGCATCCGCGTCCCCTTCTTCATCAACGGCTTCAGCAAGTTCGGCGTCTTCCTCACCATCCTCTTCCTGATGCGCGAGTCCGTTCAGCTTCCCGACGACCCGCCTGCCCCCGCCGGGGCACCAACACCCCCCGGCGCTCCGCCGCCGGCGGTGCAGGAGCCGACCGCCAGCGGCAGCCGGGGCGCCGGCCGCTCCGAGCTCGCCGTGGCCGTGATCTCCATGGGCTTCCTCTTCATCATCTACACCCTCTTTGTCCAGTCCCTGTTCCGAGAGGGCATCACCAACGTCGTCATGCCCCTCTACGCCAAGCTGGAGCTGGGGCTGAGCCAGACCAACACCGGCCTCATCATCAGCGCCATCGGCTTCGGCGGCATGGTGTCTGCCCTGCCTGCCGGCTTCATCGCAGACCGCTGGGGCATCCGTGCGGCCCTCATCCCCGCAGCGCTCGTATCGACAGCCTCCATGATCTTCCTGGCCCTCAACGCTGAGGCCGCCGCCACCCTCGTCGTCGGCGTCCCCCTGACCCTCGTCCTCACCTCATTCGCCGCCGGTATCGGCACCGGCGTCGTCAACGTGGCCACTCAGGCCTACGCCATCGACCTCTCCCCACGGGGCGCCCGAGGCCGCTTCTTCGGCCTCAGCATGGCCACCCGCCACTTTGCCACCCTGGTCGGCCCCCTGCTGATCGGCGGCCTGGCGGACTTCAGCTACAGCTACACCTTCGTGCTGCTCGCCGTCCTCTTCGCCACCATCGCACCCGCCGGACTTCTCATCATCAAGGACCGGCCCCGGGCAAGACAGCCCGCCGTATAGCACGGCGCCGCAGTCCGCTATTGCTCCCCGTCCAGGTACTCAACCCTTCGCTTGATGGCGTAGCCCCGGCGGCTCTCCGGGAGGATCTCCAGGGCCGCGCGGGCTGTGTCCAGCGACGTGAAGCATGGGATGCGACGCTCCACGGCCGCACGGCGTATATAGAAGCCGTCGCGCAGAGGGTCGCGGCCTCCAGATATGGTGTTGACGACGGCATCCACTACGCCCTGCTGGATAAGGTCCAGCACGTTGGGGCTGCCTTCCCCCAGCTTGTGGACCATGGAGACGTCCTCGATCCCAAGGCTGCGGATGAACCGGGCCGTCCCCTCTGTTGCGTAGATGGGGCAGCCATCTGCCGCCAAGGCCCCGATGAGCGCGGCAGACTCCTCCTTGTGTTGGTCCGCGATGCTGAGGAGCACCCTGCCTCCGGGCCTCAGGTGCATGTTGGCGGCCACCAGCGCCTTTGTGACCGCGGCGTGATAGCTATGGTCCATGCCCATGACCTCGCCGGTGGACTTCATCTCGGGGCCGAGATACGTGTCCACGCCGGCCAGCTTGGACATGGAGAAGACGGGGGCCTTCACGGCCACCAGGCGTTGCCGCTTGTACAGACCCGCGGCGAAACCCAGGTCCGAGAGGGTCCGGCCCAGCATGATCCGGGTGGCCAGCTGCACCATGGGAACGCCGGTTACCTTGGAGATGAAAGGGATAGTGCGGCTGGCGCGCGGGTTAACCTCCAAGACATAGACCGTGGGGCGATGGTCGCCCATCGGCATGTCCGGGCTTCTGTATGCCGCGCCGCCCATGATCACGAACTGGACATTCATGAGGCCTTTCATTCCCAGGCCCCTGCCGATGCGGACGGTGTAGTCGACTATGGTGCTGACCTCCTCCTCGGTGAGGGTCAAGCCGGGATAGATTGCCAGGGAGTCACCGCTGTGGACGCCCGCTCGCTCGATGTGCTCCATGATGCCGGGAATGAGCACGTCATTTCCGTCGCAGACGGCGTCGACCTCGCACTCCTTGCCTTCCATGTACTTGTCGACGAGGATCGGCCTGCCGGGGCTGGCTTCGATGCCCATGGCGAAGTAGATCTCGAGCTCCTCGGCGTTCTGAACGACCTCCATGGCGCGGCCCCCCAGCACGTAGCTGGGCCGCACCACGACCGGGTAGCCGATGGTCTCGGCGATGCGCAGCGCCTCACTCGCAGACTTGACTGCAGCGCCGGGGGCTTGGGGAATACCCTGGGCCGCCAGAAACTCCTCGAATTGCCCGCGGTCAGAGGTCACGTCAATGGCTCTGGCAGATGAGCCCAGGATGGGCAGTCCAACCCGGTCCAGCACTTGAGATAGGTTGATCGCCGTCTGCCCACCAAACTGCACGACGGTGGGAGGCGGCGTGCTGTTTCCGGGATCAGCGCCCTCCCCGGGACCGGAGAGGCTCTCGTTCTCCAGGATATCGCGCACGCTCTCCTCGTCGAGGGGTTCGAAGTAAAGGCGATCCGAGGTGTCGAAGTCCGTGGAGACGGTCTCCGGGTTGGAGTTGATCATGACGCTGCGGTGCCCATCGGCCTGGAGGGCCCAGGCCGCATGGACTGAGCAGTAGTCGAACTCGATGCCCTGGCCGATGCGGATTGGCCCGCTGCCGAGGACGACGGACTTCGGGCCTGGAAGAGGCACGGCCTCGTTCTCCTGCTCATAGGTGCTGTAGAAGTAGGGAGTGACGGCCTCGAACTCGGCGGCGCAGGTATCCACCATCTTGTACACGGGGCGTACACCGAGACTCTGCCGCAGGTCGCGAACACGGTCGGGGAGCCCGTCGCCGACCCCCAGGGATGCCATCTGCGGGTCCGAGAAGCCCAGGCGCTTGGCGTGCCAGAGGAGCTGGCGGTCCACCGAACTCGCGGCCAGCAGCTCCTCCTCCATGTGGTGGATGCGTCCCAGGGCGCGAAGGAACCACGGGTCGATGAACGTGCTCCGGCTCAGCTCCTCGGGCGCTGCTCCGCGGCGAAGAGCGGCCATGAGTGACCAGAGGCGCAGGTCCGTGGGGGGGAACAGTGGAAGACGGCGCCAGTCTTGATGCTCCCGCCACTCCGGGTCCTCCCATATGAGGGTGCTGCCCCCGATCTCCATTGACCGCACGGCCTTCTGGAGTGCCGCCTCAAAGGAGCGCTCCATGGCCAGGACTTCGCCGGTGGCCTTCATCTGAGTGCCCAGGCTGCGGTCGCCGGTGGGGAACTTGTCGAACGGCCAGCGGGGGATCTTGACGGCGCAGTAGTCCAGAGCAGGCTCGAAGGCAGCCTGCGTCTCGCGAGTGACGGCGTTGGGAATCTCTTCGAGCCGCTTACCGGCGGCGATCTTGGCCGCTACGCGAGCGATGGGGTAGCCTGTGGCCTTAGACGCCAGGGCGGAGGAGCGGCTGACGCGGGGGTTCACCTCTATGACGAAGTAATCCAGGTTGCTCTTGGGCCGTGCGCTCGGGGGAAGGGCCTCGGCCACGATGGGATGGGGCGCTAGGCCGAACTGGATGTTGCATCCCCCCTCGATGCCGAGGGCACGGATGATCTTGAGGCTGGCAGTGCGCAGGAGCTGGTACTCGGAGTCGTTGAGGGTCTGAGAGGGCGCAACCACGATGCTGTCCCCGGTGTGCACACCCATGGGGTCCAGGTTCTCCATGTTGCACACGGTGATGCAGGTGTCCGCGCCATCGCGCATCACCTCATACTCGATCTCCTTCCATCCCTCCAGGTATCGCTCGAGCAGGACCTGGTGAATAGGGCTTGCGGCCAGTCCGGCACGGACGACGGCGTCCAACTCTCCCTCCTCGCGCACGACGCCGCCGCCGCTGCCTCCCAGGGTGTAGGCTGGACGGGAGACTAGGGGCAGGCCGATGTCACGGAGGACCCGGCGCGCCTCCTCCACAGAGGTAACGGTGGCGTTGGGCGGCTCGGGCTCGCCGATCTCATGGAGCAGGCTGCGGAAGAGCTCGCGGTCCTCAGCGCGCCGGATTGCGGAGAGGGGCGTTCCGAGGAGGCGGACGTCGTAGCGGTCCAAGACACCTCTCTCTGCCAGCTGGACAGCCAGGTTCAGTCCAGTCTGACCCCCCAGAGTGGCCAAGATGCCGTCGGGCCGCTCCCGGGCGATGACGCGCTCCACGGCCTCGGGCACGAGCGGGTCGATGTACACGATGTCCGCGATGCCCTCGTCGGTCATGATGGTGGCGGGGTTGGAATTGACCAGGACCGTGACAACGCCCTCCTCTCGAAGGGCCTTACATGCCTGGGTACCGGCGTAATCGAACTCCGCCGCCTGCCCGATGACGATGGGCCCGGAGCCGATGACCAGGACTTTGGAGGGGCTTTCACTCATTGGTTTCCCACCTTGCGAGACGGTGGCCAGGGACGCGCGGACCCCAGCCTGGCAACGTCAAGCCTCTTCTCTTGGTTCTCAGCAATCTCTTCGATGCTGCCCGCACATCCGAGCCTAACGACCCCTCCACGTACACGTTCAACCCTGTCCGGCATGGTGCGCTTCACGCACCAGCTCCAGGAACCGGTCGAAGACGTACTCGTTGTCCTTGGGGCCGGGCGAGGCCTCGGCGTGGTACTGAATGGTCAGCACGGGCAGCGCGCGATGGCGCAGGCCCTCTACTGTGCCGTCGTTCAGGTTCACGTGGCTCACGTCCAGCTCCGCGGGAAGGCCATCACCATCTACGGCATAGCCGTGGTTCTGGGCGGTAATGGAAACTCGGCCGGTGGCGAGCTCCTTCACCGGGTGGTTGGCGCCCCGGTGACCGAACTTCAGTTTGTAGGTCCGTCCACCGAAGGCCAGGGCGACGACCTGGTGCCCAAGGCAGATGCCCAGGGTCGGCACCCTGCGGGCGACGGCCCCACCAGACTTGACCAAATAGTCCAGCAGCGCGGGGTCCCCCGGACCCGGCGAGAGCACGACGCCGTCCGGCTTCAGCGACAAGAGCTCTTCCGCGGAAGCGGTGGCGGGCACGGCCAACACCTGGCATCCCTTGCGTTGCAGGATGCGCATGATGTTGTACTTGACGCCGTAATCGCTCACAACGATACGCAGGCCGTCCCGGATGTCCGAAACCAGGAGCCCGGGTCCGGGAGAGCCGTCCCATTGGTAGGTCTCCCTGGTGCTGACCTGGGCGACGTAGTCGGTGGCGCCGTACTGCCGGGCCGAGCGCAGCCGCTCCAGGGCTTCCCCGGGGGCGGCGCCGATGGCGAGAGCGCCCATCATGACGCCGTGGCTGCGGAGCTTGCGAGTGAGGGCGCGGGTGTCGACACCGCTCAGGCCGGGCACACCGTGGTCGGCCAGGTACTCGTGGAGCGTGCGACGGCTGTGGGCATGGCTGGGCGCATCGCTCCAGCCCCGCACGATGAAGCCCGCTACCTGAATGCGCGCAGACTCGAGGGTCTCATCGCTGATGCCGTAGTTGCCCTGGAGCGGGAAGGTGGGCGCCACGATCTGCCCGGCGAAGGAAGGGTCGGTGAGCATCTCCTGGTAACCGGTCATAGAGGTCGTAAAGACCACCTCGCCATACGCCGACACCTCAGCCCCGAAAGCATCGCCTTCATAGGTAGTGCCGTCGGCCAGAACTAGGTATCCTGTCCCTGCCACGCGCTCATCCTTTCAGGTTCGCCTGATACTCGACCTCCGCCCGGCCTTGGCGGGTCCGAGACGGACGCCATGCCTGTTGTTGCTCAAGCCGCCCCCAGGTAGGGGTCAGACCAACGACAAGCGGTCCGCCAGGCCCTTCAGGACCTCGTCTCCGCCCTATCCTCGGCCCGGTACACCAACCTGCCGCCGACGGCGGTGGCCACGACCCTCCCCCGCAGGGTGACGCCGGCCAGGGGTGTGTTCCTACCCCTGGAGACCAGGCGCTCCGGCTCAACCGTCCACGTGGCGTCGGGGTCGAAGACGGTGACGTCGGCGGCGGCGCCGGGCCGCAGGGACCCCAGATGGCTCCACTGCGGTCCAAGAACGCGCGCCGGGTCCGCGGTCAACCGCTGGACCAGGGTTTCCAGAGCCAGGTCGCCGCGGCGCACCAGGGCCATCAACAAGCCCAGGGCCGTCTCCAGCCCGCTGATGCCGGAGGCGGCGTCATCGAAGGTGCAGACCTTGTCCACGGCGCTATGAGGTGCGTGGTCGGTAGCGATGATGTCGAGAATCCCGTCTCGGAGCCCCTGGACCGCGGCCTCAACATCCCGCCGCGTGCGCAGTGGGGGGTTGACCTTCGCGTTGGTGTCGTAGGAGTCCGGCGCGAGGGGAGCCCAGGCGTCGGTCTCATGGGACTTGAGCTCCCCATCCCTTGGCCGCCCCATCACCCAGTCCTCAGTCAGCAGGAGATGGTGGGGCGTGACCTCGGCGGTCACCCGGAGGCCTCGTTCCTTGGCCCGGCGCACGAGGTCCACGGAGCCTGCCGTGCTGAGGTGCGCCAGGTGCAACCGCCCGCCGGTGAGCGCGGCGAGCTCGATATCCCGGGCAACCATGCACTCCTCGGCGGCGGCGGGCATGCCCCGCAGGCCCAGGCGGCTGGCCACCCAACCCTCGTTGACCACGCTCCGGCGGGCCAGGGACGGTTCCTCGCAGTGGTTGATCACCGGCAGGCCCAAGGGTGCGGAATAGGTAAGGGCCATGCGCATGAGGAAGGGATCGGCCACAGGGTCGCCATCGTCACTGAACCCGATGGCGCCGGCCTCGGTCAACTCCGCCATCTCGGTCAGCGCCTTGCCTGCTCTACCCGCGGTCACGCAGGCGATGGGCAGGACGCGCACGAGGGCGGCCTCCTGGGCCCGCCGGAGAACAAGCTGGACCAGGGAGGCGTTGTCCAGGGGCGGGTCCGTGTTGGGCATGGCGCAGATGGTGGTGAAGCCGCCGCGAGCAGCAGCGCCGGCGCCGGTTGCGATGGTCTCTTTCTGCTCGAATCCAGGCTCGCGGAGATGCGTGTGGAGGTCTATGAAACCCGGGCATACCACCAGGCCGCGGGCATCCAGCACGTCACAGTCTTGCGGCGCGGGGTTGCGGTGCCCGGCGGGCGCCACCCACGACACGACGCCTTCCCGAAGCAGCACGTCGCCCAGCTGATCAATGCCCTGGCCCGGATCGAGGACCCGTCCACCCTGGATGAGGAGCGCTCTATCCGTCATGGAGGCCTCCGTTGCGCCTGGAGGAGCTCAGGAGCAGGAGAAGCAGCGCCATGCGTATGGCGATGCCGTTGCTCACCTGCTCTTCGATGGTGGACTGGGAGCCGTGGGCGGCAGCCGGGCTGATTTCGACGCCCTCATTCATGGGGCCGGGATGCATCACGAGGGCACCCGGCCGCGCCCTGGCGAGACGTTCCTCGTTGACCTGCCATAGGCGAGCATACTCCCGCAGGCTGGGCAGGAGGCCGTCTTCTTGGCGCTCCTGCTGCATACGCAAGGCCATAACGACGTCGGCGCCCTCGATGGCGCGGTCGGCGTCTAGCTCCACTTCGACGCCAGCCAGGGGGTGCCCGGGGGTGTCGTCACGCCCCTTAAGCAGGTCCCAGGGCATGAGGGTGGGCGGACCGCACAGCACGACCTGAGCTCCGAGGCTCAAAAGGCCCCACAGTTCGGAGCGGGCTACGCGGCTGTGCGAAACGTCGCCTAGGATGGCGACGCGGCGTCCCTCCAAGGACCCCAGGTGTTCCTGCATGGTCAGCAGGTCCAGCAGCCCCTGGGTAGGATGGGCGTGTGTGCCGTCGCCTGCGTTGATGACGCAGGTGCCGGTCAGGTGACGGGCCACGAAATAGGGCGCCCCGGAGTGGGGGTGCCGCAGGACCAGCAGGTCGGCCCCGGTGGCCTGGAGGGTCAGAGCCGTGTTCAGGAGCGACTCGCCCTTCTCGGCGCTGCTGCCGCTGGCTGATAGATTGATGACGTCCGCGCTGAGGAGCTTGCCCGCCGACTCGAAGGATACCCTGGTGCGGGTGCTGGGTTCGATAAACAGCGTGACGATGGTCTTGCCGCGCAGGGTGGGCACCTTCTTCACGTCGCGCTGGAGCACCTCTTTCATCGTCCGGGCGGTCTGCAGTACGGTGGCGATCTCCAGCGCGGAGAAATCATCGAGGTCCAGGACGTGGGCCCTCTGCCACACTGGCGCATTGCGCTCCCCCGGGGGCGGATCCTGTGCAGTCGCGACGGGTCTACTGAGCGTCCTCTCCGCCTGGGCGTCACGCATCGTCGTCCCTCCCTTGCCGGGCGCCGCGGGACTGGACATCCGGGCTCCGCCGCAGGAGAACCTCGTCGCGCCCGTCGGTTTCGGTGAGCATGACCTGGACGGCCTCGGCCAGGGCGGTGGGCACATTCTTGCCCACGTAGTCCGCCCTGACCGGCAACTCACGATGCCCCCGGTCCACGAGGACAGCGAGCTGGATCAGGGTGGGTCGTCCGTAGTCCAGGATGGCGTCCATGGCAGCACGAACGGTGCGGCCGGTGAACAGGACGTCGTCCACGAGCACGACCTTCCGCCCCTGAACACCGGTGGGCACATCGGTGACTCCGGAAGGGATTGAGGGGCGCAGGAAGACGTCGTCGCGGTACAGGGCGGTCTCTAGGGCACCGACCGGCACTACTGCACGCTCAAAGTCCTGGATGCACTGGGCCAGCCGGCGGGCGAGGGGAACGCCTCGGGTGTGGACGCCCACCATGACCAAACCGTCAGCGCCGCGGTTTCGCTCCAAGACCTCGTGGGCGATGCGGCTCAGGGCCCGGCGGATCTCCTCCGCCGTCATGATGGTGGTCTCCAGCCCTTGGGCTGCGCTCTGGGTCACGGCAACAAAAAACCTCTCGCCAGGTTGCTGGCAAGAGGCTCTGCGTCGCCCCCTTTACGGGGCTGGAACGGGTACGAGCTTATTCTCGTCCCTGCGGAGCGCCTTGCCAGCCTCACGGGGCTGTCTTTAAAGGACCTCCGGGGCGTGCCCTGCTATCGGGTCAGGGGCATCTTACCACATGCGCGGGGGAGGAGGGAAGGGTCGAGGCAACGCTACAGGGCCGGGGGCGACGGTTGGCCCTGCCCCCGGTAGATGGTATCATGGCAACGTCCATGAACCAGCGCCCCCTCATCATAGGTGTCATTGGCGGGAGCAGCCCCTCCCAGGGGGCTTGGGACCTCGCGTACGAGGTAGGGCGAGAGCTGGCGGCCAGAGGGGCCATCGTGGTCTGCGGCGGACTCAGCGGGGTCATGGAAGCTGTCTGCAAGGGCGCCAGTGAGGAGGGCGGGACAACGGTGGGGATCCTGCCGGGGGACGACCCCAGCATAGCCAACCAGTACGTGAGCATCCCCATCGCAACGGGCGTGGGCTACGCGCGGAACGCCATCATCACCAGGGCGGCGCAGGCAGTTATCGCCATCGACGGCGCCTTCGGCACGCTTTCGGAGATCGGCCACGCGCTGGGCTTCGGCACGACCGTGGTTGGACTGGACACCTGGCGATTCTCCGCCAGCGGTGAGGAGAGCACGGCTGTCGTAGAAGCCAGCGGCCCCCGCGACGCCGTCGAGCGGGCCATCGCAGCGGCCAAGCAGCGGGACGAGGCGCAGGCCAGCGGCGAGAAGGGACCAGCATGAGTGCGACCATCCAGGCGGTCAGGCCGCGAGAGGTCCTGGACTCCCGGGGCAACCCGACAGTCGAGGTGGACGTCCACCTCGCGGACGGGGCCATGGGAAGGGCAGCGGTTCCCTCAGGAGCCAGCACGGGGCGCCACGAGGCGGTGGAGCTTCGAGACGGGGACGCCGGGAGATTCGGCGGCAGTGGTGTCCAGAAGGCTGCCGGCAACATCCGCGACCGGATTGCTCCGGCCCTCGTCGGTCTGGCGCCCTTCGACCAGCGGGACATAGACCGAAGGCTGATTGACCTAGACGGGACGCCGGAGAAGGGAAACCTGGGGGCCAACGCCACCCTGGGGGTTTCGCTGGCAGTGGCACATGCCGCCGCCGCTTCTCTCGGCCAAGAGCTCTACCACTACCTCGGCGACGGCGACGACGGCCTGCTGCCCGTCCCGATGCTGAACATCCTCAACGGTGGGAAGCACGCACAGGACTCGACGGACATCCAGGAGTTCATGGTCGCGCCGGCGGGCGCCCCCACGTTCGCCGAGGCCCTCCGCGCAGGCGCCGAGGTGTACGCGGCGCTGAAGAAGCTGCTGCAAGCCAACGGGTACAGCGCCAACGTGGGCGATGAAGGCGGCTTCGCGCCGACTCTGCCCACGAACCGCCGGGCCCTGGAAGTGGTGCAGGAAGCCATCAGCAAGGCAGGGTACCGGCCGGGGAGGGACGTCTACCTTGCCCTGGATGTGGCGGCTTCAGAGCTCTACCAGGACGGGCAGTATGCCCTGCCGCGCGAGGAGCTTCGCGGCGGCTCGGAGGAACTGGTGGGCTTCTACGCAGGGCTAGTGGCGGAGTTCCCGATCATTAGCATTGAGGACGGGATGGCGGAGGACGATTGGGATGGGTGGCGGCTGCTGTACGAGCGCCTGAGGGGCAGAGTGCAGCTAGTGGGCGACGACCTCTTGACTACCAACGTCACGCGGATCCAGCGGGCCATCGATGGGCAGTGCGCGACGGCGCTGCTGGTGAAGCCCAACCAGATTGGGACACTCACGGAGACCCTCGATGCCATGGCCCTGGCCCGGAGCGCCGGGTGGGGCACCGTCATGAGCCACCGCTCCGGCGAGACCGAGGACACCACCATCGCGGATCTGGCTGTAGCCACGGGCGCCGGGCAGATCAAGGCCGGCGCGCCGGCGCGCTCGGAGCGGGTGGCAAAGTACAACCGCTTGCTTCGCATCGAAGAGGAGCTGGCCGGCCGCTCCACCTACGCCGGGATGAGAGCATACGCGGGTCTGCAAGGATGAGGCATAATCAGGGGCGTAATCATCGCGCTCTGGTCAGTCGGAGTTGCCCACACAGGGCGCTTAGGGGGTAGACCATGGCAACCAAAGTCGCCATCAACGGGTTCGGACGCATCGGGCGTCAGGTGTTGAAGGCCATCGGGGAGCGGCACCCGGAGACGCTGGAGGTCGTGGCCGTGAACGACCTGGCGGACGCCGCCACCAACGCCCACCTGCTCAAGTACGACTCCAACTACGGCCGCTTCCCCGGTACCGTGGAGTCAACCACGGACAGCATCATCGTCAATGGCAGTAAGATCCGGGTTTACGCCGAGCGGGACCCGGGCCAGATCCCCTGGGGCGACGCGGGGGCGGAGATCGTGGTGGAGTCCACGGGCGTCTTCACCAACGCGGACCGGGCCCGCGCCCACATCCACGACACGGTGAAGAAGGTCATCATCTCCGCGCCGTCGCAGAACGAAGACCTCATGGTGGTCCTGGGAGTCAACGAGGAGAAGTACGACGCGTCCCACCACGACGTCCTCTCCAACGCCTCGTGTACGACCAACTGTGTGGCGCCCATGGCGAAGGTGCTCCACGACAGCTTTAGCGTGCAGAAGGCCCTCATGACCACGGTGCACGCCTACACCAACGACCAGCGCATCCTCGACATGTTCCACAGCGACCTGCGGCGAGCGCGATCGGCGGCCACCAACATCATCCCCACCAGTACGGGCGCAGCCCGGGCTGTGGGCGTGGTCATTCCGGAGCTGAACGGCAAGATTCACGGCATGGCCTTTCGGGTACCGGTGCCCACGGGGTCGGTCACAGACCTCACGGCAGTCCTGGACCAGGACGTGACGGTGGAAGAGGTCAACCAGGTGTTTAGAGAGGCTGCTGACGGCCCACTGAACGGTATCTTGGAGTACAGCGAGGAGGAGCTGGTCAGCGGAGACTTCAAGGAGAACGCCCACTCCTGCATCCTGGACGCCCCCAGTACGATAGTGATGCAAAGCAACATGGTGAAGATAGTGGGCTGGTACGACAACGAGTGGGGCTATTCCTGCCGTACCGCCGACCTCTGCGCCTTCGTAGCCGAAAAGGGCGTCTGACGCCCGGCACAGCTCTTCCTTTCGAGATACTCGTAGGCGGCTCGTCCCGAGATTGCGAGACGAGCCGCCTCTGTGCGCTCCAGACTGCCGGACAGCCTGAGCGCTATCTGCCTTCCCTCCTGCCGGCGCCCCCGAGTCCCTTGGGTGCAGAGCGCATGTGTATCTCTGTGGCAGGCTCCTGCGTTGGCTCTGGTTTCGATCTTGCGGACCTGGGCTGCCGGCTCACCCCTCGCGGGCGAGTTGAGCCAGGGCATCGCCAGTCATGCGGTACACGGTCCACTCATCCATTGGCCGGGCGCCCAGGCGGGTGTAGAAGCTTATAGCGGACTCGTTCCAGTCCAGCGCCGCCCACTCGAACCTGCCGCAATCTCGCTCCACGGCGGCGCGGGCGACGTAGGCGAGGAGCTTCCGCCCCAGGCCCTTGCGGCGGAACTGAGGAAAGACGAAGAGGTCCTCCAGGTACATGCCGCGCCGGCCGGCAAAGGTGGAGAAGTTGTGGAAGTACACGGCGAACCCTGCCAGCTCCTCGCCCGCGTAGGCCAGGACCACCTCCGCGGCTGGCGGATCGCCGAACAGGGACTGCCGCAGTCCGGCCTCGGTGGCGACGACTTCGTGGCTCAGGCCTTCGTACTCGGCAATGCCCCTGATGCACCGCATCACATCGGGCAGGTCGCCCGCGGCGGCCTGTCGGATATGGAACTCATCGGGTGCGGTCATCTGTCACCTGACGGGCACGGACATTGAAATGGAGAACGGCGGAGGGGATGGGATTCGAACCCATGAACCCGTGAGGGTTACCTGTTTTCAAGACAGGCGCCATCGTCCACTCGGCCACCCCTCCGTACGGACGAACCGAATCTAGAATAGCATCGATTGCCGTGATTGGGCTGACTTGCCGGGGACGCGCTCATTGCCTCTGTGTTCCGGGGCGGGGAGCTTTTCGTGGGACGCACTCTCCGGAGGAGCGACAAGACTGCGCGCCGCGCCACGGGAATGGATCTCAGAGCCTCGCGCGGAGACGTGTGACCGCCCTGGCGGTCAATGGTCCTAGGGACCGATGACCGAGAAGCCCGCATAGGGCTGGAGCGCTTCGGGCACCAGCACGGAGCCATCGGGCTGCTGATACCCCTCCAGCAGGGCTATGAGGGTCCTTGGAAGCGCGAGACCGGAGCCGTTCAGCGTGTGCACAAGCTCGGGGCGCGCGCCGGGCCGGGGCCGGTACCTGATGGAGGCCCGCCTGGCCTGGAAGTCTGTGCAGTTGGAGCACGAGCTTACTTCGAGCCACTCTTGGCTTCCCGGCGCCCACACCTCCACGTCATAGGTCATGGCTGACGGGAAGCCCATGTCGCCCGAGCAGAGCTGGAGAACGCGCCAGGTGAACCCGAGCCCGCGGCAGACCGCCTCGGCGTTGGCCACGATCTGCTCCAGGGCCTCCTGGGACGCGCCGGGTTCCACGAACCGGTACATCTCCACTTTGTTGAACTGATGGACGCGCTTGATGCCGCGTGTGTCGCGGCCCGCCGCGGCCTTCTCACGGCGAAAGGAGGGCGTGCACGCCACGTAGGAGATGGGCAGGACGCCGGGCTCTAGGATCTCGTCTCGGTGGAGGCTGGTAAGGGGCACTTCCGCCGTCGGGATAGCCCACAGGTCTTCCTCGGCGTCCCGATACAGATTGTCGCCAAACTTGGGCAGATTGCCGGAGGCCAGCATGGTGGCCTCGCGCACGAGGGCAGGGGTCTGGACCTCCGTATAGCCATGCTGGAGGACGTGGAGATCCAGCATCCAGTTGATGAGCGCGCGCTCCAGCCGGGCTCCGGCGCCCTTGAGGACGAAGAAGCGGGACCCCGACAGCTTTACACCCCGCTCGAAGTCGATGATCCCGAGCCGCTCGCCCAGTTCCCAGTGGGGCAGCGGCTCGAATTCCAGGGGCGCCGCATCCCCGGACTGCCGAACGACGACGTTACCCGACTCGTCCAGGCCGTCCGGGACCTGCGGCAGCGGCAGGTTGGGCAGCTCCAGGAGGAGGCCTTGAAGCTGTCCCTCGACGCGGGCGCTCTCCTTCTCCAGGACCTCGATGCGCTTGGTCACGCCCTGGATTTCCTGGCGCAGGCGGTTGAGCCGGGCTGAGGCGGCGCGCTCGTGGGGCTGCTCCTCGCGCCGGAGCCGGCCGAACCGCTTGCTCAGGTCGTTGTGCTGGGCGCGCAGGGAGTCACGCTCGGTCACGAGCGTGCGCCGCTGGGCGTCCAGGTCCACGACAAGGTCAAGCGGGGCGTCCGCACCGCGCCGGGCGAGGGCCTCGCGCACGACCTCCGGCTCCCGGCGGATCTGCTCCAGGCTAAGCACGGGAACCTCGCTTCAAGAACGCCTCCACGCGGCTCTCCATCTCAGCCTCAGTGGTGCGCGCGAGCACCTCGGCAGGCAGCCGGCCTGTCAGCTCCACCACCAGATCTCGTACCACGTCCAGCGGGTCCCGGCCGTCCGATGCTGCCTGGTCACCAACGCCTGCTGTTGCCTGGTCTGCGTGCTGAATCGCCTTATCGATCTCCCGGAACAGCTCTGCCTGAGACCAGGAGAGATGGGGAAACAGCAGAACCTCCCGGATGCTGGGCTTATTGGTGAACAGCATCACCAGCCGGTCGATCCCCACGCCCAGACCGCCTGTGGGGGGCATGCCGTACTCCAAGGCAGTGAGAAACTCTTCGTCCAGGCGGTCAAAGTCCTCCTCCGCGTGGAGGTGTCGGAACTCCTCCTGCTGATAGAACCGGAGCCGCTGCTCCCGTGGATCATTCAGCTCGGAAAAGGCGTTGGCGACCTCCATTCCCCCGGCGAAAGCCTCGAAGCGCTCCACGTAACGCGGGGCGCCGGGCTTCTCCTTGGCCAGGGGCGACATCTCCTTGGGGTAGTCCACGAGGAAGGTCGGTTGGATGAGGGTGGGCTCCACGGCATCCGAGATAAGCTTGTCCACCAATCGTCCCCAGCTGGCCTCCTGGGTAACCGCGATGCCGAGGCGACGCATGGCGTCCGCCAGGGACGGGGCGTCCGGGACCGTTTCGATGTCAACACCGGTGTGGTCCAGGATAGCCTGGCGCAGGTTGACCCGGGGCCAGGGAGGCGTAAAGTCTATGGCCTCATCTCCCCATTGGACCTCCGCCGTTCCCAGGACCTCCTGAGCGCAGGCGAAGACCATGGACTCCAGCATCTCCATGACATCCCCATAGTCGGCGTAGGCCTGATAGGACTCCAGCATGGAGTACTCGGGGTTGTGGCGGGCGTCCAAGCCCTCGTTGCGGAACACGCGTCCAATCTCGAAGACCCGGTCGAGGCCGCCGATGATGCACCGCTTCAGGTACAGCTCTGTGGCGATGCGCAGGTAGAGGGTGCGGGACAGGGCGTTGTGCTGCGTGACGAAGGGCTGGGCCATGGCCCCTGCGGCCACGGGGACCAGGACAGGCGTCTCTACCTCAATGAAGCGCCGGCCGGAGAGGAAGCGCCGGACTGCTGCGACGGTACGGCTGCGTAGGACGAACTGGCGCCGGGACTCTTCACTGGAGAGCAGGTCAACCTCCCGCTGGCGGTACCGCTGCTCCTGGTCGCGGAGGCCGTACCATTTGTCGGGGGGCGGACGGAGCGCCTTACTCAGCAGAGTGATCTCCCTGGCCTCGACCGTGGGTTCGCCGGTCCTGGTGCGGAAGAGGGGGCCGCGAGCGCCTAGAAAATCTCCCAGGTCCAGGTCCTTCAAGAGGCCGTAGGCATCGCCGAGGATGTCCTGCCGAAGGTGCACCTGGAGGCTGCCCGTTCCGTCTTGTAGGTGCAGGAAGGCCGCGCGCCCCATGCCGCGGATTGTGGCGATGCGGCCCGCCACCGACGCTGCGCGGGTCTTGGCGCCCGGCCCGCGTGCGCCCTCCGCCCGGTTCAGAGCGCGCACGGCTCCGTCGCAGGTGTGGGATGGGCGATAGTGCGCGGGGTAGGGGTCGACGCCCGCCAGGCGAAGCCGCTCCAGCTTCTGCAAGCGTACCTGGAAGAGCTCCTCGCCCCGATCAGCCATTGGGCACCTGGGGAGTCATGGTCTGGCGCCGCAGCGCAGAAGGCTGGGGGCGCCGCAACTGAGGATACACCCGAAGAGGGCCCCATTCCAACGTCGCGGGCGCCCCAGGCTTTACTGGATCTTCAGAATGGTCAGCTTCACGGTCCCCTGGGGAACGTGGGCCTCTATCTGCTCACCGATGTGGCGTCCGATGAGCGCCTTGCCGACGGGGGACTCGTTGGAGATGCGGTGATGAAGCGCATCGGCCTCGGCGCTGCCGACTAGGGTGTACTCGAACCTTGCGCCGTGTTCGTCCTCGATGGTTACGTGGGCGCCGATCCCGACGATGTCAGCGGGCCCCGAGTGCTCAGGAACGATAACGGCGGCGTGCAGCAGGTTTTCCAGGAGCATGATCCGCCGCTCGACGGAGTCCTGGTCCCGCTTGGCCTCGTCGTACTCGGCATTGTCGACAGTGCCACCCACCTCGGCGGCCGTCTTGAGCTCCTCGGCGACCTCCCGCCGACGGACGGTCTCCAGGTGGTCAAGCTCCTTTTGCAGCTTCTCGTGGCCAGCTGGAGTAAGATACGTCTCGTGCTTCTGTGCCATTCCATCCTCTGCCGCACAAAAAAGCCAGGCAGCATACATCATGCCCCCCGACCCCACGATTGTACATATAGGTTGACGCTATGTAAAGTGGCCGCCGGTCCCGTCAGTGGAGGCTCACCTTGACACTGTGTTGTGCGGATGGGAACATGAAAAGCCGCTGCCGGCCCGGCTGCGCTTGGCCTACTGCGACGTATCGCGTCAACCGCTCGGAAGCCGCTTCGCGCGCAATCTTGACGTGAATCCACTGCCGGAAGACCTATCCATGAGTGGTCAAAGCATCAGCTTCCGGGGGCAGGGCGCCACGGCCTGGGTCACCCTGGACCGTCCCGAGCACGGAAATGCCCCGACTGAAGAAATGGCGGAAAGCCTGTGCCAAACATGCCTGGAACTGCGCCAGAACGACGGCGTCCGGGTGATTCTCATTACCGGCGCAGGCAACGATTTCTGCGTCGCGGTCCCAACACGCCGGCAGGTCCTCGACAGTGAGGCAACGCCTCTTGAGCAGGGGAGAATCGCCCGGCTTCGGGTTGCGGCAGCCGCCGCCGACATCGAGAAGCCCGTTATCGCGGTGGTCAACGGCGACGCCATTGGCCAGGGGCTCGAACTGGCCCTGGCGTGCGACCTGCGAATCGCGTCGGAGGAGGCGCGCTTCGGGATGCCCCATGGCGCTGAGGGGATGCTCCCCTTCGATGGCGGGACTCAGCGGCTCCCCAGGGTCGTAGGGCAGGCGCGGGCGCTTGAGCTGCTGCTGACGGGGCGCGAGGTTGACGCGCGGGAAGCGGCGGCCATGGGCTTGGTACACCAGGTTGTTCCTGCGGACGAGCTCGCGGGCGCTGCGCAGGCGCTGGCGGACCGGGTGGCAACCTGCGCGCCGGTCGCCGTGCGGTATGCCAAGGAGGCGGTCCGCCAGGGTGCGGAGATGGCGCTCGAAGCGGGGCTGCGGTTGGAGGTCGACCTGAACATCATGCTCCACAGCACGGAAGACCGCGCCGAGGGGCTACGCTCGTTCCGAGAGCGTCGCGCCCCGCGCTTCCAGGGGGCGTAGGGTGACGGATAGCTTCGAGACGTTGATCTTCGAGAAGGACGACGGGCTGGCCACCATCACGCTGGACCGCCCACAGGCGCTCAATGCCTACAACATCCAGATGCGCGACGAGCTGTGGCAGTGCCTGGAAGCCGTGCGGGACGACGAAGAGGTGCGCGCGGTCGTCCTTCGAGGGGCCGGCGAGCGGGCCTTCTGCGCCGGCGCGGACCTGACGGAGTTTGGGACGGCGCCGTCTCAGGCGGTGGCCCGCCAGGTGCGTTTCCAGCGGGGGGTTTGGGAGCTGTGGCTATCAATTGGCAAGCCATTCGTCGCAGCCCTGCACGGCTTTGTGCTTGGGTCGGGACTGGAGATGGCGGCGCTGTGCGACATTCGCATCGCCGCCGAGGACGCGGTCTTCGGCCTGCCCGAGACAGCTTTGGGGATGCTTCCTGCGGCCGGGGGAACGCAGACCGTGCCGCAGGCCATCGGGTTGCCGGAAGCTCTGCGGCTCACCCTGACCAATTGTCGCATCAGTGCCGGGGAGGCCCTGCGCATGGGGCTGGTCCACAGGGTTGTGCCGAAAGACCGCCTCGATGCGGAGTCCGCGGGTACGGCGCGGCAGCTGTTGGCACAGCCGGCCCATGTACAGTACGCCATGAAGCAGGCAGTGCTCCGTGGAATGGAGCTGCCGCTCCCACAGGCCCTAGCGCTGGAGGAGCGCCTGGCCGTACAGGCGCTCCGCAGCCTGTAAACATGGGCGCCATCGACACCATCTCCGGGAGGGGCAAGACACAACAGTGAATATCAGTGAGTTCCTGGCGATCAGCAGCGCCATTGTACCGGACCGAGAGGCGGTGGTGTTTGAAGGCACGCGCCTCACCTTCGCACAGCTTCAGGAGCGGACCTACCGGCTGGCCAGCGCACTGGCGGACCTAGGGGTGGGCGCGGGGGACCGAGTCGCCGCCATCCAAGTCAATTGCAACCAGCACATCGAGGCGGCCTTCGCCACGGCCCTGCTGGATGCCGTCTACGTTCCCATGAACTTCCGCGCCAGGTCCGACGAGCTGGCGTTCATGGTCAACGACTCGGGGCCCCGCGTGTTCCTGGTTGGCTCGCGTTACGTGGACATGGTAGGACCGCTGCAGAAGTCCCTGACAACCGTTGAGCACTACGTGGCCCTTGAAGGACCTGGGCCAGGCTGGCATTCCTACGACGACCTGCTGAAGCACGGCGCCCCGGAAGAGCGCTTCCCCGCGGGCGGCGACGACGAGCTAGCGATGCTGATGTTCACCGCGGGCACCACGGGCTCGCCCAAGGGCGTGATGCTGAGCCACGACAGCTTCTCTTCCTACATCCTGGCCAACGTGGACCCGGCCGACCCCGAGGAAGAGGCGGTGGAGAAAAACCTGCTGACCGTGCCCCTCTACCATATCGCCGGGCTGCAGGCAGTTATGGCGGCGGTGTACGGCGGGCGCACCCTGGTCATTCAGCGCCAGTTTGATCCCCACGGCTGGATGGAGTTGGTGCAGCGTGAGCGGGCGGACCGCGCCATGCTGGTCCCAACCATGCTGAAGCAGGTGATTGACTCGCCTGAGTTCCACAGCTTTGACCTCGCCAGTCTCAAGGTCGTCACCTACGGTGCGGCGCCCATGCCACTTGAGGTTATCAAGCGGGCCCTCCAGGCGTTTCCGGGCTGTCGTTTCATCAACGCCTTCGGTCAGACGGAGACCGCTTCCACTATCACGATGCTGCCTCCCGACGACCACGCCGTCCCGGAGGATGCACCGCCGGAAGAGCGGGAGCGTCGGCTGAAGCGCCTCACGTCCATCGGCAAGCCGCTGCCGGACGTAGAGGTGCGCATCGTGGACGAGGGCGCCAACGACGTCGCCCAGGGCGTGACTGGGGAAATCGTGGCCCGCGGGCCGCGGCTCATGAAAGGCTACTGGCGCCAGGAGGCCGCGACCAGGGAGACCCTGCGCGGGGGTTGGCTCTACACCGGCGATCTCGGCTACACCGACGAGGACGGGTACATCTTCCTGGCGGGCAGGGCCAGAGATTTCATCAAACGCGGCGGTGAGATGGTCTCGCCGGAAGAGGTGGAGCGAGTGCTCATGTCTCACCCGGCGGTGGACGACGCCGCTATCATCGGTGTGCCCGACGTCGACTGGGGAGAGCGGGTGCGCGCGGTGGTAGTGCTGCGCCCCGGGGCAGCCGGTCTGGCCCAGGAGGAGCTGGTGGAGTATTGCAGGGAGCGGCTGGCCAGCTTCAAGAAGCCCGAGTCCGTCGTCTTCACCGACGCCCTACCCCGCAACCCCATGGGCAAGGTCCTGAAACGGGTGCTCCTCGAGCAGTACGGGGAGCCGATCGCGGGCGGGCCGTAGGGCGAGCTCCGCGCGGAAACCGCGCGCCTGCGCTCGCGCACGCATGGCGCTAGAGGGCCGCTAGGGCTGCGCCGAATGCTCCCTGGAAGGCGCGCATGGGCCTGCCTGCTACAATGGGAAGCAGAGAGAAGCCCTCGCCCCAGGAGACCAGAACGTGATGCCCGGTCCCGTCCGCGTCCGGTATGCGCCCAGCCCCACGGGGGAGCCGCACGTGGGGAACATCCGGTCCGCCCTGTTCAACTGGCTCTACGCCCGGCACACGGGTGGGAGCTTCATCGTGCGCATCGAGGACACGGACCAGGCGCGGCTTGTCCCCGGTGCGACGGAGGCGATCCTCGAAGCGCTGACCTGGCTTGGGCTCGATTGGGACGAGGGCCCCGGCAGGGATGCGGCCCACGGCCCCTACGTCCAGTCGGAACGGCTCAGCCTGTACTGGGAGCACGTGGAGCGCCTCATCGACGAGGAGAAGGCGTACCGCTGCTACTGCACGCCGGAGCGCCTGGAAGAGATGCGGCGCACCCAACGAGGCTCAGGGCAGCGTTCCGGCTATGACCGCAGGTGCCGTGAGCCCAGCGAAGCGGAGAGGGCGAAGGCGGAGAGCGCGGCGTCGGTGGTGCGGTTCAAGATGCCCCTGGACGGGGAGATCACGGTCCACGATGCGGTACGCGGCGAGGTGAGCTTCCAGGCTTCGCTCTTGGACGACTTCGTCCTGCTAAAGTCCGACGGCTTTCCGACGTACCACCTGGCAAACGTCGTCGACGATCATCTGATGGAGATCACACACGTCATGCGTGCGGAGGAGTGGCTGCCGAGCGCCCCTCGGCACCGGCAGCTGTACACGGCGTTCGGCTACGAGATGCCCATGCTGGTCCACCTGCCGATCATCCTGGGACCGGACCGCTCCAAGCTCAGCAAGCGTCACGGGGCAACGTCCGTCCTGCAATTCCGGGACGACGGCTACCTCCCGGCGGCTATGCTCAACTTCCTGGCGCTGCTCGGCTGGTCCCTCGACGATGCCAGCGAGCTGTTCTTGCGGGATGAGCTCATAGCGCAATTCAGCCTGGAACGCATCATCGCCAGCCCCGCCGTGTTCAACCATGAGAAGCTGGACTGGTTCAACGGCGTGTACATCCGGCAGCTTCCGAAGAAGGAGCTGGCCGAGGCCCTGTTTCCCTTCCTAGAGCGCCCCGAGGCCGAAGGAGGACTCCCCGAGGAAGTTGTCCGACCGTTGGACCGGACGCACGTGCAGTCCGTCGCGCCCCTGCTGCAGGAACGGCTGAAGACCCTGTCGGAGGGGCCGGCCTGGAGCTACCTGTTCCAGACCACTCTCCACTATGACCCCAGTCTGCTGGTCCAGAAAGGTATGGACCCACGCGGGACCCAGCGCGCCCTTCAGGCGTCGCTGGAGCGTCTGGAAGGGGCGGGCAGCTGGACCGCGGAGACACTGGAGGACATCCTGCGCCCTCTGGCGGAGGAGCTGGAGATGAAGGCGGGCCAGCTTTTCGGCACGCTGCGCGCGGCGGTCACGGGCCGGACGGCGTCACCGCCGCTCTTCGAGACGATGGCAGTGCTGGGCGGCCAGCAGTGCCTGGCGCGGATCAGAGTGGCGGTGGACCACGCCGCAGGCCTCTGAGGCTGGGGCTGCTCGGACGCTCCTCCTTGCTGCCCATCCCAAGAATGCGCGGGGACGATGTGCGTGCTCCCAGGCGGGTGGCTCACCGAGAGGGGTCGACCTCTTTGACTTCGGGCTGCGGCTGGAAAGAATCTGTGTTATCCCCATAGACGCCCCGATAGCCGGGGGGCAGCAGGGCCGCCACCCGCCGCATGATCTGCTCCGTCTGACCAATCAGCCACACTCGGTCCGGCCTCCCGTCAGGCGCCGGAATCGAGAATGGCTCCCCGAAGGTGACGGTTATGCGCCCCGTGGGAAGGAGCACGCGCCAGTAGGGTCCCAGCCGCTCCGTGCCGGTGATGGCTACGGGGAGGATGGGCACGCCCGCGAGGACTCCCAGATAGGCGACTCCGTGCTGGGCCTTTTTCATCCCCCCAGGACTCCGGGTGCCCTCTGGGAACACGACGAGGGGGTAGCCGGCCTGTATCTGTCTGAGCGCCCACCGCGATGCTGCCAGATCCCTGCCGTCCCGCCGTACGGGATAGGCGCCGTAGCCACGCAGGAAGGAGGTCATCAACAGGTTGGCGAAGAGCGTGTCCTTGGCCAGGAAACGGACTCTCCTGCGAATGCTGGCGTTCAGGAGCGGCGCATCAATGCTGCCCTGATGGTTGGACACGAGGATGAAGGGGCCTTGGCGAGGCACATGCTCGCGGCCGTATACGTGACAGTCGGCGAAGGCCAGCAGCAAGCTTCTGATAACTATGTTGCATATGGGCGCGACAAGCTCCATTGGTCACGTTATTCTGCACACCGCTCGGGGAGCGGCGGAGCGGCACAGACTAATCGATATCGTGGCGCCAGGTACAGATGGGCCAACCCTCCCGCTGTGCCACCCGGCGCAGGCGCCAGTCTGGGTTTACGGCCACAGGGTGGGCCACGGCAGCCAGGAATGGCCGGTCATGGTAGCTGTCGGTGTAGGCGTAGCTTTCTTCAAGGCTGATGGAGAGCTGCCGAGCGGCCTGACGTGTGGCGTTGGCCTTGGCGGAGCCGATCATGGGGCCGCCAACCAGGTTTCCGGTCAGCCGCGATCCGTCACGCTGCAGCTCCGCGCCCACGAGGAGATCGACGCCGAGCCAACGGGCCAGGGGCCGCAGCACGGGCTCGACGCCTCCGGCCACCAGAATGGTGCGATGACCCTGCTCCTGATGCCGCCGCACCTGCTCGACGGCCCTAGGGAAGAGGTGGGCCTTCCAGAATCCGTCCACGGCGCCCGCAGCCCAACGGTCAAGCTCGTCGCAGCTGACATGGGCATAGTTATGGAAGAACACTTGGTTGAACCGGTCGCGGCTGACCGTGTCCAGGACAGCGTAGTAGGGCAGCCGGGGCGCGAAGGTAGCCAACCAGCCCCATCGCTTCCAGGACGAGAGGCGGGCAAGCTGAAAGTCCATGAGGGCGCGGACGACGTTGGAAGACGCAAGGGTGCCATCGACGTCAAAGAAAGCCGCGGGAACGGCGGCGCAGGAACCAGCCCCGTCACGCTTGCTGGTCACGCCAGAGCCTCCACGGCCTGCCGGGTGTCCTCTGAGACACGGCGGATGAGCTCCTGCGGGGAAGGAGCCTCGCCGGACTTGCAGTAGGCCTCCACGGAGATGGGAGGGGCAAACCTGACGCGGATGTGGTGCGGTCTGGGAAAGAAGCGTCCCTTGGGCAAGACTTTGAAGCTGCCCTCGATACGAACGGGGACCACGGGCGCCCCGGACTCCAGTGCGAGGACACCAATGCCCCGCTTGAAGGAGCGGAGCTTTCCGTCTTCACTGCGGCCGCCCTCAGGGAAGTAGATGAGGGAATGGCGGCGCCGCAGGAGCTCGATGGCCAATCCGAGGCTCTCCACAGCCTGGCTCTGGCGGTCAAAGGGCACGGCGCCCAGGAACATGCGGGAGGCCCAGCTCAGGAGAGGCGTGCGGAAGAAGTAGTCCCTGGCGGCGACGGGATGAATCGGGCGGCCCCTCTTACCCAGGAGGGACAACAGGGCGGCGGTGTCCACGTGGCTGTTGTGGTTTCCCGCAACGATGAACGCACCGGTCTTAGGCACGTGCTCAAGTCCCTCGCACGTGATCCCCAGGTACAGACGGATGCTCAGGCCGAAGGCGCAGCGGGTCAGCGTGCGGCAAACAGCGCCAGGCAGGGTGGCGCCCATCCAGAACTCGGAGGTCTGCTTCCCATGGCTGCCGGAGACCGCCATGAACCGGCGTGCGGACCCGTTGCCCGCGCCATTCGTGGAGGGGATGGCCGGGGCAACGGCTTCCTCATGGAACGGGCCGGCTGCCTCTTCAACGTCCAAGCTCTCCGGGGCGGCTGGGACGGGGGATGGGGCGGGCACTCCCCTTGGCCGGCGGTCGGACGCGGGGCGAGGGGTGATGCCGAGCACGTAGCGTTTGAGGCCGGGAATGTGGACCTCCTGGATGTAGTGGGGCCAGTCGATGGAGGTAACGTCGAAGTTGAAGCGGCGGCTATCCTCGCCGTCCAGGCTTTCCCAGAGGCGCCGCGTGTTCTGCGTCAGGTACTGGCAGCGGACTGTGGAATAGGGCGTCAGGATGGTCGCGTAGTAGCGCAGCCGCTCCAGACCGGAACGGCGGGACCGGAGGGTGCCACGGAGACTTCGAACCCCGGGAACCCAGGCGACGCCGGCGGTGAGTACCTCGATCGAACGAAGGGGAAGAAGGTAGCGGTACCGGAGCCGGCGTAGGAATCGCTGAGGGGAGGGCCAGGTCAGGCGCGGGAGGCCTCCCACCGGGTTTCCCCGTCCGGTGAGGGAGTTTTCCAAGAAGTAGTCCTGCGCGGCGTCTGCAAACTCGCCCAGGCTGATGGGGTTCTCCGTGCCGGAGGCCACCTGGTAGACCAGCGGGGCTTGCCCTTTACTCGCTTGCGGGATAGCAGCCAGGAGGGCGTTGATGACCAGGTCCACGGGAATGATGTCCAGGATGGCGTTTGGGTTGCCGGGGAAGTCGGGGAGAAGGTTCCGCCCGTACGCGACAATGAGAGGGTCCACCATACGCATCCCGTCCAGCCAGCCCTGGATGGGCGGGTTCAGGGCGCTTTCGACGATGGACGGGCGCAGGACCAGGGTGGGAACGTCGCCGCGATGCCGGACCAGGAGCTGCTCCCCCATGGCCTTGGTGAAGGTGTAGGTATCGTTCCAGCCTCTGCTTCGAGCCCATCGCATGCCCTGGGAGGAGAGGCGGCGTTCCACCCACTGGCGGCGCAGGCGGTCGGCCCCGCCGGCTTCCCGATGGTTCTTCTGCCCCCTGGCAGACCTACGGAAGACGGCGCTTCGCCAGCCCTGCCGCGACCTGCGTTCGACGGTCTCCACGAGCGCCTGGAGGGCCACGACCTCTTCGTCGACGTCGTAGGGATGGGGACCGCTGCCGTTGGTCTCGGACATCGCACGGTGGGGGTCCAGTGGCTGCTCTGCCACGACGCCCTGCCTGCTGCCGTTGACGTAGCAGGTGGACACGTGGGCGAAGGTCACGGGGTTACGGCAGCCCTTGGCGAGATCCAGGAGCCGCAGAGGGCCGAGGGCGTTGAGGCTGAGGGCCTGGTCCAATGGAGCGTCGAAGGTGACGACGGCGGCGCAGTTGACGATGACGTGGAGCTCTTCCTGAAGGCGGCGGTAGGTGGCGTCATCCAGGCCCAGGCGCTCCTGGCCCAGGTCTCCCTCCACGGCCACGATCTTCTCACGGACGAGGGGGAGAAAGCCGTCGCCGTGAACCTCGCGGAGGGCATCAAAGACGCTGGAGCCCAGGAAATCGCCTCCCAGGCGCTCCTCGACGGAGAGGGTACGGCCGGCGCGGCCGGCCTTGGGCCTGATAAGGAGGTAGAGCCGGCGAACGTCCGGAAGGTCGCGGAGGACCTTTTCAACGAGGACCCTCCCCACCAGGCCTGTGGCGCCGGTGAGAAGCACGGCCTTACCGGCGAAATGGTCGGAGATATTGGACATCGCAGCGAGGCGCCTTGCCGGACTGGCGCGCTCTCCGTCAGGCCGTCAACGGGAGTGCAGGCCCCCGGCGTTTCGGACCGGCCTATATCGCGGAACTGACGGAAGCACCCAGCCCATAACGCTTGTTTGGGGTCGCCGAAGGCCCGGATGAAACGGCTGGCCTGCGGCTCTCCTTGGGGAGAGCGTACCATCCTGGCCAGCTTGGGTCAACACAGGAATCATGGGAGCAGGATGGGCTGGTACACCCTCTGTCTGCCGCGGGGCGACTCTCAGCCCGGAGGGCGGCGGTGGAGAGGCCACTTGCGCTTTTCTCCCGGCCCACTACTCCAGGTTGTACACCTGGCTGGTCCATATCTCCCTGGGCAGGGCCTCCAGGGCCTTCAAGCTGGGCTCGCCCACGTTGAGCAGGCGGCGCCGGACACGTGGTCCAAGCCGCTCCAGGTAGGGGCACTGGCGCCGGAAGGCGTGCAGGGTCAGGCGTTCGCCGCCCAGGAACACGTGCTCCAGGCAGTCCTCATAGGGAGCGAGCCGTTGGTGCATCACGCTGCACGCCTCCTTGAACAGCTCCGCAACCTGCTTCTCGCGGATGCGGGCGAACCGAAGCTGCGAGGTTCCGCCGGCATGATGCCTCCCCTTGACGTAGCGGCTCCCCGTCTTGGACTCCACCAGGGACGCGCCACGGTACACGCCGACGGCAAACCGGCCCAGCCGCAGCAGGAGGACGCCAATGATGGGCTCCTGGGACAAGATGCCCAGGAGTGCCGCGAGGTCACGCCCCGGCACGCATGCTTCACTCCGGACCGGCAGTGGAGGCAGGACCAGGAGACTCTGGGACTGATCCCGCAGCAGCACGGCCCCACTCTCCGACTCAGCCGCCAGCTTCGCGGCGGCGCCTGCATGGTCCGGGGGCAGGAGCTCGCTCAGCCGAGGGCGAAGGGCTGCCGCGTCGCTGCCTGGCGGAAGGTAGGCCGTGGCGGCGCCGGGACCGGGAGGAGGAAGCTGGGCAAGGCGCCTCTCCAGCGCCCTGCGGGTCATGGGGCGTTTGCTCGGCGCTGGCACGTCTGGGCTGAGTCCTTCCAAAGGGTCCTTGTGAGGCCGGCGGTCCCTAAATTATCAGATCAAGGATGTACAGCCCGCCACGCACGCGGTCCACCGTATACACGAGCCGGTTCTCGTCCACGTACACGTCGTTGAGGTTGACACCTTCCAGCAGGGCGCCGGAGTAGGCCTGCATGGCCTCGGAGGTGGGGACGGGCTCCGGGATAAAGGAAGCCACCTCCTTGGGCTCGAAGGGGTTGGAGATGTCGTGGACCCGGAGACCGCCGCTGAAGTACGTGCCGAAGACCATCTCCTCCGATTTGAAGGACGTGGGCACGGGCTGGTTCTCATGGACGTTGTGGGAGCCGAAGCGTCCGGGGCGGTTGAAGAAGTCGCTGGTGTCGGGCATGGGCAGGCTGGCCAGGGGGACGACGTTGGTCTCAACGCTCATGTCCATGACCCAGGTCAGCTTGGGCCAGTCGGCGCCGTTGCGGTGCACGGACTCCTCGGTGACGATCATCAGCTCTCGTTCGAAGAGCGGCACGACGGTGTGGGTGTAGCCGATGAGGGGCGGGTGATAGTCGAGCCGGCTCACCTGCTTCGGATGGGCCACGTCCGAGATGTCGAGGATGACGACGCCCCCGTCCTTGAAGGCGCCGTAGGCCCTATCCGGGCGCTGGGGGTAGACGTTGACGTTGTGGGGGTCGAAGCCTGCGTCGAACTTGGGGTGCCGTTCGGGCGGGGGCTCGCTGTCGCCCTCCATGGTCCCCGGGATCCACCAGCGCCCCACGGCCTCGGGCTTGGTGGGGTCGCTGATGTCTGCGATGACGTAGAACTGGTCGTCCTTGGGGTTGCGGGGCTTGGCGTCCGGCATGCTGGACTTGAGGTGGGCGTATTTGCCATCGACGCACCAGAGGCAGTGGACGCCCAGGGCATCGGGCCCGGAGACGTCGAAGAAGCCAATGCGGCGCGGCGACTCCGGGCGGCTGATGTCGTAGACGCCCATGCCGGGGCCCGGCAGGCCCGGCTTGGCCACCTGGTAGGCCACGTACATGAGGTCACCGACGACCGCCAGGGAGTTGGATCGCATCTCCTGGTGCAGCAGGTCTGTCTGGACGATGACCGTGGGCTCCCTGGGGTCGCTCACGTCCACGCCGGTGAAGTTCTTCAGAGACTCGTGGGCCAGCCACATGATGCGGCGGCCGTCCGGGGCTTGCTGAATGGCCATGCCCTCGCCGATGTTGCCGAAGCCGGCCAGGGTGTTGTGTCCGAGGACCCGCATGTTGCTGATCTCGTGGGCCATGGCTTTCTCCTCTCTACGCGACGACTCGTGGAGACGGTACTGACGGCCAGTGTACCCTGTAGGGCCCGGCGTCCGGCATGCCGGCCCTAGAACCAACTCTTCCGTTCTTGCACATAGATGCGCTCGAATTCCTCGTCACTCTTGGTGAGGTAGATGACGCCCTCAACTATGCCCACTGCTACTGCAGGTAACCCAAGGATCACAGTGCCAGTGCCCCACCCAATGGCTCCCACAAGAAGCAATACGAACCCTGGCCGATAGTAGCCCAAGTAGAACTTATGGATTCCTACCCAACCCAAGAAAACTGCCAAGAGACCCGCCACAACCTTTGACTTCTGCTGGATGCTCTGAGATGGTGCGACGCTGATCGCGTACACCTCACGCGCCCTGGAGCCATCGGGTATGAATACTACGGCCATTCCCTTCTGCGGCGAATAGCTCGGGCGCCAGTCCATCCCTGCAAACTGATACTCTTTCCTATCCTCTCCGGATATTGCCCCTTTGCCCACTCTCCAGTCGAATGCCAAGACCCGGCCCTTCAATGTTTGAGTGGAAGCCGTGGTTGCTTCGCTGTTGGTGGCAGGCTCGTTGAGACGCACACCACAAGCCGAACAGTATATGGACGGCTCACTGGCCTGACTGCCACAGTTCGGGCAGCGAATGTCAGCGGCTTCGTGCGCCAGGGCTTCCTCCTCTCTATGCTGTGGTGCTCGCCCCACGCGGTCACAGGAGCGGCGGGGCGCTTTAATTGACCGTCGACTTTCAATTGTATATTGTGTTTTTTTGTCGACTATTGAAGCTGATGGGGTGGGCAAAAGGGGGTTTGTTTGTTGGCTTGATTGCCCTCTCTTGGTTGGCTGTCGGATGGGTGCGGGAATGACGTGGTGGGGGGAGCGGGAATGACGGTTGTGCAAAGGTCTCCGAGAGCGGGAACCCAGGGTGGCAGGGCGGCGCGGGGGGCCTGGTTTGAATGTTTAGCTTCGGAGGATAGTTGAGGGTTTTTTTGCGCTTTCTGAAGCTGGCAAGTGCAAAAGGGGCGATTGTTTGCTTTTGGGGCCGCGGCGGTAGCTTCGGCGTGGGGTTGGCGATTTGATTGGATTTGGGGCGGGTCGCTGCCACGACGGGTCGCTGCGCGACGGCTTTGTGGGGGGAGGGTTGCGGGGTCGCCACGGGGGTGGTACGGGTATAACGGTTGTGCAAAGGTCTCCTTTCGCGGAGATGGCGTGATTGCCCGCTTTCTCTGTTGGGCCGGTTGAGGGACATAGTATCGTGCGGGGGCTTGTGGGGGCAACGGGCGGGTGGCATCACGCCCGCGGCTGCGACAGGCGCATGGCAACGTCCGTTGCGTCGAGCGGGCTAGAGCAGGGGCATGACGCCAGCGGCAAAGCGCTCCATGCGCTCCAGGGTCTCGGCCAAGGTCTGAGCCTGGAAGCTGAAGAGGACCTGCCGCGCACCGGCCTCCTCGAAGGCGTGGATGTCTCCGGCAAGCTGCTGCGGCGTGCCCGTGAACGCGCGGCGGCGCCCATCAGGCCCTGTGTGAGCCTCCACGTCGTCATGGGACCAGGCGCTGTATGCAACGTTGACGGCGCCGGGGTCGCGGCCAGCCTCCTCCGCGTGGCGGCGCACCCTGGCCACGGCCTGCGACAGCTGCTCCGGCGCGGCGACCGGGAAGCGGGGGTTGCTGCCGAGGGGGTACCAGCCGTCGCCGAGGCGGCCTGCGCGCCGGAGGGCCGCCGGGCTCTCGCCGCCGATCCAAATGGGGGGATGGGGCTTCTGCACCGGCTTCGGCTCGAAGCTGATGCCGCTGAAGTTGCAGTACTCGCCCTGGAAGCTGGGGGCGTCGCTGGTCCAGAGCTCCCGGAAGGCACGAATGTACTCGTCGCCGACGGCGCCGCGCTCGTCGAAAGGCGGCGCGTCGAGGACCTCGAACTCCTCCCGCATCCAACCGACGCCGCAGCCCACGATGAGCCGGCCGCCGGAGAGCACGTCGATGGTCGCGAGTATCTTGGCCGTGAGCACGGGGTGGCGGTGCGGAAGCACCATGACGGAGGTCAAGAGCCGCATGGAGGCGGTCTGCCCCGCCAGGAAACCCAGCGTCGTCAGCTGCTCCAGGCAATCGCCGGTGCGCCAGCCGAAGGCCCCGGACTCGCTGTACGGGTAGGTGGACTCTATGCTCCTGGGGATGACGACGTGGTCAGGGATGCTGAGGATGCTGAAACCCAACTCCTCGCCGCGCCTGGCCATGGCGGCGATATCGGCCGGCGCGGCCAAATTGCCCTGGGTAGGTAGGCGGATGCCCAGCTCCATGTCTCACGTCCCATGCCGACGACTTGGACTCAGTCCTCCGACTCCCGCAGTGCTCGGAGCACCTTTTCCGCCGTGATGGGCAGGTCCCTGATGCGAACGCCCACGGCGTCTTCCACGGCGTTGGCAATGGCCGGCGCCACGGGTCCGATAGGGTTCTCGCCAATCCCCTTGGTGTGATACGGCCCGGTGCCGCTCTCCGACTCCAGGAGGACGGTCTGCAGCTCGGGGATGTCCATGACGTTGGGCGCCTTGTAGTCACCCAGGGTTGAAGCCAGGACGCGGCCGTCCTCCACGCGCAGGTCCTCGGAGAGTGCGTAGCCGATGCCCTGCATCACACCGCCGTTGATCTGGCCCTGGTGGCCGATGGGGTTGATGACGCGGCCCACGTCATGGGCGGTCACCAGGCGCAACAGCTTCACCTCGCCGGTCTCGCGGTCCACGGAAACCTCGGCGACCTGGGCGGTGAAGGCGGTGTTCTTGGGCGCCGCGGCGTCGTTGTTGCCGTACTGGCCTGTGACGGACCTGCCCGCGCGCTGGAGGAGCTCAGTCCAGGGCTGGCGCCGGCCTGTGTCCTGATGGACGACATCGCCGCCGCGGACGGTGAGGCGCTCCTCGGGCCAGCCCATGAGCTCCGCCGCCAGCTGTGCCATCTGGTGCAGCGCCTGCTGTGCAGCCTCATAGCCGGCCACGCCCGCCACCCTCGTGACGCGGCTGCCTCCCACTCCCGAGTCGAAGGGGGCGCCGTCGGTGTCCCAGACGCGCACGTCGATGCGCTCTACGGGCAGCCCCAGCTCTTCGGCCACGATCTGGCGGAGGACCGTGTAGGTCCCCGTCCCCGGCTCGAAGACGGAGGTATGGACGACAACAGAGCCGTCCGGATTGAGGGTAACGGCGGCGTGGGACTCCCCGCCTCCTGGCGGGCGCTCGCCAATGGCGACGCCGCGGCCGACGCCGGGCGGCCTGGCGTCGCGCAGCCTGCCCGCCAGGGCCGCGGCCTCCAGGGTCTGCTGCGCCCGAACGTCCTGGAACTTGGCGCCGGTGGGCATGGCGTCGCCCTCCTGGACCACGATCTTCATGCGGTACTCGAGGGGATCCATGCCGAGTCGGCGGGCGATGGCGTCGATATGGGACTCGATGGCGAAGATGGCCTGGGGCTCTCCGGGCGCGCGGAAGAATCCTCCGGGGATGGTGTTCGTATAGACCTGCAGCTCCTCGATGAAGGTATTGGGGACCCTGTAGACGCCGCCACTCTTGGAGGCGCCCCCCAGGTTGGCCCTGGCCGGTTTGAACCCGCCGTACGCGCCGCTGTTGAACACGACGCGCGACTGGTGAGCCACGATGCTGCCGTCCCGCATCAGCCCGGTCTTGAGCTCTATGACGGATGCGTGACGGGGGTTTCCGGCAGTGAGCTCCTCGGCGTAGTCCATGACCATCCTGATGGGACGGCCGGTGCTCCGGGCCAGGAAGTAGGCGAGGGGCACGTCCATGGGAGAGCCCTTGCCGCCGAAGTCGCCGCCGATGTTGACGGGCTGCAAGACGACGCGGTCCTTGGGAAGCCCCAGGGACTCGGAGAGCTGGCCCTTGACCTGGTAGGGCGCCTTGCCGGGCATCCATACCTGGAGCCGGCCTGCGTCGTCGATCCAGACGAGACAGGTGTGCGGTTCGAGGTAGACCTGGTGGACCTGCGGCGTCGTGTAGGTGTGCTCGACGATGAGCTCGGCCTGTGCAAAGCCCTCCGCAACGTCGCCCTTGCTCCAGGTGTTGTGGACAAAGACGTTGGACGGCTTCTCAAGCTGCTCCGGCAGTCCAACGTAGCTGTTGACGTCGGGATGGAGCAGGGGAGCGTCTTCCCGCATGGCTTCAAGGGGGTCGAGGATGGCGGGAAGCTCCTCGTACTCGACGACGATGAGGTTGAGAGCTTCCTGGGCGATGTCGAGGTCTTCGGCGGCTACGGCGGCCACACGCTCGCCGACGAAGCGGACGTGGTCTTCGGCGAGCACGGGGACGTCGAAGATGCGCCTACCGTACCTGACGCCGCGCACGTCGCTTCCGGTGAGGACGGCGTGGACGCCGGGCACAGCGGCAGCCTGGGAGGTGTCGATGCTGGTGATGCGTGCGTGGGGCAAGGGGCTGCGTAGGGCCTTTCCCCACAGCGTACCGGGAAGATGGACGTCCGCGGTGTACTGGGCCGCGCCGGTGACCTTCCCTGTGGATTCAGTGCGGGGCGCGGGCTGGCCGACGACTCGATAGGAGACCACGGACTCCTCCTGTGGTTGGGGTTTGCGGCGCTAGGAGAGGGAATCTGGGAACGGACGGAAGCACAGGGGCAGCCGACTGAACAGGTGAAATGGTCGGGGAGAGAGGATTTGAACCTCCGACCTCTGCGTCCCGAACGCAGCGCTCTGCCAAGCTGAGCCACTCCCCGCCAACCCGTCCCAATCTGAATGGGACATCCACCATTATACCTGGGCGGCTAAGCGGGAGCTAGCTCCTGGGCATGAACGGGCTTGCCCCCCGCGACCTCCTCCTCGGAGAGGATGTATGGGCGCCGAAGCCATCGGCGGGCCTGGAACCATCGCCCCGCCACACGCACGGCGAGGATGGGGTCCACCTCTTCCACCAGCAAGCCCATCCTCTCTACCGCCGGCATGGAGGCGAGCTCCAGGGCCAGGCGTTCCTCGGCCACGGGCATGATCACCTGCTTCAACGAGTACATGCCGAAGAGGCCGCTGCGCGGGACACTCAGCGCCAGGAGCGTATGGCCTGCGACTCGAAGCTGCCAGGGCTGCCGCCAGGAGACGCGCAGCGGCCTGGCGCCGGGCGGGAGGTGCAGCTTGGCCCGCGAAGGGGTCAGCGTAAGGGGCACGGGGTCCAGGCCAAGGCCGCGGGCGGCGTCAAGGAATGCTTCCACCGCGGCGGGCAGCCGTTCGCCGGCCGACGCCCTGGGCCGAGGGCGAGCGGGAAATCCGTAAAGGGGCGTAGCTTGCGTTGTCATTTCATCCTCCGCACTGTTCTCCCTCGAGGGCGCTGGTGAGAACGGAGGCCAGTCTAGTACAACACTTGCCCGGACGCAAATCTTCTAGGGGCGCCGCAGGACGGCCCGCCAGGTCGCTGGCGCGACGGCCTTGTGGGGGGGAGGGTTGGGGGGGCCGCTACGGGGATGGCGTGGGGAGGACGGGTCGCTGGCGTGACGGTCTTGTGGGGGAAGAGGGGGATGCCCCGCCCTGCGCCGCCTCCCTGGATTCCCGCTTTCGCGGGAATGACGGCGGGTGGGTGCGGGAATGACGGCTATGCAAGGGTCTCCCACACAAGGACGGCGGTCAGTGTCCTGGAGCGGTCTCGATGCGGCGGGCCCTAGGAATGGGCCTCACCCGGCCGCTTGGGGGTGATGGAGACCTTGCGTCCGTCGCCAAACCCCTCGCTGGCGGTGGACACACGGGGGTGCTCGGCCAGGGTCACGTGGATAACGCGGCGTTCGTTGGCCGGCATGGGCTCGAGAACAATGGGCCTTCCGCTGGACGCCACGCGGTCCGCCATGCGGAGGGCCAGGTCTCTCAGGGTGCGTGCGCGGTTCTCCTTGTAGTGCTCCACGTCCAGTATGACGCGGCCCTGCTGCTCGGGCTCCTGGTGACTCACGATGAGGTTCACGACGAACTGGAGCGCGCGGAGGGTCTCCCCACGGCGGCCGATGAGCAGGCCCGAGTCGTCGCCGGCGATCTCGATGAAGCAGGCGGCGAGGGTATCGTCGGGGACCTTGCCGATGGTGGAGGCGGCGTCGACACCCATGTCGGCCATGAGGCGGTCCACGACCCCGATGGCCACTCGAGCAATTCCACCGCCGCCGGCGAGGCGGGTGACGCGCACCTGCGCCTGCCCGCCGCCGAAGCCAAGGAAACCCGTCTTCCCCTGGCTAACGACCTCGACCTCGACCTCCCCGCGGTCGGCGTCGAGCTCTTTGAGTGCCAGTTCGACGGCTTCGTCGACGCTCTTGGCTGTCATGACTATGCTGTCCGTCATCCTCATGCTCCTCCACCGGCGCCGGGGGCGCTATGGGTTCAGGGGTTGGGGTTGGAGGCGGCGCCGCCGGCGCCACGGGCCCCTGGCGTCTCAGTCCGCCCAAGCCGGTGATTTTGTATTGGATTGCAATGCCGATGAGATTGGAGGATATCCAGTAGAGGGCAAGCCCCGTGGGGAAAGACCAGGTAATAACAGCAAACATGATGGGGAACATCCAGAGCATCATCCGCTGCGTGCTCTGCTGCCGCGCGTCCGTGGTGGGCATTGTTGCCATCTTCTGTTGGACCCACATGGACCCGCCCACCAGGATTGTGACGAGGAAGTTGACGGGACTGACCAGATTGCCCACGAAGGCAGACAGGTCAATGGTGAGGAACAGGCTGTTGATGGGGATGCTCTGGTGGACGGCGGGCAGCCATGAGTAGAGGAGCTGAGAGAGCTCTACCAGGTTCTCGGGGTTGGAGGGGAGCACCCTGATGAGGGCCCAATAGAGGCCGATCAGTATCGGCATCTGCACGACCAAGGGTCCCAGGCAGCCCGCGGGGTTGACCCCATGCTCCCGGTAGAGGCGAAAGGTCTCCTGGGAGACGCGCTGCCGATCGCCGGCGTGCTTCTTCTGGATCTCCTGAATCCTGGGGGCAAGCTGGGACATAGCCCGGGTCTGACGAAGCTGCTTCACGGTAAGGGGAAAGGTGAGGATCCGGACCGTTGCCGTGAATACCAGGATGCTCAGGCCGAAGTTGTCGAACAGGACCAGATAGATGACCACCAGGCTGTTGACCATAGGCCTGATGAGCGCTTCGTTCCAGATGAGGCTCAGAAACTCCACAGTATCCCCGTTCCCCTACTCATCGGTGTATTGCAACAGGGCGGTTGGCGGACAGCGGCGGGTGTCGGTCTCCAGGACGCTTCTCGCTTCGTCCACCATGTACACGAACTCGCTGCTCGCCACCATGGGCGTCCGCACCTTGTAGTCCAACGCGCAGAACTGACGCATCTCGCGGCCGTTGTCCTGTTCCAGGACGTGCATCGTCCTCTCGTCGGTTACGACCACGAGACGCTCCCCTAAGAGTGCCGGGGGAATGAGCACCGGCCCTCTGAGGAGGGTGGACCACAGCACCTCTCCGGTGGCGCTGCTCAACCCGTACACCGTACCCCCCAGAGTGCCGACAAAGAGGGTCCTGCCCTCCAGGACAGCCCCGCCCCAGACCCATCCGTCCATCTGCTGCCGCCACACCTCGGACCCATTAGAGCTGTCCAAGGCGAAGAAGGAGCGGTCGAAGGAGCCGAAGTAGACGCGTCCGTCGGCTGCCACGGGCGACCCAGTGATGGCCCCCCCAGCATCGAAGCGCCAGCGCTCTTCGCCGGATTCCAAGCTGACGGCGTACAGGTTGTGGTCGAGGGAGGCGACATAGACGGTGTCTCCCTCCACAGCGGGTGTGGACCAAATACGGCCCTCGGTGGGGAAGGTCCAGAGCAGCTCGCCCTCTGCTTCGTCCAGGGCGTAGAGGTCCCCGTCCGAGGAGCCGATCAACACCTTTCCCGCAGCGACGACGGGCTGGCCCGCCAAGGGTCCTTCGTGGGGCTGAAGGCCGGGAGTGGGAAAGGGCCAGCGGAGGCTGCCGCCATCCTTCTCGATGCTATAGAGGTTTACAACCTTGTCGATTGAGCTGAAGAATCCCCTGCCACCCTCTGTAAGGGTAGCGGCAACATAGACTGCATCCTCAGAGATCGTGGGGGCGCTGTAGATCGACCCGAGGGAGGAATCCTCACTCCCATCGGGATAGCTCCAGACGACATCCCCGTCGTCGACGTTGAGGACAATGACTTTGCCCTCACCGCTGCCCACGTAGAGCAGGTTGTCCTCCAGGGTGAGCCCGGACCAACCCTGGGCGACGAACCGGCCGGTCCCGCACGCTGTCAGGAGCAACAGCAAGGGGAGCAGCAGCAAGAGTCCTCGCCGTGTCATGCGGTTGTGCCCCCGTCCCTTCCTGCCGGAGACGGCACGGAAGGGCAGCGTTGAGTCTGGATTGATGCAACTTGAGGGCGCAACGGCTCAGGGCACCGGATCATAGCCGTACCCGCCCCAGGGATGGCAGCGCCCCAGGCGGTGCAACGTAAGCCAGCCGCCCTTCAGCAGTCCGTGCCGGTCTATGGCCTCAGCGGCGAACTGCGAGCACGTGGGCAGGTATCTGCACTGCCCACGGACATAGGGCGACAGGGCACGCTGATAGAACCGGATGGTGAGTAGTGCCGCTCCCTTCATTCCTTATCGTCGCCGGCGACCGCGGCCACGGGGTGCGTCAGAAGGTCCGCACGCTGCAGTAGGAGGATGACGGCGTGCCTCAGGGCACGATAGTCGGTAGACGCAGCCCCCGGCCGAGCGGAAACCAGAATATCCCACCCTTGTGCAACAGGAAGTTGCCGCAGAATCTCTCTCAATCGCCGCTTGACCCGGTTCCGGGTGACGGCATTGCCAACCCGCTTGCCCACCGCGAACCCGAACCGGGCATGCTCAGAGTCCCGGCGCAGGGCCCGCATCACCAGCGGCTCCTGCGTCCGTAGGCGTCCGTGTCGCATCAGCGCGGCGAAATCACTCGCCTTGGTGAGCCGCCGCTCCCGTGGGAACATGTCTGTGCGGGACCTCCGTCAGGGCGCGCGCCCTGACGGCGCCGCCTCTAGACGCTGAGCCTGACACGGCCCTTCTGGCGCCGCCGCTTCAGGACCGATCTACCCTGGCGGGTACGCATGCGCAGACGAAAACCATGGACGCGATGGCGGCGCCGGTTGTTGGGCTGGAACGTTCGCTTTGGCATAGGACTTTCCTCGTATGGGATTATACGCCCCTTCCTTCCAACGGGTCAACGCATGCCGGCTGGCCGTGCATGATCTTTCTCACGTATCATTGCCGGGAAGCCATCGGCACGCGAGCAGGAGGCCCATGAGCCAACGCCCCACGCCCCGGTCACAGAAGGGACGGATAGACCTCCTGCTGGTCCTGCGGGGTCTCGCCCCAACGCGAGAGAAGGCCCAGGCCCTGCTCATGGCCGGCCAGGTCACCGTGGATGGACGGCCGGTCACCAAGGCCGGGGCGACCGTTCCCCACGACGCCAACATCGAGCTGGCTGCTCAGCTCCCCTACGTGGGCCGTGGCGGTGTCAAGCTCGCCCATGCCCTCGACGCCTTCAAGCTCCAGGTCACCGACGCCGTAGCACTTGACGTGGGCGCCTCCACCGGGGGCTTCACCGACTGCCTGCTCCAGAGGCGCGCACGGCGCGTCTACGCACTGGACGTGGGCTACGGTCAGTTGGACGTGAAGCTTCGGGAGGAGCCACGCGTGGTGGTGATGGAGCGGACCAACGCCCGCCACCCGTTCCATCTGCCGGAGGCGGTGGACCTGGTCACGGCCGACGTCTCCTTCATCTCCGTGACCATGGTACTGCCGTCCGCAGCGGAGCATCTCAAGCCGGAGGGCGCCATCCTAGCCCTGGTCAAGCCTCAGTTTGAGGCCCAGCGCCGGGAGGTGGGCCGCGGAGGGGTCATCCGGGACGCACGGGTCCACGGCAGGGTCCTCGGACGGGTCATCCTCTGGGCCGTTCGCCACGGGTTCCGCCTGCGCGGCCTGACACCGTCGCCGGTCCTGGGCAGCGCGGGCAACCGCGAGTTCTTCCTGCTCCTTACGCCGGTTGTCGAGGAGTAGGGAGCCGGAGTGCTATACTGCGAGTCACCGTGTTCCTTCTTCGAGAGACCACGGGACGAGATTCCTAGGATAGTGAGCTATGGAACAATCTGGTCGACCGGTGCTCCTCCGCAGCCTACTCTTCGTTCCGGGAGTCCGCGAGGACATGCTCCGGAAGGCGGGGACCATGCCCGCCGACGCCTTGGTGGCGGACATGGAAGACTCGGTCCCGCCCGCGGAGAAGGAGCGTGCCCGGGAGATCATCGCAGGCGTGCTTCCCAGCCTGGCGCAGCGAGGCCAAAAGGTGGTGGTGCGGGTCAACTCTCTGAGCACGGGGCTGCTGGAAGAGGACCTGGCAGCAGCCATAGGACCGCATACGTACGGAGTGTCCGTGGGGAAGATCGAATCAGCTTGGGACATCCACCAGGTCTGCGCACTCATGGACGTCATGGAACGCCGAAAGGGGACCGACGCAGGGTCGACGCGGCTGCTCCCCTGGCTGGAGACTGCCGGCGGCGTGACGAACGCCGCTGCCATCTGCGCCGCGTCCCCCCGTGTCGTTGCCGGCGCCTTTGGCGCGGAGGACTTCACCGCGGACATGGGCATCGCCCGTACAGAGGCGGGAGCGGAGGTTGCGGTCCCCCGGAGTCTCGTGCCCATCGCCGCCCGCGTGGCCCGCGTCATTGCCCTGGACACGCCCTTCGTTAATTTCCGAGACCCCGAGGGGCTGCGCCGCGACGCGGAGGCAGCCCGGAGCCTTGGCTACCGCGGCAAGTTCGCGATCCACCCCAGCCAGATCGAGACCATCAACGCGGTCTTCAGCCCGTCCGCCGAGGAGGTGGACTACGCCCGGCGGGTGGTGGGGGCCAACGACGAGGCGGAGGCCCGCGGGCATGGCGCAACCTCCCTGGACGGCAAGATGATCGACGTCCCGGTGGTGGTGCGCGCGCGAACGCTCCTGGCCCTGGCGGCGGAGATCGAGCGTGAAGCCGGAAGCGCCCCGTAGCCTCCCGGCTTCCGCCTCCCCCTGTGAGAGGTAGCCCCATGGACTCCATCCGCCTCACGGACGCGCAGTTCTACGCCTTCCACGGCAACTCCCCGGGCGAGCGCGCCCTGGGCCAGCGTTTCTCCGTAGACCTCGATGTGTCCGTCGACGTTGGGAGAGCCGGGCGCACCGACGACCTTGCGGACACGGTCAACTATGCCCACCTCTACCGCGCCGTGCGAGAGGTCATGCACGGACCGCCGCACAAGCTGCTGGAGTCCCTGGCCGATGCCATCGCGGCGAGGGTGCTGAGCCGCTTTCCCGTCGTGTCCGTGCGGGTCCGCGTGTCCAAGCTTTCGCCCCCAATCACGGGCGCGGTCATTGCCTCTGCCTCGGTGGAGGTCCTACGCAGCCGTCCCAAGGGCCGAGGCGGCGCGTAGCCGCCTCGGAACCGTCGAGCAGCTCACCGGGCCCCAACGGGGCCTGCAAGGTTGTGACCCCAGGTTGTCCGCCGCTATAATCGCCTGGGAACTGAAGGGGAAGCGCCTTGGATCAAGGGACGGCTGTCGCCATAGACGGACCGGTGGCCAGCGGGAAGTCGGTGGTGGGACGCCTGTTGGCCCGGAAGCTGGGTTTCCGCTTCCTGGACACGGGCCTCATGTACCGGGCGGTCGGCTGGGCAGCGCTTCAGCGCAAGGTTGCCATTGAGGACCAGCACCCGGTCACGGAGCTGGCTCAGAACCTCCACATTGACGTTTCGGAGGACCACGACGGCCAGCGTGTCCAGGTGGACGGCGAAGACGTGACGCCGTCGCTTCGCGGCGGCGCGGTGGATGCGGCTGCGTCGCGGGTTGCGGAAGTGCCTGGAGTGCGCGTTGCCCTGGTTGCCAAGCAGCGGGCCATGGCCCAAGGAGGCGGCATCGTCATGAGCGGCCGGGATATTGGCACCGTGGTCCTGCCCGACGCCCGCGTAAAGGTGTTCCTCCAGGCATCGGCGCCGGAGAGGGCGCACCGCCGGCACCTGGACTACCTGGCTGCGGGCCTGGAGTCCGATGAGGCCGCTGTCCTCCGCGAGCTGGAGGAGCGGGACCGGCGTGACAGCCAGCGGGCTCACTCGCCGCTGCGCCCGGCCGAGGACGCGCACGTGTTCAGCACGGACGGCGTTCCCGTGGACGAGGTGGTCGAGCGCATTCGGAAGGTGGTCCGAGGATAGGCATGGCAGACCTCCTCTACCGGGTGGCCAACGCCATCACGCGCAACCAGCTCCGCGTTTTCGGCCCTTGCAGCGTGGAGGGGTTGGAGGCGGTCCCGCCCATGGGGCCGCTGATCGTCGTCGCGAATCACCTGAGCAACCTGGACGGCCCGCTGCTGAGCGCGGTCATTCCCCGGCGGCTGCGGTTCATCGCAAGGCGAGGGCTCTTCAAACCCGTCGCAGGGAGCTTGCTCCGTACCTACGGGGTGTACGCCGTGGACAACGGCGGCCGCAGCCATGAGGCCTTCTTCTGGGCGCGGAAGCAGCTCAACCGGGACGGGACCGTGGCCATCTTCCCGGAGGCGCAGCGAAACCCGGGCGGGATGGAGAAGGCGACCCTCGGGGCAGCGCTGATAGCCCTGCGGACCCAGGCCGCCATACTCCCCGTGGGCATCACGGGCACCGAGCGGCTGGCGCCGCTGTGGCGCGTCCTAGCGCCCGCGGGTGAAGTGACCGTACGCATTGGACAGCCCTTCACGCTGCCGGATATCCGGGGCCGCCTGGGTCGTGAGCAGCTGCAGTCGCTGGGCGACATGATCATGCATCGCGTGGCCGCGCTGCTGCCCGTGGAGTACCAGGGCGTGTACCGGTTGGCGCCGGCGCAGAGGCCGGAGGCTGCCGGGGCTGGTGTATAGTTCACAGTGGCGTCGCCGCATCTGCGGCATGCGAAAAGGAAAGGCCAAGGGTTGACGCAAGAGAGCTTCCGGTCTGGCATCTATCTGAACGTGAGGGAAGGGAAGGTCGTGCGCATCTCCTCCCCCTACTGGCAGCCGGAACCCCCCGACTGGGTGCTGGTGACGGAGGAGTTGAACGCCACCCTCCTATCGGTGCGGGACATGATCCGAGAGCAGCACCTCTACGAGAGCCCTCAGGACGTCGCCTGGGGCCAGGTCCCCCTGCGGGAGTAGGCGCTCCGCACTCACCCAAGCCCGCTCGGTCCAAGAAAAAAGGAGAGAACGCTGCGGCAATCGTCGGTGCTCCCCAGGCTGAGTGAGAAGACCCAGGTCTTTTCGGCCCTCCGGTACCCCAACTACCGGCTGTACTGGATTGGGATGCTCCTCTCCGTGGGCGGGTTCCAGGTCATGCAGGTGGCCGAGGGATGGCTGATGTACGACCTGACGGGCCAGGCGAAGTACCTGGGTTTCCTGGGTCTGGCGCTGGCCGTCCCCACGATTTCACTGAGCCTGTTCGGCGGCGCGATGGCTGACCGCCTCAACCAGCGATGGCTGATCATGGGGACGCAGGGAGCGTCGGCGGCGCTGGTGGCGGCGCTGGCCACTCTGGTGTTGCTGGGCATGGTTCAGGTGTGGCACATCCTGGTCATCGCCTTCCTTGGCGGCGCGGTGCAGACCTTCGATCACCCCGCGCGGATGTCCCTGTACCCGCACCTCATCGACCGCAAGGTGCTGATGAACGCGGTGGTGCTCAACAACTCGGTGTGGCAGGGGACGCGCCTGGTGGGCCCGGTCCTGGCGGGGTTCCTCATCGCCTTCGGGGGCATGGCGCTGCCGTTCTACCTGACCGCGGCGTGCTTCCTCTGCATGGTGCTGGCCATCAAGCTTGTGCAGGCCCCCGCGATCCAACGGGCGCGGCGCGGGAGCGTGCTGACCAACATCGTGGAAGGTCTGTACTTTGTGCGGTCCAACAGCACCTTCGCCTTTCTCATTGGCATGTCCTACCTCAACGGCTTCTTCGGCCTCTCCTACATCATGCTGCTGCCAATCTTCTCCCGGGACATCCTGAGCGTGGGCCCCACGGGGCTGGGGATAATGAATGCGGCTTCCGCCGTTGGGTCGCTGCTGGTCATCGGCCACATGGCCACCAGGCGGGACACGCGGCACAAGGGGGTCCTGCTTCTGGGCGGCGCGACCCTGTTCGGCGTCTCCCTCATCCTCTTCGCCTACTCGCGGAGCTTCCCGCTCTCGCTCCTGCTGCTGGCCGTGGCGGGCGGAAGCACCTCCCTGTACATGATGATGATCCAGACCATCATCCAGGCGCGGGTGCCGGACCAGCTTCGAGGGCGGGTCATGGGCATCTACGGACTGACCTGGAGTATGATGCCGTTGGGTGCGCTGCAGGCGGGGTTCATCGCAGACTTGGTGGATGCGCCCTTCGCCGTGGCCCTGGGCGGCTTCGTGCTGGCGGCCTTCGCGGTGGCGGTGGCCGTGCTGGGGCCGGGCATCCGCAACCTGGGACCCGAGCCTGTGCCGGAGGCGGGCTAGGCCGTGGCCGTGAGAAGAGAGGACCGGGCAGCCCACTCGTGCCGCGTTCGGGGGGCTGCCCGCCACAGTGAAGACGCCTCCTTGGGCCGGCTCTTGGGCGGCCAGAAGGGGGCCTTGCCCAAGATCATTGGAGAGGTGGAGTGCTAGCATGACGACATCGTCGCTGGTGAAGGTTGCCGTTGACGCCATGGGGGGCGACCTGGCGCCCGGGGAGATCGTGAGCGGCGCCGTGGAGGCGGCGGCCCAGGGCGGCGCAGCGGTCCTCCTGGTAGGCGACCCCGAGCCCGTCCAACAGGAGTTGGCGCGCCACCGCATCGAGGGCTTGCCAATAGCTGTAGTGCCCTCGGAAGGCGTCGTCCGGGAGGGCGAGTCCCCCGTCCAGGTCATGCGAGAGAAACCCCGGGCGTCTATCATCGTGGCCACGGGCCTGGTCAAGGGCGGCAAGGCGGACGCCGTGGTCAGCATGGGCTCCACGGGCGCGACAATGGCGGCCTCCGCCTTCCTGCTGGGGATGATGGAAGGGATCGAGAGGCCGGCCCTGGGCGGCCCCATCATTGGCCTGGCGCCCAACACGGTCATCCTGGACCTGGGCAGCAACCTGGACTGCCGTCCAAGCCAGCTCCTGAGCTTCGCGACCCTGGGCGCCACCTTCGCCCGGGTGTACCTGGACATTGCCGAGCCCCGAGTGGCCCTGCTGAGCGTCGGCGCCGAGGAGGGCAAGGGGAACCGCCAGAGCAAGGAGACGTATGAGCTCCTCAAGGCCAGCCGCCTGAACTTCGTCGGCAACGTGGAGGGGTCGGACCTCCCCCGGGGCGCCGCGGACGTCGTGGTGTGCGACGGCTTTGTGGGCAACGTCGTGATGAAGCTCACCGAGAGCCTAGGCGCCGCGCTATCGACGCTGGTCGCACGGAGGCTGGAGGGCCTCCTAGACGCGGACAAGGTCGACAGCCTTTCCCAGGACGTGTACCGACTGCTGAACGGCGCCGAGCAGTCCGGCGGGGGCCCCTTGTTCGGCGTGCGGGGCATCAGCATCGTGGGGCACGGAGGCGCGAAGGCGGCCGCGGTGGCGCAGGCCATCGCCACGGCGCGGCACGCCGTAGAGAGCGACCTGCTCGGGAAGATGGAGGCGGACCTGGCACAGCTGGGCGGCACGCAGTAACCTATCTTTAGATTGCCGGTACGGAGGACTCTTTGAGTGAACATGGCCGGACCGCCCTGGTTACCGGGGGGTCCCGAGGCATAGGACGCGCGATAGCGCTGCGCCTGGCCCGCGACGGTGCGCGCGTGGCCATCAACTACGTCAGTCACGCCGAATCCGCCGACGAGGTGGTGAAGAGCGTCGCCAAACTGGGCTCCTCCGCCATCGCGCTGCAGGCGGACGTCACCAAGTCCGAGGAGGTCAAGGCCATGTTCGATCGGCTCCGGGAGAGCTGGGGCCCCCCGGAGATTCTGGTGAACAACGCGGGCATCATCAGGGACTCGCTGCTGGCGCGCATGAGCGAGGAAGACTGGGACGCCGTGGTTGACATTCATCTGCGGGCCACCTTCCTGTGCACGCGCCTGGCGGTCCGGGACATGGTGCGCAACCGCTGGGGCCGCATCATCAACATCGGCTCCGTCGTGGGCATTGGCGGAAATATTGGGCAGTCCAACTACTCTGCCGCCAAGGCGGGGGTCATCGGTTTCACACGCTCGATAGCAAAAGAGGTGGCCACGCGGAACATCACCGTGAACTACGTGGCGCCGGGGTACGTGACCACGGACATCGTGGAGGACCTGACGCCGGAGCTCAAGGAGAAGATCCTGCAGCGGGTGCCGATGGGCCGCTTCGGCAGGGCGGATGAGATCGCCGACCTGGTCGGCTACGTCGCCTCTGACTCTGCGAGCTACATCACCGGCCAGGTCATCGCCATTGACGGCGGCATGGTCATCAGCTGACACGCCCGCCACCCTGACCCCTGGGAATGGGTGGCGGGGACCAGCGCACCCAAGGAGCGCCTGTGAGCCAGACTTTGGAGGGTAAGGTCGCCCTGGTCACCGGCGCCTCCCGAGGCATCGGCCGCGCCATCGCCCTGGAGCTGGCGCGTCAGGGCGCCGACATCGCCTTCAACTACCTGCGCGGCCATAAGGAGGCGGCACAGGTGGAGAGCGAGGTGACGAGCCTGGGCGTTCGCTGCCTGTCCATGCGCGCCCACCTGGGCGATCCACGTCAGATTTCGAGTCTCTTCCGGTCTGTGGAGGAGGAGTTCGGGCGGCTGGACATCCTGGTCAACAACGCAGCATCGGGGGTCCAGCGGAAGGCGCTGGACCTGGAGGAGAAGCACTGGGACTGGACGCTGAACATCAACACGCGGGCCCCGTGGCTCTGCGTGAAGGAGGCGGCGCCCCTCATGAAGGGGGGCGGCCACGTGGTCAACATCACCAGCCTGGGGTCGCGGCGCGTGCTGCCGTACTACACGTCCGTTGGGGTGTCCAAGGCCGGGCTGGAGGCCCTGACGCGGTACCTCGCCGTGGAGCTGGGACCGCTGGGCATCAGCGTCAACGCCGTCGCCGGCGGGTACGTGGAGACCGACGCCCTGGCCCACTTTCCGAACCATGAGGCCATGCTGGCCGACGCCAGAAGCGCCACGCCCGCGGGGCGCACGCTAACCCCCGAGGACATCGCCAAGGTCGCGGCGTTCCTCTGCACCGACGCCGCCTCCATGATCCGCGGCCAGGTCATAGTGGTGGACGGCGGCCTGAGCCTGGTGAGGTAGCAGCCTCTCCTACTCCTCTTCCTCCGCATCCCCCCCAAGGAGAGCCAGGACAGCCGCGGCGGACAACGCTGCTTCGGGCACCTCCGGAGCGCGCGTGACCACGCCCACGACCGCTTCGCCCCCCTCCGTGACTGCCGTGACCTGGGCGTTCGGCCGCACGTGCTGGGTCCGCAGGTAGCCCAGCCCAATGGTGCGTGCGGCAGCGGGGCTGTACGCGGCGCTGGTCAGGGCCCCGGCCGTGGCGCCGTCCACGAGCAGGGGCGCGCCGATCACTGGCGCCGACCCAGGCTCGAAGGCCACGGTGACGAGATACTTCTGCACCTTGTGGTAGGTGTTGAGCCGGGCCACGACCTCCTGGCCGATGTAGCACCCCTTCACCCAGTCGATGTCCCGGCCAAGGTTGGCCTCCAGGGGGTTGTAGCGCTCGTCGATCTCGGCGCCCCACTTGGGCACGCCGGCTTCGATGCGCAGCGCCTCCCACGCCGTCTGGCCCAGTGGCGCGGCGCCCGCCGCGGTCAGGCGGTCCCAAAGCGCCGTGCCCTCCGCAACGGGCGCGATGAGGTCGTAGCCTGACAGGCCCACGGGGTCCGACCGGACAACGAGGAGCTCGCCGTCGCTCCAGGGGGCGCGGAGGTTGCCGTACAGCGGAAGCCCCGCGACGCCCTCCCCCACAACGCCGCCAACGATAGGTGCAGCTTGGGGTCCCAGTACCGCAAGCTGCACCGTGTCTTGGGTCAGGTCCTCCAGTGTGATCTCCTCGATGATGGCGTACTTGTCGATCCACTCGGCCACTGCCTTGGGCGTCTCCGGGGCGGTCTGGAGAAGGATACCGTCGCCGGTGCGCAGGACGCTGATCCAGTCGATGACGCGGCCCTTGCCGGAGGTGAGCACGGTGGCGGCCCCATGGCCCGGTTGGAGGCTCTCGAGGTCGTTGGTGGAGATTCGGTGGAGCAGGTCGAGGGCTTCGTCGCCGGTCAGCCGCACGCGCCCCAGGGGCGAGCGGTCGACGAGGGCCGCCTCTTCGCGGGCGGCGCGGTACTCCGCGTCGGCGCCGCTGAAGGTCTGAGGAACATCCCACCCCGAGCTCTCGGCGAAGGCCGCGCCGAGGCCCTTGTGTAGCTGATAGAGGGGGCTTCGGTTCATGATTCCTGCTCTTGCTTCAGGATTGCGGGAGGTGGGTCCGGGGCGCGAGCGCCCAAATGGAGAGGCCGCCCCAGGAACGGGCGGCCTCTTGTGTCGCCTTGGCTGATGGTCTACACGGAGAAGGAGTTGCCGCACCCGCAGGCGGTCTTGGCGTTGGGGTTGTTGAATACGAACCCCTTGCCGTTGAGGCCGTCAGAGAAGTCCAGCACCATGCCCGCCAGGAAGACGTAGCTCTTCTTGGGAACGAATATCTTGATCCCTTTGTCCTGGATGACCTTATCGCCGGGCGTGGCGTCCTCCTCGATGGAGAGGGTGTACACGAGCCCGGAGCAGCCGCCGCCCTTGACGCCAACCTTAATCCCGAACTGGTCGTTCAACCCCTGCTTCTCGGCAAAGTAGCGAACCTTCTTGGCCGCCACGTCCGTCACTTGGATATCCAGGGGATTCCGCTCTGTTGCCGTCGTCATCCTCAGCCTCCCGTGTCTTGTTAGAACACCTAGTGAGTCAAGGTTCATTATGGTGAGCAGCGTCTGGCGCTGTCAAGCGGGCGCCGGAGGGTCGCTGGCGCGACGGCCATGTAGGGGAGGGTTGCGGCGTCGCGACAGGAGTGGCCTGGGAATGACGGCGGGTGAGGTGCGGGGATGACGGTTGTGCAAAGGTCCGAGAACGCGAGGAGGCCTCGACAATCTGCATTCAAGGACATATGATACGGGCCAAGATGCCCCGGGGGGCCGGCGGGGCCCACGCGAGAGTGCGGGGCATGAGTACGCAGGAGGTGTCGATGACCACCAACGGGAATCAGCAACCCACGGACAACAAGTATTTCATGCAGGAGTACTTTCTGGATTTTCTGGAGCGGGAAGGGATACCCGAGGTGACCGGCTACAGCGCCGATTGCCTGACCATGGAGCTTGAGCCCTGGGAGCGGATGGGCGGCCGGGGCGCCTACGTGCACTTCGACGGGCGCAACACGTTCTGCACGACGTACGTGGCGGAGATCCCCGAGGGCGGACAGCTCAAGCCCGAACGGCACCTGTGCGACGAGCTCATCCACGTGGTGTCCGGCCGGGGCGCCACGACGGTGGAGCTGCCCAGCGGGCAGAAGCACACCTTCGAGTGGGGCGCTGGCAGCCTCTTCGGCATTCCGCTGAACGCGCAGCACCAGCACTTCAACGGCTCCGGCACGGAGCCGGCGCGCATCGTCGGCATGAGCAGCCTGCCCCTGGCCATGAACATGTACCGCAGCGAGGACTTCATCTTCGACAACCCGTACCGCTTCGAGGAGCGGTACGGGGAGGAGCGCTACTTCCGCGGGGAGGGAGAGTTCCGCAAGGTCATGGCGGGCCGCCATCAGTGGGAGACCAACTTTGTGTCGGATTTGGCAGGATTCCAGCTGCCGGAGTGGACACGCTGGGACGCACGGGGGGCCGGCGGCAGAAGCATCCAGTTCGTCTTGGCGGACAGCGCCATGCACTCCCACGTCTCCGAGTTCCCTTCCGGGACCTACAAGAAGGCCCACCAGCGTCCCTCCGAGGCCGGCGTATACCTGGTATGCGTCTCCGGTCACGGCTATACGCTGCTGTGGGAGCCGGGAGAGGACCCAACAAAGACACTGCGCGTGGACTGGCAGCCGGGCACCATATTCTCCAACGGACCCGGCCAGCACTACCACCAGCACTTCAACACGGCGGGACAGCCGTCTCGCTATCTGGCGCTGGGGTTCGGGGGCGTACGCCACATCATCGATGGCTCGCGCCGCCGTATCATGGAGGGCGCCGACAAGTCCGAGAAGCTGGGCGGCCGCCAGCTGGAGTACGAGGACGAAGACCCGCGCGTGCTGGAGCTCTTCGAGCGGGAGCTGGGAGAGCGCGGCCTGCAGTCCCGGATGATGGAGTTCATCGGGAGCCCCGCGTAGAGCCAAAGGTCCGACTTTCTTGCTTGGTTGCAGCGTGAAGTGACGGGGCCGGAGAATCCGGCCCCGTCACTATGAGTGGACCGTGCGCGGGATAGACCGCGGAGGGGCCCGCGCTCCTGTGGCGCCTGGGAACGGGGCAGCGTATCATAGCACTACACTCCGCCCGAGCGGGCCTGTGACTGAAGGAGTCCTATGTCCGACGACATACTGGTCTCAACCGAGGATGGCATCGCAACCGTCACGCTGAACCGCCCGGACCAGCGCAACGCCATGAACCGGGGCATGTGGCAGGCCCTGGGCAGCATCTGGACGGAGCTGAATGAGGACCCCGGAGTACGGGCGGTGGTCCTGACCGGCGCGGGGGAAGACGCCTTCTCCGCCGGCGCCGACATCAAGGAGTTCGACCAGCACCGGGACAACAGCGCCAAGGCCCGCTCCTGGTCCGGGGCCGTGGACGCCGCCATGCTGAACCTGGGCCGCATGTCGAAGCCCACTGTGGCCCTGATCAAGGGCTACTGCGTGGGCGGCGGATGCGAGCTCGCCGCCTTCTGCGACATTCGGATAGCCGCCGAAAACGCCCAGTTCGGCGTCCCCGCGGCTCGGCTGGGCATCTCCATCGGCTACGAGGAGATGCAGCGCCTCATTCAGCTGGTGGGCTTGGGCAACACGAGCTACATCCTCCTCTCCGCCCGGTTGCTTGACGCCCAGGAGGCTTTGCGCATCGGCCTGGTGAACCAGGTGGCGCCGCTGGCGGAGATCGACGAATACACGTCCAAGCTGGTCAAGGGAATGACGACCCTGGCGCCCATGGCCCTCCAGGACAACAAGGACATCATCCGCACGGTACTGGCCAATCCCAGCTTGGAAGGCATGACACCGGAGCAGGAAGACCTGCCATACCGAGTCTTCGACAGCGAGGACTTTGCGGAGGGGCGCCGCGCCTTCGTTGAGAAGCGCCGCCCCCAGTTCAAGGGCCGCTAGCCTGCTGCCAAGCGGCCGCCTTCCTCCTTCGGAGACCTTTGCGTAACTCCCCGTGGGGGACGCGGTCGTGAGAGGGGAGCAGTGCCCCCCACTTACGCCCCTCCCCCTGGATTCCCGCCTTCGCGGGAATGACGGGGTGGTGGATGCAGAAATGACGGTTTTGCAAAGGTCTGCTCCGCCGCATCGCGCCGGCGCCGCGCCTGGATAGCCCCCGCCCGAAGGGTTGCCATCCGCTTCCACCCGGGGCAACAGCGGCAAGACGAGCGCTTGCCCCGGCCCTGGCGCGTATGGTCTGTGATAGGTGTACTTGCCCCCGCCTTCGCCTCATGGTATCGTCTCGCCACTATGACCACACAGCCGACCGGACCGCTGGACAGACTCAGGGTGGACCACATCGGGAGCCTGGTGCGCCCCGGGGCCCTGCTGGAGGCGCAGGCCAGGCGCGACAGCGAGGACGCCTCCGAGGACGACCTGCGCGAGGCGGAGGACGCGGCCATCCGGGAAGTGGTCGCCCGGCAGGAGGCCATCGGCTTCCCGGTTGTGAACGACGGGGAGTTTCGACGCCGCAACTTCCAGGAAAGCTTCGGCGTTGCCGTGTCCGGCTTCGACTCGCCGGTTGATACGACCGCCTACCGCCAATGGCGCACGGAGAGCAGGTCCACTCGCCACGAGCGGGTGATGTCCGGCCCCGCCATCGCCGGGCCGCCGGTGGTGACCAGGCGCGCCGCGGTCCAGCGCCTTCAGCTGACGCGCAACCTGCCGCTGGAGGAGTACCGCTTCACCGCCGGCGTGGCCCAGCAGCCCGCCAAGGTGACGCTCATCGGCCCGGACCGGGTGGCCCAGCGCTTCGACCACCAGGGATCACGCGGGGTGTACGACGGCCTGGACGACTTCACGAGCCACGTGGCGGAGATCCAGCGGCAGATGGTCGCGCAGGTAGTGGACGCGGGCTGTCCCTATGTACAGATCGACGCACCGGGCTACACGGCGTACGTGGACTCGCCGTCACTGGCGGCCATGCGGGACCGGGGCGAAGACCCGGACGAGAACCTGATGCGCTCGTTGAAGGCGGACAACGCGGTGATCGCGGAGTTCCCCGGAGTCACCTTCGGCATCCATCTCTGCCGCGGCAACTCCCGGGCGATAGACCCGGCCACGGGCAGATTCGTTGCGCAGTGGCACCGGGAAGGGCACTACGACGCCATCGCCGAGCGGCTCTTCAACACCCTGGACCACCAGCGCTACCTCCTGGAGTACGATAGCGACCGTGCCGGCAGCTTCGAGCCCCTGCGGTTCGTCCCGAGGGGCCGGATCGTCGTGCTGGGCCTGGTGAGCACGAAGACGGACGAGATCGAGACCGTGGACGGCCTCGTGCGGCGCATCGACGAAGCCGCGCGCTACATCCCCATAGAGCAGCTGGCGCTCAGCCCCCAATGCGGCTTCGGCAGCTCAGCGGCGGAGTCCATCCCCGTGGACGCCCAGTGGAGGAAGCTGGAGGTCATCCTGGCCACGGCCGCCAAGGTCTGGGGTGAGACTTAGAGAGCCGCGCCGGATGCGAGCTCGCCCCTCTATGGGTAGGGAGGGAGCGCGTGCGCTGCACCCTGCCTCCTCCCTTGCTCCGGTCCTACCCCTATGCTATGGTCTAGCCGCACTCTCCGAGTCGTGAACGAGGTCGCATCATGTCAGCACCGCCCCTGGATGGCGTCAAGGTCTTGGACTGCACGCAGTTCATGGCCGGCCCCTACTGTACGTTGATCCTGGCCGACATGGGCGCCGACGTGGTGAAGGTAGAGCGCCCCCAGGGTGGGGACGACACGCGCCGCAGCGCTCCCACTATCAACGAGGTCTCCTCCCAGTTCCTGATGATCAACCGCAACAAGCGGAGCATCGCCCTGGACCTCAAGGCGCCCGAGGGGAAGGAGACGTTCAAGCGGCTCACCAAGGGCTCAGACGTGGTGGTCCAGAACTTCCGGCCCGGCACGATGGAGGAGCTGGGGTTGGGATACAAGGACCTGAAGCCCCTGAACGACGCGCTCATCTACTGCTCCATCTCGGGCTTCGGCCAGACGGGGCCCTACGCCCACCGCGGCGGTTTCGACCTGGTCGCTCAGGGCATGAGCGGCATCATGAGCGTTACCGGCATCCCGGACGGCCCCCCCATCAAGGTGGGGGTGCCCATCACGGACCTGGCCGCCGGGATGTATGGGGCCAATGGGGTCATGGCCGCATACATCCACCGCCTCAAGACTGGCCAGGGCCAGCACGTGGACACGTCGCTGCTGGAGGCAGGGATAGCCCTGACAGTCTGGGAGACGGGCGTGCTCTGGGCAACCGGGGAGTCGCCGTACCCCATGGGCTCCGCCCATCGAATCAACGCACCGTACCAGGCACTCCGGTGCATGGACCAGCAGATCACCATCGGCGCGGCCAACCAGGCCAACTGGGAGCGCCTCTGCCACGCCCTGGACCGGGAGGAGCTGAGAGAGGACCCTCGCTTCGAGACCGGCCCCCTGCGCCGCCAGAACTACGAGGTGCTGGCCGAAGAGCTGGAGAAGACGCTGCTGACGAGGCCCGCCGACTATTGGCTGCCCAAGCTGGAAGAGGAGGGCGTGCCAAGCGGCCCCCTGAATGACATGGCCCAGGTATACCAGGACCCCCACGTCCTGGACCGTGACATGGTTGTGGAGCTGGACCATCCGACGGTTGGGCGCGTCAGGGCCATCGGCATCCCTGTGAAGCTCTCCGAGAGCCCCGGCGCAATCCGGCGCCCCGCTCCGCTGCTCGGCCAGCACACACAGGAGGTGCTGCGGGAGCATGGCTTTAGCGACGGGGAGGTAGCGCACCTGTTGGAGTCGGGCGTGGTCCGCGAACCGACCTAGGAGAGCGTCGCCGCCACCCGGGACCCGGGCCGCGCGCTGGAGCCCGTCTCACAAAGCCGGCGCCTCCGGATTTCCAATCTCCCGGGTCCCGTCTTTCGACAGAATAACGACGAGATGTCGCGCCGCATGACAACCACGTCACTCCCGCCCCCCTCCCCGTCATTCCCGCGCAGGCGGGAATCCAGGGCGGCGGGGCAGAGCGGGGCATCCCCCACCCACCTGTGCCACCCTTCCATTGCCCGTTCGAGTACATACGCGCTAGTATCTCCTCAACACCCCAAACAGGGAAACCAGGCCAGGGAGGGCGCCATGCCTCGAAAATTAAACAACCAAATCGTCGCCTATCTGCGCGAAATCCGTCCAGCTTCACTTTTTCGCCAAAAAAAGCAGTCGTCAATCAAGCAGGCGTAAACAATCAAATCGAGCCTGCTGCCGACAGGTGCAACCTTAGGCGCCACCATCAGACGACTGCGACGGGGTTGGTTGAATGAGACAGGCGCGCCGAGACACACGTACTCTGAGCCACCTCCCCGCTGCGGTCCCAAAAGCGGGCTTGGCGGCGCACAAGAAAGACGAATCTCCCCGATGAAGATTGCGGTGATGGGCACGGGGGGCGTCGGGGGCTACTTTGGCGGGCGCCTCGCCGCCAGCGGCCAGGACGTCACCTTCATAGCGAGGGGTGACCACCTGCGCGCCATCCGGGAGCAGGGCCTCCTGGTGCGCAGCCACCGCGGCGACTTTCGCGTCGCTCCCGCTCAGGCCACCGACGACCCGGCCGCGGTTGGCCCGGTGGACGCGGTGATGTTCTGCGTCAAGATGTGGGACACGGAGGCCGCCGCGGAGCTGGTGCGGCCCATGGTCGCCGGGGATACGGGCATAGTCTCCTTCCAGAACGGCGTGGACAACGAGGATCGTCTGGCGGCCATCCTGGGGCCGGAGCACGTACTGGGGGGCGTGGCGTACGTGATGTCCGGCATCGCGGAGCCTGGCGTCATCCAGCAGAGCGGTCCGATGGCCAAGCTGGTCTTCGGCGAGCTGCACGGCGCCCCGACACCCCGCGCGGAGGCGCTTCTGACGGCCTGCCACGGAGCGGGCATCGAGGCCGAGCTGACGGCGGAGGTGCATCGGGCCCTGTGGACCAAGTTCCTCTTTCTGTGCGCCCTCAGCGGCATGACCACACTGGCTAGGAGCCCCATCGGCCCCGTCCTCCAAGACCCGGACACCCGGCGGATGTTCATCGACTGCATGAGGGAGGTGGAGTCCGTGGCCAGGGCCAGGGGAATAGACCTTCCTCCCGGCATTCTCGAAGAGCAGACGGCCTTCGCCGACTCGCGTCCGCCGGAGTTCACCTCGTCCATGTACCTGGACCTGGAACGCGGCAACAGGATGGAGCTGGAGTGGCTCAGCGGCACGGTGGTCCGCTTGGGCCGCGTGCTTGGCGTGCCGACCCCCGTGAACCGGCTCATCTATACGGCGCTGAAGCTGCACGCCGGGGGACGCTAGGACCCTCAGCGGAAGGCGGGCATCACGCGCTCGGCCACGAGGCGCATGCTCTTCGCCGTCGGCTCCATCTCCATGCCCGCCCAGCGCATTCGCAGCCCGGCATGGGTGACGCCCAGGGCCCGGTAGCGCTCCAGCTCCGCCACGGTGTCCTCAACGTCGCCAATGATGAAGCGGCCCTTGGACAGCTCCTCAAAGGGGACGTTGAAGGACTCGTTGCCCGGCAGGGCCTTGTCCTGGCCCCACTGAGCGTATGTGTCGTACTTGCCGGTCAGGTAGGGCTGGCACGTCGCGAGGGCCTCTTCCCTGGTCTCCGCCACGAAGAACTCCCGCAGCATGGGGAAGAGGGTGAGGGGCGGGTGTCCGGCCCCCTCTCTGGCCTGCTTGAACAGGGGCACCTGCCGCTCGATGGTGGGGAAGGCGGCGTGGGGGTTGATGTACCAGGAGTAGCCGAGTCTACCCGCCCGCTCGATGGCGGCGTCGTTGTTGGCGGCTATCCACACGGGCGGATGAGGGGACTGCACAGGCCTGATGCCGATGTGCACGCCGGAGAGATGGAAGAACCGCCCGTGGAAGGTGACCTCCTCACCCGTCCACAGCTGCTCCATGACCTCCAACAGCTCCACCATGCGGGCAACGCGTTGGCCGCGGGTCACCCCGAAGGCTTCATACTCCTCGTCGCGGTAGCCCAGCGCGACAGCCAGGTTCACGCGGCCACCGGTGATCACGTCCAGGGTGGCGACCTGCTCCGCCATGTCGACGGGGTTCTGGAGGGGCAAGACAGCGGTAAAGACCAGGTCCATGCCCTCCGCCTCGGCTGCCAGACGCGCCATGACCGGCAGGGGTTGAAGCATCTGGTACGGGTGGCTCAGGTAGTGTTGCCCGGCGTAGAGGTAGTCGAAGCCTAGATCACGGGCCAAGCGCACGAGCTCCACGACCTCCTGGAACCGGCGCACCATGTCTGAACCAGGGGGCTGCTGCAGCATTCCGCTCATTGCAAGTCCGAACTTCATTGCACTCCTCCCTTGATATCCGCGGGCGCCTGCGACTGGATCCGGGCATTCACCAGCCGCAGCAGGACCGTGGCATTGGTCAGGACGGCCAGCACCAACAGAGTGGCCAATCCCTGCCCCAGCAGGGCGCCAATCATCACAAGAAGAAGGCGGGCGTCGCGGGCACCCAGGAAACCGGCAACACCCTGGAAGGCGCCTCCCAGGGAGGCTTCCGCACGAGCCCGCGTGTAGCTCACCATGAGGGCGCCCACAATGGCCATGAGACCAACACCCACGGCAACGCCCGGCGACACACCAACCTCATACTCGATGGTCCAGTAGGTCAGACCGCCGATAATGGCCACGTCAGAGTACCTGTCCAGTACGGCGTCAAAGAAGCCGCCGAAGCGGGTGGCCATGTCCTTGAGGCGCGCCACGTCCCCGTCCACCCCGTCCACGATGGAGGAGAGCTGTGCCGCCAGCCCCGCCCACAGGTTGTAACCGGCAAGGAAGAGGCCCATGGAGGCCAGGGCGATGAGAAAGCTGACCACGGACACCTGATTTGGAGTTACGGGGGTCTTTGCCACCAGTCTCGCCATCGGCCGGGAGAAGCGCCGATTGAGGTACTGGGAGACTATCCCGTCATAGGATGCCTTGGATGCATTCAAGAACCTCCTCCCACCACCTTCTCACGCACGTAGACCAGGTCTTCCCAGGTGTCAACGTCGTGCCAGAAGAACCCTGAAATGTCGCAGGCGTGGAGAGGATGGCCCTGGCCTATCATCCAGGTGATTCCCTGGCTGAGCTCGTACTCCGCGCGCTCTTCCTGCAGGAGACAGTCCATGGCATCGAAGATGTCATACGTGAGGCGGAATGCCCCCGCGTCGATGCCGCTCCAGGTGGCCAGGCCCTTTCCGATATGGGTGATGAGCCCATCAGGGCCAACCTTGACCCGTGTGCCTTCCTCCACGTGGCGCTCAGAGGGCGCAAAGTCAACGGCGAGGGCGTTGGCCTTCCCCCGAACACCCAGCAGCTGCCGCAGCACGCCCGGAGAGACCATGTGGTCGCCCATGGAGAGGAGGAAGGGTTCGCCCCTGGTGAAGAATCTGGCCGCGTGGACCGAGAGGGCGTTCCCCCAGACGTAGTCCGGGTTGACGACGTAGTTGATGCGGACGCCGTACCGTGAGCCGTCGCCCAGCCATTCCTTGAGCGCATCGCCGCGGTACCCAATAATGACGGCCAGATCGGTGACGCCCACCTCCCAGAAGGCGTCCAGCGTGTACTCGATAACCGCGCGCTCACCGACAGGAAGGAGCACCTTGTGCCTCCGCCTGCTGTGGCTGGAGAGACGCGTGCCCTGACCTGCGGCCAAGATAACACCTCTCATGAGCCCCCCCTCTTAGCCTGAACAAAGCAAGACATAGCTCGCCTTCGCTCAAGCGACGCGTGATGGGAATCGGCGCCCACGTTGCCGGGGCTAGAGAACACTCAGCGAGGACCCCTCGTGTCCGTAAACACAACCTCGCTGAGCGGCATTCAGTGACTTGGGCTCGGCCCCTTGGTTAGCCGGTCCTCAGGCAGGACGGAAAGTGTGCCCTCGTAGGCGATGGCCCTGCCTGGGTCGAAGGCGCGTCCGCTCCACCGCCTCGCTATGAGGCTGTGCATCGGATCCCGCGCAGTGGCAATCTTCTCCATGGTGCTTCACCATTGGACGCTTCACGTGTGTTCCGGAAGCGGCCCGCATTCTACGCTGCCCGGCAATCCCCCTAGGTCTGGAACACCCTGGGGCGGAAGGACTCCGGGTGCTTGTCCACCCACTTCCAGAAATACTCCCAGGGCTCGAAGATCTCCCCCTCTTTGCGACGCTCCCAGTGGCCGCGCAGAAAGTACATGGGAATGGTCTGCGGACTGCCGATGAGCATGGCGCGCCAGGTGATTTCCGCCTCATACTCAACCTGGATGGCGTCCATGGTGGTCATCTCCAGGTTCGGTCCGGCGAAGACCATACCGTGGTTTATCAGGTGGACTCCCAGGGCGTCTCCCAAGGCGCCGGCCACCAGCTTGCCCTGGCCCTGGCTCCGGACCAGCGCCTTGTCCTCATCGAAGACGGGCAGCGGTTCCGCCACGGAGTATGAGAACTGCGTTCCCAGGACGGGCAAGATGGTCTTCCCCGTCATGCCCATCATGCTGGCCCACTTCTGGTGGGTATGGATCACTGCGCCCACGTCCGGCTTGGTCCGGTAGATCTCGGCGTGGATGGGCCATTCGCTGACGCGCGTGATATCGTCCCGCTTCCCCTCGACGATGTTGCCCTCCAGGTCCATGGTGATGAGGTCCTCCGCTCTGACGCGGCTCATGTGGATATGGGGCCAGGACTTGATCAGGAAGCGGTCCGTGCCGGGAATGCGGGCGCTGGAGTGGCCGCGGGTGGTGCACAGACCGGTGAGGTAGAGGAGGCGGTGGGACACGGCCACGGTCTCCTTGAGCTCATCCATATTGGGCGTTCTCGTCGTCATTGGCTCCCCTCTTGCGCCGATGCATCCAGCGCGTGCGAATAGCTAGAACTGGATGCCTCGGTCCCGGACCTCATCCGGGTGCTCGTCCACCCAGGCTTGATCGGCCCAGTCCCTTCGGGCAGCGCCTCCCCGACGGTCCCAAGCGCCCGCTTGGCCCGAGTAGCGTTGGTCGATGGCGTCACGCATGAAGATGGTGGGAATGGTCTCCGGTCCACCGGCCAGCATGCCGTGCCAGGTCACCTCCGCCTGGTACTCGGCGTGGGCGGCGGCCATGACGGCCCTTTCGACGCTGCGCCCCACAAAGACCATCCCGTGAGTCCGCAGGTGGCAGGCCACGTGATGCCCCAGGGCTTCAGCGACCAGCTTCGCCTGCTGCACTTCTGTGACGATGGCGAAGCTCTCGTCATACACGGGCCAGGGCTCCGCCGCCAGGGCCGCGTCCGGCGCGTGGATCACGGGCAGCACGGGCTTCCCGGCGATGCCGAAGATGGTGCACCACTTCTGATGGGTGTGGATCACGGAACCCACCTCGGGGCGGCGCTTGTATATCTCCGTGTGCAAGCACCATTCCGACACCCTGGTTGTGAACTCCTCGCCCACCTCGATGACGTTGCCCTCCAGGTCGATGATCATCAGGTTCTCCGCCCGGACCCGGTCCATGCTCACGTGGGGCCTGGCTTTGATGATGACCTGGTCCGTTCCGGGTATGCGCGCGCTGACGTGGCCCAGGTACGTGGTGAGGCCGTAATGGTGCAGGAGCCGGTTCCCCAGGGCAACCTCCTCCTTCATGGCCGCGACAGCTTCCGCCGACGGCGCTCCGTGACCCTGTGCCATGATTCCCCTCCTGGTACACGATCAATCCCACGGGCCGTCTGTCCCGAGCCTGCCGAAGTGGCGCACCCGCTCCTGGAGGGAGCATCGGCCCAAGCTCCCCTCACAGCTGCTCACTCAGAGCAGGCTATTTCCCCTCCCGGTTGGCGAAGCCGGCCACCACAGGGGATTGGACAGGGTGGCCACCACTTGGCATTCCTCCAAGGGGGGACAATCAGCTTGGGCGCGTCTCAAGCAAGCTTCAGCGCCCTGGCGATGTTCCCGCCGAGGATGTTCTCCTTGTCCTGGTCGGATAGACCTTCCATCTCCATGAGCCCGGCCGCCGTCGTCGGGTAGGTGGATGGAGGGTGCGGATAGTCGCTGCCGATGACGAAGTTGTCGCTGCCGATGGCCGCCACGGCGTTGGGCAGGCAGAACTCGTCAGGCTCCACAGCCACCCAGCAGCTATCCTTGATGTACTCGCTGGGCGCCCTGGTGATGCGTGCGCACTGGGGTTCGACCTTGTAGACGCGGTCCAAGGTGTACATGAGCCACGGGAGCCAGGAGCCGCCCGCCTCGAAGAAGCAAAACCTCAGGTTGGGGAACTCCTTGAGGACACCGCCCAGGGTCAGGCTGGCCATACCCACCATGTACTCGAAGGCGAAGCCCAGGTAGTTGCTGACGTGCATCCTGCGCAACCGGTCGCCTCCCAGGGTATGGGTGGTGGGGATGTGGTCGTTGACCTGGCAGGCGAAGGGGTTATGGTGAACGTAGAGCAGGGCGTTCAGCTCCGCAACGGTCTCCCAGAAGGGGTACAGCTCAATGGAGTCGTAGTTGCGCCCCACCCAGTTCCCATTGATGGTGATGGCGCGCAGCCCCAGCTCCTCTACGGCGCGGCGTGCCTCCTTGGCGGACTCCTCCACGTCTGCGAAGGGAACGATGGCCGTTCCAATGAACCGGTCGGGGCGCTTGCGCTGCGCGGCAGAGGAGGCGTTGTTGAAGGCCTTGCAGATCGCCAGCCGGACCCCGGGGTCAGGCAGCCTGGCGACGGGAGAGCCAAAGGGATTGGCGAACACGCCGTCCGGGATGAGCACCTGCATGTCGAAACCCGTTTCGGGCAGGAGCTCGGCCCGATCCTCCACGTTGCTATGGCCCACAGGTTGACCGGCGCGGCCGGCCTGTGCCGCCTGCGTGAGGGACGACACGCTTCCCGTGCGCTGACCGGCGACGGTTGCGCCGAAGCCGCCGCGGCGTGCTGCCGGGTCCATGAAGACGCCGGCGTCCCGCAGGATCATGTCGAGGGCCTTTTCTGAGAAGCCGGGGAGCAGCTCCTTGAGGTCGCCATAGTCGGACCTAGGGTGAAAATGACTATCGGCGTCGATCTTCTTCATCTTGACGGCGGTGGTCATGTGACAAACCTCCCGTATTGCCTGCGACAGTGTGCCCGCGGTGTCCCGAGGTGCGCTGCGGCCGGACTCTACGCGACGGGCAGGGGCTCAATCTTGCCCTCGGCGATCTCCTGTAGCCGCTCCTCGGAGACAGGAAAACCGAACATCTCGTTGCGCATACGGAGCCGCTGCCGGCAGATGGCGCTCACCATGTCCCGCACCCGCTGCCAGTCCTCCGGGGTCTTGGCGGCCTGGGGGACCTCACCGGCGCCGTGCTCCTGGTGCTCCAGCTCATCGGTGAAGACCTGTGCGCAGACCCCGGCCACCTTCTCCAAGAAGGGGTCCCCTGTAAGCTTCATGCCAACCCAGAAGATGGCTGAGCGCCCGCCCTCCGTGAAGTCGATGGCGGCCTCGCCCAGGTCCCCGGCCGTTTCGCGGCAGTGGGAGCGCACCTCTTGCAGCTTGCGGTCCTCAGAGGTCTGGTACTTGGGCAGCGCCTGGAAATTGATCTTCTCGCCGGACAGCTCCTCCAGGAGGTCGGCGAACATGGCGTAGTGGCTGAACTCCTGGTGGAGGACCAGGGACGTGTGGAGGAACTCCTCGCGGCCAACCTGACTCTCCAGCTTGGCGTGCTGCTCCCAGAGCCGCTCCACGAGGCCGAGGATGATGCCTCCGGGGTTGGCCAGGAGCCCGGAGCCGTACATCTCCTTGTATACCTGGAGGCGCAGCCACCGGAGGTGCTCCTCCTTGGTGTGCGGCCTCTCGAAGAAGGCGGACACGATCTCCGCCTCGCCGGCCCAGTACCGCTTACCGAGCTCGGCCAGCTCCTCCGACTCCCTCTGAATCTCTTGTTGGTCCATCCTCACTCCTGTTCGCCAACGGAGCATGGGGCAGCGGGTGATTGCCGCCGCCCAAGGTGTGGGCTAGCTCCACTTGGCGAAGGCCATGGCGCAGCCGGTCCCGGCCGGCGACCGGTAGCACGGGACGTAGTCGAACAGATCCATGTCCATCTCTTCCGCCGCTCCCGAAACGACAAGCCAGTTGCGGGTCTCCGAGGTCCCGGCGTTGAGGCGCTCCCGCGGCAGGGCCGAGAGCGTATCCACGTCGTGCTCCTTCATGGCCTTGAGGGCCCTGCGGTCCAGCTCTTCGTCAACGACGAAGTGGCTGAGCCCGCCGGAGGCGATGATCCCCACCCGGGCGTTGCTGTCCCAGGACTCTACGGCGTTGCGCAGGGCCCGGCCCAACTCATAGCAGCGCTTGGGTGTGGGCTGGTTGGGCGGGAAATAGGTGTTCAGCATGATGGGGATGGTTGGAACAGCGCTCTCGTTCATGATCCGGTTGTACACGAAGCCGAATGCGTGGCCAATGCCCTGTCCCTCTTCCAGGTAGCGGGAGTGGGCGACGTCGAAGTCCTGGTCGATGAACGACTCGATGAGATGCCGGCCAAGGCCTGCCTCTACGGGGTAGCGCTTCTCCTCATGACCGTAAGCCCAGGCAGACACGCGGGCCGCTTCCGGGGCCTGGGCGGACATATCTCTGGGCTTGCCAAGGACGGAGTCGCCCCAGTAGACGCAAATTGCGGGCATGTTGTCGTTGTGGATGATTTCATCCTGGTCGTCGCCAACCATGATGAGCACGTCGGGGGTTTCGGCGGCGAAGGTCTCCGCAACCTTGGCGATGCCGCGCTGGTTGGCGTCATGCCTGGCTTGCATCTTCTCCGGCGTGATTTCCTTCACGATGTACGAGTCCGCTTGGGCGAGGAGCTCCTCATAGGTGAGGAGAGTCCCGTCCCGGGGCGAGAACAGGTTGGTCCTCCGCGTATCTCCCTCTGCCCGAAGGTGCCACTTGTCCGGGGGGGTGTTGAGCTGGGGGCTGTGAGATGTGCCCAGCCCCAGTACGAGCTTCGCCATCCCTCTTCTCCTTCCATGCCGTTTTTCTATCGTGCTTACAGAGATTACTGCTTGAGTACCACAGCACCCTTTCGCGTGTCAATACGAGGCTCGGAGTGCGGCGGCCGCACAAGCGGCCGACTGTGCCTAACCCGGGCGAACGCGCCCGGTGCTTCAGCCGCTGCTCTGGTCTCCTCTCTGCGGGCAGGCTCCCCTTTGTAAGACTGCCAAGCTCATCCCCCTCCGGGAGCAGCCCTTCCGGCATGCACCCAACCTACCAGCCGTGCAGGCGCTTCCGAGCTGTTGCCTCCCCAGGCCCCAGACACCCCTGGCAGGCGATAATCGCGGTGTGCAGGCGCGACTGGACGGGCCTGTGGAGCGTTGGCCCTAGATCCACGCCTTCAGGTTGACGCTGGGGAGGCTGGTCGCCCCCATGAGGTACTTGTCGATGCAGTGGGCGGCCTGCCGGCCCTCGGCAATGGCCCACACCACCAACGATTGTCCCCGTGCCATGTCGCCCGCGGCGAAGACTCCCGGCACGCTGGTCATCCTATCGTCATTTGTCTTCACGTTGCCGCGGGAGTCCAACTCCACGCCCAACTGCTCCAGCATCCCCTCATGCTGCGGGTGGATAAACCCCAGGGCGAGCAGCACCAGCTCCGTCTCGATCTCGAACTCGCTGCCGGGGACCTCGTTCACGGTGGGGCGGCCGGATTCGTCGGGCGGCCCCCACTCGATGCGCGCGCCGTGGAGCTTGTGCACGCGGCCCTCGGCGCCGGAGAAGCTCTTGGTGAGGATGCTGTAGTCCCGGAGACCGCCTTCCTCGTGGGCGTGGGAGCTGCGAAGGATGAGGGGCCAATAGGGCCAGGGGTTGCCGTCACGCCGGCTCTGGGGCGGCTCCGGGAGAATCTCGAACTGATAGACGACCTCGGCGCCCTGGCGGTGGGCCGTGCCCAGGCAGTCGGAGCCGGTGTCGCCGCCGCCGAGGATGACCACGCGCTTGCCCTCGGCGGAGATGCGCTGCTTGGGCGGCGCCTTTTGGCCGGTGTTCAGGCGGTTCTGCTGGGTCAGGAACTCCATGGCAAGGTGAACGCCGCTGAGCTCTTCGCCGGGGACGTTGAGGCGCCGGGCTACCGTGGACCCTCCGGTCAGGCAGATGGCGTCGAATTCGCTCTGGAGCTCGGAGACCGGTACGTTGACGCCCACGTTGGAGCCGGTCCGGAAGACGACGCCCTCCTCCGCCATGACATCCACCCTGCGCCGCACCACGCCCTTATCCAGCTTGAAGTCCGGGATGCCGAGGGTCAGCAGGCCGCCGATTGACTCGTCCCGCTCGAAGACGGTGACCCGGTGTCCGGCGCGGTTCAGCTGTTGTGCGGCGGCGAGGCCGGCGGGGCCGGAGCCCACGACGGCGACCCGCTTGTCCGTGCGCTCACGCGGCGGTTCGGGCGTGATCCAGCCCTCACTGAAGCCACGGTCCACGATGGCCTTCTCGATGTACTCGATGGTGACGGGCTCTTCGTTGATGGCGAGCACGCAGGAGGCCTCGCATGGCGCGGGGCAGATGCGCCCGGTGAACTCGGGGAAGTTGTTGGTGGCGTGAAGGGCATCCAGGGCGTCCTTCCAACGCCCCTTGTAGACCATGTCGTTCCAGTTGGGGATGAGGTTTCCCAGCGGGCAGCCCCGGTGGCAGAAAGGGAGGGCGCAGTTCATGCACCGCGCGCCCTGGCTGCGCACCTGCGGCTCGGCCCACTCCTCGTAGAACTCACGGAAGTCGCGGGTCCGTTCGGCGGCGGCACGGCGCTTGGGGGGCTCCCGCTGGAACTCCAAGAAGCCGGTGACCTTACCCACTTGGCACCGCTTGCAGCTCGGCGCGCCTCCGGGCCTCCACGACGTGCCGGTAGTCCCTGGGGTACACCTTGACGAACTTGGGCAGCATGGCGTCCCACCCGTCGAGGACGCGCTGCGCGTTGGCGCTGCCCGTGTACTGGAGGTGCTTCTGAATGAGGAGGCGGAGCTCCGCCTGGTCTTCCTGCTCCACCACAGCTTCCAGGTCCACCATCTCATGGTTGCAGCGCTGGTCGAAGCTGCCGTGCTCGTCAAGCACGTAGGCAATGCCCCCGCTCATGCCGGCGGCGAAGTTACGGCCGATGGGGCCCAGGACCACCACACGGCCGTTGGTCATGTACTCGCAGGCGTGGTCGCCCACGCCCTCCACAACGGCGTGGGCGCCGCTGTTGCGCACGCAGAAGCGTTCGCCGGCGATGCCGCGAATGAAGATCTCGCCCCCGGTCGCACCGTAGAGCACTACGTTGCCCACGATGATGTTCTCTTCCGCAACAAAGGGCGAGTCCTCCGGAGGGACCACGACCAGGCGTCCGCCGGAGACGCCCTTGCCAAAGTAGTCGTTGGCGTCGCCCTCCAGGGTGAAGGAGACGCCCTTGGCCAGGAAGGCGCCGAAGCTCTGGCCCGCGGAGCCCTTGAAGGAGCACTGAATGGTGTCGTCCAGGAGGCCGTCCTCTCCGTACCGCTTGGCGACCTCGCCGCTGAGCATGGCGCCGACGGTGCGGTTGGCGTTGCGGATGGGCGCGTCGATGCGCACGGGCTTCTGGTGTTCCAGGGCCCGCTTGGACTTCGCAATGAGCTCACGGTCCAGGGCCCTGTCCAGGCCGTGGTCCTGCGGCTGGCAATGATGTGTGGCCACGTGCGGCGGGGCGTCCGGCATGACCAGGAGACCCGACAGGTCTATGCCCCGGGTCTTCCACCAGTGCGCAACGGCCCTGGTGGTCTCCAGCCTGTCGGTCCGCCCGATCATCTCGTTGACGGTGCGGAAGCCAAGCTGCGCCATGATCTCCCGGAGCTCCTCCGCCACGAAGAAGAAGTAGTTGATGAGGTGCTCCGGCCGGCCCACAAACCGCTTGCGCAGCTCCGGGTCCTGGGTGGCGATGCCCACGGAACACGTGTTGAGGTGGCACTTCCGCAGCATGATGCAGCCCTGGGTAACCAGGGAGGCCGTGGCGATACCGAACTCGTCGGCCCCCAGCAGACAGGCGATGGCCACGTCCCGCCCCGTCTTGATCTGGCCGTCCGCCTGCACGACGATGCGCCCCCGCAGGTCGTTCTGCACGAGCACCTGCTGAGTCTCGGCTATGCCCAGCTCCCAGGGAAGTCCGGCGTTCTTGATGGACGACTCCGGGGATGCGCCGGTGCCGCCGCTGTCTCCGCTGATCAGCACCACGTCGGCGTGGGCCTTGGACACCCCGGCGGCGATGGTCCCCACACCGACTTCAGCCACCAGCTTGACGTGGATACGGGCCTCGCTGTTGACGTTCTTCAGGTCATGAATGAGCTGGGCGAGGTCCTCAATGGAGTAGATGTCATGGTGCGGGGGCGGAGAGATGAGCTCCACCCCGGGGGTGGAGTGCCGCACCCAGCCGATGTACTCGTCCACCTTGTGTCCGGGAAGCTGGCCGCCTTCCCCGGGCTTGGAGCCCTGGGCCATCTTGATCTGGAGGTCTGAGGCGTTGACCAGATAGTTGGTGGTGACGCCAAAGCGCCCCGAGGCCACCTGCTTGATGGCGCTGTGGCGGCGGTCGCCGTTGGCGTCCGGCGTGTAGCGGTGGTAGTCCTCGCCGCCCTCGCCGCTGTTGCTGCGCGCGCCAATGCGGTTCATCGCAATGGCCAGGCTCTCGTGGGCTTCCCTGCTGATGGCGCCCAGGGAGATGGCCCCCGTGGCAAACCGCCTGACGATCTCCTGAACAGGTTCCACCTGGTCCACGGAGATGGGCTCCCCCAGGGATTTGAACTCCAACAGGCCCCGCAGCGTGCAGAAGCGGCTCTCGTGGGCGTTGGCCAGAGCGGCAAACTCTCTGTACACCTTGGCGTCATTGGAACGTGCAGCGAACTGGAGCTTGGCGATGGTGTCGGGGTTCCACATGTGGTACTCGCCGTCGCGGCGCCAGTAGTAGCTGCCGCCCTCGTCCAGGTCAGGGTTGGCCGCGACCTCCGTCTGCGGGTACGCCCGCTGGTGGCGGCGGAGCACGTCACGCTCCAGGCTATCGATGCCGATTCCGCCGATGCGGGAGGCCGTCCAGGTGAAATACTTGTCCACCAGGGGCTCGCTCAGGCCTACGGCCTCAAAGATCTGGGCGCCTCTATAGCTGTGGATGGTGGATATCCCCATCTTGGAGATGACCTTCAGCAGCCCCTTGTTGAGGGCCTTGACGTAGTTCTTCTGAGCTGTCTTGGCGTCCACCAGCTCCGGGAAGACGCCCTGGTGCGCCATCCGATCCAGGGTCTCGAAGGCCAGGTAGGGGTTGACGGCCGCGGCGCCGTAGCCGATGAGCAGGGCGAAGTGGGCCACCTCCCGGGGCTCGCCGGACTCCACGACCAGCCCGGCCCTGGTGCGAGTGCCCTCCCGGACCAGGTGATGGTGCACGCCCGCCGTGGCCAGGAGGCTGGGGATGGGGGCGTGCTCGGCGTCCGCGCCCCTGTCGGACAGGATGATGATGCTGTAGCCGTCCTCGATGGCGCGGGAGGCCTGCCGGCAGAGCTCCTCCATGGCGCGCTCCAGGCTGCCCTCGCCCTCGGACGGATGGAACAGCGCGGGGAGCGTGATGCTCTTCACACCGGGGCGGTCCACCCCGCGGACCTGCTCCAGCTCGGCGTTGGTCAGGATGGGTATCTCCAGCCTGAGCTGCCGGGCATGCTCCGGCGTCTCTTCAAAGATGTTCTGCTGGGCCCCGATGTACATGCTGAGAGACGTCACCAGCTCCTCGCGGATGGCGTCCAGGGGCGGGTTGCTCACCTGGGCGAAGAGCTGCTTGAAGTAGCTGTAGAGGAGCTGCGGCCTCTCCGAGAGCACGGCCAGGGGGGCGTCGTTGCCCATGGAACCCACGGGCTCCGCGCCGACGGCCGCCATGGGCTCCAGCAGCATACGCAGGTCCTCCTGGGTGTAGCCAAACGCCTGCTGCAGGTCCAGCAGCCTCCGCCCGTCCATTCCGTTCTGGACATGCTTGGGCGCGGGCAGGTCCTCCAGCCGGACCATGTTGTCCTTGAGCCATTGGCCGTAGGGGCGGCGATTGGACAGCTCTGTCTTGATGGCCGCGTCGTCCACGATGCCGCCGCGTTCGGGGTCCAGGAGGAACATGCGGCCGGGGTAGATCCGCTCCTTGAACCGGACATTCTCCGGCGGGATGTCCAGGACCCCCACCTCGGAGGCCATGACCAGCACGTCGTCGGTGGTCACGAGATAGCGGAAGGGGCGCAGGCCGTTGCGGTCCAGGACCGCGCCCACGCGAACGCCGTCGGTAAAGGCGATGAGGGCGGGGCCGTCCCACGGCTCCATCGTGCAGGCGTGGTACTCGTAGAAGTCCCGCTTCTCCTGGGCCACCTGGACCTTTTCGCCGGTCGCCTCCGGGATCAGCATCATCATCACGTGGTGGATGGGCCGGCCCGTTTGCAGCAGCAGCTCGATGGCGTTGTCTATGGAGGCCGTGTCACTGGCGCCGGGGGTGATGATGGGGAAGAGCTTGGCCATGTCTTCCCCGAAGGGGGGCGAGGCCATGGTGCCCTGGCGGGCCACCATCCAGTTGATGTTGCCGCGCAGGGTGTTGATCTCCCCGTTGTGAACGATGTGCCGGTAGGGGTGCGCCAGCTTCCAGGAGCCCAGGGTGTTGGTGCTGAAGCGGGAGTGCACCAGGGCGAAGGAGCTGACCAAGGCCGGGTCACTCAGGTCGCGGTAGAACCCCTTGAGCTGGGTGCCCATCAGGAGGCCTTTGTAGACCACCAGCTTGGAAGAGAGGCTGCAGATATAAAAGGTCTCTGTGTCCCTGATGCCGGACTCACGGATCCTGCTCTCGATGACGTTGCGGATGACGTACAGCTTGCGGGCGAACTGGTCCTCGTCTGCGGCGCCGGCCCCACGGCCAAGGAAGAACTGGCGGATGCGCGGTTGGCAGTCCCGGGCCACCCGGCCGATGTTGGCGTCGTCCACGGGAACATCGCGCCAGGCGAGGAACCGCTGGCCTTCGTCTTGGGCGGTCTGCTCGATGATGGCCTCGCACTGAGCACGCTCGGCGGGGTCCTGGGGCAGGAAGACGACGCCGACGCCGTACTCGCCGAGGGACGGGAGCTCGACGCCCTGCCTCGCCATCTCCGTGCGGAGGAGTCCGTCGGGCATCTGGAGCAGCATGCCGGCGCCGTCGCCGGTGTCGGGGTCGCTGCCGCAGGCGCCCCGGTGGGCCAGGTTCACCAGGACCTCGATCCCCTGGTCGATGATCCGGTGCGACATCACGCCCTTGACATTGGCTACGACGCCCACTCCGCAGGCGTCGTGCTCAAACTCGGGCCGGTACAGGCCCGCTGGCTGCGATTTCAAAACTGCTGCCACCGGAAGCTCCTCACGCGGCCGGGCAGACGCGAGCGCTGCCAGGCCGTATCGACTGCCTATTTGACGTATCCTAGTGTATTCATCCCCAGGAGGAAAGGCGTCGCCGCAACGCCGTGGTCACGGCGCCGCGTGGTCAACGCGAATCTATCCTTCTCCGGCTTGTCCCCGCCGACCGTTCTTTGGGGCGGCTACTCCTTCGCTCTCCCAGCGCTTGGCTGGACTGCAGCCAAAGCTTACAGCTTTGGGAGGTATCGCTGGACCTCGCTGTCCGTCACCTCCTCCCGGTACTTGTCCCACTCGATCCGTTTGTTGGTCAGGAGCATGGACAGCACGTGCTCCCCCAGGGCTTCATGCAGCAGGTCGCTGTCCTCGGCCGCGTGCATGGCCTCCAGCAGGGTGCCGGGCAGGGAACCGATGCCCCTGATGGCGCGCTCCGACTCGCTGATGGAGAAGACATCTTCTTCCACGGGCGGCGGCAGCGGGTATTCGTGCTGGATCCCGGCCATGCCCGCGGCCAGCAGGACCGAGAAGGCCAGGTAGGGATTGCAGGCCGCGTCCGGCGCGCGGTACTCCAGCCGCACGGAGTCCTCCCGCCCCGGCTTGTACGCGGGGACGCGGATCAGGTCCGACCGATTGACGCTGGCCCAGGAGATATGGACCGGCGCCTCATAGCCGGACACCAACCGCTTGTAGGAGTTCACCCACTGGTTCGTGACCAGTGCGGTCTCACGCGCATGGCGGAGCAGACCGGCCATGAAGCCGCGGGCCAGCCCTGAGAGCTTCAGGGGGTCATCGGAGTCATAGAAGGCGTTGCTTCCGCCACGGAACAGGGACAGGCCCATGTGCATGCCAGAGCCGTTCATGCCCGCCGCCGGCTTGGGCATGAACGTGGCGTAAACGTCGTTGCTCAGCGCCACCTCCTTGATGACGTGGCGGGAGGTGATGACGCTGTCCGCCATGGTGAGGGCATCCATGTACTGAAGCACGATCTCATGCTGACTGGGGGCGGCCTCGTGGTGGGAGTACTTGACGGGGATGCCCATCTCCCCCAGGGTGAGGACCGTTTCCCGGCGCAAGTCCGTGCTGTCCTCAGCGGAGGACTGGTCGAAGTATTCTCCCTGGTCCAAGGGCGAGGCGGAGTTGGCGTCCCTGAAGTAGAAGTACTCCAGCTCCGGCCCTACGTAGAACACGAACCCCAGGTTGGCGACGCGCTCCAGGTTCTGCTTGAGCACGTAGCGGGGGTCTCCCGCGAAGGGCTCTCCCAGCGGAGTAAGCACGTCGCAGAACATGCGGGCCACGGCCTTTTCCCGAGGCCGCCAGGGAAGGATGCGGAATGTGGTGGGGTCCGGCAGGAGCACCATGTCCGACTCGTCCACGCGAGCAAACCCCCGGATGGAGGAGCCGTCGAAGCCGACGCCTCGTGTGAGGGCGTCCTCCAGCTCCTCCACGGTCGTGGCGACGCCCTTGAGGTGCCCCAGGATATCGGTAAACCAGAGTCGAACGAACTTGACGTCGTTCTCCCGCGCGCTGTGGAGAACATAGTCAATAGCTGCCCTGTCGTGTTGCACTGCCATCGGAAATCCCCGGTGTTCCTCGCCGGCTTACCGCCACCGGCGCAACGATTGTGAATGAGGGCGCAGGCCGGTGAGAGCAAAATGGAATTATATCGAGGCTCTTCCCGCTATGTAAAGGCGGGTGTTCCCGTTCCCGGCAGCGGAAAGGCTCTGCCCGCGGCGCCCCACGAAAGAAAGGGGAGGGGCCTGCCCCGCAGTGGAGGCGGCCCCTCCCTCAGCTGCCGAGTAATCCCTACGCGTCGAAGTACAGGAAGAACTCGTGGGGGTGGGGCCGCAGGCGCATGGGGTCCACCTCTCGGTTGAACTTGTAGGCCACATAGGTGTCGATGAGGTCCTGGGAGAACACACCGCCTTCCAGGAGGAACGCGTGGTCACGCTTCAGAGCGTTCAAGACCTCCTCCAGGCTGCCCGGGGTCTGCTTGACGCGTCGAGCCTCCCGGGGGGGGAGGTCATACAGGTCCTTCTCGAGGGGCTCACCGGGGTGGATCTTGTTCTTCACGCCGTCCAGCCCAGCCATGAGCATGGCCGCGAAGGCCAGGTAGGGGTTGCAGGTGGGGTCGGGGACGCGAAACTCCACGCGCTTGGCCCGCGCGTCGTTGAAGTAGACGGGTATGCGGGCGCAGGCGCTGCGGTTGCGCTGAGAGTAGGCCAGGTTCACCGGCGCCTCGTAGCCCGGCACGAGCCGCTTGTAGGAGTTGGTCGTCGGCGCGCAGAAGGCGAGGAGGGCGGGGGCATGGCGCAGCAGCCCGCCGATGTAGTAGAGGCCAAACTCCGATATCCCAGCGTACCCCTCGGGGTCCGAGAACAGGTTTTCGTTCCCCTTCCAAATGCTCTGGTGGACGTGCATGCCGGAGCCGTTGTCGCCGAACACAGGCTTGGGCATAAAGGTGGCGACCTTCCCGTGCTCCCGGCAGATGTTCTTGGTGATGTACTTGTACACCATGACGTTGTCGGCCATGCGGGTCAGGGAATCGAAGCGCATGTCGATCTCGGCCTGGCCCCCCGTGGCAACCTCGTGGTGATGCTTTTCCACGTGGATGCCGAACTCCCGGAGCGCCATGGATATCTCGGACCGGAGGTCCTGCATCGTATCGAACGGCGGCGCTGGGAAGTAGCCCTCTTTGGGCCGCGGCCGGTACCCCAGGTTGTATTCGCCGGTCAGGCTCTCTTCTGCGCCCGAGTTCCATATCCCTTCGTCGGAGTCCACGAAGTAGTAGCCGCTGCGTGCGTTCTGGTCGAAACGCACGGAGTCAAAGACGAAGAACTCCAACTCCGGGCCCCAGTAGCTCACGTCGCCGACCCCGGAGCTGCGCACGTACTCCTCCGCCTTCTGGGCGATGTAGCGCGGGTCCCGCGGATAGCGCGCGGGCTGGTTGGGCCCGGCGCCGTGGGGGTCCACCACGTTGGTGATGATGCTCAGCGTGGGGATCTCGAAGACCGGGTCGATGACAGCGGTGACGGGGTCAGCCACCACGAGCATGTCGCTCTCTTGGATCTGCTGGAAGCCGCGAATGGACGAGCCGTCGAAGCCCGTCCCCTTGGTGAAGAGACTCTCGTCGAACTCCTCCAAGGGCACGGTGAAGTGCTGCCACGTCCCCGGAAGGTCGCAGAACTTCAGGTCGATCATCTGGATGTCGTTCTCTTCCACCATGCGCATCACGTCGGCGGCGCTGGATGGGCGCGCCTTCACCGGCCCCGTGCTGGCGGCGGCGCGTGAAGCCCTCGGTCTCCTCGTAGTCATGAATCTGTCCTCCTCGTCGATTGGTGCCTCATGAGCGGCGGCGGACCGGAGACTCTCAGCGTTGAAGGCGTCCCAGGAGCCGCCTACTCAGGATGGGGCCTTTGTGTTACCTGTGTATTTCGCACTTGTTACATTTTTGTTACAGACCGCCAAGCGTGGGGTTACAGGGTGCGTTTTGTGCAGATTCTGGCGCCGGATGGCGCCATTGGTGCCGCTCGCCCGCCCGCGAAAGGCGTTTGGAGCCCCCGAAGCCGCTACCCCACGTCCACGCCGGCGGCCTCTCTAAAGCGGTACCCCACGTTCCACACCGTTTCGATGAACGTGCGGTTGGCGTCCTCCACCTTGGCCCGCAACCGGCGAACGTGCACGTCCACGGTGCGGGTGCCCCCGAAGTAGTCGTAGCCCCAGACCTTGGAGAGCAGCTCATCCCTAGTGAACACGCGGCCGGGCGCGGAAGCCAGCAGGCGAAGGAGCTCATACTCCTTGAACGTCAGAACGACCCTTCGGCCCGCCACGTTGACCTCGTACCGGCCAAGGTCGATGGTGAGGTCCCCCGCCCGGATGATCTGCTGGCTCTCCCGGCCCTTCAAGCGCCGGAGCAGCTGGCGGGCGCGGGCTACGAGCTCCTGGGGATTGGGGGGCGCCAGGATGAAATCGTCACCGGCCTGGCCCGGCTCCAGGGATACCACGCCGGGGTCTCTCAGCAACGCCAGGGAAGGCAGGTGCATATCGCGGCAGACGCTCATTGCCTGCCGGGCCTCCTCCTGGTCAAGCGAGATGGTGTCCAGCAGAACCAAGTCCGGAAACTCCTCCACCCTCAGCACCGATAGGTGAGAGGCGTTCGACAGCGTGGACGTAGCGAATCCAGCCCCTGCAAGGGTCGTGGCAAGTTGGTCTTTTCCGTTGCGGCTCAGAATCAGAACGGTGGCCATTGTGGCGGCTCGGAGCTAGGAGAGGGTGGCAGAGCGAGTATATCACAACCGTCTTTGACGAATGCCGCCGCATGTGGTACGGTAAGGCCACAGTGCGGAAGCGGTATCAGGCCAATACAGTCGAAGCTCGAGCGGGGTGCACGCCTGAGGGCGATGCACCTCTTTTTTTGAGCGCGCCTCCCACGAGTCCACACCGCTAGGTCGTTCCCATTCTACACACCATAGCCCAAAAGCTCACCGCCCTCCTCCGGAAGCCCAGCCCCAAGCAGAGCCAATCGCCGGCACCGCCTCCTGCCAACGGGGCGCCGCCCCTCACCAACCGGGAGTCACCCCCCACTAACGGACATTACCCACCCAGCGCGCCGCGGGCGGCGCCCGGCTCACTCACCGGCGGCGCCTCCTCTCCTGCCACCACGGTCTTGGATCGCCCAAAGCGCCGAAGGCGGCGGCGTTCTGCAGCGGCGCCTGCTGCAGAAGCGGTGGAAGCCCCGGCCTGGTCCGGCAGCCTCCTGTTCGGCGACATGACGGTGTCCGCGCCCCTCGCCCGCGCTCTGGCGAACATGGGCTACGCCGAACCCACCCCGGTCCAATGCGAGGTCATTCCCCTGGTGCGCGCCGGGCGCGACCTGGTGGGACAGTCGCAGACGGGCACCGGCAAGACGGCCGCCTTCGGCATCCCAATGGTGGAGGCCCTGGACCCCGATGTTCGGGAGCCCCAGGCCCTGGTGCTGGCGCCGACGCGGGAGCTGGCAGTGCAGGTCAGCGGCGAGCTCTCACGCCTGGGACAGTTCCGGGGAGTTCGCAGCGTGCCCATCTACGGCGGTCAAGCCATCAACCCACAGATGGCGGAGCTGGAGCGCGGCGTCCACATCATCGTGGCCACGCCGGGCCGGCTCATGGACCATATGAGCCGTCGCACCGTCCGCCTGGACCGGCTGAAGATCGTGGTCCTGGACGAGGCGGACCAGATGCTGGACATCGGCTTCGCCGATGATATCGAGTACATCCTTCGGCACACGCCGAGAGAGCGGCAGACCATGCTCTATTCGGCGACTATGCCCGGACCCATCAAGCGGCTAGTGTACCGCTACCTGAAGGAGCCCCAGTGGGTGCAGGTCGGCGGAGACGCCGAGCCCGTGGAACAGGTGGAGCAGGTCTACTACGAGGTCTCCGAGCGGGACCGCAACACCGCTCTGGAAGCGCTCTTGAACAAGCCCGGCAGCATCACGCAGGCGCTGGTTTTCCGGCGCACCAAGGTTGGGGTGGACCGGCTGGTGAGCAGGCTGCGCCGCGGCGGCTACGACGCCCAGGCCATCCACGGCGACATGACCCAGGCTCAGCGCGAGGAAGTGATGACCCGCTTCCGGGCGCGGCGGCTGCGCGTCCTGGTGGCCACCAACGTCGCCGCGCGCGGCCTCGACATCCCTGCTGTGTCCCATGTCATCAACTACGACATCCCAAACAACGCCGAGGAGTACGTCCACCGGATTGGCCGGACGGCGCGAATGGGCCGCCCCGGCACGGCCATCACCTTTGTCTCGGAGTGGGACTTCGAGTTCTTGGACGTGATCCAGGCGCACGTAGGCATGGATCTGCGACAGGGGCAGCTCGCCCTGTCCCGCCACTAGCGTCTGACCGCCGCGCCGCGTTTGTCCTAGGCCCCTGCCCATCTACGGTGACGCTGGCGCACGCCCTCTCAACTGCCTGCCCCGGATGCGCTTGTCACCCCCGGCCTGGAGACGTATACTCCCGGCAATCGCACCAGAGGAGGCGGTACTATGGCCAAGATCAACAGGGTGGGACACGTGGTCCTCAGCGTCAGGGACTTCGATGCCTCGGTGAAGTTCTACAGCGACGCGCTGGGCATGGAGGTCATGGTGCTGCGGCCCGAGCGAAGACAGGCCTTCCTCTCATTCGGAACGCAACACCACGACATCGCCCTCTTCGGCGCGCCCGAGGAGGCGGAGCGGGGCAAGCTTGGCATGAACCACATGGCCCTGCAGATCGAGGGCGGAATGGACGAGCTCAACGAGCTCTACCAGCGGCTCCTCGATAGTGGCGCCGAGATAGACCACCTGACCGACCACGGCATCACCAAGAGCGTGTACTTCATGGACCCGGACGGCAACAAGCTGGAGATCTATTGCGACGCGATGGCGCCCGAGGAGGGCAAAGAGTACATCCGCAACAGCGGCGGGCGCGGTGGGCCCCTGGTCCTGGAAGGCGTGAAGACAGGCTAGACGCTCCCCCGGCGATGCGAGGAGGGAATCATGCTGAACGCCACTGACAACGAACGCTTCACGCAGGTCGGGCCCGGCACCCCCGGCGGGGAGCTCATGCGCCGCTATTGGCACGTCGTCGCCGCCAGCCAGGAGCTCGCGGAGAACCCGACGAAGGCGGTCAAGCTCCTGGGCGAGGACCTGGTCCTCTTCAAGGACCGCAGCGGCACGCTGGGCCTCTTGCAGGAGTCCTGCCCCCACCGGCGCGTCAACCTGCTCTACGGCATCCCGGAGGAGCAGGGGCTGCGCTGCCCCTACCACGGCTGGCGCTTCGACGAGACCGGCCGCTGCCTGGAGATGCCCGCCGAGGCCCCGGACAGCACCTTCAAGGACCGGGTCACCGCGGTCTCCTATCCCGTCCAAGAGCTGGGAGGGCTCATCTGGGCGTACCTGGGCCCCCAGCCCGTGCCCTTCCTGCCCCGGTGGGACTTCCTAGTGCGGGAGGACCTGGTGCGCAACGTGGGCATCAGCCTCATCCCCTGCAACTGGCTTCAGTGCATGGAGAACTCCATGGACCCCGTTCACACGGAGTGGTTGCACGCCTACCAGATGGACTACGTGCTGGACCGCAAGGGCGAGCCAGTACCCAAGGACGATCAGGGGCGGTACATTGTGCAGCGCCACGTGCGCATCGGCTTCGACGTGTTCGAGCACGGCATCTACAAGCGCCGGCTCCTGGAAGGCCAGTCAGAGGACCACGACGACTGGCTGTCCGGCCACCCGGTCCTGTTCCCCACCATCCTCAAGACCACAGGCTCCGTGGGGCTGGCGGGCACGCTCCAGATCCGCGTTCCCATGGACGATACGCATACCATGCACTACATGTACCGCTGCGCAAAAGCGGGGCCGGACGAGCCCATGCAGGATGGCGTGCCCCTCTACGACCTGCCGCTCTACAACGACGACGGCCAGTTCCGCATCGACGTCACCATTGTCCAAGACTTCATGGCGTGGGCCACGCAGGGGCCGGTGGCGGACCGGACGGTGGAGAAGCTGGGAGAGTCCGACAAGGGCATCATCCTGTACCGCCGCCTGCTCAAGCAGCAGCTCGACATCGCGGCGGACGGCGGCGACCCCATCAACGTCTTTCGCGAGCCCGCGCCCAACGGAATCATCGACGTGGCAACGGAGCAACGGCAGTTCCAGCGCCTCCCGATGAGCGGCGCGGGGCTGCCGGCCGTGGGTTCCGCCCGAGGGTAGGACGTTCGGGGCTGCGCCTTGCTGCACGGCCTATCGGCGCTACCCGCGCGGGGTGCCCCACATCAAGCCTACGCCGCGCGCTTCCGGCGGCAGCGCGCGGAGCACGGGGCTGTAGCGGAGGCTGCTCAGTCGCCGCCGCCCAGGTGCGTCGGCCCCACTTCGCCGGTGCAGCCGGCCACCAGCGCCTTCATGCGGCACGTCGCGCCGTGCTGAGTGAGCTCAGCCTCGAAGCGCCGGTGGACCTCCGGCGCCTCATCCTCGTACTCAACCTGGATGCCTCCCTCCCTGATGCTGACGTCAGCGCCGCCCTGCGGGGCGCTTCCGCCCCGTATGCCGCCAAGGCGCAGCGCCAGGTAGCGCGCGGGTGTGGCGCCCGTGTTGAAGTGCTGATGAAAGCAGCCCTCGGTTGGCACGACGACCAGGCTGCCGCGCTTCCAGTTGCACTGCCTGGGCTCCTGCCCCTCCTGCCAGAGCAGGGAAAACCCGACGCCACCCAGCAGGACCAGGTGCGCGCCCGGACCGTGGCGATGGGCCTTCTTGTAGGTGCCCACGGGGAACTCGGAGATGTGCGCCTTGGTGGTGTTCTTGGCCAGCTCCAGCATGACGTTCGTGCCGCCGGCCCCCCGCTCCTTCCACGAGTGGAGCGGCATGCTGTCAGCGTTGGGCACAAAGTTGGTCTCCCAGATCCGCGCTTGGTACAGCCTCCCCTCCCCATTGAAGTACCCGTCCTCGCTGTCGAAGCGGTCTACAAAGGCGAAGGGATTGTTGAAGATAAAGTCCAGGTTGCGGTACTGGCGCATCGCCGTCGGGGCCGTGGTGACGGCGAGGTAGCGGACCGGCTCCGTGCCGCTGCCGTTGAAGTGCTGGTACCACGCGTTGAGCGGGACGGCGAAGAGGCTTCCCTCACCCCACTCGAAGGTCTGCTTCCTGTTCTCATCGATCCACACGCTGGTGGCGCCGCGGCCCGAGAGTATGTACACGGACTCCTCATAGATGTGACGCTCTGGCTCCGACGAAGCTCCGGGGCCCAGCTCCACGACCTGGCAATCGTTGTTGATGACCATGTTCGGGATGTTGATGATGGCGCCGCGCCCGCCCTTCCATGGCGTGGAACCCAGTTCCATGGTGCGCAGGTCCTCGAAGACGTAGTCGTGGATCACGGGCACGCCCTGGGCCCTCTGCCATTCAACGTAGGTGTCCTCCGTGGCAAACTCCTCCAACGGCGCGGATGCCGCCCCCGGGCCGGCTCCTTGGGTTGTCATGACCTCTCTCCTTCGACCGTAGTTTCGCCATGCTAGGGTCTCGGCGGACGAGTGTCAACGCGAGCCTGCTTTGACAGCTTGGAGCCTGCGCGCTACACTGGAATCGCATTGTTGACCTAAAAGGTCGATAATTCCCCGGGTCATATACGAGGAGGGTGCAGCCCAGATGACGACGCCTGAAACCCTAGTGCCGTCCGACTACAAGTGGGGCTTCGTAACCGAGGTCTCGGAGGACCTGGCGCCCAAGGGCCTCAGCGAGGACACCGTCCGGCTGATCTCGGCCAAGAAGGAAGAGCCCGAGTTCATGCTGGAGTGGCGACTCCGGGCCTACCGCCACTTCATGTCCCTCGTGGAGAAGGAGCAGGTGCCCGCGTGGGCAAACATCCGGCACCCGGCCATCGACTTTCAGGAGATCATCTACTACGCCGCGCCGTCCAGGGGCGGCGGGCCCGCCAGCCTCGATGACGTGGACCCCGCCATGATCGAGGCCTTCGACAAGCTGGGCATACCCCTGCAGGAGCAGGAGCGCATCGCCGGCGTGGCGGTCGATGCGGTCTTCGACAGCGCCTCCGTGGCGACGACGTACCAGGAGACACTGGCAAAGCACGGGGTCATCTTCTGCTCCTTCACCGAGGCCATACAGAGCCATCCGGAGCTGGTCAAGAAGTACCTGGGCTCCGTCGTGCCGTACTCGGACAACTTCTACGCCGCGCTGAACGCGGCGGTCTTCAGCGACGGCTCCTTCGCCTACATCCCCAAGGGTGTGCGCTGCCCGCTGGAGCTGATGACCTACTTCCGCATCAACCAGGCCAACGCGGGCCAGTTCGAGCGGACCCTCATTGTCGCCGACGATGGGGCCTACGTGAGCTACCTGGAGGGGTGCACCGCGCCCATTCGGAAGGAGAACCAGCTGCACGCCGCCGTGGTGGAGCTGGTTGCCATGGACAACGCCGAGATCAAGTACTCCACGCTGCAGAACTGGTACCCCGGCGACCAGGACGGCGTCGGCGGCGTCTACAACTTCGTAACCAAGCGGGGCAAGGCGCAGGGCGTCAACTCCAAGGTCTCCTGGACCCAGGTGGAGACGGGCTCCGCCATCACCTGGAAGTACCCCAGCGTCATCCTGCAGGGGGACAACTCCGTTGGGGAGTTCTACTCCGTTGCCCTGGTGAACAACTACCAGCAGGCGGACACCGGCACCAAGATGACGCACATCGGGAAGAACAGCCGGAGCACCATCGTGTCCAAGGGCATCTCCGCCGGACATGGCAACAACACGTACCGCGGACTGGTGAAGGTGCTGCCCTCTGCCGCCGGCGCCAAGAACTACACACAGTGCGACTCGCTGCTGCTGGGCGACACCTGCGGGGCGCATACGGTGCCCTACATTGAGGTCCGCAACCCCACGGCCCAGGTCGAGCACGAGGCCTCCACCTCCAAGGTGAGCGACGACCAGCTCTTCTACTGCATGCAGCGGGGCATTTCCAGCGAGGACGCCCACCATATGATCATCAACGGCTTCTGCAAGGGGATCTTTCAGAAGCTGCCCTTCGAGTTCGCCATAGAGGCCTCGCAGCTGCTCAAGGTAAGCCTGGAAGGGGCCGTGGGTTGACGGTTGGCTCCCCAAGGAGCGCATGGCTCTGTGGAGGCTCACAGGGGCGATTCGTGCACCGCCTGCAGGCAGGCTGCCAGGACAGACGGACTCGTTGACAACCAAGGAGAAGTTCCCGCGCCCTCCTCTCATCCAGAATGACCAGGGAAGTGGACCAGCCCATGCTTGAAGTACGCAACCTTCACGTCTCGGTTGAAGACAAGGAGATTCTGAAAGGCGTGGACCTGACGGTGAATGCCGGTGAGGTGCACGCCATCATGGGTCCCAACGGCTCGGGCAAGAGCACCCTCACCAACGTGCTGGCCGGAAGGGCCGAGTACACCGTCACGGCGGGCGAGGTCCTGTTTGAGGGCAAGGACCTGCTGGAGATGCCTCCGGAGGTCCGCGCCCGGGCCGGGATATTCCTCGCCTTCCAGTACCCGGTGGAGCTTCCGGGCGTGCGCAACTTTGAGTTTGTACGGACCGCCCTCAACGCCATGCGGACGCACCGCGGGCTCGAGGAGCTGGACATCCGCGGCTTCGACAAGCTCTTTGATGAGAAGATCCGGGAGGTGGAGATCAACCCGGCCCTGATGAAGCGGTCGGTCAACGAGGGGTTCTCCGGCGGAGAGAAGAAACGCAGCGAGATCCTTCAGCTGGCTATGCTGGAACCCAAGCTCTCCCTCCTGGACGAGACAGACTCCGGCCTGGACATCGACGCGCTGAAGACCGTGGCGGATGGAATCAACCGCCACCGGCGGCCGGACCGGGCCATCGTCCTGGTGACCCACTATCAGCGCATCCTGAGCTTCGTGACGCCCGACCACGTCCACGTGCTGCTGGACGGCCGCATCGTCCTGTCCGGCGGCGGCGATCTCGCACACGAGCTCGAGGCCCGGGGCTACGACTGGGTGCGCGAGGGCGCTCAGAGGGGCGCTCCAGCCAGGAGCTAGGCTCAATCCATGTTGCCTCTCCACTGCCCCCGACCGGACAAACACACGGCGCCGGCTTCTCAACACCGCCGTGCGAATCACGTCACCGGGTGTCCGGGCTTGCCGCCCGGCGCGGAGTAAGGCAACCATACTGAATCGGGGCGCCAGCAGAGCGGCCAGATGACGCAAGTCCAGACAACCGAACAGCGCTACCAGGCGGACTTCCAGGCTCTGGAGCAACGCCTGAACGGCGAGCCGGCGTGGCTGCGCCAGCTCCGCGGACAGGCGTGGGCCCACTTTACGGAGATGGGATTCCCCACTGCGCGGCGCGGCAACGAGGCCTGGAAATACACGAACGCGGCCCCCATTGCGCGCGAGTCTTTCGCATTCGCAGCTCAGCCGAACCCGGTGGGGATCACGCGGGATGACCTGAAACGCCTGGCGCCCTGGCACGACCTGTGGACAACGCTGGTCTTTGTGGACGGCCGGTACGCCGCATCCCTTTCGGGCGGACCCCGCACGGAAGGCGCCAGCGTGACGGCCCTGGCGGACGCGCTGCGCACCGACGGCGACGTCGTGGAGAAGCACCTGACCGGGTATGCCAGCCCCGCGCAGAACGGGTTTACTGCCCTCAACACCGCCTTCATCCATGACGGCGCGCTCGTTCACGTCCCGGAGGGCCGCACGTTGCCGTCTGCGGTGCACCTTCTCTTTGCCACCACGGGAGGAGCGGCGCGCAGGGTCACCCACCCGCGCACGCTCATCGTGGCGGAAAGGGGGAGCAGGGTGACCGTCGTGGAGAGCTACATAGGGCTGCCGGACGGCGGCAGCCTCACCAACGCCGTGACGGAGATCGCGGCAGGCGAGGGCGCCCAGATCAGGCACTACCGCCTGCTGAGAGAGCATCCACACTCCTTCCACGTGGGTACCAGCCGGGTGGTCCAGGGCCGGGACAGCACGGTGGCATCCACGTCCTTCGCCACCGGCAACGCTCTGGCGCGCAACGATTTCCACGTGCTGCTGGACGCGCCGGGGGCCTCCTGTGCGCTGAACGGTCTGTACGTGACCTGGGACAAGCAGCACATCGACAACCACATTGGCGTGGACCACGCCAAGCCCCACACGTCCAGCCGCCTCTACTACAAGGGCATCCTGGACGGAAGCTCCAGGGCCGTGTTCAGCGGAGGGGTCCTGGTTCGGCCCGGCGCCCAGAAGACCGACGCCCGCCAGGACGACCGGAACCTTTTGCTGTCCCAGGGCACCGAGGTGGACAGCAAGCCCAGCCTGGAGATCTTCGCCGACGACGTAAAGTGCTTCCACGGCGCCACGTCGGGGCGCATCGACGCGGACGCGCTCTTCTACATGATGAGCAGGGGACTGTCGGAGAAGACGGCCAGAGACCTCCTCATACGCGCCTTCGCCAAGGAGATCATCGAGACCGTCTGGGTCGAGCCGCTGCGCGACTACCTGGAGGAGTCCTTCCTGGGGGCCCTTCCGGGCTGGAGGAATGAGGGATGACGCCTGGCAACCCATCGCCCGCCCTGGACGTCGTGCAGGTCCGCAAGGATTTCCCCATCCTGGAGCAGCGGGTCAACGGGAAGCCTCTGGTCTACCTGGACAACGCATCCACCAGCCAGAAGCCCCAGGCCGTCATCGACGCCCTGTTGCGGTACTACAGCGCGGACAACTCCAACGTCCACCGGGGAGTCCACACGCTCAGCCAGCGGGCCACCGAAGAGTACGAGCTGGCCCGCTCCAAGGTCCGGAGCTTCCTCAACGCCGCGGACGAACGGGAGATCGTCTTCGTGCGGGGCACGACCGAGGGGATCAACCTGGTGGCCGGCAGCTACGGCCGGGCCAACATCGGCCCCGGCGACGAGATCATCATCACCGCTATGGAGCACCACTCCAACATTGTGCCGTGGCAGATCCTGTGCCAGGAGAAGGGCGCGCACCTGCGGGTCATTCCCATGACCGATAGCGGGGAGCTCCTGATGGAGGAGTATGAGCGGCTCCTGAACCCGCGCACCAAGCTGGTCTCCGTGGTCCACGTCTCCAACTCCCTGGGCACGGCCAACCCCATCAAGCGCATCGTGGAGCTGGCCCACCGGCAGGGCGCACCCGTCCTCGTGGACGGCGCACAGTCGGCGCCGCACATGCCCATCGACGTCCAGGACATCGGCTGCGACTTCTTTGCCTGCTCCGGCCACAAGCTCTACGGCCCAACGGGCATCGGCGTGCTGTACGGGCGGGCGGAGCTCCTGGAGGCCATGCCGCCGTACCAGGGCGGCGGCGACATGATCAAGTCGGTCACCTTCGAGAAGACGCTCTACAATGAGTTGCCCTACAAGTTCGAGGCCGGCACGCCTCACATCGCGGGGGTCGTCGGCCTGGGCGCCGCCATCGACTACGTCACGGCCCTGGGCCTGGAGCAAGTGGCCGCGTACGAGCGCGAGCTGCTGGCCTACGGGACAGATCGCCTCTCGGGCATCGACGGAGTGACGCTCATCGGGACGGCGCCGGAGAAGGGGGCCATCCTCTCCTTTGTCATGGACGGCGTTCACCCGCACGACGTGGGCACCATCCTGGACGCCGAGGGCGTTGCCATCCGCACCGGACACCACTGCACGCAGCCGGTCATGGAGCGATTGGGCATCCCCGCGACGGCGCGGGCTTCCCTGGCCTTCTACAATACAAAGGACGAGATCGACGCGCTGGTCAAGGGGATTGACCGGGTCTTTGAGGTGTTTGGATAGTGTCTGACCTTGAGGAGCTGTACCAAGAGGTGATATTGGACCACAGCCGCAAACCGCGCAACTTTGGCAAGCTGGAGGGCGCCGACCGCTCTCTGGAGGGGTACAATCCGCTCTGCGGAGACCGGCTCACCCTCTACCTGAAGCTCCAGGGGGACGTGGTGACGGACGTGGCCTTCGAGGGCAGCGGCTGCTCCATCTCTCGCGCCTCGACTTCCATGATGACGCAGGCCGTCAAGGGGAGGACCAGGGCGCAGGTGGAGGCCACGTTCGGCAGGTTCCATGAGATGGTCACACGGGCGCCGGGAGCCGCGGTGGACGCGGAGGACCTGGGGGACCTGGAGCTCCTGGCGGGCGTCGCCGAGTTCCCCGCGAGGGTCAAGTGCGCCACCCTGGCCTGGCACACGCTGCGCGCCGCCCTGAAGGGCGAGGGGAGCGCGGTCTCGACGGAGTAGCCCCCGGTCCAGCCGCAGGGTACTCTCGAGCGGCCGCGGCAGGCTGTGGCGGCGCCTGCGGCTTGCCATCAGCGCGGACAGGGGCCCCATGGGCAGCCTTCGCTCACCCCCCTCCTCCGGCGAATCTGCCCAGCGGGCTTCAACGTATACCAGGGACAACGCCCATTGACAGGAGGGAACCGTGCTGGTACGCAGCGCCCTTGCCGGCGCATGGCTGCTGACGCTGTTGGTGCTTGGGTGTGGGGCGCCGGAGCCGGTGCAGCAACCCGCTCCCGTTGCAACCCCGGAGGAGACCCCAACGCCCCCCGAGCCCGTGAGCGACGCATTCCCGTCCCGCGACGCGGCATCCTCCGAACAGCCCGTCCAGGACCCGCGGACCGTCATGGAGACGGCGTTTCTCGCCTTCAGCGGCAACCCCGTTGGCGTCCGGACCATGGGAGAAAGCGGTGATCAGTCCTACATTCCGGTGCTCGTGGAGTTTCTGCGTTTCCCCTGGCGCCTGGGGTCCCGCTCACAGACTGCTGTTTACACCTCTCTCGCACGGCTCATCGACCAACAGAGCGAGGGGCTTTCCCAAGAGCAGAAGGTCTGGGACTGGTGGGTCCATTGGCTGGGCAACCGCCCGGAAGTGGAGCCGCCGCCGGGGTTTGACGCGTGGAAGGGGCAGCTCTTCGCGCGCCTTGTCGATCCTGAGATGGGCGCATTCCTCTACGAGGGCGTACCCGCCCGCATCCGCCTGGAGGAGATCGTCTGGGGCGGCGTCGTCAAGGACGGCATCCCGGACCTCACCAACCCGCGCATCATCTCCGCCGAGGAAGCGACCTACCTGGAGCCCTCCGAGCGCGTCTTCGGTGTCTCCTTCAACGGCGAGCACCGGGCATACCCCCACCGCATCCTCAATCCCCACGAGATGGCCAACGACGTGGTGGGCGGGGTGCCATTCGCCCTAGCCTACTGAACTCTCTGCGGCGCTGGAATCGTGTATTCCACAAAGCTCGATGACAGAACCCTGGAGTTCGGGACCTCCGGCATGCTCTACCGGAGCAACAAGCTGATGTATGACCGCGGCACCCGGACCCTCTGGCGGCAGTTTCGAGGCGAACCCGTCGTTGGGCCCCTGGCCGATAGCGGCATCAAGCTGGAACTGCTGCCCGTCGTAGTCACCACGTGGGGAGAGTGGGCGGGCAATCACCCGGACACCACGGTGCTGGACGTGAACACGGGCGTGTACCCCGCCAGCACCTACGCGCCGGAGAGCAACCCCCGCTCCACCTACTTCAACTATCGGAACGACCCCGAGACCATGTTCCCGGTGTGGCGCAGCAGCGATCGGCTCGCCACCAAGGCGGTGGTGCTGGGCGTCCAGCTGAACGGACAAGCGCGGGCGTACCCTCTGGAGACCCTTCGCGGGGAACCGGTGGTCAACGACACCCTGGCCGACGCAGCCCTGGTGGTGGTCACCCGGCCGGATGCGGGAGCGGCCCGTGCCTACGAACGGGGCGCCAACACCTTCGCGCCCGCCCCACCCGGCCCGAGTCCGGGGCAGCCTACGATCCTGCTTGACCAGGACGGCGCGCAATGGCGGGTGGAGGAAGACGCCCTGGTCCACACGGACGACCCCAGCCGCCGCCTCGAGCGGCTGCCGAGCCACATGGCCTACTGGTTCGGGTGGTACGGCTTCTACCCAATGACGGAAGTCTACGGACAACCCTGACCGGCGCCGGCACGGGGCGGGGCGTCTTCGTGGGTCCGCACCGCCCCGGCCCCTACCCCATCAGCTGGGACCCGTGGTGATGCACCAGCCGCCAGCTCCCCTCCGTCCGCACGAAGACGTTGGTAGCCTGAATGGCAAAGTCCGCGGCCCTGCCATCCAGCACGGTCGTCACGTTCTCGGTGCAGGACACCCAGGCGCTGTCTCCTTCGACCACGACGCGTACGCCCGTGATGTTGAAGTGCATCAACGTCGTGTTGTTGAAGATGGACTCCCAGCTCTCGCCGATGGCCTGCCAGCCCGAGAGGACCCGCCACCCCGGATGGACGCAGAGGACCCGGTCCGTGTGCTCCCAGACCCGCGCCATCTGCTGGATGTCCAGGCTGGAAAAGGCGGTGTAGAAGGCCAGGTTTGCCGCTCTAACAGCCTCGACGTCGGACCCTTCCTGCGTCATCGTGCTCCTCGGATCGGGAACGGCTGTGCGCACGCGCCGGAGTCAGGATAGCACAGCCGGGGCGAGTCTCCATTGGTGAATGGGACATCCGACTTGGTACAATGCGGCCGCGGCTGGACCCCCCCAAAGGAGACGGAGCATGGACCTTGGCATTGCCGGTCGGGTAGCGCTGGTGACGGGAGGCAGCCGGGGGCTGGGGCGGCAGGCCGCCCTGGCCCTGGCGCGCGAGGGCTGCAAGGTGGGCATCTGCGCGCGCAACGCCGATGGCCTGGGCGCTGCCGTGAATGAGCTCAATGGGCTGAACATACCTGCCGTCGCGGTGCGGGCCGACGTGACGACGGAGGAGGGCTGCCGACGATTCTACGATGACGCCTCCGCCGCCCTTGGACCCGTGGACATCCTGGTCAACAACGTGGGCGGAAGCAGGGGCGCCCGGGAGTTCGACTCCGCCACGGACCAGGAGTGGGAAGACACCATCACACTCAACCTCATGTCCACCATACGGATGACCCGGTTGGTGCTGCCCGGCATGAAGGAGCGGCGGTGGGGCAGGGTCGTCAACGTCGCCTCCATCTACGGCCGCGAGTACGGCGGCGGCGTTGGCTACATGACGGCGAAGGCGGCGGTCATCGCGCTCTCCAAGCACCTGGCCCTGAACCTCGCCCCCCTCAACGTGCTGGTCAACACCGTCTCCCCCGGGTCCATCAAGTTCCCGGGCGGGAACTGGGAGCGCTTTGTGGACAACAACCCCCCGGACGTTGTGCGGGAGTTCATCGCGCGCAACCTGCCAATGGGGAAGTTTGGCTGGCCGGAGCCCGTGGGCGCCCTGGTGGCCTTCCTGTGCTCCGAGCAGGCGGACCTGCTCACGGGCGCTTCGGTGAACATCGACGGGGGCCAGTCGCGCTCCCTGATCTGAGGAGCTCCTCCTTGCGCTCTGCCGACGTCCTTGGGCACGCCACCCGCTGTCTTTTCCGCCAAGGGAGACGTTTGCGTAACTCCCCGTGGAGGGCGAGGTTGGGAGGGTGAAGCAGACCCCGCCAGCCTGGAGCCCCGGTCGCTGCGCGACGGCTTTGTGGGCGTGGGTTGGGGCAGGGCGGCGCGGGGGGCCTGGTTTGAATGTTTAGCTTCGGAGGATAGTTTAGGGTTTTTTCGCGCTTTCTGAAGCTGGAAAGTGGAAAAAGGGCGATTGTTTGCTTTTGGGGCCGCGGCGGTAGCTTCGGCGTGGGGTTGGCGATTTGATTGGATTTGGGGCGGGTCGCTGGCGCGACGGCTTTGTGGGGAGAGGGTTGCGGGCGGCGGCTGTGATGGGGGATGCCCCGCGCCGCCTCCCCACCCTGGATTCCCGCCTGCGCGGGAATGACGGCGGGGGAGGTGCGGGAATGACGTGGCTGTGCAAAGGTCTCCCTTCGCGGGGATGGCCCCTCAGGACGAGCGGAACTCCTGCGATTTGATTGAACTCCAAGTTTTTGTTCAAGTTTTTCTATTTTGGGAAACGAATCAGCTTCGAAACCGCCCGCCGCAGATACGATTCGTCTTGTCCAACACGAACCGTTTTGGGGGTACGGGGGACCGCTTTCCGGGCAATTCCTGCTCCTCTGGGAGATCCCGCGGGCTGCGTCCGGCAAGCCGGGGCAGGCGGAGGTCGGGTTACGCATGGGGGAAGTGTAGAGCCGTCGCGGCGCAAGCGCCAGGGGCGGATGGCAGGTCGCTGCGCGACGGCTTGTGGGCGTGGCTGCGCCCACGGCGTCGAGACGTCTGGGTGGGGCCACTGTGCGTGCTCATGGGTTGAGGATAGGGGATTGAGGGTCGAGGCGGTAGTGGCGGATGGCAGGTCGCTGCGGTCGCTGGCGCGACCGCCTCGTGGGGGGAGGGTGTGTTGGGGCTGGACTGCGGGTTGATAGCCGGAAACGGGCCCCCTTCACGTCCCTTCCGAGCGTCCTGCGAGGCGCAGGAACTCTCTAAGGAACCACGCTGCGCTGGACGGGCTCCTGGCCCGTTGCTATGCTGGCCCCTACTATGCTCGCCCTCCAGTACAAGAAGAGCATCCCGCGCTACCTCTGGGTCCGGCTCACCGCCCGGCGGATTCCCGCCGCCGTGACCCGCCCCGGCGCCCTGCTTGGCCTCGGTCAGGCGCCCGAGCCCAAGCTGCCGTCGCCGGCGTGGGTCCGCGTGCGCCCGCTGCTCAGCGGCATCTGCGGCTCCGACACCGCGGCCATCACGGCCGAGAGCAGCCTCTACCTCTCCGGGTTGACCTCGTTCCCCTTCGTGCCCGGCCACGAGGTGGTCGGACGGGTGGAGGCAGTCGGCAGCGGCGCGCACAACGTCGCCGTTGGCGACCGCGTGGTGCTGGAGCCGGCCCTGGGCTGCCGCGTGCGCGGCTTCGAGGAGCAGTGCCGACCATGCGGGGAAGGCCACTACGCCAACTGCGAGCGCGTGGCGGAGGGCGACATCGCGCCGGGCATCCAGACAGGGTATTGCCGCGACACGGGCGGGGGCTGGAGCGCCCAGCTCGTGGCCCACGCAAGCCAGCTCGTGGCCGTGCCTGACGCGGTCTCCGACGAGGCAGCCGTGCTGGCCGAACCACTGAGCTGCGCCCTCCACGGCGTCCTGCAGGCAGAGCTGCCGGAGAACGCACGGGTGCTGGTGGTGGGCGCGGGCAGCGTTGGGCTCCTGACCGTGGCCGCGTTGCGGTTTCTCCATCCCGGATGCACCATCGCTGCCATGGCCCGCTATCCCCACCAGCAGGAGGCCGCGCGGTCCCTGGGCGCCGATCATCTGATACCGGGCGGCCAGGCGACGTACGCGGAGCTGGCGAAGCTGACCGGCGGCACGATGCACCCGCTGGACCTGGGCAAGCCCGTCGTCGTGGGCGGTTTCGACGCCGTCTTCGAGTGCGTGGGCTCTCGCAGCGCACTGGAGGATGCGCTGCGGTGGACCCGGGCGCAGGGCAGGGTCGTCCTGGTTGGGATGCCCTCGCCCACGCAGGTAGACCTTGCGCCCCTCTGGTACCAGGAGGTGCGGCTGACCGGGGCCTATGCCTACGGCGTGGAGACCTGGAAGGGGGAACGGGTAAAGACCTTCGATATAGCAATGCGGATGCTCTCCGATCCATCGTGGGCCGGGCCGCTGGCTGCCCTGGTGCGTCACAAGTTCTCGCTGCGCAGGTACAGAGAGGCCATCGCCACGGCCCTGCGCCCCGGGAAGTCGGGGGCTATCAAGACCGTGTTCGACCTGCGCGGGGAGCGGTAGGAGGCTGTCCCATAAGTCCACCCCTCTTGTATGGACTGCGCAGGGCGGGATGGATTCCCGCTTTCGCGGGAATGACGGGGTTGGAGTGCGGCGCGCTGCCTCGTTATTCCGTCGAAAGGCGGAATACAGGGGATTTGAGACCTGGATGCCCCGGCTTTGTGAGACGGGCTCGGTAGGCCCCCCGACCGGCCCACCGTCTACGGCGCAGGGCGCCGCAGGGTGTATAGTGGGGTATCCTGTTCGCGGTCCGGCAAGCTCAACACAAGCGGGCCAAGAATCCTCTCGCCCCAGGCCCGTCCCAAGGCACGCAGAGAGCTTTGAGATGGACATGCGACGATTCGAGGAATCGTGAACGATCCGCCGCACGGCCCCGCAGAGGTCGACAAGGAAGAGCTGGTCGCCTACGTGGAGCGGGCCGACCGGCGCTACCTCTTCCACTACGGAGAGGCGTTCCGCTACGAGCGCCTCCCAGTCGGAACGAGGGTTGTGTACCCGCCGCCGCCCATGGCGCCAATCGCCGACGTGGACGGGGCCATCGATGACGCCCTGGACCACCCCTTGGGCTGCGACCCCCTCTCCGCCATAGTCAGCCCCGGCATGAGAGTGACCATCGCCTTCGACGATATCTCGTTGCCCCTGCCGCCCATGAAGACGCCGGACCTGCGCGGGCGGATCATCGAGAGGGTGCTGCGCCGACTGGCGGACAAGGGCGTGGACGACGTCCACCTCATCGCGGCCCTGGGGCTGCACCGCCGCATAACCCCCGCAGAGCTGCGGCACACGGTGGGTCGGCGGGTCTACGGCGCCTACGCCCCGGACCGCCTGTACAACCATGACGCCGAGGACGCGGAGAACATCGTCTCCCTCGGCGAGACGCCCCAGGGAGAGCCCGTGGAGCTCTCGCGCCGCGTGGCCGAGTCCGACCTGCTCATCTACGTCAACATCAACGTGGTGCCCATGGACGGCGGGAGCAAGTCCATCGCAACGGGCCTGACCACCTACAACACCATCCGCAGCAACCACAACACCCATACGCTGATGCACTCGCGGTCCTACATGGACCCGTCCAACTCGGCGCTGCACCGGTCCACCGACCGGATTCAGACGGTTGTGGACGAGCACCTGCGAACATTCAAGATCGAGACCACCCTCAACAGCCACGCCTTTCCCCCGCCCCTGGGCCACCTCCAGAAGCCGGAGCGTGCGTGGGGCATGTTCGACCACGCCGTCTTCCAGGCCAACCGAAGGGGCCTGGTTGCCATGCCCTATGAGGCAAGGCGCCGCATCTTCCACGCCCTCCGCGCCCCCTACGGCCTCACGAGCATCACCGCGGGTATGACGGAACCCGTGCACGAGCAGGCGCTCACGTACCTCCACGCCCAGCAGCTCGTGCCCGTACAGGGCCAGGCGGACGTGGTGCTTCTGGGCCTCCCCTACCTTGGCCCCTACAACGTGAACTCGGTCCTGAACCCGGTCCTGGTGCACAACCTGGCCGTGGGGTACCTGTTCAACCTCTACCGGGGCAAGCCCCTGGTCCGGGAGGGCGGCGTCCTGGTCTTCATGCACCCCCTGGAGCGGCGGTTCAACAAGACGCATCACCCCTCCTACATCGACTTCTACGACCAGGCGCTCTCACAGACCACGGTGTCGGCGGAGCTGGAGCGCGACTATGAGGAGTCCTTCGCCACTAATCCCCGGTACGTGGAGCAGTACCGGCACGGCTTCGCCTACCACGGCGCTCACCCCTTCACCACCTGGTACTGGGCGTGCCACGGGCAGAGCCACCTGGGCAAGGTGATCGTGGTGGGCGGCCGGGACCCGCAGGTGGCGCGGACCCTCGGGTACGACATGGCCCCGGACCTGGAGACCGCCCTCGCCATGTCCAAGGACACGGTTGGGCCGAACCCCCAGGTGACCGCATTCCACATGCCCCCCATCTTCCTGTGCGACGTGGTGTGAGGCGGTGCCGAGCGAACACTGGGCGATCATCGCCAACCCAATGGCTGGGCGGGGCAGGGCGCGCCGGCTGGCGCCGGAGGCGCAGCGGCTGCTCTCCCGCACCGGAGCGAAGGCAATCCTCGCCTGGACCGAGACCCGCGGCCACGGTGAGGAGCTGGCCCGGCGCGCCATCGAGGACGGGGCGACCCGGTTGGTGGCCTGCGGGGGCGACGGCACGGTCAACGAGATTGTCAACGCCCTGATGGCATACGGGGACGCCGCAGGCCGGTTGGCCCTGATGGTATTGCCCGTCGGCCGCTGTAACGACCTGGCCAACGCCCTGGAGCTCCCCAAGATGCGGGCCTCCGTGGGCGAAGCGCTGCTGAAGGCGACGACGCGCTACATCGACGTCGGGAGGGCGGGCGGGCGCTACTTCACCACCGTGGCGACCCTGGGCTTCGACAGCGCCGTAGCCGAGTACGTGGACCGCCGGGGGCACCCGTTCTTCCTGCGCGGCACGGCCGCATACCTCTGCGGCGTCTTCTTCCAGCTGGTCCGCTACAGGGACGTCACGGTGCAACTGAAGGGGGACTTCGGCGTCTTTCAGGGGCCCCTCTTCCTGGCGGCAACGGGGAATACGCACACGTACGGCGGACGCCTCAGGATCGCGCCCGGCGCCATGCTTGACGACGGCTTGCTGGACGTGTGCCTCGTTCGCTCGGTTCCCCGGTGGAAGGTGCTGCGGGTGATGCCTAGCGTATTCACCGGCAAGCATGTCCATCGCTCCGAGGTTTCCATGTACCAGACCCGCCGCCTGGAGATCGACGCCGACGTGCCCCTCCGGGTCTGGGCCGACGGCGAGCCTCTCTGCCGGACGCCCGCCACCATCGAGGTGTTGCCGGAGGCGCTGCCCGTGCTCGTGCCCCCGGCCCCAGCGGCAACGGACGCAGAACAGGCGCCGCAGGGCCGTCCTGCCGGGGAGGGACGATGAACGACGCGCTCAGCGGGCTCCGCAGGCTCATCGGCCGCCCCGTCCAGGAGCGGTTCAACGCCGCCGTTCCCAGCCACCGGGGCGACCGGCTGCTGCTCAGCCTCATCGGGCAGATCTCATCCAACCGGGGGGTTGCCGAACAGATCTACGGCGAAGGGGAGACCTTTCTCATCAAGGGCGCTCTGTTCTTGACGGGAGTGCGGATGGACCCCTCGGCCTTTGAAGGCGTCGGCGACAGGTGGAAGGAGGACCTGGGCCAGGCCCACTTCAACCCGAACGCCAACGCTCGGCGCAGCCGGCTGCCGCCCTACGCCCTCTGGCTGCCCCACGGCCTCTACACCCCCCTGTACCTGGATGGCCGGTCGCCCTTCCTCCTCCGGCGGGAGCGGGGCACGCTCTACCTCTACCTGGAGGGGTTGCGTCTCTTTCCCGTGGAGTACGAGCGCCGTCCCAGCTACTATGAGCAAGAGACGTCGAGCGGCGTTCCCATGTCCCACATCGGCCCCCACAGGCTCCAGCGGCAGGTCCTCATCGAGTACGGCACATACTGCCGGTTCTTCTCCAACGATACGCAGTGCCTCTTCTGCGGGATCATCGGCGAGCGGCCCCTGCATCACGGCCACTACCGGCGCTACTTCACCGCATCCCCCCAGGAGGCCGCCGAGGTCGTGGACGCCGCGTACAGCCGGGGAGACAGCTCCGAGATGGAGGTCACGGGCGGAGTCATCCCCGACCGGGCGGAGGTCGCATACATCCTGGAAGTCGGCCGTGCGATGCAGGAGCGGCTGGGCACTGCCACCGTGCCGGGCAGCCAGGCCGTCATGGTGCCGCCGGACCTCCCGCAGATCGATGAGCTAAAGGCCGCCGGCTGGGAGGGCGTATCCTTCAACCTGGAGGTCTGGGACCCACGGCTGTGGCCGGGAATCGTTCCCGGAAAGGCCGAGGTCCTGCCGCGAGAGGGCTGGCTGGAGGCCCTGGAGTACGCCGTTCAGGTCTTTGGCAAGGGGAACGTGTCCACCGTCCTGGTGGCGGGCCTGGAGCCCAAGCAGGCCCACTGGGCCGGCGTCGAGTGGCTCGCCCAAAGGGGCGTCTACGGCGTCCCCATACCCTGGACGCCAACGCCAAGCTCCCTGCTGGAGGGCCACCAGACACCCGGCGCCGCGTGGCACCTGGAGGTCGCCGCCAGGGACCTGGACATTTGGGAGAATTACGGGCTCAACCCGCACCGCCACACCTCGGGCGGCTTTCACTACGACGATCTCGCCACAATGCGCGAGCACCTCCGAGAGCTGCAGACGGACCGCCCGGACGTGGACGTGACCAAGGACCTTCGGCACACCCTGGCCGTCGAGGGGAAGCTGCCGGACCTCTAGCGGGCCCTGCGCCGCGCTGTCTCTCCTCTACGAAGCGTTCGGCAGGATCACCGGCTTGACGATGCGGAACTCCGCCATGGCCTGGATGGCTTCGCTGGTCTCGTCAAGTGAGTAGGTGCCGGTGAGGATGCTCTCGAAGGGGTAGATCCTCTGCTTGCTCAGCAGGAACTGGAGGGCCTGGTGATAGTGCCGGCCCTGGGTGGTGGAGATGCCGATGACGTTGAGGTGCTTGCCGCTGAAGATTGTGGCGGGGACGGTGGCGTTGGCCCCTCCGCCGCCGATGGACACGTAGCGGCCGCCGCGCCGCAGGAAATCGAGCCCCTCCGGGATGGCGGCGGAAGTGGCGACCTGGATGGCGATGTCCGGGCCGCGGCCGGCGGTCTGCTCCAGCACCCACGCCTTCCGCTCCGCGGCGTCGGGGACCTCGTCGATGTTGAGAACGGCGTCGGCCCCCATTTCCAGGGCGACCTGGAGGCGTCCCTCGGGCGCGCCCAAGACCAGCACCTTGGAAGCGCCGTGGTCCCGCGCGGCGGCCACGGCGTAGAGGCCAAGAGGCCCGGCGCCCTGGATGGCGACAGTCTCGTGAGGCAGAACGGGCCCCAACCGCTCGAAGCCGTGGAGCACCGTCCGCAGGGCGCAGGCCGAGGACGCAGCGAGGGGCGACGAGACCTCTTCGGGGATGCGGACGATTTCGCCGCCGGGCGGGATGTAGTGGTACTCAGCGCAGCCGCCGAGGAGGTGGGGGAACTCGTCGACGCGCTGGTGGCCGTAGGAGATGCGGCTAGGGCAGACGTTGGACTGGAGGGCCACGGTGCAGTAGTAGCAGTGGCCGCAGGAGGGATAGCAGGAGATGATGCGGTCGCCCACACTCAGCGGCTCGCCCAGATTGTCCCAGCGGGGCCCGCTCATGTCGGCGATGGTCATGGCAGTCTCATGCCCGGGGATGTAGGGGATGATGGTGGGATCGCTGCCGTGCCAGCGGTGCACGTCGGTGCCGCAGAGGGTTGCCGCCTCCACTCGGCCCAGCATGGCGCCGGGCTCCAGCTCCGGGATCCGCACCCGCTGCATCTCCAGCGGCTGGTCGATGGCTGTGATAACGGCCCCAAGACAGTCCGCCATGATAGCTCCTCCCATGTCGATGTTCCGGTGCCGGCGATGGGATTCTACCATTGCGCCCACCAGGGGCGCACGCCGCCCCGGCGACCCCCGGAGAGCCTGAAGGCGTATGGTACAATCTTCCCCAGGAACCCCTGCCAGGAGCACCTTCCGCCCATGCCCCAGCGTATCTTCATTGGCGTGGCGTGGCCCTATGCCAACGGCCCGCTGCACCTGGGCCAGATAGCCGGAGCCAACCTCCCGGCGGACATCTTCGCCCGCTTCCACCGGCTGAAGGGCAACGAGGTGCTCATGGTCTCCGGCACGGACCAGCACGGCACGCCGGTCACCATCCGCGCGGAGCAGGAGGGGCTCACACCCCAGCAGGTGGTGGAACGCTACCACGCCCAGTACCTGGACGCGTGGGAGAAGCTGGGCATCTCCTACGACCTGTACACCACGACGGGCACGGACAATCACCGCGAGGTGGTGCACGACCTCTTCCTGAGCCTGCACCGACAGGGGCTGGTCTACACCGCCACGGAGCCGCATCCATACTGTGAGACGGACCGGCGCTACCTGCCGGACCGCTACGTGGAGGGCACGTGCCCCACCTGCGGCAACACCCGGGCCCGCGGCGACCAGTGCGAGCAGTGCGGGCAGCCGCGGAACCCTCAGGAGCTCGTGGGGTGGCGGTGCCGCATCTGCGGCAGCCCGCCGCGCATGCGTGACACGGAGCATTTCTTCCTGAGGCTCAGCGCACTGCAGGACCGTCTCTTCCCCTGGGTCAAGGCGGCCGAGGGGCGCTGGCGCCCCAACGTCTACAGCTTCACGCTCAACTGGCTGACCGAGGGTCTACGGGACCGGGCCATCACCCGGGACATCGAGTGGGGTGTGCCCATACCGCTGCCCGGCTATGACAGCAAGCGCGTCTACGTCTGGTTCGAGGCTGTGACGGGCTACCTTTCGGCGGCCGTGGAGTGGGCCAAGCGGCGCGGGGAGCCGGACGCCTGGCGCGCCTTTTGGCAGGACCCGGACTGCACGCCCTACTACTTTCTTGGCAAGGACAACATCGCCTTCCACACGATCATCTGGCCCGGCATGCTCATGGGCTACGGAGGCTACGATGCCGCCGCGGGCAAGGGCGACTACAACCTGCCCTACGACGTGCCCGCCAACGAGTTCCTCTCCCTGGAGGGGCAGAAGTTCTCCACGTCCCAGAACTGGGCCGTGTGGCTCAACGACTACCTGGACCGCTACGCCCCGGACCCGCTTCGCTACTACCTCTCGGCGAACATGCCCGAGAGCGGCGACGCCGATTTTTCCTGGGCCGAGTACGTGCGGCGCAACAACGATGAGCTGGTGGCAACGTACGGGAACCTGGTGCACCGGGTCCTGACCTTCACGTACCGTAACTTTGAAGGGAAAGTGCCGGAACCGGGCCCCCTGGACGACGCCGACTCCGCCCTGCTCCAGCGGGCGGTGCAGACGCTGGACGAGGCGGAACAGAGTCTGGCCGCGTGCCACTTCCGCGAAGGGATTAACCGGGTCATGTCCCTCGCCGCGGAAGCCAATCGGTACATAGACTTCAAGGCGCCCTGGCGCGCGCTCCGGGAGGACCGCGAAAAGTGCGCCACCACGCTGTGGACGGCTATCCAGGTCATCTCGGCACTCAAGGCGGCCTTCTCTCCCTTCCTCCCCTTCAGCAGCGCCGCACTCCACGGCCTTCTGGGATTCAGCGGCGAGTCCCAGGAGAGCGGCTGGCAGGCCCAGCGCGTGCCCGGAGGCCAGCGGCTGGCCGAGCCGCGGGCCCTCTTCACCAAGCTGGATGAGAGCGTGGTGGCTGACGAGACCCTCCTACTTGAAGCCCAGCGAGTCCCCGCATGACGACCGGAACGAGCAGGACCCCCCAGAATGGCGCGGCGGTCTCGCAGGGGCGGTCCCCGTGCCAACCCTTCTCCGCAACCCTGTCCAAGAGCGTGACATGACCACCTTTGAAACAAGCTCCGGCGAAGGCGTGGCGCGTCCGCCGGTGGCGGCGCTCCCCTTCTACGACTGCATCCGAGACGACCTCACCGAGGTGGAAGAGAAGCTCCGCGCCCTCTCAAAGGTCGGGTACGAGCACCTGGGGTCGATGCTGGGCCACATCTTCTACTCCCACGGCAAGCGGATGCGGCCGGCAGTCACCATCTTGGCGTCGCGCATCCACCCCGGGCCGGCGGACACGCCCATCCTGATGGGCACGGCAGTGGAGCTGCTCCACATCGCCACGCTCATCCATGACGACACCGTGGACCACGCCGACGTGCGCCGGGGACGCGCAACCATCAGCAGCCTCTGGGGGCGCGAGGTGGCCGTGCTCGTGGGGGACTACGTCTTCGCCACCTCTGCCACCTTCGTGTGCGACACTATGAACATCCGCGTCATTCGACGCTTCTCAGAGACCATCATGGAGCTCTCCACCGGCGAGCTGAAGGAGCGCTTCGCAGCCAACGACTGGCAGGCTACCCGGGAGCAGTATGAGGAGCGCATCTTCAACAAGACGGCGTCCCTGTTCACCACCTCCGCCGAGTCCGGGGCCGTCCTCAGCGGCGCCCCCGAGGAGTTGGTGCAGGCGCTCAAGTCCTACGGCAAGGACATCGGCATGGCCTTCCAGGTGGTGGATGACATCCTTGACTTTGAGGGCGACTCCGGCGAGGTCGGAAAGCCGGTGGGCAACGACCTGGCGCAGGGGACGCTGACTCTGCCGGCCATCTTGCTGGTGCAGCGCTACCCGGAGAACAATCCGGTGGTGGCACTGTGCCAGGGAATAGACCCGGAGGAGAACCGCCGGCGGGCCCTAGAGATGGTCCACAACTCCGGCGTCATCGATGAGTCCTACCAGGCCGCGCAAGCCTTCTGCCGCCGCGCCGCGGAGGCCATCGCCCCCCTGCCCAACTCCCCATACAAGCGCGCCCTGCTGGATGTGGCGGACTACGTCCTGGAGCGCCAGGGGTAGGCGCCCCGCGCTCGCCCGGGACCGCGCCGTCGAGCCGGGCGACCCTCACAGCGCAGCCGCGAGTTCGGCTGCCTCTATTCCGAGTATAATGGCAAGGCGGCCCGCTGAACGCAGACTGTACCGGCGCGGGCCAATGCTTGCCCTGAAGGGACACCATGGCACAAAGGCGACGAGAGATCAGCCGCGATGGCGGGCTGCGGTGGCGGATGTGGTTCGTCTACTTCTCCCTGACGCTCCTCTACCTCTTCTTCATAGCGGCGCTGGCGGCCCTGGGGATAGAGATCGGCCTCGTGCTGGTCATCGCGGCCATCCTGCTGCTGGTCCAGTACTTCGCCTCGGACAAGCTCGTGCTGCGGTCCATGGGCGCCAAGGTGGTGTCCCCGGAGGAGGCGCCCAAGCTCCATGCCATGGTGGACCGTCTCGTGGCGCAGGCGGAGTTGCCCAAACCCAGGCTGGCCATCTCCAACTCGGATGTCCCCAACGCCTTCGCCACCGGCCGCAACCCGAAGAACTCGGTGGTCTGCGTCACCACGGGCATCATGCGCCGTCTGGATGACGGCGAGTTGGAGGCGGTGCTGGGCCACGAGCTGACGCACATCAAGAACCGGGACGTCCGGGTCATGACTCTCGCCAGCTTCTTCGCCACCGTGGCCGCCATGCTGATGCAGGTGCTCATGTGGATGAGCCTCCTTGGAGGCATGGGCGCCCACAGAGGGGGCCGGGGCGGCGGCGGGAGCTTCTTCGCCGCCATGATGATCGCGTACCTGGTCTCCATCCTGGTCTATTTCGTAGCCACTCTGCTCATCCTGGCGCTCTCCCGCTACCGCGAGTATTCCGCAGACCGGGGCGGCGCCCTCCTCACTGGCGCGCCGTCGCGTTTGGCGTCCGCCCTGACGAAGATATCCGGCACCATCGCCCGCATCCCTACCGAGGACCTGCGGAAGGTGGAGACGGCCAACGCGTTCTTCATCATCTCCGCTCTCAAGGGCGAGTCGCTAGCGGGGCTCTTCGCCTCGCACCCGCCGGTGAACAAGCGGGTTGAGCGGCTGCGCAGCCTGGAGCGAGAGATGGAGGGCCGGTAGATGGGACTCCTCAGCGCCATCTTTGGCCGGAAGAAGGCAGAGGAGAACAGGGGCGGCACTGTCTTCTCGCTGGCGACCGCCCAGGTGACGCTTGCGACGCGGCACCAGATGACGCCCACGGGCAAGGCCGGCGTGTGCTTTCGCCCCATGAGCTCCTCCTTCTTCACCGACCTGGAGCGTGAGGTCCAGGGCCTGCTGTCTGTCGGCGAGCGGACGGCGCAGACCCGCTACAAGGTGGTGGACGACGGCTATGGGTTCCGCTGGATCATTCTCCAGGACGACGACTTCGAGGACCTCGTGACGGCGGCCTACCTGGCTTCCCAAACCTTCTCCGAGCACGGCTTTGAGAAGCAGCTCCTCGCGGCGGTGTTCCCGTTCCAGATGGAGGGCACGGAGGTCCAGTGGATCTTCAGCTACCGTCGGGGGACGTTCTACCCCTTTGTGGCGGTCCCAGGGGCGCAGCGCCGGGACAACGCCCTGGAGATGAGCATCTCCGCGAAGATTGAGGATGAGCTTCCCATGGAGAAGGACTTGGAGCGATGGTACGCCCTCTGGGGCGCGCCCTTCGAGAGCCTCTAGGCCGCCGTCGACGCACGTTCGCGGGGCTTCGCCCTGAACACGGCGACCCTCACGCGGCGCCCCCTGGGAGGCTACCCTCCACCGTCTGCACATTCGGCACGGCGACGGCCCAACCCTCCGGGTACGCGGCACGCCTCCTTCTCCCGCTCAGTCTCATGCTACGCGTGGGCCATGAGGCCGCCGTCGACGGGGATACACGCGCCGGTGACGAAGTCGCAGGCATCCGACGCCAGGTAGACCAACAGCGCCCCGATGTCCCGGGGATGGCCCTTGCGCCGCGACGGGATGTACCGCTCCAGCAGCTCTTTCTCGCTCTCCTCCGACACAGGCTTATCGAGGCTGTACCAGCCCGTGGCGATGGCGTTGACTCGGATGTTGCTGCGCGCCCACTCCAGGGCCAATGCCCGCGTGAGCTGAAGAGCAGCCCCCTGGCTTGCGCAGTAGGCGGCGCCATTGATGAGGCCGCGCTCAGAGAGCCCGGAGATGACGTTGACGATTCGTCCGCCGCCGCGCTCAAACATGACCTTTCCCGCCTCCCGACAGCAGAGGAACATGCTCCTGGCATTGCGAGTCATGACCTCGTCCCACTCCCAATCCGCAATCTCGGCCACTGGCTTGAAGAACTCCACCTGGCTGGCGTTTACCAGGATGTCCAGCCGCCCCAACCGGGCAATGGTCTCCTGCACGGCCCGCTGCGCCTGGCCGCCAACGGTCAGGTCGGCGGGCACATCGAGCACTCCGATGCCGTACGCCTGGGCCGCCTGGACGGCCATGCGGCGCTCCTCGTCGCCGTGGCCGGCCACGGCGATGTCAGCGCCGGCTTCCGCCAGGGCGCTCACCAGGATGGGCGCCCATCCCCGGTCGTCGATGGTGACCAGGGCAGTCTTCCCGGTAAGCTGCCATTCAGGGGGGATCATGGTCCGCCTCCTAGGTTCATGTCGTTGGCCGCTCGTGGTCTGGCAGCGGCCGGCAGGGGTCGTGTCGGGGCGCCGGTCAGAGGGTTGGGCACTGCGCCTACTGACGCGCCAGGGGAATCACCGGCGCGTGGTCCGTGGGGGCGTACCCGCCAGCCAGCCCTCCGCCGTCGACCGGGAACATCTCTCCGTTCATGTAGTCCGAGGCCCGGGAGGCCAGATAGACCGCGGCGGGTCCGATCTCCGGCGGCCTGCCCACCCGGCCGACGGGGATGAAGTCGCCCCGGGCCGGTGTGCGGTTTGGGTCGCTGCTCTCCGTGGGCAGGAAGCCTGGCACAATGCAGGTGCAGGTGATCCCGTAGCGGGCAAGGCTGGTGGCGGTGGCCCGGGTGAGCTGGATGACCCCACCCTTGGCGCAGGCGTAGATGTAGTTGTCGCGGCCCCCTCTGAGCCCAAAGCCGGACGAGACGTTGATGATCTTTCCGCCGCCCCGGTCAGCCATGTGCTTGGCCACGGCCCGGGTGCCGTAGAAGGCGCCGGACAGGTTGGTGTCGATGCCCAGGCGCCATGCGTCATCGGTGATCTCCCATATCGGCACGGCCCGCTGCTCCCGGACGATACCCGAGTTGTTGATGAGCACGTCCACCTTGCCGAGCTCGGTCAGGGTCCGCTCCACCATGCGCTCCACGGCAGCGGAGTCGGTCACGTCGGTGGAGACGGCGATGGCGCGTCTGCCCAGGCTGCGGGCTTCTTCGGCGGCCGCCTCGATGGGCCCCGGGCGCCGGGCGGCAATCACCAGGTCGGCGCCGGCGCGTGCCAGGTGCCGCACCATCTCGCGGCCCAAGCCCGTGCCGCCGCCGGTGATCAGGACCGCTGTGCCTTCCAGATTGAGTTGCTCAAGCATGGGCGCCGCTCCGTGTTGAGGTTGGGACTGGCCCATGCTAGCCCTGGCCGTACCCGGAGCGCAAGCGGCGGCCGGTTGTGTGCCGAAGCCGGCGTGGGTATAGTTAGAGGAGAGGAGGAGCAGCATGGCGGATGAGACACTCGACGACCCTGTGGGCGGTGGCCCGCGGCGCCCGCGGCGCACGGGCAAGGGGCGATGGGTCGTCGGCGGGCTGCTGCTGGCGGTTGCCTTTGCCTACCTGGGATACCTGGGCTTCCAGGGCTCCGCCGTCTACTACTTCACCGTCGCCGAGGCAGTCGGCCGGACGGACCATGCCCCAGGGGAGACGCTGCGGGTCAGCGGGAAGCTGGCGCCCGGCAGCTTTGAGCGCGCGCCGGGCGGCACGGTGGCCACCTTCGCGTTGGTGGACCCAGAGACCGGCCATCAGCTGGCAATGGCCCACGACGGCGTTGTGCCTGACCTCTTCTTCAACGAGCACTCAGAGATCGTGGTGGAGGGTGCGCTGGACGCCGACGGGACCTTTCAGTCGGACCTCGTCATCGTGAAGTGCCCCACCAAGTACAGCGCCGAGGCTGAGGACGCCTAGGACCCGCTGGCTCGACGAACAGAAAGGAGCCCGCCTGAATAGGCGGGCTCCTTCTCTCTCAGTGTGTCTGAACGTGTCCGTAGGGCGCTACTGCGGCTGGTTTCCTTCCGCCGAGATCCGCCGGAGCTTCTCCTTGAGCTGGACCGGCGCGCCCTGGGCAGGCATGGAACGAAGGACCCCCACGGTGGCCTGAAGAGTGCGCACGAAGGCGGTGCACGCACGGCACTTGGCCAGGTGGCGCTGAATCCTCTCCACGAGGACTGCAGAGCCTCCCTCACCACCCTCGATGAGATCCGAGGACTGTTCTCGGACCTCGCGGCACTTGAGGTCCCCCTTGCCTCCAAAGGGCCAGAATGGCAGCTTGGCCATCAACGGCAACCTACCTTATCTCAGACTCGTGAGCCAATCTACGCCACACAACCCGGACAGGTCAAGGTGCGCGGGCAGACTTTGTCTAGCATACAATAGAGGATGCACCGGAACGCTCAATGGATGCAGGAGATTCTTCCGCCACCCTGAGGCCTATTGAATGTCCACACCGCAGACGTTTGACGAGGTCGTCACTGCATACGCGGACTACGTGTATAACATCATCTACCGCATGCTGGGCAATCCCCACGACGCGGAGGAGGCCGCCCAGGAGGCCTTCATCTCCGCCTACCGGAACTGGGACCGGTTTCGCGGCGACGCCCAGGTGACCACGTGGCTCTACCGCATCGCCGTCAACGCCGCGTTGATGCGGATCCGGAAGGATAAGCGCGGGAAGGAGCTCACCTTCACCGGCTATGAGGACCGGGACGTCCCGGATTGGGCCCGCGGCCCGGAGCGGACAGCGCTGGACAGCGAGCTCCGCCAGGCGGTGGAAACGGGCTTGCAGCTCATCCCGGAGGACCTGCGGGCGGCGGTGGTGCTCCGGGACGTGCAGGAGCTGTCCAACACAGAGGCTGCGGACGTCCTCGGCATTACGGTCACGGCCTTCAAGGCGCGCCTTCACCGCGGCCGCGTGCTGCTCCGCAAGCACCTGGAGCAGTACCTCCACTCCTGAGCCATGGAAAAGCGCCCCGTGTGGACGGGGCGCCTTCGGTGTCGCAGTCAGAGGCCGACGCAGGCTAGTTGAGGACGTAGGTGTCCATGATCTCCCCCACGCTGCGGTCCACGGCCTTCCCTGCCAGCATCCGGGCGACGCGCTCCTCCAGGGGCACCGAGTCGGCGGCCTGGTAGATGAGGCCCAGCGGTATCCCCCCCACCCGGGCCACGTCGAAGGCGGCCGCCCTGTCGGTGACCTCATGCTCGCCCGGAACGTCCCAGATCATGGGGTCCACGCCGGTCTTGGGGTCTCCCTTCAAGACATCGTAGGTGTTGTTGTAGGTGGTGCAGGGCGACTGCACGTGGACGATGGCGAAGCCGGGATGGTCCATCCCCTGGCTGATGAGCGCCGCCATCTCTCTGACCTTACTGGAAAAGGTCGACGCCACGAAGGTCGCGCCCACCGTGAGGTAGAGCTCCAGCGGGTTCAGAGCGCTCTCCGGCTTCCCGTACGGGGTGCTCGACGTGATCTCCCCCGCGGCGGTTGTGGGCGAGCTCTGGCCCTTGGTGAGCCCGTAGACGCCGTTGTCCATGATGACGGCGCATATGTTCAGGTTTCGCTGGGCCTGCGGCGCGATGTGCTCGCCACCGATGCTCAGGAAGTCGCCGTCTCCGGCCACAACGACCACGTTGAGGTCGGGGCGCGCCATCTTCACGCCCATGGCTATCGGCAGGCTGCGGCCGTGAATGCCGTGGAAGCCATAGGGCTGGGCGCCTTCCAACAGGTGCACCAGGTTCCCCGAACAGCCGATGCCGGCGACCACGACGTTGTTCTCTATCGGGAGCTCCGTGCGGATCATGCGCTGCTGCATGGCCATTTCCAGGGCCCGGCGGACGCCGAAGTCCCCGCAGCCGGGGCACCACTTGAAGTCGTATTCCGGGTTCTTCTTGCTCATGCTGCCACCATCCTCTTGTCCCCGGCCTTGCCGCCCTTGGCCTTGGCCGCTTTGATTCCGGCCATCTCCAGGATCCGCGGCTCCAAGCCGCTGACCTTGAAGGGCAGGCCGGTGTACTGGGTGATCGACTGGGCGTTGACTCCCTGCGAGCGCAGGAAGCCGGAGAACTGGCCCAGGTAGTTCAACTCGGGCACTATGACCAGGTCCTTCTTCTGCAGTGCCTCCAGCAGCTTGGGAGGCAGCGGGTTCAGGTACATGGTGTAGTACCACGCAAGCTTGTGCCCCTGGGCTATCAGCCTGTTGTACGCCTCCTGGGAGGGACCCTTGGAGGCGCCCCAGGACATGACTGCCACCGGCTCATTCTCGTTCTCTTCCTCGTAGGTGCCGTCCTCCAGCAGCTTGAGCTTGGAGAAGCGGCGCTCGGTCATGTGGATATGGTGGGCTGCGAGGTGGGTCGTGTCCCCGTAGTGGTCGTGCTCGCTGCCGTTGGCCACGTAGGACCCGGGTCCGCCCGGAGCTGGGAAGGGGGACATCTCAGGGGCCTCGTAGCGAAGGTAGCCGTTGGTGCCCTGATACGTCAGACGGTTTTCCACCTGCACCGTGGAGAGGTCCGGCTTGGGGATGTTCTGGGCCCGCTCGGCGAGCATCATCTCGCTGAGGACCATGACCGGCCCCTGATAGCGCTCGGCCCAGTTGAGCGCGCCAACCGCGGCGTAGAAGCACTCCTCCACCGTCCCCGGTGCGATGACGGGCATGCGGGAGTCGCCGTGGGCAGGGTTCAGAGCGGTCAGGAGGTCGGACTGCTCTGTCTTGGTGGGCAGGCCGGTGGCCGGGCCGCCGCGCTGCACGTCAATGACCACCGCGGGCACCTCCGCCATCCAGCCCAGCCCGATTCCTTCACCCATGAGGGTGAAGCCCGGACCGGAGGTGGCCGTCATGGCCTTCTTCCCGGCGAAGCTCGCGCCCAGGACCGAGCTGATCGACTCGATCTCAGAGCTTGCCTGATAGGCGAACTTGCCGGCGCCGACCAGGTTCCGCTCCATGAAGAGAAGGATTGGCGTGGCTGGGGAGATGGGGTAGCCAATGTAGTAGTCCAAGCCCGCAGCCAGGGCGCCCAGGCAGATGGCCTCGTTCCCCTTGACGAGAAGCTGCTCGCCCTCCGGCTTCTGCGGCGGCGCCAGCTCTCCCAAGCTGAGTCCGCTGGACGCCACGTTCTCTCTCCCCAGCTTGAGGGCCTGGATATTGGAAGAGATGATCTGGTCGTCGCCGGCGCGGTTGCGGCTGAATCGCAGTACCACAAACTGGTCCAGGTACTCCTGGGGCATGCCGATGAGGTGGGCCACGGCGCCGATGACGACCATATTCTCCGCGCGGGTGTTTCCCGTTGACTTGGCCAGGTCGGCAAAGGGGAGACCCACGGCGCGGCTGTCGCCTTCCGCTTGAAAGTCGCCGGAGTTGTAGATGATGACTCCGCCCTCGCGGACTTCATCTTTGTGCGTGTCGTAGGCCTCTTTGTTGAAGCAGATGAGGGCGTCCAGAATGTCGCCGGAGCTGAGGATGGGAGCGGTGGAGATGCGCGTCTGGGTCCATGTGGGACCGCCGAGGATTTGGGACGGGAACGTGGAGAAGGTCTGAACGTGGTACCCCGCTCTGGCCGCCGCCATGGCCAACCCTTCAGCCGACGTGACCATGCCCTGGCCGCCCTCGCCAGCGAATCGCATGACAAAATCTTCGCTATTCACCTGAACCTCCTGTTGGCGCAAGCTGGCCCCGGGCTGACCCCATAGCTCGTTCACTCTCAGACACACGTGCGGGAGGAACACGGGGCCTCAGGCGAGGCTACCCACACCCAGTCCTAGCGGTTAGTCCCCCTCGCCTAGATGCCCCCCCAGACCGGCCCCTGCGTCATTGGTCTTGTGCGTTGGGGCGGGCAGCCTGTTGCCAAGTCGCTGCCGTGCCCGCAAAAAGCGCATCAGACCGTTGGGAAACGTAACATTGCCAGGGGGGGCTGTCAACGGTTTCCATGCGTGCAAAGATTCACAAATCAAACAATTGTTGCCGATTTCGTTGTGCTATCCCCCTATTCTTGCCCCAATGCGCCGTCTACCCTTCGTCACAAGGTGTTATCGTCTTAGCCTAAGAGTCCTAACGAATTTTTCACGCTGTCTAGTGCGCGCGGCAGTCCCTCTCGGATCAACAAGCGCGGTTGGTCTATCCGGAGTCCAACAGCTGCGACGGACTCCGCAGCTGCCGAATGGACCGGTCCGGGCTTCAGAACGGCAGCTCCTGTCCCAGGCCGCGCTCCCGGGCGCGGCGGTAGACAAGGTCTGCCGCGGCGATGTCCTCCAGGGCCACCCCCTGGGACTCGAACAGGGTGATCTCCTGCGGGTCCTGCCGCCGCTGCGCCGTCCCGGCAACCACGCCGCTGAGCTCCTGAACGCGCTCCCAGCGCAGCGCACCCTCCTCCGCGGCCCAGATCAGGTCGCCGCACTCCATTCTTGCCTGCTCCAGATGGTCCACCGCGACGACGCTGCTGACCTGCACGGCCTGGGAGTCCAGCTCCCGCCGAATCCAGCTATTGCCCCCGGCGGCGTTGACGTGAACGCCCTGCTCGAGCCACGCGCCGCGAAGCACCGGGTCCCGTGAGTTCGTGATAACCACAACTACGTCCATCCCGCGGACGCACTCCTCGGCGCTGGCGGCCGCCGTGGCAGCGGCGTCCAGAGCGGCCCCGGCGCGCTGGGCGAACGCCTCCCGCCGCTCCTGGTTCCGGCTGAACACCTGAATCCGCTGGATGCGCCGGACCGCGCACACGGCCTGCATCTGAGTCAGCGCCTGGCTGCCGGTGCCGAGGACGCCCAGGCTCTGAGCGTCCTCCCTGGCCATGTGCCTGGTTGCCAGGCCGGAAGCCGCTCCGGTCCGCACGGCCCCCAGGGCGCCTGCCGCAACCATGGCGAGAAGCTGACCCGATTCGACGCTGTAGAGGTGCACCAACGAGCGGGGATCGCTGCGCGCCATGCCGTAGGCCTTGAACCCAAAGACCCCCAGGACCTCGTCCACGGCCATCATGGTCTGGAAGGAGCCCCCCGCAATGCGGATGCGCCTCCGGGGTTGAATGGCGGCCCTGCCGGCTGCCAGATGCCGGAAGCTCTGCTCCAGGGCCTCGACGGTATCCGGGACAGTGAGGAGCTGGGCTACCTCTGACTCGTTGATGTAGAGCGCCATGGAACACCTCTCGAGCTATTTGTGGGGATGCGGCTCGCGCAAAGCTCGCGGGCAGCCGGATGAGTGTAGCACGTGGGCGGACGGTCGAACGCCTCAAAGCCCACCGTCTCGCCGGCTGGCGCGGAAGCCCCCGGTGGCCCCGGCGATTCTGCCGGCAGCCAGTCGGGGGCAAGCCCGCAGGAGGGGTCCAGGGAACGACAGGCGGTGGATGCAGGACGCTCCCGTCGAATTGACGGCCCCAATCTGCCGATGCTATAGTGACTCTCCGGAAATCCTTTGGCCAAGAGGTTGAGGACCGTGCCTGAAGGCTACGCCATCAACTACACGGCGGTGGTCCTGGCGGCGGTGGTGGGAGTCCTGGCGATGGGGATCATGCTGGGCGCCAGCGCCCTCTTGGCCCCGCGGCGGCATTCCCTCCAAAAGGACCTCCCCTTCGAGTGCGGCATCGAGCCCACTCCCTTCGCTTGGTCCCAGATCCACATCCGCTACTACATCTTCGCCATCTTCTTTCTCATCTTTGACGTAGAGGCTGTGTTCCTCTTCCCCTGGGTGTTGGTCTTCCTGAAGACGGCGCCCTGGGTCTTCTATGAGATGCTCATATTCATTGCAGTACTGCTCTTTGGCGTGCTCTACGGGTGGCGAAAGGGGGTCCTCCAGTGGCGATAGAGAAGCAGCCGCCCGGAGAGGAGCCGCGGTCCTGGCAGGCGCGCGCGGTGCCGTGGGGCCACCCCCTGGCCCCTGAGGCGCAGGGCGCCGGTTTCGGCGAGGGCAACCTCTCGCCTCCGGCCCCCTATCGCTCCGGCGCACCGGGCGTGGTCACCATGCAGACGGAGCAGCTCTTCGCCCTGGCCCGGAAGAACTCCCTCTGGCCGCTGACCTTCGGCCTTGCCTGCTGCGCCATCGAGATGATGTCCACCTATATGGCCCAGCACGACTTCGACCGCTTCGGCATCGTCACGTGGCCCTCGCCCCGCCAGTCCGACGTCATGATCGTCGCAGGGACGGTGGTGAAGAAGATGGCGGACCCCATCCGGCTGCTCTACGAGCAGATGCCGGAGCCCCGCTGGGTCATCGCCATGGGCAGCTGCGCCAGCAACGGCGGCCCCTACTACCGCTCCTACTCCGTGGTCATGGGCGTTGACCACATTGTTCCAGTGGACATCTACGTGCCCGGGTGCCCCCCAAGACCCGAGGCCCTCATGGACGGGATCTTGCGCCTCCAGCAGAAGATCCAGCACGATGCGAGGGAGTATGGCGGAACAAAGCCCGCCCGCGGGGGAGCGCCAGCCCTCCCGGCCGGCGACGGCAACACCCAGGCCTAGCGCGGCGGCAGCTCCGCCCGGACCCACCCTGGACGCCAGGGGCGAGGCCCTCATGGCGCTGCTCGGCCAGAGGCTGGACTCGGCGTCCACCGAGATCACGTCCCTCTTGGACGAGGTGGCGGCCACGGTGAAGGCGGCCGACCTCCTGGACATCTGCTCCACGCTCAGGGAAGACCCGGACCTCTCCATGGACTACCTGCGATGTCTCTCGGTCGTGGACTATGAGGACTCCATGCAGGTCGTGTACCACCTGTGGTCGATGACCCACCGCCACAAGATGGTCCTGAAGGTGAACACGGACTACGATGACCCGAAGGTGCCCTCCGTGACCTCGGTCTGGCAGGGCGCCGACTGGTTCGAGCGGGAGGGGTACGACCTCTTCGGCGTGGTCTTCGAAGGACACCCGAACCCGAAGCCTCTGCTGCTTTGGGAGGGCTTTGAGGGCTTCCCCGGCCGAAAGAGCTTTCCCTTTCACGAATACGAAGAGTTTTAGCGGCATCCGTGCCAAGGACTACAGGGCAGCACGTGGGAACGTTCAAGGTAACGCTGCAAGTCGGAGACCCCCAGGGTCGGCGCTTTACACCGGTCGAGGCTCTGGTGGATACCGGGGCCACCTACGCCACGCTGCCGGCCTCCTTGCTGCGCGGGCTGGGGGTCACCCCGCACGAGCGCGCGCCCTTCGAGCTTGCCGATGGCAGGGTGGTTGAGCGCGACGTGGGCCGCACCTGGTTGAGCATAGACGGTCATTCCGACCTGGTGCCCGTCGTCTTCGGCGATGAGGGCGCCGAACCCCTCCTGGGTGCGGTCACGCTGGAGGTGTTCCGGCTGGCCGTCGACCCCGTTCGCCAGAGGCTCGCATCCGTGCCCGGTCTCCTGAAGACCGAAGCGCGCCCCCTCGAAAACCTCGAAATGATGGTGAACCTGGGGCCGCAGCACCCCAGCACGCATGGGGTGTTCCGGGCGGTGCTGTGGGTGGACGGGGAACGCATCGTGGAGATGGAGCCCCACATCGGGTACCTGCACCGGGGTTCCGAAAAGCTGTCGGAAGGCGAGCTCTACCACCAGGTCATCACCCTCTTCGACCGCCTCGACTACATCGCCAACTTCAACAATGAGCTGGCCTTCTGCATGGCCGTGGAGAAGCTCATGGGGGTGGAGGTCCCGGAGCTGGCCGAGTACGTGCGCGTGATCCTGTGCGAGCTCAACCGCGTCGCCAGCCACTTCCTCTTCTATGGCACTTTTGGCCTGGACGCCGGGGCAATGACCCCGGTTATGTACGGCTTCCGGGAGCGAGAGCGCATCCAGCGCCTATTCGAGGCCGTCAGCGGCGCCCGAATGATGCATAACTACTTCCGCATCGGCGGGATCAAGGAGGTCCCGCCCGCGGACTTTGCCCAGCGGGTCGCTGACATCCTCCCGAACCTGGAGAAGAGCCTGGAGGAGTGCGACCGTCTCCTGACCCAGAACGAGGTCTTCGTGGCGCGCACCCGCAACGTCGGCGTCATTTCACAGCAGCAGGCCATCGCCTACACGATGAGCGGCCCATCCCTTCGCTCCACCGGGATCCCCTACGATATCCGCGTCGTGGAGCCCTACTCGGTATACAACCGCTTTGAGTTCGACATCCCCGTAGGCAACGCGGGCGACTCCTGGGACCGCTACGCCATTCGTGTCGAGGAGATACGCCAGTCCTTGAGGATCCTTCACCAGGCCCTGGAGCAGCTGCCGGACGGCGGGCCGATCATGGCCCGGGGAGTGCGGCGGCTTCCCAGGCCCCCAAAGGGCGAGGTGTACGTGCGGACGGAGAGCCCCCGGGGGGAGTTCGGCGTGTACATCGTCAGCAACGGCGACAACAAGCCGTACCGGGTCAAGGTGCGCACGCCGTCCTTCGCCAACCTTCAGGCCTTGGGCGTGCTGCTGCGGGACGCCTACATTGCCGATGCCGTCGTCATCCTCGGCTCCCTGGACATCGTTCTGGGTGAGGTGGACCGCTGATGGAGTACTGGGAGGCGTTGCAGGCGCTGGTCCAGGGAGGAGTGAGGGGAATCGCCTTCCCCCTCACGGCCCTCCTTGGTACGACCGTCGGGGCGTTGGTGATACTGCTGCTCACCCTGCTGACCTTCCTGTCCATCGTCGTGCTGTCCCTGACGTGGCTGGAACGGAAGCTCCTGGGCAGGCTCCAAATGCGCATGGGGCCGATGCGCGTCGGGCCCCACGGCCTGCTGCAGCCCATTGCGGACGCCCTGAAGCTCGTACTCAAGGAAGACATCATGCCCGGCTGGGTGGACAAGGGCGTCTTCTGGGTGGCGCCCCTGGCCGTGTTCGTGCCCAGTTTCGTCATCTGGGTCACCGTTCCCATGGCGCCGGGACTGGTGCTGCGGGACATGGAAATGGGCCTCCTGTACGTCATCGCCTTCTCCATTCTCTCCATTCTTGGCCTGATGATGGCGGGCTGGGGCTCCGCCAACAAGTACGGGGTGCTGGGGTCCCTGCGCGCCGTAGCCCAGCTCATCAGCTACGAGATCCCCATCATCGCGGTGGCGCTGAGCATCGCGGCGCTGGCGGGGTCGCTGAACCTGGTTGAGATCGTGGCGGAGCAGTCAACGCTGCCCTACGCGTTCATCCAGCCCCTGGGCCTCTTCATATTCCTCATCGCGGGACTGGCGGAGCTGGGGCGGACCCCCTTCGACATCTATCACGCCGAGTCTGAGATCGTGGGCGGACCCTTCGTGGACTACAGCGGCGCTCATTGGTCCATCTTCTTCCTGGCCGAGTACATCAACACCTTCCTCATCGCGAGCCTCGTCACGCTGCTGTTCCTGGGGGGCTGGTCAGGCCCGCTCCTTCCGGACCTGGCGTGGTTCTTCATCAAGGTGTATGCCGTGATCATGGTTATCTTCTGGTTCCGGGGCACGTTCCCGCGTTTCCGCATCGACCAGCTCATGAGGCTGGCGTGGCAGGTCCTGGTGCCCCTCTCCTTCTTGAACCTGGTCATGACGGCGGCGGTCCTCTTCTACGGCCTGCCGATGTGGGTCCTGACGCTGGCGGGGCTGGCAGTGCTGGCGGCCTGGGCCATAGCCGTGACGCGGTGGGGACCGGGGCGCACGCCCAAGCCGGCCCTGACAATGGTGCCCGCCCGGGAGGCGAGACGTGTTTAACAGCATCAAGGGTCTCATAATCACCCTGCGCACCACGCTGAGACGTCCGGTGACGGCCCAGTACCCCAAACAGCACCTGCCCGTCCAGGACCGCTACATGGGCTTTCCGGTGCTGACGTGGGACGACAAGATCGGCGAGCCGTACTGCGTGGCGTGCATGGTCTGCATCCGCGAGTGCCCCACGCTGTGCATGTCCGCCACGATGATCGACAACCCGCTGCACAAGGAAGAGAAGAGCCACCGCCGCAAGATAGTGGAGACCTTCGAGATCAACCTGGGCCGCTGCATCGTGTGCGGGATCTGCGAAGAGGTGTGCAACTTCGACGCCATCACCATGAGCCACGAGCACGAGATAAGCACCTACGTCCGCAACGGCCGCCGCGTCGACATGCCCGTCCTGCTGGAGAAGGGCCGCCAGTTCCAGGAGGAGTCAGGGTGGCGCCCGCCGACGGAGCTGGCGAAGGAGGCCGCCGCCCAGACCGCGGAAGCGGCCGCCGTCACCGCCCCCGACGCCGAAAAGGAGGGCGCTTGAGCCTCCAGCTGGTCATCTTCGCCCTTGTCTCCGCCGTCGCTCTTGGCGGCGGGCTCGGCGTTGTGGCGAGCAAGAACGTGGCCCACGCCGCCATCTTCCTCCTGCTGTCCCTGGCGGCGGTGGCAGGAATCTTCGTGCTGCTCCTGGCCGAGTTCCTGGCCCTGGTCCAGATCCTGATCTACGGCGGCGCCGTGGTCATCGTCCTCCTCTTCGCGCTCATGCTCACGCGGCGGGAGGAGTTCGCGGGGCTGCGGGACAACGCTCAGCGCCCCCTTGCCCTAGTCGCGGCCCTAGCGGTGCTGGGGGTGATCGCCGCGGCCCTGGTGTTCTCGCGCGTCCCGACCCAGGAGCTGCAGCGGCCCAGCGCCGAGGAGATCGGCGGGGTGCTGTTCACGCAGTGGGCCATCCCCTTCGAGGTCGCCTCCCTGGTCCTTCTGGTGGCCCTGGTGGGGGCCATCATCATCGCCCGGGAGCGGCCATGAAGCCGCCGGCAGGGAAGGGGTAACGAGTGGAGCTGATCTACATAGAGCTGCTCAGCGCGGCCCTCTTCTCCCTTGGGCTCTACGGCGTGCTGGCGCGGCGCAACGCCGTTCTCGTGCTGATGGCCATCGAGCTCATGCTCAACGCCGTGAACATCAACCTCGTCGGCTACGCCGCCTTCCTGGACCCCGGACGGCTCACCGGCCAGATCATCGCCATCTTTGTCATCACCGTGGCCGCCGCGGAGGTGGGCCTGGCCCTGGCCATCATCCTGCGGCTCTACCGCGCGAAGGGGGCGGCAAACCTGGATGAGGTCGACATTATGAAGGGGTAGGCGGTGGAACGCCCCCGCGGCAAGGCAGGGCCCGCGCGGCAGGGTTGCCGAAGAGTAGTCGGACGAAGCAAAGGGAGGAAGGCTTGAGTACACGGGAAGCAGCTACATGGAGCTAGCCTGGCTGGCGCCAGCTCTGAGCGCCGCCGCATTCATACTCATCGTCACGGTGGGCCGCGCCCTGCCCCGTCAGGGCGCGTTTCTTGCGCCCCTGGCGGCGCTGACCGGCTTTGTCCTGTTCTGGGTGGCGCTCACCGACCTCCTGGACAACAGTCCTGCGTCCTTTAGCTTCGAGTGGCTCACCACGGGCGGGAGCGTCCTCAGCTGGGGCGTGCGAATAGACCCGCTGTCCGTGATCATGCTGGGCCTGGTCAGCTTCGTGGCCCTGGGGATCCAGGTCTACTCCTGGTCGTACATGGCGCACGAGGAGCGCTTCGGGTGGTACTTCGCCGCCCACGCGCTCTTCGCGGCTTCCATGCTCACGCTGGTCTTGGCTGACAACCTCCTTCTCCTCTACATCGCCTGGGAGCTGGTCGGCCTGTGCTCCTACCTGCTCATCGGCTACTGGTACGAGCGGCGCTCTGCCGCCGAGGCGGCCAAGAAGGCCTTCGTCACGACGCGCATCGGCGACGTAGGCCTGCTCATCGGCGTCATCCTCCTCTTCCGCGAGACCGGCACGTTCAGTATCACCGCCATCCTGGACGCCGCCGGAGCCGGCGCCATCTCTCCCGGCATGATCACGGCGTCCGCGGTGCTGCTCTTCCTGGGCGCCATGGGCAAGTCGGCGCAGTTCCCGCTGCATGTATGGCTCCCGGACGCCATGGAGGGCCCCACCCCCGTGAGCGCCCTCATCCACGCCGCCACCATGGTGGTGGCCGGCGTCTTCCTCGTAGCTCGCATGCTTCCACTCTTCGAGCTCTCCTCAACCGCCATGACGCTGGTGGCAGTCATCGGCATCATCACGGCCCTCATGGCAGGCTCCATGGCCCTGGTGATGACGGACCTGAAGCGCATCCTCGCCTATTCCACGGTGAGCCACCTCGGCTTCATGATGCTGGCCCTGGGGGCAGGCGGGTTCACGGCGGCCCTCTTCCACATGCTGGCCCACGCCTTTGCGAAGGCGATGCTCTTCCTCAGCGCCGGCAGTGTCAGCCACGCCATCGACAAGCTGGACATTCGCGAGATGGGCGGCCTGGCGGGCAGAATGCCGGCCACGGCCTTCTGCTTTACCGTGGGCGCCCTGGCCTTGGGAGGACTGCCGCCGTTGAGCGGCTTCTTCAGCAAGGACGAGCTCCTGCTGGCCGTACAGGGGGGGCTCAATCCCATCTTCCTGGTCCTGGCCCTGGCGGCCGCCTTCCTCAGCGCGCTGTACATGGCCCGGGCCCTGTTCGCCGTCTTCTTCGGGCAGCTCAAGGCCGCAAACAGCGGCGCCCACGAGTCCCCCCTCCTCATGCTGGCGCCCATGCTGGTCATGGCGCTCCTCACGCTGTTCCTGGGAGGGCTTGCCTTCTGGTTGGGAGAATTCCTCTACTTACACGAGCCCGAATCCTTCCACTTCAGCCCCGCCCTTGCGGCCGTCTCCCTGATCATCGCGGCGGCGGGATTCGCCGTGGGATGGCTGGCCTACGTTCGCGGGAGCATTCAGCCCGGCCGGATTATCGCCCGATTCCCGGGCGTGCACCGCATTGTTGCCCGGGCCTACTACATGGACGACGCATACCAGTGGGCCATCGACCGCGCGGTGCTGGCCTTCAGCGGGCTCGTGGCGCTCTTCGACCGCCGCGTGATCAACGACATCGGCGTCAACGGCACCGGAGAGTCCGTGGTCCAGTCCGGCCGCACCTTGCGAGCCCACGTGACGGGCAAGGTGTACAACTATGCTATGGGCATGTCCCTGGGGGTCCTGGGGTTGGCGTTACTCTGGTGGCTGGCGATGCGCTAGGAGACTGAGAGGGTCAAGGAGCCGATGACCTTCATCGACCAATACCTGCTGCTGGCGATGATAGCGCTGCCCTTTGTGGGAGCGTTGATCATCGCGTTTGTGCCGCGCGACCGCCCGCAGGATGCGCATCGCCTGGCCCGGGTCGTGGCCACCGTTGGTCTGCCCATGTCCGTGTACGCTTTCTTCGGCTACGACTCGGCGCAGGGCGGTCTCCAGCTCACCCAGCAGTTCGACTGGCTGCCCTCACTGGGCGTGACGTTCAGCCTTGGCCTCACGGGCATCACGGCGCCGCTGTTCCTGCTCACGGGGGTCGTCTTCTTTTGCGGTGTTCTGGTCTCATGGAACGTCCAGGACCGCTCCAAGGAGTTCTTCCTGTGGCTCATGCTGCTGGTCTCCGGCGTGTACGGGGTCTTCGCCAGCGTGGACCTCTTCTTCTTCTTCTTCTTCTACGAGCTGGCCGTGGTCCCGATGTACCTCCTCATTGGTGTCTGGGGCAGTACCACGGACTTCGGGACATTCCTGCGCACCAAGGAGTACGGCGCCCTGAAGCTGGTGCTCTATCTGGTGGCGGGCAGTGTGCTGGTGTGGGTGGCCATCATCGCCCTGTGGGTGGAGGGCGGGCAGACCCTGAACATGCTCGAGCTGGAGCAGGTCTCCTACAGCCGATCGTTCCAGATATTCTTCTTCCCGCTGATCATGGTGGGGTTCGGGGTCCTGGCCGGCCTGTGGCCGTTTCACACCTGGTCGCCCGACGGCCACGTGGCCGCGCCCACCGCCGTCAGCATGCTCCACGCCGGCGTGCTGATGAAGCTGGGCGCATTCGGGATCCTGCGCGTGGGCATGGTGCTGCTTCCGGAGGGCGCCCAGGTCTGGGCGCCGGTCCTCATCGGCCTTGGGACCGTCAACGTGATGTACGGCGCGGTCTCCGCCCTGGCGCAGCGGGACCTCAAGTACGTCGTCGGCTACTCCAGCGTGAGCCACATGGGCTACGTGCTCATGGGGCTTGCGACGCTCGACGCCACCGGCATCAACGGCGCCGTGCTCCAGATGTTCTCCCACGGCATCATGACGGCCCTCTTCTTCGCTCTCGTGGGCTTCATCTACGACCGCGCCCACGTCCGCGACATCGGTGTCCTGGAGGGCCTGGCCAAGCGGATGGGAGTCACCGCCTCCTTCTTCGCCGTGGCGGGGCTCGCGTCCCTGGGCCTTCCCGGCCTGAGCGGATTCGTCGCCGAGTTCCTGGTCTTCCTGGGCACGTTCCAGACGTACCCGGTGGCCGGCGTGTTCGGCGTCATCGGCGCGGCGATCACGGCGGTCTACATCCTCCGCCTCGTGGCCAAGGTCTTCTTTGGGCCGCTGGATCCCCGCTGGGCGGGACTGACCGACGCCACGCGGCTGGAGCTTGGCGCCACCACGGTTCTGGTGTTTTTCCTCGCGCTCTGGGGCCTCTATCCGTGGTACATCATGAAGGTAATCGACAGCGCAGTGGTGCCGCTGGTCGCGGCCATTGGCGGCTAGGACGATCAGAGGAGACGGCGAATGCCTGATGCTGTAGCGAGCGTGAGCTGGGGCCTACTCTGGCCCGAGTTCGCCGTCGCGGGCCTGGCCTTCCTGGTGTTCACCGCCGACTTTTTCTTGCCGGCGGCTCGCAAGAGCTGGCTGGCAGGTGCGGCGGTCATCGGCCTGGTCGCGGTTGCGGCGCTGTGCGTCCCCACGCTCTGGGGCACGCATGACAGCTTGTTCGACGGTATCCTGCGCGTCGACACCTACGCCGTCTTCTTCAAGCTCCTCTTCCTGCTCATCGGCGTCTTCGTGATCCTGGCTTCCGTGGAGTTCGTCAAGAAGCGGCTGGAGCACCCCGGCGAGTACTACGCCATCCTCCTGTTCTCGGTCCTCGCGATGATGCTGCTGGCGTCCGCGGGGGAGCTCCTCACGGCCTATATCTCCCTGGAGCTGCTGAGCTTCAGCCTCTACATCCTGGCCGGGTACGCCAGGGATGAGCCCAGGTCCAACGAGGCCGGCGTGAAGTACGTCCTCCTGGGCGCTTTCTCCTCGGCGCTGCTCCTGTACGGCATCAGCCTCCTCTACGGCGCCCTGGGCACGACGGGCTTTGCGGGCATGGCGGACGCCCTGGAGGGCATGCAGGGTGTGGACGGCCGTCTGCTGCTGGGAATGGCGTTCCTGGTCGCCGGCCTGGGATTCAAGATGGCGGCAGTGCCCTTCCACATGTGGGCGCCGGACGTCTACGAGGGCGCGCCGCTGCCCATCACCGCGTACATCGCGGTCGGGTCCAAGGCGGCGGCCTTCGCCCTCGTGCTCCGCCTCTTCAGCGAGGGCTTCTTCCCGGCGGTCGACCAGTGGCGCATCGTCATAGTCGTGCTGGCGGCTGTCACCATGACCGTCGGCAACCTTGTCGCCCTGGCCCAGCACAACGTCAAACGCATGCTCGCCTATTCCAGCGTCGGGCAGGTGGGGTACCTGCTCATGGGGGTCGCCGCGCTCTCCACTCTGGCCTCCGGCGGCCTCATCCTGCACCTGGTGGGGTACTCGGCCACGAACCTCGCCGCCTTCACCGCCATAACCAGCTTCCACAACAGCGAGGGCAAGGACGGTATCCCGGACTTCGCCGGCCTGGGCAGCCGCTCGCCCTTCCTGGCGGCGACGCTGACCGTCTCCCTCCTCTCCCTGGCCGGGCTGCCCTTCTTTGCCGGGTTCACCACCAAGTTCTACCTCTTCACCGCCACCGCGGGCGAGGGCCTCCTGTGGCTCTCCGGCTTGGCCATGGCAATGAGCCTTATCTCCCTCTACTACTACCTGATGGTCATCAAGCAGATGTACATCGAGCCGGCCCCCTCCTCCGGCAGAGTGCCGGTCTCGCGCTTGCTCACCGGCACTCTGGGCGTATTGCTGCTGGCCGTCATCGTGATAGGCATCTACCCCGGCCCCCTGGTCGAGGCCATTCAGGGCGCCACCGCAGTCCTGCCCCAGGCCGCTTCGGCGGTCGTCTCCGCCCCGTGACAAACCTGGGCGCCGTGATGTACCATGTCCGAGACTTGCATCCGGAGGGGGAGACGATGACGACCAAGACCATCCCCGTTGTGTACGCGCTCGCCGAATGCCCCGCCTGCAACGCGCTGCGGGAAGCGTGGGCCGAGCAGGGAATCGAGTACGAGGTGCGGCTGGTGGACGAGAGCCAGGAGCTGATGGACGAGGCCCGGAAGTTTGGGGACATCGTCCCCATCATCGTCTACCCCGACGGCTCCATCGACAACAGCGGGAGCTACGGCGGGAAGTTCGGCTGATTCATCGACTAGCGGGCCGGGCGCCCGCCATCAGGCACACCAACAGGAGGACGAGGAGATGGCAGAGAAGACGAGCGTTGTCACCCCGGAGCGCTTCTCCGAGGGGATGACGTATCAGCAGTACGTGGATTCCATCAAGGTCAACAAGGACCGCTTCCAGCAGTTCTACGACAGCGCAGCGGTGACCGCCGAGGACGCGGCGTTCTTCAGTGCAACCGTCCAGAAGAGCGGCGCCAAGGCCCTGGCCCTCAGCGAGGACTGGTGCGGCGACTGCTACCGCAACATGCCCGTCATTGCCCGCATCTCCGAGGCTTCGGGGATGGAGGTCCGCGTCTTCGCGCGCGACACCCACCAGGACATCATGAGCGAGTTCCTGAAGGACGGCCAGTACCAGTCCATCCCCGTGGTGGTCTTCTACACGGGGGACAACGAGTACATCGGCCACTGGATCGAGCGGCCCGCCGCCGCCTACGCCGAGGCGGACCAGATCGCCGACGAGGTACGGCAGGAGAAGCCCGGGGCCTCCGACGAAGAGGTTACGCAGGAGACTCGCCGCCGCACTCAGGACCGCCACGTTGCGTGGCAGCAGGAGGTGGTGCGCGAGATGCGCGACCTGCTGTCCCAGAAGCTCGGGGGCTAGGCCGGACCGCCTCAGCACGACCGGATCGCGGGCGCAGCCCCCCAGGCCACGGCTGCGAATCATCCAGAGGGCGAAGGTCCAGTCCTCGCGTTCACCTGTGAATGCGGGTGCCGTGGCTTGGCTGTGTGCCCGCCCTGGCTGCCGCAACCCCTGAGAGGCAGAGCCTGACAACCGGCTTCAGGGGACTCAACGGATAGAGGAATGCCCATGCAACCTGAATACGACGTCGTCATCGTCGGCGCCGGCGCGGCCGGTCTCAGCGCGGCCATCTACACCACGCGGGCCCAGATGAAGACGCTGGTGCTGGAGCAGTTGGCTTCCGGGGGTCAGCTCATGCTCACCTCTGACATAGAAAACTACCCCGGCTTCCCGCAGGGCATCCTGGGCCCGGAGCTGACGGAGCGGATGGAGGAGCAGGCGCGCCGCTTCGGCACGGAGATCGCCTCGGACACGGTGGAGCGCCTGGAGATGGGCGAAAGCACCAAGGTGGTGGTGGGCGCGGAACGGCCGTATACAGCCAAGACCATCATCATCGCCGCGGGCGGCGAGCACAACAAGCTTGAGGTCCCCGGCGAGGACGAGCTTGCCGGGCGGGGCGTCTCCTACTGCGCGACGTGTGACGGCAACTTCTTCACCGGCGAGGACACGGTGGTCGTGGGCGGCGGCGACGCCGCCATGGACGAGGGGCTCTACCTCAGCCGCATCGTCAACAAGGTCACCGTGGTCCACCGCAGGGACGAGCTTCGCGCCAGCAAGATCCTCCAAGAGCGGGCCTTCAACACGCCCAACATGGCGTTCAAGTGGAGCCACGTGGTCAAGGAGATCCGGGGCAACGGCACCGTGAACAGGGTCGCCCTGGAGGACCTCAAGTCTGGCGAAGAGTACGAACTCCCCACCGGCGCCGTGTTCATCTACGTCGGCTTTCACCCCAACTCGGACTTCCTGCGCGGCTCCATGCCCATGGACGGCGGCGGACACGTCATCACCAACATGCGCATGGAGACGCCGGTCCCCGGCGTCTTCGCCGCGGGCGATATTCGCCAGTTCTCCGACCGACAGCTCGGCAACGCCGTCGGCGACGGCATCAGCGCGGCCCTCTCCGCCTACCGCTACGTCACCGAAGAGTACGCGGGAGAGTAGCCCCCAAACCGCAGAATGCATGGAGGCTGCCGGGAGTTCCCGGCAGCCTCCTCTTGCGTGCCGGGCCCGCTCGCCATAGGCCTTCCTACAGGCCCGCCCACCGTGCCATTGACACGAAACATCCGCCCAAGTATAATAGTTAGTGCCGGGGGAATAGTTGGGGTGGTATTGTGGCAACCGATAGAGAGCGACTGATCGAGAGGTTCATCGAGCTATTGGAGGGTATGTACGTAGGGTTGTGCTCCTCCCCCTCCAACGAGTGGTGGGAGCTGGAGCTCACGATGCCGCAGCTCAAGGCCCTCGCACTGCTGCACCTGGGAACGCACCGTATGGGTGACGTTGCAGCGCACCTGGGCACCAGCCTCTCATCCGCCACCAGCATGGTCGACCGCCTGGTGGACAAGGGCCTCGTGGACCGGGGGCCGGACCCCAACGACCGCCGCGTGGTGGTCTGCGAGTTGACCGCGCACGGGCAGGAGGAGATGGAGCGGTTCTGGCGCATCGAGCGCATGCGCACCGTCGAGCTGGCCAACGAGCTGACCGCGGAGGAGCTGGGCGTCCTGATCCCGGCCATGGAGCTCTTCTATCGGGTTGCCCAGCGCGTGCAGGAGCGGCTCACCAGTCCCCCGGGCTCTCCCGCCGCACAGGGGCAGCCAACCAGGGACAGGGAAGACTCCTAGCCATGATGCATGAGAGGGACTGAGCCTTGAGCTTTCTCACTGGCCTGGCACTCAGACGGCGCTCCGTCACCGTACTCGCCATCATCCTGCTTCTGGCCGGCGGGGTCCTCACCTACCGCAGCCTTCAGGTGGAGCTGTTCCCTGAGATCGAGTTCCCTCTGGTCACGGTGTCCACTTTCTATCCTTCAGCCAACCCGGAGGCCGTTGTCCGGGAAGTGACGGAGCCCATTGAGGACGAAATCCTGGGCATTGCTGATCTGGAGGAGCTCCAGAGCTCCTCCTCGGAGAACTTCTCTCTTGTGATCGCCAGCTTCAAGCTCGGCACGGACATGGCGGAGGTGGAGCGCACTATCACCAGCAAGGTGGGCCAGCTCACCTTCCCCACGGGCGTTGACCGTCCCCTCATATTCCGCTTCAACCCCGACACGTTCCCCGTGCTTCAGCTAGCCGTCATTGGCGACCGGGACGTCTCGCGGCTCCAGCGCATCGTGCGCGATCGCATCGTCCCCGCCATTACCCGAGTCGACGGCGTGTCCGCCGCCGACGTCACCGGCGAAATAGGCGAGGAGCTGCTGGTTACGGTGGACCCGGACAAGCTGGCCCGTCTGGGAGTCTCCCTCTTCCAGGTCTCGGCCGCGCTGACCAACAACAACGCCAGCATCCCCGCGGGTTCCATCACGGAGGGCGCGCGCACCTTCCCCGTGAGAACGGTGAACGAGTACGGGTCCCTGGATGAGATTCGAGACCTGGTCGTCGGCTTTGACGTCGCGTCGCCCCGGGCCCGGGCAGCCAGCGTCGGGGCCTCGGCGGCCGGGCCCCTCGCCGCGGCCAACGGCCCTCCAACCTCCCCCGACGGCCGCCCCATCCTCCTCTCTGACGTCGCCGATATCCGGCTGAGCCCGGCCGGCGCTTACACCATATCCAGGACCAACCTTGCCCCCAGCCTGGGCATATCTGTCCAGAAGGAGCCGGAAGCCAACACCGTGGAGGTGACCAGCGGCGTGCTGGCGGCCCTGGATGAGCTCGAGGGACTGCCGCCCGACGTTGAAGTCGTCGTCATCACCAACAACGGCCCGGAGATCCAGGAGCAGATCGACACCCTCCTGCGCGAGGGCGCACTGGGCCTCCTCTTCGCCGTCACTGTGGTCTTTGTCTTCCTCTTCACCTTCCGGCCCACCCTTGCCCGCGGCGTTGTCATGACCCTCCGGCCAACCCTGGTCATCGGCATCACCATACCCCTGAGCATCCTCTCGGGCGTCCTGCTTATGGGGGCGTTCGGCATGTCCCTCAACTTCATGTCGCTGGGCGGTCTGGCCATCTCGGTCGGACGCGTGGTGGATGACGCCATCGTGGTCCTGGAGAACCTCTTCCGCCGGATGCAAAACGGTGGAGACCGCGTCCAGACCGCCATGAATGCCACGCGGGAGGTGGCGCCCGCCATCATCACGTCCACCCTCACGACCATCGCCGTATTCCTTCCCCTAGCCTTCATCCAGGGGCTGGTCGGGGAGTTCTTTCTCCCCTTCGCCCTGACCGTCAGCTTCGCCTTGGTGGCGTCCACCATCGTGGCGTTGACGGCTGTGCCCGTGGTGGGGTCGCTCCTCCTCCGCCCGCGGGACGCGGTCATCGCCGGCCAGGGAGGCTTCAGTGCAGACGTGAGGGACACGTGGATGCAGCGCGCCTACGCGCCCACGCTGCTCTGGGCGCTCCGCCACAAGCTGCTCACGCTGCTCATCGGCTTTGGGCTCACGGCCGCCAGCCTGTCCCTCCTCCTTGTGATCCCCATCACCCTCTTCCCCTCCGGCGGCGCCCGCTACCTGGACCTCCAGATGGAGCTGCCCCTCGGCACCTCCATCCAGCGCACCCTGGCAGAGGTCCGGCCCATCGAGGACGCGCTGGAGCGCCACCGCGCTCTCGGCTCCGTGGACCTGTACCTCACCACCGTCGGCATCAACCCCAACGCCGTGGGCTTCGGCAGCGTTGCCGGCGGGTCCAACAAGGCCAGCATCCTGATCAGGCTCTTAGCAGACGCGCCCGATGATGCCGTCGATACCCTGCGCACCGAGCTCGCCAGCACCGACGAGCGCACGATCACCATCGCCGACCTGGGCAGCGGCGGCCCCCCCCAAAGCGGCCTCGAGATGACCATCACCGGGGACAACTACAACGACCTCTCCGGGTTCTCCGCGCAGCTCGTCGAGGCCCTCGCCCGCGTCGAAGGCCTCATCAACGTCAAGAGCGACGTCAGCGAGGCCCGCGACGAGTTCGTGGCGACAGTCGACCCGCGCAAGGCCGCCGAGCTTGGCCTGTCCGTCCGCGACGTGGGGTCCCAGGTCAATATGTACCTCGTGGGCCAGGAAGTCACGACGGTCGACTCCGGCGGCAGCGCGGCCGCCGTCGTGCAGCGCTCCCCCGACGAGGAGATGGACGACCTCAGCGTGGTGCTGCGGGCCCGCCCCGAGGCGGTGGACACGCTCACGGAGGTCAAGGCCGTCACCATCTCCGGGCCCCTGGGGGCCGCGCCCCTCTCCGACCTGGCCGAGGTTGCCCTGGCCAAGGGCCCGGTCTCCATCAGCCGCACGGACGGTGAGCGCTCCGTCTCTCTGACGGGGGCCATCACCGCCGAGGACACCCAGGCCGTCGGGCTGGCGGTGCAGGCCGCCGTCGACGCCGTTGGCCCGCCGCCGGGAGTGGAGGTGGACGTGGGCGGCGTCTTCGCGGACATCGCGGAGGGGTTCCAAGACATCGGTCTGGCCATGGCCATAGGCATCGTGCTGGTCTACCTCGTCATGGTGGCCTCCCTTGGAGCCCTGAGAGACCCCTTCGTCATCCTCACAAGCCTTCCCCTGGCGATCATCGGCGCCCTGGCGTCCCTGGCCATCACCGGCCGGCCGCTGGGCCTGGCCGCTATGATGGGGCTGCTGCTGCTCATCGGAGTCGTGGTGGCGAACGCCATCGTGCTCATCTATTTCGCCGTTCAGCAGCGGGAGCGGGGCCTGAGTGTCCACGATGCCCTCGTGGAGGCGGGCAGGGTCCGCCTCCGGCCCATTCTGATGACCGCCTTCACCACCGGGTTCGCTCTCCTCCCCCTGGCGCTCTTTGTCGGCGAGGCGGGAGGCATCATCAGCGCGGAGCTGGCAACCGTGGTCATCGGCGGGCTGCTCACCTCCACGTTCCTGACCCTCATCGTCGTTCCGGTGGTTTACTCCATCATGCACGAGACCCTACCCGCGTTCTTCCGGCGGGTCGGCGCGCTCGTGGGCCTAGCGAGACCTCCTGCCGCCGCCAGCCCGGCGGATGGAGGGATCTAGCGCATGGCGCCCACGCCCACCCCCCGGCCAATGAAGACTCCCATGAAAGAGAGTGGTGTTATGGCAAGGCTAACCCGGCGCCGGGGCGCAATCCTTCCCGCCGTTTTCGCGGCAGCGCTCATCGTCTTCAGCGCCGCCTGCGGCGCGTTCCCCGTCGGCGTTGAGGATAGCGCTGTTCCCACCCCGGAGCCTCATGCCCCGCAGACCGATGCGTCCATCACGACAACGGGCATCCTGGTGCGGTCCCGGGCCGCGCGAGAAGAGCAGCTCACCTTCGGGACTGGAGGGACCGTGGGAACGGTCAGCGTCGCGGAGGGGGATGCTGTCCAGAAGGGCCAGGAGTTGGCCCGCCTGGATGCCGCCACCATCGCCGCGCTCACACGGTCCGTCAGCCAGGCCAGGGTAGCCGTGGACAACGCCAGGGAGCTCTACGAGGAGCCGCAGCGCCCCTTCACCGCGACAGACATTGCCCAGGCGGAGCTGAACGTCGCCTCCGCCCGGGTTGGCCTTCAACGCGCGGAAGAGTCCCTATCCGACCTCCTCGACGAGCCCACGGCCAGAGACCTGGCGGATAGGGAGGCTCGAGTGCGTGACGCCCGGGTCGCCCTGGAGAACGCCTTTAACGCACTGGACCAGGCGCGTATCGCCTGGGACGGGCGGAAGGAGGTCGCCCAGGACCGGTACGACGATGCGCAGAAGCTGTACACGGAGGTCTACAAGCGCTGGTTTGGCGTTGAGCTCCTCTTCAATGAGGTCAACCTGAAGCCGGATAACCTGCTGGCCCTCTGGGGGGTAGACCTTGATACCCTCTTCGTCCAGACGCCCGGCTCCCAGTCCTTCAACTTCTACGACGAGACCATGCCGGAAGGAGGACTGCTCCCCGACGACCCCGGAACGCGCTGGGATGAGAGCGTCATTCACGTGTGGGCCAACCTCTACCCCGGCCGCGTGGTCCCCCAGTGCGAGGACTCCCCCCCCGTCACCGGAGAGCTCTGCGTCAAGCTGGAGCTCGAGTCCGCCTGGAACGTGTTCCGGCCCGCCCGTGAAGAAGTGGAGACGGTGAGGCTTCAGGCAGTGGACGCCTTGGAGCTCTCCGAGAACCGGATCACCAACGCCCAGAAGGCGCTGAGCGACGCCCTCGACGCCGTGGAGGAGCTGAAGCGCGGGAAGGACCTGGACATCGCGGAGGCGAGCCGGCGGGTTGAGCGCTCACAGGTGGCCCTCGCTGACGCTCTTGAGGACCTGCAGGACACCCTGAAGGGCCCCGACGCCGCCGAAGTAGAGCTGCAGCGGACCGTGCTCATGGAGACGCGGCAGGCGCTGGAAGAGGTGGAGGAGGACCTGAAGAACGCCGTGCTCGTGGCCCCCTTTGCAGGCGTCGTGTCCCGCCTGAACCTGGAAGCGGGCGACGCCGCGGGCCCCAACGACGCGGTGCTGCGCCTCGTAGACCCGGCCGACCTTGAACTCCAAGCCACCGTTGACGAAGCGGAGTTGCCGCGGATTCGCGAGGGCCAGGAGGTGAGCGTCCTCATCGACGCCCTCCCGGGGACCACAGTGACGGGCCGCCTCAGCTCCATCTCCCCGGTCCCCGTGCGCCAGAGCGGCATCGTCGTGCGCCGCTTCACCGTCGCGCTGAAGTCCGCCCCCGGCATGGCCCTGCGGGAAGGGATGACCGGCCTCGTCATGATCACACCCGTGTCATAACCAGGGAAGGCGCGCCGCCGGCTGTACTGTCCGCATGGAAGACGCGGGGCTATAATTGGCTGGACACCCATTGATTCTGCGCCTAGAGAATCGGCCGCCCCTGCCGTATCCTCTCCCTCAGAATCCAAATCGCCGAGCCATCGGCATGGAGCCGTCTTGTTCACCCACCTCCACAGTCACACCGAGTACAGTCTCCTGGACGGACTCAGCCGGATAGCGCCCATGCTCCAGCGCACCAAGGAGCTGGGCATGGACTCCCTCGCCATCACCGACCACGGCTCCATGCACGGTGCCATCGACTTCTACTCCGAGGCCCGTCAGCTCGGCATCAACCCCATCATGGGCCTGGAGACATACGTCGCCGCTGCCGGCAGACACCACAAGAGCGGGCCCGACAAGAGCCCCTATCACCTGACACTCCTCGCCAAGGACAACGCCGGCTACCACAACCTCATCCAGCTCGCCAGCAAGGCCCACCTGGAGGGCTTCTACTACAAGCCCCGGGTGGACCGGGAGCTGCTGGAAGCCCACCACACGGGCCTGATCGTCCTGTCGGGCTGCCTCAACGGCGAGATGGCTCGCCTCATCACCGACGGCATGGTGGAAGAGGCCAGGGCGACGGCCCAGTGGTTCCAGCAGGTCTTCGGCGAGGACTTCTACCTGGAGCTCCAACGCCACGAAAGCGTCCCCGCGCTCGACCCCGTGAACGAGGTGCTGCTGGACTTTGGCCGGGAGCTTGGCATCCCCCTGGTCGCCACCAACGACTTTCACTACGTGGCCCAAGCGGACGCGCCGCTTCAGGACATCCTCATCTGCATCCACACCAACACGACGGTCAACGACGATAAGCGATTGAAGATGGAGGGTGACTCCTTCTATCTGAAGAGCCCTCAGGAGATGACCGCACTCTTCCACGACATCCCGGAAGCCATCGCCAACACGCAGCACATCGCCGGGATGTGCGACGTGGAGATCAGCTTCGACCGCGTCCACCTTCCCGGCTACGCCACACCCAACGGCGAAGACGCGGACACCTTCCTGTCCAACCTCTGCCGGGAGGGGCTGGCGAGGCGGCTGCCCAAGACCTCCGCGCAGTACCGGGAGCGGCTGGACTACGAGCTGGACGTCATCCGCCAGACGCAGTTTGCCAACTACTTTCTGGTCGTTTGGGACATCATCGCCTTCGCCCGGGAGCACGGCATCCTCTTCGGGGTCCGGGGGAGCGCCGCCGGAAGCCTGGCCCTCTACTGCCTCGGCGTTACCGACGTGGACCCCGTGGAGTACACCCTCATCTTCGAGCGGTTCCTCAACGTCGAGCGCAAGGAGATGCCCGACATCGACATGGACTTTCAGGATGACCGGCGCGACGAGGTCATCCAGCACGTCCTTCGCAAGTATGGACGGGACCACGTTGCCCAGATTGTCACGTTCGGTACGCTGGGGCCCAAGGCCGCCATCCGGGACGTGGGCCGCGCCCTGGCCATGCCGTATGCGGACGTGGACCGGGTGGCCCGTCTCGTGCCCTTCCGCGTCCGGACACTGAGCGAGGCTATGGAGCAGAGCCCGGAGCTCGCGGGTCTGCGCGACGCGGACCCAGTCCTGCATCGCCTCATCGAGACGGCCCAGCAGCTTGAGGGGCTCGCGAGGCACACCAGCACGCACGCCGCGGGGGTCGTCATCAGCCAGGAGCCCCTCACCGAGCACGTCCCGCTGCAGCGTCCCGTCCGTGGCGACGAGAACGCCATCGCCATGACCCAGTTTTCCATGGAGCCAATCGCGCACCTCGGCCTGCTGAAGATGGACTTCCTCGGGCTCATCAACCTCACCATCCTCAGGGACACCATCAAGCTCGTGGAGGAGACACGGGGCGAGCACCTGGACCTGCAGCGCATCCCCCTCGACGACAAGACCACCTTCGACCTGCTCGCCTCCGGCGAGACCGCGGACGTCTTCCAGCTGGAAGGCAGCGGAATGCGGCGGAACATCAAGCAGCTCAGGCCCTCTTCCCTCCGGGAAGTGGCCGCCATGATCGCCCTCTACCGGCCAGGCCCCATGGAGCACATAGAGACCTACATCAAGGCCAAGCACGGCCAGACCCAAATACAGTACCCCCACCCATCCCTCAAGGAGCTCCTGGAGGAGACGTACGGCATCATCGTGTACCAGGACCAGGTGCTGCAGATCATCCAGCGGTTCGCGGGCTACTCCATGGGCGAGGCGGACGTGGTGCGCAAGGCCATGGGCAAGAAGATCGCCGCCATCATGCGGGAGGAGCGCGTCCGGTTTCTGGATGGGGCCCAAGAGCGGGGGTACGACCTCCAGGATGCCGAGGCTGTCTTCCAGCTCATCGAGCCCTTTGCCGGCTACGCCTTCAACAAGGCCCACGCCGTCAGCTACGCCCTCATCGCGTACTGGACCGCCTATTTCAAGGCCAACTACCCGGAAGCCTATATGACGGCCGTGCTCAACAGCCGCATGGAGAACATGGAGAAGGTGGCCAGCGCCACCAACGAGGCGCGCCGCCTGCGCATCCCGGTCCTGGCGCCGGACATCAACCACAGCCATGCGCGCTTTGCCATGCAGCCCCAGGGGGACGCCAGGACCGGCATCCGCTTCGGTCTCACGGCCGTGAAGAACGTGGGTGAGAACGCCGTTCAGCCCCTGGTGGACGCCCGAGCCGAGGGGGGCCCCTTCACGTCGCTGGAGGACCTGTGCCGCAGGGTCGACCTCCGCGGCGTCAACCGCCGCACAATGGAGAGCCTGATCAAGGTGGGCGCCCTGGACTGCCTGGGCGGGGAACGCAGTGCCCTCCTGGCGGGGCTGGACCGCATCCTCCGCTTGGCGCAGCAGGAGACCCGAATGCGGCAGTCAGGCCAAACGACCATGCTCGACCTCTTCGGCGACTCCGTGGAGTCGCCTCCGACTGCCATCGAGCTCCCCCCGGCTGTGCCCGCTACACCGCGTGAAAAGCTCGCCTGGGAGCAGGAGCTCCTTGGTGTCGGCTTCTCCGACAACCCCTTCAGCGCCATCGTCGCCTCCATTGACCCCTCCGAGGCGATCATCTCAATCCAGGACATAGATCCGGAGGATGCCGGCAAACGCGTGGTCGTAGTGGGCGCCGTTTCCTCAGTCCGCACGGTCACCACCAAGGAAGGCAAGCCCTTCGCCGCGGCCATGCTGGCCCTTATGGACGGGTCCCTGGAGCTGGTCGCTTGGCCCAACGTCTACCAGCAGTGCCAGGAGCTCTTGGCGGAAGGCAAACTGCTCCGGGCTGTGGGAAAGCTCCGTACCAGGGACGACCAGGTCTCCCTCGCCGTGGAGGAGCTCTCCGAGTACACGGTCCCCACGGTGACAGGCGACGCCGGTGGCGGCGCGGAGGCCTTCGAGGAGGCCGTGCTGCCCGCGGCCCCCCCGGCGCCCGCGCAGCACGTGAACGGCTCGAATAACGGCGCCGGCCCGCTCACTGCGCCCGAGCCTGCCGCCGCAGTACGCCCGCCGCCCTCAGAGCTGCGTCTGCTCCGGCTCACGCTGCGGGAGACGGCCGACCCCGTCGGCGACGGTGAGCGGCTGCACGAGGTGCTAAAGGTCCTGCTCGAGTTCCGGGGCAATGACAAGGTCCTTCTCAACGTCTTGAGCGGAGATAAGGCCGTGCAGATGGAGGCGCCATACACTGCGGACTACGGCCCGACCCTCCACCAGCGGCTTGAGGCCGTGCTGGGGGCCGACGCTGTGACCGTCACGGCGCTGTCCTAGCCGCTCGAATCTGCGCTCGCCCCCAAGCCGCCCAATGGCGAACGGGTGCGAGCGCCCAATCCGAGGTTGACATGCCCCAAGCGCCGTTGCTTAGCCCCGGTGAAGTCCAGGAGCGCCTCGAGCCCCTTCAGGGCTGGGAGCTGGAAGGCGACCGGATCAAGAAGCTGTTCCGCTTCCCCGCCTTCATGGACGGCATTGCATTCATCAACAGGGTGGCGGACCTCGCCGAGGCGGCGGACCACCACCCGGACGTCACCATCAACCACACGCGCATCACGCTCGTCCTCATCACCCACGCAAGCCACGGCCTCACGCACAAGGACTTCGACCTCGCCGCGCAGATCGAGGGCCTTGGCGCCCCGGGCGGGCGATAGCGCGCCCCCCGCCCCGCCCCCCCTCCTACGGTGTCGTGAGCTCGTTCTGGACGTCCTCAAGAAGGGATCCCAGGTCCGTGACGTCCTCGGGGATCTTGTCCAGCAGGTCAGACAGTCCGCGGTACTCCCCCGGCAGGAGCTCCAGGACGGCGGCGACCCCCTCCGATAAGAACACCGCCACGTCCGAATTCTCGATGGTGTCGTCAATGCTTTCAAAGGGCAGAGCAGCCGCTGCGGTCACGATCCCGTACCAGACGATGACCCCCGCCGCCAGGCCCAGGACCGCTCCCCCGGCGCCGTCCACCCAACCCAGAAGGACCATGCCCAGGGATTTTCGTAGGGCCTGTGCGGCTATCATCAGTGCGATGAACACGCCCGCGAAGACGACGCTGTAACCCGCAACCGCGGCCAGTCCGGCACTCTCGATGAATGTCAGCGCCTCCCCTACGGATGCGCCGAATCGTCCGGCCAGGTACACGCCCAGGACAATTCCAATGATTACGGCGGCAACCTTGCTGAGCCCGTGGCGCCAACCAGCGATGCCGCTCATGGTCAGGCTGATGATGATGGCGAGGTCGAGCCAGTTCACCGCTTACTCCCGCCCAACTTGCAAGGACCGCGCCGGTCGGCGCGGGACCGCGCCCGGTACGGCCGGACCGCTTACGTCACCTCGCGCAGCGCCCCCTCCACGAGCTCCGCGGGAACGTCGGCGCGGACGACGGCCCGGCCCACGCCCTCCAGGAGCACCCAGTTGATGGCGCCCGCGGCCACCTTCTTGTCCACCTGCATGGCCCGGCGGACGGCATCGACGTCGGCTTGGGGGTAGCGGACCGGCAGCCCGAAGCGAGTAAGAAGGCGGTCCTGCCTGGCCACTGTGCCCGCGTCGATGAGTCCCATCCCCTGGCTGATGCGCGCGGCGGCTGCCATGCCCACGGCAACGGCTTCCCCGTGCAGGAGCGCCCCGTACTCCGTGGCCGTCTCCAGGGCGTGGCCGATGGTATGGCCGTAGTTCAGCAGCGTGCGAATCCCCAGAGTCTCGCGTTCGTCCTGGGAGACGACCTCCGCCTTGATCGCCATGCTGCGGCGAATGACCTCGGTGGCCAGCGGCTGCTCCAGGCCGGCGATGCCCTCAGCGTGCTCTTCGAAGGTATCGAACAGGCCGGCGTCCATGATCAGGCCGTGCTTGATCGCCTCCGCCCAGCCGGAGGCCAGCTCTCGCGGTGGCAGCGTGGCGAGCGTGGCCGTGTCCGCAAGGACGAAGCGCGGCTGATGGAACGCCCCCACCAGGTTCTTGCCCGTGGAGAGGTTCACCGCCGTCTTTCCGCCGATGGAGGCGTCCACCATGGCTGCCAAGGAGGTGGGCGCCTGGACAAAGGGAATCCCTCGGTTGAAGGTGGCCGCGACAAACCCCCCGAGGTCGCCCACGACGCCGCCGCCAACCGCCACCAGGAAGTCGCGGCGCTCGGCGCGGCGCTCTGCCAGCCACCGATAGCACTCCCCGGCCATCTCCAGGGCCTTGGACGGTTCCCCCGGCGGTACCGTGAGCATGTGGACGGGAATCCCCGCGGCCTCCAGCGCGGTCTGCACGGCCCGGCCCTGCTTGGGCAGGACCGTCTCATCGGAGAGGAGGTAGGCTGTGGTCGTGAGACCCGCTTCACGGCACCACTGACCTATCCGCTCCCGAATCCCCCATCCAACGTAGATGGGGCAGGCGCCGGCGGAGGAGTGCACCACCGCCGCCAGGGCTTCGTCCGGCGGGGCCCCGCTGTCCGCGACGCGCCCCTGAAGCTGCGTCCATGCCCGCTTCACCTCAGAAGCAGCCTCGGTGATGGTGAGATTGTCCGTGTGGACCGTCCAGTGAGCCTGTGCGTACAGCGCCTGGCGGGACGCCTTGAGCTCACGCACGCGCTCCAGGGCGTCGGCCCCTGCCAGCAGTGGACGGACCAGCGTGCCGTCATCCCGCTCCGGCTCGCCCTGCTGGGCAGACAGGCGCGCAACTATGGTCTCCGGGCTTGCTTCCAGACAGACCACCACGCCCGTACGCCGGAGGAGCTCCCGGTTGGCGGGATCCACCATCGCGCCGCCGCCCGTGGCGACGACGACACCCTGTCGCGCGCAGGCCTCGGCAAGGACCTCCCGCTCCATGCGACGAAAGGCGGGCTCGCCGTCCTGGGCGAAGATGGCCTCGATGGGCCTGCCGGTGCGGCGCACGATCTCCACGTCGTTGTCCACGAACGCCCAACCGTGCAGGCGGGCAACCTCACGTCCGATGGCGGTCTTCCCCGTGCCGGGAAAGCCTACCAGGATGATGTTGGGAGTTGCGCTACTGTTCAGCATTGGTGGTCTCTTGCCGAGCCTGTCTCACTAACCTTGCGCCCCTGAATTCCCGTCCCCACGTACTTCGTAGTACTTCGACGTGAACGGGCAATGCGGCGCCCAGTAATCACCTGATTCCCGCCCCAACCCTGTCATTTCTGCACCCACCCGCCTTGGCGACCCCACAACCCTCCCCCTACAAGGCCGTCGCGCCAGCGACCGAAGGCGGGAATCCAGGGGATGGGCCGCAGGTTGGCGGGCTAACCCCGCAACGCCTCCTGCTCCGCGCGCGGTCCGGCGCTCTTGAGGTATGCCTTCCAGTTGCGCTTGGTTTCCCGGATGTGGTCGCCGCCGAACTTCTCCAGCATGGCGTCCGCCAGCGTCATGGCGACCATAGCCTCGCCGATGACGGCGCACGTGGGCACGAACGTGATGTCGCTGCGTTCGAAGTGCGCCTGGGCGACGAAGCCGCCGCTGGCCGAGTCCACCGTCGCCAGCCCGTTGATGAGGGTGGCGATGGGCTTGACCACGGCGCGCACCACCAGGGGCTCGCCGGTGGTCATGCCGCCCTCCAGGCCGCCGGCGTTGTTGGTCCGCCGGGGCCACGGCTGCACCCAGCCGCCGCCTGGAGCAGGCGCCCACTCCTCCACGGGCCTGATGACGTCGTGCACCTGGGAGCCCGGCAGATGGGCCTGGGCGAACCCCGCGCCGAACTCGACCCCCTTCACCGCGTTCATGCTCATGACCGCGGCAGCCAGACGAGTGGAGAGCTTGCGGTCCCACTGGATGTGGGTGCCCAGGCCGATGGGCGCTCCCGTGGCGACGATCTCGATGATGCCGCCGGCGCTGTCGCCCGCGTCCCGGATGGCGTCGATGGCGTCGATCATCTGCGCGGCCGCCTCGGGATCGGCGCAGCGCACGGCGGCCATCTTCGATCCCTCCGGCTGGTCGCGATGATAGGGCGGCGCCTCCAGGGCTGCCCAGTCCACGGGGTAGGCCGGATGGGCCTCGACCCCGGCCAGGGCGACGACGTGACCGTGCACCTCTACGCCGAACTCCTCCAGGAATCGCCGGGCCACGGCGCCGGCCGCGACGCGGGCGGCGCTCTCCCGGGCGCTGGACCGCTCCAGAATGTTGCGGGCGTCCTCCTGGGCGTACTTGGTGATCCCCGGTGTGTCGGCGTGGCCCGGGCGGAGCTTCGTAATGGTCTCAAATGACGCATCCGTGGGCGAAACGGACATCACCTGCTGCCAGGGCACGCCGTCTGGCCCCGTACCGTTCACCCAGTCCCGGTTCTCCACCCACATGCTGATGGGGCTGCCCATGGTGAGCCCGTGGCGGACGCCCGCGAGGATGTCGGCGTGGTCCCGCTCGATCTGCATGCGGCCGCCCCGGCCGTAGCCAACCTGGCGCCGGGCCAGGTCCGCCGTCACGTACCCTTCGCTGAGCGCCAGCCCGGCGGGCACCCCGTCTACGATGACGGTGAGGCCCCGGCCATGGGACTCCCCTGCGGTGAGAAAGCGGAACATGAGGGTCTTCTCCTAGTGGCGTGGCTTCAGTCCATTATAGCCTTTCGGCTCAAGTGGGCGGATGGGGGGGGGGGACATTTGGATAGCTGTTCTTCCCGCACCCCCCGCCGTCTTTCCCGCGAAAGCGGGAATCCAGGGTGGGGTAGGGGTGGGCGGGAGCTGCTTCACTCTCACGACTTCGCCCTTCACGGAGAGGTACGCAAGGGTCTCGATGGGCGGCTCCGCTGCCTTGGGGCCTCGGTCCCCGGGTGAGGAACGGCGTTCGTGCGAACGGCTACCGGGCGCCGCTCTCCCGCCGTCGTGCGTCCAGGTAGCCCTGCAGGATCACTGCCGCGGCGGCGGCGTCCACGCGCCCCCGCTCCCGCGACGGCTGCCGGCCGGACTGGCGCAGCAGGGCCTCTGCCTCTGCCGTGGAGAAGCGTTCGTCCCACGTCTCGACCGGCACCGGGCTCTCCGCTGCCAGGGCCTTGGCGAAGGCGGCTACGGTCCTGCCCTGGCCATGCAGCTCCCCATCCAGGGATACGGGTAGACCGACGACGATGCCGTCTACTCCATGCTCCCTGGCCAGGTCCAGCACCGCCGCAACGTCCCGCTTCCTTCCCTGGGCGGACAGCGCCGTGAGGGGCGAGGCCAGCAGCCCCGTCGGGTCGCTGAGCGCAACGCCGATGCGCCGGGCCCCAATGTCAAGGGCGAGCAAGCGTCCCATGCCCTGAGTCTCCTGTTCAACCTGCTAGCCCTTGACCAACTCTGGGACCCGTGCCAGGGCGTCGTCCAAGAGGTCCACCCTCTTACCGCCCGCCTGGGCCAGCTCAGGTCTGCCGCCGCCGCCGCCCTCGATGACCTTCGCGGCCTCTCTCACGATGGCGACGGCGCTGACTCCCTGGGCCACCAGGTCCGGCGTCACCATCGCCACGATGGTAGGCCGATCGTTGAGCACCGCGCCCAGGACCACGACACCGCTGCCCAGCTTGTCCCGCAGATAGTCCCCAACCTCGCGAACGGCGTCCGCAGAGGAGGCGTCGACACGCCCCGTGAGCACCTTGACGCGCTGCTCGGGGCCCGTCGATGCGCTGTCTACCTCCTGCACCTGCGCCAGCAGCGCCTCCGACTCCCGGCGCGCCAGCTGCCGCTCCAAAGCCGCGACGCGCTTGCGCTCGGCGTCCAGCTCCTCCAGGAGCTCCGCAGCCCGCTTGGCGAGCTCGGCCGGGGTCGTCTCCAGCGTCCGGGCCACGGACTCCAGGGCGCCGCGGTTTGTGCGCGCCAGCTCCTCGGCGGCCCTGCCGGTCACCGCTTCCATGCGGCGCAACCCCGAGCCGATGGAGCCCTCCCCCGTGATGAGGAAGAGTCCGACCGCGCTCGTGTGCTCCAGGTGTGTTCCCCCGCAGACCTCAAAGCTGAAGGCCCCATTGTCGCCCATGCGGACGACGCGCACCGACGTCCCGTACTTGTCGCCAAAGAAGGCCAGGGCGCCGTCCCGAACCGCGTCGGCGTAGCCTGTCTCCTGCGTCCGCACCCGCAGGTCCCGGCGGACCTGCTCGTTGACCAACCGCTCCACCGTCGTCAGCTCTTCCCGTGACAGTGCCGCCACGTGCGAAAAGTCGAAGCGCAGCCTGTCGGGGGCCACCAGGGATCCCGCCTGGCGTACGTGGGTCCCCAGTACCTGCCTGAGCGCCGCGTGGGCTAGGTGGGTGGCGGTGTGATTGCGCGCGGCGCCGCGGCGGTGCTCCGCGTCAACGGTGGCGGTGACCGCGTCTCCCAGGGCGACGCTCCCCTCCACGACGCGGCCCTTGTGCATGATCAGCCCGGCGATGGGCGCGTGGGCGCCGGTCACGTCAACGCGGCCGCCCGCGGCGGCTATCACGCCGGCGTCGCCCACTTGCCCCCCGCCCTCCGCATAGAAGGGGCTCTCCCGAAGCGCAAGCTCCACCTCGTCTCCCGCCTGCGCGCCGGCCACCGGCCCCTCGCTCCCCAGAATCCCCACGACGACGGTCTCCTGCTCCAGCCGGTCGTACCCCAGGAAACGGGTGGCCTCCACCCCCAGGTCCCGGTACTGGTAGATGCGCGCCTTCTTCTCGCCTTCGAATCTCTCGCCGCCGGCGCGGGAGATCTCCTGATGGGCCGCTTCCTGCTCCCGGAGCTCTTCCCAGTCGATCCCCTGAAACCCCTCTTCCTGCGCCACAGCCTCGGTCTCCTCCGGAGGGAAGCCGTAGGTTGCGGAGAGGTCAAAGGCGACCTTGCCCGGGACAAGCTGCCCGGCCCGCCGCACGTTCTCCTGGGAGCGCTCCAGTCGAAGCTTGACGACGTCCAGGAACTTGGCCGCGGTCTCGACGCTGACGCTGGAGAAGGCCTCGGCGAAGGACGAAGGGTTCATGGGCAGCTTGAGACCCAGGTAGCCCTCGTAGTACTCGAACAGGTCGAAGCGGTCGATGAGAACGTCATGTGCAAGCTGCGCCCCCGAGAGCTCGGCTTCCGTCATCTGAGAGCCGCCCCTCACCAGCCGCTGCTCCGGCCCCAGGAAGAACGCCGTCTTGTTCACGCTGAGCACGTCGTGTTCTTCAGCGACCGTGACGGGCAGGGTGCTCTGCTCTTCCCTCAGGGCGGCGCCGATGCGCGTCATCTCGTTCCTGAACCCCTTGAACAGCAGGAGCCCCCGCTCCAGGGTTTCTCCGAACCGCTCTTCCTCCAGGGCGAGCACGCGAAGGACAAACTCGCGGTTTTCGCTCAGCTCCGGGTAGGCCTCTCCCATCTGCTCCACGACGACCTCGGCGAGTTGCGCCAAGAAGGCATCCGTGCGGCCCAGCTTGCGCCCAAAGCGCACGGCGCGGCGGATGAGGCGCCGGAGCACGTACCCTCGGCCGTCGTTGCCGGGCACAACGCCGTCAGTGATGAGGAAGGCGGCGCCGCGCGTGTGCTCGGCCACGACGCGCACGGCGCGGTCCGTCTCGGCGTCCCGGCCGTATTCCTTGCCAGCCAGATCGCACACCCTCCGCACGATAGGCTGGAACAGGTCCGTGTCGTAGACGGTGCGGGCATTCTGGAGAATCACTGCGGCGCGCTCCAGGCCCATCCCCGTGTCGATGTTCGGGGCGGGCAGGGGCGTGAGCTCCTTGGCCGTGTCCTGGAAGAACTGCATGAACACCAGGTTCCACAGCTCCACGAAGCGCTCGCAGCGGTCGCAGTTGGGGTGGCAGCCCGGCTGCTCGCCGGCATTGCCCCCCCGCTCCCACTCGGCGATGACCTCCGCCGTCGCCGCATCAGCGCACCCGAGGGCCCGGCCGAAGTCGTAGTGGATCTCGGAGCAGGGGCCGCAGGGGCCTTCCAGGCCCGGGGGGCCCCACCAGTTGTCGCCCTTGCCATAGCGGTAGATCCGCTCCTCGGGCACGCCGATGCGCCGGCGCCACAGGTCGTAGGCCTCATCGTCGTCCAGGTACACCGTCACCCAGAGGCGCCCCGGGTCAAGTCCAAGCCTCTTGGTCACGAACTCCCAGGCGAAGCCGATGGCGCCCTCTTTGAAGTAGTCGCCCACGGAGAAGTTGCCCAGCATCTCGAAGAAGGTCAGGTGCTTGTGGTCCCCAACCGTGTCGATGTCCGTGGTGCGGAAGCACTTCTGGGCCGAGGCCATGCGCCGTGAGGGGGGCGAGACCTCGCCCAGAAAATAGGGCTTCATCTGCACCATGCCCGCCGTGGTAAGCAGCAGGGTGGGGTCCCCCGCCGGGATCAGCGAGGAGCTGGGCATGACGAGATGCTCCTGCCCCTGGAAGTAGTCCAGGTAGAGCTGCCGTATCTGCGCGCCGGTCATGCCCGGCGGTTGATCTGTCATATTGAGCTAGTCCTGGGCGCGGTCTGCTCTGGGCCAATCCACGGGCCAGAGGGTGAAGTGGGCTGCTACATGCCAGGGTGCGGCCCCTGGAGGCGCGAGGGGAAGGCGTACCCCAGTTTAGCTACGGCACTGAACGAGTGTCAACGCGAAGGCCCCTCGTGGCCCCTCACGCCGTCACACACGCCGCCATCCCGAGCCTGCCGTCGCCATCCTGAGCTTGTCGAAGGATGCGCGCCCACCCACCGTCGCTGCCCGCCACCCCCACAAAGCCGTCGCGCAGCGACCCGCCCGTCCCCTGGCTAACCCTGTCCCCTTCTGATAGATTGGTGCCCACCACCATCGATCCCGGGAGGCGCCAGATGACCCAGGTTGACCTGCGCAGCGACACCGTCACCCAGCCCACGCCGGAGATGCGCCGCGCCATGGCCGAGGCCGCGGTCGGCGACGACGTCCTGGGCGACGACCCCACGGCACAGCGCTTGGAGCGCATGGCCGCCGACCTCCTGGGCAAGGAGGCCGGCCTCTACACCCCCAGCGGCACCATGAGCAACCTGCTCGCCGTGCTCACCTGGTGCCACACCGGCGACGAGATCATCGTCGGCAGCGAGGCCCACATGCTCTGGCACGAGGGCGGAGGCGCATCGGCCCTGGGCGGCGTCGTGCTCCGCACCGTGCCCAACAACGCCCTTGGCCGCCTCAACCCCGAGGACGTGGAGGCGACCATCCGCCCCAAGAGCCCGGTGCTTCCCCCCACGACCCTGGTGTGCATAGAAAACACCCACAACCGGTGCAGCGGCGCCGCCATCACCCCGCAGGACACCGCCGCCATTGCGAACGTCGCGCACCAGCACGACGCCCGCGTCCATCTGGACGGCGCCCGCCTCTTCAACGCCGCGGTGGCGCTGGGCACCCCGGTGTCAGCCCTTGCGGCAGAGGCGGACTCGGTCTGCTTCTGCGTGTCCAAGGGCCTGAGCGCGCCCGTCGGCTCCGTGCTCTGCGGCCCCGAGGAGTTCATCATCCGCGCCCGCAGATGGCGCCGCACGGTGGGCGGGGGGATGCGGCAGGTCGGGATCATCGCGGCCGCCGGCATCGTGGCCCTGGAGAGCATGGTGGAGCGCCTGGCCGACGATCACGCCAACGCCCGCCGCCTGGCCGTTGGCCTCGCCCAAATCCCCGGCATCACCCTGGACCCCGACGCCATCCAGACCAACATCGTCATCTTCGAGTGGACTGGCGGGCCGGCCCCGGACCTCATCAGCCGTCTGGGCGCGTGCGGCGTCAAGGTCTCCTACACCGGCGGGGCAAAGGTCCGCATGGTCACCCACGCGGGCATCGGTCCTGCGGATGTCGACGCCGCGCTGGAAGTGACGGACACGGTGGCTCGGGAGACGCTGCAGGTGGCTGGCTAGGGCCTGTAGTTCTGTTGCATTTCAGTGGTAGCCTCCTATGCGGACTCACTGTCCTGCGGTGCCAAGGCAAGGCATTTATTGCAAACCCGTCTGCCGTGGCGGCGGCCTCCCACAGACTCAATGGCAATGCGTTCTCGCTCCATTTGCTTCAACACAGACCAATCCTGCGTACTATAATATTCAAAGCCGTCATAACCGCAGGTTGTGGGCGGTCTCCCGCCCGGATTCCACGTCAATGCATTTGAATGATGAAATACCGTCCTCATCTCGCTTTCGTATTCCTGTTCTTCCTTCCGGAGCTCAGCCAAGGTCTTCTCAGGACGTACCAGCCTGATCATAGACTCGAACTCCCTTACAATCGCCTCGATTGCTAAGGGAGACCTTTCCAATGTCCGTTGCAATCTCGTTTCCACCGCTTTCGCCGAAGCGCGGTCGTGCGTGTGGGTGAAGAATACGACCTTGCCGCGCTGCCCCTTGGTGGCTTCCGCGCCAGTGTCCAAGGAGTGCTCTATGAAGCGCGTCGCAAGGTGATTAGTCTGCCCCACATAGTACATCCCATCGTCCAGTTGCAGGATATAGGTTACCCACAAGGCCGGGCTGATGTTGTCATCGGATACCTGTTCCCTTTCCTCGTTCGTCAAGTCGCTCATAGTGCCTCCATCGTCTCAACGACTATGACTACCCTTTAAATGCAACAGAACCGGGCCGGGCGGCGCTCATGGCAAGCGCGTCGAAGGGCGTGCGCATACGGCACAGGTGTCGTGCTAGCTAGCAGCGCCGCTCAGCTCGTCTACGGCCCCGGGCCGCCTTCGTTGCCGGGCGGCGCTCCGCTCCTCCCGAACTTCCCCGCCACCGCCCACGCCGCCGGCAGCGTCAGCGACGCCAGCATCAGCTTCATCAGGTCGCCCACGACAAAGGGGTAGAGCCCCCACTCCAGGGTCTTGGCCCAATCGCCCTCGGCGGCGTCGATGTTGAGCCACAACAGCCCCGGCACGTAGAGCAGGACGTTGCCCAGGAACATCGCCAGGTGCACCCATTGCCGCCGGTCCCACCCGCGCTCGGCTAGCCAGCCCACCAAGGCGGCGGCCAGGATGAACCCCACGATGTACCCGCCGCTGGACAGGCTCCAGACCAGGCCGTTAGAACCACTCCACGGCAGGATGAAGTGGGCGTCCCACGTGCCATCCGTCGGGCTCGCTCCCGGCGCAAAGACCGGCAGCGCAATGCCCAGCAACATGTATATTGTCAGGGACCCGGCGCCGCGCCACGCGCCCAGCGCCCCGCCCGCTACCAGCACCGCAAAGGTCTGCCCTGTGATGGGCACCGGCGTCCACGGCAGCCGCACGGCCACCTGTGCGCACAGCGCAACAAAGAGCGCGAAGGCCGTCATCAGCGCAACGTCCCGGGCGATGGCGTAGACCCGTTCCTCCGGCCGATACCGGGGGACGATGGCGTCGATGAGCGTTCGTGGGGCGGCTGCGGCTTGCAAGGCTCTTCTGCGCGCCTATTCCGGTAGACCGTAGAAGCGGCGCGGGTTCTCAATGAGCAGCTTGTCGAGGACCCGGGCGGGCAGCTCCTCGCGTGCGCGGAGATCGGCGATCATCTCGATCTGCGCCGACTGGTCCGTGTGCCCGTAGTCTGTGCCCAGCACGACGTTGTCCTCGCCGATGAAGCTGAGCAGGTAGGGCAGGTCCTCGTCGACCTCGTAGCTGACGTAGAGCCGCAGCTCTCGGAAGAGCTCCGGCCCCCAGCCGGGCACCCTCTGCTCCCGGTTCCCGCCCCGCCGGAGCGCCTTCACCACGTAGGGCACCCAGGACGCGCCCGTCTCGATGAAGCCGAAGCGCAACTTGGGGAACATCTCCGGAATGTTGTTGGCCACCAGGTTCCGGAACGCCATCAGGGGCAGCATGCGGACGTGCGGGAACACGCGGCTCCGGTTGATGTCGAAGATGGACGTCATGGCGGGGCTACCACCGCCGGTGTGGATGCAGATGGGCAGGTCCAGGTCGTTGGCGGCCTGATACACGGGGAAGAAGTAGGGGTCGTCCAACGACAGGTCGTTCTCCAGGCCCCGGAAGAAGATGCCCGCGGCGCCGTGCGCCTTCCCCCACTTCAGCTCCTCTATGGTGGCGTCCGTGGAGCACAGCGGCGGGATGATCGTCCACCGCAGCCGGCCGCCGCTCTCCTCATAGGCCTTGGCGACGAAGCGGTTGTACGCCTGCGCCAACGCTATGTCCAGGCCGACATCGTCTGTGATGAAGGCCAGGAAGAGGGTGGGGTAGATGACCTGCGTCTCCACCTCCATCTCGTCCATGTCCTTGAGGCGGTAGGGGATGTCCAGAAGCTCCCGGGAGCCGGAGTCGGGCCGTGTGGCCCTGGTCTCATCGTCCATGGGGCTGGCCGAGTTGTACCCGCGCCTCCCTCCCGCGTTGGGGAAGAGCTTGCCGTCGATCAGCCAGTGGAGCCTGTTCGGCCCGGGGACGACGATAGGGCGCTGGGCTATGCGCCCCGAGTCGAACTCCTCCCAGACCTCTCGTGGCTCGATAATGTGCGTATCCGCGTCGATGATGCCGGGCATGGGGGCCTCCTCTCGAATAACCTCAACCACTTCCTGCGAATGGGCAGATGATACGCCCGCAGGCGGCAGAGGGCAAGGGGCAGACCGCTCCCGAGTCCCCTACCCGATCACGCCCCTCATCACGCCGGTATTGCCCTCCTGTCTCATTGGCAGTGCGGTGGACGCCCCGCCCCGCAGCGGCGACCCCGCACGTTCCGCCATCCTTGTATCTTGGATAGGGCGTGACAGACCGATCCGTCCTGGGTCTTCAAAGACCGTGGCTCAGCGAGGTCGTCACGCCCAACCTGCTCAGAGCCCGAACAGTATCCGTGGTTGGGTGTCAAGGTCTTTGCCAAATTGAGGAGTAGATACCTCTATCCGGGCCGAACAACCCAGGGTGTTTGCCGCCGGGCTAGCGCGTTCAACTGCAACAGCAGCTTGCGCATCACTGCCACCAAGGCCAAGTTTCCAGGTTTCCCACGTTGACGCAGGTTCTGATAGAAACGGCGTAGTTCGCCATTGACCTGAATCACTGAGCATGCAGAGAGGTAGAGGGCTTTACGCACTATGCCGCGGCCGCCCCGGATTGCCCTCTGGCCTCGCTTCTGGCCGCTATCTCGAGACCAGGGGGCCAGACCCACCAGGGAGGTTAATGCTTTGCTGTCCCAATGGCCCAGTTCGGGCAGATGGGCTACCAGGATGGCAGCGGTCAATGGTCCCACGCCAGGCACGGTGCGGTACAACGCGGCGCGCTCTGCCAGGGAAGAGCTACTCTGCAGCGCTTCCTGGTACTCCTCCTCCAGCTGCGCAATCTCCTTGTCCAGCCAGGCGATGTGGCGCTTGGTAGAGTTGGCAACGGCAGCGGAGACGCCCTTGTCCAGCCGGTTCAGCTCCTGGACTCGCTGTTCCACGAACTGCCGCCGCCTCCGCAGCAAGTCCTGCAATTCCTCGCGTTCCGGCTCCAGTTCCGGCGTGTCTGAATCAGGGAACACTTGGCCGAAACGGGACAGCACCTGAGCGTCTCTAGGATCGGTCTTGGCTTCGTAGCCACAAGCCCGGGCGAAGGAACGCACCCGGCTCGGGTGAGCCACGCGCACTGCTATCTCGGCCTTCCGCAACCGGCTGACCAGCAGCCGCTCGTACCCGCCGGTGGATTCGCACACGGTCATGGTGGTGCACTGCTCCTTCAGATGTTTCAGCAGCCTGGTAATGCTTTTCGCCGTGTTGTCGAACCGGAGTACCGGACCCTCTGATACCGAAACGTCCAAGCTGGCTTTGCCTACGTCAATGCCTGCTACCACTTCCATGCCTTACCCTCCCGGTTTGATGGTGCCTGTGTCCTCCACACTTGTAGATGCGGGCCCGAAGCCCGTGTATCCGTTCGGAGCGACCAGTACGGAGGGAAGGGTGTCTCACTGTTCGCCGGTGCAGTCCAGGGTTCCGCCTGGCTCACCCAGTTGCTTACGACGCGCCCTCCCCGCCTGCCCAGCCAATAGGCCTATTGACCGAGCGTATTGATCATACAAGTTGATCGGGCCATGGAGCCCGGATGAGCAAGGAAGGGCCGGAGTAGGAGGACTGACGTGAAAGGAGGGAGTTGAATGAAGGAAGCCCCAGTGTTTGTTGGCATTGACGTTTCCAAGGAGCGCTTGGACCTGGCGGTCCGTCCAACAGGTGAAGCACAGGAGGTCTCCAACACCCCGGAGGGCATCAGCTCTCTGGCGGGTTTCCTCAAGGGGGTAGGGCCGGAGTTGGTGGTGTTGGAAGCCACCGGTGGCATGGAAGCGCTCGTGGCAGCGGAACTGGCGTCAACGGGACTGCACGTCGTAGTGGTGAATCCCCGGCAGGTGCGGGACTTTGCTCGGGCCACCGGGAAGCTGGCCAAGACGGACGCCCTGGACGCTCATGCGTTGGCCCACTTTGCCGAAGCCGTCCAGCCCGCGGTACGACCGCTGCCCGATGCCACCGCCAGGGAACTGGTCGCCATGGTAGCCCGGCGCCGCCAACTGGTGGAGATGATCGCTGCGGAAGGGAACCGGCTCCGCACCGCCACCCGGCGGATACGCCCCCAGGTTCAGGAGCATATCCAGTGGATGAAAGACAACCTGGAGCAGCTGGATCGAGACCTGGACGATACCATCCGTTCCTCGCCCATGTGGAAGGCCAAAGACCAGTTGTTGCGAAGCGCCCCCGGCGTGGGGCCGGTCTTGTCTATGACCCTCCTGTCGGAACTGCCGGAACTGGGCGCCCTGAACCGCGGGCAGATCGCTGCCCTAGTGGGGGTGGCGCCCTTCAACCGAGACAGCGGCGCCTTTCGCGGGAAGCGATCGGTGTGGGGAGGTCGCAAGCATGTCCGGGCTGCGCTCTACATGGCAACCCTGGTTGCCACCCGGTACAATCCCGTGCTCCAGGCATTCTACCAACGCCTCTGTGCTGCCGGGAAACCGAAGAAGGTAGCCCTTACCGCCTGCATGCGCAAGCTGTTGACCATCCTCAACGTCATGGTACGGGACTATCGCCGTTGGGACCCCGCCGGTTTCAACTCTTGACAGCTAAGACAGTTGCTGAGCCTGTCGAAGGACGCGCGCCGCACACCCCTCTGTCATCATCCCCTTGCCGAAACAGAACATATGCCCTACGCTCCCCCCAACACACCAGCCGAAGAAAGGAGGTCAACTTGCAGCAGGGCGGCCAAGCACTCCCATGACGTGCTGCCCCTCAGCGAGAAGGTGCGTGGCGGCGGTCCAAGTGTCCCGCGGCGATGCCATGCAGGCCGCGGTCCAAGGAGAGGACGCAGGGCTCACCCTCCGTGTCCTCCCCAAAGGCGGAGATGGGGAGTGTGGTGCAAACCCCTCCCGGCGCTCCGTGATGCGGACCAGGTGTAGCGCAGGCGTAGCGCAGGCCCCAGACCTTGCCGCTGTGGAAGTCGCCCGAGATGCACACACCAAACACAGAGCAATCGGCGCCGCACCCAGCTGCGGAAGGACGGTCCGGCTTCAAACGGCCCGTCGGCGTACCCCTGCGCCATCCAAGCAAGGAAGGAACCATCACCCCGGCACACAATCACCCTCTTCGGCACTTTCCAGCTTCAAAAGTGCGGGAAAAAAAGCTGTCGACAATCAACCGAAGGAGAGCAATCAAGCGGCCTGCCGCCAGCAGCTGCGATGGAGACCTTTGCACAACCGTCATTCCCGCACCCCCCCTTCCGTCATTCCCGCGAAAGCGGGAATCCAGGGCGGCAGTAGTGGGGGGCCGCCCCCGCCCCAACCCACGCCCACAAAGCCGTCGCGCTAGCGACCGGGAATCCAGGGTGGCGGCGCGGCGCGGGATCCGGGCGTTGACAGAGGCCCGGCGGCTGCTAGAATGTCCTCTACGCGGGCGGGTGTAGCTCAGTGGTAGAGCCCTTGCTTCCCAAGCAAGTTGTCGTGGGTTCGAGTCCCATCGCCCGCTCCACAGCAACCCCGCCCCCTCCTCCACCGGCCCCGCTGTGTCATAATGCTGCCAACCCATTGAGGAGAGGTCCCATGCCCCGCATCAAGATGGTCTCCGATAAGGCGGACGTGCCCGCCGACCGCCACGACGAGTTCGACGCCATTGTCCAGGTGCTCCATGGCGTCCGCGGGCCCTTCAGCGTCCTGATGCACAGCCCCGGCCTGGCCCAGAAGGTGATGGAGGCGGGCGCCCACGTCCGCCTCCAGTCCACCCTTCAGATGACCGAGCGCGAGCTGGCCGTCATCGCCGTGGCCCGCGAGAAGGACGCCGCCTATGAGTGGGCGTCCCACGTGAAGGTGGGCCGCGACGCCGGCCTGCGCGAAGAGGCCATCGAGGCCGTGCGGCATCGCGCTGACGTCAGCGGCCTCGAACCCGACGAGCGGGACATCATCGACTACGTCCGCCAGCTGCTTCAGAAGAACAGGGTGGAGCAGGCGCTCTTCGACGCGCTCGTGGGCCGCCACGGCGTGCGGTGGCTGGTGGAGCTCACCGCCACCATCGGCCAGTACCAGTACATCTCCGCCATCAACAACGCCTTCGACCTCCAACCCGCGCCCGACGCCGACCAGCTGCCGGTCTGAGGAGGGCGCGCATCCGGGCGCGCCAACTTGAGTCGAGCGAGTCGTGACCATGAAGTTGCTGAGCTGGAACGTGAACGGCATCCGCGCCGTCCACCGCAAGGGGTTCCTGGAGTGGCTGCGCGAGGAGTCGCCGGACATCCTCGGCACACAGGAGCTGAAAGCCCAGGCGGCCCAGCTGCCCAAGGAGCTCCTGGAACCCGAGGGGTATCACGCCTCCTGGAACTGGGGCGACCGCAAGGGCTACAGCGGTGTCGGCATCCTGTCCAGGGAAGCGCCCCTGCGGGTCCAGTCCGGCATCGGCATCGAGCGGTTCGATACGGAGGGCCGGGTCATCCTCGCCGAGTTTCCCCGGTTCACCATACTGAACATCTACTTCCCCAACGGCCAGTCGAGCCAGGAGCGGCTCGACTACAAGATGGCGTTCTACGACGCATTTCTGGAGTTCGCCGAGGGCCTCCGGGCACAGGGCCGAAACCTCGTAGTCTGCGGCGACTACAACACCGCTCACCACGCCATCGATCTGGCCCGGCCCAGGGAGAACGCGAACACCTCCGGCTTCCTGCCCATCGAGCGGGCGTGGATGGACCGGTATGAGGAGCGCGGCTACGTCGATACCTTCCGGCAGTTCAACCAGGAGCCGGGGCAGTACTCCTACTGGGACATGAAGTCCCGGGCCCGCGACAGAAACGTGGGCTGGCGCATCGATTACGTCTACGTGTCCTCTGCCCTCATGCCCACGGTCACGGGCGCCTTCATCCTGCCGGAGGTCATGGGGTCCGACCACTGCCCGGTGGGCATAGAGATGGACCTCTAACGCGGAGGCGTCCGAGCCGGGCACTCGGGCTGAAGGACCCTAAGTCAGGAGGGGGAGACCATGCACAAGCTGGTGCTGCTGCGACACGGCGAGAGCGCCTGGAACCTGGAGAACCGGTTCACGGGCTGGGTGGACGTGGACCTTTCTGAAGGAGGGATCGCGGAGGCGCGCCGGGCGGCCCAGGCCCTGAAGAGCGACGGTTACACCTTCGACGTGGCCTTCACCTCGGTGTTGAAGCGCGCCATCCGCACGCTCTGGATCGTCCTGGACGGAATGGACCTGATGTGGGTCCCCGTGCACCGTTCCTGGCGCCTGAATGAGCGCCACTATGGCGGCCTCACCGGGCTGGACAAGGCCGAGACCGCCGCCCAGTACGGCGAGGAGCAGGTGCTGGTGTGGCGGCGCAGCTTCGACGTGCCGCCGCCGCCCCTGGAGCGGTCCGACGATCGCTACCAGGGGCAGGACCCCCGCTACGCGGAGCTGGGCCCCGGGGGCGCCCCGGTCACCGAGAGCCTGGAGGACACCGTAGCCCGTCTGCTGCCCTACTGGCAGGGGACCATCGCGCCGGCCATCATGGCGGGGCAGCGGGCCCTCATCGCTGCCCACGGCAACAGCCTGCGCGCCCTGGTCAAGTACCTCGACGACCTGGGCGCCGACGAGGTCGTCGATCTGAACCTGCCCACGGGCGTACCACTGGTCTATGAGTTGGACGACGACCTGAAGCCGCTGACCCACTACTACCTGGGGGACCCCGAGGAAATCCAGAAGGCGGCGGCGGCCGTCGCGGCCCAGGGCAAGGCGGGCTAGTTCCGCACGAGCATCCCCGGCTGGCAGCCGCGGCAGTAGCTCGTGATGCGCCCATTGGCGGTGAGCTGGCTGATGGCGCGTCCGCAGACGGGGCAGGGCTTGCCGCCCTTGTTGTGCACCTTCAGGAAGTCGCGTACCTTGACGTGAAGCGTCTCCCCCATGCGCTCCCGCAGCACCTCAGTAGCCTCGCGCACCACGTCGCCCATGGCCCCGTGAAGGCGCGCCAGCTCGACGTCGGAGAGGGCGCCCACCTTGCGGAAGGGCGAGACACCGGCGGCAAACAGGATCTCGTCCGAATAGGCGTTGCCGATGCCCCCCACCAGGGCGCCGCGCGTAAGCACGCCTTTGATCTCGCCGCGGAAGGGCTTGAGCCGCGCCTTCACCTCCTCCAGTGTGATCTCCATGACGTCAGGGCCCTGCTCCAGCAGCCGCGGAATAGTGTGGAGCTGGTCCGGCGTCATGTACCAGACCATGCCCATCTGCCGATCGTCCAGGTAGCGCAGCTCCACGCCCCCCTCCAGCTCCAACACGACGCAGGTCTTCTTCTGGACCCGCTCCTTGGCGGCGCAAAGCTGGAATAGGCCGGTAAGCATGGGGTTCACGAGCAGGACGCGGTCGTCCGAGAGGTCCGCCTGCAGGAACTTGCCCCGCCGCCGGAACCCCTTGAAGCGCCGCCCGGAAACGTCCGTGGCGAATTCGGCGCTGAGCGTACGCAGGACCGTTGGCCGCAGCACGCTCGCAGAGACGACGCACAGGCCCCGGACCCGGCGGTTCAAGACCTCCTGGATAACCTCCAGATCGGGTGCCTCGGGCACGGTCTTCTCCTGGCCCTGTCAGGGTCTCCCCCCGGACCAGGCCATGACGGGCCTAGTCCCCCTCCAGCGCTGGTCGGTGGAAGCGCGAGACTGGTCTCGCGCTCAAGCGCTATTGGCTGCGGCGCAGGGGCGCGATGACATCTTCGCCGAAGCGGTGGATCTGCTCCATGGACTCGGGTCCGGCAAAGCGCAGGTGAAACGTGTCGACGCCTGCGCTAGCGTACTCATCGACGGTCTGGAGGATACGCTCGGCCGGGCCGATGAGGCCGCCCTGGCCGCCTGGGGGCGGCTGGGCGTCGCTGCCGGGCGGCTGCCCTTCGCCGACGTACCCCGTGCCGTTGAGGACACGGCGGATGGTAAGCGGGTCCCGTCCTGCCTCCTCTGCGCCCTCCTCCACCTGCTGCAGCAGACCGCGGTACTGGTCCATGGACTCGGGCCAGCCGCCGTTCTTGATCCAGCCGTCGGCCTCGGCCCCTGTGTAGCGCAGCATGCGCGGCCTCCCGGCGCCGATGATGATGGGGATCGCGCCACGAGCGAGTTGGGGCGGCGCCTCGGCGTTCTCCACGCTGAACAGGCGCCCTTGGTAGCTGAAGGGTCCCCCCTTCCACAGGCCCCGCATGATGGCCACCGCGTCCTTGAGGTCCGTGAACCTCTCACCGGGGGCGCCGAAGTCGATGCCGTAGGAGCGAAAGTGGCCTTCCTGGCCTCCGGCGCCAAGGGTCAGCTCCACTCGGCCGCCGGTAATGAAGTCCAGGCTGGCGGCCATCTTCGCTAGAAGGGCGGGATTTCGAAAGGGTACGTTCAGGGTTGAGTGGGTCAGGATGACGCGGCTGGTGAGCGCCCCGACGACGGACGCCAGCGTCCAGCCCTCCAGGTTGTCCTCCGGAGGCCGGTCGCTGAACGTAACAGTGTCGAAGCCGGCGGCCTCGGCGGCCCTGACCTGCGCCACCACGACGTCGTAGGGCACGCCGCGGGGGTTGAGGCCGAACCGGATGGAGTTCAATGTGCGCGTCATGCTTCTCTCCTCGTTGCCTGCGGTCCGTGGCGCTGGGCGGTCCGGCCTTCCCTGCGCAGAGCCTACTCTCCTGGTCTGCGGCGATGCAAGCGGCTGGTGCGGCCTCTAGCTTGGCAGCTGCGCCCCGATGATACCAGGATAGCCACGGAGAAACTCCTGTGCCAAGGCAACCCGCTTCCCCTCCATCTGGAGCTGCTGCACTTCCAAGACGCCGCTGCCCGTGCCAATGGCCAGCGCTGCCATGGCGCCCGGGCGCATCCCAACGACGCGGCCCGGCGCCACGGGCTCTGTTGACTCGGCGGGTGCGGGTGTCGTGGCCACCAGCTTGATGAGCCGCCCTTCCCAGCGGGTGTACGCGCCGGGCCAGGGCTGATATGCCCGCACCCGTCTCCAGAGGGTTGGGGCGGGCTCGTGAAAGTCCAACTCTCCATCGTCCTTGGTCAACCGATGGCTGACCGTAGCCAGGGCCTCGTTCTGGGGTCGCGGCGCCGTCTCTCCCCTCTCCCATGCCTGCAGGGCCCGCACCAAGAGAGTGGCGCCCTGCAGAAAGAGGCGGGGAGTCAGCGTCTCCGTCGTCTCCCCGGCGTCAATGGGCGGCGTCGCCTCCTGCGCCAGGATAGGACCCATGTCCATCCCCTCGTCCAGCAGCATGATGGTGACGCCCGTGACCTCGTCCCCCGCGAGGATTGCAGCGGCCACGGGGGACGGACCGCGATGCCTCGGCAGGAGCGAGGGATGGACGTTGAGCGCTCCGAGCGGCGGGATGGCGAGCAGGGCCGGGGGGAGGATCTTGCCGTACGCCGCTACGACCAGGGCCTCCGGCGCCAGGGCCTCCACCTGCGCCACCGCCTCCCCACCGCGGAAGGAGGCCGGCTGCAGAACGGGAATCCCCCTCTGCGTGCCTACAAGCTTCATCGGGGGCGCCTCAGGCTGCCGGCGCCTCCCTGCCGGTTTGTCCGGTTGGGTAACGACGCCCGCGACCTGATGGCCCGCTTTCAGCAACGCGGCCAGAACCGGTGCGGCATACTCGGGGGTCCCGAGGAATACGAGACGCATGCTCCTCCAGGGGAGAATTATATGATGTGCCCCGAACCCGACTCCAAGGGCGCCCGCAGCCCCAGAACAGTTTTTCTAGGGATATCCCCTTCAGCGCCTCCGAAGGGGCCAATTGAAGAAAAACGCAAGCGCTTGAACCTGTCTATATTATAATACACCCGTTCATATATAGTTTAGCTTCAATAATATGATTGGATACCGGATTATTTCTGCTTGACGCTAGAACGTGCCGAACGTAGAAAATTGCTGAGACGCTTTCAAAAGCCCCGAAAACGAGCCGATTTTCACGAGTTTTCGCGCTAGCGCTGTGCCCTATTCCTTGCTATTTTCGGTAGGCGCCCTCTAACAGTCCCTGGGTGCTGTTGCTTCATCAAGATCTCATCAGCGTAGGTTGACCGGCTCATGCCCTCTATCGGCCCGACACGGCTCTGGGACGCGGCTCTGGGGGAGCTCCAGGTGCAGGTCCCCAAGCCAACCTTCGACACCTTCCTCAAGGGCACCGTTACCCTTGACGTGAGTGACAGCCACCTGGTAGTCGGCGCCGCCAACCCCTTCACCGCCGAGTACCTGGAGAAGCGCCTGTCTGCCCTCATCCACCGGACCGTCGAAGGGCTGGCGCAGCGCGCACTGGACGTCGAGTTCCGCGTGACCCATCCCGTCCCACCCGCATCGCCCGGCCCCCACGCCTACGACTCTGAGCCCGCCACTGGCCCCGCGGGGCCGCCTCCTCGTCAAGAACAGTCCGACCTACTCTCGTCCTACACCTTCGACTCATACGTCGCGGGGCCCACCAACGAGCTCGCCTATGCGGCTGCCCGGGCAGTCGCCGAAGCCCCCGGCAACCGGTACAACCCGCTGTTCCTGTACTCGCCCGTGGGCCTGGGGAAGACCCACCTGCTCCAGGCAGCCGCACTCCGCCTGCGGGAGCGGGGCTGCAATGCCCTCTACCAGACCTGTGAGCAGTTTACCAATGCCTTCATCCGGGCCATTCGGGAAGGCGCCATGCCCGCCTTCCGGCAGCGGTACCGATCCGTGGATGCACTGCTCATCGACGACATCCAGTTCATCGCCGGCAAGGAGCAGACCCAGGAAGGCTTCTTCCACCTCTTCAACGAGCTCTACCTCGCGGAGCGCCAGATTGTACTCAGCGCCGACCAACCCCCCAGCGCTCTGAGCTTCCTCGGCGAGCGCCTAAGGTCCCGCTTCGGCGCCGGCCTCGTTGCCGACATACAGCCGCCTCCGCCCGAGCTGTGCCTTGCGATCCTCAGGGCCAAGGCCCAGAGCCTCTCGACATCTGTGCCGGACTCTGTGCTGGAGGCTATCGCGGTGGTGTCACCGGGGAACGTCCGCACGATGGAGGGGTATCTCACACGGGTCGTTGCCATTGCAGACCTCTGCTCCAAGCCCCTCACGGTGGACCTAGTGCGGCAGGCGCTAGGCGACATACCCAAGCCGCCTCCGGCCGACTCTCTCCCCCCCGAGGCAGCGCTTGAGACCATCGCGGCCCACTTCGGCCTGAGCTCCGCCAGCCTCTGCGGGTCGCGCAGAGACCGGCAAGCGTCGCTGGCACGGCGCGTCGCCATGCACCTCCTTGGGAAGGAGCTCCACCAGCCCCCAGGCTCTATTGCCCGGCTTCTCGGCGGAAGGCACCCCAGCTCCGTGCATCAGGCATTCAGCCAGGTGCGCAAGCAGCTAGCCGCAGACCCGTCCTTCGCCGCCGACGTGTCCGAACTCGGTCACCGCGTTCGGATGCCCGCTCTCGCCGGGTAGCGCACACCGGGCGATTGCATTCTCTCATACCCTCACGATAGATCACCCTTCTCTATCCCCGAGGCTCACGCTCACTCTGAACGTAGTCTCACACTCCGCAGGCCCTTACTATCGCCCCTGTTAGGTCTTACTATATGAAGATACTGAGATAGGATTTATTACAAGAATGATTGATACAGCAGAGATACTAGTCTCGTCCGGGGCTGGAGGGGATGGGGCGATCAGCTTCCGCCGGGAGAAGTACATTCCTCGCGGCGGACCGGATGGTGGGGATGGTGGAGCCGGTGGGTCGGTTTTCCTTGAGGCGCGGCCAGGGGAGGCAACACTGCTGTTCTTCCATCAAAGGCAGAAGTTCGGTGCCGCCCGCGGAGGTCCCGGCCAAGGGAGGAACAAGACGGGCGGGAGCGCCGAGGACGTCGTTCTGCCGGTCCCTGTAGGCACGCTGGTCTTTCGGGTGGGTTCTGATGGCGCCGATCGGCTCATGGCGGACTTGGACCAGGCGGGGGTAAAGCTGCGGGTCACCAGGGGTGGGGGAGGAGGTCTTGGGAACAAGAGGTTTGCGACCGCGACAAACCAGGTGCCGCGGCTGGCGGAGGTTGGGGAGCCGGGGGAGGACGTTCATCTGAAGCTGGAGGTCAAACTGCTGGCGGACGTGGGTGTCGTAGGGGTCCCGAACGTTGGGAAGTCTAGCCTGTTGACGCAGGTGTCGGCGGCTCACCCCAAGATTGCCGCATACCCCTTTAGCACCACGGAGCCGGTGCTTGCCGTGGTGGAGTCCCGGGGGACCAGCTTCATCATGGAGGAGGTGCCGGGCCTTGTGGAGGGCGCTCATCTGGGCGTTGGCCTGGGTCACGCATTCTTGAGGCATGCCGAGCGAACGAGGCTTCTGCTGCATATGTTGGATGGGACGAACCCGGCTATCCGGCAGGAGTTCGACCAGCTGAGCCGGGAGCTCCAGGAGTACAGCGAAGACCTGGTCAACCGGCCAAGGGTCGTTGCCGTGAACAAGGTGGACGTCCCGGACGTGCGCCAGCGGGCGGAGGATATACGCAACGAGCTAAAGGGCGTCGCGGACTCAGTGCTCTTCGTTTCCGCGGCCACGGGCGAGGGGGTTGACGGGCTGGTGAGGAAGCTCCTGGAGAAGCTGCAGGGGATTCCCCTGCCTGCCGCGTCGCGCTACAAGCCCGGGCAGGTAATCGAACCACCGCCAGTGGGGCGTCGCAAGCTGGAGGTGTTGAGGACGGGAAGTAACGCCTTCGAGGTCCACTGGCCAAAGGCGGAACGCCTTGCGGCACGAGTCAACCCCGGCGATTGGCTGGCGACCATACAGCTGATGCAGGCGCTGCGCCGCATGGGCGTGGCAAGGGCGTTGGAGTCGCTTGGCGCCGGACCGGGTGACACGGTCCGAATCGGTAGGACGGAGTTTGATTGGGTGGGGTAGACAGCGGGTCCGGGGGCCAGCCTAGCCGCGGGCCTCTTATCGAGCGGGGAAGATGGGCATGAAGCTGGGGATATTCGGGGGCACGTTCGACCCGATCCACGCCGGGCACCTCATCATCGCGCAGGAGGCCAGGGTGCGCCTGGGGTTGGGGCGAGTCGTCCTTGTCCCCACTGGCCAGCCGTGGATGAAGAGCGCACAACCGGTCAGCAGTGCAGCACACCGGCTGGCGATGACGCGGCTGGCGGTTGCGGGCGATCCGGGCTTCTCGGTGTCTTCACTTGAAGTGGACCGGACCGGCCCGACCTACACCGTCGACACCCTCGCGCAGCTCCGGCGGGACCTGCCGGGCGAGCCGGAGCTCTACTTCATCATGGGAGCGGACTCGTTGGAGGGGCTGGACCGTTGGAAAGAGCCGGAGCGGCTGTTGAGGCTCTGCAGCCTGGTGGTCGTAAGCCGGCCCGGCAACGGAGCGCAACGGGTGGAGAGTGTAGAGCGGCGCTTTCCCATGTCCAGGGGGCGAGTCCACATGCTGGGCGAGCTGAACATCGGCATCCAGGCGTCTGAGATTCGACAGCGCGTCGCGCAGGGGCTGCCCATACGCTACTGGGTGCCGCGAGAGGTAGAGGAGTACGTCCTGGAGCACGGGCTCTACTCGAAACAAGGAGAGGGCGGATGAGTGGAGAGCAAGGCGCCGCTATCCTGAAGCTGGCACAGGAGCTCGGGGCGCTGACATTCGGGTCCTTCACGCTCTCGTCGGGCCAGGAGAGCAGCTACTACTTCGACGGCCGGCTGTTGACCCTGCATCCCGAGGGCGCCTACCTAGTCAGCAAGGCGCTGCTTCCCCTGGTCCTCGAAAGCGGCGCCCGGACGGTGGGGGGGCCGACCATGGGGGCGGACCCCATGGTGGCCGCCCTGGTGCATGCCAGCTATGGCTCGGCCGGGCCGCTGCGAGGGTTCCTGGTGCGGAGCCAGGCGAAGGACCACGGCACGGGCCAGCTCATTGAGGGGCCCCTGGAGGCCGGCAGCCGCGTGGCCGTCGTGGACGACGTGTGCAGCACTGGAGGCAGCCTCTTTCATGCCATCGCCGCGGCCGAAGAGCAGGGGTGCCGCGTGGTGAAAGTGTTGACTATCCTGGACCGGGTACAGGGTGGCAGTGAGCGGCTGCGGCGGTTGGGCTACGACTTCACACCACTGCTGGTAGCTGGCGCCGACGGGGCCGTGGCGCCGGCCTAGCGCCGGCGGCCCGTACGGGCCCAGGGCCGGGTCCGAAGCAGCCGCACCAGGCCGCTGAGGTCCTGGGCGATGGTACGCAGGATCTGAACGCGCGAGTCCGGGTCTTCATCCCAGGTCACGGGCACGTCCTTGACGCGGAAGCCGCCCTTCTCCGCGATGACCAGCAGCTCCGTGTCGAAGAACCAGAAGGGGTCTTCCACCAGGGGCAGGAGCGACTGGGCGGCCTCCCTGCGAATGGCCTTGAAGCCGCACTGGGCGTCGGAGAAGCGGGTCCACATCAGCAGCTTGATGATCAGGACGTAGCCCCGGGAGATGATCTCGCGCTTCAGCGACCGCGTCGTCCGGGCGCCGCGCGCCAGCCGTGAGCCCGCGGCGACGTCAAATCCCTCTTCAGCCACCGCGGCTACCAGAGGGGGGAAGCAGGCGAGGTCCGTAGAGAGGTCGATGTCCATGTAGGCGAGGATGTCGGCGTCGCTCTCGGACCACACGCGCTTCAGGGCCCGTCCGCGTCCCTTCTCCGGCATGTGCACCACGCGTACCTCTGCGCGCTGCTCCGCCAGGGACTGGGCCACGCCAAGGGTGCCGTCGATGGATCCGTTGTCGGCGATGGTAATGCGCCACCGCAGGGGGAGGTTGTCGGGCAGCCATTCCAGGAGCGTCGCGACGCTCTGGGCCAACCCGCGCTCCTCGTTGTACACGGGCAGCACGACGTCCACAAGGAGACCGTGGCGGCGGGAATCGACGGCCGCGGTCATTGTACTGCGGTGGGCAGCCCGAGTCGCGTTGCCTGTGCGCGATTCACCCTGGCGTCCTTAGTGGAGGAAGTGGCGGATGCCGGTGAAGACCATGGCTAGGCCCGCGGCATCGGCGGCCCGGATGACCTCATCGTCGCGGATGGAGCCTCCTGGCTGCACGACGGCGGCGACGCCGCCCTCGGCAGCCAGCTCCAGGCCGTCTGCGAAGGGAAAGAAGGCGTCCGAGGCCAGGACGCTCCCCGCCGCCTTCTCTCCCGCCGCCCGCAGGGCCAGGTGGACGCTGGTGATCCGGTTGGGCTGCCCTGCCCCCATGCCCACCAGGGCCCCGTTCTTGACCAGCACAATGGCGTTGGACTTGACGTGCTTGACGGCCCTCCAGGCAAAGGCAAGGTCGCGGAGCTGGTCTTCCGTCGGATGCCGCTGGGTGGCCACCTTCCACGCGGAGGGCTCCTCCTCCGGGGAGGCACCCCGCTGGACCAGGAGACCCCCGGAGACGCGACGGAGGTCCGGGGGCCCCGGGGCAACCCCGCCTCCGGCGGGGACCCGGAGGATGCGCAGGTCCCGCTTCCTCTGGAGTATTTCGAGGGCCGCGGGCCCATAGTCCGGGGCCACGACCACCTCGTAGAACACTCGGCGCATCGCCTCGGCGGCCTGGCCGGTCACGGGACGGTTAAAGCCCACGATACCGCCGTAGGCGGAGACGGGGTCGCCGTCGAAGGCCCGGCGGTACGCCTCGGCCTGGTCTGGATGGGAAGCCAGACCGCAGGGGTTGGTGTGCTTGATCACCGCCACCGAGGGTTCGGGGAAGTCGGAAACAGCGCGCCATGCCGCGTCGGCATCGAGGATGTTGTTGTAGGAGAGCTCCTTGCCGTGAATCTGCGTGGCGCCGACCACGCCGCCGGATGGTGGAACGTCGGCGTAGAGGGTACCCGCCTGGTGGGGGTTCTCGCCGTACCGCAGGTCGGCCACCTTGCGCAGCCCCACGGTCAGCTCGGCGGGAGGGTCTCCGCCGTGGCCGCGGAGCCAGCCCGCGACCATAGTGTCGTAGAGGGCGACGTGTTGGAAGGCCTTGGCGGCGAGCGCGCGGCGGTCATCGGCGCTGAGCTCGCCCCCCGCTAGCCGCTCCACGACCCAATCGTAGTCGGCCGGGTCGACGATCACGACGACGGCAGGGTGGTTCTTGGCGGCCGCCCGGATCATGGTCGGCCCGCCGATGTCGATGTTCTCCAGGGCCTCTTCCAGGCTGACCTGCGGCCGGCTGATGGTGGCCTCGAAGGGATAGAGGTTCCCGACCACAACGTCTATGGGCTCAATGTTGAGGCTGGCCAGCTCGGCCACGTGGGCGGGCAGGTCGCGGCGGGCCAGGATGCCCCCGTGCACCGTTGGGTGCAGGGTCTTGACCCTGCCGTCCAGGAACTCCGGCGAGCCGGTGAGGTCCGAGACCTGCTGCACCGGCAACCCCGCCTCGAGGATGGCCTGATGGGTCCCGCCCGTGCTCACCAGGGCCGCACCCATGCCGTGCAGCCTCTTGGCCAGGTCCGCCAGCCCGGTCTTGTCATAGACGCTGAGCAGCGCTTTCACAGGGTATAACCCTCCTCTGGTTTCCCCTCCACCTTCGCCATCGTCCTCATGCAGGCGCCGGGAGCAGGTTCAAGAGGCAAAGACCACGGACGCGCCGTCGCCGCGCTCCTCCACCTCGCCGATGACGCAGGCCTCAGGGACCGCCGCCTGAATGGACGCCGCGTCCTCTACCCCGGCCGCCACCACCATGCCGATGCCCATGTTGAAAACACGGTACATCTCCTCCGTGGAGACCTCGCCCTGCTCCTGGATGAGCTTGAAGATCGGAGGGGTCTCCCAGGCGCCGGCGTTGAAGCGGGCGCGGAACCTGGGTGGGAAGACCCGCGGCACGTTCTCCCAGAAGCCGCCGCCGGTGATGTGGGCCATGGCGTTGATGTGCTTCAGGACGGGCGCAAGGACCGGATAGTAGCAGCGATGGGAGGCCATGAGGGCCTCTCCCAGCGTGGCGCCAAGCTCGGGAAACTCCTGGGACAGGACGTCTGGATTGCTGTCGATGCCTAAGACGTGCCTCGCCAGGGAGAAGCCGTTGGTGTGGAGGCCGCTGGAAGGCATGCCCAGGAGCAGGTCGCCGGCCTGGACTCTGCTGCCGTCGATGACCAGGTTGCGCTCCACGGCGCCCACGGCGAAGCCCACGACGTCCAGATCGTCGCCGTGGTAGAGCCCCGGCATCTCCGCCGTCTCTCCGCCGATGAGGGCGCATTCAATGCGGCGGCAGGCCCGCGCCATGCCTCCGACCAGCGCCTCGACCCTCTCGGGCGCCAGGGCCCCCATGCCGATGTAGTCCAGGAAGAAGAGGGGTTTGGCGCCCGTGGTGAAGATGTCGTTTACGCAGTGGTGGACCAGGTCTTCGCCCAGGGTGTCGTACCGGCCCAGGAGAGCGCCGACGCGGAGCTTGGTGCCCACGCCGTCGGTGTGGGAGACCAGGACCGGGTCCTTGAAGCCCTGAATCTGGAACAGGGAGCCGAAGCCGCCGATGTCGCTCAGCACGCCCGGGGTGAAGGTGGTCCGGGCGTGCTCCGTGACGAGCTCCTTGGCCTGGGCGGCGGCGTCCCGGTCGACGCCGGCGGCTTGGTACGCATGGCTAGACATCGGTAACCCCCAGGGAGGCGCCGAGGAAGGCTGGAGCGGGGCAGGCCAGACCCACTCAGATGCGCTCCAGGGCCATCTTGTCCAGCTCGAGCTGGACGTCCATGGGATAGCGGCCCGTAAAGCAGCCGGCGCAGTAGCTGTCTGGCTGCCGGCTGATGGCCTTGAAGAGCCCCTGGACGCTCAGGTGGCCCAGGGAATCGGCGCCGACCATTCGCCCCACTTCGTCCACGCTCATCTGGGCCGCGATCAGCTCCCCGCGAGTGGGGAAGTCCACGCCGAAGTGGCAGGTGGAGATGATCGGCGGAGCGCACACCCGCAGGTGGACCTCTTTCGCGCCGGCGCGGCGCATCAGGCTCACGACGTGGGGCGTCGTGGTGCCGCGGACGATGCTGTCATCCACGACGACCACCCGCTGGCCGGACAGGATCTCCGGCAGCGGATTGTACTTCATACGTGCGCCGAGGTCGCGCATGCGCTGGTCGGGCTCGATGAATGTCCTGCCCACGTAGCGGTTCTTCACCAGCCCGTCACGGTAGGGTATGCCGGACTCCTCGGCGTACCCCACGGCTGCAGCCGTTGCCGAGTCCGGGATGCCGATGACCACGTCGGCGTCGGCGGGGTGCGCCCGGGCCAGCTCCCTGCCCATTTCCTGGCGCGCTGTGTACACCAGCTTCTCGTCGAGTGTGCTGTCCGGACGGGCGAAGTAGATGGTTTCGAAGACGCACAGGGCCCGGCGGCCCTCGTTGGCCTTGTACACGGTCTTGACGCCGGCATCGTTGATCATGACGGCTTCGCCCGGGTCCAGCTCGCGGATGAACTGCGCCCCGATGTGGTCCAGGGCGCAGGACTCAGAGGCCACGACCCACCCGCCACCCAGCTTCCCCAGGCAGAGGGGCCGGACCCCCAGAGGGTCGCGGATGGCCAGGAGCGCGTCCTGCAAGAGGACCGTCAGCGAGTAGGCCCCATGCAGCCGCCGCATCGTGTGGGCGATGCGCACGGTCCAGTCCTTGCCGGGCGCGTTTGCCAGCATCTGGGCGATGACCTCGGAGTCCGTGGTCGTCGCGAAGGCGCAGCCCCATTCCTTGACCAGCTCCTCCCGGAGCTCCAGGGCGTTGATGACGTTGCCGTTGTGCCCTAGGGCCAGCGCGCCGTGGAGGCCGTGCACCAGGAAGGGCTGGGCGTTACGGACGTCGCTGAGCCGGTGGTGGAGTAGCGGGTGTGGCCGATGGCCATGTGGCCGGGCAGGCGCTGGAGGTCGAACTCGTGGAAGGCTTGGGCTATGAGGCCCATGGAGGTGTGCACGTACGGCTCATGCGAGCCGTCTCCGGAGGCGATGCCCGCACTTTCCTGGCCGCGGTGCTGGAGTGAGAAGAGGCCAAAGAAGGCGATTCGTGCTGCGTCTTCGTTGGGGGTGTACACCCCCACAATACCGCAGGCCTCGTGGGCCGCTTCAGCCATGGGCCCTCCGTTGGGGAGTTAGCCGTGGGCGCGCACGCCATCCTTCCGAGAGGAAGAGGGGAAGCACGCCAATTATACCGACGCCCCCGCGCGGGGGTCAACTCAAGAGACGGGCAATTCCAGCGATCTTGGGAGAGAATCCGTCAAGCATTGTACCTTAGCCGCTCTCGTGGCACACTACCTGCGCACCACTGATTGAAGGCGCCATCCTGAGCCTGTCGAAGGGTGAGCGCCCGGTGCATCCCTGAACCGCTGGATGGAGGAGAGGGCATGGCGCTCCGGGTGGCTATCGCCGCGGACCACGGCGGGTACGCTCTCAAGGAGGAGCTGGTCCCCTGGCTGCGTGACCAGGGACATCACGTGGAGGACCTGGGCGCCCATGGCCTGGACCAGGCCGACGATTACCCGGACTTCGCGGACGCTGTCTCCGGGGCCGTGGCCACGGCCCGCGCCCAGCGGGGGCTCATCGTGTGCGGCAGCGGGGTCGGCGCCTCCATCGCCGCCAACAAGGTGCCCGGTGTCCGGGCCAGCCTCTGCCATGACACCTACGCCGCGCACCAGGGCGTGGAGCACGACGACATGAACGTGCTCTGCATGGGGGCGCGCATCATCGGCATCGAGCTGGCCAAGGAGCTGGTGGCTGCCTTCCTCGGCGCCCGGTTCACCGGCGAGGAGCGTCATCAACGCCGCCTGAACAAGCTCCTGGCCATCGAGAGGCGCGCGGCGCAGCCGCCCGCGGGAACGGCCACGACGCCGTGATTCGCGCCATCATCTTCGACCTCGACGGCACCCTCATTAACACGGAGCCCCTCAAGGCACAGGCCTATGCCGCCGCGGTCCAGCGTGTAAGCGGGGGCGCACTTCCACGCCAGCAGGTGATGGATGCTTGCTGGGCCGTCGTAGGAGCGGCTGGGGACGAAGCGGCGCGGACCATGGTGGAGCGGCTGGGGCTGGAGGCGGCGCTGATGCCGCTGGCCGCCGCCTATGGGGTTGCGGAGCCCTGGGAGGCCCTCGACCGGGTGTGGCTGGAGGTCTACGGCGCCATGTCTGCCGATCCCAAGCTGCTGCGCGACCACATGTGGCCCGACACGCCCAGGCTGCTCGCGCTGGCCCGGGAGCTGGGGTGCCGCACTGGCCTCGCCACCATGTCCTACAGGAACGAGACGGAGCACGTCCTGTCGGCCCTGGGCATCGGCGGGGCCCTGGAAGCGGTGGTGACGTGCGACGATGTGGAGCGCTCCAAGCCCGACCCGGAGGCCTATTGTGTCGCTGCACAGAAGCTTGGTGTGCCCCCGGCGGAGTGCCTTGCGTTGGAGGACACGCCCCGGGGCGTACAGGCCGCCATCGGCGCGGGAATGAGCGTCATTGCCGTCGCCACGCCATTCACGAAGCAGGCCCTGCACGCCAGCCCCCGGGTGGACCCGGCGTGGATCGTGGACGAGCGGGAGACGCTGCCGGACGTCGTGCGGCGCCGGGTCCGGGAGAGCCGGGGACTCGGCTAGGGAACATCTGAACAGCTCAGTATAGGCCGGGCTGAGTTGCTCGGAGGGTTCCTTCAGAGATTCCAGCCCTCTGATGCCACCCCGTCTGTTCCGCCATCCTCGTATCTTGGATAGGACGTGCCGGCGACCCCGCTGTGCCATTCTCCCCTTGCCAGTACAAGACCATTCACCCTACCATCCCCGTAACAGACTCGCACAAGGAGACCTTTGCACAACCGTCATGCCCGCACCCGCCACGCCACAACCCTCCCCCGCGTGCCCGTCGTGGCAGCGACCCGCCCCAAATCCAATCAAATCGCCAACCCCACGCCGAAGCTACCGCCGCGGCCCCAAAAGCAAACAATCACCCTTTTTGCACTTTCCAGCTTCAGAAAGCGCAAAAAAACCCTATACTATCCACCGAAGGAAGACAATCAAACCAGGTCCGCCCCACGCCCACGAAGCCGTCGCGCAGCGACCCGTCATTGCCGCGCCCGCGGACGTGTTCAGACCGCCCCTAGCCCTTGGGCGCTGCCTGCACCACCAGGCAGTCCCAGTGGAACAGGATGGCGCCGTCCCGGTCCTGGCGGATGTCGAAGGCCGCCACCGCCGCCGGGGGAGCGTTCAGGAAGTCGTGACGAAGCCGCTCCACCTCGTCCGCCGGTGTGCCCGAGCGCCGCGTCCAGTCGTCGAACTCCAGGTGCACCGGAGTGATGGCGGAATCGGTGACGCTGAGCCCGCCCTCGTCCAGGAGCGCCAGCCATTCCGAGGGGGCCGGCTCCCAGACGTGGCTCGGGTCCCGGCGCAGCTCGATGTCGTGCATCCAGGGGACGATGGCCGGGTCTTCCGGCGCCACGGTGTCCGCGAGGATGAGCATGCCGCCGGGAGCCAGGACGCGGCGCCACTCGGCGACGGCACTTGTGATGTCCTGGAAGTGATGGGCCGCCGTACGCGAGGTCACAAGGTCCAGAGAGCCGTCGGCGAAGGGCAGGGCCTCCGCGGCGGCCAGCGCGTACCCGACGTTGACCAGCCCGCGCGTGGCGGCGATCTGCCGCGCCTCTCCGAGCATGGCGGGGGTGATGTCCGTGGCGACCATGTCGTCGGCGAGGGGCGCGACGGCAAAGGCGGTGAACCCAACGCCGGTGCCGACGTCGATGGCGCGCCTGTACCTTCGGCCCGCCGCAAACTCCTCAACCACCTGAAGGCTCTCGCCCTCCCGGTGCACCACGCTATCGACGTAGTAGCGGGCCTGTCGCCCGAACTGCTCCTGGGAAGTGACCCGACCGGTCGCTTGATGTTCCACTGACGTCTTGCCCCCTCTCACTGCGCTGGCGGCCGTGCCGCTTCTGCTTCCCTCAGCTGGGCCAGGTGATTGCGGATGTGGCGGGCGTTCAGCTCGAGCTGCTCCAGCAGCTTGGCCCCGCGCCCGTCGGAGCGCACCCTCAGGATAGCATCTAGGTCGTTGAACGCTCCAACCCGCGCCATGTAATCCTCGTGGAGGGCGCGAAACTCGGCGAGCAGGTCGGGGATAGCCTTGCCGGCCAGCCCCGCGAGCGCCGCCGCGTTGGTCTCGTCCAAGGAGGCCTGGAGCCGCCCGGGAGGGCCTCCTTGCGATACGGACTCCACCGCGTCGATGGTCAGCCGGTGCCAGTAGAAGAAGTGCGCCAGCACCTCCCGGGGGCCCCACTCATCCACCCTCGCCTGGGAGGTGAGGCCCGGACCCGCGAACCACGCGCAGGCTTCCTCCACCGCAGCGTCGACGGCCTTGAGAAGCGCGTCACGGTGACTGTCTGCGTCCAAGAGTGTCCTCCGGCGCGGCCCCTGTCGGGCTAAACTCGCCCGTCTACAGTACCACCTTCGTTCAAGTTCTGGCCGTGAAGCCGCCAGGAAGGCTGCGCTCAGTCCTCCCGCAAGATGGCGTACAGCAGGTAGTCCATGGGCACGCCCGCCTTGAGAACAGCCCGGCGGAGCAGCCCCTCCCGCTCGTATCCGGCCTTCTCCAGCACGCGTGCGGAGGCGCTGTTGCCGGTCTTCAACCACGCTGCGACGCGTATGAGGCCAAACGTCTCAAACCCATAGGCCGTCACCGCCCTCACAGCCGTCGTCACGATGCCCCGTCCCCAGAACGGCTTCCCCAGCCAGTAGCCGATCTCGGCAGAGTGCCGAAGGTCACCCTCCCCTACCCGCAGGTCGATGCTGCCAATGGGGCCCGCCCCGTCGCAGATCGCGAAGCACACCGGCGGGTCCCGGCCCGCCTGAAGTGACACCCAAGCTTCGGCGGCGGCCCGGGTGTAGGGGTGGGGGAAGTGGTCGCGCAGGTTCACCCAGACGTCGTGGTCGTCCGCCAGGACGAGAAAGCGTTCCTGGTCGCCGTTGGCCCACGCGGCGCCCCAGTCCCGGAGGGCAAACCCGTTGCCCAGCTCAATTCGCATGCGCCGACGATACCAAGGCGCGCGCCGGCCCGCAAACCGCATGTTGACCCCTGGCCGTGCGACAATGGAGGACGCGCCAAGACGCTATTCTCACGGCTGGCCGTACACTTGAGGACAGCGCGCCGGGGCGCCGGATGGCGGCCACCACCGCCACCAGGGGAGTCTACGACCATGCCAAGCGTCACGATCATCATCGGCGGGCCGGGCAGCGGCAAGTCCGAAGAGCTCCTCTCGCGGCTGGCCGCCCGGTATGCCGCTGACCCGTTTTCCGAGACGGCGGTGCTCGTACCCACCGTGCGTCACGGCGACCAGCTCCGGCGCAGGCTGGTTGGTCGGTGCGGCGTGGCCCTTCGGCTGCGCGTGGAGACCATCAGTCAGTTTAGCCGCGGGCTGGTGTCCGGCCTGTGGATGCCCTCATTCGCCCTGACCGAAGAGCTTCTTGCGCGCACGGTCCGGCGCGAGGTCGAGGGCGGGCATGCCGCATACTTTGCCCCCATTGCGTCAACCAAGGGCCTTCGAGGCCTCCTGAGCGGCGCCATTGGCGACCTCCTGGCGGAGGCAGTCGATTCCCCGGCATTGTCGGCGGCAGCCGCGAAGACCGGGCGCCCCAGCCTTACGGCCCTGAGCGCCATGTACGCCGCGTACACCACCGAGCTCGAGGGGCGCGGCTGGGTGCACCCTGCGCACGTCGCACTGGCGGCAGCCGCGGCCGTGAAGGCCGGCGCCGCACTGCCCCCCCTCGTCATGCTGGACGGTTTCCAGGTCTTGCGCGGGACTGAGATTGCTCTGATCGAAGCCGTGAGTGAGCGAGCTGACGTAGTGATCGCGATGGACCCGCGCGCCGGGGCGAGGGCCGAGTTCGACTATGAACGGCTCCTCAAGAGGCTCCCCGGAGCGGACGTCCTGGAGCTCGCCGGTGATGGTGCAACCCAGCCAGAGACGGTGATTGCGGGCAGAGCGCCGGACCGTGAGGGACAGCTGCGCGCCATCGCCCGGCAGATCAAGCGGCGTCTGACCGAGGACACGTCGCTCCGTCCGTCCGACTTAGCCGTCACGTTCCGGAGGATGCCGCCCTACCTCAGCCTCGCGCGCCAGGTCTTCGCCGAGTATGATCTGCCCCTCGATCCCGCAGCCGGGGAGCGGCTGTCAGCCAAGCCCCTGGGCGCGTGGGTCCGCCGGCTGCTCCACTTGGCGGAGGATGGTTGGCATCTGCGAGATCTCGCCGCCGTGCTGTCCAGCGGCTTCATTGACCTCGGCCGATGGGGGCTCGCGCGCGACAGCGTCGCCTTCTTCACCAAGCGTGCGCGCGACACCCACTTCTGGGCGGGCAAGGACGCCCTGGAGCGCGTCACCGCGGGGCTGCGGACCGAAGCAGATTCGCCGGAGACTCCCGGCGCCGACCGGGAGTTGCTGCGGCTAGTCTCAGACGGAATGTCGACCGCATTGCAAGAGCTGGCTGCGCTGCTGGAGCAACCGCCCTGTCCCACTGCCGAGCATGCGCGGCGCATGGAGGAGGCGCTCTTTGGGAGCCGTCCCCTCATCAGCCCAGAGTCGCGCGTGCAGCCCGGCGCCGGGCTGGAGCTCGACGCCCTCAGAGGTCACCTCACGGAGCTCGCCTCGATCCACGAGACGCTCGGGGGCGGCCCCGAGCCGTTCGACGCGTTCCGCGCACGCCTCGAAGGGAAGCTCGACGCCGCCTCAGTGGTCCTGCGGGAGGCCGGCGGCGTGCTCCTGGCCCCCATGCACACGCTCCACGGGCTGCGCTTCGATTTCCTCGCCGTGGGCGGGCTGATTGAAGGAGAGTTTCCCGCGCCGCGCTCGGCCGCCGCCCTGCTGGACTCCAACGCCGTCCACTCCCTGAATCAGGCCGGTCTTGGGCTGCCGCCGGAGGCGCGCCTGGCGGAAGACGAGATGTGGCGGTCGGTATCCACGCGGGCGGACCGCACGCTGTGCCTGTGGAGGACGCGGACCGACGAGCGCGGCCGGCCCGCGGTGGCGTCGTACTACTTCGATTCCCTGGCGCCCGGCGAAACCGTTGACGCGGAGATGCCCGCGCCCGAGCACGCCGGCTCACGACGGGAGCTAGCCATCGCGTGCAGCCGCCAGTGGTCGTCGGGCGGCCGCTTTCGCCCCCGCGGAGAACCGGCGTGGCCCGTCGTGCGCACGGCGGTGGCGATAGAGCAGCTCCGCCGCTCCTTCGATCACGCCCACGAGTACGAGGGCCGCTTGGCGGCCGGCCTAGTCCCAAGGCTCACCGGCGTCAACGCCGTGTGGAGCGCCACCCGGATCGAGTCCTACCGAACGTGCGCATTCCAGTTCTTCGGTCAGTACGGCCTGCGCCTGAGGGAGCTGGAGCAGGAGACGGAGGGCGCAGACGCGGCCACCCGTGGGAGCGTCATTCACGAAATGTTGGAGGACGCCCTGGGGCCGATCATCGAGCGGGGAGAACCCCTGCTGCCGGAGGTGCTCGGCGAGGCCAGCGAGCGGCTGTGGAGCAGCGGCCTGGAGATCTGGAACTCGGCGCCGTCCAGGTGGGGATTCGGCCGGTCCGCTCTCTGGAGGCTCGACGCTGAGAAGACGCTGCAGCAGGTCGAGCTCCTCCTGGAAAGAGAGGCCGACCTCAGCCGGGAGACTGGTGTGACCCGGATCATCGGGGCTGAACAGCGGATCGAGGCGACCCTGCCCCTGGACCCGCCGATGCGCGTGATTGCGATGCTCGACCGTATGGACGCGGGCGATGATCTGGTCGCCGTTGTCGACTACAAGTCGGGGCGTCAGATACCCAGGGCCCACGTCGAGGACGGACGGCGTATCCAGCTGCAGCTCTACGGGTACCTGGGACGGGAGGAGGCCCGGGCGGCGAGGGTCATAGCCCGCTACGCATGGCTCGACCCAAGCAGCCGGCATTGGGACATCGACACCGCCCGCGGCGAGGACGCCGCCCTGCTGGACAACGTAGTCGCCATTGCCAATGAAGTACGCAGCGCCGTGGACTCCGGCGACTTCAGAGTGAATCCACAGGTACAGCCCTGTCCTTCCTACTGCGCGATGCGCCATGTCTGCCGGGTCAACGAGTTCAGCCGATGGAAATCTTGGGACTGACTGCACAGCAGGCGGAGATTGTCGCCGAGCGCGGACGGGACATCCTCGTGACTGCGGGGGCCGGGAGCGGGAAGACCCGCGTGCTCGTCGAGCGCTACATATCGCTGCTCGATGAGCACCGGATTCCCCAAATAGCCGCCGTGACATTCACCGATGCCGCAGCCACGGAGATGCGGGAGCGGGTCCGCCGCGAGGTGCTCTCGAGGCCGGAGCTGGCGCACCACCGCGCGGACCTCGACGAAGCCGTCATCGGGACGATCCACTCGCTGTGTCATCGAATCCTGCGGGAACACCCGGTGCAGGCGGCCATCGATCCCGCTTCGAGGGTCCTCTCTGAGGACGAAGCGGAGCTCGAGCTGGTCAAGGCCTGCGTCGACGCGCTCGAAGATGCCGCTGACGTCGACGGCCGTAGAGCACTGGCGCTACGGGAGATGGGCATCTACGCGGCCATGGGCCAGCTTCGGTACCTGGTGGCGCGCCGCGACGAGGTCGAGAGCGCGTACCGGGCGATGGGCGCCGATACGGCGTCCTGGGGTGAGCACGTTCGCGCCCGGATGGACGCCTACTCGCGCACCGAGGTCGAACGTGCCTGCCCGCGGCTTGTCGAGCAGGTGCGGTGGCTGAGGGGCGCCCACGCCGGGTCTGCTGAGGACGCCCTCTCCACGCGTCTGCGGTCCGTGCTGCAGATCGTTGGCGATCCCAGTGACGGGGACTGGTCGCAGCTCCGGGAGCGGGCTATCGAGGCTGGAAACGGTATCAACCTTACCGGCGGAAGCGCGAAGAACTGGAATGAAGACCTCGATGAGGTCAAGGCGGTGCTGCGCGGTGTGCGAGACACCGCCAACCGGCTCAAGGAGCTACCGTGCTGGAACGATCATGACCAGCCGGCCGTGGAAATCCTCCTCTCGCTGCGCGCGCTCTTCGGGGACGCTTGCCGGCGGTACGAGGCTCGCAAACGGGAGCTGGCGGCGCTCGACTTCGCGGACCTGGACATCATGGCGACGGAGCTGCTCAGGTCCCATCCGGACATCGCCGCATCCTGCCGGGCGCAGTTCCGGCACCTCATGGTCGACGAGCTGCAGGACACCAACCCGTCGCAGATTGCTCTCCTCAGCCTGCTGGCTGGCGGCGACGATGCCGGGTTGCCCAGGCCCGAGTGCTTCTTCGTTGGCGACGTCAAGCAAGCGATATACCGCTTTCGCGGCGGCGACGTCCGCCACTTCGCCAGGCTCCGGGACGGCGTGCAGGCCACCGGGGCCATCCATGAGCTGAGCCAGTCCTTTCGCGCCCACGACCCCCTCGTAGAGACGCTCAACGTCCTCTTTGGCGCCGTGCTCGATGACGCGAAAGAGGAGTTTGAGGCCCCCATGCAGGCGATGACCGGGCGCGGGACGGCCTCGCCCCGGCAGCCCCACCTGGTGCTGCTGCCCGTTTCCGGCAAGACGCCGTCGGGTGGAGCGGTGGGTGGCGCCGACCGGAGAAGGGTCGAGGCCGATGCCGTGGCAAAGGAAGTGGCCGAGCTCCTGCGGAGCGGCGCCGCCGTCTGGGACCGCGACGCAAGGGGGTCCCGGCCCGTGCGGCCGTCCGACGTGGCGGTCCTCCTCCGGAGGCTCACCAACGTCCACCTCTTCGAGCGGGCCCTGGAGGGCAACCGGGTCCCCTACCGCACCGCCGGGGGCGCGGGATTCTTCACGCGTCAGGAGGTCCTGGACCTCACCAATCTGCTTGGATGGCTGGCTGAGCCAGAGGACGCAATTGCTCTGGTGGGCGCGCTGCGGTCCCCCCTGTTCATGATTGACGACCAGACCCTCCTGGCGCTCCGGTCCGGCGGCGATCTTCTGGCGGCGCTCCGGAGCCCGCCCGCGAGCGTGCGTCAGGAAGCTCGCCCCCTGTGCGAGCGCGCCGCCGAGGTGCTCGAGGATCTGCGAGGCGAGGTCCCCTTTGCCGCCGCGGATGCGCTGCTGGAGCGAGCTCTTGGACTGACAGGCTTCGAGGCCGCGTGGGCTGCAATGCAGGGGGGCGACCAGGCCCTTGCGAACATCCGCAAGTTCGTTGGCCTGGCACGGACCCTGGCAGGCGAGTCCCTGGACGAGTTCGTCACCTACGTGCACCGGCGCCGGGATGAGCTGGCGGCGCGTGAGGGCCAGGCGGTCCTCGATGACGCGGACGTCGTGCGGCTGCTCACGGTCCACGGCGCCAAGGGGCTCCAGTTTCCCATCGTGTTCGTGCCCGAGGGGCACCTGACGTCCCGGGAGACCTACGACTATGTGCGGTGGCGCGCGGAAGAGGGCATCTCCCTGACGCTAGCTCGTGAGATCGGTGAAGATGGCGAGCGCCGGCGGCCCGGGTTCTATAGCTATCTGTTTCTCCGGGACAGGGAGGAGGAGGAGGCCGAACACAAGCGGCTGTTCTACGTCGCCGCAACGCGGGCAGCCGATGCGCTGTACATCAGCGGAGACTTCTCCGATAAAGGCGAAGGCTGGCTGACCGCTGCTCACAAGGCCCTGTCGGCCCGGCCGCTGGATGGAGTGGAGGTCCGCGACCCGATTCCCGTCGACGTCGGCGCCATCGCCCGGCGGCCTCCGCCCGGCCGTGTGCCGGTGCCCCCGGAGGAGCGGGAAGTGGACATCATGCCGCCGCTGGTCTCCCGGCCGCCTGTGGTCCCCCTGCGCACCAGCACCCCTGTCACTGCATTGAAACCCCCAACACCGGCAAACGGCTACCAGTGGCACGGCGACGGTCTGGGCCTGGTGCGGGGGAGCCTTGCGCACAGGGCCATCGAGCTCTGGTTCACGACCGGAGAGCGCCCTGGGCTGGCGGAGCTCGCTTCGAAGCTGGATGCAGGGCACGGCAAGCAGGCTATGGAGCGTATAGTCGCGGACGTGGACGCGATGCTGGACCGGTTCGACGCGAGCGACCTCGCAGCCACGCTTCGCGCTCTCCACACGCGCGCATACTTCGAGATGCCCTTCTCGTGGGACTGGGAAGGCGTGCCGGTGCATGGGACGATGGACCTGGTGTATGAGACCGGGGGAGTCTGGACCGTCGTGGACTTCAAGACCGACGAGATAGGGGGGAAGGCATTGCCGGAGGCGGCAAGCCCCTACCTGCCGCAGCTAGCGCTCTATGCCGCCGCCCTGGAGCGGGCGGTCAACCAGCGCCCGGTTACCGGCCTGGTATTCCTGCGGACGGGGGGCGTCTACGCGCCCCCAAGCCAGGACCTGTCCAAAGCCCTGGCGGCCACCCGCGCCCTGATGGACGGCGGACAACTGCTGGAAACGCCACCCACGGCTGACCTTGACGACAGCTCGGCCGGCTACACCGACCTGTGATCGCGACCAGGCTGCCAGCCCGCAAGGAGCAGCGCGGGGCCCGTGCGGGTCGGGGGTGTGTGAAACAACGATAGCCAATTGGGTAGCATGTATTAGAAGACAGGCCGCCAAGCCGTCAGATTGACCCATTCCCTATTGTTTGGTAACTTGACAGTTGCTTTTCCTGCCGGAGGAGTAGCGACGGCGGAGGAACCGGAGTGCGGGGCAGGAACCCATCTCAGCGGAGACTGGAGGGATTGGCCCCTTGACGGAACGGCTGGCTCGACTCAGCGCGCGAAAGCCGTGGGTCACCATCGGCGTATGGGTGCTGATGGTGCTGGTCGCGGGGGGAATCAGCCAGAACCTGCTACCCACCGCGCTGACCACCGAGTTGCGCTTCATCTCGACCTTCACCCAGGTTGAGGCTCAGCGGGCCGACGACCTGCTGGCAGGGTCGGAGTTGGCATCTCCGATCAATGAGGCCGTCCTGGTGCAGCACGAATCGCTGACGGTGGACGACCAGGCGTTTCGCGCCATGGTTGAGCAGCTTTCGGTGGAGATCATCAGCCTGGGGCCGGACGTGGTGGCCGCCGGGGCGAACTACTACCTGCTCGGCGACGAACGGCTGGTCTCCGCAGACCGGCGGACGACCGTCATCTCCGTGCAGATGAAGGGGCCGATAGCCGACGCAACGGAGAACGCGGAAGAGATCATCCACGTCGTCGACGAGGCGGACGGCCGGGATGGCTTCCGCGTCCTGGTGGTGGGCGACGCGACCATCGCGTACGAGAACGGTGAGATTGCTGAGTCGGACCTGGTGCAGGGCGAGCGCATAGGCATACCGGTGGCGCTGCTCATCCTGGTGGTGCTGTTCGGTGCGGTGGTGGCCGCGCTGATGCCCATCGGCTTGGCCGTCGTCTCCATCGCGATAGCCACGGCCTTCGTCGCGGTCTTCGGCAATGTCTTCGGCGAGCTGGTCTTCTTCGTGCAGCTGTGGGTCACCATGATCGGCCTCGCCGTGGGAATCGACTACTCGCTGTTCGTGGTGTCCCGCTTCCGGGAGGAGCTGGCCAGCGGGCTAAGCAACCGCGAGGCCGTCGCCCGGACGGGGGCCACGGCGAACCGCACGGTGCTCTTCAGCGGGGCGACGGTGGTCATCGCGCTGATTGGCGTTATGATCGTGCCGCACACGTTGTTCTTCTCCATGGCCTTTGGGGCGGTTGCGGTGGTCATCGTATCGGTCATCGCCACGCTCACGCTGCTGCCCGCCGTACTGGTGCTGCTGGGCCGCAGGATCGATTGGCTGAGCCTTCCATTCCTCAGAAGGAAGGCGGCCGAGTCTTCTGACGGGGAGCGCCACGGGTTTTGGGAGTTCATCACCTACCGGACCATGCGCTTCCCGGTGCTCAGCGTCATCGTGGTCGGCGGGCTGCTGGTCTGGGCGTCCGTGTACTATTTTGACATCAACCTCGGGTTCAACAGCGTTGAGGTCTTTCCGGAGGACTCCCATACGCGGGCGGGGTTCGAGATGCTGGAGGAGGAGTTCTCCTTCGGCTACGTCAACCCCGCCAGGGTGGTCATCGACGGCAACGTGAACGACCCGCAGGTGCAGGCGGGGACCGCCCGGTTGGGCCAGGCCGTCATGGACGACCCGGAGCTGGGGACGTTCATTCCCCAGGCGAGCCCGTCGGGGGACCTGGGGCTGATGCTGGTGCCGGTGCCCGGGGCGCCCAGCGGCAGCGCCGCGTTCGGGGCGTTGGAGCGCCTGCGCAACGAGTACATTCCGGCGGCCTTCAATGGCGTTCCGGCAGTGGTTACGGTCGGCGGGTTGTCCGCCGGGTACCTGGACTTCAACGGGGTGGTCGACACCTACATGCCGATCTCGTTCGCGTTGATCCTGGGCGTCAGCTTCGTCCTTCTGCTGGTGGTCTTCCGCTCTATCGTCATACCCATCAAGGCCATCATCATGAACCTGCTGTCCGTGGGCGCCGCCTACGGGCTGATGGTGCTCGTCTTCCAGAAGGGTGTTGGCGCGGACCTGCTCGGGTTCCAGCAGACCGAGACCATAGACGTGTGGCTGCCGCTGGTGCTCTTCGCCATCCTCTTCGGCCTGTCCATGGACTACCACGTCTTCATGCTCAGCCGCATCCGCGAGAGGTATGACCAGACGCAGAACAACGCCGAGTCCGTGGCCTACGGCCTCCGTTCGACGGCGTCCCTGATCACGGGGGCGGCGCTCATCATGGTCGCCGTGTTCAGCGGCTTCGCCTCGGGCGACATGGTCGTCAACCAGCAGGCAGGGTTCGGGCTTGCCGTAGCCGTGCTCCTCGATGCCACCCTGGTGCGCGGCATCCTCGTCCCCGCCAGTATGCAGCTCTTGGGCAAGCGCAACTGGTACCTGCCGTCGTGGCTGACTTGGCTTCCCGATTTGCGGGTGGAACCGCAAGAGACATGAAGCTGGTGATGTCGAACTTGTGGTTGATACGGGGGGAGCAATGAACATACCCACAGACTACAGTGAGGGATATGAAAAGGCCCGCGCTGTTGCGCCTGGGATAGCCGACAATTACATCGCACACACGCACATTGGAGACCCACTGGGCGAAGCGATGACGGAAGACCTTGCAGAGCTCGGCCCGGAAAGGTCAAGGCAGCTCATCCAGGCCGCCATGAATGAGGAGGGTGAGGAGGCTCTGCGGGACGCGCCGGCCTCGCTGCGAGAGTTCTTCAGAGAGGCGGAAACTCCGCCGGAATGGCTCGATTACTCAGCACTCGCCCCGGCTGTCCGCATGTTTCACAGGAACTCGCAGCTAATCCTTGCGGCGTTCGTCGCAGGTGTTCTGATAGAAGGATTCACAACGAATATAGCAAAATCCTTCTTCATTACCGGGCGGGTGCGTGATCAGGGCATCAGGCGTTTGGGGCAGAATAACCGTCACATGATGGAGATATTCCTTCCCGGCGGCCTGTACAGGTATGGCGACGGCTGGAAACTCTCGGTCCGTATTAGGTTAGTCCACGCACGGATGAGACATCTCCTGAAGGATTCAGAAGACTGGGATACTGAAGCTTGGGGCATACCGATTAGCTCGGCGCACTTGGGGTACGCCATCTCCGCCTTTTCCGCAAGGCTGCTGAAGCACATGAAGACCTTGGGCGCCAAGTACAATGACGAAGAGTACAAGAGCTTCATGGCCGTTTGGCGCTACTCCGGCTACCTGATGGGCATTCCTGAGGCCATCCTGTTCCGTGATGCGGATGAAGCCCTGAAGCTGTATGACGTCGGCCTCATGTGCGAACCTGATGCCCCACTTGAGTCGGTCGTCATGGCGCACTCTCTGGTCAACTCGGCTCCGTTGATTGCCGGGGTAGTCGAGCCGGCGGCGCGCCGCAGCCTGGCCCGGTACGTGTACCGTATTTCCCGCGGACTTATCGGAAGGGAAATTGCGGAGGCACTGATGTATCCGCCACTCTCTTCATTTGGGGCTGTCGGGTGGTTCAAGCTGCAAAAGCGGTATCAGGTGATACGCAGCAAGCTGCTTCCGAGTCGCAGCCAAGACAGCAACTACAGCAGATTCACGTCCCTGCTCGAAACGTCGTTGTTCGACGATGAGGGAATCCGCTACACGTTGCCCGACCATGTGTACGCGGAAGAGTCGACCAAGTGGTGAGGCCCGTAGGCTCCAGCGGGCGAGGCATGGAGCGTGCCGCGTGCAGGCTTACAACCGGATGGGGCGCCTTGCCGCCGCGACTGGAATCGCCGGGCCGCTCAGGGTCCCAGGGTCGCGGTCGACACTCATAAGGAGGGCCCGGACATGGCGAGCCGTCTCCTGGACCGGATCGACGGGCCCAGCGACCTGAAGCAGCTCTCCCGAGAAGAGATCGCCCAGGTCGCCCAAGAGATCCGCGACACCATCATATCCGTGATTACGGAGCGGGGCGGCCACCTCGCCTCCAACCTAGGGGTCGTCGAGTTGACGCTGGCGCTGCACCGTGTGTTCGACAGCCCCATCGACCACATCGTCTGGGACACCACCAACCAGTGCTACGCGCACAAGCTGGTCACCGGGCGCCGCGACGAGTTCAAGGACATCCGCCTGGAGGGAGGACTGTCCGGGTTCGGAGAGCCGGGTGAGAGCCCGCACGACGTTCTCGCCGCGGGCCACGCCGGCACGGGGCTGTCCATCGGTCTTGGCGTCGCACAGGGCGCGGCGAACCGCGGCATGGACTCCTGGACCATCGCGGTTGTCGGCGACGGAGCGATGACATCCGGCTCAAGCTTTGAAGCGCTGAACAACATCGTGCACCTCAGCCCGAACAAGTTCATCGTTGTTCTCAACGACAACGGGATGTCCATCTCCGAAAATATCGGCTTCCTCACCAACTGGCGCCAGCGCGTCATCACGCATCCCGAGTACCAGGCGCTGATCAGGCGCATGAGGGCCCTCTCGAAGCGGGTGCCCACGGGTGACATCGTGTACCGGCTCGTCAAGAGATTCAGCGGCGGGCTGGACAGCATCATCCTGCCCACGACGTTCTGGACCGAGCTGGGCTTCGAGTACCTCGGCCCTGTGGACGGCCACGACGTCAGGCAACTCGAAGCCACTCTCAGCCAGGCGAAGGCGTCCACCGGCCTCGTGCCCCTGGTCCACGTCGTCACGCACAAGGGCCACGGCTACGAGCCCGCCGAGGACGACCCCATCAAGTACCACCAGCCAAGTTCGCCCCTGGGAGCGTCGACGGGAGCGCCAACCTACTCCAAGGTGTTCGCTCAAACCCTGCAGCGCCTCATGCGCGACGACCCGTCCGTCGTCGGAATCTCCGCGGCGATGCTCGAGGGGACGGGACTGGAGGAGGTGCGGCAGGAGTTCCCCGACAGGGTCTTCGACGTGGGCATTGCGGAGCAGCACGCCGTCAGCATGGCGGCGGGCATGGCCTCCGCCGGCCTCAATCCCTTCGTCTCCATCTACTCCACCTTCCTCCAGCGGGCGTACGACCAGGTCATCCACGACGTCTGCCTGCAGAACCTGCCGGTGACGCTGATCGCCGATCGCGCGGGCATCGTGGGCGAGGACGGCAAGACGCACCACGGCGCATTCGACATCTCATACCTGCGGTGCATCCCCAACGCCATCGTTGCGGTCCCGGTGGATGAGAACGACCTGCAGCACCTCATCTACACCGCGTACAGGCACCTAGGCCCCTTCGCCATCCGCATCCCGAGGGGCGTCGCCACCGGCGCGCCGCTCGACGAGACCCTCCGGGAGCTGCCCATCGGCCGGGGCACCGTGGTCCGGGAGGGCCGGGACGCCGTTATCTTCGGTCTGGGGAGAGCGGGCGGCGCGGCGGCGGAAGCGGCGGACAAGCTTGCCGAGTACGGCATAGCGTGCGGCGTCGTGAACCCGCTCTTCGTAAAGCCCCTGGACGTCGATCTGCTCCTGGACGCGGCCCGCAGCACCGGACGCATCGTCACCGTGGAGGAAAACGTGCTCGCAGGGGGGTTCGGCTCCGCCGTGCTCGAGGCGCTTGCCGAAGCCGGAATGGAGGGCGTGGCGATCCACCGCATCGGCTTCCCGGACTCCTTCATCGAGCAGGGCACCGCGGCCGATCAACGACGCCGAGTGGAGTTAGACGCCGAGGGCATCGCCCAGCGAGTCCTAAGCGCCTTCTTCCCCGAGGCGTCGGCGCAGTCCAATCGGCGCCAGGCCAACCGGGAATAGGCGCCAGGAGCAGGGAAGAAAGAGGACCTCGGCTAGGGCCGGACGTCCGGTTCCTTCCGGCCGTGGGAGAGCCGACTGCCGCCTGGCTGCGGGGCTACATGAAGCCCCTCCAGGGCGGGCAGTAGCCGCTTGACACGCGCCGCGCGCGCTGAGTAGGCTTCGGCATCGGATGCAAGAAGAAGAGCATGCCCATAGGTTGCGTGCTCCAATGCGATGGCGGACTATTCCGCCGTGCGTGACGGGAGCAAGCGTGGCAACGCATCGTGCCATTGGCGAGCCGCCCGGCCTGGACGAGGCGTACGCCCACTGCGAACGCCTGGCCAGGTCCCACTATGAGAACTTCACCGTCGGCTCGCTGCTGCTGCCCCGAGGAGTGAGGCCCTACCTCTTCGCCGTTTACGCCTTCTGCCGGCACACCGACGACCTCGGCGACGAGGCCCCGGGCGACCGGCTGGCGCATCTCGGCGGGTGGGAGGAGGCGCTGTCACAGGCCTACGGCGGCCGGCCGTCGCACCCCATCCTCGTCGCGCTCCAGGACACCATCCGCCGCTTCGACATACCGGAGACGCCGTTCCGCAAGCTCATCCAGGCGAACCGTATGGACCAGGGCCAGGTCCGCTTTCCCACGTACCACGACCTCCTGCACTACTGCGACCACTCGGCGAACCCCGTCGGGCGCATGGTGCTCCACGTGCTCGGTGATCGTTCCGAGGAGAGCCATCGGCTGTCCGACGCGACTTGCACGGCACTCCAGCTGGCCAACTTCTGGCAGGACGTGAAACGGGACTACGACGCGGGCCGCGTCTACCTGCCGCTGGAAGACATGGAGCGCTTCGGCTACTCCGAGGCGGACCTGGCCGCGGGCGTCGTCAACGACAACCTGCGCGAGCTGATGGCGTTCGAGGTGGACCGCGCCCAAGGGCTGTTCGAGCAGGGCTACGCGCTTATCGAGCGCCTCGAGGGCCGGTTCAAGCTCGATATCGCCCTGTTCACCAAGGGTGGCATGAGCATCCTCGACTCCATACGCCGCCAGGACTATGACGTGCTGATGGACCGGCCCATCGTTACCCCAGGCCGCAAGCTATGGCTCATGGCGTCCACGGCCCTGCGGCTGGCACTGCGGAGGGCCGCGTGACCACCGCAGCCGCCTACCACCACTGCCAGGCGGTCACGAAGCGGGAGGCGCGCAACTTCTACTTCGCCTTCGTCACCCTGCCTGCCCGGCGGCGCCGCGCCATCTACGCGGCCTACGCCTTCGCCAGGCTCGCCGATGACATCGCAGACGGCGACGCATCGAGCTCCGACAAGGCGGAGCAGCTCCGCGAGCTGCGCGCGGACCTCCGACAGGCCTTCGCAGGACGGCCCCAGGGGCCCGTCCTGCCCGCGCTGGCCCACGCGGCGGATGAGCATGGCATCGACCCTGCACTCTTCGAGCGGCTCATCGACGGCGTTGAGATGGACCTGGCGCCGCGCCGCTACGAGACTTTCCACGAGCTGCGCGAGTACTGCTACCACGTCGCGTCGGTTGTAGGCCTCATCTCCATCGAGATCTTCGGCTACACGGACCCGCGGGCCCGGGAGGCGGCCGTGGACCTGGGCCTCGCCATGCAGCTCACCAACATCATGCGGGACATCCGAGAAGATGCCGATGCGGGCCGGGTCTATCTCCCACAGGAGGACCTGAGGCGGTTCGGCTATACCGAGGACGACCTCATGCGGGGTCTCGTGAACGACGCGTTCGTAGGGCTGATGCGTTTCGAGGCCCAGCGGGCCCGCGAGTACTTTCGGTCGGGTGGGACGCTGCTGGCCTACCTCTCGCCCCGCTCCCGCGGATGCCCTGCCGTCCTCCACGGCCTCTACAGCCGGCTGCTGGACCGCATCGAGCAGCACGGCTTCGACGTCTACGGCGAGCGCGTGCGTCTCTCCTCCGGTGAGAAGCTGCGCATCATGGCCATGCTTTGGACAACGAGCCTGCTCTCACGGCACGCCCCGAAATAGGCAGCGTCGTCGTCGCCGGAGGCGGCCTGGCCGGCATGGCGGCAGCCTGGCGCCTGGCCTCCGCGGGGTACCGCGTCACCCTCGTCGAGCGGCGGCCCTATCTCGGCGGCCGCGCCTACTCATACACGGACCGCGAGACCGGCGTGCAGGTGGACAACGGCCAGCACGTCTTCATGGGCTGCTGCACCGCCTACATCGACTTCCTGCGCGATGTCGGCACCCTCGACCGAACGGCCAGGCAGGCCAGGCTCCGCGTCGAGGTCCGGAGCCCGTCGGGGAAGGCAGGCGTGCTCGCCGCCGCTCCCCTCCCCCCTCCGCTCCACCTGCTCCCTTCGTTCCTGGCCTACCCCCACCTTGGCTGGCGCGACAAGCTCCGCGCGGCGCCCGCGCTGCTGCGCATCCGGATGGAGCGCGACCCGGGCCGGGACGAGCTGCGGGCCATGTCCTTCGAGGACTGGCTGCGCCGGAACGGTCAATCAGACCGGGCCATCGCCAACTTCTGGGACCTCATCGTGGTGCCCACCCTCAACGACCCGTCGCGCGAAGTGTCGGCCAGCATGGCGTTTACGGTCTTCCAGGTGGCGCTGCTCAGGGACGTCCACGGCGCGGATATCGGCTTCGCCCGGTCCGGCCTATCGGACGTCATGGGAGATGCCGCCGAGCGGCGCCTGCGGGCTTTGGGCGTCGACCTGGTGCTCGGCCGAACGGTCGAGCGGCTGGTCTCGGACGGCGGCGCCCTTGCAGGAGTCGCGCTCGCCGGCGGCGACGTGCTGACCGCCGACTGGTATGTGGCGGCACTGCCGCCGCAGGCACTCGTCGACGCCCTGCCGGACGACCTGCGGGAGGCCTCCTCGCTATCTGTCGCCGCGAGCCACACCTTCGCGCCGATCATCAATCTCCACGTTTGGTACGACCGCGCGGTCGCCGACTTCGAGTGGGCGGCGTTCGTGGACAGCCCGCTGCAGTTCGTCTTCAACAAGACGCGCATCGCCGGACTTAAGGGCCCTGGCGACTATCTGACCGTCTCGCTGAGCGGGGCCTGGGAGTGGTGGCCGCTGTCGAAGGACGAGCTGCGGGAACGCTTCACCCCGGAGCTGGCGCGGGCGCTGCCCCTCGCGCGCGGCGCGGCGATTGAGCGCTTCGCCGTCGTGAAGGAGCAACGCGCGACGTTCCGTTCACCTCCCGGCGGGCCGGCCAATCGCCTGCCGACGCTCACGCCGCTGCGCAATATGGTGCTGGCGGGCGACTGGACCGACACCGGCTGGCCGGCAACAATGGAGGGCGCGGTGCGGAGCGGCAACGCCGCCGCCGCGGCGGTCATGGCGGCGCACCGGTGAGCGCCCTTGTCCCGGCGCCCATAAGTGACGATGAGCTCGCAGCCCAAGGCAGCCGTGAAATCTAACGGGCCGGGATAACGCGGCCGGTAAGGGTTGACGGCGGCAACCCCTGGCGCATCCAAACCCACTGCCCGCAAATATCTTGGTTTAGGGTGTCTATTGGGTACTGAGTAGGTTCCAGTGGGGTGGTCTCAATATGAACAATGCGTCGGTGGTAGGCAGTCAATCGCGCTGCAAACACACGGAACCCCTTGGCTATAGGAGCGTTCTTGGAGATACTGACGGGAGAATGAGAGAAGCCCTACTGCCTCCTTCTCGGTCCTACTCCCTCGCGGGGCTAGGTCCAACCCGGGGGTGTTGGGAAAAGGAGGATTCTTCTCTTGGTCAGGCCGATTATTGTCCTGCTTCTAGCCGCGGCGCTCTCACTGGCGCAGACCGCATGCGACCCGGTGTCAACGCCGGCGGTCGCGCCGGCGACGACACCCAGGGGCGCCGAATTGCCCGTGACCCAGCCCGCTCCCGCCCCAAACTTCGCGCCCACTCCCGCCGTCGAGCGGCCCGGCCCCTCGCCCACGACTCCCACTCCGCAGGCGGCCTCGACGCCCGTCCCCGCGAAGCTCACGGCGTTGCGTTCCCTAAAGCACCGGGCGGCGGCGCAGGGAGCGACGCTGCAGGAGCTGGCCGACCTGGCGCGCGGGAACGCCGCCTTTGCCTTCGACCTGTACCGCGCCCTCGCCCAGGGAGAGGGTAACCTCTTCTACTCCCCCCACAGCGTTTCCCTGGCCCTTGCTACGACCTACGCCGGGGCCAGGGGCGAGACGGAGCGCCAGATGGAGGACACGCTCCGCTTCCTCCTTCCCCAAGACAAGTTGCACCCCGCGTTCAACGCCCTGGACCTCAATCTCGCCTCCCGAGGAGAAGGAGTGGCAGGCCAGGACGACGGCGGCTTTCAGTTGAACATCGCCAACGCCGTCTGGGGCCAGGAGGGCCACGAGTTCATCACTGACTTCCTGGACGTCCTTGCCGAGCAGTACGGCAGTGAAGTCCGGCGGGCGGACTTTCGCCGTGCTCCAGAGGAGGCGCGCGTCCGGATCAACGACTGGGTCGCCGACGAGACGGAGGACCGGATCAACGACCTGATTCCACCAGGAGCGATAGAGCCGACGACGCGGCTGGTGCTCGCCAACGCCATCTACTTCAACGCGGCGTGGCAGCTGCCATTTGACGAGAGGGCCACGGCCCCCCGTCCCTTCCACCCGCTGGGCGGCGGTGAGGTCGAAGCGCCGATGATGCGGCGGGAAGGGAGATTCGGCTACGCGCGCGGCGACGGCCACCAGGCCGTGGAGCTGTTGTACGACGGCGGCGAGATGTCCATGACCATCCTGCTTCCCGACGCCGGGAGATTCAGCGAGTTCGAGGGCTTGCTGGACGCGTCCGTGGTCGAAGGGGTCCTGGAGAACCTGGAAACCCAGCGAGTCCGCTTGACCATGCCGAAGTTCAAGGTGGAAGAGAGCTTCAACCTCGCCGACACGCTCAAAGCAATGGGCATGCCGGACGCCTTTGACGGAAGCGCCGCCGACTTCTCGGGGATGGACGGCACATCGTGTCTTGCGGGAGACGCTGAGTGCTTGTTGATCACGGATGTCGTCCATCAGGCGTTCGTATCGGTCGACGAAGCAGGGACGGAAGCGGCGGCGGCTACTGCGGTCATAGTGGGCACGAAGTCGGTAGAGCCCGGGGAGCCGGTATCGCTAACCATTGACCGGCCCTTCATCTTCCTTGTGCGGGACCAGGCGACGGATGCTGTCTTGTTTGTCGGGCGCGTAACGGGTCTGGAGTAGGCGGCATGGTCTCGGCAGGACAGCCCTCATATAGGCTGGATTCCCGCCCACGCCGGAATGGCGGAGGGTGCCGCAACGGGGCGATCAACCGGGACGAGGCCATCGCGGCGGTCGTCGACTACTTCAACGGCGTCATCAGCAAGGAAGAGGCGATAGAGGTCGTCCGGGTCTACTTCGCCGGCTGATTCGACGGCGCCGGGGCATGGAGCGGTGTGCCCGAACCCCTGTTCACTGTCGCCTCATGTGGTACCATATCCGCAGCGAAGGCACGTACGTTTCAGGACTGCAAAGCGAGGGTTGATCTCATGCTAGGTAGGATGCTGGGCGCAGCCCGTTTGAATACCGCCACCTTCGAGGACGTGGAGAACGACCGCAGCGCCACCATACAAGCGCTGATCGTGGTGATACTCGTTGCCGTCGCCGGCGGTGTCGGCCGTGTGCTGGACGGTGACACCAGCCTGCTCGATGGATTGCTCTTCGGTGTTGTCCGAGGAGTGGTGAGTTGGGCCGTGTGGGCACTGATAGCTATGTTTGTCGGGACTAAGATACTGAAGACTCAGGAAACGCACGGTGACTGGGGACAGGTGGCGCGGGGAACAGGGTTCGCCCAGACCCCGGGGCTTCTGAATGTCCTCATCTTCCTTCCGGGAGTCGGAGGGGGCGTCTTATTCTTGATAGGGATCTGGCAATTTGCGGCCATGGTGGTTGCCATCCGCCAAAGCCTGGACTACACCTCAATCCTCCGAGCGTTCTTTGTGATCCTCATCGCCCTCATTCCGGTGGTCATCATCAATGGGATCGTTTTTTGGGCGCTTCGTATCTAGAACGAACCCGCAGCCTGACCGGGGGGCCGCGTCCCCCGGTCCCCCCCAGTGGAGTAGCCCGGCCCAGCTGCACCGGCTGCGTCCATCGATCGGCTGAGCCTGCGCACGCTTGAGGGGACTTGAGCCTTGATAGACCTGATCGGAGTGTCGAAGCACTACCAGGTCGGCCCCGTCGAGGTGCGAGCGCTGGACAACGTGGACCTGCACGTGGGAGACGGCGAGTTCGTCGTGGTCCTCGGCCCCTCCGGCAGCGGCAAGACGACGCTGCTGAATATCATCGGCGCCCTGGATACTCCCACCAACGGCAGCGTCTCCGTCGGCGGCCGCGACATCACCGCCGCCTCCCGCTCAAAGCTCTTCGCCCTTAGACGCCAGATCGTGAGCTTCATCTTTCAGAGCTTCAACCTGTTCCCCGGCCTCACCGCCCTGGAGAATGTCGAGTTCGGCATGGACGTAGCCGGAAAGCGCGGCAGCGCGGCCCCCAAGTCCGTGCTCGAAGCCGTGGGGCTTGGTCACCGGACCGACCACTTCCCCCACGAGCTTTCGGGCGGCGAGCAGCAGCGCGTCGCGATTGCCAGGGCCCTCGCCACGGGAAACCCCGTCCTGCTGGCCGACGAGCCAACGGGCGAGCTCGACTTCAGGACCGGGGCACAGATACTCGAGCTGCTGATCGAGCAGGCGACCGCCGACCGCGCCGTCCTGGTGGTCACACACAACCGCGAGATATCGCGCATCGCCGATAGGGTGGTCGAGATGAGCAGCGGCCACGTCGTCAGCGACGGCCCCCCGCAGGGCGGCAAGACCACCCTCGCGGAACTCCACTGGTAGCGGGGCCGCCATGCTGTCCTTGAGACTGCGCTGGGCGCTCCGCGACGCCAGGGCCCGCTGGGTCCAGGTCGCCGGCATCGCCCTCATGATCGCCATCGGCACGGGCATGTTCGCCGGCCTCAGCAGCGTGACCCAGTGGCGCTTCGCCTCCAACGACGCCAGCCTCGCCCTGACCAACATGTACGACATCCGCGCACGGCCTAGCGGGGACGGCTTCCTCCCGGAGGGCGCCCTTGCCGCCGTCGCCGAGGGCATCGCCGGTGTAGAGGCCGCCGAGGAGCGCCTCATCGCGAGCACCCAGGTCGAGGTCGACACCGACGGCGGCCCCGTCTTCGTCCCCGGCAGGATCGTCGGCGTCGACCTCTCCGACGGCGGCCCAAGCGTCAACGGCGTCGAGACCATCGTCGGCCGCGGTATCGACCCGGCGGAGTTCGGGCAGCCCGTCGTGCTCGTCGAGCGCAACTTCGGCATCTACTATGAGCTCCCGGAGCAGGGCGAGCTGCGCCTCGGCGGCGTCTCCGCCAGCTACGCCGGGCAGGCCGTGTCCCCCGAGTACTTCGTGGTCGTGGAGGAGGGCAACTTCTTCGCGCAGGCGAACCTGGCGGTCGTGTTCACCTCCCTGGAGACCGCGCAGCAGCTCGCCGGCAGGAAGGGCCTGGTCAACGACCTCGTGCTCACCGTCGAGCCAGGGGCCTCTCTGGAAGGCGTCGAGGAGGCGCTCCTCGCCGAGACGGCGGCGCGCCACCCCGAGACCGGCCTCGACCTGATGCGGACTGAGGACGATGCTGCGTACCTCGCGCTCACCCGCGACCCTGAGGGCGACCAGCAGTTCTACAACGTCTTCGCGCTAGCGCTCTTCGCCGGCGCTGCGTTCGCGTCATTGAACTTCGCGGCCCGCATGGTGGAGACCCAGCGGCGCGAGATCGGCACGTCCATGGCCCTCGGCGTGAACCCCGCCGCGATAGCGGTGCGGCCCCTGCTCGTCGGGTTCCAGATCGGCGCCTTGGGCGTCGTCTTCGGCGTTGGCGTGGGGCTACTTGTGGCAGACCTCATGGCGGGCGTGCTCGAGAGTTTCGTCCCGCTGCCTGTCTTCATCACGCCCTTCCAGACAGGCATCTTCGCCAGAGTCGCGGCCATCGGCTTCCTGCTGCCCATACTGGCCGTGCTGTGGCCCGTCTACCGCGCCATCCGCGTACCGCCCGTGGATGCCATCAGGACCGGACACCTGGCCGCACGCGGCGGCGGGCTGGCGCCACTTATCAGCCGCCTGCCCCTTCCCGGGAGCAGCCTGGGGCGCATGCCCTTCCGCAACCTGATGCGGGCGCCCCGGCGCACGCTCCTGACCCTGTTCGCCCTCACCGCTGTGCTTGCGGTCCTCATCGGTGTCGTCGGCATGCGGGACTCGTTCATCACGACCCTGGTTCGGGGCGACGAGGAGCTGCTCCGCGGCGCGCCCGACCGGCTCGTCGTCCGGCTCGACTCCTTCTACCCCGTCGATTCGCCCGAGGTGGCCGGCATCGTGAACGGGGACGCGCTCGGCGCCGCCGAGCCCGGGCTCACCATAGCGGGGAATGCACAGGCCCAGGGCGAGTCCGTGGACCTGGTCATCCAGTTCGTGGACTTCCAGAGCAACCTCTGGCGGCCCACCACAGCGGAGGGGGAGCTTGCCGTCGGCGCGCCCGGCATCGTCCTTGCCCGCAAGGCTGCGGACGACCTCGGCGTCGGCGCGGGCGACGAGATAACGCTGACGCACCCCCTGCGGACCGGCCCCGACTCCTTCACGCTGAGCTCAACCCCGCTCCCGGTCCTTGCGGTGCACCCGCACCCGCTCCGCTTCAACGCCTACGTCGACATCCGCCAGGCCAACCTGGCTGGGCTCGACGGCTTCGCAAACACCGTAATCGGCACGCCGCCGCCCGGCGGCACGCTCAGCGGCGTCAAGCGTGCTCTGTTCGGCGTCCCCGGCGTCGCGACGGTGCAGGGATTGGCTGAGGGGTCCCGGGCCGTTCAGGACGCGTTCGAGCAGTTCGCGAGCATCTTCTACGTGATGGAGATATTCGTGCTGGGGCTCGCCCTGCTGATCGCCTTCAACACCGCCAACATCAACTCAGACGAGCGGGCGCGCGACCACGCGACGATGTTCGCCTACGGTGTGCCCGTGCGGCGGGTGATCGGCATCCTTGCCGTCGAGGGCCTCATCCTTGGGACTCTCGCCACGGCGGTCGCCATCGTGCTCGGCTACGGGATGCTGCTCTGGATGATCCGTGTGCTCATCCCCGCGAGCTACCCCGACATGGGCGTCGTCCTCGCGATAGACCTGCCGCAGATGGCTGCCATGCTGGCTGCGGGGATAGCCGTCGTCGCCCTCGCCCCCGCGCTCACTGTGCGCAAGCTCCGGCGGATGGACATACCGGGCATGCTCCGCGTCCTCGAATAGGCGGCGCGGCAGCCCCTCGACGTCATTGCCGCGAGAGCGGGAACCCAGGGTGGCAGGGCGGCGCGGCGGGCCTGGTTTGAATGTTTAGCTTCGTAGGATAGTTGAGGGTTTTTTTGCGCTTTCTGAAGCTGGCAAGTGCAAAAGGGGCGATTGTTTGCTTTTGGGGCCGCGGCGGCAGCTTCGGCGTGGGGTTGGCGATTTGATTGGATTTGGGGCGAGTCGCTGCCACGACGGGTCGCTGCGCGACGGCTTTGTGGGGGGAGGGTTGCGGGGTCGCCACGGGGTTGGGTGCGGGCATGACGGTTGTGCAAAGGTCTCCTTGTGCGGGTCTGTTACCGGTATGGTAGGGCGAATGGTCTTGTGCGGGCAAGGGGCGAATGGCACAGGGGTGTGTGGCGCTCATCCTTCGACATGCTCAGGATGGCGGAACGGGCGGGGTGGCATCGGAGGGCTGAAATCTCTGAAGAAACCCTCCAAGCAACTCGGCCCGGCCTCCACTGAGTTGTTCAGATGTTCCCTAGGGACGGTCTGAACAACTCGGCTGATGTGCTCAGCGAGCGGCTTGCCATGAACGTCTCGGGCACCGGGCGATGGATTCCCGCTTTCGGAGACCTTTGCGTAACTCCCCTTGGAGAGGGAGGTTGGGAGGATGAAGGAGACCCCGCCAGCCTGGGACCCCACCCTGGATTCCCGCTTTCGCGGGAATGACGGGGTGGTGGGAGCGGGAATGACGGCGGCGGGGGTATGCCGCGCCCACAGACTTATTCAGAGGATTCCTAGAGCCCTCACCGGGGACATGGCCGCGTAGTCCCATCCCACGCCGCTTCTTACTTGCTCTCCGGGTTGACTCCCAAATGGCGGAGTATTGCGCGGCCCCCAGGGCTTGTTGGACTCAAGCTAGCGCCCCGCGCCTCGTGTTGAGTGTACCTTGTTACACCCTGTTTGTCGGTAAGGTCCTCTGGCAGATATTTATTCCAACGTTCGACTTGGCGAGTGACGATGGCAATTGCCTGTTTGGCCCTGACTCGTTTAGCCACGGTCTCCTGAACGAATTCGCCGGCTAGCTGCACAGAGTACAAGTCGTCCAGCAATCGCCCCCTATCGGTGAACGATGCACTATGGTATGGGACCAGCTGGACAACCGCCAGCTTTGCACCCAGCTCTGAACGCGCCTCCGCAAAGGTTGTCCCACGCACCTTCTCTGAACGCGCCTTGGCAAGCTCCTGGATGACTTTTCTGAGCTTTCCATGCCAATAGTCGAAACCGCTATGCCAAGCAAACTGGGGGTCTAGGGATATGAATGGCATGACCCCCTCCAGTCGTTCCTGTCGCAGGTTGGCCAGCAGGGCCTGTCGGAAGGGGGATATCTGGTACTCTCCGTAGTAGTCACACGGACTGAGCCCCGGATTGAGCATCAGTACGTAGATGGAGGCATTGCGCATGTCTCCCATGAACGGCGTCGGGAGTAGCCCGAGATGGAGGCGCGTGTCGTTGGGTTCACAGAAGTCGTGGTCTTGTATTGCCTCGTCCCAACTGCGGTGCTTGGCGACATATTGCTCACTCCATCGGGACTTCAAGACATCGGCATCGGCCTCCAGCATGTGCGGAAAGGAGTTGGAATCCCATTTGTGCCACTCGCTAAGAAGGTCCACTATTCACTCCCGTCAACCGTATGCCATCGTCGAGTGGAGGGAAGCCCTACGTTCTCCCGTAACCCTTTGTATGTATGCTGCTCAGGGCGCAGTTCACGTAGGGCGAAGGTGGTGGGCGGTGCCGGGCTCGAACCAGCGACCTCCTCGGTGTAAGCGAGGCGCTCTAACCAGCTGAGCTAACCGCCCGCCGACAGGGAAGGGGAGGGGTGGCGCGCTTGGCGGGACTCGAACCCACAGCCTCAGCCTCCGCAGGGCTGCGCTCTATCCACTTGAGCTACAAGCGCACCGAGTTGGTGCCGAGGGAGGGATTTGAACCCACACGAGCATTCGCCCACTACGCCCTGAACGTAGCGCGTCTACCGTTCCGCCACCTCGGCATCTGGTGGGCAGCGCTGGATTTGAACCAGCGACCTCCCGCGTGTGAGGCGGGCGCTCTAACCGCTGAGCTAGCCGCCCGTTGACTGGACCTGGCAAGGGCAGGATTCGAACCTGCGACCTAGCGCTTATGAAGCGCCCGCTCTAACCGCTGAGCTACCTTGCCCCAGGGGGTTCCATCCCTGCCTCTGCCCAGCCTCACTATAGCAATCCCTTTCCCGAAGTGTCAATGAGCCTGCGTCCAAGACTCCTCCAAGCCCAATCTGCAGGACGACCGCTGCGCGTCGCGTCCCTCTCCAGCCTGCGAGTTGACAGCCCTCCTTCCGCTCCGTACACTCGATTGCACAAGGCAACGAACGGGAAGAGTACGCTCCAAGCGGGGTCACAGAGAGCCGGGGCAAGGTGAGAGCCCGGCGCCGGCGCGGAGCCGAATGGACCCGGGAGCCGCACACCGATCGGGGCCCCGCCCCGCCAGGCCGTGCCGGAAGGCCGCCGTTACCGGCCCAGGCGCCGCGTCTGTCGGCGCCGCAAAGAGGTCCGCCGCAGGCGGACGAAGCAGGGTGGCACCACGGGAGCATCCCGTCCCTACAGGGGCGGGATTTTTTGTTGGCCGCGCCGGGCCCCTTCACGCCGGGCCGGAGGCGCAGCAGGCGCTTGAGCGAGCACCTTCACCCTTCGGGGGGAGAGACCAGAACGGGGGCATCATCATGGACAAGAAAAGGCTGCTGACCGGGGACCGGCCGACTGGCAAGCTCCACCTAGGCCACTACGTGGGAAGCCTGGAGAACCGCGTCCGCCTTCAGGACGACTACGAGTGCTACTTCCTCATCGCTGACTACCAGGCCCTGGGCGACCACCTCAACGACATCGAGGGCATCCGCCGCTCTGTCCTGGACGTGGCCATGGACTGGCTCGCCGTGGGCCTCGACCCGGAGCGCAGCACCTTCGTCGTCCAGAGCTACGTCCCCGAGCACGCCGAGCTCGCCATGCTCCTCTCCATGCTCACGCCCCTCGGCATGCTCCAGCGCAACCCCACCCTCAAGGCCGAGCGCGCCCAGATCGAGGCCAAGGGCCTCTCCGTGGGATTCTTCACCTACCCCGTGAGCCAGATCGCGGACATCCTCCTCCCAAAGGCCCACATGGTCCCCGTGGGCGAAGACCAGCTCCCCCACATCGAGATGACCCGGGAGATCGCCCGCCGCTTCAACAACGCCTATGGCGACGTCTTCCCGGAGCCCGACGCCATGGTGGGCCGCGTCGCCCGCCTACCTGGGACCGACGGCCAGGCCAAGATGAGCAAGAGCCTCGGCAACGTCATCTACCTCTCCGATGACCCCGACGCCGTCACCCAGCGCGTCCGATTCATGTTCACCGACCCCACGCGCATCCACGCCACCGACCCCGGCCACGTCGAAGGCAACCCCGTCTTCGCCTACCACGACGCCTTCAACCCCAACACGGAGGAGGTCGAGGAGCTGAAGCAGCGCTACCGCGCCGGCCGCGTCGGCGACGTCGAGGTCAAGCGGCGCTTGGCAGAGGCCCTTGACTCCTTCCTGGAGCCCATTCGCCACCGGCGCGCCTACTACGAGGCTCACCCGGGCGAGGTCCGCGAGATCCTGGTGGAGGGCGCACGCCGCGCCGGCGCAGTCGCCCACGACACCATGACCGAGGTCCGCGACGCCATGCGCATCAGGTACTTCGACGGCGACTGAATCAGTCGCGGGAGCGAACCCATGTACACGCCAACCCTGGAAGAGGCCAAACACCTGGCGGGCGATAGGGCCCAACGGGGCAACCTGCTGCCCGTCTATAGTGAGATCAGCGCGGACCTGGAGACCCCTGTGTCCGCCTACCTCAAGGTGGCCAGGCCCCCTTACTCCTTCCTCCTGGAGAGCGTCGAGGGCGGCGAGCGCCTCGCGCGCTACAGTTTCATTGGCACCGAGCCCGCGGGGATCATCCAGACGGGCCCCGGCTACCCCTCCGGCGCCGTCGACCCCCTGACGCTGATAGAGGAGAGCCTCGGCAAGCGCCGCGTGATAGAGGCGCCCGGCCTGCCGCGGTTCCACGGCGGCGCCGTGGGCTACCTCAGCTACGACGCTGTGCGCTACTTCGAACCCCGCGTCCCCGTGCCTGCCGAGGACCCCCTCGGACTCCCGGAGGCGCTGTTCCTCGTCACCGACACGCTCCTCGTCTTCGACCACCTGCGGCACAAGATCCAGGTCGTCAGCCACGCCCCCCTCGATGGCGACGTTGAGGCCGCCTACACGAAGGCCACCGCACGGATCGACAGCCTGGTGCACCGGCTGGAGCAGCCGCTGCGCCTGCCCAGACGGACCCCCAGGGCTGCGGAGGGGCCCGCCGGGGACGTGCCCCAACCCGCGCCTCCCCAGGTCGCCTCCAACTTCACCCAGTCCGAGTATGAGGAGATCGTGCGGCGATGCCAGGAGTACATCGTCGCCGGCGACATCATCCAGGTCGTGCCCTCGCAGCGCCTCGCACGGTCCACGTCCGCCGACCCCCTGGACATCTATCGAGCGCTGCGCGTCCTGAACCCGTCACCCTACATGTACTTCCTGGAGCTGGACGGTTTCCAGATAATCGGCGCCTCGCCGGAGCTCCTCGTCCGCGTCGAGGACGGGCAGGTGCTCAACTTCCCACTGGCTGGCACGCGGCCCCGGGGCGCGTCCCCACAGGAGGACGCAGCCCTGGCGGAGGAGCTCCAGTCCGACGAGAAGGAGCGGGCGGAGCACATCATGCTGGTGGACCTGGGCCGCAACGACGTGGGCCGCGTGAGCCAGCCCGGCTCCGTCGAAGTCACGGACCTGATGCGCGTCGTGCGCTACTCCCACGTCATGCACCTGGAGTCGGAGGTGCACGGCCGGCTGCGTGAAGACCGCACCATCTACGACGCCCTCAGGGCAACCCTGCCCGCGGGCACCCTCTCGGGCGCGCCAAAGATTCGCGCCATGGAGATCATCTCGGAGATGGAAGGCCAGCGCCGCGGCCCCTACGGCGGCGCCGTCGGCTACTTCAGCTTCCAGGGCAACATGGATACCGCCATCACCATCCGGACCATTGTCCTCAAAGACGGGGTGGCCTACGTCCAGGCCGGCGGCGGCGTAGTCTACGACAGCGTCCCGGAGGCCGAGTACAAGGAGTCGCTCCAGAAGGCCCAGGCCCTCATGCGCGCCATCGACGAAGCGGAGCAGACATGAGCACCTCCGAGCACCGCGTCGCCCTCGTCACCGGCGGCGGCCGAGGCATCGGCCGCGGTATCGCCCTGTGCCTGGCCCGGGACGGCGTGGACGTGGCCATCAACTACCGCGTCGACGAAGCATCGGCCCACGCCACACAAGAAGAGGTCCTGCGCCTCGGCCGCCAGGCCCGATGCTACCAGTGCGACGTCGCGGAGTCCCCGGACGTTGTCCAGGCGATGGTGGACCAGGTCGCCCGGGAGTTCGGGCGGCTGGACATCCTCGTCAACAACGCCGGTATCGACATGCCCCAGCGCCGCGCCGTCAGCGACACCAGCTTCCCCGAGCTGCACGCCATGTTCGCCACCAACCTCTTCTCCGCCTTCTACTGCACCGCTGCCGCCATCCCCCACCTGAGGAAGCAGGCGCGCGGCGACATCCTCTTCATCTCCTCCACCCTGGCCGGCGACCAGCTCGCGGGTCGCGCGCCCTACTCCGCCTCCAAGGCCGCCATGGAAGCCCTGGCCCGCACCGTGTCCAAGGAGGAGCGCGCCAACGGCATTCGGGCCAACATCATCCGCTCCGGCGTCGTCGAGACCGACATGGGCCGCCGCGTCGCCCAGCGGCGCGGCGTGAGCATCCGGGATCTTGGCGCGCTGGCGCCCTTTGGGCGGATGGAGCAGCCGGAGGACATCGGCAACGCCGCGGCATTCCTCTGCTCCCATGGCGGGGAGTACATCACCGGCGCCACCCTCCTGGTCAGCGGTGGCGTCAACGACTGGCTGCCATAACCCGTGTTCGACGTCAACATCTCCCCAAGAGGCGCGAGCTGATGATTCTCCTACTCGACAACTACGACAGCTTCACATACAACCTGTACCAGTACCTCAGCGAGCTGGGCGCCGAGGTCCGCGTGGAGCGCAACGACCGCGTTACCGTGGAAGACGTGGAGGACCTGGCGCCGGAGCGCATCGTCGTCTCGCCCGGGCCGTGCACACCTGACGACGCCGGCATCTCCATCGACCTCATCCGGCAGCTGGGCACGCGCGTGCCCGTACTTGGCGTGTGTCTGGGCCACCAGTGCATAGGCCAAGCCTTCGGCGGACGCGTCGACCGAGCCGGTGAGATCATGCACGGCAAGACCTCTGTCATCCACCACGACGGCAGGGGCGTCCTCCAGGGCCTCCCGGACCCCCTGGAAGCCATCCGCTACCACTCACTGGTTGTGTACCGGGACGGCTTGCCGGACACGCTCGAAGTCACGGCCTGGACGGACAGCGGCCTCATCATGGGGGTCCGCCACCGCGAGCTCCCCATCGAGGGCGTCCAGTTCCACCCGGAGTCCATCATGACCCCCCAGGGCAAGGACATCCTGCGCAACTTCCTCGAGGCGTAGGCGTAGGCGTAGGCCGGAGCCCTGGGTCCCCGCCGTTATGGGAGAATGGTGAGGCAGCTCCGGAAAGGGTCAAGTGTGACACGCGGGCCGCACGGGACCACCGGGGACCAGGCAGCCCAGGGACGCCAGGGACAATTCTTGGGCCGCCTCTGGTGAAGCCCATCCCTGAGCATGTAGGATTGGAAGAGGAGCTTGGCTTGCAGACTGCGGTTGATCCAAGCCAGTTGCCTGGAGCAGGCCCGGCCGGGCTGGGCCACCCGCAAAGGGCCCATAGCTGCGTACAATCCCAGAGGGACCACTCCAAGACTTGTACATACGGACCCAATCACCTCAGGGCAGGGGGCCATTCATGATCCAAGAAGCCATTGCAACCATCGTCGCGGGGCACGACCTGGACGTCGAGGAAGCCAGCACCGTCATGCAAGAGATTATGAGCGGGCGCGCGACGGCGGCCCAGATCGGCGCCATCCTCATGGGCCTGCGCATCAAGGGCGAGGCCATTGACGAGGTCGCCGGCATGGCTCGCACCATGCGCCGCAACGCCCTGAAGGTTGAAGTTGCGGGGCCCCTCGTGGACGTCGTAGGCACTGGCGGCGACGGCCAGAACACCTTCAACATATCCACCGCCGCAGCCCTCGTCACAGCGGCCTGTGGTCTGAGAGTAGCCAAGCACGGCAATCGCGCGTTGTCCAGCATATGCGGCGCCGCCGACGTCCTGGAGGCATGCGGTGTCAAGGTGGACCTGACTCCCAAGGACGTCGCACAGTGCATTGAAGAGCTGGGCTTCGGCTTCATGTTCGCTCCCGTCTTCCATCCTGCCGCGCGCCACGCAGGCGGGCCGCGCAGGGAGCTCGGCATCCGCACCATCTTCAACATTCTGGGGCCCCTCACCAACCCCGCCGGCGCCGAGTTCCAGCTCCTGGGCGTGGGACACCGTGACCTTGGCGAAATGCTCGCCAAGGTCCTGGGCCGCCTCGGCACACGCCACGCCCTGATCGTCCACGGCGAGGACGGCATCGACGAGATCAGCATCACCGGTCCCACCCTGGTCTGGGAGCTCCGAGGCCGGGACGTGACTCACTACACCGTTACACCGGAAGACGTGAACCTCAAGCGCGCGCCCCTCGGCGACATCAAGGGCGGCGACGCCCAGCAGAACAAGGCGACCATGGAACGCGTCCTCGTTGGCCAGGGCGGCGCCGTGGCCGACGTCGTCGTCATCAACGCCGCGGGCGCCCTCCTGGCGGCAGACGCGGTCAGAGACCTCCACGAGGGCGTACAAAGAGTCTCTGAGGTCGTCTACAGAAGCAATGCGGCCATCGAGAAGCTCCACGCCCTGGCGGAGCTGAGCCAGCGCTTGGGGGCACAGAGCTAACCAGGGGGTGAGACGGTCCCATGCCCAGCATTCTGGACGAAATCATCGCCGCCAAACACGCCTCCCTCACCCAGCGGAAGCTGGCCGTGTCCCAGGCTCAGCTTGAGGAGCGGATCAAGAGGCTGCCCGTGCCCCTCAACTTCTCCGGCGCCCTCATGGGTAAGGAGATACGCCTCATCGCCGAGGTCAAGAAGGCGTCTCCTTCAAAGGGCCTGCTCCGGGCCGACTTCGACCCCCCCGCCATCGCCGCGGCCTACGCGCAAAACGGCGCCGCAGCCATCTCAGTCCTCACCGACGCCCACTTTCAGGGCCAGTTGGAGCACCTGGCCAAGGTGCAAGAGGCGGTACGACCCCAGGGCACCCCCGTCCTGCGCAAAGACTTCATCATCGACCCCTACCAGGTCTTCGAGAGCCGAGCCTGGGGCGCCGACGCTATCCTCCTCATCGCCGCCGCCTTGGAGCCGGCTCTCCTGAAGGAGCTGCTCAGTCTCGCCGGGACCCTCTGGCTCCAGTGCCTCGTGGAGGTCCACAACCGGGAGGAGCTTGAGACCGCCCTAGAAGCCGGAGCGGAGGTGGTGGGCATCAACAACCGCGACCTCCACACCTTCGAGACGAATCTGGCCATCACCGAAGCCCTAGCGCCCCTGGTCCCCCGCGGCCGCATCATCGTCAGCGAGAGCGGCATCGCAGACCGTGGCGACCTCCTGCGCCTGCGCCGCTCCAGAGTCCACGCTATCCTCGTGGGCGAGGCGCTTGTCACCAAGCCGGACGTCGGCGCCGCTGTCCGCGAGCTCCTAGGGCGCACCCTGGCGGCGTCGGGACCCTGGGGCTCGTGATTGTGTACCCGCCGCAGCAGGTACACGCGTCCGCGAGCTGTGCATCCCCTTACTCGCGGGGCGGACGCCAGTCCAACCCCGTTCATTCTGGAAGCGGGTAGAGTGGGTGGACTCACATGTCCGTAATCAAGATCGACGGTCTCCGTCAGCTTCCTCACATGCTGGTTGCCGCCGAAGCCGGCGCTGACCTGCTGGGCATGGTCTTCGTCCCGGGAGTCCGCCGCCGCGTGGATGTCGGCGCTGCCAGGGAGATGGCCGCGTCCTTCCGGCAGCGCTGCCCGGATGGTCCCCAGCTCGTCGGCATCTTCGCTGATCAGCCCGTGGAAGTGGTCAACCGTGTGGCGGACATCGTGGGCCTGGACCGCGTCCAGCTCTGCGGCTCTGAAGGAGAAGACCACTGGTCGTCCATTGATCGCCCCATCCTTCAGGTCGTTCACGTTGCCGACTCCCCCGGACCCAGGGAGCAGACGCGGCCCCGGGCCGTCGCCATCGTCGCACAGCGTCTCCTGCGGCTGGAGGCAGCGACCTGCACGGCTATCCTTGACCGACACTCGGATATCCAGCTGGGCGGCCTGGGCGAGCCCTTTGACTGGGCCACGGCCCGCACCCTGTCAGACCAGGGAAGGCGCTTCATCCTGGCCGGGGGCCTGACGCCGGACAACGTCGCCCATGCCATCGCCACCGCGCACCCCGATGGCGTCGACGTCTCCAGCGGCGTCGAGACCGCCGGCGTCAAGGACGAAGCCAAGATTCGCGCCTTCGTCCGCTCGGCGCGGCAGGCCCTGGGCTCCCTGCAGGCCGGCTTGCCCAATCCGCGCGAGAGAGAGTAAGCTAGCGTCAACGTCGCCTGAAGAAAGCCCTTGCAATGACGGACTTTGTCAGCGGATTTCGCGCGGCCATTCAGGACCTCCTGATACCCGAGTTCAAATCCCTGCAGACAGGGGTTCGGGGGATTAATGAGCGCTTGGACCGCATGGACCAGCGGTTCGAGCGCGTCGATGAGCGGTTTGAGCGCGTGGACCAGCGGTTCGAGCGCGTCGACCAGCGCTTTGACCGTGTCGACGAGCGGTTTGAGCGCGTCGATCAGCAAATCCTTGAATTGGCAAAGTCGATGTCCTCCATGAACGGCAAGCTTGACATCCTGGTAGAACACATCATGGACTACAAGGAGACCGCTCGACTTACCGTGCGCGTCGAGCAGTTGGAGAAGCAGGCCCAGGAGACGCAGGAAATCGTCCGGACCCTTTCCGGCCCTCTCGGCCGCTGATGCAGACTCAGACCTACCCAGACTCCCAGGGCCACTTCGGGCCCTACGGCGGCCGCTTCGTCCCCGAGACCCTCATGGCCGCCTTGGAGGAGCTGGAGCGCTCCTACTCCGCCGCCCGTGACGACCCCGACTTCCAGTCGGAGCTCCATGCCCTCCTCCGCAACTATGTTGGCCGTCCCACGCCCCTGACCTTCGCGCCCAACCTCTCGCGCCACTTCGGCGGCCCCCGCGTCTACCTCAAGCGGGAGGACCTGGCCCACACCGGGGCCCACAAGATCAACAACGCCCTGGGGCAGGCCCTGCTGGCCAAGCGTATGGGCAAGCGCCGCATCATCGCCGAGACAGGGGCCGGGCAGCACGGCGTCGCCACCGCCACCGTCTGCGCCGCCTTGGGCCTGGAGTGCCTGGTGTACATGGGCACAGAGGACATGAAGCGCCAGGCCGTGAACGTCTATCGAATGGACCTCCTCGGCGCCAGGGTGGAGCCCGTGGAGAGCGGCTCCCGCACGCTGAAGGACGCCATAAACGAGTGCATCCGAGACTGGGTCACGAACGTGCGCACCACCCACTACCTCATCGGCAGCGCCGTCGGCCCCCACCCCTACCCTATGATGGTGCGCGACTTCCAGTCCGTCATTGGCCGGGAGGCCCGCGGTCAGTTCCTGGAAGCCGAGGGCCGCCTGCCCGACTACGTGGTAGCCTGCGTTGGCGGCGGCAGCAACTCCATCGGCGCCTTCTTCCCCTTCGTGGACGACACCGGCGTGCAGCTCGTCGGCGTGGAGGCCGGCGGCGCTGGCATCGAGACCGGCGAGCACGCCGCAACTCTGGTGGCTGGCAGGCCCGGCGTCCTCCACGGCTCCATGTCCTACCTGCTCCAGGACCCCAACGGCCAGATCCAGGAGACCCACAGCGTCTCCGCTGGGCTGGACTACCCCGGCGTGGGCCCGGAGCACGCCCACCTCAAGGACTCAGGCCGAGCCGCCTACGTCTCCTCCACCGACACCGAGGCGCTGGAGGCCTTCGACCTCTTCTCGCGGCTGGAGGGCATCATCCCGGCCCTGGAGCCCGCCCACGCGCTGGCCTACGTGGCCCGGCTCGCCCCGCAGCTGAGCGGCGACAAGACGGTGCTGGTCTGCCTCAGCGGCCGCGGCGACAAGGACATCGATACCGTTCGCGCTCTCCGCGGCGCCCACTGACCGCATCCCGCCCGGCGCCCGCCATCCTGGACGGATCGAAGGGACCACGTCATCCCAACCACGGCGACCAAGCCACCCGCGCGACCCTTGCTGTACACTTTAGGGACAAACCGCAACTGCGGCTGAATTTCCGGGGGAGAGAGCTATGCCCACCTACATCCAGCTGCTTACCCTGAACCAGGAGGGCCGCGAGAAGGCCCTCCGCGACCCCGAAATCATCCTCCACGCCCACGAGGGCGTCTCCGTCGCCGGCGTCCAGGTCTTGGGCCAGTACGCCGTCCTGGGCGAGTACGACTTCATCAGCATTGTCGCGGCCCCCGACAACGAGTCCGTCGCTCGCTTTTCCGTTGCAATCGGCGCGCGCATCGGGGCCCACGTCGTCACCCTGCCCGCCATCCCCATCGCCCGCCTGGACAACACCCGGAGCCCGGAGGATGGGGAGTCCGTGGCAGAGATAGCCCTGGAAATCCCTGTGACCGGCGCCACGCCATAGCCCCACGGGGCGGGGGCGTAGACACCCCCGGACCGAAGTCGTCCCAACCCTCGGTCAGCCGCCGCCTGTCCGCCGCTCCCGCTTCTTGTTACAATAACGACAGGCTCCTGTCAGTTTGCCCCCTGCCCCTGGAATGGAGGTCCCAATGATGCGCGCAGCCCTGGCGCAGGTCCCGTCCGTCGTCCTGGATCACGACCCGGAGGTCGCCGCCGCCATCGGCAAGGAGATGGAGCGCCAACAGTTCTCCCTCATCCTCATCGCCTCGGAGAATTACCCCTCCCGGCCGGTCCTGGAAGCATCGGGCAGCGTCCTCACCAACAAGTACGCGGAGGGCTACCCCGCCCGCCGCTACTACGGCGGCTGCGAGTTCGTCGACATGGCCGAGTCCATCGCCATCGAACGCGCCAAGAAGCTATTCGGCGCCACCCACGCCAACGTCCAGCCCCACTCCGGCACCCAGGCCAATATGGCCGCCTACGCCTCCCTCGTCCAGCCCGGAGATACGGTCATGGGCATGCGCCTCGACCAGGGCGGTCACCTCTCCCACGGCAGCCCCGTCAACTTCTCCGGCAAGCAGTACAACGTCGTGGCCTATGGCGTCGAGCGCGAGTCCGAGCTCATCGACTTCGCTGAGGTCGAGGCCCTCGCCAAGGAGCACCGTCCCAAGGTCATCGTGGCCGGCTACACGGCCTACTCCCGCACGGTGGACTTCCCGCGCTTCCGCGCCATCGCCGACGAGGTGGGCGCTATCCTCATGGTCGACATGGCCCACATTGCCGGCCTCGTTGCCGGCGGCGTCCACCCCTCACCTCTTCCTCACGCCCACGTCGTCACCTCCACCACCCACAAGACTCTGCGCGGCCCCAGGGGCGCCCTCATCCTCTCCACCGCGGAACTCGCGAGGGACGTGGACCGGGCCGTCTTTCCCCAGACCCAAGGTGGCCCCTTCATGCACGTCATCGCCGCCAAGGCCATCTGCTTCGGCGAGGCCCTCCAGCCCGAATTCGCCCAGTACGCTCAGCGCATCGTGGAGAACGCGCGAACCCTCGCAGAGACCCTGCGCCAAGGGGGCCTGCGCATCGTCTCCGGCGGCACGGACAACCACCTCTTCCTCGTGGACCTCACGCCCATGGACCTCTCCGGCAAGGACGCAGAAGATGCCCTGGGGTGGGTGAACATCCACGTCAACCGCAACGCCATCCCCTACGACACCAAGCCTGCACGGGTCGCCAGCGGGCTACGAATCGGCACCGCCGCGCTCTCCTCCCGGGGCATGGGCCCCGCGGAGATGGAGCGCATCGGCAGCGCCATCCTCCGCACGCTCGGCAACCTCAAGGACAGCGCCACCGAGCGGGAGGTGCGCGACGAGGTTGCGGACCTCGCCTCCAAGTTCCCCGTGCCCGGCATCACCGCGGACATGGGCTACCCCATGGGTTGAGCACCACGGCGCCCCGCCCTCCCGCACCGCGCCCGCGGGCCCGGCTCCACGACCGTCGCCCCCAGCCCTTGGCCGTCCAGATGCCCCGTGCTATAATGGGCTCTGCTTTGCTCTAGCTTGCAGCACGAGGATTACCTGTGGGACGAGTCCGGAAGTACGAACTGGTGATGGTCCTCAGCCCCGTCTTGGACGAAACCCAGGCCGCGGGCGCCGTGGACCGTGTGCGCCGCCTCATCGGCGACCGCGGGGGCGAAGTGACGGATGGGACGTCCTGGGGCTTGCGTCGTCTGGCCTACCCCATCCAGCGCTTCAACGAAGGCAACTACGTCCTCACCCGCTTCACCATCGACGGCGACCACACCCACGAGATCGCGTCGTCCCTGAACATCACCGAGGACGTCCTGCGCCACCTCATGGTCCAGGTCGAAAGCTAGGCGGATCCCAGGCTGAGGGAAGGTTGAGGTCGCATGGTCTCCCTTAACAAGATCATGATCATCGGCAATCTGGGCGCCGACCCGGAGATGCGCTACACATCCCAGGGCATCCCCGTGACCAACTTCCGCATTGCCGTCAACTTCGTCCGCAACAACCCCAACGGAGAGCGCCAGGAAGAGACCGAATGGTTCCGTGTGGAGGCCTGGCGGCAGCTGGCGGAGCTGTGCAACCAGTACCTCACCAAGGGGAGACGGGCGTTCGTGGAAGGGCGCTTCCGTAGCCGTCAGTGGCAGGGCAATGACGGCCAGACCCGCACGAGCAACGAGATCGTCGCGGATCGGGTCCTCTTCCTAGACAGGCCCGGCGGGTCCGGAACTCCCGGCGACGACCCTGGCTTCGACCCCGGGGGGCCACCAGGGGACCCGGACGACCTCCCGTTCTAGCTTGATGCCGCGCTACGCGCCGCCATACAGATCGAGCGGAATATCGTACATTTGACTGACGGGGGCACTCACTCATGACTACAGGACAGACGCCGGAGCCCACGCCGCGCCCAGCGCCAGGCCCGGGGGATGCGCCGCGACCTCCCGGCGGTCCCTACGGCGGCCCGCGGCCCGGCGGCGGGCCCCCTCGCCCCGGTGGTGGGCCTCCCGGCGGTTCCTATGGCGGATCCCGGCCGGGCGGCGGGCCCCCCCGCCCCGGTGGTGGGCCTCCCGGCGGACGGCCCAGGGGACGCCGATTCTACCCGCCGCGCCGCAGGGTCTGCGTCTTTTGCGCGGAGAAGGGCAAGATCATCGACTACAAGGACGTCGTGACTCTGCAGCGCTTCATCTCAGACAACGCCAAGATGGAGACCCGCCGCAGGAGTGGCACCTGCGCAAGACACCAGCGGGTCCTCTCCAAGGCCATCAAGCGCGCGCGCACCATAGCCCTTCTCCCCATGTCGCCCAGGCACCATCGGACCGCGCCGATCAGGGTCGTCTAGGGTTCTCCTGTACCTATGGAAACTCCCTTCACCCTTAGCGTGAGACCCGGGATGCCGGTGATCGTCTATGGCAACTAGAGGGCAGCAACAGACCCCGGTCCGCCCCGGCGCCCGGCCCAGCGAACGGCGCATCCGGTCTCGATGGCAGCGGGACAACCAGAAGCGCCGCCGCGTCTTGATGGCCGGCGTGATCTCCATGCTCATCATCCTGGCCATCCCTGCCTACGGCTACGTCTCCACCTTTGTCCTCCCGCCGCGAGAGTGGGTCGTCCAGGTCAATGACGAGTCATATAACATGGGCTACCTCCTCAAGCTCCTGCGTATGTTCCAGCAGGGCAGCCAGCTTGGAGCCCCCGGCGTGAACCTCGGCACCCTCCCCTTCGAGCTCGTCAATACGCTCGCGGAAAACGAGCTCATCCGCCAGGGCGCCCCCAGCTACGAGATCAACGTCACCCGCGCGGAAGTCGACGCGGAGGTCAGAGACCGCTTCCTGAGCAACCCGTCCGACGCCGAAACACCCCCCGACCAGCTCGAGCGCGAGTTCCAGGAGCGGTACCGCCAGTACCTCAACCTCATTCAGATCAGCGAGGACGATCATCGGGCCATCGTAACCTCGGAGCTCTACCGCCAGGAGCTTCGGGACTACCTCGGGCGCCAGGTAGACCGGGTCCAACCGCAAATCCACCTCTTCTCCATCGTCATCCCGTCCGTGGAGAACGCCACGGAGCTCGTTGATGAAGTCCAGACCGAGTATGCTCGCGGGACACCCTTCGAAGAGCTCGTAGCCAGACCGGACATGAACCAGTCGGCGGAAGCCGTGCGCAAGGGTGGAGAGGTGGACTGGATTCCCCGCGGCATCTACCCTGACCTGGACCCGTTCCTCTTTGATGAGTTGGAGGTCGGCGCCCTCTCAGAGCCCATCCCGGACTTCAACCCCGGCGCGGGCGGGAACACCTACACCATCTACTTGGTCAAGGAGAAGGCCGACGCTCGGGAGGTCGAGGACCGCCACCTGGACACCCTCAAGACCCGCGCCTTGGAAGGGTGGCTCCAACAGGAGCGCCAGGTCAACACGGTCCGCATCAACTTCGGGTCAGAGCGCTACGAGTGGCTCCTTGATCAGCTTCGGTTGTCTTCGGCGCGTTCCTAGCCGTGAGCAGCTCCAGTGACGAAGACAGCATGGGCGTCGGCCTCCTCGGCCTTGGGGGGGTCGGAAGCGGCGTAGCCCAGTACCTGACCCAGCATGCCCCCCGCGCCCACGGGCTCACCCTCCATCGCGCCCTAGTCAGAGACCTCCGGAAGCCGCGGTCCGTCGCGACCCCCGAGGGGCTGCTCACGTCCACTCTGGACGGCGTGCTGGAGGACCCTCGCGTCCGCATCGTCGTGGAGGTCATGGGCGGAGAGCACCCGGCCCTGGAGTACATCAGCGAAGCCCTCTCCCAGGGCAAGCACGTGGTCACCGCCAACAAAGAGGTCATGGCCAAACACGGATCGGATCTCTTGGACCTCGCTTCCCGCAGGGGCGTCCAGCTGCGGTTCGAAGCCAGCGTCGGCGGCGGCATCCCCATCATCGGTCCGTTGCAGCGCGACCTCCGGGCCAACGAGATCACGTCAATTCGCGCCATCATCAACGGCACCACCAACTACATCCTCACCAGAATGGACCGCGAGGGGCTCGACTTCAACGCTGCCCTAGAAGCGGCCCAGAAGCTGGGGTACGCGGAGCCGGACCCGAGCAGCGACGTACAGGGGACGGACGCCGCCTACAAGCTGGCCATCCTGGCTTCTCTGGCCTTCCGGACCCGCGTCGACTTCTCGGACGTGCACCATGAGGGGATCACGCGCCTCCAGGCCCGCGACTTCCGCTACGCCAGGGAGCTGGGCTACGCCATCAAGCTCCTCGCCATCGGCCGGCTCGACGACGCGGCGGTGCAGGTCCGCGTCCATCCCGTCATGCTTCCCATCGAGACTCCCCTGGCCAAGGTGGAGGGCGCCTTCAACGCCATCGAGGTCCAGGGAGACCTCGCGGGCTCCGTGGTCTTCTCCGGCCAGGGCGCCGGTACCTGGCCCACCACCAGCGCCATCATCGGCGATGTCCTGGACATAGCGCGGCACGCAGCCACGGCAAGGAAGCAGGCCCGTGGGGGACCTCCGTCCGCCCTCGGGGGAACTTGGAGCGGCAGAAGGTTGGCCATCAGGCCCATTTCCCATCTCTCCACCCAATACTACATTCGCCTCAACGCGCTGGACCAGTCCGGCGTCCTGGCCCAGATCGCCCGGGTCCTGGGGGACAACAACATCAGCATCGCCTCCGTCATCCAGAAGGACGCAGACCCCGAGGCGGGAACGGCGGAGCTGGTCATCACGACTCACCCCGCCCGGGAGGACGCGTTCCAGGAGTCGTCGAAGCAGCTCCAGAGCCTCGAGGTCATCACGGAGCTGAGCAATCTCGTTCGAATCGACGCAGGCTAGGACTCGCCATGCGTGAAGCCGCCCAAACAGGGAGCAGGTAGATGGGCCAGGGTGTCCTCTACGAGTACAGGGACTTCCTTCCGGTAACGGAAACCACCCCCCTCATCTCGCTGGGTGAAGGCGACACACCCCTGGTCCGGTCGACCGAGATCGAGGGAGAGTTGGGCGTCGGCCGGCTCTTCTTCAAGCTTGAGGGGTGCAACCCCACGGGCTCCTTCAAGGACCGTGGCATGGTCATGGCCGTTGCCCATGCCCAAGAGCTCGGCGCACGAGCCATCCTATGCGCCTCCACCGGCAACACCAGCGCCGCCGCCGCTGCCTACGGCGCCCGCTGCGGTCTTCCCACCCTGGTCCTCGTGTCCAAGGGCAACGTGGCCCAGGGGAAGATGGCCCAAGCCGTCGCCTACGGCGCCCACATCTTCAGCATAGACGGCACCTTCGACCGCGCCCTCGAGCTCGCCCGTCTCATCTCCGAACGCCAGGAGATCGCCCTCGTCAACTCCGTCAACCCCTATAGATTGGAAGGGCAGAAGACCGCCTCCTTTGAGATAGCGGACCGCCTCGGCGACGCGCCGGACTACGTGTGCATTCCCGTGGGCAACGCGGGCAACATCACCGCCTACTGGAAGGGTTTCCGGGAGTACCACGAGGCCCGCCGCACCACGCGCCTGCCCAGAATGTGGGGCTTCCAGGCGGAGGGCGCCGCACCCATCGTCCGCGGCGCGCCCGTCCCCAACCCCCAGACCATCGCCTCCGCCATCCGCATCGGCAACCCCGCAAGCTGGAAGGGCGCTGTCGCCGCCCGCGACGAGTCCGGCGGCCTCATCGACGCCGTCACCGACGACGAGATCCTCGACGCCTACAAGCGCATGGCCCGCCGCGAGGGGATCTTCTGCGAGCCCGCATCCGCGGCAGCGGTCGCCGGCCTGACCAAACAGGTCCGCCTCGGCGCCGACCTGAGCCGCAGCACCGTCGTCTGCATCATCACGGGCAACGGCCTCAAGGACCCCCAACTTGTGACGCGGATCGCGGACCTGCCGGTGCAAGAGGTCCCCGCGGACCTGGACGCCCTGGAAGAGGCGGCCGCCGCCCTCCGCATGGGGGAGCGCCCCCGTTGACGCTTTCCCGTCCCCGCGCCACCCCTGTGCGGCAGGAGCACTCGGGGAGAAATGCTGTGAAATAGGGTACAATAGCGCCGCTTGAGTTCTTGCGAGGTGAGATGACAGCACGCGTCGTGCCCCACACCTTTACAACCCTCCAACAGGAGTGGGAGCGCCTGCTTTCCGGCGCCGCGATCAATACCCTGTTCCTGACCCCCTACTGGCAGCGCATCTGGTGGGACGCCTTCGACAGAGACGACGACCCCCTCCTCCTGGCCTTCCAGGACGACGACGACCTGCTCGGCATCGCGCCACTCATGCGCCAGCGCACCACCCTCAGCTTCCTGGGCGCTACGGACCTCTTTGACTATCACGACTTCATCGTTCCCCAGGGCCGCGAAGACGCCTTCTACCCCAGCCTCATCGAGTACCTGACCTCCCAAGAGTGGAGCAGCATTCTGCTCACGTCTCTGCCGGAAGAGTCCCCCACGGTCCACCGCCTCCCCGACCTGGCCCGCGCCCAGGGATGGTCCTGCGAGATCGAGCAGGAGGACGTGGCCCCGGGCATCATCCTGCCCCAGGACTGGGACTCCTATCTCAGCGGCCTGTCCAAGAAGGACCGCCACGAGCTGCGCCGCAAGCTCAGGCGCCTCAGCAGCGTGGAAGACGTGGTCCTCCACGCCTTCTCCGAGCCCGAGGACGTCCGCGCCCACCTGGACGACTTCTTCCTCCTCATGCAGGAAAGCCGGGATGAAAAGCGCGATTTCTTGACCCCGGAGCGGCGTGAGTTCTTCCAGTCCATGGCGGAGGACCTGTCCGCCCGCGGGATGCTCCAGCTCTACTTCATGGACATCGGAGGCAACCCCGTTGCCGCCGCCATCTGCTTCGACTATCAGGGCCAGCGGCTGCTCTACAACAGCGGGTTCAACCCGGACCACGCCAGCCTGAGTGTGGGCCTCCTCCTCAACGCCCATACCCTCGGCGACGCCATCAAGCACGGCGGCCGCTACTTCGATTTCTTGCGCGGCGACGAAGCCTACAAGTACCATCTGGGTGCAACAGACCGCCGCATATATCGCTTGACCATCACAAGGTAGCCCGCACCGGCGGCCCCGGCCTCCGGGCTACCGGGGCCCACAGGCTGGAGAGAGAACGGAGGCGCCCCGCACCATGGAGCGAATCGCACTCCTCACGTACCACTCCTGCCCCACCGCCACCCTCGGCGAGCGCGACGCCGGCGGCATGAACGTCTACGTCCGCTACGCCGCCGCGGAGTTGGCCCAGCTGGGGGCCCGCGTGGACATCTTCTCCCGCCGTCACGACGCCGCAGACCCCCAGGTTGAGGAGATCGCTCCCGGCGCCCGTCTGGTCCACATCGACGCCGGACCGCCACAAACGACGAAGGAAGAGCTCTACCAGTTCCTCCCCGATTTCTACCACGGCCTCCAGGCCTTTGCTGCCGCCGATGGCGCGCGCTACGACGTCATCCACAGCCACTACTGGCTCTCCGGCCGCGTGGGCATGGCCCTGGGCCGACGGTGGGGCATCCCCCACGCAGCCACGTTCCACACCCTTGCGGAGACCAAGCGGCTCGTCATGGGGGAAGGCGTGGACGTCCCCCAACGCAGCCCCGCGGAACGCCGCATCGCCTCCCGATCGGAAGCTGTCGTCGTCTCGGACCAGCATGAAGTGGAGGCCCTGGTCAGCCTGTATGATGCTCCCCGCCACCGCATCCGCGTGATCCCCTGCGGCGTCGACGCCTCCCTCTTCTACCCCCTGGACCGTGGCGAGGCCCGGAACCAGCTGGGCCTGGACGGCAGAGGAGTGCTCCTCTTCGTCGGCCGGTTTGACCCGCTCAAGGGCCTGGATGTCCTGCTGCACGTCATCGCGGCCATGGACGAGCCCGCCCCCCAGCTCCTGATCGTCGGCGGTGATCCCGCGGACCATGCGGAGGGCCGGCGCCTGGCCGCCCTGGCAAGCCGGCTGGGTCTCGACGAAAGGGTGCGCTTTGAGGGCGCCGTACCCCAGGAGAGGCTGCCCCTCTACTACAACGCCGCCGACGCCCTGGTCATGCCTTCCTACTATGAGAGCTTCGGCCTCGCGGCCCTGGAGTCCATGGCCTGCGGTACCCCCGTCGTTGCTGCCCGCGTCGGCGGCCTTGCCTCCCTCGTCAGGGATTGGGACACCGGCTGCCTGGTCACCGGGCACTGCCCAGACACCTTCGCCCAGCGCTTGGAGGTCATCCTGGGCCATCCGGACCTCCGGGACACCATGGGCGAGGCCGCGCGCAGGTACGCCCGGGAGCTGACTTGGGGCGCCGTCGCCAGGGAGCTCCTGGGCCTCTACCGGGAGCTCCTGGACTCCCGGTGTGCGGCGGCAGCCCATGCCTAGCAGCCGTACGGCGAGCGGCCCTCGGTCTCGGCGGCGCGGCCCTCTATTGACACGCGGCGGGGTCACCGGCCCGCCCCTAACAGCAGCTTGGAGGTCCATCGCAACATGCAGAGCATAGAGACCCCCGACCGCGCCATGGTCGTGATCCCCCATCCGGACGACGCCGAGTCTGGCTGCGGCGGCACCGTCGCACGATGGGTCAGGGAAGGCTCGCAGGTCTTCTTTGTCCTGTGCACCGACGGCCGCGCGGGCACCAGCGACCAGGAGATGGTGGCCGACAGGCTGGCGGAGATCCGCGAGCAAGAGCAGCGGCAGGCCGCCGCCGTCCTCGGCGTCAGCGAGGTCCTCTGCCTCGGTCACCCGGACGGCGCCTTGGACCGCACCTCGTCCCTCCTCGGTGACCTGGTCCACGCCATACGCCACTACCGCCCGGACGTCGTGCTGAGCACGGCGCCCCACCGGGTCTCATCCCACCAGCACCAGGACCACCGCGCAGCAGGCCGGGTCAGCGAGGACGCCTGCTTCCCCTTCGCAAGGGACCCCCTGCACTTTCCCCAGCACCTCAGGGAAGAGGGGCTCCAGCCCTACAAGGTCGGCACCCTCCTCTTCTGGGGCGCCGACGACGCGGACGTCTACGTGGACATCACGGACACCGTCGACCTGAAGGCCCTCTCCCTCCAGAAGCACGCCAGCCAGATGCGCGCCTTTGGCCTGGGCGCCCGGATTCGCGGGCGCGCTCAGGAGGTGGGCGAGTTGGCCGGCTGCCTCTACGCCGAGACCTTCAGAAGGCTCACCTTCCGCCGCTAGGCCCCCTCGCGAAGCGGAAGCCCCCCGCGGCCCCTGCCGATTCCGCCTTGAAGACGCCGGGGCGCTATGCTACGATGCCAGAGATTTCCCTCCCTAGGGGGCGAGGTGGCGGGGCGATCCGAGAGCAGTATCCAACACGCTGAACATACCCAGTGGGATGGGGCCTCCCCGGGGGCCCTCGTCGCCGTGCAAGTCTTCCCGCCCTACCGCCGCCGGGTCTCCCAAACCTGGCTCCTGAGCGTCGCACAGGCAGCGTTCGACTCGGTGGGAGAGCCCTGGCCGCTGTCGGACCCGCAACGGCGATGGGAGATGGAGCTCGTCATAGCCGACGACGACACGGTCCGCGACCTGAACCGGCGCTACCGGGGACTGGACGAGGTGACCGACGTCCTCGCATTCTCCCCTCTTCACGGCGGCCACTTCGAGGGCGCGGACGAACCCCCGGAGCAACCGGAGGTCCCCTTCCCGGACATCGGGCTCGCGGCGGAGTCCCTGGGCCAGGTGATCATCGCCTTCCCCCAGGCCGAGCGCCAGGCCCTTCAGGCGGGGGCCACCCTGAAGCAAGAGGTGGCGGCCCTCATCGTCCACGGCATACTCCACCTCCTGGGCCACGATCACCTTGATCCCCATGAAGAGAAGCAGATGCTGGCCCTCCAGCAGGAGACCCTGAAGCGAGTGCCCCTGGACGGGTAGGCCCCCTCCGGAGGGCGCTCCGGGCTGGACCACCCGCCGCGAAAACCAAGCAGGACCTAGGAGACCGGGCTACCCGTGACAACCCTGGGCCTTTACCAGAAGTGGCGCCCCCAGGTCTTCGCCGACCTGGTGGGCCAGGACCCCGTGGTCCAGACCCTGCGCCAGGCCGTGACCCTCGGCAGGGTGGCCCATGCCTACCTCTTCTCCGGCCCCAGGGGAACGGGAAAGACCAGCGCCGCAAGAATCCTCGCCAAGGCGCTGAACTGTCAGAGCCTGGCCCCCACATCGCCGCAGCCGGAGGGCGGCCTCCAGGGTGAACCGGACGGCACTTGCCCCTTCTGTCTCGCCGTCAGTGAAGGTCGCGCCATGGACCTCATCGAGATGGACGCCGCAAGCCACCGCGGCATCGACGACGTCCGCAACCTCCGGGAGCGCGTCTTCGGCGCCGGACCCGCCGAAGGGCGCTGCAAGGTCTACATCATCGACGAAGCCCACATGCTCACCGAGCCCGCCTTCAACGCCCTGCTCAAGACCCTGGAAGAGCCCGCTCCTTGGGCCTATTTCATCCTCTGCACCACCGAGGTCCACAAGATCCCCGCCACCATCCTCTCCCGGTGCCAGCGCTTCGACTTCCGCCGCATTGGACCCGCGGACGTCCAGGCCCGTCTCCACACCGTCTGCACTGGTGAGGGGATCGAAGCGGAGCCGGAGGCCCTCAGGACCATTGCACGCGCCAGCTGGGGCAGCCTCCGTGACGCCTGCAACGTGCTGGAGCAGGCCATCGTCACCGCCGGGTCCCCCATCACCCTGGCCTGTCTCCAGGAGCTCCTTGGACTCAGCAGGAACGCCAGCTCACTGGACCTGGTCCGCCATTCCCTGGCAGGCGACGCGTCCCAGGGGCTCGTCGTCATCAGCCAGGCCATCGCCGCGGGCGCCGACCTGCGCGCTTTCCATCGGGACGTCATGGAGTTCCTGCGGGCCGTGCTGCTCTCCAAGGCCGGTGTCACTGAGGGGCTGGACTACCCGGCAGAGCTCCTCAAAGACGTGCAGGCCATTGCCGCGGAGGCCTCGTGGGACCGCCTTCTCCTGGCCACCAAGCTCTTCAGCCAAGTCAACCTCCGGTCCTCGGAGGCGCCCACCACCTTGCCCCTGGAGCTGGCCCTGGTGGAGTCGACGGCCGCACCAGTCCGCCCCCAACCCGCGGCGGAGCAGCGGGCGTCCGCAGCCGCGCCAATGAGACCCTCCCCAGCCCCATCTACGCCTACGCCAAGGCCGTCCGCCCCGCCCCAGGCGCCGAGGACGGCCCCAGCGGACGCGCCGACTCCGGCGCCGGTTGTCGCGGCCGTGCCGTCGACCGACGGGCCGCCACCGGAGCGTGCACCCGCCCCGGCCCCCGTTCCGGGCGCGTCCGCCGGCGCTTCCCCCGTCCCCCCGGACCAGTGGGATGCCCTGCGCCAGCTGTTGAAGCGGACCAAAGGCAACAAGTACGTCCTTGGCTCTCTCCTCCTGGACTGCCGGCAGCAGAACATAGAGGACGATTCACTGGTGCTGTACTTCAAGAACCGCGCCAACCGGGACCGCCTGGAAGAGGAGCTCCAAAACCCCATCGGCCAGCGCGCCGTAGAGGATGCTGTGAAGAGCGTCTTCGGGCGAGAGTACACCCTGCGGCTCACTGTGGAAGGCGGCAACGGCTCCGAGGACCAGGGCGAAGGCGGCCACCTGGTCCGCGCCGCCATGGCCCTGGGCGCCAAAATAGTGGACCCCTAGAAGGAGACCCCATGAACAAGAACCTCATTCGGCAAGCACAGCAGCTCCAGGCGCGGCTGGAAAAGGCCCAGCAAGAGCTGGAGACCGCCACCGTGGAGGCTTCGGCCGGCGGCGGCGTTGTGACCGTCACGGTGTCCGGCAAGCTCAAGATCGAGTCCGTCGCCATCGACCCCCAGGCCGTCGACCCTGACGACGTCGAGATGCTCGAGGAGCTGGTCATGGCCGCGGCCAACGAGGCCCTCCAGAAGGCCCAGGACTTGGCCCAGCAGAAGATGGGCGCCATCACCGGCGGCATGAACATCCCGGGGTTGAGGTAGCCTCCCATCAGGGCGCGAACCCCATGAACAGCCGGCACTCAGAGCGCATCCCCGCCGCCGAGCCCGTTGTCCGCCTCATCGAGGAGCTCAACAAGCTCCCCGGCGTCGGCCCCAAGAGCGCTCAGCGCCTGACGTACCACCTCGTGCGGATGCCCGCCCAGGAGGCGCGCGCCCTGGCCGAGGCCATCCAGGCCGTCAAGGACCACGTCGGCTTCTGCTCCGTGTGCTGGAACATCACAGACCAGGACCCCTGCATCATCTGCGCCAACCAGGACCGTGACCGCTCCGCCTTCTGCGTCGTGGAAGACCCCCTGGACGTGCTGGCAGTGGAGCGCACCGGGGTGTACAAGGGGCTCTATCACGTCCTCCACGGCGCCATCTCCCCGGTCAACGGCATCGGGCCGGAGGAGTTGCGCGTCAAGGAGCTTCTAGGGCGCCTGCGCACTGGTAGCGGCGAAGAAGCCGACGCCGTCCACGAGGTCATCCTCGCCACCAACCCCAACCTGGAGGGCGAGGCCACCGCCATGTACCTGCAACGCCTCCTGGCTCCCCTTGGCGTTCGCGTGACCCGCCTGGCCCGCGGCCTCTCCACCGGCGGCGAGCTGGAGTACGCCGACGAGCTCACCCTAACCCGGGCCTTCGAGGGGCGCCAGGAGTTTTCCTGACCCCGCGCCCGCACGAGGACCGAACGTGGACACCCCCCGCTTCACCAAGACCGATGCCATCGTTCTAAAGCAGATCGCCATCGGCGAGGCCGATCGCGTCCTCACCCTGTTCACCCTCGAACAGGGCAAGCTGCGGGCCGCGGCCCGGGGGGTACGCCGCCCCAGGAGCCGCATGGCAGGCCACCTGGAGCCGCTGGTGCACTGCCGCATCATGCTCGTCAGGGGGCGTTCCATGCCCATTGTGGCGGGCGCCGAGACCATTCAGGGGTTTTCACGGCTCCGCACCGACCTCGACGCCATAGCCAGGGCGCTCGTCTGCGTCGAGCTCGTCGACGCCTTCTCCCCGGAAGAGCAGGCAAACCCCGCGGTCTTCACCCTCCTCCTGGAAACCCTGGCGCGCCTCGAAGCCGGCGAGACCGATACCCTGCTCCGCCACTTCGAGCTGCTCCTTCTGCAGCGCATGGGGTATATGCCGGAGCTCCAGCACTGCGTCCGGTGCCAGGCCGACATACTCCCGGAGCAACACGCCTTCAGCCCAACCCTGGGCGGCGTCATCTGCCTCTCCTGCGTGGCCTACGGACGCACCGGCGCCCACCCGGGCCAGCCGGAGGCCCCCGTCCTTCCCCTGTCTCTCAACGCACTGAAGGTGCTCCGCTACTTCCAGGGCCACTCCTACCAGGAGGCGCGCACCCTCCACGTACAGCCGCCCCTGGCCAGGGAGCTGGAGGCGCTGATGGGCAGCTACATCCCCTACCTGCTGGAGCGCCAACGCAGAGCGCCGGCCTTCCTGGAGGGGCTGCGACGGGTGGGCGCAGGCCCGGCCTAGGACCCGCCCCGGGGAAGCCGTCGCGGCGGCGACCCGCCCACAACCCACAACCTATCCCGCCAAGCTGCAGCCCCTCCCCTGGATTCCCGCTTTCGCGGGAATGACGGCAGGTGGGTGCGGGAACGACGGCAGGTGGGTGCGGGAACGACGGCGGGTGGGTGCGGGAACGACGGCGGGTGGGTGCGGGAACGACGGCGGGTGGGTGCGGGAATGACGGCTATGCAAAGGTCTCCGCGGGCGGGATTCCAGGGGAGGCGGCGAGGGCGTGGGTGGAAGAGGGAGAGCCACCGCCGCGCCGCCATCCTGAACATGTCGAAGGGTGAGCGGCCCGGAGTCCCACCCCATCTCCCCACAAAGCCGTCGCGCAGCGATCCGCGTCACGCCGCCAGCAGCTTCTCGAATCGAACGGGGCTCCGGTAGGGGCCCACCACCGCCAGGCTGAGCCGCTCGCGGACCAGAAGCGCGCGCGCCACGTCCAACACCTCGTCCAGCGCGACCGCGTCGATGCGCGCCAGGGCCTCGTCGACGGTCAGCACCTGCTCCATGAGCAGCTCCTGCCCCCCGACCCAGAACGCGGAGCCCCGCGTGTCCTCCAGCCGCAGCACCAGCTTCCCCTTGGCCATCTCCTTGGCCTTGGCCAGCTCCGCCCCGGAGATCTCGCGCTTCGCCTTCTCGAACTCCCCCAGGATGCTGCGGACGGCCCGCGCCCCGTTGCCGGGGTTCGTCGCCGCGGAGACGCCCAAGGCGCCCGCATCCTGGAAGCGGCTCACAAAGCTGCCCACGTGGTACACCAGCCCCTGCCGCTCCCGCAGCTCCAGGAAGAGCCGGCTGCTCATCCCCTCGCCCAGAATGATGCTCAGCAGGTCCAGGGCGTACCGCTGCGGATGATTCGCCGGCAGCGCGCGCACCGCCAGCGAGATGTGCGCCTGCTCGCTCGGGCGCCGCTCCACCCGCACCCGCGGCGCCAATTGGCCGTCCTGGGCGGGGACCCAGTCCGGCGCCTCCCCGGGGGCCCACGCCCCCATGTGCTCCTCCAGGAGCCCAGCCACCTCCCGGTGCGACACGTCGCCCGCGATGCTGACCACGGCGTTGGATGGAACGTACTGCCCCGCCATGCAGGACAGCAGCGACTGGCGGCTGATGCCTCCCACCGTCTCCGGCGTGCCCCCAATGTCCCTGCCCAGAGGCTGGTCCGGCCACACCAGCTCGTCAACCAGGACATCCGCCCAGTCGTCGGGGGTGTCCCGGGTCATGGCCAGCTCCTCCAGCACCACCGACCGCTCCCGCTCGACCTCCTCGGCGTCGAAGAGTGAGCTCTGCACCATGTCGGCCAGCAGGTCCACCGTCGTCTCCAGGTGCGGCCCCGCCACCTTGCACCAGTAAGTGGTGAGCTCCCGGTCCGTCGCGGCGTTCATCACCCCCCCGACCCCTTCGATGGTCTCGCTGATCTCCCGGGCCGTGGGCCGGCGGCGCGTCCCCTTGAAGCAGAGGTGCTCGATGAAGTGGTACGCCCCGCTCTCCTCCTTCGACTCGTGCCGCGAACCCCCGCCTATGAGGATCGCCACGGTCACCGAGCGGGCGTGCGGCATCGGGCTCGTGAGCACACGGAGGCCGTTGGCCAGGGTGCTTCGTTCAAACATAGGGCCTCCGAAAGGCATCGGACAGAGTGGAGTGTGCTACGTGCCAGTGTACCGACGATGGCCTTGGGGGGCAAACGGGTTGCTGGCGCGACGGCCTTGTAGGGGGAGGGTTGCGGGGCCGCCACGGCGGGTAGGTGCGTGATTGACGGTTGTGCAAGGGTCTCGTCCTACGAGTACACCGCCACGACCACGGCGTCGGCGGGGTTCGCGGCGTCCCACAGGATGACCGCGCACGAGCGGCCGCTGACCATCTCGGACGCCCCAATGTTCCGCGCCACCGGCACGTTCCGGAGCCAGCTGGCCAGGCTCCCCGCCATCTGAAGCGTCGCCCGGTACGTGCCGCTGTCGAAGGCCCTGATCGTTCCCCTGCGTATCTCCACGTCACACTCCCCCCAGCGTCAGCCGCTGGACGTACCGAGGCTCACCGCTCCGCCGGAAGTCCAGCCGCACCCCCGTCACGCGCCGCCGCGCCGCCGTCAGGCCCGCCCGGGCGTCCGTGATCTCGACCACGTCATAGAGCTCCTGGCCGCAGTTGGGCCGCACGCTCACATCGCCGGAGACGGTCTCCCGGTCCAACCGGCGGAGCAGCTCCCGGCACCGGTCGTCCGCCTTCTGCATCGTGTCCAGGTTCAGGTCGTGCTCCTGCAACAGGCGTTCGCCGTGAAGCGGGACCTCCTCCCAGGCGAAGAGCTCCGCTACGCCCGCTGCGCCGAACACCTGCACCCTCGTGTAGGGCATGCTCCGGCGCGAGTAGTGGCCCGCCAGGAGCGCGTGGTCAGTGCCGAAGGCGTAGTCCGATGCGTCGCTCTCCCGGACCTGCCGAAGCCGGCCCTCGTGCCCCCGGAAGGACAGCACGTCTGGCGTCAGGGCCAGCAGGCGCCGGACGACGGCGCTGCCGCTCTGGCCGGGATGGACGGTGAACTCCGGCCTGTGCGTCTCGATGGTGCTGCTCGCGTCCGGGGCGTTCAGCGTGAAGCCCACCCGGTTCAGGATGTAGGCCAGAATATCCCGGACGCTGCTCTCGCCGGAGGCCCAGGAGAGCTGCCGCCGCGCGTGCCAGGCCCCCAGGACCCCCCAGGCGTCGACGGCGTAGAGCGTGAGCGTCGCCCGCCCACCCTGGGAGAGGTGCTCCCAGCCCGAGACCCAGTAGCCGGCCCCCGAAGACACCTCGGTCCCCTGGGTCGTGACGTAACCCGGGCTCACGCGGACCTCCGAGCCCTGGCGCATCGCCGACAGCGCGCCCGCGCCGGGGCGGCCGTAGCGCCCGTCGTCGTTGCTCAGCACCATGGTGACCTGGCCGCCCTCCGCGCCCTCCCGGCTGGACAGCTCCAACACGTCCCGCGAGACGTCCAGGGGTCCGCCCCCAAGCGTCCCGCGCCATACCCCTGCGGGATGGGAGAGCCAGAGCGTGACGCCGTCGGAGGCCAGCGCCAAGCCGTGCTCCGTCTCCAGATCGAAGGGGACCGGATCGCGCCACAGGTCCCGGGCGAAGCTGGTCCCCTGGAGCGTGTGCAGAAGGTGAACACGTTTCGACGGCGTCACCCCGCTGTACTTCTCCACGTAGGACAACCGCGTGACGTCCGGCGACGACGGGAACGGCGAATGAAACTCGACGTCCGAGTCTTCCTGCGCCCGGTCTATGGCCCGCAGCGCGGACCACGTGTCCAATGCCTGCTCGCCTCCGTCGCCGTGGATGCAGGTCCACAGTCCGGGTCCGCCGGCCGGACCGGCCCCCGCGACGGCCAGGTCCCAATCCCTGGTGTAGACGCACGCCAGGCCGGTCACGCCGGACAGGTCGTTCGTCCAGGAACGGGACGTGCTCCACCGCCCGCCTGCCCGCTTCTTGACGTACACACGCGAGTCGGATGCGGCGTAGAACAGCGCCGCCGTCCCGGCTGCGTTGAAGGCCGCCGCCAGCCAGCGCACCCCGTCGCCGGAAGGGACCACCACCGTCTGGCCGGCGCCCCAGCTCGCCCCGTTGTTCCCGCTCTCCCTCACGTAGATGGTCCTGCCGTCATAGGCGTCGACGAAGAAGAGGAGGACCGTTGCGCCGTGTGCGCACAGGGCAACGTTGCACTCAAGCGACGCGGAGTCCAGCCTGGTCCAGGCGGAGAAGTCGCTGCCGGCCCCGGGCGCGGCGACGCGCTGCACGTACAGGCCCCCGTCCGACGCCTGCTCCCGGGCACGGACCAGGGCGCCGTCCCCCGCCACGACGGCGGCGTGATGGCGCCCGTCTTCGCTGCCGGCGTACACGCGCTCCGGCGATGGCCGCGCCACCCCCGCCAGCATGTCCCGGACCTCCACGCGCACGTGGGGCACGCCGGACGCGCTCTGCTGCGCCGCTAGAAGCGTGGGAGATAGGCTTCGCATATTGTCTACGGCCCCCAGTCCGTGGACCGGCCCGCCGGCGGCGCCGCGGCCGCGTAGAGCCGGCGGGCCCGCACCGAGCTGTTGACCCCCAGCTTCGTGAGCGCGCGCTGGAACATGGCCAGCCGCTCCTGCCCCCACGATAGGTAGCTCCTCCACGTGTCCGCGCCTCCCACGTTCACTCGGTTGGTCGCAAAGCTGGCCCACTCGAGCGCCGCGTACCCGCCCGCACCCATGGCAACCACCTCCTCCAGGTACACCGGCAGAGACGACGACGCAGCGTCCAGCGTGTGGAGCTTCGTGTAGAGGAGCCGCGCGGCGTCGCCGTCGTCCGCCGGGCCGTCCTCCAGCATGGTGAGCGCATCTGCCCACACGCTGAAGCGGACGTAGCTCGGAGGCCGGCGCCCCATCGGGTACTCCACGGCCTCGACGCCAATCAGCCCCGCGATTCCGCCCAGCGCCAGCTCGCGGCTCCCCGCCGCGGCGCTGAGCATAGCCGTTGCTTGAACGGGCCTGAAGAGGCTCAGCTCGCGCACGGCGTGCTGAATGTGCCGCTCCAGCTTGAAGTCGGTCCACCGGTACGTCGCTGCGTCCTCATCGCCCAAGTCCCGGCGGACCAGGGTCCGCATCTCGTTCATGTCCACGGTCCATCTCCCTTTCTCCGAGATCTTTGCTTGACTCCCCTTGGAGGGCGAGGTCGTGTAAGTGAAGCAGGCCCCGCCAGCCCGAGACCCCACCCTGGATTCCCGCTTTCGCGGGAATGACGGTTATGCAAGGGTCCCTTTCTCGGCGGCGGCTCTGTCTCGGCCTCGGCGCCCACCCGCCCCCGCAGGCGCCCGCTGTGCCCTATCATGGGAGCAGCGCAGTGTGACCCTGCCCCGCCGGGGGACGGGCTCTCGCAGAGCCCGCCCCGGCCACGTCCCCAACTGGTAGACCGTCGGAGGTGCACCCTGAGCCTCGTCATGATGATCATGCTGGCCATGTGGTTCGCCGCCGTGAGCACGGTCCTGTTCGTGGCCAGGTCCCGGCTCTCCTCCCCGGCCCCGACGCTGAGGGACGAGCTCCTCGCGCGGGGCTTCGCCTTCCTCGCCCTCACCGCCGTCCTGTCCGCCATCAGCCTCGCCTCCATCGCCTTCACGACGACCACCCTGGTCATTGTCGTCGCCCTCCCCGGCTGGGCGCTCAGCGTGCTGCCGCTCCTGGCGCCGCCCCTCCGGCGGTCCACCGGCGGCCTCCTCGTCTCCTCCGAGACCTGGGTCTACGTATCCGTGGGGCTCTCCGTGGCCACCGGCCTCGCCATGGCCTTCTACGTCCTGGTCCGCCTCCTCATGACGAGGCCTGAGCTGGCGTAGGGCCGGAGCGCCCGCCCGCCGCCCTGCTGTGTCGCCTCCCCGGCCGCCCCCTGGATTCCCGCTTTCGCGGGAATGACGGGAGGAGGCGGGAAAGACGGCGGGTGGGTGCGGGGTCGCTGGCGCGACGGCCATGTGGGGGGAGGGTTGGGGGGTGCGGGGGCGGGCTTTGTGAGACGGGGGCCTAGTCCTTGACGCCGACCAGCTTCGCCAGCTTGAGGGCGTTGAAGACGGCGATGGCCGCGTACCACTTCACACGGATGCGCGTCGCGTCCTTGCTCTCCAGGCTCCCCACGCGCTCCACCGTGAGCCCTCCCGGCGCCGACAGCCCGGCCACGGCGCCCTCGCCAAGCTGCAGGGCGTAGATGGTGGAGCAGCCCGAGGAGGAGCCCACGCGCTTGTCATCGGGGATGTAGTCGTTGACGGCCACGGGGACGCCGTCGTAGTACTCCGTCATCTGGCCGAACTCGTTGCGGTCCGCCACCATGAGGCCGCTGCCCGTGGCCCGCGAGAGCGCCGTGAGCTTGCGCCGCGAGCGCCGCGACATCAGCAGGATGTGCGGCTTGCCCTCCTTCACCAGGTCGATCATCTCGTCCAGCTTGGCCAGGGTCAGCGTCCCGCCGTTGGTGCCCATCGTTGCCGTCTGGCCGGCGACCGCGAGCTTGTCGACGCCGTCGAAGGACTTGGCGTCCGTGGTGCTGTTGCCGCCGATGAAGGTCTCCTCGAACTTGGTGCGCAGCGCCTTGGCCTTAAGCTGCACGACCGCCGCTTCCAGGTCCTGGAGGTTGGAGCGGGTGGCGCGGGCGAAGTTGTCGATGTCCGCGTCGCCGCCCAGGATCTTCAGCGTGGCGGTGACCTGGGTGAAGGTGGGCGAGGACTCGGTCCAGGTGTCGCCGGGGTTGAAGAAGGAGGCGGTGGGCGCCCCGTTCTCCTGGTTGTAGGTGAGACCGTTGCCCACGACCTCGATGAAGGGCAAGGTCTGGAGCACCGGGCTCTCCTTGACGATGGTCTCGATCACACCGGTGAGGAGCACGTCGTTGGAGAGTTTGGCGGCCTCGGTGAGCAGAAGTGCCATTTAGTTGATCCTCCACTTTGGGTTATCTTTTACTTTTTTCTCCGACTTTTGAAGCGGGTCCGACGGGGAAAGGGGGGGTTGATTCTTCGATTGATTGGCCTCCTTCGACTGGCTGTCGTGGGGGTCTGTTGATGGGCGGACCTTGCGGACGAACAAGAGGAGAGGGTTGTCCGGAGCGGGGTTGCCCTCCATGAAATCCGCGAGGGCTCTGCGGAGCTCCACAGCGGCGAGGTGTTCGCTGCGGAGCTGCCTGCGGCGGAAGTCCGTGAGGAACTTGCAGAGCTCCGGTTGCCTGGCCATTGCACCCAAGACGTACTTGAGGCGCTTCGAGTAGCGGCCGGACTTGAGGGCATTGGTGTTGCCCTTGGGAGCGCCGCCCCGGGACTTGCGGGCGTTGGTGTTGCCGATGGGAGCGCCGGCGCCGGGCCTGCGTCCGCCTCTGGGCATGGGGGCCTCCTTTCGCTGAGGGGTGTTCTGGGGGGAGGGGTCGCTGCGCGACGGGGTGAGGGATGCCCCGCTCCGCGCCGCCACCCTGGATTCCCGCCTTCGCGGGGTCGCTGGCGCGACGGCCATGTAGGGGAGGGATGCGGGGTCGGTGCGGGCGGTCGCATGTAAGGGAGGGCGCTCCACGCTGAGGCGGTGACAGCGGCCGGACCGGCTTCGTAAGACCAGGAACGACATCGCTCCGACGGCGGCCGAGGCACGAGCCCCGCTAGCGCGGCGAGGCTCGCCGGCCACGGCTCCACACGTCGGGGCAACTTGCGCCCCACTTGCCAGAACAAAGTCCGGGCCGGTGAGAGTGGGCACGTCGGCGCCGTATCGGCGCCCGCGCCTCCGCTCCCCCGCTGTCTCGCCGGGCGTCCCCCTCGGCGGTCACTGCCCGCTGACGGCCCGTGCGCCGCCACGTCGCGCCGGCTGCCTACGGCATCCCACCTCCCTGGCCGCCTTCATCGGCGGCTGATGCACGTAACAGTAGAACGTATATGCTGTCTACACAAGAGGCTGATGGCACAAGGTCGCTGGCGCGACGGCTTTGTGGGGGGAGGGTTGAGGGGGGTGGTATGGGGGGAGAGGAAGGCGGGAGGGCTTACAATGGCGACGGCGAATCCTGCGCCCAAGCCTTGGTACCGGTTCTGGTGATGCAAGAAGGGACCTGCGGCATGAACGTGAAGAGAACGAACGAGGGCATGTGGCGTACGGCGGGCGTGCCGCTGCGACGTTGGCTGGTGTTGACGCTGCTGTTGCTGGGGCTATCTGCCTGTGGGGGAGAACGCCTTCCGGCTCCGATACCATACAGAGACACACTTGGGCTAACGTTAGCTGTTCCCCAGTGGTCCTCTGACGGAGACCGAATCATGTTTGAGGGGATGACCGTTGATGGCGTCGATAGCTCGGATGGGCAACGGCTGGACTGGATCTCGCAGGAGGCATTCCGGCCGGACCTCTCTCCGGACGGATCGCGCGTTGTGTATGGCCGGGACCGGGAGGAGGATGAGTACAATACGGCCATCGAGACGTCCAAGCCGGATGGCTCCGACCGGCAGGGACTCATCAAGGGTGACGAATATCCGGTCCTCTATGCGTTCTCACCGGCGTGGTCTCCGGACGGTGCCCGCATCGCGTTCGCTCGACCATCGGGAATCTACACCATGGCCGCCGACGGCTCCGACGTGCGTTGGATGGTCCGGTTCTTGGGAAATGCGAGCCTTAGTCGTGAAGAACGGCGGGAGCGTGACGAGAGAATAAGGCAGGCAAGAGAGCGTGGCGCGCCTGTAGATCTGGAAGACATTTACTGGCACAAATGGCAGGCAGGTCCGGTATGGTCGCCTGACGGGAAGGCGCTGGCCTATGTGGTCTTGGAGCCTGCATTGGATATCCCTCCGCCAGAGCGAAGTCTCTTACGGTACGTCCTTCACGTTGCCGCTGCGGATGGTTCAGGCTCGACGCGCCTGTTCGCCGCGACCGCTCACGGGACCAGCGGAGGACTTGATGAAATAGGGTGGCCAAGCTGGTCGCCAGACGGGGAGCAGCTGGCATTCGTGCGTGAAGTCTTCGGGGGTTACGATAGCGGGAGCTACTCAGTTGGCGAAGAGATAGACGCACCCCTCGGTTCGACTCCGTACACGATACGCCGTGACGGTTCAGAGCTGCGCGAGGTGGCCGCCGGCATCCCGCGAACTGGTTGGCGGTACCATCACGTCCTGTTCCCCAGCGTGTCATGGTCGCCGGACGGGAGCGAAGTCCTGTTCAACTTGGGGGATGGGCACTTATACGTTGCCCAGGCGAACGGAGGCGGGTATCGCCAGGTGGGGGAGGGCTCCTATGCATCCTGGTCTCCCTACGGCTCCCGAATCGCCGTGGCAGATCCGCTTGGTGGTCGGGCCGCGTCCTATTCAGACAATGGCGGGAGAATCGCCGGAACAGTTTTGTTTTACGGCGTGCGACTAGGCGGAACAGAGCGAGTGCGCGATCCAGAGAATTCGATACCGCACGACTACCTATGGACCATGGCCCCGGATGGGTCGGACCGACGTGTTCTGGTGAGAAGGGACAAGGAGGGAGCGCTGGTAGCGGCCAATCCTGCGCCCAAGCCCTGGTACCGCTTCTGGTGATGCAAGAAGGGACCTATGCATAGAAGAGAGACGGCGGGTGGGCACGGCCCCGTTGTGCCGCGGCGTTGTGCGGCGCGCATGGTTCGACAAGCTCACCATGGCGGAAAGGGGCTTCGCCTGTAGGGGTTGGCCCCGGGCGGTGGATTCCCGGTCGCCAGCGCGACGGCTTTGTGGGGGGATGCCCCGCGCCGCGCCGCCACCCTGGATTCCCGCTTTCGCGGGAATGACGGCTGGGGTGGTGTGGGGGTGGTGGGGTGCGCGGGAATGGGGGGAGGGCTTGCGCGGCGCGGTGGTCTGGCGGAGAGTGACTACAGCGACGGTTGGGGAGCGAATGTGGCGAACCCGGAGCACGTCGAAACGGTCAGACGGGGCGCGGCGGCGATAGCGGGGTGGCGGCGGGAGAACCCCGGGGTCGTTCTAGACCTTGTCGAAGCCAAGCTTCCCCGCGCCAAACTCGGCGACGCCAACCTCAGGGGGGCCGACCTCAGGGGGGCTGACCTCGGCGCGGCCATCCTCGACAGGGCTGACCTCAGCGGCGCCAACCTCCGTCACGCCAACCTCTTCAAAGCGTCCCTAGCCGAGGCCGACCTCAGCCTCGCCAATCTCAGCGAGGCCAATCTCAGCGAAGCCTTTCTCGATTTTGCGAACCTCAGCGGGGCCGACCTCGGCGGGGCCATTGTCAGCAACGCCAAGCTCTGCACGGTCAACCTCGGCGGGGCCAATCTCAGTGGCGCCGACCTCAACGACGCCAATCTCCGCGGGGCTGACCTCAGCGAGGCCGTCCTCAGCAAAGCCGACCTCAAATTTGCCGCGCTCTTCCGCGCTGACCTCACCGCCGCCGACCTCAGCGACTCCGACCTCCGCGGGGCCAACTTCAGCGGGACCAATCTTAGCGGGACCAATCTCAGCGGCGTAGCATTGATCGGCACGACCTTTTCCGCGTGCGATCTGAGCCGAGTGACCGGCCTCGAAACGGTACGGCATGAAGGCTACAGCAGCGTCGGGACCGACACGCTGCTCTTGACCTGTGAGGGGGCTGGATACATCTGGACACCGGAGCTCTACAGCTTCTTCGTTGAGGCCGGCGTTCCCGTTGCCTTCTTGGATGTCCTCCTGGAGATTGCAGGTGAGGGCTAAGGGCCGCTGCGCCCCGCGCCGCGTGGATTCCCGGTCGCTGCGCGACGGCTTTGCGGGGGGATGCCCCGCGCCGCGCCGCCACCCTGGATTCCCGCTTTCGCGGGAATGACGGTGGGTGGGTGCGGGAATGACGGTGGGTGGGAGCAGGTATGACGGTGCGCGGGATGGGGAGGGTGTGATGGGGGCAGCGGTTGATGGGCGCGCATCCTTCGACAAGCTCAGGATGGCGGCACGACGGCTGGGAGTGGCGGCGGGGTGGGGAGGATGGGGGGTGGGCCTGTACAATGGGGCAGGATGGCGGGTGGTGGGGCTAGCCGCGGGTTGCGCCAACGGGGAGGCTGCTGTTGGCTATCGACAGTGAGGTCTTAGCCGAAAACGCCGCCCAACTCCGGCGGCTTCAGTCGCTCGCCGGTCGCCTGAGCGATGCCGACCTCCAGAGGGACGCGGGTGAGGGCTGGACGGTCGCGGTCGCATTCGCCCACCTGGCCTTCTGGGACCGCCTTTACCTGGGTGTCCTCTCGGACTGGACAACGCTGGGCACTCCCCAAGTCGACCCAACGTCGAATGACGCCGTCGTCAACGACGCGCTGCTGGCCGAGTGGCTGTCGCTGCCGCCGAGGAGGGCGACGGAGCTTGCGCTATCGGCGGCGCGGGCCGTCGATGAGGCGGTAGAGGGGCTGAGTGATTCCGTGGTGGAAGCCATCCTAACGCTTGGGCAGGAGCACCTGCTCAGGCGGGGCCGGCACCGGCGCGAGCACCTCGACCAGATTCAGCGCGCGCTGCCGGGGTGAGCTTGAGTCGGCGCGTCGGAATCGGACTCGCGCTCGTCGTCGCGGGGGCGGCGGTCGCCTACTTGGGCGTGTCATGGTACATCGCCAGCCAAGCGCTGCAGGCCAAGGCGAGCGAGCTCGAGCACCACCCGGACGACTTCGGCATGGCGTTCGAGGAGGTCCAGTTCTCGCCGCGCGGCGAGGGGGACATCACGCTGCGGGGGTGGTGGTTCCCGAAGGACGACGCGACCGCCACAGTCGTCTGGGTGCACGGAATCGACTCGAACCGCGCCCGGGGTCTGCCGCTGCTCCGTGACCTCTCCGACCGGGGATTCGCCTCCTTGGCGTTTGACCTGCGCGGCCACGGCGAGTCCGACAGCGTGCCCTTCGGCGCCGGCTTCTTCGAGGTGAACGACGTCAGGGGAGCCATCGACCACCTCGTTGATCGGCGCGGCGTCGAGTCCGGCACGATTCTGCTTATGGGACACAGCTTCGGCGCTGCCGTTGCCATTATGGGCGGGGTTGGCGAGCCTGCCGTCCTCGGAGTGTTCGCCGACTCCTCATTCGCGGATCTTTCCGACCTGGTCGCCGCCGAGGTCGCGGCGCGGACCTCAATCTCCACGCAGGCTGCGAGGTTGCTGCGCCCCGGCATCGTGCTCGCCGCCGACTGGACCAAAGGCGTCGAGATAGACAAAGTGAAGCCGGCCGCGGCGGCGGCGCAATACGACTACCCGCTCCGGCTCGTCCACTGTGCCAACGACGACCGTATCCCTTACGCCGGCAACTTCGAGCCGATCCGCAAGGCGAGCCCGGACTCCAAGGCAACCCTCTTCGCCGGGTGCGGGCATAACGACGCCTACGAAGACTTCCCCGACGTATACCTGGGCATGTTCGTCGAGTACGCCGCCGAGCGGTTGGCGGCGGCCCGCCCCTAGTGCGGCGGGGGGCCGGCGTCGCAGACGATCAGTCGCTGGCGCGACGGCCATGTGGGGGGAGGGGTGCCGCCCCGCCCGGTGGATTCCCGCTTTCGCGGGAATCGGTCACGTGGGGCTGTCGGCCCACGCCACAACCGACGAAAATGGGGGTGGGCACGGTCCCGTTGTGCCGCGGCGTTGTGCGGCGCACATGGTTCGAGAGCCTCACCATGAGCGGAAAGGGGCTTCGCCTGTAGAGGCCGGCCACGGGCGATGGACTCCCGCTTTCGCGGGAGTGACGACATGTGGGGTGGCGCGCCCGTTTTCGAAGCAATGACGGTGGGTGGGTACGGGAATGATGGTGGGTGGGTGCGGGATTGGCGGGAGGGGGCGCGGGCGAGGGCGCGCCCCCCGTCGCCTGGGCCGCCGCGTTTACGGCCAGAGGTGCTCGGTGGCGAGGCGGGCGCCTTCTGCCATGGCGGCGAACTTTGCCCAGACGACGGTGGGGTGGACTTCGGGCTCGGTGGTGGCTTGGGAGGAGAAGCCGCAGTCGCTGCCGGCGATGACGTTCTCGCGGCCCACGATGCCCGCGTACTTCACGATGGTCTCCGCCACCAGCTCCGGGTGCTCGACCAGGTTCGTGCTGTGGGAGATGACCCCCGGAATGAGCACCTTGCCCTCAGGGAGGCTCACGCCCTCCCACACCCGCCACTCGTGGGCGTGGCGCGGGTTGGCGGCCTCGAAGGAGTAGGCGCCGGCGTTGATCCGCAGCATAACGTCCGCCATGTCCTTCAGGGCCATGTCATGGACGCGGGGCCCAATGTTGATGCCGTAGCAGGTGTGATAGCGCACCCGCTCCTCCGGGATGTCCCGCAGCGCGTAGTTCAGCGCCTCCACGCGCATCTCGGCCCACGGCCGCCACTCCTCCAGGCTCAGGTCGGGACGGTTCACATAGTGGGTGACCAGGCGAGGGTCGTCGATCTGCAGCAGAAAGCCCGCGCCGATGATGCCCAGGTACTCCTCCCGCATGGCCTCGCCGATGGCGTAGAGGTACTCCTCCTGGGTGGCGTAGTACTCGTTGGGGCGCGAGCCCTCGATGTTGGCGGGAGAGCTGGCGGGCATGAACACCTCCTCGACGGCCAAGCCGTCCAGCGCGTTCCTGAGGTTGTCGATGTCCCGCTGCAGCGCGTCCTGGCCCCGGTACGTCACCGGGCCCGCGCACGCCAGGTTGAGCGGCACCGCGACTCGACCCCCGCGCCCCACCGAGTACCATTCGTAGTACTCGGGGAAGGCGAGGACCTCCCGCGATCCCGCCCACGGGCCCTGGTCCGGCTCGGGCTCCCTGGCCTCGAACCCGCCCAGGCGCTCGGTCACGTAGGCGTAGAACCCGAGCTTCCCCTGCTCGCCGTCGCACACCACGTCCACGCCCGTGTCCACCTGCCTCCGCACCGCCTCGGCCACGGCCCCGCGCACGCGTGCGGCGTAGTCCGCGTCGTCGTAGGGCTGGCCGTGCTCCCGTGCCCGCATCACCTCCAGCAGCCCCGCGGGGCGCGCCAGACTGCCGGCAAACGTCGTCAGAGTGCGTTCGGTGCTTCGCTTCATCCTGCTTCCTCCTTGGCGGGCTGGGGAGGGACCCACCCCGCCGCCCTACCCTGGATTCCCGCTTTCGCGGGAATGACGTTGTGGGGGGTGGAGCATACTCTACCCGACCCGGCGCGGTTAATCGAGGGCGGGTCGCTGCGGTCGCTGCGGTCGCTGCGCGACGGCTTTGTGGGGGGAGGGTGTGCAGGGGGCGGCGGTTGATGGGCGCGCATCCTTCGACAAGCTCAGGATGGCGGGACGGCGGCGGGGGATGGTGGGGCGCCGGGGGACCCCCGCGCCGCCCCACCCTGGATTCCCGCTTTCGCGGGAATGACGGCGAGGGAGGTGCGGGAATGACGATGGGGGGAGGGTTGGGGGGTTGCGGCGGTTGATGGGCGCGCATCCTTCGACTAGCTCAGGATGGCGGGACGGCGGCGGGAGATCCGGCGGCAGGGCTGTGGCGTACAACCCATCAAACGAGAGTTGACGCTACGGATTTGACACTCTCCAGCCCTGGGGATATGCTCATGCAGCCTGGAGGAGCACCCAGACGCGGGTCCGCGTCCGAGAATCGCAGCCCCGCTTCCCCGAAGCGCCGATTCGCGTCACGGACCGCTCCGGGCGCCATTACGACAGCCGGAGGATGCCATGGGGACCATAGACTCTGACGCGCACGTTATCGAAACCGAGCACACCTGGGACTTCATGGACGAGTCGGAGCGGGGGTTCCGGCCCATCGTTCTGGTGCCCAAGGGCGCCGCGGAGGCCGAGACGCGCAGCTTTACCGGCGGCCTCAGACCGCTCACGATCCAGGAGTTCTGGTTCCTGGAGGGCAGGGCGTTCCAGAAGCGCTCCTCCTTCAGGTCCGTGGAGACCTCCGACGACCAGGTGGAGATGACCGACATCCAGAGCCGCCTCGCCCACATGGACGAGCTCGGCGTGGACGTCCACGTCCTCTACCCCACGTTCTTCCTCAGCCCGAGGACCCGGCGGCCAGAGGTGGAGGTGGCTCTGTACAAGAGCTACAACCGCTGGATGGCGGAGATCTGGGCCCAGGCGCCGGACCGGCTCAGGTACGCGGCGATGCTGCCCTACATGACCATCGACGCTGCCCTGGAGGAGATGCACTGGGCCAAGGAGCACGGCGCGTGCGCCTTCTTCATGCACAGCGTCGAGGGCGACCGCCGCCTCTCCGAGCCCTACTTCGACCCCATCTACCGCGAGGCCAGCGCCCTGGACCTGCCCATGTGCATCCACGCCACGTCGGGCAACTTCGCCCTCGCCGACATGTACGCACAGGACGCCGGCTTCTCCACCTTCAAGCTCCCCGTCGTCGGGGCTTTCCACGACCTCCTCATGAAGGGCACGCCGTCCAAGTACCCGGACCTGCGCTGGGGCTTCATCGAGGTCAGCGCCCAGTGGCTGCCCTACGCCCTCAACGACATGGAGCTCCGCTTCCGCAAGGGAAGCCGTGAGTGGCTGGGCCGGGACATGCTGAAGGAGAACCGCATGTTCGTGGCCTGCCAGACCGCCGACGACCTGCCCGGCATCGTCGACTGCGTGGGCGAGGACAACATCGTCATCGGCTCCGACTACGGCCACAACGACACGTCGTCGGAGATCGAGGCACTGCGCCGCCTTCGGGAGAAGGAGGCGGTGCCCCCGGCCGTCCTGGACAAGATCCTGGACGACAACGCAAGGGCCCTCTACGCCCTGTGAGGCCCGGCAATGATCATCGCGGGGTCGCTGGCGTCGCTGCGGCGACGGGGTGGGGGGACCGCCTGCACCGCCGCCCCTGGATTCCCGCTTTCGCGGGAATGACGGGGTGGGGGCGCGGGAATGACGGCGAGGGAGGTGCGGGAATGACGGCGGGTGGGTGCGGGAATGACGAGGTGGGGGGTGGAGCGTGTATTTTCGAAGCGCTGACGGGAATTGCAACACGGCGCGTAGTGTTGTTACTCAGATGTATAGCGTAATCCGAGAGACCGGGAATCGAGGGACCCGCGACTCATGAGACGGGCCCAAGGGATAGGAATCTAGGGAAGCGGAGGAGAGGAATGCTGAAGCTCGTAATGGCAGCACTAGCGGTACTTGCGCTCACGGTCGCGGCCTGCGCCGGGGGCAACGATGAGACGGCGGCCCCGGCGCCCGCGGAGCCGGCGCCCGTCGCGCAGCCATCGCCCGCGGCACCAGAGGCGATGCCTGAAAAGGCGGCAGCGCCAACCGGTCCCATCTCACCCATCGCGGGGCCGGAAGTGGTCACGCCTTCGGAGCCTGGTCAGAAGATCAGCTCTTTCGGCAAAGCAGGGGCCAGGACCAAGATGATCGGCGGAGGGGAACCCAAGCCCGGCGGCATCGCCACCTTTGGGGTGCGGCGAGACCCGCCCGCGGGCTTCGACATGATGATGACCACCATCTGGTACGACCTGCACCAGATCGGGGCCCCCATCTGGGGCAGCGGCAACCTGGTGCGGCCGTGCTACGACGACGTCTACAGGATGTGCCCGGGCCTGGCCACGGAATGGGACAACAGCAGCGACTTCACGGTGTGGAACTTCACCCTCCGTGAGGGCGTGCAGTGGCACGACGGCACCGCATTGACTGCGGAGGACATGAAGTTTTGGCTGGACCTGGTGTTTGAAGGGGCCAAGAGCGGAGAGAAGGTCCGCAGGCAGGCGTGGTACCACTCCAGAATAGGGAAGGTGCAAAGCACCGGGGTGGTGGGAGGCAACAAGATCCGCATCACGCTGGCGGAGCGGAACCCGCTGTTCCTCGATGCTCTGTTCACTCCCTACTTCACCGTGGCCCACCCGCGACACATCATGCAGCCGCTCATTGACAAGGGTGAAGTGGATGCCGCACCGCTGGAGCTCGGGATGCCGGGCCTTGGCCCCTACAGGTTCGACGGGTATGAGAAGGGGAGCATCGCGAGGGTCCGCAAGAACGAAAACTACTGGGAAAAGGATGCCCAGGGACGCGCGCTGCCGTACCTCGACGGCATGGACTTCGCCATCATGCAAAACCCTCAAGCCATGGACGCAGCCATCCGCGTCGGGCGACTGGACGGCGGCTCGCCGGGATTCGGCTACATCCTGACCGGGGAGCGCTATGAGGCGTACAAGAGGGATTTAGGAGACAAATTCTGGGTCCTTCAGGTCCCCTCAGGCTTCGGGACCGGGGGCGGGTCCAGCTTGGCCTTCAACCTGCTGAAGGAGGGGCCCTGGCAGGACCTCCGCGTCCGTAAAGCCACGGCCCTGTGGATAGACAAGCAGGAGTCCATTGACGCGGTCACCGGTGGCTACGGCTACCTGGGCCCCCTCCTGAACCCGGCCAACCCCTTCTCCAGCCCCGATTTCCTGACCTTCCCAGGCTACAACCCTGACACGAAGGCGCAGGACCGGGAGCAGGCCAAGAAGCTCCTAGCCGAGGCTGGGTACAGTGACGGCTTCACCATGAGCTACAACTGCCTGACCACGGGAGCGTGGCGGGACCGCTGTGAGTTCCTCAACGGCCAGCTGGCCGGCCTTGGAATCGATCTGAAGCTGGACCTGATGGACGCGCCGGCGTGGAAGGCCGCAGGGACTTCTCTGGACTATGACGCGGTGCAGAGTGTCGGGGGCCCGGGCATCCACATTCCCGAGGCCGCGGAGCCCGGATTCACGGTGTACAGCGAGAGCACCGGTGCAGCGACCAAGCACGAAGACCCGAAGGTCCCCGAGTTCTTCAAGCGGCTCCGGGCTGCCAACAGCTTCGACCAGCGGGTGAGCGTCTGGAGGGAGTTCGAGCGGTACTGGCTTGCAGAGCAGATCTACACCGTGCCCATCTCCGGGAACCTGGCTACCATCCCCTACCGGTCCTGGGTCAAGGGCAGGCTGGTAGGCCCGGAGCAGATCATGGCCTACATGGACTTCCACACCGTGTGGCTGGTCAAGTAGGGTCGCTGCGCGACGGCTTTGTGGGGGTCGCGGTCCAGCATGGGCGTGCTGTGGAGGCAGTGGTCGCGGGATGGCATGGGTGTGCGAGGTGGGCCGCGACGGCTGTGTGGGGGTTGCGGGGTAGTGGGTGTGGGGAGGACGGTCGCCGTCGCGGCGGAGGCGCGGTTGACACGTTCTCGCTGCGTGCGTAGCATCTGGCGTGTTAGGCTCGGTCCGCCGGGCCGCTGGGAGGATGACTGCGCATGCTCAGTATTCAGGAGAACGAGGACCTCACCCGGGTCGGTCCGGGGACGCCCATGGGGGAGCTGCTCCGCCGCTACTGGCACCCCGTCGCCGCCAGCGCCCAGCTCCGGGAGAACCCCACCAAGGCCGTGCGAATCCTCGGCGAGTCCCTGGTGCTCTACCGGGACCGCGGCGGGACCCTGGGCCTCATCGGGGAGTCGTGCCCGCATCGCCGCGTCAACCTGCTCTACGGCATCCCGGAGCAGGAGGGGCTGCGCTGTCCCTACCACGGCTGGCTCTTCGACCAGACCGGCCGGTGCCTCGAAATGCCCGCGGAGGCCCCCGACAGCACCTTCAAGGACCGCGTCAGCACCACGGCCTACCCCGTGCGGGAGATGGCCGGCCTTGTCTTCGCCTACCTGGGACCCGCGCCCGCCCCCCTCCCGCCGCGCTACGACGTCTACGCCGCCCCCAACGTCGTGCGCGAGATCGGGGGCACCATCCTCCCCTGCAACTGGCTCCAGTGCATGGAGAACACCGTGGACCCCGTCCACGTCGAGTGGCTCCATCAGTACTACGTCAACTACCTGCGCGGCGCCATGGGGAAGCCGCCCCTCACGCGGGACATCCGCCGCCACAAGAAGATTGGCTTCAACGTCTTCGAGCACGGCATCGTCAAGCGGCGCGTCCTCCAGGGCGAGACGGAAGACTCCGACTTCTGGCAGATCGGCCACCCGCTCGTCTTCCCCAACATCCTCCGCAACGGCTCCGGCGGCGAGTCCGGCTACATGGCCTTCCAGGTACGCGTACCCCTGGACGACACCCACACCTGGCAGCTCTTCGTCATGGCGTACCGCCCCGGCATCCCCACGCCGCCCCAGGAGCGCGTCCCCTACTTCGACGTGCCCTACAAGAACGACGACGGCAGGTTCATCACCGACTTCATCGACGGGCAGGACATGTTCGCCTGGGTGTCGCAGGGCACCGTCGCCGAGCGGCACCTGGAGAAGCTGGGCGAGTCGGACGTCGGCGTCACCCTCTACCGGCGCCTCCTGAAGGAGCAGATGGACCGGGTGCGGCGCGGCCTGGACCCCATGGAGGTCTACCGCGACCCCGCCGAGAATGAGCTCATCGAGCTCTTTCACGAGACCATGCGGGAGCCGGGCGCCTATCGCAAGTACAAGTTCACCGGTGGGCACATGAAGTACAGCGCGAGCCTCGGCGAGGTCCAGGAGCTCTACCGGCAGGCGGAGGCCATGGAGGACGCGGGCGAGCCGCTCCACGACTACACGCCGCCGCCGCGCTCGTCCTGGGAGAGCTCGGAGCCGCGGCTGCGGCGGGAGTCGTCCCTCTTCTCCGCGTGAGGTCGCTGGCGGGTCGCTGGCGCGACGGCCTTGCAGGTGAGGGTTGTGGGGTTGCGACGGTGGGTGGGTGGTGCGGTCACTCGCGAGCCTGTCTCATTGGGGGGATGCCCCGCTCTACCCCGCCACCCTGGATTCCCGCTTTCGCGGGAATGACGGGGGGCGCGGGAATTACGGCGGAGGGTTGCGGGGAGGACGGTCGCTGGCGCGACGGCCTTGTAGGGGGAGGGCTGAGTGACGCATGCCGGCCTGAACAAGGAGGCCCGGTGACCAACACGGAGCGGCCCGGCGCCCTTGAGGATATCCGCGTCCTGGACCTGACCGACGCCCTGGGCGTCTACTGCGCCAAGCTCCTTGCCGACCTGGGCGCCGACGTCATCAAGGTCGAGCCCCCGCAGGGCGCACCGGGGCGCAGCCGCGAGCCCTTCCACCACGACGGCCCCCACCCAGACGGCAGCCTCTGGTTCATCCACTTCAACGCCGGCAAGCGCGGCGTGACCCTGGACCTCGACGCGCCCGAGGGCCAGGCCCTGCTCAAGCGGCTGGCGGCCGTCGCCGACGTGCTCGTGGAAGACGCCGCGCCCGGCGTCATGGCAGACAGAGGCCTCGGCTACCACGACCTGAGTCGCCTCAACCCACGTCTCGTCTACACCTCCGTGACCCCGTACGGCCAGGCCGGCCCCTACAGCGGGTACGCGGGCTCCGACCTCACGGCTCAGGCTATGGGCGGCCTCATGTACCGCGTCGGCTGGCCGGAAGACCCGCCCAGCGCCCTCGGCGCTTCCTTCGCCTACCAGCACACCGCCGCCATCGCCGCCGTCGGCACGCTCATGGCCCTGGTCGGGCGGGACGCCTCGGGGCAGGGGCAGCACGTCGACGCCGCGATGCACGACAGCATCGCCATGGTCCAGTACGACGCCATGCCCCGCCACGCCGCCACGGGCCAGGCCATTCGCAGGGCCGGGCCCGGGCAGGGCGTCGGCGGGCGCAGGAACACCCGCATCTGGCCCTGCGGGGACGGACACGTCCGCTTCCAGCTCCTCGGCGCAACCGCCGTCCCCGAGTGGCCGCGCCTCCTGGACTGGCTCGACGAGCACGGGATGGCAGAGGACCTGCGCGACCCCCGGTGGGTGGAGATGGAGGCCCGCCAGCAGGACCTGGCCCACGTGGAGGCCGTGGTGGACCGCTTCTTCCGGACGCGCACGCGCCTCCATCTCATGGAAGAGGGGCAGGGCAGGGGGATCATGGTCATGGCATGCAACACCGTCGAAGACCTGCCCTCGGACCCCCAGCTGCTCCACGGCGACTACCTGGCATCCGTGGAGTGCCCGCAGATGGGCGAGGCCCTCACGGACGCCGGCGCCCCCTACCGCCTGTCGGAGACCCCGTGGCGCATCCGCCGCCCGCCGCCCCGCCTGGGAGAGAGCAACCGGGAGCTCTTCGGCGGCGAGCTGGGGCTTTCCCGGGAGGAGATCGAGGAGCTGCATCAGAAGGGAGTCGTGTAATCGCCATGAACAAGGACGGGCTTCTCCTCATGTGGGACTACAACGTCTGGGCCAACGCCAGGGTGCTGGACGCCTCGGCCGAGGTCACCCCCGACCAGTTCACCGCCCCCGCGGCAGTGAGCTTCGCAAGCCTCCGGGGCACCCTGGTGCACATCCTGGGCGCCGAGCGCACCTGGCGGTACCGATGCTTCCACGGCGCGCCGCCGGAGACACGCCTGACCCAGGAGGAGTTTGAGGGCGTCGCTGCCCTGCGCGACTGCTGGGAGGCGGAGCAGGCCGCCATGCGCGCCGAGCTCGACGGCCTGGCTGACGAAGGCGTCGAAGGGGCCGTGGAGTACACGACCATCGAGGGCGTCACCTACCGGCACGCCCTGTGGCACCTGATCTTCCACGTGGTCAACCACGGGACCCAGTTCCGCGGCGAGGCCGGCGCCTTGCTGGCCCAGTACGAACACTCGCCGGGCAACATCGACCTCACGGTGTACCTCAGAAGCCTAGCAGCCGGCACATGACCACCGCCCACCTCCCCCTCGCGGGGGTCCGCGTGTTGGACTTCACCTGGATAATCGCCGGGCCGCTCTGCACCAAGGTCCTGGCCGCCCACGGGGCCGAGGTCATCAAGATCGAGCCCGGCGGCGCCCGCTCCGACGCCGCACGGAGGGACACAACCCTCGCGCGGCCCGGCGCGTCCGGCGTCAACGCCAGCGTCAGCTTCGCCAACCTCAACGCCAACAAGCTCTCCGTCACCCTCGACATGAAGCGGCCCGAGTCGCAGGAGATCGCGCGCAGCCTCGTTGCGGTCAGCGACGTCGTCATAGACAACTTCACACCGGACGTCCTGCCCGCGTGGGGCCTCGACTACGACCAGCTCCGCGCCGTCAACCCTCAGATCATCGCCGTCAGCATGCCCGGGATGGGCTCCACGGGCCCCCATCGAGGCTTCCGCGGCCTCGGCACCTTCTTCCAGGCACGCTCAGGCCTCGATGAGCTGGCCGGCTACCCCCACCGCGAGGCCATGGACATCGGCTTCGCGTACCCGGACACCAGCTGCAACCCCTTCCACACCGCCGTGGCGGTCCTGGCGGCCCTCCACCATCGCAACCGCACGGGCCAGGGGCAGCGCATAGAGGTCAGCCAGTTCGAGTCGACCGTCGCCTTCATCGAGACCGCCCTCCTGGACTGGACCGCTAACGGCCGCCGTCAGCCTCGCCCCGGCGCCCGCTCACCCCACGGCGCGCCCCACGGCACGTACCGCTGCGCCGGCGACGACCAGTGGTGCACCATCACCGTATCCACCGAGGAGGAGTGGGCCGCCTTCTGCCTTGCCATCGGCAGTCCGGACTGGACCAGCGACGCCCGCTTTGCAACCCTCGACGTCCGCAAGACCCACGAGGACCAGCTCGACGCCCGCGTCACCGAGTGGACCAGCCAACGCTCCCCCCTGGACGCGATGCAAACCCTGCAGCGTCACGGAGTGGCCGCCGGGACAGTGCAGAGCATCGAGGACTTGGTCGACCGCGACCCGCAGCTCGCGTTCCGGGACTTCTACCCAAGGCTCGTGCACCCGGAGATCGGCGAGCTGCCCCACGAGAGCATCCCCTTCCAGCTCTCGGAGACGCCCGGACGGCTGACCCGGCCCGCGCCCCTCCTCGGCGAGCACACCGACTACGTGCTCCAGGAGCTCCTCGGCATCCCGGAACAGCAGGTCAACCAGTACATCCTGGACGGCGTGGTGACCGCGTAGACGGATACCTTCGCGCAACTCCCCGTGGAGGGCGAGTTTGGGAGGGTGAGGCAGACCCCGCCAGCCTGGAGCCCCACCCTGGATTCCCGCTTTCGCGGGAATGACGGAGTGGGGAGTGCGGGAACGGCGGTTATGCAAAGGTCTCCGTAGACGCAGGGGGTGCGTAGCACAAGCCGTCGGAGGTCATAGCAACGTGAACAAAGCGCGGAGAGAGCGGGAGTTGCAGAGGGTAGAACGCCTAACGGAAACTCCCCTAGCTTTGCTTGCCATCTTGACTATACCGTTGCTAATGAGTCCATTGTGGCAAGAGGACATAGGCCCCTCCGGCCACTTGGATCTAGCCATTTGGTTGGTCTTCGCTGTTGACTTCGGCGTGCGGATTGGCCTTTCCACTCAAAGAAGAACGTATCTCCGCGCTCACTGGGTAGATGCGCTTCTGGTGGTAGCGGCCCCTCTTCGTCCCCTGCGTGTGCTGAGACTTGCTATCATCGCTTTCCGCGTGAAGACCGGACTACGCCACGCTCTTTCGGTGGAACGCTTACTTGTCTACGCGGTCCTGTTGGTTGTGGTATGCGCCTGCGTCGAACGCACGGTAGAGCCCGACACTTTTCCGACGTTCGCCGATGCGCTCTGGTGGGGTCTCGTAACCGTATCCACAGTTGGATACGGAGATGTCGTGCCATCAACGAATGTTGGCCGTTTGGTATCCGTGCCCTTGCAGTTAGGGGGAATTGGACTGTTCGGGGCGCTTACAGCCCATATGGCGTTCGCATTCACCACGGAGAATAGGGCGGAATCCTGATTCCCAATTGCTGATTCGCTCTGCAACGGCCTACTGTTGCACTCCCACCCACCAGTCAAGTACCCTAGCCGCGCCGGCTGGCACGTCGCCTTCCCCTCCACGCCAATCCGTAGCTCGGGCAACCATGAGCGACAGCATGACCACCCCCCGTAGACCCCTGCCCCAGCCCGACATGGACTCGCGGCCCTACTGGGACGCCGCGAAGCGCCGCAAGCTGGCCCTGCCCCAGTGCCGCCAGTGCGGCCGCATCGCATTCCCGCCGAGGCCGCGCTGCCCGGAGTGCCTCTCGCCGGACCTTGTCTGGACGGAGCTCAGCGGCCGCGGCGTCGTCCACAGCTTCTGTGTCATGCATGACAACTTCATCCAGGGCTTCCAGCCCCCCTACCTCATCGCCCACGTGGAGCTCGACGAGCAGCCCGGCCTGCGCCTCACGAGTAACATCCTCGACTGCCCCATAGACCGCGTGCGCATCGGGATGGCGGTGGAGGTCGTCTTCGAGGACGCTGCCGAAGACATCACCCTGCCCCAGTTCCGGCCCGCGCAGGACCCGCAAGACAGCCCCGGGGACCCGCGCCGCGGCGACGCCGGCCAATGAGGGCCTGATGACCCAGCGGACGCGACCCTCCGAGAGCCCACGCCGGACGCCGCACACCGGCGCCGCGGGATGGCGCGTTGTCGTCGTCGGCTCCACCGGATCGGGCAAGACGACCGTCGCAGCGGAGCTTGCCGGGCGATTGCACGCGCCCCACATCGAGCTCGACGCCCTCCACTGGGGGCCGGCGTGGACCGAAGTGCCCGACGACGTCTTTCGGCAGCGCACCCTGGAGGCCATCGCCCGGGACTCCTGGGTTGCGGACGGGAACTACCACCAGATCAGGGACATCCTCTGGCCCCGCGCCGACGCCATCCTCTGGCTCGACTATTCGTTCCCCGTCGTCCTCCGCCAGCTCGCGGCCCGCACCTTCCGGCGGTGCCTCACCGGCGAGACTCTCTGGAGCGGCAACCGCGAACGCCTGTGGACCCATCTCTGCACGCGCGACTCCCTCTTCCTCTGGCTGTGCAAGACCTACAGGCGTCGGCGACGGGAGTACCCGGCGCTGTTCCGCCTGCCGCAGCACGCCCACCTGGAAGTCGTGCGCCTCTCATCCCCAAGACAGACCAGGGCCTGGCTGGTCGCTGGCGCGACGGCCATGCAGGGGAGGGTTGAGGGGCTATACTGTGTGCGCAATGATGACGCCTGACCGCCCCGCCATCGTCGGCGTGGGGTACACCGACCTCGTGCGCTACGCCGAGCGCAGTCTCGGCAGCGTCGCGTTGGACGCCGCCCTCGACGCCATCCAGGACGCCGGCCTGACGCGCGACGACATCGACGGCTACGTCGGCACGCCTACCGCCCCCAACGCCTCCGCCGCCCACGCGGACGGCGTCGACGAGGTGTCTTCGGCCTACATGGTGAGCGCCCTAGGCCTGCGGCAGCCGCGCTTCGTCATGGACCTCCACGCCATGCCCGCCGCCGCTATCGTCGCAGCTTCCCAGGCGCTCGCGAGCAACGCTTGCGCCTACGTCCTGGTCCTCAAGGCCATGTACCATCCGCCGGACGTACGCTACGCGGGCCTCAGCAGCGCCCCCGTGCCAGGCCCCGCCCAGTTCACCGTGCCCTACGGCATCGGCGACGGCATGGGCGGCGGAGGCAACCGCCACGCCATCTGGCTCCAACGCTACATGCACGACTACGGCGCCACTCGAGAGGAGCTCTACCAGGTCATCCACGCACAGCGCAAGCACGCCGCCCTGAACCCCGTCGCCTTCTGGCGGGACCGGGACCTCAGCCTGGAGGAGTACCTCAAGGGCCGCTGGATCTACGAGCCCATCTCCATCTTCGACTGCGACATCCCCGTCACCGGGGCCGGTGCGCTGGTCATGACCACTGCGGAGCGCGCCAAGGACCTGCCGCACCGGCCGGCCTACGTCACCGGCTACGCCAACAGCTACCAGCCCGGCGACGCCGTCTTCCAGGCCTCCGGCGTCCCTCGCGAAGACGTCCAGGTCCTCCAGATCTATGACGGCTACTCGCCCTTCGTCTACCACTGGCTGGAGTTCCTGGGCTTCTGCGGCCAGGGGGAGGCGCATACCTTCATCCAGGACGGCCGCACGGAGCTGGGGGGCGCCCTGCCCATGAACACCTTCGGCGGCAGCCTGGGCGAGGGCCGGTTGCACGGGTTCGGGCACCTGCGCGAGGGCGCGATGCAGGTGATGGGGCGCTGCGGCCCGCGCCAGGTCGAAGACGCCGACAACTGCGTCGTCCAGATCGGCCCGCCGGGGCTCAACTCCTGGGTCCTGATGCTCAGCAGTAGCTAGGCGACAGCCCTGCGTGAACTGCGCGAATTCAGTGCGCAACCGTGTCGGCAAGAATCGGGTGAGGCTGTGCATCGTGGGCGCAGGGCTCACTGCCTACGCGGGCTGACCGGTAAACGCCTTAACGTCCTCTGTCCTGGCCTTCAGAAAGTCCCCCATTGCCATCTGGTGGCCGAACCGCTTCTCCGCGACTCGGGCGGCCAAGACGGTCGGAATCGAGGCGGGGCCGATGACCGCGGACAGCCCCAACCCCAAGGCGTTATAGGCCGTAGCACGACCCAGCCGCTTCGCTCCCCGCTGCAGTGACATCTGGAGCGTTGCGCTTCCCGATAGCACGGCGCGCCCTTCCGTTACAGTGATGAGGATCGAGGGCAAAATCGGGACCATGCCGAATGCGAATTCAGCGCTCTGATCGAGTAAATCCTCTAGCCCGCTTTCCTCAACCTCTGTGACCTGGCTCTCCGTAAGCTTCTTCAAGGACTCGTTGGTGATATCAGTCTGGAGAATCTCATCTGCCATCCCGTCAATCTCGGCGGGGACAGCAACCCGGAAGTCAACGTACCTTTCAAGCGCCTCCTTGATGTAGCCCATACTTGCAGTGGCCTTGAGCTGGATTCGCTCAGCTATAGAGGTGTCAGCATTCCGAATCTCTATGTCCCACCCGGTCTGGGTCGGCGAATTGGCCAAGCTCGCTTCCTGGCCGGGCAATAGCTTGAGTTCTCCGACAGTCTCTCCGGCGTTGAGGCGCTCTACAACAAGAACCTCAAAGTACTTGCCCTTGATATTGCCAAGGTGGCCTTTGATTTGCCCCTCCGTCAAGCCGTCAAAGGCCCCCTGTTCGATGTTCGAGCCGCTGAGTTGTATAGCTCGCATCAGCAGAAGGTCGGCGTCCGGCTCCAACCCAAGATTGATTATGGAGTCCATCGACAGCTCCGCTGCTAGCGCCGCCAGCGCCAACACTTCGTTCTCCTGCTGCTTCCTGCGCTCCAGGGCGAACTCCAGCAGCGCCTCACGAGGCTGCGGCGGGTACGTTGCTGCATGCTTCTCTAACTCTTCATGCGACATCGGGTCTCTCCGTTACCGCGCCGGTTCCTGAGACTGCTCCCCGTACGCCCACTGCTCCAAGCGCGTGAGCCTCGCTTCCAAGCGGTCGAGCCGTTCGGCCAGCGCTGCCTGGTCCTGGTGCACACCGATAACCGACGTGCTCACAGCCTGCGTGAACTGCTCGAATTCTGTCCGAAACTCCGCCAGCGAGATGACGTCGATGGGCCGCTTGATCTTCTCGCCAACCACGCCGCCGGCTGTCATGGCGGCCCCCGCCGCCTCCTTCACCGGCGCCGGGGCATTTCGCGCTGATTCTGTCACCTTCGCTGCCGCGGTATCTCTGGCCGAGTCCACTGCACGGCCAATCCTGCCGAGCAAGCCCTCCAACCCCTCCGTCCGGCGCTCCTCCGTGTTCTCGCCTCCGTTCCGTTCTGTTGTCATTGCAATCACCATTTCTCACCTGAGTTATGCCGGAGCCGAAGCAGCGCACCAGGCCCAGCGAAAGCCATCGTAGCTGCGCTCACGAACGCCGTCAACCGGTGGCCGAAGCGCGAATAGCCCCATCTTCCACGCCGCCATTCCCACGGTACCCGTGCACGCGTCATGACCAAAGTGGGATGCGTCGGATACCGACAATAAACATTTGGAACAACATAGTGTATACTCATTAGAAGGTACAAAAACTTACCGAGTTTGGAGGTCCAATGCCCAGCTTTGACCTGATATCCATGGAAGAGGCGATGGTGAAATCAGCCACCGGAAAGCGCGCGGATATCGCGCGCGAGTACCTCGGCTACATCGAGCAGCTCCGCTCCGGGTGGGCCGGCAAGCTCCAGACCAGCGAGGGGGAGAGCGTCACGGCCATTCGGAGACGCCTCACCAGCGCCGCCAAGTTCGCGGGAAGGGACATCGTTTCGAAGCGCGTCGGCGATGAGGTCTACTTCTGGCTCAAGCCCGCCGCGTCGGCCACGGGCCGCAGGCGCGGACGGCCGCCCAAGAACGCGATGTAGCCCCGAAGCAACGAAGCACTCGCGGCCCGGCGGCAACTCCGCGGTCCAACCCGCCGCCGCACTCCCTGGAGGGTGCGGCGGCGGAATAGGTTCGCGCCATCCGGAATCGGCGTACGGGACTGCGTCGCCACAGTGGATGACGCCCTGCGCCGCCCCACCCTGGATTCCCGCTTGCGGAGACCCTTGCGTAACTCCCCGTGGAGGGCGCGGTTGGGAGGGTGAAGCAGACCCCGCCAGCCTGTGGCCCCTCCCCTGGATTCCCGCTTTCGCGGGAATGACGGCGGGGGCGGGTGCGGGAATGACGGTTGTGTAGGGGTCTCCAGCGCGGGCGCGAAGCGCACGACTGCCGGGCCCGCAGCTTGCCCAATCCCGCCGGTCGCATTACCATGATGCCGGAACAACGCCGGTCAGAATGCTTGCACGGGAGAGCGCGATGGCGACTACAACCAGGGACCAGGCAAAGGGCAAGTTCAACGTCGTAGGCACACGGCCCATTCGTCACGACGGCCTCGATAAGGTGACCGGCAGGGCCAAGTACGGCGCCGATATCAACATGCCGGGTTTGCTGCACGGCAAGATTCTCCGCAGCCCGCACCCCCACGCCCGCATCCGCAGCATCGACACCAGCAGAGCGGAGGCCCTGCCCGGCGTCAAGGCCGTCGTCACCTCGCGGGACTTTCCCATCATCGAGAGCAAGTCCATCGACTTCGGCGAGACCCAGGGCAACGCCCGCATGCTCGCGGAGAACTGTCTCGCCTACACCAAGGCGCTCTACAAGGGGCACGCCGTCGCAGCCGTGGCCGCAACCAGCCACTACATCGCGGAAGAGGCCCTTGCGCTCATCGACGTCGACTACGAGGTGCTTCCCGCGGTCCTCGACGTCCGCGACGCCATGAAGGACGACGCTCCGCTCCTCCACGACTCCCTCACCACCAGGGCCGTCGTCGTGCGCTTCTCCAGGGGCTCCGACACCGGCGTCGTCAGCAACATCGGCAGCCACATCCAGTTCCAACGCGGCGACCTCGAGCAGGGGTTCGCGCAGGCGGACGTCATTGTCGAGCGGGAGTACACCACGGAGACCGTCCACCAGGGCTACATCGAGCCCCACGCTTCCACCGCCTACTGGGCCCCCGATGGCCACGTCACCGTTTGGACCAGCACCCAGGGACCCTTTGGCGTCCGGTCCCAAACCGCCGCCACCCTAGGCATCCCGGAGTCCATGGTCAAGGTCATCCCGATGGAGATCGGCGGCGGGTTCGGCGGTAAGCTCGGCTCCTATCTGGACGCTGTGTGCGCGCTGCTCTCCAGGAAGAGCAGCCAGCCAGTCAAGATGGTCATGACGCGGCAGGAGGTCTTCGAGGCCTCCGGGCCCGCTGCCTCCACCTACATGTGGACCAAGATCGGGGCGGACCGGACCGGGCGCATCACCGCCGCGCAGCTCTATCTCGCCTTCGGCGCCGGCGCCTTCCCCGGTTCGCCGGTCGGCGCCGCCTCCAACACAGCGCTGGCCCCCTACAACGTCGAGAACCTCCTCGTAGACGGCTACGACGTCGTGTGCAACCGGCCCAAGGTCGCCGCGTACCGCGCCCCCGGCTCCCCGCAGGGCGCCTTCGCCGTCGAATCAGCCATCGACGAGCTGGCCGACAAGCTTGGCATGGACCCCGTGCAGCTCCGCCTCAAGAACGCCGTCAAGGAGAGCGACCGCCAGCCCAGTGGCCTCATCTTCCCCAAGATCGGCTGCGTGGAGTTGGAGACGGCCATGGCGGAGCACCCCCACTACAACGCCCCCCTGGAGGGGCCCAACCGCGGCCGGGGCGTCGCTATCGGCAACTGGGGCAACGGCGGCAACCAGTCCTCGGTCACCATCAGCGTGAACGCCGACGGGACCATCAACCTTATCTCCGGCTCCGTGGACATCGGCGGCACGCGCGTCGCCGTCGCCATGCAGGCCGCCGAGGTCCTCGGCATCGCCGCGGAGGACGTGAGGCCCAGTGTCGCCGACACCGACTCCGTCGGCTGGACCGGGAACACCGGCGGCAGCCGCACGGCGTTCTCGACGGGCATCGCGGCGATCACCGCTGCGGAAGACATAAAGCGCCAGATGATCAACCGGGCGGCCCAGATCTGGGAGGTGCAGCCGGAGGACGTCGAAATTCAGGGCGGTGTCTTCTCCTGCAAGAAGAACCCGGATGACCGCCTCACCTTCAAGGAGCTCTCCGCGCGCTTGCTCCGCACCGGCGGCCCCGTGACGGCATCCGCCATCTCCAACCCCCGGCAGGTCGGCCCGGCCTTCGCGGGGACCATCGTCGACGTGGAGGTTGACCCGGAGACCGGCAAGGTGCAGGTACTGCGCTGCACCGTCCTCCAGGACGTCGGCCAGGCGGCCCACCCGAGCTACGTCGAAGGCCAGATGCAGGGCGGCACCGTGCAGGGGATCGGCTGGGCCCTCACCGAGGAGTATTTCTACGGTGGGGACGGCGTCATGGCCAACCCCACCTTCCTGGACTACCGCATGCCGACAACCCTGGACGTGCCCATGATCGAGGCCACGCTCGTCGAAGTGCCGGCCCCCGGCCACCCCTTCGGCCTCCGCGGCGTGGGTGAGGTCTCCCTGGTCCCCCCCATGGCCGCCGTGGCTAACGCTGTCTGCCACGCCACCGGCGTCCGCATGCCCAACCTGCCCATATCTCCCGGCGTCGTCCTGGAGGCGCTCCAAGGGAAGAACAACGGGAGCTAGGTCGCTGGCGGTCGCTGGCGCGACGGCCTCGTGGGGGGAGGGTTGCGGGGTCGCGGGGGTTGGGTGAGGAGGACGGGGGTTGGTGGGTACGCGGTGGAGAGGAGCTCGCCCACAGAGGAGCACGTGATGTCTGAGTTGAGCGAAATGGCCGCCGCCGTCGGCGCCCTGCTGAAGCAGAAGCAGCAGACTGTCGCCGTCGCCGAGTCTTCCGCGGGAGGGCTGGTCTCCGCTGCCCTGCTGGCCGTCCCCGGCGCTTCCGCCTACTACCTCGGCGGCGCCGTGGTCTATACTCACGCGGCCCGTCACGGCCTGCTCAGAATCCCCGACGAGGCGATGGCGGACATACGCGCCAGCAGCGAGCCCTACGCCCTTCTGAAGGCCAGCACAGTTCGCGAGTCCCTCGGGACAACCTGGGGTCTGAGCGAAACCGGCGCCAGCGGCCCCACGGGCAACCGCTACGGCGACGCCGCGGGGCACAGCTGCATCGCCGTCGTCGGCCCCATCGAGCGCGCCATCACCCTGGAGACCGCCTCCCCGGACCGCGAGGCCAACATGTGGACCTTCGCCAAGGCAGCGCTGGACTTGCTCGAGCAGTGCGTCCAAGAAGCCCCATGAGCACGCCCGCCCACGACGCAGCTGGAGCAACGCCGTGTCGGAGATGAAGAGCGCCTTCGAGCGGGCCATGGAGCGCGCCGAGGCTCTGGGCGCGCTGACGCCGGAGGAGAAGCTGAAGCTCGAGTTCCAGCCCCTCGGCGAAGCCGCCGCCGTTGGACACATGAACGGCAAGCCCAGCCTCGCTTCATCCCTGGAAGCCTGCGGCCCTGAAGCCAGGCCTCACTTTGCCGCCGGCGCCTCCCGCGTCCTGATCAACAGCACCTCCCTGGGCGTGAACGAGATTGAGCAGGAGCGAAACGCACGGGCCTTCGAGGGCCTGCGCGTCCTCAAGTCGGACAAGAAGGCCCTGGAGCGGGCGGTGTCACTCATAGACAACATCCAGAGCATGTACCGCCAGGCGTACGGGCCGACCGTGGAGCAGGCACGACAGGAGACCAGGCAGCGTATGGAGCAGGCCCTTCAGGAGGCGGCCAGGACCAACCCCGGCTTCTCACCCTCCGGTATGGACGTGGAGTCCATGCCCGAGTTCCAGGGCCGATGGGCGCAGGCCGTCATGCAGTTCACGTCCCAGTACCAGGACGCTCTGGAGGAGCAGAAGGCCAACCTGGAGGGCATACCCTAGCCCCCTCCCCCCGGCTCACGCCCTTCGAGTGCCTCAGGGTGAGCGGGACCCCCCGGGAGAGAGCGGCTAGGTCGTCTGGCTGTCCTCGCGCAGATAGGCGTCGGAGCCGTCCAGCCAGTCCGTGCGGATGGGGCTGAACGCGTCGATCTCGTCCGTGTCCTCCAGCGCCTCGGCGCTGTGCTCCGCGTTGGACGCGATGTGCAGCGTCTCCCCCGCGCGGACCACAACCTCCTCGCCGTCCAGCACGAAGAGCAGCGACCCCGTCAGCACGTGGGTGATCTGCTCGTTGGCGTGCCGGTGGGCGGGCACCTTGGCCCCCTTCGGAAACATCAGACGGCCCAGCATCACGTGCTCTCCGGTGACGATGCGCCGCCGGATCCCGCCGATGAGCCTGTCCTCCGCGATCTCGCCCCAGGGCACGGCTCGCATTGCCATCCTCCTCCGTCGCGTGTCGACGCCGGACAGCCCGCCGGCCCCGGCGCGCGCCCTGCCCGCGCTATTCCTCGTCCTCGCCTTCGTCCTCGTCATCGTCCCAGCCCTCTACCACCTCCTCTACCTCCTCCACAACCTCATCCTCCTCGTCTTCCTCCACAACCTCTTCGCTATCCTCTACCCAGACCTCGTCCTCACCTTCATCAGCCTCGCCCGCTTCCCCATCATCCTCTTCCGCGACATCCGCCTCGTCGACCACCTCGTCCCGCTCCTCGTCCGCCTCATCTTCCAGCGTCGCCGTCGTCAGCTCCGCCGCGCCATTGGCGGAGTGGCCGTTGGTGCTCGTCAGTCCAAGCGTCGGCTGCGCGGCGCTGCGCGTCGAGTCCGGGTCCGCGACCCGCGCCAGGTCCTCCCGCGACGTTGGCGCCATCGTCGATACCGACGTGATCTGGTCGTCGTCCGTGAAGCGCATGATCCAGACGCCCCGGGCGTACCGGCCAAACTCGCTGACCTCCGTGAGGCTCGTGCGGTGCACTTGCGCCTTCGCCGACGCGATGACCAGCTCCTCGCTGCCCGTCACCACCCGGGCGGCCACCAGGGGCCCCGTGCGGTTGTCCACCTTCAGCGCTATGACCCCGTAGCCGGCTCGCTCCTGTCTCCGGAACTGCTCCAGCTTCGTCAGCTTGCCGAATCCCATCTGGCTCACCGTCAGCAGGCGCCACTTGGGCCCCGGCACCTCCGCCGTCACCTCCGCCGTGACCACCTCGTCACCCTCCCGCAGCTTGATCCCCCGGACGCCGCCCGCCGTGCGGGACAACACCCGCAGGTCAGCCACCGAGAAGCGGATCGACATCCCCTTCGCCGTCACGACGATGACGTCGTTGCCCTCGAAGGCGGGCCGCGCGGCGATCAACTCGTCGCCCGGCCCCAGGTCCATCGCGATGATGCCCGAGCTGCGGATGGCGGCGAAGCGCTCCAACGGCACACGCTTGATCTTACCCTTGCGCGTCGCCAGGACCAGGAAGCTGTTCTCCGTCTGCCGCAGCTCCGGCACGGCCACCACGGACGTGATCCTGTCTCCTGCCGGCAGCGCCGGGATCAGGTTCACCAACGGCGTGCCCCGCGACGTGCGTGAGGCGTCTCCCCGGATGTCGTAGCACGTCAGCGAGAACACGCGGCCACGGTCCGTGAAGAACAGCAGCGAGTCGTGCGTGTCTGCCACCAGCATGTGCGGGACCACATCGTCTTCGCGCGTGGTCATGCCGGACACGCCCTTGCCGCCCCGGTGCTGCAGCCGGTACGTCGCCACGGGCACGCGCTTGATGTACCTGTTGCGGCTCAGGGTCAGCACCACGTCCTCGTGGCGTTCCAGCTCCGCCCGTTCCAGGCGCCGCGCCGCCTCTTCCCGGATCTCTGTCCTGCGGGGGTTGCCGAAGTCCTTCCGGAGCTTTTGCAGCTCCCGCTTCACCTCGGCCAGCACCTTTTGGGGGTCGGCCAGCAGCGCCTCCAGGCCCCGGATGGTCGTCTGAAGCTCCTGGAACTCGTTCTCCAAGCGCAGCCGGTCCAGGGCCGTGAGCCGCCGGAGCTGCATGTCCAGGATCGCGTTGGCCTGGACCTCCGTCAGCGCAAACCGCGCGATCAGGGCCCCGCGCGCCGCCTCGGCGTCGGCAGCCGCACGGATGATGCTGATGACCTCGTCCAGGTTGTCGACGGCGATGCGCAGGCCTTCCAGGACGTGCGCCCGGTCCTGCGCCTTCTTCAGGTCGAACTGGGCCCGCCGGGTCACCACCTGCACCCGGAAGTCGATGAAGTGGATCAGGACCTGCTGCAGGTTCAGCACCCGCGGTTGGCCCTCCACCAGGGCCAGCATGTTCACGTTGAAGGCCGACTGCAACGGCGTGTGCTCATAGAGATTGCTGAGGACGTAGCGGGGGTCCACGGAGCTCCGCACTTCCACCACCACCCGCAGTCCGTGCCGGTCCGACTCGTCCCGGACCTCCGTGATGCCCTCGATCCGCTTGTCCCGGGCAAGCTGCGCTATCTTCTCCACCATGGAGGCCTTGTTGACCTGGTACGGGACCTCCGTGATGATGATCTGCTGCCGCCCGGACCTGCCCAGTGCCTCGATCTCCGCCTTGCCCCGCGTCAGAACGCGGCCATGCCCCGTGGTATACGCCTCCCGTATCTCGCGCCGGCCCACCCCGCCCATGATGATGCCGCCCGTGGGAAAGTCCGGACCGCGCACGTAGGAGAGCAGCCGGTCGTAGAGCTCCTCCTCCTGCTCCGGCGCCAGCCCCTCCTGCCGGAACCGGGGGTTGTCGATGAGGTAGACCAGGGCGTCGCACACCTCGTTCAGGTTGTGCGGCGGGATGGCCGTGGCCATGCCGACGGCAATCCCGGAAGCCCCGTTCACCAGCAGGTTGGGCACCAGGGCCGGCAGCACCGTGGGTTCCTGCAGGCTCTCGTCGAAGTTGGGCGCGAAGTCCACCGTATCGCGGTCGAGGTCCGCCAGGAGCTGCTGAGAGATGGGCGCCAGCCGGGCCTCCGTGTACCGCATGGCCGCCGGCGGGTCGTTGTCGATGGAGCCGAAGTTCCCCTGGCCGTCCACCAGGGGATAGCGCATGCTGAACTGCTGCGCCATGCGCACCAGGGCGTCATACACGGATGAGTCGCCGTGGGGGTGGTACTTTCCGAGCACCTCACCCACCAGGCGAGCGCTCTTCTTGTGCCCCTGGTTGGCGCCCATTCCCAGCCCGTCCATGGCGTACAGGATGCGGCGCTGGACGGGCTTCAGGCCGTCGCGGGCGTCCGGCAGCGCCCGCGAGACGATCACGCTCATCGCGTAGTTGAGATAGGACGTGCGCAGCTCGTCGCGGATGGGGACCGGGATTGGCGGTCTCTGTCCAGTTACCATCGAAGAACCCCCCCGTTGCTCGTTGGGTTCACACGCCGTCCCTGGTCTCGCATAGACCCCGGCCTACTGTCGCGGGAAGGGGCCGACGGAGCAGGGACGCGCCGGCTACACGTCCAGGTTCTGGACGGTCTTGGCGTACTCGAAGATGAACTTCTTGCGGGGCTCCACGTTGGCGCCCATCAGGTGGTCGAAGTCGTCCGACGCCAGCTGTGCGTCCTCCATGGTCACCTGAAGCAGGGTCCGCGTCTGGGGGTCCAGCGTCGTCTCCCACAGCAGGTCCGGGTTCATCTCTCCCAGACCCTTATAGCGCTGTATGCTGACCCCGCGCTTGCCTTCCATCTTCTTCATCGCCGCCTGCTGCTGGGCCTCCGTGTACGCGAAGGTCACCTGGCGGCCCTGCTGCACCCGGTACAGCGGCGGCTGAGCGATGTACAGGTGCCCCTCGTCAATCAGCGGCTGCATGTTGTGGAAGAAGAAGTTCAGCAGCAGCGTCCGGATGTGGGAGCCGTCCACGTCCGCGTCCGTCATGATGATGATCTTGCTGTAGCGCAGCTTAGCCAGGTCGAAGTCCTCGCCAAAGCTGGCGCCGATGGCGCTGATGAGGATGCGTATCTCCTCGTGGGACAGCAGCTTCTCCAGGCGCGCCTTCTCCGCCATGATGAAGCTGTTGCCGTTCCCGTTGCTCTCCCCGTTGCCGTTGTGCCCGTTGGCGCCGTTCATGACCACCTTCTGGCGGCCGCTGGGGAACAGCACCTTCTCCACGTTGAGGATCTTGCCCTTCAGGGGCAGGATCGCCTGGAAGTGGCGGTCCCGGCCCATCTTTGCCGATCCGCCCGCGGACTCCCCCTCCACGATGAACAGCTCGCAGTTCTCCGGGTTCCGCTCGGAGCAGTCCGCCAGCTTCCCCGGGAGGCCGGAGCCGTCCAGCGCGTTCTTGCGGATCACCAGGTCGCGGGCCTTGCGCGCCGCCTCCCGCGCACGCTGCGACAGCACGCAGCGCTCCAGCATCCGGCGGGCCTCGTTGGGGTGGTCCTCCAGGTAGATGGTCAGGTGCTCCGCCACCACCGACTCCACCACCGGCTTGACGTCTGCGTTGCCCAGCTTTGCCTTCGTCTGACCCTCAAACTGCGGGTCCACGATCTTCACCGACACCACCGAGGTCAGCCCCTCGCGAACGTCCTCACCGGCCAGGTTGCCCTGGTCGTCCTTGAGGAGCTTCTGCTTGCGCCCATAGTCGTTGATGGCGCGGGTCAGAGCGGCGCGGAACCCCGTGACGTGCGTGCCGCCCTCTATGGTGCTGATGCAGTTGGCGAAGGGATGGCACGCCTCCGTCACGCTGGTCGTGTACTGGAGGGCCACGTCCACCTGGGTACTCTCAATCGCCTTCTGGATGTGGACCGTGGGGTGCAGCGTCTCCCGCTCGCGGTTCAGGTCCTCCACCATGCTGACGATGCCGCCCTCGTACATGTAGGACACGGTCCGGTCGGTGGCCTTCTCCGTCAGCTCGATGTTGAGGCCGGGGTTCAGATAGGCCATCTCCTGGAACCGCTTGGCCAGGACGTCGAAGTCGTACTCAAGGGCGTCGAAGATCTCCGCGTCGGGCAGGAAGCCGACCAGCGTGCCGCGCTCCTCGGTGCCGCCCACGGCCTCTATCGGGCCCTGCACGCGGCCCCGCTCGAAGTCCAGGCGGTGCCGCTGCCCGCCCCGGCGGCTCTCCGCCCACAGCCACTCCGATAGGAAGTTGACCACGGACGCGCCAACGCCGTGCAGCCCGCCCGACACCTTGTAGCTGCCCTCCGTGAACTTTGCCCCGGCGTGCAGGGTTATCAGCACCGTTTCCAGCGCCGATAGGCCCGTGGCCCGGTGCGTCTCCACGGGGATGCCCCGGCCGTTGTCGACCACCACGACGGATCCGTCCGGGTGAATGGTCACCTGGACCGCCGTGCAGAAGCCGGCCATGGCCTCATCCACGGCGTTGTCTACGATCTCGTAGATCAGGTGGTGCAGTCCCCGCTGGTCCGTGCTGCCGATGTACATGCCCGGGCGGCGGCGCACCGCGTCGCGGCCCTCCAGGACCTGGATATCTTCTGCGGTATATCGTTCTGGCATAACCTGTACTTGCGCTTCCATAGTCTGGACCCCCTTATCGAGGGGCCTGCGGTGCAAGCCCCATGTTTTGAGCCGCCTCGATGCTACGAGCGGCTATTCAGGTACGACTCTCCCACGGGACTCCCGGTCGTGCGGACGGCGCAGCTCCTCCAAGGCGCTGCCTGTGGTTCCGGAGCTCTCAGGGATGCGGGGAATGCGACTGCGGACAAAGGGGAGTCCAAGCCGTGTGGACCGCCGGCCAACGAAGACCTGGTGGGACTCCCCATCGTCTCCGCCTACAGAGTCATCGATCGGGCAGTGCCCGAACCTGCGAGCCAGGATGTATAAGCACCCCGGAACAGTCTCGCTACGCCCTCAATTCTACCAGATTATGGAAGCTAGGGGAAGGGGCGGCGCAGTAGCCGCCCCTTCTGAAACCCACCCCGTTGTGTTAGGCTGATTTCACCCCAAATTTGGACAATGCCATGCCCGTCATTGGAGTCACCGCGTCAACGGAGAAGGAGGCTAGGAGCTACCTGGAGGCCCTCGCTCCGTGGGGCGCCCCGCACCTCCTGCTCCTCCCAGGCTCGGCTCCCCCGCTCGACGAGACCCTCGACCGCATCGACGGCCTCCTCCTCACCGGCGGCGCCGACGTCGACCCAGCCCGCTACGGCGCCCAGCCCGACCCCGACGCAGGACTCGAGCTCGACAAGGCCCGCGACGACATGGAGTTGCCTCTCCTGGAAGCGGCCATGGCCCGCGACATGCCCGTCCTCGGCATCTGCCGGGGCATGCAGGCCCTCAACGTCGTCGCCGGGGGTAGGCTCATCCAGGACCTCCCCAACCACAGGACCCTCGGAAAGTACGGCAGGGACGCCGCCGCCTACCACCACATCTGGATCTCTCTAGGGAGCAAGCTCGCGGCCGCCCTGGGCTCCGGCGGCAAGGTCCGCGTCAACAGCATCCACCACCAGGGACTGCGCGAGGCCCAGAAGTCCCACAACCTCCTCGCGTCCGCCTACTCCCTGGACGACGGCCTCATCGAGGCCTTGGAGAGCCCGCACCACCGCTGGGTGCTAGCACTGCAGTGCCACCCGGAGTTTCAGGAGCAGGTGCCCAGGCACTTCCAGGGCCTCTTCAAACGCCTCGTCGAAGAGGCGGGCGCTCGAGTCCACCAGCACTCCGCCTGAAGCCCCGCCCCGCACGCGGTGAGGCGCCAACCGCCCTGCCTATGCTTCCTCGGGCTCAATCAGCCCAAACTCGCCGTCCCACCGCTGGTATACCACGTTCAGCGCCCCGGTCGTCCTGTTGCGGAACAGAAAGAACGTGTGCCCCAACGACTCCATCTCGCTGGCCGCCTCCTCCACGTCCATCGCCTCGATGGCGAACCGCTTTTGGCGCACCAGGCGGCGGCCCGAGGCAAACTCCACCTCCGGCTCCCGCAGCGCCGCCGGCGACTCCATGTCCCGCACACTCAGGGGCTGCCCCGTCTTGCGGTTGACCTGGCTGGCGTATACCTTCCCTTTGAAGTGACTCACCCGGCGGTCCAGGATGTCCGCCACCATATCCACCGTTGCTAGGACGTTGGGCCCTCGCTCCTCCGCTCGCAGCATCTTCCCCTTGCAGTTCAGGGTCACCTCAATGACGATGCTGTCCATGCGAGACCGCGTCGGCTCCCGCCGCACCACCACGTGGCTGCTCATCGGCAGGCGCGCCTTGCGTTCGAGTCGCTGGAGCTTCTTCTCGATGTACTCCAGAGTCTCCTCGGAAAGCTCGATGTTGCGTCTCTGCACCTGCGTGTCCATCGTTCCGGCCTCCCTGTGGGGACTGTGACCCCATTCTAGGCGCCGTCGACGCACGAGAACAAGGGCGCCGATCGCCACGCATCCGTCGCCTTCCCGCACAAAGGAGGTCTTTGCGTAACTCTACGTGGAGGGCGAGGTTGGGAGCGTGAATCAGACCCCGCCAGCCTGGGGCCCGCCCTGGATTCCCGCTTTCGCGGGAATGACGGCGGGGGAGGTGCGGGAATGACGGTTATGCAAAGGTCTCCACAAAGACAGAAACCGCCCTTTTGGGCGGTCTCGACCCTACCGGCGAAGCGATAAGGGGGGCGCGTCCTATTCTACTACAGATCTATGACAGACACGCGCCCGCCTCACACCTCGTGGGCGAAGGCCGCGCCCCACACTCTGGCGGCCCCCGCGGCCCCAAGCGCCGCGCCGCACGCCTCCAGCGTCGCCCCCGTGGTCGTCACGTCGTCCAGCACCAGCACGTCGAGGCCCGCAAAGCTGCCGTGCGCCTCGAACGCCCCCGCCACGTTGGCCTGACGCTCATCCCTGCTGGCTGCGCGCGCCTGGGGCGGCCCGTGGGCGATGCGCCGCAGACCGCCGGCCCGCACCTCCACCCCAAGACACCGCCCAACCTCGCGCGCCAGGAGCTCGGCCTGGTTGTAGCCCCGCTCCCGATGCCGCTTGCGGTGCAGCGGCACCGGGACCAGCACGTCGGCGGCGACACCGACCTCCTCCAGGTAGTCGCACAGCAGCTCCCCCATTTCCGCCGCCGCCGCCCGGAGATGGCTGTACTTGAGCCGGTGCACCGCCTCCCGCGCGACGCCCTCCATGGCGAACGGCGCCAGGATGCCCTCCAGCGCCTTCGTGCGGCCGCTCGCCGGGGCCGTCAGCCGCGCCGCCCCTGCGAGGCACGCCGGACAGAGGTAGGGGCCCTCTCGTCCGCAGCCGACGCACCGAGGTGGATAGAGCAGGTCCAGCAGCCGCGTCAGCACCGCGCCGCCGACCCGCCGCGTCGGCGTCACAACGTCGTACTCGCGGCGGGAGACCTTTGCGTAGCTCCCCGTGGAGGGCGAGGTCGTGAGCGTGAAGCAACTCCCGTCAACCTGCGGCCCCTCCCCTGGATTCCCGCTTTCGGAGACCTTTGAGTAACCTTGGGTAGTCCCTCTCCTGGCGGGATCCCTGGGGCGGAACGGGGCCCGGCGGGGCGGACGGTGGCTCGCTCTGCCCCTCGGCGGGGGCGCGGGGGCCCTGGCAACCCCGGGTCTCGGTGCCATGCCCCCATCAACCGGTCACCTGCACCACTTTGCGCAGATTGAAGGCCATGAGCTTGAAGTACATCTCCAGCGCGTTGCGCCGGAGGCTCCGGTACCGCACCCGCGTGTACCCATAGCTGCGTTTCAGGGTGCCGAACACCCTTTCCACCTGGTCCCGCCGGGAGGCGATCAATCGGTCCCGCCGCTGCTGCCAGTGCGGAAGGGCCTGCTGATGCTTATGGGAGCGGTGCAGGATGCGGTCCTTAATCCCCCGGGTCTGCAGCCACGCCCGCCGGACCTGGGACTCGTAGGCTTTGTCGGCGTACACCGCCCCCTCATCCCCGCAGATCAGGGCGTCGGCCACCGGACTCTCATACACCTTCGCCGTCGTGAACACCCCCCGCCGCACCAGGCCGGTCCCCTGGTCCACCCCAATATGCACCTTGTACCCAAAGTGGGTCCGGGACCCCCGGCCCGTGTAGCTCCAGGTGGCATCCGGGTCCTGGGGACTGCCTGCCCCCAGCCCCGCAGACCGGGGCGGCCGACGCACCTGGGCCTCCACCAGCGTGGCGTCCACCAGCGTCCCCTGTTTCAGCAGCAGGCCTCGGGCTTCCAACTGCCGCTGCAACTCCTCGAAGAGCTTCTGGCTCAGCTCCTGGGCCTCCAGGGCCGTGCGGAACCGGCTTATGGTGGAGTAGTCCGGAGTGGCGTCCGCCAACCCCAAGCCCACGAAGCGCCGGAAGGAGATGCGGTCCTGCAGGGCCTCCTCCGTCTGGGGGTCCGACAGGGTGTACCACTGCTGCAACAGCAGCACCTTCACCAGCACCAAGGGCGGGTAGCTGGGGCGTCCCTCCGGCGCCGCGTACACCCCGGCCACGGCCTGGGCAAACGGCTCCCAGTCCACGGCCCGGCTGATGGCCTCCAAGCGAGCGTTCTGCCCCAACGTCTCCGGCAACCACGATTCCACCAACCCCGGCTGTCCCAGAGTGCGATGCATCAGACCCTCCTTGCCGCCCCCATTACTTTCCCCAAGAGTATCCCTTCCCCCCAGGGTTATGCAAAGGTCTCCTTTCGCGGGAATGACGGCGGGGGGGTGCGGGCATGACGGTTGTGCAAGGGTCTCCGTCGGCGGCATGGCGCCAGTGTCCTATCTCTCCGGCGCCCTGGCAAGGGAGTCCGCTCTGCCCTCCGACCGTCGACCGTAGCGCCCCATCGCCATGGACGCGGCTCTGCCAGCTCGAGCAGCACACGCCCTGGGCGCAAGTCTGGTACAATGTTGGTAGGCCTAACGCTACACGCCAAGAGTTTCACACAGCAACGGACCATCAGACCCGGCTACCTCGTCTTTTTCGCCCCGCGCTGAATCACCCGTGTCACCTCTTTGGGCCAAGGAGTCTGTTTCCGTATGCCTGTCGAATCCCTATCCCCTAGCCCCCCTCTGTCCAACCGCATCCAGCGCCGCCAAGCCGTCTGCACCGCCTGCGGCATCTCCACCGCCGTCCCCTTCCAGCCAAGACCCGGAAGGCCCATCTACTGCCGATCGTGTCTCAGGACGCACCGCAGCGGCCCTTCTCCCAGCCTCGACACACCGCCGAGCGGGCCGCCGGGTGCCGTCGACTCCCCCGTCGACAGCGCCCCCTCTCCTGCTTCCGCATTCGCCGAAATGCCCCTGAAGGGCGTCACCAGGGCCGCCATCGCCCGCATGGACATAGCGCTGCCCACTCCCATCCAGGAGAAGGCCATTCCCTATCTCCTGGGGGGACGGGACGTGATAGGCCAGGCGAGGACCGGGTCCGGAAAGACGCTGGCCTTTGCCGTACCCCTCTCTGAGAAGTGCAACCCCGCTCTCCGCCGCGTCCAGGCCCTCGTCCTGGTCCCCACGCGTGAGCTGGCCATCCAGGTGGCCGGTGTGACCGACGCCCTCGCTTCGTCACGGAAGCTGCGCGTGACACTGCTCTACGGCGGACGGTCGCTGCGGCCGGAGTTTACCGCGCTGAGGAGCGGCGCCCAGATCATCATCGGCACCCCGGGCCGTACCCTCGACCATCTCCGCCAGGGCAGCCTCGACCTGAGCTCGGTACACTTCCTCGTCCTCGACGAGGCTGACGAGATGCTCGATCGCGGGTTCACCCACGACGTCGAAGCGATCCTCGCCCGCACGCCCCGCACCCGGCAGACGGCCCTGTTCTCCGCAACCATGCCCGAGTGGGTGGCGCGGACCGCTTCCAAGCACCTCCGCCGGCCCGTAACCGTGGAGGTGGACGCAGACCTGCAGGCGCTCCCCACCGTCGACCACCTGGTCTACACCATCCAGGAGCAGGACAAAATCCAGGCCCTCCAGACCCTGCTGGACCAGCGCGGGAATACGCCCGTCATCGTCTTTGGCAGGACCAAGCACGGCGTCAAACGGCTCGCGAAACAGCTCGTTGCCCTGGGCTATCCCGTCGGCGCGCTCCAGGGCAATCTCAGCCAGAACGCGCGTGAGCGAGTGATGACCGACTTCCGTTCCGGCGCCTGCCCGATCCTCGTCGCAACCAACGTCGCCGCCAGAGGCCTCGATATCGAGGGCATCGGCCGGGTCATCAACTACGACCTGCCGGACTCGGAGCTCCTGTTCACCCACCGCGTCGGCCGCACCGGCCGCATGGGCCGCTCCGGGGAGGCCGTCACCTTCATCACCACCGCCGAAGAGAGCAAGTGGCGCGAGATCGAGCGGGCGCTGGGGCGCAGGTTCACCCGCCAGCGGTGGAGCGGCGCGCGGGGGCGGTGAGGGCGGCGCTCGAAGGGCGGGGGCGCGGGGGCGCGAGGTGCCCCGTCCGCTACAGCGCTTACTCCACGAATACAGAGAGTTCGACGAGTGCCTCGGAGAGCTGCGCTCCGCCTGCGTCGCGCCAGACGACGATGGTGTACACGCCGGGAGCGCGAAGCAGCGTCCCTACGTCCGCACGAAAACTGAAACCCTTGGCCGTCTCGCGCCACTGGTCCGCCACGACCTCATGGCCCGCCAGGTCAGAGTAGAAGGAACCGGGTGTGGGCGGCTTGAGGATTCTTGTCATTGGCTTGCTGCACTTTGTCGTGAAGCCACCGCCGAGACAATAGCTGTCGAGCCTGTCGATCTCCTCCGGCGTCTTGGTAGTGGGCACCGGGTCATAGTAGACGCTCACCACACCCCCGATACTGATTCCCGGTTCCTGCTTGACCATTTCCAAGCTGAGTCTGTTGTCCTGCAAGAGGACCGGAACCGCCGCTGCTACCGCCGCCCCGCCCTCGAAGTGCTGCACAAACGTCACTCGCTTGCCGTTCGTTGCGACGCCGATGTTAACGGCTCGGTGGCTCTCTCCAAGGATGTTGTCATGGTGCCCCCAGTCCGCGTGCGCGTCGTCGTACATCATCGACCACTGGGCACGGGTTATAGCCTCGGACGGATTGCGAGCGCGGCACAGCACTCGGTAGGAATCGCAGTTGGAGTCCTTCCATTCTCTGTCCGTCCAGCCGGCGGAAGCCGCGTTCTCGGCTGCGTAGCTTGTGCCGCCTGTCTGGGTGTAGACCATGTACGGCTTGCGTCCGTCCACCCGCCAATGCCCCTGGTACTCGTGCTTCAGCATGTCCTCCGCATGAAGCTGGGCTGCCGGATTGGTGCCGAGGACGACCGGAGGCAGATCGTGGTCTGCGCGGTCGCGATTAATCAGGTCCAGGGCGAGTTGTCGCAGACCATAGAGTTGCGCCGTCGGAGTTGCAGCCGGAGGCGGTGAGGGGGTCGGCGTAGTAGTCGGCGGAAGCGACGCAGCAGCACTGCGCGGCGAAGGAGCCGGCATGGTGTTTGGCGGATTCGACGGAGCGGTTGGGCCCGACGACTGCGCCTGCGTATCCCACCAGCGCCTCACCTCCAGCTGAAAGTCCTCGACCTCTCGTTGCGGGCCTCTTGGCAGCAGGGGCATCGTGGCCATTCCCCCCACCGCGCCAAGAATGAAGAGGCCGGTCAGTACAGAGAACCTCATGGCATTCCGCCCGGCCCCGCGTCGAATAGCCCGCGCACCAGGAGTTGAAGATCGACTACCTGCTCGGCGGCGGCATCGGGCAGCAGCGGGAATATGAAGAGGACTCCCACGGCGGCTCCGGCCAGAACGGCCAATGCGGACGAAGGGAGCGCGCGCACCACTTTGGGGGCGACGCCCCGGCGGGGGCCGCGCCTCATTGGGCGGCGCGGCCTCCTGTTCCGGGCTGACGGTCGTGCGGCGGCGGGCCGGGCACTCGCCGGCCGCTTTCCCGCGGTTGGCGCGCCTGCTCTTATCCTCTGGTTGCCCCCGCTCCTCTTCTCTGGCGGCGGTGCGCTACTACTCTCCTCCGGCTGCGCCCGCTCCTCCTGTCCCGGCGATCCCTCCTCCAGGACTTCCCGCAACCACTCCTGGTCCTCGTCACTGAGCCGGGGGCCGGACGATGGAGGCGCGTTCCGGTTGGAGAAGGGGGTCCTCCTCACCACACGGCGAGGATTAGATGCCGGCAGCCTTAGGGCCGCGTCGTATCCCGACCCCTGGCAGTTCGGACAGCGCGACCAACGGCCGCCCGGCGTCTCTGCGTCGCCATCCTGGGGCTCGACCTCACCGCGTCCATCGCACAGCGGGCAGACGGCGCCGTCGACGAGGGTGACCTCGTGCCCGTTGCGGCGCGCTACCAGGAGGTGCTCGCCGCACTGCAGTCGCAGCACGCCCGCGGCAAACTGATAGCCGGTGGCTCTGCGGCGGCACGAGTGCGCGTCGCACTGGGCTTGAAGCGGGTTATGTGCGTGCAGCCGCCAGTTGGTGATGGTGAAGTTGGCCCCGCACTGGCCGCACCACATCAACTGACTGCCGTGCCAATTGCTGCTCATAGCCCTTTCTCCGCCGGCGGCCCCCCTGCCGCACCCTACACCGTCGCCAGCTCCTCCCGACGCACCTGCAGGCCAAGACCGGGCGCGCCGCCCACGCCCGCCGCCTCCACCGCGATTGCGCCGTCGTCGCCGAACATGAGGCACTGCGTTGTCAGGTCCCGGCGGAGGAGGTGGGTGCCGAAGGCGCCCTCGGAGGCGGCGAGGCTTGCGCCCGCCGCATGCATCGCCGTCAGCCCGGCCCGCGTGAGTATGCTCGTCTCCCCGACCTGCGCCCCCACGATGACCCCGATGCCCAGCCGCGCAGCCTTCTCGATCACCTCCAGTGACCGCATGATGCCGCCCATCTTCGAGACCCGCACGTTCGCCACCCAGCGGTCGACATCGCCCAGCGCGTCCAGATGCTCGCTCCGCAGCAGGCTCTCGTCGAGGATGATCTTCGCGCCGTACGCCGCGCCCACGCGCTCGAACCCCGCCAGGTCGCCCGCCTGCAGCGGCTCCTCGATGGCGTACACCCGGTGCGGCAGCGCCCGCACGTGGCGAATGCACTCGTCGGCCGACGCCCACAGGTTGTTCGCGTCGAGCCGCACACGCAGTGCGGAGTCGGCCCTGCCGCTGAAGACGCCGATCCGCCTGCCGTCACGCGCCGCGTTCCCCGACACCTTGACCTTGAAGTCCCGGAAGCCGCGCCTCCAGTACCGTCGGAACTGCCACCAGTACGCCGGGTACGGCGCATCCCCCAGGACCGCGGTGTACGGGAACCGCCCCGTCAGCCGTGGCAGACCCACCACCTCCTCGATGGGCGCGCCGCTCGTCTTCCCGATGAGGTCCAGGACCGCGATCTCCATAGCGCAGAACGCCGCCGGGTTCAGGTCGACCTCCGCCCTGTGTGCGGCGCTCCACTCGCGCAGGTCGTGAACGCCGCTCACCGCGCCCGCGACCTCGCCCGCGTGCCGCCGGACGAACGCCGCGCCGCCTGCCGCCGTCTCTCCCGTCACGTACTCCCGGGGCAGCCCTCGCCGTACCCGACCTCGCCCGTGTCCGCGTGCGCCGCAACGATGAGGTTCTCCGCCCGCGCCCGGCTCGCCGACGCATGGCGGAACACGACGCGGAACGGCACCGGGAAGCTGAATACCTCGATCCGCTGGATGCGCACCCCGTCTACTCCACCGCCGACAGCGTGAAATCGAGCTTGCACTCCCGCGCGTACTGGAGGTGCAGGTACTTGAACTGTGCGTCCCGTTGGCCCGTCGCAACGCAGGTCGCTCGGTACGCGTCGCCTGTCCCCCGCCTCAGCCACCGGAGCCTCAGCGGCGCGAGCCGACCGCTCTTCCGCTTCGCCTCGTACTCCACGTTCAGCTTGCTCAGTCGTTCGTCGACCTCCTGCGCGATGCCGTCCCCGCCCTCATGGCGGTCCGCCTCCACGTACATCGTGTACGCCGCTGCCTCCTCGTCCGCGATCACAATGAAGAACCGCTGGCCGACGCCCCGCTGCGACAGCACCGCCGGCGCCGCGCTGAGCACCTGGGACTCGGTCAGCTTCTCCCCCGTGATGCTCGTGGTCCCCTTCCCCTTCTGGACGAACTCCAGCGTGGGCGTCTCGTGCACCCGCCCGTTCACCCGGACGATGTCGTTCATGTCATACCGGTACAGCCCGTCCTGCGTCGTCACGAACACGTAGTACTCGCCCCCGTGCTCCAGCTCGTGGAGGCCCACGAACGCCGCGTCCCCCGCCTCCCACGCGCCCCGCTCGACGAACTCGAAGTAGGTCTGGAACAGGTTTGGCAGGCACACGTTGTTCCGCGCGTCGATGTTGACCGTCCCCCGGAACTCGCTGGCCAGGTACCCCAGCTCGATGATCGCCGTTTCCGGCGGCAGCAACCCCGACAGGCCGTGCAGCGCAACCCCGCAGCTCCCGCCCGTCCACGTCACCATCCCCGTCAGGCGCGGCCAGACGTCCGCGTAGCTGAATCGCCCCCGCTCCCGGAGGAGCCCCGCAAGGTACTCGGCGCGGGCCGGGCGCGGCCGCAGCCCCCGTTCCACCGCGGCAGGGTACGCCCCCCCGCGCGGCATCCGCCCCGACGCGACCGCCTCGAGCACCTCCTCCGCGTGCTCCTCCGCCACCGTCAGCAGCCGCAGGAACGTCGACGGGTTCGCCGTGGCGACCCCCGTCACCCCCTCCTCCGACAGCCCGTAGACCGCCATCGCCACGTACCGCGCCTCGTAGTCCTCGATGTCCGCGGTCTCGGCGGGAAGCACGTAGTGCGACCGCACCAGCCGCGACTGCCCCCGGTACAGCAGCCCCGACGCCGACCCGTAGGGGCTCCCGCCCTCCATCCTGCCCTCGACGGCCTGCCCCGTGACGGCGAAGGCCTTCCCCTTCAGGATGTCCGTGCTCCGCGACCACACGTAGGCCGCGACCCGCTGGTCCTGCTTCATCCGCTTCAGCCCCGACGCCGTCACAGGGATGTTCTTCGTCGCCCCCACCGTCCCGCTCGTCCGGTGGTAGTACACCGGCTGCTCCATGGTCAGGCACCGCTCCCCCGTCAGCTCCTGGCGCTCGATCAGCGGACGGAGGTCCTCATACGTCTGCACCGGGACCGCTTCCCGATAGGCGGCGGGGCTGCCGGCCCGCGAGAAGCCGTGCTGCCGCCCAAACTCCGTATCCGCGTTGTCCCGCACGATGCGCTCCAGCAGCGCCGCCTGCACCTCGCGCGGGCGCCGCGCCGCCTCGATCAGCCTCCGGTACCGCCGTGACAGCCTTGCGCGCAGCACGCCCTTGAGCAGCGCGTGCCTCGCCGCGTTCGATAGGGACCGCAGCCCACCGTCAGCCATTCTCAAGCCCCCGGATGAACGGACTCCGCATCTGCGGGAAGAAACCCGTGGGGTACGCGCGGTCCTGAAGGCCCAGCTCTCCCACCTCGCGGTCCTTGGGAAGGAACCGCGTCCCAAACACGACGTCCCACACGATCAGGTTGTTCCCGAAGTTGTTGTTCGACTCATCCACCAGCTTCGAGTGATGCCAGCGATGCAGCTCCGGCCCGCTGACGACGTAGTTCAGCGGCCCGAGCCGCACCCTGCAGTTGGAGTGCTGGTAGAAGCCGTTCAGCGCGTAGAAGACGAAGTACGCCGCCAACACCTCGTGCGACACACCCAGCAGCGCGAACGGCATCGTATCGAAGGCGTACTGGACCGCCTTCTCGATCGGGTGGAACCGCCCCACGTTGAACCAGTACAGGAGCTGCGGCGAGTGGTGTACCGCGTGCAGCCGCCACATCGGCGTGTAGCGGTGGAACCCCCGGTGCAGCCAGTACCGGAGGAAGTCGGCCCCCAGCAGCATCATGCACGCCTGCGCCACAATCGGCAGATCGTGCGGCCACAGACCCTCCACCGTGAGCCCGCCCGACCGCAGCGACGCCGCCAGCGCGACCACCAGCGTGATCGAAAGCGCGTAGGGCAGGCCTCCCTGTACCGTGGCCATGAAGAGCGCGTCGGCCCCCACCGTCCTCGCCGGCGGCTGCCACTCCCTCCGGTAGGGCAGCGCCACCTCGTGCAGCGTGATGACCGCCCCGCCGGCCGCCACCACCGCCAGCGACGCCACCGTCGCGGGCCATCCCGCCTTCGCAAGCGCCGTGTACAGCACGACGCCCAGCCCGATGACCAGCGGGTAGGAGCCGGCCACCGCCAGCCGCGTCAGTCCTGCCCGGGGCCGCGCGCCGCTCATGCCCGCCCCGTCAGCCCGCCGGCTCCCGAGTATCCGCCGCTCCGCTCCATCGCGGCCCTCCCGTGGAGGTAGCGCCCCAGCAGCAGGATAAACGACGCCAGCACCAGGTGAAAGAACGCCGGCAGCCCCTTGGCGAACCAATCGTACTCCGCGAGGAACGTCTGCCCCGCCGCCAGCCGGAACGCCATCGCCGCGAAGTACACGCCGCCCACGACGTAGCACCCCAGGTACTTCCAGCGGCGCGGCGACATCGAGTCCGCCCGCACCTGCCGCAGCACGACCGCCGCCACGACGATGACGACCGCCTGCACGCTCAGGAGCGCCGCGTACGGCATCGCCATACCCTGCCACGCCTCGAAGGGCGGTAGGAAGGGGACCTCGTAGACCGCCTGCACCAGCTGCCCCGCGACGCGCAGCACAAAGAGCCCCGCCAGCATCGCCATCCAGGGGAAGTACACCCGGCCCTGCGGCATTTGGGGGCCTCCGCGTGAGCGTCTTGTTCCAGTATAGCGCGGCAGCGGGGGCGGCTCACGCTGAGGGCTCGAAGGGCGTGAGCGTGGGGGCGCGGGGTGCCCCGCCTGGGGAGGGGGCTGGCGTATGATACCCTGTGGTACGTGTTCCCAACACGCCGAGCCAAGGAGGAAGTCATGGCAACGACAACGCAGAGAAATGCTCGGGTTTCCCTCGACGACTTGGACCTCAGCATTGGCAAGCGGACTCGCCTGCACAGGCTCCTGTACGATCACGGACCAGGCAACGGCACTCTGCTCATGCTCCCAGTGGACCAGGGACTGGAACACGGCCCGCGGGATTTCTTCGACAACCCGGCCAGCGCAGACCCTCTCTATGAGTTGGAGCTTGCCCAGGAGGCCAACTTCAGCGGGATTGCCATCAGCTACGGCCTGGCCAAGAAGTACATGAAACAGTTCGCCGGCAAGGTGCCGTTGGTGATAAAGCTCAACAGCAAGACGGAGATACCTTCAGACGACGAGGCATTCTCCCCCCAGACTGCAACCGTTGAGGAGGCTGTATCCCTCGGCGCCGATGCCGTCGGGTACACCGTCTACGTCGGTTCTCCCGCGCAGGACCGCGACTTCCTACAGTTCATGAAGATCCGGGAGGAGGCGGACCGCCTGGGAATGCCCACCATCGTCTGGGCGTACCCGCGCGGCAGAGCCGTTGACGGCAAGGCCGGCCGCGAGAGCCTCTGGGCAATTGACTACGCCGCCCGAGTAGCCTGTGAATTGGGCGCGGATGTCATCAAGTTGAACCTGCCCGTCATCGATGAGGAGAAGGATAAGCTGGCCCCTAAACCTTACAACAGCCTCAACGTGACCCCTGAAGAGGCCATGGCGATGGTCGTGAAGACGGCGGGACGGTCTCTCACAATGCTCTCCGGTGGCACGAGGGCCGACGATGCCGACCTCTTTGCCAAGGCGGAGGCCGGTCTCGAGGCGGGCGTTACCGGCTTCATATTCGGCAGGAACGTCTGGCAACGGCCACCCCGCGAAGCCAGGGAAGTAGTGGCCCGGCTTACGGACCTGCTGCGGAAGTACTAAACGCTCTCTACCTACCTCGCCCAAGTCGTATAGACGCCCCGGCCCCGAATCCACGTGCTCGTCCAGCCCGCCAGCACGTAGAATAGCCCCATGACGCACGTACGACCGCTGGCGGACCTTAAGGCGCTCTTCTTCGATCTGTTCGGGACGCTCACACACTTCTGGCCGCCACGGGAGGAGCTCCAGACCACCGCCGCCCGCGACCTTGGCCTCCACATCACCCACCATGGCATCGCCGAAGGCTACGCCCTCGCCGACGCGTTCATGGCCCGGGAGAACGCCGGCCCCCTCCCCCTCCGCCTGCGCTCGCCCGAAGCCCGCGCCGACTTCTTCGCGCGCTACGAGCTCCTCATCCTCCAGGCTGCCGGCGCCACCGTCGACCTCCCCCTCGCCGCCCGCGTCTGGGAGCGCGTCCGCCAGATCCCCTACGGGATGGTCCTCTTCGACGACGTGCTGCCACACCTCGAGCGCCTCCGCGCCCTCGGCCTCACCCTCGGCGTCATCACCAACATGGACCGCGACGGCGATGAGCTCGCCCGCAGCCTCGGCCTCCACGGCCGCGTCGACTTCACCGTCACCTCCCGCGAGGCCGGCGCCGAGAAGCCAAGCCCGCTCATCTTCCGCGCCGCCCTCGACCGCGCCCGCGTCGACGCCCCCCGCGCCGCTCACGTCGGCGACCAGCTCACCTCCGACGTCGAGGGCGCCCGCGCCGCCGGCATCCAACCTGTCCTCATGGACCGCTACGACGCCCTCGACCACCCCGACGGCGTGCCCACCGTCGGCGCCATGGCGGACCTCCTCCGCCTGCTCCAGGCGTAGCCCCCTCCGCGCCCGGCCCCCACCCCCGTCACGCCTGCGCCACCCCCGCTTTCGGAGACCTTTGCGTAACTCCCCGTGGAGGGCTAGGTTGTGAAAGTGAAGCAGCTCCCGCCAACCTGCGGCCCCTCCCCTGGATTCCCGCTTTCGCGGGAATGACGGCGGGGTGGGTGCGGGAATGGCGTGATGAGATACGGCGCGCAATGTCGTTGCACAGACGTATTTCGGATTTCGGGAGAGCGGGAACGCAGGGGGCCGCGCCAATCCACCGTCCCCACAAGCCGTCGCGCCAGCGACCCCCTGCCACCATCCCCTTCCCCCACACGACGGCGCTCCCGTACCCTCAACCCATGAGCACCCGCATCAGCCCCCGCCGGAGGCCCAGCGCCTGGCCCGCCACCTGCGCTTCGCCCGCCCGGCAGAGGCGCCGCACCCGATTCGTTTCCCTTAAACAAGTATTTCCCAGCTTCAAACGGACATAAATCGAGAAACGAATCCCCCCCACCCGCCGGCCCGTCACCCCGCCATCAGCGCCAGCACCCGCTCCCGGAACGCCGCGATGCCCTCCAGCACCTCGGCCAGCCGCTCCGGCCAGCCGCTGCTCATCTCCAGGCGGATCAGCCGGTCGCCGACGCGCACCCTCGCGCCGAGCTCCCGCTGCAGCGCCGGGCCCGCGCCCCCCAGCGGCTCCTGCAGGCGCAGCGCAAGCGCGCCGCCCTCCTGGCCCACGGACTCCGCCCCCGCGGCCCCCGCCAGCAGCTTCACGCGCACTCCGTACAGCAGGTTGTCCATCTCCTCCGGCACCGGACCGAAGCGGTCGCGGAGCTCCACCCGCAGCGCCTCGATCTCCTCCTGCCTCCCCATCCCTCCCAGCCGCTGGTACAGCCCCAGCCGCAGCGACAGGTCCTCCACGTAGTCCGACGGGATCCCGGCCGCCATGGGCAGGTTCAGCGTCACCTGCGGCGGCCTCGGCGGCCTGGGCGCCCCCGACGCCTCCGCCTGCAGGTCCGACACCGCGCTCTCCAGCAGCCGGACGTAGAGCTCGAAGCCAACCGCGTGGATGTGACCGCTCTGCTCGGACCCCAGCAGGTTCCCGGCGCCACGGATCTCCAGGTCCCTCATGGCGATCCGGAACCCCGCGCCCAGCTCCTGGTGCGCCAGAATGGCCCGCAGCCGCTTCTCCGCCGCCTCCGTGATGCGCTTGCCCCTCGGCACCAGGAAGTACGCGTATGCCATGTGCGCGCCCCGGCCCACCCGTCCCCGCAGCTGGTACATCTGCGCCAGCCCCAGCAGCTCCGGGCTGTGCACGATGATGGTGTTGGCATTGGGCATGTCCAGCCCAGCCTCGATGATGGTCGTCGACACCAGCACGTCCACCTTCCCCTCCCCAAAGTCCGCCATGACCCCGGCCAGCGCCGACTCCTCCATCCGCCCATGCCCCACGGCAACCCGGGCCTGGGGCGCCAGCTCCTTCAGCTTGTCCGCCCACTCGTGAACGTTGCGGATCCGGTTGTGCACAAAGAAGACCTGGCCGCCGCGGTCCAGCTCCCGCAGCACCGCCTCCCTGGCAAGCTCGTCGCTGTACTCGCTCACGAAGGTCCGCACCGGCTGCCGGCTCTCCGGCGGCGTCTCGATCACACTCATGTCCCGTATGCCGGACAGCGCCATGTACAGCGTCCTCGGGATGGGCGTGGCCGTCAGCGTCAGCACGTCGACCTCCCGCCGAAGCTGCTTGAACCGCTCCTTGTGCGTGACGCCGAAGCGCTGCTCGTCGTCGATGACCAGCAGGCCCAGGTCCTTGAACTCCACGTCCTTCTGCACCAGACGGTGCGTGCCCACGACAATGTCGACGCCGCCGGAGCGGAGCCCCCGGACCACCTCCTGCGCCTCGGCCTCCGTGCGGAAGCGGCTCAGCACCTCAACCCGGATGGGAAAGGGGCTCAGGCGCTCCGTGAAGGTGGCGTAGTGCTGCTGGGCGAGGATCGTCGTGGGGCAGAGAAAGGCCACCTGCTTGCCGTCCTGAACGGCCTTGAAGGCCGCCCGAAGCGCGATCTCCGTCTTGCCGTAGCCAACGTCGCCGCACACCAGCCGGTCCAGCGGGTGGGGCTCCTCCATCCCCGCCTTCACCTCCACGATGGTGTCGTGCTGGTCGGGCGTCTCCACGTAGGGGAAGGCGTCCTCCAGCTCCTGCTGCCACGCCGTGTCCTCCGAGAATGCGTAGCCCTCCAGCACCCGCCGCGACGCGTAGAGGCCCAGAAGCTCCTGGGCCATCTCCTTGGCCGACCTGCCGGCCCGCGCCTTGGCCCGCACCCACTCCTGCGTCCCCAATCGCGTGACGGTGGGCTCCTCCTCCCGCGGCGCCACGTACGGCGACAGCCGGTCCAGGTGCTCCGGCGGGACGTAGAGCCGGTCTCCCTCCGCGTACTCCAGCGTCAGGTACTCCTTCTCCCCCTGCTCCGTCGGCACCCGCCGAGTCCCCACGAAACGGCCGATGCCGTGGTCGACGTGGACCACGTAGCTCCCCGGACGCAGGTCCGAGTAGAACGCCTCGCGCCGGGCCGCCCGGCGGCGCACCGGACGCCGCCGCTTGGACTGCCCGAAGAGCTCGGCGTCGGTCAACACCACCAGGTCCCCGTCCGGAAGGGGCAGCGAGAGGCCCTGCGGCAGCGTCCCGGCCACCAGGGAGACTGTCCCCGGCGCCGGCGGCCCGTCCAGGCTGTGCTCAATCGCGGCGCCGATATCATGCTCACGCAGAAGCTCCGCCACGCGTTGCGCATTGTGGGTGAGGAGCACTACTCGCGCCCCATCGCGCCCAAGCTGCTTCACACCGTCGGCGAAAGCATCAATCCGGCCCCAGTAGGTTGGCGCCGGGTCCGCGCGAAGCCCAGGCCCATCCCGCGCCGAGCCCATCCACTCCATGTGGATCTGGCGGTCCCTCGCCGCCACCCGACCCCTCACCTGCTCCCAGGGCCAGTGCGGCGACGGGAAGCCGGGGGGCAGCTCCCCCCGCGCCTCCTTGACGCCGCGCAGCGTGGTCTCCTGCTCCTCCATCTCCGCCGCTGCCCGCTCGACCTGCTGGGGCTCGTCCAGGGCCACCACGGCGTCCCGGCTCAGGAAGTCCAGCAGGGAGCCCTCGTTGAAGAACCCGGCATAGAAGGCGCTGCCCTCCACCACGGACCCGGAGGCCAGCTCCTCCAGCTCCCGGGAGATCCGGACCAGGTCGCCGTCAGCTTTGGCCGGTCCGCCGCCCGCGGACACCCCCCGCCCCAGGGCATCCGCGCCGGGCCCGTCGGCGAGAAGCGGGAGCATCTCCCGTGCGGGGACGATCTGCAGAGCGTCCACGAGCTCCTGGGAGCGCTGGGTGGCCGGATCGAAGAGCCGGATGCTCTCGATAGAGTCGCCCAGCAGCTCGATGCGCGCCGGCCATGGCTGGTGCGGGGGGTAGACGTCCAGGATGCCGCCGCGACGGCTGAAGGTCCCGGGCACCTCCACCGCGGCTTCGGGCGTATAGCCAATGTCGATCCAGCTCTGGAGCAGCGCGTCCGTCTGCACGCGCTGGCCCACCCTCAGGATGTCGCACGCCAGGGCAAAGGTCTCGTAGGCCACCGTCCGCTGGAGCAGCGCCGCCGCCGACGCGACGACCACGAGGGCCCGCCCGCCGTCCATCCCCGCGCCGGAAGTGCCGGCGCGGGCTGCGTCCGTCGACAGGGTTGCGAGCACGCTCAAGCGGCCCTGAGCGACGCCCTCATCCACGTCAAGCCGCTCGAAGGGCAGGGCTTCGCTCTCAGGGAACAGCATGACCCGCGGCGCCTCACCCTCGTCGCCCGAGGCGTCGGGGGCGCCCAGATAGGTCGTGAGCTCGTCCGCCAGCCGCTGGGCGTCTTCGGGCCGGGCCGTGACCACCAGCGCCTGAACACAGCCAGGGGTCCCTTCGCCGTTGCTGCTCGCTTGGCGGCCGGTCTCAAGGACGTGTGCGGAGAGCCCCGCGAGGACCAGGGTGCGCAGGGCCTCCGGCACGGAGAGACACACCGGCGAAGACGCGCGGACCAGCGCGTCCCGGGCCTCCCTGTAGGTCGGCAGCTTGTCCAGCAGAGGCAACAGGCCACGCAGAGTCATGCGGCTGCTCTCGGCCTCTCCACGAGCCCCGAAGGAGGCTCATCGCAAAAGAAATAGCCGGGCGCAGCAAGGGCCGCCCCGGTAAGCGCCATTGTAGCATCGGCGCAGGCGCGCCTACAACGGTCGCCGCCGCGTTCCCAGAGGCCGTGAGGACCGGAGGTCCTGCGGTATAATGGGGCGACCAACCCACGCAAAAGGTGACGCGGTGACGGACCCCGAAAGGCCCCGGAAAAGCCGGTACCACAGGGTCGTGGTCAAGGCTGGGACCAACCTCCTGACTGGCGGAGCAGGCCGGCTGGACCCCCACGTCATGGCCGCTCTCGCGGAGCAGGTCGCGTCTCTGCGGCGCCGGGACGTAGATGTCCTGCTGGTAACCTCCGGGGCCGTGGCGGCGGGCCGGGAGACCCTGGCCCGCACGGGCGGCACGCCTACGGGCAAGGCGCCGGGGTCAGCGGCCTGGTCGTGGGAGCTCCCGCACCGGCAAGTGCTCGCCGCCGTGGGGCAGAGCCGCCTCATGTACCTCTACGAGCAGCTCTTCGCAGGGCGCGGCGTCTCCGTTGCCCAAGCCCTCGTCACCCGCCGGGACATCGCAGACCGGGTGGGCTATCTGAACATCCGCAACACGTTGCTGTCCCTCCTCGAGCTGAAGGTAGTGCCCATCCTCAATGAGAACGACGTGGTGGAGGTCGAGGAGCTGGAGGGAGAGGTCATCGGCGACAACGATACGCTATCGGCCCTCGTAGCCAACATTGTGGACGCTGACCTCCTGGTCATGCTGGGAGACATCGCGGGCCTCTACACCGCCGACCCGCACACGCACTCGGACGCGCGCCTGATTGCCCGCGTGGACCGCATCGACCAGCTAGCCGCCGAGGCCGGCGCCTCCTGGAACGGCGCTGGACGGGGCGGCATGGTCGCCAAGCTGGCGGCGGCGAGGCTGGCCACGGCCTCCGGGGTGGAGACGGTCATCGCGGACGGCAATCAACCGGACGTGCTGAACCGGATCACGGGCGGCGAGCCCCTGGGGACCTGGTTCCCTCCGACAGCCACCAGGCTGGAGAGCCGCCAGAGGTGGATGCTCTCCGTCGTGTCCAGTCACGGCGCGGCCATCGAGGTGGACGGCGGCGCCGTGAGCGCGCTGCGGGCCCACAACCGCAGCCTGCTTCCCGCCGGCGTGCGCGGGGTGCAGGGCAGCTTCCACCGCGGCGACGTGGTACCAATCGTGGGGCCGCAGGGCGAGCGGGTTGCCGCCGGCATCGCCAACTACGGCGCGGAGGACACCCGGCGCATCATGGGGATCCGCTCAGACAACATCGGGCCGGTGCTGGGCTACGAGTTCGGCGCAGAGGTCGTCCACCGCAGTAACATGGTGATGGTGTAGTGGTGAAAGCAGTCAGCGTGGACATGCCGTGGAATGCGACGGGAGAGGCCGCCGCAGCCACCGTCGATGCGGATGGCCGGCTGACCTGGGGGCTGCACGCCTATCCCGACGGGCTCATTGCAATGCTTCAGGACTGCGCGGACGCGGTCATCCTGCTGGACATCCCAATCCACGGTCTGGACAAGTTGCAGAGCAGCCACTTTCGTCCCGTCGATAAGGCCCTTCAGTCTGTGGGCATTCCCCTCAGGCCGTCCACCGGCGCCCAGCGCCTTGGCCTGGAGCTGAAGTGCCGCATCGCGACCGAAGCCGGCGTCCCTCCCCGCGGCATACGGGAGATCTACCCCTACGCCGTCTACAAGTGGCTGGCCTACGTGCGTGCCCGGGACGCTCTCCCACTTCTGGCCCATCCTCATGCGAAGCCCCTCTTGCGCGAGGACTTTCCGCGCTTCTTTCCCCTCCCCTACAAGCGGAACTCGCGGAGGGGCACGCGCCGCGAGGGGATGGAGGCGCTGCACAGCCTCCTGACTGACGCCGACCTTGGGCTCCGCTTCGAGACTCCCCTGCCGGCGCCGGATAGCGGCGTGTACAGCCTCAAGCGCCTCAGCGACGTGTATGATGCAGTCTTGGGCGCGGTGCTGGGCCTCCACCTCCTCAGGAACAACGAGTGGGCAGTGGTGAGAGGCGACCAGGAGTGCGGCGACATGGCCCTGCTGGCCGACACTTGGCTGGCCGCCCGAATAGACGGCTTCCTAAGAACCCACAGAAACGGAGAGTCCCAATGCCACCCGTGACCGTTTCTCCGCCCCTGCTAGCCCTGGGCCAGACCGCGCGACAGGCGTCCCGCCATCTGTCGCGCACGTCCACGGCCGCTCGGGACCAGGCACTCGGGAACATCGCGGAGGCCCTGGAGGCCCAGCAAGGCGCTGTGCTGGAGGCGAACGCCAGGGACATCGAGGAAGGTCGGCGCGCAGGCCTCTCGAATTCGTTGCTGGACCGGCTGCTGCTGGACCCGGACCGCCTGTGCGAGGTAGCGCAAGGCGTCCGAGACGTCCAGGGACTGCCCGACCCCATTGGGGAGCAGTTCGACGTTCGCACGCTTCCCAACGGGCTCACCGCCGGGCGCCGCCGGGTGCCGCTGGGCGTCATCGGCGCAATTTACGAGAGCCGGCCCAACGTGACCGTAGACATCGCAGCCCTGTGCCTCAAGTCCGGGAACGCCTGCATCCTCAGGGGCGGGAAAGAGGCCCTCCACTCCAACACGGCACTCGTCAGGCTCATCCAGGGCGCCGTTCAGACCGCGGGTATCCCCGGAGAAGCTGTCCAGTTCATCAACAACACTGACAGAGCCCTGGTGGACCAGCTGCTTCAGATGCGCGAGTACATTGACATGCTGATCCCCAGGGGAGGCGCAGATCTGGTCCGCTTTGTCGCGGAGAACGCAACCATGCCCGCCGTCACCGGGGGCATCGGAGTGTGCCACACCTACGTGGACCGCGGCGCCGACCAGGAGAAGGCGGGCCGCATCGTATTCAACGCCAAGGTGCGGCGCCCTTCCATATGCAACGCCCTGGACACCCTGCTCATCCACGCCGCCGAAGCCCCTATTCTCCTCCCAGCGTTGGCCAAGCAGCTCGCCGCTGCCGGTGTAGAGATGCGCTGCGACGCTCGGGTCATGAGCCTCCTGGCTCCCCTGGAAGAGGTCCATCTCACTCCCGCTACCGATGCCGATTGGGGCAAGGAGTTCCTGGACCTGGTGATGTCAGTGAAGGTGGTGGATTCCTTGGACGAGGCCCTGGAGCACATCGAAGTGTACGGGTCAGGCCACTCGGAGGCCATCGTGACGCAGGACTACACCAACGCCCAGCGCTTCCTGGACACCGTGGACGCGGCGGCCGTCTACGTCAACGCCAGCACCCAGTTCACGGACGGCGGCCAGTTTGGTCTTGGCGCCGAGGTGGCCATCAGCACCGGCAAGTTCCACGCCAGGGGCCCAATGGGTGTGCGCGAGCTCACCTCCTACAAGTGGGTCGTGATGGGCGACGGACAGATCCGCGATTAGGTGCGGAACCAGGGACCAGCCAGGCCCAGGAGAACAGCATGGCCAACTTCTTCTTTGAGCGAGAGTGCCGCACACCATACTCCGAGTGCTACACTATTCTGGAGGATGACAACCCTGTAGGCCGTCTGGACATGCACTTTACGGCAACAGTTGTACACGCTACCCTATCAGTGGCCGAGAGTCTCACCCAAGACGGGATACAGGAGCTGGTAGACTTGGTCGACGATGAGCTCCTGGACGCGGTCGGCGTTGCGCGCGAGGAGTTTATCGTGCACGTCCACCAGGGGCGCGACTTGGGAGTGTTCAGCAACCACGATTTCGGGACCAATGGCGACGGCGGCAACTGAGCTGCCCAGGCCTTCCACCAGTAGACTCATTCACTAACCTGGAGCGGAGCATACATGTACAGGCCGCCCGGCGAGCCATCTGACTTCAATCTGGACCAGATCCTGTCGGGCGTCGGCGGGACCATCAACCGCTTCACCCAGCGGATCGGCGCCGGGGGGTCAGGCGCCATCATTCTCATTGCCATCCTGCTCGTCATCGTCATCTGGCTCGGTTCAGGTGTCTACTCCGTGGGCCCTTCCGAGCAAGGGGCCCTCCGTCTCTTCGGCAGGTACACCGAGACCGTGGAACCCGGCCTGCACTGGTACTGGCCGCGGCCCATTGGCAAGCGTAATGTTGAAGCTGTCCGACAGACCCGCCGCATGGACCTGGGGTTCCTCACCCGCGGAAGCCAGGCCGTCGATGTCCCCGCAGAGGCCCTGATGATCACGGGGGACCTCAACATCATCGACATCCAGCTGGCTGTCCAGTACCGGATCAGCGACCTGGAGAAGTTCCTCTTCCGCGTCGACGATCCTGGTGAAGGCCCCCGGGGGATCGTCCCAGGGCGCCCGGAAGGCACCACGCTGAAGGAGGCCACCGAGGCAGCCCTGCGCCAGGTCGTGGGACAACGCAGCATCGACGACGTCCTCACCATCGGCCGCGACGAGGTCCAGGCCGAGACGCAGCTGCTCCTCCAATCCATCTTGGACGACTACGGAGCCGGCATCCAGATCCTGGAAGTGCGGCTGGAGAATGTTCGCCCCCCCGACCAGGTGCGGGACGCCTTCGATGACGTCGTCCGGGCCCGAGTGGACAAAGAGAGCTTCATCAACCAGGCCAACTCCTACCGGGAGGACCAGATCCCCAGGGCCTTGGGAAGAGCCGCCCAAGTCACACAGGCCGCGGAGGCCTTCAAAGCTGAGCGCATCGCCAAGGCCGATGGTGAGGCACAGCGCTTCATCTCCGTGCTGTTTGAGTACGATCAGTCCAGAGAAGTGACACGCAAACGACTCTACCTGGAGGCCATCGAGACCATACTTCCCGGTGTCAAGAAGTTCATTCTGGACCCTGATTCCGGCAGTGGCATCCTTCCCCTCCTGAACCTGGGCGATGAGACCGCTCCCCTGCCCATCTTTCCTGAATTCAGCAACCCGCCGCCTCAAGAAGAGGCTGAGCAGGAACAAGGGGGCGGCCAATGAGAGTCCTCGTTCCCTTCGCAATAGCGGTCATCGTCGCGATGATCTTCGTCGCACAGACATTCTTCACCGTCGATGAGACCGAGCTAGTCGTCGTCACGCGCTTTGGTCAGATCCAACGCGCCATCGGCACCCCCGGGCTGAGCGTCAAAGCCCCATTTGTGGACCGGGTTGTGCGTCTGGACAAGCGCCTGCTGCACATCGACGTCCCCCGCGCCACCATGCCGGACCGGGACAAGCAAAACCTGGAAATAGACGCCTATGTCCGGTACCGTATCGTGGAACCCACCAAGTACGTTCAGAAGCTGACCAATGAGTTCACCGCCTCTTCCCGCCTCGGAAACATCGTCATCTCCGAGATTCGGGAAGAAGTCGCCCGGAGTGAACGGTCCAGCATCATCGGTGGCAGGACCCTGGAGACACTGGACGAGGAGACTCAGCAGATGGTGCGCACGGTGACCCTGCTCAACACCCGAGCGGAAATGTTGCAGCGCGTCACCGCCAAGAGCGACGGCGCCGTCAAGTCCGTCGAAAACGACTTCGGCGTCACCATCGTCGACGTGCGCATCAAGGCGGCAGACTTCCCGCAGGCCACCGAAGAGAGCATCTTCACCCGCATGCGCAGCGAACGTGAAGTCCAGGCCAAGCGGCTTCGGGCTGAAGGCGAGGAGGAAAGCCTGAAAATCAGGGCCGACGTGGACCGCCAGATCGCGGTGATTCTGGCTGAGGCCGAGAGAGACGCCAACAAGCTCCGAGGTGAAGGCGAGGCGGAGGCCATTAGCATCCTGGCCAGCGCCCTGGAGCGGGACCCTGAGTTCTTTGCCTTCCGACGCAGCCTCCAGGCCTATCAGAGCTTCTTGAGGTCCGGCGCGACTGTCCTGCTCTCCGCAGACAGCGAACTCTTCAGGTACCTGCAGAGCTCCGCGCCGCCCGAGTAGGCCCGCTCACGCCGGGACTCATCGCCGAGGCTCCTAGTCCGGCTTCGACCCCATAGCGAGGACCGACTCCCACTCCTCGGCTGTCACCGGTTGGACCGAGAGGCGCCCCTGTCGTAGGAGGGTCATCTGCTCCAGTCCGGGCGCCCGGCGCAGTTGCTCCATGGTTACGGGATGGGCAAAGCGCTGCTCCGCCTTGATGTCAACCATGAACCATAGGGGCTTCTCCGGCGTGCTCTTGGGGTCAGGGTGTTCCGAATCGGGGTCCCAGGCTGTGTGGTCCGGGTAGCCGCTGCGTACGACCGTTGCCGTGCCCACCACGGCCATTGGCTTGGCGTTGCTGTGGTAGAACAGGACGCCGTCACCCTCCTGGACCTCGTCTCGAAGGAGATTGCGGGCCTGATAGTTGCGGATGCCGTCCCACTCCGCCACTCCGTCTGCAACCAGGTCGTCGAAGGAGTAGGCGCTGGGCTCTGATTTGAACAGCCAGTACCGGCGTGCCATGGGTTCTCCTCCCTAACTGCACTCTACGAGTCCGGCGTAGGTCAGTCCCGTGCTGTGACAAGACGGTAGCATGGCGGGCACGACTTTGAAAGGCTGCGGGGAAGCCCCACGTACGATGCGCTGCTGGTCCGGGACGCGGCCGGCGCTGCGGCCTCTCAGACGCCCTGCTTCTTGCATACGAAGAGCGGCCCCTGGCCCACGCCGCCAGCGCCGCCGAAGGGCCACCGATAGCGGTGGACCTGGACCCCCAGCTGCTCCAGGACTGCATCGACCTCCGACAGCTCGAACAGCCCCATGTCGTGCCGGTCGACCTCCACGCTGAGCTTCCCGGCGCGCCGGATCAGGTACACGAAGGTGTACTCGAATCGTGCGTCGGACGGGTCCGGGTCATAGCTGTTTTCCACCACGACCACCTCCGTATCTCCCCGGCGGTGGGTGCTGATCACAGTCTCGTGCTGCATGAGGTTGGGCTTGAGCGAAAACGCCTCCTCCAGGTAGAAGAGCAACGCCCCGCCGGGCTTCAGGTGCGCGCAGCAGTTCGCCAGTGTCTTCTCCAGGGCGCCGTAGCTCGTGTTGTAGGCGATGGCGTCCAGAACAACAACGGCGTCGAAATCAGTTTCCAGGCGAAAGTCGCGCATGTCCCCAACCTCGTAACGCAGGTCGGGATTGCGGCGGCACGCCAGCTCCAGCATCCGGGGGCTCAGGTCGATGCCCGTGACATCGAACGCCTCTTTGAGGTACAGATCGTGGTGGCCGGCGCCGCAACCAACGTCAAGCAGGGCTTTGCCGCCGCTGCCAACGTGCTGCGCCAGGGTCTTGGCCACAAGGGCTGCCTCACTCCTGTAGTCCTCCCCGGTGACCATGAGCTCCCACACCCAGGTCAGGTCCTCATACAGGCGGGGCATCGGATGACCCTCCGAGTCTGGACTTGGTTGTCTGTCCCATCATCACCAGTCGTCACAGGGGAGGCCGATGATTCCCTTGGCGCGGCAAGCCTGGCCGGTTGCGGCTGGCATCGACGGAATGCTCAATACCCCGTCAGCTCCACGAAACCCACCGCCGACATGGGTTCCCCGTTCCTCTCGCCCGTCCCGTCCACCTCACCCTCCCAATAGTAGTTCTGGGTTGTGGCCCGGCTGTCGAACTCGGCTTCCGGGAGAATGGGATCCAGCGTCAGTGAGAGACCAAAGTCGGGTATGCTCACCCACCAACCAGACGGGTACGCGGCCCCTGTCTGGGGGCTGGTCCACGTGCCAGTAGCTTCACTCTGGAACTCGCCCGCTTCCAGGTGGGTGACGCCGCCATCGGCTGCTATCAGAGTCCCGTACTTGTGCACAACGCGGCCGGAGGGGTCCCGCACCACGCTGAGCATGACGTCCGTTGCATCGCTGAGGTGGAGCGCGAACCAGTCCCAACCAATGGCGACAGGGGTGAAGTCACCCCACTGGTGGTCCATCCACACCTGTGCGAGGACGTCCTGTTTGTGCCCGTGGTCTGTCAGCGTGCCCCAGCCGGGCATGCGAGTGCGTGAGTAGTAGAATGAGTCCCCCGCGAGCGGAAACTCTACAAGGCCGTTGCCATCGTGCAGGACGGCGGGCTTGCCGGGCGAAAGCCCCAGCTGCAAGCTGTACTCGCCCGCCGAGGCACTCAGCATATCCCGGCCGCCGGCCCCCGCTGCGCCCCAGTCGCCCACGACCGCCTGGAACCCCTCCGCCGGCGGGTCGAGAAATCTGGGCATCGCCCCCTGAGCCGTGGTGTACGTGCCCCGCGCGTGGTCAGTGATTGCAAAGTGGCCTATGTGAAAGACCGGGCCGCCGTCCGGGGGGACCGTCTCAAAGAACGCCAGGTGAAATCCGTAGCGCGATCCATCCTCGGCGACAAGATGGCCGCTATAGTACCACCACTCGGTGTTCGCCGCGTGAGAGGCGTCATCTTGCGGCAGAAAGACCAATGGGTCGGGCGCCGGTGACGGGGCGGGCACAGCGGGGGGAACCGAGGCGTCCGCCGGCGCTGCCGGACCGGTGCAAGCTGCAACAAGGAAGACAGCCGCGGTTAGCGCGAGCAGGTGGGCCTGCCAGGAGCGGAGGGCCATCGACCGGGTCACCCGCCGCCTTCCGCAACGCGCCAGCAATGGATGAGGTGATCGTTCACCATTCCAATAGACTGCATGAAGGCGTAGCAGATGGTGGAGCCGGCGAAGCGAAAACCGCGCCTTCTCAGATCACAGGACATGGCGTCAGATTCCGGCGAAGAGCAGGGCATCGCTTCCTGGAGAACGCCCTGAGCAGCGCCCCTGACCTCGTTGCCCGTGAACTGCCAGATGTACCGGTCGAAGCTGCCGAACTCGCTCTGCACCTCCAGCACGAGCTGGGCGTTGGCTATGGTCGCGGTGATCTTGAGCCGGTTCCGCACAATGCCCGCGTCCGCCACAAGGCGCTGCACGTCGGCCTCGGTAAAGCGGGCAACCCGCTGCGGATCAAAGTCGCCGAAGGCCCTGCGAAACGCGTCGCGCTTGTGCAGGATGGTCCGCCACGATAGGCCCGCCTGGAACCCCTCCAACGCGATGCGCTCGAAGAGGTCCTGGTCGTCGTGAACGGGGACGCCCCACTCGACGTCGTGGTAGCGCATCATGAGGGGGTCGTCCGGGGTGCCGAAGCACCGCCTGCGGCCGTCCTCCCCCGCATTGGCGGCGCCAGTCATGGCTCTTATCCCCCACTGGTGGCACGGAACCGGCGAAGCTGGAACCCGCTGACCGCGAAGACAGCCCGCGCCAGGCAAGCCAACGCCGGGCTGGGTGCAGGCCTATGAGCCTCTTCGTCTGCGCCGTGTGTCGGATTCCTTTTCGTCGGGCGAGTCGGTTGGTCGCAGCCGGACAGTCACGTCGCCGCGGTTGCGCGAACGAAGAATCTCGATGTCCTCGTTCTTCTCAAGGAATTGGGCGAACGTACGGACGCCCTGGGACTTGTAGTCGAACCCGGGCTCGATGCGGCGCATGGTCTCGTAGAGCTTGGACCCCACGACCTCGCCTTGCACGTCCATGGACGCCGCCAGGGCGCGCAGCACGAGCGATTCGGCATTGGAAGGCGGCGAAGTGGAAGTACCCCGCACTGTCGGCGGGGGGACCCCAATGTCCTCCAGGTAGATGTACCGGTCACAGGAACGCACCAGGGTCTCGGACACGACGGCGCGCCGTCCCGCTCCGATGACCAGCTTCCCCGCGGCGCGCAGCTTCCTGACCAGGGGGACGAAGTCCGTATCCGCTGAGGCAATTACAAAGGTGTCCACAGGTGACGTGAACAGCAGGTCCACCGCGTCTATTGCCAGGGAGATATCGCTGGAGTTCTTTCCGGACTTGGGCTGCTGAAAGTGGTGCACGGCCTCGATGCCAAGCTCCAAGGCCTGCCCCTGGTCCTTCCTCGCCTTGGACCAATCGGAGTAGGCCCGCTTGACGATGATCCTGCCGATGTCCGACACCTGGTCCAGCAACGGCTCGATAGGAGAGAGGCCCACGTTCTCGTAGTCGATGAGAACGGCGACTTGTGCCTCAGCCACAGTGCATCCTCCAGACCTGCTCCATCAAGAATAGCAGATGGGGCCCCGCGGGGCGAAGAAGCGATGCGGCAGCGCGGGATTCCGCGACTGGCTAGCCACTCTTTCGGGCCAGCGCACGGCGGGCGGCCTCGGCCACGTGGGCGGCGGTGAGCCCATACTTCGCCAGCAGCTCATCGGACTTGCCCGACTCGGCGTAGCGCGTAACGCCGACGAACTCCATGGGAACCGGGTGCGTGCGAGCCACAACCCCCGCCACGATGCTTCCCAGCCCGCCGTGAATGAAGTGCTCCTCGGCGATCACCAGCGCCCCCGTCTCCCGCGCAGCCCGCTCAATTGCCTCCTCGTCAGTGGGGCGCAGGGTGTGCAGGTTGATGACGCGGCAAGAAATGCCTGCGGAAGCCAGAAGCTCCGCCGCATCGAGGGCCGTGGGCACCATTGAACCGCAGGCGACAACAGTGACGTCATCACCCTGGCGTTCGGTCTCCGCTGCGCCAATCCGAAAGATGTAGTCGGCGGAGTGGATGACCGGCGTGGCGGGCCGGTAGAGGCGGATGTAGACGGGACCTGGCGCGGCGGCGGCGGCGCGCACTGCCTGGACTGTCTCGGGCCCGTCGGAAGGCGCGATGACCGTCATGGTGGGCAGACTGCACATCAGGGCCATGTCCTCGATGCTCTGGGCGGAGACTCCGTCCTCACCGGTCAGCAGCCCGGCGTGGGTGCATACGAGCTTCACGTTGAGCTGCGGCTGGGCGATGCCCACGCGGATCTGGTCAAAGGCGCGCCCGGTGCCGAAGACGGCAAAGGTGGAGCAGAATGGGACTTTGCCGCTGGAAGCCAGCCCCGCGGCGGTGCTGAGGATGTGCTGCTCGGCTGGACCAAAGTCGAAGAAGCGGTCGGGGAACTCCTTGGCAAAGAGGGTCGTGAAGGTGGAGATGTTCAGGTCGCCGCCCAGAACGACGACGTCCCGGTTCTCGCGGCCCAATTCCACGAGGGCGTGGCCGTAAACTTCGCGGGTTGAAGCGGTGGCAGTACCAACCAAGGAGCTTCTCTACGTCCTACGTCAGATTGTCATGGTCCAAGCAGGCGCCAATCCGGCCGAAGCCGCTGCCTATGCCCCATCCGCCAGCTCCCGGAGGGCCAGCTCAAGCTGCTCCTTGTTGGGCGCCTTGCCGTGCCACTCCGCGCTGTTCTCCATGAAGCTCACACCCTTGCCCTTGACGGTGCGAGCTATGATCACGGTGGGCCGGCCATGGCCGGGCCGGGCGTCCTCCATGGCCTGCACCACGGCTCTGACGTCGTGGCCGTCGATCTCCGATACGCGCCAGCCAAAGGCGCGCCATTTGTCGGCGAAGGGCTCCAGGTCCGTAACCTCGTCGGTGTGTCGGTCGTTCTGCACGCCGTTTCGGTCCACGATGGCCACGAGGTTCTCCAGCTTATAGTGGGCCGCCGCCATGGCTGCCTCCCAGATCTCGCCCTCCTCGCACTCGCCGTCACCCAAGAGGACGTAGACACTGGTCTCCCGACCGTCCAGGCGCGCCGCCAGGGCAGTCCCAACTCCGAATGAAAGCCCCTGGCCAAGGGAGCCTGAGGACATCTCCACCCCCGGCGTCTTCACATGGGCGTGACCTTGCAGCCGGCTGTTGATCTTACGGAAGGTCTTGAGCTCCTCCACCGGAAAGTAGCCGGCGCGGGCCAGGGCGGCGTAGATGACGGGACAGGCGTGTCCCTTGCTCTCGATGAACCGGTCTCGATCAGGCCACGCGGGATTTGACGGGTCATGCCGCATAACGCTGAAGTAGAGCGCGGCCAGAATCTCGACGGACGACAGGGAGCCGCCTGGATGGCCGCTGCCCGCCTCGGCGATCATGGAAACGATGTCCCGCCGCATCTCCCTGGCGATGCCCTGGAGCTCCTGAACAGTGGACGCGTTGCACTGAGGGTCGGAAGCAACGGACACAACCACTGGAGAGGAGGCCGGGGCAGAGACTGGTTGCTGTGCGTCTGACTGCGTGGCTGACATCGGAGCAAGTATAGATGGAAGCAATGACGGGTGTCTAGGGTCCCGGAGAGCATGTTCGGGTAGAATGAAGGCGTGATCATCGACGCACACACGCACATCTTCCCGCCGGCATTCCGGGAACAGCGGGACGAGTTGCTGCGCCGCGACCCCACCTTCGCCGAGCTCTACGCCAACCCTCGCGCGGCCCTGGCGTCCGCAGAAGACCTCATGGAAGCGATGGACAGCGCCGAAGTGGACCTGGCCGTGGCCGTGGGCATCGGCTGGTCCGACACGGCGTTGGCAAGCCGTGCCAACGACTACCTCATTGAGGCTGTGGCGCGCCACCCAAGGCGACTGGCGGGCTTCTGTGCAGTGGACCCGGCGTGGGGAGACGCCGCCCTGAAAGAGGTTGAACGGTGCCTGGCGGCGGGACTCAGGGGCGTTGGTGAGCTCCACCCCGACACCCAGGGCTTCCAGCTGGAAGACGAGGACTCGCTTACGGGTTTGATGACCCTGGCGCAGACGAAGGGCATTCCGGTGCTGGTCCATGCATCGGAGCCCGTGGGGCACGTCTATCCAGGAAAGGGGCGTGCGACCCCCCAGCGAGTCCTCCGCCTGGTCCAGGGCTTCCCCCAGACCACCATCATCTGCGCGCACTGGGGCGGCGGGCTCCCCTTCTATGCCCTCATGCCGGAGGTGGCTTCAGACCTGTCCAACACCTACTTCGATTCCGCAGCCTCTCCTCTCCTCTACAGTCAGAGGGTATTCTCCGTGGCGGCCGAGGCCGTGGGGCCGGACAGAATCCTCTTTGCCTCCGACTTCCCTCTGGTGAAGCCCCAGCGCATTCTCGCTCAGGTGCGGGACAGCGGGCTTCCGTCGGACGCGCAGGCCATGATCACGGGTGGGAACGCCATGCGCCTGTTAGGGCTCGAGCAAGGGACCGCGGCCGCGACGCCCAATCCCGGGCCATGAAGACCCTGCCGGACTACCTGGCCCACGGTCTGGACATCGTCTTTGTGGGTATAAACCCGTCCATCCCGTCAGCCCAGCAGGGCCACTACTACGCCAACCCGCGTAATCGCTTCTGGCGCGCCTTCAACCTGGCCGGCCTGGCTCCGGAACCCCTCGGACCCGCCACCGACCACCGGGTCCTGGAGTTCGGCATTGGGTTCACGGACATTGTGAAGCGGCCCAGCGCCGGCGTGGCGGACCTGACTGCCCAGGACTTTCGTCAGGGCGCCGCCGTACTTCAGCAGAAGCTGGCGAAGTATCAGCCCGGCGTTGTCTGCTTTCAGGGCGTCATGGTCTATGAGCGGTTCCTCCGGTACGCGGAGGGGCTCAACGAGAAGGCGTCTCTCGGGCTGCAAAGCGGGGACCGCGGGGGCTCGAGACATTTTGTAGCGCCCAACCCCAGTCCCGCCAACGCCGCCGTATCCCTGGAGGTGTTGGCGGACTGGTACCGCCGGCTCAGGAGGCTCCGCGATGGCTCGTGAGCGCCCCGAGGAAGCGGTGCGGGCATTCATCGCTGTGGAGCTTCCCAGCAACGCCAGGCGAGTCCTCGGTCGGCTCGTCGAGTCGCTGCGCGGGCAGGACCTGCAGTGTCTCCGCCTCGTGAACCCCGATGGGATCCACCTAACCCTCAAGTTCTTGGGTCAGGTCCCGGTCCCCCGGCTGCACGCCGTAGCAGATGCCATGAACCGCGCGGCCGCTGGCGCCGTGCCCTTTGAGATAGAGCTGCAGGGCCTCGGCGGTTTCCCCAACCTGGAGGCGCCCAGGGTCCTCTGGGTCGGCATCGGCGGCAACCCCGCGCCTCTCGCGGAGCTCGCCGGGACCATCGATGGCGAGCTGACACGCCTGGGGTTCCCGCCGGAGTCCCGTCCCTTCGCTCCGCACCTGACCCTTGCGCGGGTCCGCGAGGGCACTCCGCGTGACCAGCGCCGCCGCGCCGGTGATGCGCTCGGGCAATTCGCAGGTCAGGAGCGGGCCCATCTACCGGTGGCGGGCATCAGCCTGATGCGCAGCGTGCTTCTTCCCGAAGGCGCGCACTACACCCCGCTCCATCACGCTGCCCTTGGCGACGGTCCCGCGAAGAGCTGAATCGACGTTCGCCTTCTCCCGCGTGGTCCGGTACGGGGGCAGGCCCTCTCTGTCGGGCGGGCCTATCTGACGGCGGGCGCGGCCTCTCCCCTGCGTTCGGCAGCCGCGGCGTCCGCCTTCTGGAAGTCTTCCTCGGTGAAGCCGTAGAGCTTCGCTCCCCCGTAGAGGATCTGCGCGGCCATCTCCCTGGGCACATTTCCCAGCAGGTTGCTGGAGACATTGGGGAAGTTGGAGTCAAAGTGGGGATAGTCCGTGGAGATGCACATCCGGTCGGCGCCGATGAGCCTGGCGGTGGACTCGATCTCCGGCTCGCTGCCCTCGACGGCGGCCCAGCAGTTGCGCTGGAAGTACTCCTTGGGCGTCAGCGTCAGGTACGGCGCGTGGGAGTCTCGGTAGTTGGCATAGTCCCACTCGATGCGGCTCAGTAGGCCGGGCGCCCACGAGTTCTGGGCCTCCAGGAAACCGACGCGCAGCTTCGGATGGAACTCGAACACACCGCCAATGATCTGTGCAATGAGGGACTGCTGCATCTCAATCCAGTGGCTGGCGACGTGGCGGTAGAAGCGATTCTCGCCATACAGCGTGTTCATGTGGGAGTACCACGCCCCCGTGCCCTCGTGAAAGCCCCACGTGATGTCCAGGTCCTCATGCATGGTGTAGAGCGGGTCCCAGTAGTTGGAGTGCCAGAAGTGTCCGTTGATCAGGTTCGGGCGAATGAAGGACCCCACGGCGCCCAGCTCTCGAACGCACCGGAGCAGCTCCTGGCACGCAAGGTTCACGTCGTGCATGGGCAGCATGGCGGCGAACTTCAGCTGGTCCGGGCTGCGCTGGCAGAACTCGTGGATCCAGTTGTTGTAGGCCCGGCAGAGGGCCAGAGAGAGCAGCGGGTCCATGTTGTCCCGCGCCAGCAGGGCCAGGCCGCCGGTGGGGAAGAGGACCGCGATGTCGACCCCCTCCATCTCCAGGGCCATGACCTGCGCTTCTGAGTCATAGTCGCGCTCAATGGCGAAGCCGAGGCGTCCGGTGGCGGCGGAGCGGGACGCCGATAGCTGGCCCGTGGCGCTGCCCAGAATGGGCGCACCGAGGGCTCCGGCGCTGGAGCGCTTCCGGTACTGCTGGAGGTCTACGTCCATGGACGTGGGAAGCCCATCGATGATCCAGCCGCCGCGGCGCAGCTTGCCGTTGGCGCTTACCACGGTGGTGACCCTGGACTTGAAGGCAGGGTCCAGATACCTTTCAAAGAGGTCTCCCGGCTCCTGAATGTGCATGTCGCAATCGACGAATCTGAGCCCGTCTTTCATAGCGCTCTCCCCTGGATTCCGCCAAGCTGCCGACTTAGCCGATTGTGGAAGCGTCCTCCGGCGCTGTCAAGGGAGCGTGGCCGAGAGAACACCGAGCTACATACGAACTTGCCCGCGTGTTGCTTGTCGGGGGGGATAGGCTTGTGATATCATTCGCAAATAAGGAAATTGGCTTGGGAGGAGGCTTCAGTGGATACGGTGGAGCTTATCGATTGTCGGCAGTGCGGAACTGGCAACCTGGTCCCCCTTTCTGACTTTGGAAGTCAGGGGGCGCCCATTCACTACAAGGCCTGGGTGTGCACCAATCCTGTCTGTGGATTCAACATCAAGATCCGCAACGGGGATGTTTACTTCAACGAGCCCATCAACGACGGGACCAACCACATGGCCCGGGTCCGATAGAACAGCGAATCCCCGCGGCCTCAGGGCCGTGCGTTGCAGCACGTAGTCCCTTGGGCACACTCTTCCGTCGCCGTCATTCACCAGGGGTGAGATGGGTGAGGTGTCTCCCCTGTCAGAGAGTGAAATGGCAGATCACCGGGCGCGCGTGCTCACTCGTGAGGGGCGCTGGCGGCTGATAGGCTTGGTCGCCCTGGCGATAGGCGCCCTGCTCCTCGTCGTGAACGGCGCTTACTTCGGGTACGTCGCCTACGCCCGCAACCAGGTGGGGGACGTAACCGTACGGGTGCCTGAGCCCGAAGCAACTCCTGCGGCGTCCCAGACGTTGTCTGTTTCGGGCCAGGCGGACCAAGGCCGCAGCGCGCGCGCTGTCGTCCCCCTGATGCTCCCTGCCTATGAGGACGCTGAAACCCTCGAAGGGGAGCCACCAGAGTTCCGCAGGCCCGGGGGATTTCGTCCCGTAACGCCGGAAGACCTCCGAGCACAAAGGACGTTGCCCCCGTCCCACCTCAGCATCCCCGCCCTCCAGCTGGAAGCGGACGTTCACGGTCTGCGCATCCTGGACCTGGGCGACTCCCAGACCTACGATACCCCCGACAACGTAGTGGGCCATATCCCAGAGAGCGCCAACCCCGGCGCGAGGGGCAACGTCTGGCTCTTCGGCCACCTGGAGAGCCCCGTTCGCGGCGAGGGCTCTATCTTCCGCCGACTGCCCGAGGTGTACGACCTGCTCACAGAAGGGCGCGAGGTCTACGTTGTGGTGGACACCGACGACGGCGGATTCCTGTATATGGTGGAGAGCTTCCGAAAGGTCCACGGCGATGATCTCGAGCTCTATAAGGCCGAGGACCCCGTGGTGACCCTGGTCACCTGCTGGCCCCGCTTTGTCTATGACGAGCGCATTCTGGTCACGGCTGCGCTGGTGGGGATAGCGGAGGACGCCCCGGCTGCCTGAATCGCGCCGCGCGCCTTGCAGCCAACAAGAAGGGAGGGGGGCTCAGCCCCCCTCCCTTCTCCGTTATCTGTCGCCGTGGTCTACCGGACGATCCCGTGCTTTTCCTTGAGGTAATCGCGCATGATGGACTTCTGTCCGGTCTTGAGGCACTCCTCCTCGAAGAGGCCCAAGACGCGCGGGTCTTCGTCCTCGTACTCCACCTGGATGCCGCCCTCCTTGATGGAGACATCCGCCTTGGGGGCGCCCCTGCGGCTGTCCAGCACCGGGTACCTGGAACCGCCGGAGTAGAGGGCAAGGTAGCGGGACGGCCTGTCCGCGGTATTGAAGTGCTGATGGTAGGTGGGCCCGTCCGGCGGCGCGAACAGGGTCCCGAACTTCCAGTCCACCCGCACGGTGTTGGTCGGGTCCTGGCCCTCCAGCCACAGCAGGCTGTAGCCGTGTCCACCGGCGCACCAGATGTGCGCGCCGGCATTGTGCCGGTGACCCTTCTTGTAGGTGCCCTGCGGAAACTCGGAGATGTGGCCCTGGACGGTGCTGCCGGCAATGATGAAGGTCACGTTGTTGCCGCCCGCGCCGCGCTCGTGCCACATGGGCAGCGCAAAGTTGTACAGGTCGGGCACAAAGTTGGTTTCCCACTGGTGGCGGCCCGGCTGCACCGGGAGGAACTCGCCCTCGCCCCGGTAGAACCGCTCTTCCTTCGCCCGATCGTCAAACGCGAAGTCGTTGTTGTAGATGAAGTCGGTGTTGTGGGTCAGGTTCAAGTAGATGGGCAGGTTGGTGATGGCGGCGAAGCGGGCCGGCTCCGTGCCGGACCCGTTGAAGTGCTGGTGCTTGGCGTTCAGGGGGATGCCAAAGAGAGCGCCTGCCGCCCACTCGAACGTCTGCTTCGAACCGCCGGGCAGCTCGATGGTCGTCGCGCCGCGCCCGGCAACCACGTGGATGAGCTCGTCGTGCATGTGGCGCTCTGGGTTCAGCTGCCCTCCGGGCGGGATCTCAGCGACGTAGGTGTTGCAGATGTCGCCCCGTCCCACCAAGTTCACGTAAGCGCCGGTGCCTCCCATCCGCGCCCAGGGCTTCAGTTCCAGCGTGAGGCAGTCCACGCTGTACTCGTTGTAGATGGGAACGTCTTCCGTCTTGATGAAATCCATGTACGGGTCGAGCTGATAGTATGACTCCAGCGGCTTCTCGGTTGCTTTCGCAGTCCCTGGTGCGGTGGCCATATAGTCCCCTCCTTTGTATTGCTGCGCCTGTGTTACATCGGCGAACCACGGGACACCTTATGGCGTCCCAACGGGTCTGTCAAGCCCAGCCTCCCCGCAACGAATGAGGACAGCCCCGGCGGCTACGCGCCCAGACTCGATCGTTCGTCGGGACCGCCGTGGGTCTTCTGGGCGCCCAGGACGAGCATGACGCCGGAGGCGAGGAGCGCGGACGCGGCGCACGCAGCGAAGGCAGGGAAGTAGCTGCCGGTCCTGTCGAAGATGAACCCGCTGATCACGGGGCCCCCCACGAGACCGAACATCTGCACGCCGTCCATGCTCCCGGATATGGACCCGTATGCCCTGCGGCCAAAGTACTCCCCGCGTATGGCGTACATGAGAGGCACCCCGCCGCCCCATCCCACGGCGTAGAAGAGCACGAAGAAGACGATGTGCCACCAGGCGCTTACGTAGGCCAGGACCAGACTTCCCAGGCCCACCAGGCCCATGGTGACCGCCGCTACGTAGCGCTTCTCCACACGGTCCGCCAGCCACCCGAACCCCAACCGCCCCACGACGTTGGTCGTGGCTGCCAGCCCCAGGATCGTCGCCGCGACCTCGGGCGCGGTGCCGGCCCCAATGAGGTACGGCACCATGTGGACGCCCACGGCGCCGACGGCGAACTGCCGGAGGCCGAAGGCGAGGGCCAGCGACCAGAACACGCGGGTGCGGAGCGCCTGCCCCAGATTGTAGGTTGCCTCCGCCCGCGCCCGGACATAAGAAGACTGTTGCGGCGCCGCCTGGCGCTCTGCCGCGGGCTCCGTGCGGCCATCGGGTCGCAGGCCGTACTCTTCCGGCCTTCGACGGAGCACGGCGGCGATTGGCAGCCCCACGCACCAGACGACGACCCCCACAATGGCCGCGGCGTTCCGCCAGCCCAGGCGCGCGATGAGCCACCCCAACCACGGAACGAAGACGCCGCCCAGTCCCGTGCCGGAGCTCATCAATCCCAGGGCTATGCCCCGCTTCTGCACGAACCAGTTGTTCGTGACCACCAGGGTCGGCACCCGGATGCCTACGGACACACCCAGAGAGACCACCAGCACAAAGACCAGATAGAAACCCAGAAAGGTATCGACCCGGCTCAGGAGGAGGTACCCCACCCCGGTGACTCCAACACCGATGACCATCATGCGCCGGGGCCCGAACCTGTCGGATAGGTAGCCTCCAACCGGCCCCAGCAGCCCCCCCTCCACCTGGGAGACCGAGTAGGCGCTGGCCAGCGCAGCCCTGCCGGTGGAGAACTCCCGGGCCAGGGGGAGGAAGAAGAGGCCGAACCCCTGCCAGTACACTGCCCCGGCCAGGGCCAGCGCGCCCATGGAGGCGACAACGATCCACCAACCGTAGTACATGCCCGCCAAACGCTGGCGCAAAGAGTGCTCTACCTCGTTCCTATCTGAGAATGCGTGCTGCTGCCTGGTCAAGTATAGCGACAGGAGGGGCGCACAATCCGGAGACGAACAGAATACGCGGCGCGGGCGCCCAGTGGTCTATACTGGCGCCAGAGTGCAGGCGCGGCGAACGGAGAGCCGCGCACCATCGACAGCCTTGCCGCCTGCTGCTACCATCAGAAACCAGCATGACCGCAGCCCAAGAGCACCCACCACAGCACGTGAGCCTCACCTTCGGGTTCTTGGCGTTTCTGGGCGTCTTGGCGCTGCCGTTCCTTGTAGCGATTGGAGTGTACGTGGGAGCTTGGATCGTATCCGGTGGCGTATACGCCGCTCAGGCATCGCCGGGAACCGTCGGGGCGGCAGATTGGCAGCATGCACTGGTGGGCATCTGCCCCCTGCACTGACTGACAGAGCCGCGGATGTGGAGGGACTGAGACATGCTTACCCAAGAAGAGACTGACTTCCTCTGTCGTGTGGGCCCGGGCACACCCATGGGGGACCTGATGCGGCAGTACTGGTTGCCGGTTACCTACTCATGGGAGCTTGAACCCAACGGCCAGCCCCAACGCGTCCGCGTCCTCGGCGAGGACCTCCTCGCTTGGCGCGACACAAACGGCACGCCGGCCTTCACCGAGCAACGCTGCGTCCATCGCGGCGCCAGCCTCTACTTCGGACGCAACGAGGAGTGCGGGCTGCGGTGCGCCTACCATGGGTGGAAATACGACGCCGACGGCAATTGCATCGACATGCCCAACGAGCCGCCCGAGAGCAACTTCAAGAGCAAGGTCAGGCTCACGGCCTACAAGGGCGCGGACTTCGGCGGCGTCACCTGGATATACATGGGAGAACAGCAGAAGGACCCCCCGGGTGTCCCTCAGTTCGAGTGGGGCCTGGTGTCCGAAGATAACCGGCGCCACTACCGGAAAGCGGTGTACGAGTGCAACTGGATGCAGGCGCTGGAAGGCGAGATGGACACCACGCACGTCTACTTCCTGCACAGCCGGCTCTCCAGCGACCTTCCGTCAAAGTACGGCACCTGGCTCCCCGAGCGCTCGGCAGTGTTCCACATAGAGAACGCCGCCTTCGGTCTCACCTACGGCGGAGAGCGAAAACGCGATGACGGCAACTCCTACTGGCGGACCTCCCACTTCCTCTTCCCCATGTACGGCATGTTTCCCGCGACCGAGAGCCGTGTGCCCCTCTCCATCTACGTCCCCATCGACGACGAGCACACCCTGCACTTCGGCCTGGAGTGGCATCCGGCCGAGCCGATTCCAGGGTCCCGGTGGCCAATGGGGAACCTCCCCGACGAACCGGGCGCCCTGTCCGACGGCATGGGCCCAATGAAGCCGGAGCAGAAGGGGAAGTTCTTCGCCAACTGGTGGCCGGAGGTCTGCCCGGAAACGGACTTCTTCATGGATATGGACGCAAAGAAGTCCAAGAGCGTGACCGGCATGCCCGGCGTTCGTATTCAGGATGAGGCCATCGTGTGGAGCATGGGGCCCATCATGGACCGGACGCGGGAGCACTTGGGCGCGGCCGACGCAACCATCATTCGAGTGCGCCGCCGTCTCATGGACGCGGCCCGGGCGCTCCGGGAAGATGGCACGCCGCCGCCCGGCTCAGAACAGCCGGAACTCTACAAGGTCCGCTCGTGCCAGGCCGTCCTCCCGCCTGACTCCAACTGGCTTGAGGCCCTGGGCGACTGGCACTACGCCCGCAGCACCAGCTATCCCGACACCCTGGTAAGAGGGTCCGTGGACCGGTGATCCGGCGAACCCGGGCCGCCGCCTGACGGACGCGGGTTGAGCAAGCCGTCCCTCCGGGTTGTCTTCCTCCGTATGGTCAGGCAGCTCATTCCGGAGGGCCCGCGCAAGTGACCGGTAAGGCACGGCCGACAACGAAGCAGCAGGGTTCGGCCTCTGTGGCGGGCCTTCCACGGCTGTGGCCTTCCCACCGCCTCTACTACGGGTTGGCCATTGTTGCCGTCGGCTTCGCCGCGTCCTTTGCCGAGGTGCCGGTCAACGGCCCCGTCATCGGTGTCTTCATCACGCCCATACAGGACGAGCTCGGCTGGTCCCGCTTCACCCTCGCCCTCGGCTTCACCATTGGAAGCACGGCGGGCGCGTTGAGCTCTGCCGTTGTCGGACGTCTGGTGGACCGGTACGGCCCCAGGGTCGTCGTCACCATCGGCGGCGTCCTGATCGCCTGTGCCCTGGTTGGACTGTCGGCTATCCAGGAACCGTGGCAGTTCTGGGCGTTTTTTGGCCTCGGCCGGGGCTCGGCCATAGCGGGTGTGGGAATCGGCACGTCGGTTGCAGTTGGCAAGTGGTACTTCCGGCAGCGGGGCCGCATGACGGCCATCAAGGCCATAGGCCACCGGATCGGGCAGATCGTGCTTCCAGTGATGACCCTCGCCGTGATGGAAGTGTCGAGCTGGAGGACCGCCTTTCTTGCCGGCGCCGGGATAGCGGCGGTCCTGATAGTCCTGCCGGCCGCCATTCTCCTTCGAAGGCAGCCGGAGGACTTTGGATTGGCCCCGGACGGCGCGGAGCAGGAGCGGGCGCGCCGGGAGTCTGGGCAGGAAGTCTCGTGGACGCTTCAGGAGGCGCGCCGGACGCGATCATTCTGGCTTATCGTCGCCTTCGTCGTCGGCGGCCCCTTCGTGCTCGGCGCGACGAACTTCCACATGGTGGCCAACTTTCAGGACCGGGGGCTCTCGGACGCTCTCTCGGTCAGCGTGCTCTCGGTGTTCGCGGCGGTCTCCGCGCTGTCGCTCCTACCCATCGGTATCCTGGTGGAGCGCATTCACGTACGTCACGGCGCCATGATGATGTCCATACTGCTGGTGGCGGCGATGTCTCTCATCAGTGTGGCCGACACCTACCCGCAAGCCCTGGCGTTCGCGGTCTTATTCGGGATCGCCACCGGTTTTCGCGGCATCGTCGACTCGCTGCTGGTCGTCAGCTACTTCGGTCGGGGGTCTCTGGGCACGATCAGGGGGTTTGTCCGCGCCTTTACCATCATCGGCACCATCGGCCCCCTCTTCGCCGGATTCACGCGCGACGTTTCCGGGAGCTACACCACCACCTTCCTCTTCTTCGCGGCGGTGGCGGTGCTGATGTTCACGGCGATCTTCTTTGCGACGCCGCCCCGGAAGCCGGGGGAGGATGCTGACGTCGACGGCACGGGAGCGGCCCACGAGGCAGTCTAGCGCGCCCGGCCGTCGTGCCAAGCCTGAAGCCGGACAGCCGTGCCGCCGCCGGACCTATCCGTGCCGCCGCAGCCAGAACTCAAGGCTATCCACTACCGCCAGCCAGCTCGCCTCGATGATGTTGGCGGATGCGCCCATGGTCTGCCACGTGTCGTTGCCGTCCGTGGACTCCACCAGCACGCGCACCGTGGCCCCGGTACCGGAGCCCTGGTCCACGACACGCACCTTGTAGTCCAACAGCCGGACTGCCGCCAGGCTGGGGAAGTCCTGGAGCAGGGCCTTGCGCAGCGCTCCGTCCAGCGCGTTCACCGGTCCGTTGCCGACGTCGGCGGTGTGCCGGACTTCAGACCCCACCTTGACCTTGACCGTGGCCTCCGACAGCGGATCGTCGCCCTCGCCGGGCCGTCGGTGCTGCTCGACCAGGATCATGTAGTCCACCAGCTCAAAGGGGGCGGCAGTGTCCTCCAGGGCGCGGCGGACCAGGAGCTCGAAGGACGCCTCGGCGCCCTCGTACTGATACCCCTGGCTCTCCTTCCGCTTGATCTCCTCCGTGAGCGCTACCGCCTGCTCGCGGGTGCATTCAATGTCCAGCCCCAGCTCCTTGACCTTATAGGCAATGTTTCCCCGTCCTGCCAGCTCCGAGATCAGCATCCGGGTGGCGTTGCCCACGGTGACGGGACGAATGTGTTGGTAGCTGTCCGCCACCTTGGCCACCGCCGATCCGTGCAGTCCGCCCTTATGGACAAAGGCGCTGTTCCCCACGTAGGGTTGGGCGCTTTGGGGAGGCATATTGGCGACCTCGCTGACGTAGCGGTGCACATCGGTCAGGCGCCCTAGCTGCTCGTCCGTCAGGCACGGGATATCCATCTTGAGCTTTAGATTGGCGGCCACCGAGAGGAGGTTTGCGTTGCCGCACCGCTCGCCGTACCCGTTGACCGTCCCCTGGACCTGGACCACACCGGCCTCCACCGCGGCCAGGGCGCTGGCGACGGCTACGTCGCAATCATTGTGCGTGTGGATGCCGAGGTCCACCCCGACCGCGCGCTTCACGTGCCCTACGATCTCCGTGAGCTGGCCGGTGAGCGTACCGCCGTTGGTGTCGCAGAGCACGACTACCTCTGCCCCCGCCTCTGCGGCAGCTTCTACGCACCGGAGTGCGAAGTCCTGGTCCGCCTTATATCCGTCGAAGAAATGCTCTGCGTCGAAGAAGACCCGCCGGCCCTGGCCCCGCAGGTAGGCCACCGAGTCGGCGATCATTGCCAGGTTCTCCTCCAGGCTCGTCTCCAGGATGCGGGTGACATGCAGGTCCCATGTCTTGCCCACCAGCGTCAGCACCGGGGCTTGCGAGTCCAGCAGCGCTTGCAGATTGGGGTCCTGGTCCGGGGCGACTCCTGCCCGCCGCGTGCTCCCGAAGGCCGCGATGGTTGCGTTGACCAGGGGCAGCGACTGGACCCTCTGAAAGTACTCTCGCTCCTTGGGGTTGGAGCCGGGCCAACCCCCCTCGATGTAGCCGACGCCAAGCTCGTCCAGCTTGCGAGTGATCTTTATCTTGTCGTTCACTGACAGGGAGATGCCTTCGTGCTGGGCGCCGTCCCTGAGAGTCGTGTCGTAGAGATAGACCGTCGCCATGTCGCTTCTCCTAGTCCGGGCACAAAAAAGGCCCGCCCCTCAAAGGGACGGGTCTCATCGCCCGTGGTACCACCCTTCTTCTCCGGCAGTCCGGAGCACTTGGCGAGGCGCAGGCACGCCTCTGTCCTTGCTAACGGGTGACAGGTCCGCCCCGGTCTACTGTGACCTTCCAGGAAGGACAGTTCGGCGGGGAGCTCTGGAGGGATCTTCGGCGGGGCCTGCTACGTCCGCTTCCACCGCACCGGACTCGCTGGGTAGAGGCGTACCGCCTACTCGTCTCCGTCTTCGCCACTGCCGGTCAGAATAGCACGAGGCTGGACCAGGGTCAAGCCGGCCCGCGGCGGGCGTCGTTGTGCAATGAGAATCTCAATCCATGAAAGGACTGACGTTGACTACCAGAGAGCAGTCGAGGATACAGTTATTGAACGGAGTGATCGAGCGAAAGCCGTCTGTGGCTGAGGCGGACGGGCTGATGGATGTGAGTGAGCACCATGCGTGGCGACTGCCGGCGGCGACCCGAAGGGAGGGAACAGCCTGCAGTAGACCGCCACAGGCCCGGAGACTCGGGCGCAGGTGCTGGCGCTCGCCAAGAGCCGTTGCGCTGGGAACGCCATCCGCAAGAGGGCATGCTGCTGCAGACCTGTGGGAGCCGCCACGGCTGTCTGAAGGGTCGCGGCCCCCCTGCCCGGCGCTCATCAGCGCCGTGGACGACGCCTCCGACGTCTGCGCGCATCGACGTCAAACTCCTCTGGCCACGCGGCGAAAGATTCAGTAGAATCTAGCTTCGAGTCATGGGGCTGTAGCTCAGTTGGGAGAGCACCTGCTTTGCAAGCAGGGGGTCGGGGGTTCGAGTCCCCCCAGCTCCACCAAACTTGACGAAATCAAGAACCTTCACCATTACCTTCACTCTGGCGTCTAATCAGCCTCTCGCCCGACCTGGAAGTGAAACCTGCCGGGAGACGAGCGGCCGATCAGTCCAGTAACGGACGGAACTCCGTAGAAGCCCACGCCGACCTGGCGTGGGTTCTTGTCTTTTGGCGCACCACTGACCTGGGTACCCGACTTTCTGCCGTCCTTGCCGGACTGACCTGTGAAGAACTTTCCGGGTTGCCCAATCTTGTGATAGATTCATCTATCCCCGCTTTGTTCGCAGGAGTGTGCCTGATGAATGTCATCTGGATTGTTGCGGACACCTTTCGAAGGGACCACATAGGCGCTTACGGCAATCCGACGATCAGAACACCCTCCTTGGATGGGCTGGCGGCCGGGGCGGTCCGGTTCGACCGGCACTACTCCGCCGGATTCCCGACCATGCCCACCAGGGCGGACCACCAGACGGGACGCTGGACAATGTCCTTTATGGGATGGCAGCCTCTGCCCGCGGACGTGACCACGCTGGCGGAGATACTGGCCGGCCATGGCCTTCACACGGCGGCGGCGGTGGACACGCCCTACTATCTGAGGGACGGGATGAACTATGACCGGGGATTCCAGTCCTTCTTCATGAACCGTGGGCAGGACACGCTCTGGTCCATGATTCCTCAGCAGGGTTATCATCACGAATCCCAGGACGTACGGGAGGCATGGCGATACGAATCGGACCGGAACGCGCCCCGCACATTCATGACAGCCATCCGGTGGTTACAGCGACACTACAAAGAGGACTTCTTTCTCTACGTAGACACCTGGGACCCTCACGAGCCCTGGGACGCCCCTCCCTATTACACGGAACTCTATTGGCCGGATTACGACGGCGAACTGGTGCTTCCCCTGTACGGGAACTGGCACGACGTGCCGGGATACGAGGAAGCGATCCTTCGCAAGGGCCACGCCACCTATTGCGGCGAGATCACTATGGTCGACACCTGGCTGGGCTTCCTGCTCAAGTCGGTCGAGAACATGGGCCTGTCGGACAAGACAACGGTTATTTTCACCACCGACCACGGCTTCTATTTCGGGGAACACGGAGGCCTGTTCGGCAAGATGAGCTCGGGAATGTCCCCGGGCGGGACACTCCGGCCCTACGGAGAACCGGGATCAACGTGGACCTACTCTCCCCTCTTCGAAGAACTTGTCCACATCCCGCTTCTGATCAAAGTTCCCGGACTGCCACCAGGAACATTCCAGGGCCTGAGTTCGGCGGTGGACGTCATGCCTACCGTGCTGGACCTCATGGGGATGGAGATCCCGGACTTTGTTCAGGGCAGATCTCTGACGCTAGGTATGCGAGACAGTTCAACGCTGGGAAGGGATTTCGTTGTCAGCAGCATTCCCTTTGCCAACCCCGGCGATCCGGTCCATTCCGTGGACAACCTGCTCCGCCCCCTCTCGGATTATCCCGTCACCACGGTCACCTCTGGAGACTGGAGCCTGCTGTACAGCCCCGAGGACGGCGTGTCGGAGCTTTACCACCTTCCCTCCGATCCGAGTCAGAACCGAAACGTAATAGCGACCCACAAAGACATTGCCAGGGAGATTCATCAACTCCTGGTCCGGTTCATGCGGGAGACCAATTTGCCGGAACGCCTGCTGACGCCTCGATTGGAACTGCGAGTTTAGATACGTCTATGACGTGACTCCGTTCAGTCTCACGGGCATTTCCCGATAGCTGGCAAATCAACAGGGCTGACGGGATTCTGCCGGGGCAGCCTGTATTCGGAGGGAAGAGACAGCGAATGCTGCTGGAAGGCAAGGTGGCATTGATCACTGGCGCAGCTCGAGGCATAGGCCGCTCCATAGCCGTGGCCTTCGCCGGCGAAGGGGCCCGGGCCATAGTAACCGGACGAGACATGGAGTGGCTTACGCGGGCGGCCGACGAGATACGCGCCGGAGGAGGGGAGGCGGAGGTATTTGTTCTGGACGTGACCAGGCAGGATGACGCAGTTCGGGTGGTGGAGCAGGTCATCGGGAATTGGGGCCGCATTGACCTGCTGGCCAACAATGCCGGCGTCATAACCTATCACACCCCCGTATGGGCCACCACGATGGAGCAGTGGGACGAGGTGATGAATACAAACCTGCGGGGGACCCACCTGATGTGCCGCGCGGTCTTACCGCACATGATGCAGCGGGAGTAGGGCGTCATCATCAACATCGGGTCGTCATCCGGCCGGCTGCCCGATGGCGACTACGGAGCTTACGCGACGTCTAAATGGGGTGTTGTTGGTTACACGGCCTCCCTGGGTCACTCTCTCCGTCCCTACGGCATCAGCGTCAATGGCATCAATCCCGACTGGGTGGATACTGATATGGCCCGGGCTTACAATCCTGACGGAGACCCTGACTGGATAACCGGGGAAGAGGTGGCGCAAGCAGCCATGTACCTGGCGGCGCATGCACCCAGGCTTATGACCGGACAGTTCATTGACCTTTTTGGTGTCTGATTCTCCATCCTGTTGAGCGAGGGTCCAGCAATGAGTCACGACCCTGATTTTTCCGAGTCCTTCTACAGGCATCATGCGCTGCGTTACGCCGAGGTGAGCCACAACTTCATTCAATCGGTTTACAGCGATGTCTCCCACCCTGGGCTCCAAGGGGACACCGACCTGATGGACCGTCTGCAGAAGCTTGTCCCACCAGGGTGCCGGGGGCTGGACGCCGGTTGTGGCGCAGGGGCACGGGACGTCTTCTTCTACTGGCAGAGCGGGTACGACGTCTATGGTGTGGATGCCGTGGATGAGAACATCGTGGAGGCGCGCAGGCTTCACCCCGAAATCGCCTCAAGGGTGTCGGTCGTCGACCTTCGCGAGCCACTCAGTTATCCGGACGCCTCTTTCGACTTCGTACTTTGCAACGCCGTCATCCAGCACATCGAGCCGGCCATCGCCTTGGGGACCACCCTGCCGGAATTTGCCAGGATCTTGAGGCCCGGCGGTGTCCTGCAGCTGATGTTCAAGTACGGAAGCGGGGTCGCCACGGTGTACGACAGGGACTACGGCGCTGAAAGGATTTTCCAGCTATACAATGTGGATGAGGTGCTGGGCATCCTGCAGGGACGGGACTTGAGGGTGATTCCGGCAGAAGGAGGGGAACTGGGAGGAGTCATGTACTTCAAAGACCCCAAGCCCATGGACCACTGCGTCTTTTTCGCACGGAAGGACGGATGAGGTGAGGGGTTCCTTTTCTCTGAGGGCTAATCAGGCGGCCGCAGGACCGAGTTGAGCAGCTTGAGAGTTCCCAAAGACCTTCGGGAAATCACGCCCCGGTGGTTGACCAAGGCCCTCAACAGGACCGGGGGACCGGCCGGCCCATCTGTGACCGGATACTCCGCCGAGGCCATAGCCGAAGGCAAGGGTTTCATGAACCAGCTGTTCCGGCTGACGCTTGACTACGACTCTGACTCCACGAACCTGCCGCGCACCGTAATAGCCAAGCTCCCATCGGCAGACCCACTGCTGAGTACGGTCTCCGACAGGCTGGGACAGAATCGGCGAGAGGTCAGGTTCTATCGGGAATTGCCAGGCAGCGCCCACCTCCCGCAGACGCCGCGCAGTTACCACTGTGGAATGGACCCGGTCACCGGTAACACCGTTTTGCTGCTGGAGGATATGAGCTACGCGCAGCAGGGCGACAGCGTGGCTGGCTGCTCCATGGACGAGGCTCGCCGTTGCATAGGCCAGTTGGCAAGGTTCCAGGCATCTTGGTGGGACAGCCCGCTCCTGGACCGTCTGCGCTGGATGCCCCTGAGGGAAGCCGAAGCGGGTGCGTATCAGGAGATATACGCCGGCGCGTGGAGATCGCTGCTGGAGAAGGCCGGTAGCGGAATGCCCCAAGGCCTGCGGCTGTTAGGGGACCGTCTGGTCCCGGAAATCTATAGGATCAAGGCCAAGCTCACGACGCCTCCCCGGACTATTGTTCACGGGGACTACCGGCTTGACAATTGCTTCTTCTCCACAACCGCGGGCACCCAGTCGGTGGTTGTCTTCGATTGGGAGTTCTGTGGAAGAGGCCGCGGCACCTACGATGCCGCCACCTTCATCACCGAGGCGTTGCCGCCCCAGCGGCGAAGGGAGGATGAGTTGGGCCTTCTGCGCGAGTACCACTCCATCCTGGAGGACAATGGCGTCAGGGGTTACACATTCGCAGAATGCCGGTATGACTACCGGCTCTCGATGGTAGAAGTCTTTGTCTTCTGGATAATCACCGGAGGTTACTGCAACTACGAAGGCGAGCGGGCCGCAGCATACTTGCGTAACGCACTGGAGCGACTCGACGCTGCCGTGTCCGACCTTGCCTCTACTGAAGCAGTAGGTCTGAGATAGGTGAAGTTGCCAACCCGGCAGGTCGGCAAAGGCCAGGGATTGGCTGCCGACGTGCCCCTCCCGTCTGCCCCACAAATTGGACTATTCGCAGGGCAGTTCCAACATACAAGGTAGTTAGGCGAGATTCCCGCTCCTACACTGAAGGCAGCGGTTGCTGCTAATGAGAAGTGGGAAACGTCCAAAGAACGGAGAACACCCAGCCGGAACCGGCATAAACCGAGTAGGTGAACTCGTGGGGAAGCTGGGAATCTCTCCGGGCGAGCTCCTTGAAACAGTCCAGTGAATCGAATTGCATGTGGACACGCTTGAAGAAGTCGAATTGCGTTGCGACGAAATGTTACTGTCAATATAGATTCACAACTTAATCTCTCAGGACTTATGGTACAGGGCGATAGCCTCCTTGGGAGTAAGCATATTGATGCCCATGTGAGGGCGTACGGAGTTGTAGGTGTCCAGGAAGCGCTGATCCCACGCATTCAACTCCAGGTGGTCTTGCGGTGCTTCCTCTAGCCAGAAGAAGAACTCCTCTTCGTCCGTGCGAAAGCTCCGCTCGACCACCGCGTTCTCATTGGGAGCACGCTTGTGGATGTAGAAGTGCTCCAGTCCCACCGCCGCACACTGCGCGTGGAAGCGCTTCTGGAACTCCAAGCCGTTGTCGGTCTGGACAGAGTGCAACGGGAAAGGGAACTGCTGGGTAGCGTGGTACAAGGCCAGGAGTGCTCCGCTCTCATCCAGCTTGGGGAGGACCAGCCCGACCTTGTAGCGGGTGGCGATGTCCAGGGCGGCATAGAGATAGCAGGTGTACGGCAGCCCGGAGAGCTCCGACGTGACGTGCTTCTCGTCCATCTGCAGATAGCCCACCCCCGGACAGTTACGGGGTCGCGTGACGTGGCCGTTCTGGAAACGGGGGCGCCGTCGCTTCGTACTGGGGCGGACCAAGCCCGCCCGCCGCAAGTGCCGATGAATGGTGGACGCCGAGACCTCCAGCCCCTCGGCCTGGGCCAACACCGCCAGCTCCTCCCGACAGAAGCCCGTCGCTTCTCGCCACCCCCGTACTTGGACGGCCGCCTCTCCCCACAGCACCCGCTTCGGTCGTTTGGGTGCCGTGGACCGGCGCTGCACCCCCCGCCAGCGCGTACGTACCCCTAGGGCTATCTCCCGCGATCCACCCAGTGCTTGACGGTACGGCGGTCTATCCCCACATGCCTTCCACGTTTCGATGATGGTCCGAACTGGTAGGCTGCTCATGGCTCATACTAGAGCCCCTGTACCAGAAGTGGTGAGAGAACAAGTTACGATTTACTTTAGGCTCCATATTTTGTAAACTCAGGCATTATCCGTGAATAATCTAGAACGAACGTCCGTTTTGCCTGATTCCGTTTGGAGATTCTTGAGGTGGCGAAATGAATTTCGCAGAGAGTGGTTTGCATCAGCTTTTCAAGGCTCAAGCGATGGAGACTCCAGACACTCCGGCAATAGTCTTCGGCGCTGAACAGACATCCTATGCACAACTCGACCAGACAACGGATGCCTTGGGGGCCTACCTTCGACGTTGCGGCGTATCAACCGATGACCCGGTGGGCATATGTATGGAGACCTGCCCGGAGTACATCGTCGCGAGTATCGGGACATTGAAGGCCGGTGCAGCTTTCATGCCCGTGGCCCTGGACCTCCCCGATTCTCTGCTTGGTACTCTGTTGTCCGAGTCCGAACCCAAGGTGGTGATCACCAAGGCGCGGCACTTGCCCAGACTACGTAAATTCGCTGGGCCTCGCCTATTGGCCGTTGACTCCGACCAGTCCTGGAGAGCGCTCGGTCCCGCGACTGATGAGATATACGTTGACACCGGCAACCTGGCCTTCCTTCCCTACACCTCCGGTACAACAGGACAACCAAAGGGGGTGATGCAGACCAATGGCGCCCTGATTTCATCCTATCTCGCCAGGTACAGGTTTAGTTCCTACAGCGTCGGTGACAGAGTCGCGTGCAACATTTTCTTTCCCTGGGAGTTCCTCCGGCCGCTGTTGAAGGGAGGAACGGTATACGTTATTCCTGATGATGTAGTGTTCGCGCCACGCGCGCTTACCGGGTTCATCGCGAAACATGGGATTACCGAGGTGCTCTTCACTCCGTCCTTACTGCAGGGGATCTTGAATTCGTCAAGCCCGGAACAATTGCGCGCCCGGCTGTCCTCTCTGCGTGTGGTCTGGCTGAACGGCGAGGTGGTGCCGGCCAGTCTGCTTAAGCTGGCCCTGGACGTTTTTCCCGGGTCTACGCGGGTGTTCAACACCTACAGCATAAGTGAAACCCACGACGTTTGCACTATTGAGCTGACGGACTTATGCCTCGACGGAATGGATGCGTGCCCGGTGGGTTATGCAATGGACGGAGTGCAGCTCCGGGTGCTCCGGGAGGGGCAGTCCGATCTGGCTTCAACCGGAGTCGGGGAGCTCTTCATTGGCGGTCGCGGACTCGCCCGGGGCTATCTGAAGAGGCCCGACCTGGACGCCCAGAGGTTCGTCATATGGGACAGAGAGAGATATTATGCTACGGGGGACCTTGCCGAGGTTGATGGGCGGGGTATGACGACGATCATCGGCCGCAATGATTCGATGGTCAAGATCAGAGGTTACAGCGTTTACCTGGGTGCCATAGAGGAGACTCTCCGCAAGCACTGTGACGCTGCCGATGCAGCGGTTTTGGCCGAGAACGAGGATGCAGCCAACAAGCGGCTCGTGGCCTACGTCGTCCGGGGCCCGCGAGCGGCGTGGAAGGTCGATGGGAAGAGCGGGACAAGCAGAGACCTGCGTGCTCTGTTGGAACGGTATCTGCCGCTCTACATGGTGCCCAGTCACTTCATAGAACTGGAGACGTTCCCAGTAAATCAACAGACGGGCAAACTCGAGCGCAAAGCATTGCCCGCATTGCGAGAAAGAAGAAGAGAGGTTAAGCAGCGCACTCCGCTGTCCAGGTACGCAACCGCAAGAGAGCGTCTCGGGGCCTTGCGGGAGCTATGGAATGAAGCACTGGAAGTCGATGGCGACTCACTGGAAGATGACTGGAACTTCTTTGATCTCGGGGGCCACTCCCTGACGGGTCTGGACCTCACCCTAGGCATCGAACAACTGTTTGGGATTGAACTGAGCGGCACGGAGATCTACGAGTACCCCACCATAAATGAGCTGGGGGCGTACTTAGAACATAGAGGGCCGAAGATGGAATCCAGAATTTCGTTGGTGACGGACTCGACCCTGGACCCGGCGCTTTCACCAGGAGGCGCCCCGAGAATTACACGTCTTAGCGAGGCGTCCTCGGTCCTTGTGACGGGAACAACCGGATTCCTGGGAGCCTTTTTGCTCGACGAACTGCTGTGCGCCACGGGACCGGACACCCGGTTCTACTGCCTGGTAAGGGACCGGGACCCAGGACAAGGCGGGCCCACCAACCGCGTGCTGGACACACTGAGATTCTACGGGCTGGCGGGCCAGTCATCAGGACAACGGATCGCTCCGGTCGCTGGAGACCTCACCCGACCCCGGATGGGTCTGCACGATGAGGAGTACCGGCGGCTGGCGGAAGAGATCGACCTGATTTTCCATTGCGCCGCCTCGGTCAACTACGCCTACCCCTATTCTGCAGCCAAGCCCCATACCGTCGGAGGGATATTGGAGGTGCTCAAGTTCGCCTGCACCGCTGCAACAAAGCCGGTCCAATACATTTCATCCAACGGCATTTTCCCCGGCGGAGACGACAACGCCTACCTTGAAGACAGCGACATAGACGGCTTCATCGACAGGATGGAGGGGGGCTACAATCAGGCCAAATGGGTTGCGGAGCGGCTTGTCTGGTCGGCTGTTTCTCGAGGACTGCCGGTATGCATCTTCCGTCCGGGCAACATTGGCCACCACAGTGGTACGGGCACGGTCAACCCGAATGACTTTCTCTCGTTGATTATCAAGGCCTGCGCCCGCCTCGGATGCGCCCCCTTGGCTCCGGAATGGTTCTTCGAGATGACACCTGTCGACTTCCTGGTCAAGGCGTTAGCGAAAATGTCCGACGATCCTAGGCACCTGGGCAGGGCATACAACGTGGTTCAACAGTTCCCCGTACCCGCCGATCAAGTGTTTGCTTATATGGAGAACCACGGATACGTGGCGGACCGCGCTCGAATTGGGGACTGGAAATCAAGATTGGAAACGATGGCCGACCGCGATGGTGACATGGAGTTGAAAGTTCTGATCCGGTCCCTGGAGTCAGTCGAGCCGTACCTGTCCGATACCAGCGCCTACGACATCAGCCGGTTCTCCGAAGCATTGTCGGAAATCGGTCTAGGAATGCCCGCAGTCGACGTTGACTACGTGACCAAGTTCCTACGGAAGTGATCATGAAAGTGAGTCTGCGGCGGATTCGATTTGTTCAGATAGTCGTTCTCGGTAAGACGTAGGGCCAGAAAGCGGGCCACGCTAGCGAGGACACAACCGTCCTAATCGTGACAGCGCCAGAAGGGCTGTTCCAACAGCCCGACATACCGGGCATCATCGGCCGCCGGTCTTACTGCAGCCATGACCACTTCCGTTGCTCCAAGGTGTTGATCATCTTCCGCAAGAAGTGTCCTGTCCGGGTGTCTCCCCCTTACGAAGACTCGAACCAGCTAATGAGGCCGTCCAGCGCTAGCTCGCTGATCTGGAGCGCTGCACCAATTAGGGGATGCGACCGTCTCCGCTCGGTGCCTCCAAATCGACGGCGGCCGAGCACCGCAGTTTTTGATGTCGATTGCGAAATGGGTATGGACTACTAGGTCCAAACGATGCGGCAGGCGTTGCGGCGGTCCTGGCCCATCAGCCCAGCGGAAGCCAGTGAAGGCCGTGTTCATGGCCTACCGGAATAGTCTCCAGACCGATGCCCTCAAGCTGGTGGCGTAGGAGTTGCAGAGTTCCCTCGCTATCGAGGCGGAGTGGCCTGAGGATAGGCTGGCCGTCTATGGTGACGACGGGGACGACCGGATGCTGGTGCTGGCGAGGAAGGTCGTCGATGCGGGAGCCGGGGAGCACCACTCCGGGCGTGATAACAGACTTTGAGAGTCGACTTCTGGGGGAAGGCCCCTCAGGTCCCATAGAGCTTGGTAAGTATTGTGGGAATGCACGCCAACTCAGGGCCATATCGTATCTGCTTTGAGTCCCCCCAGCTCCACCAGGCTGGACACAATCAAGAACCTTCACACTGATGTTCAGGTTGGCGTTGTAGGTGATGTAGGGTTGCCTTCCGAGCCTCGCCTACACCCCCACACTCCAGCAGAACCGCGGCCAGCTTCAGCGCCGTTGGTGTGGTTGCGGCCTGTTTTGCAAGACGATAGCCGAGCTTGCGCCAGGTATACCATGCGGGAGGGTCCATCAGCTGCCAGGCCCCACCCTCAAACCGTGGCATCGCAGGGGTCCGGTAGGGCGAGAGCGGCCCTGGGTGCAGTGGTAGAACCCCTTTCCCGCGTGCGTTAGTCCGGTTGCAAGTGGCCTGCCTTCGATTCGGTGTAAGACCTTTGCCGGCATCTGGGCGTCATCCACGACGACTTCAAGAAGCTGTACAAGCCCGGCGCCGGTGAACCGTTCGCCATGGAAATCGAGTTCAAGATCACCAGCGGCAAGGTGCTGGCGATCAAACAGGCCCGCCCCTGGGTCTTCAGCACCGCCCCGGCGTCCGACGCCGCAGGAACAGTAACACTATCGTCATCGCAGCCCCGGGTTGCCACCCCCCTGACCGCCAGACTGACGGACCCCAATGGCAGCATCTCCAATCTAACCTGGCAGTGGGCCAGCTCCCCGAACGGAAGCTCGGGCTGGGCCGCCATCACCGGCGTGACCTCCGCCTCCTACACGCCAGCCGCAGCCGACGTTGGTAACTACCTGCGGGCAACGGCGTCCTACACCGACAGCCATGGGGCAGGCAAGAGCGCACAGGCGGTCACGGCCAACCCCGTGGAGGATGCGTCCCCACCTCCTCCCCCTCCGCCTCCCCCGCCTCCACCCGGCGGTGGCGGAAGGGGTAGCGGAGGCGTCCCCCGGAACCGGTCGCCGTCGTTCGCCGACGGCGACGCGACCACGCGCACGGTGGCCGAGAACACGGCGGCGGGCCAGGATATCGGCGCACCGCTGGAGGCCGTCGACCCGGACCGGCGGGATACGCTGACCTACACCCTGGAGGGTGAAGACGCCGCGTCCTTCGACATTGACGCAGCGACGGGCCAGCTGCGGACAAAGGCCCCCCTGGACTACGAGACCAGGACCAGCTACACCCTGACCGTGCGCGTGGCGGACCGCCGGGGTCGCAGCGACGCCATGGAGGTGACGGTCACGGTGACCAACGTGGGGTTGGAGGGCATGGTTGGGCAGTATGACGGAGACGACAGCGGGGCCATCGACCGGGACGAGGCCACGCGGCGGTCGTCGACTACTTCTATGGCGTCATCAACAAGGATGAAGCGATAGAGGTCGTCCGGGTCTACTTCGCCGGCTGATTCGACGGCCCGGGGCGTGGGATGCAGAAGAGGGTCGAAGCGAGGGAGTGCATTGACCACGAAGGTGTTGGCGTTCATGCCGGTTGGGCAGTAGCGCCGGAACCCTTCGCTACTCTGGGTAGTTGGACAGAGTTCCAGGATAGGCAGCGGCATTTGGCGGCCCACCCTCGTGGTCCGAGGCTCCGTGAGTGGCCTTCACCTGACGGGCAAGCCCAGCGCCTGTTACAGTGCCGAGGTGAACCGGAGCGTGAAGATTCTTGGTTTTGCCCAGTCTGGTGGGCCTAGGGGGACTGTAGACAGTACCATCTTCGAGTTCACGGTGGCATTGTAGACCCTGGTGGCTGGCACAATGACGGCGACGGTGGTCGAGGGTGAGGACAAGCGTGAGACCTTGGCATGGGCCGGGAGCCAGCGAGGACGACGCCTCAGGTTGCCTTGCTGCGCTCGCTACTGGTCGCACCACTTGTGTGCCGCTTGGAGAGTCGCGTGGCTCCCGCTTCCCTTCGCGATTGACCCCGGTGGGCACGGCGACGTCCGTCCTCACGCACCGCTGGGTCAGCGCATCCACCAGTCGGGATAAGGGCCGCCGTCCAATTCGGAGCAGATGCGCGAGACTTGGCTCTTGGAGATGCCTTCGCGCACCGTGGAGATTCGCAGGTCGATAGTGCCCACCCTCGTGTCCCAGGACAGATAGCGGTACCTGTTCCGGTGGGTGAGCCGTTCCGGGCTGCGCTTGCCGAGGCCCGCGCCCGTCTTGCTCGTCCCCTCGGCTTCCATCACCGCTCGCAGCCCCTCCCGTAGGCAGTCGAGGTCTGCGTCGGACCCTCTGTCAAGGGCGGCGAGAAGGTGGACCGCTGCGGCGGAGCAAGAGTGTCCCACTGGCATGATGAGAAAGAACGAGGTTGGGAGCCGGGCGGGGTGAGGTCAGGAGCAGGGGTCCCCAGTTCTGGAGTGAGTCAGGAGTCGTCCGGCTCGTCCGAGATCGGGGAGGCGGCGTTTCCCCGGCTGTGCCGGAGGCGGTAGCTGCCGCCGTTCATCTCCAGGATGTGGACGTGATGGGTGAGTCGGTCCAGCAGGGCTCCGGTCAGGCGTTCCGAGCCGAAGACCTCGGTCCACTCATCGAAGGGCAAGTTGGTGGTGACCAGGATGGAGCCCCGCTCGTAGCGCTGGCTGAAGACCTCGAAGAGGAGTTCCGCTCCGGTGGGGGACAGGGGCACGAAACCCTGTTCGTCGATGATCAGCAGGCTGAGGCGGGACAGCTGCCGCTGCAGGTTGAGCAGCCGTTTCTCGTCCCGGGCCTCCATCAGCTCGTGGACCAGGGCGGCGGTGGTGGTGAAGCCCACGGACATTCCCCGCTGGAAGGCGGCCAGGCCAAGCCCCAGGGCGACGTGGGTCTTGCCGGTGCCGCTGTTGCCGACGGCGATGACGTTCTCCCGGCGCTGGATGTATTCGCAGCGGGCCAACTCCATCACCAGTTGTTTGTTCACTGAAGGGATGGCCGTAAAGTCGAAGGTGTCCAGGCTCTTGACGGTAAGGAAGCGTGCAGTCCTGACCCTGCGGTCCACCATGTGCTGGTGGCGGTCGATGAGTTCCAGCTCGGCCAGGCGCAGCAGGTACTGGGGATGGTCCACACCCTCGGCAACGCACTGGGCGGCCATCTTCCCGTACGCCCTCAGGAAGCTGGGCAGCTTCAGATCCTTCAGGTGGTGTTCCAGGAGCAGGGTGGACCGCTGGTTCATGCCGCCTTCCCCGACAGCAGGGCCATGTAGTCCCCGGCGGAGGTGGTGTTCACGCTCACCCTGGGCAGGTAGGGGTACAGATCCAGGTCCAGCCGGGGCGGCCGTCCCTCCAGCCGGCAGAGCACCAGGTGCTTCACGGCGTCGAAGCTCAGCGCCCCTAGACGGAGGGAGTCCTGCACTGCGGAGTGCACCTCTTCCAGCCTGAAGCTTTCTAGCAACCGGAGCACCTGGGCGAACTCCCGCTTGCCCCTTGGCCCCATCCTGGACTCCAGGAGGCGGCGCAGCGTGGCAAACTCCCCGGGCAGCTCCCACCCCCGCAGGGGCGCCGCCTGGTCCAGGGCGCCCGTCTTGCGCTCCAAAAGCGGCAGGTAGTGGATCGGGTCGAAGACGAAGTCGTCCCGCTGGTAGGAGCGGGGGTGTCGGGCGATGACCTCCGACCCGCAGCTGATGACCACCCGGTCCACGTAGCCCTTTACCAGAACGTCGCGGTGCCCGTAGGCCACCGGCGCCGAGTAGTCGTTGGTCCGGTACCGCACCAGGGACAGGGAACTGACCCGGCCCGCCCGCTGGTCGCAGGCGTCGTACGGCGCGGCCGGCAGGGGCAGCAGGGCCTCCAGGTCCCGCTCAAGGCGTTGCCCGATGGTCTCCGTGTGGCCCCGGAGCCGGGCGTCCATGCGCGCCAGGCAGCGCCGCTCAAGGTGGGCGTTCAGCGCCGCAAAGCTCTCAAAGGACGGCACCGGCACCAGGAAGTTGCGCCGCACGTAGCCCACCATGCCCTCCACCTTTCCCTTGTCGTTCCCCTTGCCGGGCCTGCCGAACCGGTCCTCGAACAGGTAGTGGGACTGGAGCTCGGTGAAGGCTCGGGTGCGCTTCCTCCGGCCCTCCCCCAGGATCCTGGCCACCGCCAGCCTGGTGTTGTCGTAGAGGATCCTCTGGGGCACCCCGCCCAGGAGGGCGAAGGCCGAGACGTGGCCGTCCAGGAAGGCCTCGGTGGTCTCCGCGGGATAGGCCTTGATGAAGCAGCCGTCGCTATGGGGCAGGTCCAGGACGAAGGAGTGGGCCTTCTGCTCCACCCCGCCGATGATCACCCGGGCCTCTCCGAAGTCGCACTGGGCATGGCCCGGGGCATGGGACAGCGGCACGAACAGCTCCTTGGTCCGGCGGCGGCGCTCCCTGACGTAGTCCTTGACGATGGTGTACTGGCCCCCAAACCCGTGCTCGTCGCGCAGCCGCTCGAAGATGCGCTTGGCGGTGTGGCGCTGCTTGCGGGGAACCTTGTGGTCTTCTTCAAGGATGCGGTCGATGACGCCGGTGTAGGGCTCCAGCTTGGGCCTTCGGGGAGGAGTCTGCCGCCGGGCTACCGGCGGCATTGAGTAGGCCAGCATCTTGCGCACCGTATCCCGGTGCAGACCGAACACTCGGGCAGCCTCCCGCGTGCTCATCCCGTCCACCATGCAGGCCCGGCGCACTCGAGCGTACAGTTCCACCTTGTACATCCTTCACACCTTCCATCGAGTTTCCTCGAACTCTATGGAAGGTGGCGGTGGTACGGTTTTGCAGCGCCACTCTCGAACGCTCACTCCCGCCTCGCCGGTACAGTATTGCTCCGCCCTTTACAGCTGGTGAGCGCCTGGTGCAGTCAACAGGAGCTTGAGGCGATCCGCCGCCGGAGAAAGGCGGGGCAGGACCGGGCCCGGGGCACGGAACTCGGCCGGCCGCCAAGGAGGCCGAATGTTGCTTCGCCGGGGCTTGACCCTGAGGCGGGTCAACCTCACATAGGCCAACGAAGCCCGGCGTTTCAACTCCAAACGAAGTCGAAGCACACGAGGTGTAGTTCCTCTCGCAAGAGTGGGGCCGGAGCCTGGGGGCCGATGACGTTGCCCCCAGACCCTGCAGAGTTGAGGGATCGTATGTGGCGGATTACGGACTCGATGCTCTGGTCGTGTTGGAAGCTCTCGTAAGCCCGGCGCAGGTCTCGGACTGCAGTATGGGTCATCGGCGCGCTCAGACACTGCATCGCATCCCGAACCTCACTGCGCGGGACTGCGGGGCTGTTCAAGTATCCGCGCAATAGCGTGATGACCGTCTGCTGCAGGGGATCGAGTATCTTTGGAGCCGCTTCCACCGCCTGCTGCTCCTGAACCGAGTTGAGGATGTCGTCAATCACCTTGTCCTGAATGGCAAAGACGTCGCACTCGCCCACCACTCGCGGGGTGTCGGGCGCACATGCGATGAGGTTTGCAATCAAGAACCGGTTGTCGAGCACCCGGTCTCGGCGCATGTCGTAGTAGCGCCAGAAGTGACGCCGCCCCTCGCCTCGTTCCCTCGGCGCGGTGAAGTAGAAGAACACCCCCCGCTCACCGGCCCGTGCGAGCCCAGAGTGGATGCCGTCGGGAAGTTCCTCTAGCATCTCCCGTGCTCCCGTGTCGAGCAGGTTCTGTAGCTGGTGCAGCAGGAATTCGTTGCTGGCCAGCTCCGCAAACTGCTCCTGTTCCTCGATCACACTGCCGTCCTCGTTCAGAATCCGGCGCAGCGTGTTGAAGTTCCTCGGGTGGACTGTTTCGCCGAGGACCGAAACGTCGAGAAACCCGCTCCGGTCGATGTCGGTGATCTTACGGTTGAGGCGCTCCACCAGGCCAAGGAGCCGCTCCAACCCTTCTTCAGGGAACATGTTGTAGACCCAGAGCAGCGGGTGCTTCGAGCCGATGCGGTCGATCCTCCCTGCCCTCTGGACCATGCGCGTCGGGTTCCAGTGCAGGTCGTAGTTGACCAGGATGCCGCAGTCCTGCAGGTTCTGCCCTTCAGACAGGACATCCGTCGAGACCAGGATGTCTGTCTCAACATCGGAGCCGGCTAGGTCGGGCCTGTTGTTCGAGTGCGGCGCGAAGGATTGGATCAGGTGGACCCGTTCCGCCGGAGACGCGCCGCCGTCCATCCTACGGATGGTAGGGTCTCCTGCATTCCTTCGAAAGGTGACGCCTCCGTCACCGCCCAATTCCCGATAGAGGTAGCGGGCAGTGTCTCGGTAATACGTGAACACAATGACTTTTTGGCCCTTCAGGTCCTTCGATAGTAGGCTCTTGATGGTCTGAAGCTTGGCGTCCCTCTCAGGCGTGATACCGCTGACAAGCCGCCAGAGATCCGCCAAAGAGGCCGCATCATGTTGGACCGATTGGTGAATGACCCTGAGGTCATACTGCGTCGTGTCAAGCGCCGGTAAGCTGTCGAGCAGTTCCCTGGCATCCTCGTTGGCGTCCAGATCATCGGCCCTGCCTGCGGGGGTTGTCTCTTCCTCCTCATCTTCGGGAGACAGGTGGCGCATTGCCCGTTGGAAGGACGTGCTGTCGAGAAGTCTGCCCCCGAGCAAGTAGCTCTCGAAGGTCTGGGTGAACTCCAAGGCGCGCCTGACGCTGATGCGAAAGGCGTCCACGCTGGACTCGAAGCGCTTCAGGTACCGGCTCTTGAAGATGCCCGCTAGGGCTTCTTCCCGCCCCTGCTCAAATTCGTCCCGCTCAACGCCGGCCTTCTTGTAGGTCTCAAGCTGGTAGGGGGCTAGGCGCAGATTCTCTATCCCATCCTCTACCTTGTCGTAGATGCCCTCGTAGGTGGACTCCAGGTCGTAGCGGACGGTCTTGAGGCGGCGCTCCGGCCATGCGATCCTCTCGCCATTGATCGTGGCCTCTGGGTAGGTCTTACGGACGAAGGCCCTGGTGCGCCGGATGACCACTTCCTCCAGCAGGTTGAAGAGCGCGACGCCGGTCTCATGGTCTGCCACGTTGCGACGGGCGTTCAGGAAGAACCGGTACAGGTCGCCGATGCCGGCGCCCGAGAAGTAGCTCCGGTCGCCCCTGGTTATCAGGGTGATCTGGTTGTACAAGTCGAAGATGTTGTTGTTGATGGGCGTCGCCGTGAGCATGATCAGCTTCTTGCGGCTGCCGTCCCTGCCCCGTCCGCCATTGGCGCTGATGACCCGCTCCAGGTTCTCGTAACGTTGAGTCGCGCGGTTGCGGAAGTTGTGGGACTCGTCAATCAGGACCACGTCCGCGTCGCCCAGAGGCCCTGGATCGAACTCCGCCTGGCCCAAGTCTTCCTGCGAGACGACTCTGGCCGCAATCGTCGCGTCCCGGAGCTCGGCAGTCCACATTTGCCGAAGGGACGCCGGGCAGACGACCAGCGCCTTCTGCCGCATGTGGTAGGCGTAGTCTTCCAACAGCTTCTTGCCGATCCACGTCTTTCCCAGCCCCACTGAATCGCCGATGAGCGCCCCGTCGTAACGCGCCAGGATCCGGCGGGCCTTCTTGACGGCGTCCTCCTGAAACTCGGCCAGTTCCACGGCCGACTTGCCCGGAGCCGGCGCATCAGTCGCCAGGTCGTCCTTGAAGTACTCGAATAGTGCCTTCATGTATACCTGGTACGGCGTGTACTCCTTCTGGCCGAACTTGGAGGCGTCCAGGAGGTCGATCAGCTCGTCCTTGAAGTCGCGGGACGCTTCCCAGTTTTCGCGGAACCAGCGGTCCAGCTCGGCGATGGCCTGCGCGCCCACGCCGCTCATCAGGTGGCGGCGCAGCTCCATCTCCTCGTGGCCGTCCACCGGCGGGGGCCCTATGGTGGCCATCTCCTCCGTGGTTAGCGCTGTTTTGTGGGAGAGGTTGAGTTCCTTGTTCGTGGTCAGGCCGGGGCCGGTGAAGTTGCTTGACCCGACGATGGCCGCGATGGGCTTGAAGCGGTCGGCGCCGCCCACGGGCAGGTCACCGTAGAAGATGTAGCTCTTCGCGTGGAGGAACCCCTGCCGGTAGGCGCGAACGCCCACCATGTCTCGGCGCAGGAAGGCGATGAGGTCCTCTACCGCCCGGAGCGTCGCTTCGTCAAAAGGAGCAACGTTCAGGTCTTGGGTCAGACGGAAGGCGGCGCGGGGCCGCAGCCCCACAGCCGCGCCGTCGTGCGGTTCGTCGCCCAGCAGCAGCCGGAAGCTGCCCAGCCCCTGCAGCCCCTCTTGAAGCAGCGCGAAGCCCCGGACATTGAAGTAAGCGGTGGCGACGTCCAGCGACCTGCCGCCATGCTCCGCCAGGATGCCGTTCAGCACGTCCGCCATGCGGTGGCCCTGGTTGTCTATGACGAAGGGGATGTGGAGCATGGAGCTCAAACGGTGATCTCCACATTGCGAGCGTGGGTGAGGTCCGCGCCGGTTACCGGGCGGGCCTGAGAGGGCAGAACCGTGGCAAGAGCCACGGTGTCGCCGTCGAGCGCCATGAACTCCACCACGAGGGCTCCCCTGCCAGCGTGAATGTGCACGATGACGCCAACATCGCCCGCCTTCAGTTCCAACTTACCATCTCCAGAAACATCGGCGGTGAGCACAATCTGCTCATGTTCTCTGAACAATGCTGCCTCCTAACGAAGCGAGCGTATGCCACAGCTCAAGCGACAAGCTCCCGGACAGCGCTTTCGCGCTCCGACCATCGGATTGGCCGCACATCGTACTCCACCAGCGCTTCCAGCACATTCGCGCTGATGCGCCGGTCGTCATCGTTCAGAATCGCGTAAGCCTTGGCGTCGGACCGCCGGTTCTCCCGAGTGTCCAGCCATGCGAAGACAAACGCCACCGCGGTTTGACGGCTCGGCTGGTTGATTGCATTCACCACTCGCTCGGGCTGCGCCCGGGACCGGGGGATCACGAAATTGAACAGGTAATCATAGCCGCTCTTACCGGAAAGCTTGATGCTCGGTGTGAACCGAATGTCTGATAGGTTGAGCCAGTCCTCTACGTCTTCCAGGAACAGGCTTGTTACATGGGGGGCAGCCAAATAGAAGAGGTCGTTTACGGCGAGCATGGCCTGTACGAGGTTGTGCTTGCGCGACGGGAAATTGTCGGGAGAGGTGTTAACTTCGAGGCTGTTCCCGTTCCTTCTGACGCCAAACCCGTTCAAAGTTATATCAAGAAACGCCTGCCTTTTTGGAGTGTCGATACCGCATCCAGATATTTCGAGATCGTCCAGGATATAGCCGCCGTCAGTCAAGAGAAATCCAGCATCGTGCGGCCGAGCGTATATCTGCAAAGAGTCATTATGTCGGTCCAAATGAGGCGTAGTGATTTCGACCCAATCATCAACCTGACGGAGAGAGGTCTTATCCTTCAGCCATGCCCAGTACTGGTTCATCACACCTTGCAGTTCGGTAGTCATGGAAGCAGTTCCCTTCTAATGCCGGGGGGATCGACAATATTGCAGTATCGCATGAAGTCCTGTAGGGTCTGCCAAGTGTCGGTTATCCTGCCGAACTCATGGTAGGGAACGGCGAAGGCCCATTTGTCCGCATAGCCTTCCCGGTAGATGTGGAGATGCGGAGTGGGGATTTCCCTTCCGTCAGGATTGCGATGTATGCCCCCCAGAGCGCAGAGCCTTACGAGAATCACCACGCGCTGCGTCCGGTTTTGAAAGGATTGTTTAGTCAGGGCTATGCCGCCGCGGTATAGGTCAAGAAAGAACTCCTCTCGCCGGTCCATGGAGACGAGGGGGATATTGGTCCGGCCTCCCATATAGGGGTAGCGCCACTCTGTAGAGTCAGCCTTGTGTTTGCCGAGTGTGATCAAGCCATCTGCTTCCGCTTGCGTCAGGTTGACATCCGCCATTACAGCATCTCCGTCAGCCGCTGTTCAATGTATTGTGCGTCATCCTCTGATAAACCGTAGCAACGGAACAGCACCTTGTCAATTGCAGCTTGAATTGGTTGGCTCTCCGGTGCTAGATGCGACCGATCCGACCGGTTCTTGAGTGTGCGATTGGCTTCTACTTGCTGGATCTGTCTACACATTCTTGTCAGGACTGTGGCTACAGCTCCAGGCAAGATTCCAGGATCAGAACAATGGTCGAGGAGCAATCGCTCCAACTGATCCCATCTTTCTTCGTCTAATAATGGCTCGAAGGGTATGCCGGACACATGATTCAGGACTTGGACAACAGGAAGGTTGTTGAACTGGTATTCATTCACCGATGAGTTCGTACTGCCGAGACGAAAATACCAGTCAAGAATCTTTGAGTTTAGAAGCAGAATCAAGAGTTCAAGATTGATCTTTGCAGATTGCCGTGGTACATATGAAATCGAATCAAAACAGAACTCGCCTTGCGGTATAAGAGCAGATATGAGCCTGCGGAAATTGTTCTGGGGTGACTTCCGCTGAAAGCCAACCCTCCACTGTTTGTGGTCCCACGCTTTGCTTGACATGGGTTTCCCATTAAGAAAGGCTGTAGAGTTGAGGTAAAGCGTCCTGCCCTGAGATGCTTCTCGGACGGCGTACATCGTCAGCGCAGCACCGCGTAGAACTCTCGACCCGGTGCCACGCTCGGCTAGGAAACGAGTATGAACTGTCTCGTTGACTTCGCCTTGATAATGACTGGCTACTGTCGACATGCGGACTACATTGGTTGAGAGTATTTTCATTGCTAGATTCTAATCACGTTGAGTACAGGAAGGTATGGCCATGTTTTCGGAATCATACAATGACAGTTGGGCGGGGCGTATCTTTAGAACCGGAGACTGATCATCCAGATGGTTTCCAGGGTGAGTGCGTACACTAAACGCATTGCCCGAATAGCGACCACAAGCTACGAACACTGTAGTCGAGAGCTTTGCCTCAGGGAATACCCGCTTGTTCGGGTCGTCCTTCTGAGGAAAGGATTCTACAGTCCTTAATTCTCTGCTCGTAAGAATAAGCTGTCGGACTGCTCTCGCTTGATCATCCCCCAGCAATGGCATGGGGGTGATAAAAGCCAATCCTCCCTCTCGGCCAGTGAGACCTAGGGCTCTACATATGAAGAGCTTGTAGAGATTGATCTTGCCCCGAACGGCTGCGGTGTAGAGAGGCATCGTCCTAAAGTAACTCAGTTCTGCTGATATATCGATGCCAAGCTCCTGAGTCGCTAACACGTCATATGGCGGATTCCCTACCACAGCGTCAAACCCCTGCTCGTCCTTGGTCTTCCACGCTCCGCGTCCCAGGTCCACGAAGGCCTCCGGGAACTCCAGGTCCCAGTGGAAGAAGCGCTTCTCGGCGCTTATCCCGCCAGCCTTGGCGATTGCCTCGCGGTACTCTGGGGACAGACCCTTTCCGCCGGAGCGTATCTGGTCGACTAGGTCGGCGCCGGCCAGCCTCAAGTACTCCCTCGCCTTCGCGTTGCCGAAGTGCTGGCTTGCCCAGATGTTTAGCGCTCCCTTGTAGGGCGCCTGGACGCTTTCAAAGTCGGCGAAGAGGGCGCGGCTGCGCTCGGCCTCCTCCACGGTGGCGTCGGGGATACGGCGCAGCTGCTCAATTGTCGCAGTGGACGCCAGCAAGCCCTGGAAGGGGCCGCCGAACAGGTCGCCGGCGTGTCCCTTGGCCATCTTTACCATCTCGGCCTGCACCTCCTGCACCGTCGTGCCTATGAGGGAGTTGCCGCACTTCAGGTGGTGGTCCAGGAACGAGAGCGGTGCGCCGATGGTGAAGCAATCCAGCCACAGGGACACCTTGGCCAGCTCCACCGCCATGGGGTTGAGGTCGACACCGTAGGCGCAGCGCTTCAGCACGTGCCGCTTCAGCAGATTGATGTCGGTGAGGCGAGCGGTGTCCACGGTGATCCCCTGTCGCTCCATCTCGGCGATGATGGCCTCGCGGGTGTTGTGGAGGTACCGGGTGACGGGGTTCCAGGGGAAAGCCCTCAGGAAGCCCTCGCGCTGGCCCAGAATGCGGTCGCAGATGAAGTCCACTGCCTCCACCAGGAAGTGGCCGGAGCCCATGGCCGGATCCAAGACCTTCAGGTCGAAGAGGTCGTCGACCAGGCCGTGGTAGCTGTTGGCGACCTTGGCCGGATCGTCGGGCTGCATGCCCTGCTTTCTGAAGCCTTCTGCCCTGGCCACGGCCTTATTGTAGTCCGCCTGCGCCTCGCGAAACTTCGGGCGCAGCTTCTCGAACTTCTTCGCGAGCACCGGGCCGACAGTGTTCTCGACGATGTACTTCACGATGTGGTCGGGGGTGTAGTAGGAACCCGAGGCCTTCCGCTCTTTGCGGTCGTTCTCCAGGTAGACGTCGCCGGGGTGATAAACGCGCTCCTGAGCGTTCCGCCCGCGCCCGTTGGTCAGGACCTTGCGCTTGGCCTTGACGGCCTCCCTGTAGGGAAGGACCTCCTCGGTCTTCTTGCCCTTGACCACCGCCATCTTTTCCGGGGCGACGCGCAGCTTAAACTCCAGCAGGCCCTCGTAGATGGAGCCGAGCTGCCGCACCCCCAGGGACTTGTAGTCGATGAACACCAGATCATGACGCTTGTCGTCCACGTCTCGGGCCAGTAGGTCGAGACCCAAGGCCAGGTAGCGGTCGGGTATCTTGTGTTGGGCAAGGAAGCGGGCGGTCTCAGCCTCCTGACTGTGGTCGTCTGCGGCGGGTTGCGTGATGAACAGCCCGCCGTTGTAGAGAGGCACGTTCAGGCCCCTGCTCCCTCGGTCGATGACTGAGAACAGGTCCAGAAGCCGATCGTACAAGCCGGTGCCGGGGGCTGCCGCTCCGTACGCCTTTTGCAGCCGGGTCGGGGCCTCATCTGCTATGGCCCCAGCCTTTTCCGCGATGTCCTCCTTCAGCTTGGTGAAGCTCTTCTCCCAGTAGCCGCGCTCCTCCTTCACCGGCAGCAGGCCGCGGGACTCAGCGTACAGCAGGAAGAGCAGGCGGTAGAGCAGCGTCAGCGTTCCCTGGAAGACCTGACGGCGGAACCCCTCGTCAGGTTCCCGCTTCAGCTTCAGCTGCTCCGCCATGGGCAACAACGACGTCTGTTGCGGGCCGGCCAGCCCCACCTGGCCCTTGAGGTGCTCGATAAACCCTTCGGCGAATTGGGGGAACACCACCTCGAACACCCGCTCCTTTAGGCGCTCGCCGAGACCCATGGCGTAGCTTTCGCTCTCGTCCAATAGCACGTCCAGGAAGCTCAACTCCCTGGTCTGGCCATCTCGCAGAACTTCCCTGGTGACGAAGGCGTTCAGCCGGAAGAGGAGCCAGAAGTAGCGGAAGGCCACGTTGGGGTCGGCCATCGCTAGAGTCTCTTCCAAGTCGATCTCGTAGTAGTTGGTGGACCGGGAGTGGGTCCTGGCCGAGTAGAGACGCCACAGCTTGCCATTGGTGACGATGACCCAGGGAGCTTCGCCTGACTCCAGCACGGTGACGACCCGGGCGCCGGGGTTCTCGTCAGGAGCGTGCGTGTCGCGGGTCTCATCTCTACCATCGAGGTACCGGTTCCAGGCATACGCCAGGCACAGGGCGACGGGCTTCGCGGTGTCGTTCGGAGCGTACAGTCGGTAGTCAGGACCTTCGCCGCCGGAGGCTACAGCCGCTCTGAACCCTAGATCTGCGAGAGCTGGCTCCACCAGCGACTGAACAGCCGCGCCCGCAGTCCCAGTGTCGCCGGGTTGGCGCGCGGCGGTGAGCAGGCCCCGCAGACGGTGATACGTGTCCTCCGGCCGCTCCTTCCACTCGTCGAGCTCCGGCAGACGCTGGTTCAGGTAGTAGTCTGAGAACAGCGCGCGGTTGTTGTACAACGGCTCCGACCACTCAGCTACCGTGTAGGCGGAGAGGAGCTTGTCGTACTGAGCGTCGGAGTCAGCTTCGGTGTAGGTGAACCGTCGGAGGACGCGCAACTGGACCTGGGCCGGGTTTCTGCGGTGGACGGTGAGGATGCGGGGCCGCACGGCGACGTGCTGGGTTGTCATGGGCGAAGCGGGGGAGCCGCGCAGGTAACGTTGGAGCAGGACGAAGTCGATGCGTTCGTAGTCGTCGGTGAGCGCGAGCAGGTAGTTCCCAACGCGGTTCCTGAGAGCGCGGGCGAGTCCGTGGGTGGCCGCAACCGTCACCGAGGTCAGCTCGACCACGTAAACGTCCAGCGGATCTGCGCCGTCGCTATGCAGCGCGACGCGTTCGATATGCTTGATCTGGCGCGATAGTGCCCCGCCAGTGATTCCCATCGCCGCCACGCTTTGGGACTGGCGGCTGTCCGTGCGATAGCCTAGCGCAGCGAAAAACGCCGCCACGCCATCTCGCGTGGCCAGCAGCTGGACATCTGCTGCGGATACGTCCCTGTCGTCGATCACGCGGCCTCACCTCGTTGACGGCTGCGCGCCCTCACCGTACGTGAATGATACCGCTTCTGTAGGATCATCGCACATGTGCGGGCTCAAAGAGGGCATCTCCTAGGCTGCGCGGGCCGTCTATCGTCTTCGCCGAGTAGGAGCCAACGTCGATAAACATCCCTCTGGCACTGCGCCTGCGTTGCCGATGGGCTATTCCAACAAGGCCGCGGCCTGTTGCTTGTCCGAATGGCGGCCTCCTGGCATCTGCCGCCGAGCCGATCGGCACGACCAGACCGAGTAGCTAGCCCGCCGTCCCAGTTGCCCTCGGCCCCCGGTACATGTCCAAGCTCAGGCGCAACCACCGCAGGTAACCATCGAGGGAAGAGAGGACCGGTCGCCAACTCCATTGGCGACCGCATACCGGCCAGATTTCCTGAGTAGAACGACCGGCGAGCAACGTGCCCAGGGCTTGGACCTTGGGAAGGCTGCACCAATAGCCTGGGCGCCGATCACTACTCCAAACTGAATCTCAGCACGAAGGTACTTGATTTTGTCCAGATTCGTGGGCCACCGTGGATGGTAAGGGAAGGGATTCCAGATGTGGTTGGGCGCTCTGTGAGCCTGCCCAGTCTCAGTCTCCAAGGTTATGAAGGCGGAACATGGGCTCCAGGTTTACCAGCCTCAGGGCCAGGCGGGGCGTCCGAAGGTACTCCCGCGCCGCAAGCCACTTCTGGGTGCCCGTAGGTTTGTCACGGCGAAATCTCTAGCAGGTTTCTCTTGTTTATGGTGTCCATGGGTTGGTTGGGATCTGCTGCCACCATGGCGGCTCGGATTATCATTGCGGCCACCGCCTTCTCTAGAAACTGGACTTCGCACTGGGCCAGTGGATGGCAGATTGCGGACTGGTGTCTGGCTTGATCTCCGCTCTTGTTTGAGGCCAGATTGCTGACCATCATAACCAATTTATAACTTATCTTGTGCTTCTCTGCAGTGTCCTTAGCATCCTTGCCGAACCGTTTGGCGAATACGTCGTAGCAAAAATATGCCATGGAGGGCAGCGGTTCGCGTCCTTGGCGGTAGCCTATATATCGGTGCAGCATCGTCTGCACGTCAGGATTGTCGATGTTCATCCGACATTCATGTGGTGGCTGCGGATATTGCCTAGACACGGTTACGGTTGGGCTGCTAGTCGTAAAACTGAACGAAATAGGACCAGCGGACACTGAAATCACACCCGGCGTGGGCTTGCGATCTACAATTTCAGGCCGCTTGAACTTCAAGGTAAATGTACCGGGTCCGGACTTAGACGAGGCTCTCAATTCCCACTGCTTTATGAATGCTTGAATAGCCTGTTGCGCTTGTTGCGAAGTCGGATAGTGTTCCTTGAGTTCGAAGCGGACTTCCCTGTCTTCAAGTTTGAGACGGAAGGTTGTGTGTTCGACCTCTATGGTCTTAGCCAGACTATAATCCGATGATTTGTCGTGCTCTACTACGTAAATCAGGGCTTCGACGTGGGGATCGTTCATGTTAGGTCCCTCTTAGTATTGTATCTTTGCTGTGACTAACTTGGCAGTGTAGCTCTTTACACTTCTTGGCGTAGGGCGGCCAACGTCTTTGGCTAGGATGGTTCTACCCCATCTTTGTACCAATCGTAATGTTATTCTCGCCAGTAAGTTAACCCTGCTCAGGCCACCAGGGCAAACACCTTCGGAGCCAGGCTCCCCATGTGTGCAGGGACGGCTACCGAGAGTCGAAAACACCCCGCCAACCCTCAAGGAATGCCCCTGTTGCCCGTTCCAATGCTCCACTGTGTGTGTCGTGCACAGCGAAGTAGAACACAAGGTCATGAGAACGAAGAACGGTCACGTCCGCCGTGGGGAGTCTGCCCCGAAGCAACTCGCTTCTCCTTTCGACCAGGCGGTCCTTTTGCGACGTTCCGCCCCGCAGGAAGTTGAAGACCATGACCGAGTGGCCCGCATGGTATGTGCCATCGATTTCCTTCCAAAGCACATACTTATCCAGATCCTTCGGCTCTATCTCATTGGGCTCAGGTCCAATGTCGGGGTCGAAAAACACGAGGTCGGTGCTGGCTGCCATGTGCAGGCAACCTCCAAGGTACTGCTTCCTGTTGACGAAGTCAGACTGAAGGCACCCCCAATAGAAGCGACAGCGTGAAATCGGGCCTTCGCGCTCCATTGAATGGATGTCTGCGGACCCACCGTCCACTTGCGCCTTGAGATAGTCGAAGACCTCAGGGTCGAAGCTCCGCCATTTCTTCGGGTCCTTCAGGTAACCCCTGTGCGCTCCCTGCCCTGTGGGATCGTCCGTCGTCATCATCCAACAGACCGTGGTACTGATGCCCTGCCCCAGCAGGTGCCGAAGAATGCTATACTTCAGGTAGTCCCGCTGATCGGCAAAATACTGTTTCTTCATGAGTTGATGTCCAGTCACCTCGCTTTCCTCGGTTGCGGCAACCACTGAGATCTACTCAGGCTATGACGAATAACGCTAGATCGTTGAAGGGCCTAAGTCATCGCGTCTGTTCACCCTCCCCCCTTGACGTCGCAGCACACTAGAGGATTAGTCGCAACCGCAGAGTAGAGGTTCTTGATTTTGTCCAGTTTGGTGGGCCGGAGCGTACTGTACTGCGAACTTTTCGCTGGCAGGTCCTGATATAAAGAGCCTGTCAGCTACTCCCGACAAGCCCTCCACAAGCCTCCGTCACTTCAGGGAGGAGGCTCGTCCGATCTAGGAAGACCAGCCCGATCCGACACTCTCTATTGCGCCACCCCGGCGACACCGGATGCTATCATCCTCAGCCGTGGCCCTCATTGTCGCCGCTGCGTCCCCGCGAAGACAAGACCGGTCAACGGCGGTGTCGCTCGGCGTTCTCCCAACACGGAAGCCAGCACAGCCAAGGGGTGGGCCGACCTCTCCAGACACTCAGGAAGGGCTGAGAGGTACCGAGACGGCTCTATGCGATAGACCCCTTGTCGGACCAATGTAGCCGGTGGTATACAAAGAGTAGTGTCCCAGGAGGTGGTGCAAGAGACAGCAGGGCCTGGTAAGGCAAAGGCTACCGCGTCACCCTCATTAGCGACGAAGATGAAGGAGGTGAGCGCGATGGCCAAGGACAGGATGGAGGTGCTGGAGCTGTTGCGCAAGGAGGCGCCTGACGCAGACCTCGATTTCCTGCGTGAGGGGCTGCGGGTGCTGATCCAGGGAGTGATGGGGGCCGAGGTAGCCAACAAGACCGGGGACGGCTTTGGCGAACGCGGCTCGGAGCGGACCTCCTACCGCAACGGCTACCGGGCCCGGCCTTGGGACATCCGCGAGGGTACCCTGGAACTGCAGGTCCCGAAGGTGCGGGAGGGCAGCTACTTCCCCTCCCTGCTCAAACCCCGTCGGCGCAGCGAGCGAGCTCTGCTCGCCGTCGTGCAGCAGGCCTATGTGGAGGGCGTCTCCCTCTGCCGCATCGAGGACGTCGTGCAAGCGCCTGGCTGCGAGGGCATCTCCAAGAGCCAAATTTCGCGTATCCGCTCCGAGTTGGCCGCCTTGGTCGACTCATTCCTCGGCCGTCCCTTGGGCGGCGGGCCCTACCCCTACCTGTGGCTGGACGCGGTGATCCAGAAGGTCCGCGAGGACGGACGGATCGTCAATGTCAGCGTCGTGGTGGCCGCCGGCGTCAATCATGAAGGGAAGCGGGAGGTGCTTGGCATCGACGTGGGGACGAGCGAGGACGCCGCGTTCTGGCTGGCGTTCCTGCGTTCACTGGCGGCCCGGGTCCTGGGCGGGGTGGAGATGGTGACCTCCGATGCGCATCAGGGGCTGACGCACGCCATCGCTACGGTGTTCGCTGGCGCGTCCTGGCAACGATGCCGCACCCACTTCATGACCAATCTTCTCTCCAAGGTTCCCCGCCATGCCCAGCCGCAGATGGCGACCGTGGTGCGGACCATCTACCAGCAGCCCTCGCCTTCACCGCCTTCCCCGTGGCCCACTGGAGGAAGGTCTAGTCGAACAACCCGCGGGAGCACCTCAACAAGGAGATCAGACGCCGGACGGACGTGGTGCGCATCTCCCCCAACCGGGCTGCGGTCCGGCGGATCGTCGGGGAGGTCCTCGCCGAGCAGCACGACGAGTGGCAGGTCGCCCGCCGCCATCTGCCGTCCACCTCGGCGATCAGCACCGCATGGAAGCATCAATGTTTCTGCCCACAGGTGCAACCTGATCAATCAGCGCGGGTGATGCTCTTACACCACTTTACGGGACGTGACCGTACAAAGACTGGGGGCAGGCCATAAACACCAAATCCACTAAGGCAACTCAGAGGGTTACCGGCGTATGAAATTTCCCATAGGCCAAGTGTTCCGAGTCCCTCTAGACCGCGATGACATTGGCCCGTCGTCGTCTTACCCGAACCTCCACATCGTTACTAAGGGTAGCCATGAACTTGGTTTCAACCCGCAAATGGGGATGTTCTTCTACAAGAGCGTTCGCGGTCAAGATGGCCGCCGGCGTCGTCCAGCGTTCATCTTCTACTCGACCAACTATCAGCGAGGCTCGGCATCCAACCCGTGGATGGACATCATCGACGAGGATCGCGGCTTCGCGCTCTATCACGGAGACAATCGCCACCCACATCGCCCGCTGTTGGAGGCACGAGGTAACCGCCAGTTCATGAAGGTGATCGAGCAGTACTCCGATCCGTCGCTTCGCAACGCAGCTCCTCCTGTGCTGCTCTTTGCGGATCAAGTGGTTGAAGGGCGGGCAAAAGGATATCGACGATTTTCGGGGTTCGGCGTGCCGACAATCGTCCACGTGCAAGCTCAAGCCTCAAAGGAGGGACATTTCGCTAATCTGGCAATCGAGCTGGCTCTTTTCAGTACAGATGCGGAGCAGGGTCTGTTTGACTGGTCCTGGATTGACGATCGACGAGATGCGTCACTAACCCTCGCGGAGGTCAACCGGCGCGCGCCGAGATCATGGCAGACATGGGTGCGCGATGGAGAATCTGCGCTGGACAGAGTCCGCCGTACTGTACTTCGCGAACGGGTGCTGAGCCCAAGCGATCAGCGGGACATGACTGCGGACGATCGTGTGATCCTGGCAAGAGTCCATTCCCATTATTCATCCACTCCGCACCACTTTGAGGGCCTTGCGTCGTTGGTTGCCCAGCGTCTTCTGGGGCCGTCTTGCATTCGTGGGTGGGTTACCAAACGGTCGGGCGATGGCGGGATAGACTTTGTGAGTCGCTTGGTGGTAGGGACGGGTTTTTCGACCGCCTCTTTGGTTGTACTCGGCCAAGCGAAGGCTCTCCATCCAGACAGCGGTACCGTGGCCGGAAGAGACTTGGCTCGAGTTACCGCCCGACTGCAACGTGGTTGGCTCGGCGTGTTCGTCACAACCGGTACATTCACCAAGCAGGCGCAGGTAGAACTGGGCGTGGACGGCTATCCGATAGTGCTGATCAATGGGCAACACTTGGCCCAAGTACTAAGGAAGGAAATGGCGGCAACCGGACTAGGACTGGAGATGCTTTTCGAGCGCGAAGCCAAATGGTATGCCTCGAACCTTAGCTCTCTGCCTGCCGAGAACATCCTGCAAGATCGGAGGGCGGGGCACGAACTCTGGCGCATAGACTAGCTACCCAGACCACTCTTCAGTCGCGTCATCACCCAGTTAACGTCCAGGTCGGGAGTTCCGATGCGTCCAAATAGCCGGCCGAATTGGGACGTCAGAGCCTCAGCAAACGGACTATCCAGCGTTGCCAGCCTTTCCAACCCAGACGATCCAAAGTCCTCTCGCCGGATGACAGCTATATTCTGAAGGTCCACGACAAGATCCGGTATGCTCATAGCAGCCGGCAGGTAGAAATGTCGGTCTCGCTGGGATACTTGACGATTGTTGCCAAGCAGCCCCCTCAGGCGGTTGGTAGTAGAATTTGACTGTCCCTTTGCCCAACGCACGTACTCTTGTTGCTCTGATAGAGGATCGCAGATCGCTAGCAGAAGCCATTCGGCCTTATCCTGAACGAGATCGCACGATGGTGTTACCATTACCCAGTAGCCATCCTGGCCACGAACCGTGCCCTTGTAGATGTCGCCTGCCATCATCGGGGGCTCCGCAATAGGCGGCATCACGTAGTATTGCATTGCGTGGACCTGACCGCTTTCGATCGATGCATCGAATCGGCTCCCCAGATCTTCAGCCAGTTGGGTTGCGGAAGGATCTGACAGGGAACCTGCCAGCCTTCTCGCAAGTAGATACGCAATTGAAGTCTTGTCTGTTTCGGCCGTAATCCTTTCCCACTGTCCAGCGACGAAATCCCACATATAGTCACGCTGGACCCTGTCAACATGACTAACCAGGGCGCGGTTCATCGATGGCAGCTGACTAGCCAGCGTGGTCTGTATGGCTTTCAAAAGTGGCTCATGGGTTCCACCTTTCTCAACAACCTGGATGAATGGAGGGTTTTCCAGATGTCTCACAAGGCTCGGCAAGCCCGTGTAGAAGACAACCGGAAGGAACCTAGTATTCCTTATGTCGTCGAGCAACTGGGCGCCGGCCTCAGTTTCAGGATTCCGATCGTGCGCACCCTGTCTCAGATCGAGCACCACCACGTCGTATCTACTCGACGCCAGCTTGGCTTGGGCGTCGGAGAAATTAGATACTGTAGTTACGACAGCCACATCGCCCTCGTCTGTAAGCTGCTCTCCACTGATGAACTCTGTTACGGATTCGCACATTTCAGAGTCGTCATCAACCATCATAACTAACCAGGGCGAGTTGTTTGCCATTCTATGCCCTCTTTCGCAGGGTGATCCGAAAAGTAGCGCCAGGTAGCGGTCCTGCCTTCAGCAAGTCCAGATCGCCATCGTAATAGTCGCTGACTATTCCACCTGCTATAGACAGTCCAAGACCAATACCGTCTGGCTTGGTCGAGAAATATGGATCGAAGATGCTATCAACAAACTCTTCATCGACACCCGGACCACTATCAGAAAAGAGGATCTGCAACTCGTCTGATGTGTTCCGGTCAATTCTCACCGTGATGTAACGATCCTCTTTCTCCACTTGCTGTAACCAGTAAAGACTATTGCCCAAGAGATTGACGATAACTTCCTGAATATCAGACGATTCTACAGTGACCTTGGTCGATCCCTTGGGCAGGTCTAGGATGACTCCGAGCTCAAGAGTCTTCGAAGACAATACGGAAAAGGCATCTTTGATGACGCGTTCAATTGTCAGCTGAGTAGGACGACCTCTCCTGCGACCGCCGAAAGGTTCAATTCGTCGGAATAGTGTCGCCAGGACTGTAGCCTGGGTCCTTATGATATCTAGTCGCTCTCTCAAACGCTCCATAGATACAATGGAGAATTGCTGAGTCCTCGCGGTGTCCCGGCGGGCCATGAATGCAGCTTGTGCTATCTTTGATAATGGAGCCCTTCCATCATGGAGGATGGTATCGATTATAGTTCCAAGTGTGGCGAGACGATGGAAACGGGCCAACACCTCTTGCACTTCTTCGACACGACGGTGCAAATCTGAATCTCTCTCACGGAGGAGTTCAATGAGTCCGGCGTCATCGGGGTACCTCTTACTGACGTAGTTACTAATGTCGGTGAGACCAAAGTCCATAAAAATACCGCCCCTACGGACCTTGGATTGTCTCTGTCCAGCGCGGAGCTTATACCGACGGGGTTCAAGAGCACTTAGCAATTCCTTGACTTTGAGCCGTAACTCGGTTAGTGCTGGTCCTTCAACAAGGCCTTCACGGTTGGTCTGGTCCTTGAGGAGTGGATTTGTGTCTGATCCGACAAGTACATACCCAACAATCTGGTTATTTGACAATCTCAGGGTCGGATTCTGAACCCTTCTTAGGTCTAGCCTTAGCCAGTCATCTCCTCTTTCGCCATATGGCAGGACCCGAAAGCCATCTCTGTAGACGCTAATACCAGCCATGGCATCCAGATCACGTCTTACGTCCCTAATAGTAGTTGCGCGTGTCTTCGCTAGGTCGCCCATGGAAACAGGATCACGATCCCAGACACGCAGTTCGATTGCGAATGGCCCGCAAGCCGTAGGAATGTGTTCTGTCGAGGGCGGACTAGAGACACGTTCCGTCTCTTCGTGGCCTTTCAGTCTGACGATGACTTCGTAGCGACCATACCTATCTACATTTCCCTGCAAAGAGTAATGTGGACTATCCAGAGTATCAGGAGCTCCGATCAGACCTGAGAATTCGCTGAACGGGTCAGGAACTTCCAGGCGTATAGCGAATTCATTGGATAGACGATGTCCACCCTCACCACGCTGGCCAAAGAACGGTGAGACTAGCCTCGAAAGACCAGACTTTAGCCGCTCGAATTCTCCTCTGTCCCAATTCGAGTTCAGGTCCTGCATTCGAAGAATGGTTCCGTGCTTTAGTTCGGCTGCAGTGGGATCCTCATCAACTCCCCACAAAGTCCTCATGGCTCCCAGCCGACTAAACTCAGCCGCAGACTCTTCATTCCATGAGACTTTGACCTGATCTAGAAATAAACTCGGATCGTCAAACTGTGTCCAATCAAAGAGTACCCGTGTTTGGCTGCTGGCTTCTGCGCGTTTGGTAATAACGTCAAGACGCTTCGCCAGACGAGACGTAGCAAATCTGCCGATACCCTTCTCTCCCAGGACCCGCCGCCCAAATCCTTCGCTCCTGGTCGTCTGTCTCTTCATGAGGGTGGCAGGTTCCATCCAGGCTGTTTGAATAGTGTCCAGCGCCATGCCGTGCCCGTTGTCGATGACGTCGATTACTCCGCGGTTCGTTTCCAGAGGAGGCGTAAAGCGGATAAGAATCCTTGTCGCATCAGCATCAAATGAATTCTTGACGAGTTCAATTAGAGCTACTGTTTCACTGCTGATGAGCTCGTCACCAAAAGTCCTCAGAAAACGGGCTCTAGGCCTTAGAACCTGCTCGCCAGATCTGTGCGGATGCCTTTCCGCGTCTGTCTGTCGGGTCGAATTACGCATCATTTATGTACAACTAATGGGAGATGTCATTGGAGCTCAAAGTCATTGTCTATATCAGCAACTTTCCTTGTCACTATAACTACAACCCTGTTCGATTGGGCATTTGCCGCATCGAGGGCTTCTTTCGATGCACACAAGCGCCGCATGATCCAGCAACGCGTTGAAGAATTCTCTGCTCACGATTCCAAGTTGTCGAGCGGCCTCTGCTACCTGTCTATTGCGACGAGCTTCACCCCTGTACTGAATACTATAGTACCTGCTCAGGACACGAGCAATCGTGACGTCCACTGGAACGGGGCCAGAACCATGAATCCCTATCCGCATGGCACAACTAACGTAGGGTCCCAGGCCTGGCAGGTTGACGTGGGAGTTCCACCAGCCAGGATGACGGATGGCCGACTCAGCAAACTGAATAATGCGATGAGCACGCCATCGCAGTCCCAGCTCCCTTAGCAGTTCGTGGGCCTCTGTGGAATCTGCTTCGGCAAGGTCTTGTAGAGTCTTGAATCGCGCGAAGAATCTGTCCCATACGGCGGATACTTGTTCTGCCTTTGTTCTCACGAGCATAAGCTCAGTCACAGCTAACACGAAGGGGTCTGATATACGCCGCCACGGAAAGTCTCGGCCGCTGGCCTCTGCCCAGTGTAGCAGCTCTGTGTGGTCTTCATCACGCATGGATCTGACCAGGTCGAATTTGGCATAGTTCTGAGACAATGGCATTCATGACTGGAGGACAGACTGCGTTACCCAGCAGTCGAATTGTGTCTCTTCTAGACCTAGACTCCAGAGTGAAGCGCTGGTCCTGTTGGTCATTAGTGAGACCCATGGCTCTCATTAGTTCTGGAACCTGTAGCATCCTCATCAGGTGACCATCGCCTTCGGGCTTCACCAGCGCGAAGCGGTCAACTGTAGTGACAGTACGAAGTGGTGCGTCCAGTCTCTGCCAGCCACCAGGGCCGTCTGATCCGTAATACACAAGCAGAAACGGCTTATCCTTTCCCAGAGCTCGAATCGCTCTCTCGGCGCGATCCAGTGTAGCCTGTGCTCGACCGGGCGCATCGAGCGGACTGAAGTTGTATGCACCGTTCAAGGTCACTGCATCCGTAGCGTTACGGTGTTCCATAGAAGTGGCAGCTATTCTCGAAGGTGGTTCCATTTCACGGTCGCACAGGATGAATAATCGCCTTCTCATCTGAGGCACGCCGAAGTCAGCCGAGTTGAGCTTCAACTCATGGAGACTGTAATTGCGCCTAATTTGCTTGAGGAACGCGGTATACCGCGTCCACTGGGTCATAGCGATCACATTCTCTATAACGACCCACCTTGGATTGAGGGCTTCTGCATACCTCAGCACCTGGAACGCGGTCCGCTTGCTGCTCTCCGACCTTCGTCTGCCTCCTCTTGCCGGGGTGTGACTCGTACAGTCGGGAGAGGCGAGCAATACGTCGACAGAGCCAATTCTCTCGATGACTTCGGAAAGATCTACGTCTTCGGCGGGCTGCTGCCAGACTACGGCACCGGGAAAGTTCCCGCGGAAATTCTTGACAGCATCAGGGTCTCTGTCCACTGCGCCAACAATCTTCACGCCGGCCAATTGCGCTCCCCAGCTACTCCCACCGGCTCCGCAGAACAGATCGAAGCCCCTCAGTCTACCTTCATGTGTCACCTGATTCACAGCCTCTCCTCGGAGTGATGCTCGGATTGTCACTCGCGCCATCCCCAGTAGTCAAGGTACCCCTGGTTTAGGCTGTAAGTCATGGAATTGGGGGCAGGTCAACTGGTGCAACCCTGTCCCGGAGCCCTTGTGGGCTTGATGGGCGTCATACGATCCAGATGGCCACAGGCTCCGCGTGTTCATCCGTGGGCATCCACTGGCCAGCGCTCACCAAAGAGGTTTCGACCTCGGCTCTTCCCACCAGAAGCTCCAGTACACCCCCCTGTTCTACCTCGAACAGGTGGCGGAAATAGGGGGCGTGCAGAGAGGTGGAGCCCCTTGCCGGGAGTCTGAGGACGTCCCTCAGCCATGAGTCTCTTTCCCTTCCTGAATGGGAAGGGAGCCTGAGAGAAGACCTAGCAGGCTGCTGAAGAATGTTGAAGCGAACAACGGCGACTGAGAGCGCCGAGGTCCAATCACAGGGGCACTCGAGACGGAGGTGGAGCGTGTGCGTGGACGTCAGGAGCCCCGGGTTACGATATTGGCCTTCGTGAACCTGGGGGAGCGCGTGCCAGCCGATCACCCGCTCCGCACCATCAAGGTCCTGGCCGATGAGGTCCTGGCCCGGCTGTCGCCCGAGTTCGACCGGATGTATGCCGACGTGGGGCGGCCGTCCATTCCTCCCGAGCGCCTATTGAAGGCGTCGCTGCTGATTGCGTTATTCTCGGTGAGGAGCGAGCGCGCCTTCTGCGAGGAGTTGGACTCCAACCTGCTGTTCCGCTGGTTCTTGGGCATGCAACTGATGGAGCGCAGCTTCGACGCCACGGTGTTCACGAAGAACCGCCTGCGGCTGCTGGAGCACCGAGTGGGTCAGCAGCTCTTCGACGAGGTGGTCCTGGCGGCGGACCGGCGAAGCCTTCTGTCGGACGAGCACTTCACGGTGGATGGCACGCTGATCGAGGCGGCAGCGAGCCTCAAGAGCTTCAAGCCGCGAGCGGGCGATCCTCCCCCAGACGACGGTGACCGGGGCAACCCCTCGGTGGACTTTCATGGGGATCGGCGCGCGAACGCGACGCACCAGAGCGCGACGGACCCCGAGGCGAGACGCTTCCGAAAGGGGAAAGGGGAGGAGGCCAGGCTGGTGTTCATGGCCCATGCGCTGATGGAGAACCGCAACGGCCTGCTGGTGGACTTTCTGGTGAGCGAAGCGACGGGGACGGCGGAGCGGGATGCGGTTCCGGTGCTGCTGGCCGGTGCGAGGGATCGGGGGTTCCATCCCCGGACGCTCGGCGGGGACAAAGGCTACGACACGCGGGGTTGCGTGGGGGCCATGCGCGCCCGCGGGGTGACCCCGCACGTGGCGCAAAACACGAATGGGCGCTCCAGCGCTATCGATGGACGCACGACCCGCCATCGCGGGTATGGGTTGCGTCAGCGTGTGAGGAAGCGCGTCGAGGAGATCTTCGGGTGGATGAAGACGGTGGGCGGATTCCGAAGGACGCGCTACCGAGGTCTGGACCGCACGGGCCTTGCTGGCTACCTCGTGGGAACAGCCTACAATCTGGTGCGGATGGCCAGGCTGATCACTGCTGAGACGCCAGCCCCCCAGGTGACGCTGGCCGCGTAAGCAGGGGCAGCGAGGCCGCTCCTCACGTCACAGGCCCCGTTGCCAGGCCCCTCCACAGGCGGTCAGACCGCCCGGCAACGCGTCACTCAGCGACATGGCGGTCATGCCAGCAGCCCTCACATCGCCACGAAACCCCTTTCTTCCGCAGCCTGCTAGAGGGGTCTTGGTCAAACTCCTCCGCTGGGGTCCGGTATGCCACCAACGGAGTAATGCCCTTAGGGGGAGCCAGCGCTGCTGAGGTTGGCCTGCAGGAGTTCGAGTCCTCTATGGCTTTGGGCGTAAAAGAGTGGGCCGGAGCGTACCGAACTGCGAACTTTTCGGTGGGAGGTTCTGATATAACGAAGGGGTCACCGGCCACGCTCAACTAAGGCCGGGGCCTGAACCCCGGCGACACCTGGTCGAGCTCCTGGCGCAGGCGCGTCATCTCCTTGAGCGCTCAACTAAGGCCGGGGCCTGAACCCCGGCGACACCGGCGATGTCGACGCCGGGCTTTGCGCCGCTGTAGATCGCTCAACTAAGGCCGGGGCCTGAACCCCGGCGACACTTGAGGGGCACTCTGAAAGGAGACAACCCAGAACATGCGCTCAACTAAGGCCGGGGCCTGAACCCCGGCGACACCCGCCCAGAACATGGTCTTCTGGTGCCGCGTCCGCCACGCTCAACTAAGGCCGGGGCCTGAACCCCGGCGACACCCGCGTGGCGGCGGTCACCTCAGACCTTGTGGGGGACGCTCAACTAAGGCCGGGGCCTGAACCCCGGCGACACTTGCGCCTCATCCGATGGGGGCGCTTGCTGAGTACCTGCGCTCAACTAAGGCCGGGGCCTGAACCCCGGCGACACAAGTCCCGTCCTCATCAGTGACGACCACGATAGTCTTCGCTCAACTAAGGCCGGGGCCTGAACCCCGGCGACACGGGCGGGGACACCATCGGAAGCGGCAAGGGCCGGATCGCTCAACTAAGGCCGGGGCCTGAACCCCGGCGACACTGGTGCAGTAGCAGTTGCAGCCACGCGTGTGCCAGTACGCTCAACTAAGGCCGGGGCCTGAACCCCGGCGACACTGGAGACAACCGGGACTGGTTCCGCTACGGCTGGAGCGCTCAACTAAGGCCGGGGCCTGAACCCCGGCGACACTGGAGACAACCGGGACTGGTTCCGCTACGGCTGGAGCGCTCAACTAAGGCCGGGGCCTGAACCCCGGCGACACCCCGTAGTCCACCGTGGGGTTGCCCATTGCGACGTCCGCTCAACTAAGGCCGGGGCCTGAACCCCGGCGACACCTGGGCAGAACGGGCACAGGCCCCACACGCAGGCGCCGCTCAACTAAGGCCGGGGCCTGAACCCCGGCGACACGACACCACTGCCTATCAACGGGCTGGCGAATCTCGACGCTCAACTAAGGCCGGGGCCTGAACCCCGGCGACACAAGGCTGGAGGTGAGAATGCCGCTGTCGAATGTGATCGCTCAACTAAGGCCGGGGCCTGAACCCCGGCGACACCCCCCATGACGCCTTCACCTCTCTCATGCGTTGTTCCGCTCAACTAAGGCCGGGGCCTGAACCCCGGCGACACACGGACGATACCCGCGCCGTCCTCCGAGTTGATGTCGCTCAACTAAGGCCGGGGCCTGAACCCCGGCGACACTCGGCGCTCTGGGTAGCTTGCGACGTGATCTCCGACGCTCAACTAAGGCCGGGGCCTGAACCCCGGCGACACCAGCCCGCGAGGCATGGCTTGGGACGGCACAACCTTCGCTCAACTAAGGCCGGGGCCTGAACCCCGGCGACACCGCCGGCGTCCTGGCCGAGACGTCGAGGAGCTGCTGCGCTCAACTAAGGCCGGGGCCTGAACCCCGGCGACACAAGCGGCCGCAGAAAAACACGCATCGTCGCCGACTCCGCTCAACTAAGGCCGGGGCCTGAACCCCGGCGACACCTGCGCGGGCTCTTCGGGAAGGGGTCCTGGCGTGGGCTCGCTCAACTAAGGCCGGGGCCTGAACCCCGGCGACACGTGCCTGCCCCGGCAAGGTAGTTTAACTCCTTATCCGCTCAACTAAGGCCGGGGCCTGAACCCCGGCGACACTACCGACGACAACATCTTTGCCGAACGGACCTACGACGCTCAACTAAGGCCGGGGCCTGAACCCCGGCGACACTACCGACGACAACATCTTTGCCGAACGGACCTACGACGCTCAACTAAGGCCGGGGCCTGAACCCCGGCGACACCAGCCAAGAATGGCATCAGCCCCTCCTCGCCATGCGCGCTCAACTAAGGCCGGGGCCTGAACCCCGGCGACACCAGCCAAGAATGGCATCAGCCCCTCCTCGCCATGCGCGCTCAACTAAGGCCGGGGCCTGAACCCCGGCGACACAGCCCTCGTCGGCGACCGCCCATGACTCTTTCATCTGCGCTCAACTAAGGCCGGGGCCTGAACCCCGGCGACACGGGAGTGGTTCGCAGGCAGTTGACGCCATCTTTCGCCGCTCAACTAAGGCCGGGGCCTGAACCCCGGCGACACACTGGAGTAGGAGAACAGCATGACCACAGCACAGCCTCGCTCAACTAAGGCCGGGGCCTGAACCCCGGCGACACCAACCGGCAACGTCACGCTCACCGTCATAAAGCTGACGCTCAACTAAGGCCGGGGCCTGAACCCCGGCGACACCCAGGCCATGCTCCTGAGCACGCGGTCGGCGTATCTACCGCTCAACTAAGGCCGGGGCCTGAACCCCGGCGACACCCAATAGGTGTGGTCGTGAACGTGGGTAACTGAGTTCGCTCAACTAAGGCCGGGGCCTGAACCCCGGCGACACCCAACACCATCCATGCACCTAACACGCCCACGAGAATCGCTCAACTAAGGCCGGGGCCTGAACCCCGGCGACACGGCCTCCACGACCACGGCAGTCAGCCGTTCGATCTCCGCTCAACTAAGGCCGGGGCCTGAACCCCGGCGACACATCGAACCCCTGGCTTGCGTCCAGCAGCACCGCCTCGCTCAACTAAGGCCGGGGCCTGAACCCCGGCGACACCTATCCATTGTCCATTGGGATTGTCAACCCCATTTCTCGCTCAACTAAGGCCGGGGCCTGAACCCCGGCGACACCCGCGCTAAACATACGCAAGCTCAACCTCCTCATCCTCGCTCAACTAAGGCCGGGGCCTGAACCCCGGCGACACCCCCGGCGACGGCGGGTCCGACATCATCCGGTACGACGCTCAACTAAGGCCGGGGCCTGAACCCCGGCGACACCGCCGCCGCCGCGACGACTAGCTGGATCGCCCATCCCGCTCAACTAAGGCCGGGGCCTGAACCCCGGCGACACACGCGGGACTCGAACCAGCCCGCCACTATCAGCTTTGGCGCTCAACTAAGGCCGGGGCCTGAACCCCGGCGACACGCTGGTGGTGGTGAACATGGTCGCGGGGTCCTTCGCCGCTCAACTAAGGCCGGGGCCTGAACCCCGGCGACACCGGGATGGCCTGCGCCGGGGGGCGGTGCTCCTGGCACGCTCAACTAAGGCCGGGGCCTGAACCCCGGCGACACGTGGGCAGCGCGTGGGCCGAGTGCGGGGTTGAGTCTCGCTCAACTAAGGCCGGGGCCTGAACCCCGGCGACACCGGGGATGTGAAGCAACTTGGGATAGAGTCCTTCCTCCGCTCAACTAAGGCCGGGGCCTGAACCCCGGCGACACTTCGTCGAAGCCGACAAAGTTCAACTCCGCGCCCTGCGCTCAACTAAGGCCGGGGCCTGAACCCCGGCGACACCCGAGAAACCTTCACCTACCCCGCCCAACTCAGAGCCTCGCTCAACTAAGGCCGGGGCCTGAACCCCGGCGACACGTAGGGCATCAGTCGGTAGCTCCTCCGCTGGGTGCCGCTCAACTAAGGCCGGGGCCTGAACCCCGGCGACACCGGCGACGGCGGTCTCCACACGGTTGTTCCCAATCACGCTCAACTAAGGCCGGGGCCTGAACCCCGGCGACACGCGCGCAACGCGGCGGGCTCCGGGCCTTACTCCACAACGCTCAACTAAGGCCGGGGCCTGAACCCCGGCGACACCAGGCCCGCGCCCAATAACCCCAGCCAGACCCATACCATCGCTCAACTAAGGCCGGGGCCTGAACCCCGGCGACACGGGAGATTTGCGTGGTGTAGTAGGTGACGAAGAGAAACGCTCAACTAAGGCCGGGGCCTGAACCCCGGCGACACATGAAGGCCTGCGGGGACGACCGTGACTGGTTCCGCGCTCAACTAAGGCCGGGGCCTGAACCCCGGCGACACTGCTAATCCTAAGAAATCGGCAGTCCTGGAGAGGATTGCCCGGTTCTCTAGACATCAGAACTCCCTGACCAATGCTGTTCTGGGAACCACGCAGGCTGCTGACCCCGCCCCGCCAGGCGCTGATGTGCTGAATCACCGGAGGTTCGCAGCCGCATCAAATCACCCAGGGCTGACCGAGCCTCCGTCCTTGGCTTCGGCCGAGGCGGAGCGCAGCATCCTCGATTTTGCCTAGGAAGCGGTAGACGATAACTGAGTCGCGCCGGCGATCGATGACGTCCTCGACTTCGCCGATCATGCGAGCCAGCCGCGTGGCGGAGAGCCTGCACTCAAAGACCGAGAACTGTACTCTCTGGCCGTACTTCTCGCAGACCTCGGCCACGCGCCTCAGGCGCACGCTTCCGGCTTCATCTGTGTTAGCTATATCATAGGTGATGAGGATGTCCATCGCTTCAAGACAGTACAAATGGGGGATATGCTGGCAGATCGCCGCGCAAGTGTCGGGCGAGGAGCGTGGCTTGGACCGAAGGGAGTGCCCAGCGTCCTACTGGTCGACCCAGAAGCTGATGGGGGATCTCCTGCTCCTTGTGTTTCTCCCATGCCTCAATCAATCGTGTTCTTCCGCCGTCGCCGAGATAGACACCTCCGCCAGGTGTGTGCTCGAAGTCCTCTGAGCCGACCTGCTGGCGGCGAACCAGCGACACGACAAATCGATCCGTGAGCGCACGGAACTCCTCAGCGAGGTCAAGTGCGAGTGACGGTCGGCCAGCGCGGGGGCGGTGGAAGAATCCCATCTGGAAGTCCAGGCCAACGCTTTCCGCGGCACCGATGCATTCCGTCACGAGCATGCCGTAGCAAAACCCCAGCAGGGCATTGATGGGATCTCGTGGTGGCCGGCGCGTTCTCGCCGAGAACGCAAGGTCACTTGACGCCACAGCCTGGCCGACCGCGCGAAAGTAGATTCTGGCGGCATCTCCCTCAACCCCTCGGACGTGGTCGGCAGTGTCTGCGCCCGCCAATCGCGCGATGCGTTCCCTAATTTGAGCGCCCCGAGCCGCGAGCCGTTCCGCCTCGACGGGGTTCCTTTCATCCCGAGACCATCGGTCGACAACCCTTCTGCTGTTCTGGAGCTTTGCTGCCACGATCACCTTCGCTACCTCCAGCGACCGCGCGTCGTCCACAACCACACCAAACTGCGCTGTTCGCAGGTGTACGTTTCCGCTGGCGGGGCCATTGACGACGAACCGGATGGCTCCGCTCATCTGGAGCGCCGCTACGCGAACGCCGCGGCGCACACATGCATCGAGCGCCTGAGTCGTGATCTGTGCGCCCCCCAACACGACAAGCGCGTCGACCGCTTCAAGCGGTACCCGCTGACTACCTTCCGGCGAAGACACGACCAAGGCACCCCGGCGGTGCTGCACGCGGGCGCGGTGATTCCGAACGTAGACGGTGCTCAGGTAGCGCATCGAAAAACAACGTTGTCGATGTATCGGTTCACCCTGCGTGGCGCACTTGAGAGTTCCGGCAGGCAATGGTGTAAGAGCTGGCATTCCGTACATCGAGCATCGTTGGGCGCTTCGGGCAACTCGAACGTCATCATCTGTGTCCTGATCTGGTCGATGACTTCTCGCACCGCCCGGCGCAGCGCCGACGTAAAGTCAACTTGAACCCGGCGTCTTGGTCCTCCGTACCACACATACCCATGTTGTATCTCTACCTCTAGCATTTCCTCGAGACAAAGGGCTTGTGCGCACAATTGGAAGTCCGCGGCCACTCCGTGCCGGACGCCGGACTTGTACTCGACGGGGCGAACCTCATCATCTTCCACTTCAACTGCGTCGGCGCGTCCGGACAACCCCAGTGCTTCCGACCAGAGCGGGATAGCTCTCAGCACTCGCCGTCCCCGTTCCTGGCGGTCCAGTCCACTGTCCACCCGCCGGTGTGCGCGGACGCCCCTGACGGTGTGGGCATTATCACTCCAGACGCCATCGCAGTGGATGAGGGCGCATTGCCTCGGGCAGTACACGAAGTGTTCGATGGCGGAGATCTGGATGATGGGCTCGGGATTCACAGCCGTTCGGCTCCGAATCCTCTCGTCACATCAGACGATCCGGTGCGTTGAAATTGGACGCTCCGCCACGCCGCATGTACGCCGACCCTAGCCCATGTGTCCTTGCGCTCAGGGTTCCATAAGTCCATGAGAGCGTCGACGCCGTCGCTGTCGAGGGGCTGTCTCCATGCTGGCCAGTGGAAATCGCTCAACTCCCGGCTTCCTTCACGCCGCCGCCATCCCCTCTGCGCAGCCATTTCGGTGCGGCGGTCAAGCCGTGCGTCAGTTCCGCGGCCCCGTACCGGTAGGAGAGCGAGGCCGAAGAAGGCGAGCGTCTCGATGACCGGATCAACCCACCGATCGGTTGAGTCCGACAACGAGCCAATCCTCGTGAGGTCGAAACCCAGCCCGTTGTCCTTCACGCGATCAGCCCGTCCCTCCAGCGAAACACGGATTCGCGCTGTTGTTGGCTCCACATGCCCGTGGACCTTCACCAGCCGGTGGTGAAGCCACTTGATGGTCCCTGGGCCCGCAGGATCGAACGGCGCATGCGCAACTTCGCCTTGTCTGTCGACGCTAAGGTCGGTCATCGTCGACGACAGAGTCCACGAGTGCCTGTGACTTCGCGCAGACCGGGCGCGCTCCGTGAACTCCTCGACGGGGACCCTCCGCTGCAGGTTGGCGGCTCCCTGCCAACCTTCGGCGATTGGGATTTCGTCCAAGACCGCCGCATTCGGCCACGACTCGACGAGGGCAGCAATCGGGTCGAGCGCCTCGGCCGTGAGCACCACGACGGGCGAACCGGCGGTCGTCCAGTGCAATCGGATGCGGTCATCCAGCACAACGATGCCCACCGCCGCGAGCCAGGCGTTGACCCAGCCAGCAGGTAAGCCCGGGCAAACTACCTCGGTCATCAAGGCGCCTCTTGCACTAGCTCAGCACCCGCGGACACCGCATGGTCCGCTCGAACCACGATTGCTTCCAACAACGCCAATCCCCACGGACCGAAACGGTCGTTGAGTCGCCTGAAGCGGCGTGGCTGGCTCCAGTCGACGACGGCGAGGTTCGCCGACGCTTCGACCTGTACATTCCTCACGACAGAGGATACCGTCGCGTCGGTGCCGTCAGTGGCTGGCGGCACGATTGGCCGGCCCTTGCCGTGGTGACTGATCACAAGATGGACTAGTAGATCATAATATGTCGAACCCTCCCAGGGCGGGTCCTCTTCCAGCCATGCACGCACCAACCGGGCCGATAGGTCCTCGTGGCGGCCTCCACGGGGCCACCCTGCCACGGCACGGGCCGCTTCCCAACGGTGCCTTGGCGTGTTGGACTTGGCCAGGAGTACGCCACGCAGCTGCTCGGGATCGAGCCATCGTTGGAAGCGAGTGTCGGACTTCCCGATGTCATGCAGTGCCCCTGCAAGCTCCACAACGGCAGCCAGGTCGGGCGGTAGACCGATGTGCTGCGCGATCACCCGCGCCCGCGCCGCCACCTCTTGACCGTGCGTGTCCAGTTCGATCGCTACAGGTCCGAGTGACATCTCGTCGAATTCACTGCTGAAGTCACTGCTGGGCCGCTGGCGGTCCGGCGTTCTGACCCTCAACCGGGGCACCTCCCGGCGTGCCTCCTCGATGGGTGGGCGCAGTGCCCCGGTGAAGTCGACCCATTCCTCCTTCTCCCATCCCGGCGGCGTCTCTGCTACTTTGATCTCAGATAGGATCGACCTCACGACTTCATCGCGGTCGACCTGATCGACCTCTTCCTCGTCGGTAGCACCCAGCGCGGTTCTGATATGCTGCCCCATCGCGATGCCGCACAGCCGCTCGATCGCCTTCCCATCGAGCGGCAAACCCTGTCCCCACAGGGATACGTCCACAACGCACTCGGAAGCGGTCGGATTCCAGCCGAAGCCGTCCAGCAGACCGCGATCAGCTGGGAGTATCACCTGGTCGCCGGGCCGCAGGTTGGAGACCGTGGTAACTTCCACTGTTACCCCGTCAGGCCCCAGACGGCGGAGGTCTTTGTCGGCTAACAAGGCCTCCCGAATTTCGACAATCGGAACATCCACCGCTTCACGATCGGTGGCGGGCGGCCACAGATGCTCGCCTTCTTCCGGCACATGAATGCGCCAGATGAGCGACACGGCGTACTGGGCACCCTTGATGCCGCTGAAGTACGGCTCGACTGGGGCTTCCCTGTCGGGAGGGCTGGTTGTCTTCGTCCACTCGCGCAGGATCCCCGGAAGGACCTCCGGCGCCCGACCCGGATCGTCGTCCGGAGTGCCCAGAACCTCAGCTACCCTCGCAGGTGGAAGATCTACGACGCAACGCTCCGCTCCGAAGCACGCGGTCTCCAATCTCTGGAGAACCTTCGCAGGTTCCTGGCCGTAGACGGCCCAAGCCTCGGACTCCTGATCCCCGCCAGCCCTGCCTCTGCGCTGCTTCGGAGCTGGCAGATGCACGTACGTGGCCCGCGCATGGGGATGATGTCCGAACCGATTCAATCTGCCCAACCGTTGTGTAAGCGCCCGGACGCCGCATGTCTCTGTAACGAGAAAGTCCGCGTCGAGGTCCGCTCCGACCTCGAGGGTCTGCGTCGCGACGACGACCAGATGCCGCCTGCGGACGCTGCCCGCGGGGCGGGTTGCCGCCATGCCATCGAAAGGATCGAGGATGTACGCGCGCACCCTTTCTGCCTCCCGCTCGCGTGAGAGGCCAGTGAGCAGCAGCAGGTCGGCCTCCCCATCGGTCATCTTCCTCCGCAGATTCTCGAACGCCTCACGCGCTATCTTCGGGGTGTTAGCGAACACAAGGCAGGCCGCGGGCCTCGGCGCGCCTGAGAGAAGGTCAGAGGCCGCATTTGCGAGGTGGCTGGCGGTGTCGCCTGTCTCAAACCTTCGCACTTCCATCGGCTTCGCGGCCCACAGCCGCTGCCGAACGATCGGGTCCCCTTTGTCCTCCTCATCAAGGTCGAACCGCTCGCCGGAAGCGTTGCCGGTCGCCGTCAGCGCCGTCACCCTCGCTCTCGAACGAGACTCCCCCAGAATGGCCTCCGCGTCGGGCGTACACTCGGCGAGTGCGGGGATCAACGTCATCAAGTGTGGGGCGAGATGCGCCTCGTCCAGCAGGACCAGGCTGTCCGTCCCCGCCATTGCAGCGTCAATCGGGCGCAGCGTCGATCCATACCCCCGAAACAGGAGCCGCGAGCCGTACATCGGCAAGGTGCACAGGAGGATTGTGGGGCGTGACGGGTCAGCGGGTGTCCGTGGCGCGACTCCCCCTCGCAGCCGGATCACATCGAGCGGGGGTGCAGCTGGATCGGCGGAAAGGGAAGAGAGGCGCTCAGCGACGCTGATGACAACCTCTTCAGCCTGCCCCGATAGTCCCGCCGAGCCTGGGTCCGCAAGCGCCTTCGCAAGTCCCTCGGCATGTTCTGCAGTCGAATCCACCAACAGACGCCGGTTGACGACCCACCAGATTCGGGTCGGCGCCGTCCGTTGGGCCGGCTCCCGGTCCGCCTGCGACGCCAGCCACCACACCGCGATGTCCAGGCACGCGGTCTTGCCCACGCCCGTAGGAATGCCAACCTCTGCAGGCCAATCGCCATTGTCAGCGATCTGTTTGGCCAAGCGGGCTTGCCAGGGAAAGGGTGGGCGTCTATTGATCGCCTGGTAGAAGTCTGCGAAGCTCGGTGCGGGAGTCATCACCGTTCCACGTGGAGGGCGCCTGCTCGTCACGTCCAGCCCTCGAGCGGTATACAGAGCCCGAAGCCGCGCTGCCGCCCTGCGCCGATCACGACCGGACCTGGGATTGCCTGATCGAACCAGAACTCGACGTGTGAGTAGGGAAGAGCCGGTCTACCTGGTCGATTCACCTCTACTGGGGCGACGTCCAGCGCCCCGTGGACTAGTGGTGTGCGCGCTGACCGGAAGGCGACAGGATCGGGCAGCCCCGCATGCTGGCACCATCGTGCGACTTCCACCAGATCAAGAGCGCGCCGTCGCTCGTGGATCACCGGAACCGCCGTCGCCCAGCCGCGGGAAGAGCGTAGCCAACGGTCCGGATGGGCGGCCACAGGGCGCTCTTCGCCATCGTGGGGGGCAACTGCTACGTCGACTCCGCGGCCGGTAAGTCGCCGGATTAGCAGGGCCGCGTCCCGGGCCCTCTGACGCGCCGTCAAGTCACACCCTGGAGGCAACCAAAGGGCTAAGCCGTGGATGTGTCCACGCGACCGCCTGTAGCCAACGTCCGGCAGCGCCAGGTAGCGGGCGACCTCGTAGCCCGCCCCGCTGAATCCGTGTCCGTGCAGAACGGCCGGGGGCTCGCCGTAAATCCGATGGTACTGGCTGAGGATGGCCTCCTTGAAAAGCTCCGTCACCGTGGAGACGCGGCGCCCAGAGACAGCCGTCCCGAGGCGCAACCACGCCACCACCTCACCACGGTACTCGGGCTCTTCTACTGGGGGTGAGCGGTACGCGATCTCGTGCTTGAGCGCCGGGAACTGCAACCGGCTCACCGACGCGCCACGCTCGGTCCACTGCTCGTACAGGCGGTCCCAGTGGCTCAGGTCTCCAGGCTGGGTCACGTTGATCATTGTGTCGCCCTCGCGATCGGGAACAAAGGCGTAGTCCCCCACCGGAGCCGGAAGTGTCTCGGTTGTAATGCGCATGCGCACCGGCGAATCCGAGGACCCGAGGTAACCCACCCGGGCGGCGCGCCGCCGGAGCGCATCAAGGACCGCGTCCTCCGGCGGTTCTCCTTCCCACGAGTAGACGTAGATAATCTGCGGGCAACGGGGCGCAACCCGAACTCCAGCCCGGCTGGGCACACCAGAGCGCCCCACGTATTCGTGGTGAGCCCCTTCGGCTGGCTTGCCCCCGTGGCGCACGACGTATCGCGGCTCGAGCTGCTGGTGGCAGGGGTTCGGATCAGCATAGACGGTTGGCGGCGGCAACTGCTCGAACCACTCTAGTTCGGCCCCATCGGTCACCCTGCGCGCCCCGGCCGTTCCATCGGCCGCCACAAGCGCCGCAAACAGGCGCGCGGGTGATGGGGGCCACTCGCCACGCATCAAGCGCCCGGTGTTTGCAGCACCGTCTGGATCTCCACGAAACGTCCCGTGCAGGAACTCCACAGAGACCGAAAGCATCATGCGTCCAATTCAGGCCAAGTCGAGCCGATCACCTTCGCCAGGGCTTCCCCAGGTCGCAGGACCATTGGCGGCTGACCCCAGCCGTCGAGCGGCACTCCCACCGACCCGGCGTGGGCACGAGCGGCTGATATCAGAGAGCGCGTCAGCTCGGTGCCGTCGAGGACGCATGTCTCGTCACCGTCACTGCCTAGCCATGTCGCAGTCGTGGCAATCGGCCGCAGGTCAGCACCCGAGCGCAGCGCGAACGCGCGCCCGAAGGCAAGCTGGTGAGCGTGCAGCCCGAGGGCGACCAGGAGCGCCCGCGCAGCCACGTCCGCTTCTCGTGGAGCGCCTCGTCCGAGACTGACACGTCGGAGCTGGGCGAAGGATACGGTCGCCCGCTGGGTCACGCGCTGGAATGAGACGGCTGCGGCGGCAGCGTCGCTTCCCATGAACGGTATCTGTCCGTGACCGATCTCAGAGAGTTTGTCTGCCTTGCCACCTTCGACCTTCTCTGCTCCACCGATGGCCCACCTGGTTCGGTCGTCCGGGTTCGAGGTCACCCCCTCAGCGATGTTTAGGTTCAGGGGGTCACCCTTCAGCCCCCAGACCTTGGTCTCACTCGACGCAGGCTGCCACCCGATGATCTCTGATACCCAAGTGCGGGCGTGCTTTGTGTTGTGGCGCTTCCTTCCCAGATGGGACTGCCAGAATCCATACAGGAGCGCTTGTGGGAACCACGACATCAGTGATCCGCATTCCTGCGCAGTGGCGCCGAAGATGGATTGTCCCAGTTCCGTCTTGACGAAGTCTAGCTCGCCCAGCTTGGCATCTCGAAGGTAGGCATCCGCGTTGCGGTGCGGGAACTTGAGACTCGACAAGGACCGAGGCAAGTGCGCTGGCAGGTAACGCATCTCGGAGAAGTCAAGGACGAATTCCGGTATCGAGATCGACTCGCGGTGCCGCCACAAGGCGTCTTCCAATCGGTTGGCCTGAGCCGGAACGTTGTCGATCACGATGACCGGCATGGGCTCCGCATCGGTGGGAGAGGCCCAACGCCTGTCCAACTGGTAGGTCCCGCCTTCGTACACCGCTGGCTTGACCGGGCCGCCCGGTCCCGACAGGGGCTGCAACTCTGCATCGATTCGAACGCCGTCATCAAATGCGTCGTCCGCGCAGGCGGACAGAAGCCGTTCAAGATCGATTATCATTTTCACGCTCGGGTTTCTGGTATGCAGAGTAGCATAGCATACACTCCCGTGTAGGTATAGCATCTGGCCCTGAAGGATGGTCGGCAGTACCTACCGTGGCTTCCACGAGAGTGTAACGATGCGGGCCGCCGCCCTGTCAGTCATGGCGCTCTCCGAGCAAGGCAGTCGTGAAAGATACTATTTCCTGGTGGAGTTCGAAGAAGGAACTATATGCCCGCGTATCGCCCGCTTCAGGCGTTGTCAAGGGGATTTGGGACACAGGTATATGATTCCCCTTCTTTAGTTCTTTCACCCTTGAGGTGCCAAGTAGCGGATCAGACGCTCCCCCAAGCCAGTAGTATGACCCACAACACGACTGACGGAACGCTCAGAACACAAGCGCGCCGAACCTTGCGCATTTTCGTGCTGGCTATTCGAGACACGGTGTGTATCTGGTCGAGTAGTTGGTGTTCCATGACCTCTGGGCGCATCTGCTTGGCTTGCTCGGCGAATGCCTCGAACGGCATAGCTCCAACGTCTTCGAAGTAGATGAGGGACCTGCCAGTCTTGGGATTCGTTGGCAAGTAGACGCTGACGGCAAGGACAATGACCCCGATGAGGAATAAGACGTAGAGGCCGATCAGGCCTGCCAAGACAGATGCCTCCACGCCCCAGGGGGCCTTCAGCAGGATAGGCGCCAACCCCTCAAAACGAGCCGCTAATGTGCCCACGAAGGCCACCTGGAGAGCCAGAACAGGAGCCGCCTTGGTGTCCGTTGACCTGGTAAACGCAATCGCACGCGACAGCGACTCGTAGTGGGACTTGAGACGTTCCTCCACGGTTCATCCTGCCGGATTCTTGCCTGCGACTATCGCCTCACAGAACTCCGTGCCATGTCTTTTGCACCACCCGGCTTTCCTCCCATAGATGCTCCCAAAGTCCAAACCCAGATTCTTGGGCGCAGCCTGCTTTGCCCATAGACTAGGGGGTTGGTCTGCAGAGGCACTTGAATGTGCACCCCGAGTTCCATCACTACAGCCGCAGGACCAGATCAGGGCCCGCTGTCTTGGTTTGGAGGCTCCTTCGTATCCGGCAAACACTCGGTCAGACACCACCACCTGGTTAGGTCCAGCAACAGAACTTAGCTTCGCAGCCACGTTTACGGGCTTGCCCGCCCACACCTCATTCTGCTTGGTCCCCCTCAGACCGAGCTGCCGGACGAGCAGTGTGCCTCGGTCGACCCCAATCCCAGCTGTGAGGTCCCATTGAATCGAAGCGTCCTTCTTGAACCTGACGGCCACGGCTCGCTCTACCTGGGTTCTCATCGTGATTGCACAGGCCGCTGCGAGAAACTCAGACCTTCGACCACTAAACAGGCCGAATATGCCGTCTCCTTGTATATCAACGTACCCAGCTGAGAATCCATCGAAGATCACAGCCATCGCTCTGATGAAGTAGGTGTATGCAATGGCTGCGTCTGCCCGGTGTCCGGAGGTGCTGAGGGCAGTCGAACCCTTCAGGTCAGCGAAGACGGCAGTGACATTTGGAATCCGCCACCACACTCCTCCGTTGGCTGGTCCTGCCTCCGGAACCTGTGCCTTTTCAACAATATGCACACCAAGTTCGGCTTGGTCGTTCAATTGCGCCGTAACAGATGTCGTAACAGCATTTAGTATCAAAGTCCTACCTCAGGTCAATCTGAATATGTATGGTGTCCTCCCCTTTAGTTTACTGGTCGGCTAGCCCGCCCATCAATCCAGCCTCCCGCTCCTGTTTCAAGCTGGGTGTCCACTCGAACAGGGATAGTGAAGAGGGCTTCGGCATCCGTTCCTGCAGCTTCCCCACGAGCTTCTTGATGAGCAACTCCGCCCAGGAGAACAGCGTCCACGGCGGCTCAGGGCCTCGTCAAGGTGGCCATTGCCATTCGGGGTGTTGTCGTTGCCTAGGACGAGCTCGACCGTCGGCACGATGCCGTCGGCACGATGGCCGTTGCCGTTGACCGCGACGGCCTCCAGCTCCACCTCCACCGGCTTCCAGCCGTCGTCCACCGGGTGCTCCTCGGCGGTGGCCTCGGCGTCCCTGGCCTGGGCGAAGACCTCCTCCACCGTCCCGGCGTCGTCCACGTACTCGCGGGGGACGCAGTAGCCGGTGGCCCTGGCGTAGTCCTTGAGCGCCCTCAGCTGACCAGACACGGCCAGGTCCACGTCCTGCCTGTCGCTGGAGACCCTGGCGTAAAGCGCCGCCGGTGTGAGGGGTTGCAGCTGCTTCATGGTCATTTTCTCCGGTGTCTGGGTGTAGCCACCAATTGTGGTTAGCGTCTTGGTAAGAATGGAGTGTGACTACGGAGCCTGAATAGTAGCTATGTTCCATATGTGAGTGGTGTCGTTTATCGACGTAGGAGTTCGTGTCTTAGACTGCCTGAGAGTCTTGGGAGACCTGATACTTTGGCAAGTAAAAGACTCCCAGACTCGTGAATCTCAATGCCGTTATTTCCCAGCCATCAATCCATTCTCGCAACTGAGCAGGCTGGATACCGATAACATCAGACAGACTCCCCGAGCGCATTTGAAAATAGTCCCTAGCATTAATTGCGTTGCATGTTGGTTCCCAATTGGGATCGCCCCATACCTTGATTCTCGACGCGGTAAGTTTCGTCACTTCTATTTGAGTCGAATCGCGAATCAAATTAGTGGATGGTATGCATGACACAGGAACAAGCCAAGTGTCTTGAAGCAGGTCAGGCGCGTTCTTATCGACCTTCCACCACTTACTGTACAGGGGAAACACATAGTACACCGCATCTTGGCATCCAAGCCGCTCCAGGGCTTCGTGTTGCTTCTTGTTAATGCTGAACTCATAGACCCTGTCCACTTGGGAACTCACCCAAGGAGACTTGAACTGTAGCATCAACGCTACACCGGGGGCGTTTTGAATCTTGGCATCCAATCCTTCTTGGCGCTCCTCGCGTTGAGTCAAGCCAACCCATGTTGCTTTTTGATAAGGCGGGTAAGTCCTAAGGGATTGAAGCATTTCCGTGCAAACGTTCAACTCTAGTGATTTCTCGGAAACTTCCTTCTTCTTGGTCATGCGGTACTCTTTTCGTCATCACAAGCTGGACGACTCTCACATTCGACGCGTGAGAGATTTGGCGGTCCAATCCACAATGGCCGATCTTGCTAACCCTCCACCAACTCGATGCGGTCTCTGTAACGGCGGAAGTCTGAGGTGTTGAACGTCAGTAGCCTACGTTCCCCGTGCGCGAGCATGGTTGCGACGATGTTGGCGTCGTGAATCTGCTTGCCTCCTACAGAAACCTCCCGACAGAGCGCGATCAGCGACTCGGTGACCACGGGACCGTCCTCGAGCACCTCGAAGGCGTCAATCAATCTGTTCACGTCGTCGAGGGCGTCCTCACGGCTGATGGCCACTGGCCAAGTCTGTGGGCGAGTGACGACAGCCAGGTACTCACGCACAACCTGGCGGCTGATTCTCAACGGTTCAGGATCTTGAAGGGCACGCCCCAGTATTGCCCTAGCCCTGTCGTTGTCCGGTGCTTCAAGAATGCGGGCCTTTACCAAGACGTCAGTGTCTACGAACATCAGGCGGGCTAAATCCTCTCCTCGTAGATGTCTTCGCGCCTGAGACTCAGGCTTTCCGGCCAGGCTCCGGCAGAGTGGACGGGCCACGCTTCGTCAAGTGTGAGCCTGCGAACAGCCTCCGCGCGTTTCCTACGGAGCAACAGCGTCTCGGCCTCCATGTCGACCTCTGCCGTCTTCCATCCAGCGACGGTCCAAGCAAGGGCGTGGCTGTGGCCGTTCCCTCCGCTCTGATTAGCCCACCAGGGCCGGTGGAGACGCGCCGACGTGGGCAACTCGAACCCTATGACCGACTCGATCTCGCCAAAGGAAGTTCTCCACTCCTGGGCCTTGAGAGCGCACAGGTGCCTGTACAGTCTCTTGTACTTGCCCCGGCTTGCCATCTCCCGATACTGCTGGTCTCGATCTATCGCCATGTCCAGCCTCCGTGTCTCGGTTATGTGCGTGAGAAGTGACCTCGCTCAACAATAGTGTAGTAAGTTAGTGCCCACCGCGCAAGCGTTAACAGGTCAGGTGAGGATGTCGTCCATCCGCTCGGTGATGTCCCTGGTCCCCGTATGCGTGGCGTAGACCAGCATCCTGCGCCTCTCCAGCCGCTTCGCCACCATCAGGTCGACCAGGGCCTGCTCCTTGGGATAGAGCCTGCCCTCCGAGAGTGGCGGGACCTGGACGATCACGTCCCCGCTCCGGGAGTCGAAGACCGTCTCCCCCCGGGTGCAGCCTTCGGGGGTAGGCCAGGAGGGCTTGCAGGTAGGTCGCCAGCAGCCGCTTGGAGGGCAACCGCAGCACGCAATCCGGCCGAGGTCGTCGCCGATCGACAGGCGATCCCCACAGCGCCCAATCCCGACGTCTGGCCTGCACAGCGACCTGCGCGCCCGGTCACGCGGCCCCCGTTAGGAGGAGTCGGAGGCGGCGCAGTCGGGGAGTCCCAGGAGGTCCATGTCGTTGTTCTCCACCTCGCGGAGCGCTGGGGGTATGCAGCCGGTCAAGGAGTTGCCGGACAGCTGCAGGTAGGTCAGGTTGGAGAGCTTCTCCAGCTCGGACGGTATCTCTCCCACCAGGGAGTTGTCCCTGAGGGACAGGTGTTGCAGGTTGGTCATGTCCCCCAGCCGGGTGGGAATCCCGCCCGTCAGCGGATTGCCGTCGAGGATCAGCTGTTGGAGCGCCGTCAGCTTGCCCAGCTCCGCCGGTATCCCCCCGGTGAGCCGGTTGCTCTGCAGGTGCAGCATCTCCAGATTGGCCAGGTTCCCCAACTCCGCCGGTATATCCCCCGTCAGCGCGTTATTGTTCAGGTACAGCCACCGCAGATGCCCCAGCGTACCCAGTTCCGCCGGTATCCCGCCCGTCAGCGCGTTGTCATCGAGGTCCAGCCTGCGCAGCCGCTCCATCCCGGCAAACGCCCTGGGGATGCTCCCGGTCAGGCCAAGATTCTCGAGGATGATGTCCTGGACGTGGTACGACGGATCGCCGACCACCCATACCCCCTGCCATTCGGCGATGGGGGTGTCCGCGCTCCAGTCCAGGCTGCCCGTACCCTCCAGGGCGTCCTTCATCGCCAGCATCAACGAGCAGTCCCGGACCAGTTCGGGGTTGTCGCCCGGGCTGGTCACCACCACGCCGTTGGAGCACTCCGCAAGGAGAAGGGAGATGCTGACGGTGGCGGAGGCGACGCCGCCGTTGCCGTCGGAGACCTCCACCGTCAACCAGTAGAAGTGCACCGTGTCGGCGTCCAGGCCGGCCGCCACGGTGACGGCCCCGCTGCTCCCGTCGATGTCGAACTTTCCGTCCTCGTTCCCCGCGGTGATGGAGTAGGTCAGGGCGTCGTCAGCATTCGGATCGGTGGCCGACACGCTGCCCACGGCGGTGGTCGCCGTGGCGCTCTCCGCCACGGCGAAGGAGTAGACGTCGTCGCCGAAGGCAGGCGGCCCGTTGCAGTCCTCGATGGTCACCGGGTCGGCGCCGGAGTACTCACCCCAGCCGGCCAGGTAGGTTGTCCCGTCCCCGTGGGCCCGCACCCGGAAGTCGTAGGTCGTGCCGCAAGGGAGCCCGCCCGTAGGGGTGTAGGTGAGGCTGGCGGTGGTGGCCGCCCCCGCGCTGGCCCACGTGCCCTCCTCCCCGCCGGTGCGGTACTCCACCTCGTAGGTGTTCGCCCCTGCCACCGGGTCCCAGGTGAGGGAGAAGCCGCCGTCCGTCAGGGTGACGGCCACGCTCGCGGGGGCGGGAGGCAGCTCCTCGGGCACATCGGTCACGGCGATGGTCACGGTGGCCGTGTCCGTCCCGCGCCGCCCGTCCGAGGCCCGCACCGCCAGGGTGTACGAGCCGTCGGTCTCGTGGTCCAGGGCGGCCACGACGCGCAGGGTGCCGCTGCTCGGGGTGATGCCGAACTTCCGGTCCCCGTTTCCGGCGGTGATGGTGTAGGTCACCGTGTCTCCCGCGTCGGGGTCCGTGGCGGAGACCGTGCCCACGGCGTCGTTCACCGCGGCGTCCTCCGCCACGGAGAAGGCGTAGGAGTCCTGGCCGAACTCCGGCGGCTCGTTGCAGGCCGTGGTCTCCTCCGTCTCGACGCTGGACTCCGTCCCCCACATCGCGGTGTAGGCGGCCCCGTCCCCGTAGGCCCGGACCCGGAACCGGTACTCGGTCCCGCAGGCCGGCCCGCCCGCCGGCGCGAAGGTGGTGGACGTGGCGGTGGTGGCGGCCAGGGCCGTCCAATCCGCGTCCGCCGCATCGGTGCGCCACTGCGCCTCGTACCGGGCCGCGCCGGAGACGGCGCTCCAGGAGAGGGAGAAGACGCCGTTCGCCAGGCCCACCGTCAGCCCCGTGGGCGCCGGGGGCGGGTTCTCCGCCACGTCGGTGACGGTGATGACCACCGCCGCCGTGTCCGTGCCGCCCCGCGCGTCCGCGGCCCGCACCGTCAGGGTGTACGAGCCGTCGGTCTCGTGGTCCAGGGCGGCGTTCACGGTGATCGCTCCGCTGCCGCCGTCGATGGCGAACGCGTCCCCCGTGTTTCCGGCGGTGATGGTGTAGGTCACGGTGTCGCCCGCGTCGGGGTCCGTGGCCGAGACTATGCCCACAGCGTCGTTCACCGCGGCGTCCTCCGCCACGGAGAAGGCGTAGGAGTCCGGGTCGAACTCCGGCGGCTCGTTGCAGGCCGGGGTCTCCTCCGTCTCGACGCTGGACTCCGTCCCCCACATCGCGGTGTAGGCGGCCCCGTCCCCGTAGGCCCGCACCCGGAACCGGTACTCGGTCCCGCAGGCCGGCCCGCCCGCCGGCGCGAAGGTGGTGGACGTGGCGGTGGTGGCGGCCAGGGCTGCCCAATCCGCGTCCGCCGCATCGGTGCGCCACTGCGCCTCGTACCGGGCCGCGCCGGAGACGGCGCTCCAGGAGAGGGAGAAGACGTCGTTCGCCAGGCCCACCGTCAGCCCCGTGGGCGCCGGGGGCGGGTTCTCCGCCACGTCGGTGACGGTGATGACCACCGCCGCCGTGTCCGTGCCGCCCCGCGCGTCCGCGGCCCGCACCGCCAGGGTGTACGAGCCGTCGGTCTCGTGGTCCAGGGCCGCGTTCACGGTGATCGCTCCGCTGCCGCCGTCGATGGCGAACGCGTCCCCCGTGTTTCCGGCGGTGATGGTGTAGGTCACGGTGTCGCCCGCGTCGGGGTCCGTGGCCGAGACCGTGCCCACGGCGTCGTTCACCGCGGCGTCCTCCGCCACGGAGAAGGCGTAGGAGTCCGGGTCGAACTCCGGCGGCTCGTTGCAGGCCGGGGCCGCCTCCGTCTCGACGGCCGACTCCGCGCCCCACCCGGCGCCGTGGGTCGCGCCGTCGCCGTAGGCCCGGACCCGGAACTCGTAGGTCGTGGCGCAGACCGGGCTGAAGGTGGCGCTGGCAGTGGTGACCGCCGGCAGGGCCGCCCAGGCGTCGCCCGACCCCTCTACGCGCCACTGGACCTCGTACCGGGCCGCGCCGGTCACGGCGCCCCACGCGATGGTGAAGGCGCCGTCCGCCAGCGTCACGCTGAGGCCCGTGGGCGCAGGGACCGGTCCCTCCTGCGTGCAGTAGGGCAGCCCAAGCTCGCCGAGGTCGCTGGTGGCGACGCTCCGCAACGGCGGCGGCACGCAGCCCTCCAGCGGGTTGCCGGACAGGTGGAGGATCAGCAGGCTATCCGCCAGGTTGCCCAGCTGCCACGGGACCGGCCCGCTCAGCTGGTTGTCGTGCAGCCGGAGGATCTGCATGCTCGCCAGTCCGCCCAGCTCCGACGGTATCTCCCCGCTTAGCTGGTTCCCCTGCAGCCACAGCTGCGACAGATCGGTGAGGCCGCCGAGCTGCGCCGGTATCCCGCCGCTCAAATCGTTCCCCGACAGCGCCAGCCATACCAGGTTGGACAGGCCGCCCAGCTCAGTCGGTATCCCGCCCGTCAACTGGTTATCGTGGAGCCACAGGCCGTTCAGGTTGGACAGGCCGCCCAGCTCAGTCGGTATCCCGCCCGTCAACTGGTTATCGTGGAGCCACAGGCCGTTCAGGTTGGACAGGCCGCCCAGCTCCACCGGTATCCCGCCCGTCAGCTGGTTGGCGTAGAGGTCCAGCTCCCGCAGGTTGGAGAGGCCGCCCAGCACAGCCGGTATCCCGCCCGTCAGCCCGTTGGACTTCAACACCAGGCGTTGCAGGCCGTCCAGCCCGCTCAACCCGGCCGGAACGATGCCGGTCAGACTGCGGCTCCGCAGGTCCAGCCCCGTGACCCGGCTCGGCGCCCCGCCCACCGTCACGCCGTCCCAGCCCGTCATCGCGGTCCCGAAGCCCCAGTTCAGCGTCGCCGTGCCCCGCAGCGCGTCCTTCACGCCCAGCAGGGTCTCGCAGTCGCCCACCAGGCCCGGGTTGGCGGTCGGGTCGGGCACGACGACCCCGCCCGAGCAGGCGGCCTCCGCCACCGTCACCGTCACCTCCGCCGTGTCCGCGGCTTCCCCGTCGCCGGCCTCCACCGTCAGCGTGTACTCGTCCTCGGCCTCGCGGTCCAGCGCCGCGTTCACGGTGATCGCTCCGCTGCTCCCGTCGATGGCGAATGCATCCCCCGTGTTCCCCGCCGTGATGGTGTAGGTCACGGTGTCGCCCGCGTCGGGGTCCGTGGCGGAGACCGTGCCCACGGCGGCCCCCACCGCGGCGTCCTCCGCCACCGCGAAGGCGTAGGAGTCCGGGTCGAAGACCGGGGGCAGGTTGCAGGCCGGGGTCTCCTCCGGCTCGGCGGCCGACTCCGCTCCCCACACCGCGGCGTAGGTCTCCCCGTCGCCGTAGGCCCGCACCCGGAACCGGTACTCGGTCCCGCAGGCCGGCCCGCCCGTCGGCGCGTAGCTCTGGGAGGTGGTGGCGACCTCCGGCAGCGCCGTCCACGTCACCGTCGCTGCCTCCGCGGCGTCGGTCGTGTGCTGGGCCTCGTACTTGGCTGCCCCGTCCACGGCGTCCCATTCCAGGGAGAAGACGCCGCCGGCCAGGCTCGCCGTCAGCCCCGTGGGCGCCGGGGGCGCGTCCTCCGCCACGTCGGTCACGGCGATGGTCACGGTGGCCGTGTCCGTCCCGCCCCGCCCGTCCGCGGCCTCCACCGTCAGCATGTACTCGTTCGCGGTCTCGAAGTCCAGGGCCGCGTTCACGGTGATCACGCCGCTGCCGTCGACAGCGAACGCGCCCCCTGCATTCCCCGCTGCCGCGATGGTGTAGGTCACCGTGTCCCCCGCATCCGGGTCCGTGGCCGAGACCGTGCCCACGGCGTCGCCCACCTCCGCGTCCTCCGCCACGGAGAAGGCGTAGGAGTCCGGGTCGAACTCCGGGGGACAGTTCGGCGTCAGGGGGAAGGCCGTCGACTCGGTTCCCCAGCTGGCCACCCGCGTCATGCCGTCGCCCCGGGCCCGCACCCGGAACTGATAGCTGGTGCCGCACACGGGAGCGTCCTCGGGCGTGTATGTCGCGGCGGTGCCCGGCACGCGGGGCAGCGCCGTCCAGTCCCCGTCTCCCACCCGGTGCTCCACCTCGTAGAGGCCCGCCCCCGTCACGGCGTTCCACGTCAGGGTGAAGGCCCCCGCGGCCAGGGACGCGCTCAGCCCCGTGGGCGTCGGCACCACGCCGGCCGGGCAGTCCGAAAGCCCCAGGGTGCCGATGTCGTTCAACGCCACGTCCCGCAGCCCCGCCGGCACGCAGCCCACGAAGCTGTTGCCGTTCATCAACAGGTAGTTCAGGTCCTCCAACTCCGCCAACTCCCCCGGAATCACCCCCGTGAGCTGGTTGTTGCGGATCCACACCCGCCGCAGCTCCGTCAGGCCCCCCACCTCCGGCGGAATGCTCCCGGTGAGCTGGTTGTTGTAGAGGAACAGGTCCTCCAGGTTCGACAGGTTGCCCAGTTCCGGCGGGATCTCCCCCGTCAACTGGTTGCCCTCCAGATACAGGCCAAGGAGGGCGGACAGGTTGCCCAGCTCCGGCGGGATCTCCCCCGTCAGCTGGTTGCCGTCCAGCCACAGCTCCTCAAGCCCCGCCAGGTCGCCCAGGGCCGCCGGGAGGACCCCCTGCAACCCGCTGTTCCGCAGCTGCAGCACCCACACGCGCCGGGGTGGGTCGCTCAGGGAGACGCCCCGCCACTCGCTCATGGCCAGGTCCGCGCTCCAGTTCAGCCCGCCCGTACCCGGCAGGGCTACCTGCAGCCCCAGCAGCGTCTTGCAGTCACTCACCAGCCCCGGATTCCGCCCGGGGTTCGCCACCGCCGCCCCGCTGTCGCACGTCTCCGTGACCGCCACCGTCACCGGCACCGTCGCCTCCCCGCCCACCGCGTCCCGCGCCGCCACCGTCAGCGTCGCCGTCGTCCCCGCCTCCCCACTCAGGTCCGCCGCCACCGTGATCGCCCCGGTCCCTTCGTCGATGACGACGAGCCCGTCCTCGTTCCCCGCTGTGATGGCGTAGCTCACCGGCTCCCCGCTGTCGTCGGTGGCCGACACGCTCCCCACCACGGCGTCCAGCGCCGCGTCCTTCATGACGTTGAAGCTGTAGGACGTCTGCGCGAACACCGGCGGCACGCAGGCCCCGGTGGACGCCGTGAAGGGCGCCGACGGCTCGCTCCACGCGCCGACATACGTCGTCCCGCTCCCGTAGGCGCTCACCCGGAACTGGTAGTCGGTGCCGCAGAACAGCCCGTCCACGGTGTGGGACGTGGTCGTCAGGGTGTCGTCGTCCACCGTCCAGGGCCCCGGCCCCTCGGGCCGGTGCTCCACCCGGTACGTCCCGGCGTCGGCCACCGCTCCCCAGCTCAGGGCCACGCTGCTCTCCCCCGGCGTCCCGGCGCTGAGACTCCCGGGCGCGGGCGGCCGGCAGTACAGCAGGTTCAGCGAGCTCAGGTCGTTGACGGCCACGTCCCGCAGGGCCAGGGGAATGCAGCCCGTCAGGCTGTTCCCGGAGAGCCGCACCTCCTCCAGGTTGAACAGCCACCCCAGCTCCGCCGGTATGTCCCCGGTCAACGAGTTCGAGCTCAGGTCCAGGTGGGTCAGCTCGAACAGGGTCCCCACTCCCGCGGGGATGCTCCCCGTCAGGCTCTCGTCGTCCAACTCCACCTGCGTCACCCGGCTCGGCGTGCCCGCCGTGGTGATCCCGTCCCAATCGGCGATGGCCGTCCCCGTGCTCCAGTTCAGCGCCCCCGTCCCACGCAGTGCGTCCTTCCCGTCCACCAGCGCCTCGCAGTCGTGCACCAGCCCCAGGTTTACCGCCGGGCTCGTCACCGCCGTCCCACCGGCGCAGCTGTACGCCGCCGGCGGCTGCGCCGGCGTGAAGGTCGCCGTCGACCCGTCGTCGGGGGTGATGTCCCCGTAGGCCCCGATGTCCCGGTAGTACTGCGTCAGCCCGCTTACGTTGGCGATCCGGTCGCCGGCGAAGGCGTCGGTGGCCGCCGCCGCCGTGATCCGGCTCTTCAGGTCCGCCAGGGTCTGGGTGTGCTCGGGATCGCCCTCCGGCACCCCGTAGCGGACGGCCTGCACCACCCCCTGGTCGTCCGTCTGCAGGTCCCACTGCTCCACCGCCTGCCACGCCTCCACCGCAATGGCGTTGTGCGCCCCCATCGGCGCCAACATCACCACGCCCTCCCGGCCACCGAACAGGAGGTTGAGCACCGCCTCCACAGCGGCGAGGCGGAAACTCAGTTCGCCCTCGTACTCCCCTCTGCTCAGCAGTGCCTCGTCACCGAACTCCCCCAGCTCGTGGGCCTGCACATAGAGGTCGTACGATCGGGCCTCCCCCTGCCGGTCGTACGCGACGGTGAGGGCGCTGGGGCCGGCGCCCAGCAGGTACTCGCTGGCCGTGTAGTCCGCGTAGCAGGCCAGGAAGAGGTACTCCGTGGACAACCCGCCCTGCGCGATGGCACGAAAGTTGGACCGGACCGTCGCCGGATACGCCGCCTTCATCCGCTCCAGCTCCGCCATGAACCGGCGCTCCGTCTCGGACGCAGACGGCAACGTTGCGCTGTCGTCCAGCTCCAGCCAGAACCGGACTGCGGCCTCACGCTGCGCGGACGTCCGCGCGATCCCCCGCCACGCGCACCGCACAGGACCCGCCGTCCCCCGCACCGCCAGGTGCACCGGCGACGCCTCGGCCTGCCGCAGCCCCTGCTCCAACACGTCCTCCACGCTGGGAGTTGGCCCCGGTTCGTACCCGGCGCCACTGGCCGGCCCCGAGAAGAGCGCTATCCCACTCACGTCACGCGGCGCGCAGCCAGCGCCCACGCACGGCGGCACGATGCTCTCTCCGCCCCCGCCACTTGGCGGAGCTGCGACGCCGCAGCCAACGAGCACCACCAGTGCCGCCACAGCCAGGGCCGTCAACACGACTAGCCGAGCAGTCCCGTTTCTAAACATTGGAGCGTTCACACCATCACCTCAACCGCCGTTAGCGCCCTCGTGGAGGATTCTCCGCGACCAGTTCCCACGTGGGTCCGCTTCGCGCCAAGACCCGGCGGTGTGAGCCGTCCGAATCCATGGTCGAAACGACAAGGTCGAATTGATGATACGGATACTCCCGCGTCCTAACTGTCGCCGTCTTCGCTACTACTACTATCCTCGTTCCGTCCGGGGACCATGCTGCCAACATCGGCAATTCACCCGGTTCGTTGAGCAGTTCCCGCTTGCCGCTGCCGTCGACCTGAATTACGGAGACCCCATCAGCCGCCACGAGCAGTTCAGAACCATCCGGCGACCAGGATACCGACCGTGCAAACTCATCCGACACCTTCCGCAAATCTGAACCGTCGGGCCGGACCAGGTACACGCCCGGCTCCTTCCAATCGTCGCTAGAGAAGGCGAGGCGCTGCCCGTCCGGGGACCATGACGGGGGACTCATGGGTCTCGAATTGCCCTGTAGGGCAACCAAAGTCACAGCGGTGGTCACTTTGGTCTTTGCCGAGCCGTCGGCTCCTACGGTATACAGGATGTTCCTTTGACCACGGCCCTTCCAGCGATGTTCACCTACCTGCCCAGCGGAGATCATACCTTCCAGACCTCCGGGATGAAGGTTGCCTCTCTCGTCAGAGGCCGCCCGGAGGTCTGCGATCTCTACCACCGCCACTGTAGGCTCGTGGAGTGCGTAGGCAAGGAGTTGTCCATCGGGCGACCACACCGGACCAGCAGAGTGATTCCGGGGAAACTGCACTTCACCGGGTACGGCAGCACGGTCCTGCAAGATGGTTAAGCGGCGCTGGTCTGAGCCGTCCGACGCCATTGTGTAGATGCCCTCGACGTCCTTGCCATAGATCCGGAAGCTGTTCCTAAGAAACGCGATACGGGCGCCGTCAGGCGACCAGGAAGGTGCAGTGTTCAGGTACAGGTCGTCCGTGAGCCTCTTCGGGTTGGACCCGTCCAGGCCGGACGTTTGAATCTCGAAGGTGCGTGGGAGGCCGTGCATCTCCGTCCTGTGCCTGGAAGTTGCGACCACCAGGCGGGTCCCGTCCGGGGATACGTCCGGGTGCACATCCAGCTCGTACCTAGTGCTGCTGGAGGTCAACCGCTGCACGCTTGACCCGTCCGCTTTCAGCACGTAGAGGTAACCCTGTCCGCTCCCCCTATACGGGGCGGTGACAAAGTGTGTCGCAAACACAAGGTGTTCTCCGCCCGAAGACCAACGAATGCGAAGGCTGGGGTTGGCGCGCCACAGGTAAGCATCCCAATCTCCTCTACTCCAATAGCCACCCTCGTTTTCATAGTCGACGCTCGCGAGGTCCCGCGCCACCACCAATAGGCCTACGGTGAGTCCAATCGCAATCCCTGCAAGTATCAGTGCTATTAGTACCCATTCAACCCATCTGCTCACTCCGCCTGCTCCTCACCTCGGGACCGCCTCCCTACGATGTAGTGCCCGTGCGGACTGTCACCCCGGGCGACGCCTCGCCGGTTGTGAAACCCTTGACCGCAATCGCCTCAACGACGTAAGTATACCTCGTGTTCTGCCGCACACCCATATCCACGTACCTTGTGTCGGTGCTGCCGGTGTGTTCCACGAGGACCTCCAGGCTGCCCCTGGGAAGCAGACGCCGCGATATCCGGTAGCCTTCGACGTCTCCCTTTGACGGAGCGTCCCATGCCAGTGTGACTGCGTCACGCGTCGCAGTCGCGTGTAGGTTCCTGGGAGGTGAGGGTACGATGTCATGGGTCTGATAAAGCGCATGCAGGGCCAGTATGTCCCAAGGATGTGGAGAGCAGTCGGGTTCGTCCTTTTCCCGAATACCCAATGTAGAATCGTAATTCATAACTGAGTCAGGTATGCTCGGGTGGGCTGAAAGGTATTGGTGTTCAGAATCAGCAATCGCCCATGGAGGAAATAGCGCAATCCCTGACATGCCCGTAGCGTGCCCAGCTTCATGAACAGCTATACGGTAAGCCCGGAATGGTTTCGGGTCCACTCCTTCGCTTGCATGAGGCATACCCTCATCTAGACAGTAATTGAACACAATATCATTACTAATGTCAGAATCGGAAGCTCGCTGGAGCCTGGGTATTTCCAACTGAAGCTCAGTGAAGGCCGATTTGTTGAATGTCACGTCAACGCTCCGTAGGTCATTGTCAGCCTGACGTCGGGCAGTGTTTACTTCGGTGTAGAATCCTACGAACTCCTCCAACAATCTAGGATCTAACGAAGCTAGAACAGAGAGCGGGTCCTCACCCAGCACAACCAGGTCATAAATCTGATTAAGCAGAGTGGCCACGCGTGACCGGACAGCCGGGTTCGTTGCGGAAGAAGGAGCGTAACCGGTGAATGATGTCGCGCAGGCAGGCGCTTTGCGAATGCAAATCTTGAAGATATCCGATTTCATCTCCGGGAGAAGCCAGACATCGGAGGGCCCCATGCTGTCAGGGTCGAGCATTCGCACCTCGCTTCTGCTGTCGTCACGCATGACAAACACGTCAAAGGGGCTGGTAGGGCAAGCCCCTACTTCGTTTCCATGGACAGTTACGAGCCCGTCGCTAGCCAACTCCCACTGTCCAAAGGCATGTTTGATAATGTTTACCCAACTACTCGACGCACCTACAGCAAATGTTTCGCTACAGATTGTGTATTCGTAGTGACGATCAGGCCAGTGGCCGAAAAAGGGGTAGGTTGCGACGCGTTCGTCATTGGCGGGGAAGCTGCCCGATGGCCAAGCGTAAGCCGCCCGTGCTGAGAAGAAACGGCGAGAGCCTAAGGTGTAATTGAGCTGGAAGGCATGGAGTTGACTCTGTTCGAGTGCATCAATTGGATATTCGAGCGTGGAAGACGGATTCCTCTCGTAGATTCCAGCTACTGTCTGCCATTCGCTCGGAGTGGTTGCCGCCACCGGACGCCACGAGACATCGGAGTGGTCTCCCATCATGCTGCGGGTCCGGATGTTGTATGTTGGCGCGCCCGCAACTGTCGACCATTTGACTCGTGCTATGCCATCACTAGTTCGTCTTCCGCGGCTATCTCCATCCACGCTGACAATCAGAGTGTCGAAGATAGTAATCTCCTCACTAGCGACGCTGTCGAACTGGGAGTTGTTGGCATGCTTGGCCTGGACGCGGAACACGTATGCCTCCTCGTGCGCCAACCCCCTCGCCTCCACAACCGCGTTCACGACCACCTTCACGATGTCATCAAGGTCAATCTCGTACTCTTTGGAGTTGCTCACGATAGTTGGCGGAGTGGTCCATGTCCCAACCGGGTACTCGACCTGGACTTCAAAACTGGCGGCGTTTGAATCGCCAGTCCAGGTCAGCAACGCCTTCCGCTCCGGGAGCGGCGTCACGTTGAGGTTATCGGGTGCCGTAAACGGCAGGATGGTTTCGGTGTGAGCCGAGTGGGACACCCCTTCCCCGCTCTTGCTCGTGACCCTGTGGATGTAGGTGGAGCCGGTCGTGAGTCCTCCTATAGTGGCCTTGGTACCTCCAATGGTGACAGGCGTCGAGGAGCCGTTGATGGTGTACGGAGGAGAGGGCAGGAGGAGCCAACTGCCTTGCGTCGGCGGCCCCGCAGGATTGCCGATCCATTGATAGATGTCGTATTTCTGAGCGGGGGCCCCAAGAACCCACGTCAACTCTATCTTTCCCTCATTGGGCGTGCCCAACACCATCGTGGGCGGATCAGGAGGAAGCACGTTGGTTACTGTGACAGTAACCTGCCGACTGGCAGACCGGCGGGGAGAGCCGTCGTCCGTCGCCACAACGGTTACGTCATAGACGTTGTTGCCGCCCGAGTCGGCGGGCGTCTCGTAGTCAGGCGATGCCCGGAACGTTAGAACGCCGCTGCTGCTGATGTTGAACAGGCTTCTGTCGACGCCCGCCCGCGACCATGAAACGTTGTCACTGTTTGGGTCGGTGGCGGTGTATCTTCCCACCGCGTGCGTGCTGTTCTCCGGGTAGCTCACAGCGGTGGGGCCGCCAGTGATGTTTGGGGGGTCGTTGGTGGGCCTGGGCGTGGGTGTCGGCGTGGGAGTGGGTGTCGGTGTGGGGGTTGGGGTCGGCGTGGGCGTTGTGGGGATAGGGTCAACCGTCACGTCCTGAGTGACGGTATCGAGCACGTACGTTTCGTCGTCGTCTATGCTGAGTTCCCAAAGCTGTACTGTTACGGTGTACGTCCCTGCGGCGCAGGCGTGGAGCGTAACCCGGCTGCTGAAGGAAATGCTCTCGACGGGGATGTTGAGACTCTTGGAAAGAGAGCTACACTCCTTGTCGAACCCGATGCCGCTGCCGCTGGCCCGGATCACGAAATAGGACATGTAGTTGGGATCCCCATCCAAGCCGAGCGCCCTGACAGTGAACTGGTCAGAACTATCCTGCTCAATCGGTGAGTCCAGCCCCGATATCATCCCGTACGCTGCTCTTGCCTCCAGTGCCGCGTCGCGGGCGCTCTCGTAGCGGGCGACCCTCGCGGCCCGTCGCTCCTCGTAGCCCTCCTGCTGCTCCTCGTCGCCCTCCTGTGCGCGGGCGGGCCCGCCGCCTGTGGCGAGCAGCGCGGCGGCGAAGGTCAGCACCGCAACTCCCGCCAGCAGCCGGAGGAGGGTCGAAAACCGGATCGATGGAGAACTTGTAAACTTCATGTGATCTCGTATGGAGCAGGATGGATTCTTGATACGCGATGCCGACCGCCCATTCGTAGGACAGCCATGTCAACGACCAGACCGACGGCTATGCTCATGTTCCTGAAGCATGGGTGACTCTCTCGGGTGGGCTGTTCGAGTCGAAGGCACAACGATGCACGCTGGAAGGTCACCCGCCCGAAGACCGGCAGCCGGTGCGTCCGCAACCAACGGTCCGCCTGGACCGAGATGCACGGAGGCAGCGCGCACGCCTAGGGCCGTACCCACTATGGGGTCTGGCGCGAACTGCGTTTGGTTGGACCGCATTTGCGCGGAGATGAATGAGAGCTCTCCTCCTCTCGCCAGCAACATCGGCGCTACTCGGCGTGCGTACCCCCTGCCTCCGATTCCTCCTCCCGGGCGGTCCCGTCTCCGTGGGACGCATCGGCCGGGCTTCCCCAGCCCAGGGCCTGACGGGGCCTGGGGCCGTTGGAGGACCGGGAGCAGGCCCCCCCCCGTACCCTCCGGACCGCGCCGGCGCGGACGTAGAGTTTTATAGATCCCCTCGTCCTTCGCTGAGTGCCGGCAGCCACTCCACGAGGCGGTTGCCATCGGTCCTCCGCTTCCCGTCCATGCGGATCTTCACCCCGCGGTCCTGAAGGATCTGGCGGACCGGCCCCCCCGGTCGTCCGCCGCTTCCTGTTCCGTACCGGCAGCCACTCCGGCGGGGTACTTGCGTGCGGCTTCGGAACCCCGAGGGCACCCCCCTCTTTCCAGGAGTGGTGTACTAGTATCATGCATAGATATCATGCAGTGATACCATACATAAGTTGTGATTGTACTACACGTTGTCAAGGGGGTTGCGTGCCCGTACCCTCAGTCGTCCGAGCCGGGACGCTGCCAACGTGCCGCAACGGTGGTACTCATGCAACGGTTGCGCTCCGCATGAGCGGGCATCGGGCACGGATGTCCGCGTGCAGCCTGCCGAACCCCTCGCAGCGCCTGCCGGACTGACCCAGCAGGCCCGACAGGGTTCGCTCGTACGGCGGCCACACCCCAGGACCGGCCGGTAACCGAGTGGCGCCCGTCCGGTGCCGCCACCATCGCGGGGGCCAACGAGGCCCCGGACCGCTCCCTGCCGCGCCTCAACAAGAAGCTCGGCGCGGCGGCCAAGGAGTCGAGCCTCGGCCACCGTCCCCGGGAGCACTCCGTATCCCCGGATCAACCCATTTGCTTCACGCATGGCCGCAAGGTGGCCGGGGACAACACCGTGGAGCACAACCGGCAAACGCCGCAGCTGCCGCCTGGCGGTGGTCGTCCGAGCTGCACTGGAGTGCGGGTCGCAGGCCATGAAGACGTGGAGGGGCCGGCTCCTGATGCAGTACCTGGCGGACACCATCCCCACGCAGGAGGCTCCACCACGGCCCGGCCTGCTCGGGGCAACCCAGGGGGCCACTCCAGGTGAGACCGACGGGAGCCGCTGTGCGAGCGGGCCCGGACGCCGGTGGCGCGATGGCCTGGCAGCATGGGAAACAGTAGGAGCTGAACGGGCCTTGAGACCTCGCACATCCAGGGCGCAGCGGCAGGGGCGGCCCACGGCCGGACAGACGACTCAATGGGAAGACGTGCGGCGGGCCAGGCGTCGGGGACTCTCCCTTTGGGCCGTCGCCCGGGAGTCGGGAATGTGGACGTGGAGGACTCGAGCGGTTACGCTTGCGGCGCAGGGGGCGGTATAGGGGGATGGGATAGCTCGCATTTGGAGGTAGACGGCATGCCGACGTTTGGCACCCTTCCCATAGGCGAAGCGCGGGCGAAGAGCGCCACGGGCAAGCGCGCGGCGCTGCTTCAGGAGTACGTCGGGTACATCCAGAGCGTTGGTTCGGGGGAAGCGGGGATGTTGGAGCCGGGAGAGGGCGAGACGCCCCTGGCGGTCCGGCGCAGGCTTACGGCGGCGGCGGAGGTGCTGGGGAAGGACCTGGAGGTCCGCCGCACGGCCGGCGCCGTCTATTTCTGGGCGGCGGAGGGCCGGCGTCGCGGGAGGCCCCGCAAGAACCCGGTCGAGTAGCCCCGCTTCTCCGCGACCGGACCATGTCGTCCGACAGCTCGCGACTATCGGAGATTCCCGGCAACAAGAAAAGCCCGCACACAGGGACGGGTGACAGGGCTGAAACGCAAAGAGGGCCGCATACATGGGAAGCCCGGGGAGGCCGCCACTGCGACGGCCTCCCCCTTTTCCTGCCCGGCCTAGCGCCCCGCGCCGACCGGCTCCTTCTCCCGCTCCAGAGTCAGCGCCCAGTCGGATAGTGACGGAGAAGTGGGTTGGGGCTCACGGCTGCGGCCTGGGCTTCACCGGCTCTTCGGCCATCAACTCCGCCCAGGAGAACGGCGACTGCTCCGGCTCCGGGGTCTCCTCGTGGTGGCCATTGCCGTTCCCGTCGGCGTGGCGTCCGTTGACCAGCGCCAGCTCGACCGCCGACCCGATGCCGTCGGCATGATGGCCGTTGCCGCTGACCGCGACGGCCTCCGGCTCGACCTCCACCAGCTTCCAGCCGTCGTCCACAAGATATTCCTCGGCGGTGGCCCCGGCGTCCCTGGCCTGAGCGAAGACCGACTCCACCGTCTCCGTCTCGTCTTCCTCCTCGCCGCCGCCGATCCTGCGGGCCAACGCCATCATCAGGTCGTCCCCGTCGTCGCCGTAGGCGGCCAGCCCGTCCTCCGGCAGCTCTCCCTCGACGGCCAGGGAGCTCTGCATCTTCTTCGCCACCAGTTTCAGCGCGTCGGCCTGCAGCGTGTTCCGGTAGGCCATGAAAACCACCTTCACCGGGCGGGTCTGCCCGATGCGCCACGACCTCCGCGACGCCTGCCGCATGACGTACACGCTGTAATCGGTCTCGAACCAGCAGAGGGTCGGGAAATCGATGAGGTCGAGGCCGGTCTGCACCAGCCTGGGGTGGCAGACCATTACGTCGATGCCCTGCTTGACCTTCTCCGCCACCCACGCCTCCCTGAGGTCCGGGGCCACTGCGTCGGCCTTCATCACCGCCACACGGAACCCGTGCCGGGTGAGGATGTCCTCCATCCGCTCTGTGATGTCCCTGGTGCCAGTGTGGGTCGCGTAGACCAGCACCCGGCGGCCCTCCATCCGCTCCGCCGTCACAAGGTCGACGAGCGCCCTCTCCTTGGGGTAGAGCCTCTCTTCGGACAGGGGCGAGACCTGCACTATGGGGACGCCGGTGGCGGGGTCGAAGACCGTCTCGCCCCGGGTGCAGCCTTCCGGGTATGCCAGCAGCGTCTGCAGGTACGCGGCCAGCAGCCGCTTGGAGCCCTTGGCCAGCGCGTCGACCAGGGCCTGTTCATTGTCCAGTATTCCACTCAGAACCCTGGGCACCCTTGCCGCCGGGGTCAGAGTGACCAGCATCGCCACGCCGCACCAGGCATTCGATTTCAATCTTGTGCCAAGGCTGGTTATACTGGATGGTGAGTAGACACACAGCGCCAAGGCGCTTAGCGAAGACTTGCAGCCGCCATGCCGGATCAGTACTATCAGGTCGTTCCTATCAATGTCTCACCGAGGGAGACGGAGGGTAGGGGCAGCAGACGCAAGTTCTGGGTGCTCGGACCGGACAACCGGACCGAATGGCTGCTCAAGTTTCCCAGGCCGGACACTGGCGAACACTGGGCCGAGAAGCTGGCTGCGGAGATTGGACGGTTGATCAACGTCAACACCGCAATTGTTGAATTGGCGCAATCAGGGCATGAACTGGCTACGATCTGTCAATCATTCTTGCCAACAGCAGACGATTCACCTAATTGCCCTACGACTGTAACAACTTGGTTTCACGGATCCGAATTCCTGGATTTGGTGATTCCCAACTATGACATCTCTCTCGTTTGGTCCAATCGCAGGCATAATCTCAAGAACATAATCGCCGCGATCGTTCAAGTTACAGGTGTCGGCAGCACGAATCCAATGCCTGGCTGGGACACGATGATGGAACAATTGGCATCGTACGCCTTCTTGGACGGTCTCATTGGCAACACTGATAGACATCACGAAAACTGGATGGTCGCATATGCTGTAGATGCTGGTAACATCGAGATGCATATTGCCCCTTCGTTCGACCACGCCTCATCTTTGGGTCGCGAACTGCATGACACGAGGCGCGAGCATATCCTAGCCACTAACGGGGTCCTGAACTACCTGAAGAAGGGAAGAGGGGCCGTATTTGTCGACAACACTCGTTACCGCGCACCGTCGCCGGTGCGTCTGGCGCAAATGCTCTGTCGGTGGAAGCCGGCGTTGGCCAGGAACTGGTCAGACCAACTGAATTCCATACCCGATGCAGAGTTTAGATCTGTAATCGACAAAATCCCACCTCAGTTTATGTCCGATGTTGCCAAAGAGTTCGCCTATCAAGTACTTATTACAAGCAAAGTTGAACTATTGAGGAGCGCCAGATGACTACTCTCTATATCGCCTGGCAAGACGACCGGAGCCGCCGTTGGTTCCCCGTGGGACGACTTGTCCGTCGTGAAGCCAAACATCCTGAATTCGAGTTTGCATACATTCGAGGGGCAAGACAAGCTGAGCAAGCGGCCGCGTTCCCGAAAATCCCGGGATTTCCTGATATGGATCAGTTGTACACAGCGTCCGTGCTCTTCCCAGCGTTTCGCAATCGGGTAATGAATGTGAGTCGTCCAGACCGCCCTGAGTACCTCTCCCAGTTGGGTATCGACATCAGTAGCTGGGACGAATTAGCTGAACTGTTGGTGTCGGGTGGCCGCAGCCACTCGGACAGGTTCGAGGCATTTCCGGAGATTGTACCCGATGAGGGCGGTCAGTTTGCCTCGCGCTTTATTTTGCATGGCCTGCGGTATACTAACCCTGACTCAGTGCGGCGATCCGAATCGCTCGAGGTAGGTGAGTCGCTCGTGCTTTCGTTTGAGATGAATAACCCAGTGACCGAGCACGCGATTAGTGTGAAGACGCACGATCAGTACGTCCTCGGTTGGCTACCGGATTACCTGGTATCTCCGATGCATCGGGATAATGCGTGGATGGTAAGCGATGTCGAGACCAGAGTGGCCCAGGTAAATCGGGATTCGGCTTTGAGTCACAGATTGTTGGTGGATTTTAGCGGCAGGCTCCCAGAGGGAGTTTACCCAATGCGAGACCTGCCAGACTATGACCCAATCCCCGTGGACGCGGTGTCGCCGAACTCCGGCTGAGGAGAAATTAGCGGCTGGGGGCAATGTGATAGCAGTCTTCCATGGGGTGCTCAGGCTGGGTCTCAGTCTCGGAGCGCGTAGACAGTTAGGCCAGCATGTCATGCAGGGCGAATCACAGGGTTAGGGCTGCACGCTTCCCTGCAGTCAAGAGCCTCAACACCGTCGACTTCCTGGCCATCCCGTCGGTGAACAAGCACTTGGTCATGCAGCTGGCACGCCGGGAGTACGTAGATTGGCGTGAGAACGTCATCGCCATTGGCAACTGCGGGACCGGCGAGCCCCATGTGGCCCTCGGTCCTGGGCTCGCAGCCTGACAGATAGGCCTGTCGGTCGGCTTCACCACGGCAGCCGCGCTGGTCCACGAGCTAGTCGAGGCCATGGACGAGCGGCGACTGCTCAACCTCCAGAAGAAGCTCGTCTGACTCAAGCTGCTCATCGTCGACAAACTGGGTTTCGTCCCACTCTCAAGGACCAGCGCGGAGCTCCTCTTCGAGGTCTTCAGCCAGAGATACGAGGGGGGATCGGTCCTGGTCACCACCAACCTGCCCTTCGACGGGTGGACCGAGGTCCTGGGCTCGGAGAGGCTGACCGGTGCCCTGCTGGACCGCCTCAGGCAGAGCAGGCAGGCCACCGCCCTGCGCGCCGCAGACGATCCTCCTGACCCCTAGGCCCCACCGCACTCACTCCTACTAACGGCTCCTGCCGAGACCGGCCGCAGGGCGACATTTTCGCTGGACACCGACACCACCTGCCCTAAGATCTCGCCGCCCTTGACACCGCCGGAGTCTGGCGCATCCATTCCAATAGCCGGTGTCGCAGCCCCAGTCAGATCTCCGGACCGCCCTTGCTCTTCCAAGGAACTTCGTCAACTCTTCCTACAGCAATTCTTGGATAGGCCGCAGTACAGTGGACACTAGAGCGCCGGACAACGATCCACGCCAAGCATTTAGTCGCTAGACTTGTGTCTCACTAACACCGTATTCACGATGTTGGAGCTTGGGATGAGAATCTCGCGATCTTCCCCGCTCAGCACTGTGTGCATCAGGGTTATCTTGATCACGATCCCCGAGTTGCCACCGATCGTCACACGGTCCGCCACTTTGATAGGTCGTGCAATGACCATAAAGAGCCCTGCCACTGCGTTGCCCATAACAGTTTGGCTAGCAAAGCCAGCGACCAGACCTGCAAAACTGCCCATAGTCAACGCCGCCGCCGCGTTGCTGGTCAGAACGGAAACCACAGTGGACATTATTATCCCATACGCAACAATGCGCACTATGACTCGGAGTGCCCCCGCAAAGTCTGGCGATATGCGCCTTTGAGCAATGGCGAACAACCCCTTGCTTCCATTCTCTACCGCCGGAATCCCAAAGAGCGCAAGCAGGCTAACGACAACATAGTCCCTATATGGCGCAAGGAAGCCAACCGGCTGATCTTCTTCTATCCAGGCCGTGAGCACCAGAAGGCCAGCGAGGGCAATGACAGATGCCCCCGCCCAAAACAGGGCCCAAGCTACCGAAGGTGCAGGCTTGAACTGAATTGTGCTGTCGGACATCGTCCGTTCCCTCCTACCGGCTGCGGAATCCCTTCCACGTCATTCAACGAGAGACGATGATTCCTTGCCACCTGCTGAACGAGCAAGCCCGGCGCAGACCGCTACGGTGTGGCTATCGCTGCAACGACGCGGCACCTCATGATCACACCTGCTTGCGTCTCTTTGTTTCTTCGCCCGTCAGCCTCCACGAGCCTCTGGTCTGCCGGGATGGGAGGCTCGTCCAATCCAGGCATATTGGCGCGGACGTGAAACACTATGGCGGGTCGTTATCCAGCAGTCCACTTCGCACGGCCCAGACCACCATCTCCTGCTTCGTCTTGGCACCCAGCTTGCCCCGGATGCTATAGACCATGTTGCGGATGGTCAACGGCCGGTTGCCCCTGGCCTCTGCAATCTCGGCATACGACCGCCCTTCCGCAACCAGCTTCAGTATCTCTCGTTCCCGCTCGGTCAGTCTGTCCAATCCAGACATAGCGGCCTCGTCCGAGGTGGCGCGGGTTCCGGCGAGCGCCCGCCTCATCACGTCGCCCGGTACGCGGAACTCGCCTTCAACAACGTCCCGGATCGTCGCGAGAAGCTTCTCCTTGCCGGAATACTTCTGAAGATACCCCGTCGCGCCCGCGGCAACCGACGCTACGACGGCTTCCTCGTCGGTCGAAGCCGTCAACATGAGCACGCGGGTTTCGGGCAACGCATCCACGATCTCCTGACACGCGTCGATGCCGTTCTTGAGCGGCATCAACACGTCCATGATGACCACGTCAGGTCTGAGACTCTGAGCCATCTCCACCGCCTCCACACCGTCCCGGGCCTGTCCCACCACCTCGAAATCACCCGATCGTTCCAGCACCTCTTTCAGTCCATCCCTCATAATCGCATGATCGTCCACGATCATAACCCTGGTCTGGGGGGATGTAGACACGTCGTCGACCTCCTCAGGCTGAGTCATACTCGATCACGCAGGTTATCGTCGTACCGCGTCCGGACCTGCCCGACTCCACCTCGAGCCTTCCACCCATTCGCTCGGCGTCCGCTCTCATGTTTCTGAAGCCGTGCCCGCGCTCGGCGTAGTCGTCGGGCAGGCCGACGCCGTCGTCCGACAGGGACATCCGAAGGCCGCTCTCCCCGAAGTCGAGTTCGATAGCGACCTTGCTGGCGCGGGAGTGCCGAAACGCGTTGGTCAGGGCGTTGTGTGCTATCGAAAAGAGCATACTGCGCGTGACAGAGTTTAGTGGCGGCTCCCCACCGGTCGTGACTACCTCAGCAGGAATCGAAGTGATTGAAGTGAATGCCGCGGCGTGCGATTTCAGCACTCGACCCAAGTCCCTGCCCTCAAATATGAGACCGATGTCGACGGGATGCCGCAGCTCCCACATGGTCGACTTCAAGAGGGCGTACGTAGCCTCGAGTTTGTCGAGCAGTTTCTGGTTAGACTTGTCCGCCAACTCCATGGCGGTCTCAAGGCCAAGCCCGATCATGTATGCTGACTGGGCGGTCGTGTCATGTATGGTCTGGGAGAGCGCGATGCGCTCCCGCTGAAGCTCTCGCTCCCTCGCGACGGCCTCTTGCCTCCTGACCCTCTCGAACCTGGAGACCAGATTCACGGCTGCTACGATCGCGTAGAAGACGGCGATTCTGGCAAATAGCGCCTTCTCGTCCTTTGCCTCAAAGTCGAGGCCTTCCCCAACTGTCAGGCTTACAGCCACGTATATGGCGGCCACTGTCGTCGCCCAGGCGATGCATAGCCTGAAGGAGCTAAAAAGAACGGCGAACCCGGCTAGGGCAGGGTAGTACACCAGATAGAAAAAGTAGTTACTGTACCCCCCGCCTACTATCATACCGCTAGTAATCAGCACTACGTCCATTGCGCTGAGGGCGAGCAGCCAGTGTTGTGTCACCGAACGACGTGACAGTACGCGGTAGTGCACATAGCCGTTAGCTGACACGAGCAGCAACAGGCAAGACACATAAGCGATATACTGGAATTGAGTAAATCCAGGGCGGTAGATAAGCTCAATTACACAGACAACCAATATAGACCAGCGTACCCAAACGCAGATCGTCACCAAGTATGGCAGTTCGTCTGGGTCGGATACGTTGAAGCTCCAGCGGCGCCCTGCCAAGGCATCGGTTGCTGTCGAAATCAGTCCCAAAGCGCGACTCCGGAAGTCCGAGTTGCCCGGCGGCGACGTCGGTCTGAATGATACCTTCCGACCTGCGTTGGCTGGGTCTCCCTCTCCATTGAACCTTCACGGAGAACAAGAGGAGGTATAGGCCAGTGTGGTTGGTACTTCCCTGGTTCTCCTACTAATCTACCCCGTACGCCGGCGGCGTCAAGATGCCTTGGTACCCCACACACGGGTCACGAGCGTATCGTTACATCGGGACGGGCACGAACCCTGAAGCCCGTAGGGCGGCCTTGACCTGGCCGCCGGGGGGGCGAGGTTGGGTGGAAGGAGGCGAGGGTCCCTGCAGTGGTAGCATCTGTCCAACGGCCGTCGTCGGCGACTTGAGTGGAGGCGACATCGACACAGACCCTCAGGGTGGGGTTTGAGAATGGTTGCTGTATTGTACCGGTGGTATCGTATCGAATGGAGCCGGCACATTGGTAGCGGTATCTGCCTGCTCAAGGTTGTGCAGCTGTGTCGCACCATGCTGGCGTGCAGGGGAGAAGCCCCCTCAGGGGCCGGACCACCGGCTGCTAGAAGGTACCGGGGCAATTGCCTTCCGGGGCGCTCTGCGGCGCTCGGTCGCGTGACGCAGGGGGCTGACCCGAATCGGGCCGGCGCGCAAGCTTAGGGTTTGCTGGCGGTCTGGACGATCACGTTGCTTCTGCTGGCCGGGAGCAACGAACCGGCCGGGCCGCTGCCAAGTTGTGCCTGCAAGCGGCGGAAGCGGGACTGCGATGATGAATCCCGGGCGACCTCGGCTCAGGCTTGACCCTTTCTGAGACTGGCATCATGGACCAAGGAGCATTCAGTCCGCCGCACCCCGATCCGCCCGAGCGAAGTGATTGTCACACGCCAAAACCCAGGTGCAAAGAGCATCAGGCTCGGCTACAGACTCTTCGTTGGGAGATCACAATTGAAGAACACGCCCAGGGTAAGCCGCAGGCATCCCTTGGCGCCGTCCCCTCGTCATCCCCCACGTGCGCGCAGGTCGCCAATCGACAGGCGATCCCCGCAGCACGCAATCCACCCGAGGGCGTCGCAGCTCGGCGGGAGGCCCCGCCCCAGGACGGCGAGCACCTCTCGTGCCGTCCTGGGGGGTCCCACAGCGTTAGGAGGAGTCGGAGGCGGCGCAGTCGGGGAGTCCCAGGAGGTCCATGTCGTTGTTCTCCACCTCGCGGAGCGCTGGGGGTATGCAGCCGGTCAAGGAGTTGCCGGACAGCTGCAGGTAGGTCAGGTTGGAGAGCTTCTCCAGCTCGGACGGTATCTCTCCCACCAGGGAGTTGTCCCTGAGGGACAGGTGTTGCAGGTTGGTCATGTCCCCCAGCCGGGTGGGAATCCCGCCCGTCAGCGGATTGCCGTCGAGGATCAGCTGTTGGAGCGCCGTCAGCTTGCCCAGCTCCGCCGGTATCCCCCCGGTGAGCCGGTTGCTCTGCAGGTGCAGCATCTCCAGATTGGCCAGGTTCCCCAACTCCGCCGGTATATCCCCCGTCAGCGCGTTATTGTTCAGGTACAGCCACCGCAGATGCCCCAGCGTACCCAGTTCCGCCGGTATCCCGCCCGTCAGCGCGTTGTCATCGAGGTCCAGCCTGCGCAGCCGCTCCATCCCGGCAAACGCCCTGGGGATGCTCCCGGTCAGGCCAAGATTCTCGAGGATGATGTCCTGGACGTGGTACGACGGATCGCCGACCACCCATACCCCCTGCCATTCGGCGATGGGGGTGTCCGCGCTCCAGTCCAGGCTGCCCGTACCCTCCAGGGCGTCCTTCATCGCCAGCATCAACGAGCAGTCCCGGACCAGTTCGGGGTTGTCGCCCGGGCTGGTCACCACCACGCCGTTGGAGCACTCCGCAAGGAGAAGGGAGATGCTGACGGTGGCGGAGGCGACGCCGCCGTTGCCGTCGGAGACCTCCACCGTCAACCAGTAGAAGTGCACCGTGTCGGCGTCCAGGCCGGCCGCCACGGTGACGGCCCCGCTGCTCCCGTCGATGTCGAACTTTCCGTCCTCGTTCCCCGCGGTGATGGAGTAGGTCAGGGCGTCGTCAGCATTCGGATCGGTGGCCGACACGCTGCCCACGGCGGTGGTCGCCGTGGCGCTCTCCGCCACGGCGAAGGAGTAGACGTCGTCGCCGAAGGCAGGCGGCCCGTTGCAGTCCTCGATGGTCACCGGGTCGGCGCCGGAGTACTCACCCCAGCCGGCCAGGTAGGTTGTCCCGTCCCCGTGGGCCCGCACCCGGAAGTCGTAGGTCGTGCCGCAAGGGAGCCCGCCCGTAGGGGTGTAGGTGAGGCTGGCGGTGGTGGCCGCCCCCGCGCTGGCCCACGTGCCCTCCTCCCCGCCGGTGCGGTACTCCACCTCGTAGGTGTTCGCCCCTGCCACCGGGTCCCAGGTGAGGGAGAAGCCGCCGTCCGTCAGGGTGACGGCCACGCTCGCGGGGGCGGGAGGCAGCTCCTCGGGCACATCGGTCACGGCGATGGTCACGGTGGCCGTGTCCGTCCCGCGCCGCCCGTCCGAGGCCCGCACCGCCAGGGTGTACGAGCCGTCGGTCTCGTGGTCCAGGGCGGCCACGACGCGCAGGGTGCCGCTGCTCGGGGTGATGCCGAACTTCCGGTCCCCGTTTCCGGCGGTGATGGTGTAGGTCACCGTGTCTCCCGCGTCGGGGTCCGTGGCGGAGACCGTGCCCACGGCGTCGTTCACCGCGGCGTCCTCCGCCACGGAGAAGGCGTAGGAGTCCTGGCCGAACTCCGGCGGCTCGTTGCAGGCCGTGGTCTCCTCCGTCTCGACGCTGGACTCCGTCCCCCACATCGCGGTGTAGGCGGCCCCGTCCCCGTAGGCCCGGACCCGGAACCGGTACTCGGTCCCGCAGGCCGGCCCGCCCGCCGGCGCGAAGGTGGTGGACGTGGCGGTGGTGGCGGCCAGGGCCGTCCAATCCGCGTCCGCCGCATCGGTGCGCCACTGCGCCTCGTACCGGGCCGCGCCGGAGACGGCGCTCCAGGAGAGGGAGAAGACGCCGTTCGCCAGGCCCACCGTCAGCCCCGTGGGCGCCGGGGGCGGGTTCTCCGCCACGTCGGTGACGGTGATGACCACCGCCGCCGTGTCCGTGCCGCCCCGCGCGTCCGCGGCCCGCACCGTCAGGGTGTACGAGCCGTCGGTCTCGTGGTCCAGGGCGGCGTTCACGGTGATCGCTCCGCTGCCGCCGTCGATGGCGAACGCGTCCCCCGTGTTTCCGGCGGTGATGGTGTAGGTCACGGTGTCGCCCGCGTCGGGGTCCGTGGCCGAGACTATGCCCACAGCGTCGTTCACCGCGGCGTCCTCCGCCACGGAGAAGGCGTAGGAGTCCGGGTCGAACTCCGGCGGCTCGTTGCAGGCCGGGGTCTCCTCCGTCTCGACGCTGGACTCCGTCCCCCACATCGCGGTGTAGGCGGCCCCGTCCCCGTAGGCCCGCACCCGGAACCGGTACTCGGTCCCGCAGGCCGGCCCGCCCGCCGGCGCGAAGGTGGTGGACGTGGCGGTGGTGGCGGCCAGGGCTGCCCAATCCGCGTCCGCCGCATCGGTGCGCCACTGCGCCTCGTACCGGGCCGCGCCGGAGACGGCGCTCCAGGAGAGGGAGAAGACGTCGTTCGCCAGGCCCACCGTCAGCCCCGTGGGCGCCGGGGGCGGGTTCTCCGCCACGTCGGTGACGGTGATGACCACCGCCGCCGTGTCCGTGCCGCCCCGCGCGTCCGCGGCCCGCACCGCCAGGGTGTACGAGCCGTCGGTCTCGTGGTCCAGGGCCGCGTTCACGGTGATCGCTCCGCTGCCGCCGTCGATGGCGAACGCGTCCCCCGTGTTTCCGGCGGTGATGGTGTAGGTCACGGTGTCGCCCGCGTCGGGGTCCGTGGCCGAGACCGTGCCCACGGCGTCGTTCACCGCGGCGTCCTCCGCCACGGAGAAGGCGTAGGAGTCCGGGTCGAACTCCGGCGGCTCGTTGCAGGCCGGGGCCGCCTCCGTCTCGACGGCCGACTCCGCGCCCCACCCGGCGCCGTGGGTCGCGCCGTCGCCGTAGGCCCGGACCCGGAACTCGTAGGTCGTGGCGCAGACCGGGCTGAAGGTGGCGCTGGCAGTGGTGACCGCCGGCAGGGCCGCCCAGGCGTCGCCCGACCCCTCTACGCGCCACTGGACCTCGTACCGGGCCGCGCCGGTCACGGCGCCCCACGCGATGGTGAAGGCGCCGTCCGCCAGCGTCACGCTGAGGCCCGTGGGCGCAGGGACCGGTCCCTCCTGCGTGCAGTAGGGCAGCCCAAGCTCGCCGAGGTCGCTGGTGGCGACGCTCCGCAACGGCGGCGGCACGCAGCCCTCCAGCGGGTTGCCGGACAGGTGGAGGATCAGCAGGCTATCCGCCAGGTTGCCCAGCTGCCACGGGACCGGCCCGCTCAGCTGGTTGTCGTGCAGCCGGAGGATCTGCATGCTCGCCAGTCCGCCCAGCTCCGACGGTATCTCCCCGCTTAGCTGGTTCCCCTGCAGCCACAGCTGCGACAGATCGGTGAGGCCGCCGAGCTGCGCCGGTATCCCGCCGCTCAAATCGTTCCCCGACAGCGCCAGCCATACCAGGTTGGACAGGCCGCCCAGCTCAGTCGGTATCCCGCCCGTCAACTGGTTATCGTGGAGCCACAGGCCGTTCAGGTTGGACAGGCCGCCCAGCTCCACCGGTATCCCGCCCGTCAGCTGGTTGGCGTAGAGGTCCAGCTCCCGCAGGTTGGAGAGGCCGCCCAGCACAGCCGGTATCCCGCCCGTCAGCCCGTTGGACTTCAACACCAGGCGTTGCAGGCCGTCCAGCCCGCTCAACCCGGCCGGAACGATGCCGGTCAGACTGCGGCTCCGCAGGTCCAGCCCCGTGACCCGGCTCGGCGCCCCGCCCACCGTCACGCCGTCCCAGCCCGTCATCGCGGTCCCGAAGCCCCAGTTCAGCGTCGCCGTGCCCCGCAGCGCGTCCTTCACGCCCAGCAGGGTCTCGCAGTCGCCCACCAGGCCCGGGTTGGCGGTCGGGTCGGGCACGACGACCCCGCCCGAGCAGGCGGCCTCCGCCACCGTCACCGTCACCTCCGCCGTGTCCGCGGCTTCCCCGTCGCCGGCCTCCACCGTCAGCGTGTACTCGTCCTCGGCCTCGCGGTCCAGCGCCGCGTTCACGGTGATCGCTCCGCTGCTCCCGTCGATGGCGAATGCATCCCCCGTGTTCCCCGCCGTGATGGTGTAGGTCACGGTGTCGCCCGCGTCGGGGTCCGTGGCGGAGACCGTGCCCACGGCGGCCCCCACCGCGGCGTCCTCCGCCACCGCGAAGGCGTAGGAGTCCGGGTCGAAGACCGGGGGCAGGTTGCAGGCCGGGGTCTCCTCCGGCTCGGCGGCCGACTCCGCTCCCCACACCGCGGCGTAGGTCTCCCCGTCGCCGTAGGCCCGCACCCGGAACCGGTACTCGGTCCCGCAGGCCGGCCCGCCCGTCGGCGCGTAGCTCTGGGAGGTGGTGGCGACCTCCGGCAGCGCCGTCCACGTCACCGTCGCTGCCTCCGCGGCGTCGGTCGTGTGCTGGGCCTCGTACTTGGCTGCCCCGTCCACGGCGTCCCATTCCAGGGAGAAGACGCCGCCGGCCAGGCTCGCCGTCAGCCCCGTGGGCGCCGGGGGCGCGTCCTCCGCCACGTCGGTCACGGCGATGGTCACGGTGGCCGTGTCCGTCCCGCCCCGCCCGTCCGCGGCCTCCACCGTCAGCATGTACTCGTTCGCGGTCTCGAAGTCCAGGGCCGCGTTCACGGTGATCACGCCGCTGCCGTCGACAGCGAACGCGCCCCCTGCATTCCCCGCTGCCGCGATGGTGTAGGTCACCGTGTCCCCCGCATCCGGGTCCGTGGCCGAGACCGTGCCCACGGCGTCGCCCACCTCCGCGTCCTCCGCCACGGAGAAGGCGTAGGAGTCCGGGTCGAACTCCGGGGGACAGTTCGGCGTCAGGGGGAAGGCCGTCGACTCGGTTCCCCAGCTGGCCACCCGCGTCATGCCGTCGCCCCGGGCCCGCACCCGGAACTGATAGCTGGTGCCGCACACGGGAGCGTCCTCGGGCGTGTATGTCGCGGCGGTGCCCGGCACGCGGGGCAGCGCCGTCCAGTCCCCGTCTCCCACCCGGTGCTCCACCTCGTAGAGGCCCGCCCCCGTCACGGCGTTCCACGTCAGGGTGAAGGCCCCCGCGGCCAGGGACGCGCTCAGCCCCGTGGGCGTCGGCACCACGCCGGCCGGGCAGTCCGAAAGCCCCAGGGTGCCGATGTCGTTCAACGCCACGTCCCGCAGCCCCGCCGGCACGCAGCCCACGAAGCTGTTGCCGTTCATCAACAGGTAGTTCAGGTCCTCCAACTCCGCCAACTCCCCCGGAATCACCCCCGTGAGCTGGTTGTTGCGGATCCACACCCGCCGCAGCTCCGTCAGGCCCCCCACCTCCGGCGGAATGCTCCCGGTGAGCTGGTTGTTGTAGAGGAACAGGTCCTCCAGGTTCGACAGGTTGCCCAGTTCCGGCGGGATCTCCCCCGTCAACTGGTTGCCCTCCAGATACAGGCCAAGGAGGGCGGACAGGTTGCCCAGCTCCGGCGGGATCTCCCCCGTCAGCTGGTTGCCGTCCAGCCACAGCTCCTCAAGCCCCGCCAGGTCGCCCAGGGCCGCCGGGAGGACCCCCTGCAACCCGCTGTTCCGCAGCTGCAGCACCCACACGCGCCGGGGTGGGTCGCTCAGGGAGACGCCCCGCCACTCGCTCATGGCCAGGTCCGCGCTCCAGTTCAGCCCGCCCGTACCCGGCAGGGCTACCTGCAGCCCCAGCAGCGTCTTGCAGTCACTCACCAGCCCCGGATTCCGCCCGGGGTTCGCCACCGCCGCCCCGCTGTCGCACGTCTCCGTGACCGCCACCGTCACCGGCACCGTCGCCTCCCCGCCCACCGCGTCCCGCGCCGCCACCGTCAGCGTCGCCGTCGTCCCCGCCTCCCCACTCAGGTCCGCCGCCACCGTGATCGCCCCGGTCCCTTCGTCGATGACGACGAGCCCGTCCTCGTTCCCCGCTGTGATGGCGTAGCTCACCGGCTCCCCGCTGTCGTCGGTGGCCGACACGCTCCCCACCACGGCGTCCAGCGCCGCGTCCTTCATGACGTTGAAGCTGTAGGACGTCTGCGCGAACACCGGCGGCACGCAGGCCCCGGTGGACGCCGTGAAGGGCGCCGACGGCTCGCTCCACGCGCCGACATACGTCGTCCCGCTCCCGTAGGCGCTCACCCGGAACTGGTAGTCGGTGCCGCAGAACAGCCCGTCCACGGTGTGGGACGTGGTCGTCAGGGTGTCGTCGTCCACCGTCCAGGGCCCCGGCCCCTCGGGCCGGTGCTCCACCCGGTACGTCCCGGCGTCGGCCACCGCTCCCCAGCTCAGGGCCACGCTGCTCTCCCCCGGCGTCCCGGCGCTGAGACTCCCGGGCGCGGGCGGCCGGCAGTACAGCAGGTTCAGCGAGCTCAGGTCGTTGACGGCCACGTCCCGCAGGGCCAGGGGAATGCAGCCCGTCAGGCTGTTCCCGGAGAGCCGCACCTCCTCCAGGTTGAACAGCCACCCCAGCTCCGCCGGTATGTCCCCGGTCAACGAGTTCGAGCTCAGGTCCAGGTGGGTCAGCTCGAACAGGGTCCCCACTCCCGCGGGGATGCTCCCCGTCAGGCTCTCGTCGTCCAACTCCACCTGCGTCACCCGGCTCGGCGTGCCCGCCGTGGTGATCCCGTCCCAATCGGCGATGGCCGTCCCCGTGCTCCAGTTCAGCGCCCCCGTCCCACGCAGTGCGTCCTTCCCGTCCACCAGCGCCTCGCAGTCGTGCACCAGCCCCAGGTTTACCGCCGGGCTCGTCACCGCCGTCCCACCGGCGCAGCTGTACGCCGCCGGCGGCTGCGCCGGCGTGAAGGTCGCCGTCGACCCGTCGTCGGGGGTGATGTCCCCGTAGGCCCCGATGTCCCGGTAGTACTGCGTCAGCCCGCTTACGTTGGCGATCCGGTCGCCGGCGAAGGCGTCGGTGGCCGCCGCCGCCGTGATCCGGCTCTTCAGGTCCGCCAGGGTCTGCGTGTGCTCGGGGTCACCCTCGGACACCCCGTAGCGGACGGCCTGCACCACCCCCTGGTCATCCGTCTGCAGGTCCCACTGCTCCACCGCCTGCCACGCCTCCACCGCAATGGCGTCGTGCGCCCCCATCGGCGCCACCATCACCACCCCCTCACGAGCCGGAATGATGCCGTGTAGGGACGCTTCGGCTTCCCGTACCATGCCGTCGAGAGAGGCCTGGTATTCTCCCTCGGTCATAAGCGGCTCGCCGTTGAATTCGCCAGCGTCGTGCTCCCTCCTGTAGAGTTCGTATGAGCGCGCCTCCCCCATCCAGTCGTAGGCCACGGTCAGAACGCTGGGCCCGGCGCCCAGCAGGTACTCGCTGGCGGCGTAGCCCGCGTAACAGGTCAAGTACAGGTACTCGTTTGATACGCCGCCGCGAGCTATCGCGAGGAAACTCGACTTAACAGTCTCACGAAACACTGGGTCCAACACATCAAGGGTGACGGCGAATATTGTTTCGACAACTGGAGCCTTTGGTATTGAGTCGTCTTCGGCCAATCCAAACCAGAAGCGGATGGCCCGCTCTCTCTGTCCCAGGGTCCTGGCCACGGCCCGCCAGTCGCACCGGATAAATTCCTGGGACGGGGTTCCCCGAAATGCGATATGAACGGGCGAAACGCCGGTCAGCAGAACCCCCTTTTCTAGAACTTGCTCCACTGTGGATTCGTCCCCCGTGAAGTATACGGCGTTGTCGCTGGGACCACTGGAGAACAGCTCAAGGGAACTGATGTCGCGTGGTTCGCACAACGGATTCGCTACGTCGACAGGTATGCAGGCCCCGGCATCTTCCTTGCTGGTGGCCGGCAGACTGACCGGTTCTGCTCCCTGGCCCCGCATGTACTCGGAATCGTCGTGGTCCCTGCACCCGGCACTGGCGAACAACAACAGCATGAGGGCCAAGGCAGCGACCCATGCCACTGTGTCTTTTCGTGATGTCGCGGCGTTTGCCCAGTTCATATTGTGCTTGCCACCCATCCGGGGATTCACCCCTCCTCGCAGTTAGGAAGCTCCAGGTCCCCAAGGTTAGTGCGCTCAACGTCCCGTAAGGACGCCGGGATGCAGCCCGTCAGCCGGCGGGTGTTCAGATACAGGACCTCCAGCCCCGACAGGTTCTCCCATTCCGGCGGTATTTCGCCCCCAATGCTGCTGTAGAGAAGGTCCAGGCCCCAGAGGCCAGTCAGTCCACCCAGCTCCGGAGCGAGCTCCCCGGAGAGTGGCGGCGGTATGACGTCTCCATAAATCTCACCCCAGTTCTCGATGTTGAGGTCCAGCGTTTGGACGCGGCGCGGCGATCCTCCGACCTTGACGCCACGCCAATCCGCTATGGGAGTGGCGGCGCTCCAGTTCAGGTTATATGGTGCGAAGCTATATCGTGACCTGTCCAGCGTGTCTCTCGCCGCCAGCAGAAATGCGCAGTCGCTTACCAACTCGGGGTTGTCGCCGGGGTCTGGCACGGCGATGCCTCTGGAGCACGGTTCCAGCCTGGAAAGCACTGTGATCTTGACGGACGCGGCAACGGCCTCGCCCGTCTCGTCCTTCACCTCTACGGCCAGGTCGTACGACGATTCGGCCTCAGCATCCAGCGGGCCGGCCATCGTAATCTCGCCCGAGTCCTCGTCGATGGCGAACCTGCCCTCCTCATTTCCCGCAGTAATGGAGTACGACACCGCGTCGGCCTCTGTTGCAAAGACGGCGCCGACGGGATGACCAACGCCTGCAAGCTCGCTGACCTGGAACGCATACGAGGAGGCAAGGCACGTTTCCAGTCCTCTGACATCTAGCCCCAAGCCCTGTTTGTAGACCAACTCCGCCGGCAGGCACTCGAACTGGTTGCCCGACAGGTTGAGCCGTTCCAGGGAGGTGATGCCGCCCAGGTCCGGAGGGACCTCCCCGGTCAGTTGGTTCTCCGTCAACGACAGCACCCACAGCTTCGTGAGACGGCCCAACTCAGGCGGGATGGTTCCGGTCAGTTGGTTGTAATCCAGCCGCAGTCCCGTGAGCTCCGTCAGACGCTCTAGCTCTTGCGGTATGCTCCCAGTGAGCTGGTTGTGTCTCAGGTCCAGCTCTCGCAGGAACCGTAGCTTGCCCAACTCCCGCGGGATGCCGCCGGACAGCCCGTGTGGGCGCCGGGGGGCATAGGATCTAGCATACCCAGCATACCCGGACAGGTCCAAGCTCCTCAGGTTGACGAGGTCTCCCAGCTCAGGTGGAATCGAGCGGGCTAAATCCGTGTCTGTGTTGGGACTCCCAGTGCGGACACTCAAGCCGGTCACGCGCGCCTCCGGCAGAGTGAATAGTTGCCGGAAACGCCAAAGCGGGGCTGGGGCTATTGAAACGTAGGGCGTCGGCGGCCCGAGGATAGGCTCAGCAAAGGGGTGGGCCAACCTGCACCCGTCCGTCCCCAACCTGCTTGGCGGAACGCAAACGTGTTCTATCCTTACCCCCGTCCACTGGTCGATGGGAGTGCCTGGCCCCCAGTTCATGACGACGTCGCCCCACGTGCTGTCCGGTGGTTGCCCGGAGAGGTCACTGCGGTACGGCCTCCACCGCGCCATACCAACCAGGACACCCCTTGCCCGCATGAGAATCTCGCAATCTCTGACCAGGCCGGGGTTCGTCTCCGGTTCCGCGACCACATAGCCCGCGGAGCACGAAGCGACACCAACGTCCGTGTCCTGCCAGCCGGAGTTCTCCGCTACGAGCGAGCGGCCGCCCCGCACCAGGACCTGTAGGTCCGTGCCGTCTCGATCCATGGTGTAGAGCGCGATACTTCCGTTCTGAGGGGAATACTCGCCCATCACCGCGATCCGGGAGCCGTCCGGAGACCACGTGGCGACGTTCCCTCCGTGCAGATTGATGGGCGACCTGCCCACCAGTGAACCGTCCTCCGCGTCCACCACGCACACCGTGGCGCAGCTCACCAGCATCTCAGAACGCGATGGCGACCAAACCGGCGCCCAGGAACCTGAGCTCTCCTCCATGGCAGTCACCAGACGAACATCGGTACCGTCGGCGGCAGCCGTGTAGACTCCTACTCCGCCATCGACCGATTTGGCGAACGCCAACCGACTCCCGTCCGGGGACCACGACGGCCCGCTCCGGGCGTCCGATATCCTCGTAAACTCGAAATCGTCCAGGCTGACCGTGTGGACCGCAGTTCGAAATGCATCACCCTCTCCCTCTTCCGCAACGAAGGCGATCCGTCGCCCATCGGGCGACCAGGCCGGCGGATAGAGCTCGACGCGCAGACCGCCCCAAGTACTGACCTCGAAGACGTCGGAGCCGTCTGCCGCCATCGTGTAGAGTCGATGAGGCTCACTGAGGTCGCCAAACACCGACCCGCCCGAGATAAATGCGATGTGGGCTCCATCCGGCGACCAGACAGGGAAATAATCGAGAACTGTGTTCTCGGTCAGCCTTTGGGGGTTGGTGCCGTCGAAATTCGCCGTTACGATCTCGAATTGAATTCTCTCGACTGTCCATTCAGACAGACGGCTCGAGCGAGTTTCACTAAGGGGATGTCGACACGTCGCGTACGCGATCCGATCATTGCTCGGCGATACGTCCAAGCTGAGGGTGGGGTCGGAAGGAGGCGACATCCCTCTGTCTCCCCGATATTCGCCATTCCCGACCTCTTGTAGCCGCGATCCGTCAGCGGCGACAACGTAAACGGCCATATCCGCCTCAAAGACTATCTGGGAACCGTCGCTGGTCCATCGAACCTTGTTGGCGTGCCTAGGGTCGAAGTCGTCCTCTGGCAGCATGCTGCAACAACCGCACGCTGGCTCGCCAAGGCGGGCCTCCGCTGACGCCGCTTGCGTCGATACGACCACAAACACTGCGAAGAGAAGGAGCCCAATCCGCAGCGTCACGGGGCTGCCTCCGGTTCCCGCAACGTCTGGTACATGGCTTGGATCGCCATAACGTCGATGGGATGCGGGGAACAATCCTTCGTACGATAGCCGATATCCATAACCGAGTCTCTTCGATCCGGATGACCCCGGAGTCCCAGGGCGTGTCCTGCTTCATGCAGCAAGAGCCAGTAGAGATAGTATGAACTGTTCCCATTACTACCCCTTGGAAGGTCTGATTTGCACTTGTTGAATTGTATAAAGTCCGGGATACTCAGTGAGGAGTTGACAACAAAACTCTTAACCAGCTGTATGTCCCCCGGCTGGTCGTCCACATCATATGTCGCACATGCGGGCGCCCGATTTTTCCTGAGAGTTAGGGGACAATCTCTATACCCTACTCTTCGCCCAATAGGCACATACTCTTGCAGATGATCGTCGTTGAAAATGAATATTTCATTTGCGCTCCTATCAACCCCTTGAACATGCTCCAACCTCATCACATCAAAATTGCCCAGAAGCTCTTCAATGATCCCGCCTATCTGCTCTTTGGTCAGCGATGTTACCGTATCGTCGGTCTCATCAGTCAATGCATTTAGCCGATCAATAAGCGTCTGCACTATCTCTGGATGAAATTGTGAGTAGTTGGCGCATGGTTCGCTAGCTTCATAGGTCATCACCACTGTTCCGCTCGTAGCCGATTCCCACTGTTCAAGGGCATCCGCAATGAGGGATGCCCATTTGTCTTTGATGGCATCGTCTCCAGGGAACGTATCTCGGCACACCCGGTACCGATACTCCTTGCTCGCGCGTGGGTCCAGTTTAAAGGTTACTAGCTCGATCTCGTCTAGGGTTAGGCTCTCTTCCTCGGTCTCGGGCGATGGCAATTCCCTTGGCGGCACTTCCCGTGATGGCCAGACATACGTGTACCGCCCTGCATAGACGCGAGTACCTGAGCTCGTGTCGTAATAGAACTGAATCTCATAAATGCTCCTGAGGTCTAGAGAGTCAATTCTGCCTTGCCCGGATGATACGCTGCTTCCGAGTTCAAGCGATTTGACGCCCCATGGCGATGTGGACATGTATTGCCGGTACCGAACGAAATAGCGGTTGTTGGAAGCTGGTGGAAGCCACTCCGGGATACTCCATTTGAGTTCGGCGCTTCCTATTGGAGTCTCGCTGGTTACGGTGGCCAGTGAGATTGGACTATCAACTATCATGGTCTCACCGCTGCTTATAGTGACGCCATTGGTGTCTTCGGCCAATACACGAAACTCGAAGGCAAACGCATCTCCAAGGCCTTCACCATTGGGAAGAATTGACTTAAGGAGAATATCCAACTTGCAAGTACTAGAAATGCCGTCACTCTCGCACAGATACTGAGTGTCGATGGGCATCCACGGGCCACCCACCGCGGAACCTTGAAGGTTGTCACTGGAAGTGCGAGCATTAACGGTGTATTTCACCGTGTTTGGAATCTGGTCCCAAGTGAGGGAAGCAATTTGGAAGAATTCGTTGTCCTTTCTTATCTTCTCTTTGGTTTCTTCGTCATTCTTGTCGGGGCGCACCTTAGTGGACGGCACAATATCGATGACAATTGATCTGGTAGTTACCGTCACGGTGAAGCTTTGGGATACGCTCAACCCTCCCTGCCCAGAGGGGCGGTCGTGCGCCGTCACCGTGACCGTGGCCGTGCCCTCCCCCACAGCCATAACAGTCAAACTGCCCCCACTCACGCTCACAGTCGCAACGCTGGTCTGGTCTGAGGTGGCAGTGTACCGCAACGTGTCGCCGTCCTCATCGCTGAACTTGTCCGACAGGTTGATAGTGGCGGCAGGGTCCCCCACCTCCAGCGGCGGGCCGGTAATCGGTGCATTTTCCACAACCACTGGCTGTTCGTTCACGTTGGTGACGGTGACGGTGACTGCCAGTGTATCAGACAACTGGGGATCACCGTCGTCCCTCACCGTGACGATGACGTCGTAGACGTTGTCGCCGCCTGCGTCTCTTGGTTTCTCGAAGTCCGGCGGCGCCCCGAAAGATAGGCGACCGTGGTCCATACTGAATTGCCTCCAGTCTGTGCCTCCGATCGACCATGAAATGTTGTCATCGTCTTGGTCACTGGCCCTATATCTCGCCACCAAACCAGTGCGGTCCTCCCTATATGTCACAGACGACGGGCCACTATCGATTGTGGGCGGGATGTTGCCCACCGGCGGGGGCGTCACGTTGGGCGTGGGTGTCGGCGTGGGTGTGGGTGTCGGCGTGGGAGTGGGAGTGGGCGTGGGCGTCTCCGGAGCAAACGTCTCCGTCTGTCCAGCGTCATACAGGATGTACAGCACGTGCCCGAGCACAGACAGCCCCGCTATCCGCACGATCAGCTGCGTATGGTCAGCCTCCACCACGTCCCCCGTGTGGTTGTAGACGTCCACCTCCATGTCGGCCCCGTCAGCAACAATCACGTAGTCGTCCGTGACTGCGATGCCACGGGGATCGTCCCGCCCCTGCCGCAGGTTGAAGGACGCCGCCTCATCGTACCCTCCGCCCCTAGTAGACACCCACACACTGCCGCCGGACACGCTGGCCCGGGCCAGGTAGTACCGTTCCGCGTAGTAGTCCATCCCCCCGAACCCCCCGCCCATGGACACGACCTCCGTCGAGCTGTGACTCCACTTCGAGTCGTACAGATACACCGACCCGTCAGCATTGTCGAAAACGCCGAAGTCGCTCCCAACCCTGGCCAGCCCCACGGGGTCCTGGTTGTGCGCGTGAAGATCATGCCTGGACGCCAACGTGCCGCTGGTGTGATAGCTGAACACCTGCTCTTCGTCCGCGTCCACGATGTAGATACGCGTCGCCTCCGCCAGGATGCCCGTCGGAGCAGTATTCTCCGCGTGCAGGTCGAACGCCGCCCGCCCCAGCGCCCCGCACTCCCCTCCGGGGAGACAGCTACGAACGATCCCAGTCCCCGGTGACGCCCCCTCTCCGCTCCCCTGCGCCATCGCCACCGCCACCAGCGACAGCGACAGCGACACTGTCGCAACCACCGCGGAACTCGCCAACCAGACCCTCACCTTAGTCCGCATCGACCCCCCTGTTGAGCTGGATCTGCCGCTTCGACATCGCCTCCAAGAAACGCTCCCGGTTTGGGGATGTGCGAACCAGCGACGGGCGCCCACGTGAGGTAGCACGCCCAGTGCCGCTCCAGGCCCGTGAGCCCCGACTTTCCGTCACACTCGTCGTCCAGGGGCGGCCAGTCCTCCGGGACCCTGGGCTTGCCCGTGAAGGTTCCCTGCCAGTCGTACCACGGGAGCACCACGTCAACCCGCCGCCGCCCCCAGGGGTCCACCCACTGATTCAGCCGTGGGCGCACGATCAGGTCTAACTCCGCGACGCCGGCCGAGGAGAGACGGCCGGGGTCTGCCAGCCCAGGGTCTGAGGCCCCGTCAGGCCGTTGGAGAACCGGAGGCAGGCCCCCAGTGCTCTCCGGGGTTGACGTAGACGTTCATGCAGACCCCTCTCGTCCTTTGCTGAGTGCCGGCAGCCACTCCACGAGGCGGTTGCCATCGGTCCTCCGCTTCCCGTCCATGCGGATCTTCACCCCGCGGTCCTGAAGGATCTGGCGGACCGGCTTCCCCGGTCGTCCGCCGCTTCCTGTTCCGTACCGGCAGCCACTTCGGCGGGGTACCTGGCTGCGGCTTCGGAACCCCGAGGGCACCCCCCTCTTTCCAGGAGTGGTGTACTAGTATCATGCATAGATATCATGCAGTGATACCATACATAAGTTGTGATTGTACTACACGTTGTCAAGGGGGTTGCGTGCCCGTACCCTTAGTCGGTCGAGCCGGGACGCTGCCAACGTGCCGCAACGGTGGTACTCATGCAACGGTTGCGCTCCGCATGAGCGAGCGTCCTGCCAAGCCGGGCCGCCGTCATCCCCGCCCAGGCGGGCCGCGTGCAGCCTGCCGAACCACTTGCAGCGCCTGCCGGACTGACACAGCAGGCGGTACATGGTTCGCTCGTGCCGCGGAGGGACCGGGCATCCACCGGACGCTCCCCACCTCGCCCCAGGCGAGCGCCCGGCGGCCACACCCCAGGACCGGCTGGCAACCGAGTGGGGCCCAGGACCGCTCCCTGCCGCGCCTCAACAAGAAGCTCGGTGCGGCGGCCAAGGAGTCGAGCCCCGGCAACCGTCCCCGGGAGCACTCCGTATCCCCGGATCAACCCATTTGCTTCACGCATGGCCGCAAGGTGGCCGGGGACAACACCGTGGAGCACAACCGGCAAACGCCGCAGCTGCCGCCTGGCGGTGGTCGTCCGAGCTGCACTGGAGTGCGGGTCGCAGGCCATGAAGACGTGGAGGGGCCGGCTCCCGGTGCAGTACCTGGCGGACACCATCCCCACGCAGGAGGCTCCACCACGGCCCGGCCTGCTCGGGGCAACCCAGGGGGCCACTCCAGGTGAGACCGACGGGAGCCGCTGTGCGAGCGGGCCCGGACGCCGGTGGCGCGATGGCCTGGCAGCATGGGAAACAGTAGGAGCTGAACGGGCCTTGAGACCTCGCACATCCAGGGCGCAGCGGCAGGGGCGGCCCACGGCCGGACAGACGACTCAATGGGAAGACGTGCGGCGGGCCAGGCGTCGGGGACTCTCCCTTTGGGCCGTCGCCCGGGAGTCGGGAATGTGGACGTGGAGGACTCGAGCGGTTACGCTTGCGGCGCAGGGGGCGGTATAGGGGGATGGGATAGCTCGCATTTGGAGGTAGACGGCATGCCGACGTTTGGCACCCTTCCCATAGGCGAAGCGCGGGCGAAGAGCGCCACGGGCAAGCGCGCGGCGCTGCTTCAGGAGTACGTCGGGTACATCCAGAGCGTTGGTTCGGGGGAAGCGGGGATGTTGGAGCCGGGAGAGGGCGAGACGCCCCTGGCGGTCCGGCGCAGGCTTACGGCGGCGGCGGAGGTGCTGGGGAAGGACCTGGAGGTCCGCCGCACGGCCGGCGCCGTCTATTTCTGGGCGGCGGAGGGCCGGCGTCGCGGGAGGCCCCGCAAGAACCCGGTCGAGTAGCCCCGCTTCTCCGCGACCGGACCATGTCGTCCGACAGCTCGCGACTATCGGAGATTCCCGGCAACAAGAAAAGCCCGCACACAGGGACGGGTGACAGGGCTGAAACGCAAAGAGGGCCGCATACATGGGAAGCCCGGGGAGGCCGCCACTGCGACGGCCTCCCCCTTTCCTGCCCAGCCTAGCTCCCCGCGCCGACCGGCTCTTCCTCTCTTTCCTGCTCCATCTCCAGCGCCCACTCGAACATTGAGAGGGTTGTGGGATGGGGCTTGCGGCTGCGACTCTTCGGCTTGACTGGCTACTCGGCCATGAACTCCGCCCACGAGAACAGCGACCGATGCGGCTCCGGGGCCTCGTCTTGGTGTCCGTCGCCCACACAAATGAAGAAACGCCGACACAGACGGCCGCTCCGGAAGGCAGGTGGCCACACTAGTACGTGCGGCCACCTGCCCGGTCACTCCCATCCGGGCCTTGACCTCGGCTCCTAAAACAGCCTCAGCGTCTCGGGCTGCTGCTGGTCGTCCGCCTCTCCCTCGGCGGCCTCGGCCTGTGCCGACCCCTGCCCACTCCGGGGCCGACGCTTGGCCGGGGGAGCGGGTCTCTCGTGAGCCGGATGTTTGGGTTCGTCCTCCCACTTGGCTTTCGCCCTTTCAACCACCGGCAAGACCTCCTGTGTCAGCCCGGCCAAGTCCCCGTCGTCTAAGGTCTCGATGTGCGGGTCCGACGAGGGCCGCTGCACCCCGATGGTGGCCCTGCCTCCCTTGATGGACACGACGACCTTCAGGTCCTCCGGCTGACCGGCCTGTTCCCCGACGGCGTCGGCATCCTGCGGGCCCTGTGCGGTCTCCTCGTTGGCGTCCTGCTCCTCGGCAACCGCTTGAGCCGCGTCGTCCGCCGCACCGCCGAAGAGACTCTCGTCTGCGCTCGGGGCATCCGAGCGGGTTGCTTCCGTTCCAGTTTCGTCAGGCATGGTTGCTCCTTTCCTTGATGCTTCTCACCTTGCTTATGCTGCGAGTCTCGATTGTCTCCTGATCGCGCCGAGGGTTTGAGGCTTCCAGTACAGGTCGCGCTCCACGGCGGGGACACTGCCGAACACGGTTACCTCCGCCAGCTCGGTCAGATCGAAATACCCCAGTTCCACCTCGAACCCCTCGACGAGGCCGAAGCACAGTCCGGTCTCGGGGTCCCACTCGGTCATGTACCAGCGCCAGCCGTTGTACGGACTGAACAGCTTCACCCTGGCAACGACGGCGTCGGGGTCGTCCGCGCCGTCATTGGCGTACAGGGGCGGGATGGTGTCGGCGAGCTCCCTGGTCATGAGCTGGTGTCCGCGTGGCCCGCTGTGAGCGTCCTGCCAGGTTGTGGTGGTCATGGCGTTTCCTTTCTCGTCAAGCATGGTTTCTCTTCTCCTTGTTGCTTCTCTGACTGCATTCTTGAGCCCTGTTCACCAGGTCGCTATCCTTCCCTCCAGGGCGTCAGACCGCACCACCCGCTCCACCGCCTCCGGGGTGACGTAGCTGGGGGTGACCGTCCCTTGCTCCATGTCCAGGTAGAGGCCCATGAAGGGGCAGGTTCCCGCCGCCATGCGGCGGACCACCTGTAACACCAGGGACGCCATCATCTGGTTGATGGTGGGGTCCTGGTCGGTGAGGTCGAGGGCAGCGGCGCAGTCCACGTCCGGCGGGGTGGTCGACACGGCGGTCAACAGGTCGGGGCGCTGCACCGTGGGCGCGGGCAGCAGGTAGCAGGTCTCCCTCGCGAAGGCTTGTTCATCCCCAAAGTCCCGGTCGGCGACGTTGCCTATAAGCAACTGCCCCCAAGTGGTGTCGTTGCCCGCGTCGATGACCCACCGTCGCGGGTCGCCCGGCAGGGACTCGGCCATCGCCCTCCGCGCGGCGGCGTTGTCGGCGCAGCCGATGAGCAGGGAGTTCCCGTAGTGGGGAAGGCCGGGGTAGCGGCCCCCGTCGGACTGGGAGTCCTCCTCCCGGAAGGCGTAGACCGAGTAGCCGACGGGACGCCGGTAGGCCCGTGCCAGCCGGTCGGCGAGGGCCTGGCTCTTGAATTTGCCCACGTCCTCGGCGTAGAAGTTCTGGCGCAGCAGGTTGTGGGGCTCCACCCGGTCGTGGTCGACCAGGACGATGGTGGCCTCCCGTCCCTGGAAGAGCCGGCAGAGGCCCTCGGCCACGAAGCCGCCGGTCCCGCCGCAGCCGACCACCGTTATCCAGGGGTTGTCCAGCAGGAATGCGTTGTCCAGGTAGTAGGGCATTTCTCAGTCACCTCCTTTTCTCTTGCCTCGTTTGAATCCGGCTCTTCGCCCGTCAGCCGGACGCCCGGAACTGGGCCGTCGAACACCTGGGGCCAGTCCACCGGGGCGAAGTGGCCGTAGACCCCGACCCGGAGACGCAGCTCGGGCCGGGGGTCATCGAGGCGTCCGACGACGCCGTAGATGCGGAAGCCCTGCTCGTCCCGGTCGTCGGTGGCCGAGAAGAAGGCGCGGGAGCCTCCGTGGGAGTGGAACTCGGCGACCACCCCAGCCGGGGGCTGATACGCGAGTCTCGTTGTGGTCCCCGCCTGCGGGGGGACCACCAGCCGGTAGGCTCGCCCGTCCCACCGCACGGCGAAGAACCGCTCGGTGCCGGGGTCGTCCTGGAACCAGCGCAGGCCAAGCTCGAAGAGCCGGGACGGGATGGGGCCGTGGGCAAGCTCCACCTTCTCGGTCACGGGAGCGAGCCCCCGCACCTCGCAGGATGCGACTGGCACCCGCGCCGTCAGGTGAGCGCCCTGGGACTGGACGTAGAGACCGCCCGATCCCAGCACGTAGTCGTATCCGATGCCCTGGACTCCCGCGAGCCCACCGGGGTGGTTGACCAGGTAGCCCACCGGCCCCGGCCTTGAGCTAGCGGTAGCCGTAGGCCTGTCTCCCCTCGGAGACCGCGATAGCGTGGCCCACCGTACACTGGGGAACCAGGTCTTCAGTCGGGTATACAGTTGTTCCATCTATCTCCTCCCATAGCGCGACCAGGTTTTCGGGGTGCTTCTTCGAGCGGTCCCGGGTGTCGCCGGTCAGCGAGAAGTAGGACTGGAAGAAGGACTCCGGTATCCGTCCCACTTCCTCGGGGAACCGGTGGCTTCCGGGGCAGACCCTCCCGTCTCTGAAGACGTTGAAGGCAGGGGCCCGGAAGAGGTGCTGCTCGGGGCCGGCGGGCCGGCTCGTTGCGGCGTAGACCCAGGGCGCCCGGCCCGGCGAGCAGACGAAGACCAGCCCCGGCATGGGGAGCCGGAGCCGGGCGGGAGGCTTGAACGCCTCCCGTTGCAGCGCCACGGGCCAGACCTGCGGCGGTCTCCAGAGGGCCACCACCTGTCCGGTCTCGCCCTGGCACCACCAGAGGGTTTCCTCCGGCAGCAGCCTAGAAGAGGACCCCAGGTGCTGGGTGAACACGTTGGCGATGGCGTCCGCCGAGACGGTCCTGACCCAGGTGGAGTCGCTCTCGAAGCACCGCAGGAGGATGGTCTCCCTGTAGACCTCCAGCTGCATCTGGAGCTCGTCCCTTGCCGCATCCGCCGGACCCGGCAGGGACCATTCGGTCTTATCGACTGCATCAGTCATGGTCGTTGTCCTCCTGTTGTTGTTCGTGGCTGGGGAGCCGCCCCAGGACGAAGTCCAGCATCTCGGCGAAGCGGCCCGGAAGGTCCTCCTCCAGCCAGTCGGTCAACCGGCTGACCGCGTCCATGAGGGCGCTGGCCTTGCGCCACTCCTCCGTGCCCTCCTTGATGATGTCGTCGTCCCAGGGGTCGGAGAAGCCGTCGTACGATCCGTCCTCATAGGTGTGGTCGAGGAAGAAGTTGCCGGTCTCGGCAAGGACCCAGGAGCAGGCTTGCGCCGCCCCTTCGAATCGGGTCTCCTTCAGCGCGTCGGTGAGGCCGTCCAGGGGTATGCCGCCCTGGGGAATCCTCTCCAATGTCTCTTGCGGGATGCGTTCGGCGGCCGACTCCAGCCAGGCCACCCGCAGCCCGTCGGGTCCGTCGTAGTAGGCGTCCGGTGGCTCGACCAGCAGGGACATGGCCGAGAGGCCCTCGCGGTAGCCGTCCCACATCTCGTGGAGGCCGTCGTAGTCGAAGCCCATCAGCTCGAAGGGGATGCCCCGCCGCAGCCAGGTCCAGGGCGGCTCGTCCCCCTCGTCCAAGTAGAAGTCGAAGAACGGCGCGTAGAGGGGGAAGTGCCGCTCTCCGAAGAGATTGGCGAAGCGTTCCACCCTCCCGCGTACGTCGGAGGCCGAGAGCGCCGCCTCCGCCTCCTGGGGGAAGAGGCGGCGCACCAGCCCCACGAACCAGGCGTAGTCGTCGGCGTAGCCGACCAGCGTGACCTGCTCCCGCAGCGACGGCGGACGCCGCAGGAGCAGGTTCGCCAGGCCGCTCAGTTGCGCCGGGGCCGCAGCTGCCATCGCAGCGCCTCCAGTAGCCGCCCCGTGGCTGCGGCGTAGTCCTGGGCCTGGGCGCAGGCCATCTCCACGTCTGACTGCCGGGCGGCCGCGGCGTCCAGGTCGAAGGCGCCGTCGGGCCGTGTGAGCTCCGCCGTAAGCTCGATGATGCTGAGGCCCGCCGGCCGCGTTGCCGCCAGCAGACCGGTGAATGTCCGGTTGTCCATGTGCCCCCTCCTCTAGCTCCGGGCGTGGGCGAAGGCGCCCTTGGTGCCCACCCGACGCTGGAACTCGTAGATGGTGTCGTCTCCGCGCTTGGTCTCCTTGACCGAGGCGTTGGCGATCTCCCCGTAGAAGTCGCTCAGGGTTGCCTTCACCTGGTCGACGCTCATCTCGGGGTCGGGGTCTGGGAACTCGCGGTCGTCGTAGACAAAGATGCGTGCCATTGGTTCATCTCCTTTGTGCGTGTTGGGTTTCGCTGCGTTGTCACCTGCGGGGAGGCCGCCGCTCCATGTGCGGCGACCTCTCCCGTGTCCTTGCGGTCTAGCGTCCCGCGCCGACCGGCTCCTCCTCCCGCTCCTGTTCCACCGCCCACTCGAACAGGGACAGTGACGGGGCCGGGGTCTTGCGGCCGCGGCCCTTCGGCTTCACCGGCTCCTCCGCCATGAACTCGGCCCAGGAGAAGAGCGACTGCTGCGGCTCCGGGGCCTCGTCCCCGTATCCAGTACGGGGCGGGCTGTGGTGGCCGTTGCCGCTGGCCCCATTGCCGTTTGCGGGCGCGTGCCCGTTGCCCAGGACCAGCTCGACCGTCGGCCCGATGTCGGCGTGGTGGCCGTTGCCCCCGTATCCAGTACGGGGCAGGCTGTTGACCGCGATGGCCTCCGGTTCGACCCCGTGTCCAGCACGGGGCAGGCTCTCGACGACCTTCCAGTCGTCGTCCACCAGGTACTCCTCGGCGCTGGCCTCGGCGTCCCTGGCCTGGGCGAAGACCGACTCCACCGTCTCCGCCTCGTCCTCCTCCTCTCCGCTGACGATCCTCCTCGCCAACGCCATCATCAGGTCGTCCCCGTCGTCGCCGTAGGCGGCCAGCCCGTCCTCCGGCAGCTCCCCCTCGACGGCGAGGGAGCTTTGCATCTTCTTCGCCACAAGCTTCAGCGCGTCGGCTTGCAGCGTGTTCCGGTAGGCCATGAACACCACCTTCACCGGGCGGGTCTGCCCGATTCGCCACGAGCGGCGCGACGCCTGCCGCATGACGTAGACGCTGTAATCGGTCTCGAACCAGACCAGCGTCGGGAAGTCGATGAGGTCGAGGCCGGTCTGCACCAGCCGGGGATGGCAGACCATTACGTCGATGCCCTCCTTGACCCTGTCGGCCACCCACGCCTCCCTCTTGTCCGGGGCCACCGCCTCCGCCTTCATCACCGCCACCCGGAAGCCGTGCCGGGTGAGGATGTCGTCCATCCGCCCGGTGATGTCCCTGGTGCCCGTGTGCGTCGCGTACACCAGCACCCTTCGGCCCTCCAGCCGCTCGGCGGCCACCAGGTCCAGCAGGGCCTTCTCCTTGGGGTAGAGCTTCTCCTCGGACAGGGGCGGGACCTGCACGATCACGTCCCCGCTCCGGGGGTCGAAGACCGTCTCACCCCGTGTGCAGCCGTCCGGGTAGGCCAGGAGGGTTTGCAGGTAGGTCGCCAGCAGCCGCTTCGAGCCGCTCCGGAGCGCGTCGGCTAGCTCCTTGCGCAGCTCCTCGTACACCGTGTTGTAGGCCGTGCGCTGGGAGTAGCCCGTCGCGTCCTCCTCCGAGTCCATCGAGGAGAGCAGGATCTGCTCGGTGTAGTCGGGCAGGCCCGACGCCACGTCCGCCAGGCGGAGGAACACCGTGTTCCCGATGATGTGGAAGAGGGCGGATGGCACGAGGCCGGGCCGCTCCCGGACCACCTTGCGGAACTTGCGCCGTCGGCTGTTGCGCCCGTCCTCCACCGCGTCGTCGTCCGGCTTGCCGATGGTGACCTCCTCGAACCCGTACCGCTGTATCCAGCGGTGCTCGTCGGAACGCCCGAACTCCGTCCTGAGCTCTGGACTGAACCGGTAGAGCAGGTGGAAGATGGTCGAGGAGTACCCGCCGAGCAGGGTTCCGGTCAGGCTGAGGGACTTGCCGCAGACGTCGGCGAGGATGCCGGCGGCGATGCCCTGGGCCGAGCCTCGCCCCTTGAACTCATGCACCTCGTCGCCTATGAGCAGGTCGAAGAACCCCTTCATTCGGTGCTTGATGTAGTCGGCCAGCGGATAGCGGGCCGGGCCGGACTTGTCGGCCTGCCAGAGGGGAGCGCCGCAGTCGACGCAGGTGTGCTTGCGGCGGTTCAGGTCGGCGTCCGTCAGCGGCACGCCGTCCTTGTCCACGATCTGCGCCGTGCAGTCGGGGCAGCAGGGGATGCGGAAGGGCTCCCCCGTCTCCTCTTCTCGTAAGAGCCTTCCCTTCGAGACGGCCCACCGCTGTATCACGGCGGGCATCCAGCGGTACGACAGCTTCGCCTTCTCCCGGCTCATCACCGCGAAGAGGGGGCCGGAGCCGACGGAGAGGCGGAGCCGCTCCAGGTCGGTGATGGACTCGACGATGGCGGCGCGGGCGCCGGGCACCGTCATCTCCACCTCCCGCTTCCACTTGGGCACCAGGTGAGGCGGGCAGATGATGAGCACCCGCTCGAAGCCCGCCATGTATGCGGCGGCGGCCCCGATGAAGGTCTTGCCGGTGCCCATCTCGCCGACGACCGTGGTGCCCCGGTGGGCTTCGAGAGAGAGGGCCGCGCCCCGTATGGCGTCCTCCTGCGCCCCCAAGGGCTTGCGGAGCAGGCGGGGCAGCTTGTGGCCGTTCTCCGAGGGCCGGTAGAGGGGCGGGTAGGACTCGACCACCCGTCGGGCGATGGCGTCCTTGAACGTGTCGATGAACTCTCCGAGGTTCATGAGTGTCTCCTTTCTTGAAGGGACCCCACGGAACCCCTGGGAGCGCCTCGTGCTGCGCCGCCGCAAGGTGCGGTCCGGCGCAGGGCGCACCTCGCCCACCCCCCCTTGGGGAGTGGAGAGAGAGCGCTCAAGGTGAACCAGGAGCACCCTGAGGCGCCCTCTCTCGTTTTGTGTGGTAACAGGTAGTCTTGGCGCCGACGTGCGGCGGCTATGTGCGAGCCGTTTATGCGGCGTTCGGGAGTCCCTCCCGCCCCGTGGCGTCGTCGTAGCAGCGGCCCTTCAGGTGGTAGGTCTTGACCGGGGTGGAGACCACCCGTCCGCCGACGATGTCCACCGAGGCGGTCTGCATGGCGGGCTCGCCGGGGGCGATGGGCTGCCCGCACCGGGCGCAGGCGTCGAGGACCATGGTCGTCTGCATCGTTCGACCTTCCTTTCCTTATGTGGGTGTTGTGTCAAGACGAAGCGAGGCCCCGCCGGTTCCCGGTAGAGGGACGGCGGGGCCTCGTGCCGCGGCTGAGGGTGAGCCGTCTATGCGGCGATGTCGGTGACCTCGCCGCCGTGCAGGTCCAGGGCGACGACGGTGGTCTTGAGCTTCTCCCGGTGGACCTCCTTCTCCGGGCTGTCCTCCACCATGACCATCTCCTTCGAGGTGCGGCCCTTGACCAGGACGCGCCTGCCCTGGGCTTCGAGGACTAGGTTGTCCAGGAAGCCCGCCGCCACCAGCATCGCCATGTGTCCCCGGCGCAGGGGCATCAGCGGGCGGCTGCGGGCGTCCCTGGCGGGCCAGAGCGCGTCGGTGATCTCCGTGCTGGCCCACAGCCCCGACCGCCGCGCCTCGGCGGCAGCCGCCACGGGGTCGACGGTGCGGGTGGTGAAGAGGATGTCGCCGCTGGGCGTGGTCTCCGGGCTGTAGTCCGTGTAGGCGTGGGAGCGCAGGGGCTCCGGCTCCCCCACCGCCCACTCCAGCGCCATGCGCTCGGCGTGGGCGTCGGGAACGGGGTCGGCCTTGCGGTAGCCCATGAGGACCACCTGGTCGAAGACCTCCCGCTCCGGGTCGGGGAAGGCCCAGCAGCGCATCCGCCCGTAGTGGGTGGACAGGTAGCGGGCCGAGACCGCGAGGCGCTGCCGGGGGACGATGAAGACCAGCAGGCCGTCCTCGGCCAGGTAGCGCGTCGTGTGGGTGAGGAAGGCGTGCTCCGTCCGCTTGTCCTCCGAGTCGTAATCGTATGGCGGGTTCAGGAGCAGCAGCCCGAAGGCCCCGTTCGCTATGGATGTTGCGAACAGGTCCGAGGCCAGGGCGTGGTCGAGCCGCTCCTCGGCCTCCTGCGCCCGGTCCCGGTGCAGCTCGACGCCGTAGGTCTCGATGGGGACGGCGTTGGGCCTGTCCAGCCGCTGGGCCAGCTGCGCCAGCGCCTCCCCCGCCCCGCAGCAGGGGTCGAGGATGCGCAGCGTCTCCCGACCCCTGCGGTAGGCGCCGGAGGGGGTGTGGACCAGCTCCGCGATCAGGTCGACGACCCTGGGCGGCGTGGGGTAGAACCCGCCCTTTGCCTGTGCAGCGAGTCTCATGTCAGTCCTCCTTCTCAATTCTGCTGTAGGTCGTCTGGTAGGGGTGGATGTACAGGGGGTTGGGCTTGCAGAAGGGGCAGTCCGTCCTCCTGTTGGCGGTCGCGGCGTGGTCCTCGGCGGTGAGCGCCTTGAAGACCACCCGGCCGCCGCAGGCGGAGCAGTGGTAGGTCCGCCCCGCGCGGATGACCTCGTCGAGTTCCTCGAGCTGCCCGAACTCCTCGTGACAGATGGGGCAGTCGAAGGAGATGGTCTGGTTCCTGCTCATGTCTCTCTCCCTTCTTTTTCTCCGGCCGCCTTCAGGCGGCGATCTGGTTGCGTGTCTCGACGCCCACCACCTCGCCGGTGGCGAGGGTGCGCTGGTAGCAGAGCACCCTCGCCGTGCCGATCTCCCCGGCGCAGGCGGTGCAGAAGGCGGTGATGAGCTCGGCGTGTTTGGCGACGATGATCCGCTTCACCAGCACGGAGCCGCCCCCCGCCAGATAGTGGCGGTAGAGCATCGTCGACGGGTCGCGCTTCTCCGCCTCCGTGGCTGGCCGGTAGAAGTGGGGCTGGCGGGAGCTGCAGAGGTGCGCCGCCCCGCCGTGCTTGCAGTAGCGGCAGGTCGTCCCGTCCGGCGAGAAGCGACGCCAGGCTCCGTGGTTGCGGCTGCTGCGCCGCTTGTTCCTGCGGGTTGCCCGCCTGAGTGTCTTATCCATCGCTCTCCTCCTCCGGCAGCGTGAGCCGGCCCGACGCCACTGCCTCGGAGAGGTCCTCCCGGAGCTTGCCGACCCTGGGGGAGCACCGGTAGGCGGAGACGCCGACCGATTGCAGAGGGACTATCTCCCCTTCGTCCAGTCCCCGCTGCCAGAGCCATCCGGCCCAGGAGCCGTGGAGCGGCAGGGGGCTGCGCTTGTCGAGGAAGCGGTAGTGGAGGGCCGGTGCCTCCTCCTCACTCTGCGCCAGCAGCAGGAAGCTGTCCTTCTCAAAGCCATACTCCGCCTGCTTGGTGTAGACCAGGGCGTGCCAGCCGCCGGAGACCGGCAGGCGGGCGATCTTGGTCGTCCAGGTGCCGATGGTCTCGTAGGGGATGACGCACCGCTGGTACCCGCTGCTGAGCGCCATGCCGTCCACGCCGCGGATGATGTGGGCGACGTCCGGGGGCTGCTTGAGCAGGGAGGCCCAGATGGCCTTGAGGGCCGTCTGGGAGCCGACCATCGAGACGAACCAGAGGCCGTTGGTCGCATCGTCCCGGGCGAAGGCGTCGGCGGTGGCTGAGAAGCCTCCGGCTGAGATGGTGAACAGGTCTTCGGGGTCTATGATGTGAGTCGCGAGCATGGGAGGTCTCCTTTCTGGATGTGTCCTGAGAGGATGCGTGGGGGAGCCGTCTCCCCGCGTGAGAGCCGGACGGTTCGGCCGCCCGGTCGTGGAGCGTCAGTCCCGTACCTGATTTGGGGTCAGCCCATGAGGCCCCGCTCCTTGAGGCTGACAAAGCCGTTGCCGCCGATGACCACGTGGTCCAGCAGCTCGATGCCCATGAGCTTGCCCGCCTGGACCAGTTCGCGGGTGATGGCGGCGTCCTCCGGGCTGGGCGTCGGGTCGCCGGACGGGTGGTTGTGGCAGACGATGATGCTGGGGACGGCCTCGATGACCGCCGGGCGGAAGACCTCGGCGGGCCGGACGATGGCCGAGCTCACGTTGCCCTGGTAGATGACCCGCTGCCCGACGACCAGGTTCTTGGTGGTGAGCAGCAGCACCCGCAGCTGCTCCTGGGCCAGTGGGGCCATCTCCGGCCCCAGCAGCCGCTGCACGTCCTCGGGGCAGGAGATGGCGGGCAGGTCTCCCGTGGGGCGCTCCGTGTGGGTCTCGACCTGGTAGCGTATGGCGATCTCGCCCAGCAGGTTCAGGTTGCTGCGCAGGGCGTCGAGCAGCGTGTCGGTCTGTTGTGCGGTAATGACGGTCATGCCGGCCTCCTTCGTTGTCGGTTGGAACAGAGAGCGGGGCCGCCCCCTGTAGAGGGAGCGGCCCCGTGGTTGCGCCTTCGGGAAGGCGTCGCTCTGCGGTCGTGATGGACCGGCTAGAAGGGGGCGGCGGCGACCGGCTCCTCGACGTCCGAGGCGTCGCCGGTGTCCCTCCCGCCGTTGCCGCCCCGGGAGTCGATGAAGACGACCTCGGAGGCGTGGACCTCGGTGCGGGAGCGCCGCTGCCCGTCGTCGCCCTCCCAGGTGTTGTTCACCAGGCGTCCGGCGACGTAGATGCGGTCCCCCTTGCCGACGTGCTGATTGACCGCCTCCGCCGTCTTGCTCCAGACGACGACGTTGTGCCAGTCGGCCTCGACCTCCCCGTCCTGGCGGCGGCGGTCGGTGGCCAGCCGCAGCCGGGCGACGGCGGTGTCGTTCGCGGTGTAGCGCATCTCCGGCTCCGTGCCGACCCTGCCCAAAAGCTCTACCTTGTTGATGGTGCGTGCCATTTCGGTTCCTCCTGCATGGTGTGGCGCGGACCTTGCCGCGCCCGGTTGAATGAGAGCGGGGCCGCCCCCTGGAGAGGGAAGACGGCCCCGTCCTGCGCTCCGGCTTCGGAGCGTCTAGCTCACTCGCACGTACTCGGACTCGTGCTCCGTGACGATCTCGGCCCGGACCTCCAGGTCGAGGGCCTCGTTCAGCCTGCGGTAGTCCACGGAGTACCGCTTCGATTGCACGAGGCTGACCGTGCGTCCGTTGACGGTCGCCTTCGTGTCCCCCTGGCGGCGCATCCATGCCTTCAGGGTGTCCAGGGCGGCCCGCTTGGCCCTCTCGGGCTCCCTTTGGGACTCCTGGGCCTTCGCGTAGGCCGCCACCGCGTCCCGTGCCGCCTCGTCGCTCACCTCCTTGTCCTCTATCTCGGATTCGCCTGTCCCGTCCTCTTCCCCCGCTCCCGGCAGGCAGACCGCCAGGAAGGGGCAGGACCGGCACTGCCAGCTGGTTGCCGAGAAGTCCCGCTCCGGCAGGGCGTCGGGGTCCGGCCCGCTCCGGGCGTGGTGGGCGGCCAGCTCCCCCAGCCATTCGCAGGCGTCATCCAGGGCCCGTCCCAGCCGGTCGGCGGGGATGACCTCGTAGTCCCAAACCCGGCCCCCCGTGTTCATGGTGGCGATGGCGGCGTCCCGCAGGTCGCGGTAGGTCCCCAGCGTGTAGAAGGCTGCCTGGGCCACCGACGCCGGGTGGCTGCGCTCCGCCCCCAGGGTGCGCCAGCGCCTGAACGCCTCCGGCCCCCGCGTCTTGACCTCGACGACCATCTCGTCACCGCGGGCGGGCGCGGCAGACTCGTCCCCGAAGAGGAACATCTCTGCCGTGGGCTCCGGGCCGGCGGTCTTGCCCTGGGGGAGAGCCTGCCCCGTACTTGAGACGGGGGGCATCCTTCCCGTGGCGTCGGGGTGTCCCGTCACCAGGAGGCCTGTGCCGATGCGCACCGAGACCGCCCGCGGGTCCTGGGGGTCGGCGGGAGTCACCTCCCAGCCGGCCCGCTCCATCGCCCGCAGCACGACGGGTTCGAGGGCGTTGCCCGCCTCCATCGCCGTCAGCGACTCCTCGGTCGGCGGGTTGGTGGGCTGGTAGCCCGTCGCCGCGTACCAGAGGGCGCGTCGGCAGCCCAGGGCCGACGAGGCCCGCACCTCCAGGTTGCCGTCCTCGTCGAACCGCGCCGCGGGGCGGGAGAAGACCTCCGCCCGGTCGATGTTTGTCGTCATGTCGCTTTCCTCCTTTGTCCTGTAATGAGAAGCGGGGCCGCCCCCGTTGGAGACAGCCCCGCCTCGATGCTGGTGTCCGCGCCGTTCATGCGGCCTTCGCTTCCACCGTTTCCGCCGCCGCTTCCCGCTCCTCCCTGGCTCGCAGGTGGGCCTTGAGGATGTGCGCTATCCCGTCGCCGAGGCCGAGCACCGCAATGCTCCTGCCGTCCGGCATCGTGTTGAAGAAGGGCTGCATCTCGGCTATCCCCTGGCACTGGTCGATGACCTCCTCCAGGGGCGTGCCGCGCCGCAGGTGGAGGGAGATGAGGCGGCAGGCCAGCTCGGTGACCCCGTGCTGGAAGCTGCCGCCCTTGCCGAGGATGCCGAAGACCTCGAAGGGCTCGCCGTCCTCGTCCGTCGAGACGGTGACGTAGAGGTTGCCCATCTCGGTGCTCAGCTTCGTCGTGGCGCTGGGAAGGCTGCCGGGTCTAGGCCGCGTCGTTGCAGCCATCGCCCACCCCCTTCCGCCGGAGATAGGGCAGCGCGGGGGCGTACCGCTCGAAGTATTGGGCAGTCCTGACCGCCGCCTCCCTCTCCCGGTCGCCGCCCAGGCCCAGCAGCGTCCGGATGATGGGCTCCTCGCAGTCCTCCTCGGCGAAGGTCGGGGTGAACAGGGTCCGCCGGACGGCGGCGGGGATTTCGGCCCACCGCTCCCGGCTGAGCTTCAGCCCGCTGTGGCCGGCGGTGGACACCCGCCAGACGCCCTCGGCCAGCTCCTCGATGTCCTGGGGAGGCCCCCAGGGTGTGTGCATCGTCGTCATCGGTTGTGTCCTCCCTTCCTGTAATGAGAAGCGGGGACGCCCCCGAAGAGACGACCCCGCTTGATACCCCGTGTCCCGGTGGGCAGGCCGGGCTAGGCCGCCTTCGCCTGCTGCGCCTCCTGGAGCTTCTTGGCGGCGGCCTCCACCAGCGGGGCGAGCTCCGCGGCCGTCAGGTCGTCGAGGCCCTTGCCCGTCCGGTCGGCGACGGCGGCGCGCACCCCGTCCTCGTCGAAGCCCTGCTCGGCGGCGATCTCGATGAGCCGCTTGCGCAGCGCCGGCGCGTTCGCCGGGCCGGACGCCGCCCTTGCCGGGGCGGGAGCGCGCTGGGGCCGGGAGGCGCCGCCGCCGTTCCCGACCGTCTGCCTCGCAGCCGTCCGGCGGCCGTTGGCCTCCTCCGCCGACTGGTCGCCGTAGAAGCCGTTGCCGAACTGGACGCCGAAGCTCCTGAGCGCCCGCTTCATGCCGTCCGTCACCGCACCCTTGACGGCGGTCTCGTGGCCGTCGGCGTTGTCCTCGGCCACGGCGTTGAAGCCGATGTCGGTGCGGGGCAGAGCGCCCGCGACGGTGACCCGCACCGGGGCGCTGTAGACGTTGGTGCGCTGCACCTCGCCGGTCTTGGTGTCGACGCCTTCGATCTCCCGCAGGGTCACGTCCCCGGCCAGCTCGTAGCCCCACCCGCCGTAGCCGAATATCCGGTTGGCCTGGTCGATGGCGGCGTGGCCTTCGAGGTAGTCGTAGGTGCGCCCGGCGCGGCCCTTGCGCTGGGAGACCAGCGCGGGGTCGAGGGGCTGGCCCAGGGCGCCCGTGACGGCGGGCGGCAGGCCGTCCCAGAGCAGCTCGGGCTCGCTGACGATTGCGGCGTCGGGCCTGTGCCCGTTGCCGTTGACGGGGACGAGGCCGTTGCCCGTCCCGTTGCTGTGGCCGTTGTTGCTTCCGTTCCTGTTGAACATGGTCGTGTCTCCTTCTTGTTGTGTCGTTCCCGTAGCGAATGAGCGATGCGGACTTCCCCCCGCATCAAGTACGGGGCAGGCTCTACGGAAATCCGTCGGCGGGCAGAGCCCGTCGTGCATTGGGCATAGGTCCTCCCCCGATCGGAGTCGGGGGCAAGCTCTGGGTGGTGAGGGTGGTGAGGGTGGGGATTGGGAGGGGCGGACCCGCGAAACCCGCTGGGGAGCGGCGGGGAGCCGCTAGCGGGCGGAGCGGGCGGCCTGCACAAGCAAGCGCAGGAAGAGGGAGCGCCCCTGGGGGTGCGTGGCCAAGTCGGCCACGTCGCCGACGCCCTGGGGAAGGGTGACGGCGACGGCCCTGCGCCCAAGCAAGCCTTCAAGCCGCTTCGTGGCCTCGCGGCCCGCTTCGTCAGCGTCGAAGGCGAGGAAGACGAAGGGGCAGCCCCGCAGGGAGGCTGAGACGCGATCAAGGCCCTGGGTGCCCAGGGCGGCGCAGGCGGGCAGGCCCCACTGCGCAAGAGCAAGCCAGTCGAAGACCCCCTCGGCAAGCACCGCCCACGACGGGGCGTTGCCAAGCCGCCCAAGCCCAAGCACCGGCTTGGGGCCGGGGAGCGACTGGAACCGGGGTGTGACGGCGGGGTCGATAGCCCGCCCCGCAAGCCAAGGGACAAGCCCGCCGGCGACGTCGGGGACGACGACCATCCCGGCGAACCGCTCCGAGCCCCGCTCCATGAACAGTCCGCAGCCCCTGAGCCGCTTGCCCTCGAAGCCGGACGACTCGAGAGCTTGTCGCAGCCCATGCCCCGGCGCGTAGCCAAGGCCCAAGCGGGCTGCGGCGTCCGGGCCGATGCCCCTGGAGGCCAGGTACTCCCTGGCACCGGGGCTGCGCCGCAGCTGCCCGGCGTAGAACCGCGCCGCCGCCGTCAGTAAGGCCGGGTCCCGTGGTGGGAGAACGGTGGCCGCCGAGGGACGAGACTTGACCGCCGCTGGAACGCGGAAGGCGGCTCCAAGCCCATCGTCCAGCTTCCTGATCGCCTCCGGCAGGCTCAGGTTCTCGGCGCGCCGGATGAAGTCCAGCACATCGCCCCCAAGCCCGCAGCCGAAGCAGTAGAACTTCTCGGTGTCGGCGTACACCGTGAAGCTGCCCTCCGCCTCGTCGTGGAAGGGGCAGACCCCCTGGCGGACCCTGCCCCTTCCACGCAGCCGCACCCCGGACGCCTCCACCGTGTCGCCCAGGGGGTGACGGGACTTCAGCGCGGCGATGTCCACCGTCGCATTGGCAACGACCATGACGCTCCTCCCTTCCCCAGAGGCTTCAGCCCCCGGAGGCTGCGCCGGGAGACCAGCTTGCCAGGCGCCCAGCGCATCCCCAGGACCGCCGCCACTTCCAGCGCGCCGTCGTCCCTGGGAACCAGCGCGGCGGCCCGGCCCGTGCCCTGGCTGTAGACCAGGACGTTGCCGTCGCCGGACCGCCGCCGTACCAGGTCCGTCCACTCGGTGTAGGCCCACAGAGCCTGCTTCGTGTCCGCCTTCGCCGCGTCCATGCCAGCAAGGATCGCCAGCGCACCGTCGATGTCCCCCGCTTGCCTGAGCCGCCGCGCTTCGTGGACGCTCCGGGCGATGCTCTGCGCCGGCGCCGCCGGCTCGGGCTCAGCCCCGAACAGCGCCGCCATCAGCCGGTCGACCAGCTCTTCCAGGCTTGGTCGTGGCCTTGTCCCAGTCCCACCAATCGTCGTTGCTTGCGTCGTCATCGTCTCCTCCTTCATGTTGTGTTGCCTTAGCCGTGTGTTGCCGTTGCGCCTGCTGCGCCCGTCCCGTTCGCCTCCTGCCACCGAGCCTCGTGAGCCGCCTGAGCAGCAGCGCACCGAGGCCGAGGCCGACCATGTTCAGGACGAAGAGCTCGCCGTCGCCGGCCGGCAGCAGCGGGCCGACCAGCAGCGCCGCCACTGCAACGGCAACCGTCAGTCGCCTGTGCCGCCGGATAAATCCACCGAAGCCGACCGCGATGCCCTTGACCTGAGTAACCCGTTCCTTGACGTGCATGCGCACCTCCTTGTGTGTTGACCCGTGCCGGCATCCGTGGCGCGGGTCGTGAGTATGGGGTTGACGAGTGACGCACTCCGCCCACGGTCGGATGCCGGACGCGGGAGACGGAGCGGGGCTGAAGAAGACGCAGCTCGGCCCAGGGTCACATCACGGGGAACTTACTCAGAGGAGCTGCTATGAGGTGAAGCGGCCAGCCAGCGAAGACCTCATCGCAGACCGGCGCGCGGTGAAGCTGCGACCCAACCGCGTGACGGTTGCGCCGCAGGCATGAGGAAGAGCCGGAGCGCAGGACTCACTCCGACCAGAGTCTGCCCCGTGCTCGATACGGGGGTGTCCGAGGGGCCGAAGCGCGAGACGCTCCAGCCGCTGCGAATCTGTCCCTCCGGGGCGGCCATCGGGAGAGCGAGGCTCAATCCCTCCGGTCCGACCCCTGGGCGGCTGTTCGGAGAGCAAGGCTCGATCCTATGCAGCCGGTCCCGGATTCGGGGGACGGGAACCCTCCAGGTTTCTCGGCACGAAACGCTGGAAAAGCCGGAAACTGCGTCAATTATCATCCGAACATGCGAGCGAATGGAAGGCCTCCGAGGGGGGTCTTGGGCCAACCCGACATGAATCACTTGCCAGGTTGCCACCTCGCAGCCACGCCCTACCGCCACCACAGTCCCAGGGTGCAGGCCCGCCGCACCCAACGCAGCAGCTTCCGCTTTCGCAACGCCACCCGCGTGTCGTAGAGCGCCGTCCAGCGCCAGCTGGTCTGCCCCCTGCGCCCGAAGCCCCGCAGGGGCTGGGTCTCCGGGGGCAGCGTCAGCCCGTGCTCCTCCAGCATGGCTAGCTCCAGCCCGAGCAGCCGCTCCTCAGTGGTCAGCCACGACAGGCTCCTCCCCCGGTGGGGATGACCGGCCCGCAGCCGACGCCACTCTTCCACCAGGGGCCACGCCGCGCCGTAGATCTCGGCATCGTCGGCGGCTGGACCCTCCGTCACCACCTCCGGGTCCAGCCGCCGCTCCGTGAAGGGCTTCTTCGGGCGCAGCCCGGCCACCGGGGGGGCGGCCCCGGTCGCCGACCGGCCCGCCCCTTCGTCGCCCTGCGCCTGGGCCCGGTCCTCGCCGCCGGCCTCCGCCGCCGCCGCCGCACCCAGCGGGTCGAGTGTGCCCTGCGCCTCCTTGCGCAGCTCCTTCACGCCACCCTCCAGCGCCTCCATGCGCTCCTCCAGCGCCCCGACGCGCTCCCGCAGGCGGACCACCTCGGGGTCTTCCCCTGTGCTCAGCAGCCGCTCCAGCGCGTCGCTCACGCGCCCGGTCAGCTCCCCCGACTCCTCGGCCTTGACCAGGGTGCGGTAGGCGACTCCCAGCAGCTCCGCCGCCTCCATCCGGCCCTCCTGCCGCACCAGATCCCGCAGGAACCCCCGCAGCCTGACCCGACGCAGGTCCTCCACGTCCGGGCCATCCTTCTCGTTGCCGTCCGCCAGGATCTCGCCGTCCAGCGCACCGTCAGCCTCGGCCTCGGCCCACTGCGCCTCAGTCCCCTGCGCCTCGCCGGCCTGTGTCCCGTTCGCCCACGTCTCGTTCATGCGTCAAACCTCCTTGCTGTCATGTCCTGTAGAGGGGCTCTCCTGTAGGGGTTCTCTCCCCAGAAAACGGCCCGTCCACCGAATTGCTCGCTCCGATGTGGCTGTCTTGCCGACTTGCATTACTGCAACTCGCCCCAAATCCGTGGAACCAGCCCCGACTACACATTGCTTGCTACCTTGCTCCAACTCGCCTCTCTCCCTCCTGTTTCACGTTGGAATCTGCCCGGACTTGCCTTTCTGCAACTGACGCCATTCCCTGTACACCCCCATGACATCACATCAGGCCTCCCATGGGCAGGCCCTGTGAGGGGGGCCTGTGCGCGTGCCCCCCTCACGCACCATTCCCAAGCGGACTCTGTCTCCCCAGACTCGACGGCAGGCAGACGACCGAACCTGCGACCGGGAGGCGAAGACGTGGGACCGCAATCGACGATCAAGTCCGGGAGGGCCAGGCGGCTGAAGCCACTGGCACTTGCACTGCTGGCGGCGCTCCTGGCCGTCCCCAGCGGGAGCCCTGTCCAGGCCCAGGGCCCGCCCACAGACCTTGTCGCTCTGGTCAACCAGGACGATGCCTTGGTCGAGCGCAAGGAGGACGGCGAGTTCATCGCCCGGCCCGTCTTCAGCCATGAGCTGGACCTCCTCTACTACGCCATCCGCCACCCCGACACGGGCGACTGGCTCACCGCCACCTACCGGGTGCATGGGGGAGAGAAGAGGCTCTCCACCGGCTGGCAGTACACCTGGGAGTACCCGGCGCTGGACGAGCAGCCGGACCTAGACCCCGAGGAGGCGTTCCTGCTGGTGATGTTCGTGCGGGAGACCGGCGAGTCGGACCCCCGCACCTTCCACGCCCTGGTCCCCGTCCACCAGCCCCGGGGGCTGTGGGACCGGGTGCTGGGCGCCCTGGACCCGGACCGCTGGGCCCGGGCCCTGGCCCGCTGGGTGATCGAGGGGGTGCACGGGACCATCTGCGCCGTGGTGGAGCGTGCCGGGGGTGGGGACGCCGCCCACTGCGGGGGAGGGTAGCCGTCCATGAGCGACATCCTCACCGGCACCCCCCCGGAGCTGACCTACCTCCACCCCCTGGTGCGGGAGGCGTGGAGCGTCGTGTGGGCCATCGCCTCCGGGGCGCTGATGGTCATCCTGGGCTGGATGGGACTGAGCCTCATCGTGGGGGAGCAGCTGGGCAGGCCTCAGGCGGGCTGGCGGGAGCTGGTCCCCCGGCTGGTGCTGGGGCTGGCGGCCGCCGCCACCTCCCTGTGGTGGTGCGCGCTGGTCATCGACGTGGCCGACGCGGTGTCGGGCTTCATCGCCGCGTCCCTGGACCTGACCGCGGGGGACCTGCTGCGGGCGTCGCTGCGGACCCTGGTGACGGCGGTGCAGGCGGGGAGCGTGGGGATGGCCCTGCTCATGTCCGCGCTGTACATGGTCTACGGCTTCTTCGTCCTCTACCTGCTGGTGCAGATGGTGCTGCGGCTGGCGCTGATCGACCTGCTGCTGGCCCTGGCGCCCATGGCGCTGGGGCTGTGGGTGCTGCCGCACACGGCGGGCTGGGGGCGGCAGTGGCTGCGGCTCTTTCTGGTGACCGTGTTCCAGCAGGGGGTGCAGCTGGTCGCGCTGGCGCTGGCCTTCGGGTTCCTGGGGGAGTTCGCGGACATCGCGTCCTTCGAGCCGGTGCGGGACCTGGTGTGGAAGCTGCTGCTGTCGACGTCGTTCATCTACCTGGCCGGGCGGGTCCCGTCGCTGCTGGGCAGCCACGGGACCTTCGACGCGTGGCTGCACACCCTGCACTTCGGCATGTCCCTGCCCGGCTCCATGGTGCGGTCGGCCCGGATGGTCGGGCTGCTGGCGGGCGGAGTCCCGGGAGGCCCCGGCGGCGTGGCGGTGGGTGCGGCGGCGGCGGGCGCGGGCCTGACCGCGGCGACGGCCGGCATCCGCTCCATGGCGGAGATGGCGACCCCATCGGGCGGTGGCAGCAGCGGGGCCGGAGCGCCCAGGAGCGCGGGGGAGTAGCCCATGACGACGCAGGTTCCGATTGAGCAAGAGCGCCGAGTAGCAGGTGAAAACGACAACCAACGGCGCGAGGGAGATTCACGCGAACTACGCAGCACAGGAGGAGGAGCGATGTGCAGGTAGAGGAGCGGCAAGGGAGCATGGGAGGAAGAGCGAATAGCTGAAGCGCCGGGTGAAGCAAAGCACTTGAAAGCAGAGAAGAGAGGAATGGAATGGAACAGCTGACGCAGACGATATCGAATCTGGTGGGGATTCTGCTGGGGGTCGTGGGGGTGGTGGGCGTGGGCTTCTTCGTCTTCGGGGCCTACCTGTACCTCACAGCGAGTGGAGCGCCGCACCAGATGGAGCGGGGCAAGAGCGCCATGATGACCGCCGTGGCGGGCGTGGTGCTGGCCATGGTGGCCTACGGGGTCGTGGACCTGGTGATGAGCGCCGTGGTGGACCCGGCGGTGGACGTCGACCTGCCCGACCCCACGACGCCGCCCACGCCGGACACGTCGGGCAACTAACCGCAGACGCGGAAGGAGGGAGCAGAGATGAGAGAACACGAGGTGCCGACCCACGTGCAGGCCGAGGATAGGGTGCTGCTGTGGTTCACGTTCCCGCAGATCGTGGCGGTGACTGCGGTGTGCGCCCTGTCCTACGGGGCATACCACTATGCCCCCGTGGGGTCTACGGGGGTACGGGTGGCGCTGGCCGTCGTCCTGGGCCTGGCGGGGATCGCCATGATCGTGGGGAAGATCGGGGGCCGTGGGCTGCCGCTGGTGGCGGCCGACCTGCTGAAGTACCGGCTGGGGGCGCGGCGCTACGTGGGGCCGCCGTCCCAGCTGGCGCGGAGCGAGCCCCCCGCGCCGGCGCAGAGCGGACCGGACCCGCTGCGGCTGCTGGCCCGGCGTGCGGGGCGCGGCATTCGCAGGCTGCGCAGGAGCCGGGAGCACCGCAATGGGCGGATGCCCCTCCGTCACCGCGGCTGGCTCGGTAGGTGGAAGGGGCGCAGGGGTGCGGGGAGCACCAAGAGCAATGCGGGCAACCAGCGGGCCGGGACGCTGGAGGCCAGGCGCCGGAAGACCCGGAAGGGCTGGCTGGCCGCGGTGGCCGTCCTGGCTGTGGCGGGCCTGGCCGTTCCCCAGCAGGCCGCGCTGGCCTGGGGACCCTGGGACGAGGCGGGCTGGCGGCTGGACGAGATCGAGTACGAGCCCCCGGAGCCGGTCTCCGGGCGGCGGCTCTTCGTCGAGGGGCTGCGGATAGCCGGAGGCCGGGCCGAGGTGACCCTGCGTGCCGCTGCGGACGTGGAGCTGCGGGTGCGGGCCTTCGGCGGCCTGGGCGGCCGGGAGCTGCGCTTCTGGGGGGCGGCGAGCCTGGTGGAGGGGGAGCGGATCGACTACTCCCTCCCCCTCATCGGGGACGCGCCCTCCCTCACCTTCTCCTGGGCGGACACGCTGGGACAGTCCGGGGCGGTGACCCTGAAGGGCGGGCAGCTGCCGTACCCCCTGCCCGCCGTGGAGGGTGAGCTCTGTGACCTCAGGGTCACCTCCCTGGGATGGACGCCGGACAGCGTGACCGGCGTCGTCGCCTCGGAGTGCGTGGACCGCATCGACCACGTGGTCAGTCTCCAGACGGTGGCGGGGCACCGGAGCGTCACCGAGCGGACGGTGCTGGAGGCGCAGGTGACGGGGGTCACCGGGACGGTGAGCGTCTCCGGCGGCGGGTCCCAGGCCGGCGCGCCCTTCGTCACGGGCGGCGAGACATGGTTCCGGCTGCCCGTCGCCGGCGGGGAGGCGGTCCACACCGTGACCATCGGGGCCGATCTGACGGCCGCGCTGCGCGTTCCCATCCCGCCCCTGACCCGCCTCACCCACCGCGCGGCGCGGACCGAGGTGCACAGCCGCAGGGTGAGCATGTCCTGCGGCGAGGGCGGATCGGTGAGCCGGACGGTGCGGATATCCGTCCACCACCCGGAGCGGGTGGAAGCGGAGACGGTGCAGCGCGCCCCCATCACGCGAAGCCGGAGCGGGACCATGGTCCTGGCGCTGAGCGTCGGCTCCGACGCCCCCTTCGAAACTCTGGTCGTGCCGCCGCCCGCACCGGAGCCGGAGCCCGCCTGGCAGACGCCCGCCGGCGACGGGGAGCTGCGCAGCCTCTTCGACCTCCTCGGCTGGCGATGGCCGTGGTAGGGCCGTGCGCAGTCGTCCTGCTGCTTGCCGGTGCGGCGCTGGCGTCCCTGGGCGCCGCGCCGGCGGAGCAGCAGGAGATGCTGCGGGCCATGAGCGGCGCGCTGACGGCGATGGCCTACGCCGCCTCGGGCCTCTGCCTCTTCGTCGTCGTATGGGCGGGCTTCGTCCTGATGGCGGAGGGCGGCGAGGAGCAGGGCAGGGGCAGGGCTAGGAGCGCCGTCATAGGAGCGGTGGTGGGGCTGGTGCTGGTCCTCTCGGCCAAGGGGGTGGCCATGGCCCTGCTCAGCGGCATCGTCCCCTTTCCATAGCAAGCCAGGAGAAGGAGAACACAGAAGTGAAAGAGCTACTCCAACGCACCGGGCGTGGAGCGGTGAGCCTGCCCAGGAGGGCTGTCGCCCTGCGAGGGAAGCTGACACGTGGGCGCAGTGCTCCGCCTCAGCCCACAACACCTCGGGACACCGCGCCCAAGCCGCCGCTCCCGCTGCCGCTCTGCTTCATGCTCTCGCACCTTGAGGAGGACGGGCCGGTGCGCCTGGACGGGGTGAAGCTGGGCGTGTGCGAGGTGCTGGGGCTGGAGCTGGACGAGCCCAAGCTGGGGGCCTTCGCCGGGGCGCTCAACGCCCTGGACTTCCCGGCACAGCTGCTGGTGCGCCAGCACCCGCCCGGCCTGAAACGCCTGCGGGAGAACCTCAAGGAGGCCCAGCCGGAGGACCTGCCCCCCCAGACCCGGGCGGCGGCGGAGTCCCTGCGGGGATTGCTCACGGACCTCGAGGCCCGAGACGGCATCCTTGACCGGCGCTTCTACGCCATATGCGAGCTCGCGCGGGCCGACGAGCTGCGCGGCCTGCTGGCCCGGGCCGGTCTGTCGGTGCACCCGCTCAGGGGCCGCCAGCTGCGGACGCTGCTGCTCGCCGCCGCCCTAGGCGGCTCCCCCACCGAGCGGGACGAGGACGCACCGGTTGAGGTCGAGATCAACCGACGAGAGGTCCGCATAGGCGAACGCCTGACCCGCTCGATGCACCTGGGCAAGTGGCCCCGGTCCCTGGCCCCCGGCTTCCTGCAGAGCCTCATGGCCGCGGGGGCGCCCATGGACCTGTCCATCCACCTGGGGCCCATCCCCGCGGAGCAGGCGGCGCGCACGTTGGAGTGGCAGAAGGTGCGCTTCGAGTCTGCCCAGTCCCTGTCCCTGCACCGGGGCCGCAGCCTCTCACCGGAGGCGGAGATCGCCCTGGAGGACGTAACTCGGCTCAGAGATGAGGTGCAGCGCGGACGGGAGCGCCTCTTCCACTCCTCCCTCTCCGTCACCCTGCACGCGAAGGACGAGGCTTCCCTGAAGGAGATCACGCAGCGGGCGAAGGCCCACTTCGCCGCGACGCTTGGCAAGCTGGACGCCTTGGCCTTCCGGCAGCGTGAGGGGATGCTGTCCACCCTGCCCCTGGCGCTGAACGCCGTCGCCGTGTGGCGCACGCTGGACACCTCGTCCCTGGCGAGACTCTTCCCCTTCTCTCCCCCCGACCTGGACACCCGGAGCGGGACGCTGATGGGCATCGACCTCCGTGCCTGCTCCCCCGTGGTCTACGACCCCTGGGACGGCACCCACCTGAACGCCAACACCGCCGTCCTCGCGAGGTCCGGTTCCGGCAAGTCCTTCGCCACCAAGCTGGGGGTGCTGCGGGGCATCACCCGCGGGGTGACCGCCTACGTCATCGATCCCGAGGGGGAGTATGCGGACATGGCCCGCGCTGCGGGGGGGCGGGTGCTCTCCCCCGGCGTGCCGGGCGAGGGCATGAACCCCTTCGTCATCGACCGAGGAGACTCGGAGGAGCTGCTCCAGCGCATCGGCAGCCTGCGACGGCTCATCGAGGTGATGGTGGGGGAGCGGCTCGGCGCCGAGCGGCGCGCCTCCCTGGACCACGCCCTGGCGGGCTACTACGCCCGGCCTCGGGAGCGCACCGGCTTTCGGGACTTCTACGAGTACCTAAAGGGCGACGAAGCGGGAGACACCGACCCCGAATCGAGTTCGGGGCAGGCTCTGGCACGGCTGCTGCGGCCCTTCGCCACCGGCAGCCTCAGGCACCTCCTCTCCGACGAGGGGGGCGACCTGCTGGGCAACGAAGCCCTGGTCACGGTCTTCGACCTGCGGCTGCTGGAGCCGGAGCTGCGGCCCGCCGCGGCCATGGTGTGCACCGAGACGGTGTGGGCCGCCGCCGCCCAGGACCCCAAGCCGAGGCTTCTGGTGGTCGACGAGGTATGGAGCATCATGCAGCACCCCGAGGGGGCGGCCTTCATGGTGAGCATGGCCAAGCGGGCCAGGAAGCACCGGCTGGGGCTGCAGTTCATCACCCAGGACGTGCAGGACCTGCTGTCCGAGGACACCTCCCGCGCCATCACCGGACACTCCGGTAGGGCGCTCTTGCAGAACGCCGCCTTCAAGCTGCTGCTCCAGCAGGACGCGGCGGCGGTGGGCACCGTGGGCGACGCCTTCGACCTGCCCGTGGAGCTGCAGCGCTGGCTGCTGTCGTGCCCGCGTGGAGACGGCCTGCTGCTGGCCAAGGGCAACCGCTTCCCCATCCGCATCGAGGCCACGCCGGAGGAGACCGAGGTCATCGAGTGGCGGCCCGCCTCGCACCGGTAACCCCTGTATGCCGGGCAATCCAAGGACAAGGAGAGAGACGTCATGAAACTGAAGCCTATGAACATCCTGTTTGGAAGCAATCGAGGCAAGAGGCCCCCGGTGCTCTTGGCCGTGACGCCGCCGAGGACCGGCGAGCACACGTTGCTGGGCGTGGAGAACCTGCTTGGTTCCATCGCCGTCCCCGAACCCTTCTCCCTGGAGCTGGCGGGGGATGCCGACGGCGTGACCCTCATGGCCCGCTGCCGCGACGACGAGGTGGTGCGCCAGCAGCTCTCGACCCACTACCCCCAGGCCCGCATCCACGAGGTGTCCCGGGAGGACGACCCCCTGCGCCTCGGGGAGGCGGAGCAGGCGTGGTCCATGACCCTGCGTTCCGGCGGCCCCGAGTACGTGCCCCTGCGGGTCTTCCGCGACGACGACCTGCTGGACCCCGGCTCGGACCCCCTCATCACCCTCCTGGGCGCGCTGTCGGACCTGAAGGAGGGGGAGCGCGTCGTGGCGCGGCTGCTGCTGCGCTCCCTGGGCCCCGACTGGTCGACGGCACACCTCGAAAGGGCCCACAAGCGCCCCGCCGTGGAGCGCGGGTCATCCTCCTACGCCGACCAGGTCGGCGACCACCACACGGACGGCGTGACCATGGCCGTCCTGGGCGCCGCGGCGCTGGCGGCCCTGCGGGGCTACCTGTGGGTGCGGGACGGGGAGGCGTGGAAGGCCGTGCTCATGGGCGCGGGCATCGCCCTCGGCCTGACCCTGGCGGGCTGGGCCTGGCACCGCTGGAAGCAGGCCCGCTCCCGCGTGTACGACCCCCTCCTGATACGGGAGAAGGTCTCCCGCATCGCCTTCGACGCCGAGCTGCAGGTAACGGCGGTCCTGCCCGCCGACACGGGACCCCAGCGGGCCAGGGAGCTGCTGAGGACCGCGGCGGCGGCCTACCGCCACTACGACAACCCCGCCGGGGCTCGCCTCAAGATCGGCAGGGTGCGGCCCTCCGTCCCGGACCCGTCGATGCTCCACCCCTCCGGCCCCGGCCTGTTCGAGAAGCGCAGCGTCATGGGGGTGCGGGAGGCGGCCAGCCTCTGGCACCCGCCGGGTGCGCGCGACGAGACGCCCCTGGTGGCGCGCGCCGGGGCGAAGGTGCTGCTGCCCACGGCGCGGAGCGTCAGGGGAGGCGCCCACGTCGGCGACACCACCACCGGAACCCCGCGGAAGATCCACTTCCCCGACGACCTGCTGCACCGCCACCACCTCTACGTCGCCCGCACCCGCATGGGCAAGTCCACCCTGATGCACCACATCGTCAGGCACAAGATGCGGGAGAAGGCGGCGGGCAGGGACGGCGACGCCATCGTCGTCGTGGACCCCCACGCCGACCTGGTGGGCGGGCTCTTGGAGCACGTCCCCGAGTCCCTCATCCCCAGCGTCCGGCTCATCGACCTGGCCGACGAGCGGGGCGCGCCCGGCGTCAACCTGCTGGACGCCCGCGTCTTCACCGACCGCGACCGCACCGCCGACTCCGTCGTGCGCGTATGCAGGGGCCTCTGGGACCAGTGGGGTCCCAGGATGCAGTCCATCTTGGAGCAGACGGTGAAGAGCCTCCACGAGGCCAACGAGAGCAGGGAGGCCGGGGAGCAGTACACCATCCTGGACGGGCTGCGCATCCTCTCCGACGACGGCTTCAAGGCCGAGGTGCTGGCCAAGGTCTCCGACCCCTTCCTGCTCGGGTGGTGGGCCAGGGACTTCGGGAACTGGCGGCGCGAGACCCGCGCCGACGCCCTGGCCCCGGTCCAGACCCGCCTCTCCTACTACGCCTCCTCCAAGCGGGCCCGGGCCATCCTGGGCCAGCCCCGCTCCACCATCGACATGCGGAGGGTCATCCGCGAGGGCGGCATCCTGCTGGTCTCCACCGCCCAGGGGACGGCGGGCAGGGACGTGGCCGCCCTGGTGGGCGCGTCCCTCCTCAACCTGGTGGACGCCGTGATACGGGAGCAGGGGAGCCTGCCCTTCGACCAGCGTCGGGGCGCCCTGGTGGTGGTGGACGAGATGCAGTCGATGCCCGGCGTGGACTATGAGTCGATGCTGAGCGAGCTGGGCAAGTTCGGTGCCAGCTTCATCCTGGCCACCCAGAGCCTGGCCAAGCTGGACGACCTCTCCCGCACCATGCGGGACACCATCCTTGCCAACGTGGGCTGCCTGGCCGTCTTCCAGGTGGCGGGGAGCGACGCCCGCCAGCTCGTCTGGGAGCTGAGCAGGGAGCGGGTGACCGAGGACGACATCACCTCCCTGCCGGTCCACCAGTGCTACGTCCGCGCCACCGTGGGGACGGAGCGGATGGAGGCCTTCTCCATGAGGGTTGCAAGGCCGGAGCCGGGAGACCCGGAGCGGGCCGCCCGCATCCGCGCCGAGGCCGGGAGCTACCTCACCTCGGCGTGGGACATCGACGAGAGCGACGCCGACCTGCGCGCCCTGGTGGAGAAGTACCGCAGGGAGCTTGCGGAGCTCAGGAACGGCCAGGAACCCCAGCCGTCCGAGGGCGGCGGCGGGTCCCAGGAACCGGCGCGGCGCACGCCGCGCACCAAGCGCGGCCGGGATCCCGGAGACCCCTCGCCCGAGACGGCGGACGAGGAGCGCGACGAGTGAGGCCCCTGGACGCCGAGCTGCTGCGGCTCCTGGCCGGCATGCCCTTCCTCGACCGGCTGGAGGCGTTCGCCGTCTCCCGCTGGTCGACGGGCGGGGTGTACAAGGCCTTCCGCAGGCTGGAGGACGCGGGGCTGGCCGCCCCCGTCCCCCACGCCACCGACCTCACGGCGCCCACCCGCAGGTTCCACCTCACCGCCGCCGGGCTGCGCCGCCTGGCCCAGGAGGAGGGCGTCCCAGTGGACGGCCTCCTCCGGTCCCGCCCCGTCTCGACCCAGTGGCGCCGCCTCCTCCTGGAGCGTCTCGACGCCGTGGCCGTCGTCTACCGCATCGCCGCCGCCGTCGCCAGCGTCCACCACCCCATCCGCTTCCGCTGGTACCGGGCCATGCCGATGGACGCGGCCATCGCCCTCCCCGGCGGGCGCACCGTCGCCGTGGTCCGGCAGGGGCACACCACCGACAGGAGCGGCTTCGCCAAGCGGCTCTGGCGGCTCCGGGAGGGGCCGCGCTTCGGCGGCGTCCTCCTGGTCGTCCCCGACGAGACCCGGCTGCGCTACGCCCGCAGGCTGCTGACCGGAGCCTACGCCGCCACCGCGGTCCTCGCCCTAGAGCGGGACGCGGCCGCGGGAGCCTCCGGCAGGGTGTGGCGGCTGCCCTCGGTCAACGCGACCGTCGACCTGCGCGCCGCCATCGACCGGATGGACCCCGAGGGCGCCTTTCCCGCCGAGCGGCCCCTGGCGCGGGTATCCCTTCCCGAAGACCTGTCCTCGGACGCTCCGGGCCGCCCCGTCCCCGACTCCATGCTGCCCGCCCTGCTGAAGCCCGCCGAGAAGCGCGTCCTCGACCTGCTCTCTGACTGGCCCTGGATCGCCCTCGACGACCTGGCCGGGCTGCTGGGCCTCGCCCGCAACCGGACCTATGAGATCACCGCCGCCCTGCAGGGGTTCGGCCTCGTGACCCGCGTCCCAGCCGGAGGGCGGCGCCTCACCCTCACCGACCAGGGGCTGGCGGTGCTGGCCCGCAGGGACCGCGCCGCCGTGGGCGGGGCCAGGAAGCGGTGGAGCGCCGCACCCACCGACGCCGGCGACTGGCGCAGCGTCTCCGGCAGGCGCAGCCGCCAGCTCCTGCGCAACATGGAGCACACCGCGGCCGTCCACGGCTTCATGGCGGCCCTGGCCACGCAGGCCCGCGAGCTGGCCTGGGAGACCGCTCAGCTCGACCCGCCCCGCCGCGCCTCCCGCCACTTCCGCCATTTCGGCGGGATGCGCTCCGTCCACCCTGACGCCTTCGGCATCCTGCGGCGGGAGGGGGTCGTCTGGCCCTTCTTCCTGGAGTGGGAGCGACGGGCCGTGCGCCCGGCGACGATGGCGCACCGGCTGGCCCCCTATCTGCGCTACTACTCGTCACACCGCCCCACCGACGACCACGGCGCGCCGCCCGCCGTCCTGGTCGTCTTCGACGACGACGTCGCCCAGACCCACTTCCTGCGTGTGGCTCGCCATGAGATGGACCGGGTCAGGGTGGCCGTCCCCCTGCTGGTCTCCCACCGGGGCCTGCTGGAGCGGCAGGGGCCGCTGGGACGGGCCTGGCTCGCCCCGGGCGGCGTCGAGCCGGTCAACGCGCTTCCGGCGGCATGACACATTCAGACCAAGACGGGAGGACCGGAGCCATGAGGCTGTACTACATCGCCGAGTCCGAGGGTCCCCGCCACTACGTCCGCTCCGCCCTGGGCGTGGACGCCGAGCGGTGGAACGACCTGTTCAGCCGCGTCCACGACTGGCGGCTCAAGCTGCAAGAGCGCTACGGCATACCCCCGTGCTGGGAGCTTCACGCCGCCGACCTGCTGGCCGGACGGGGCAAGCTGGCCCGCCAGGGCAACGCCGACCGCAGGCCCTCTCCGAGGCACGGGGCCGAGGTCTTCATCGGCGGGCTGCGCGTCGCCGAGGACGCCGCAAGGCGCACCGGCGGCGTGGAGGTGGTCAACGTCTGCCTCCACAAGCCCGGCGTGAAGGGCTACGAGCGGATCAGCCTCGACCGGCTCCTCAACCGCATCAACTCCTCAGTTACAACGGCGGGACGCCATGCCTTCCTCATCTTCGACAAGGGCCGCGAGGAGATGATTACCCGTCTCTACCGCAGGCTCAGGAGCCGCAACCCCGTGCCCAGCAGGTACGAGGCTTGGGAGGACGGCGAGCCGACGAAGGACATCCCCATAGAGCGGGTCATCGGCGGTCCCGCCTTCCGAAGCTCCCACTCCGACCACCTGCTCCAGATGGCCGGTCTCATCGCCCACGCCCTCCTCAAGCAGGAGGAGGAGCCGTCCCCCAGGGTGGAGCGCCTGGGCATCGAGCGGGCCTTGGGGGTCCTCAACCGCGCCCTCAACCGGAGAGCGTCGAGGCGCGACCCCCAGGGCGTCGTCAGGAGGTGAGAATACAGCAGGAACCCTCACTCAAGAAAGCCCGATGCCGAAACAATGACAACGGGAGCGAAACTCAACTACAATGGTTAGGTGACTCCCGCAAAACGCCCAGCTGGGCAGAGTCAGTCAGCCTACATCGTATCCGAGGTAGAAGCCTACATGAGCATGACCCGTGATTCGTATGTGGAAGACAACTTTGAACAGGTAGTGGATGCCTTCAACAATTGCGGATGGGAAGCGGTCCTCGATGGTGTTGCAGACAAAGGCTACTACTCTATATTTCACGCGCTACGTGAAGCTGCAGCAAGGGCAGATAAAGAGGTGAGTAGAGCTCACGGGAAGGTACTAGGGTTGCTAGCTGAAGCTTGCTCAATGAGGCTCTCCCCCGACAAACCCAACGAGCCATTCCAACCTAGTTTTGTGGGCAGCGGAAGGCGCCTAATGACTCCAGCTGACTTCACGGACTCCGAGATAGCTTTCTTCGCGAAGATCATAGAGTCAATTGACAACCCGCTCTTGAAAGGAAGACTGGCCGATCTGGTCTGGATTAGGGGCCTGCCCCGTGATGCAACATTCGCCTTAGCTGCCATAGACACTTACATGCAAGTCCCCCTGGACGTTGATGCGTGGTTCCGTGATGGAGAACGGTGCTGGCAGCGAGCAATCGGGTTGAGCTACATGATCGGACCAATTGCGGGCGACCGTCCCGACCGAATAGAATCCTCAATAGTCAAGGCGATAGAGTCGGCAACGGCGGAGGACAAATTCTTCACTCATGGACTTGCCGACATCCTAAGGTCCAATGGCCTTGGCAAGAGTCATTCGGCCACCGTTGCCGGGAAACTGGAGTCCCTAGCTGGCGAATTCGGGGAGGAGGGTAATTTTCTCGCTAGCGAGAGTTTCTACAACGCCGCTGCCAAATGGTTCAAAGACTCCGGCGACGACGATAAGTCTATTGACATGACCGTCGCAGAAGCAGAGGCCTTCGTTGGCGATGCCACCGCCCGAGTGTCGTCTGACAGTCCAAGCCACGGAGTCGCTGGCAGTTTCTTGGAAAATGCCATACAAGTTTATCGCGGGATTCCCCGTGCCCACCGGGACCGACACCAGGTTGACCGGCGCATCCAGGACTTAAGACTGCGCCTCAACGAGTACGGGCAGCGGGCACAGGATGAGATGAATACGTTCAGCGCACCTCCGATAGACGTGAGTGAGAGCATTGGGCAGGCCCGCGCCGCCGTGAGCGGCAAGCCAGCACACGAAGCACTTAGAGCCTTTGCTAACCTGCACAAAACCAGCGTCAAGAAACTGCGTGAGTCTGCAATAGAGAGCCTGTCAAGGTCCACTCTCTGGGCTCTTGTTCACAAGGTGGTTTCGAGCCACGACGGCCGAGTCATTGCCAGGACTCCGGGGATAAAGGGGGCTACGCCCTCTGAAGAGGACGAGGCGGCAATCCGTGCAGAGATGAATCACCCGCACTACGGAACGCTGGTTAGCGTCGCTGTTCAAGCATTGATACTACCTGCCGCTGAGGTCTTGACCTTGGAACATCACCTGAGAACGGCTGACTTCATTGAACTCGCCAGGCGGTCACCCATTGTGCCGGTAGGCAGAGAAGTCCTCTTCGGCAAGGCACTTGCGCAAGGCTTCAATCGGGATTTTGGCACCTCGATACACCTGCTGGCACCTCAGATTGAGCACATGGTGCGTTTCCACCTCAAGTCTGCGGGGGTGAGTACGGCTCACTTAGATCAGGACGGCATAGAAACCGAGAACGGCCTGAACGCCCTCATAGACCTTCCCGAAGCATTAGGCATCTTTGGAGAAGACTTGACATACGAAATCAGAGCTCTGTTCTGTGACCAAGTGGGGCCGAATCTCCGGAACAACATTGCACACGGCCTGCTCAATGACCAAGAGGCCCAATCTGTCGATGCAGTTTATGCTTGGTGGCTGGGACTCAAACTAGTATTCAACACATTCTGGAATTCTTTGCACAGAGAAACGGGAAGGGAACAGCAGGGACAGACAAATGAAGGTGACCCAGTCCAAGGTTGACCCAGGATGGGGCGGTCTCCAAGGTTCACGCTAGTCGTTCTGGTGATCGACATGCCAATCTGAGGTTCACACAAACGGGAGACGAAAAATAGGAGGCCAGGCGGTTTATCCCGCCCGGCCTCCTACATAAATCGGGAACCCTGGCCGGGGATCCCTTAGACCGCGGCCCATCGCCCTAGCCTCTCCCTCTGTACGGCCAGGGCTGGGTGCAGTCCATCCGCAGCACCGCGACGCCCCCGGACACCGAGCAGGCCCACTCCATCATGGCCCGCAACTCGTAGGCGGTGGGCGGTGCGCCGCAGCGCCACTCCGTCGCCCGCTCCTGGGGCAGCAGCCACCGTCGGGCGAACTCCTCTAGGGGGATCCCGGACCGGTCCTCCAGCCGTCCTAGCCGCACCGGGAAGTCCTCGGGAAGGGACGGCGCGGGAAAGCCCCTGCTGACAAATCGTTGTTCCATGGCCAAACTCCTATCTCCTCTCTGTCTCTGCCGCCCTGTCGTTCCCGTAGAGCATCAGCTCGAAGCCGCCGGGAACGCCGCTCGCCAACTCAAGGATGGCCCAGAGGTAGGCCCCCGAGGGCGGCCCTCCCCTGCGCCACTTCAAGAGGCCACGCTGCGTTACGCTGAGAAGCTCGGCAAACTCCCGCCACGACAGACCGGTCATCTCCTTCAGCCGCTCCAACCGCTCCCCGAAGTCCTCCGGGAAGGGCGGTGGAGTGTAGTCCAGGGTCCGACTCCGTTCTTGAATAACCAAAGTCCTTACCTCCTCCTCTTGGAAGATCACCGTTACGACCGCTGCGCCTCCAGGTCTACGGCAGCGGGCATGTCCTGGTCGGGGCACATCAGAATCCTGTCCCTGAGGCCCATGGCCTCGGCGACGGTCAGCAGCAGGAAGAGATGGGCGGGGCTGGGGGCCACGCCCCGCTCCCGCCACTGCCAGAGCCGGTGGGGGCGGACGCCTAGGAGGCGGGCCAGCGCCTTCCAGCTCAGCCCGCTCGCCTCCTTGAACAGCGCCAGCCGCTCAGGGAAGTCCCTGGGAAAGTCGAACTCGACGCGCCGGTAGACCCGCCGCTGCACTCCCATGTCCCTACTCCACCCGGTCTTCGCTGGGGATCGCCGCCGTATCGGGCAGGAACGCCTCCCTGAAGCCCGCGCCTTCGGCCAGGGCCTCCAGCACATCCGGCTCCGGCAGCAGCACATTCACCCCCAGCAGCATGTGGACGCCGCCGGGGAACCGGGCCGCCAGCGTGAGCAGGGCGAACAGCCCGTCCCCGCTGGGCCTCGTGCCGTGCCGCCAGCGTCGAAGCTGGCGCGGGTCGACGCCCATGCACGCGGCCATGGCGTCCCAGGTGAGGCCGCTGGCCTCCTTGAAGTGCTCCAGGCGTACGCAGAAGTCCACCGGCAGGAAGGTCACGCCGAGGAGGACATCGGGCGGCGGAAGGGTGACGGGCCTCACTCCACGACCTCCAGGACGAACAGGTCGTCGAAGCGGGGGATCTCCAGCACCTCCTGAAGGCGCTTGCGCACCTCAGCGGAGGGGGAGCGGGTCCCGGTCATGAGCTGGGAGAGGTAGCCGGAGGTGATGCCGACCATCGTTGCCAGCTGGTTCTGCGTCAGGTTGAGCCGGTTGAGCCGCTCCCACACCGGGTGGGGGTTGAGCTTCACCCGGCAAGCCGGTTGCCTGCGCTTCACGCCGCACCCTCCTTCCTGGCGTCCTCCCCGCCATCGGTCGGCTGACCGTCGGCCGGGGCGGAGCCTCTGCGGTACAGGTGAGGGTTGGCCAGGTAGTGGCGGGCGATGATGCGGGCCAGAATCCGCAGGCCCTCGATGCGCCGCCGCTCCTGCTTATCCGTCAGCCTTTGCTTCCGCTTGCTACTCACGATTCGTCTCTCGCAACCCTCTCTTGTAGGACCCGGGGCGCCGCACGGGGTGTCCATCGGAGGCGCCGGCGGTGTATACTCGGACGATATTCAGAATATCCGTGCTGTCGTGTGACAGTGTATCAATATGGTGTGCACACAAGCAAGGGTGAAATGGCAGTCATGCCCTGTATCTTGACGAATCACTTGCTCCGATGTGACAATATAGTCGTATTGCTATCTGGTCTTATAAAGTGATACAGAGGGACAGCACAGGGAGAAAGCCACATGGATGAGCTTGACGACACCAGCGAACTGGACGACCGCCAGGCAATCGAGGGCGACGAGGAGATCGGGCCTCTCCTCAAACGGCTGCGGGGAGACCACAGCCTCAGAGACGTGCAACGGCTCACCGGCGTATCCAGCTCCTACCTCTCCCTGATAGAGCGGGGCGACCGCAGGCCCGGCGTGAATCTCCTCAACAAGCTGGCCATCCTCTACGGGGTGGATCCCAACGAGCTGCTCCACCGGGCCCGGCGCCTGGGCAGCGGTGACCCCAGGGACGACGAGCCGCTGGAGGTGGAGCGGGCCTACCAGTACGTTATGGCCGACCCCGTCTTCCGCGTGGGCACCAGGCCCGACGGCCCGATGTCCCTGAAGACCAAGCGGTTCATCGTCGAGATGTACGAACGCTATACGGGCAAGAGGCTGCTGGAATGAAGACGCGGGAAGACTTCTGCCACAAGCTATTGGACGACTCCACCCGCGAGGCCCTAGACCCGGAGCGCCTGGCCGCCCGCTTCGTGCGCTATTTCAACGTGCCCGCCTGTCCCACGATGGACGAGCTGCGTCTCATGCTGGGACGGACCGGGTTCGGGGAGGTGTCGGGCAGGCATCTGGACGTGAAGGGCATCCACTACAGCGCGCCGGGTGGCGGCTACGACATCCACTACCGGGATGACCTGTGGGACGGTGGGCAGGAGTTCACGGTGGCCCACGAGACCTACGAGATCATCCACGAGACCCTCTGGGACATGAACTCCGGCGACGCGCTGGACCGCAGGGTGTGCCGGGAGGCCGACCGATTCGCGGCGGCGGTCCTGATGCAGCCGAGGGCCTTCGAGCCGCTGGCCCTGGAGTGGGGGCTGGACGTGCTGACCTTGCAGCAGGCGTTCCGCTGCTCCTACGCCGCCGTGACCATCCGGCTGGCCGAGGTGCTGCGGCGCCCGCCCCTCATGGCCGTCCTGTACGAGCGGGAGGACGAGGGCGACCCCGAAGGCTGGCCCGAGCCGCCCGAGCTCCGGGCGACGGTGGTGCGGCGGACGCGGGGCTTCGGGACTACCGCCTCCTTCCCCATCTCCGGCTTCCGGGGCGGCTTCCCCCGCAGGGGCAGGCTCATCCCCGACGGCTCCCTGGCGGAGCAGGTTGTCCGCCACGGCACGTCGCGGTACGCCCACGACGGGGGCTACACCGTCATAGCCCGGCCCGTCGTCTGGAAGGGGAAGCTGGCGAAGGTGGTCGTCATCGCCGTGCCGGACCCCAGCGGAGCCGTCCTGGACCCCCAGGTGACCGCCTCCGACGTGCCGGGGCGCAGGCGGCGGCCAGTGGCAGCCGCCGCCCCCTGGTAGTTGAAGGCCAATGGTCCAGCGATGTAAGGGCGGATATGAGGACTGCATAGGAGTAAGTAGAGATGCAAAGACGCAATTCAAGAACCGGCTTTGAGCGCTCCGCCAAGCGGCGCCAGCAACAGTTTCGGGATGCATCACCGACCGTCAGTGACCGGGGAAGGTCGCCAACCGACGACAAGGGCCTGCGCAATCCACACCTGCTGGCCCTCGGCTGCGAGGTCGAAAACCTATTTCCCGGTATCCGGGGTGAAGGCGGAGCCGTCGATTTCTTCAGCCGGCGGGGCATCAAGTTGTGGAAGAGCTCCAGAAGCGGCGACAACAGCAAGTCGGACGGCCCTACTCGCAATATGGCCAGCTCCCAGGTGGCCTGCGTCAACTTCCTCCTGCCCCTGGCCGACATGCCAGGAGCGTTGTTGTCGGTGTTGCGCTCCCTTGACGATGACGTCGTGGATGTCGCGAACATCTGCCACGAGGGGCATGCGTCTCCAGTGGAGTTCGAGTGGATCGGTCTGGGTCAGTCCCTGGAGGGAGGCAGAACCAGGGGGTCCCAGAACACGAGCATCGACGCCTTCCTCATCGCGGAAACGAGGACAGGGAAAAGGCGGGCATACCTGCTGGAGTGGAAGTATGTCGAGCAGTACCTGAGCGCCAGCCCGGACTTCAAGGGTGAGGGAACCGCGGGAGACACACGCCGGCTGAGATACACCAAGCGTTACCGTGCTTCATTCTCCTCATTCGATCCAGCCACCGCCCCTGATTTGGACGATTTCTTCTATGAACCCTTCTACCAGATCATGCGTCAGAGGCTACTTGCAGACCGCATGGTCCGGAAACGCGAGTTGGGAATCGACGAGGCCAAGGTAGTGGTAGTCGTCCCGGAGCAGAACTGGGCCTATCGGACAGTCTCCGATGGCAAAGCAACCACCTCACCTCTATTGGCCCAACGATTTCCGCGACTGGAGACGGTGGAGGCCGTGATGCGAGCCTCTCTCAAGGACCCGGACGCGCAGTTCGACATGGTGGCTCCGTCCAACCTGTTGAACGCCTTGTCCCAACCTTTCTCAAATGAAACGGAGGGATGGGCCGGTTACTGGCGGGATCGCTACGGGGTGTGAGAGTGCAGCCTTGACGACAGACCCGCCGATGGTTCATGTTAAGAGTAAGACGTAGTACTACAGCAGACAAAAAGAGAGGCCATGCCCACCAAGCCCAGGAACACGGACACCATCACCTTCTCCCTGCCGCCGGAGTTATCACGGCAGCTGCGGCAGGTGGTGAAGGAGGAGGACCGCACCGTCAGCGAGCTGCTCCGCGAGGCCATACGCCTGTATATGGAGGAGCGGGAGTGGCGCGGGCTGGAGCGATTGGAACGGCTGCGCTCCCGCCGGACAGGACAGAGTGAAACGCAAGGAGGACAGACCGATGAAAGAGCGATTTGATCCGACGCCAGTGGCCCTCTACGCCAGGGTCTCCAGCGACCGGCAGGACGTCGACCTGTCGGTGTCGGCCCAGCTTCGGGCGCTCAGGGACTATGCCGAGAAGAACGGCTACCTCGTCGCCCGCGAGTACGTGGACGAGGCCGAGAGCGGGCGCATCGCCGATAGGCCCCAGTTCCAAAAGATGCTGAACGAGGCCAGCAAGTCCGAGGCCCCCTTCCAGGAGATCCTGGTCTGGAAGTTCTCCCGCTTCACCCGCAAGCGGGAGCACGCCGTCGCTTTCAAGGCCATGCTCCGGCGCAGGGGCGTCCGCGTTGTCTCCATCACCGAGCACGCCGACGACTCCCCCACGGGCAAGCTCATGGAGGCCATCATCGAGAGCGTGGACGAGTTCTACAGCGAGAATCTCGCCCAGGAGGTCACGCGGGGGATGCGGGAGGCCGCTTCCAGAGGCTTCTGGGTCACCAGCTACGCCCCCTACGGCTACAAGAGGGTCTACGTCCAAGACGGGGCCAAGAAGCGACCCACGCTGGAACTTGACCCGCCCGCCGACGCCGTGGTCCGGCGCATCTTCGACATGGTGCTCCAAGGAAAGAGCATCCTCGATGTCGTCAAGGCCCTCAACGCTGAGGGCATCCCCACCACCAACGGAAAGCAGTGGCTGAAGACCACCATCCACACCATGCTCGCCAACGAGGCGTATACGGGAGCCGTGGTCTGGGGAATCAGGGCCAAGGACAAGGCCGAGCCGGTGCGGGTGGAGGACGCCCTTCCCGCCATCGTCAGCAAGCGGGAGTTCCGGCAGGTCAAGAAGTTGTTGGGGTCCCGCGCCCCCAAGAAGGTGAACCCCCGCCGGGCTTCCAGCCCCTACCTGCTCAGCGGCCTGCTCAGGTGCGAGACCTGCGGCAAGGCCATGACCGCTGCCGAGGCCAAGAGCGGCAAATACAGCTACTACGTCTGCCACTCCCTCCTCAAGCGGGGCAGCGGCACCTGCAAGACCCCCAGGCTCAACGCCAAGTCCTTCGAGAAGCTCATCGTCGATGAGATTCGGGCCAACGTCCTCACCGAGTCCAACATCCGAGACTTGGCGCAGCTGCTGGACGAGGAGATGGACGGGGTGGCCCACGAGCAGCGCGAGCGGCTTCAGACCATCGAGGAGGAGCTTGACGAAGTGAAGAAGCGGCTGAGCCGCATCTGGCAGGTCATCGAGACCACCGACATCGAGATGGCCGACGCCTCCGAGCGCATCAGGGAGCACCGGGAGCGCAAGGAGAAGCTGGAGGTCGCCGCAGAGGAGGCGAGGGCACTGCTCTCAGAGCGTCGGCAGTTCCTCGACAGCGCCGACACCATCGCCACCTTCGCCGCCGAGATGAGCGAGTTCCTCAAGACCAGCGAGCTGACCGAGACCAAGGCCTTCGTCCATTCCTTCGTCAAGGAGATAGAGGTCAAGCCCGGCAGGGCCGCCATCGTCTACTCCATTCCTATGCCGGAGGACTCTCCCATAGGGGGAGCGGACGCCGCAGAGGTCGCCCTGAACGGGCGAGTTCGCAGTTCGGTACGTCATGGTGGGCCGTCGTGGATTCGAACCACGGACCTCAGCTTTATCAGAGCTGCGCTCTAACCGACTGAGCTAACGGCCCGCCGGGGAGAAGTCCTAGCGGGGAGATCCTGATACAACGGGCAAGTCCACTGCCTCCACGTCTTCCGAGGAGGCGTTGCGGGTGACGATGAGTTCCATGGGCTCCTGGCCATCGTTGACCGGCGCGTGGACGGCCATGCGCGGGATGTAGACGAAGTCTCCGGGACCGATGTCCAGCTCCTCTTCCAAGCGCTCCCCCGCCAGGAACCGTCCGTGCCCGCGTACGACGTAGATGGCCGATTCACAATTCATGTGGCGATGCGCGCTGGACCGACACCCCGGCGGGATGGTCGCGATGGCCATGTGGATCCCCTCCGCGCCGCCCAGGGCACTGGAGACGCCCTCCAGCCGGGTCATGGCGCCCGAGGCGACTTCTACTCGAAGCTCCCCAGGGTGGGTGACGCGGACCCCTCTCGCCTGCATAGGCGCAGTATAGGGGCCCCAGCTTGGAGGCGTCAAGGAAACGCGGCGTGTGCGTTCCAGAGGCGAGATCACGTTGACGTGATACCCGCATCCCTGGACTAGGTGTAACCCGTCTCCCCGGTTGGACACGGGCGGGCGACTGGCATAGACTGACCTGCGCTATACGGTTTATGCTATTTCATAGTCAGATAGGCAGTGATGCGTCTTGGTGAGCTGTCGCTCCACTTCACCCCAACCCCCCCTGTTCCGCTTTGCGCCCGCGCGCTGAGGTAGTGGGCTAGGAGGAACGCCATGAACGTTGCTTCCCGGCCCCGTCTCGCAACCACCGCCGCAGCCGCGCTGCTGGTGGTCCTGTCCCTCCTGCCGGCGCTGGTGCCCCCGGTGTCTGCCCAGACGCCCCCAACCGCCCCACCCGCACAGCCCACCGGCTTGACCGGCGACGTGACCCACGACACGGTGAGCCTGCGCTGGGACGAGCCCGGCATCACCAGCTACCAGATTCTGCGCCGGGACCCGGACACGGACGCCCCAGGCGTCTTCTACGTTCACGTGGACGACACCGGCAGCGCCGACAACTCCTACGTCGACCGCGATGTAGAGCCGGACACCAGCTACGTCTACCGGATCAAGGCGCGCAACGCGGCGGGGCTGAGCGGCAGAATCTCCTACTTCAACGCCTATACCCCGGCGGCCCCGGCGGAAGAGTCCACCCCACCGTCAACCCCTGAACCGACGCCGGAGCCTGCGCCCAAAGAACGCGCCGCCAAAGCGGAGGACGACCCTCCGGCGTGTCCGGACCCAACGCCCACAGCCATTGCCGTCGATGCCGTACCCATCGTCGTCACGTCCACGACGGCGGACTACTTCGTGCTCTACGTCAGCCATGCGCTGGACGCGGACACCACCGTGGAGCTACCGGTCCTGGTGAAGAGGGGTGAAGCGGACACAACCACCCTGGCCGAGAACGTGGAGGCGCTTCCCGAGGAGCGCTACCGGGTGGAGAGGTTCCTGATTGCCGACCCGGCCGACGTGGACGGCGACTGCGTCGACGACATCACCGAACTCGACAGCCTGGGGAGCATGAACCCGGTGAACGCCGCCGCCGCCATCGCGCTCAGCGACGGTGCCGTGGCCGTTCCCGATCAGGAAGCACTTGAGACGATCACCTTCGGGGCGCTCAAGTTCGTTTTACTCGGCATGGACACCGATAGACCGAGTGTCTACTTCGTCAACACCCATACGCACTCGGGCCATCGCGACTTCCTGACTGCCGTGAGCATCGATTGGGACCAGCCCGGCATCACCCCCGGCTGGATCGTCTATTACCAGAATCCGATCGCCTCCGATGGCAGTCGAGGAGTCTACGCTTACAGCTTGAGCCCTGCACAGCGATTCAGTCTGCTGGATCTCGCCTATTCGGTGCTCGCGGCCAGCGTGCCGCTGTTGGAGGACGACTTGGCCTATGAAGTTTCAGAGGTTCGGCTTCCCGACTACCAGGACGAGTTGGCGCTCTACGAGCAATCCCGAATCCACCCCGTGTTCATCGACGACATTCTATTGGAGAGTAGTTTCATCGCGTTGAACGAAGCGGAGGGGTACGGCTTCCTGCGGGTCATGGATCTGGACGAGCGTCCCAACCCCCGCGACGTGGTGATCTATGAGGCGCTGCACAACGAGCTGCCCCGTGTCGCCGGCATCATCACCAGCGTGCCCCAGACGCCGTTATCGCACGTCAACCTGCGCGCGATTCAGGATGGCGTTCCCAACGCGTTCATCCGCGACGCACTTGACGAGCCCGAAAGCGCTGTGCTCATCGACCGCTACGTCCACTACACGGTGACCGAGGGCGGCTACACCATCCGCGCCGCCACCAAAGCGGAAGTCGACGCCCACTACGCGTCGTCCCGGCCCGCCCAGCCGCAGACGCCGCAACGGGACCTCAGGGTCACGACCATCACTCCCCTCAGCGAGGTCGGCTTCGAGGACTGGAGAGCCTTCGGCGTCAAGGCGGCCAACGTGGCTGCGCTGCGCACGCTCGGCTTTCCGGAGGGGACGGTCCCCGACGGCTTCGCCATCCCCTTCTATTTCTACGATGAATTCATGAAGCACAACGGCTTCCACGACGACATCGACGAGATGCTGGCCGCCTCCGACTTCCAGACCGACTTCGATGTCCAGACTTCCGAGCTGAAGAAGCTGCGCAAGGCGATCGAGGACGGAGCAACGCCCGATTGGATGATCACGGCGATTGCAGCGATGAACGAGGGCTTTGCCGAGGGCGTCAACCGCCGCTACCGGTCCAGCACCAACAACGAGGACCTGCCCGGGTTCAGTGGCGCGGGGCTGTACGACTCCAAGTCCCAGAAGCCCAGCGAGGACGAGGAGGACCTCGCCAAGTCCCTCAAGGAGGTGTACGCCAGCCTCTGGAACTTTCGCGCCTTCCTCGAACGCGACTTCCATCGCATTGATCACACGGCGGCCGCGATGGGGGTCCTGGTCCACCCCAGCTACCAGGACGAACTGGTCAACGGCGTCGCCGTCAGCTTCGACCCCATCAGGGGCGGAGATGGGGATTACTACGTCAACAGCCAGGTCGGCGAGGATCTGGTCACCAATTCGGAGGCGCACTCGGTGCCGGAGGAAATCCTATTGCACGAGGACGGCAATTACGCCGTGCTTGGGACCTCCAACCAGGTGCCGCCCGGTCAGCTCCTCATGAGCGGCACTCAAATGAATCAGTTGCGCCGGCACTTGGCCGTGATCCACGAGGAGTTCAAGAAGCTATACAAGCCCGGCGCCGGTGAACCGTTCGCCATAGAAATCGAGTTCAAGATCACCAGCGGCAACGTGCTGGCGATCAAGCAGTCCCGCCCCTGGGTCTTCAGCACCGCCCCGGCGTCCGGCGGCAGCTCCGGTGGCGACAGCAGTTCCAGCAGTAACGACAGCTCCGGCAGCGGGGAGAGCAGTGGTGGTGGCAACACTGGCAGCAGTTCCAGCAGCAACAGGTCCAGCGGTGGTGGTGGGGGCGTCCCTGGGAACCGGTCGCCGGCGTTCGCCGACGGCGACGCGACGACGCGCACGGTGGCCGAGAACACGGAGGCGGGCCAGGACATCGGTGCGCCGCTGGAGGCCGTCAACCCGGACCGGCGGGACGCGCTGACCTACACCCTGGAGAGTGAAGATGCCGCGTCCTTCGACATCCACGCAGCGACGGGCCAGCTGCGGACCAAGGCCCCCTTGGACTACGAGACCAGGGCCAGCTACACCCTCACCGTGCGCGTAGCGGACCGTCGGGGTCGCAGCGACGCCATGGAGGTGACGGTCACGGTGACCAACGTGGGGTTGTCGGGCATGGTTGGCCGGTATGACCGGGACGACAGCGCCGCCATCGACCGGGACGAGGCCATCGCGGCGGTCGTCGACTACTTCAATGGCACCATCAGCAAGGATGAAGCGATAGAGGTCGTCCGGGTCTACTTCGCCGGCTGATTCCACGGCGTCGGGGCATCAAACCAGTTTTCGGGCCGAAGCGAGGGAGTGCATTGACCACGAGAGCGTTGGTGTTGTTGGCGGTTGCCGTGTCGGCCCTATGGCTGGGGGGGCCGCTGCACGCTGTTCCCGTGGAGGCGTCGTCGCACAGGGCCGTCAGGTCCTTCTCCGCGTCGTCGGTGCTCCCGGGCGGGCGGTTGGAGGTGACGATCACGCCCTCGGGGTATGGCGCTCTCGGTCAGGTCGTGGAGACGCTGCCCTCGGGGTTTAGCTATGCACGTTCCAGCCTGTCTGCGTCTCAGGTTGCCGTCGAAGGCCGGACCGTCACCTTCACTCTGCTGGGAGAGAGCAGCTTTCGGTATACCGTGACTGCCCCAAGCGCGGAGGGCTCCTACACGTTCTCCGGGGTCATCAAGGATGTGAACCGAGCGGCGGCATCGGTCTCCGGCCATACCACGATACGGGTTGGCCCACCCCCGACGCCGACGCCGACCCCAACGCCTACACCCACGCCAACGCCGACGCCCACACCAACGCCGACCCCTACGCCGACCCCAACCCCGACGCAGATCCCCACACCCGCGCCCACACCTACGCCGTCCCCTACACCCACCCCAACTCCGACGCCCACGCCAACACCAACACCGACACCAACGCCCACACCAACCCCCACGCCGACCCCCACGCCCACACCCTCACCCACACCGACACCCTCGGTTGCGGTACCGGTCGAGGAGGGAAGCACGCCGGCACCGGTGACCATCGTGCTGATTTTCGTGGGAGTCCTACTTGTGACCGGCGCCGTGGCGTTTCTCCTTAGACCGCGGCGATAGCCCGGGCGGCAGCCCGCATACATAGGCGCGCAGGGAGTGCGCCACACACAAGTGGCGGCCTCCCCTGTCGTGGAGCCGTCAGCGGCGACGGCGTTCTGCGGCAGCCACCGAGGGTTACGCCGCGGAAGCCTGCCTTCCGACGCTTCCCGGGTCCTTGGGGAGAGCACGCAAGATGATCCACGCCGGCAGCGAGGCCACCAAGGGGTATGCGACAACGCCAATCGGGCCGAGAAGCCCGCCCACGATGATACCCCATGCCGACACAAGCCCCAACACGACGGCGCAGCCGTAGCCGAGGATGCGGGACAGGCGGTGGGAGCGGCGGAGTATGCGGCGCACCGCCAGGGTCAGTGGGACCGCAGCCGGCCAGGCCAGACCAACCAGCCACAGGACGCCGGTCACGCCGGGGCCCTCCACGATCCAGTCGCCGCTGAATCTGACAAAGGAGATCACCAGCACCAGTACCGGCAGCCAGAGGGAGAAAACGATAGTGCCGAGAGCGCCCTGCATGTTCACAACCTCCTCATGTACGGACTGTACTCATCCCAAACGATTGGTGAAGTGAGAGCATCACCTTCAATAGGTAGTACGTTGATGGGCTGCCCGCGGGATTGGGAGCGTCCCGCCAAGCGGGGAAGAGCGCCGGTGCGTGCGGGCAACTACTGCGTCCGTCGCTTCGCGTACACCGAGCGAGGCAGCAGTCGAGCCAGGCCCATCCGGCCGCCGAAAGGGTGATCGGATGGACGATTGTGGTCTACCATGCCGCAGTGAATTGGGTGGGGGTCCCGGGAGTGGCGCGCCCCGCGCAAGTGGCCGGGGGGCAGCCGTGGTCCCGGAAGGCTTCCAAAACGCGCCGACGGAGGCTATTATAGGATGAGCGCGCCGCGGTCCCAGAAGGCTGCGCGATACTCAGCAGATTGCTGAATGGAGGACGGAATGACTACGAACCAATACTGGTGGCCGAATCAGCTGAACCTGAAGGCTCTCCGCCAGAACTCTCCCCTGTCAGACCCGATGGGCAGCGATTTTAGCTACGCCGAGGCGGTCAAGACCCTTGACGTCGATGCGCTGAAGAGGGACATCGAGCAGGTGATGACGACGTCCCAAGACTGGTGGCCGGCCGACTATGGCCACTACGGGCCGTTCTTCATCCGTATGACGTGGCACGCCGCAGGCACGTACCGCATCAGCGACGGCCGCGGCGGTGGAGGCTCCGGCCACCAACGCTTTGCGCCCCTCAACAGCTGGCCCGACAACGGGAACTTGGACAAGGCGCGCCGCTTGCTCTGGCCGGTCAAGCAGAAGTACGGCCGGAAGATCTCGTGGGCCGACCTGATCATCTTTGCCGGCAACTGCGCCCTGGAGTCGATGGGGTTCAAGACCTTTGGTTTCGCCTTCGGCCGCCCGGACGTCTGGGAGGCTGATGAGACCAACTGGGGGGCTGAAGAGACATGGCTTGCAAGCGAACGCCACAGCGACGACGGAGATCTCCAGGGACCCCTCGGCGCTGACCACATGGGCCTGATCTACGTGAACCCGGAGGGGCCGAACGGCAACCCGGACCCCATGGCTGCAGCGCAGTACATCCGCCAGACGTTCAAGCGTATGGCGATGAACGACGAGGAGACGGTCGCGCTCATCGCCGGCGGACACACGTTCGGAAAGGCGCATGGCGCCGCCCCTGACAGCACTGTCGGTGCCGAACCCGAGGGAGCCAGCATAGAGGAGCAGGGCTTCGGCTGGAGGAACACCTATGGCAGTGGCAAGGCCGGCGATACGATCACGAGCGGCCTCGACGGCGCCTGGACCAACAACCCGGTGAAGTGGGACAACAACTTCATGGAGAACCTGCACGGTCACGAGTGGGAGCTGACGAAGAGCCCGGCAGGCAAATCGCAGTACACCCCCAAGAATGCGGTCGCAGTGGCCACCGTGCCGGACGCGCACGATCCCTCCAAGAAGCACGCCCCCATGATGCTCACCACGGACCTCTCACTGAGGATGGACCCCGTCTACGCGCCGATTTCGAAGCGCTTCCTTGAAAACCCGGCGGACCTTGAAGACGCCTTCGCCAGGGCGTGGTTCAAGCTGCTCCACCGCGACATGGGGCCCCGCAGCCGGTATGTCGGACCGCTGGCTCCTGCAGAGCCGCTGCTGTGGCAAGACCCTGTCCCCGACGTCGATCATGAGTTGATCGGGGAGCAGGATATCGCGGACCTCAAGGCCAAGGTCCTCGCCTCGGGACTGTCCGTCGCGCAACTGGTCTCAACCGCCTGGGCATCGGCGGCAACGTTCCGCGGCACCGACAAGCGCGGTGGAGCGAACGGGGCGCGCGTCCGCCTCGCGCCGCAAAAGGACTGGGAGGTGAACGACCCGGCTGAGATGGAGAAGGCGCTGCAGACGCTGGGGCAGGTCCAGACGGAGTTCAACAGCGCGCAGACGGGCGGGAAGAAAGTCTCCCTGGCAGACCTGATCGTCCTGGCCGGGTGCGCGGGCGTCGAGCAGGCTGCAAAGGACGCCGGGCAGAACGCGCAGGTCCCATTTGCGCCGGGGCGCACGGACGCGTCGCAGGAGTGGACCGACGTGGAGTCGTTTGCCGTGCTTGAATCCACCGCAGACGGGTTCCGCAACTACGTCGGGGCCGGACACGGAGAATCGGCAGAGGAGCTGCTGGTGGAGCGGGCATGCATGCTCACGCTCACCGCTCCCGAGATGGCGGTGCTTGTTGCAGGCATGCGCGCCTTGAATGCGAACACCGGGCAGTCTGGTCACGGCGTCTTCACCAATCGGCCAGGGACGTTGACCAACGACTTCTTTGTGAACCTGCTCGACATGAACACCGAGTGGCAGGCGTCCTCGACGTCTCAGGACGTGTTCGAGGGACGCGATCGCGGCACCGGTGATCTCAAGTGGACCGGCACCAGCGTAGACCTCGCCTTCGGTTCGAACTCCGAGCTCCGAGCCATCGCGGAGGTCTACGGATGTGACGACGCGCAGGGGGAGTTCGTGCGCGACTTCGTGGCCGCGTGGGACAAGGTGATGAGTCTCGATCGCTTCGACCTTGCGTGATCTGACGACCCTGCCGCTATCGGCGAACTCCGAAAAGCGCGGAGCCGGGCCATAGGCCCGGCTCCGCTTGGTCTTCGCCGCATGTTCTCAAGAGGTCCGCTCGGTCCGCCGTAGACCGGACCGGAGAGATTAGGCCTAGCGGCGGCAGGCTTCGTCACCCATCAACACTACGAGCAGGTCTCTACGTCGCTCCCTGCGTGGGGCCGTCTCAGCGTCACTACTGGGCCACTCCCGGTGCACACCAGTGCAGGCCGGAAGCTGTGCTGAACGGCTCTTGGTGGTACCGGTCGGACTGGTCCTTGGGACTCGCTTCCCCACGTCCACGAACGCCGGCATAGTTGCGTGTTGTAGACCGCCAGCGCCGGACTTCTCGCCGTACCGCGAGCAGGGGTGGCAGTGGCCTCTGCTATAATCGCGGGGAGCAGTTGGAGGAACCTTGCCGATGGCTGTGAACTCCTCTACCCCTGCCCCACAACCCAAGCTCGTCTCCTGGTTCTGGGCGGCCCGGCCGTTCTCGCTCACTGCGTCCATTGCGCCTGTGCTCGTGGGGTCGGCGCTTGCGGCTACGGCGGAGGTGCTTGACTGGCTGCTGTTCGCGCTCGTGCTCACGGGCTCCGTCGCGATCCAGATCGGCACCAACCTCACGGACGAGTACTCCGACCATCGTAAGCAGGGCACGGCGGGCAAGTTCCTGGCGCCCCACAAGGTGATCCAGCGCGGGCTGCTGTCCGAGCGCGCCGTCGGCATGGGGATGGCGGTTGCCTTCGGGTACGGCATCGCCGCCGGCCTGCTGATCGTCGCGCAGACCGGCTGGCCGATCCTCGCGGTCGGCCTGGCGAGCGTCGCCGCCGCGTACCTCTACGCGGGCGGGCCGAAGCCGCTGGGGACGCTCGGGCTGGGGGAGCCGGTGGTCTTCGTGTTCATGGGGCCGCTCATGGTCATGGCCACGTACTATGTGCAGCTCCGGGAGGTGACCCTGGCATCGTTCCTCGTTTCCCTGCCCGTGGCGTTCATCGTCACGGCCATCCTGCACTGCAACAACCTGCGCGATATCACCGAGGACCGGGAGACCGGAAAGCGGAGCATCGCCGGGGCCATTGGCGTGACGCCGTCGCGGTGGCTGTACGCCGCGTTCCTCGCGAGCGCGTACCTGTCGATCGCCACCGTGACGATTGCCGGCGTCGTGAGCCCGTGGGCGCTGCTGGGCCTTGCGCCGCTGCCGTGGGCGGTGGGGGCGGCGCGGGCGCTGTTCGCCGCGGAGGAGCGGGCCGCGATGAACCGCCTGCTGGTGCGGAGCGGCAAGCTGCACGGCTGGACCGGCCTCGCCCTGGCCGCCGGGCTCTTCATATCGGGCCTCTGAGGTCGCAGGGCGGGCTGCTGCGTCGCCCCACGCCTCCCTTCCACCCTGGATTCCCGCTTTCGCGGGAATGACGGCGGGGGAGGTGCGGGAATGACGTGGTGGGGCGGAGCGGTTCGACAGGGTCCTGGAGACCGGCGAGCTGGCCCTGAAGGTTGCCGCCCCGCATCTCCTGGCAGAGGCGCCGTGAGGAGCAGCACGTCGTTGGAGAGCTTGGCCGCCTCGGTGAGCAGAAGTGCCATTTGATTAACTCCCTTTGTAAGATAGTTCTAGTTTTTTTGTCGTCTTTTGAAGCTGGCCGGGGGGTAAAACAGCTATTGTTTCCTGGAGGGGCGCCCTTGCCGAAGCTGTTGGACGGTCCTCCTTTGATTGACTTCCGTCCGGGTCCCTTGCCGGGCCGGTTGGCCCAAGGGGTGTCTTCCGCAGATGGGCGAGGAGCGGGGGTTGCTCCTGGTGGGGGCACGCTGGATGACCTCCAGCAAGGCCGTGTGCATCTCCCCGGCGGCCCTGCGCTGGTTACGGAGCTGTCGACTGCGGACCGAGGTGAAGTAGTCGCAGAGCTCCGGGTTCTGAGACAAGGCAGCCATGACGGCTCTGAGGCACGCGGAGTAGCGACCGGACTTGAGGGCGTTGGTGTTGCCCTTGGGAGCGCCGGGGCCGGGTCTGCGTTCGCCGTAGGGCATGGTGACCTCCTTTCGCGCGCTGGTGTGCTGGGCACAGGGTAGGGTATATGTTCTGATTCGGGCAATGGGGGCGTGGCAGTCGCTAGCGCGACGGCTTTGTGGGGGGAGGGTGGGCACGAGGCTGGCCCCTACGCTCACGCCCTTCGAGTGCCTCAGGGTGAGCGGCCCCATTCCCTGTGTGCACCCCCCGTTGCCCCCTCCGCTCACGCCCTTCGAGTGCCTCAGGGTGAGCGGCCCCATTCCCTGTGTGCACCCCCCGTTGGCCCCCCTCCGCTCACGCCCTTCGAGTGCCTCAGGGTGAGCGGCCCCATTCCCTGTGTGCACCTTCCCGTTGCCCCCCCTCCGCTCACGCCCTTCGAGTGCCTCAGGGTGAGCGGGCCCATTCCCTGTGTGCACCCCCCGTTGGCCCCCCTCCGCTCACGCCCTTCGAGTGCCTCAGGGTGAGCGGCCCCATTCCCTGTGTGCACCCCCCGTTGCCCCCCCTCCGCTCACGCCTTTCGAGTGCCTCAGGGTGAGCGGCCCCATTCCCTGTGTGCACCCCCCGTTGCCCCCCTCCGCTCACGCCCTTCGAGTGCCTCAGGGTGAGCGGCCCCATTCCCTGTGTGCACCTTCCCGTTGCCCCCCCTCCGCTCACGCCCTTCGAGTGCCTCAGGGTGAGCGGCCCCATTCCCTGTGTGCACCCCCCGTTGCCCCCCCTCCGCTCACGCCCTTCGAGTGCCTCAGGGTGAGCGGCCCCATTCCCTGTGTGCACCTTCCCGCCCTCGCGGGGAGGGCGGCGGGGGACGGGAGCGGCGGTGTGTTGCGCACATGGTTCGACAAGCTCACCATGGCGGAAAGGGGCCTCGCCTGTAGAGGCCGGGCAGTGGGATGGATTCCGGCCTGCGCGGGAATGGCGAGGATGCGGGGTGGGCTTACAATGGTGGGGGTGGGGAAGAGGCTTTTTGGCGAGGCGGGTTAGGAGCTATGCAGGCAACCGGAACGAAGCTCACGGCGGCTGTTGAGGCCTACCTTGGCGACCTGCGCCGCATTCGAGCGTCGGGCGGCGCGACGGGGGAGCGGTCGACGTATGGACCGCTGAGCAACCTGCTGAACGCGGTGGGGGGCGCACTGCGGCCCAAGGTGTTCTGCGTCGGCGAGATGGCGCAGCAGGGCGCGGGGCATCCCGACTTTGGGCTGTACACGGCCAAGCAGGTGCAGAAGGGCCAGCCGAAGGAGGGACAGCTTCCGGAGTGCGGCGTGGTGGAGGTCAAGCCGGCCGGCGACGACGCATGGCTCACGGCAGAGAGTGAGCAGGTCAGCACGTATTGGAACAAGTACCGGCTCGTGCTGGTGACGAACACCCGCGACTTCGTGCTGCTGGGCGAGGACGCGGGAGGCAAGCCGGTAAAGCTGGAGACGTTCCGGCTGACGGAGTCCGCAGAGGCGTTCGAGGCCAAGCTGCAGCACCCCCGAGCGTTTGCGCACGAGGTTGGCGCGGGGCTGGGGGAGTACCTGTGCCGGGCGCTGTCGCACCGCGCTACGCTGGTCGAGCCAAAGGACGTGGCGTGGCTGCTGGCCTCCTATGCGCGCGACGGGTTGGCGCGAGTCGAGGCGGCCGGTGACGCGCCGTCGCTCGGGGCGGTGCGCTCGGCACTGGAGGAGGCGCTGGGCGTGCGCTTCGAGGGCGAGCGCGGCGCGGCGTTCTTCCGCTCGACGCTGGTGCAGACGCTCTTCTACGGCGTCTTCTCCGCGTGGGTGTTGTGGGCGCGGCAGACGCCGGCCCCGACTGGCCGGTTCGACTGGCGCACCGCGGTCTGGCACCTTCGCGCGCCGGTGCTGCGGGCGCTCTTCCAGCAGGTATCATCCCCCAACCAGTTGCAGCCGCTGGGTCTCATCGAGTTGCTGGACTGGACGGCGGCGGCGCTGGGTCGCGTGGAGCGCGGGGCGTTCTTCGACCGCTTCAGCGAGGGCGAGGCGGTGCCCTACTTCTACGAGCCGTTCCTGGAGGCGTTCGACCCGGCCCTGCGCAAGCAGTTTGGCGTCTGGTACACCCCCGCCGAGGTCGTGCGCTACATGGTCGCCCGCGTGGACCGGGCGCTCAGGGACGACCTGGGCATCGCCGACGGGCTGGCGGCGGAGAACGTCTACGTGCTCGATCCGTGCTGCGGCACGGGGGCCTACCTTGCGGAGGTGCTGCGCCGCATCGCCGCCAACCTCGAGAGCAAGGGCCTCGGCGCGCTGACCGGGGCGCGGGTGAAGCAGGCCGCCACCGAGCGGGTGTTCGGGTTCGAGATCATGCCTGCGCCCTTCGTCGTCGCCCACCTCCAGGTCGGCCTCGCCATGCAGGGACTGGACGCGCCGCTGTCGGAGGACGGGACGGAGCGGGCGGGCGTCTTCCTAACTAACGCTCTTACCGGGTGGGAGCCGAGAACGCAGAAGCCGTTGCCCTTCCCCGAACTGGAGGAGGAGCGGGACCGGGCCGGGCAGGTGAAGCAGGACACGCCGGTGCTGGTCATACTGGGCAACCCGCCTTATAACGGGCGTGCAGGCAAGGCTTTTGGGGATAGCATAGTTGTGGATGAGGAGCAGGAGCTTTCCGCTGCCTACCGGAAGACTGAGCGCGTGCGGAAGCCGGAGGGCCAGGGGCTGAACGACCTGTACGTGCGGTTCTTCCGCATGGCGGAGCGGCGCATCGCCGAGAAGACGGGCCGGGGCGTGGTGTGCTTCATCTCCAACTACTCGTGGCTGGACGGGCTGTCGTTCACGGGCATGCGGGAGCGCTACTTGGAGGCGTTCGACGTCATCCGCATCGACTGTCTGAACGGGGACAAGTACAAGACCGGCAAGACGACGCCGGAGGGCGCGCCCGACCCCAGCATCTTCTCGACGCCCGGCGACCCGGTGGGCATCCAGGTGGGCACGGCGATCACGACGCTGGTGCGGAAGGCCGACCACACGCCGACGAAGACCGTCGAGTTCCGGCACCTGTGGGGCCAGGCAAAGCGCGAGGAGCTGACATCGACGGCGCAAACGGCGCCGGACGCGCTCTACGACAGCTTCGAACCGAACCTGGCCCTCGGTCTCCCCTTCGCGCGAATGGTGGTGGGCGACGATTGGCAAGACTGGCCAGCGCTGCCGGAGTTGTTCCCGATTGCGTTCTCCGGAGTAAAGACTGCGCGAGACGGATTTCTCGTAGACGTCGATCTCAACCGTTTGAAGGCGCGGGTCACCGATTACTTCGATCCCAACTTGGGCCACGAGGAGGTCGCACAGCGCCATCCGATTGCAATGCAAACTGCCCCACGGTTCGTTCCACGCTCCGTCCGCACTGCCCTTCTCGCACGGGGCGGCCCGAATGAGGTCGGCTTCGTCCGCTACGCCTACAGGCCTTTCGACAACCGCTGGCTCTACTGGGAAGCCGAGACGAAGCTGCTTGACGAAAAGCGCGCCGACTACAAGCCACATGTGTTCGAGGGCAATCTGTGGTTGTCCTCGTCCCACAGAATTCGGAAAGGGGAGTCGGAACCACAGACTGCATTCACACACCACATCGCGTCTTACCACCTGATTGAACGTGTTGCCAACTGGTTCCCCGCATGGCTCCGGGACGACGGTCTGGAGGGCGGACCGGACCATCGCCGCCCCAATCTGTCGGAGGCCGCGCAGCGCTACCTGGACCGCCTTGGCTTGGGCGTGGAAGTCCTGTTCCGCCACGTGCTCGCCGTGCTGCACGACCCCGCCTACCGCGAGGCCAACGCGGGGGCGCTGCGGATGGAGTGGCCGCGCATCCCGCTTCCGGGCTGGCCGGACGACGACGCCCCCGGCGCGGCGGAGGAGCTGGCGGCGTCGGCGGCACGTGGGCGCGAGCTGGCCGCGCTGCTGGACTCGGACACGCCCGTACCCGGCGTCACGACGGGCGTGCTGCGCCCGGAGGTCGCGGCCATCGCCGTGCCCGCCACCGCCGGCGGCGGCAACATGGCCGGCGACGACTTCGCGCTGACGGCGGGCTGGGGCCACTTCGGGCAGGGGGAGGCCGTCATGCCGGGGCAGGGGCGGGTCGTCGAGCGGCCGTACACTGCGGGCGAGCGGGTGGCGCTGGGCGGGACCGCGTCCACCCTCGGCGAGACTACCTTCGACGTGTACCTGAACGGCCGCGCCTACTGGCGGAACGTGCCGTCGGCGGTCTGGGGCTACAAGCTGGGCGGCTACCAGGTGCTCAAGAAGTGGCTGTCGTACCGGGAGCGCGGGGTGCTGGGGAGGGCGCTGCTGCCGGAGGAGGTGCAGCACTTCACGGACACGGCGCGGCGGATTGGGGCGGTCGCTAGCGCGACGGCTTTGTAGGGGGAGGGGGTGAGGGGAAGGGACGCCGCCCCGCCCTGTGGATTCCCGCTTTCGCGGGAATGACGGCGGGGGGGTGCGGGAATGACGGAGGGGGTGGGTGTGGGGGTGACGGGGGTGGGGGGGGATGGTGGGGGTGGAAGGCGGCGCACAATCGGTGCCGTGGGCGGAACGCCCCTTGGATATGGGCGCTCACTTGCGAAAGAGGAACTTGGCAATCGCCAGGATGGGCCGCAGGGCGAACTCCACCGCCACGAGAAACAGCAGGTAGTAGAGTATACTCTCGCGGTGGTTATTGACCTCCCTCAGGTTCTCCAGGGACTCGCTAATCTGAAAGAAGGACCCATCGATCAGGAAGATCGCCAGGACGGCGAAGGGCAGGATCTTGGCCAGGTCTCGTGACAGGTCTTCGTTGTAGTACGCAGCCACTCGGATGGCGCTGACGGTGGCCAGAGCTATCAGCAGAGTGTCCGAAAACATCCGGTCTTTCGAGAGAAAGGTCAGGATGAGCGTGAGGACTGCGAACCAGAAGAAGGCGAATGCCGGAAACAAGATAACGTACTTCGCGCCGTAGAGGACGACGTGGAGGAAGCCACGCACCCACCGGAAGCGCGACTCTTCGTACCTGGACAGGTCCAACGCAAACATGTCCCGGGCGGCAATGAACCGGTAGAACTTGAAGACAAAGATGGCGTACAAGGCCATACCGAGGACATAGACCGCCACAGGCTGCAGCACTAGAAGGGCGTCATCGATAGTCAACCCGTTGGGGAAGATGGCATCAATATTCATGAGCCCCCGCGTGTATGAGACCTTTGCGTAACTCGCCGTGAAGGGCGAGGTCGTGAAGGTGAAGCATCTCCCGCCAACCCGCGGCCCCTCCCCCTGGATTCCCGCGAAAGCGGGAATCGCTCATGTTGGCAACCCACACCACAGCCAACGAAAATAAGGGAGGGGCCCCGGCCCCGTTGCATCGCCCCGCGCCCCCGCCACCCTGGATTCCCGCTTTCGCGGGAATGACGAGGAGGGGGGTGGAGGGCCTATTTTCGAGGGAATGACGGTTATGCAACGGTCTCCGTGTATCCAAGGACCTTTGTGCTGCGGCGCGGTCTGCGGACCGTTCGGGGAAAGCGGTCGCTACGAAGGCGGGACTCCCGATACCGTCGTCAGCCGGCGCGGGAGGGGGCGCCGCCGCCCGGGGCAGTATCGGCAGCGGGCTGTGGGTCGGCCACGTTTACCATTCCGCCGGACTGGCTTCGATGGTCCGACGCCCGTGATTCTAGGGAAGGCTCCCACGCGCGTCAACCAAGAGCGCCCGGACATCAGCCTACCTCCTCACGCAGACAGAGCTGCCGGCGCCGGGGATTGACCGGTTTCGAAGGGCACGCCTACAATGCTGACGTCTTGTCGGTCTATCCGCGGCGCCTGAGGCTGTCCGAAACAGGAAATTGCGGCTTAGACCTTCCCTTTTCGCAACGAGGCGGTGAAGGGGTGGCACGGGCGCTGCCCTGCCATCTCCGGCGCGGGCGTCGGATGTCCCAAGGACGCGGCCGAGTGTCTGCTGCCTGGATGCAGCGCAGGTACGGATTCGACTGCGCCGTGCCGCCGATTGGAGCCGACGTGCCGCTCCCGGTACTCGTACCATCAGAGGGCCGGAAGCGTGTCCAGGGGGCCGGCGCCGTCCTTTGGGCAGTACGGCTGCGTTCGTCCGCCGGTGTCATAGGCAACCCAGAGGAGATGTTGACAGCATGAGCCAACCGGAGCACCGGATAGAGGTCGACGGGGTATGGAAGGTATTCGGCGACGGGCCGGAGCGCGTCTATCAGCCGGAGTACGCATCCATGAGCCGCGCGAAGATCCAGGCGGAGCTGGGCGTGGTGGTGGCGCTGCGGGACGTCTCGTTCACGGTGGACGCCGGGGAGACATTCGTCGTCATGGGGTTGTCCGGCAGCGGGAAGTCGACCCTGGTGCGCTGTCTCATCCGGCTCATAGAGGCTACGAGCGGGCAGGTACGCTTTGACGGCGAGGACATCAACGCATACTCACCGGCGGAGCTGATGCAGTTCCGCCGGACCAAGGTCGCCATGGTCTTCCAGCACTATGCTCTCCTTCCGCACCGGCACGTACTGGACAACGTGGCGTGCGGCCTTGAGATCCGGGGCATGGACAAGGAGGCGAGGTACACGGCCGCTTTGAAGGTCATCGAGACCGTGGGACTCAAGGGCTGGGAGAACTACTATCCGCGTGAGATGAGCGGCGGGATGCAGCAGCGGATTGGCCTGGCGAGGGCGCTGGCGGTGGACTCCGACGTGATACTCATGGACGAGCCGTTCAGCGGCCTCGACCCTCTGATACGAAGGGAGATGCAAGACGAGCTCATTTCGATTCAGTCTGAGCTTCGAAAGACCATCGTGTTCATCACTCACGACCTGAACGAAGCCCTCAAGCTGGGCGACCGCATCGCGATCATGCGGGACGGGGAGATCATCCAGGAGGGTTCGCCGGAGGAGATCGTCACGCTGCCGAGCGACGACTTCGTGACCGAGTTCGTGCGGGACGTGTCGCGGGCAAAGGTGATCCGGACCAAGGCGATTATGCGGGAGCCCGCCGTGGTCGTGTCCGAGAGGCAGAGTCCCCGAGTGGCGCTGCACGCCATGGTGAATCACGGCATCGACGCGGTGTTCCTGATAGCGCGGGACTTCACCCTGCGGGGGATTCTCACGCGGGAGCAGGCCAGTGATCTGATATCGGAGCAAAAGGGGACGTTGGAGGGCGCGCAGGTCTTCGAGGCGGTGACCACGGGCCCTGAAGACCATATTGAGGCTATAATCCCGAAAGCAGCCCTGAGCGAGTTTCCGATCGCGGTGGTTGGGGAGAACGGGAGTCTGTTGGGGGAGATTCCGCGGGGCGCCCTGCTCATGGGCATTTCCGATGAGGGATAGGAGGTCTGTCATGGCCCAAGTCCAGGATATTCAGTCCGGCGCCGAGACCTGGGCGCAGCGCATCACGCCGGGCGCCGGCTCGCCCGTCTACCGCTGGGTCGCGGGGCTGATGGTGGTGACGGTTGTTCTTGCGACGAGCGTCGTGGTCTGGGGGCCGGAGATGGGTTTCCCGACGACCGTATCCAGCAGGGAAACCGAATCGGTTACCCTCGAGAGGTCGGTGCGGGATGTCACCGGTACCGCCATCGATGACTCGGTGGACTGGATTACCAGGGAGGGCGCCTGGATTTTCGACGGGCTGAGCACGGTAGTCACGCATGCCTTGGTCAATATCGAGAGGGTCTTGAAGTGGCTGCCATGGCCGGCCGTCGTGGTGAGCCTTGCGCTGCTCTCCTTCGTGGTGGGTCGATGGAGCCTGATGGTGTTCACGTCCCTGGCCCTGCTCTTCGTCGGCTTCATGGACCTTTGGGAGAACATGATGGACACCGTGGCGCTGATGACGGTGGCGGTGATCGCCGCAGTGTCGATCGGGCTTCCGCTGGGCGTCCTGGCGGCTCGCAACCGCACGGCGGACTACCTGCTGCGTCCCATCCTGGACGCGATGCAGACCATGCCCAGCTTCGTCTATCTGCTGCCGGGCATTCTCTTCTTCGGATTGGGGAAGCCGGCGGGCATCTTTGCCACCATCATATACGCGGTCCCACCGACGATACGGCTGACCAACCTGGGAATACGCCAGGTCTCCGTCGAGACCGTCGAGGCTGTCCGGTCTTTCGGAGCGTCGCCCTGGCAGGTGCTGTCCAAGGTCCAGATACCCATGGCCCTGCCCACGATCATGGCCGGCATCAACCAGACCACGATGATGGCCCTGGCAATGGTGACCATCGCGAGCATGGTGGCCGCAGGTGGACTGGGTGACAATGTGCTGCGGGCGTTGCAGAAGAACGAGCCGGGAAACGGCCTGATCGCCGGACTGGCTATCGTCTTCCTCGCCATCATCATAGACCGCTTGACGCAATCCGTAGCCGGGGGTAAGAGGGAGGTGAGGAGCGTAGGTTAGCGGCGGCGCCGACCGCCTTGGGCGCAACTTTCGCGCCGAAAGCCGTGCCAGTGGACAGATGGTGTACGATTGCTCTTGGAGCCGGAGAACACCCGGCAAACTCACCCAACGATGCATGCAGGAGGTGCCTCATGTCAAGACGGTACAAGCTGTTCTTCATGACGATGATGGTGGCGGCGATAGCGGCCATTGCTGCCTGCGGACAGTCCGAGGAGAGAGAGGCCATTGTCTTCAGTGACTTGAACTGGACGAGCGCGCAGTTCCAGAACCGCGTCGCTCAGTATATCGTCGAGAAGGGCTACGACTATCCTACCGACGTGGTCTTCGGCGCCACGCTGCCCCTGTTCCAGGGACTACGCCGCGGCGACAGCCATGTGACCATGGAGATATGGCTGCCCAACCAGGACGAAGCCTGGATGGAAGCCCAGGCAGCCGGCGAAGTGGTCCCCATAGGCGAAAGCCTGGGCAAAGACTGGCAGTCCGCCTTCGTCATCCCCGCCTATCTACAGGAGCAGTACCCGGAGCTGGACAGCGTGGAAGACCTCAAGGACGACCAGTACAAGGCATTGTTCGCCACATCTGAAACGGGCGGAAAGGCCCGGCTGGTATCCTGCGTCATCGGCTGGGCCTGCGAAGAGGTCAACGCCAAGCAGATAGAAGGATACGGGCTGTCAGACCACGCACACGTCGTCAACCCCGGGGACGGCGCGGCGGCGAACGCCGACCTCTACGGCGCCTATGAGAAGAAGGAGCCATGGCTGGGCTACCAATGGGGAACCAACGACCCTGCCCTGATCCTGGACTTGGTCCGACTGGAAGAGCCCGCATACAGCGACGAGTGCTGGTTCACCACCAAGGCCTGTGCCTACGAAGACGCCACGATCCTGATCGCGGTGCATCCCGACCTGACGGTCAGGGCCCCCGACATCGTCGAGATGCTGCGGGCGTGGGGCTTCAACATCGATATCTACAAGGCCGTCGCCGCTTGGCAGAACGAAAACCCGGACGCCAGTACGAACGACGCCGCCCTCTGGTGGCTGAACGGCAACGTCGCCGTGTGGAGCCAGTGGATCACCGATGATGCCGCCGACGCCATCGAGTCCGCTCTCGAGGCCAACGAGATCCCCGAGGGCTGGCCCACCGAGTAGCCCACGCGGCGGGTTGCTGCGCGACGGCTTTGTGGGGGTGGGTTTCCGCCCACCCCTGCTCCACCCTGGATTCCCGCTTTCGCGGGAATGACGAGGTGAGGGTGCGGGAATGACGTTGGGTGGGTGCGGGAATGACGGGTCGCTGCGCGATGGCTGTGTGGGGGTGAGTTGGGAGCGTTGGGTTGGTGTGTGTCATCAGGGGTGGCGGGGGTCTGCGGCGGGGGTCCCGCGTGGGTTCCGGCCTGCGCGCGAACGGCGTCGGAGTTTGACCGGCGCCGGTCAATGCGGGGGCGGCCATCGTCACCGGTAGAGCGTGACCGCTACGGCGAAGTGGTCTGATGCCAGACTGTGGGGGATAAGAAAGTCGCGGACCTTCAAGTCGGGACTGGCCCAAACGTAATCGATGCGTTCCGTAGGAGCGTCCGCCGGAGAGGTGAGGCCATCCCCGCCTGTTCCGGAAGCGACGAAGGTGTCGTTGAGGCCGGCGCCGGCGATCAGTAGCATCTCCGGGTCGTCGGGAAGGGCGTTGAGGTCTCCCAACAGGACTGTGGTCCGGTCGCTGTCGACAGCCTCCAGCACCGCCCGCGCTTGCGGGACCCTCAACGCCGAGTCGCCGTCACCGGCGTGGAAGTGGGTAGCTACGACGACCAGCGTCTTGCCCCCGCCCACGTCGACCTCCGCCCTCAGGAACGCCCGGTCGAATAGGAGCGCGCCGTTGTTGGGCATCTCATGGTTCCGGAACTCGGTGATCGGGAACCGGCTGAGGACCGCGTTGCCCCACGCCGAATCGGCCGCCGGACCCCACACGTAGTCCATTTCGAGACGCTGTGAGAGCCACACGAGCATATCGACGGAACCGTTGATGACCCATCCTCTCGATACCTCTTGCAGCGCGATGATGTCCGGGTCCTGGGCCTCTATGACCCTGGCCAGAGCCTCCATTCCGTGGCGTCCGTGGACGTCGAGCCCCTGATGGAGGTTGTAGGTCATGACGCGAACGGGGAATCCGGCGCCCACGTCCGGCTCCACGTCCTTCCACGTCGCCAGATGGACCAGGGGGAGCAAGAGCAGGAGGAGCGCGGGAATGACGGCGGCCCTGGTCATCGGCACTCCAACGGTGTGGCGCGCCAAGCCGGCCCAAAGCGCCGCCAGACCAATCAACAGTGCAGCCAGGGGACGCACGGCCTCTCTTGGCGCCGGGAGGTCGGCATCGTAGCTTGCGTAGTAGATGAAGACCAGGACCAGCAGAAGCACCATGCCCGCGACCATCGAGGTCGAGAGACCTCGGTCCGGGTGCGCGGCCGGGGATGGGCGCGCCGCCCTGACGACGGACACCAGGGAGACCGCAATGACGACCTGACCGGCAAGCACCACGAGGGCCGCCACGAGACCCGACTGCTCAACCGCCACCATAGCGGTGAGCAGCCCCCCGAGGAATGCAAGTATTGGCCAGGGTAGGCGTCTGTCCCATCTCGTCAGCTCCACTGCGGCCGCGACTCCAACGAGATTGGCGGCAAGAATCCATGCGTACACCGCAGGTTGCGGCCAGCCGATGAGCACGGTCTGCTGGGCAACGTTCTGGAATAGCAGGAGCTGCAATGCCAGTGCCGGTCCAAAGGCCGCATAGGGCAAGACGGAGGCGGCGGGCCCTTGTTCCTGCTCTTGGCGCCTATCGGACGTGAGCTGCCACAGAAGGAACCCCTGGGCGGCAACAAGACCGAATGCAACGATGTATCCCGCAATCCCTTGCACCCACGAGAGCTCGATGACGCCGAAGACGCCCTTGACGGCAGTATCGGCGGAAAGGCCCAGCAAGAAGGCGATCACTGCGTGAGCGGCACTGCCGTGGCCCCCTGCCGTTCGGAGCGAACGAAACAGGAGGGGCAGGGACCACAGGAACAGGACCGTGCCGGCGATCGAGAGGCCGAGATCGACGGGGAGAGACGAGACGGTCTTCTCGGCCAGCCAGACCAGCGCCAGGCTGCCCGCAACAACCGGCAGGGAGCGCCGGAACCCGAGGGCCCGGCGCACGACGGGCTCCATCAGTCCGCACAGGAAGATGGCCAGGCCCATGACGCCCACCATTGTTGGGCCGACGTCCTGGACCTGGCTCACGTAGACGCCCATTTGGACGAAGAGCAACCGCATGAGCTGCACGCCGAACATCACCGTCAGAGCGCCCAGCAGCAGGGCTGCCACTGACGTCCAGGTAGGTTTGGATACCATGCTCAAACGACCCAAAGTTCACCCCCTCTCACGGTTGACAGACACACCAGCTGGCCCACTTCCACCATACCTGCGCGATGCGTCCCTGGAGTTGCGACCTTTGCGTAACTCCCCGTGGAGGTCGAGGTCGCTGGCGCGACGGCCTTGTTGGGGAAGGGTTGCGGGGTCGCCACGGGGGTGGCATGGTGAGGACGGGGTGAGGTGAATGCCCCACCCCTCCAACCCCACCCTGGATTCCCGCCTTCGCGGGAATGACAGTCGCTGGCGCGACGGCCTTGTTGGGGAGGGGTTGCGGGGTCGCCACGGGGGTGGCGCGGAGAGGACTGGGTGATGAGGGTACCCCACCCGCCAACCCCACCCTGGATTCCCGCCTTCGCGGGAATGACGAGGTGGGGGTGCGACGGCCTTGTTGGGAGAGGGTTGTGGGGTGGCGACGGGGGTGGCATGGTGAGGACGGGGTGAGGTGAGTGCCCCACCCCTCCAACCCCACCCTGGATTCCCGCCTTCGCGGGAATGACAGTGTGGGGGTGCGGGAATGACGGCGGGTGGATGCGGGAATGACGGTAGTGCAAAGGTCTCCCATGGTCCGGTGGGCGCTCCACAGAGCCGCTGCGTTTGGGCGAGCGGGACGGCAGGACGAACAGCAGGGCGCCGCCGCTTCAACTTGACCGTGTGGGCTCCTGCAATCATACAATGGATACAGGCAATCAATGAGTTTGGCCGCATGGTCGAGAGGGAGGCAGCCCTTGGGGTTCACACTGCGCGCAGGGACTGCATTGGGAGACTTTGTCCGGCGGACGGCCTGGATTGGCCTGGCGAGCCTGCTGGCCGCCTTGATGCTGCTGGCATGCGAGGACGAGCCGGCTGCCACGGAAACGCCGGTCCCTGTCCCGACTGCCACTGCCGCTGCGCCCACGCCGGTCCCGCCGACACCGACACCCACACCCACACCTACACCCACGCCGTCGCCGGTCCCCACGGCAACGCCGGAGCAGAGCTCCGCCGCCGGCGTGCCTGTATTCGATATCGGCGCCGACACCCGCTGGGCAGACCTGTTCGACGACTTCACGTCAGCCGAACAGTCATGCATACGCAACGCATTGGGCGAAGGGCCGCTGGCGGCGGCGCTGGAGCGCCGGGCGTCCCCCGAGGACAGCACGGAGCAGTGGGGAGCGGCGCTCGACAGCTGTCTCACTGAGGGAACAGGACTCGGCCTATCGTTCGCCGTCCTTATCGGGCAAAACGAGGAACTGAGCGAGGAGTCCAAAGACTGCCTGCGAAGGTGGCTGGCGGAGTTGGACCCGGCGGACCTCGGAGGCGAATCCCCGCCGGGAGACGTTCAGGGCGAAGCGCCTCCACCCTTTGGACTCCTTGTAGGCATCCTGGAGTGCGCTCCTGAGCTCGGTTCGCCCGGCGCTCAGGGCCCATTCGACCCTTCCAAGGCGGGCGAGCCTCTGCGCTGGCGCCACCTCACGGAAGGCTGGGTTGTCAATGCGCCGACTGTGGCCAACGGGGTGGCGTACGTTGGTTCCGACGACCATTACATCTATGCCCTTGATGCGGTGAGTGGCAGCGTGGTGTGGCGCTTTGAAACGGGCGACGTGATCAGGTCGTCCCCCACGGTGAATGCTGGAGTGGTGTACGTCGGGTCCAACGACAACCACGTGTACGCCCTGGACGCCAACAGTGGAGCGCAACTCTGGATGCGCGACACCGGCGCCTGGGTGCAGTACTCCCCGGTCGTGAGCGGCGGGTTGATCTACGTCGGCGCGATGGCGGAGGGAGGCTACCGGGTCCACGCCCTTGACGCGATGACCGGAGAGGAAGCGTGGGTTGCGGGAGTGACGTATCCCTACGGCACCGCTTTCACTGCCGCCGTTGCAGGCGGAAAGCTCTACGCGCGCGGCGACTCCGGCGAGTTCCACGCCCTGGACGCCTCAACCGGGGAACCGCTCTGGAGCTTTAGCGCAGGGATGGGGGCGGAATCCCCGCCCACAGTCATCGACGGCGTCGTGTATCTCACGTCGGTCAACACCGCCTATGCACTGGACGAGGCGACCGGAGAGCTGGTCTGGAGCTACGGAACGGAGCGGTTCCCCGCCAGGGACTTCCCGGCCGCTGTCTCGAAGGGCGCGTACTACTTCTCGCCGGACGACTTCATCTACTCTCTGGACGTTGCGACTGGCGAACCCCTCTGGTCGTACCAGGCCGACGCGCCCATCAACTCCGCGCCAGTCGCCGCCGAAGGCGTGGTATACGTGAGCACCGAATCCGGCCGGTTCTACGCCCTGGACGCCGCCATCGGCGAAGTTGTTTGGAGCCAAGAGTCGGCCGAGTGGGCCTTGCAGTCGCCCATGGTGGTCGACGGCGTGCTGTACGCGGAGTCCAGCGATGGGCGCCTACGGGCGCTTGACGCGGCCACAGGCGCTTGACGCGGCCACAGGCGCTGAGGTCTGGCAGTTCAACAAGGGCTACTTTGACGGCGTCCCGTCCTACACTGTCGCAGAGGGTGTCCTGTACGTGGGGTCCCTGGACAGCGGCGTGTATGCTTTCACTGCTCCGTCAAGGACCACGGAAGCGGAGGAGGTCCTGACGCTTCTCTACTGGCAGGCCCCTTCCATCCTGAACCCGCACCTATCGGCCGGCACCAAGGATACGGAGGCCGGGGCAATCACCGTGGAACCCCTGGCGAACTACGACCCGGAGGGCAACCTTGTGCCGGCGCTGGCCGCCGAGATCCCAACCCTGCAGAATGGCGGGCTCTCCCCGGACCTGACATCGATGACGTGGACGTTGAAGAATGGCCTGAAGTGGTCGGACGGCAGCGACGTGACGGCCGAGGACGTCGTCTTCACTTGGCGCTACTGCGTGGACGAGGACACGGGCTGCACGAGCGAGAGCTCGTTTGACGGCGTCGCTTCCGTGGAGGCCACCGACAGTCTCACCGTCAGGATCGCCTTCGACGCTCCCACGCCCTATCCGTACAACGCCTTCGTCGGCGCGGCAACGCCGATCATCAGCAGCGCGCAGTTCGCCGATTGCGTCGGCACGGCCTCCACGACCTGCGAGGCGCAAAACACGGCCCCACTGGGCACCGGCCCCTACCGTATCATCGACTTCAAGCGCAACAAGCAGGCCGTTTACGAGCGCAACCCCTTCTACCGGGGCGCGGAGCCCTACTTCGACCGGGTCGTCCTGAAGGGCGGCGGCGATGCGACCTCAGCAGCGCGCGCCGTCTTGGAAAGGGGAGAGGCAGACTACGCGTGGAACCTGCAGGTGGAACCGGAGACGCTTACCGAGATGGAAGCGGCCGGGCTGGGCACACTGGTCGTCTCATTCACCAGCCTCGTGGAACGCCTCGTCCTCAACCAGACCAATGCGGACCCCGCCCTGGAGGACGACCGCTCCGAGTACCTGGACGGACAGAACCCTCACCCTTTCCTGACGTTCGAGCCCATTCGGCAAGCAATGTCGATGGCCATCGATCGCAGCCTCATAGCAACGCAGCTCTACGGCTTTGCGGCAAAGCCCACCTGCAATCTGGTCGCGGGCCCGCCGAACTACGCTTCGACGGCCAACGACGCGTGCCTGTCCCAGGACATTGAAGGCGCCAAGAGGTTGCTGGACGACAACGGCGTGCTCGACAGCGACGGCGACGGCGTCCGGGAGTACAATGGCGTCCCTCTGCGAATCGTCTACCAGACCTCAACCAATGCCATCCGGCAGGATACCCAAGTCCTCGTTCGCGATTGGTGGCGCCAGATTGGCATCGAGACCGAGCTGGCGCAGCACGACGCCAGCGTCTTCTTCGGGGGCGATCCCGTGAGTGACAAGGAAGCGTCGTACCGCAGGTTCTTCGCCGACGTGCAGATGTACGCCGGCGGCACCGGCATAGACCCGCAGCAAGCGCTGTCCGACCCCCTCTGCAAGCACATTGCGAGCCGGGAGAACAACTGGTCCCTCGGAAACCTCGCCCGCTCCTGCAACGCGGAGTACGATGCGCTCTTTGCTCTACTGGAACAGACCCAAATCGGCCCGGCGCGGGAGGCGCTGGTCAAGCTGCTGAACGACACCTACATCCAGAGCTACTACGAGATCCCGCTGGTGGACCGGGGCTTCGTTTCCGCGCACCTGAATACGCTGCAAGGCGTCCGGATCAACGGCTGGGACAGCGAGCTCTGGAATATCGCCGAGTGGCGCCGCTAGTGGAAGGGTGTGGACCCTTGCCCTTGGCCTGACGGCCCCCACACCCTGTTCCAGCCGGAAGCGTGCAGCAGTCCAGCAGAGGAGAAGCGGGCCATGGGCGAGGAAGCCACCTTCGGCGATTTCATCCTAGGGATGGAGGGTCTCGCCATCATGCGCTCCTGGATGGTGGACCCGGTCACCGTCAAGGCCAGGGCGCGGAGGATCGTTGAGGTCGCCGCGCGCCTCGACGAGGAGCCCTGGTCGACCCCGATCGGCGGGGGCGAACGGACGGTCACAGCCGGATATGCCGAATGGGCGGCCACCTACGACGGCCCCGGCAACCCCGTGGTGATCGCCGAGGAGCCCATTGTGCGCGAGATTATCGCACGTTACCCCGTGGGCGCAGCACTCGACGCGGCATTCGGCTCCGGCCGGCATTCGGCATACCTGGCCTCATTGGGCCACCGGGTGATTGGCATAGACGCCACGCCCGACATGCTGGACCTGGCGCGGGCGAAGGCGCCGACCGCCCGGTTCGAGACCGCCGATCTTGCGGCGCTTCCCTTGCCGGATGGGTCGGTGGACCTGGCCGTCTGCGCACTGGCGCTCACCCACTGCGCCGACCTGGGGCCGCCCGTCAGCGAGCTTGCGCGGGTCGTGCGGCCTGGCGGGCGCGTGGTCATCTCTGACGTCCATCCCGTCACGGTGATGCTGGGCGCCCAGGGCAGCTACCGGCGCAACGGGGCCGAGCTGGGGTTCGTCCGGAACCATGTCCACCTGGCGTCGGACTACCTGAGGGCGTTCCGAGCGGCGGGACTCGACGTTGTCCAGTGCCTGGAGCCGCTCTGGGGGGAGCAGGAGATCGCCGCAATCAGGTTCGCCGGCGAGATGCCCGACCTGGTGGAGGCTGCGGCCAAGGGGCTGCCCATCGTGATTGTGTGGGAGCTGGAGAAGCCGCCCCTGGCGGTGTCCTGACTCCACGCAGCAGACCAGCGGTGCGCGTGCATTGACAACAGCCCACGGCTTGCGCTATGCTCACTGAACAACTGAATACGTGCCCGGGGGAGCTTGGGAAGCCAGGCTGAGAGGTTCCAGTATGCTGGAACGACCCCTAAAACCTGATCTGGGTAATGCCAGCGGAGGGACGCGGCCCTTGAAGCACCACGCGAGCCGTTCCAGTCAGGAACGGCTCCTCTGTTTTTCGCAGAGGCGCGGGCGCCCTGGGCAGGGTGAAAGGGAGGACCCATGGCAGCCAAATCTGGAGCAATCGCCCTTGTTCTGCTCTCCATCCTGCTCCTGGCCGCGTGCGCCGGCCAGGACGAGGACCGCGAGCTGGTCATCATGACCCACGACAGCTTCGACATCGGAGAGGACGTCATCGCGGAGTTCGAGGCGGCCAACGACGCCACTGTCGTCCTCCTGGATGCCGGCAACTCCGGCGAGGTCCTCGTCCGGGCCATTCTCGAAAAGGGCAACCCCTCCGCCGACCTCCTGTACGGCTTGGACAACACCTATCTGGGCCGCGCCTTGGACGAGGGGATCTTCGAGCCCTACGAGTCCGCCAACCTCGGCGTGGTCCCGGACCACCTCATCCTGGACCCGACCAACCACGTCACGTCCATGGACTACGGCTACGTCTGCCTCAACTTTGACAGGGCGTACCTGGAAGAGAACAGCATGGCTGCCCCCGCAACCCTGGAGGAGCTGACGACTCCCGATTGGAAGGGCAAGCTGGTGGTGCAGAACCCCGCCACCTCTTCCCCCGGCCTCGCCTTCCTCATCGCCACCGTCGATTACTTCGGTGAGGACGATGACTACGACTACCTGGACTACTGGGCCGACCTCAGGGAGAACGACCTCCTCGTGAAGGACGGCTGGTCAGACGCCTACTACACCGACTTCTCCAAGAACGGCGGGGACCGCCCGCTGGTGGTCAGCTACGCCACCAGCCCCGCCGCCGAGGTGTTCTTCTCCGAAACGCCCCTGGACGAGCCCCCTACCGGCAACGTCCTCATCGACGGCGCAACCTTCCTGCAGATCGAGGGCATGGGCATTCTCAAGGGCGCCAACAGCAAGAACCTTGCCGAGAAGTTCATCGACTTTGCCCTGGAGACCCGCTTCCAGGAGGACTTCCCGGACAAGATGTTCGTCTACCCGGTGAACCGCATCGCCCAGACGCCCGACTTCTTCCGCTTTGCCGAGGTCCCAACCGCCCCCGCCGCCATCTCCGCCGCCGAGATCAGCGAGAAGCGCGAGCAGTGGATCGACGAGTGGACTAGGGTCGTTCTCCGGTGAACTCAAGGGCGTTGGGCGGCATGGCCGCGGCCCGGCGGCTTCTCATCCTCCCGCCCCTTGCGTACCTGGCCGTCTTCTTCCTCTATCCCCTCCTGGCCATCATGGCCCGGAGCCTGGACGGCGGCACGCTGACCCTGCATCCGTTCCAGGCTCTGCTGGGCGACTCCTACTACTGGGGACGCATCTGGTTCACGATATGGCAGGCTGCGGCTTCCACCGTCCTCACGCTGGCCGTGGGCCTGCCGGTGGCCCACCTCTTCGCCAAGCGAGAGTTCCCCGGCAAGACGGTCCTAAAGGCCGTGTCCACCGTGCCCTTTGTCATGCCCACCATCGTAGTGGCCATGGGGTTCGTGGCGCTGCTGGGCTCTCGGGGTCTGGCGAACACACTCCTGATGGGCATCTTCGGCCTGGAGACGCCCCCCATCAGGATCGCCAACTCCCTGCTGGTCATCCTCATAGCCCACGCCTTCTACAACTACGCCATCGTAGTGCGCATCGTCTCCGCCTTTTGGGCGAACCTGGACCCCCGCGTCGAAGAGTCCGCCGCCATGTTGGGGGCCGGCCCCGTCGCCAGGTTCCTCCACGTCACCCTCCCGATGCTCCTGCCGCCCATCGCGTCCGCCGCCGTGCTGGTCTTCGCGTTCTCCTTCACGTCCTTTGGCGTGGTGCTGGTGCTTGGAGGGTCCCAGTTCGCTACGCTGGAGGTCTCCATCTACGAGCTGACCGCGAAGCTCTTTCGCCTGGAGCTCGCCGCCGCCCTGGCCATCGTCCAGATGGCCTTCACCTACGTCTTCCTGCTGGTCTACGCCGGGTTCCAGCAACGCTCGGCCGTTCCGCTGGGGCTGGCGCCGCAGGAGGCCGTTCTGCGCCGCGTCCGCCGGCTCAGGGATGCGACGTTGGTCGTCGCCGTCGTCCTTGGCCTCCTCGTCTTCCTGTCGCCGCTGATAGCCCTGGCGGAGCGCGCGCTGACCGCCGGGGACAGCTACTCCCTCATCCACTTCCGCAACCTCTTTCTGAACGAACAGGGCTCCTTCTCCTACGTCTCCCCCCAGGCCGCCATATGGAACTCCCTGCGCTTTGCCTGCGCGACCATGGTCGTCTCGCTGGCCGTCGGCGCCCCGGCGGCCTACTTCCTGAGCCGGCCCCGGCGGCGCGGCACCGGGGCGATCGACGCGCTGCTGATGATGCCCCTGGGCGTCTCCGCCGTGATCATGGGGTTCGGCTTCCTGGTGGCCTTCAACCGCGGCTTTCTGGACCTCCGGAGCTCCTGGCTTATAGTGGTCGCGGCGCACTCCCTGGTGGCCTACCCCTTCGTGATACGGAGCCTGTTGCCGACGCTGCGGGGGATGCCCCCGCAGCTCCGAGAGGCCGCTGCGCTCCTGGGGGCCTCCCCTCTCCAGACCTTCCGCCACGTCGACCTGCCCATCGTATCCCGGGCCATGCTGGTGGGGGCCACCTTCGCCTTCGCCGTGTCCATGGGCGAGTTCGGGGCTTCGCTGCTCCTGACGCGGCCGGAGTTCGCTACCATGCCGGTGGCCATCTTCCGTTTGCTGTCACACCCGGGCGCAGCGAACTTGGGACAGGCTCTGGCCATGAGCAGCCTCCTGATGGCCGTCGTGGCCATGGGCTTCGTGGCCATCGAGCGGTTCCGCTACCGCGACGCGGGCGGCTTCTGATGCCGCTGCTGGAGGTGTCCGGGGTCAGCAAGAGCTTCGACGGCGTCATGGCCGTGGACGACGTGTCGCTGTCCGCCGAGCAGGGCGAGGTGGTCTGCCTGCTGGGGCCGAGCGGGTGCGGCAAGACCACGCTGCTGCGGCTTGTGGCCGGCCTTGAAGCGCCGGACCGCGGCGCCATCGTCTTCGACGGCCGTTCGCTGGAGGGAGTGGCGCCCAGGGAGAGGGGCTTTGGCCTCATGTTCCAGGACCTGGCCCTCTTTCCCCACATGGACGTGTACGGGAACGTGTCCTTCGGCCTCCGCATGCAGGGGCGCTCCAGGGCGGAGGTCGAGGCGCGCGTCGGCGACCTGCTGGAGATGGTGGGGCTGGCCGGTTTCGGTCGGAGGAAGGTCCACCAGCTCTCGGGGGGCGAACGGCAGCGCGTGGCCCTGGCCCGCTCCCTGGCCCCGGAGCCGCGGCTGCTCATGTTCGACGAGCCGCTGGGTTCTCTGGACCGCGGCCTCCGAGAGTCGCTGCAGGCGCAGGTCCGCTCCATCCTCAAGGAGGTCGACGTGACCGCCCTCTATGTGACCCACGACCGCGACGAGGCCTTTGCCATGGCAGACTCGATGGTGGTCATGGACGGTGGGCGGGTTGCCCAGGCCGGCGCCCCGGAGACCCTGTTCCGCTCACCCGGCAGCGCCTTGGTGGCGAGGTCCATGGGGCTGCGAAACGTCATGCTCGGCGCGGTGCGCCGGGCGGGTGCTCAGACCACGGTGGCGTGCGACATCGGCGAGTTGCCGGCCCCCAGCCTGGCGGCCGCGCTCCCCACCGCCGGTGGCGAGGCCCTCGCAATCGTCGACGAGCGGCGGGTCTTGCTGGACGCCCCCGGCGCGAGCGACGCGGATGAGGGCATCCGGTTGGAGGGCGTGGTCGAGAGCCGGCGGTTCCACGCGGGGGAGATTGAGGTCGTCCTGCGGGTGGGCGCCGGGCATCTGGTCTGCCTGCTGCAGCCGGACCTGGCCGCCCCGGAGGTTGGGAGCATCGTCGTCGCGGCCATCCCCCCCGACGCGCTCCGCCTGATCCCGCAGGCGCCCCAAACCAGCGCGGGGCCGGGCATCTAGGAGCGAGCGGCGATCTTGGTGCGGATGCGGGCTTCGAACTCGTCCCTTGACACGGGATGGCCTCTTGTCAGGCCCTCCGTGGCGTTTTCCAACGTTGTGACAATGACCGCAGGAATGGCCCACGCGGCTATAATGATCACGAACTCGGGCAGCGCTGGAATCGCTGCACGGGGCCGGTTGCCGGAGACGCCGCACTATGACATCGATGGACGACGTCACCATATACACGGACGGCGCCTGCACCGGTAATCCCGGCCCCGGGGGATATGGCGCCGTGATGCGATACGGCGCGCATCGCCTGGAGCTCAGCGGCGGCTATCGGCGCACCACCAACAACCGCATGGAGCTGATGGGGCCGATTGTGGGCCTCGAGCGCCTCAACAAGCGCTGCCGCGTCACCCTCTACAGCGACTCCAAGTACGTCGTCGACGCCATGGCCAAGGGCTGGGCCAAGCGATGGCGGACCAATGCGTGGATGCGCAACAAGAAGGAGCGGGCAATCAACCCCGACCTGTGGGAGCGGCTTCTCGGCTTGTGCGAAAAGCACGCCGTGGAGTTCCGTTGGGTCAGGGGACACTCGGGCGATCCCGAGAACGAGCGATGCGACCAGCTTGCCGTGCAGGCCGCCCACCAGCGGGACCTTCCGGTGGATGAAGGGTATGAGTCGCCGCTGAGGGTGCAGCGCAGACTGGCGTAGTGCAGGCGCTGCCGTTACGCGGCAGCGCCTGCGTGGGGCATATGCGACTACCCAGCTGCCTCCGCCTGCGACGGTCCCGGCTCATCCAGCGCGCGGGGGTCGGGGCCGAAACGATTGTTGCCCGTTTGTCCCTGCCGGGCCATCCACAGCACGAACCAGACAGCAATGACCAGCCAGATCACCAGGGCGATTCCGATCCCCAGGAGCAGGGGAACGACGGTTGCCTTGCTCCACACGGAATCGAACAGCCCGTTGATTGCGGCGACCGCGAGTCCGGCGGCGATGGGTATCCAGCCAAGGATGCCTGCGGTGAAAAGCGCCACCAGCCACCAGCCGCTCTTGCCGATGTCGTGCAGCCTGCGGACGTTCACCGCCAGGCCGGGGAGAAGCGTCGCCAGGCCGAACACCGCGCCCAGCGGGCTGTAGGCGTTTCCCCCGCCAAACGAGGCAATCGAGGCGTCAACGGACCCGAGAGCAGAGCCGGCAATCAAGACGCTTAGCTGCCACCACCAGAACTCGGCCCGGGTGGCCCGCCCCCTGAATTCGGCGTAATTTCGTAATACATGCTTGACGGCATCCGGAAGGGTCATCATGGGTCTGGTCTGCGCGGTGCCCGCTTCCTGCATGATCGACTCCTTCAGAGCTGACTCTCTGCTGTGATTCTACGCCGGATTCGGGTCATCGCGCTGCGCATCCACTTCCCGCGCGCGCCGTCTCAAAGCTCCGGCAGCACCCGCTCGGCCATGAGCCGCACGGACTGCGCCTCGTAGCCATAGGGGAACATCAGCATGAACTGCTCAACCCCCAGGGCTGTGTACTCCCTCAGGAACGCTGTCACCTCCTCGGGCCTCCCGATGAATCCCCGGTATCGCGCCCGCGCCTCCTCAACCGTGTTCCCCTGTTCCCTCGCCAGGCCCTCGAGGACCCTGTCCAGCCCCGCCTGGTCTTCCGCCACCAGAACGCCCATGAACTGGGACTTCTTGATCGAGTCGAAGTCCCGCCCCACGCGTTCGCACGCCCCCCGCAACTCCTCCAGCCGCTCCCGGTACCGCTCCGGCGACGGGAACCCGCCAATGTTCACCCCATCCGCATACCGGGCCGCCAGCCCCAACACGCGCCGCCCTGATCCGCCGACCCACACGGGCGGGCGCGGCTGCTGCACCGGCTTGGGGGAGCAGACGGCGTCCGTCACCTGGTAGTAGCGGCCCTGGAACGTGGCCCTGGGCTCCGTCCACATGGCCAGGATGAGCGGCAGCGCCTCCACCAGCCGGTCCACACGCTCTCGAGGCGAAGGAAAGTCGAAGCCGTACGCCTCGTACTCCACGCGCTTCCACCCCGCGCCGATGCCGAACTCCAATCGTCCGCCGCTCATCACGTCCACGCACGCCACCATCTTCGCCAGCACCGATGGATACCTGTACGACACGCACGACACGAGTGACCCGATTCGCAGCGTGCTCGTCTCTACCGCCAGACCCGCCAGCGCCGTCCAGCACTCCCAGCAGTCCCGCTCCTCGGACCGCTCGTCCAGGAAGAGGTGGTCGGAGCACCAGAGCGAGTTGAACCCGGCGGACTCGCACAGGTGCGCCAGGTCCCTGATCTCCGTGTAGCTGAAGCCAAACTGGGGCTCGATCTGCAGGCCGAACTGGGCCACGGCGCACCTCCTGGAGCTATGAAGCCGGCCCATGCATGGGCGCGGCTCAGGCGACTATCCCATCGAGCTCAACGGCCTGTCAACGGCCGCCCGCACTCACACGCCCAGAGACCGTACGACCCCGCACGGCGACGCGCACTCTACCTCGTTACACCCGCGTCCCTCAGGCCTTGTACGTCGTCCGCCGAGTAGCCCAGGTCCCTGAGCAGGTCATCCGTGTGCTCCCCCAGGGCCGGCGAGGATGCCGTGGCCTCGAGTGGCGTCTCGGTCATCTGGACCATGGGCCCCGTCATCTTCATGCGGCCCAGGAGGGAGTGCTCCAGGTCTGCCTGAAACCCGTTGGCCAGCACCTGGGGGTCATCGACCAGCTCCTCGGGGAAGCGCACCGGCCCGGCGGGAACTCCGGCGGCGTCCAGGTCCCGCAGCCACTCCGCGGCGCTCCTCTGCCGGAAGATGGCCTCCGCCTTGCCGTGCAGGGCCTGGGCGAAGGCGAGGGCTTCCTCGCTGCCGGGGTCGTACCCGTCGTCGAAGCGGATGTCGTGCAGGCCCAGCACCGACAGGAGCTTCTTGCGCAGCGGGTCGCTGAGGCACCCCACGGCGATGACCGAGTCCCTGGTCTGGTACGTCCGATAGTAGATGTTCAACAGCGGCGTGAAGGTGTGGGCCCGGTGGTGCTCGTGCGTCTCCTGGTAGCTCTTGCCCTGGGCCCGCAGCTCCGTCAGACCGCCCAGCAGCGACTGCCGGGTCTCCGTGTCCGTGGCCTCTATCCATAGGAAGCGGTTCGCCTGCAGGCCCAGCGCGGTCCCCAGCAGCGACGTATCCACCCGCTGCCCCCGTCCCGTGCGCTCCCGGTTGTACAGGGCCGCGCTCACCGCCCAGGCGATGGCGATGCCCGTAGAAAAATCGGCCAGGGCGGGTGTGATCATCTGGGGCACTCCGCCCTGCAGGTGTCCGTCCATGGCCATGAGCCCGCTCATGGCCTGGATGACGATGTCATACCCTGGCCGCGCGCTCTCCGGGCCTTGGCGCCCGAAGGCCGTCGTCTCGCAGTAGATGAGGAGCGGGTTCAGGGCCGACAGTGCCTCGTAGTCGATGCCCAGCTTGGCCGGCACGTCCGGTCGGTAGTTGATGACGACCACGTCCGTCTTCGGCACAAGCCTCGCGACAATCTCCCGGGACTCCGGCTTGGAGAGGTCCAGAGGCAGGCTCTTCTTCCCGCGGTTGATGGAGATGTACGTCTTGCTCTCCAGGGGCACGACCGGTGTGTTCAGACGCCAGGGCTCGCCCCACGGCGGCTCCACCTTGATGACCTCCGCGCCCATGTCCGCCAGCAGCATTCCCCCGAAGGGCGCCGCGATAATCTCGGAGAACTCCAGCACCCGGACGCCCGTCAGTGGACCGCTCATCACGCACCCAATCCTCGGCGGCTCTCCCTGCTATGGCACCGATTCTACGCCCCTTGCCAAGGGGCAGCGACCGGCCGGAGCTGTCGAGCGCAGCCCACCCCCGTCATTCCCGCGAAGGCGGGAATCCAGGGTGGCGGCGCGGCGCGGGGCATCCCCCTCACTCCTAGGGAGACAGGCTCACCTGGGTCAATAGGCCGATGCTATACTTGCCCCGTGACGCCTCTCGCCATAGCCCTCGTCCTGCTCTCGGCCCTGCTGCACTCCACGTGGAACCTGCTCCTCAAGCGTGCCGCCAACCAGGAGGTCTTCGCGTGGTGGCTTCTGGCCTCGGCCGGCGCCGTCCTCCTTCCCATGGGCGCGTTCCTTCTCTGGCGAGAGCCCATCGTCCAGCCCGGCTGGTGGTTCGTTCTGGGCACCATCGCCATCCACATCTTCTACTTCACACTCCTCGCCCGGGGCTACGCTCGCGCAGACCTCTCTCTGGTCTATCCCATAGCCCGCGGCGCCGGCCCGGGTCTGGTGCCGGTACTTGGCGTCGTCATCCTGGGCGAGAGCATTGCTCCGGCGGCAGCGGCGGGCATCGTGATGGTGGTCCTGGGCATCTTCGTCGTGCACTGGTGGGGACGGTTCGCCGGCATCCTGCGAGACCCCCTGGACCTGCTGAAGCAGAGCGGGATGCGCTATGCCCTGCTGACCGGGGTGACCATCGCCGCCTACTCCGTGTGGGACAAGGAGGGGGTGCAGTACGTCCACCCCTTCCTGTACGGATACCTGCTGGTTCTGGGCTCTGCCTTTGGCATGGCGCCGAGGACCGCCCTCACGTATGGGCGGCGCGCCATGGCCATGGAGTGGCAGCGAGGATGGCCCGCCATCGTGGCTGCCGGGCTGATGACCTTCCTGGCCTACGCGCTGGTGCTGACGGCCCTCACCTTCTCACCCGTCAGCTACGTGGCTCCGACCCGGGAGGTGGGGATCGTCTTCGCCGTGCTCCTGGGTGCTCTGTTTCTCCATGAGCGAGTTGGCGTTGGTCGGCTGCTTGGGTCGTCCCTCATCGTCCTGGGCCTGGTGATCATCGGCGTCTCGCCCTAGGTCCGGCGCGTGCTCGCTGCTCTGCACAAGCACCCGTCGCCGCTTGGCCGCCCCTCATCCCCCGCCACCCCGCAGCAGCGCCGACGCCGCCTCCACCGACTCGATGATGCGGGCGTAGCCCGTGCAGCGGCAGATATTCCCGCCCATGTACGCGATGATCTCCTCGCGGGTGGGCTCCGGGGTCTGCTCCAAAAGCGCTCTCGCCATCAGCAGCATCCCCGGCGTGCAGTAGCCGCACTGCAGGCCAAAGTGCTCCACGAAGGCGCGCTGAACCGGGTGCAGCTCCCCGTCCCGCTCCAGGCCCTCCACCGTCGTGATCTCCCTGCCCTGGGCGTGCGGCGCCGGCATGATGCAGGAGCTGACCGGCTCCCCGTCCACTAGGACGGTGCACGCCCCGCAGATGCCGCTGTAGCAGTAGCCCTTGGTCCCCTTGAGGCCGAAGCCGTCGCGCAGCGCCTCCAGCAGCGTTGTCCACGGCTGCACATCCCTGCGTTGCCGTTTGCCGTTGAGCGTCAGCTCCAGGTCCACCGTGTCACGTCCTCTCCGTCCGGATCGTCGACGCCTGCTTCCAGCCCGCGCAGCACCCGCTCCGGCGAGAGCGGAAGCTCGTGGAACAGGACGCCGGTGGCGTCGGCGACCGCGTTCACAATCGCCGCGGGCATGATCACCGCGCCCACCTCGCCCATCCCCTTGGCGCCGAAGGGTCCGCCCGGCATCGGGTGCTCCACGAAGCCCGTGCGATACTCGGGGGCTGTCTCCATGGACGGCAGCGGGTAGTCCATCAGGCTGCCGTTGAGCAGCTGACCGCCCTCGCCCCACACCATCTCCTCGAACAGCGTGGGCCCCATGTCCATGGCCAGGCCCCCCTCGAGCTGGGCCTTCACCGCCTCCGGGTTGATGGCCTTGCCCACGTTGGCCTCCGCAGCGACGCGAATCACCCGGACCTCGCCCGTATCCCGCGACACCTCCACCTCGGCGCCCGCCGACGCAAAGGTCCAGAACGTCGACGCAATCGGGTACTCGCGGCCTGAAGGGTCCGTATACGTCCCACCCACCATACACTCGCCCTCGGCAGTGAGGCTCCCGCCCCGTCGACGCGCCAGCTCGCCGAAGCCAACCCTGCGATTCTCCCCGCCGGAAACCACCACGCCGTCCTCCCGCATCTCCAGTCCGCCGGCCTCCTCCTCCAGGAGCTCGGCGGCCGTCTCGAGGATCTGTGCCCGCAGCTTCGTGCTCGCCTCGAAGACCGCGCTGCCCGTGTGGTACGTGGCGCGGCTGGCCGTCGTCCCATGGTCCAGCGGCACCACGGCTGTGTCGCGGCCGCGGATGTCGAAGGCCTCCACCGGCACGCCCAGCACCTCCGCCGCGATCATGACCGCGGCGGTGTCCGACCCCTGCCCCATGTTGACGCTCCCCACCCGCAGCTCGAAGCCACCGTCTCCCTTCAGCTCAACCTCCGCGCGGGCCGACACCGTGGGCGTCGACGGCGTGATCGTGTACTTGATCGTGCTGGAGAACCCCTTGCCCCGCAACGTGCCGCCCGTCTCCCGCTGCCCCCCGGCCTCCCGCGGACCCAGGACCGCGGCCACCTGCTCCAGGGACTCCTTGGCGCCCACCGAGCGGTGCAGGTCCCCCGTCACGTGCACGTCCCCCTCCTCCATCAGGTTCTTCATGCGGATCTCCACCGGGTCCATCTTCAGCGACTCGGCGATGCGGTCCAGCTGCGTCTCGTAGGCCATCGTATGCTGCGTCGTTGGCAGCCCGCGGTAGGGCGCCGACGGCGGCTTGTTCGTGTACACAGCCTTGCACTCCACCAGCACGTGGGGGATACGGTAGGGCCCCGTCGCCACCTTCAGCGTGTTGTTGGCGCTGCGCGCCCCGCTGATGCTGTACGCCCCCACGTCTGTCACGAACCGGTAGTGCCGGGCCACGATGGTGCCGTCCCGCTTCACGCCCGTCTTGATCCAGCACGTCAGCGCGGGCCGGACGTACGTCTGGAAGGTCTCTTCCTGGCTGAGGATGAGCCGGACGGGGCGGCGAGCCAGCTTGGACGCCGCCGTCGCCACTGCTTCCAGCCGGTCCCGGCTCTTGCTGCCGAACCCGCCGCCCACGTGCGGCACGATGACCCTGGCGGGACGCTTGAATATCCGCTCCAGCTCCCCCTGAAGCGGGAAGGGCGACTGGCAGTTGGTCCACACCGTGATCTGGCTCTCCTCGTAGCTGCTGATACACCCGTGAAGCTCCAGGGCGCAGTGCTGCACCGGCGGCACCGAGTAGGTGTCCTCGAAGACCTCGTCCGCCTCCCGGAATCCCTGCTCCACGTCGCCGCGCCGCAGCGACAATTCGTGGCATATGTTGGTGCCCTCTCTGGGTCGGAGCTCCGGCGCCACGGGCAGCATCACCTCGTGGACCAGCGGCGCTCCCTCGGCCAGCGCCTCGGACGTGCTCATGACCGCCGGCAGCTCCGCGTACTCCACGTCCACGAGCTCCAGCGCCTCGTCGGCGGTGGATGCGTCCTCGGCCACCACTACCGCCACGATGTCGCCCTGGTGCCGCACCTTGTCCAGCGCCACCAGCGGCGCGTCGCGGTACACGTAGCCGTAGTGGGTCTCCATCTCCGGGTCGGCCAGCACCTCGTCCCGCGTGAGGACGCACACGACGCCCGGCAGCGCCCTCGCGGCCGATGCGTCGATAGACACCAGCCGAGCGTGGGCAAAGGGGCTGCGCAGGACCTTGGCGTGCGCAACGCCCGGCATCTCCAGGTCGGCCAGATAGACCGTCCGGCCGCGCACCTTCTCGCCGGCATCCAGGGCCGGCCGGGAGACACCGACTACGCTTGTCCGCTCCATGCCCGCTCCATCGCGCATCTCACCGCTCTCTCCACCAGGACTCTCACGATCCGCCGCTTGTACCACGCGGACCCGCGCAGGTCGTCCACCGGGTCCGCCTGCTCGGAGGCCAGCCTGGCCGCCTCGGCGATGGCGGCGTCGTTCGGAAGCGCTCCTTCCAGCAGCGCGGACGCCTCGGCGGCCAGCAGGGGCGTCGGGCCGACGGCTCCCATGACGATTCGCGCGCCACCGCACTTCCCTGTCGCCGCGTCTACCGATAGGGCAACCGACACGTTGACCACCGGCTTGTTCTCCGACGGTCCAATGGTGAACTTGACGTGGCACCCCCCCGAGTTCGCCGGCTGTGGCGGCAGAGACACCTCACCCACCAGCTCCCCCGACCCGAGCACAGTCTCGTAGGGCCCGACGTAGAAGCGCTCCAGCTCGATCCTCCGGCTGCCCCCGGGGCCGTGCGCCACCGCTGTCCCGCCGAGGGCGATGAGGGCCGGCGGCACGTCGGTCTGCGGCTCCCCGTAGCAGACGGACCCGCCCACCGTGGCGGCGTTTCGCACCCGTACGCCGGCCACCTGGGACGCGGCCTCTGCAAGGGGCGCGTGCCCAGCCAGCTCCCGGACCCCCCGCTCCAGGGCGCGTATCTTCGTCAGCGCGCCGATGCGCACCCCGCCGTCGTCCTGGGTCTGGATGCCCTGAAGCTCTGGGATGCCCCCAAGGTCTACGACGTACCGCGGCCGGAGCAGTCCCTGGGCCAGCATGATGACCAAGGCGGTGCCCCCCGCTAGGACCAGGGCGTCCTCCCCTTCGCGCTCCAGGACGCTCACCGCCTCCAGGACGCTGACCGGCTGCACGTACTCGAATCGGCGCACGACAGTCCTACTTCTGCCTGGCTTGAGAATCCCCGGCCCGGCTATCGCATGCGTTGAATGATCTTGGAGGAGAACTCCTCCAGGTACTCCCTGCGGCGGGCGTGCTCCTTGGGCAGGTTCAGCATCGTCATCCCGACGAAATCGACCCCAGCCTCCTCTTCCAGCCACGTGAACCGCTCAAGGCACTCCTCGGCGCTGCCGGCCACGGCCCAGTCGGTGATCTTCGACTCCGCCGAAATGTTGATCCGCACCATGGCCCCCTCCTGCATGTCCCACGTGCTGTACATGCGGTAGGACGCCTCCGCCGCCCGCTGTGCCTCCTCGATGGCGGCCTCGCGGCTGCCGGCCATGCTCACGCCCCGGCTCACGGCCACCGTACTGTGCCCCTCTCTGCCCGCCTCCTGCCGGGTGGCGCGATAGGTCTTCACCAGCATCCGCAGGTCGTCGAACCCCACCTGGGGCGCCACGTAGCACGCATCGGCCAGCCGCGCCGCCCTTTGGGCCGCCCCCCTGCTCTGGCACGCCATCCAGATGGGCGGATGCGGCTGCTGCACCGGCGTCACTCCCATCCGTGCCTCGTGCACGCTCCAGTACCGCCCTTCGAAGGACACCGCTTCCCCGGACCAGAGCTGCTTCATCAGCTCGATGGACTCCGTCATCCGGGGCACCCGGTCCCGGCGCGTCGCGCCGACAGCCTCCAGCTCCACCTCGCGGTACCCCAGCCCGACGCCCAGCGTAAAGCGGCCCCGGCTAATGTGGTCCAGCGTCACCGCCGCCTCCGCGATGTCCACGGGATTGTGCAGCGGCAGCAGAATGATCCCGGACAGCAGCCGCATGTCCCCCGTCTCCGGCGCAAGGCGCCCGAGCAGCGGGACGGGGTGCGGCCACGTCGTCGGGTACGACACCCAGTGCTGTGGCACGGACACCGCCGAGAACCCGGCGTCCCGCGCCGTGTGGCAGATCTCCACGACTTCGTCGATCTGCTCGTACAGGGGGCGCGCGCGGTCCGTCATGAACGACCGCAGGTACAGCCCAAACTGCATGTGTCTCTCACCGGGGCTTGTGATTGAAGACTGGGCGGACGCCGCCCAGTCTAGCATCCGGCTGCACCCCCTTCAAGCCGCGCAGGCCCAGGGAGACCGTGCGGCCCGCCGTCCCCAGCGGGTATAATGCCATCATCGCCGATGAGGGCGGAGCAGCCTCGACCCGCGCGCCGCCCGCCCGCGGCCCCACGGAGGCACGACATGGCAGCCCAGCAGGACCTCTCCCAGGACCAGTTGGCGCAACTGCGCCCAGACGAGCTGCGCCGGCTCTACATGGACAAGCAGGTGGACTTCGGCAGGGCCACCCAGGCCCTCCAGCGGCGCCGGAGTCAGCGGCGCCTCCACGTCCCCGCCGCGGAGGCACCCGTGGCAAGCGCCGGCCCCAACCAGCGCATGATCGTCGGACCGGAGCTCGGGTTCGACATCTACAACTTCCACGTCTTCACCTCCGGCAGGGCCGGCGGCTCCGAGCGCTACCACAGCCACGGCGACGCCGTGAAGTACTACGTCGCGGGACACGGCTACGAGGTCGTCGGCGACGAACGCTTCGAGGTGAACGTCGGCGACTTCATGCACGTCCCCGGCAACATCTGGCACGGGACCGAGAACCCCCACGACGAGCCCCTCACCTTCCTCGCCGCCCAGCAGTTCGTCGGCACCTTCCGCCAGGTCCCCACACCCTTCGTACACGAGCTGGCCCCCAATCGCGCACCCGAGGTCAAGGACCTGTCCGCGGAGGAGCTGGCAAGGCTCGAGCCCTGGCCCCTCTACCTCCTCTACCTGGAAAAGCAGATGGAGTTCGGCAGAGTCGCCCTGGAGATGCAGCGCCGCCGCGAGCAGAAGCGCCTCTTGGTCCGCGCTGAGGACGCGCCCCTGCTGGAGTGGGGCCCAGGCCAGCACATCATCATGGCCCCTGAGCTGGGGTTCGACATCTACAGCTTCATCGTGTTCATGGAGCACATACCCCCCGGCGCTGCGCAGGGCCGCCCGCACACCGCCGGGGACACCGTGCGGTACTACCTGGCGGGCCGCGGGACCGAGTCCGTCGGCGAGCAGCAGCTCAACGTGGGGGCCGGCGACTTTCTTCACATCCCGGCCAATACGCCGCACGAGACGCAGAACCCCTACGACGAGCCCCTGCGCTTCCTCTGCTGGCAGCAGACACCGGGCACCTTCCTCCAGGTGCCCAGCTTCATCCTCGACCAGGACTAAGGGCGAGCCCCCGCGCCACTGCCGCACGCAGCCGCGAATCGTCGCCACCCCCCGCGCAGGAGCGCGTGCTCCCCCTTCGCGGCGTATGATACGGTCGCAGAGTGGGCTGCCGTGACGTCCGCAGCTAACCCCCCGACGGACCGGCGCCCCTCGACCCCGGGCATGCGCCGGGGTATCCGGAGCAGGAGGAGACCAGATGCCGTACGAGTTCATTCTCTACGAGAAGCAGCGCCAGGGCGTGCTTATCACCCTCAACCGGCCGGACCAGATGAACGCCCTGAACGAGCAAATCCGCGAAGAGCTGGACAACGCCCTCGACGACGCCGAGGCTGATCCCGAGGTCCGCGCCATCGTGCTCACCGGCGCCGGCCGCGCCTTCTCCGCCGGCGCCGACATGGCCGCGGGCGGAGAGCGCCGCGCCGTCACCGTCTGGCCCTACGGCGTGCCGGAGGACACCTCTGTCGCCGAGTTTCTGGACGCCAATCGGACCCGGGACCGCCGCGGAATCCAGCGTCTCCAGCACATGTGGCAGCTCTCCAAGCCCGTCATCGGCGCCGTCAACGGCTGGGCCCTGGGATGGGGCAGCTGGTACGCCCTCTGCACGCACCTCACCTTCGCCTCGGACCAGGCAGTCTTCGGTCAGCCGGAAGTGCGGCACATCTCCAACACCAACTTCATGTGGACCCTGCTGGCCGGCTTCAAGAACGCCCTGCGGTACGGTCTCACCGGCGACCACATCGACGCCTACGAGGCGGAGCGCCTCGGCCTCGTCAACAAGGTCGTGCCCCATGACCAGCTATTGGAGGAGTGCTTCACCCTCGTCGAGCGCATCGCCCGCGTGAGCCCGGAGACCGTCAGGCTCAATCTCCAGGTTGCCACCAGGGGCCTCGAGATGATGGGGCTCCTGAACGCCTGGAGCCTCAACGCAGAGCTGTCCGCCTTCGCCCACGCGTCGCAGCGCCCGGAGTTCAGGCTGCACTTGGAGGATGCTGCCGAGAAGGGCGGCATGCGCGCCTACCTGCAGGCTAGGGACGCGCCATTCCAACCGGAGCCCTTTGGCCCCCGCTCCCGCAGGGACGAATAGCGCCGCCCGCGCTCCCGGACCGGCGCCAGGCTTGGGGAGCCTTGCGCAGCCCTCAGCGCCTGCCGGTCACTCCAGCGGCTCGTACTTTTCGCCCAGGGCCTCTTCCCAGCGCAGGTAGTGGACCATGTCCGCGTACGTGCGGTCTGTCCCGGCGGGCACCATGTCCACCGGTGGACTCATGACCCCGCTCAGCCCCTGTTCGACGGCGTACCCCGCTGCCCGCCACGCAGACGTGCCGCCTTCCAGCGCCGACACGTCTCCATAGCCCAGGTCCGCCAACGACGCGGCAGACAATACCGCGTCCTCGTCACCCAGGCTGGTGACGACCAGCGGCGCGTCCCGAGACGGCGCCACCGACTCGATCCGCAGCTCGAGCCAGCCCCGCGGCAGCCAGTGCGCCCCCGGCACGTGCCCCGTGGCGAAGTCCCGGCTCAGCCCCACGAAGATGACGACAGGCCTGTCCGGCCCACCTTCCAGGCGGTCCCTGAGCCCCGCGGGAGCGATCAACCGCACCCGCTCCCTGGCCGCGGCCAGCCCAAAGGCGGCCTCCTCCGGCATGCCCTCTTCCAGGGCGAGACCGGCGGCCGACCACGCCGTCGTGCCGCCGTCCAGCACGTAGACGTTCGGCAGCCCCATCTGGCGGTACCAGGACGCCGTCGCCGTGGCCCTGACGACGTCGTCGCAGCAGAACACGATGGCCCCGTCCCGCACGCCCACCACGTCGTCCGTGCGCTGCACTGCCTGCCCACCGGGGAACCACCAGAACCCCGGCACGTGGCTGAGCCGGTACTCCTCTTCGGTCCGTACGTCGACAAGGTACACCGGCTCCCGGTCGCCCCGACCCATGATCTCCCGCGCCTCCGCCACAGACACGTACCGCACGCCATCCTCCGCGGCGACCCTCCGGGCGAACGCCCGCGCCCTCGCCAGCCCCTCCGCCGACGGCTCCGCCGGCGCATCGTGGTCTGCCCCGGCCTCCAGCTCCAACCCAGCCAGCACCCAGCCGGACGTCCCGTTGCGCAGCTCGTACACCCGTGGGAACCCCATGCGCTGCAGCGTTCGCGCGCCGATGATGCTGCGCGTGCGCCCGGCGCAGTTGACCACGATGGTCGCGTCCTCCTGCCCCCGGAGGATGTCGTGGATGCGCAGGGGCAGCTCCGCGTTGGGGGCGCTTCGACCGCCGGGGATGCAGAGGCGCCGGTATTCCTCCGGCGTGCGCGTGTCCAGGACCACCAGCTTGTCACCCTGCCTCTGGCGTTCGTGGAGCTCCTCCGCCGTCATCTCCGGCACCCGATGCTCCACCGAGACGCGCTCGCCGAACTCCTTGCTGAAGACGTTCATACCCCACTCGGTGGCGTAGCCCGCGGCGGCCCAGCGGTTCATGCCGCCGTCGAGGACCCCGGCGCGAGAGTACCCCATGCGCTCCAGCGTTGCCCCGGCCAGGGCCGCCCGCCGGCCGTCGTCGTCGTACACCACAACCTGCGCGCCCGTGAACGGCACCAGTCGACCCATGCGCGACTCCAGCACCCGGCGGGGCACAAGGCTGGCGTCGGGGATGTGCGCCGTGTTGTACTCGCCCGATTCCCGCACGTCGATGAGCGCAAAGGAGCCCTGGCGGGCGCGCATCTCGTTCAGTGTTTGGGGTGAGATGTGGTCGATCATGGCGTACCTGGGGTGTGGGATTGGCATGGAGCAAGCTGCCCACCTGCCGCGACACATAACCGCAGCAGCCACGCATTCGGCGCAGGCTGAGCGCACGCCCCCTGCGCGGAGGCCCGTCCATCGACCCTTGCCCTCCGGCCCTCTGCGGTTCTCAGGGCCGAGGATGGGGGCTTCGGCTCCCGCTCGTCCTCTAGCGACTTCGCCGGGCCCCCTTTGCCCGCTAGTCCCGGATGTCCTGGGTGAACCACTCCGTCGGCAGCTCCCGGCCCACGCCCCGCTCCCGCGCCAGCTTGTATACCGCACCGCCCACCGCCGCGAACTGCAGCCCCTGGGTGCCCGAGTTCCTGAAGAAGGTGATCTGGTCGTCGCTGGTGCGTCCCTCCGTCTTCCCCGCCCAGAGGTCGATGAGGTGAGGGTACTCTTTCTCTTGATAGTTCCCCTTGGGGATGACGCCCACCTCCTCCTCTGATCCTACGTAGATTGAGGCGCTGGCGCGGCGGTAGTCGAAGTCCGGGCTGCCGGGCGCAACGGTGCCCTGGCCGAGCTGCAGGATCACGTCGGCCCGGTCGTAGGTCGCCGGGTCCGTCTCCTTGGACCCGCTGACGTCCGTGAAGTGCATCCCCGGCTCCAGCCACTCCGCCTTCATTGTGGGCACGATGGAGTCCGTCGCCGTCGCGAAGACGTCCGTCCCCTTGGCCGCCTCCTGAGCGCTGTCCACCGGCGTGACCTCGATCTCCAGCATCTCGCTCATCTCCCGGGCGTAGGCCTCCCGGTGCTCCCTGGTTGGGCTGTACACCTTCACCTTGCGCACCGGCCTCACCGCGTGGAAGGCCCGCAGGTACGTGCGAGCCATGCCCCCGGAGCCCAGCATCCCCACCGTCGCGGAGTCAGGCCGCGCCAGGTACTTGGCCCCGAGCCCCGCACAGGCGCCCACCCGCATGTGCTGGAGGATCCCGTCGTTCATGATAGCCAGAGGCTCCCCGTTGCGGGTGCTCACCAGAAAGATGAGCCCGCAGAACGTGCCCGGCTCTATGCAGTGCTTCTCCTCCGTCTTGCCGTCGGGCCACGTCAGGATGTCCGACTTCATCCGGATGGCGAACACGCCCAGCTTGTTCGTGGCGCCCTCCATGGTGCCCCAGCGAAAGTACCCCTCCGGATAGTCGCATGGCATGTGAAAGTCGATACGCCCCCGGTACCCCGCGCCGCCTTCCAGGAGGTCGCGGTACCCCACCTCCAGCGCATCCAGGCACGAGGGCATGTCCAGCAGGCTTTCGATCTCGCCGTTGTTCAGCAGTAGCATTGTGTCCTCCTCCTCGAAATTATCGGCATCCTAGTGGCGCGCCCAGCGCGTGTCAACGCTCCGGCGCCGCGCGGCGCCCGTTCATCCCCGCACACCCTCAAGCACGAGCTGCGCCCCCAGCGCCGCCAGGGCCAGGGCCAGGATGCGCAGGATCCACGGGCCGGACAGCCGCTTGGAGAGGCTGGCGCCCGCCTGCGACCCGGCAGCCATCCCTACGCCCGCGAACACCAGGTGCGGAAACAAGGAGACGTTGCCCAGGGCGACGTGCGTGGCTGATCCTATGGCCGTGTAGAGGGAGAGAGCAAGGATGGATGTGGCCGTGGCGACGGCGACGGGAAAATTGAAGGCATAGACCAGCGCGGGCGTCCTCAGGAAGCCGCCCCCGACGCCAAAGAAGCTGGAGAGGAAGCCCAGCGCCACGTTGAGCGCGATCGCCCCCGCGTTGTTGAACCCGTACTCGTAGACGCGGCCCGCTGTCGTCTCCACTCGCCGCACGACGCGCAGCAGACCGGTCTTTCCCAGACCCCGACCCCCTCGGTCCCCCAGCGGCGGGCGGAAGACCATGAGCGGAGTGATGAGTAGGAGGAGCGCCCCAAAGGCCACTCGAAAGGCGTCGCCGGGGGCCGCCGCCAGCGCCAGCGCGCCGATCACGGAGCCCGGCATCGCCGCGAGCCCAAACGTTCCGCCGCTCCGGAAGTCGATGCGCCCTTGGCGGGCGTAGGCCAGCGTGCCGAAGGCGCTGTTGATGAACACCAGGCACAGCGTCGTGCCCACCGCCAGGCCCGGCTCCATCCCAAAGAAGACGAGGAACAGCGGGCCGATGATGAAGCCGCCGCCCGCTCCCACAAGGGCGCCGTAGGCCCCCGCCAGGAGCCCCATGAGAACCAGCAGCGGCCACTCCAGCATCGTTCCTCACAGAATCGCCGCGCCCATTCCCGAGGACAGCGGCCCCCGCAAGGATAGCCCAGGCCCCTACGCAATGGAAGGAACAGCGCGTCCGAAGCCCCCCATGTCTCCGCCCGGGCTCACGGAAGCCCACGCAGAGACGCCGCTGGGCCGTGTGCGTGCGTGAGGCAGACCCGGTCCCCTCTGCCACCCACCCATTGCCTGCACTAGACCAAACCCCCTACCATTCCTCTAACCGCCCCGCAGGAGGAGACCCTTGCACACCCCGCCCCCACCTCGTCATACCCGCATTCCCCCCAACGTCATAGCCATGAAAACAGAGGGGCAAGCCGCTTGCAGGGCGACTTTGTGCCCCAGGCGCGCCGCACCCCCGGCCGTCATTGCTTCGATAGTGGGTGCGCCACCCCTCCGTCATTCCCGCGAAGGCGGGAATCCAGGGTGGCCGGGCGGCGTGGGGCAACGCAACGGGGCCGCGGCGCGGGGGCTCCCTCCCCCCATCGAAACTGCCCCTCCAGCGACTGTGCCAACAACCCCTGCGGTCACCCCCCCAACCCTCCCCCGCGTGCCCGTCGCGGCAGCTACCCTCCCCAAATCCAATCAAATCGCCAACCCCACGCCGAAGCTGCCGTCGCGGCTCCAAAAGCAAACAACCAACCCCTTTTGCACGTTCCAGCTTCAGAAAGCGCAAAAAAAACCCTTAACTATCCTCCAAAGCTAAACATTCAAACCAGGCCCACCGCACCCCCTCAACTCGCCGGTCCGGCTCGGAGCGTGGACGTGGCGCGCGCCAGCCGCTGGAATGACGCTGAAGGCTCCCTGTGCTAGAATACCGAGGTTGTCCCGCGATTGCCGGAGGATGCGGCGGCGCCAACCCGGCGCGCACCCTCCCGCACGGCGGGGCCGCGGAGACCACAGCTCAACCACAGGAGAGGCATTGTGACCACGTTCAACAGTCTTCCCGATGACGCCGCTGTCCTCGAAGCGCCGGAGATGGAGCGCGTCGAGGCCTACGAAGAATGGAAACTGGGCGAGGGCGTTCCCATCGTGACCGGCTTCTACATTGGAGACCTCAAGGAGATTGAAGTGGGGCCCTGGGGCCGCAAGGGCGCGAACGGCGCCATCATCAACCTGGAAGGCACGGGCGGCGTCAACGACACCCACGTCGTCGAGATCCCCCCGGGCCGCTCCACCAACCCCGAACGCCACCTCTACGAGGAGATGGTCTACGTCCTCTCCGGCCGCGGCGCGACAACCGTTTGGTACGACGATTCCAACAAGCAGACCTTCGAGTGGGGCACCGGCGCAGTCTTCGCCGTCCCCATCAACGCGTGGGCACAGCACCACAACGGCAGCGGCGCAGAGTCCCTCCGCTTCATGTCCGTAACCAACCTCCCCACCATGATCAACACCTTCCACAACGACGACTTCATCTTCAACAACCCCTTCGTCTTCAACGACCGCTTCACCGGCGAGGACGGCTACTTCGACGGCTCCGGCAGAATGCACAAGAAGCGTATCTGGGAGACCAACTTCGTCCCCGACGTCCGCTCCACCCGTCTCTACTCCTGGAAGGAGCGCGGCGCAGGCGGCACCAACGTCTTCCTGGAGCTCGCCCAGAACAGCATGGGCGCCCACATCTCCCAGTTCCCCGTCGGCACCTACAAGAAGGCCCACCGCCACGGCCCCGGCGCCCACGTCATCATCCTCGGCGGCGTCGGCTTCTCCCTCCTCTGGCAGGAGGGCGACGAAGAGCGCGTCAAGGCTGACTGGAAGCCTGGCAGCCTCGTCGTCCCACCCGAGGACTGGTTCCATGAGCACTTCAACTCGGGCGCCGAGCCCGCGCGATACCTCGCCCTCCGCTTCACCGGCAGGAAGTTCAAGCAGTCCACCCCCTACAGCGGCGCAGAGGGCGCCGACGTCAGCGTCAAGGACGGTGGCTGGCAGATCGAGTACGAGGACGAAGACCACAGCATCCACGAGCTCTTCGAGTCAGAGCTGGCCCAGCACGGCGCAGCCTGCCGCATGAAGAACATGGTCGACTGGTGCACCGGCGTGCCCGGCCCCACTGTCGCCGGCGCCGACTAGCAGCCCCGCGACGACCCCCACAGCCCAGCAGGAGGCCCCTTCTCCACAGAAGGGGCCTCTCTCTTTGCCCGGACCTTGCCACTGTCCAGCGGCGGGATTCCTCCGTCCCTTCTCCCGCCGCCCATCGTGCGCCCGTCCACGCACGGCCCTAGGCCGCCCCCGAGGTGCGCCCCCTACGTCCCGATCCGCACCGGGTCCACCGCGTCCCGGATGGCGCGAATGATGGAGAGTGCCGTCATTCGCCCCGTCTTGGGGTTCTCCGTCGGTATGTTCTCGATGTGAATCGTCAGTCGCCCGAAGTCGCCCTCCACCTCTATGTCGTGGCAGTTGCGCGTCAGGCCGGGGGAGGCCAGCACCCGGACCTTCGTTTCATCGGGCCCCAGGCCCGCCAGGCTCACCGCCGCCGAGACGTTCAGATTGGCTGGGAAGCCCTTACACGCCTCCCGCGCCGACCCTGAGAACAGTTCGCGCTCCTCGGTCAGCCCCGCCAGGGAGATGCCCCGCTCCACCAGGTAGGGCGCGCCCTCCAGCCCCTGCGGCGGCTTGCGGCTCGTCATGGTGACGTGGGCGACCCTCCCCACGCAAGCGCCCTTGATGCCGTCCAACCCCGCGATCGCCCCTGACGGCAGCAGCAGCCGGCACCCCGTCGCACGGGACTGCTCCATGATCCATGGGTGGTCCAGCAGCGCGCCGACGCTGATCACCATCAGGTCCTTGCCACCGTCGAAGGTGCGGCGCGCCAGCTCCGGCACCACGTGACCCCCCGCCGCCTCCACCAACAGGTCTGAGCGCTCGATGAGCTCGTCCAGGGCCAGAAAGGGTGGGGGGTTGCTCAGCTTCGACAGGAATGCCTGCGCCGTCTCCTCCGTGCGGCTGCTTACCCCCGCGACGGTCACGCCGAGGTGGCCGGCCTCGGCCGCTCGCAGAATACCCTGCCCAATCGCCCCGCACCCAACGATGCCGATAGCTGTCATCCCAACCCCTCCAACAGAGTTTGGAGGCCCAGGCCTCACCGGAGAAGGCGCGCAGCCTCTGCGCCGCCCCGCCATCCGCCAGTATCCGGCAGACCGCCTCTGGATACCAGAGGGCCGGCGCCCCGATCGTGTCGCAGCCACGTAAAAAGCTGGCCTGGGATTGACCCATCCCAGGCCAGCTTTGTCGCCAATTGAAGGGCGTTCTAGCCCTGCTCTCGCAGCCTTGGAGCAATCAGCTCCTTCGGTGTCTGGTCCACTGGGGTCAGCGTGCTGGGCTCGTTGCGCTGATTCAGGATCGGGCTGTACTTGGCGGCAGCCCCCTGCCGGGGCGCCACGTTGCCGTAGCCCGCCCGTTCCGTCATCATCGGCAGGTACTGGTTCTGCGCGGCCTCGCGGAACGTGCATATCGGGTCGCCGCCGTCCTCCACGATGCTGATGTTCTCCTCCAGCATGCGGCGGAACAAGATGATCCCCTTGTCGGAGCGGCCCAAGTTCTCTCCCGTGCGGTCGGCGATGTCGCCCTGGGTGATCCACGCAGCCACATCCTGGGCGCTGTTGCTGTCCAGGATGTCCCACCGCGGCGACTTGTCCTCATTCAGCGTTGGCAGCGGCGGGCTGTAGAACGGGATATCCTCGTCGCGCTGCGCCGCGTCCTCTGGCGCCTTGGGGTAGCACACCACCCACCAGTGGCCCGTGTGCGTGTCGTCGATGGGTGTGCGCACCTGGAACGCCGGCCCCATGCTCCGCCACGACTCCCGCTCGAACCCGTTCCCGCCCTGCCGGAGCATGTTCGGGAACACGATGGGGTGCCCGTCCTTCCACTCCGAGTCTTCCTCGGTGCCGCCCTGGTACACGCGGCGCTTGATGATGCCGTAGTCGAACACGTCGAAGCCAATCTTCTCATGCGACCTGCGGCCCCGCACCAGGTCCTCCCGCCCGATGTTCTCCCGCACCCAGTTCGCAAAGTCCTCGTGCAGCCACTCCAGGTGCACCGGGTCCAGGGAGTTCTCCTGGCACTGCAGCCAGTTGCACGGCAGCACCGTGTACCCAATGTCCCGCAGCACCTCGTCCGCGGCGTAGACGTCCCATCGCGGCAGCAGGGGCGCCGGCGCCGGCCCCAGGTACGCGAAGACCAGCCCCGCCAGCGTCTCCACCGGGTACGCCTTCGCCTTCACCTTGTCCTTGAAGCGCCCCTCCGGGTCTTCTGTCTCCTCGTAGGGCTGCTCGATGCACCTGCCCGTCTCGTCGAAGGCCCACCCGTGATAGGCGCAGCGAATGCCGTTCTCCAGGGGGATGCCGTAGATCAGGGACATGCGGCGGTGCGGGCACCGGGGCTCGATCAGGCCGAAGGTGCCGGAGCGGTCCTTGTACAGCACCAGGTCCTCGCCCAGCAGCCGGACGGGCATGGTGTAGCGGTCCTTCATCTGCGAGACAGCGGCGACGGGGTGCCAGTACCGGCGCATCAACTCGCCGCAGGGCGTCCCCGGGCCCACCCGGGTCAAGCGATCATTCGTTTCGACAGTCAGCATACAATTCTCCTTTCAACCTCTCCGAGGCCACAGACCCCCCAATGAGGGAGCGTGGACTGTAGCCGATGATACCCGTCGCCGACTGATGCCGTCAATCCTGGCGGCGGTCGGCGATGCCCGTGCTCTGCGGCGCAGCGCGGGGACTGCGAGGCGGGTTTCGGATCAACCCAAGTTGCGCAGCGCCGCCAGGGCGGCCTGGCAGCACGCCTGGTCCTGCTCCGGAGACCCGCCGCTCACTGCGATGGCCCCCACGAGCACCGGGCCGTCAAGGATGGGGTAGCCCCCCATGCCCGCGACCATCCGGCCCGCGTCCGCCCCGCTGGGCGCGTTCTGCGACGCGTTCCGGCCTATCTGGTGCGTGGGCTTCTGAAACATGGCCGCCGTGTACGCCTTGTCCAGGGCGGCGCTCTCCACCTCAGCGTCCGAGCCGTCCATGCGCCCGGAAGTCACCAGGGCGCCGGTTACGTCCACCAGCGCCACGGTCACCGCTGCACCCAGCTCCATGGCCCTGGACTGGGCTGCCTGCACCATCCGCTCCGCCTTCTCCGCGGGCACGGCGAAGGGGACCTCCTTGGTCCTCTCGAAAAAGGCCCGGTTCCGCTCGGTGTAGCTCTCCCACTGGGGCGGAACGTTGTTGTCCAGGTAGATGGCGTCCACCGGACACACCAGCACACACTGCTCGCACGCGATGCACACCGCCGGGTCTATGTAGTACTGGTCCTCCTCCGGCTCCGAGTGTATGCAGTCCACCGGACACACCTCGACGCACGTGGCGTCCTTCACGCCCACGCACGGCTCAGCGATGATGTACGTCGAAAACGCCTGATTCGTGGTCATCTGCTCGCTCTCTGTACCCCGTACCGTTCCGTTCTTCCCATCGACTACCGCGTCGGCGCGTCCGGTGCCAGCGGCAGGTCCGTCCGGACGACCTCCCCGACCCACACATGCGCGCCGTACTTCTTCGTGACCAGGCGCCCGTCCTTGCCCAGCCTTCCCAGGCCGGCCGCAGCCGCCACTGCCGCCGCGTTCGCCCCGCCGATGGTCGAGTAGTAGCCGAGCTCCCGGATGTACGCCCGCAGCGAGAAGCTCAGGATGGCCGCTTCCTGCACCGGCAGCTGTCCGCCTACTCCCAGGGCCTCCCGCGGGTCGTACTCCGCGTGAAACACGCACACGACACCGTAGGGCGTCTTCTGCGTCGTCTCCTCCGCAGGCGCCTCGCCGGCCTCCAGGAGCTCCGGCGTGAGCGCGGCGACCCCCGCCATGCTCGCCCCCATCGTCGTCGCCAGCTCCTTCAGGTCCCGCGACATGATCGCAGGGTCCTCCACCTCCGTCTTGACCGGAAAGGTGTTCCCCTCCGGCGCGGCCAGAATGGCCGGCGTGAGGCTGTTACTCGGATCGGCAGGGGCGGTGTAGATGAACCGCTCCCAGTACGGGTCCTTGTTGCGGGAGCCGAACAATCGGCCTAGTAAGCTCATGTTGCTCATCCCATTCCCGAGTCCGCCAGTGCGACAACCGGTGTCCGCACCAGGGCATTGCCCCTTTGGAGCAGCATGCGGGACATCAGGACGGCGTGAGGGTCCCCACTGGGCCCGCCGCCGGCCCGTGGCTGGCGGGCGCCGTTCACTGCGCCGCTACTTCCGGGCGCGCTGCTTCTCCTTCAGGATATCGAAACGCCGCGTATTCTCCTTCAGCGGGTAGTAGTACCCCGTCTTCCCGTCCGACTTGAGCTCCTGCTCCACCCCGTTGCCGGCCTTGGGCAGCTTCAGATAGCCGGTGTCGTAGCTCATCCACTGCACGCGCTGGCGCGGCACCTTTCCCCAGAACACGTCGTCCAGCCACTTCAGCGGCCGGACCGTCACCGGTCGGATGGGGATGGGCGTCCGCTGCAGCGTCTTCACCGCCAGGCCGTGCCACCAGGTCTTGGGCTTGGTGTAGGGGCAGACCGTTATGCACGTCAGGCAGATGCCCCAGAACTGCTTGACGTGAGCGCGGAGCCGGTAGCACGTCTCCCAGTTGATCTTGTACTTCTCAATGCCGTTGATGACCGCCTTGCCACCGACGGAGATGCTGTTGGTGGGGCAGGTGGTCGCGCACTTCTTGCAGATGCGGCAGAAGTCCTCTACCCCTATGTCGAGGGGCTTGTCCGCCACCAGCGGGAGGTCCGTCAGGATGGGAGTGCCCAGGTGCACCCGGGCCCCATAGCTCTTGGTGATGAGCATGCCGTTCCTCCCCACCTCCCCCAGACCCGCCGCCAGCGCCACGGGCATCGCCTGCGCCGGACCCCTCACTGCCGAGTAGCCCAGCTCCTTGATGTACTGCATCAGGTTCGCAAACGTGATCTGCAGGCGGTCTCCGCTCTCGTGGTAGGTGAAGTCGCCAATGCGGTGCCGGTGCGCCTTCCCCAGCTCGTAGTCCCACGCCCCAACACACGCGATAGCGTAGGGGTACTTCTTGACCGTCTCGGACGTGGCCTCACCAGGAGCCTGGCCCTCTTCCGCGCTCCCCGTACCATCGTCGGCGCCGCGGCCCCCCGCGTACAGCATCGACGGGTGCAGCTGCGCGATCCCGACGTCGCTGGCCCCCAGGAACTTGGCCACCGCCTTGATGTGCCGGGTCATCGCCGTGGGATCGGCCACGTCCACCCGGTCCGCGTTGACCTCTCCGCCCCTCGTCCCACGGCCCACGACGCTGGCCAGCACGTTGCGCCGGTCCGCCCCATAGTTGTTGGTGCTTATGCGGCCCAGCGGGTCCGGGGAGGTGCGGTTGAAGTAGTAGTTGAAGAGCGTCTTTCCCAGCTCCCCGCGCTTGTTCTTCTCGTGCGGCGTCTGGGCAGCGTCCACCGAGTCCCATTGCCCCACCACCCGCACGCTCCGGCCAAGGTACGGCAGCGGCGCGCCTTGGCCCTCGCCCTTGGCGTCGCCTGACTTCGGCTCTCTCTCCTTGATGACCATCTCTTGCCTCCCCGCGCTCACAATTCGCCTGCCCTGTCGCGCCCCCCGCCGGAGCCGGCCGGCTACCTCCGCGCGCGCTGCTTCTCCTTGAGGATGTCGAAGCGGCGCGTGTTCTCCTTCAGCGGATAGTAGTACCCTGTCTTCCCGTCCGTCTTCAGCTCCTCCTCCGCCCCGTTGCCCGATTTGGGGAGCGTCAGGTAGCCGGAGTCGTAGCTCATCCACTGCACGCGTTTCCGTGGTGCCTTCCCCCAGAACGTGTCGTCCAGCCACTTCAGCGGCCATACCACCATCGGCCGAAATGGGATGGGCGTCCGCTTCAGTGTCAGCACCGCGAGGTCGTGCCACCAGGACTTGGGCTTGGTGTACGGACAGGCCGCGACGCACGTCATGCACGTGCCCCAGTACTCCGTCACGTGGGGCCGGAGCCGGTAGCACGTCTCCCAGTTGATCTTGTACTTCTCAATCCCGTTCACGACCGCCTTGCCGCCCACGGAGATGCTGTTGGTGGGGCAGGTGGTCGCGCACTTCTTGCAGATGCGGCAGAAGTCCTCCACCCCAATGTCCAGGGGCTTGTCCGGCGCCAGCGGCAGGTCTGTCAGGATCGGGTCGCCCAGCTGCAGCCTGGCGCCAAAGTTCTTGTTGATGAGCATGCCGTGCCTGCCCAGCTCCCCCATGCCCGCGGCCAGCGCCACCGGCATGGGCTGCGCCACCGTCCGCACCGCCGAGTAGCCCAGCTCCTTTATGTAGTGCGTCAGGTTGGCGTAGGCGATCTGCAGCCGCTCCGTGCTCTCGTGGTAGGTGAAGTCGCCGATACGGTGGCGGTGCGCCTTCCCAAGCTCGTAGTCCCATGCCACCACGCACGCAATGGCGTAGGGGTACTTCCGCGCATTCTCCACGGGGCCCGCAGCCCCGGCGCCCGTGTCCCGCGTGTTTCCCGACCCGTCGTCCGGGTAGCGGCTGCCTGCGTATAGGAAGGAGGGATGCACGGCGGCGATCCCAACGTCGCTGGCCCCCAGGAACTTGGCCACCGCCTTGATGTGGCGCGTCATGGCCGCGGCGTCCTTCACCTCCACCCGCTCCTCCCGGACCGAGCCGCCCTTGGCCCTCGCGCCTACGACGTTGCTCAAAACGTTTCGACGGTCCGCCGCACTGTTGGCCGTCCCCGTGCGGCCCAGGGCGTCCTTGGCCGTGCGGTTGAAGTAGTAGTTGAAGAGGGGCTTGCCCAGCTCGCCCCGCTTGTTCTTCTCATGGGGCGTCTCGGCCGCGTCCACGGACTTCCACGTCCCAACCACCCGCACGCTCCGGCCAAGGTACGGCAGCGGGGCCGCCTCGGACCTCGCGTTGCCCTCCGCGTCCTTGGGGCCCTCTCCGGCCTTGGGTTCCCGCTCCTTGATGACCATCAAGCCTCCTGGACCCTTCCATCGAATACCGCAAGACAATCCTCATGTATATACTCCTGGGTACGAGGGGTGTCAAGTTGAAGGCCTCGCGCGAGGCTGTTTCGGCAGCCTCGCCGACCCCGCTCATCCACCCGCCCCAAGCCCCGTAATTGCCTTGACAACGGCCTCAATCTGTGGGTAGGATGCAACCACCTGAGAGGGCCCAACGGAATACCTGCTGCGGCGAGGGGACAACGGTAGCTGGATCCGGTGTGAGGCGGTGGCCTATGTCCGAGCGTCTTGAGAGAGAGATCGAAGAGATCCTACAGCAGGCGGAGTTGCCGCCTGCCTCCCCCAAAGCTCACCGGGGCGGCGGTCGTCGAGCAGGCTCGGGCTCCTACCGTATTCAGGATGCCCTCCAGCCGAAGAAGCTCTTCTTCGTCAGCCTTGCCCTCTTCCTCACGTGGCTTGTCCTGTGGGCCACTAATATAGCTCAGAGCGTCGTCTTGTTCTGGCTGGCCCTCGTCCTCTTCATTATCGGCTACGCCCTCTACTTCGTGCGCTCCGAGAACACCCCCGAACGCCGGTGGCGCGGCCAGGTCGTCGACTACGGCGACGGCAACTCCTGGCGCGACCGTCTGCGCCGCTGGCTCGCGTAGCACCCTCGCTCTCACCCGCCGCCCCAATCGAGCGCCGGCCCCCTGACGGCTACCTGTTTCCGTCGCCCGGCGGCTGAATCGGCGCAGTCTTCCGAGGCGCGACCACCCCCAGCGCGTAAGTCAGTATGACCACGCCGCCGGCCCCAATGGCAAAGGGAGCACCAAGGACGCTCGCCACAGCCCCGGCGATGGAGCCGCCCAGGGGTGTGAACCCCCACGTGAGGCCGTAGAGCCCCAGCACTCGGCCCCGCATCTCTTCAGCCGACAGGAGCTGCAGCAGGGCGTTCTCGGAGGCGTCATACACCGCCAGCGCCAACCCCACGACCCCTGCGATGACTAGGGACGTAGCGAACCAAGGTGACAGCGAGAACAGGAGCAGGCCCGCCCCCGCCCCGCCGCTGGCCAGCGTCACCATCAGCCACTTCCGCCTGGTCTGACTGAGTCCGGCGACGGCCAGGACCCCCAGCAGCGCTCCTCCACTGCCCGACGCCGACAGATAGCCTAGCCCTGAGGCCCCAACCTCAAGAACGTCCCGGGCGACCACCGGCAGCATGATGAGAAAGGAAAAGCCAAAGGTCTCCATCAGGACGCTCAGCATGAGCAACGTAAGTACGGGCCGGTTCGAGGCCGCGTACGCCAGCCCCTCCCGCAGCGTGCGCCAGAGCGGGTCACGCCTGCCGGCCCCTGCGGAGCGGGTGCGGAGCGGCAGCAGGAGGAGCAGACTCGCGGCGTAGACTCCGGACGTCACCAGGAATCCGGCGCCGACGCCTGCCGCCGTGATGACGACGCCAAACACCAGGGAGCCCGCAATCCAGCCCAGGTGGGCCCCCCCCTCGCAGGCCGCGATGCCGTTGAGAAGCCGCTTCGGTCCCACCGTGTCATAGATGAGTCCGTTGAAACCCGGCGCCGCAATCGCGTCCGTCACCCCCTGGAACAGAGCGACTGCCAGGACGTGCCAGAGCTCCACCTGTCCGGATGCGACAAGTAACCCCAGGACCGCTATTGCCAACGCACGCCCAAGCTCTACCGCTGCCAGGAGATTCCGCCGGTTGAAGCGGTCGGCCAGCACCCCCCCGAAGGCGCCCATGCCCACGTGTCCGGCGCCGCGCACGCCCGACACGATTCCCACCCATAGCGGAGAGTCCGTCAGGAGCAGCGCCAGCCAGCCCACGGCCAGCAGCTCCATGCTCATCCCGCCGACGTGGAAGGCAGCATGGCCCATCAGCCAGCGGAAGTCCCGCACCGCCAGGGCGGGGAACAGACGAGACCTAAGGAGCAGAAGCATCGCCGGTTCGTGCCTGCCCCAGGTCGGCCCCGTGGTCCCGGTAGTGCTCCACCGTTTCCATCAGCACGTGCCTGTGCACATAGCCGTCCGGGGCGTACGCCTCTTCTGGAAGGGACTGCAGATAGGAGAACGTTTCCCGGTACGACCGGTCCAGCAGATCCCACACCTCGCTGAGAGACAGCGCCTGCTTCTCCTCCAGCTGCGCGTCGTTCATGCGGACGACCCCGTCCTCGCCCCCATAGTCCGGCTTTGTCCCCTCCGCAAGAAAGACCGTCAGCTCCCTGACCAGCTCCTCGTTCGCCGCCGCCGTATGGACGATCACGTCCCGGGCCGACCAGTAGCCCACCGAGCCGGTGCGCGTGAGGTCCTCCTCCGATAGGCTGCGGGCCGCCTCCAGGAATCGCTCCCACTCCTGCTCGATCTCCCCGAGAAGTCCGGCCTTGCCTCCCAGGTTACTGCTCATATTGCGCGCCCCCTTTCAAGAGTGTTGTAGACCATCGGCATTCTCCGGGACCCCGGAGCCCTAGGAAGGAGAGGATGGCTCACGCTCCTTCCCAACCTCCTCCCCGCCGGTGGAGGAGGGTCCAGGAGGTCCCTTCACTCAACCAGCATAAGCCATCCCTCAGCATCAGTCCTCATGGCGTGGGAAGTATCTCCCTCCTCGGGACCGGCGCCGCTGGGCGGAAGTCGAGACGGGCCGTCCGGGCTCGTGGGCTGATCGCGGGACACCGCGCAAGCGTGACACGGGACAGGGGGCCAGCGGCGACTGCCGCCGGCCCCCCGCATTCCCGTTCCTTGCCGGCAGACCGGCCCGCGCCCCGCTACTGCCGGGCCCCGGTCTGCGCTTGGCTGAACAGGCCGGCTAGACTGCGCATTCTCCCTCGCCCCGCTCTACCTTGTACAGCACGGTATGGTCCCAATCGATGTAGTAGTTGATGGTCTCCTTGCTGAGCGTCGGCACGTCCGACACCGGTCGCAGCACGTCCTCGTACACGCTCGCGCCCACCCGGTCGATGAAGTCGTTGAAGGGTTCTTCCTCCTGCCGGTTGGCCGTGTAATGGTCCACGATCGCGTCGATGGCGTTGTCGATGCGCTTTGAGGGCACCTTCACCTTGAGCCGCTTCCCGTAGCGCACCGGATGTACCTGGCTCCCACCCAGGTACACCTCATAGGACGGTATCTGGCCGGTGCTGTTCTTCATCGCCGCGCCCTGGAACCCAATGTTCCCGACGTGGTGCTGCCCGCAGCCGTCCGGGCACCCGGAGACGTTGATGCGGATGGCCTTGACCAGCGGGTCCCGCTGCTTGCGCTCCTTCAGACTCTCCCAGAGGTGCCCCGCCATGCTCATCGACGCCGTGATGCCCAGGGAGCAGCTCTCCGTGCCCGGGCACGACACCACGTCCGTGAACTCATTGGCCCCAATGTCGGCGAACCCCTTCTCCTTCAGGTCCCGGTACAGTGAGTAGAGGGCGCCCTCATGCACCCACTGGAAGATCATGTCCTGGCGCTGAGACGTCCGGATCCCCGCGGCGTAACGCCGGGCGATGTCCGCCAGCGTGAAGAACCCCTCGTCGGAGACGTTGCCCAGCCGTATCTTGATGAACACCGCGCTGAACCCCGGTTGCTTCTGGGCCACCACGTTGCCGGCGCGCCACGCGGCAAACTCGGCGTCGTCCTGCGGCGCCGGCGAAAAGTCCCACGCGGGCGGCGGCGCCACGGGCTCTTCCTCCCCATCCATCAGCGCCGCCAGGTCGTAGTCGCCCTTGGCCCACTCGCCCTGCAGCTCTTCCTCCACCCGCTCCCGGAAGGCGTCGATGCCTATGCGGTGTACCAGCACCTTTATCCGAGCCTTCATCCGGTTCTTCCGCAGCTCGTCCGCCCCGTTGAACACCCGGAGGCAGGCCTCCGCCACCCGCAGGAACTCCTCTACCGGAACAAACTCGTAGAGCGGCTGCGCCAGCAGCGGCTGGATCGACGTCCCCCCGCCGATGAGGATGCGGAAGCCCCGCCGCTCCTGGCCGTTCTCCTCGCGGATCACCGACTGCAGCGCAAAGTCGTGCATCGGTGATATGGCCCAGTCGTGCGTGCAGCCGCTGAAGGCCGTCTTCCACTTGCGCGGCATGTTCTGCGTCGTCTCGTGGCGCACCATGTACCGGGCGTATGCCACCGCATACGGCGTGGCGTCGAAGACCTCCTCTGGGCACACGCTGGCCAGCGGGCACGTCGTGATATTGCGCACCGTGTTGCCGCAGGCCTCTCGAGAGGTCAGCCCCGACTCCCCGAGCAGCCGCATCACCTCCGGCGTGTCATTCAGGTCCATGAAGTGGTACTGCACGTTCTCCCGCGTTGTGATGTGCCCGCGCTTCCACGGCGTGTACTCCCGCGCGATGTGCCCCAGCACCCCCAGCTGGTCCGGCGTCAGCCGTCCCAGTGGGATTTTTACCCGGAACATCTGGTTCCCCGGCTGGCGCTGGCCGTACACCCCCTGCGTTAGCCGGAAGGCCCGGAACGCCGTTGGGTCCGCGTCCCCCGCCTGGAACTCCCGCACCCGCCCCTCAAAGTAGTCCACCTCTTCCGGGAGGAAGGGGATGATGACGTTCGGCCGCCAGTGGCCTCCGTCCTTGAGCCCAGGCTCTCCCGCCGGCGCCTTTCGCCCTACTTCAACCATGGTCCCTCCTTCATCGCGGCCACAAAAAAGGCCCCGCTCGGCAGATGTGCGGAGCGGGGCCTGACGCCTGTGTGGTGGCGTCTGCCCCTATGTGCAGCAGCAACAGCAGAAAGCTGAGTGACGATTCAACATAACAATTCCCAACCATACAGCCAGCATCTCCCCCTGTCAAGCACGCTCACCGTCCCGCCCCGCGTTCCACGGCCCGCTGTCCGCTGCGTATAATCAAGGAGCGCAACAACGGCATGGAGGAGACACCGTGGCAGAGGAGTCCCGGCAGGTCGTCAAGTTCAGCTTCTACAGGGTGCACCCCACCTGGCGCCGCGAAGACAGCGATTCTAGGGAGCAACACAAGCGGGAGCTTGCGAAGGCAATCGCGAAGTTTGCCCAGCGCAACCTCCTGCGCGCATACACCCTCGTGGGCCTCCGCGGCGACGTCGACTTCCTGCTCTGGCAGGTCGCGGACACCCTCGAGGACGTGCAGTCTCTGGCGACCGAGGTCTATCGCACGGAGCTCGGAGCCTACCTCTCCATGCCCTACTCCTACCTTGCCCTCACTCGCAAATCGCCCTACCTGGGCACGCACCGCCACTTCGGACAGGAAGGGACCGGGCCCGACGCCGACGCGGACCAGCGCCCCTATCTCGTCATCTACCCCTTCGTCAAGACCCACGACTGGTTCCAGCTCCCCCATGAGGAGCGGCTGCGGATGATGCAGCAGCACTTCGCCATCGGCCACAAGTACCCCGGCGTCCGCGTCAACACGACCTACTCCTTTGGCCTGGACGATCAGGAGCACGTCGTGGCCTTCGAAGTCGCCGACCTCGGCGACTTCCTGGAGCTCGTCATGGAGCTGCGCGAGTCCGAAGCCCGCCCCTACACCCTCCGCGACACCCCCATCTTCACCTGCATCGCCGCTCCTATCGACAAGGTCCTGGAGTCCCTGGGGTAACGGGCGGTCGCTGGGGCGACGGCTTTGCGGGGGAGCGTGTGCTGGGATCGACGGGCTCACGCCCTTCGACACGCTCAGGGCGAGGGGAACACGGAGACCCCCGTGTTCCGCCCGGGCACTCTTGATCCGCGGGGAGTCGGTAGCGAAACGTTCGGCGGTGGACTTGTGCCGTCACTGCTTGCTTGACAAGGCAGGCCGCCTGCCTTGCTATCTGTCTGAGTTTGCTGAATAGTCCATGTATTCGGATAATGAGGAATAGTATGGCCGACAACGCGACGGACGATCTACCCATCGCCGGCTCCGACTCCTGCCGGATCGAAGCCATCGTCACAATCGACGAACGCGGACAGATGGTCCTCCCCAAGGAGATCAGGGAGCGCGCCGGCATCCGTGCCGGAGACAAGCTCGCCATCGTCGGCTTCCAGGACCAGGGGCGGCTCTGCTGCGTCTCCTTCTTCAAGGTGGAGGAGCTGTCGGAGCTCGTCAGGACCAAGCTGGCGCCCGTTATGAAGCTCGTGTTTGAGGGAGGACCGACATGAAAGAAGCAGAGGTCAGGGGCGCCGTACGTGAGGCATACGCCAGAATAGCCGACGGGACGGCGACATGCTGTAGCGACGCCAACTCCACCGACGGCGCGCAGCACGTTACCCAGACCGCCCGAGCTATCGGCTACACCGATGAGCAGCTGAGCGCCCTGCCCGACGGCGCCAACCTGGGCCTCGGATGCGGCAACCCCGTTGCCCTCGCCTTGCTCCGTGAAGGTGACGTGGTCCTGGACCTGGGCTCCGGTGGCGGCATCGACTGCTTCCTGGCCGCCCAGCGCGTGGGGGCGTCCGGAAGGGTCATCGGCGTCGATATGACGCCCCAGATGCTCGACAAAGCCCGCTCCAACGCGGCTGAGGGCGGCTACGCCAACGTGGAGTTCCGACTGGGTGAGATCGAAGACCTCCCGGTCCCCGACAGCTCCATCGACGTCGTCATCTCAAACTGCGTCATCTGCCTGTCTCCGGACAAAGAGAGGGTCTTCCGTGAGGTCGCACGCGTGCTCAAGCCCGGCGGCCGCTTGGCGGTGTCGGACATCGTCCTGCTCCGGGAGCTTCCCGCATCCGTCAAAGAGGCGGTCGAGCTCTACGCCAGCTGCATACCCGGCGCTCCGCTCAAGGACGAATACCTGGCAGCCATGAACACCGCGGGCCTCTGCGGCGTGACGGTCGTCGACGAGACCCCGTTCCCCGCCGAGCTCGTCTTTTCCGACGGCCTCTCCGAGGCCATAGTCCGTGACCTTCGCCTCACGCCCGAGGACCTCGCCCAAGCCGCCAGTTCAGCCGTGAGCATCAAAGTCACGGCCGGGGCTTCGTCCGGCTAGGCCAGGCGAAGCCCCCGCGGCCCGACGCACGTCGCGCTCAAGCCAAGCACGCCCCCACGCCCGGTTGCGCTCCCGCGGCAGCGACCTACCGAGCCTGCGTGTGTATGTCCACCACTGCCGGTTTGCCCGCTCGCACGGCCTTCAGCGCCTGGTCCATCGCCGGCCCCACGTCGCCGGGCTCCGTAATCGGCCCCAAGCCCTCCACGCCCAGCGAGCGCGACAGCCCGGCGAAGTCCGGCACCGGCTCCGTGATCTGGATGCCGATCCCCTTGTTCTCCACCGGCCGGTCCCGCCGCACCGCCATCCGCTCCTGGTGCTCCTCGTCGTTGTAGTAGGAGCGGTTGTTGTATATCACCGTCAGCAGGGGGATGTCGTACTTGGCCGCCACCCAGAGCGCGTTGGACGTCATGAAGAAGTCGCCGTCCCCCAACACGTTGACGCATACGCGCCCGCTGCCCTTGTATGCCAGCGCGGCGCCCACGGCCGTCGGCAGCCCCGAGCCCACGCCGCCCCCGCGTCCGCCGCCGATGCCGTGCCCCGGCTCCGTCACCTCCAGGATCTGCCGCCACCGCGCCCCGTGGGCGTGGAGCAGGGCCCACGGCTGGCCCTTCACACGCTCCTTGATCTCACCGTTGACCCGCGCCGACGAGATCGGCTCCTGGTTCCACGCCTGGGCGAACCACGCCTCCCCCTGCTCCCGTGCCCTGTTGTGGACCGCCTCCACGCCGCGGTACCGCTCCTCAACGCGGCGCTTCCCCCCGGAGTCCGCCTCCAGCGCCTTGCGGCACAGCTCTATCAGCCCCGTCAGCGACTGCGCCACGTCCGCGCAGATGGGCACCGACACCGGCATCAGCCACATGACGTCCGTCACCCAGCTCTGCCGCTCCAGGTCGTGCATGGTGATGTGAATGATCGGGGTGTCCGGGCGGATAGCCAGCTTCAGCGGCTCCCGCTCCCGCACCGTGGGTCCCAACGGCACCCCCAGGTTCGGCACGTCCAGGGCCAGCACCACGTCGGCTTCCCGCAGGGCCTCCTCCCGCGCCTCCGTCAGGTCCAGGGGGTGGGTGTTCGGGAAATTGAACGGCCCCCCGGCGTCGATGACCGGGGCCGACAGCAGCTCCGCCAGCTCCCGAAGCCCACGCACGGCCTCCGGGTTCCGTCCCATCTCACCCGCTACGATCACCGGCCACTGCGCGGCCGCCAGCATGCCTGCCGCCTGCCGCAGGACGTCCATGTTGGGTCCGGGTGGCGCCGGCGCCTGGAAGAGGCTGACGTCTGGCACCGTCATCGGCGACGTGATGCGCTGCTCCTGCACGTCCGAGTCCAAGCAGATGTACACCGGCCCCATGGGCTCCGTCGTTGCGATGCGATGGGCCCGAAGCAGCGACTCAGGCACCGCCTCCACGCTGTAGGGCTGGTCGTCGTACTTTACAAAGTCCCGCACCAGGTTCCCCTGGACCAGCGCCGTGTGCACCCAGTCCGTCGACCGCCGGTGCGAGGCGTCCTGCGGACCGCCCCCGCCCAGGTTGATCATCGGCGTCCGGTCGCACCACGCCACGAACAGGCTCATCGCCGCGTGCTGCAGCCCAACCACGTCGTGCAGGCCCGTCGCCATCGGCCGGCCCGTGACCTTTGCGTACCCGTTGGCCAGCGATACCGCGATCTCCTCGTGGGGGCACAGGATCATTTCCGGCGACGGCCCCTGGCCGAAGTTCACGATGGAGTCGTGAAGCCCCCGGTAGCTCGCCCCCGGGTTCAGTGCGATGTAGGGTATCTCCAGCTCGCGCAGCACCTCCACCATCAGGTCCGATCCGTAGACCGCGCTGCTCGGTCGTCCCACTCCCAGGGCCAATGCCGAAGCCTGCTCCCTCATCTGTGTCATGTTGAGCCTCCTTGGGTCCGTCTGGATTCGTGTCGTGATCGCGCACGGCGCACGAAAGCCCCCTACCCGGGGGCCGCCTTACTTGTGACTCGCCGCCTGTTCAGCAAGAGGCCGAGTCAATGCCGGTCTTGTTCCGAGCCCATCTCCTTCGATCTTCGCCCCGCGCCCGGGCGCCGCTGTGCCCCGACACGTCGAAGCTCCGGCCGCCCATCCTGCCCCTCCACACCGCCTTAAGCCGGCTTCTCCTCGCCCCTGATGCGCGGCAGGTAGTTCTTGGACGTGAGCCCAAAGACCCCGTGTCTGGGCAGGTGGTTCATCAGAAACGGATGCACGCCCATGTGAAACAGCGTATGGACGTCCCCTGACGTCAGGGCCTCCCGCTCCTCGGGCGAAAGCCTGAAGCCCGCAACCGCCTTCAGCGCATCCGCCTGCATCTCCGTGCGAAAGGCCGCGTCGTTCTCCAGCATGTAGAGGATCTTGTTGACGGCGTATACGCTCATAGCGGCCCTACTCCAGCTTCCAGGCGGCGTACCCTGACCCGCGGTCCTTCTCCACGAACAGGGGCCGCGTGTCCCCTATGGCGCCCAGCATGGTGATCCAGTTCATCAGCTCCCCGCTTACGTTGCCCGCCGCCAGCATCCGGTCCTCCGTCGCCCGGCGCGCCAGGGCCTCGTACTTGCCGTTCTCCAGGAGCCCCGTCACCGTCTCCACCCACGCCGTGTCTGTCGTGCCCACCCGGGGCCCGCCCACCTCCAGCGATATGGCCCCGCTCGCCACGATGGCCACCCGCAGGTCCCGGTCCCACCCGTCGATGAACCGGCGGACCGTCCGTCCCAGGGCAAAGGCCCTGCGTGCGGTGGGCAGCGGGGGCGCCAGGCCGTTGGTATACAGCGGCACCACCGGGATCTCCATCGACGGCGTCAGAAAGTAGAGCGGCACCAGCACGCCGTGGTCCAAGCGCAGCTCCTGCGTCGTCGCCACGTCGAAGTTCGACCGCAGGCAGTGCCGCAGCAGCGCGTTGGCCAGGTCCGGGTGGCCCCGCATCGTCAGGCGGGGCATCTCCACGTAGCTCTCCCCGGGGCCCTCCGCCTCGTCGATCAGGCCGACGCAGAACTGCGGGAAGTTGTTGTAGAAGAAGTTCACCAGGTGGTCAGAGGTGACCTCGATGATGACGTCCGGTGCGGCGGCCTCCAGCTGCTCCCGCACCTGCTTGAACAGCGCCTCGCCCCGGAGCTGGCCCGGCGCCAGGGCCACTTCCCTGGGCATGCCGGGGCCGTGGGGCACTCCAACCGCAGCCACGAGTCTGGCCATCGCAATCCCCTCTGCGCCCTGTGGGGCGCGTGCACGTACTGCCGGCTACAATACCCATCCGCAGTCCAAGCGTCAACATACGAGGCCGTCGCTGGCGCGACCGTCAGTGGGGGATGGATTCCCGCTTTCGGAGACCTTTGCGTAACTCTCCGTGGCAGGCGAGGTTGGGAGGGTGAAGCAGACCCCGCCAGCCTGGAGCGCCGCCCTGGATTCCCGGTCGCTGCGCGGTCGCTGGCGCGACGGCCATGTGGGGGGAGGGTGGCGGCGCGGGGGGCCTGGTTTGAATGTTTAGCTTCGGAGGATAGTTGAGGGTTTTTTCGCGCTTTCTGAAGCTGGAAAGTGCAAAAAGGGCGATTGTTTGCTTTTGGGGCCGCGGCGGTGGCTTCGGCATGGGGTTGGCGATTTGATTGGATTTGGGGCGGGTCGCTGGTCGCTGGCGCGACGGCCTTGTGGGGGGAGCCCCGCGCCGCCTCCCCGCCCTGGATTCCCGCTTTCGCGGGAATGACGGCGGGGTGGGTGCGGGAATTGTAGATGTTAGGTAATTCGCTGACAGAATTGGCTGGAGAACGAGCCAGTCTGGAGGCGAAGATGCGCGACAATAGCAATGACCGCACTATCGAACGGAACTACGTCCAGAAGTGGCGGTTCGTCGTCCGGGAGTACGAACAGGTCAAGGCCAAGCGCCACCCCAAGTTTCGCTTCGTCCAAGACTTCTACCGCGCCCACGGGGTCAACCGGCAGACCTTCGCCAAGTACTACAACCGCTATCGGCAGTCCGGCGACGGCGACGCCCTGCTGCCCCGCAAGCGGGGGCCCCGGTGGAAGAGCCGGCGCACCATCCCCTTGATCGAGGAGAAGGTGCTCGAACTCCGGCGCACGGGTGCCAACCGCTACGAGATCTATGCGATACTCAAGCCGGTGCTGCAGTCTCACACCCCAGCGCCCTCCACCATCTACGCCATCAGCAAGCGCCACGGCCTGAACAAGATGACCAAGCCCATGCAGCAGTCCAAGCGCCGGATCATCAAGACCCGGGCCGGGGAGTTGGGCCACCTGGACTGCCACTACCTGAGCAAGGACCTGCTCGTGGGCGCCAGAGGGCGCTCCTACCTGGTGTGCGTGATCGACGCCTGCACGCGGCTGGCGTGGGCCGAGGTGGTGGACGACCTGAAGAGCCTGAGCGTGATGTTCGCCGCGCTCAAGAGCATCAACCTGCTGCACGCGGAGTACGGGGTGCGCTTCGAGGCCATCCTGACCGACAACGGCGCGGAGGTGGCCTCGCCGAGGAACAAGGCCGGTCATCCGATGGAGCGGATGCTCCTGGAGCTGGGCATCACCCATCGCTACACCCGGCCCTACCGGCCGCAGACCAACGGGAAGGTGGAGCGGTTCTGGCGGACGCTGAACGAGGACCTCCTGGAGGGGACGACCTTCGAGTCGGTGGCGGAGTTGAAGGAGGAGTTGATGCAGTACCTCCTCTACTACAACATTGAGCGGCCCCACCAGGGCCTCGGGGGCAAGACCCCCCGCCAAACCTTGCAAAATCTGTCAACGAATTAGCTGACATATACAGGAATGACGGTGGGGTGCAAAGGTCTCCCTTCGCGGGGATGGCCCCTCAGGACGAGCGGAACTCCTGCGATTTGATTGAGTTCCGAGTTTTTTTCTGGGAAACGAATCAGCTGCGAAACCGCCCGCTGCAGATACGATTCGTTTCGTCCAACACGAACCGTTTTGGGGGTACGGCGGACCGCTTTCCGGGCAATTCCTGCTCCTCTGGGTGATCCCGCGGGCTGCGTCCGGCAAGCCGGGGCAGGCGGAGGTCGGGTTACGCATGAGGGTAGTGTAGAGCCGTCGGGGCGCAAGCGCCAGGGGCGGATGGCAGGGTTGGAGGGGCGTCGGGGGGGGGGGGGTGATGGGCGGCGCCTCCCCTGGATTCCAGGTCGCTGGCGCGACGGCCATGTGGGGGGAGCCCCACGCCGCCTCGCCACCCTGGATTCCCGCTTTCGCGGGAATGACGGTGTGTGGGTGGATCGCCCATTTTCGAATCAATGACGGAAGGGGTGCGGCCGCTACGTCTCCCGCACCCAGCGCGTCGCCGACTCCGGAAAGTTGTGTTCGGCCCACGCGAAGACCACCTGCGGGACCAGCACGTAGGTCACGTCCTCCGACTCCGCCAGGTCCGGCGGAGCCTCGGCGGCGGGCGGGACCGGCTGAAAGGCGTACTTGGCCTCGCAGGCGTCCGAGTACCGGCGGAGCGCCGCGGAGTCGGTCACCTCGGCCAGCGTCCCTTCCATGATCACCACCTCGTCACCGCTCTCCAGGTGCACCGACGCGCGGTCGTCCCGCCGCAGGTTCCGCGCCTTGACCGACTCACGCCCGGTGCCGAAGTAGAAGGCGTCGTCCACCCAGACACCCCAGACCGGCATCACGTGGGGGGCGCCGGACGGCTTCGTCGTGCCCACCCAGTAGTTGCGCGCGCGGGTCATGCGCTCCACCACCCAGCTCCACGGGAGCAGCGCATCCGGGGACGGCGGATGCAGCCCGTAGGACGGGTGTATCGCCGGCCGCCCTGGCGCCGACCACCCGCCGCCGGCCGGGCCCTCAGCGTCGTCCATGATGCTCCTCTGCCTCCCGCCACCGCTCAGCGGACGGCGCGGCGCACCCCTAGCCGACGGTCTGCGGCTGCGAGCCGGCCCGCTGAGCGCCAGCCCGTTCCCACGCCTCTTCGATCTGCGCGATGACCGGGCTGTACGGCGTCTGTCCCGTGCTGAGGCCCGGCTTCCGGACCGCCCGGTTCTCCGGCTTTGCCGCCTCGAAGGGGTCCGTCTCCTGGAACAGGGTCAACACCTGGTTCTTTGCCGGGTCCCGGAACACGTTCATCGGCTCGCCGCCGTCCTCTACAATCTTCACCTGCTCGCTCACCAGCCGCCGGAACAGGATGATCCCCTTGTCGGACTCCCCCAGCTTCTCCAGGTGCCGCTCGGCCACCCCGCCGTTGCGCATCCCCTGCGTCGCCCAGACCATGGAGTCCTGCCCCAGAACAAAGTCCGAGATGAACCGCCCCTGCGGGTCCTTCACCGGAATGTCGTAGACCGGCACCTCCTCCTGCTTCCCCATGTCTATGTCCGGCCCCGCATAGTACGCCCCGTACATGATGTGGTACGTGTGGGAGTCGTCCATCGGCACGCGTATCTGCATCGTCGTCCCCACCCGCAGGATGTTCGGGAACACCACCGGGTGCCCAATCCGCCAGGAGGGATCGTCCTCGGACCCCTCACTGTACATCCGCCGCTTGATCACTCCGTGCTCGAAGATGTCGAAGCCGATCCGCGCGTGCCCCGGAAGCCGCTCCGACGTCGCCTGGAACCCTCCCGCGATGATCGGCGGCTGCCCCGCCGGGTTGCCCGCCGCCACGTCCCGCTCGTACTGCTCCGGGTCGACGCCCACCGCCGAGCCGCCCACGGCCAGCCGCCGCTCCCGCATATAGGCCATGTACCAGCCGTGCAGCCACTCGGTGTGCGTCGGGTCCAGCGAGTTCTCCATGCATTGCAGCCAGTTGCACGGCACCACGGACACGCCGATGTCGCGCACCACGTTCTCCCACACCAGGAGGTCCCACCGTGGCAGCAGGGGCGCCGGTTTCGGGCCCAGGTACGCAAAGATCAGTCCGCCCAGCTCCTGCACCGGATAGGTCCGGGCCGTTACCCGGTCCTTGAATGTGCTGTCGGGCGCCTCCGCCGGCATCTCCAGGCAGCGCCCCGACTCGTCGAAGAGCCAGCCGTGGTACGGGCACCGGATGCCCTGCCGCTCTGGAATGCCGTACAGCAGGTTCACCCTGCGGTGCGGGCACGACTCCTGGATCAGCCCCAAGACGCCGCTGCGGTCCTTGTACAGCACCAGGTCCTCGCCGAGTATCCGCACGCCCTTTGTTGGGTTCTCCCTCATCTCGGCGGACCCCGCGATGGGGTGCCAGTACCGGCGCATGAGCTCACCCGTGGGCGTACCGGGTCCAACCTGCGTCAGCAGCTTGTTCTGTTCCACACTCAGCATTGGCCACCTCCGCGCGCAGAGCGTCCGCATCGCCGTCTGGCGGGCGTCCGCGGGCCGTCGTTTTGTAGGCAAGAGTGTACCTGCGGCCCCAACCTATCGTCAACCGCCGCAGTCCGGTCCCCCTGCGGGACCTTTGCGTAGCTCCGTGTGGAGAGCGAAGTTGGGAGGGTGAAGCAGACCCCGCCAGCCTGGGGCCCCACCCTGGATTCCCGCTTTCGCGGGAATGACGGCGGGTCGGAGCGGGTAATGACGGTTGTGCAAAGGTCTTGTCCCCCTGCGGGAACAGCGCTCAATGCGGTCTGGTATAATCGACCCATCCTGGCATCGCGCCAGGGGTCTCATCGACCCCCGTACGCACGTCGACGCGGCTGGCGGAAGCATGCAGGGTTGGCCTTGAGCCACCACAGATCCCGCCCGTCGGAGGGGGACACGAGACAAGCTCAAGTTGGGAGGCGGCTATGGAAATCGTTCTGGACCACACCATCGTGCCGGCCAGCGACAAAGAGGCCTCGGCGCGCTTCTTCGCCGGTATCTTCGGTCTCACCTACGAGGGCGCTCACGGCCACTTCGCCCCGGTTAAGGTCAACGACTCCCTCACCATGGACTTCGACAACGCCGACGCCTTCGAAAGCCACCACTACGCGTTCTTCGTCTCCGACGAGCAGTTCGATGCTTCCCTGGCGAGGGTCAAGGAGGCCGGTCTCGCCTTCGGCAGCGGGCCCCGCTCCCGCGAGGACGGCGAGCTCAACACGCGCAAGGGCGGCCGCGGCTTCTACTTTGACGACCCCAACGGCCACGTGCTGGAGCTCATGACTCGCCGCTGAGTGCCGCTTCGCGGTGCCCAGCGCCGCAGTCGCCGCGGAACCGCGCCGAGCCGCCGGGCGCACGTCCCCGCGCGTGCGGTGCCCTGTCGAATTCGACCCTGCCCCACCGTGGATTCCCGCCTGCGCGGGAATGACGGCGGGGAGGGCGGTGCGCTACGCGGTCTTCACCGCCGCGTTGAGTTGCACGATGGACTCCCGCGCGTCCCCAAAGAGCATCATTGTCTTCGGCATGTAGAAGAGGTCGTTGTCTATCCCCGCGAAGCCCGGGCTCAGACTCCGCTTCAGCACCAGGACGCTCGCGGCCCTGTCCACGTTCAGGATCGGCATCCCGTAGATGGGGCTGTCCGCCTGGTCCCGCGCCGCCGGGTTCGTCACGTCGTTGGCCCCCACCACCATGGCGACGTCCGCCCGCTCGAACTCGTCGTTGATCGCGTCCAGGTCGTACAGCCGGTCGTAGGGCACGTCGGCCTCCGCCAGCAACACGTTCATATGGCCCGGCATCCGGCCTGCCACGGGATGAACCGCGTAGCTCACCCGGACTCCCCGTCCTTCCAGCAGGTCCGCCATCTCGCGCAGGTGGTGCTGTGCCTGGCTCACCGCCAGCCCGTAGCCGGGCACCACGATCACGTGCCGTGCGTACGCCAGCACCACAGCCGCGTCCTCCGCGGAGGTGTCCCGCACCGGCCGCTTGCCGATCTGGTCCCGGGCGGCCGCACCCCCCACGTCGCCCAGGGTGCCGAACATCACGTTGGCCAGCGATCGGTTCATGGCCCGCGTCATGATGCGCGTCAGGATGAAGCCCGACGCCCCCACCAGGGACCCCGCGATGATGAGCATGTTGTTGTCCAGCACAAACCCCGTCGCCGCCGCCGCCAGCCCCGAGTATGAGTTCAGCAGCGCGATGACCACCGGCATGTCCGCCCCGCCGATCGGCATCACGAGCAGGACGCCCAGGAGTAGGGCCACGGCAATCAGCGCCGCGAAGAAGATCTGCCCCTGCTCCACTCCCACTGTGTACGCGGCCAGCCCCAGGGCCACCAGGAAGAGCACCGCGTTGAGGCTCTTCTGCAGTGGAAACGTGATGGCCCGCTCCGTGATCAGCTCCTGTAGCTTGCCGAAGGCCACCAGGCTCCCCGAAAAGGTCACCGACCCGATCAGCAGGCTCAGCATGATGGTGATCAGCGGCTGCGTGGCCACCTCCCCGCCGCCCGCCGTCAGCCGCGTGAACTCGCCTGACGCGACGAGGACCGACGCGCCCCCGCCAAAGCCGTTGAACAGAGCCACCATCTGGGGCATCGCCGTCATCTTGATGGTCCGCGCGAGCACCGCGCCGATCCCCCCGCCCACGACCACTCCCACGATAATCCACGTGAACCCCAGGATCTGCCGGTCCAGCAGTGTCACCACCACCGCGATCAGCATCCCCGTCGCGCCCAAGACGTTGCCGGAGCGCGCCGTTTCCGGGGAGCTCAGCCGGCGCAGGCCCAGGATGAACAGCGCAGCAGCCAGCAGGTACGCCAGCCCCGTTACCGTGGACAGCGTCTCGTCCGTGAATGCCATCACGACCTACCCTGGCGCGTCCGGAACATGCGCAGCATCCGGTCCGTCACCATGAATCCCCCAACCACGTTGATGCTCGCCAGCACCACGGCGCCCACGCCCAGCGCCGTCCCCAGGGCGGAATCGCCGCGGCCCGCGACCACCAGCGCTCCCACCAGTACGATGCCCGAAATGGCGTTGGCGCCGGACATCAGCGGCGTGTGCAGCAGCGGCGGCACCTTGGTGATGACCTCGATCCCGGCGAATATGGCCAGGACGAAGATGTACAGGGAAATGAGCAGCGGCTCCGTCATGTGCCCCCCCTCACACTACGATGATGACCAGTTTCGCGCCCGGACCACTCTCCCTGGCCATCGGCGCGACGGCGTGGGGCGTCGCCCCACGCTCCGACCGCATCCGCTGCGAGGGCGCCCCTCACTCCAGCATCGCCTTGGTCCCGGCGTGCACCATCGCGCCGTCGCGCGTGATGCAGGCCCCCTGCACCACGGGATCGTCGAAGTCGGGCTGCAGCTCGCCGTCCTTGACCATGAGCATGAGCATGCTGGAGATGTTGCGGGAGTACATCTGGCTGGCGTGCAGCGGCATCTGGCTGGGTACGTTCAACGGCCCCAGCACGGTCACTCCGTACTGCTCCACTTCCTCCCCCGGCTGCGTCAGCTCGCAGTTGCCGCCCATGTCCGCCGCCAGGTCCACAATGACCGACCCGCGCCGCATCTCCGCCACGGTCTCCCCCGTGATGAGCTTGGGCGCGGCGCGCCCCGGTATGAGGGCAGTGCAGATGATGAAGTCCGACTGCCGCGCATGCTCCCGGATCAGGTCCAGCTCTCGATGCCGCTTCTCCTCCGTCAGCTCCGTGGCGTACCCCCCTGCGTCCTCGTGGCTCGACTCGTCCACCGCCACGAAGGTTGCTCCCAGGCTCTCCACGTCCTCCTTCGCCGCCAGCCGCACGTCAAATGCCTCCATCACCGCACCCAGCCTGCGTGCTGTCGCGATGGACTGGAGCCCGGCCACCCCCGCCCCCAGCACCAGCCCCTTGGCCGGCGGCATCGTCCCCGCCGCCGTCATCATCAGCGGGAAGAAGCGGGGGAGCGTCCTCGCCGCCAGGAGCGCCCCCTTGTAGCCCGCCAGAGAGCTCATGGACGTCAGCGCGTCCATCGCCTGCGCCCGCGCGATGCGCGGCACCGTGTCCAGGCTGAAGCTCAGCACGCCCCCCAGGGCCAGGGCCTGCGCCACCGCCGGGTACGCCAGGGGTTGAAGCATGCCTATGAGGGCGGTCCCTCGGGACACCATGGGCATCTCTTCCGCCGATGGCGCCTGGACCTTCAGGAGCACCTCTGACCTGCTGTACAGGCTGCCCGTGTCCGCGACGATCCTCGCCCCGGCTTCCGCGTAGGCGGCTTCCGTGAAGAACGCCCGCTCACCGGCGCCGCGCTCGACGTGCACCTCAATCCCCGCTGCCGTTAGCTTGCCGACCCCCTCCGGGACCAGTGCTACCCGCCGCTCGCCGGGGGCAGTCTCCTTTGGTACACCAACTATCATGCGCGGCTCAAACCCTCGGTTTCCGGGACACAGCATGCCATGCGTCGCGTCTCATCGGGCCGTACACATCTTGCCGTTTTTCGTCGCCCATGACAAGGGGGTTCCCACCCTCTTCCCATACCGCCCTGGCATGTTCGCGCCCGCGCTCCTTCGGCCTGCACGCGGGGCCTCCGAGGTGGTACACTGGCCCAGCCAACCGCAGGCTCCCCTCTCACAACGCCTACAGGAGTGAACACTATGACAGAGATGACCGGCGGCCAGGCCCTGGTCAAGTCCCTCTACCGAGAAGGCGTCCGCGTGGTCTTCGGCCTCCCCGGCGTGCAGACGTACCACGCCACCGACGCCCTGTACGACGAGCCCGCCATCCGCTTCATCACCACACGCAACGAGACCGCCACCACCTACATGGCGGACGGCTACGCCCGGGCGGCCCGCGACGTTGGCACGGCCCTCGTCGTCCCCGGTCCCGGCCTGCTCAACGCGACCTCCGGCCTGGGCACCGCCTACGCCGCCTCCTCGCCCGTCCTGCTCATCTCCGGACAGATCAACCGGGATATGCTGGGAAAGGGCGTCGGCATTCTCCATGAGGTCGACGACCAGCTCGAAGTCGTCCGCCCCATCACCAAGTGGAGCAAGCGCATCCTCCAGCCCGCCGAGGTCCCCGACGCCGTCCACCAGGCCTTCGAGCACCTCCGTACGGGCAGGCCCCGTCCCGTGGAGATCGAGATTCCTCCCGAGACCCTGGCCGAATTCGCCGACGTCGACCTCCTGGAGCCCGCCTCCTTCATACCCCCCGCCGGGGACCCACGCAGCCTGGACCGCGCCGCGGAGGCCTTGGCCCAGGCCAAGCGCCCCGTCATCTGGGCGGGTGGCGGCGTCATCTCATCGGGCGCCTCGGGGCCCCTCACCGCCCTCGCAGAGCTGCTCCAGGCACCGGTCATCACCACGCCGGAGGGCAAGGGCGCCGTCTCGGACCATCACTACCTCTCCATGGGAGTCCCCAGAGGGCCCACGTCCGCCTGGACACCCGGCGAGCCCCTGCGCGACTTCTTCAACTCCTGCGACCTTGTGCTGGCTGTCGGCACGCGTTTCGCCACCGCAGCCTCCGCCGCGGACCAGCAGGTGGTGCAGATCGACATCGACGAGGAAGAGGTGGGACGCAACCACGCCAAGACTCTGGGCGTCGTGGGCGACGCCGCAGCAGCCCTCATGGAGATCCACCGCCGCCTCACGGACGCCGGCGTCGTCCGTCCCTCCCGCCAGTCGGACTTCGAGGCCATGCGCGCCGAGCGCCGCTCCCACGTCGACGACGTCCAGCCCCAGGGCGCTCTCATCCGCGCCATCAGGGACAACATGCCGGACGACGGCATCTTCATCTCCGGCATGACCCAGGTCGGCTACTACAGCCGCCGCTTCTACCCGGTCTATCAGCCCGGCGCCTACCTGACCTCCTCCTACTTCGGCACCCTGGGCTACGCATGGCCCACGGCCTTGGGCGCGAAGGTCGCCCAGCCGGACCGCGCCGTCGTGGCCGTCTCAGGCGACGGCGGCTTCCTCTTCAACTCCCAGGAGCTCGCCACCGCCGTCCGGCATCGCATCAACGCCGTCGTCATCGTCTTCAACGACAACGCCTACGGCAACGTCCTGCGAGACCAGCGCAACCGCTTCGATGGCCGGGTGTTCGCCTCCGAGCTTCAGAACCCCGACTTCATGAAGCTCGCCGACGCGTACGGCGCCGCCGGGATCCGCGCCAACACCCCGGAGGAGCTCGGCCCGGCCCTGCGCCGCGCCCTGGACATGGACAGCCCGGTCCTCCTTGAGGTGCCCGTGGGGCCCATGCCGCCGTCCTTCTAGCGCCGCCGACCGTCCCCGGTGCACCGGCCTCACGGGGCACCGAGCCGGTATACTTCTCGCCGGCTTCCCGTAGAGCGGCCGACCAGACCAGCCAAGAGGTGAGCCAATGGAGCAGCAAGCAGCCGCCGTCACCGCACCTCCCGGCCGGAGGGCGAAGATCGACGGCCTGGACCTGCACTACCTGGACTGGGGCGGCGACGGCTATCCCCTCGTCGCCCTCCACGGGGCCGCATCGTCCGCGCACTGGTATGATCTCGTGCTTCCGCACCTGGCCGCCGAGTACCGCTGCATCGCCCCGGACCAGCGCGCCCACGGCCAATCGGGCCAGCCGGAATCCGGCTACGACTGGAATACGCTGGCCGGCGACGTCATCGCCCTCCTCGACCAGCTTGGCGTCCACCGCGCAGCCGTCATGGGCCACTCCTGGGGCGGCAGCGTTGCCCTCGCGTTGGCCCTCCTCCACCCGGACCGCGTCAGCGCGCTCGCCCTCATCGAGGGCGGATTCTCCTCGGGCCCGCGGGACCCGAACATGACCTGGGAAGACTTCAAGCGGCGGCTCAGCCCCAGGGACATCTACGGCCCGAAGGAGCGGTACCTGGGCGCCCTCCGCCGCCACCTGGAGCACTGCTGGAGCGACCAGCTCGAGGCCATGCTCCTCACGATGGTCCGTCACGACCCCGACGGCACTGTCTGGGAGACCCTCACCCCCCATACCCACGAGCAGATGATCTGGGCCATGTGGTCGGACTCACCCTCCCAGCGGTTGGCCGAGCTCCAGTGCCCGGCCATGTTCGTTGCGGCGGACCGGCGCGGGCCCGGCAGCAGCGACTGGCAGCGCTCCCGTCGGCAGCGAGTTGAGGCCGCCCACGCGCTGTTGCCCTCGGCTCGGCTCGTCTGGGTCCCCGACACCGGCCACGACATCGGCTTCGAGAAGCCCAAGGAGCTGGCCGACGCCCTGCTCTCCTTCCTCCGCGCCACGTAGCGCCCCCGCCGGTCACGGCGAGGCTCTATTGCCGCTCGCGGCCTCCCCTTTCCACGCAACCAGGCGGAAGGGCCCGAAGAATCCAACCGGCTTGTGCCGATCGGGCGACAGCCCAAGAAATGGCCCATGACCGTTGAACGAAGCGAGTCCAACCCCGGCCCGGTAGCGGAATCCACCAGGATAACCAGCCTGGACCTCATTCGAGGTGTCGCCGTGCTGGGCATACTCCTGATGAACGCCGTCAGCTTCAAGTTCGGGCAGGTGCCCTACTTGAACCTCAGCGCCGGAGGCTCCGAGACCTGGCTGGACTGGGCCGTGGGCATCTTCGGAGAAGTCTTCGTCGACCAGAAGTTCATGGGGCTCTTCTCCCTGCTCTTCGGCGCCGGGATGATGCTCTTCATCGAACGCGCCCACGCTCGCGGCGGGCGGGCTGTTCGGTTGAATCTCTGGCGCAACGTTCTGCTGCTTGCTATTGGTCTGCTCCACGCTCAGCTGTGGGACGGCGACGTGCTGATGATCTACGCCCTTTCCGCCTTCGTCCTGTTGGCCCTGAGAAAGCTCCCGTCCCGTTCCCTGGTAGCCATCGGCGCCGTGCTCTTCCTCCTGCCCGTTGCCAGCGACCTCTTGATGCAGTCCATCGCCAACAGGACCGATGCCCCGCTGACCAGCGTATGGACGAGTCCCGGAGCGGACCCAGAGGGGTATTTCGCCCTGGGACTGGTGCTGAACTACCTTCTGCGCGGGTTGGGAATGATTCTCATGGGCGCCGGACTGTACCGGCTTGGGTTTATGAACGGAGACATGTCCACCCGCGCCTACCGAACGGTCGCCATAGTCGGCATTGGAAGCGGCCTCCCCCTCGCCGCCCTGGGTGTCGTCCTCGTTGCCGGCAACGACTTCTCCAGAGAGGTGGCCTTCATCGGCAACATCCCGAACAATCTGGGTACGATTCCCGCCGCCCTGGGCTACATGAGCCTGATCATTCTCTGGAATCAGGGCTCGGACAACTGGTTGAAGCGGCGGCTGCGCGCCGTCGGCAGGATGGCGCTAACCAACTACCTCGCCCAGAGTATCCTGGGCGTTCTTGTGCTCACCGTCGTGCTGAGCGACGTGACCGTGAACCGTGCTGGGGTCCTGCTCTTCGTCCTTGCCGTGTGGGCCCTGCAGCTGTGGTGGTCGCAGACCTGGCTCGACCGGTACCGCTTTGGCCCCGCCGAGTGGCTATGGCGCGTGGCAACCTACCGCCGGGGGCAGGCGCTGCGGCGGGGGTAGCGGGGGACCCAAGGAGTGAGCTCGCGCCAGGACGGAGCCTTGCAGCTTCTGCGGTCGTCAACCGGCTGGGACGGCCGACAAGAGACACAAGCTCCGCAGCATCAACGTCCTGGCACGGGGCATCAGGAGGCGAACCCTACTTGGGCGTGTTACCCCTTCCCGGACCGGACGGATTTGTTGTTGTGCTGGGGTAGTTCGGGTTGTTGCCTCCGCCGCTCTTCCCGCCGCCACCCTTGCCGCCGCCCGTGGGCCAGAACGAGGACACCCGTCGCGCCGGTCTTGTCCACCACCTCGGATTCCACCACCTCCACTATCTTGGTTGCTGATGAGATTGACGCGGTGGCCTCTAAGGTGCCAGGCTTTCTTGCCGCTTACACCCGCTCTCTGGGACGCAACTTGACAGAAAATATGTTACAGGGTAATATTGTAACATCCTGTCACTTTCAAGGAGACTACATGATGTCACCAGTGATACGCATTGACGACGAGGTCCTGAAGGAGTTGCAGAGCCATGCGGTCAGATGGGGGCTCGTCTTTGGCCAACCGAACCAAGTACTGCGCAGGATGCTCGGACTAGATGTGGGGCGAGATCAACCGAAGGACGCTCAGCCAATGTCTTCGACAGATGATCCTATTCGGCCTTCAGACGTTAGGCTAGGAGCCGAGAGTAAACCGCGGCATCGTCGCGTAACTGGCGGGAGTCTGCTACGGGAGCACCCAGACCTTCCACAAGGCTTCAGGCCTTACTCCGACAGGGATGGCAGATTCTATGAATGGCCAACTGAGTTTCCAGCGATCTTGTTCGACGAAGGCGGGTACGTGATCCTCAAAACGGAGCAGTCCATGCTGGACGCCGGACAATATCTGGATCCAAATCCACACTCACGCAAGGTGCATGTTCGAGACGGTATTAGCTCGGCGCCTGGATACGTCGCATGTCCGCACCACCATCGACCACAATAGCAGCCAGATAGTTGGCAATGTCGGAGTCCGTCATTGGGAACCCTCAGGTATTTGGATCGAAGGTGCCGACCCCCGCCCTCCAAGGGGGCCTAGAGAGCCTCTCATGGTGAGTGTGTTGATCCAAGCGAGCGGAGGCTGGTGCATCCAGCCCCCCCAACCCACCTCCGTTGACGGCCTCCCGCACCGCTGCTACCATCGCCCAGCCATATTCAGCGTAGGAACCGAGCAGCCATGGGCCTCTTCTCTCGCGCGGCACTCAGCCTCATCCGGCGACGACGCCGGCAGTGGGAGAATGAGGAGTTGGCCCACACCGTCGCACAGACCCCGGAACGCCAGACGGAGTTCCACACCCTCTCCGGCATACCGGTCCGCCGCCTCTACACCCCGGAGGACGTTGCGGGCCAGGACTTCCAGGAAGACCTGGGCTTCCCCGGCGCCTACCCCTTCACCCGCGGCGCCTACCCCACCATGTACCGCGGGCGAACCTGGACCCGTCGACAGATCGCCGGCTTCGGCACCGCCCGCTCCACCAACCAGCGCTACCGCTTCCTCCTTGACCACGGCCAGACCGGCCTCAGCACCGACTTCGACCACCCCACGCTCACCGGCTACGACTCCGACTTCGAGCTCGCCGAGGGCGAGGTCGGCCGCCTCGGCGTCGCCATCGACACCATAGAGGACGTCCACGAGCTCTACGACGGCATCCCCCTGGACAAGGTCAGCATCTCCCTCACCATCAACCACCCCGCCATCGTCCTCCTGGGCATGCTCCTCGGCGTCGCCGAGACCCGAAGCGTCCCCTGGGCCGCCCTGCGCGGCACCGTCCAGAACGACTCGCTCAAGGAGTTCCACGGCCAGAAGACCTACGCCCTGCCGCCCGCGCCCTCCCTCAAGATCACCACGGACGTCGTGGAGTTTTGCGCCAAGCACGTTCCCAACTGGTACACCATCTCCATCTCCGGCTATCACACCCGCGAGGCCGGTTCAAACGCCGTCCAGGAGGTCGCCTTCACCCTCGCCCAGGGCATGGCCTACGTCGAGTCCGCCATGGAGCGCGACCTGCCCGTCGACCAGTTCGCCCCCCGCCTCTCCTACTTCTTCGGCTGCCACAACGACTTCTTCGAGGAGGCGGCCAAGTTCCGCGCCGCCCGCCGCATGTGGGCCCGCATCATGAAGGACCGCTACCAGGCCAAGCAGCCCGAGTCCATGCGCATGCGCTTCCACACCCAGACCCTCGGCTCCACCCTCGTCCGCGAAGACCCCAAGAACAACATCATTCGCGGTTCCCTCCAGGCCATGGCCGCCGCCCTCGGCGGCACCCAGTCCCTCCACGTCAGCGGCTTCGACGAGGCCTACGACATCCCCTCCGAGGAGGCCATGAAGGTCTCCCTCGCCACCCAGCTCGTCATCGCCCATGAGACCAACGTCGCTAGCACCGTCGACCCCCTCGCCGGCTCCTACTACGTCGAGTCCCTCACCGGCGAGATCGAAGAGCAGGCCTGGGCCTACATCGGCCGGATCGAGAGCATGGGGGGCGGCAGCATGCTCCGCGGAATGCTCGCCGCCATCGAGTCCGGCTACATCGAGCAGGAGATCGCCAACTCGGCCTACGCCTATCAGATGGCCATCGAGGCCAACGACTACGTGGTCGTCGGCGTCAACGCCTACAAGCCCAGCGTTGCCCAGCCCCTCGAGGTCTTCGAGTACGACTTCCAGGAGGAGGACCGGCAACTTCAGCGCCTCCGAAAGGTCAAAGAGACCCGCAGCAACGCCGACGCGGACCGCGCCCTGGCAAGCGTCAAGCGCAGCGCCGACACCGGTGAGAACCTCTTTCCCGCCGTGCTGGAGGCCGTCAAGGCCCGCGCCACCGAGGGCGAGGTGATGACCGCCCTGCGCGACATCTACGGAGAGTATCGCGACCCCGGAGTGCTCTAGGGCTATGACGCAGCAACAGCGCCCAATCCGCGTCGTGGTGGCCAAGATTGGCCTCGACGGCCACGACCGCGGCATCAAGGTCATCGCCCGCGCCCTGCGCGACGCCGGCATGGAGGTCGTCTACCTTGGCATGCGCCTCACCTACGACCAGATCGCCGCGACGGCTCTGGAGGAAGACGTCGACGTCGTCGGCATCAGCATCCTCTCCGGCGCGCACATGCGCCTCATCCCCAAGCTGATGGACGCCTTCAGGGCTCGCGGCGTCTCGGAACGCGTCCTCGTGGTCGTCGGCGGGACCATCCCGGACCAAGACAAGGAGCCCTTGCACCGGATCGGCGTCGGCGGCGTGTTCCAGGTCGGCGCATCCACCAGAGACATCATCGCCTTCATCCAGGACCGCGCCGCCGCGCAGGCCGAGTAGGCCCGGCGCATCTGGGAGGAGCCGAAGTGGACTGGCCCCCACAGTACGACAAGAGCTACCTGCCGCCCGCGGACCGCGAGCACTGGGACCCGCAGCTGGAGACCATGGACCCGGACCAGCGCGACGCCCTGGTCCTCGCCAAGCTCCGAGAGCAGGTCCGCTACGCCCACCGGCATTCGCCCTTCTACCGGGAGCTCTACAGGGACTCCCCCGTCGATCCCGCAAACATCCGCAGCTTCGACGACTTTCGCCGGCTCCCCATCCTGACCAAGGACCACCTGCGGCGCGAGCAGGAGGCCCACCCCCCTTTCGGGCGCTACCTCTGCGTCTCTCCCGACCAGGTCTTCCACATCCACGGCACGTCCGGCACCACCGGTCGGCCCACCGTCTTCGGCTTCAGCGCCGCAGACTGGGACCGCGTCGCGGAGGCCCACGCCCGCGTCCTCTGGAGCGCCGGCGTCCGCCCCGCTGACCGGATCATCATCTCCGCCGTCTTCAGCGCCTACATGGGAAGCTGGGCGACCCTCATCGGCGCAGAGCGTCTCGGCGCCCAGTCCTTCCCCTTCGGCGCCGGTGCCCCGGGCCAGACCGAGCGCACCGTAGAGTGGGTTGCCCTCGTCAGGCCCACCGTCTTCTACGGCACGCCCTCCTTCGCCCTCTACCTGGCCGCCACCGCCCGGCGCATGGGCATCGACCCCAAGCGAGACATGGGCTTCCGGCTCCTCCTCTTCTCCGGCGAGCCCGGCGCCAGCATCCCCTCCACCCGCCGTGAGCTTCAGGAGACCTTCGGCGCCCACGTCGTGGACCAGGGCAGCATGGCGGAGATGACCCCCTGGGCCACCAGCTCCGGCTGCCGCCACCTGCAGCGTGGGATGCACCTGTGGCAGGACATCGTCTACACGGAGCTTCTGGACCCGGACACCAAGCGCCCCGTCCCCATGGGCGGCGAGGGCTCCCCCGTCTACACCCACCTGGAGCGCGATTCCCAACCCATGCTCCGCTACTGGTCCGGCGACATCGCCCGCTGGAACATGGACCCCTGTCCGTGCGGCAGGACCTACCCCACCCTCTCGGAGGGCATCTACGGCCGCGTCGACGACATGATCATCGTGCGCGGCCAGAACATCTTCCCCTCGAAGATCGAGGACACGCTCCGCGCCCTCGACGAGTTCGGCGGCGAGTTCCGCCTCGTCCTGGAGCGGGAGCCCGGCCAGATGGACTCCCTCACCGTCCAGGCCGAGGTCCTCCCCGAGGTCTACGCCCTCCGCGACGGCCGGCCCGACGCCTTCGCCCAGGTGGAACGCGCCTTCTCCGACGAGCTATGCCGCGCCGCCGGCGTGGGCGTGGCCCTGGAGCTGCGGCCCCAGGGCGAGTTCGAACGCGCCCAGATGAAGTCGCGCCGCGTCATCGACAACCGCCGCTTCTGGCGCGAGTGACCCGCGGTCGCTGGCGCGACGGCCATATGGGCCTCGTCACGCCAGCGGCAGATGAGGGGTTGTGGCGCGCCACGACGCATTCCGCTAACCTGTCCCCATCACCTTCGGGTCCGGCTACCCCGCCCCCACGCCCGCCACCGAGAGGATGCCATGAGAATCTGCTCCCTCCTGCCCAGCTCCACCGAGATCGCCTGCGCCCTCGGCCTGCAAGAGGAGCTTGTCGCCGTTACGCACGAGTGCGATTTCCCCGCCGCCGTCGCCGGCAAGCCCCGCATCACCCGCAGCGCCATCGACCACACCGGCAGCACCAGCGCCGAGATACACAGGCACATCAGCGGCGCTTTGCACAAGGGCAGCAGCATCTACCACCTTGACCAGCAACTCCTGGAACGGCTTGCCCCGGACCTCATCCTCACCCAGGAGCTGTGCGGCGTCTGCGCCGTCTCCTACGAGCAGGTGCAGGGCGCCGTACGAATCGCCCAGAGCGATACGGCCATCGTGTCCCTGGAGCCCACAACCCTGGAGGAGGTCCTCGACACCATCCAACGCCTCGGTGAGATCACCGGACGCCAGACGCAGGCAAGCAACGTGGTCGCGGGGCTGAGCACGCGCGTGGAGCGGGTAGTCGCCGCCATGGCCGCCGTCACCCAAAGGCCCCGAGTCCTATGCGTGGAGTGGCTCGACCCTGTCATGGTCGGCGGACACTGGGTGCCCGGCATGGTGGAGATGGCCGGCGGCGCCGACCGCCTCGGCAGACCCGGCCAGCCGTCCTACGCGGTCACGTGGCAGCAGGTCGCCGACTACCGGCCCGAGGTCGTGGTGCTGATGCCATGCGGGTACCACCTCGAGGAGGCGATCGCGGAGATGCAGCGCACGCCGCTCCCTCCCCAGTGGCGCGAGCTTCCGGCGGTACAGGACGGTCGTGTCTTCGCCGTCGATGGGTCCAGCTACTTCAACCGGCCCGGCCCTCGCATCGTGGACGGCCTCGAGCTCCTGGCCCAGGTCCTCCATCCGGACTTGGCGCCGCCCCTCCACGGCCCGCAGGACTTTTGCCGGGTGCAGGTCTAGCGACGGGAGTTGGAAGATCCTCAAGCTGACGGAGTGAGCGTTGAAAGGCAGACTGTGGGCACGTACAAAGGCAACGCCGGCAACCTGATGCAGCATTGGACGCTCTGCGAACTGCTGACGATTGCCAACAAGCACGCCATGGGGCTGAGCTTCATCGACGCTCATGCGATGGCGCCGTTGGCGAGAGAGCGTGACAATAAGCCTGGCTACAGTAGGCCTCTGTTCGACCGAGTGCGCGCGGGCTTGCCCGGCCAATCGGTCTACGAACAGGCGTGGCACAACCGAGACCCGAATGGGGAGGGCTATCCCAATAGCGCGGCGTTCGTGGAGAAGGTCTGGAAGGGCAAAGTTTCGATGCTGCTGTGTGAAAAAGACAAGTCTACGGTCACTGACCTCAAGGATTGGGAGCAAACCCGCGCAGGAGTTGAGATCGCTGAGGGTGACTGGCGAGAGACTCTCAAGAAAGGGCTGCCGGATACGCCCCTGACGTTGGTCTCGTTTGATCCTGACATGTATGACAGGCGGCGAGTCGATACGCGGAACTCAAGGCATCTCTACCCCGGAGACCTCGAACTAACGCTGCGCGCTCTGGCTAGTACCGAAGGCGGAGTCTTGATCCAGCTATCCACGTACAGCAGAGGCCGTACTAACGACAACCCGCAAGAAGCCGTGATCTCGTCGGTCGACTCGATTCTAGTAGGGGGAGGCTTCACACGGGCTGCGAAAGTGCGGTATGACGGAAACATGATGTCGCTGGTTTACGCGCGGAGAGTTTCGTGGTCGGCTAAGTTGGCGGAGCTGCCTGGCAGATTCGAGAAGTGGCTTAAGGCGCAGGGCAAGGGCGACAGTAGCCCGTGCGAGTGCGGCTGCGGCAACTACCCCAAGAGCCCCAAAAGTCGTTACCTGCCAGGGCATGATGCGAAGCACCTGGCGGCGCTGGTGAAGGAACTGAGGGCCAAGGAATCGGGACCCTAACTCTCCCAAGGAAAGGGCATCTGCGCCGTCATTCTCGATGCCCTAGATTAGCGTGAACAGGCCCTCGCCCCCGCTGCCGCCACGCCCCCTACCCCTCCCGCAGCAGGCGGCGCAGGACCGTCTGCAGCACGCCGCCCTGGCGGTAGTACTCGACCTCCACGCCCGTGTCGATGCGGACTGTGGCATCGAAGCTCGTCTCGCTACCGTCCTCGCGGACCACCCGCACCCGCGCGTTCTGCCCCGGCTGGATCGTCGTCCCGTCGATGCCTGTGACGTCGAAGCTCTCGCGGCCCGTGAGCCCAAGGCTCGCGATGCTGTCCCCCGGATGGAACTGGAGCGGCAGCACGCCCATGCCCACCAGGTTGCTGCGGTGGATCCGCTCGTAGCTCTCCGCGATGGCCGCCTTGACGCCCAGCAGGCTTGGACCCTTCGCCGCCCAGTCTCGGGAGCTCCCCGCCCCGTACTCCTTGCCCGCCACCACGATCGTCGGCACCCCCTCCTCCTGGTACTTCATGGCCGCGTCGTAGATGCTCAGCTCCTCGCCGTCGGGCATGTGGGCCGTCCAGTCGCCCTCACGCTCCGGCGTCAGCCTGTTGCGCAGGCGGATGTTGCCAAACGTGCCGCGGATCATCACCTCGTGGTTGCCCCGCCGGGCCCCGTAGGTGTTGAAGTCCCGCGGCTCCACCTCCTTGCTCTTCAGGTACTCTCCCGCCGGACGCTGCGAGGGTATCGACCCCGCCGGTGATATGTGGTCCGTCGTGATCGAGTCCCCCAGGACCAGCAGCGCCCGCGCGCCCGTGATGTCGGTGGGGTCCTCCACGTCCAGGGAGAACTCCTTGAAGAAGGGCACCTCCCGGATGTAGGTGGAGTCCGGGTCCCACTTGTACACGTCGCCCTCCGGCGTCGGCAGACCGCGCCACCGCTCCGGCCCCACGAACACCTCGCCGTACCGGTCCTTGAACATCTCCGGGTTCAGCGACCCCGCGATCGTCTCCCTGATCTCCTGCTGGCTCGGCCAGATGTCCTGCAGGTACACCGCGGCCCCGCCCGCGTCCTCTCCCAAGGGCTGCGCCTGCAGGTCCATGTCCACCGAGCCCGCCAACGCATACGCCACAACCAGCATTGGCGACGCCAGGTAGTTCGCCTTCACCTCTGGGTGCACGCGCCCCTCGAAGTTGCGGTTGCCGCTCAGCACCGCCGCCGCCACCAGCGACTCCTCATTGATGGCATTGGATATGGGCTCCTCCAGCGGCCCGCTGTTGCCGATGCACGTCGTGCAACCATACCCCACCGTGTGGAAGCCGAGCTGCTCCAGGTAGGGCGTCAGCCCAGACGCGTCCAGGTACTCCGTCACCACCTGGGAGCCCGGCGCCAGGCTGCTCTTGACCCACGGCTTGCGCGCCAGCCCCTTCTCCACCGCCTTCTTGGCCAGCAGTCCCGCCCCGATCATCACCGACGGGTTCGACGTGTTGGTGCAGCTCGTGATCGCCGCGATCACCACCGCTCCGTGCCCCACGCTGACCGCCTCCCCGTCCACCTCCACCGACACGGACTTGTCGGCGCCGCTCGCAAGCTCGTCCGGGAAGGCGCTGTGGAAGGCGCCGCTCATTCCGCCCAGCCCCACCCGGTCCTGGGGCCGGCGCGGGCCGGACAGGCTCGGCTCCACCTCCGCCATGTCGAGCTCCAGCACGTTAGTGTACGCGGGGTAAGGCGTCTGGTCCGTGCGGAAGAGGCCCTGGGCCTTGGCGTACAGCTCCACGCGCTCCACCACGGCTGCGTCCCGGCCCGTGCCGCGCAGGTACTCCAGCGTTACGTCGTCCACGGGGAAGAAGCCGCACGTCGCCCCGTACTCCGGGGACATGTTCGACAGCGTCGCGCGGTCCGGCAGCGGCAGCTGCGACAGGCCGGGCCCAAAGTACTCGACGAACTTCTCCACGACCCCATGCTGGCGCAGCATCTGCGTCACCGTCAGGACCAGGTCCGTCGCCGTCACTCCCTCCCGGAGCGCCCCGGTGAGCCGGAAGCCCACCACGTCCGGCAGCTGCATGTAGTAAGGCTGCGCCAGCAGGGCCGCCTCCGCCTCGATGCCCCCGACGCCCCAGCCGAGTACGCTCAGGCCGTTGATCATCGTCGTGTGGGAGTCCGTGCCGATCACCGTGTCCGGGAACGCCACGCGCCCCTCCGGCATCTCCCGCAACGCCACCACGTCCGCCAGGTACTCCAGGTTCACCTGGTGCACAATGCCCGTACCCGGCGGCACGACGCTGAAGTTCTGGAAGGCCCTCTGCGCCCACCGCAGGAAGATGTACCGCTCGCGGTTCCGCTCGAACTCCCGGTCGACGTTGCGGCCAAAGGCCTCCGGCGTCGCAAAGTAGTCCACCTGCACCGAGTGGTCGATCACCAGGTCCACAGGCACCACGGGGTTGATGCGTCTCGGGTTCCCCCCGGCCCGCGCCATGGCGGACCTCATCGCCGCCAGGTCCACCACCGCCGGCACGCCCGTGAAGTCCTGCATCAGGACTCGCCCAGGCATGAACGGGAACTCCTTGGCCGGCGGCGACACCGGGTCCCACGCCGCCACCGTGAGCACGTCCTCCTCAAAGACCGTCTCCCCGTTCACGTTCCGCAGCATGTTCTCGAGCAAGATGCGGATCGAGAACGGCAGCCGGGCGAGGTCCACCAGCCCCGCCTCCTCCAGGTGGCCGAGGCGGTAGTAGACCAGGTCCCCGGCCGACGTGTGCAGCACGGACCGGGCTGCGTTGTGGTGCGACTGGGTTGTCATGGGTCACACGCTCCTACTTGGGTGTGAATGCCGAGGCGCCCCTGGACTATGACACGGGTCCATCATGGGCGCAACAAAGCGGGCTGATGTACTCGTCGACCGGCTTGCCATGAACGTCTCGGGCCCCGGGCGATGGATTCCCGCTATCGGAGACCTTTGCGTAACTCCCCGTGGGGGGGGGCGAGATCGTGAAGGTGAAGCATTTCCTGGCAACCTGAGGCCCCGCCCCTGGATTCCCGCTTTCGCGGGAATGACGGCGGGAGGGTGCGGGAGGGACGGTCCGCGGCGGTGTGCGGCGCACATGGTTCGACAAGCTCACCATGGCGGAAAGGGGCTTCGCCTGTAGAGGCCGGCCCCGCCCTGGAGCGCTCGCACGGACTCGTTCAGACTGTTCCTAGGCGTCGACCTCCGGCCTCGTTGGGAACATCAGCGACTTCACCGTCACCGGAATGACCTCGGACGCTCCCATCGGCGACCCGATGTCCACGTAGTCCAGGTCCCCCACGTCGATGCCGTCGATGGCGATGACGTGATGCGGTATCCCAAGCTCCTCTTTCAGCATCCCACCCAGGGATTTGGCCACGTCCATGTCCAGCACCAGGAACAGGGGTGTGCCGTCATCCGCCTCGTTCCCCGCCACTGCCGCAATGCCGTCTGCCAGCCGCCGCAGCGTCTGGTAGTTCTGCTGGCCCTCCAGGGAGATGGCCAGCGCCAGGTCCGGCTGGAACGTCGGCAGGTCGAACTTGGCCAGCGCATCCCGGATAGCCCCGTCAACTCTCCCTTCCTGCTCCAGGTACGGCCGCACGACCTTCAGCCCGAACACCGGCAGCACGTCCTTGCTGTAGATGTAGCTGGTCGTCCCGCTGGCCTGCACCGTGTACTCCCCCGCCCCGATGACCGTGGCCCGGATCCCTTCGCTGGCCTCGCGCACCAGGCCCTGCCGGGGCAGCGCGGCGATCCGCTTCCGCATCTCCAGGCCCATCTCCGGCCCCACGTCGCCGCGCGGCGTCATATCGCGCTCGTACACGTACTCGGATACCCCGCCGGAGAAGACGATGTAGTCCACGCCCTCTAGGTCCGGCGCTCCCTCTATGGCGTCCGTGATCATCAGGGTCTGGGCCAGCTGGGTCTTCGGAACGCCGTTCACAGCCTCGAAGAGCAGGTCCGCCATCAGGCTGGCGAACTCCGCCTTTCGCTCGTCCGTGATGGACTGACCCACCTCCACGGTGTGGCCCAGCTGCTTCATGATCCACCTGGCCGGCTCCTCAACCCTTGTGATGGTGTTGGAATCATCGAAGGCGATGAGCCGCGCACCAATGTTGATGGCCGCCGTCTGTGTCACCACGCCGTCCCGGATCAGGGAGAGCTTGCATGTCCCGCCGCCCATGTCCACGTTCAACACCGTGGCCTTCTCGTCCTTGGAGAGGGTCGCCGCCCCGCAGCCGTGGGCCGCCAGCAGCGCCTCGTGGTTGGGCCCCGCGCTGGCGCAGATGAACTTCCCCGAGTCCTTGGCGAAGAAGTCTATGATGGGCCTGGCGTTCTCCTTCATCAGTGCCTCGCCCGTGATCACCACGGCGCCCGTATCCACGTCCGCAGGCGTGTGCCCCGCCTTCGCGTACTCGGCGTGGATGAACTCCGTCACCCGCTCCGTATCGATCAATCGCCCCTCGATGTACGGCGTGAGCATGATGTCGGACCGGTACAGCACCTCACGCTCCGTCACCTTGAACTGCGACGAGAGAGCGGCGCCCTCTCTGCGCAGCGTCAGGCGCGAGAACACCAGGTGCGATGTCGATGAGCCGATGTCGATGCCCACGCTCAGCAGCCTGAACATCTCCAGCCCTTCGATGTCCTCCCCTTCCTCCTCCGCCAATCCGTGACTGTGGGGATGATCTTCGTGAAAATCATCTTCGTCGTGCATGAAGCTCACCTACTCCTTGCGCCAAGCGGAGCGGCGCCTCGGCGCCACTCCGCCAGCAGATTTCTCGGGGGCCCCTGCGGGGGTTGTCCCTATCGCTCCTCTCCGTAGTCCCACTCGTAGTTCGGGTCCTGGTACGCTTCTTCCGGGAGCTGGCTCTTGAGGCCCCGCTTCCCCAGTTCATCCTCGAACCGCTGCCGGATCCAGGGCTCCTCGTAGGGGTACTCGATCTGGTCCCGCCCCCGGTCCTCCACGCGCTCGGCGTGGCCGGAGAACTGGGGCAGCGGGTGCAGGGCCAGGTATCGGGCCGGCTTGTCTCCCAGGTTGAAGTGCTGGTGGAACCAGCGATTCGGCGGCACGAACATGCTCGCCTCGTGCCAGGGAACGATCACCTTCTCCTCGCCCTCCGGCCACATGATGGAGTACCCCTCGCCATCCGGGATGACGATGACCCGCCCCGGTCCGTGGCGGTGCCCCTTCTTGTACGTCTGGGCCGGGAAGACGGACATGTGGGCGGACCACTCCGAGTTGGGGAACTGGACGGACACGACGTGGCCGCCGGCGCCGCGGCCCCAGAAGGGCACCAGCTTGTCCCAGGCCTTCAGGTCGGGAAAGAAGTTGCCGTACCAGAGGGTCCCGGAGCCGACGCGCCCCTCGAACGAGCGCTTGACAGCCTTGGCCTCTGCGTAGAATTCGTCCTGGGAGAGGACGTTGGGGGGCACGAAGTCGCTGGTGAAGAAGAAGCTGGGCTCCTGGAGCGCGGACATGGCGATGGGCAAGTAGTTGGTGTGCAGCAAGCGCACGGGACGCTGCCCCTGCGCGTTGCTGAACTGGTGCCAGTGGTGGTGCGGCAGCATGAACATGCTCCGAGTCTGCCACTCGAAGGTCCTTTTCGCCTCACCCTCATTGCGCCAGACCGCCGTCAGCCCCCGCCCCTCCAGCACGTACACCACCTCGTCGATGGCGAGCTTCATGGGCGGAAGCGTCTTGCCCGGAGGTATCTCGCTCACCCGGGCCTCGCAGATTCCCTCCATGCCGACCAGCTGCACAAATGCCTGTTCGCAGTCCCGCTCGTCCCACCGACCCAGGGGCACCTTCCTCAGGTCCTCGATGAAGTAGCCCCGATGGATGGGAATGCCAATCGACTCCATCCAGCGGTTGTAGGTAAAATCCCTGGCGCGGTTCGCTGGCGCGGGCTGCTCTGTCGTCGTCATGAGACCCCTCCTGATGGCGCTGACTGCCGCCGGGACCGGCGGGGACACTTCACCCCTCGGTCACAGCCGGTCCCACGAAAAATGCCCCATAGACGATAGGGCACACCGCCCCCGCCGTCAACCCGTGCGCCGGGGAGCGAGGTCATGACACAAGTTGGCTGTCCCACTATTCCACCCCCACCATTCCCACCCCCACCCACCGAAATTCCTGCACCCCCACCCCGTCATTCCCGCACCCCCAACCCCGTCATTCCCGCGAAGGCGGGAATCCAGGGTGGCGGCGTGGCGTGGGGCTCCCCCCACCCTGAAGACCGCCCATGCCCCCCAAACGAACGAGGCGCCCCAAAGACGCCTCGTTGGCAGTCGTTGCAAGGAAGGGTTGCGGGCTACGGCCGGCGCCCCCGGATCGCCCGTCCGCTCCCGCCGCGCAGCCGCGGGTCCAGCAGGTCCCGCAGCGCGTCCCCGAACACGTTCGACCCAAAGACCGCCAGCGTCAGCGCCAAGCCCGGCCAGACTACAAGCCAGGGGGCCTGGTAGAAGTGGCTCATCGAATCGCTGCTCAGCATGCGGCCCCACGACGGGAACGGAGGCGGCACCCCGTAGCCAAGGAAGCTCAGCGTCGCCTCTGCCAGGATCACCGTGCCGAAGTCGATGGTGGCCAGGATGATCAGCGGCGCAAACGTATTGGGCAGCAGGTGCTGCACCATAATGCGGGGCGTCCCCGCCCCAATTGCCCGCGCCGCATCGATGAACGGGGTCTCCTTCAGAGAAAGCACCGTCCCGCGTATCACCCGCGAGTGGCTGATGCCGCTCAGCCCCAGAATGAAGATGATGGTCAGCAGCCCCGGGCCCAGCAGGGAGGACAGGCTCAGCAGGATGAGCAGGAAAGGCAGCGTGATCCACGTCTCCACGATCAGCCGCTGCGTCAGCGTATCCACGCGGCCGCCGTACCAGACCGGCACGATGCCCATGGCAGCCGTAATGACGGTCCGCAGCGTTACAGCTCCCGCCACGACGATCATGGACACCTGCGCCCCCACGATGATGCGGCTCAGCATGTCCCGCCCCAGGTGGTCCGTTCCCAAGAAGTGCGGCGCCGCCGGCGCGGCCAGGATGTTGAAGAAGTTTGGCTCGTCGTAGGCATAGGGCGCGATGAACTGCGCAAACAGGCCCACGATCAACATGGTGAGGATCACAAGCCCGCCGAAAGCCCCCAGGGGCTTTTCCCGCACCAGACGCTTGCCGAACCGCAGGAAGCCCGTCACCCACAGGGGCGTCCTCCGAGGCCGCGGAATGACCTCCAGGACTGTCTCGCGCTGGCTCATCACGGCCTCCTATCGGTAGCTGACCCGGGGGTCAAGGAAGGAGTAGCTCAGGTCGATGAGCAGGTTCACCACGATCACCACAATGGCGTAGAGGAAGATGATGCCCTGCACTGTGCCGTAGTCGCGGAACTGGAGCGCCTCCAGCGTGTAGTGCCCCAGCCCAGGCAGGTCGAAGATCACCTCGATCACCACCGTGCCCGACAGCAGGTTCACCAGCTCCAGCCCCAGCAGCGTCACCACGGGGATCATCGCGTTCTTGCTCGCGTGCCGCACCAGCACCGCCCGTTCCCGCAGCCCCTTGGCCCAGGCCGTGCGGATATAGTCCTGGCGCAGCACCTCCAGCAGCGTCCCCCGCATCATCCGCATCACCCGCGCGATGTAGTGCAGCGCCAGGATGATGGATGGCACAATCATGATCGATATGTTCCTGATTGGGTCCTCCTGGAACGTCACCCAGTCCTGGCGCGGCAGCCAGCCCAGGTATATGGCCGACAGTGTCACCACCATCACCCCGATCCAGAACGACGGCAGCGACAGCCCGAGCACGGCCAGCGACCGCGTCAGGTAGTCCAGGAAAGACTCCTGCTTCACCGCCGCCAGTATCCCCAGCGGGACCCCAAAGATGATGGTGAAGAACATGGCGAAGATCGACAGCTCTATCGTTACCGGCCAACGCCACGCAATCTCCTCCAGGATCGACGTCCGCCCCAGGATCGACTTGCCGAAGTCCAGGTGCAGGATCCCCCACAGCCACTTCACGTACGCAAGCGGCGCCGGGTCGTCCAACCCCAGCAGCGCCTCTACCTTCGCCCGGTCGTAGTCCGCTCCGAGCTCGCCCTCCAGCATGGACAGGATGTCGCCGGGAATGAAGCGGTGCAGGAAGAACACCAGCAGCGACATCACAAGGACCGTGGGCAGGATCTGTACCAATCGCCTGGCGATGTACCTGTGCATTGCCCCTACCCCCCAATCCCTGTAGGCTCTGCCGGATGCTCAGTGTACCAGGAAGGCCCCGCCCGCGTCATCGCACGGCCCCGACATTGTACTCCCCGGCGCTCCGTTTGGAACTGCCGTTCCCCGTCATCCCCGCACGTATCGGAACACGCAGCGGGTTCTCCCGTATTCGAGAGCACGCGCGCTGGAGCGCCCGCATTCCGTATGCCTACGCATACGTCCCCGGAGCACCTGCGGATTCACGCGTGAGCGGCGCCGGCGCATACGGAGAAGGACGCCTACGCCCTGGCGCCGCCTCCGTTGGACCAGAGCCGGCGCCCGGTGGCAAGCGCGAGGACCGTGTACAGCGCGTCCACCAGCGGGAAGTAGACCATGTGCGAAGTCACGGCCTCTCCCGTCTCGCTGTCCGGGTTCAACGTCCAGAACCACTCCCAGAAGAACAGCATCGTCAGCACGATGGCCCCGTAGTAGGTCATGCTCCCCAGGACAGCTTCGAGGGTGCTCGCCTCTCCGCTCCCGGTGCCGCGTCTTCGCACGTAGCTCGCCGCCAGGACCGCGATCACCCCGGCCGCCATGAACCAGTTGAGGACCTGCCAAGAGGGGTAGTCCGGCGACCCGTCGTGGTAGACCGGCGTCAGAATCAGGTTGAGCGCCACGGCAACCCCCGTCGCTACGAGAAACACTGCCAGGACCCGCTTTGCCGTATTCATCAGCGTGTCCACCTCCCCTTCAAGTGTTCTTCATAGCCCCGTCGCTGCCCGCTGGCGCACGGCAGGCGCGCTGCGCCAAGCTGGGCTAGCGCTTCCCCGCGGCCTCCGGGTTCGCGCAGGCAGGCATTGGCTCTCCGAGCAGCGCCGCCACCACGTTCTCCGCCGCCATCACCGCCATCCGCCTCCGGGTGGCCACGCTCGCACTGGCGATGTGCGGCGTCAGCACCACCCCGGGCGTCCGCAGGAGCATGTCGTCGAGCGGGACCGGCTCCTGCTCCATCACGTCCAGGGCCGCCCCCGCGATGACCCCCGCCTCCAACGCCTCCACCAGCGCCTGCTGGTCAACCAGGGCCCCCCGCGACGTGTTCACCAGGAACGCGTGCCGGCGCATCATCCGCAGCTCCTCCCTGCCGATCAGGTGGTGCGTCTCCGGCGACTGCGGCGCGTGGATGCTCACGAAGTCGGAGCCCCGCAGCAGCGTCGCGAGATCAGGGGCGAAGCGCACGCCGTGCGCCGCCTCGGCTTCGGGCCGGCGATGTCGCTGGTAGTACAGCACCTCCATCTCGAAGGCCCTTGCGCGCTTCGCCACCTCCAGGCCAATGCCTCCCAGCCCCACAATGCCCAGCGTTGCGCCGTGCAGGTCCCGACCCAACATCGCCTGGGGGTGCCACACCTTCCACGAGCCGTCCCTAGCGTACCCGTCTCCCTCCACCACCCGCCGCGCCGCCGCCAGCAGCAGCCCCATCGTCAGCTCCGCACACGTCTTCGCCAGGACCCCGGGCGTGCTGCCCACCAGCACCCCGCGAGCCGTGCATGCCGCAACGTCCACGTTGTCCAGCCCCGTCGCCATGTTGCTCACCACCGACAGCCCCGGCGACCGCCCCAGCAGCTCCTCGTCGACCCGGTCCGTCAGCATCGTCAGCAGGCCCGCGCACTCCTCCGCCTTGGCCAGCAGCACCTCCCGGGGCGGCGGATGGAAGTCCTCCCACACCGTCACCAGCGCGTGCCCCTCCAGGAGGTCGAGCGCAGCCTGATCGATGCGCCGCGTCACGAATACCCGCGGCCTCGTCCCAGAGTCCATCATGCCTTCCCGGAGAACATTCGGGCATATTCTAGCGTATCGGGGACCCGCCGCCCGGGCCCCCGCAAGCTCCACCCCTCGAGTACTCCTTGAGGAGAGGGCGCCGTTGCGCTACCCTGAAGGAGAACTCGGTTTCGCCAGGCCCTTGGAGCGCATCGGAGGAAATGTGACCCAGGAGATCGTCAAGGCGAAGGAAGTCATCGTCACGCCGGAGGCCATCACCATCCACTGGGAGGACGGCCGCGTCTGCGTCTACGAGCACCGCTTCCTGCGCCTCAACTGCCGGTGCGCCGGCTGCGTCGGCGAGTGGCCGAACCGCACCCAGATAGACCCCAGCACCGTTCCCGACGACGTCCAGGCCCTCGACCACCAGATCATCGGCAGCTACGCCGTCCAATTCCTCTGGACCGACACCCACTACACGGGCATCTACCCCTACACCGTCCTCCGGGAGTTGTGCCCCTAGGGTCCGCCTTCAGCCCACAGCCCCCGGGGAGCACCTACCCCTGCCGCTCCAGATCCCGCCACAGCCGGTAGAAGTGGTTCAGCGGCCCGTGCCCCCCGCCCATCGGGAAGGCGCCGCGCAGCGCGAACGTGACGTACCGCTTCGCTCCCGCCACGGCCTCGCGCGGACTCCGACCCCGGGCCAGGTACGCTGCCACCGCGGACGCGAACGTGCACCCGGTCCCATGCGTGCTGCTCGTCTCCACCCGCGCCGCCGACACCTCGAAGTAGTCCACGCCGTCGTAGTACACGTCCACCGCCGGCCCTTCCAGGTGCCCGCCCTTCACGACCGCGCCTCGTGCCCCCATTCCATGCACAAGCTCCCGCGCCGCCTGCCTCGCCCCCGCCACTGACGTGACCGCCAGCCCCGTCAGCGTCTCCGCCTCCGGCACGTTGGGCGTCACCACCGCCGCCAGCGGGATGAGCGCCGAGCGCATCGCCTCCACCGCCTCCTCCTGCAGCAGCCGGTCGCCGCCCTTCGCCACCATCACCGGGTCCACCACGAGCCGGTGGGCCAAGTCGTGCTGCCGCAGCTTCGCCACCACTGCGTGGATGATTGTCGACGACGAGAGCATCCCGGTCTTGACGGCGTCGGCGCCGATATCCGCCGCGACGGCGTCGATCTGCGCCCCCACCATCTCGGGCGGCAGCTCGTGCACCGCCGCGACCCCCAGCGTGTTCTGCGCCGTAATGGCCGTCAGCGCCGACGTCCCGTACACCCCCAGGGCGGCAAAGGTCTTCAGGTCCGCCTGAATCCCCGCGCCGCCGCCTGAGTCCGACCCCGCGATCGTCATTGCGCGCGCGCGCCTGGTCGTTGCCACTTCCTGGTCCTTTCCTCAGCTTCATCGGCAGAAGAGTCTCCGGAAGGGGTCTGGGGGGACCTCCTTCCAACGAGGTCTCCCCAGTGTCCGTCCCATCGTATCCGAGCAGCCGTACCCGCCCCGCCGGGGACCGGCGAAAGCCCCATACGTGCGACCGCGGGTCTAACGCAGGGTCGCAACGTGCACCGTAACGATGTCTACGCCGTGATACTTCTGGTGCCGGACCGAAGATGCGTAGTGCCGTAGCAGGCGGAAGGATATCTCTCGCTCGTCCTCTATGTCCGGCGATTCTCCCAGGTACGCCAGCCGGTCCTCCAAGTTCTCCGTCCCCGACGCCGAGACAAACTCCAGCTCCGCCGCGCGGCCGTCGAGACGGGCGCTGACTACCAGGCGCCGCCCTCCTTCCGCTGAGTCGCCGCCTTCCTCCGATAGCATGCTCAACAGCGTCTCCTCGCCAACCAACGCCAACCGGTCCGCCGAAGCGGCATTCCACCTGGCCCTGGCCGCGAAGCCGCGGAGAAACTCGTTCATCCGTGGCAAAGCGGCCCTGTCCAGCGCAACTTGCAGACGCCTGCGCCTGGGCGTCGCCAGCTCCATGAACAGCATCAGTACGATCGCGACAATGGCGCCGGACGTCATGCCGTTCCCCAGCAACACGCCCAGGAACCCGTCTCCGAGCGCGTCGGCAAAGATCAGCTTGCTCTGGAAGCCGACACCGAGCCAGAACGACAACCCCGTAACGGTGGCCTTCCTGTGATCGACGCCGTCGTGGACGACGATCCTCATACCCTGTACGAAGAGCAGCGCCAGGAGCATGATGAGGTAGGCGGTCGCCACGGGGCCGGGAATAGCGATCAGCAGGCCCGCAACCTTGGGGAAGAACGCCAGCGCCATGAAGATGACGCCGATAGCGATGCCCACGCGCCGTGCGGCGATTCCCGTGACGTCGGCGAGCGATACGCCGGTCGAGTAGGTGGTATTGGGCAGCGTTCCCGCGATGCCGGAGAGCAGATTGCCAACTCCGTCAGCGTTGAGCGCACCCTGCACTACGCGGAAATCGGTCGCACGCGGTGTGCGCTGGGAGACGCGCTGAATGGCTACTCCGTCGCCAATGGTCTCTATGGCGCCCACCAGGGTGACCACCACGAACGCAGGCAGGAGCGCCCAGAACTTGGCATCCGGGGTCAGGTCGAATCCCGGCCACGCGTCCAGGGGAGCGCCCACCCAGGGCGCTTCCAGCACATGCGCCGTGTCGTACAGCCCGAAGAGGGCCCCGACTGAGCAGCCCACCACTATGCCGATGATCGGCGACCATAGCCGCAACGCCGGCGGGGCGCGCAGTATAAGCGCCGCGATGACCGCCAGAGTAACCACAGCCGTTGCCGGAGCAGCAACCGGCGATGCGCCATCCGGCACGTCCTTGAGCGAATCAAGAACGAGCGGCATCACCGTGACCGGTATCAGCATGATCACGGTCCCGGAGACGGCCGGCGTGAATATCCGGCGCAGCAGCGATAGCCGCGCTGCCAGGGCGAACTGAAACAGCGACGACACGATGATGAGGCTCGCCATCATGGTCGGGCCGCCCTCCATCAAGGCCGCGACGCAGACCGCGATGAAGGCGCCGGACGTGCCCATGATGAGCACATGCCCGGCGCCGACCCGCCCTACGCGGGCTGCCTGGAGGGCAGTCGTAGCTCCGGCGATCATCAGCGCCGCAAAGACAGCCCACGATATGTAGCCGTCGGGCTGCTCGGCAATCCGGGCCACGATGACCACGGTCAGGACCACGGGCGCCACGATGATCATGGCAGCCTGAAAGCCGGCGCCAATGACCACTAGGAGGGGAGGATGCTCTTCCGGTTCGTAGCGGACGTTCGAGTCTACGCGCGCTGCAGCCAACGGTCACACCTCAACATAGCAATCCGGCAGCGGTCCCTCATCGCTCCCCGGGAGGCTCGACGCGGACCGTGATGATGTCGGTATCGTAAAACTGCTGATGCCGCACGGACGAGGCAAAGCTCCGCAAAAGGACCAGCGAGAGCTCATGCTCAACCGGCGTCTCCGAGTCGTACTGCTGGAGCTGCCGCACCTGGTCCTCGATGTTCTCTCCGTTTCCTCCTCCGATGAACTCCAGGTCCGCAACAGGGCCATCGCTGGACGCCAGAACGACCAATCGCCGTCCGTCCCGCGTATCGCCTTTCCCTTCCAGGTCCAGGGGCGCCAGCGTCAGGAGAGTCTCTTCCGCGACCGCGCTCAGCCGGTACTTCATGTCGGTGTTCCACCCCCTGCGCGCGGCGAACCTGGCCATGAACTCATTGAGGCCCGGCAGGGCGTCGACGTGGAGCTGCGACTGGAAACGCATGCGACGCGGGTTGGTAAATTCCAGGTACAGAATCAGGACAATCGCCGCCAGTCCCCCGGTCGTTATGCCACTCTTGAGCAGCGCACCCAATACCGGCCCCAGGTTTGGCAGCGTGAACAGCCCAAACTGGAAGGCCGCGCCAATCCAGAAGCACACGCCCGCAGCTACGACCCGCTGGCTGTTCTGCTCGGTCTGGATGACCGCCCGCGAGCCCCATACGAACAGGGTTGCGGTCACCACGATGAGGTACCCCGCCATGACAGGACCCGGTATGGCGCCGAGAAACCCGGATACCTTGGGCAGGAAGGCCAGCACGAGGAACATGCAGCCGATGACGTATCCAACCCTGTGAGCAGCGACGCCGGTTATCCGCGTGAACGCGACGATTCCCGGATGGATGAGGTTGGGCACCGCGCCCAACATGCCGGCCATCAGATTGGACACGCCGGCGCCCGCCAGCGCCCCCTGCACCTGTCGAAAGTCGACGGCCCGGGCCTGACGCCGCGAGACCCGCTGCAGAGCAATGGCTTCCCCGTTCGCCTGAATAGAGATGATCACGCCAAGGAACAGGAACGACGGAAGCAACGTCCAGAATGAGATGCCGAAGTCGAACTCAAACCCCGGCCACTCACTCGGAAGCCCCACCCAGGGGGCGCGCGTCACCCCCGAGATGTCGTAGATTCCCAGGATTGAGGCGACGACGCAGCCGGCGACGATCCCAATCACAGGCCCCCAGAGACGCAGGACCGCCGAGCTGCGCAGGGTGAGCGCGGCGACGATGACCAGGGTCGCCAGCGCGGTGAGGGGCGCTGCCACGGGCTCGACCTCCGATGCCCGGTCCAGCAGAGCGAAGACGACGGAAGCCAGGGTGATCGAGAGTATCATCATCACCGTTCCGCCCACGGTTGGCGTGACGATTCTCCTCAGAATGAACAGCCACTTGGAGATAACGAGCTGAGTCGCCGCCGTGACGAGGACAAGGGTTGTCAGCGTCCCCGGCCCCCCGTCAACCACCGCCGTTATACAGAACGGGATGGAAACGGCGGCCGTGAACATGGGCAGAACGGCGCCGGCGCCAACCGGACCGATCCTCCGCACCTGCAGCAGCGTGGACCCGCCCACGACCACCAGGGATGCGAAGACCATCCACACCATGTAGGAGTCATCGCTTCCTGATTCCCTCGCCACTATCACCGGCGTGACCAGCAGGGTGGCGGAAGCGATCAGGCTGAACTGTAGACCGAAACCGAGAGTGGCCAGGAAGGGCGGACTCTCGTGGACCTCGTAACGGGGGTTCTGAGCAGCGGTTGCCTCCACTAGTGCCTCCCCGGGTCCCGACGAGTGGCAGGCTTGGAGCCTCCGTACACGATACCATACCGGAGTCGCCGGTCATCTAGTGGTCCTCCCCCGGCCCACAGCCAGACCATTGTGATAGAGCGTCACAGGCCGCGGCAACACCACCGGCGCCCACCCACTCGCCGTCATCCCCATCCCCACTCCGTCATTCCCGCGAAAGGAGACCTTTGCTTAACCGTCATTCCCGCGAAAGCGGGAATCCAGGGTGGGGCAGGGCTGGGTGGGAGCTGCTTCGCTCGCACGACCTCACCCTCCACGGGGGGCGGGACCCGGAGGCGCAGCTTGAGGTCAGGAACATCGCCGCCGCCGGCATCGAGGGCTGCTGCGCGCAGGTCTAGCCGGCTGTCAGTCCCGTCAGCTTGCTGCCAACGTTCTCCGCCTCCAACGACAGCCTCTCCCACTCCTCCCAAAGGGACTGCGCCTCCTCCTTGAGTACGCGGTACTGCTCTCCTGAGGCGGCGATCTGAGCCCGATCGTCAAACGAGTCGGGGCTGGAGAACAGGGCCTCCAGCTCCGCTATCTGGGCCTCGTGGTCAGACAGAGAAACGGTTATCTTCTCTATCCGTGTCGCTAGGGTGCGGGCCTCCTTGCTGAGCGACCGGCGCAGCAGCTCCTCGTCGCTGATTGGCTTGCCGGAACGGTTCGCAGTTCTGCCTTGCACTGAACCACGGGCGGACGCCCCGTTGGCGGTTGAGTTGGCGCTCCTCTGGTTGGTCTCGGACTGCTTTCGGTGGAGATAGCCATCGTAGTCTCCGGGGAAGACCGTGGGCCGGCCGCTGTCTATCTCGATAATCTTGTTCGCAACCTGGCGTATGAGAGTCCGGTCGTGGGTTATGAAACAGATAGTCCCCCGATAGTCCCCAAGGGCGTCCGCGAGAATCTCCCTGGAAGCGATGTCAAGGTGGTTGGTCGGCTCGTCCATGAGGAGCAAGTTGGTCGGCTGAAGGAGCAGCTTGGCCAGGGCTACCCGCGCCTTTTCACCGCCGGACAGCACGGAAATAGGCTTGCGGACATCGTCGCCGCTGAACAGGAAGCCGCCGAGGGTGGTGCGCAGGTTCTGCTCCGACTCCATTGGCGCCGCCTGCTGCAGCTCCTCGAGGAGCGTGTTGTGTGGGTTGAGGAGCTCAAGCACGTGCTGTGCGTAGTAGGACGTGACGACGTTGTGGCCGGTCTTTCTCTCCCCCTCGTCAAATGAAAGGACCCCTGCGAGTATCCTCAACATCGTGGTCTTCCCGGCCCCGTTCGGTCCGACGAATGCCGCACGGTCGCCGCGCGAGAGCGCCAGATCTACGCCACGGAAGACCACGTTGTCGCCGTATGACTTGCTGATGTCGGTCAGCGATATGACCTGGGTGCCGCTGCGCGGGGGCGCCGGGAACGAGTAGCGGACCTTCTTGGTCGCCCTTGGCAGCTTGATGGTCTGTATCTTTTCGATTTGCTTCAAACGGCTCTGCACCTGGCTGGCCTTCGTTGCCTTGGAGCGAAAACGGTCCACAAACCGCATCTGCCTCTGTATCTCGCGCTCCTGGCCGGCGGCGGCCGCCCGCTTGATCTCCAGTGAGCGCTCGCGTGCGAGCAGGTACTCGTCATAGTTGCCCCGAAGGTGCACCACCTCGTCCGGCTCAATGGCAAGAACTCTGGTTGCGACCTGGTTCAGAAAAGCGCGGTCGTGAGACGTGACGAGGACGCCGCCCGGAAAGGAGGCCAGGTGCTTCTCGAACCATAGGTTTGCGTCGAGGTCCAGGTGGTTGGTTGGCTCGTCGAGGAGCAACAGGTTGGGCTTCCTGAACAGCATACCGGCAAGGCTTGCCCGCATGACCCAACCGCCGCTGAACTCGCTCATGGGGCGGAGAAAGTCGGCCTGCTTGAAGCCTAGGCCCGAGAGGATCGCCTTGGCCTCGTGCTCGCGGTCGTCCCCGCCGGCGGCCTCCAACGCCGTATCGAGCTTGCCGAGGCGGTCCAGCAGATAGCCCTGGCGCGCGGGGTCGCCCTCCGACGACAGTGCGTCCCATGTGACGGAAATCTCGTCCACGAGAGCGTTCACCTCGGAGCCTGCGCCCAACACCTCCTGCAGCAGAGGCTTGCCGGAAAACGACGGGAGCTCCTGCTTCAGATAGCCTATCGTAACGTTGCGCAGCCTGGATACGGCCCCGGTTTGCGGGGCGGTATCGCCCGCTAGGATGTCCATGAGCGTGGTCTTCCCGGAGCCGTTTGGGCCAATCAGCGCGATACGGTCCCCGGCGGCTACGTTAAATGTGAGCCCACTGAACAGGGTCTTGTCGGGGTAGGCTTTGCTGATATCGGACGCAAATAGCATATCGTTCTGCTCGAACCATCACCCTACCCGCAGGATGCGATCGAAGGAACCGGGCGGTGCGGTGCCGGTCGCCCTTCCGCACGTTCTGGTTGGCCTAAGTGTACTTTACTGGGCCTGTCCCATAAATGGAAAACCGTGGCTAGGAAAGAAGAACTGGCGAGGGCCTTGGTCCCTGCTGCCCACTCCTTGGGGCGAGATCGCACCGCAAGGGGTGGGGGAAAGCTCGACGCCCAAGGGCTTGCTAGCCATCGCGCCCTCCACCTGACGGGAATGGGTCCTCCTCGCTAATCAGTGCCTGCGACTCCCGGAAGGACATTCCCCGTTTGGCCTTGTCTCCCCAGAGGCCCTTGACGTAGGTGATCACCACTACTATCTCTTCGTGGCTGAGCCGGTCACCAAATGCCGGCATTGCGCTCTTGAAGCTCGGATAGCTGGGGTCTTCAGAGATCTTCCCTCCCTGGCTGACAATGCGGTACAGGAGGCCGTCCGCATGGTGCCAGGTATGCCCGTCGCCATTCAGTGGCGGCGCTGGTAGGGTGCCGTCGTCCTTCCTGATATGCCAGTCCGGTTGCCCTTCGCCGCCGACTCCGTGACAGGCGGCACAATTCGAGGCGAATATCTCACGGCCTGATAGACCAGCCTGCATAGTGGGGACGCCGCCGGGTGTCGCGATGTCTTCGCCAGGAGAAGACGAGCACGCGGTCAGCAGGACGGACGCGAGTAGCATTGTGGCGACGGAGGCGGCCCAACCGACATCCCACATGCCGATGGGGCGGACGTATCGAACTCTTGGCAAAGGTCGCCTCCTGTTGACCTGAGGGCGGCATCCTCAGTCGTTGAGCGAACACGTTGGAGACATAGCTCTGAACTCGGCTCAGCACACGGTCGAAAGAGCGTCGCCCTCAAAGATGCCGTTAGGGCGCTGCATCTCCCGGACGTAGCAGATGACCTTCTCCATGTCATCAGATGAGACGCCGACTACCGGGGGCATATCCCCAGAGACTTGGTGGTGTTGCTTCACTCCCTGTTTGGCCGCGTTGGGAATGCTGAAGTCCGTGTGACGGCCGGGGCGGCAGACTCTGGTGACCAGGGCGGAGCTTGAGTGGTTCTGACCTTACCCTGAGATTAGTATCATTGGCTAGTAGAGTCCAGCCATATGAGGGAAGTGCATTAGTTCCCGGTGCCATGCGGGTGGCCCTGGCAATTCTTGACATTCAGAGCCGCATCTTCGCGGGTCACTCGAATCTTGGTCTCTTCTTCAGTTAGGCCGTGCTCCATCGCGATGGTGTCCGGGGGGCTGGCAGTACGGATACCGAGACTTCCCGCCTTGCGAGCACCTACCAGGTGCAACGGAATCGGCTATCATGGATGTGTGACCCCGGCCACCATGCACCCTCCCCCGTAGGAGGCGGCCATCGAGTGCCCGAATTGCCATCACGCCAATGAGGCGGACAGCCTCTTCTGCACCAGTTGCGGGGCGTTCCTCTCCGGGCAGGCGCCCCCGAACGCAGACGAACCCCAGGCCGGCGCCCCCGTGGAGGAGCAACTGCGCTCCCTGCGGGAAGAAATCCGCTCGGTCCAGGAGCGGTATGGCCAGACCATAGCGCGCCTGCAGGACCGCGTGACGGCCCTCGAGGGCATGGCGGGCTCCCTCACGTCCCGCTCCGTGCCCGCGCAGCCGGCGCCCGCGCCCCTCGACACCGCCGCGCCGGCGCCCGCCGCCGCCCAAGCGCCGCCGCCCTCAGACAGCCTCCTGGCGGCGTTGCGAGAGTCGACGTGGGAGCAGATCGTGGGGGGCAACTGGCTCGCCCGTATTGGCGTCCTCGCCCTCATCGTCGGCGTCGCCTTCTTCCTCAAGCTGGCCATCGACAACGACTGGATCGGCCCCACGGGGCAGGTTGCCCTGGGCATAGCCGTCGGGGCGGCACTGCTGGCGGCGGGCGAGCACTGGCAGCGCAGGTACCCCATCTTCGCCCAGGCCCTCAGCGGCGGCGGCATCGGCATCCTCTACCTGTCCATCTTCGCGGCACACTCCACCTTTGGCCTTATTGGTGTGTACCTCGCCACGGGCATCCTGCTCCTCATCAGCGTGACAGCGGCGGCCATCGCGATTCGCTACGAGTCCCGGGCCCTGGCGATCATCGGCATCCTTGGCGCATTCTCCGCGCCCTTCATCCTTGGCGCATTCTCATCATCCTCCGTCGGCGACCTTGCCCGCACCGACACAGGCATCGACCTGCTCGCCTACATCATCGCGGTGGATGTCGGCGTGCTCGCGCTCTCCGCCTTCCGCAACTGGCGGTGGATGGTCCTGCTCGGCTGGGCTGGTTCCCTGCTCGCCTACGGCGGTTGGTACGAGCAGTTTGGCGGCGACGCCGGCCTCCTGACGGCGCAGCTCAGCCTCACCCTCATATTCCTGACCTTTGTGGGCGCCACGACTCTGTACCACGTCATGCTGCGTCGCCCTCCCGGGACGGCGGACCGTGTGTTCATGACGGTCAACGCGCTCTCCTACTTCGCCATCAGCTACGGCATCATGTCGGAAGACCTCGAGCTCTGGATGGGCGCGTTCGCCCTGATCATGGCCCTCTTCTACGGCGGCCTTGCCTACGCGGCCCTGCGCCGCAGCGCGGAGAACGCCCTGCTCAGCTTCTTCGCCCTCGGCATTGCCCTCGTGTTCCTGACGGTGGCCGTTCCCGTGCAGCTCGGGGACGCCGCCTGGACCACCGTCGCGTGGGCGGCCCAGGGCGCCGTGCTCATGTGGCTGGCCTTCCAGGTCCGTATGCCCCAGGTGCGCATCTTCGGCTACGCGGCCTTCGGCCTTGTGGCCGTGCGCCTCTTCATGTTCGACACCGACGTTGACCTGGGGACCTACGACGTGCTCCTAAACGAGCGGGTGCTGGCCTTCGTTCCCAGCATCGCCGCCATGTACGTGACCGCGTACCTCTTCCGGCGCCACCGCGAGGCGCTGGCAGATTGGGAGACGTCGCTGGCGTCGGTCTACCCGGTCTTCCTGGCGGCGGCCAGCTTCTTCACCCTGTGGGTGCTGGGCTGGGAGATCATCTCGGGGTTCGACAAGCAGATTGGCGCGCTCACCAGTGAAGAGTTCCGCCGGGGCGTGGACAGCGGCCTGCGCAACGCCAAGAACCTCTCCATCACCGCGCTCCTGGCCTTCTACGCAGCCGCCATGCTGGCGGTGGGCATCATCGGCAAGTCGCGAATGGTGCGCCTCGCCGCCCTCGCCCTGCTGCTGGTGCCCATAGCCAAGGTCTTCGCCTACGACGTCTTCATCCTGGAGCGGGTGTTCCGCATCGTGGCCTTCATGGGCCTGGGCTTGATGCTCGTGCTTGGCGGCTATATCTACCAGCGCTTCCGCAAGACCATCTTGGGATACCTCGTTGAGGGCTAGTCTGCGCCGCTTCGCCCCGATTGCCGTCGCTGCCGCCATTGCGCTCGGCGCCGTCCCAGCCCTCGTCACGGCCGACTTCGCGCTGGCCGGCTGGCCCTACGCCAAGGAGGTCCGGACCACGCCGGCGACCCAGGAGGACCTGGTTGAGCTGCACCCCGACGCCCAGCTCTACGACGGCTCGGCCCCGGGGCTGACCGACCTCCGCATCATAGCCGCGGACAGCCGCGAGACCCCCTACAAGCTGGACGTGCGCCGCGGCTCTATCGTGCAGCTGGACGTCGACGTCACCATCCGCGACCTGGGGTACGTGCAGGACCGGTACAACACGTTCACCGCTGCCCTTGCCCTGGAAGAAGGCGCGGTCCACAACAAGGTGAACATCGAGACCGCCTCCATCAACTTCCAGCGCACCGCGGTGGTGGAGACCAGCAACGACGAACGGACGTGGGTTGCGATAGCGGAGAGCACTGTCCACGACTTCCGCCTCACGGACACCCAGGCGACAAGCCGCAACACCTCGATCGGCTACCCGGACTCCACCGCGCGCTACCTCCGCGTCCGCGTCCTGGATGACGGCAACGGCCCGCTCACCGTCACCGGCGCCCACGTATCCGCTACCCAGGCGGAGCCGAGGCGCGAGGTCTCATGGCCCGCCGCCATCACGGACATCAGCCGGGGCGAGGGCCAACAGACTACCCTCGTAGAGCTGGACCTGAACGCGTCGGGCATCCCGACGGACCGGGTCGCCCTCTCGGTGGACGACGTGAACTTCAACCGCGACGTCACGCTGGAGGCCGGCGGCGACGGCGAGACCTGGCGCACGGTGGAGTCGGGGGCCGCCATCTTCGCCTACGACACCCCCCGGTTCACCGGCGAGAGCCTGACCTTTACCTACCCGGAGAGCACGGAACGCTACCTCAGGATCGTCATCCACGACGGCGACAGCCCCCCGCTGACGGTGACCGGCGTGCAGGTCTGGGGCGCCCAGCGCCGGGTGCTCTTCTTCGCCACGCCTGGCGAGGCGTACAAGGCCTACTACGGCAACCCGGATGCCCTGCAGCCCACCTACGACATAGACCGGCTGTTGAGCTTCCTGGACACCGACGACCTGTCCGTGGCCGGCCTGGGGCCGCAGACGGACAACCCGATGTACGTGGCGCAACGCCCGCCCGTCTCGGAGCGCTTCCCGTGGCTGCTGCCGTCGGCCCTCGTCCTGGCCGGCCTAGTGGTGGGCGGCATCCTGCTCAACGTCCTCCGCCAGGCCCGCAAGGCCTTCCCCCCCGCAGACGACTAAGGGACCTCTGAACAACTACGTGGACGCTCCCCTCCCCCCACAAAGCCGTCGCGCAGCGACCCACCATCCCCGCACCACCCCCGCCGTCATTCCCGCGAAAGCGGGAATCCAGGGTGGGGCAGGGGTGGGCGGGAGCCGCTCCCCTGCTATAATCCACCCAACCCAAGGAGGCGCGCGCGTCATGCCGCTGGACGACCTATTAACCCTCATACACGAGCTCCGGGAACGCATCGATGCCCACGGCGCCGCGCTCCGCCAGAGCGAGGCCCTCACCCGCTACGCCCTCATCGACCCCCTGTTGCGCGCGCTCGGCTGGAACACCGCGGACCCCGCCCTCGTGGCCCCCGAGTACCGGTCGGGCAGTGGCTCGGCGGACTACGCCCTCCTCGGCAACGGCCGCCCCCTGATGATGGTCGAGGCCAAGAAGCTGGACACGCCTCTCAGGGACGTCGTCGGGCAGGGAATCCAATACTGTCTCATCCAGGGCACCGCCCACTTCTCCGTCACCGACGGCAGACGTTGGGAGATATACGAGACACACAGACCTGTCCCCATCGACGACAAGCGGATCGCCTCGTTCGACCTGAAGGAGCAGGACCCCGAAGCGGTGGCCCTGCACGCGCTGGCGCTCTGGAGGCCCGGCGTACAAGCAGGCCACGTCACCCCCGGCCACACGCCCTTCCTCGTGCCGCCTGTTGTCCCGCCCGGCCCTGATCCGAATCCCCCGCCTCCACCCCCACCCCCGATTTATGACTGGCAGCCGCTATCGAAGCTGAACCCTCGGCCGGGCACCGCTCCGCCGAAAGCAGTCCGGTTCCCCGACAATTCGACCGCAGAGACAAAGGCATGGAGCGGGATGCTGGTCGAAACTGTGCGTTGGCTCATCGACCACAAGCAACTCGACGCAAGCCATTGCCCCATTCGAGTGGGAAACAGCAAGGGCTACAGAGTGGCTGCCGCCCCCGTTCATCCGAGCGGTAACGGGTTCCATTCCAGCGTACAAATCGGCCCGCTTTATGTGGAGAGGCATGGAAACATCAGCCAGATGGTCCGTGTCACTCGCTTTATTATTGAGTACGTAGGCCGGGTCCCGTCCGAGTTCCACGTCGGCTTCGCCCCACCGAAGTAGCCGCACGAATAGCCGCGCAGCCTGGGTGCGCACAGCCACCCCTGTGCCACCCTTCCGTTGCCCGTACAAGTACATACGTGCTAGTATCTCCTCAACACGCCAACTAGGGAAAGCAGGCCAAGGAGGTCGCCATCCCCCCAAAAGACTATCAACATATTGAGACCCGTCCAGCTTCACTTTTCCGCAGAAAAAACTAGCTGGCAATCACACAGGCGACAACAATCAAATGGCCTGCCGCCGACAGGTGCAGCCTCAGGCGCCGCAGTCAGACGGGTGCACGGGGTGGGTGGGCGCAGGAATGACGGTTACGCAAGGGCCTCGTGCCCACCCCACCCCCACAAGCCCACCCCCCGCGACCCCCGCCGCGTTGACACGCTCACCCTCTGGCCGCCATAATGAGGCCCGATTCGCCCCAGCCCGAAGGAGGCGCCCATGCCCCAAAACCTCCAGTTCCACTTCTTCCACCTCATGCCCTGGCCCTATCTCCCCGACGACTTCAGCGACCGCTACGAGTCCGCATGGGTCACCGCCCCCAACAACCTCTTCGACCCCGCCAGGGGCACGCTCCTCTACCAACGCTATATCGACGAGCTCGCCTACGCCGACGAGCTCGGCTTCGACGGCGTCATGGTCAACGAGCACCACTTCAACGCCTACGGCCTCATGGCCTCGCCCAACCTCATCGGCGCCGCCCTCTCCCAGCGAGTCAGAAGGGCGCGCATGATCGTCCTCGGCAACGCCCTCCCCATGTACGGCAACCCCGTGCGCGTCGCCGAGGAGTACGCCATGCTGGACCTCTTCTTCCAGGGCCGCTTCAGCGCGGGCTTCGTCGTGGGCGGCGGCCCCGAGTGGTTCTCCTACAATATGAACCCCACACACTCGCGCGCCATGTGGCGGGAGGCCCACGACCTCATCGTCAAGGCGTGGACGGAGGACGGCCCCTTCAGCTACGAGGGTAAGTTCTACCAGTTCCAGTACGTCAACCCCTGGCCCAAGCCCTTCCAGAAGCCCCACCCCCCCATCTGGGTGCCGGGCACGGGGACCCTGGAGACCATGGAGTTCGTCGCCGAGCGGGGCTACACCTACGCCGCCGTGACCTACTCCAACGTGGCCGGCTTCCGCCAGAACGCCTCCTCCTTCCAGGAGACCTGGGAGAAGACCGGCAAGACCTGGGACCCGGACAAGCTCGGCTGGCTCGTGCCCATCTACGTCGCGGAGACCGACGAGGAGGCGCGGCGGGAGTGCGAGCCGCACCTGTGGTACTTCGCAACCAAGCTGCTCAAGGGCCTGGGCTACTCCGGCACCGGCGTCACGTGGATGCCCCCGGGCTACACCAGCGAGCGCTCCATGCTCCGCGTGCTCGGCCAGCGCATGGGCCGCCGCGACCAGCTCACCCTGGCCCAGGACTGGTCGGACATCGAGGCCGGGGGAAACATCATCGTCGGCAGCGTGGACACCGTGGCCCAGAAGCTCACCGAGTACGCCAAGGAGTTCAAGCACGGCCACTACCTGTGCCTCCTCCAGTTCGGCACGCTGCCTGCGGACCTGACCCGCAAGAACATGGACCTGATGGTGAATCGGGTCATGCCCAAGGTGCGTGCGGCCATGGGCGCCGAAGCCTCGGCGCCGGTCGGCTAGGGGCGCGCCAATGACGACAACCAACCAGACCATCGACGTCCGCGGGCGCCGCGTCCCCTGCCTTCGCGCGGGGTCCGGGGCGCCCGTGCTCTACCTGCACGGCATCTTCGGCGACGTGTTCAGCGTCCCCGGCGGCCTCCTGCCCTTCCACGACGACCTCGCGCAGCACGTCCAACTCACAGTGCCCGCGCATCCGGGCTTCGCCGAGGCAGTGGAGTGCCTGGAGTCCGTCGACTCCATGGAGGACGTGGTCTTCCACTACATGGACCTCATCGACACCCTGGGGTTGGACGGCGTGCACCTGGTGGGGCACTCCCTTGGGGGGTGGATCGCCGCGGAGCTGGCCGTGCGGTGCAGCCACGCCCTGAAGAGCCTCACGCTTATCTCGGCGTGCGGCCTCACCGTGGAGGGGAGCCCCATGGGTAACTTCTTCTACTCGGCGGCGCCCAGGCCCCGCGGCGACCGCCAGCCCCTGCGGGACATGGTTTTCGCGGACCCCGAGGACGAACAGGCCAGGGCGCTCTTGCCGGACCCGGACCAGGACAACCCGACCGACGACCACCAGATGCTGCTGTACCGCGCCCAGGTCACGTCGGCCCGCCTCGGCTGGAGCCCGCCCTACCTGCGCAGCCTGACCCTGGCCAATCGGCTGTACCGGATTGGCGTGCCCACGCTGGTCGTGTGGGGCGACCAGGACCTGCTGGCGCCCCCGTCCCACGCCGAGGCGTACCGGGCGGGCATCCCCGATGCCACCGCCGTCACCATCGCCGGAGGGGCGCACTGCCTGGTCGCGCAGCGGCCGGGGGAGACCGCGGAGGCCGTCGTGGGCTTCTTGCAGGCGGTCTGAGCCGGGCGGCGCCCCGGTTGCAACCGAGGGCCCTCTCTCCAGTGGGGGAGGAAGCTTCACCGTGGAGGTTCGCATGAGCACTTCGACAGAACAGCAGACGCCCCGGGTGGTGCATGGCCCCCAGGACGCCGCCACGACGGCGCAGACGCGGGCGATGGTCCGCAGGCCGGGCATCGCCGCGGATACGTCGTGGTCGAGCAGGATATGGATGGGGTACGTGACGGGCGTACCCAACGAGGCGGGCCCGCCCCATCACCACGGCGAGGCCGAGACCGCCGCCTACATCCTCGCCGGCCACATGCGCGTCTACTACGGCGAGGGGTTCACGGAGTACGTCGAGGCCGGCCCGGGCGACTTCATCTTCGTACCGGCGCACGTGCACCACATCGAGGCGAACCCCTACGACGAGCCGGCGGAGGCCATCGTCTCCCGGTCGCCGGACAACATCGTGGTGAACCTGGGAGAGTAGGGTTTCGCGTTCGGCGAGCCAGGGCCTGCGGCCCGGACAGCTATAGCCCACTGGAAGGACGATGGAGAGCAGCGCAGCCTCATCCCACCAATTCCAGGAAGGCGACTTTGCTATCCTGATCTCCCGCAAGGGCCGTCGCCACTTCATGCAGTTGGACACCGGCAAGCTCTTCGCCACCCACATGGGCACGCTGCCCCACGAGGACATCATCGGGCGGGAGATCGGCTCGCGGCTGGCCGTGGGGGGGCAGAAGTTCCTGGCGCTGCGGCCCACCCTGGCCGAGTACGTCCAGGAGTCCCCCAGGGCGACGCAGATCATCTACCCCAAGGACGTCGGCCCCATCCTGGTCTACGGCGACGTCTTCCCGGGCGCCCGCGTCCTCGAGGCTGGCTTGGGCTCAGGAATGCTGACCCTGGCGCTCCTCCGCGCTGCCGGGCCCACGGGCGCCGTCGTGTCTTACGAGCTCAGGCCCGCCCTCATCGAACGCGCCGCCAAGAGCATCTGCGCCGTCCTCCCCGACGCTGAAAACTGGACCGTCCGTCACGCCGACGTCTACGAGGCCATCCAGGAGACAGCCCTGGACCGTATCATCCTGGACGTTCCGGAGCCGTGGCACGTCGCGGGCCACGCCGCCCAGGTCCTCAACCCGGGCGGCATCATCCTCAGCTTCCTGCCCACGGCGCTCCAGGTCCACCGCCTCGTGGAGGCCCTCGACGAGGAGCCCGGCTTCGACCTGATCGACAGCTTCGAGGTCATCCTGCGCCCGTGGCACGTCTCCCAGCGCAGCGTGCGGCCCGTGCATCGCATGGTCGCCCACACGGGCTTCATCACCACGGCGCGAAAGTGCGCTCCGGGGAAGCTGCGCATACCCGAGCAGTCGGAGGAGGGTCGCTAGCGCGACAGCTATATAGAGGTCGCGTGATTGCGAGCGCGAAGGGACTGGACGTGAGGCGGGTTGGTTCAGTGCTGAGGATTTAGGAGGCGGACATGCAACGCGATGAGATCATCGGCATCCTGGACCAGCACGTCAAGACGGAGCGGCTGCGCAAGCACCTGACGGGCGTGGAGGCGGCCATGCGTGCCTACGCCCGCCGCCACGGCCAGGACGAGGAGCTCTGGGGCAACGCCGGCCTGCTCCACGACTTCGACTGGGACATCTGCCCAACCCCCGAAGAGCACCCCATGTTCGGGGCGGAGCTGCTCCGGCAGGTCGGCGTCCCGGAGGAGCTGGTCCGCGCCGTGCTCTCCCATGGCGACCACGGCGACGTCACGCGGGACACGCTGCTGGAGAAGATGCTCTACGCCGTCGACGAGCTCTCCGGCTTCATCACGGCCGTCACCCTCGTCCGGCCGAGCAAGAGCCTGAGCGAGGTCACACCCCAGTCAGTGCGCAAGAAGATGAAGGACAAGTCCTTCGCCCGCAGCGTCCGCCGCGAGGACATCACCCGGGGCGCCGAGGCCCTCGATCTCGACCTGGACGCCCACATCGAGTTCGTCGTGGAGTCGCTGAAGCCCGTGGCCGCCGAGCTTGGGGTCAACCCCTAGGGGCGGGCTGAACACTCCGGCGGCGGGGCAGGGCAGGGTATCCCTCACCCCTCATGAGACAGGTTCGCTTACGACCGCGCCAGCGACCCGCCCCCGCTACCCCTCAACCCTCCCCCCGAGTGCCCGTCGCGTCAGCGACCCCGTTGAGGTGCGCGTACCTGCCAGGGTCCAGGTCCCGGCCCCGCAGCGCCGCGTGGTCCGGCCCGTAGCGGTGCGCCCGAAACACCGAGGCGGTCCGCTCGACGGTCGGCGTACCGTCCGGGCCGACGTTGACCCGATCCGCGCGCTCGACGGCGAAGGGGTTGACCCACTCCCACACAATCTGCCCCTGCGCCGTCACCTCGAACACGCGGCCGGGCACCCCCTCGCAGATGAGCGTGTTGCCGTTGGGCAGACGCTCGGCGCCGCTGATGTTGTAGCTGAAGAAGGACGCCCGCGGCTCCCCGTGGTACTCCCAGACGATGCCGCTCGTCGCCGGATCGACCTCGACCACCCGGGAGTAGCTCAGGCCGTGCCGGTGGGGACCGTTGTCGAAGATGAGCACGTGGCCGTTGTCGAGGTAGGTCGGATGGTGCTGGTGCGAGAGCTCCCCGGGCCCCCACTTCCACCGGAAGTCCCCCGTCGCCCGGTCCACAATCCCCACTGTGCTGAGCTGGCGGAAGCTCACAAGCAGGTCTCCGCCCGCCGTGGTGCTGAGGGCGTTGCCGTGCGTCCACTCCCGCCGCTCGTCCAGCGGGCAGATCACGTCCTCCTCGACGCTGAGGTGCTCCCAGGACCGCCACTCGTAGACAGTCGCGCCCTCCGGCGTGATCTCCTGCACCGCGTCGCTCCACATCCGGCCCTGCTCCCGCCCCTCCGCGTGCCCGCCCCGCACCCGGGCGGCGAGCTCCGGGGCAAGCTCCGCATAGAGGAGCACCAGCGTGTTGCCGTTGGGCAGGCGCTCGAAGTCGATGTGGAGCGTCGGGTTCCGGTACTCCCACACCACGTTGCTCTCCCAGTCCAGCTCCTGCAGCGACGCCGCGGACCCCCCGAGGTTCCCCACCGCCAGGCCCTTCGGCGGGTGGTTGCGACAGAGCAGGTTGCCGTTGGGGAGCAGGTACGCGTAGCTGATGCCCGCCGCGGACTCCCACCGGTGGCACACGCGCCCCTCCATGTCGATCAAGCTCGCGTGGAAGCCGTAGTTCGTGGCGACGAGCGTGTAGCCCTCGTAGGAAAGCTCCGGCGTCCAGTGGATGAGCCGCGTGGGGTGATGAATCGACCAGCCCATGATCTCGTCTCCAGCGTCTGATTTGCCAATGGCCAATCTGCGTGCGCGCCGTCTCCGCGACCCCACCATATGCGCGCCACATCCCGTCGTCAATCTGCAGGCCACACCGAAGGGGGCGCGCTCATGATGAGCCTATCGGACCATTGGAACGGCGTGTGGAGCGGCCCTTCCCCCGCTTGACACGCGAAGCCCTTGTGCCTGAATATGCCCTGGCGCCCTCGGCAATCCGGCGCCGAACTGTGGGAGGAGATCCTTGGCGGTCCTGGTCAGCTTCGACATAGACGGCACTCTGGAGGTCGGCGACCCTCCCGGCCCCATCACCATGGAGATGGTGCGCAGGGCCCAGGCCCACGGCTGCATCGTGGGCAGCAGCTCCGACCGCACCCTCCGGGAGCAACAGGAGATCTGGGACCAGCAGGAGATCCAGACGAGCTTCGTCTCCCTCAAACACCGCATCGCCGAAGTCAAGACCCGGTTTGAGGCCGAGCGTTACTACCACATAGGCGACACGGACCTCGACCAGCAGTTCGCGCTCCGGGCCGGCTTCGACTTCCTCTGGACCCACGAGGGCCACACCGAGCCCTGGATCGCCACCTAACCGCCGCTGCTCCCCCAGGGGGGTGAGGCGCTCGAACCACATGAGCGGCGTGCGCGACTCCATCCCCCAACAGGACGCCACTGCGGCTCGGCCCCGCCTGCCAACCGGCGCCCGCGGCCTTGACACAACCCCCGCACAGGCATATACCGTAGGGAGTCCCCAGCCAGCAGCGAGGCGGAGGTAGGCCCCATGGTCGTCAAAGACAAGCCCCAGCAGCCCCAGGACGCCGCCGACCGCTCCGGCGCACCCGACCCGTCCTACCCCTTCGTCGGGCGCAGCGTGCGCGTCGTCGGCAACTGGAGCTCCGTCGACGCCAACCAGACCCCCCACGAGAAGAACAAGCGCGGCGAGCTCGGTAAGCTCCTCTCCAACTGGTACTTCAACCGCATCTCCCGCGACCCCCTGGGCCGCATCGGCTCCGCACAGGCCGTGGCCGACCGCCGCAACCTCCTCAGCAACGTCGTCGGCGGCGCTCCCAAGGGCCAGGTCAACCCCCACCGGGCCCCCGTCCACGACCCCAAGGCCCTCACCCGGCACATCAAGCGCGTCGGCAAAGCCATGGGCGCCGACATCGTCGGCATCGCCGCCGTCCACCCCTCCTTCCTCTACGCCGGCGGCCGCTACCCCGAGGACGGCACCGGCATCCAGGGCAACGGCGCCGCCGCGGGCGATACCCCCGAAGAGCTCGCCAAGCAGTACCCCTTCGCCATCACCCTCGCCGTCGCCTGGAACGACCGCATGGTCCGCGCGCACCGCCACCGCATCGGCGACGCCGCCTACCACATCAGCCAGCAGTACTCCTCCGTCGTCTACCAGCGCCTCGTCGGCTACATCCGGGAGCTCGGCTACTCCGCCGTCCAGCGCATGGCCCACCCCATGCCCGTGGCCCTCGCCGGCGGCATTGGCGAAATGGGCCGCCACGGCATGCTCATCACCGCCGACCACGGCCCGCGCATCCATCCCGGCGACCCCATCCTCACCGACCTCCCCCTCATCCCCAACGCGCCCATCGACATCGGCGTCGAGGACTTCTGCCGGGTCTGCAAGAAGTGCGCCACCACCTGTCCCACCAACAGCATCACCATCGGCGGCAAGGCCGTCTCAAACGGCGTCGAGAAGTACAAGATCAACTGGGAGACCTGCTACCGCCTGCGCCCCCACGTCATGGAGTACTGGGAGAGCTGCCTCACCTGCGTCGCCGTCTGCCCCTACACCAAGCCCAAGACCTGGTGGCACACCCTGGCTGTCCAGTCCCTCAAGCGCACCCCCATCCCTCTTCGCTCCGCCGTCGTCTGGCCCCTCAAGTGGCTCGACGACCGCATCTGGGGCAAGATCCCCCAGAAGCGGGTCCAGTGGATGAGCTACGACTCCGGCCTGCTCAAGCTCGCCAAGCCCAACGCCGCCGCCAGCGGCAGCGCGGCCCAGCAGCCCGAGGAGGACGGCAAGGGGCACTACTACCCGCTCAAGGAGAACACCCGCCGCTTCGACATCCTCAAGGAGAAGCGCCGCGCCCGCGTCTGACGCTCCCCGCTACCCCAGCGCCGGCCTCATGGCGTGCCACCGCGTGCCACCCTCGTAGGCGTAGGCTGCCCGCAGCACCGTCGCCTCATCGAAGCGCTTTCCCATGATCTGCAACCCCATCGGCAGGCCCCGCTCCGTGAACCCGCAGGGCACGGAGATAGCCGGGGTCCCCGACAGCGCGGCCGGGCTCGTGAAGGAGAAGTGCCGCAGGGCACGCAACGCCTCCTCCCTGGTCCGCAGGGGCCGCTTGGTCTCCTCGATGAGCGCCGGGGGGACCGGCCGAGTCGGGCTCACCAGCACGTCGTACTCCTCGCACGCCTCCAGGATCTGGCCGCGAATCAGCGTCAGCGCCTGCGTCGCGCGCTGGTAGAGGGCCGCAGGCAGCAGCCCCGGCACCAGCACCGGCCGGCGTACCGCCACGTCGTAGTCCCGCGCCCGCGTCGTCAGGTCGCTCCACTGCACCGCAATGCGCTCCGAGCCGATGGCCGCGTTCACGACACCCAGGAGCGGCGTCAGCGGCAGCGAGACCTCCTCCACCACGGCGCCCAGGCGCCCAAGGACCGCCACAGCCTCTCGGAAGGCCGCCCCCACCTCCGGGCTCAGCTGCTCGGCCTCCAACAGCTCCCGGATCACCCCTACGCGCATGCCCCTGACGTCGCCGTCCAGGGCCGCCGCGTAGTCCGGCACCGGCAGGCGCGCCGTAAACGTGGACTCGGGATCGTAGCCGGAGATCACCCCCATCAGCAGGGCGCAGTCCGCCACCGTCCGAGTCAGCGGCCCCGCGGTGTCCTTGGGCCAGCTTCCCGGTACCATGCCGTGCAGGCTCACCCGCCCCCACGACGGCCGCAGCCCGACGCATCCGCAGTGCGCCGCAGGGTGGCGGATGGAGCCCCCGGTGTCCTCCCCAATCGCCCCCGCGCACAGCCCAGCGGCCGGCGCTATCCCCGATCCGCTGCTGGACCCCCCCGGCTCGTAGTCCGGGTTCCACGGGTTCCTGGGCTGCCCGTAGGTAAACTCGAAGGTGGCCGGCGAGGCGAACTCTGTCATGTTGAGCTTGCCCAGCACGATCGCCCCCGCCTCCTTCAACCTGGTCACTAGCGTGGCGTCGTAGTCCGGCACGAACTCGGCCATGATGCGGGAGCCGCACGTCGTGCGCACGCCCCTGGTGTAGAACTGGTCCTTCAGGCCAATGGGAATCCCGTGCAGCGGCCCCAGCGCATCCCCCCTGGCAACCGCCTGCTCCGCCGCCCGCGCCTCCCGCAGCGCATCCTCCCCCAGCACCGTGATGTACGCCCGCAGCGTGCTGTCGTGCCTCTCGATGCGCTCCAGGTAGGCCTGCGTCAGCTCTACCGGCGACACCCTCCCTTCCCGGATCAGCCGCGCCAGCTCCGTGATGGGCCTGTACACAAGCTCCTCTTCCCCGCCGGCGCTCTCCTGCGCCGCCGCCCCGCCTGTGGCGGGCCTCTGCCGCGGAAGCTCCCCGGGGTGGGGCAGCGCCGGAAGGGGTTGGACGCCGTCCAGCGGCAGCTGGTCCAGCTCCGTCAGCGTCTCCAGCAGGGCGTTGAGCCGCAGAGTCACCTCCTCGACGTCCTCCGGGATTATGGCCATTCCCGCGACCTTCGCAAGTCCCAGGACCTCGTCCTGTGATAAGTCAACCATCACTGTCCTCCCGCGTCAGCATCCAAGAATCGAGATCAGGGCGCCTCCCCCTCTCCCCGAACCGCCCCCGCGCGCCGAAAGTGATGCCCTCCCGGCGGCCGGCGAGCAATCCCCACGCCGTTGGTGGTGTATACTGGCCCCGGCGGTGAAGCGGCGCCGCACAGAAGCCCCCACCCCGCCGCCCTCCAGCGAGGATGTCCTTGGCCGCATCGCAACAAGCCTCCCGAACCCGGGCCCTCATCGCCTTGAACCTGGCCGCCCTCCTCTGGTCCATCGGCCTCGGCGCCGCCGTCCCCGTCATCCCCCTCCTCTCCCACCGCTTCGTCCCCAGCGCCTTCGCCGCCGCCGTCGTGACCTCTATCGGCGGCCTCGGACGGCTCCTCATCAGCTACTTCGCCGGCGACCTCATGGACCGCTTCGGCAAACGCAAGATCAGCCTCGTCGGCATCTTCATCCGCATGGTCTTCTCCTTCATGGAGGGCCTCTCCCGCTCCTACCTCCAACTCGTCCTCTTCCGCTTCGGCTCCGGCATCGGCACCGCCGTCTGGGGCACCGGCCTCACCTCCATGACCGCCGACATCGCCAAGCGCGGCGACCGCGGCCGCCTCTCCGGCCTCCGCACCACCCTCTCCGATCTCGGCCACGTCGTCGGCCCCTTCCTCGGCGGCTGGGCCTGGGGCGCCACCGGCAGCATCCGCGTCCCCTTCTTCATCAACGGCTTCAGCAAGTTCGGCGTCTTCCTCACCATCCTCTTTCTGATGCGCGAGTCCGTTCAGCTCCCCGACGACCCGCCTGCCCCCGCCGGGGCGCCAACACCCCCCGGCGCTCCGCCTCCGGCGGCGCAGGAGCCGCCCGCCAGCGGCAGCCGGGGCGCCGGCCGCTCCGAGCTCGCCGTGGCCGTGGTCTCCATGGGCTTCCTCTTCATCATCTACACCGTCTTTGTCGAGTCCCTGTTCCGAGAGGGCATCACCAACGTCGTCATGCCCCTCTACGCCAAGCTCGAGCTGGAGCTCAGCCAGACCAACACCGGCCTCATCATCAGCGCCATCGGCTTCGGCGGCATGGTGTCTGCCCTGCCCGCCGGCTTCATCGCAGACCGCTGGGGAATCCGCGCAGCCCTCATCCCCGCAGCACTCGTATCGACAGCCTCCATGATCTTCTTGGCCCTCAACGCCGGCGCCACGGCCACCCTCGTCGTCGGCGTCCCCCTGACCCTCGTCCTCACCTCATTCGCCGCCGGTATCGGCACCGGCGTCGTCAACGTGGCCACTCAGGCCTACGCCATCGACCTCTCCCCACGGGGCGCCCGGGGGCGTTTCTTCGGCCTCAGCATGGCCACCCGCCACTTCGCCACCCTGGTCGGCCCCCTGCTGATCGGCGGCCTGGCGGACTTCAGCTACAGCTACACCTTCGTGCTGCTCGCCGTCCTCTTCGCCACCATCGCACCCGCCGGAATTCTCATCATCAAGGACCGGTCCAGGGCAAGACAGCCCGCCGCATCATAGCAACGCCCACGGGCAACTGCACCAGGGGACAGGATGCCAGGACGTCCCGACTCGCCCCAGGCATAGCAGCGGAATCTACACGCGTGCCGGCGTGGACAGGGCGGCGCCGAACGAGCTACCCGACCGGCAACGGACACACCCCAAGCGGTGTCCACCGCCGGGGGCCTGACCGCACGACGCCTCAGGCGATGGCCTTCGCGGCCTCCAGCTCCTCACGCTCCTGATGGCTCAGCCCCAGAAGCTCGTGGAACACGTAGTCGTTGCCCCCGCCGAACACGGGCCGACCGGTCATCTCCCGTCGGCCTGGTGTCCTCGAGAGCTTGGCCGTCAGCCCCGACATCTCCAGGGGCCCCATGTCAGTGTCGGTGGTAGGCATCATGAAGCGCCGTTCGCGGAGCTGCACGTCGTAGTAGACGTCCTCGCTGCTCGATACGGCCGCCGCCGGCACCCCCTCCTTCTGCAGGATGTGCATCACCTGCCGCGGCGTGTACCCGCGCGTCCACTCGCCAATGATGGCGTCCAGCTCCGCGACGTTGGACAGCCTGTCGGCCGTGGTGGCGAACCTGGCGTCCTGCGCCAGCTCTGGCTGCTCCATGACCTCGCACAGCTTCGCCCACTCGGCCTCTGTTGCGCAGGAGATGGCGCAGTGCTCGTCGAAGCCGCTGCAGGGGTAGACGTTGTGCGGGGCTGTGTAGGGACTGCGATTGCCCAGGGGATCCCAGTCTCTCTCGTTAACCAGGGAGTCCAGAAGCCCCACGCCCAGCGCCGCCGACAGGGCCTCCGCCTGCGCCACCTCGATCTCCTGTCCCCTGCCCGTCACCTCCCGTGCGTGCAGCGCGGCCACCACCGACAGCGCCCCTTGCGCCCCGGCCATGAAGTCCGGGAAGGCGGACCTCCCCCGCGTCTCGATGGGGGATTCAGGGTGGCCCCACAGGTAGTAGGCGCCGGCGTTCGCCATCAGCTGCGCCCCATGTGAGGCGTACTCGCGGGCCGGCCCCGTGCTCCCGTACCCGGGCATGCTCACGACGATGATCCGCGGGTTGACCTCCCGCAGGACCTCATACCCCAGGTTGAATCGCTCCAGCGTGCCCGGCCGGAAGTTGTTGATCACCACGTCGCTCATGGTGGCTAGACGCTTGATCAGGGCCTGGCCCTCGGGGTGGTGCAGATCAATCGTTATGCTCAGCTTGTTGCGGTTGAACTCGGTGTACGTCGCGGCTCTGCCCTCGCGCTGGGTGTCGAACAGCCCCGACTCCACCTTGATGACCTCTGCGCCGTAGTCCCCAAGGTACCGCGTGGCCAGGGGCCCCGCCCACGCCCGCGTGAAGTCGATGACGCGCACCCCCGCCAACGGCAGGTTCGGCGCATGGTCGCCATCGATGGGGCCGGAGGGCGAGGCCCCGCGCGGCGCGGGGGCCGCCGCAACCTCATCCAGGACCTCCTGGCTGTGCTCCCCCAGCAGCGGCGCGGGGCGCTGGATGGCGGCGGGGGTGTCGTAGAGGACCCAGGGAAACCCAGGTGTGCGAATCCGCCCAAGTACCGGGTGCTCCATATCCTGAAGCCAGCCCCGGGCCTCCAGCTGCGGGGTCTTCACCGCCTCCATGAACCGGTTGACCCGGGCCACCGGAAGCCCCAACCCCCGGGCCCCTTCCAGGAACCCCTCCACCGTCATCGACGCCGTGAACTCATGGAGTATCCCGTCCGCCAGCTCCGCGTTGTCGTGCCGGGCCTGCATGCTCATGAAGTACTGGTCCTGGATGATGGGGTTGCCTATCCAGTCCGCCAGGCGCTTCCAGAGATGGTTGAAGTGGATGTTCATCATCACGTAGCCGTCGCTGCAGGGGTAGCAGTTCACGCCGGCCATGTTGGTCTGCACGCCGCTGCGGCGCGCTATCTCCGATGCCATCGAGTACCTTGTGATGGGCGTCGAGGCCGCCGAGACCACCATGGTCTCCAGCAGCGATACGTCCACGCGCTGTCCCACACCCGCCGCACGGCTCGCGCGCAGCGCGATGAGCGTGGCCAGCGCCGCATGCGCCCCCCCTATCTGCGCCGTCGGCTCCGCCGGGCAACCGCAAGGCGATGCGGGCTCTCCGCCAACGTCGGCCATCCAGTCCGACAGCGACTGGAGGATCAGGTCGTCGGCCTTCCACTGGGCACGCGGCCCCGTCTGCCCAAAAGGAGTTACGGAGGTCACGACGATCCCGGGGTTGGCCTTCTCCAGCTCGGCGTAGTCCAGACCCAGCCCAGCCAGGTGACCGGGCTGGAAGTCCTCCACCAGCACGTCGGCGGTCCGCACCATCCCCAGGAGTCCGGCTCGGCCCTCCGCCGACGCCAGGTCCAGCACCACGCTGCGCTTGTTCGTGTTGAAGTGCAGGAACGACAGGCTGTGCTCTCCGTCCTGCACATCCCCCGCGAAGGGCCACGCGCGCCGCGCCCGCCCACCTCCCGGCGGCTCCACCTTGATCACGTCGGCCCCTAGGTCCGCCATCAGGCGGCTCGTGTACTGCCCCAGGGACTGCGTCAGGTCCAGGACCCGGACGTGGCCCAACGCTACTTGTTCTCCGGCCATGCTCGCTCCTCCACGGCAGATCTCTCTGCTGGATTCTACAACAGGTCCGACCTCACCCCGGGACTCTCTCGCCGGATCCCGCCCCAACGTCCGCCAGGAACGTCGAGACCACCGCGGCGAACTCTGCGGGGCGGTCCTCCATCACGCGGTGCCCCGCGCCTGCAACCTCCACGAGCCGGCTGTGCCCAAGCCGACCCTCCATCTCCCTGGCGACGGGGGCGGGCAGAATCCGGCTGAAGGAGCCACGAACGACCAGCGCTGGGCACCGTAGGCCCTCCCACACCGGCCATAGCTCCCTGGGGTCGTGCTGGTGTCCCTTCCCTTCCCGGCGCTCCGGCGACCGAAGGGTCGGGTCCCCCTTCCACGTCCACACCCCCTCCGAAAGCTCCCGCAGCGCGTACCGCAGATGGTAGTGGACCTGCCACGGCGGCCACCACCGGCTATAGCGCTGCGCCTGCGCCAGGTACGCGGCGTACCCGCCCGAATCGGGCACCTTCGACGTGATGCGCTCGGAGCGCTCATACGAGTCCGGCGCGATCTCTGGGCCTGCGTCCACCAGGACTAGGGCCCGCACCAGGGACGGATGCCGGCCGGCGAAGACCAAGGAGTTGGTCCCGCCCATGGAGTGGGCCGCCAGGATGACCGGCCCCGCGCCCAGCTCCCGGACCACACCCTCGAGGTCCGACACGTACGCATCGCGGTCGTACCGCCGGGCGCCGTCCCACCCGCTGTCGCCGTGACCGCGCTGGTCCAGGGCGACCACGCGGTACATGTGCCGAAGGCCCAGCGCGGCGAAGTCCCACGTGTGGGCGTTCGCCCGCCCGCCGTGGAGACACAGGAGTGTCGGCTGCCCTTCGCCGCCCCAATCGAGGTAGTGCAGCCGGACCCCGTTCACCGTCATGGACCCGCTTCGAGGCTCCTCCTCATCGACCACCTGCACGCCCAGGCGCCGCGCCCCCGCTGCGGCGGAAACGTCGAGTTCGGTCTCTGCCTCCGCCGGAGGATGGGGAAGCGGTCCCTGCGTGGACGTCACAGTCCGTAGGCTTCCTTGGGGTTGTCGTAGAGGATCTTCCGCATCACCGATTCCGAGACATCTCCCTGGTCCACCCGCTCACGGAGCAAACGCTCGTACTCGTACTCCATGGACTGGTCGCGGTGCGTGTAGTCGGACCCTATCATCAGGTTGTCCTCGCCGGCGAACCTTATGACGTACGGCAGGTCCTCGTCCACCATGCAGGTGACGAACATGCGGTTTGCCTTCAGCACGTTGTCCGGCATCTCGTATCTCTGTCCCCCGAAGATGCTGCCCGGGTCGCTGGTCCGCTCCAGGCGCCGCTTCAGATCATAGAGCACGTACGGGATCCAGGCAGACCCGGCTTCCACGAAGGTGAAGCGGAGCCTGGAATACCTGCTGGGGATGCCGTTGGCGATCAGCGTGTGGAACGCGTGGGCCACCGACATGTTGCTGCGGTAGAAGGAGCCCAGTGGAAACTCCTTCGCGGACGGGAAGTCCGGAGTGCCGGACCCCGTGTGGAAGCAGACGGCGAGGTCCAGCCGCTCCGCCTCCTCATAGAAGGGCGTGAAGTAGGGGTCCGCAGGCCACCTGCCCGCCTCCCGGTCGCCCTTCTTCATCACACCGCAGGCGCCGTGCTCCTTGGCGAACCGCATCTCTTCCAGCGTCTCGTCCATGCTCATCAGCGATGGCAGCGCCACCCAGCGGAGACGCCCCTCCGATTGCGCGCAGCGCTCCGCCATCCACCGGTTGTAGCTCCGGCGCAGGGCCAGCGCGATTTCCGGTCGCTCGGTGGCCTCCATGATGAACAGCGTGGGGTACACCACCTGCACGTCGGTCCCCATTTCGTCCATGGCCCGCAGCCGAGCCCCCACGTCCAGCAGCTCCCGAGTCTCTACCGTTGTTCGCGTTCGCCGGTCGTCCCGCACGAACCGGATCTGACGCCGGCCGTCGATTCGCCAGTACCGGACGGGTGGTCGGGAGGGGTCCAGGGCCGCCGGAGCTTCCGTTGTCGGCTTGAACTCCAGCTCCTCCTCCCGCAAGTACTCCCAGGTGTCCTCGGTCTCGTCAACGTGGGTATCGGCGTCGATCACAGGCATGGGCCCGCCTCCCTTCGCCCACCGGGCTATCGTTACAGGATCACCCCATTGTCGTGCAACCGCTCGATGTCGCCCCAGGAGTAGCCGAGCAAGTCCACGAGGACTTCTTCCGTGTGCTGTCCCAGCTGAGGCGCGGGCTCCCGGATGGAGCCGGGTGTCTCGGAGAACTCGATTGGGATGCCCGTCTCCCTGATCTTCCCCAACGCCGGGTGGTCGAACTCCGGAAGCAGGTCGTTCGCCAGCACCTGGGGGTCGTTGACCACCTCGCTGTACTCCAGGATGGGGCTGACGACGACGCTCTCCTCCTCCAGGCGCGTGACCCACTCGTCGCGGTCCCTGGTGGCGAAGGTGTCGTTGAGGATGGTGATGAGCTCCTCGCAGTTCTCGCGGCGCGCGCCGATGTCCGCGAATCTTGGGTCGTACTCGATGCCCTGCAGCCCCATGACGCTGCACAGCCTGGGCCAGTACTTGTCGGACTGGAAGTTGCCCATCAGCAGCCACTTGCCGTCCTTGCAGCGGTAGTGGTTCACCAGGGGGTTGGGGGCCTTGCTCTGGAACTGCCGAGGCCTGGACTTGCCCGATTGCAGCGTGTACAGGATGTTGTTGGACTGGATCCACAGCCGAGTGCCCAGCATGGACACGTGGACCTCCTGGCCTATGCCGGTCCGCTCCCGGCACACCAGCGCGGACATCATGGCGTTGGCCAGCATCATCGCCGTGGTCATGTCCGCCATGGCGCCGATGATGTGAATCGGCCCCATGTCCGGCTCACCCACGCCGAACATCATCCCAGACGCTGCGTGCACCGCGGGGTCCATGGCGGGGCTGTGCGCTCGCGGCCCTTTGCGCCCGTAGCCGGTGCAACTGGCGTAGATGATCTTGGGGTTGTGTTCCTTCAGCGTCTCGTACCCCATCCCCAGCTTCTCCGCCACCCCCGTGCGGTGGTTCTGTGCGAATATGTCACAGACCTTGGCCAGCGAGTACATGATCTCCCGGCCCTCGGGCTTGGACAGGTCCAAGGCGAGGCTCTTCTTGTTGCGGTTGTAGACCTCGAAGGTGTAGGAGAGCCCGTTGGCGAGGCCCATGTCTCTACCTGCCACGTTCGCCTGGCCCCTGCCCGACTCGCCGCCGCTGGTCGTCTCGACCTTCAAGACCTCGGCGCCCAGGTCCCCCAGCAGCATGGTGGCGCAGGGGCCGGCCTGGTGCATGGTCCAGTCCAAGACCCGTATTCCCTGGAGGGGCAACACTGAAGTTTCCATCGGAGCTTCCTCTTCTCAAGTGGTTGAAATCCAGCGACGTGCCGTGGGCTTTATGTCGCCGCCGCCCTGTCGACGGCGCCATTATACCGCCGTGCCGAGCGTCGCGCGCGGGCCCCCGCCGCCTCGCTGTCCAGATTCCGGGCTTGCCTATGCCTTCTGCGGCCGGAACTGGGGCAGGCTCACCTCCCCGGTGCGGTCCTCAAAGGTCACCTCTACCGGCATGCCTATGTATACATCCCCTGCATCACACTCCAGGATGTTGGAGTTCAGCCGCACCCCCTCCTGCTCCTCCAACTCCACTAGGGCGACCACGTAGGGAGGCTCGAAGCCGCGTATGAAGGTGTCGTGCATGATGCTGAAGGTAAATACCGAGCCCCGTCCGCTCATCTCCGTCCACGTCACCTCCCCGGAAAGGCAGCGGGCGCAATGGGGCTTGGGGGGAAAGCTGATGAAGCCGCACTCCTCGCACTTGGGCAGCATCAGCTTGTGCTCCCTGGCCGCCGCCCAGAACGGCTCACTCTCCATATCCGGGAATGGCACGGGCTTGGAGGCCTGGGTCACGTTTCCTCCTGGATTCTGCCGTAGGGAGGTGAAATACGGCAGTTTCCTAGCAGCATTGCGGGGAGTCCCGCTCAAAGTCGTTGCGTTGGCGGGCACTCTACCCTATGATAGACACCGTTGCAAGCCCCGGTCCGAACAGGGGCTTCGCCCAAGATAGGAGGACTCATGCCCACCGTCGATGCCGACACTCATGTCATCGAGACCGACATAACTTGGAGCTACATGCAAGGCGAAGACGAGCAGCTCCGCCCTCGAGCCCTGGCCATGCCCGATGCCGACGGGAACACCAAGCGCCGATCGGAGTTCTGGTTCTTCGACTCCAATATGGAGACCAAGCGGGCCTTTCCGCCGGGCAACACCACACTCACTCCCGCGGACACAGCGGAGATGCGGGACCTTCCCGCGCGCCTGCGCCACATGGACGAGCTGGGCACTGACATCCACGTCCTCTTCCCAACGGTGCTCCTTGGCATGGCCCAGCTGTCCAGGGCCCAGACCCAAGTAGCCATGTGCCGCGCCTACAACCGCTGGATGGGGGACATCTGGAAAGGGGGCAACGGGCGCTTCCGATGGGTCGTCGTCGTGCCCACTCAGGACGTCAACGCCTCTCTGGAGGAGTTGGAGTTTGGCAAAGCCAACGGCGCCTGCGGCGTCATGGCCCACGGCGTCATGGGCGACCGCACCTGCGTTGACCCCTACTTCTTCCCCATCTATGAGAAGGCCGGCGACCTGGACCTGGCCGTCTGCTTCCACTCCGGCATGCGCAACTACCAGTTCGACGGCCTGTTCCACTCCCGGGCCACCACCATCTGGAAGGCCAAGTTCCCCGTCATCGGCGCCTTCCACGCCGTGGTGATGGGCGGCCTTCCGGATCGGTTTCCCAAGCTCCGCTGGGGCTTCCTGGAGGCTGCCGCCTCCTGGGTCCCCTACATGCTCACGGACATTGGCGCCCGCGTGAACCGCACCAAGGGCCGCGGCCTCATCCCCGACCTGATGAAGCGCAACCGCCTCTACGTCGCCTGCCAGACCGAGGAGGACATCCCATACATCCTCAGCTTCGCCGGCGATGACCATATCGTCATCGGGACCGACTATAGCCACGCCGACACGTCCAGCGAGCTTGAGGCTATGCAGGTCCTCAATCAGCGCGAAGACATCAGCCCCGAGGCCAAGCGCAAGATCCTGGACGACAACGGCTGCGCCCTGTACGGAATCTGATTCGCGCCAAGGGACTCGCTGGGCCGTCGCGCAGCCCCGCTGCCTCCTGACGGGAAAGGCAGAGCTGTCCCGGCGCCGTCCAAGAAGAATGGGAGCAGTGCGGAGGTGCGCGCCTCCCTGGGATGGACCTCGGTTGAGGCGCTCCCGGGGGGCTTCAGCCCTGAGGGCATGCGCGGGTCCGACACACCATTGCCGACAAGGAGGAGATCATGGCCTACGCTCTGGAAGGCATCAGAGTCCTCGACCTCGCCCAGCACGTCGCCGGTCCCACCACCAGCATGTACCTGGCTGACCAGGGCGCAGACGTCATCAAGGTGGAGGCTTGGCCGAAGGGAGACTCCTCGCGGGGATCGAACACCACCGCCTTCCTCAAGGAGAACGGACGCGGTTTCATGGTCCTCAACCGCAACAAGCGCAGCATCGTCCTGGACATCCGGAAGCCCCAGGGGAACGATGTCCTCCGCAACCTCGTCAAGGACGCCGACGTCATTGTGCTGAACTTCCGCCGCGCCGCCGCCAAGCGCCTCGGCGTCGACTACGAGACCCTCAGCGCCCTGAACCCGCGCCTGGTTTATGCCACCCTCTCCGCCTTCGGCACCAAGGGCCCGAATGGGGACAAGGGCGGCTATGACCGCATCCTTCAGGGCATGGCCGGCGTCATGTACCGCCGCATGCCCAATGGGAAACCCATCACGGCGGGCCTCTACGCCGCCGACACCTCCACGCCCATGATGCTCGCCTACGGCATCATGCTGGCCCTCTGGGTCCGCGAGAAGACGGGCCTGGGACAGAAAGTGGAAGGGTCGCTGCTGCAGACGTGGATCGCCCTCCAACTCACCGACCTCGTGCGTGCCGAGGAGGACCCGGAGCAGCCCGAGGAGCGCACGACGGACGTCGGCTTCGGTGTGTACCAGTGCGCTGACGGCCAGTGGATCAACATCGCGCCCAACAACGACCGCCAGTTCACCAACGCGTGCAAAGCCCTGGGCCTGGACTATGTGCTGGAGGACCCGCGCTTCGACGACCCGTCTCAGCGTGCTCGACTGCGAGAGGAGATCGATCCCGACGTTGCCAAGGTCCTCGAGACCGGTTCGTCCCAGGATTGGCTCGCGCGCTTCGATGACGCAGACGTCCCCTGCGGGCCTGTCCTGACCAAGTCCCAGGTCTTCGACGAACCCCAGATTGTTGCCAACGACATGCTCACCACTGTGCAGCACCCCAAGGCCGGCCGGACCAGGATGATCACCGTGCCTTTGAAGCTCTCCGCCACCCCCGGCGCCATCCGCAAGCCGTCCCCGCTGCTGGGCGAGCACACGGACGAGATCCTCACGGAAGCTGGCTACTCCTCGGAGGATATCGACCAGCTCAGGGCACAGGACGTCGTCTAGACCCGGGCTTCGATCATACAGCGCACCTTGAAGTACGAAAGAGAAGACAGGGCCGGAGCGCCCGGAAGACAAAGGAGTATCCGTGAGCGTTGATTATGGGCTCTCTCTGCTTGATGCCGCCAAAGAGGTCGGCGTCCACGTTGCCGACGCCCGCGGTCCGGAGGACCGGTTCGTCGACGTAGGCGGCCTGAAGCTCCATTACCTGGACTGGGGCGGCGATGGCAAGCCGGAGATGCTCTGCCTCCATGGCGCCGCGCAGAACGCCCATATGTGGGACTTCACCGCCCTCGCCTTCTGCGATCGGTACCACGTCCTCTCCCTCGACCAGCGCGGTCACGGCGACAGTGGGTGGGCGCCTGAAGGGGACTACGGCCGTGACGCGCACCAGCGGGACATCAGCGGCTTCGTGGAGGCCCTGGGGCTTGATAGCTTCGTGCTGGTGGGCCTCTCGATGGGCGGCAGCAACGCCATCACCTACACCGCCGGCCACCCGGACAAGGTCCGGGCCCTCGTGGCCGTGGACATCGGCCCCGAGACCCGGCGGGAGGGCGTCGACCGCATCGGCCAGTTCGTGACCCAAGAGGACGTGCTGGACAGCTTTGACGCATTCGTGGACCGGACCCAGCGATATTCCCCCCTCAGGCCCGCCTGGCAGATCCGCGGCAGCCTGCAACACAATCTGCGGCAGCTGCCCGACGGCCGGTGGACGTGGAAGTACGACCCCGTCCTCCGCGACCCCCAACGCCGCGCACAGCGTATGCAGGGACCGGGCCCGGAAGAGCGGTGGGCCACCTGGGAGCGCGTCCGGTGCCCCACGCTCATTATCCGCGGCGGGGAGAGCGACGTTCTTTCCGCCGATGTCGCCCAGCGCATGCAGCAACGGCTTCCCGGAAGTCGGCTTGTGGAGGTTGCCAGGGCCGGCCACCGCGTGCCCGGCGACAACCCCGTTGACTTCGAGCGCGCCCTCGGAGAGTTCCTGAACGAGTTGGACAGCGTGGCGGACTAGCCGCTAGTCCGCCCGCTTTACGCCGCTCGATCAACCCCGCGTAAGCACGTGGGCCCCAGGGGGAGCCGGTACACCGACCTCTGCCGCGGGCTTGCCGCCCTACCCGGTGCGGGGGCCGGAGCTCTGCATCCAGTTCCCGCCGGTGCTGCCCCTCTCCGGTGGCTTGGAGATCGACTCGGACACCGCCTGCTGCCACTCCTTCGCCGATGCCATGAGCCGGTCCTCCGCGTCGTAGTCCAGCGGGTCCCCTAGGAGCCGCTGGACCTCTTCGTGGTCGATGCCTGCCCAGTTGTCCACCAGCCATCGCGCCGCCCGCCGCATCCCCTCGTCGGGGGAGACGGGGTCGCGGTAGCCCAGCAGCGCCTTGAGGCTGAACACGTCCAACTGCGTTGTCCGCCGGGGCGCGTAGCCCGCCGCTAGGTCGCTGGCCAGGGGATGACTCACCCCCACAACCTCCATCTCACTTTCGAGAGCGCTCGCCACAATCCCTATCATGTCCCGTACCGTGAAGCTCCGTTCGTCCACAGAGTTGAACACGTGCCCGTTGGCCTCGTCTTTGTCGCACGCCAGCAGCAGCTGATGCGCGGCGTTCTCCGCGTAGCACGTCTGCCGCATCTGGCTGCCGTCCCCCGGGACGACCATCTGCCGGCGTCCGTCCAGGACCCGCCGCACAATGGACCACACCCACTGGCGCGGCGCCCTTGGGCCGTAGATGCTCGTGTAACGGAGCACCGCTGCGGCAAAGTCCCCTTTCGTGTGGTGCTCCATCACCTGGCGCTCCGTGTACGCGATGGCAGACCGGTACTCGCTCAGCGAGCGGTCCGTGTACGTGGGATGGTCTTCCGGCAGGGGAAGCTCCAGCCCCCGAGGGTACGGCAGGTGCTCCGGCAGCATGAAGGACGGCCCGCCCGCTCCCACAAACTTGCGCGTGCTGCCGGCCATCACGTCCGCCACGTGGCGCAAGCGCCCGTACATGGAGACCACCAGGTCCCAACTCTGTCCGCCCAGGTCCTGCTCCAGGGCCTCTTTCGTGAAGGGGTCGCCGTGCAGGTGCTGGTGCACCTGCGGCAGGTCATCCGTCTCATGGAGGCCCCGGTGATACACCGTAACCTCGAACCCACGCTCGATCAGCCCCTGGACGATCAGTGGGCCCGTGGGACCCGTTCCGCCTACCACCAGAGCCTTTGTCATTGCACTATGCCTCCACGTCTGCGCTGAACATCACCACCCAGCCGGGGATCCACTCAAAGCCGTTGGTGGCGACGGCGTGCTGCGCGTTGGCCACCTGACGCTCCCCTGCACGGCCCATAACCTGCATGGCAGCCTCTCGAATGTGCCCGAACCCGTGCAGCCGTCCTTCGCCCTGGCTTCCGCCGAAGGTGTTCACCGGCAGCTCGCCGCCAAGCTCGATGCGGCCGTCTCTGGTGAACTCATGGGCCTCGCCCCGCTCGCAGAAGCCCAGCAGCTCCAGCCAGTACCAGACCATCTGCACGAAGCCGTCGTAGATCTCGGCCGTCTGGACGTCCCTGCGGTCTACTCCCGAGACCTGGAAGATCGTGTCGCCTGGCTGGCTGTTGTTGCAGAACCCCGTGATGTAGGCCGGGTTGGGTCTGAGGGCCCTCGCGCGCTCCGCCGTTGTTACAACTGCCGCTCCCGCCGCCGTGACCGGGATGTCGCAATCGTAGATGCACATCGGATCGTAGACCCACCGCGAGTTCATGTACTCTTCCAGTCCCAACTCCCGCCCCCTCCAATATGCGTAAGGGTTCAGCTGCGCGTGGCTCCGGTCCGCCTTCACCACTGCGAACAGCTCCTCCCGTGTGGCCCCGTAGTCGTGCATGTACCGCCGCAGCCACTGGGCGTGCCGCCCTATTGGGTGGACCCCGTAGGGCGTGATGAACTGATCCGGCCCGCCCACCTGCGAGTGGTCCGTCTGGGCGTACCGCACTCCCACAGGGTTGTACATGGCTCTGAGGATGAGCACGTAGTTGCACAGCCCGGAGTTGAGGGCCATCGCGGCTGTGACGAGCCCGCTCATGCACAGACTCGACAGGTCCGCCATGAAGCGCGGGGCCTTCAGCCCCAGTGCGCTGACCACGTGGCGGGTCGACACCTCGTCGACCCCGTCCCGGTGGGACGCCGAGGCGTTGGGGGCGTTGGGCGTCCCCACATACCCGTCGATGTCGTCCCTGGTCAGCCCCGCGTCCTCGATGGCCGCTAGGGCCGCTTCCAAGGCAAAGCTCCCCAGGCTGCGCTCCGCCTTGCGGACGATGGGCGTGTACCCCACTCCGACAATGGCCGTCTTGTTGCGTAGCGATGGGTCCATGCAGCGTCCTTCTCCCGCGCCGCTCCCGCCTGCCTGATGCTGGCGCGGCGCACAATTCTGCCGAATTGAGGCTCGACCAGCGTCAACCCGGAAGCTCACGGGCCAGTATACCATCGGATCCTTCAGTCGGAGCGGCAGCCGCAGCCATTGGGCCCCCTAGTCCAGCACCGCGATGGCCTCGACCTCCACCAGGTAGTCCGGGTTGGCCAACCGGCTAACCACGAGCAGCGTGCTCGCCGGAAGGTCCGATGCGATGTACTTGGCCCGCGTCTGCCGGTATCCGTCCATGTCCTCGACCCGCGTCAGGTAGCTGGTGATCTTCACGAGGTTGGAGAAGTCGGCTCCCACCGACGCCAAGGCCCTGCCGATGTTCTCGAAGACCTGCGCCGCCTGCGCCTCGACGTCCCCCACCCCTACGACGTTCCCCTCGGGGTCGCCCGCCGTCTGGCCCGCGATGTACACCGTGTTGCCCGCCTTGACCACGTGATTGTAGCTCGGGGGTCTGCTCAATCCCTCGGGCTGGATCCGTTCAATGGCCATCTCTCCTCCTTCGGTTAAAGCGCTCGAATCTCGCCTGGGCGGCGCCCTTGGGCGTGCCGCCCTGCGCATCCTACCCGCCGCGGGGAGGATGCGCAAACCCGCCGGCAGAATCGCTGCGCAGTGACACCTCGGAACAGCCTTATTGATTCCTCCTTTGGCCCGTGCTACCCTGCGGGCGCCAGGTGGAAGACGCGGAGAGAAGGGATGCCCCATGTGCCCGTACTGCTTGCACCCCATCGATGACCATAGCGCCGTCGGACGCTGCACAGTGGAGGGATGCCAGTTCTGTCCCGTCGTCATCTACCCCGGTCGCCGCGCTCCCGAGAGGCCGCCCCGCGACGGAGGGCGAAACCCAGACCCGGATTGGCCGCCCTTCAGGTGGTAGGGAGTCGTTCCCACTTCGCCCGCACAAGTAGGTTCAACCGACAGGACCGCGCCCCTTTTAGCGGTACTGCTGCGCCAGCCGACGCCATCGCCGGATTGTGACGCCCGTCTCCCTTTTTGCTACAATCCCCCTGCCAGGGCCCAGTGCCCGGCCAGCACCCGCCTGTGGAAGGAGCCTCCCATGAATGAAATCCCGCGCCTCAACGGTGTCATCCGAGCCATTGAACAGGGTAAGCACGCGTTCGCCACCTTCGCGCCCCCCTCCGACGTTGATAACGCCGTCTCCCTGTCCGCCGCCGCGTTCGATGCCGTCGTCTTTGAGATGGAGCACAACCCCCTGGACTTCCGGGGCCTGAAGGACTGCTTCCAGTACATGCTCAATCGACGACAGCTGGTGGAACGCGGCACCCTCGCCCCCGCGGTCACGCCCTTCGTCCGCATTCCGCCCAACGGTGGTGAGATGAATCAGTGGCTGGCGAAGCAGGTGCTGGACATGGGCGCCTACGGCATCGTTTGGCCGCACGTGAACACCGTGGAGCAGGCGAGGAACGCCGTGGCCGCCTGCCGCTACCCCAGCCTGCCGGGAACATCACGATACGAACCGGCCGGCCTCCGTGGCGACGCCCCCACCACCGCAGCCCGCTACTGGGGCCTCACTGGCCCCGAGTACTACGCCCGGGCCGACGTCTGGCCCCTGGCCCCAGAGGGCGAGGTCTTCGTCATCGTCATGATCGAAGACGCCCTGGGCATTCAGAACCTCCCCGATATCCTGGAGCAGGTGCCCGGCATCGGCGCCATTCTGATCGGTGAAGGCGACATGTCCCAGGAGCTGGGCATCCCACGCCAGTTCGATCACCCGGACCTGCTCTCCGCCATGGCCACCATCAGGCAGATCTGCAAGGACTACGACGTACCCTGCGGCCACCCCCACGTCGGCGTCGATAACGTTGACCGCATCGTCGAAGAGGGCTACCGGTTCCTCATGGCGGCCCCAGTGCGCAGCTACGCCGCCTTGAACCAGGGCCTCAAGCTCACGGGTAGGGCCTAACCGCGGCAGGGCCTAGCTGCGGACCGAACTCCAATACTAGAGCTGTCCGGTAAGAGGCTGACGGCGGAGACACCAGGGACGTACTGGTGGAAGACCTCGTGGGAATCCAGGCCATCGCCGTAGCCTAGGGACCGATTGCGCCAGGGAGCAGGCGCTTCCTAGTTGCCGATGCCCCTCAGTGCCGTACGGCGGTCCCCCTTGGTGCCGTCTTCATCCGGCTCCTCGCGGCCTCGTACAGCTCGATGTACTCGGTCACGGACATTCGCGCAATAGCTTCGCCAATCAGGTCCAACGGAAGATCATCCACGCGCTTGAAGCGGACGCAGGACTTCCCCATGTTCAGTTTCTTGCCCCTGGACTTGAACCCTTCCGAAAACCAGCGCTGCGACTCCTCGTCGCCGTACACGCACATGAGGTACAGCGACATGTAGTTCTTCTGCGAAGCCAGGGCAGCGTACTGCAGCGCCTGCTTGTTGTACGTGACGGGGTATCGCTCCAGCGGCACGACGTACCCGATCATGCCGAACTGCATCGTCTCTTCGTAGCCTTCCGGCAGGTGCTTCAACACCACGCTGCGAACGGTCTCTACCGCGGCCCGCCGCTCCTCCGAAAGCTCCGCCAGGTACTCCTCGACGCTCTCTGCTTCGCTCTGCACCATTCGCCTCGTTCTCGGGTGTTGGGTGGTCGTACAACGATGCGCACTGCTTGGGTGGCAGTCCGGGCAGCGTCACGCGGCGGGGGCTCGTGCCTCGGACTCCCGCTCCAGCCGCTCGGCAACCTCGCTCAGCGCCAATGCGCCCAGGTCAGACCCGTCGCGGAGCCGCACCGCCGCCGCGTTGGCCGCCGCCTCCCTGTCGCCAACAACCAGCATGTAGGGCACCTTGCGCATCTGGGCGTCCCGAATCTTGGCCTGCATGCGCTCACTCCGGCCGTCCACCTCCACGCGCAGACCCCGCTCCCGCAGCTGCCGCGCCACCTCCTGCGCATACTCCACGTGCCGGTCCGCGATTGGGATCACCGTAGCCTGGACCGGGGCGAGCCAGAGCGGGAAGGCGCCGGCGTAGTGCTCGATGAGGACGCCCAAGAACCGCTCCAGCGACCCCAAGATGGCTCGGTGCACCATGTAGGGCTGGTGCTCACGACCGTCCTCTCCGGCGTAGGTGAGGCCGAAGCGCTGAGGAAGGTTGAAGTCAAACTGAACGGTGGTGCACTGCCAGGCCCGGCCGAGAGCATCGCGGATCTTGACGTCAATTTTGGGGCCGTAGAAGGCGCCGCCGCCCTCGTCAACCGCGTACTCGATGCCCTGGCGCTCCAACGCGCGCTGCAGGGCCCCTTGCGCCATCTCCCACTGCTGCGGCTCCCCGACGAACTTCTCCGGACGGGTGGAGAGATAGATTTCATAGTCGGTGAAGCCGAAGAGCCCCAGCAAGTAGAAGGTGAAGTCCATGACTCCATGGACCTCCTCTTCGACCTGGTCAGGCCGGCAGAAGATATGGGCGTCATCCTGGGTGAAACCGCGGACCCGTAGCAGGCCATGAAGGACGCCGCTCTTCTCGTACCGGTACACCGCTGCCAGCTCGCCGATGCGTATGGGGAGGTCCCGGTAGCTTCGCAGACCCGATTTGTAGTACATGATGTGGAACGGGCAACTCATCGGCTTGGCGTAGTACTCCTGTCCATCCACGTCCATGGGGGCAAACATGCTGTCATGGTAGAAGTCCAGGTGGCCGCTGGTCTCCCAGAGACGCGAGCGCCCAAGATGGGGGCTGTAGGCAAACTGGTAGCCCCGCGAGAGGTGCTCCTTGCGCCAGAGGTCTTCGACAATGGTACGCACCATGGCGCCCTTGGGGTGCCAGATGATGAGCCCGGGCCCTACCTCATCATGGATGGAGAACAGGTCCAGCTCCCGCCCCAAGCGTCGATGGTCCCGCCGCTGGGCTTCCTCCAGCTGCTCCAAGTACTGGTCCAGCGCTTCCTGGCTCTCGAAGGCTGTGCCGTAGATGCGCTGCAGCATCTGATTGCGCTCGTCACCGCGCCAGTAGGCCCCCGCCACCGTCAACAGCTTGAACGCCTCCACCTGGCCGGTCCGCTCAACGTGGGGCCCCTCGCACAGGTCCACGAAGCCGCCGTGGCTGTACGTCGAGACCGCCTCATCCTCCGGGATGGCGTCGATGAGCTCCTGCTTGTAGGGCTGGCCGTGGAACCGCTGGTGAGCCTCGTCCCGCGTCACCTCCGTATGGACAAAGGGCGTGTCCTCCGTGATGCGCTGCTGCATCAGCGTTGCAATGCTCTCCAGGTCCTCTGGGCTGAAGGCCCGGGAGACCTGGAAGTCGTAGTAGAAGCCGTCCTCCGTGGGCGGCCCAATGGCGAACTTGGCCTCTGGAAACAGCTCCAATACGGCGTCCGCCATGATATGGGCGGCTGAGTGGCGCAGCCGGTGGCGCATCGCCTCTATCTGTGGCGAGACCCGTAGCAGCTTGGAATGGGACACCATACAGTTTCACTCCGCGGTTCGTGTGCAAAGAGTCCAACACGTATTGTACACTGGACGTTAACGGGCTTCATCCCACGAAAAATCAGGGCAGCCGCGAAGATCTTAGAGGGCGGGCAGACAATGACGACGCTGGAAGAGTTGGCGACGCTGCACCAAGAAACATCGTCTTTTCTGGCAGGACGGCCCCGGGAGTTCGTCCTCCTCTGGTACGCCGACCGCGGCGTGCAGATCGGAGCGGACGGTCACGTGCAGCACCAATGCCCCACCTGCAACCGTACCGTCTCCAGGGCACAGGAGGAGTTCCTGGAGCTGGAGTCGGACCAGGAGCTACGCTGCAGCGCATGCTCCGGTGTGGCGGACAGGCCGTAGGCGTTATCCGGAAATCCGCTTGACGCCTGGGACGCCAACAGAATCTGCGGACTAGCCTGAGGTCTGAGCGCAGGCAAAACAGGAGGGGATACTATGACCGTAAAGGCCTTCGTGCTCGTCGTGGTGGACACCGCAAGGACCCTTGACATCGTACAGGCGCTTGCCGATGTGCCCGAAGTTAAAGCCGTCAACGAAGTGATGGGACCCTACGACGTCGTCGTCGAGCTGGAAACCCCCGAGTTCGACGACGTTACCGCGGTCCTCCGAGAGCACATTCGCCCCATCGAAGGCGTGCGCAACACCCTCACGTGTATCGTCATGGCCCCCAGCGTCGAGGGGCGGAACGCGGGCGGAGAGTAGGCCCGTCGACGGCAACCCGCTGGCGCCTCCCCAGTCTGTGCGTCGGCAACTCAGCGGACGCTCAGAGCGCTCATCGTCCCTGCTCCTCCGTCACGGTCATCGCGCCCCCCAGCGTCTCGCCCCGATGCTCCGGCCGATAGTATGAGTAGACCTGGGAAACAACCTCCTTCGCCCGCACGGGGTACTTGGCCCGCGCCTGGAACTCCAGGGTGATCGTGTCGCCCGGTAGCATCTCCTCTATGTACAGGATCACCTTCCGGCCCGCGACGTCGTAGCGCTTGAGGTTGCCGTTCTCCTCGACGAGGGCCGCGACCGTCTCGTGCACCGGCTCGAACCCCGTGGGCACCGCTACGTCGAGCACGACCATGCCCGCCTCTATCGCAACAGGAGGGGAGAAGGTGACGGTTGCCGTGACCGTGATGAGGTCATCCACCTCCACGTGATCGGTCCCGTAGCCGACGTCGATCTCGAACACGTCGGCAATCTCGGTCCGGCGCTCCGGGACGTTGTACCTGAGCACCGATTGCAGGACCACGTCCCCCTTGCCCGCGGCGGTAACGGTTACCGGTTCACCTGGAGCAACCTGTATGGTCTGCAGTACGTCCGAGTTCTCGGGTGTGATGCGCACCTCTTTGCGCCAGGTGCCGCTCTCCAGCACGACGGTCATGTCGACGTTCCGCCGCACCTTCGTCGAGTACGCCGTCAGCCCGTGGAGGCTGACCACCGTGTCCTGCGTCGACCCGAAGCCCCCGAGCGCGTTCCGCTGTCCCGCCAGCCACTTAGCCGTTCGCGATGCGCCTTCCAGGTCCCCGTGGTGCAGCAGGGCCAGCATCGCATAGCCCGTGGTCTCGATGGCTGCCGCCGCGTTTCCATGCTGAGCGGCCCGCTCACCATCGCGGTACGGCTCGGGGGCGCTTCGTCCTCCACCCCAGTACAGGGCGCCGTTCTCGTCGGTTCGGCTCATCGCCATCAGCTTCTTGTAGCCCTCGTCCCTGAGGTCGCTGTCGGACAGCTCCAGAGCATACGCCGCGATGGCCATGGTGTATGGGTCGTCGATGTCGTCCAGTCGTCCTTCCAGGTAGCGCGCCGCCTTCCCGGCGGTCCCGCTCCTCCCCGCCTCGTGCAGTGCGATGGTCACGTAGGCCGTCAGAGCGTCCCGCCCCTTCAGTCCGCCGAGCAGCTCCTGATGATGTAGGAACCCCACGTTCTTGAACGAGCCGTCCTCCAGCTGGTGCTCCTCAATCCACGCCGCCGCGTCCTTGAGCACCGTTTCGTCGATGTACATCAGCTCGTCCGCCTCCGCAAAGGTCTTGAGCACGAAGGCCGTGAGCCACAGGCTCCCCGATTCGTCCCGGTCGCCGAAGGCGGAGAAGCTGCCGTCCCCGCGCCGGTACGTGAGCTCCCGCTGGTAGCCGACCGTCATCAGATGCTCCGCCTTGGCCATCACCTCGGGCTTCAGCTGCCCTGTCTCCTTCAGGTACCTTGCGACGTACACGTTCGGCGCGAACAGGATCATGTTCTGCTCACCGCACCCGAAGGGCATCCGCAGCAGCCGGTCCAAGCCCCCGATGGTCTGCGTTAGGAAGCTCCCCGTCAGCGCAACGTACGCCCGGCTCGACCCTTCGATGGCCTCGAATGGCAGCTCGGCGCGCAGATCGACCTGCTGCCCGTCGGACAGCACGTGGTTCCCAACCTCCTCCACCTCGACGCCCTCCGGCGCCACAAGCATCTCCCTGATGACAGCGTCCGCCGCCTCCGTGCTGCGCGCCGTGATCTTGACGGGGTTGCTGCCCAGGCCCTTTGGGCGAATCATGAACTCGGCGCCGCCGATGTCGTTGGCGTCGAGCACCAGCGACTTCAAGGGCGCGTCGAGGAGCTCGTACCAGTCCGCCCCCTCGATCTCCACGAATATCTCCTGTTGCGTGTCGAGGTAGTTGAAGAGGGCGACCTTGACGGGCAGCTCCTCGCCCCGAATCGCCGAGTAGGGCAGGTCTACCGTGAGGAAGAACGGCTGGAACACACGCAGCGCGCTCTCACCCATCCCTAGTCCATGCTCCTTCGACATGCCCACCGCCCGCAGCATCCACGTCGTGATGCTGTCTGGCGCTTCAACCGGCACCACGGCCGTGCCGTCCGCCGCCGTGTAGACGTCCTGCCAGATCCACGTCTCCGGGAAGAACTGGCGCACCCGCTGCACCTCCGCCAGGTTCTTGGGCGCATCCTGCACGGCGACAGCTGGAGCCGTCGGAGCGGCCGCGGCCATGGCAACGCCCGCATCGGCCTCTTGCGCTCCTTCCCGCATTACCCGCCTAGCCGGGACCGGCCGTTCGATCCGCTCCCCCGATGGAACACGCTTGTTCGTCAACACGATCATCCCGGCGTCCTCGAAGGTCTCCAGCGCTCCCCGCGTGGTGATCGTGTCGATGCGCCTGGCCTCGTGCAGCTCCACCTGGGGCTCCAGGTACAGCGCCTCCAGCTCGGCGAAGACCTGTTGCAGGTTCAATCGGTTCTCGGCCAGGATGAAGACTGACCGGTCGACGGCCGCAAGCCCCACCCGCGACTCGCCCTGTGCCTGAACGTTGATATCCACCGCTGCGCCCGGCCGTACCTCCCCTTCGCTGAACGCCACCTGCACGTCGTGCGGGTAGGACGCCCCGACACTGAATGGCAGGTAATCGGCGGCGATCTCGTTGGACGGCAGTATCTGGTACACCAGGATGCGCGAAGACGGCGCCATGAGCTGCGTCGCAACGAGCTCGATGTCAGGGCCGGACGATACGTCCGTGAAGATGACCGTTCCCCTGGAGAGCACCTCGAAGTAGTAGTTGCCGCGCCCCCGCGTCGAGTTGACCCGGAACGAGACCGTATCCCCAAGTGCAACCTCGCCCTCCGTCACCTGCTCGATGTGGATGAAGCTGTTGGAGGGCGAATGACCCGCCTGCATGGCGAACGCAACGTGGGCCCCCTCCGCGCTCGCCTCCAGCGTTAGCGCGGCCGCACTGGAGGGCGGCGCAGCCTTGACGATGGCCTTGCCGCCGGAGGTCCTGAGCCGCATCCTCTCCACGCTGGTCCGCTGAAACTTCCTGTCCAAGTATCTGATGGTGAGCGTCCCACTGACGTCTACCGGTGAGCCGTCCGGCTCCTGTGCCACCACCAGAAAGCCCATCTCCAGCCCGGGCTTGAATACGGGGCTCTCCGGTATCACCTTGAGCGTCACCGGCGCCGCCGCCACGGTGAGAAGCATGCTCGTGGTCTCCTCGTACCCGGTCCCCCGCTCGCGGACGGTCACGTCCAGCGTGACGTTCCCCTTCCCTCCGGCCTGCGGGACCCCCGCGACGTAGCGCACGGGCGGCAGCTCGAACGCGGTGTCTCCATCGATGGCGCCCTTGAACCGGGCGAACTCCTCCCAATTCCCGACGTACCGCGAGGCGACTATCTCCACATCCCCCACCACCGGCTTCCCGAACGAGTACTCACCCGTCACGGTCCCCCTGATCGGGTCGCCGGTGAGCAGCCACTCCTGTTCCGTATCGACTCTGACCTCATACTTCGGCAGCACGTACTCTTCAACCCGCACGTCCAGCTGTGTCTTCTGGTCGCCTGCAAGCGCCGTGAGCTTCCAGACGCCCAGGTTCGGTTCGGTGGACAGCGGCAGGTCCACTGTCGTCATGCCGTAATCGTCGGTGGCAACCTCCTTCTTGAACACCTTGAGTCCCTTGGCGTCCTGCACCTCTATGGTCGTAGCGGACGGCCAGGGCTTGAGCAGAGCATCCAACGTCATCAGCCGGATGTGGACGGTTTGGCCCGGCTTGTAGATGGGCTTGTCCGTCTCGACGAACAGCAGCACGCCATCCTCCACGTCGACGGACGCCCGGCTCGTCTGTCGCACCTCTTCCACCGCCACCTCAATCTCGTACGTGCCCTGTTCCAGCCGCGGGACGGGCAGCTCAAGGTTCGCCGACCCGGCTACCCTTGCCGCCACTGTGCGCACGGGAGCGCCCCCGTCGAGCAACGTCAGCCGCACGTTCCCTGATACGGCCCTGTCTCCGTTGAAGAGCGATATTGACACGCGCTCCGTGTACCCCGTCCGAAGCGTGCGCGGTACAACTGCCACGAAGCTGTCCGGTGCGATGTCCGGCACGATCACGCCCCTGATGGGGGGTCGCGGCGTCGGTTCCTGTATGTCGGGCCCTGACGGGAGTGGCGTTGTCGAAACGTCCGGCACGGTCACGCCCCCGACCGAGGGTCGCGGCGTCGGTTCCTGTACGTCGGGCTCTGACGGGAACGGCGTTGTCGAAGCGGCCTCTCTCTGACACGCCGCAAGCACCATCAGCAGGACGACTATGGCTGAGAACACCCAAAGATTCGTCATCTCTCTCCGGCTCCTTGGCATCGGTTTCCCCGTTGCTGTCCGCTACTGTCTTGACGCAGTTGGCCCGCAGGTGGTTCCCTGGGCAGGCTGACAGCCCCGTGGAGCCGCTGGTCAAGCGGAGGAGATGTGAAGGCGGGAACGGAGGACGCGCGATGTCCTAAGGACCCGAAACGGCCAAGGAGGGAGTGCGGAACGCAAGGCCGGCGTGCCGTCATCGCAAGGCGCCCGACTCACACGCGGAGGCTGGACGACCTGACACTCATGGGTAATAGCGGGTCGCCCTTGCGCACCCGGTAGTCCAGCACACCCGCAATGCGGACGACGAGCGACACAATGAGCAGTTTGGACAGCACGCCACGGGACGCTCGCGGTGGCACGTCCCGAATCTCGGCCGGGACGAGGCCGCCGGGAATCAGTGCTCGACCGCCCAGGAGTAGCGTGCCCACTCCGGTCGTCACCATCGCCGCGAGCAACAAGTATAGAGGCGGGTCTGTCGTCTTGAGTGCCTTCTTGCGCAGGGAGGACAGTCCCGGCGGCGGGGGAGGCTAGCGGTTGAACACCAGCCAGATCAGCGCGTCGTCTGAGCAACGCCGGTGTAGCTTCTGCCCTGCGTCCTCCCCTCGACAGGGAGGCGGGCCTGGAGGACTCCAGGCTGGGGCGCGACGCCCTACCATTGGAGACCGGCGTCCCGCACGATGGATACGCAACATGCACTCAGGAGAAGCAGCGCTGGGCCGATAGTGGAGCGCCAAGCCCCGCGTGCTCCCTGCGTTGAAAGGCGCCCACGCCCCAGAGGTGGCGTGGGCCTTGCGAAGAGCTGCGATTCGTGGAAGCCGCTACTCGTTCCTGTCGGCCCGGCCGTTGCCGTCCTCTTCGTCCATGCCGCCCAGGTTCATGTCGCGCCGGACGCGCCCCGCCAGATTCTCCGCCTGGTTGCGAATCGTGCGGGTCCTGTCACTGATCACCGATCGTATCTCCTCACCGGAGCGCGGCGCCGCCAAGACACCGATGAGAAAACCCACCATTCCCCCGAACAGCATTCCGCTAAAAAAGCCGCGGCCTTCTTCACTTGCCATTTGTGGAAGCCCCCTTGTTCTCTGCTATGTCCTTCTTCCGTCTCTTCCGTGACCAGAAGAGGAGCTTTGCTAGCGTGCCAATCCCCATGGCCGCCATGCCATATCTCCGGTCTCCGTTGACCAGCTTGTCCCTGATGGCCTTGCTGCTGTCCCGGGCGTTATAGGCAGTCTCTTTGATCGCCCCCAGCGTGGTGTTTACCCTCTTGTAGACCATGAGCAAAACGATGGTGAGGACAAACAACCAAAGGGTGATGACGCCTCCAGCAACTATGATGGAGAGGTCTCTCAGGAACGTTATGACGTCGCTGCTCGGCAAGCCAACCCCTACAGCCATGGAAGTCCGTCACCAGTATATCACGACGACATAACGCGGACAATGCACCGACCGCTAAGCGTGGGCCCATCAGGTGGCCGGGCCGGTGGGTTGCCCCCAGCTTCAGAGTTTCCATCTATCCAGGGACCGGCGACACTGCTGGGCCTGTCCTTCGCCGCGTTGCTGTCCTCTCAACGGGCAATGGGCAGCTCCCTTCCGTCCGGGGCCCCACCCCCCCTCAGCCTCCAACCAGCCCAATGCGCTCGGGCCGGCAACGCTCCCTTGACCCTCCAGGAGGACTCCTGCGATACTGTTGCCCTACTGCCCTGCCCTTTGGCGCGCCAAGCTACAGATCGTCCGCTGCCCTTCAAGCTTGCCAGGAGCATCTCGGCTCAATGGGCCGATCCAGCAGCAACGGCTCCCCAAAGAGAAGTGCAGATGGGCACTACGGGTCATGGGCAGCCGGAGTAGGTCTGTCTATTCAGGTGAAAGGGCAAACTCAATGGCAGAGAAGAAAGAGCCTTCCCGATTTAGGAAGGTAGAGAGTCACATCCAGGCTAACACCATGCGCGGGTTCCTGCAGCTTATTCCTCTGCTCGTTGCCGTGGTTGTGGTCCTGTTTCTCATCAGCAAGACCGACGGCTATATTCGGAATATGTCGTTTGTTGAAGGTCGGCCATGGGACTTCACGGGCATTGGTCTGCTGGTTACGATAGCCATCTTCTACCTCACCGGCCTCGCAGGGTCAACCGGACCAGGTCGGAGATTCATGAATCTGAAGGACAACGTGCTGAGCAGCCTCCCCGTGATCAAGACCCTTTATGTTGTCACGCGCCAGGCCGTGTCGTCCCTGACCTCGTCGGCCACTTTCAGCCGCGTCGTGTTCATCGAGTGGCCGCGGGAGGGGATGGTGGCCATGGGGTTCGTGACTGGCCGCGCGTTCTCGAGTGACCGGAGCGAGTCCCTGGTGGTTGTATACATCCCAACAGTGCCCAACCCAACCTCCGGAAACATGGCATTTGTCTTTGAGGACGATGTAGTGGAGACGGACATCACTGTGGAAGATGCCATGAAGCTGGTATTCTCAGGCGGTATTGTGCTGCCTGAGGTCATCTCATTGGCCCGCGTACCCCGGGAGCAGAAGCCTAACGGCCTGGAGATACTTGGTCAGTTCCGGACCGCTGCCGACAAGAAACCCTCGAGCCCGGACTCTCCCTAGTCGGCAGGCGTCCCTGGCTCACTGGTCTCAAGCAGTGCATCGTCCTGTTGCTTCTCTGCCGACTCCGTTAGGGGCTTCAAGGGTAGTGTGACCACCATCTCTGTGAACTCCCCGGGTTCCGTGTTTACGTCAATGGACCCGCCGTGCTCGCGGATGATGTCGCTGGAGATCGCCAGCCCCAACCCGGTCCCCTGGTCTGTGGGTTTGGTCGTGAAAAACGGGTTGAATATCTTGCTGATCACGTCAGGCGGAATGCCGGGCCCGTTGTCCTTGACGCTAATCTCCACCTGATTCTCCCCGCGGCGCGTCGTCAACCATAGGGTCGAGAAGAAGGGTTCGTCACCGCCCGCTTCCGCCAGGGAGCGGCGCTTCTCTTCCACGGCGTGGCAGGAGTTGCCGACGATGTTGAGGAAGACCCGGCCCAGGTCTTGCGGTAGGACCTTCAGCTCTCCGACTTCTGGGTCAAAGTCCTGTTTCATATCCACGTTGAAATTCGGGTCCGTTGCCCGGAGGCTGTGGTAGGCAAGGCGCGAGTACTCATCCACCAGGCCGTTGATATCAACCATCTGCCATTCACCTGACTGCGCGCCCATCCTGAGCATGTCATGGACAATCCGGTTGGCGCGCTCCCCGTGGGAGCGGATGCGCTCCAGGTTGCTCGTGAGGTCCTTGGAGATGTCCATGACCAGGCTCTGTTGTTCTTCATCCATGCGTTGCCCGCCCTCTTCAAGGACCTCCTGGAGCTCAACGAGGAGAGACTCGGAGGCCTCGGAGAAATTATTGACAAAGTTCAGGGGGTTCCTGATCTCATGGGCTACCCCGGCCGTTAGCTCGCCGAGAGCAGCCAGCTTCTCGCGCATGACAATCTGGTCTTGGGCGACGCGCAGCTCCCCCAGAACACTCTCCAGCTCAGCATTCTTCTCCTGAAGGTCATTGGCCAGCTGCTCGACCAGATTGAGGCGCTGCACCTCCAGAGCATGCCGGCGGAAGACCTCCAAGGCCGCCGCCATGTCGGCAACCTCATCCTGCCCGCCCACGTCTACCGTGCCCTCCAGGTCGCCACCCGCCATCCCGCGCATCCTCTCCGAGAGGAGCTGCAGACGCCGCAGCAGCTTCCGTCCGACGAAGAGCCAGGAGATCAGGATGGCGCCGCCCACGCTGAATACGCTAATGAACAGCAGCAGCGTGCGGCCGGTAGAGATTGCATCCGTAGACGCCATGGACGCATCTTGCACGCTCGCGTTTGCGTTGCTCACCAGGCCGTCCACGTCCTGGAGCAGCGCAACGGTGATGTCTCTATTGCGCGTCAGCAGCTCCTGGTTCCGAGCTGTCAGCACAAGCTCTTGCGCCAAGAGGTCGAATGCGCTGTCCCTGCCAAGGCCCAGGTTTGTCAGCTGCGTCAGGAGGCGCTCGAAGTCTATCCGCGTCTTGGATTCCGGCAGGACCGACAGGCCCCGTTGAATGCGGCCCGTCGCAGCCTCAAATCGCTCCTTCAGGGGTTCGATGGACGGCGCGTCTGAGAGTGAGAAGGCGCTGGCCAGAAGCTGTGTCGCGATGTTGAAGTCGGCCTGCAGCTCCGCCAGCCGCCGGTAGTTGTCGAAGGCCGTTTCTGAGAAATGCTCCGTCGCCGAATCCTTGGGCGCCTCCAAGCTGTGGAAGCCTGTGATCGTGTAGAAGAGCTGGTCATCCACGGCAGGGGCCACCACGGTGTCCAGCTGGGTGCGCAGGTCCGTCAACTCCCCCTGTAGGGCTGCCTTCTGGTCCGTCAGCATGAAGAGGTCCGTCATCTGGCTCTTCAGCGTGTCAATGTTGCTGATGAGCGTATCTGAGCTGGTGCTGATACGCCGAAAGCGCGCATCGCCGATGTTTCGCTCCTCCAGAAGCGCCAGCTGATTCTGAAAGGTGGAATGCGCCGCGTCAATGCGCCCGGCAATGCTCTGAAAGTCCTCCAGCGTCGCCGCGTTGACCAGGCGGGGCGCCGCCGCAGTGATCGTGCTGCTGTACTCGGCAACCCCAAAGGCGTCCACCATGTCCGGAACGCTGCCTTCATTGACCTGGCTCTGCGCATTCCCCACGCGCCCAAAGGAGTACAGGCCCACGATGCTGGCGGCAACGGTGAGCGCCACCGCGCCCCCGATCGCGAGGTAGAGCTGCGTGGAGATTCGGAACCGGACCCGCAGCAGCTGCGCCAGCCCCGCTTTCATGGCGACAAGTCCCTGAGCGTCTTCACCGGGAGATAGCCGCCGTCTTCCCCGATAACCGTAAGGAAGACCTCTTCTGACCCCTGATTGTCCGCCTCACCGTACCGCAGCTCGAACCCGTCTATGTCGATGAGGGAGCTGCCCTGCATCAGCTCCAGGAAGCAGGCGCGCGTTGGCGCCTCGCCGCAGGCCTCCAGGACGGCAATCGAAAGCCGGCCCGCCAGATATCCTTCCAAGGAGACAAAGCCGGGGACCGCGTCCGGCGCGTGCTCAGACAGCGCCTTGTGGTAGGCGCGGATAACCTCCAACGAAGAGTCTGTTGGAAAGGGGACTACCTGGGTGACGTAGACTCCGGAGCCCCGCGGACCAAGCTCCTTGGCCAGGGCGTTGCTTCCGACGAAGGAGACCGTCAGGAAGATGGGGTCCAGGCCCGTGTGGCGCGACCACGCGATGAGTGCGGCCACGGGCTGGTATGCCCCAATGATGATCACCGCTTGCGGGTTCCCCTGGCGCAGCTCCAAGAGGGCCGTCTTGATGGCAGTCGTGTTGCGCGGGTACACGCCGATGGCAACGGGGACCATTGCTCGTCGCTCCAGAGCCAGCAGCACCCCCGTGTAGCCGGCGAGACCATAGGAGTCGTCCTGGTAGACCACCGCGATGCGCTCAACCCCCAGGTCCGCCGTGAGGCGCGCGACCATCTCCTCCGTTTCCTGGTAGTAGGAAGCTCGCAGGTTGATGACGTTGAACAGCTCGGGGTTCCGCAGAAAGGCGGCGCCGGTGAACGGGGCGACGTAGGGGACGCCCGCGTCTCTCGCCACCGGCGCGGCCGACCGCGACGTCGGAGTCCCCACGGCCCCGATGAGCGCGAACACCTTCTCCTGCTCTATCAGATTGATCGTGTTCGCTATGGCCGGTTCCGGCTTATAGCCGTCATCCAGCGAAACGAGGGCCAGCTTCCGGCCGTGCACGCCGCCCTGCTTGTTGACCTCTTCAAATGCGGCCTCAATGCCCAGGCGCATGTTCCTGCCAAGCTCCTGAGTGGGGCCGCTGAAGGCGGCGGACTGGCCAAACAAGATGCGCGTGTCTGAGACGCCAGCCTCGGAGACGACCGGAGGAACCGCTGGCCGGCTGTCCGGCTCACCCGCCGGCAGCGGAGTGGCCTGGCCGTTGCCGTTCAGGCCGTCTTCCCCCGGACTCGTAGTGCTACAGGCCGTGAGCAACGCGGCCAGGGCAACACCGCTTGCCGCTCTAACAAGCCTGGCAGTGGCAGGACAGGTCGTCTGGATCATTAGGACGCCTCGCGCTATTCTGAACGGCGTGTCACGAGCGTGACGTGGTTCTTGCCCTCCTCCCGTTGGTAGCGCATGTCGTCCATCATTGTTTGGGCGAAGTAGATCCCGAGCCCTCCAATGCGCCGGTTGGCGAGCGGCGCCTCCACGTCTGGCGTCCGTGCGTCAGTGAGTGGATTGAAGGGCTGACAGCCGTCGATAACCTCGATGGTAACGGTGTCCGCCTCAGACGTCAGGATGATCTCAATCTCGCGGAAGTCCGGGCTGCCGGGCTCACCGTGGGACATGATATTGATGCCCAACTCTTCCAGGACCAGGTTCACGCGAAATACAAGTTTGGGGGACCATTCCTCCTGCTCCCCCAGCTTCTCCACGGCTTCAACTACACGCGGCAACTCGCCCACGTCCAGCCCAACCTTGAGGCAGACCTGCGCGCTCAACTGACAGCCTCACTGCGGTGGAGCGTGAGGCAGGTGATGTCGTCAAACTGAGGAGCCATGCCTGCAAACTCCTTTATCGCCGCCATGACGGAAAGATTGAAATCCTTGGGGCTCCTGGGGCCTGAACTGCCCGCAATATCCCGGAGCCGATCAACCCCGAACTCCTCGTCGCGTTCGTTCATGGCCTCCGTGACCCCGTCCGTGTAAAAGAAGATCGTGTCCCCGGGGGACAGCGTAACCACCTTCTCCTTAAACTGGGCATCGGGAATAATCCCAAGCATCACGCCATCGGTGAGTGGGAGAAGGGATGAGCTTCCATCCTTGTGGATCACAAGGGGAGGAGGGTGGCCGCCGTTGGCATACGTGAGTCCTCCGGTGATTGGGTCATACACGGCGTAGACGACTGTGACGAACATCATAGTGTCGTTCCGCTCGCTGAGCAGGTGGTTGACCTCGCTTAGGACGGGCCCCGGCTCTCCCACCCCAATCGCGGCGCCCTTCAGGAGGGTGCGACTCGCCATCATAAACAGCGCTGCGGAGACGCCCTTGCCGGAGACGTCGGCCACGGCAAAGCCCACGCGATCGTTGCCCAACCGGATGACGTCGAAGAAGTCGCCCCCCACGTCCCGCGCAGGTTCCATGCTCCCAAAGGCCTGGAACTCGGGTTCCTCCGGGAACTCCGTTGGAAGTATACCCTGCTGAATTCTGCCCGCGATGCCCAGCTCGTTCTCCAGCGCCACCAGCTTGTCCCGCGACGACAGGGCGTTGCGCCACTCCTCAAGGTGGCGCAACGCTCGTTCGATGGTGACCTGGATGTCCTCGAAGTTCAACGGCTTCGTAACAAAATCGAAGGCGCCCCGGTTCATGGCGGTACGAATGTTCTTCATATCCCCATAGGCGGATATGATCACGCAGCGTATGTTGGGAAAGGCGCTTGAGACCTGCTCCAACAGCGTGAGGCCGTCCATCTGCGGCATGTTGATGTCGGAGAGCACAAGCTCTATGTCTTCGTGTTCTCCCAAGCGCTGCAGCGCCTCAAGCCCGTTCTGCGCGAAGACGAAGGAATACTTACCGCTTCGGATCTCCCGGCGCATGCGCTGCAGCATCAAGGGCTCTAGGTCTGGTTCGTCGTCAACGACAAGTATCTTGTGGGAGGGCTCCATGACTCCTGTCCGATTCCTGCGTATACTCGCTGCCTACACGCTGGCGCGTGTTCGGCGCTCCGGCGGCAATCAGCGCTTTATCGCGGTAATGGCTTCTTCCTTGGAGGCCCGCACCATGATGATCTTATCAAATCCGCTGACTTCAAAGACCTCTTGGACGGATTCTGACAGGGAGCAGACGGCCAAGTTTCCGCTGCGCCTCGACAGATCTTTGGCAACCATCAGGAGGACACGAAGCCCCGCGCTGCTTATATATGTGAGCTCGCCGAAATCCAGTACCACTATCTGGTCGGTCTCGGCAAGAGTCCCCTGCAAGTTCTCCTGGAACTCCATTGCGTTGGCCCCGTCGATACGGCCCTGGATCGTCAGCACTGCCGTTCCGCCGTCCCGTTCAATGGGGATTTCCATGGATGCCATCTCCTTGCTTAGAATAGGTCATGCGGATCGCCGAATCCACACTGAGTATGCATTCTCTCAAAGAGACTGCCGATCCCCCGCGTGCTGGATGCCAGCCTGCATATCCAGCAGACCCCCACTGCTGCGTTGGGACAGTGGCCGGATTATAACACGTCTGGGTAGCCACGGCGTATACCGCTGCCCCATCGCCCCAGCCGGCTGCGCCCCACAGCGGCTGGATGCGGTCCCTGAAGGCCCTACGCTTTAGGCCTGCCTGCTTCCCCTATCCGGCCCAACGCACCGAGTCTGAATGACCTCTCCGCGGCTCGCGTCCAGTCTCACCACCCGACGCCATCGGAGGTCCGCGTGGCTCCGGTACGGCCCTGCCTACGCCTGCTGCTCGAAGTCGAACATCCAGTTGACGCCGAACTTATCGACGCACGCCCCAAAGTACGATCCCCAGAACATGTCGCCGAGAGCCATCGTCACCGTGCCCCCCTCCGACATCTTGGCGAACAGGTCGTCGGTCTCCTCCTTGCTGCTCGTGCTGTAGGAGATTGAGAAGTTGTTGCCCATGTCCGAAGCCGCTCCGAAGTTGGAGGGCATGTCGCTGCCCATCAGCACGGACGATCCAATCGGGTATGACACGTGCATGATGTTGTCGCGCTCATCCTCAGGGACCCCCATGTCCGGAGGCCCGTTGCCGAACGTCTCCATGATCTGAAACTCGCCGCCGAATATCGACCGGTAGAACTCGAACACCTCGCGGCAGTTCCCGTTGAAGTTGAGATAGATGTTGAGTGTCATCCATGCCTCCTTGCGCCGTTCCTTGGGTGCGCCGCCGCCTCTATCGCGGGCCCTGGCTCCCCGCGGCCTAGCTTCTCATGGGCGTTCAGCCCAGTCAACGGAGGCCCACCCCATCCGCTATGACGACCCCCGTCCTCTCTTCCCGCAACCCCCGCTCGCGGCCAGGCGCCCAACGGCAACAGAGTCCGCTGAATGGCCCGGCCGGCACGGGACCCGTAGGTCAAGGTGTTGGACCGGTGCTGCCCGGCGGGGGCCGGAGCATCGCCGCCAGCGCCGGGTTTACGAGACGGCGGGGCGCTGGGGCGACCTCGGGCTCTGCCGGGTCCTCCCGCGCCCTCCCGCGTCCCGCGCTCAGGCGGCGATGGGGCCCCAACTGGCTCAGGCAGCCCGCCAGTGCTTCCAGGCTGTCGAGGTTGTGGGCGGGCAGAAAGTCGTCGACGTACGGCATCGCCGCCTGGATTCCCCGCGTCAGTGGTTCATAGTTCGCTGCGCCCAGTAGCGGGTTGAGCCAGATCAGACGGTGGCAACTGCGCTGCAGCCGGTGCATCTCCTTCGAAAGCAACCCAGGTTCGCCGCGGTCCCACCCGTCCGACACGATCAGGACCACCGAACCGCCCCGGAGCACCCGCCGCGCCCATGCGTAGTTGAACGTCTTCAAGGCCTCGCCAATGCGCGTGCCCCCCGACCAATCCGGCACCGCCCGCGAGACCTCGGTGACGGCCTCGTCTGCTTTTCGATATCGGAGGTGGCGCGTGATACGCGTCAACCGGGTGGCAAAGAGAAAGGCCTCCGTTTGTCCCACGTCGCCGGCAACGGTGTGGATGAAGTGGAGCAACATCCGCGTATACCGCTCCATTGAACCGCTGACATCGCAGATTAGCACCAGGCTGCGGGGTTTGGTCTTAGCTTGCAGGTGCGACAAGTCGATGAGCTCGCCGCCATACTTCAGGCTGTCCCGCAGGGAACGCCGCAGGTCTAGGCCCGCGCCCGAGCCAGGCGTAAACCTTCGCGTTCTGCGCCAACCTGGGCGCCAGGCAAGATCCTCCATCAGGAGCTTGGCCTGGGCAATCTCCGATGGCGAGTACTCCGCAAAGTCCTTGGCCCGCAGCACCTCCTGGGCGCTGTAGGTGCGGCTCAACTCCACCACAGGCTGGCCGTCCGAGGCGCCGGGAGCGCCCTCGCTGTCCCCTCCGGCAGCGGCGCCGATTCGGGGGCTCCTGTACCGCCGCTCCTCCCCCATCGACCGCAGCTCCCGCGTGCTGACCCCATGGGCAGGGCGGCGCCAAAAGACCTTGAACGCGTCGTCAAAGAGTGGCAGGTCTGGTTTCCGGTGTACCAACAGGCAGCGGGCGGCCTGGAAGAAGTCCTGGCGGCGGCCGATGGGGACGAATCGGGTCGCCCGCACCAGGTCCAGCATGTTGCCCGTGCCGAAACCCAACCCAAGCCGGCGAAGCACCTCGCCGAACAGCATCAAGTTGCGGAGAATATGGCCGCCGGGCCCGCCGCCTGTGACCTCGTCTGCACCACCTATGGTGCCCCCCCGCCCCGGCCGCCCCGCCGCGGACCCCGAAGCTGCGAGCGTTCCAGCATCGCACGTACCGGCTCGCCCCGCACCGTCTCTATGTCGTCCTGATACTTGAGCAGGATCCCCAGCGTGTCCTCGATCACTTCGGAGTCCAGCTCCGTCTGGTTCAGCGCCAGCAATGCGGAGGTCCAATCGATGGTCTCCGAGACCCCCGGCACCTTGTACAGCTCCGTCTCCCTCAGCTCCTGTATAAAGCCCGTTACCTGCTGGGCCAGCCTGTGAGGGGCCTCCGGCAGGCGCGTGGAGACAATCTGAAGCTCCTTTTGGAAGTCGGGGTAGTCCACCCAGTAGTAGAGGCAGCGCCGCTTCAGGGCGTCGTGAATCTCCCGCGTGCGGTTGGACGTGATAATGACCACCGGAGCGTGGACAGCCTGGAATGCACCCAGCTCGGGGATGGTGATCTGAAAGTCCGCCAGCAGCTCCAACAGGAACCCTTCAAACTCCTCGTCCGCCCGGTCCAGCTCGTCGATCAGCAGCACGGGGGAACGGTCGCGTAGCGGGTCGATGGCCTGCAGCAGCGGGCGCTTGATGAGGAACCGTTCGCTGAACAGGTCCGCTGCCGCCGATGTCCGGTCAACCCCGCCTCCGGCCTCCATCAACCGTATTTCCAGGAGCTGGCGCGCGTGGTTCCACTCGTAGACAGCGTGGTTCACGTCCAATCCTTCGTAGCACTGCAGCCGGATCAGCTCCGTCTCCAGCCCCGTCGACAGGGCCCGGGCGATCTCCGTCTTGCCCACTCCAGCCTCGCCCTCCAGGAACAGCGGGCGACGCAGCTTCAGCGCCAGGAAGATGGCTACCGCCAGCCCCCGGTCGGCAATATACCGCTGGTCCCGCAGCATCGCTTGAACGTCGTCGATGCTCTCAGGCACGTTGACGGCCGTGGTCAAGACACTTCCTCCCGAGTCGCGGTTTGCGTGGCGCCGAAGGCATTGTAGCAACCCGCGCCTCGCGCAGGAACTCCGGCTGCAAAGAGTAAGGGCCGCCGGCAAGTGTGGCGGCCCCTATCCTGTTTCAGCGACAGTGCGGCTAGTGGTGGCCCAGCCCTATGGCATGGAACAGCGCGTGCCGGACCTCCACCGGGGCCACCCGGCCGCGGTACTCCGCGGACGCATAGATGTCCCCGATCAGTTCCCCTCCAAGGTCATCGCCGAGGTGGTCGACGGCGGCGGAGATGTTCGCCGCGTTGAGCTCCTGCCCCACCAGCGCCTGCTCCACCGACGGCGCCCGGACCGGCGACGGCACCAGACCGCCCAGCGCTATCTTCGCCCCCGTGCACCGTCCACCCTGGACGGACAAGACCACCGCCGCCCCGACGACAGGGTAGAACGACGCGGGATGCGACATCTTGGCGTACTCGCCCAGGTCCCCGTGGACGTTCCCAATGTCATGGCCGTCCCCGTGATCGTGGCGCGACAAGACCGGGACCCGCACCGCAGTCACCACCTCGTTGGGCGCCAGCGCCGTCGCGAAGGCCCCCTCGAAGAAATCGCCCACCGACACGGCGCGGCTTCCGCCAGGCCCCTGCACCTCGATGGTCGCCTCCAGGGCCGTCAGCACCGTTGCCCAGTCACTCGCCGGGTCGGCGTGTGCTATGTTCCCGCCGATGGTCCCTCGGTTGCGCACCTGCGCGTCACCGATTCCACCAGCCGCCTCCGCCATGAGGGCGTTCCCGTCACGCACCTCTTGGGACGATGCGATCTCCCCGTGCGTGGTCAGCGCGCCGATGCGGATACCACCGTCACCGACGCTGATGCCCTTCAGGTCCGCAACGCCCCCAATGTCGATCACAGCCGACGGACGCGCCAACCTGAGCTTCATGAGCGGGATCAGGCTATGGCCCCCCGCCAGCAGCTTGGCGTCGGGGTCGGCCTCCAACAGCTGGATCGCCTCGGCAACCGATCCCGCCTTGTGATAGTCGAACTCTGCTGGAAACATCGTCTACCTCCCTAACCCTGCTGGTGGATGGCGCGCCATACCCGCTCTGGCGTCAGCGGCATGTCCAGCTTGGTCACGCCCAAGGGCCGCAGGGCATCGAGCACTGCGCTGTAGATCGCCGCCGTGGAGGCGATGGTGCCCGTTTCCCCAATCCCCTTGACCCCCAGCGGGTTGCTGGGCGATGGCGTGACCGTTGAGGACAGCACGATCTCTGGAATCTGGTGCGCGCGGGGCAGCGCGTAGTCCAGCATGGAACCGGTGAGCAGCTGGCCGTTGTCGTCGTAGTACGCGCCCTCCCACAGGGCCTGCCCGGCCCCCTGCACCACGCCCCCGTGAATCTGCCCCTCCACGATCATCGGGTTGATCTGAGGGCCACAGTCGTCAACCGCCGAGTATCGCACAAGGTCGACGTGTCCGTTGTCCGGGTCCACGGTCACCACCGCAATGTGCGTCCCAAATGGATACGTGAAGTTGGGCGGGTCGTAGTACGTCGTCGCTTCCAAGCCCGGCTCCACGCCCTCGGGCATGTTCCAGGCCACGTTGGCCATCAGCGCCACGTCCTGTATCGTCTTGCTCTGATCGGGCGACCCCCGCACGAAGAACTTGCCGTCTTCGTACTCGATGTCCGCTTCCGCCGCCTCCAGCAGGTGGGCCGCTATCGTCCTGGCCTTGTCTCGTATCTTGCGGATGCTCAGCGCCACCGCGCCGCCGCCTACCACGGTCGTCCGGCTCCCGTACGTCCCCCAACCCATCGGCGTGTTGTCCGTGTCGCCATGGATGACCTCAACGTCGTCCACGGGGACCCCAATCTCGTCTGCGACGATCTGCGCAAACGTCGTCTCCTCGCCCTGTCCATGCGGTGACGTTCCGATGAAGACGTTCACCTTCCCCGTCGCGTAGAAGCGGACCGTGGCGCTCTCCCACAACCCCCCGCCGAACCCCACCGCCCCCGCCACCTGCGAGGGGCCCAGGCCGCATATCTCGCAGTAGCACGTCACGCCGATTCCCATGTACCGCCCCTGCTCCCGCTCCTGCCGCTGCTCCTCCCGCAGTCCCGCGTAGCCGGCCTGCGTCAGCGCGGCGTCCAGCGTGGTCTCGTAATCGCCGCTGTCGTAGGTCAGGCCAATGGCCGTGTCGTGGCCGTCATCGAACTTGGGAATCAGGTTGCGCCGCCGCACCTCAACCGGGTCCAGGTCAAGCTCCTGCGCCAGCAGGTCCACCAGCCGCTCCAGCAGGAAGGTGGCCTCCGGGCGGCCCGCGCCCCGGTAGGCCTCCACCGGCGTCGTGTTCGTAAAGACGCCGTGGATGTCCGCCTTGATGTTCGGGATGTCATAGGGGCCGGAGTACATCAACCCGTGCAGGATGGTCGGAATGCCCGGTGCGGCCGTGGACAGATAGGCGCCCATTCCGGCGTACACCCGGCTGCGGACCCCCGTGATCTTCCCCTCCCGCGTCGCCGCCATCTCCACGTGCTCCACGTGGTCCCGGCCGTGGGTCGTCGCCACAAAGTTCTCTGTTCGAGTCTCCGTCCACTTTACCGGCCGTCCCAGCTTCATGGAGCAGAAGGCGACCAGCATGTCCCAGGGATAGACGGCGATCTTGCTTCCGAACCCGCCGCCTACCTCGGGGGCGATGACCCGTATCTTGTGCTCCGGCAGGCCCGTCACCAGGCAGGTGACGAAACGGGCGATGTGGGGGTTCTGCGTCGTGTTCCAGAGCGTTAGGTCCCCCATCGACGGTTGGTAGCTGGCCACCGCCGACCGCGGCTCCATCGCGTTGGGGATGAGCTTCTGTTGGATGATCGTATCGCTGACCACCACCTCGGCGGACCCAAACGCCGCGTCGGTGTCCCCGCCGGCGGCCACCCAGTGAAAGGCCTGGTTGTTGGGAGCGTCATCGTGGAGCTGGGGCGCGCCGTCCTGGGTCGCCGCCTCTGGGTTCACGATGGCCGGCAGCGGATCGTAGTCCACAACGATGAGCTCCAGCGCATCCTCGGCCTGGTAGCGGTCTTCCGCCACCACCACCGCCACCGCGTCGCCCACGTAGCGCACCACGTCCTTGGCCAGGGCGCTGTAGGCCACGGCCTTTACGTCGGAATCGGGCACGACCCAGGCACAGGGAATGGGATTGAGGACCCCCTCGATGTCCGCGCCCGTGTAGACAGCGACGACCCCCGGCGCACTCTGGGCGGCGCTCGTGTCGACGCTTCTTATGCGCGCGTGCGCGTGCGGGCTCCGCAGGATGGCCGCGTGCGCCATCCCATTGAGCTTGATGTCATGCGTGTACGTCGCCTGGCCGGTAATCAGCCTGGGGTCTTCTCGCCGGCGGATGCCGGACCCGAAGATTCTGGTAGTCATAGCGCTAACCTCCCATGGACTGGGCAGCGTCCAGAGCAGCCTTGACGATGTTCTGATAGCCCGTGCATCGGCAGATGTTCCCCTCCAACCCGGCTCGGACCGCCTCAGCAGTGGGGTTGGGGTCGCGCTCCAACAGCTCGATCACCGACATCATCATGCCGGCAGTGCAGAACCCGCACTGGAGGCCGTGGTTGTTCCAGAAGGCCTCCTGCACCGGGTGCAGTTCGCCGTCTTTGCTGAGGCCCTCGACGGTCGTGACCTCAGCCCCGTCCGCCTGCACGGCCAGGCAGGTGCACGACTTCACCGTTGCGCCGTTCATGCGGACAACACAGGCCCCGCACTGGCTCGTGTCGCAGCCAATCTTGGTCCCCGTGAGCCCCAATCCATCGCGCAACAGATCGACAAGGAGCGTTCGGGGCTCCGCCTCCACCTCGTAGACTTTCTGGTTGACCGTGATATTTATTGGGATCTTCACTCGGCAACCTCCTCCTGCAATGCCTTCTGCTCAACATGGGAACCCGACCGGTAGGCGACCCAGTCCTCAGGGCGAAATGATGGGTGGAGTATAGCCTTGGGTGTATTCCGCGTCAACGAATCAACCGGTGCCCAAGATTCCGCCGCCTCCCGTTCGCTGGACCTGCCCATCGGGTGAAGGCGCTCATTTGAGAGGGAGGTAACGTGCCCGCGTTGGGGGGATGGGAGCGCCCCACTCCCCCTCCGCCCTCCGGTGCCACCCTCACCTTGCCCCCCAACCACCCATGCCCTACCATACCCCTCAACACACAACACACCCGCCTGCCAAGGAGGCCCCCCATCCCCCGCAGCATCCCCCCAAAGCAATCAAAACGCCAAACCCACGCCGAAGCTACCGGCGCGACCCAAAACCAACCATTACCCTTTTGGCACTTTCCAGCTTCAGAAAACGCAAAAAAACCCTAAACTATCCTACGAAGCTAAACATTCAAACCAGGCCCCCGCGTGCCCGCCGCGGTAGCGACCGGGCACGCGGGGGCGGCACGGCTGGTACAATGGCGGACCGCTGGGGACCGCCCGAAGGTCGGGGTCTCCTCCGGCGCCTCCATAGGCAGAGATGGTGGAGGAAGCAGGGCGAATGGACATATCGGGGACCTATACGTTCGACGCTCCCGCGGCCGTGGTCTGGGCCAAGCTGTTGGACCCAGAGGTGCTGGCAGGCTGCCTCCCCGGAGTGGGGAGCCTGGAATGCGTGGAGCCCAACTCCTACCGGGCCACTCTGGACGTCCGCGTCGGACCCGTTCGAAGCACGTACGCCGCCAAGATCACACTGCACGACCTGCAGGAGCCCGTTTCCTTCGGGATGACGATGGAAGCCGTCGGCCCCCTGGGCTTCTCGAACGGAGAGGCCCTCGTGACAGTCGAGGAGCACGGCGCCACTGCCCTGGTCACCGTGAGAGGCACTGCACAGGTTGGCGGCGCCGTGGCGAGGGTGGGCCAGCGCGTGATCGGCAGCGTCGCCCAGGGAATGACGGACCGGATGTTCGCCTGCCTTCAGGCTTCCGTAGCAACGCCTGAGAGTTAGCTGGGTTGAGTCGGAAGACCCTTGCCCCTCCGCCCCCTGCTACTCGTACCAGCCGGAGGCAAACAGCAGCCCGTCGTGGCGCATCGCCCACGCATGCTTCTGCGCGTTCCCGCCCGTTTCCGGGTTCTCTATGACGTAGCCGATCCAGCGGCCCTCCTCCGTGGCCCCAAGCAGCTCGTCGCCGTAGAAATGGCCCGTGACATCCACGCGCTCGCTGGGGTCCCGGCCACGGTACTTCGAGTTGTGGTGGGCGATGGTGACGCCCCCCTCGTCGACGATGAACACGTACCACTGGCCGTCCACGCTCGCTGTGGTGTTGTAGTAGGCGACCGTCGCCTCCCGACCGTCGCGCTTGTAGCGCTGGATGGCGTCTTCCACAAAGGCCACGGTGTACGCGGCCGGGTCGTCCCTGCTTGGCATCGGCTGCACCGAGTCGGGACGCGTCAGCACAATGGCCGCGACGATCGCCGCCGCCACCACCAGGACCGCAACTCCGGCATATATTCGAGTGGACATTCAGCCCTCGCCCGTGCACGTTGCCCCATACTTGACTCGTCGCGGGGCCAACCGGACTGCATGGCGATGGTCACGCCGGCGTGGGAACCCGGACCAGCCGCGCGCCAGTGTATCACGCGAGACTGCAGCGGCCCTCCGCTGTCCCCCCAAGCGGCGCGAACCTGGCATTGACACCCGGTAGTCGCGGTGCTATACAGTGTGCGATGCTCCGCCGCTCCCCATGACCATGGTCCCCCGCAACCGAGACGGTGTGCAGCACATAGCCGGGAAGGTCCACGAGCTTCCCGGTGCACACAGGTCGGCTCGGACGCGGCCTCCACGCAGGGGGTTGCGTACCTCTCAAGCGCCCTTCCCCAGGAGCCCAAGAGAGTTCTAGTCTGGTCGCAGGCTCGGTTTCTTCCGCAGCCCGCCAATGGAGGCAACGAAGTGAAAAGGAGAGAGATGAGTGGCAGGACTGGTTTGACGGCTGCTGTCTTCGCCGTCCTCCTGGTGGCGGTCCTCGCCGCGTGCGCCGGCGGCGCACGCGCAGCCGGCGAGGCCCCGCGGCAGCCGGCCGCGGCGGTCCAGCCCCAGCCCGCTGCGCCTGCGGCGGACCCCAGCGCCCCGTCCATGCCGGCTAAGCCGTCCACCAGCGGGCAGGCCGTCGCCGTGCCCTCGGCTCCCGGCGCCATGATGGAGAAGCCGAAGCTCGGCAGCATCATGCGCGTCGGCCATCGCGCCGACCCGACGTGGGACAACACCGTGAGCACAAGCTACAGCGTGGTCCTCCTCACAGCGTCCATGTACGGCGACAAGAACCTCATGCGCAACTGCCGCGACGAGGCTATCCGCATGTGCCCCGGCCTGGCAGAGTCCTGGGAGACCAACGACGACTTCTCGCAGTGGACCTTCAAGATCCGTGATGGTGTGGTCTGGCACGATGGGACACCCCTGGTGGCTGACGATGTCACCTTCTGGCTCGACCTCTTCTACAACGGCGTAACCGTCGGGGACAACGTCCGCCCGCCGGGGAACGCCCGCGCCGTATTTGGCAGCATTCAAAACGTGGAAACCCTGGACGGCAATCGCGTTCGGGTCACCCTGGAGGGGCCGGACCCCGTGTGGGTCGAGCGTCTGGGCCTCCATCGCATCCAGATGCTCCACGCCCGGCACCTGATGGAGCCCATGATCCGGGCGGGAAGGGTGGACGTGGGGCCGGAGGACGTCAACTTCGTCGGGACTGGCCCCTTCGTCTATCAGGACTATGAGACCAGCGTCGCCCTGGAAGTCCGGCGCTTCGATCAGTACTGGGAGGTGGATGAGCAGGGCCAGCGCCTCCCCTACCTGGACGGGATAGACTTCCTGATCATCAGGGAGCCCAACGCCATGCACGCGGCCTTCCGCACGGGGCGCCTGGACGCCGGGGGCCGTGGCAGGGGCTACTACGCCGAGCCTTCCATGGTCCCCGCCTACCGCAAGAATCTGGGCGATTCGGTCTGGTTTGCCGAGCTTCCCGGCGGCACCACCGCCGGCATCGGCTTCAACGTGACACGGCCGCCCTTCGACGACGTTCGCCTGCGCCAGGCCGTCTCCCTCTGGATCGACCGGCAGTCGGCCGTCGAGATACTCGGCGACGGCTACGGAAGGATCAAGACGATGATGGGGGACACCTCCTGGTCAGCCCCGGATTTCCTGACCTGGCCTGGGTACAACCCCGCAACCAAGGAGGCGGACCGGACGGAGGCCAAGCGGCTGATCGCCGAAGCGGGATACGCCAACGGCGTGACGCTTAGAATATCCGGTCCGCGGCACAAGGCGACCCAGATCGAATGGTGGCAGGGCGCCCTGGCAGGTTCCGGCATCACCGTGGAGCTCGACCTCATGGAAACAGCCGAGTACGACGAGCGCCGGGCGGGCAGCAACTACACCGCCCTGGACACCGGCGCCAGCGAGGACATCCCGGAGAGCCTCTTCGCTACCATCGGTCCAAAGGAGCTGAGCCCCCGCGCCGGCCCCGTGCACAACGACCCCAACATCAAGGAGTTTTTCGATCGCTTGGCCCTCGAAACGACCCTGGAAGGGCGGCGAAGTGTCTACCGCGAGATGGAGCGTTACGTCATACTCGACCAGGTCTACCTGGTCCAGACCTTCATCGGTTTCGACCTGATCCCCTTCCGGGACTACGTGAAGGGGATGTATCCACCCGTCTACGACCCGTCCGACTTTACCTCCTATGCCACCGTCTGGTTGGACAACTAGTTCGCGAAGGAGAGCGCAACACAGCCTCTACGAGTGCCCGCAGCCGGGCGGAAAGGACACACGATGCCTGACTTCAAGCTCATCTCCGGAGATGCCCACGTCAACGAACCGCCCGCCGCCTGGGAACGCGTACAAAAGGAGTACGGTGAGCGCGCGCCGAAAGTCGTAAAGGACCCGGACGGTGTCCCGAAGGGCACCTGGCTCATCACCGAAGGGCTGCCCCCCATCGGCTGCTCCCACTACAACATCGGACGCGCCCTCACCAAGGAGAAGGGCATCACCGACATCGACGTCTCCAAGTACGCCGACACGGTGACGTTCAACGAGACCTTCTCCTATGAGGACTACCCCGGCGGCTGGGAGCCCACCGCCCGCCTCGCGGACCAGGACACCGACGGGGTGGAGGCTGAGGTGCTCTTCGCCAGCCCCGCCCGCTTCTTCTACGCGCTCACCGACGAGCCCTTCCAGCGGTCCATCCTCCGCTCCTACGCCGCCTGGCTCCACGAGTTCTGCAGCTATAACCCCAACCGCCTCATCGGCCTCCCCCTCCTCTCCATTCTGGACGTGGAGCACACCGTGGCCGACCTGGAGGAGTACGCCAAGCTGGGGTTCCGCGGCGTCCAGATTCCAACCCGCATCAAGGACAGCGGCTTCTACGAACCCCAATACGAGCCCCTGTGGGCCGCCGCCGAGGATGCAGGCATCGTCATCAACGTCCACACCAGCACCACCCAGGGCGCGGCGCGGACCCACTTCGAGGGGCCCAGAGACACCGACCCGTGGAAGCAGCCCCTGGGCTTCGCCCGGACCCAGGCCCCGGCCCAGGAATTCCTCGGCAACCTCATATTCTCAGGCGTCTTCGACCGGCACCCCAATCTCAAGGTCGTCTGCGCCGAGTTTGACGTCGGCTGGATCGCCCACCTCTTTGAGCGCGTTGACTACTCCTTCGGCCGCTCCAGCGCCTATGACGCCGACAGAAACGTCAACAAGCTCATGCCCAGCGACTACCTCAAGAACAACGTCTTCTTCACCTTCCAGGACGACCGCGCCGGCGCTCTCACCACGCCCATCTACGGCGAGGACAACTTCCTCTGGGCCAGCGACTACCCCCATGGCGTGACCACGTGGCCCTACTCGGCCCGAACCGTGGACCAGAACTTCGAGGGCATCGACCCTGCCGTCAAACGAAAGGTGGCCAGGGACAACGTGAACCAGCTCTACGGCCTGGGTCTGTAATCGCCGCCGGTCCCAATCCATGCCGTTTTCACAGGCGCTCCGGGGCGCCGAAAGGCGGGCGCCGCATAGTCGGCTCATGCAGCCGACTATGACCGTCTTGGGCCGAGGTTTCGATCCCTTGGGACAACCCGCGCGCCGCGCGCAAAAAGGCTGAGATGCCCCAGTATTTGGCCCGCCGGCTCATCCTGTTCATCCCCACGCTCCTGTTGGCCTCCCTGGCCATCTTCATGGCCATGCGCGTCATTCCCGGCGACGTTGCCTCCGTGATTCTCTCCGAGGGCGGAGAGAATCAGGACCTGGTGAGTGACGAGCAGGCCGAGTTGCTTCGGGAAAAGCTCGGCCTCGCAGACCCCCTGCCTCTCCAGTACGGCAAGTGGCTCTGGAGCATGGTGAACGGCACCTTTGGGGGAGAATCGCTCATCACCGGCGAGCCCATTTCAGATATGGTCGTCCGCCGCGTCCTGGTCACCGTCCAGCTGGCCCTCTACACCATCGTCCTGTCCATGGCCGTGTCCGTGCCCCTGGGCGTTTTGGCCGCCGTCAAGCAAGACAAGTGGCCGGACTACGTCATCCGCGTCCTCACCATATCCGGGCACGCGCTGCCGAACTTCTGGGTGGCGCTCATGATCATCCTGGCCCTGGTCATTTACTTCAACTGGTCCCCGCCCGTCCGCTACAAGGCGCTCTGGGACGAACCGGCCATGCACTTTCAGAAGGTCATCTGGCCCGTCCTGGTCCTCGCCTGGGGCTACAGCGCCTACCTGACCCGGATCACACGCTCCAACATCCTGGAGGTGTTGAGACAGGACTACATCCGCACGGCGCGCAGCAAGGGCTTGCGGGAGGGCATGATCTTTGGGCGGCACGCCCTGAGGAACGCCCTCATCCCCGTGATCACCGTTGGCGCCCTGTATCTCGGCGCCCTGCTCAGCGGCACAGTTATCCTGGAGGCGCTCTTTGGCCTCCCGGGCATGGGGCAGGGGATCGTCCAGGGGGCCAGCCACCGGGACTATCCCGTGATCCAGAGCCTCACCATGCTCATGGTCTTTCTCATGCTGAGCATCAACCTGATTGTCGACGTCCTGTACGTTCTGGTGGACCCCCGCATCAGCTATTCTCGATAGCAAGCTGCGAAAGCCGGCATGAGCACAAACATCCCACAGTCAGACGCGGCATCGGGGCTGGGGTTCGTCCTGCGCCGAGGGGACAGGCCGTCCTACCTCTCCTCAACCATTCGCTTCATCCAGCGCAAGCCTCTGGGCGCGGCCGGCGGCCTGGCTATCGCCCTCCTTGTTTTCGTGGCCATAGCGGCGCCGCTCCTGGCGCCCTACGACGCATTCGAGCACAACCCCCCCGACCGAATGCAGCCGCCGAGCGCCCAGCACCTCACTGGCACGGACGTCTTCGGGCGCGACCAGCTCAGCCGCATCATCTACGGTTCCCGTGTCTCCCTCTACGTCGGCCTGGTGTCCGTGATCCTGGGCACCAGCGTGGGGATGGCCGTCGGCGTGACCTCCGCGTACATCGGGGGCAAGTTCGATCTCCTGGTGCAACGTGTCGTTGACACCATGATGGGCTTCCCCGGCCTCGTCCTCGTCCTGATCATGGTCGTGGCGCTGGGACCGTCCCTGAACAACGTCACACTGGCCATCGCCGTAAACTTCGTTGACAAGGTCGTCCGGCTCTCCCGCGCCAGCGCCCTGTCCGTCAAGGAGGAGGGCTACGTCATGTCGGCGCGCGCCTTTGGCGCCAGCGCCCTGCGCATTATCGGCCGGCACATCACTCCGAACTCCCTCGCGCCCATCTTCGTGCTGGCCACCGGCCAACTGGGAAGCGCCATCGTGACCGAGGCCGGCCTGAGCTTCTTGGGCTTGGGAGTGCCGCCTCCCCATCCTTCCTGGGGCAACATGCTACAGGGCGCGGCCAAAGAGCACCTGGAAGACGCGTCGTGGCTGGCCGTGTACCCGGGTGTGGCGCTCGCCTCAGTGACCTTCGCCTTCGCCGTCTTCGGGGACGCCCTCCGCGACGTCCTGGACCCCCGGCTCCGGGGCTCCTGAGCCCAGCCATCGACGTCAAATACTCGTAGGAACAGGAACGTGCCCTTCGTACACGACCTCGCGCAGTGGATCGCCGACTTTGACGCCGGGGCCCTCACGCAGGCTGCCTGCCGTGAGGCCAAGCTACACCTCCTCGACTCCATCGGCTGCGCCTTCGCCGCGCTGCCCGAGCCCACCGTACGCGGCACCCTGGCAGCCGTGCACGCCATGGGAGGCGCCCCGGACTGCACCGTGATCGGCGTCTCCCGCCGCACCTCCGCCGCCAACGCGGTGCTGGCCAACGGCGCCCTGATTCGCACCCTGGACCTCAACGACATGCCCCATTGCAGCGACCACATACCGGTCGCCCTGGCCGTCGGCGAGCAGCTGCGCATCTCCGGCCGCGACCTGCTTGCCGCCATCGTGCTCGGCTATGAGGTCCAGTGCCGCACCCCTTCCGCGCAGCGGGCAAGCAGCTGGGACTCCACCTCCCAGTCCGGGATCATCGCCGCCGCCATGGCGGGGTGGCTGCGGCGCCTCCCCGTCGATACCCTGGCCGACGCCATCGCCCTCAGCGCGTCCCACACCGGAACGCTGCACATCGTCCGCCGCGGGCAGCTCTCCTCCGCCAAGTCCATAGCCAGCTCCATGGGGGCGCATACCGGCATGGTGGCCACGGCCATGGCCGCCGAGGGCGTGACGGGCCCGCCGACCGCCCTCGAAGAGTGGGCTGAAGCCGTCCTGGGCGGCGCCGACCTCAGCCCCATCATCGCCCCCCTGGACGGCGAATTCGCCATCGTGGACGTCACCATCAAGGCCTTTCCCGCCGTCGGCACGAGCCAGACAGCCATCGCAGCCGCTCTTCAGGTCCGCGAGAGCATCGACGACCCGGACGACATCGACCGCGTCGAAGCACACATGGCGGACATCCCCTTCATCCGCTCCCAGGTCATGGACGCTCCTGAGCGGCGCATCCCCGCCACAAGGGAGACCGCCGATCACTCCTTCCCCTTCGTCATCGCGGTCGCCCTGCGGGACGGCGAGTTCGGCCTGCGCCAGTACGAAGGCCGGCGCTGGTTCGATCCCGCCGTACGTTCCCTCATGGACCGCATCACCATCGGCCTCGACGCTGCCCTGAACAGCGCCACGGAGCACAGCTCCTACCCCTGCAGGCTGCGAGTCTGGACCCGCGGTGGTCAGGAGCACACCGCCGAGGTCGCCTATGCGCCTGGGCATCCCATGAATCGCATGTCGGAGGCGGACGTCCAGCGAAAGTTCCGGCTCTGTACCGCGGGCGTCGTCCCCGAGTCGCAGCAGGACGCCATCATCCGGGCCGTGGACCGACTGGAGGACATGGACACCGTTGGAGACCTGATGACGCTCCTGGCTCTCTAGTGAATCAGGTCAGCCCCATGGAAACCGGGTCCACCCGCCGGGGTGGACCCGTCACGAGCTTAGCGAGGTCGAGGCAGCACAAAGGAGGGTGATATGTCCAAGAGCTACGGACACCGTGCGCGCGTCGGGTACGCCTGCCCACCCAAAGTAGCCGAGGTCTTTGTCTACGAGTTCTACAAGATCGCTCCCCCTGGAGTAACCCTGGCCATCTCCACGGTTGGAGGCGGCAGGGCCACGCTGGAGGACAGGCGGGAAGCCGGCCTGCGCCTCATCGAGGCCGGTGAGGAGCTGGCGAGGAACGGCGTCACCGGCGTGGTGCTGGGTGGCGAACCCCTCAACGCCGCGCTGGGGGACGACCTTCCCGGCATCCTCGAGTCCCTGAGGGACCGCTACGGCATTCCCTTCACCACCAGCATGAAGGCACAGGCCCTGGCCCTTCAGGCCCTGGACGCCCACCGCATCGCCGTCCTGTCGTACAACGACCGCGACGACTCCCAGGACATGCTCCCCGACGAGACCTCCGACAACCTCGAGATCGTTGCTCAGAAGCACGCAGGCTATCCGGGGGTGCACCATCTTGGCCGCATCCCCGTCGACGTCGTGCCTCGGCTCGCGCGGGAGGTCGTGGACGAGCACCCGGAGATCGACACCATCAAGATTGCCTGCGCCCACCAGCCAAGCGTGGAAGCTATCGACGCCATCGAGCAGGAGCTGGGCGTCGGAGTCATGAGCGCCAGCCTAGCCATCACCTGGCAGGGCCTGCGCCAGGCCGGCATCTCGGACCCCATCCCGGGCAAGGGCCGCCTTCTGCGCGACTTCTAGCCGGGGCCGCGGCTCCACGCCCTGCCCGCGAATCGCAAAGACACAACCCATGACAACAAGGAGAGAAGGACACATGGCTGACAACATTCATACTCGACTCGGCATGCTCAGCTCGGGAAACACCTCGGGCGACGCCAGCCCGGGTTTCGCGCCCCTCATCCCGGACGGCGTACACATCGACTTCATCGGCCTCGGACAGGGGTCCGAGTTCTCCCTCTACAAACGCCATGAGGGCACCAGGGACGCCATCGTCGCCAAGATCAGCGACATCGTGGGCCAGCACGACTGGCACGCCGTCGGCGTCAGCGGCGCCCCCCGCGAGGTCCTCAACCCGGACATCCTCCAGCGCCTCCGGGACGCCGTGCCGCTGCCCATCATCACCGCCATGGGCGCAAGCGTCGCCGCCCTGAAGGCCTGCGGCGTCAAGCGCGTCCTCTCGATCTCTCCCTTTGACGGCCCGCTCATCGACGGCATCCGCAAGTACATCCAGGACCGCGGGGTCGATGCCGTCTCCGCCGCCCAGACCGTGCCCGTCTACGCCGACGCCGCGAGCCTCACGCAGGACCAGGTCTTCGACATCGCGAAACGCGCCTTCGATGACGCGGGCGCCGTCGACGGCATCTACTTTCAGGGCCTCGTGCTCAACCCCCTTCCCATCATGGACCGCCTGGAATCGGAGCTCAACACCACCGTCGTGGCCAGTACCACGTCCATGATGTGGTACGTGCTGTCCAAGCTGGGTCAGAGCTACAGCGTCCCCGGTGGAGGGACCCTCCTCCGCGACTGGCCTGCGGTTGAGTAGCGCCGGGCCCCTACCCCGCGGGACCCGGTAATGACGATCAATCCTCAAGGAGGCGACCCAACACAGCCATGCGCTATGCACTTGAAGGCGTAAGAGTCTTGGACATGGCCCAGCACCTGGCCGGCCCCGGCGTGAGCATGTACCTGGCCGACCAGGGCGCAGAGGTCATCAAGGTGGAGCCGCCCACAGTCGGGGACCAGTCCCGCAGTATGGGCAGCACACCATTCCTCGGCAACAACAGCCGAGCATTCATGCTCCTGAACCGCAACAAGCGCAGTCTCACCCTGGACATTCGGAAGCCTCAGGGCATCGACGTGCTCTCAAGGCTTGTGCAGCGCTCTGACGTGCTCATCACCAACATGCGCCGCAGCGCCGCTCAGCGCTTGGGCGTTGACTACGAGAGCCTGCGCGCCATCAACCCCCGCATCATCTACGGCTCCATCACGGCCTTCGGCGCCAGGGGCCCCTACGCCGGCCTGGGCGGCTTCGACAGAATGACCCAGGGCCTCACCGGCGCCATGTACCGCAGGAACGCCGAGGGCAAGCCCATGACCGCTGGCGTGTGGATCTCAGACGCTTCCATTCCCATGCTCATGTCCTACGGCGTCATGCTCGCACTGTGGGCCAGAGAGAAGACTGGGCGCGGCCAGGAGGTGGAAACCTCGCTCATGCAGGCCGCCGTGGCCATGCAGAGCAGCGACCTGGTCTGGGCGGAGAACGACCCATCGCCGCCCCGCGAGGGCGGCTCCCCCTCCTACGGGATCTTCCGCTGCGGCGACGGCGTCTTCATTAACGTGGGCGCCCTCCAGGCCGACCAGTTCGCCCGCCTCTGCGCCCTCATGGACCTGGAGCATCTCGCCGACGACCCGCGACTGAAGGACCCCGCCCACTCCGAGGCCTTCCGCGGCGAGGTCTTTCCCATCATAGAGGAGCTCTTCCTCCTTGAGCCCTCGGAGGACTGGCTGAAGAAGCTCAGAGAAGCGAACGTCCCCTGCGCGCCCATCCGGGACCGCCCCGATGTGTTCCACGAGCCCCAGGTCCTCGACAATCGGGCCATCATCACCGTGGACCACCCCGTCGTCGGCCCCACGCGCATGATGGGCGCGCCCATCATGCTCTCGGAGATGCCCTGGGACGTCCCCGCGCCCGCTCCCACCCTTGGCCAGCACACGGGCGAAATCCTCCAAGAGCTCCGCTACTCCCCGGAAGAGGTCCAGCAGTTGAGGAGCGGGGAGGTTGTCTAGCCGCAACGCGTCAGCGACCAGGCGCCCCATGCATAGTTGCGCTCTCCCATGCGCACATGCACCCGGAGCGGATGAGTGGCGCTTGCCAATCTTCCCCGCATGGGGTACGTTCCCACCACGCTGAGAGTGGGGGGGCCCCGGGACCCCCGAACGCTGACCGGCCGGGAAAGACTCTGGACTGTTTCCGGAGGATATGAGTGAAGGAATACGTCGCCCGGCGCGTCGGGTACACTATTCCGACGGCCTTGCTCGTGGCCATCATCGTCTTCGTCATCATGCGGCTCATCCCCGGCGACGCCGCCCTCCTCATGGCGGCCGGCGACCCGGAGGAGCGCAGCAGCCTCGAGTACTATGAGCAGATACGCGAGCGCCTCGGCCTGGACCGGCCGGCCTACGTCCAGTTTGTCGATTGGATCTGGCGTTTCGTCCGCTACGGGGACCTGGGCACCTCCTTCTGGACCCGTGAACCCGTCATGTCGGAGATCCTGCACCGCCTGCCCGTCACCTTCGAGTTGGCCGTCGGCGCCATTGTCATCGGCGTGACCATGGCGATCCCCCTCGGCGTCCTCGCCGCGACCCGACAGGACCGGGCCGAGGACTACTTCCCGCGAGTGATCAGCGTCCTCTTCCTTTCGACCCCCAACTTCTGGATCGCCACCCTGCTGGTCCTCCTGCCGGCCCTCTGGTTCAACTACCTTGCCACACTCACTTACGTCAGCCTCTACGACGACCCTTGGGGTCACTTCCAGCTCTTCTTCTTCCCGTGGATCGCCATAGGCACGCGCCTCGTCGGGACAACCATGCGCATGACCCGTTCCACCATGCTGGAGGTCCTGCGGCAGGACTATGTCCGCACGGCCAGGGCCAAGGGCCTGGCGGAGCGGCTCGTCGTCTATCGGCACGCCCTCAAGAATGCCCTCATCCCCGTCGTTACCGTCATTGGAGGTCAGGTCGCGAATCTCCTGGAGGGGTCCGTACTCATCGAGACCGTCTTCAACATCCAAGGGCTGGGCGCCCTCACCGTTCAGGCCATATTTGAGCGTGACTACCCCCTCATCCAGGGCAGCATCCTCTTCATAGCCCTCATCGTCCTGGGGATCAATCTCATCACGGACCTGCTGTACGCCTGGCTGGACCCCCGAATTCGATACTCTTGAACGCTGCCCGCACAGGATAGTGAAAGATGGCTGAAGATCCAGGCACGGGCAACTCACTGTCTGTCACCCTCCGGGGCGAGACAGGCCGCAGCGCATCGCCATGGGGGATGGTGGGCAAGCTGGTGTCCCTGGGCCGTAAGAAGCCCCTGGGCGCCGTGTCCGCCGGCATCATCGCCATCGTGGTCCTCGCCGCCTTGTTGGCCGACCTCATCGCGCCCTACGACCCGATCCAAATGCACGGGGCCGAGGTGCTGAATCCCCCGAGCCGGCAGTTCCCATTGGGAACCGACCACCTGGGCAGAGACCTGATGAGCCGGATCGTCCATGGCGCTCGGATCAGCCTGGCGGTGGGGCTGGGCGCCGTGGGGCTGTCGATGATCCTTGGCGTGCCGCTGGGGATGGCGTCGGCCTACTTTGGCGGACGCCTGGACATGTCGCTCCAGCGGGTCATGGACGCCCTCCAGGCCTTCCCCGGCGTCATATTCGCGCTGGCCATCCTGGCAGCCCTTGGACCGTCACTCTTGAACGTCACAATCGCCATCTCCTTTGGCCTCGTACCGAGGAACAACCGCGTGGTCCGCGGGGCCGTGCTGACGGAGAAGAACAACGTCTACGTCGACGCCGCCAGGGCCATCGGCGGCAGCGAGAACCGGCTCATGTGGCGCCACATCTTCCCCAACGTCACGGCGCCCATCATCATCATCGCCGCCACCGAGCTGGGTTCTGCCATCCTCTCGGAGGCGTCCCTGAGCTTCCTGGGGCTTGGCGTTCCCGCGCCGCTGCCGTCCTGGGGCAGCATGCTCGGCGGAAAGGCGAGGACCTACCTGCTGGCGGCCCCCTGGACGGCCATCTTCCCCGGCGTGGCCATCAGCATGGCAGTCCTGGGGTGGAACCTGCTGGGCGACGCCCTGCGCGACATCTGGGACCCGCGGCTGCGTGGAAGATAGCCCAGCCCGCTTCACTCCCGCCCTCCAGACCGTAGGGGCGCCCCTTGCGGGCGCCTGGCTTCCTCCGCAGGCCGGCGCAACAGTGGGAAGCTGCCTCACAAGGTGTGAGGGAGGTAGCATGCTCGCGCAGGGGGGGATGGATTCCCGCCTGCGGGGGAATCGCTCATGTTGGCAACCCACACCACAGCCAACGAAAATAGGGGAGAGGCCCCGGCCCCGTTGCATCGCCCCGCGCCCCCGCCACCCTGGATTCCCGCCTTCGCGGGAATGACGAGGAGGGGGGTGGATCACCCATTTTCGAGGCAATGACGGCGGGTGGGTGCGGGAATGACGGTTGTGCAAGGATCTCCTTTCGCGGGCAATGACGGGGGTGGCATGCGGCGCGCCATCCCGTTATTCCGTGGAAAGGCGGAATGCAGGAGCTTAGAGACTCGGATGGCCCAGCTTTGTGAGACGGGCTCACACATCGCATGAGACGGGTCCCCGAGCGCGGAGGCAAAGAAGAGGGGTCGAGGAGGCATGCGCCTCCTCGACCCCTCTCTTATTTTGAGGGATCCGCTGGAGCCGTTACCAGCTTCGCCGCTCTGCGGGCATCTTGTCCACCTCCAGCCAGTAGGCCGCCGAGTTGAAGTGGGACACGTTCGAGGAGAAGGTCCCATAGAACTCATGGAGCCAGGGCTGCCAGAGCTGGAACTTGGCCAGCACGGGGAGGGACAGGGAGTACACGTTGTCGTAGATGTGGCGCTGCACTCTGCCGTACAGCTCGCTGCGCTTGTCGTCGTCCAACTCCACCAGCGCTGCCTCGATGAACTGGTCAAGTTGCGGATCGTTGACACCGAAGATGTTGGAGGGCCCGGTGGAGTGCCAGTAGTCGGCCATCCCGAGGGAGGGGGTGTCGCTGGCACCACCACCGCCGCCCACGATGATGCCGAAGTCTCGTTCCCTCTCCACCTCTGACAGGTAGGTCGCGGGCTCCAGGGGCTGGACCTTGACGTTCAGACCGATGGCCCGAAGCTGACCCGCCACGGGCTCGGCGAGGGTTGAGGGTCCTGAGCTGCCGCGGTCGTGCTTGAGGACGATCTCGTACCCCTCCGGGATTCCCGCATCAGCCAGAAGCCGCTTGGCCTCCGCGATATCCTGGTCCTTGGGCTGACGGAAGCCGGGCCACTGCAGGTACTCTTCCTGGGGAACACCCCAGCCGGTCTGCGTGAGGCCCGCGGCCAGGGGCACCAGGGACGTGTAGCCATCTCCAAACATGGCGCTGGCGTTTATACCTTGGCGGTCGAGGGCCAGGTTGATGGCCCGGCGGATCCGCACATCATTGAAGGGCTCTGCTGTGATATTGAAGCTCACCGGCGCTATGGAGGTGATGTGGTAGCTCAACGCCGTGGCGTCGGGGTTGTTCTTGAGCAGGGTGTCGGCCTGAACGCGGTCGTCCAGCGTGACGTAGTCGATCTTGCTGGTGGCGAAGGCTGCCTGCCACGCGGAGATGTCCTTGACGTACAGGATGCTCATGCCGTCGAGGTACGGTCGGCCGCCCCAGTAGTCGTCGTTGCGCACCAGCTCGACAGCTGCCGTCTTGTCGTACGACTTCAATTTGAAGGGGCCAGTGCCTATCGCTTTGTCGACGCTGTTGTACGCCTCGACCAACGCTTCGCCGGTGGGGTTCCCCGCCTGCTCTGCGATGTGGGCCGCCATGATCCGGGGGTTAATGTACGTGATGGTGCCGAAGAAGTAGGGTGAGGGCTCCTTCAACGTGATCCGGATCCCGTAGTCGCCGGTGGCCTCTACCTTCTCGAAGGTCTTGAAAACGGTCTGAAGTGAGCCGTGGCTGGTCGGGTCGGCCCACTGGTTCAGGCTCCAGATCACGTCCTTGGACGTGAAGACGGTCCCATCGTGCCACTTGACGCCCTGGCGGAGCGTGAAGTCATAGGTCCTGGGGTCCACCAGCTCCCAGCTCTCTGCTAGGAGGGGCGCATACTTGCTCGCTCCTCGAGTCGGCAGGCCCGGCTCGATGTACTCGTAGTCAATGATGCCTTCCCACAGGGGTAGGATGGTGGTCTTCATGCCGCCACTCACACAGGCATCGCCCAGGAAGTAGAGGCAGGACGGCATCCGCTTTGACACGGTCTGCATGATGCCCCCGTACTGGGGCTCCATCTTTGACATCATGGCGTCGGACTCTTCCGGCGCCTGCACCGTCTTCGGCTGAATCGTTTGCATGGAAGAGCGTTCCGGCGCGGCAGGCGCCGGGGCCGCCGCCGTGTCCGTTCCCGGCGCCGTGGCTGTCGTAGCCCCTCCTGCGCAAGCCACCAAGACAGCCAGCAAGACCGAGGCCGCGAGGAGTATCAAGCCTCGCTGGGCGCCTCTTCCATAACCCGGCTTGGACCCGATCGTAGAGTCTTTCATGTCGATATGCTCCCTTTTCTCTGAGGCGTGTCCGCCCCGGTTTCTACCCGTGCTCCTGCTCGCCTTGAGGTGAGCGGCCTGTCGCGTCAGGGTCTTCGTCTGCGTTTCTGCGGATCAGGCCGGCACAGCAGCCCCGATCTCTACCTCAACATCCACCTCCCCTGCAAGGAATCGCGTGCCAAACTCTTCCGACATCTGCTCCATGCTCTGGGCCACGTCCCGACCGTCCGCCGTCGAACAGGGCACGGGCTGGGCCTCTTCGTTGATGTGCACCGGAACGTAGGAGAACCGCAGCGCCTTCCTTTCGCCGACGTCGCAGCGCGCAATGATCGTCTGCTGCGCCACGCCGCCGTAGAAATCGAAGGCAAAGTTCCCCAGCGAGTAGAAGATCGCCTTCCCCCTGTAGGCCTCGATCCCCTCCAGCCGATGCGGGTGGTGCCCTACGACCAGGTCCGCGCCCGCGTCGATGGCCGTGTGCGCCAGGCCCACCTGGTAATCCAGCACCTTCCCGGCGCTGGCCCCGCCCGTCGCGCCCGAGAGTCCCCAGTGCCACGACGTCACGACGACGTCGGCCTGCTCCCTGGCGCGCCGCACGTCCTCCACCATAGCGGCCGTGTCGTTCGGGTCCGGGTGCGTCCGTATGATGGGGGGCGACCCCGGCACTTCCAGGTGCCGCGGCTGAGGCTCGAAGCTGGTGCCCACGGTAACCTTCGCCATTCCGGGCCGGTCCGCCGCTGCCGCAAAGGGTGGCGCAAACACGCACGTGTATGCGAGGAATGCCACGCGCACACCCTTCCGTTCCACCACCGCAGGCTCATGGGCCGCGTCGATGGTCCGTCCCGCCCCCGCGTGGGCGATCCCCGCCGCGTCCAGCACCTCGATGCAGCGCAGCATGCCCTGGGGGCCCATGTTCATCATGTGATTGTTCGCCAGGCTCAACGCATCGATCCCCGCCCTCGTGTAGGCGTGGATGGTTTCCTCCCCTGAACGGAACTGGGTCCGCATCGTCTTCTTCGTGTCCGGGACCTCCCCTACGTCCGTAATGGGCCCCTCCAGGTTACCGAAGGCGATGTCCGCTTCATTGAGGCGGGAAGCGGCATGGGCAAAAATGGAATCGGGGTCTTGCCGCTGGATGAACATATCGCCGACGAGCGCCAGACTGACGCCAGAAATAGCCATTTCCCCTGCTCCCTCTTGACGGACTATGAGGATGCCGTTGCTTATAGCACGGGGGTTGACCGCTGTCAACCGCACGCCCCTGCTCCGGCCCTCCGAGAGCCGCAGGGTGAGCGGCCTTCCCACCGCCGGCGGCCTAGCCTCTGCGCTGGTATGCGCCCAGCCCCGGCCGGTACGTCTTGTCGTCGATGAACTGCTTGATCCCCTCGTCGCGGCCCCGCTCCGGGTCCATGGCGCTCAGCGCCGCCGCCTTGGCCCCCATGTACTCGTGGGCCTGCCAGTAGTCCATCGTGCGGCAGGTCTTGTAGACCTCCTTGGCCACGCGAAGGGTTTGCGGGTTCTTCTCCATGAGCTTCCGCGCGAGGGCCACCGTCTCTTCCCGGAGCTGCGCCCCCGGCACAGCCTTGGTGACCAGGCGCATGGCCTCCGCCTGCGTGCCCGTGAACGTATCGCCCGTCATGATGTAGTACATCGCGTCCCGGTAGGTCATGGCGTCGGCAAGCACACGCGTCACGAGGCCGCCGGGGAAGATGCCCCAGTTGATCTCGCTGAGTCCAAAGACCGCATCCTCCGCGGCTATCGCGAAGTCGCAGGCGACCAGCGGCGTGAACGCCCCGCCGAAGCAGTACCCGTTCACCATGGCGATGGTGGGCTTTGGGAACATGTTCAGCATCTCCCATCGCCACTGATGGGCGTCCCACCCCGCCTGTCTCCGCCCGGCGGGGTTGTTGTCCAGCTCGCGAAAGTACTCCTTCAGGTCCTGTCCCGCATTCCAGCTGTTGCCCGCTCCCGTCAGCACCAGGACCCGGGACTCCTCGTCCACAGCGAGGTCGCGCAGCACGTCGACCATATCGTGATGCAACGCCGGGTTCATGGCGTTGCGCTTCTCCGGACGATTCAGGGTCACCCAGACGATGCCGTCTTCCCGCTCCACCAACACCGTCTCGTATGTCTTGGCTGAAGCCGTCATTCTGTACACCTCAAGCACGCGATTGTTTGGTTGAGTTCCCGCCCCGCCAGCGGATGGCCTACGGCGACGCCAGAAGCCGCCCCCAGCCCTCCACCGCCGGCGCGAAGCCGTCGTGGATGATGCGCCACGCTCGTGTGTTCCCGTTGGTGAAGACCGGGATGTTGTAGTCCTCCTCTAGGATGGGCACGGCGGGCAGGGGACGCCAGGCGCCGCCGGGTAGGAAGATGGCCTCGGCGTCCGGCGCTTTGCGTATCGCCTCGCGCCCAAGCTGGAAGGCCAGCCGCACGCCCATCTCGAAGCTCATGCCAAAGGCCTGCTGCGCCCACTGCCCCTCGCTCGTGATCGCCAGCACTTCGATACCCGCGTGCGCGAAGTAGCGGATCAGCGCCTCGTTCACCTCGTCCGCCCAGCGGCTGCCCACCGTCACCCTCTTCACCCCAAGGTGCTGCATCGCCGCGACCACCGCCTCCCCCGCCGTGTCGCCAGGCACGCCGAGGTCCTTCTGCGTGTGCTCCATAAGCTCCAGCACCCGGGGACGGCCGAGCTGCACCGAGATAGGGATGCCCGCGAGGACTGCCCTCTGGGCGCCCCGGCTAGTCAAGTCCCGCACCAGGTCGTCATACCGGCCAATGGCCTCTTCCACCCCGTCCACCGTGTAGTCGCTGATCCCCAGTCCGTTGGTCACGAGGGTCACGTCGGGGGGAAGTAGCGGCTCGGCGCGCGTGTTGGGACCGTCCTCGCCGCCGCCGCCCGTGGGGCCGATCATGCCCCAGCAATAGCGCGGTGCTGGCTGTGTTGTCATATCTCACACTCCTCTGCAAACTTACGGACCCGGCCCCGTCGGGGGCCGCTGGACGCTCCACGACAGCGTGCTCGTCTGAGGAAAGTCGCGGGCTGGCATGGGCCATGCCGAACGGTGCGTCCGCAGCCCTGCGGCTCGCCCGCGCGGGACGTCGGGCTCGCGTCGCCGCATGATGCTAGCACCACCAAATGGGGCCTGTCAAAAGCTTGCAGACGCCACCCGAGGAGCATACACTTAGACCGCGCTGCTCTGGAGAGTCCATCTCTAGGGCTGTGGCACATCTCTTTCGACAAGGCGGCCCAAGATGCCGCTCTACGAATACCGCTGCAAGAGCTGCGATAGCATCACGGAAGCGTTGGTGCCAGGCGCCCGCGTCTCCACGCACCAGGCGTCCTGCGCCTCGTGCGGCAGCGCGGGCACGGTACGCATCTTCTCGCGAGTCAACGTCCGCATCGCGGCCAGGCCAAAGTACAACGAGGAGTTCGTGGGCAAGGCCCTCCCTTTCCTGAAGCAGCAGCGGGAGACCGCCGGCTACTTCGCCGAGGGCCACGGATCAGATGAAGCCAAGGCCACGCAGCTCGCGGAGCACATCGGAACGCAGATAGACCACGTCCTGGATCGAAGCATTCCCAATCCCAAGCAGTGAGTGCCGCCCCGCCGCGGGTCCACTTGACCGGCCTCCGCGGCAGACCTAGGATGCTCCCAGCCCCGGTTGGCCCGCTTCGATAGCAACCCTGAGAGGAGTTCACGCCATGTGGAACGGATTCAAGGTCATCGACGCCGACGCCCACCACCACGAGCCCCAGCACCTCTGGGAGCGCTACGTGGAGCCCGCCTACCGCGACCGCGTGCCCCGCGTCATCGGCATGCGGCGCAACTTCTTCGTCTACGCCCCCGAAGACGCCTTTCGTGACGTCAACGGCAGGGACATCCCCGCCTCCCACGACAAGTGGATGGCCGACAAGTACGGCGAAGCCTACGACGAATGGTGGTCCCCGGAGATCCGCCTCAAGGACATGGACCGCTTCGGTTGGGACATCCAGGTTATCCTCTCCACCAACGGCAACCGCGTCATGGAGTTCTCGCTCAAGGACGCCGAGGCCGGCGCCGCCATGTCCCGCGCCTACCACAACTGGTGCAGCGAGTACGTCAGCATCGACCCCAAGCGGCTGAAGTTCACCGCCACTCTTCCGGGCGCCGACCCGGAGGCCATGGTCACCGAGGCCCGCCGCGCCGTTGAGCAGCTCGGGGCCGTCTCCGTCCGCAACCCCCTCCTCCCGGAGGGCAAGTGGCTCCACGAGCCCGAGTACGATCCCCTCTGGCAGCTGGCCTGCGACCTCGACTTCCCCATCTCCCTCCACGGCGAATCCCGCCACCGCCGCGCGGCCCCCTTCCGCGGCCTCAGCGACAGCGCCTTCGGCGCCATCGACCACATCACCGGCTTCCCCATGGACAACATGATCAGCACCGCCCACTTCATCTTCAGCGGCGTCCTTGACCGCTTCCCCAAGCTCCGCCTCGGCGTCCTCGAATCCAACGTCGGCTGGGCCATGTTCTGGCTCCCCCGCATGGACGACCACTCCCACGGCCGCCGCAACATCCTCGGCGCCGGCCTCCCGATAAAGCCCAGCGAGTACGTCCTGCGCCAGTGCGTCATCTCCGCCGACCCCGATGAGCCCGGACTCGATAAGACCATCGACTTCATGGGCGACGACAACTTCGTCTGGAACACCGACTACCCGCACCCCGACGCTCCCGACCCCGACAAGGTCCTGCCCTGGTTCGGCGATCAGCCCATCACCGACGACAGCAAGCGCAAGACCCTCTGGGACAACTCCATCCGCCTCTACGGTCCCCGCCTTCTGTCCGCCGGCCCGTGAGAAGCCACGACCGGACTCTCTGAGCGAAAGGCGCCTGTGACACAACAAACGACGACCAGAGTCGGGTTCGTCCAAGCGGGCGGACCCCGCAGCGGCCACACCTCCTCCGGCGGCATGGTCCCCGACAGCGTTGCCGTCGACTACGTCGGCATGGGCGCCGTCATGGACTTCACGCGCGGCACCAGCTATGAGATGAACATCCCCCTCATTGGCGTCAAGGACGCCTACCTCAAGGAGGTCCCTGACCTGGTCCGCGAGCGCGCTTGGCAGGGCGTCGTCGTCATGGGCGCCCCTGTGCAGCTCCTCAACCCAGGCCTGCTGGAAGACCTGCAAGCCCTTTTGGATGTCCCCGTGACCACTGCGGCCAACGCCAGCGCCACGGCCCTGCGCTCCCTGGGCGTGCATCGCCTGCTCCTGATGACACCCTGGGACGATACGGTGGACAGCCTGTTGCGGGACTACCTCGCCGGACACGGTCTGGAGGCCGTCAGTCCACGCCAAAAGCCCTTCACCACCATCGCCGAGGGTCTTGCCCTGCCGCCGGAGCAGGTCTTCGACCTCACCGTCGCCTCCTTCAACGACGCCCCAGGTTTCCAGGGCGTCTACTTCCAGGCGCCCCTCGCGTCCGGACCTGTCCTGGAGCGGCTCGAGCAGCAGCTTGGCGCACCGGTCGTCACCAGCAACATCGCGGGTCACTGGCACGTCCTCTCGCTGCTCGGCGTCCACCACCACGCATCGGGCTACGGACGGCTGCTCAGCGAGTGGCCCGACATCGCGGCGGGGTAGGCTCTCGGCGCCGGCATGTCGTCGACTAACGCCCCTTCTCCCCTTCGCCGGAGACGCACGGACTTCGAACCCTCGCGCAGAAAGGAAGAGGCGGATGTCTGTCATTGACGTTGATTGCCACGTGATCGAGACCGAGGTGACCTGGAGCTATATGCAGGGCGACGACGCTGCCGTCCGCCCCCGCGTGCTCACGCAGACCGGCTCGGATTCCTCGACCAACCGGAATAGCGAGTTCTGGTTCTTCGACAGCATGATGTCCAACAAACGCGCGTTCCCCCCCGAGCGCTCCCGGACCCCCGCCGACTCCGCGGAGATGCGCAACCTGGACATGCGGTTCAAGCACATGGATGAGCTGGGCACAGACATCCAGGTCCTCTATCCCACTGTCCTCTTGGGCATGGCCATGGGCGCCCGCACTCACACTCAGGTTGCCATGTGCCGGGCGTACAACCGCTGGTTGGCGGACGCTTACCGCAACGGCGAAGACCGGTTCCGCTGGCTCCTTGTGCCGCCCATCCTGGACCGGGACGCCTCCATGGAGGAGCTCGAGTTCGGCAAGGCCAACGGCGCCTGCGGAGTCATGCTCCACGGCCTCATGGGCGACTACACCCCCGTCGACCCGTACCTCTTCCCCCTGTACCAGAAGGCCAACGACCTCGAGCTGCCCGTCTGCTTCCATGCCGGCATGTACAACCACGCTTTCGAGGGCATCTTCCACTCCCGCCTGACCGGCCTGTGGAAGGCGAAGGTCCCCGTCATCTCCGCCTTCCACGCCATGGCCCTCAGCGACATCCCTGAGCGGTACCCCAGGGTGCGCTGGGGCTTCATCGAGGCCGCGGCTTCGTGGGTGCCCTACGCACTGACCGACCTCGGCGCCCGCCTCAAGCGGATGCAGGGCAGGGAGATCCAGCCCGACCTCATGCGCCGGAAGCAGTTCTACGTCGCCTGTCAGACCGAGGAAGACATCCCCTACATCCTCAGGTTCGCAGGCGAGGAGCACCTCGTCATCGGCTCCGACTACGGCCACGCGGACACCTCCAGCGAGCTCGAGGCCCTTCAGATCCTCCAGCAGCGGGAGGACGTGAGCCCGGAGGCCAAGCGCAAGATCGTTGACGACAATCCCAGGGCGCTCTACGGCATCTAGCATCGCGTTGGACGTCACGGCGGCGCCCCGTGCGGCGCCTGCGCCCCCCCGCGCTTGCGGGGTAGGTAGCCCTAGGCTATTGTGTCTCCATCATCATTCCATGACTCACAGAGGAGGAGCGGGACCATGCAGGCAGCATTGGATGGCATCCGGGTCATCGACATGGCCTCCAACACCGCCGGGCCCGGCGTCAGCATGTACCTGGGCGACCTGGGGGCAGACGTCATCAAGGTGGAGCCCAGGTACGGCGATGCTGCCCGGGCAACGGGAACGACGGCATTCCTCAAGGACAACAGCCGTCGCTTCATAACCCTCAACCGCAACAAGAAGGGCATCACCGTCGACATCCGCACGCCCGAGGGCCGTGAGATCATCCACAAGCTCGCCAGCCGCGCCGACGTCATGGTCTCCAACTTCCGCCCCGGCGCCGCCGAGCGCTACACCCTGGACTACGACACCCTCAGCGGGCTCAACCCCCGCCTGGTCTACGCCGCCGTCAGCGCCTACGGCACCAGGGGGCCACACGCCGGCCGGGGCGCCTACGACCGCGTGCTCCAGGGCATGGCCGGGGTCATGTACCGGCACATGCCGGATGGCACTCCCCTGACGGCCGGCCTCTACGCCGCCGACACCTCCACACCCATGCTGCTGGCCTATGGGGTCATGGCCGCTCTCTGGGCGCGGGAGAAGACCGGAGTGGGGCAGAAGGTCGAGGCCTCTCTGCTGCACACCTGGCTCGCCCTCCAGCTCACCGAGCTGACCCAGGCCGAGGACGACCCGGCCCCCGGCGCCGAACGCGTCGACGGCGGCTTCGGCATCTATGAGTGCGCCGACGGCAAGTGGATCAACATCGCCCCCAACAACGACCGCCAGTTCACCCGCATGTGCCAGGTGCTGGGCCTCGACTACGTCCTGGAGGACCCCAGGTTCACCGACCACGCGCAACGGCCCCAGCTGCGTAAGGAGGTCCACTCCAAGGTCGCCGAGATCATGAAGGCCGGGAGCTCTGACGAGCGCCTGGAGCAGCTCTACGAGGCCGACATCCCCGCGGGCCCCATCCTGGACCGGGCGGAGGTCCTGGAGCAGCCCCAAGTCGTGGAAAACGAGATGCTCATGGATGTCCCGCACCCCAAGGTCGGCCGCACCCGCATGGTTGCCACGCCCCTCCGCTTTTCCGTGACCCCCTCGGCCGTCCGTCACGCCGCGCCCCAGCTAGGTGAGCACACCGCCGAGATCCTGGAGCACCTTGGCTACGCCCCGGAGGAGATTGCGGCCCTGCGCAATAGTGAGGTCGTGTAGGCCTTGAACGCCCCCACCGGCGACGGCAGCCCGCACGGCCCCCTGGACGGCGTCCGTGTCATCGACCTCGCCCAGCAGGCCCCCGGCCCCGGCGCCTGCATGTACCTGGCCGACCTTGGCGCGGACGTCATCAAGGTCGAGCCCCGGGACGGCGACCACTTTCGGGGCATGGGGACCACGGCCTTCTGGGGCAACGACAGCCGCAACTTCACCACCCTCAACCGGAACAAGAGGGGCATCACCGTCGACATCCGCACGCCCGAGGGCCGTGAGATAGTCCACAGGCTCGCCGAGGATGCCGACGTCCTGGTGGTCAACTTCCGGCAGAGCGTGGCTGCCCGCCTGCACCTGGACTACGACACCCTCAGCCGCATCAACCCCCGCCTCGTCTACGCCGCCGTCAGCGCCTACGGCAACAGGGGGCCCTTCGCCGACCGCGGAGGGTACGACCGCATCCTTCAGGGCCTGGCGGGCGTGATGCAGCGGCGCGCGCCGGACGGCGCCCCGATGACGGCGGGCATCTACGCCGCCATAAGCGCCACACCCATGCTGCTGGCCTATGGGGTCATGGCAGCCCTCTGGGCGCGGGAGAAGACCGGCGAGGGACAGAAGGTGGAGGCGTCTCTGCTGCACACGTGGCTCGCCCTCCAGCTCACCGCCCTCACCCACGCGCAGGACGACCCGGACCCTGGCGCCGAGCGCGTCGACGGCGGCTTCGGCGTCTACCAGTGCGCCGACGGCAAGTGGATCAACATCGCCCCCAACAACGACCGCCAGTTCACCCGCATGTGCCAGGTGCTGGGCCTCGACTATGTCCTGGAGGACCCCCGGTTCACCGACCACGCCCAGCGTCCCCAGCTCCGTAGGGAGATCCATTCCAAGATTGCGGAGATCATGAAGCGAGGGGGGTCCCGGGAGTGCCTGGAGCAGCTCTACGAGGCCGATGTCCCCACGGGCCCTATCCTGGGCCGGGAAGAGGTCTTCAAGGAGCCCCAGGTGGTGGAGAACGAGATGCTGGTGCATGTCCAGCACCCCAGGGTGGGCCGCACACGGATGGTGGCCCCGCCGCTCCGGTTCTCGGCGACCTCGGCAGCGGTCCGTCACGCGGCGCCCCAGCTTGGGGAGCACACGGTTGAGGTCCTGGCGCAATTGGGCTACACCCCGGAGGAGATCGCCCGGCTTAGGACCCAGGAAGTGGTCTGACCCGGCTTTGGCGCCGCCCGCCGGTTCGGGCTATGGCCCGCGCCGGTACCGCACGGGACTGTAGGGCGTCCCGGTCCGGACCCAGGCTTCGGCCATTGCCAGCGCGCACCCCACGCCCTCCAGCACCGGCACGCCGATCCCCTCCGCGTACTCCTCCGCCCTGAACTCCACGGGGCTCATGGACATGCCGTGGCACACGATGACCTCTGCCCCCTCCCCGACCAGCCGCTTGCCCTCGCTCACAAAGCGGTCGTACAGCTCCTGCCGGCGCCTGGGCATCTCCGAGTTGTGCATCTCCGCCGCGCCCATGCCCACCACCAGGTGCTCGAACCCGTAGGTGCGCAGCTGCCGCCGGAAGTTGGCGTGACCGTTGGACTGGTACCCGATGACGCCGACGCGCTGCGTCATCATCGCCGCCATGCAGTACGTCGCCTGGCTCTGTCCGACGATGGGGATGCTGCACGCCGACCGTGCGATCTCAACTCCAAAGTCCACCATACCGAAGGGAAAGGCGGCGTCATAGCCTTCCTTCTCGGCCTGGATCATCCGCTCGCCCACCAGAATATGGTTGCGCGCCACCTGTACCGCTGTCCCTCCGCGGCCCATCGGCTCGTACGCAGGCTCCGCGGGGAAGTCCACCTCAACCTCCACCTCAGGTGTCGAGTACGACTTGACGACGTCTATCCGGCGCTGTTCCGCCTCTCGCGGGTAGATTCCCCGCGCCCCGGGCAGGACAACCAATACCCTCATGGACCCCTCCTTGCGAATCCCTTGGACGACGGGCCGCCCCGGCAGCCTACCCCCTCCGCCTGTATCGTATGGGGCTGTACGGCGTCCCGATGCGCACCCACGCCACGGCCATCGCCAGCGCGCACCCCACGCCCTCCAGCACCGGCACGCCGATCCCCTCCGCGTACTCCTCCGCCTTGAACTCTATCGGCGACATCGACATGCCGTGGCACACGATGAGCTCGGCGCCCTCCTCCTTCACGAGCCGCTTGCCCTCGCTCACGAAGCGGTCGTACAGCTCCTGCCGGCGTGAGGGCATCTCGTTGTTCGGCATCTCCGCCGCCCCCATGCCCACACACATGTGCTCGAAGCCGTACTCCCTCAGTTGACGCCAGAAATGCGAGTGGCCGCTCGACTGGTAGCTGATGATGCCCATGCGCTGCGTCATCATCGCCGCCATGCAGTACGCCGCCTGCGTCTGCCCGACGATGGGGATGCTGCACATCCCTCGGGCAATCTCGACTCCAAAGTCGATCATTCCAAAGGGAAAGCAGGCGTCGTACCCCTCTTGCTCCGCCTGGATCATCCGCTCGGCCACCAGGATGTGGTTGCGTGCGACCTGGACGCCGCCGGGGCCGGACCCGCCGTAGGGCATGAAGCCCGACGCCTCCGCGGGAAATCCGACGTCCACCTCCACCTCCGGCGTCGAGTACGACTGCACCACGTCAATCCGGCGCTGCTCCGCCTCCGGCGGGTACGTGCCTCTGGCCGCTGGAAGCACCACGAAGACCCTCATGCATCCCCCCGTCCGGTTGCAACAGTGTGATTCATCCGCCGCACTCTACTCTGACGCCCACCAGGGGTCAAGCGCCGTCCGTAGCCTCAACCGACCGGACGGCCGGCGCGAATTCGACCGCAACGGCTCGCTGCTCCCGCCTTGGACCCCCTTTCTCCCTCAGCCTGCTGGTGACACGGTCGCTACCTTTCTGAGGATGGCGGCGTTACAAAGTATGTTCGCCCTGGGCCTATTTCCTCCGGCCCACGGGCTCAGTAAGATGCGATCACCTGAGCACATTCGCGAGTAGGGGTGTCCGGTGAGGTTCGCCTGGTCCAACGCGCTCCTTCTGGTCTGCATCGCGGTCGAGCTCGTGACGGGCTTCTTCTCCCTCACCGCGGGCGGCACGCCGGACAATGCCGCCTTCATCGTCATTCACCGGATCGCCGGGTATGGAATACTGTTCATCCTAATCTGGAAGCTGAGGCTGGTCTTCTCTTCCCTGAAGCTTCCCCGGCCCGGCGCGCCCCGGTACGCGTCGATCTTCCTGCTGTTCATGCTGCTGGCGACTCTGGGCACGGGCATCGCCTGGTCGCTGTCGGGGCCGTACCACCTGACCGGGTTCAGCGGGGTCAGCTGGCACATCAACCTCGGCGCGCTGCTGGTCCCGGTCTTCGTGTGGCACGCGATATACCAGACGCGCGGATTTCCCCTATCGTTCTGGGCTGACCGGCGCTCGTTCTTGAGACTGGGCGGCGTGGTCGTAGCGGGCCTGGCGGCGTGGCAGCTCGCCGAGCTGGGCTCCCGGCTGAGCCGGACGAATGCCCCGGAGCGCCGCTTCACCGGCTCCTACGAGGCGAAGAGCTACTCCGGGAACGACTTCCCCCGTACGTCGTGGCTGAACGACCGGCCGGGGGCGGTCGACGCTGACCGCTGGGCCCTGGACGTGTCCGGCGCAGTGGGCCGGAGCTTGTCGCTGTCCTACGAGGAGTTGGACGGCCCATCTGAAACGACCGCCACCCTGGACTGCACTGGGGGCTGGCACTCGACCCAGGTCTGGACGGGGACGCGGGTGGACGAGATCCTCGAACGGGCGGGACTGCGGGACTCCGCGGCGAGCGTGACCTTCACGTCGGTCACCGGCTACTACAGGCGCTTCTCCATCGAGGAGGCCGGGCGTTGCCTGCTGGCGACCAGGGTCGGGGGCGAGCGGCTGTCGCACGGACACGGCTTCCCCGTCCGCCTGGTGGCCCCGGGGAAGCGCGGCTACGATTGGGTCAAGTGGATCGACCGGATAGAGGTCAACGAGACGTCCTGGTGGCTCCAGCCGCCCCTGCCGATACAGTAGCGGGCAGTGGGCGGTGGTGGGCGGGACGAGTGATCCGCTGCCCGGCTGCTTTCGCGGTCTCAGGCGTCCCAGCAGTCTCCAAGCGTACCGTACTGAGCCCGTCGCATACGTCTACCCCGCTTGGTATGGACTGTGCAGGGCGGGGTGGATTCCCAATGTTGCGGGAGTAGCGGGGGTGGAACGCGGCGCGGAGCTTGCGAAGCGGCCACCGCCGCGAAGGTTCCGGGAACGTGCCCGGCCTTCGCGGCGGCGGCGCGCCGGCTCTCTACTACTGCCCTGCCGATGCTATCCGCTCGGTCTGGCTGGACAGCGCGGCAAACTCCTCCACTTCGGCATCCTGCGGGAGCAGGCGCCGCACCCGGCTCGCCTCCGCGGCGACTTCAGCCAGGCTGCCATCCTGCGCCCAGTAGCTCTCACGCAGGATCTCCGCGAACTCCGCCACGACTGCTGCCAGCTGGAACCTCGGAGTCGCGTCCACGAAGCTCGCAACCAGCTCCTCCCGTTGGAGCGCGCGGGTGACCTCGCTGACCTCCTCGCTGTCCGGGTCCTCGTAGCGGACCGACACGACGCCCAGAGCGCCGTCCGCTTCCGGGTGCAGCTTGACCTCGTACAGGGCGGTCACGCTGTGGCCGGCGCCAACCTCGCCGGCGTCGACCGTGTCGTTGCGGAAGTCCTCGTCCGCCACAGACCGGTTCTCGTACCCCAGCAGCCGGTAGCTTTGCACCACCTCCGGGTTGAACTCTACCTGGACCTTGGCGTCCTTTGCAATGTTCTGCAACGTGCCGACGAGGTTGTCGACGAATACCTTGCGCGCCTCGGCCAGCGTGTCGACGTAGTGGTAGGCGCCGTCCCCGTCGTTGGCCAACTGCTCCATCAGAATGTCGTTGTAGTTGCCCATCCCGAACCCGACCGTCGTGAGCGAGACACCCTGATCGAGGTTGGACCTGATCTCCTTGAGGATCGCGTCCGACCCTGTCCGCCCGACGTTGCCAACGCCGTCCGAGAGCAGCAGCACGCGCGTGATCCGCCCATCCCGGACGCGCTTGGCCGCCATGTCGTAGGCCAACCGCAGCCCATCCTCCACGTAGGTGGACCCGCCCGGCGACAGGTTGTCTATCGCCGCCAGGATGGTCTCCTTCTCTTCCCCGTCGGTCGGCTTGAGCAGGACCGAACCCCGGTCGCCGTAGACCACGATGCCGACCTCGTCGGCCGGGCGCAGCTCGTTGACCAGCAGCCGGAGGGACCGCTTGACCAGCCCCAAGCGGTCCTCCCTCCCCATGGAACCGGAGACGTCGATAGCGAAGACCAGGGTGGCGTCCTTGCGCGCCTCCTCGGCGACGGTCCTGCCCTGGAGGCCGACACGCAGGAGCCAATGCCGCTCGTTGCCGAACGGCGAGGGGGACCCCTCGACGTGTATGGCGAAGGCGTCATTGGAGGGCGGCGCGTAGCCCTGGTCGAAGTAGTTGACGAACTCCTCCACGCGCACGGAGGCCGGGTCGGGCAGGTTGCCGTCCTGCATGTACCGGCGCGCCACCGTGTACGACGCGGTATCCACGTCCATGGCGAAGGTCGACAGGTGGTCGTCCTCGGTGTCGACGAACGGGTTTACCCCCCAGTGCTTGAAGAAGGTCAGGTCGTAGGCGGCGTCGTTGACTGTAGCTGAGCCGCCGATGGTGTTGAAGCCCTCCGGCTGCGCCCGAACCGGCTCCTGCTGGGCGGAGAACTCCTGAGCCGTAGGCGCCGATGCTTGCTGTGCTGGGGGCGCCGACGCCGTTTTATAATCCATCCCACCCGCACAGGCCGCGAGCGCCATAGCCAGCGCTGCCGCCCCAACCAGAAACGTCATTCTGCGAATCATTTCTCCCACCTCTGTTCGTGTAACGCCGCCGGCCTCTCTGCCGGCCCCGTGGTGGGGCCGAGGCCGTTTGGCGTCCACTGACAGCATGCTATTGGGGGCTGTACACTCCAAGCTACATCTGTGATTCACTTGGTCAGTTTAGCGTGTCGGAGTTGTAACAGTTGAGGACTTTCGCCGAGCTGCTGACCGCCTACATGGAGCGGACGGGGATTGGCGATGCCGAGCTTGCGCGGCGGATCCCCGTGAGCCGCCCGACCCTCATCCGCTGGAAGGAGGGCCGGACCGCGCGGCCCCGCTACCGCGAGGACGTCGTCCGCTGCGCCGAGCTGCTCCGCCTGACGGTCGAAGAGACGGACGAGCTTCTGCTGGCGGCCGGGTTCTCTCCGAAGGCCGCGCCGGCCCCGGCGGAATCGGCGCTGCCGGGCGACGCCCCCGCCGCGACAGTCCCCGGCGCGGCCCCGAGGCGGCGGCGCCTCCGGGTCGCTGTCGTGGCGTCGTTCCTGCTGGTCGCGACCGTTGCCGGGGCCGCCGCCGTGTTGGCCCTGAGGCCGGAGGACAACGCCGTCTATCCCGTCGCGGCCCCCGGCGAGTCGTTGATCGTGATCGCGCCCTTCGTCAACTACACCGCGGGGGGCCAGGGCTTCAACGTCGTTGGCAGGCTTCGGACGACGATGGACGGCGAGTTCCGGGAGGCCGGACTCGCCGCCGTCCGGACTGTCGAATGGCCCTCAGAGATCGGCGGGGAGCCCGCCGCCGAGGAGGCGAGCAGACGGTCCGGCGCCGCGCTGGTGATCTGGGGCGAGTACGACAGCGGCCGCGTCATCGCCTGGTTCACGGTCCCGGCCAACCGCTCCGCTCCGCGCGCGCAGCAGATCGTGGACATCGCGTCCTCCCCCGCGGAGCTGCCAACCACCATCAATATTGGACTGACCGACGAGGTCCGCCACGTCGCGCTGCTGACCCTGGGCCAGGTCTACCTGGAGCAGCGGGAGTTCGATAGGGCCAAGACCATCTTGGTGCGCGCCCTGGACCCTCCACCCTCGGCGGGCGCGGCGCTGGCCAATCTCCGGTTCTTGCTGGGACGCGCCTACATGGGCGGTGAATTGGCCGACTTCGACGAGGCCATCTGGCTGTTCACGCAGGTCCTCGCCACCCGACCGCGGTCCGTCGAAGCCCTCAACAGCCGCGCGCTCGCCTTCTTGGACCGTGACAGAGACGGCGACGGACAGCGGGCGGTCGCCGATCTGCTCCGCGCGTCGGCCATCAGGCCCGAGCGCGCAGCCACCAGCCTCAACCTGGCTGTCGCCTACCTGGAGCGCGGCGAAGATGGAGACGTGGACCGCGCCCTGGCTAGCCTGGGGGAGGCGCTGTCGGCCCAGCCCGACTACGCCGGCGCGCTGGTCAACCGCGCCGGTGCCTACATCACGAGGGGGGCGCCGGGTGACTTGGACCAGGCGTTCGACGATCTCGACAGAGCCCTGGAAATCCAGCCGGACCTCGCCTCCGCATATCTCAATCGAGGGAACGCCCACCTGGCCCGCGGGTCGGCGGGCGATCTCGAGCGGGCCATTGCGGAGTTGGATCGCGCCATCGAGCTCTCTCCCGACCTGCCTGCGGCGTGGTTCAATCGCGGCCTGATCCACTCGGAGCTGGGGAACCAGAACGCGTCGCTGGCCGATCTGCGCCGCACGCAGGAGCTCAAGCCGCGTCTACCGGAGTACAACACTGCCCTCTGCCTACAGCTGGCTGTCACGGGGGCCCCGCAGGAGGCATTGCAGTTCTGCGAACGGGCGGTGGCCGTGGCGCCGGATGGGTTTGCCAGCGATGCCGCGGGCCTTGCCAATGCGCTGCTCGGGCGGCCGGAGCAAGCGATCGCCGACTTCGAGAGGTTTCTTGCCTGGGTGGACGCGTCCCCGCGTGATGGATGCCGGAGCCGCTATGCGTCCACCCGGTCGTCCTGGACTGCAGCCCTGAGCTCCGGCGCCGACCCCTTCGACGCGGCAACCCTCCACGAGCTGCGGCCCAGGCCGACGCTGCCCGGGGCCGCGCCCTGCTAGGGGACTTCTGAACGGGTCCGTGGGGTCGCTGGCGCGACGGCCACGCGGGGGGATGGCGCACGCCGCCCCGCGCCCCGTGGGTTCCCGGTCGCTGGCGCGACGGCCATGTAGGGGGATGCCCCGCTCCGCGCCGCCACCCTGGATTCCCGCCTGCGCGGGAATGACGGAGTGGGGGGCAACTAGGGGTATTTTGGTCAGCAAGAGAGCCACTTGATTGATACGCCCTATATGATTGAGAAAACAATTGTTTTTCGGCTCGTGAAGCTAAAAAGTGCAGAAAAGGGTGATTGTTTGCTGGGTTGATTGTTCTTCCTTGTTTGGATGCCGCAGGGGTCTGCTGACGGGCCAGTTGAAGCTGGACCGTCCTTCCGCAGATGGGTGCGGCGCCGATTGTTCTGTGGGGGGTGTGTGTCTCGGGGACTTCCACAGCGGCAAGGTCTGGGGCCTGCGCTACAACGGGTCCGCATCACGGAGCGCCGGGAGGGGCGACTGACACCACGCTCCCCATCTCCGCCTTTGGGGAGGACACGCAGAGCGGGCTCTACGTCCTCTCCTTGGACCGCGGCCTGCATAGCATCGCCGCGGGACACTGGGACCGGCGCCGCGCACCTTCTCGCTGAGGAGCAGCACGTCATGCGAGAGCTTGGTCGCCCCGCTGCAAGGTGACCTCCTTTCGCCGGCTGGTGTGCTGGGAAGAGTGTAGGGCATATGTTCTGTTTCGGGCAAGGGGATGATGGCAGAGGGGTGTGCGGCGCTCGTCCTTCGACAGGCCCAGGATGGCGCGACGGGCGCCTGGGCCTCGCTGAGCCATCAGAGGAGCGAAGTCTCTGAAGAAACCCTCCGAGCAACTCAGCCCGGCCTACACAGACTAGTTCAGAGGTCTCCTAGGGGGCGTGCGTCGTCTCGCAAGGATGTGCGGCGGCAGCCTGAAGCAGGGTGATGAAGAGCGCGACGTTCCTCGTCGCCACGGAGCTGGATCTCCGCCCCGCGCGGTCTTGTCCGAACCTTGCAGATCGGTATAGGACGCCGTCGCCGATGTTCACGCCTACGGCGGTGTACTCCGCCGCGGAACGAGCGGCGGCAACGGCAGCGAACCCGGTCGCCTGGTTGGTGAACGCCGATGAGATCGGATCAGCAGGTCGGGGTCGAGCAGACGGCGCCGGTCCCGGTAGGAGGCGGGTTAACCGCACCGGTGGAGGCACGCAGTGCGAGGACGAGTGGCTCCCCGAGCAGGATTCGAACCTGCGACCCGCCGGTTAACAGCCGGCTGCTCTACCGCTGAGCTATCGGGGAACGGGTGCGGCGCCGGCGCCATTCGCGGCCCTTGGCGGGGCAGGCTCAGTATAGCATCCGGCCAGGTGGCTCTCAAGGCGTCTTGACGGCAATCTCCACGCCAGGGGCGTGTCGTTGTCCAGTGAAAATGTCAGTGTAATTGTTCAATGATTATGTCAGTAGTGGTCTTCTCCAGGGATGGTCGGGTGCCGGTCTCCTTGGTTGTCGGGCCTTGGTTCTGGCGGGGTTGGGGGGTGGGGTACCCTGGGGGCTCTTCGCTCCGTTCCGTCGCTCAACGCCCACAGGGTGTATGAGGGGGTCCTTGGAGTTGGACGCTGTGCTGTTGGCAGGGAGCGACCCGTTGGAGCGCCGGCCGCTGCGAGCCCTGAGCTCGACAGGCCCATCAGGGGCGGGCTCTGTTGCCAGAGTCCTTCCCTGGTGGACGACCACGATGCTGCCGTCGAGCCGTTCCTGGACCTCGACCTTGGCACGAGCGTAGCTGGCCCTGGAGCCATCCGAATGGATCTGCAGGGTGGAGCTATTGAAGCGCACAGTGTTGTCGTTGGCCACAGTGCGCAGGTACTTGAAGCACAGGACGGCATCGAGGCATAGGTCGTCGGGCAGTTGTCGGTAAGCCGTTCCCGGCTGAGCCGCAGGTACTCCGAACTGCCTGTTGAAGCGTGGCAGGAAGCCCCAGAGCGCCTCGTTGGCCTGCTCGGTGGTCGAGGCTCCAGCGAGGCGCATCTCAGAGACCAGCCGGTCCTGGAAGGTGCCCCAGGCGCGCTCCACGCGGCCCTTCGCCTGCGGTGTGTGGGCCAGGACGAGCCGGATGTCCAACTCCTCGAGCGACCTGGCGAACTGAGTGGGGTCACGTCTGCCCCGAAGCTGCTCTTCGATGGTCTCGGGCTCTTTGGGTGAGCGCTGGAAGATGCCATGTCTATCGCTGTACAAGGCTAGGGGGACACCGCGGCGGTCGATGGTCTCCCTGAGCAGCAACATGTAGCCGTGGGCGTCTTCCTGTTGCCTGAACAGGGCGAAGGGGACCGTCCCTGTGGCGTCGTCCACGGCGCCGACGAGGGTCAGGTAGGGACCTCGGCCCTGTAGCCAGTCGTGGCGGCTCCCATCGACTTGCAGCAGCATCCCCTCCTGGGGGCAGCGCTCCCGTCGTCTGTAGCGCTTGGGAGCGCTGCGGGGCCGAGGGCTCTGTACACCCTCAGCAAGCAGGAGCCTCCTGACGGTGGAGCGGGACAGAGCGATCCCTTCTCGCTCTGCCAGCATCTCGGTCAGGTGGGTGTGGTTGAAGCCTGCGTAGGGGCCTTCGACCAACTCCCTCACCCTCTGCTGTGTCCTCGGGCACGTGGTGGTTGAAGGCCTCCTTCCCCTGTTCCCGTGGGCCATGGCAGCTGCTCCCTCCTTCTTGTACGCTGCCAGTAGTCGCCATGTATGGCGCTCGCTCACTCCCATCAGCCCAGACGCCTCTGCCACAGTCACCTTGCCCTCGATCACTCCGTTCAATAACTGTATCCTCGACTGCTCTCTGTTCGTCAACGTCAGTCCTCTCATGGACTGACATTTTCATTGAACAGTTACACCCTGACATAATCATTGAACATCTACACTCCACGCCAGGGGCGTTGACAGCCTGCGGAAGGATCACTACACTAGATGATTGTTGTCTGTTGGGCCCCAACGGAGGGCCCAGCTCTAGAAGGAAACACGTGCCCACAATCAGCCAGCTGATACGCAAGGGAAGAGAACCGCTTCGCAAGAAGAGCAAAGCGGCAGCGCTGCATTGGCACCACAACTCGCTGCGGAACCGCACGCGATGGACGTCGGCGGGGGTCCCCCAAGCCAGGGGCGTGTGTGTGCAGGTGCGGACGATGACGCCGAAGAAGCCGAACTCGGCGCTGCGGAAGGTGGCCAGGGTGCGGCTCACCACCGGCGTGGAGGTCACTGCGTATATCCCCGGCGAGGGCCACAACCTGCAGGAGCACTCGGTGGTCCTGGTGCGCGGGGGACGGGTCCCCGACCTTCCGGGCGTCCGCTACCACATTGTCCGGGGCGCCTTGGACACCGGCGGCGTGTCTGATCGCAAGCGGGGCCGCAGCAAGTACGGCGCCAAGCGAGAGCGGGGTTCCAGGGGCGAAGGGCAGCGGTAGATCATGCGCAGACGCAAAGCAGAGCATCGAATCATCCTCCCGGACCCCAGGTATGGGAACGTGGAGCTTGCGCGATTCATCAACATCATGATGACCCGTGGCAAGAAGACCACGGCCCAACGTGTCATGTATGGAGCACTCGACATTGTGGAGCAGCGAGCCAGGCGGCCTTCCATGGAAGTGTTCCAGGAGGCCATCCAGAACTCGACGCCGCAGCTCCAAGTGAAATCACGCCGGGTGGGCGGCGCCACCTATCAGGTGCCCATCGAGGTTACATCCCGGCGTGGTAATGCCCTGGCCATGCGGTGGATCATCAGGAGCGCGCGGGGTCGGAAGGGCCGTCCCATGCACGAGAAGCTGGCGCAGGAGCTGCTGGACGCTTCTCGCGGTGAGGGGGCGGCGGTCAAGCGGCGGGAGGACGTGCATCGCATGGCCGAAGCGAATAGAGCCTTCGCTCACTACCGCTGGTAGTAGCCCCGCGAAGCGCAACATCACCAGAGGATTTGTGCCTCTGTTAGCCTGTGGAGAAGGACTGTCTTGGAACAGGTTCGGAACATCGGATTCATCGCGCATATCGACGCTGGGAAGACCACCGTCACGGAACATGTGCTGTTCATGGCCGGGCGCACCTACAAGCTGGGGAGCGTGGACGCCGGGACCACGGTGACGGACTGGATGGCGCAGGAGCGGGAGCGGGGGATCACCATCACCGCCGCTGCCACCGCGTGCTCCTGGCAGGGGTACAACGTCAACATCATCGACACGCCCGGCCACGTGGACTTCACCGCAGAGGTGGAGCGCAGCCTTCGGGTTCTCGATGGCGGCGTGGTCATCTTCGACGCCGTCGCCGGCGTGCAGCCCCAAACGGAGACTGTGTGGCGGCAGGCGGACAAGTACCACGTCCCCCGCATCGCCTTCGTCAATAAGATGGACCGGACTGGGGCCAACTTTCAGCGCACCCTGGACATGATCGGTCTGCGCCTGCGGGCCAAGGCCGTGCCCGTGCAGCTGCCCATCGGAGACGGCGACGAGTACCGGGGCGTGGTCGACCTGGTGGCGGGGCGCGCCTTCGCCTTCGAGCCGGGCGAACGGGACATGCCTCCCGAGATCCCCATCCCGGCGGAGATGGCCGACGTCGTGGCGCAGTTCCGGGACCACTTGCTGGAGAGCGTTGCGGAGGTGGACGACCGGCTCCTGGAGAAGTACCTGGACGGAACGCCCATCACGAACGAGGAGGTGCGCGGCGCCCTGCGCCAGGGGACCATCAGCAATGCGCTGGTCCCGGTGCTCTGCGGCGCCGCCTACCGAAACATGGGCATCGCCCACCTCCTGGACGCTGTTGTGGACTACCTGCCCTCGCCGCTGGACGTCCCCGCGGTCGAGGGCCTGGACCCCCGCGGCGGCGATCCGGTGACGCTTCATCCCAGGCTGGATGAGCCCTTCAGCGCCCTCGCCTTCAAGGTTGCGACGGACCCGTATATCGGCCGCCTGGTGTTTATTCGGGCCTACTCCGGGACGATCAAGGCGGGCTCAATCGTCTACAACTCGAGCAAGAAGAAGCGGGAACGCATCTCCCGGGTGGTGCGAATGCACGCCGAGCACCGGGAGGAGGTCCCGGAGATTTGCGCGGGAGAGATCGCCGGAATCGTGGGCTTGAAGGAGACGTTCACCGGGGAGACCCTGTGCGTCGAGTCGACGCCCCTCATCCTGGAGCCGCCCACATTCCCCGAGCCGGTCATCGCGGTGTCCGTGGAGCCGCGGACCAGGGTAGACCAGGAGCGGATGGACGATGCGATGCGCAAGCTGTCCGAGGAGGACCCCACCTTCATCGTCCGATTCGATCCGGAGACGGGGCAGACCGTGATCTCCGGCATGGGGGAGCTCCACCTGGACATTCTCATGGACCGCATGCGGCGGGAGTTCGGCGTGGCGGCCAACGTCGGCAGGCCGCGGGTGGCCTACCGGGAGGCGATTACGAGGCCGGTGCGCGTGGAGGGCCGGTTCGTGAAGCAGACCGGCGGCCACGGTCAGTTCGGCCACGTGTGGCTGGAGATCGATCCCGCCGAACAGGGGAGCGGGTTCGTATTCGAGAACAAGATCGTCGGCGGCGTGATCCCGCGGGAGTACATCTCCGGCGTGCAGGCCGGCGTCAAGGAAGCCCTGTACACGGGCGTGATTGGCGGGTACCCTGTGGTTGACGTCAAGGTTGCCGTGGTGGACGGCAGCTACCACCCCGTCGACTCATCCGAGATGGCTTTCAAGGTCGCCGGCGCCATGGCGATGAAAGAGGGGCTCAAGCGCGCCGGGTCGGTGCTCCTGGAACCCGTCATGCTGGTGGAGGTCGTCACACCCGGCGAGTACCTGGGCGAGGTCCTGGGGGACCTGAACGGCCGCCGGGCGCGGATCCAGCACCTGGAGGGCCAGGAAGAGATCCAGACCATCCGCTCACTGGTCCCCCTGGCGGAGCTGTTTGGGTATGCCACCACCCTGCGTTCCCTGACCCAGGGGCGCGCCGCCTCTACCATGGAGTTCCGTCACTACGACCAAGTGGGCGCGGGCGTGTCGCAGAAGGTCCTGGTCCATGCGTAACGTCCGTTTCGGAGAGAGAGAATGACCACCACAGCGCGGCAGAAGATCCGGATCATTCTGAAGGCTTTCGAGCACCGGGTGCTGGACCAGTCCGCCGCCCAGATCGTCGAAGCGGCGGAGCGCACCGGCGCCGTGGTGGTGGGCCCCGTGCCTCTGCCGACGAGGATCAAGCGTGTGTGCGTTATACGTTCACCCCACATCGACAAGGACTCGCGGGAGCACTTCGAGATGCTGACGCACAAGCGGCTGGTGGACATCCAGGAGCCCACGGCGCGGACTCTGGAGGAGCTCTCCCGGCTCAACGTCCCCGCTGGCGTGGACATCACCATCAAGACCTAGAGGATCAGAGCACGTTCTCATGCCCGTACAAGGGATGCTTGGCAAGAAAATTGGGATGACCCAGCTGTTTCGAGAGGACGGCCGGTTGTCCGCGGTGACGGCCGTGCAGGCCGGGCCCTGCGTCGTGACGCAGATCAAGACTCCCGAGACCGACGGGTACACCGTGGTGCAGCTGGGTTTCGACGAGGCCCGGCGGCTGAACAAGCCCCGGCAGGGGCACCTGAAGCGCGTGTCCAAGCTGTTCCGCTACCTCCGCGAGGTGCCCGCACAGGAGTTGGACGACGTGCAGGTGGGGCAGGAGATCACGGCGGAGCTCTTCGAGGCGGGCGAGCGGGTGGACATCATCGGCACGTCCAAGGGGCACGGTTTCACCGGTGAAATCAAGCGGCACAACTTTCACCGCGGCCCCAAGACCCACGGCCAGTCTGACCGGATGCGCTCCCCCGGCTCCATTGGCAGCGGTACGTTCCCGGGCAGGGTGCTCAAGGGGCTCCGCCGCGCGGGCCATTGGGGGCATGAACGCATCACCGTGAAGAACCTGGAGGTTGTGCGGGTGGAGCCCGAGCGCAACCTCCTCTTCTTGGGGGGATCGCTGCCGGGGCCCTCCCGCGGACTCCTCATCATTCGCAAGACCCAGAAAGCGGGGAAGTAGTCCCATGGACCTGCCGCTCAAGAACCTGAAAGGGGCTGTCGTCGGGAGCATTGAGGTCAGCGACGCGGTCTTCGACGTGCCGTTCCGCCCGACCCTGGTGCACCAGGTGATGGTGGGCCACCTGGCCAACCGCAGGGTGGGGACCCACAGCACCAAGACCCGGGCGGAGGTCCGGGGCGGGGGGCGCAAGCCGTGGCGGCAGAAGGGCACGGGGCGGGCCAGGCAGGGCAGCATCCGCTCGCCGCAGTGGAGGGGTGGAGGCATCGTGTTCGGCCCCAAGCCTCGGGACTATCACCATCACACACCGCGCAAGATGCGCCAGGAGGCGATCCGGTGCCTGCTGGCGCAGAAGGTCCGGGACGAGATGGTCACGGTCGTCGAGGAGCTGGATCTCACCGACGCCAAGACCAAGAACGCCATCCGGACCCTGGCCGACCTGGGCATCGGGGCCAAGTGCCTGGTGGTCAGCGGCGAGCCGGCGCCGGACCTGGCGCGGGCCTATCGGAACCTGCGCCGGGTGAAGTCCCTCCCCGCATACACGCTCAATACCCTTGACCTGCTCAACTATGACCATCTCCTGATGAGTGTGGGCGCGGTGCGCAAGGTTGAGGCGCTGTGGGACAAGCGTCAGCCTGAGCCGCAACCCCTCGAGAACGAGCCTGGAGGGGCGCCTGAGAATGGCGCAGCCGCGGATGTGGACCAGGCGGAAGGGGCGGCAGAGTCATGACGGCCATCGCAGAGATGACCCGCATACTAGTCCGGCCCGTGGTGACCGAGAAGAGCACGCGCCTCCAGGAAGAGAACAAGTTCACCTTTGAGGTCACCCTGGGCGCCAACCGCTCCCAGGTTCGGGAGGCCGTGGAGAAGCTCTTTGACGTCAAGGTGCTGGACGTGAACATGGTCCGGACGCACGGCAAGGTGAAGCGGTTCGGGCGCAGGCTGGCGAAGAAGCCGGACCGGAAGAAGGCCGTGGTGACCCTGCGGCCCGGCGATAAGATCGCCGTCTTCGAGGGGGTGTGACGTGGGACTGAAGACCTTCAAGCCGATCACGCCCGGCATGCGGGAGCTGGTGCGCTCGGACTTCTCCGAGCTGACCCGGTCGAAGCCGGAGAAGTCGTTGCTGGCGCCGCTGAAGAAGCACGGCGGCCGCAACAACCAGGGGCGCATCACCGTACGGCACCGCGGCGGCGGGCACAAGCGTCGCTACCGGATCATCGACTTCACCAGGCGGGACAAGGCGGGCGTGTCGGGGAAGGTCGTCTCCATCGAGTACGACCCCAACCGGTCGGCGCGCATCGCCCTTATCCAGTACCGGGACGGCGAGAAGCGCTACATCATCTGGCCCGTGGGGATGAAGGTGGGGGATACGGTCATGTCCGGCCCGGATGCGGAGATCCGCGCCGGAAACGCCATGTCCCTGCGGAACATGCCCGTGGGCAGTACGATCCACAACATCGAGCTCCAGCCGGGGCAGGGCGCCTGCATGGTGCGCAGCGCGGGCGGCTCGGCGCAGCTTGTGGCGCGCGAGGAGCGCTACTCCCAGATCCGGCTCCCCTCCGGGGAGGTGCGCCGGGTCCTCAATGAGTGCTATGCGACCCTGGGGCAGGTGGGCAACCCGGAGCACCAGGGGCTCGACGCGGGCAAGGCGGGGCGGAGGCGCTGGCTGGGCTGGCGGCCCGAGGTCCGGGGCAAGGTGATGAGTCCCCGGGACCATCCCCATGGGGGCGGCGAGGGACGCAACTCCATTGGGTTGGTCCACCCCAAGACCAAGTGGGGGAAGCCCGCCCTGGGTGTGAAGACGAGGAAGAAGAAGCCCAGCGACAGATTCATTGTGCGGCGACGGAGAATTGGCTATGGGCAGGTCCGTTAAGAAGGGCCCCTTTGTGGAGCCCAAGCTGATGAAGCGGGTGACGGCGGCCAGCCGTTCCCGGGAAAAAGTGATCATCAAGACCTGGTCGCGGGCGTCCACGATCATGCCGGACATGGTCTCTCTGACCATCGCGGTGCATGACGGGCGGCGGCACGTTCCCGTGTTCATCACGGAGAGCATGGTGGGGCATCGTCTGGGCGAGTTCGCGCCCACGCGGACCTTCCGGGGCCACGCGGGGCGGTCCGAGCGGACGACCAGGCCGAGGTAGAGAAAACAGGGGGTCAACACCGGTGGCTGTACGGGCCTTGACAAGGAACTTTGGGATGTCCGCCAAGAAGGTCCGGCGGGTCCTGTGGCTCATCCGCGGCAAGAGAGCGGAGGACGCCCTGGGGATGCTCCGCTTCATGCCCAGCCCGGCCGCCGAGGCTGTGGCCAAGACCCTGCGTTCCGCAGTGGCCAACGCGGAGACCAACAACTTCATGGCTGCGGAGGACCTGAAGGTCGTATCGGCCTTCGCCAACGACGCACCCATGCTCAAGCGGTTCCGTCCCAAGGCGCGCGGCCGGATTTCGCCCATCAAGCGCCGGTCGTGTCACATCACAGTCGAAGTTGAAGAGGAGGCGAGCGCAGGTGGGGCATAAAACGCACCCAGTGGGATTTCGCCTTGGCATCAACCGGGAGTGGCAGGCCCGGTGGTTCGCCGACCGGCAGTCCCAGTACCGCAACACGCTGCAGGAGGACCTGCGGCTGCGCCAGGCCGTGATCCAACGCTTCCCGGACGCCGGCATCGCCCGCGTGGAGATCGAGCGCAGTACTCAGGAGGTGACGGTCACCATCTGGACCGCCAGGCCCGGCATCGTCATTGGACGCCAGGGCCAGCGCGTGGAGGAGGTGCGCCAGAGTCTGGAGGCCCTCACGGAGCGGGCGGTTCGCGTGTCGGTACAGGAGATCCGGCAGCCGGAGATGGAAGCGGTGCTGGTGGCCCGCAACGTTGCGGAGCAGTTGGAGCGCCGCGTGTCCCATCGGCGTGCGACGCAGCAGGCGGCCACGCGCACCATGCAGGCGGGGGCCCTCGGCATCAAGGTCATCGTTGGGGGTCGGCTGGGCGGCGCCGAGATCGCGCGGCGGGAGAAGGTGATGCTGGGGCGTGTGCCTCTGCATACGCTCCGGGCGGATATCGACTTCGCGGTAAGCGAGGCGCGCACGGTCATGGGGCGCATCGGCGTGAAGGTCTGGATCTACAAGGGAGACACGCTACCGTCGCCGGAGAGCTTGGAGGACCTGGAAGAGGAGATGGGCCCCATCCAGGTCACGGTGCGGCCCGACGAGGAGGAGGCAGTCAATGCTCCAACCGAAGAGGGTTAAGTACCGCAAGGTTATGCGGGGGAATCGCGGAGGGACGGCCTCCGGCGGGACCGTGATCCTGGAAGGGAACTGGGCCCTCAAGGCCCAGCAGACCGGGTGGATTTCCGCGCGGCAGATCGAGGCGTCCCGGCGCGCTATTGTCCGGAGCCTGCGCCGCGGCGGAAAGGTCTGGATCCGGGTCTTCCCGGACAAGCCCATCACCAAGAAGCCCTTGGAGACGCGGATGGGCAGCGGGAAAGGGAACGTGGAGTTCTGGGTGGCCGTGGTCAAGCGGGGGCGCATCATGTTCGAGATCGCCGGCGTCGATGACGACGTTGCCCGGGAGGCCCTGCGGCTGGCGGCTCGCAAGCTGCCCGTGGCCACGAGCATCGTCGGGCGCTCGGACTTCCTCCTCGCCCACGCCGGATAGGGAAAGAGCATGTTTATCGAAGAAATTCGGGAAAAGAGCGACGCCGATCTCCGCAAGGAGCTGGATGAGTCGCACGTGGAGCTCATGAACCTTCGGTTCAGCCTGGCGACACACCAGGCAACCAACGTCTATGAGCTGAAGAAAGTCAGAAAGAATATCGCCCGAATCCGCACTGTTCTGCGGGAGCGGGAGCTTGGAATCGAACGATGAGCGGTCGTCAGATGGTTGGCAAGGTCGTCAGCGACAAGATGCAGAAGACCTTGGTCGTCGAGGTTCCCTGGGTGCAGCACCACCCGATATACCGGAAGATCCTGCGCCGGAAGACACGGGTCTACGTCCATGACCCCAAGGAGTTGGGGCGCCTTGGAGACACGGTGCGGGTTGCCGAGTCCCGCCCCTTCTCCCACCTGAAGCGGTTCCTTTTGACCGATATCGTTCACCGGCGCGAGGTCGTGGAGGCGCCACGGGAAGAGGCTATCGTTGCCCAGGTGACGGCGCCCGCCGCCGTCGTGGAGCAGGACGAAGCCGAAACCGAGCCTGTTATCGAATCTGTGGGGGAGGTTGAGGAGGAGGCCGACGCGGAAGCCGAGGCATCGGACGAGCCCGAAGCGGAAGAAGCTCCGGAGGAAGCTGAGGCTGAGGTAGAGGCAGAACCAGAGGCCGAGGAGGTCGCGGCGGAGGCCCCGGCTGAACCGGAGGCCGAGGAGGCGCAGGCTGAGGCGGAGCCTGAAACCGAAGAAGCCCCGACGGAGGCCCAGGACGAGCCGGAGGCCGAGGAAGCGCAGGCTGAGGCGGAGCCCGAAGCCGAAGAAACCCCGGCGGAGGTGGACGAGGAGGCCCCGGCTGAACCTGAAGAGCCGTCGGCTGAAGCCGGGACGGTGGAGGAGGAGGGCGCGAAGGACGCTGAGGCAGCTGCTCCCACGCCAGAGAAGAAAGAGGAGCAGCGATGATCCAGCGTCAGACCCGCCTCAAGGTCGCGGACAACTCGGGGGCGAGGCAAGTGCAGTGCATCGGCATTCCCGGCGCCAGCCACCGCCGTTACGCCGGGTTGGGCGACATCATCTCGGTGACGGTGAAGGAAGCCATCCCCAACGCGCCGGAGGGCGTGCGGAAGGGGACGGTGCTTCGGGCCGTCATCGTTCGCGCACACAAGAACTACGGACGCCCGGACGGGAGCTACATCCGGTTCGACGACAACGCCGCGGTCATCCTGACCGACGCCCTGAACCCGGTGGGGACCAGGATCTTCGGCCCCGTAGCCCGGGAGCTGCGCGAGAAGGGCTTCATGAAGATTGTGTCCCTGGCTCCTGAAGTCGTATAAGGCGAGAGCAATGGCACAGAAGATTCGCAAAGGCGACAACGTCATGGTCATGACCGGGCGGGAGCGCGGCAAGCAGGGCCGGGTCCAACGCGTGCTTCGGCAGGACGGCCGCGTGGTCATAGAGGGCGTGAACATGACCATTCGCCACGTCCGTTCCCGGCCCGGAGTCCAGCAGGCAGGCAGGATCACCCTGGAAGCGCCGGTCAACACCTCCAACGTGCGGGTGGTCTGTCCCCACTGCAACAAGGCCGCGCGCGTGGGGTTCAGCATCCTGGATGATAGTAGGAAGGTCCGGATCTGCAAGAAATGCCACGAGGCGATAGAGTGACGCAGGAACGACAGGACCCACAGGCCCAAGAAGGCGCGGAGGAGAAGGCTGCTCCGCAGCCGGGACGCGCCCGCAGAGGCGGCGCACGCCAGGCGGCCGCTCCAGCCGAGGGCGGCCGGCGTCGAGCGCGGCCGGCAGCGGCAACACCGGCGCCGGCGCAGGCCACGCAGTTGCCGCGCCTCCTGACCCGCTATCGGGACGAGGTGCTGCCTGCCCTGCGCCAGGAGCTCGCCTACGAGAACGTCATGCAGGTGCCCCGGCTGCAGAAGGTGGTCATCAACGTTGGGCTTGGCGAGGCGCTGACCAACCAGAGGGCCCTGGAGGCCGCTACCAATGACATAACGCAGATCACGGGCCAGAAGCCTGTGACCACCAAGGCGCGCCGGTCCGTGGCCAGCTTCAAGGTGCGCGAAGGGCAGACCATCGGCGTGATGGTCACCCTGCGCGGCGCCAGGATGTACTACTTCCTGGACAAGCTGTTCAGCGCCGCCCTGCCCACCACGCGTGACTTCAGGGGAATCTCCCGCACTGCCTTCGATGGCCGCGGCAACTACTCGCTGGGGCTGCGGGACCAGATCATCTTCCCAGAGATCGACTACAACCAGATCGATAAGCTCAGGGGCCTCCAGGTGAACATCATCACCACGGCTCGCACGGACCCCGAGGCCCTGAGGCTCTTGGATCTGCTCGGCGCGCCATTCGTCCGGCAGGCCGAAGGCATTGGCGCAGTTGCGTAGGACAGTTGGGAAAGGTCTTTGAGACAGAGAGGCTGAAGCGTGGCCAAGACCAGCAAAATCGCCAAGTGGGCCAAGCCGCCCAAGTACTCAGTGCGTCAGCGGAACCGGTGCCACGTCTGCGGACGGCCCCGGGGATACATTCGTCTGTTCGGTCTGTGCCGCATCTGCTTCCGCACGCTGGCGCTGCGGGGTGAGATACCCGGCGTGCGCAAGGCCAGCTGGTAAGGAGGGGACTGACCCGTGAGCGGACTCACCGACCCCATCGCAGATATGCTCACCCGCATCCGCAACGCGGGCACGGCCGGCCACCCCAACGTTCTGGTGCCGGCCTCCAAGATGAAGATAGCTCTGGCCAAGGTCCTGAAGGAACAGGGGTTTCTCCGGGACTATGAGATGGTGCGCGGTCAGCGCTTTCGGGTGATGCGGCTTCACCTCTTGTATGACGAGAACAAGGAGCCCCTGATCAAGGGCATTCAGCGCATCAGCAGGCCCGGCCGGAGATGGTACACCGGCAAGGAACATATTCCGGTTGTGTACGGCGGCTTCGGCGTCTCCGTCCTGACCACACCCCAGGGGGTGATGTCAGGAAGCGAGGCCAGCAAGCGTGGAATCGGTGGAGAGGTGCTCTGTCACGTATGGTAGAGACAGTGGAAAGGACTCGCGCTGTTGCCCGGGTTGGGGATAAACCGATCCCCGTGCCCTCGGGAGTTGAGGTCTCCATCTCTTCCGACAACTTGGTAAGCGTCAAGGGGCCGAAGGGAGAGTTGAGCCAGAGCTTCAACAGCCAGATGGTCATCGCCCTCAACGAGGGCGTCCTGCGCGTGGACCGCTCCTCCGAGGAGCGGCAGCTCAAGGCGCTCCACGGACTGACTCGCGCTCTGCTCAGCAACATGGTGACCGGTGTGACCGACGGCTTCCAGAAGACTCTGGACCTGGTGGGGACCGGCTACCGCGTTCAGGAGGCCGGGGAGGGGGTCACCCTTCAGGTTGGATTCAGCCACAACGTGGACGTCGGGCCCCAGGAGGGCGTGACCCTGGCGGTCCAGAGCCCAACCCGTCTGGTGGTCTCGGGGTGCGACAAGCAGAGGGTGGGCCAGGTGGCTGCCACCATCCGCGCTGTCAAACCCCCCGACCGGTACAAGGGGAAGGGAATTCGGTACTCCAACGAAATCGTGCGGCTGAAGCCTGGAAAGGCCGCGGCGCGCAAGTAGCCATAGGAACGGGGAACAGGTCCCATGCCAACTCTGCCAATCAGACCACAGAAGTACCTGGGAAAGGCGAAGACGCCGCGCGCCAAGAGAATCGTGCGCCACATCCGCGTCCGCAAGAAGGTGTCCGGCACGGATGACCGGCCGCGCTTGGCCATCTTTCGCAGCGCGCGCCACATCTACGCCCAGGTGATCGACGACGGCCGCGGCCATACCCTTGCCGCGGCGTCAGACGTGGAGGCGGAGGTGCGCCGGGACGCCGCGGGGAAGCCCAAGAAGGCCGTGGCCGACCTGGTCGGGACGGCCGTCGCCAAGCGCGCCAAGGAGGCGGGGGTGACCAGCGTCGTCTTCGACCGAGGGGGCTTCTCCTACCACGGCCGGGTCCAGGCCCTGGCCGACGCCGCCCGTAAAGGAGGGCTTGAGTTCTAATGCCAGCAAAGACGCCCTACGACAAGGCCGCACGCGTCCCGGAAAGTGCCGTGACCCACGTCAACGAGCGGGTTATCCTGATCCGGCGCATTGCCAAGGTCACGGCAGGCGGAAAGCACCTCCGGTTCAACGCCCTGGTGGCGGTGGGGGACGGCATGGGGCACGTGGGCCTGGGCATGGGCAAGGCCGAGGCCGTGCCGGACGCCGTGCGCAAGGGCGTTGCCATCGCCCGCAAGAACATCATCCGCGTCCCGCTTCGCAAGACCACTGTACCCCATGCGGTCCAGTCCAAGTACCGTGCGTCCGTTGCTCTGCTGCGTCCCGCCGTCGATGGCACCGGAGTGCTCGCGGGCGCTACCATGCGCGCCGTCGTAGAGCTGGCGGGGGTGAAGGACATCCTCGGCAAGTCTCTTGGTAACCCCAATCCCATCAACCTGGCCCGGGCCACCATGGACGCGCTGGCGTCGCTGCGCGACCCCGAGTCGCCGGGGCGGCGGGTGCCGCAACCGCCGGCCCAGGCGCAAGCTCAGGCCCCGGCGTCCGCGGCAGCCGCCCCCAATCCGAGGCCGGCTGCAGGGCGCGGCGAGTAGAAGAGAAGATGACCAAGTTGCGCGTAACCTGGAAGAAGAGCTGGATCGGCTGCGTGGAGAGCCAGCGGGCGACCATCCGGTCCCTGGGGCTTCGGCGGCTGAACCATTCCGTGGAGGTGGAGGACAACCCCGGCGTCCGCGGCATGATCGAGAAGGTGCAGCATCTGGTCTCAGTGGACCTGTTGGAGGACGCTGAGAGCCAGCCCCAACCCCCCAGCCGGAGGTCTCAGTCCTAATGGTAAAACAGCACGACCTTCGTCCACCCAAGGGTGCGAACAGGCGGCGTAAGCGCCTTGGCCGCGGGGACGCGAGCGGCAAGGGAAGCTACTCGGGCCGCGGGCGCAAGGGCGCCGGCGCGCGGGCCGGGACTGCGGCGCACCGCGGTTTCCAGGGTTGGCAGATCCCCTGGATCAAGGCTATGCCCAAGAAGCGGGGATTCACGAACCCCAACCCTCACGACTTCGCCGTCGTGAACCTGAAGCGTTTGGAAGAGCGGTTTCAAGCCGGTGATGAGGTCACGCCATCCCGCATGGTGGAGGCTGGCCTGGTACGGGGACTCCGTCTTCCCGTCAAGGTGCTTGGCGACGGTGAGTTGACCAAGGCCCTGACCGTCTCGGCGCACTCCTTCTCAGTCGGCGCGCGTCAGAAGCTTCAGGAGGCGGGCGGCGCCGCTCAGATTGTGGACGGGCCCCCTTGGACCGGGAAGAGGGAGAGACGTGCAGGCCACTAGAGCGGCGGGGGGCCCCGCGGCCAGGCCGCAGCTCCTCCAGGCCGTCATAGACGCCTTCCGCATCCCGGACCTGCGGACCAGGATCCTCTTCACCCTGGCCATGCTGGTCATCTTCCGCTTTGTTGCCCATGTGCCCGTGCCCGGAGTGGACCGGGACGCGCTGTCCGGGCTCTTTGGCAGCCAGGGCCACTTTGGTCAGCTGCTGGGTATGCTGGACCTGTTCAGCGGAGGCGCACTCAGGAACCTCAGCGTCGCCGCCATGGGCGTCTATCCCTACATCACCTCGTCCATCGTCATGCAAATCCTGGTGCCCGTCGTGCCCCAGCTCAAGGCGCTCTCCAAAGAGGGCGACTCGGGACGGCAGAAGATCAACCAGATCACGCACTACGCCACGGTGCCCGTCGCGCTGATGCAGGGCTACGGGCAGATCATCCTCCTGCAGCGCGCCGGCGTCCTGGGCTCCATGGACCTCACCGGCGGAATCCTGCCCGTCATCATCCCCATGGTCATCTCCATGGCTGCGGGCACCATGTTCCTGGTATGGCTGGGTGAGCTCATCACGGAGCGAGGCATCGGGAACGGCATATCGCTCATCATCTTTGGCGGCATCGTGGCGGGCTTGCCTCAGCTCGTCCAGCAGGGCTTTCTGACTCGCGCCAACCCCACGGGGCTGGTGCTCCTGCTGCTCATAGGGCTGGCTATCGTCTACCTCATCGTCGTCTTCACGGAGGCGCAGCGGAAGATACCTGTGCAGTACGGCCGGACGGTGTTCCGGGGCGGTGTCGTCCGCCGCGCCGCGGGGACCTCCTACATCCCTCTGCGTGTGAACTCAGCGGGGATGATCCCCCTGATCTTCGCCTTCGCCGTCCTGATCCTGCCGGCCACCGTCGCCAGCTATTTCGCACCCGTCGGGTTCGGCGAGACGTCCCTGGTCCAGCGGCTGGCGTTGGGCGTCGTCGGCGCCTTCAGCTCTACGAGCATTTTCTACTGGATTGTCCTTTTCTTCTTGGTGGTAGCCTTTGCCCTGTTCTATACCATGATCATCTTCTCCCAGATGAACCTGGCGGAAAACCTGCAGAAGCAGGGAGGGTTCATCCCCGGCATCCGGCCGGGCCGGCCCACGGAGGAGTACCTGAACCGCACGCTCATCCGCATCAGCTGGGGGGGTGCGCTCTTCCTTGGGTTTATCGCCATCACGCCCTACATCGCCACGCTGGTTACGGACATCCGCGCGATCCAGCTCAGCAGCACTGCGCTGCTCATCATGGTGGGCGTGGCGCTGGACACCATGCGGCAATTGGAGGCGCAGCTGCTCATGCGCCGGTACGAAGGGTTCATGCACTAGCAGCCGCCCCGGGTAGTGGGCTGAAGGAGACGAGGGACCGGTGAAATTGATCCTGTTGGGGCCGCCGGGGGCCGGCAAGGGGACCCAGGCCAAGAGCCTCTCGGAGGTGTTGGGCATCGCCCACGCAGCTTCCGGGGACCTGTTTCGCGACAACCAGGCGCGGGGCACCGAGCTGGGCAAGCTGGCGAGCACCTACATGAGGCAGGGCATACTCGTCCCCGACGAGGTCGTCATCAACATGATCCTGGAGCGCCTCAAGGAGGACGACTGCCGCGCGGGGGTGGTCCTAGACGGGTTCCCGCGGACCCTGGAGCAGGCCGCGGCGTTGGACCAGGCCCTGGATGGAGGGGGCATAGAGTTGGTGCTGCACATGGTGGTCTCCACGGAGGAGCTGACGCGGCGCCTGGGCGGACGGCTGCTCTGCCGCAGTTGTCAGGCGCCGTACCAGCAGGGGTCGGCGCCGGAGCGCTGCACCGCGTGCGGCGGCGAGCTCTTCCAGCGCGAGGACGACAGACCGGAGGCGGTGCAGACGCGCATCGCGGTCTACCAGGCTCAGACGGCGCCCCTGGTCGAGTACTACCGCGGCCAGGGCAAGCTGGCGGACGTGGACGGGGAGCAGGCCATCGAGGCGGTGACCGGGGACCTGCTGCGGCTGGTTGGGAGTGCACCCTGAGCCGTCCGGGTGCAAAAACCGGAGAATTTGGTTAGTATAGTAGGGGAACTTTTCGAGGAACTATGAACGTACCAGGCGCTCCTACAACGGTTTCCGGTGTGACGATCAAGTCGTCCCAGGAGATCAATGCCATGCGGCGTGCGGGCGCCGTCGTCGCGGCGACGGTCAAGGCGCTGCTCCAGGCCGTGGAGCCTGGCATGACAACCCGTCACCTGGACAACGTAGCAGCCCGGGAGATCAAGCGGCTGGGCGCAAAGCCGGCCTTCCTGGGCTACCGGGGGTTTCCCGCAACGATCTGCACCTCCATAAACGAGGAGATTGTGCATGGCATCCCCGGGGACCGGGTCATCCGTGAGGGGGACCTGGTGAAGATGGACGTGGGCGCCATTGTTGACGGCCTGTACGGCGACTCCGCGGTCACCGTGGCCGCGGGTCGCGTTGCCGATGACGCTCAGGAGCTCATCGAAGTCACCAGCGCGTCCCTGGACGCGGCCATCGACCAGGTGCGGCCCGGCGCCAGGTTGGGGGACATCGGCGCAGCCGTGCAGCAGTACGCCGAGTCTCGAGGCTACTCGGTGGTGCGGGAGTACGTCGGCCACGGTATCGGGCGCAGGCTGCACGAGGACCCCCAGGTGCCCAACTACGGCGTCGCGGGGCGCGGGCTGGCGCTGCGGCCGGGCATGGCCATAGCCATCGAGCCCATGGTCAATCTGGGCACCTGGCGGACCCAGACACTGGAGGACGACTGGACCGTGATAACGGCGGACGGCGAGCTGTCCGCTCACTTTGAGCACACGCTGCTGGTGACAGAGGATGGGGCTGAGGTCCTGACCGCCCGGTAAACGGGCGGGGGAGAGGGTATGGCGAAAAAGGCGAGCATAGAGGTAGAAGGCACAGTCGTTGAGAACCTGCCGAATGCGATGTTTCGGGTGAAGCTCCCCAATGAGCACACGGTGCTGGCTCACGCCGCCGGAAAGCTGCGGATGCACTTCATTCGGGTGCTGCCCGGCGACCGCGTACTGGTGGAGCTATCTCCCTATGACCTCAGCAGGGGGCGCGTGACCTATCGCTTCCGCTAGGGCGGCGATGGCGCGCCGGTCCTGAGGAAAACCCGGTCTGGTGCATAGAGGAATACGTCATGCAAGTTGCACCCTCGGTGAAGAAGCGCTGCGATAACTGCAAGATTGTCAAGCGCAAGGGCGTGGTGCGGGTGATCTGCATCAACAGGCGGCACAAGCAGCGCCAAGGCTAGCGCGCGGAGGAGAGAACATGGCTCTTGTAGCGGGGGTCAACATACCGGACTTCAAGCGCGTGGAGATTGCGCTGCGCCACGTCTACGGAATCGGCCCGACGCTGGCCAAGAAGATCGTGGGTGATCTGGGAATCGAGCAGAACCCCCGGCTCCGGGACATGTCGGAAGAGCAGCTCTCCCGGATGCGGGAGATGGTGGACCGGGACTACAAGGTGGAGGGCGACCTGCGGCGCGAGATCCAGATGAACATTCGCCGCAAGATTGAAGTGCGCTGCTACCAGGGCATCCGGCATAGCCGCGGCCTGCCGGTGCGCGGCCAGCGCTCCCGGACCAACGCCCGGACGCGGAAGGGCCCCCGCCGCACCGTGGCGGGCCGCCGCCGCACTGCGGCGAAGAAGTAGGCTGCGCCGGCCCACGGACCGGCGGCGCAAGAGGACCGCGGCCGCAGGCTGCGGAGCTTAGGATAGAGGAGACCCATGCCCAGGCGAGGAACGCGGAGAAGAGAGCGCAAGTCCGTGCCCGTAGGCCGGGCGTACGTACTTTCCACCTTCAACAACACCATCGTGACGCTGACGGACACCCAGGGCAATGTGCTCGCCTGGGGAAGCTCCGGAGTCGGTGGTGTCCGGGGCTCCCGGAAGGGCACTGCATTCGCCGCAGGCCGCGCCGCCGAGGTGGCGGCGCGCAAGGGCATGGAGCACGGGCTGCGGCAGGTGGACGTGTACGTGAAGGGCCCCGGCCCGGGGCGAGAGGCGGCTATCCGCTCTCTGCAGGGCGCCGGGCTCATGCTCACCAGTATTCGGGACGTGACGCCTATCCCGCACAACGGGTGCCGTCCTCCCAAACGACGTAGAGTGTAGGAGAGAGATGGGACGGTACACAGGCCCCTCATGCAGGCTCTGCCGGCAGGTTGGGGAGAAGCTCTTTCTCAAGGGAGACCGCTGCTTTACACCCAAGTGCCCCATTGAGAAGCGCCGGCGCCCGCCGGGCGACCGGAGGCAGATCCGTCGCCGCGCTTCGGACTACTCATTGAGGCTGCGGGAGAAGCAGAAGATACGGTACTCCTACGGCCTCATGGAGACGCAGCTTGCCCACTACATGGGCAAGGCGCAGCTTCAGAAGGGCGATACGGGCCGGTACTTGATTCAGCTCCTGGAACGCCGCCTCGACAACGTGGTCTTTCGCCTGAACTTCTCTGACTCCAGGAAGCAGGGGCGCCAACTGGTCAACCACGGGCACATCCTGGTCAACGGCCGCAAGCTGGATATTCCGTCGGCTATCCTCCGGCTCGGCGACGAGGTCACCTGGAAGCCGCAGACCAAGGAGAAAGAGTTCGTGAAGGAGATGTCGGGGGTCGGCCCGAAGCGAACAGTCCCCGATTGGCTTACGCTGGACGTGGGCTCGCTGACGGGCCGCGTCGTCACCCTGCCGGAATTGGCCGCCGGGGACCTGCGTATAGACACCAGGCTCATCGTGGAGTACTACTCCCGCTGATGCCCGGTTCCCGGTCCGCTACTGAGTCAGTGCTACCCTGGACTCGAAGGTGAGAGATGGTCTTGCAAGGTGCGGGTGATTTTGAGGCTCTGGTTACCATCGGCGTGGATGAGGAAGAGGAACGATCGGCTGCCAAGCTCCCTCCGCTGGAAGTAAAGGCGGAGTTAGAGGAGGGCACCTACGGGCAGTTCAGCATTGGCCCACTGGAGCGGGGCTTCGGGATCACCCTGGGCAATCCGCTCCGCCGGGTCCTCCTCAGCTCCATCCCCGGCGCCGCGGTCACCTGGGTCCGCTTTGACGGCGTGTACCACGAGTACTCCTCCATCCCCCACGTGAAGGAAGAGGTGCTGGAGATCCTGCAGCGGGTGAAGGCCATCCGTATGCGGCCTCTGGCGGACCGCTCCGGGAGAATGCGGCTGGACGTCTCCGGACCCGGAGACGTGTACGCCGGTGACATCACCATGCCGATGGACTTCGAGATCGTGAACCCGGAGCTGCATCTGGCGACCCTGGACTCGTCTGAAGGTAAGATCACGGTCGAGTTCAACGTCGAGCAGGGCACAGGGTACGCCCCGGCAGAGTCCTCCGACGGCCTGTCCATCGGCACGCTGCCCGTGGACGCCATCTTCACGCCCGTTCGACGCGTGAACTACGCAGTGGAGCGCACCCGCGTCGGCCAGGTGACCGACTACGAGCGGCTGAACCTGGAGGTCTGGACCGACGGGACCATCACGCCCGGCGACGCGGTCAAGCGGGCGTCCGAGATACTGGTGAGCCAGTTCACCCGGGTGGCTGCCATGGGTGCGCGGACGGAGGTTGGCGCGGTGCCTTCCGTGGCCCTGTCCGTCTCGCCCGACGTCTACAACACCCTGGTGGAGCGCCTGGAGCTCTCATCGCGCACGCTGAACTGCCTCAAGCGGGCCGGCATCCACAAGGTGGGCGAGATTCTGGAGCGCACGCAGGCAGACTTGCTCAAGCTCCGGAATTTCGGCGACAAGTCCCTGGAGGAGCTGATCAGCCGCATGCAGGACAAGGACCTGCCCATCCCCGAGGGTGCTGCTGACGACACCGGCGTCGAGGAAGCGCCTAGCATGGAGCCCGTGAAAGAGGCAGAGGAGGAGTAGCGGCTGTGCCACACCAGGTACTCAAACACAAGCTCAACCGGCCCAGCGGGCCGCGCAAGGCGCTGTTCCGCGGGTTGACGCGCTCCCTGATCATTCACGAGCGCATTCGCACCACGGAACCCAAGGCCAAGGCCGTGCGGCCCATCGTGGAGCGCTTCGTCACCCTGGGATGCCGGGCGCAGCGGGCCCTGGACGCCGGCGACACTCCGGCGAACCGCGCCCGCGCCCTGCACTACCGCAGGATGGCCTTCGCCTTCGTTCAGGATAACAAGGTTGTGGGCAAGGTCTTTCAGGACCTGGCCGAGCGCTACAAGGAGCGCCCGGGGGGCTACACGCGAATCCTCAAAGTGGGGTATAGAAAGGGCGACGCCGCGCCAATGGCCCTCTTGGAGCTGGTGTAGGAGGGCCCGGCCCATTCCATGGGGGCCCTCTTGAGGCACGTGGAGCCATGAGGCGAAGGCTGGCTGTCATTCTGGAGTACCGGGGCGGCAGGTACTGCGGTTTCCAGGTCCAGCCCCAGCTCCCCACGGTACAGGGGGAGTTGGAGCGGGCCCTGGAGGCTTTGTACGGAGAGCACGTTAAAACCTACGGGGCCAGCCGGACGGACGCCGGCGCTCACGCACGAGGTCAGGTGGCTGCCTTCGATGCCCCGCGCGACTACCCGCCGCGAGCGGTGATGGGAGCGCTCAACGCGTCGCTCCCCGGCGACGTCCGCGTTCGTGAGGCGTTCGAGGCGCCTGGCGGCTTCGATCCCCGGCGCCAGGCCGCGAGCCGCGAGTACCGGTACCTGGTGCTGAACCAGGAGCGGCCGTCCGTGTTCTGGCGCGGCTACGCGTGGCACGTTGCGCAATCCCTGGACGTGGAGGCGATGCAGCGGGCAGCCGACGGCCTCCTGGGTTGCCACGACTTTCGCGCCTTTGCGGGTCCATTGCGGGACCCGCTGCGGAGCACGCAGCGCCGGGTCTTTCGCGCCGACGTCCTGCGGCGCGGCGGCGTGGTGACCTTCGTCATGGAGGCGGAGGCGTTCCTGCCCCACCAGGTGCGCCGGAGTGCGGGCGCCCTGGTCCAGGTGGGGAAGGCAGAGTTGGAGGTGGCGTCATTCCACCAGCTCATCGAAGAGGGAGGAGTGGAGGTGGCCGGGCCCGCCCTTCCGGCGAGCGGCCTGTATCTCGAGCGGGTCACCTACCCGGAGGGCCTCTTGGCACAGTCAACAGATAGGACGTCAGCATATGACAACGATTAAGAGAAAGAAGACTTACGTGGCCAAGCCGCCGGACATCCGGCCAGTTTGGCATCTCATTGACGCGACGGAGAGGCCTCTCGGCCGCTTGGCATCGGAGATTGCCACGCTGCTCATGGGCAAGCACCGGCCGATCTACACCCCCACCATCATGACCGGCGACTTTGTGGTGGTGGTCAACGCGGCCAAGGTTGGTGTGACGGGAAATAAGCTGGCCCAGAAGCAGTACCATTTCCATAGCGGCTACCCCGGTGGCCTGCGGAGCGTGACGCTGGAGCGGATGCTGCAGCGGAGCCCCACCAAAGTCTTGGAGCTGGCCGTGAAGGGTATGCTGCCCAAGACCACCCTGGGCGGAAGGATGCTGAAGCGGCTCAAGGTGTATGCGAACGAAAGCCACCCTCACGAGGCCCAGATCAAGGGCTACGGTGCGCCGGCGTTCGCGGACCCGGAGGGCCAAGGGAGTGATGCACAGTGACGACAGCACGGGCGTCTACGCAGCAGTACTACTACGGCACGGGCAAGCGAAAGAACGCCGTGGCACAGGTCCGCCTCTATCCCGGGGGCAACGAGGTGGTGGTCAACGGGAGGAGCCTCGATGAGGCCCTGCCCTGGGAGCCATTCCGCGCCCGGGCCCTGGAGCCGCTTCGGGTCACCGAGAACGTGGGGCGCTTCTCCGTCATCGTGAAGCTGCACGGCGGCGGCGTCTCGGCATGGGCGGACGCCCTGCGCCACGGCATCGCCCGCGCCCTGCACGTCTACGACCCGGACCTCAGGGGCACTCTGCGCCGCCACGGCATGCTGACCAGGGACGCGCGTGAGAAAGAGCGCAAGAAGTACGGGCTCAAGCGGGCACGACGTGCGCCTCAGTACACCAAGCGCTGAGAGGCACACCGCCGACTCCTACGCCTGATCGCTCCGCCCATCCTTGGGCGCACCAGGGATGAGCGGAGCCGTATTTCGCGGCCCATCGTGGCTGTCGGCTAGGCCGGCCCACTGGGACTCTGCCATTGACACCCCTTCGCGGCCATGCCTACAATGGCGCGTACGACACGAGAACGCGAGGACGTGCCGCCATGTTGGAAATGGCCATCGACAGCATCCGTGTCAGCCTGATGAACTACCAGCGGGTGGTGATCCTGAAGGAGAAGGCAAGCGATCGCTACCTTCCCATCTGGATCGGGCCGGCCGAGGCTGATGCCATCGCTGTCAAGCTCCAGGACGTCTCGATCCCGCGGCCGCTGACCCACGACCTCCTCGGAAACGTCATCGGCGCCCTTGGGGGCTCCATCCGCCACATCATCGTCAACGATCTCCAGAACGACACCTTTTACGCCAAGATCGTCCTGGACATGGACGGGCGTAGCCTGGAAGTGGACTCGCGCCCCAGCGACGCCATCGCTCTGGCCGTGCGCGGCCGCGTGCCCATCTTCGTTGAGGAGACGGTGCTGGAAAAGGCCGGCGTCGCCATGGACCAGGAGACGGGCAAGCCCATCCTGGAAGGGGAAAAGGGCGATCAGGACAAGGAGCGGCAGGTCAGCGAGCAGGAGCTGCGGAGCATGTCGGCCTTCAAGGACTTCATCGAAGAGCTGAACTTTGAGGACCTGGACAAGGGGACAGGAACGACCCTGACCTAGTCGGCACACGTGAAGCTGCATGGGAAGAGGAGCCCGTCCACGGGCTCCTCTTCTTTTGGGCCTGCCTCATACGTCCACCCCGCTCGATAAGGACTGCGCGCGGTGGGATGGATTCCCTGAATCCACAAACGAAGTGCAACACCAGTGTGAGGTGTTGCCATGGCATACACACAGCTCAGCATCAACCACTGCCACAGGGTTGTCGACCTACATGCCCACGGCGCCCCGGCAAATCGCTGCAGCTTTGGATCGCGCGTCACCGACAGCGCCTAGGGCCTGCGCTCTCGGCCAGCCTGGCGATGGCACGGGCTGATGCGCTCTTCCATCCGCTCAAGAAACAGCTCGCGGCGGGTCTTGCGCTTCCTGCCCTGGTATTCCAAGTCCGCAAGAGCTGGCTGGTTCATCCGATCTCCGTCCTCTGTCGGCATTGGGGCTTCCAGCCGTACGCTGCCACATCCCACTCGATTTGTTTGGAAGTTCCCTAGGCGTCCGGCGCTAGGATTGCATATAGTTCCCTTTGGCAACCCATTCATGGAACAACGGGTAAATAGACAGGTTTTCGGCGCAACCTGAAGCTCAATATGATGGAAAGCATCAGGGGGACTGGTCATCGTGGGATGGGAGGGTCAGCCTGCGCGCGGTTCTCGGCGGCACAAAGGCCCTGACGCCGCGCGCGGGTGTCCCACCTGGCGTGCCGGAGTCCTCGCCCGCTTCCTGACCGCCCCAGCCGCCCGCGCGGCGGCTGGCGTGCTGGCGCTCGCCGCCCTGCTGGCCCCCTCGATGCCGACCGCTGCGCAGTCGGTCACCGCGGTGTGCCTCCGTACTTCGCAGGTGCAGGCCGCGATTGTAGCGGCTTCGCCGGCCAGCGCTTGCGGCGGGGTGACCGAGGCGCATCTGGCCGCGCTCACGGAGTTGGATGTGTCGGAAGCCGAGATCACGTCGCTGAATGCGGGCGACTTCTCGGGGCTGACGGCGCTGACAGATCTCCGCCTGGAAAACAACCAGCTGAGCGGTCTGCCCGCGGACGTGTTCTCGGGACTAACGGCGCTAGAAGATCTCCGGCTGCAGGGCAACCAGCTGAGCGGTCTGCCCGCGGGTGTGTTTTTGGGGCTGACATCACTGACAGAGCTCCAATTGCAAGCCAACCAGATGAGCAGCCTGCCCGCGGGTGTGTTCTCAGGGCTGACATCGCTGGCAACCCTCAGGCTGTGGAACAACCAGCTGACGAGCCTGCCTGCGGGGGTGTTCTCGGGGCTGACGTTGCTGACAACCCTCGAGCTGGATGACAACCCGGTCGATCCCCTGCCGGTCGCCGTGTCCTTGGCATCGGCGGGGGAGGGCCAGTTCAAGGCCGTCATGCCCACCGGGGCGCCGTTCGCGGTGACGCTGCCGGTAAGCGTGACGAACGGCGTGATTGACGGCGGGGCCACGACGCTCACGATTCCCGTCGGCGCGGTTGAGAGCGGGGCGCTTTCGGTCACCCGGAATGCTGGGACGTTCGTGCCGGTGACCGGGGACATTGGAACGCTGCCGGGGCGGCCCGCAGGCCATAAGGGCTACGCGTTGCAGAAAGCCACGGACCTGCCGGTGGAGATACTACCGGCGGTCGTGTCCGAGGTCTCGATCACGGCGGACGCGGCGATGGTGACCGAGGGCGAGGCGGCGGCGTTCACGGTGAAGCGTACAGGCGGTGACCTGAGCACGGGACTCACAGTGAGCGTGGAAGTGAGTGAGGACGGGGCGATGCTCGACGGGACGCCGCCGACCGCGGTGACCTTTGTGGCGGAGTCCGCGACGGCGGCGCTGTCCGTGGCGACAGCGAGCGACACGACCGAGGAAGCGAACAGCGTGGTAACGGCCCGAGTGACGGCGTCGTCGGATGGCGAGTACACGTTGAGCGAGGTCTCTTCGGCGACCGTGATCGTCGAGGACGACGACAAGCCGCCGGAGCCCACGCTGTCCATAGCCGTCGCGCCGGACGCGATCGCGGAGGCGGGGACGGAAAGCGCAACCGTGACGGTGAGCGCGAGCCCTGCCTTCGCCGCCGACCAGACGATTTCGCTCACGCTCTCCGGAACCGCGACGGTGACGGCCGACTACACGATCTCCGTTGACGGGGCCACGCTCTCGTCACCGTACGAGCTGACCCTGTCGGCGGGCGACGCTTCGACCGTGGCCACGGTCACCGCGGTGGACGATATGGTGGTGGAGGGCGCCGAAACGATCGGGATCACAGCGGCGTTGGACGGCGACCAGATCGGCGACCAGCAGACCGTCACCATCACTGACGACGACAGCGCGCCGACCAACAACGCGCCCGCTTTCGCTGCTGACACCGGCACGCGGGAGGTGGCGGAGAACGCGGTGTCGGGCGCGGATGTCGGCGCGCCGGTCACGGCGACGGATGACGACGGCGACACGCTCACCTACGCCCTGACCGGGACCGACGCGGGAGCTTTCGCCATCGACGGCGACGGCCGGATCACGGTGGGGACGAACACGGTGCCTTAGCATGTGAGCCTAAATATGGGGGTTACGGGCTTGTCCACCGGAGTTTGTCCACCACTAGGGGCTTGCGCCGCCCCCGTTTCCTATCTGTGTGGGAGTCGATTCTGCGCGGGGTCGGTGGACAAGGCATTGTAACACTCTCAATCCCCTGGCTTCACAGGGGGGTTGACAGGTGGGATACTATAGGTAGTCGGCTTTTTGAGGGGCAACCATGTATGATGCGCGATGCATCGCCAATGAGTTCATCCGGCGTGCCAATGCTCAAGACACTCCCCTTACCCATATGCACATCCAGAAGCTGGTCTACTTCGCCCATGCGCGTCTGCTGGTTCTCCACAGGCAGCCTCTGATAGACCAGGCTTTTGAAGCGTGGGAGTATGGCCCTGTGGAGCCTGTCCTGTACCAAGCTCTAAAGCACAATGGGTCTAAAGCGGTGCGAGAGGCAATCCCAATAGGAGAGCCACCAGCCTACTCGTCCAGAGAAACGGCCATATTCGACTGGTGCTTCAAGCAATATGGACAACTGAGCGGGCCGAGGCTGTCTAACCTGACACACGCGCGAGATGCGCCGTGGACACGCACCACGCGGAAATCGACGATCACCAATGAACATATCCAGGACTACCACGCTCAGAGTTGGATTCCTGAGAACCAAAAGGTTCTGAAGCAGCTGGCTAAGATTCCCGCGCTTGTAGAGGAGCTTGGTGAGTCAATGAAGCAGTACGAGCGTGGTGAGCATTACTCCGCAGCATCTCCAGACGAGATGCTACGCCAGATCGACGCACGTGCCGCAACACGTCCCTAAGCTCTCATGGTCCGGCCAAGTCGAGAGCTTCCTAGAGGCCTGCGACGATCGCCTGGACGCCGCAGAAGCTATGTTCTCGCTCCTCGCCGATCCAGAGATTGACGATCGTATTAAGTTCGACCACAGTAGCTTTCCCCACGGGGACTCCACGCGAGCCTTGTTGGACGACAGTTGGTACATGGTCTACTCAGTGGACAATATCGGGAATGTCATGGTGTACCAGATAAGGCGGCGATCCGAAATTGACCATATAAGGCGGTTTCTCGACGGGGCATAGACAGGAAGGTGGAGATAGAGATGCCCAAGAAGGCGAAGAAGCCGCCCGCCGCACCGTGGACAGGCGGGCTTCGAAGGCGGGGGTAGCACGGCTACATCCGCATGGGGGCTTCCTTCAGCGGTGGTGGCCGGGTGAGAACCACGCCGGGGAGCTCGCCGCCAAACTCTTTCAGCTTCTCCTTGCGGGCCTTCCGCCGCTTGCCCTTCAGGTCCTGCGGCCCCGCGAGCACTGCCTTGGCCAGGGCGTCGCGTCGCGCCGCCTTCACCGCTGGGGGCCGCTCGTAGAGGGCGCTTGTCGTTTCCGCATCAAGGTCGTGGTCGAATGACAGCGAGTAGTCTCCCGACACCACCCCGCCGCCGCTCTTGGCAGCCTTGCGGCGGAGCTCCTGCTGGATCGCGGGGTCGACCTCGGCGGCGCGATCCATGAAGGCGTCGTGCTCGGCGGTGACGCCCCGGCGCTTCGGCGTGAGAGAGAGCCCGCCCACCTGCCGCGCCGTCTGTTGCGGCGGGCTCAAATCCCACCCCGTCACCACGGGGTCATCGTAGTCTAGGAGCTCCGTCGAGAAGCTGTCGCTGATGCTATCGTAACTCACCCGCACCTTCTCGGCGTGTCGTGTCGTCCTGGGGAAACGCCCGGGCGCTTTCGGCAACACGGGCTCATGCTGCGGGTGCGGCCCTGCCGTGGGAGAGGGAGTACGACGGGGGTACCGCGTCGGCGGCTTGGCGGGCTGCGGCTTGGTGCGCAGGGCCAACCGCCCCGCCAGTGGTTCGGGGTCTGGCTTGGGCTGCGGCTTCCGCACGGGTTCGGGTATGGGTTCCGGGACGGGTTCGGGGTCTGGCTGCTGGGACTTCCCCACGGCGGCGGCCTGTGCTGGCCCGGGCGACGGGAACGGGGCGGCTTGGGCGGCGTAGGCGGTGCGGCGCTGCGGCGCTGGGGATTGCGGCGTCGCTGGGGTCACGTCCGGCGTCGTCCTGGTCAAGGGTGTGGGGAAAGCTTCAGGTACGGCGGCGGGCTCCCACGGGGCAGCGGTCGCCGGCGTCCGGACGGGCTGCGGCTGCGGGGCCTCGGCGGGGGTCGGCGTGGTTCCCGGCACGGGGGCTGGTGACCTGGTGGGCGCCGGTGACTGTCCAGGGGTTGGCGCGTCTTCCCATTCCGGCGCGGGTGTCCTGGTGGGCGCTGGTGTCTGCCCTGGCCCTGGTGTGGACACGGGCGTCGTCGTCGGCACGGTGGCAGGCCCCGGCAGCGCCCACGGCTGGGGCTTCGGCGGCGTCCATATCACCGTAGGCCTGGCCCACGGGTCGAACCCCGCAGGCGACACCCGTACCGGCGCTTCGGGCGCTGCCAGTGTCGCGGTCCCGCTGCCCCCGGCCGGGGTCTTGGCAGCGACCTGGAGCATTGCGTTGTATTCCTTCTGCGTCATGGGCGGCAGGCCGCGATCCGCGAGCATCCGGTTTGTCTTGGACAGCGCCGCCGTCTGGCCGCGCTGCGTCTTGGCCCACGCCGCGCCGAGGCCGCGTCCAGCAGCGCCCGCGCCGCGAGCTGCACCCGACACCATGCCGAGGGTTGCCGCGCCCGTTGCCGCGCCGTACAACCACTTCTCGCCGGTGTTCAGGTGGGGCCATGCGCGATAGTAGCCGTAGGGCGGGACCGCAACCCCCGCGGCCCGCTGTCCAATCTCGCCGCCGCTGGCCAGCTTCCACCTATCGGGGGCGTCCTCATTGCCCGCGCTGACGGCGATCTGCCGCTGCATCTGCGCCGTGGTGAAGGGCGTACTGTTGAACCCCGGATCGGGCAGTCGTTCAGCGCCGAGGCGCTCAAGCGTGGTGTTGCCGTGCGTCGGATGGTCTAGGCCCCTGGTTCTGGCCTGATCGAGCAACTTGGCATCAAAGTCACGGGCCAGCATCCAATCCCACGCGCCCGCCGCCGCCGCCTTGTGGGTGTCCACGTCGAGAAGCCCGACGGGTTCCCGCACGGGCTGGACACGGGCTTGCACCCCGAACCCCGGAAGGTCGGAACCCTTGGGCCGGACGTCTTCGGGCGTGACCTGGTAGCCGCTGGTGTCAAACTCCGTGTCTTGGTCCCAAAGGTGCGAGTCGTCGGCGGGCGCTTCGGCGGGGCCGTCCTCTGGCAGCACGAGGCCCCCGGATTCAGCGGCCGGGGCTCCCCCCTGCTGGCTTGCACCCCATGCGGTGAAGGCGATCAGGTAATCGTCGCGCCCCATGCGGCCCGCGAGGTACTGCGCTTCGGCGGCGAAGCGGGCGGGCTTCGTCTTGAGCATCAGCCCTTCGTCCTCAAGGCCCCCAGCGCCAGAATCCAGCAGATCGTTGCCCGTGAGCCCGCCCGCCTCGAGGCGTCGACGCTCTTGCTCCTGGTGGTGCGCTTCCTCGGCCTGGGCCTGATGTTGCCCCGCCCAAGCGTCAAAGGCGGCGCTGTACGTGGGCTCGTCTATCTGCCCCAGCATCCAGGAGCGTTCGGCGGTGAAGCGGGGTTCCGGCTGCTGTGCAAGCCACTCCTGTTGCGCCTGCGCCTGCCGGTCCGCTTCCCACTTGTCAAAGGCAGCGCTGTAAGCGTCCGGTGTCACCAGCCCGCGCCGGTACGCCAGCTCAGCATCGAACCTAGCGGGGCCAAGGTAAGAGTCACGGGGCAGGGTCCCGCGTTCCCCCTGCTGGTATGTGAAGCTCAGCCAATCGCGGTCGCTGATGGTGTCGCTCTCATTCATGGCCCGCCTGGACAGGTCTAGCAGCTCGTCATTCGTCAACGTCCTGGTGAGCGGGGTGTCGTCGCCGTCCTCGGCGGGTTCGCCGCCGAGGCCCTGGACGTCCAGGGGGTCGTTGTCATTGGCGGGCGCAACGGGTTCCTCGAAGGCCGCGAGCTCGTCGCCCTGGCTTGAGACCGCCATAGCCGGTGTCTCAGCAGGGGGCGGGCCGTGGTCCAGGGGTTCGGGCGGCGGGCCAGGCGGCTGCAAGACCGCGTTATCATCGCCGTCCAGGTCGTACTCGCTGCCGTCCGCCGTGTCCCAGTCGCCGTCGCCAAAGTCGCCCAGGTCCTCCGGGTCGTCATTGCCTTGGGCGGCAACCGCGCGATCCCGGTCGCCACGGCGGGCGGCGGAGTCTTCCCGTTCCCGTCGTTCCTCAGCCCGTCGCGCCGCCGCGCCTTGGCCCTGCCCCTGCTGGGGCGACGGATTAGGCTGGCTGCCCTGCGGATTCACCTTCGCCGTGATTGCCCTGTCCGGCCCGATTCGAATCGCCATGAGTATCCTCTGCCTGTCGACGTTGCGCCGCCATTCGTGCCTGCCATGCGGCGAATTCGGGGTCTAGCTTCGCCCGTTCCGCGTCCGCTTGGTCGCGCCGGGCTGCCCTGCGAAGCCGCGCTGTCTCAGCCCTGCGGCCATACTGCCGCTCCACCTTGGCCAGATTCTCGGCGGCAATGTCGGCCCTCGCCTTCAGGTCAAGGGCGCGGCGGCGCAGGAACTCGAGACGGTCCTTGAAGGTCTCCCATTCCTGGGTGAGCGCCTCCAACTCCCGGCTCGCCTTGGCGTCGTCATAGGAGGCCGTCGCCTGTATGCCGTCCGTGATCTCCTGTTTCTTGGACTCGTAGCCTGCGAGGGCGGCGGCGTAGGCGGCTTGGGCCTCGGCGGCCCGCTTCTGTTTTGCCTCGGCCTCGTATCTCGCGGTGACGATTGCGCCGGCAGGGTTGCGGCGCTTCCTCGCCCTGGCCGCCGCTTGCTTACAGGTGTCGTCGCAATAGTCGCGGGGCCGCCCTGGGGTTCCTGGGTCCGTCTGGATGCCGCCCCCGCACCAGGAACAGTGAGTGATGGTGGGCTGGCGCTTATCGAACTCGCGCTGCTGCCAATGCTGCCTCTGGCACAGAGCACAACAGAACTTGAAGGAGGACATCTTCCCTCTCACTGTCGCCCTGGCCGGGTACAGCCCAAGGTGCGGCGTCCTACACCAGTCGCAGAGAAAGTTGATGAACTTCAGCCGTGGGCGGTTGTTCCTTCGGGTCCTTGCCATTACAACAGGCCATCCCCTATTGCGGTGTGCGACGCCGGCTACACAGCATTACATAATAACATATCCCGGCCCACTTGCGACGCAGATAGGCCGGGATATACGAAACCCGTTGCGCCCTAATGCGGCGTGGAGATGGGCTAATTGCAATTCACAGAGATATCATATGAGGGGGTTTTGGCCCCCCGATTCAGGGCGGCGTCACCACTAGCACCCGTCCGCATGAGGCTTCCCGTGACACCCGCACCCCTGGTATGGGGAAGGCCAGGACCTCGGCGGGCGTGAGCGGGCCAAGGTCACAGTGAAGCCGCAGTAGCCCGAACTCCCCCGTTGGGTGGAGCTCAGCGACGCCCGGGCGCAACCAGACAGCGCCGTAAAGCCGTATGGTGTCACCGGCGCAGGCGTACCCCTCTAGCGCGTCGCTGTCGAAAACCAGCAGGGGCAGGCCGTCCACGCCCACGATCATCGCAACCTTGGTGCGGTGTCTCATGCCGCCCTCCCTGCGCAGGCAGCGCAGCGGTGAGCTGCGGACCGGCGGCGTCCGCAGCCGGGGCAACGCACCCCTAGCACCAGGGCCAGCCGAGGCCCGCACCGCGCCCACCAGCCCCGGCCGCAATTGCCGCACAAGTAGTGGTGCTTCATGGCTTCCCCACCACGGAGTCAATCCATTGCTCCAGCATCCGGTTGACCACCCAGCTCACCGGGCGGCCCGTCACCTCGGCCACCGCCCGCACATCGTCCTCGACCTTCGGTAGTAGCAGGACAGTCAACCTAGTCCTCTTTGGCGTCGTCATTTTGCCTCCCTTCCATCCCTCTAGCTTCAGTTTCTTGGGCAGGGTGACAGGTTAGGCCCTGGGTGACAGGTTAGTATGGTAAAACGTTGGCCTGCGCGCGCGCGGGGGCTTTGTTTTGCATACTAACCTGTCACCTGTCACCCAACCTGTCACCCTCACGGCTAAATCCCCATCGGTTCAGACCGTTGCTGAATGCCCCGCTTGCCCCCGTGGAACCGGCGGGGTCCCCACCTCACAGAGCTGGAGAGCCTGCTGCCGAAGGCCGTCGCCGAGAGGTCGCGGTCCTCTATCTCCAGGTCTTGGCAGGCCCGCTTCCGTGCTTCGGACACCATCAGCCCGTCTAGGTCTTCTTGGTCCTCCAGCCAGGCCGCTACCCTGTCCATGTCGGCCAGCGCGTCGGCCTTGGCCAGACGGCTGCCATCGGGGGGCGCGTACCCCTTGGTGTATACCTCACGAGCCTGTAGACACGCGAGCGTCACGACGGCATTCAGGAGGTCGGGGGCGCTCCCCCCGTCCTCGTCCTTCTCGCCGACCTTCAGCTTTCTCTTTGTGCTCAAGACGGCGAGGCGGCGGTCAATCCCGGAATTGCGGGGGATGGTGGGGACGTCCACACATGTGGTCCAGATCATGAACCTTAGACGCCCTTTGAGCAGCGCCCCGTGCGGACGGCGGGCGTGTCTCTGGACATTGCCGGTCAAGGTATTCAGGCGCGACACCCCTATGTGCGTGTCGCCGCCGATCTCATCGACGTGCAGCGCGCGGGGCTGGCGCTCCAGGGCCTCGGCCAAAATGGCGTCGATGTCAGACCGCTGCTGCTGCGCTATCCATTCGGCCCCCACCCCCATCCCCATCTCGCCCAGCGCTTCGAGCACGACGTTGCACGCGCCCCCTTTGCCCGACTCGCTTTTCCTCTTGACCATGACTATGGCGCGGTGCGCCTGAGCCATGCCGGTCAATGCAAGGGCAATCAGTCGGATGTACTGGCGCTGGCCCTCTCGGTCGAATACGGGGTCGAATCTGCGCTGGACTGCGGCCAGGAGAGTGTCCCGGTCAGCCCCCTCCAGGAAAGCCCCCCCGGTCAGCGCCCTGATTCCATATTCGGGCGCGTGTGGTATGAGCGTCCCATCCCGCAGGTCGACAATCCCGGTCGGCGTCCCTATGTAGTAGAGCTCGGGGGCCGGCGCTTCACCTGCGCAGGCCTCCCGCAGCCCCACCAGCAGGTCTCCCTTTTCCCCTTTGCTGACCATAGTGGCGAAGCTGCCCCCCTGGACTAGCTCATCAGCCACGGCGGACTGCCCAAGCCCCACCAGCTCATCGGCGTACTTGTAGCGGTAACGGGCGAGCTCGTCATGCAGCCGGGGGTCGCTGGACGACAGCGGCCTCCATACGTTGTCGATGTAGGCCCACCAGCCGAAGGCGGCGGGGTCCGTGACGTACCGGTAACGGCCCCGGCCGTGCTCTCTTCCCCAATACTCAGCGAACCCGAACCACTTATTGAGCATGGCGGCTTGTGGTTCAGGGCGGCCTGGGGGAGCGTGGGGGATGGCAGGGGCTGCGGGGATCGCCGCTTCCGGGGGGCGCGCCACGGGTATCCCCGACTGCTTGCGCCAGCCCTGCTTATACGCGTGGCCCCGCAACTTGTCGCGTTCCTTGGCGAAGGTGTTGGAGCTCTCCAACCCATCCCATCTGCCCAGGACCTCGCCCTGCTTGTGGTTCCCCCCCTGTGCACTCCACCGCTCGGCTTCCTCGGCGCTGAACCCCAGCGCCTTGAGTGTCCTTAGCCAACTGAGCCAACTGTTGTAGTTCGCGTCACCGCCGCCGTCCGGCGGGCGGAAGGAGAAGAGGGCGGACCGGTCAACGTCGTGCTCAGACTCAAGGGGCGTGGCGAGGGGCGCAGCGGGTGGCAGGAGCTCCACCGCGCCCGCCAGGGCCGTCACGCTTTCGGGAGCCAGCCACACGGCCGGGTCGTGCGCCATGAACCGAAGCCGGTTCGGGTTCTTCGAGGCCGCCCCGCTCGCGGCCTCCGCCGCTTCCGGCATCGCCGCCGCTATCGCGCACCAGTGCCGCACGTAGTCCGGCTTGTCGGCTGCCAGTGGCCCCTTGAAGACCGCATACAGGGCGTCGCCGGCGACGCTCGTCCCAACCATCACCGCGCCGGGGGCTTCTATCAGGGCCTTGCGGACGGCTGGTATGTCCAGGTCTTGCCGGTGCTCGTCAATGTCGAACCCATAGAGCCCGTTGTGCCATGTTGGGGCCACCGCCTCCGTCAGCAGCGTCCCCTTCGGTGCGCACATCGCTGGAACAATGGCCGGCATATCCAGCTTGGCCTTCTCGTATGGTCCTTTGCGTCCGCCCTCGGCCAAGAGCTCCCGGAGTCTGACGGTCTGCTGCGCGAGCTTCGTGCTGGTGCGGATACTGTGCACCACATCTTCCAGGGTGGCGACCCCGTCGATAACTATGGGGGACTTTCCGTCCCGCCGCTCTTGAGTCTTTTGCCCCTGGCTGAGGGAGCTTACGCTGATGGCCTTGGCGTCGGTCATGGCCTCACCCCTGCTTTCGGGGGCGGCGTCCACGCGGCGGCGGGTCGTCACGCAGGAGGAGCACGTCGGCGAGTTGGAAGAGCAAAACGCCGCCACCTGGCGCATCGCCGCGCAGCCGCCCTACAGGGTGCAGGTAGCCAGCTTTGCGCCACGACCGCAGCCGAACTAGGGGAATGCCGGTCTCGGCGGACGCCTGAGGCAGCGAAATCAATCGGTCGACTTGGGACTGTTCAATAGAAAACGGGGACAACATGATCAACTCCTTGGCGACAGCGATAGCTGCCGTTGCGAATATTGAGCATGGTCCCCGGAAAGGTTATCGTCCGGATTCCTGGCTTGCGCCCGCCGTGATCCCACCGTGGCCGCGATGCGGCATGGCCATGTATCTCCGGCTAGCCCCCCAACCTATGTCGGAGTGGGCAAGGTCTGACCCCCCTTCTTGCGCATCCGTCTCCTGGCTTTCCGTGACTTGGCCTGCGTCTCGGCTAGCGCATCCCCTCGCCGATGCTCCTGCCGGCGCATGGCGTCCACCCCCGCCCGGTGTGCTCTAGTCTCCTCCCAGGCCATCTCCTCGACCTTGGCAGCAAGGTTCAAGAGCACCAAGCGGGGCATCACACGAAGCGCCACGCCGCCATTGCGAGCCGCCAGCGCCTTGAGCGCGGCGGCCTGCCCCGCCGTGATCTGCGGGGTCACAGGCTGCAGCGCCGTCACCGTCACGCCATCCGCCAGCAGAGTGACTCGCCACGCGCCCACGTCGCGGGGGCCTGGTGGGAATGAGACTGCGCCCCACAGGGTGACGACCGGGCGTGTGGACTGGACCACGCGGGCGGTGGACCGGCAGGTCTGCGTGTCGTAGGTCTGCTCCACCCACTCGCGCCACGCGACGAAAAGTGGGGCGCAGCCGGGGGGCTTGGGCGCGGGTCGTGGCTCCGGCGTTACCGGGAGGTCCGCTACCGAAATCGCGGGTACGGCATTGGGCGCATGGGTGCCCGTCGTGATAGAATGTTCGTAAGTCTGCATCTCGGAGCTCGGCCCTCCAGGTGTGGTACTACCGTTGAGGGCTGCCCCTTGTGGTGGGGGGCAGCCCTCAGCCTTCTTATGTGGCTGATTGCTGCATTTCGCGGGTTCGCTCGTATTGTCGCTGCGAGGATCGCCGATTGAGGATGCGCTTATGCTCGCGGCTGCAGTCTGCGGAGCAGGTGATCACCTTGGAATGCATTGCCAACCTCTCCCGGTGGATAGCATTACCGCAGACTTGACAGACAGGCATTCAAATCACTCCTCAGGGCTGGATGGGACCGATTCTACACCGTAACGGTCTTGGCGTCAACAGGCTCGATGATCCGGCTGACTCCCTCGGCCCAGTAGTCCTGGGGGTCAATGAAGGTGCTCCACCGCTCCATCATCTCTGCCCGCAGGTTGAGCAGGTCGCTGCGGATGTAGGCCGCCGCGACTGCGTTGCCCAGGCTGTGACTGAGCTGCATCTCGGCGGCATCCCACGCTTCGCCCTGCTCCAGAGCCCAGGAGCGAAACGCGGATCGGAGCCCGTGGATCGTGTGCGAGATGCCGTAGCCGCGGAGTAGCTTGAGCACGGTCCCTTCCCCGATGGGGTGGCCCTGACGATTGCAGATCACCAGGTCGGTTGCGATCCCCTGCATGGTCTGGTATTCCTTGGCCGCCGTCAGGACCGACCGCATCTGCCGGGTGACGGGCTTCCGGTGCTCCCGGAAATCCTTTGAGCGGTTGGCGGGGATCGTCCAGGTCGTCCAGGACTCGTCCAGCTCGGACCAGTCCATCCGCCGGACCTCGTTGAACCGGCTGGCGGTGTGGGCTATCAGCTCAAAGCACCACACCGTCGGCGGGTTGGCGCTGCCGCTCCGCACCCGCGAGATGCTTGCCGCCACCTCCGAGTAGTGGGGCGCCCGAAAGTGGCGGCTCCTAGGAATCCGCCGCGGGAGCGCACCGTCTAGAACGTCGCCTGCTGGATTGTCAACTCTCAGTCGCCGAGCCTGCGCCCAAGCGAAGACCCGCCGAAGGTTGAGGCGGACCCGCCGGGCCGTCGGCGGCATGGTCAAATGGAGCGGCTCTAGGACGTCCAGGATTTCCTCCTGCGTCACCTCCGCCACGGGGCGGCTCCCCAGCGTCGCGAGCACGTGCTTCTCCATCCCGGTCAGCCAATATGCCGCCCCTTCCTCGTTCCGCCAGTCCTGCTTAAAGGTCCTGTGCGCCTGGATCGTCGCCTCTCTGAGCGAGAGGGGCGGGGCGGCGGACTGAGGACTGCGGTATGAAGGTCCAGCCCCGCTCTGCATCAGCGCGCCGTAGGTGGTCTTGGCCACAACCCGCGCATCTTTCAGCGACACGGCGGGATACCCGCCGAGCCCGCGGTCTACGCGGCGGCCATTCACTCGCACCCGGAGCAGCCAACCCGTAGAGCCGCCCGGCGCGATGCGAAAGTACAGACCGCCGCCGTCCTGGTACCGCCCGGGGGTCCCGTCCTTCAGAAGCCTCTCGATTCTCTTCTCGGTCAGCGCCATTGAACACCTTCCAGAGTGTGTCCACCATGTCCACCACTCATCTGGTTGATAAGTGTAGGCTATAGCTTCGAAATTGTCAATATGCTCTCAAGAAGCTAGGCACAGACTGAGTTACACGGTGTTGGACTACGAGATGAAATCTTCCTACAGCGTCACCGTCACCGCCACCGACCCCTCGAACGCCGCTGCCAGCATCGAGGTGACGGTCGGCGTCACCAACGTGGACGAGCCCGGCGCAGTGACGTTGTCCTCGGAACAGCCCCAGGTTGACACGGCGTTGACCGCGGTGTTGACCGACCCCGACGGCGGCGTCACCGGCCTGAGTTGGCAGTGGGCGCGCTCGGCGGACGGGAGCAGCGGTTGGACGAACGTCGCCGGGGCCACCTCCGCCGGCTACACGCCGACGGCCGCCGGCGTCGGCTCGTACCTGCGCACCACGGCGATCTATGCGGACGCCGAAGGCGGGGGCAAGACAGCCATTGGTGCTTCCGTTGAGGCCACCATCGCCGGGGCGGGCGCAGTGCCGTCGTCGGACAATGCGGACCTCCACGCCCTGAGCGTCAACGGGACGTCCGTCAACGGTTTCAACAGCGCCACCCTCAGCTACACGTTGTACGTGGCCAACGACGTGGCTGAGGCAACCGTCAGCGCGATCCCTGCCGACCCCGCCGCAACGGTGACCTACAGCTCCGCGCAGCCTGTGACCCTCGCCGAGGGCGACAATACCGCTACGATTGTGGTGACGGCGGGCGTCGCCACCAAAACCTACACCGTGACCATCACGCGGTCGGCCGCCGCCGCGCCTCCGCCGCCGATCACCGGCGGCGGAGGCGGCTCCGTGAACTGGGTGCCGCAGTTCACCGAGGGGGCAACGACCACGCGCTTCGTGGCGGAGAACGCCGAGCCGGGGGAGAACATCGGCGCCCCTGTTGCGGCCACCGACCTGGACCAGGAAGACACCCTCGCCTACGTCCTGGAGGGCGCCGACGCCGAGTTCTTCGACGTGCATCCCGCCACGGGCCAGTTGCTGACCAAGGCGCCGCTGGACTACGAGACCAGGGAGAGCTACACCCTGACGGTCGAGGTCTCCGACGACTGGCGGAACAGCGGCGCCATTGAAGTGACGATTATGGTGACGGATGTGGACGAGGGCCCGCCGTCGTCGCGTTCCGCCGCGATCGCCTACGCGGAGAACGGCGCCGGTCCCGTGGCCGTCTACGTCGCGATGGCCGCCGAGGGGAGCACGGTCGTCTGGTCTCTGTCGGGGGAGGACGCCGCCGTCTTCGCCATCGACGGCGGGACGTTGAGCTTCCGGATGCAGCCGGACTACGAGGCGCCGGTGGACGCCGACGGGGACAACGCGTACCTCGTCACGGTGCAAGCCGCGGAAGACAGCGGTGCATCCGGCTGGCTCAGGGTCGTCGTGGCGGTGACGGACGTGGAGCTAACGAGCGTGTGCGCTCGCTACGACGCGGACCGGAATGAGGCCATCGACCGGGACGAGGCCGTCCGCGCCGTGGTCAACTACTTCAGCGGCGACATCAACAAGGAGGAGGTACTGGAGGTCATCCAGCTCTTCTTGGCCGCTTGAAGGGTCTTCGCCGCCTACTCTCCCGTTTCGAGAAGCTCCACGTGCTCTTCCTCCGCTTCATCCTATTTGAGCCCGTCTCACAAAGCTGGGTCATCCGGGTCTCCAATCTCCCGCACTTCCACCCCCGTCATTCCCGCGCAGGGAGACCTTTGCACAACCGTCACTCCCGCACCCACCCACCGTCATTCCCGCGAAAGCGGGAATCCAGGGTGGGGCCCCAGGCTGGCGGGGTCTGCTTCACCCTCCCAACCTTGCCCTCCACGGGGAGTTACGCAAAGGTCTCCGAAGGCGGGAATCCAGGGTGGCGGCGTGGCGCGGGGCATCCCCCTCACTCGTAATGAGACAGGCCCGCCTGCGGGCTCCTCTTTATGTGGAGGACCCAGAGGGGCCCATCTGCCCAAAGCAGCAGCCGGACTGTACTCATGTTTCGGTCGCCTGCGGTCTCGGCAGGCGGCTGGCTACAACGGCAATCGCGATACCTTCAATGAGGACAACCCAGAAGAACGCGCCGGTGCCCCAAGTGTCCAGGAAGAGGCCCCAGGGGAGCGGGCCGGCTGCTCCGCCCAACACGCCTCCGACTACCATGATGCCCAGCCCGATCTTCGCGAAGTGCCGCGTGGGCAACACCTCCGCCATCAGCACCCAAGGCAGGCAGACGAGGCCGCCGCGCACGAGCCAGAACGCCAAGACACCGATGGCGAATGAGGGCCGGCCGTCGGCCACCCAGAGGTACCCCACCGCGGGCAGCAGCAAGAGCGCCGCGATGAGAAACAGCCGGCGCCCAGGGTGGAAATCGGCGGCGATGCCCCAGAGCAGCGCGCCGATACCAGTGAACATGTACATGGTTGGGAGCTGGAACGCAAAATCGGCGTCACCTGAGATTGACCGCATCGGGAGGGTCGGTAGGTAGAGCCCGGTGGCCGTTGTGACCATGGATGCGACGAAGAACGCGGCTGTCACCCAGGCGGCAGCGCGGCGGACACTCGGCACAGCCAGCATCTCCCTGAGGGTTTGGCCGGGTTCATACGGACCCGCAAACACACGGGGCAGCAGACGGAAAAGGAACGCTGCGCCTGCCAAGGCCGCGCAAATCGCCAACACCACCATGGGTGCATCGAAGGGCCAATCCTCGGCGTTTCTCGCGCCCAAGCCCATCGTGAAGACCATGCTCAGTGCCCCGATCAATGTACCCCTGTACCGCGTGGCGCCCTTGACCGCGATGGCGTAGAACACCAGCGAACCCACCGCCGAGCCGCCGACCCCGGCAATGAACATGCCGAGCGCGGACGCCGCGAAGCTGTTCGAGAGGCCGACGACGGTGACACCGAGGGCAGCGACAACGGCGCCGGCCGCCATCATGGTGTGCGGAGGACGCCGGTCCACCCAGATTGCCGCAGCGACTACCGCCAGCCCGCCAATGCCGCCCGCCATGTACAGCAAACCGTAGGACGTCGCCGAAAGAGCGAGCCGATCGGCCGCAGCCGACGCCGCCAGTTGGCCGGAACTGCCGAACTTCAGGAGTGCCGCGGCCGCCGCCAGCACCAAGCCGAGCTTCAGGTCGGGGTGTATGTTTCGCAAGAGCACAACGCCCAGTATGGAGATGGGAGTCCGGCAGGACAACCGGACCGGGTCCCACCGCTGGTATGTGCGGGGGTCGCCAACGCAGCAATTCGCGGCGTTGACTCCCCATGCCGGTCGTGATAGGATTCACCAAGTATCAGGAGGGGGTCGGTGATGCCGTGGTGGGTGATGGCCCTGCGGCTCACGGGGCTAGGGTGGTTCGTCGCCTTCTGCGTCGTTGGGGGCATCGTGGGCGGCTGGCTGCTGGACTCGTGGGCTGGGACCCTCCCCCTGTTCCTGTTGCTTGGAGTGGTGTTGGGGAGTGCGACGGCGTTCTACGGTGTATACCGCATGGTCTTGCCCCTGATGAAGTCAGACCAACCCCTGGACGCTCAAGACGGCGGACAGTAGCAGAGCGGGAGCGCGAGTCTGATGGCGAAGCGGCTCTTCATACTGGCGGGTCTGGCTGTCCTGGCGCTGGGTCTGGCCGGGTTCGTGACCGGGGCCATAGGCGCCGCCTTCTTTGGCACGGAAGCCATGCTCCCCGCGCCGGGGGTGCACCTGGCGCCGCAGCAGATCACCGGCGATCACGCCGGCGACGCCCTCCATGGGGGCACGGATCTGATCCTGACGAACACCATTCTCTCCTCCCTCGTCGCTTCCGTGGCGCTGCTGGCGATGTTCGTGCTTGGGACGGCCAAGCTGCAGCTCGTCCCGGGAAGGCTGCAGGGTCTCATCGAGTCCATCGTGGAAGGGCTGTTGGGCTTCGTCGAGAGCGTGGTCGGATCGCAGCGGTCGCGGCAGGTATTCCCCATCATCGCCACCATCTTCCTCTTCGTCCTGTTCAACGCATGGCTGGGGCTGCTGCCCATCTACCAGTCCCTGGGCGTGCTGGACCACGGCAACATCCACGCCACGCTGCTCCGTCCCGCGGGCACGGACATGAACATGCCGCTGGCGCTGGCCCTGGTGTCGTTCGTCGTGGTGGAGGGCATGGGCCTGCGGACGTTTGGCTTCAAGTACCTGGGCAAGTTCTTCCGCTTCGGCAACCTCATCCGGGGCCGCATCGGAATGGGCATCATCGATATCTTCGTGGGAGTGCTGGAGCTGCTCAGCGAGTTCATCAGAATCATCAGCTTCACCTTCCGGCTGTTCGGGAACATGACGGCGGGGGAGATCCTGCTGCTGGTCTCCGGTTTCCTGGTCTCCTTCGTCTTCAGCGTGCCCTTCTACGGCTTGGAGCTTCTGGTCGGGGTGATTCAGGCCCTCATCTTCGCCGGTCTGACCCTGGTCTTCATCTCCGTGGCCCTGACGCCCCACGAGCACGAAGAGGGGCACGAGTAACCGCGAGGAGGATGCTGTGACAATCATCTTGTTGGCATTCAGCATCGGCATCATTGGCTTGGTGGCTGCCGGTCTTGGGCTGGTGGCGGCCGGGTACGCGAGAGAGCGGGAATAGCACCCGCCCTCTGGTCCGTGAATCGAAAGGAGGAAGCATGCCTGAAGGTATTAGCCCCGATGCGATGAAGTTGTTGGGAGCGGGGATCGCCGCCGGTCTGGGTATGATTGGCCCGGGCATTGGCATCGGCATCCTGGGCGCAGCGGCCATGAACGCCATCGGCAGGAATCCGGAGGCAAGGGGCGCCATTCTTACGAACATGATCCTGGCCATCGCCTTTGCCGAGGCCATTGGCATCTACGCCCTCATCGTGGCTGTTATCCTTGCCCTGGTGGCCTAGACCGGTCACCGGAAGGGGGTTGCGGTGGCTGAACTAGGGTTTCATCTACCCAGTCTGATCGTATATCTGGTCAACTTCCTGATCCTGTTGGCCCTCCTCTACTTCTTGGCCTACAAGCGGATCCTGGCGCTCTTGGACCAGCGCTCCGAACGCATCCGCGAGTCCCTGGCGGAGGCGGAGCGGGTCAAGCAGGACTCCGCCCAGGCCCAGGAGGAGATGCAGGGGCAGTTGACTGCGGCGCGCCAGGAGGGCCAACAGCTCTTGGAACAGGCCCGCCAGGCCGCCGAGCGCTACCGCCAGGAGGAGCAGGAGCGGGCGCAGCAGCAGGCCGCGGAGTTCCTGGAGAAGGCCCGCGTCGACATCCAGCAGGAGCGCGACGCCGCGGTGGAGGAGGTCAGGCAGCACTTCGCCGACCTGGCCCTGACCGCCGCCGAGCAGGTCATCGAGCGGTCCCTGGACCGGGACGCGCACCGGGAGCTCATTGACAGAGTGTTGGAAGAGAGCACCCAGGGAGGGAGGAGCTAGCCATGGCGCGAAGCTCTCTCCCGTCGCCCAAGCGGTACGCCCGGGTCCTCTTGGAGTTGGCCCAGGCGCGCGGCGCCCTGGGCGAATGGCGGGGCATCCTGCAGGACATGGCTGCGGCGGCTGCGAACGAGGAGTTCGCCGCGCTGCTGGAGGCGCCGGGGATACCCGACGGCGACAAGGAAGCGGCCGTGCGCGCGGCGCTCCCCGCGGCGACCGAGGTTGGCTACAATCTGGTAATGATTCTTGCCAAGAAGCGCGCCCTGGCCCTGCTCCCGCGCATCCAGCAGGAGTTCGAGACCGCCGCGGACGAGCAGGAAGGCTTGCAGTACGTGGAGGTGCGCACGGCGGTCCCCATCGATGACGCCACCCAGGAGGGCATCGCGCAGGGATTGCGGGGCTTCCTGGGTAAGGACGTGCGCTTGGCCGCCCGCGTGGACCCTGCGGTCCTGGGCGGCATGGTGCTGCGCATTGGGGACCGGGTAATCGACGGGAGCGCCAGGGGCCGGCTCCAGGCCCTGCGCCATTCTCTGGTGCTCACCGGATAGAAACGCCCATTGTTGAATGGAGTACTCTGTTGTGACACAGGCGCCCGGCGATCGGGGCCGGTGTAGACCCTGAGCCCTAGGGAGGCTTGACCATGACCACGCGGGGTCAGGAGATCATCTCAGTCATCAAGCAGCAGCTCGAGGGCTTCGATGCTCGAGTGTCCATGGTGGACGTGGGGACCGTGGTGGAGGTTGGGGACGGCATCGCCCGGATCCACGGGCTCTCCGGCTGCCGGGTCAACGAGCTGGTGGAGTTTCCCACCGGCGTCTTTGGCATCGCCCTGAACCTGGAAGCGGACAGTGTTGGTGTCGTGGTCCTTGGCGAGTACGACGCCGTCCGCGAAGGCGACGAGGTCAAGACGACCGGCCGCATCATCCAGACGCCCGTTGGGGACGGCCTCCTGGGCCGCGTTGTCGACCCCCTTGGCCGGGCCCTGGACGGCAAGGGCGCCATCGCCAGCGACAAGACCCGCCCCGTCGAGATCGTTGCCCCGGACGTCACCATGCGCAAGTCGGTCGACACGCCCGTCCAGACGGGCATCAAGGCCATCGACGCCATGATCCCCATCGGGCGCGGCCAACGGGAGCTGATCCTGGGCGACCGCTCCACCGGCAAGACGGCCATTGCTGTGGACACCATCATCAACCAGAAGGGGAAGGACCTCCTCTGCATCTACGTGGCCATCGGCCAGAAGGCCTCCAAGGTTGCCCAGGTGGTCGGCACCCTGGAGCAGCACGGCGCCATGGAGCACACGGTGGTCGTGGCGGCCAACGCGGCGGAGTCCGCCGCCCTCCAGTACCTGGCGCCCTACGCGGGCTGCGCCATCGGAGAGGATTTCATGGAGCAGGGCAAGGAGGCCCTGATCATCTACGACGACCTCTCCAAGCACGCCTGGGCCTACCGCCAGATTTCGCTGCTGCTTCGGCGGCCGGCGGGCCGCGAAGCCTACCCCGGCGACGTCTTCTACCTCCATAGCCGCCTGCTGGAGCGCGCCGCCAAGATGGACGACGAGCACGGGGGCGGCTCCCTCACGGCCCTGCCGATCATCGAGACCCAGGCCGGCGACGTCTCCGCCTACATCCCCACCAACGTCATCTCCATCACCGACGGCCAGCTCTACCTGGAAGCCGACCTGTTCAACGGCGGCGTTCGTCCCGCCATCAACGCGGGCCTCTCCGTCTCCCGGGTGGGCGGCGCGGCCCAGACGCGCGCCATGCGCCAGGTGGCCGGGCGCCTCCGGCTTGACCTGGCCCAGTTCCGCAACCTGGCGGCCTTCGCCCAGTTCGGCACGTCGGACCTGGACGCCGCCACCCGCTCCCAGCTCGAGCGGGGGCAGCGGGTCGTGGAGGTGCTCAAGCAGCCCCAGTACGTACCCCTCTCCCTGGCCCACCAGGTCATGGCCCTGTTCACCGTCAGCACGGGGCTCATGGACGGGGTGGCCATCGGCGACGTGGGTCGCTGGGAGACCGAGTTCCACCGCCACATGGACACGGCCCACCCGGACATTGTGCAGCGGATTAACGACGTCAAGGCCATGGACGACGATCTACAGAGCGCCCTTCGCGGCGCCATCGAGGAGTTCAACAAGGGCTTTGTCGCCTCGTCGGGATAGGGCCCCGCACGTGACAGCCTGGGGGGAGAAGGTTGCCTAGCCTACGCCAGATTCGCCGGCGCATTCGCAGCGTCCAGAACACCTCCAAGATCACCCGTGCCATGGAGATGGTGGCGGCGGTGAAGATGCGCCGTGCTCAGCAGGCCGTGCTGGCCACGCGCCCGTACGCGGAGAAGATGCAGGCGCTGCTGTCGGACCTTGCGGCCATGCCCCAGGATGACCCCGACCAGGTCCACCCCCTGCTCCAACGCAGGGAGGTGCGGCGGGTCATGCTGGTCCACGTGACCCCGGACCGGGGGATGTGCGGGCCGCTGCCGGGGTCCCTCAACCGCCAGGCGGGCATCTTCGTCCTGGGCTCGGAGCATCCCGCCTCCGTGATCACGGTGGGGCGCAAGGGGCGCGACTTCATGGTCCGGTCGGGCCGGGACGTCCGCGCCGTATTCACGGGTCTTGGCGAACGGCCCTCGCTGGTGGATACCACCCCCATTGCGAGCCTGGTCATCGACGACTTCAGCACAGGGGCCGTCGATGCCGTGTACCTGGCCTACGGCCAGTTCGTGAACACCATCGTGCAGCGCCCCGTCATGCGGCAGCTTTTGCCCGTCGAGCCGGCGAAGCTGAACCCTGCCGACGCCGTGGGCTACATCTATGAGCCCACGAGCCTTGCCGTCCTAGAGGACCTGCTGCCCAGGTACGTGGAGATGCAGCTCTACCGCGCCATCCTGGAAGCCAACGCCAGCGAGCAGTCGGCGCGGATGGTGGCCATGCGCAGCGCCACGGACAACGCCAACGACCTCGTTCGGGACATGACGTTAGAGGCCAACAGGGTGCGCCAGGACACCATCACCAAGGAGTTGTTGGACATAATCGGCGGCGCCCTCACCTTTCAGTAGCAAGCAAGACATCGGGCGCAGCGGCGCGGCCGCCCGCGCCCCGCGCACAGCACAGATCCCTGTTCTTGGGAGGCAGTCATGGCCAAGGGTTCTACGGGACGAATCGTCCAGATCATCGGGACCGTGGTGGACGCCGAGTTCCCCGCGGAGGAGATGCCCGGGGTGCTGGATGCCCTGGAGGTCTTCATGGAGGGCCAGCGTCTGGTGTTGGAGGTCCAGCAGCACGTGGGGAACAACTGGGTGCGGTGCCTGGCCCTGGGCCCCACCGAGGGCCTGGCTCGGGGCGCCGAGGCCGTTGACCTGGGCCAGCCGGTAACGGTCCCCGTGGGCCGCGGCGCCTTGGGAAGGCTGTTCAACGTGCTTGGAGAGGCCATCGACCGCCTGGAAGAGGTTGAGGTGGATGAGCGCTGGCCCATCCACAGGCCGCCCCTGACCTTCGCCGAGCAGCGGACCACCACCGAGGTCCTGGAGACGGGCCTCAAGGTCATCGACCTGGTGGTGCCTTTCACCAAGGGGGGGAAGATCGGCGCATACGGCGGTGCGGGCGTCGGCAAGACCGTCATCATCCAGGAGTTGATCCGCAACATCGCCACCGTCCACGAGGGCTTTTCCGTCTTCGCCGGCGTGGGCGAGCGGTCCCGTGAAGGGAACGACCTCTGGCATGAAATGCGGGCCTCGGGCGTGCTGAAGAATACCGCCCTCGTATTCGGACAGATGAACGAGCCGCCGGGCGTTCGCGCCCGCATAGGGCTCACGGGACTGACCATGGCCGAGTACTTCCGGGACCGGGAGAACCAGGATGTCCTCCTCTTTATCGATAATATCTATCGCTACATCCTGGCGGGCATGGAGGTCTCCGCCCTCCTGGGCCGCATGCCCTCGGCGGTGGGGTACCAGCCGACCCTGGGCACGGAGATGGGCGCCCTGGAGGAGCGAATCACCTCCACCCGCAACGGCTCCATCACCTCCTTCCAGGCCGTCTACGTTCCCGCGGACGACTATACGGACCCGGGCATCGTGGCCACCTTCGGTCACCTGGACGCGGTCATCGCCCTGGAGCGTTCCATCGCCGAGCAGGGCCTCTACCCCGCCGTGGACCCGCTGACGTCCACCTCCCGCATCCTGGACCCGCTGGTGGTGGGCGAAGACCACTACCGCGTCGCTCGGGCTGTCCAGAACGTACTCCAACGGTACCGCGACCTCCAGGACATCATCGCCATCCTCGGCGTCGAAGAGCTTTCCGAGGAGGACAAGCTTACCGTGGCGCGGGCGCGCAAGATCCAGCGCTTCCTCTCCCAGCCCATGTACGTGGCCGAGACCTTTACCGGCCAGGAAGGCCGCTACGTTCCGGTCAAGGAGACGGTCCGCGGCTTCGACGAGATCCTCCAGGGGACCCACGACGACCTGCCGGAGCAGGCATTCTACATGGTCGGAACCATCGAAGAGGCGCGGGAGAAGAGCGAGAAGCTGGCGCAGGCGTAGGTGTTGCTATGCCCACCATGAAGCTTGAAATCGTTACGGCGGAGCGCGTCGTCTACTCCGACGAGGTGGAGGTGGTGGTCGCCCCCGGCATCGAGGGGGAGTTGGGTATCCTGCCCCACCATGCGCCGCTGCTGACCGTCCTGCAGCCCGGTGAGCTCAGGGTGGTCAAGGACGGCCAGGAGGAGATCATGGCCGTGTCCGGCGGCTTCCTTGAAGTCCTGGGCAACACCGTGACCGTGCTGGCGGATACGGCGGAGCACGCCGAGGAGATCAACGAAGAGCGCGCCCAGGAGGCTGTACGCCACGCCCAAGAGCGCCTGGCCGCCCACCCGTCGGACCTGGACCTGGAGCAGGCCCTCAAGGCCCTGCAGCGCGCACAGGTGCGCGTGAACGTCGCCCACAGGCGGCGCCCGCGGGGAATGGGCGGGCCGCCGCCGAGCTCCGGCGGCGCCTGAGTCTCTCCTGCGCAGTCTCACCCTGGCCTGGCCCAACGGCAGGTCCGGCGCTTCCCGAATCGCGCATCGGCACAACCGTCGCACCAATGCCGCTTCCCCGTGCCGGCGGGGGACTTGCCGGACGTGAGCGGGCGGGTTCTGGCATCGGCGCCCGGCTGCCGGCCCCGCTTCCGCCCCCGGAAGGATCGTCGCCAAGAGCCCGGTGTAGACGCACCGGCGCGCTGGTGGTATAAGCGTGCACGACGAGACCGTCACCTTGCGGACCCCAGAGTCGTCCACCGGAGGCACACATTGGCGGAACGGTACAGAGCGGACCACGTCGGCAGCCTGCTGCGTCCGGAGACGGTGAAGGAGGCCCGCGCCGACTTTCAGGCGGGACGCATCCCTCGGGAGCGATTGGGTGAGGCCGAGGACCGGGCCATCCTTGCCGCGCTGGAGCGCCAGCGCAGCATCGGCTTGGACGTGCTCTCTGACGGGGAGCTGCGCAGGACCGGCTTCCAGAACGATCTGACAGAGTCCGTGGAGGGCTTTGTGTCCGTGGAACGCCCCACGGTGACGCGGATGTGGCAGGGCCCCGGCGGTGACCCCCAGGAGCAGGGCACAACCCGGGTGGTCGCCTCCAGGCTCCGTCAGACGCGGCGCCTGACCGACGCCCAGACCGCGTTCCTGAGGGAGCACGCGGCCGGCCCCTACAAGATGACCGTGCCCACTCCCAACCAGTTCCCGACCATCAGCTACCAGGCCGGCGTCACGGACCGGGTGTACCCCACCCGGTCCGACCTCTTGACGGACCTGGTCGACATCATCAGGGCGGAGGTCGCCGCGCTCGCTGAGGACCGTGTGTCCTACATCCAGGTTGACGCGCCGCGGTACAGCTACTATGTCGACCCCAGGTGGCGCCAGCACCTCCGGGACCTGGGCCAGGACCCCGACCGGGCTTTGGATGAGGCTGTTGCCGCCGACGTCGCCTGCCTCGAAGGCGCCGCCCGGGATGGCGTGACCCTTGGCTTCCACGTCTGCCGGGGCAACAACCAGAGCAAGTGGTACGCCGAGGGCGGCTACGAGGCCATCGCGGAGAAGCTCTTCGGCGCCCTCCCCGTTGACCGCTGGCTCCTGGAGTACGACACGGACCGTGCGGGCACCTTTGAGCCGCTGCGCTTTATCCCCAGAGGGAAGATCGTGGTCCTGGGGCTCATCAGCACCAAGGAGCCCCGCTTGGAGTCCCAAGACGAGATTCTCCGCCGCATCGAGGATGCCTCCCGCTACGTCCCGATGGAGGACCTGGCCTTGAGCCCCCAGTGCGGCTTCGCTTCCACCGCCCCCGGCAATCTGCTCACCGAGGATGAGCAGTGGCGCAAGCTGGAGCTGGTGGTGGAGGTGGCGCGCCGGGTGTGGGGCTGACCCGTCGGAATGGCCGCGGCGCCTGGACTCGCTCACTATTCTGCACCCGGAGGCGCGCCATGATGCGAAGCACAGACCGGATTCTCGTAACCCACGCCGGAAGCCTGCCGCGGCCGGACGACGTCAGGCAGATGGTCGCCGCCAGGGCCGACGGCCAGCCCTCCGATGAGGAGGCCCTGGAGACAGGGCTGCACCGCGCCGTCAGTGAGGCCGTCCGGAGCCAACTCGACGCCGGCATCGACAGCATCAACGACGGTGAGCAGAGCAAGACCAACTTCACCAACTACGCCCGGGAGCGTCTGAGCGGCTGGGAGATGCGCACCTTCGGGCCCGGCGAGGGACCGGAGCCCCAGCAGATATCGGGCCGGGACCGTATCGCCTTCCCGGAGTACTTCGCCCTGGGGTTTGGGCAGACCGGTAACCGGCCCAGGGACCGCCAGCTCTTCTGCATCGAGCCCATCGCCTACGCCGGGCAGGACGCCATCCAGGGCGACATCAGGCGGTTCAAGGCCGCCCTCCAGGGCGTGGAGCCCCAGGAGGCGTTCCTGCCGGCCGTCGCCCCCGGCTCCATCGAGCACTGGCTGTGGAATGAATGCTACTCCTCCACGGAGGAGTTCCTCTTTGCCATCGCCGACGCCATGCACCAGGAGTACAAGGCCATAACCGACGCCGGCTTCATGCTTCAGATAGACGATCCGGACCTGGCGGACGCGTGGCAGATCCACCCGGAGCTGAGCATACCGGAGTACCGCAAGTTCGCGGCGCTGCGCATCGAGGCCCTGAACCACGCCCTGCGGGACATCCCCCAGGAGAGCATCCGCCTGCACGTGTGCTGGGGCAGCTATCACGGTCCGCACCGGTACGACGTACCCCTGAAGGAGATCGTGGACCTCATCCTGGGGGTCAAGGCCCAGGCCTACTCCATCGAGGCGTCCAACCCATGCCACGAGCACGAGTGGAGGGTCTGGGAGGAGACGAAGCTGCCCGAGGGCAAGACGCTCATCCCCGGCGTCGTGGGCCACTGCAGCGACTTCGTCGAGCACCCCGAGCTGGTGGCGCAGCGCCTGGTCCGCTATGCGAGGCTGGTGGGCAGGGAAAACGTCATTGCCGGGACGGACTGCGGTCTTGGCACCCGCGTGGGCCATCCCAAGATAGTCTGGGCCAAGTTCGAGTCCATGGCGGAAGGCGCCCGCCTGGCGTCGAAGGAGCTCTGGGGCTAGGCGCGGCCGCTACGGCGCTCCCAGGTACTCCCGCTGCCAGCGCTTGTAGTCGCCGTCGCGCAGCACCTGGGCCATGAGCTCCGGCGGCGGCGCTTGGCTCGCGAGTCCTTCGGGCCCGCCGCCCTCCTTCTGGTGCTTCATGGCGTCGTAGATGGCCTTGATGGTCACCTGGAAGGCCATGTGGCCCCGGAGCGCGATGCGGACCCCGTTGGCGGCCAGGAAGGGCGGATCGTACAGCGCGGCGGGCGCCGAGCCGAGCATGAGGGGCAGCGGCACCGCCTGGTGCAGGGTCTCCACCTGCTCCCGCGACGTGACCCCCGTGAGGAATATGGCGTCCACCCCGGCCTCTGCGTAGGCCCGCACACGAGCCAGGGTCCCCTCCAGCCCCTCCACGTTCATGGCCCCGCTCCGCCCCGCGATCACGAGGGACGGATCGCGGCGAGCGTCCAGGGCCGCCCTCAGCTTCCCGACCATCTCGTCCAGCGGGATGACCTCGTCGCCGGGCTTCTGGCCGTAGGGGGTCGGCAGGGCCGTGTCTTCGATCGTCATGGCGCACACGCCGGCGTGCTCCATCTCCTCCACCGTCCGCATGACGTTGAGTGCGTTGCCATAGCCGTGGTCCGCGTCCACCATGAGGCTGAGGTCGGCGGCGCGCGTGATGCGCCGGGCCTGCTCCGCGAACTCAGTGAGCGTGATCACCGACAGGTCCGGCGCCCCGACGGCGACTGCCGAGGCCACAGAGCCCGCGTACATGCCGAACTCGAACCCCAGCAGGTCGGCGATCCGCGCGGAGATGGGGTCGAAGACGGAGGCCGGCTGAATGCACCCGCCGTCCTTCAGGTGCCGCCGGAACCGCTCTCTGCGCTCCTGAACGTTCATGCTGCTTCTCGTCTCCTTGCTGCGAGGGCTGAGTTCAGCGAAGCCGCGACTCGATGCCCCTTGGCGCGTAAGCACTGCCCAGGGACCCATGTGGGCTGCGCGAACGCGGACCGGGAGTCCGAACGGCCGCGGCCCTAGGTTGAGGTCAGATAGTAGGTCATGGACTGAAGGGCAATGACCGGGTCGACGCTGCGGAGTCGCACTCCCTCTGGGACCATGGGAGACACGGGCGCATAGTTGAGGATGGACTTGATTCCGCACGTAATGAGATTGTTGATCACTTCCTCCGTCTGCGACGCGGGCACGGCGACGATGCCGATGCGGATGTCCTTGATGCGGACGGTGTCGGAGAGGTCCGACATGGGCTGTACGATGAGCCTGCCAATGGCCTGCCCCACCTGCCGTGGGTCCGCGTCGAAGGCGGCAACGATGTTGAACCCCTCCGGGGTAAAGCCCGGATAGCCGATTATGGCGCGCCCCAAGCGCCCCACCCCCACCACGGCGATGTTCCACTTCTTGTCCAGCCCCAGAATGTCGCGCAACGAGCTCAGCAGGAAGGGGACGTTGTAGCCGCGCCCCTGCTTGCCGAAACGCCCGAAATAGCTCAGATCCTTCCGAATCTGGGCCGGTGTGACGTGAAGGATCTGTCCCAGGCGTTGGGAGCTGACGACCTCGGCCCCCTCCAGGATGAGCTGATTGAGGGCCCGGACGTATTGAGGAAGGCGATTGACGACAACCTCGGGGGTTTCCATGCCCTTGCCGATGACCTCCGGTTTCCAAGAGGCGCCGGGGCCTCCGCTCTGAACGCTGCCAGTATTTTAGCCAGCACTCCGGCCTGCGTCAACGTTATGTGAAAACTTGCACAGACAGGCGACCGTCGCCGGACGTGCTCGTCCGCCCTGGACGCCGCCGGTCGGCGTCCCGACTCGTTGACGCTGGGAATGAGGCCCTGCTACCCTGTGAGCATGTCAGGGCCTGCCGCGGCGACGATCCTCGTAACCGGGGCTGCCGGCTTCGTGGGGCGGCACGTGGTCGCTGCCCTCTCGGAGGCTGGCTATTCCAGCATTCGCTGCCTCGCGCACCGCCAGCCCGCGCTGGAGTCGCCGGGCGCCGCTGTCACGGCGATGGCCGGCGACGTCCGCAACCCTGACTCCCTGGACCGGGCGATGGAGGGCGTGAGCTACGTCGTCCACCTGGTGGCGATCATCCGGGAAGGTCCCGGCGGCGTCACGTTCCAGAACATCAACCACCGGGGCACGGCCAACGTCGTGGAGGCCGCGCGGAAGGCCGGCGTTCAGCACCTAGTCCACCTGAGCGCCATTGGCGCCGCTCCTAATGAAGACCGGCGCTATAGCCACTCGAAGTGGCTTGCCGAGCAGGAGGTGGAGAGCGGGGGTGTCCCGTACACCATCCTCCGCCCCTCCATCATCTTTGGCCCGGGCGACGAGTTCCTGAATACCCTGGCGGCCGTCGTGAAGCTGTTTCCCATCGTGCCCGAGGCGGGCAGCGGGCAGAACCGGTTCCAGCCCATCGCCGCCCAGGACGTTGCCCGCTGTGTCGCATCGACCGTCGGCCAGGAGAGGTACCTGGGCCGCACCATCGAGTTCGGAGGCCCCCAACAGTACACCTATGATGAGCTCCTCCGCCTGCTGTCCCGGGCCCTGGGGGCAAGGCGGGCAATGGTGCGTGTGCCCGTGGGCGGGATGCGGCTCATCGCCGGCGCCATGGAGCTCCTGCTCCCGCGGCCTCCTGTAACCCGGGAGCAGCTGAAGTACCTGGACATAGACAACGTGGCGGAGCTGGACTCGGTGGAGCGGGAGTTTGGCTTCGCGCCCCAGCCCCTGGAGGAGAATCTGGGATACGTCGCGGACCTGTGCTGGCGGGACGCCCTGGCCATCAACGCCGGGTTCATGCCGCGGCACATCCGCGACCACTAGGGACCGGGGACCGTCCGCAACGCTCTTCACAAAGCTCGGGTGCGTAGATGGTTGACCATGTGCCGGATCGGCTCCAGGGCCGGGTTGCGCCGGACTACTCGGCTGCGCTGCGCCGTCTTCTAAGCCTGGCGGACCTGGAGCGCACGCTGGGCCGCGCCACGCACCAACCCCGCTACGACCTGAGCCGGATGGCGGAGCTGCTTCGCCGCGCCGGCGTCCCGCATGCCCTGGCGCCGGCCGTGCACGTGACGGGGACCAAGGGCAAGGGCAGCACCAGCGCCATGATCGCCTCCATGCTCGGCGAGAGCGGGAACACGGTGGGCCTCTATACCTCGCCCCACCTGCACAGCTTCCGCGAGCGCATCCGTATGGGCCAACGGCCCGTCAGCGAGAGCGAGTTCGCCGCCCTGGTCGACCGTCTATGGCCCGCCGCCCAGGAGGTGGGAGGCGCCCGGGGCTATGGGGGCGTGACCACCTTCGAGTTCCTGACCGTCATGGCGTTCATGCTGTTCGCCGACCGCAGGGTGGACGCACAGGTGCTGGAGGTTGGCCTTGGCGGGACCCTGGACGCCACGAACGTCATCGAGAGTCCCGCTGTGTGCGTGCTCACGCCCATTAGTCTGGACCACACCAACATCCTGGGCTCGACTGTCCGGGAGATTGCCAGGGACAAGGCCGGGATCATCAAGAAGGGGGCCGTCGTCGTGGCGGCGCCCCAACCGCCTGAGGCGATGCTGGAGATCGAAGCCGCCTGCAGGGCCCGTGAAGCCCGTCTGGTCAACGTGGAGGCGGCGTACCGCGCCGAGTCCCGCTCCTGGGACCTGGATGGGCAGCAATTCCGGGTCACCGGCCCCACCGGCGCGCGCGAGCTATCTCTGCCGCTCCTGGGCGCCCATCAGGTGGAGAACGTCTGCTGTGCGCTGGCGGCAGTTGAGGCCATGGCCAAGTGCGGCGTCAGGGTCAGCGAACCCGGCATCGAGGCCGGGCTCAGGAACGTCGCATGGCCGGGACGCCTGGAGGTGCTGCGCCGCGCCCCCCTGGTGGTGGCGGACGGCGCTCACAACGTCGCCTCCATGGGCCGCCTGGCGGAGGCCGTCGGTTACCACTTTGGCGCTCGAAGGTGTATTCTAGTCATCGGATGCACCAGGGGCCACGACGCCGAAGGCTTGGCGAAGCAGGCGGCCCTGATGAAGCCGGCCCTTGTCGTAGCCGCCCAGTCGCGCCACCCGCGGGCGGTCCCTCCGGAAGAGGTCGCGAAGCTCTTCAGGGCTTCGGGGGCGACGGTCCACCAGGCGGAGACAGTGGCGGAGGCGGTGCAGTTGGCGGTCGAGGAGGCAGCGGCGGACGATCTGGTGCTTGCCACCGGCTCTCTCTTCACCGCCGCAGAGGCCCGGGAGCACCTGCTGGGCATCGCCGGTGAGGTGTACCCCGAGTTCCAAGCGGACACACTTTCCCAGAGGTAGATGTCATCATGGACCAACCAAGGCGCGTCGTCATCACCGGCATGGGGATCATGAGCCCCCTGGGTGAAGACCTGGACGTGTACTGGGATAACCTGGTAAACGGGCGTTCCGGGATCCGGCCGATGAGCCTCATCGATCCCTCGGCCTTTCCGTGCCACGTCGCCGGTGAGGTGAGGAGCTTCGAGCCCGAGCGTTACATGGACGCCAAGGAGGCGCGCCGCATGGCCCGCTTCAGCCAGTTGGCCGTTGCCGCGGCCCTCTGCGCGCGTGAGGACGCCGCGCTGGGCGGGGCCGCCCCGGATGCCGACCGCATGGGCATAGTCCTGGGCAACGGCATCGGGGGGATCCCCACGACGGAGGAGCAGTGCGAGGTGATGGGCCGCAAGGGCGGGATGCGCGTTTCGCCATACTTAATCCCGATGATTCTCCCCAACATGGCCGCCGCCAACGTGAGCCGGCTTCTGAGCCTGAAGGGCTACACCTCCACGGTCATCACCGCATGCGCGGCCGGGACCCAGGCCATCGGCGACGCCGTGGAGGTGGTCCGCCACGGCCGAGCAGACATCGTGTTCAGCGGCGGCTGTGAGGCCGGAATCACCCCCATTACGCTGGCCGGGTTCAGCGTCATCAGGGCCCTCTCCTCGCGCAACGAGGAGCCGGAGAAGGCCAGCCGCCCCTTCGACGTCGACCGGGACGGATTCGTGCCCGCCGAAGGCGCCGCCGTGCTGGTCTTGGAGGAGCTCCAGCACGCCCGCCGCCGCGGCGCCCGCATCTACGCCGAGATCACCGGCGTGGGGGTCTCCTCCGACGCCGGGCATCAGGTGCATCCTGACGAGACAGGTGACGGCCCCGCTCGGGCCATGTCGCTTGCCCTCGCCGACGCCAAGGTCGCGCCGGAAGACGTGGACTATATCAACGCCCACGGGACCTCTACGCCCTTGAATGACGCCGCGGAGACCATGGCCATCAAGCGGGTCTTCGCTGATTCGGCCTACCGGGTGCCCATCAGCTCCACCAAGTCCATGGTGGGTCACGCCATGGGGGGTTCGGGAGCGGTGGAGGCCGTGGCTGTGGTCAAGACCATCGAGACGGGGACCATCCACCCCACCATCAACCTGGAGAACCCGGACCCGGCCTGCGACTTGGACTACGTGCCCAACCAGGCGCGGCAGAAGGACACGCGCGTTGTCCTGTCAAACAGCTTCGGGTTCGGCGGTCAGAACGCCTGCCTCGTCTTCCGGAGCTACCAGGAATGAGCCATGCCAAGGGACCGGAGCAGTCTCTTCCGTGCCTTGGTGCGGCCGTACTGCTTGACGTGATGGTTGGCCGGTGCCTATACTACGGGCAGTCCCCAGGGCCCCGTACCCCCGCGTTGAGTTTCCCGTGAAGCAGAGCGGGTCCCATGTACCTTTGAGTCGCGTCCCGTGATGCGGCCCTTCCCCACCGGTTCGGGTCTCCCGGGTTCCACGGCGTTTCGCTCCCAGACTTTCCCATGAGGTAGGCGGCCAGTGGTATGACGAAGTATATCTTCGTGACCGGTGGCGTGGTCAGCTCCGTTGGCAAGGGAGTCAGTGTCGCTTCCCTCGGACGCATCCTCAAGAACCAGGGCATCCGCGTCTCCGTCCAGAAGCTCGACCCCTATCTGAACGTGGACCCGGGGACCATGTCGCCGTACCAGCACGGCGAGGTCTTCGTCACCCGGGACGGATGCGAGACGGACATGGACCTGGGGCACTACGAGCGCTTCATTGACATCAATCTCACCCGCACCTCCAACGTCACCGCCGGCCAAGTGTACAGCGACGTCATCTCCAAGGAGCGCCGAGGTGACTACCTCGGAGGCACCATACAGGCCGTGCCGCACGTGACCAACACCATCAAGGACCACATCAAGGCCCTGGCTGAAGAGTCCCAGGCCGACGTCGTCGTGGTGGAGGTGGGCGGCACCGTCGGCGACATAGAGGGGCTGCCCTTCCTTGAGGCCATCCGGCAGATGCGCAACGACGTGGGCCGCAACAACGTCTACTACATCCACGTCACCTTGCTCCCCTACATCTCCTCCACCGGCGAGCTCAAGACCAAGCCCACGCAACAGAGCGTCCGGGAGCTGCGCGGCATTGGGATTCAGCCGGACTGCATCATCTGCCGCGCAGACTTCCCCGTGCCGGAGGACACCAAGGACAAGATCGCATTCTTCTGCGACGTGAGCCGCAGTGCGGTGATCCCCCTGATGACGGCGGAGACGGCCTATGAGGTCCCCATCATCCTGCAGCAGGCGGGCCTGGGCGACCTGGTCACGCAGGCCCTGGACCTCCCGCGCCGCGAGCTCGACCTGGCGGACTGGCGGGCCATGGTGGAGCGCATCAAGGCGACCAAGGAGCCCCTGGCCGTGGCCGTCGTCGGCAAGTACGCCGACCTCCCCGACGCCTACATCTCCGTCAAGGAGGCGCTCAACCACGCGGCCCTGCCCTACGACAGAGACGTCCACATCCAGTGGGTCCCCTCCGAGGAGCTGGAGAAGGACGGCGTCGACTCCTTCCTGGACCGCGCCTGCGGCATCGTCGTGCCGGGCGGCTTCGGCGCCCGGGGCGTCGACGGCATGCTCCTCGCCGCACGGTACGCCCGCGAGCACGGCGTCCCCTACCTCGGCCTCTGTCTCGGCATGCAGCTCATGGTCGTCGACGCGGCCCGCAGCTGCGCCGGCCTCAGCGGCGCCCACTCCACGGAGTTCGATCCCGACACGCCCCATCCCGTCATCGACCTCATGCCGGAGCAGCGCGCCGTCACCGACATGGGCGGCACCATGCGCCTCGGCCTCTACCCCTGCGACCTTGTCGGCGGCACCCGCGCCCAGCGCGCCTACGGCCGCCCCCAAGTCGAGGAGCGCCACCGCCACCGCTTCGAGTTCAACAACGAGTACCGCGAGGTCCTGGAGGAGGCGGGCCTCCGCCTCAGCGGCCTCTCGCCCGACGGCCGCCTGGTGGAGATCGCGGAGGTCGCCAACCATCCCTTCATGCTGGGCACCCAGTTCCACCCGGAGTTTCTCTCGCGCCCCAACCGGCCGCACCCGCTCTTCGAGGCCTTCGTGGGGGCCGCCATCAACATCGTGCGCGAGGGCGGGCAGCCGCCCCTGCCGCTGCAGGCGGAGGCGAAGCCCGACGCCGGGGAGCCCCGCCCTGCCCAGCCCGCCCTCCGGCGTATGCTATAGTTGAGGAGCCGGCACATGGAGTTCTTCCTTGACACCGCAAACCTCGATGAGGTCCGCCGCGCAGCCCAGTTCGGCTTCATCCAGGGCGTGACGACCAACCCCTCCCTCGCGGCCAAGGAGAGCATCGGCGACCTGGAGAGCTACCAGGCGGCCGTCCTTGAGATCGCCCAGGCCATCGACGGCCCCATCTCCGTCGAGGTCACCGCCCTGGACGCGGAGGGCATGGTCGAGCAGGCCGCCCGGATCGTCACCTGGCACCCCAACGTCGTCGTCAAGCTGCCGAGCACCACGGAGGGCTTCCAGGCCATGCACACCGTCGCGCAGACCGGTGCGCCCATCAACCAGACCCTGTGCTTCTCCGTCAACCAGGCCCTGCTCGGCGCACGGGCGGGCGCCACCTACGTCAGCCCCTTCGTGGGGCGGCTGGACGACGCCGGCCACGACGGCATGGCCGTCGTCGCCGACATCGTGGCGATCTTCCGCAGCTACGGCATCGCCACCAAGGTGTTGGCGGCGAGCATCCGCCACCCGCTCCACTGCGTCGCCGCCGCCCGCGCGGGCGCCGACGTCGCCACGGTCCCCTTCAACGTGCTGATGCAGATGACGCAGCACCCCTTGACCGACGTCGGCATGGCCCGCTTCACCCAGGACTGGCAGGCCGCGTCCAGGGCCCGCGGGTAGCCGCTTGGCCCCGACCCGATCGATGCCCAACCCGACCGGGTGGCCGCCCCTCCGGGCGCGCCCCGGTGTACAGCCCTCAGTGAGAGGTTTGCCATGAGGCTACTCCATCCCGATGACTCCCCAGAGAGAGCGCCATGAACCTGACAGAGCTTGAGACCAAGACCAACGAGGAGCTCGCCGTCCTGGCCAAGGAGCTGGGCGTCGAGAACGGCAACCAGCGCAGGGACGAGCTGGTCATCCACCTGCTCGAGGCGTTCGCGAACAAGCAGGGCATCATCGCCGCCACCGGGCTGCTCGAGATCATGGGCGACGGCTACGGCTTCCTGCGCCAGCGCGCCCTCCGCGCCGGCGCAGGCGACGTCTACATCTCCCAGTCGCAGATACGCCGCTTCGGGCTGCGCACCGGCGACCAGGTCACCGGCCACGTCCGCTCGCCCAAGGACGGCGAGCGCTACTTCGGGCTCATACGCGTCGAGGCCGTCAACGGCATGGAGCCCGACCGCACGCGCACGCGCATCTCCTTCGACAACCTGACGCCCGTCTACCCGACGCGCCAGCTCACCCTGGAGACGCGCCCCAACAACCTCACCCAGCGCGTCATCGACATTGTGGCGCCCATTGGGCGGGGGCAGCGCGCGCTCATCGTGTCGCCGCCGAAGGCCGGCAAGACGTTCTTCCTCAAGGACATCGCCAACGGGATCACGTCGAACCACCCCGACGTCGACGTCATGGTGGTGCTGGCGGGCGAGCGCCCGGAGGAGGTCACCGACATCCAGCGCTCCGTCCGCGGCGAGGTCTTCGCGTCCACCTTCGACGACCCGGTGGAGGACCACTGCCGCATCGCGGAGGTGTCATTGGAGCGCGCCAAGCGCCTCGTCGAGGCGGGCAAGCACGTCGTGCTGCTCCTCGACAGCCTCACCCGGCTGGTGCGCGCCTACAACCTGGCGCTGCCGTCGACGGGGCGCACGCTCTCCGGCGGCATCGACCCCTCCGCCCTCTACCCCCCCAAGCGCTTCTTCGGCGCGGCGCGCAGTACCGAGGACGGCGGCAGCCTCACCATCGTCGCCACGTGCCTCATCGACACGGGCAGCCGCATGGACGAGGTGATCTACGAGGAGTTCAAGGGCACCGGCAACTGCGAGATCCACCTCGACCGCCGCCTCGCCGAGCGCCGCGTCTTCCCCGCCATCGACATCCCGCGCAGCAGCACGCGGCGCGAGGAGCTGCTCTTCGAGCCCACGACCCTCAAGCAGGCGTGGCTCCTGCGCCGCATGGTCGCCATGGTCTCCTCCGGCGGCGGCGGCGAGTTCAACGACGCCACAGAGCGCGTCCTCGAGCGCATGACCAAGAGCAAGACCAACAAGGAGTTCCTCACCAGCCTCGCCACCCAGAGCGGCCAGGGGTAGGGTCGCTGGCGCGCCCCGTTGCCCCGCCTCCGCTCACGCCCTTCGAGTGCCTCAGGGTGAGCGGCCCCGTTGCCCCCCCCCACCGTCATTCCCGCGAAAGCGGGCATCCAGGGTGGGGTTGTGGGTGGGGTTCCCCCTCGGCGTGGGGTGCGGGGGTGACGGGGGTGGGCGACTTGATTGTTCACGCCTGGGTGATTGACGGCAACTTTTTTTCGTAGAAAAGTGAAGCTAGACGGATTTTGCGCAGATAGGGACGATTTATTTGATTTTCGAGGCATGGCGACCTCTCTGCCGGTCGGATGTGTTGGGTACAGCGTAGGGGGTACGCGCTGCTCCGGGCAATGGGGCGATGGCAGGGGGTAACGCCCCACAACTCCGTCATTCCCGCGAAAGCGGGAATCCACGGGGGGTTGAGGGGTTTCCCCTCGGCCTGGGGTGGGGGAGGGACGACGGTGGGAATGGGACGCCGCCCCGCCCGGTGGATTCCCGCCTGCGCGGGAATGACGGAAGGGGCGCGGGAATGACGGTTGGGGGGTCTCCTCCGTATGAAAACGCCCTGCGTCTACATCCTCGGAAGCACGCGAGGAGGCACGCTGTACGTCGGCGTCACTTCCAACCTGCTCCAGCGCGTGTGGCAGCACAAGCACGACCTCGTGGAGGGGTTCACCAAGCGCTACGGTGTTCATCACCTCGTCTGGTACGAGGTCCACGAGTCCATGGAGAGCGCCATCACCAGGGAGAAGGCCATCAAGAAGTGGAACAGGGCCTGGAAGGTGACCCTGATTGAGAGGCGCAACCCACAGTGGTTGGACTTGTGGGAGACGGATGCGTAACTCGTCATTCCCGCACCCCCCCAACCGTCATTCCCGCGAAAGCGGGAATCCACCGGGCGGCGCGGGCCCCCCCCTCCCCCCACAAGGCCGTCGCGCCAGCGACCGCAGCGACCCCTTGACACCGGCGCCAAACTAGCGTAACGTGTTACCGATTTGGGGGCGGAGCGCCCCCAGCATCCTCTGGCCGTCGCGCGTGCCACTCTGCGGCGGACCCGGGGACCACGAAGGAGACGCCGCATGGCGAGTAGATGCTGCCCTCGTCGAGGGACTGCGACCGCGCGAGAGATCGTCGGGAACATTTCCCACCCCCGCTTCGTTATACTCCCTGTAGGGTTCCTCCGGGAGACCTGTGCAGGCAAGGCCTACGTCGTGCCCATTGGGCTCGGCGGGGCCTCGTTGCAGAGCCGGGGTGACCTGTCGAAGGTGCATCGGCTCTATAGATACAGGAGGTGCCGAGTGAACAGACAGACCGCCAACGGCATGTGTTGCGCAAGCCTCGCCCGGCCCGGCCCGTCATGAGGGCCAACGGCGGCGCGGCGGGCCCCGGCCCACCGGGCGACCCACACCACGGGTCCCACATCCAGACACGAAGCAAGGAGAAGGACATGAGTACAGGGGTAATCAGGATTTCCGCAGCTCTGTTTGCGCTGGCCCTGCTGGTCGGGGTCTTTGGGCTGAACACCCAGCCGACGCAGGCGATCCTGGAGGTGGGCGTCGACTCAAACTGGGCCTCCGTTCCCTCGGCGCGGGCGTTCAGCTATTACACACTCACGTTCGCTCACGTCGTAGCGGACATTGACGGACAGGGAATAGGCACGGATGACGGTGACCAAGATCCAGTCGAAGATCTGCCTGCGGTTAGTGGCGACAGGGACAGGCACACGCTGACACGGAGCACCCGCACGATTCAGATGGCCAGTGGCGGGGCAGAGGACGGCACGACCTTGGTGGATAGCAACATCGAGATAGCCGCCATCGGAGACGAAGGGTTCGTTCTCGGATCTGCCCTTACGGCGGCGCTCGCGCTGCCGGCGGGGGAAGATCAGAGTGGGGATGCCGATGCGCAGGCTCTGTTCGACGCTAGAGAGGAAGCCCTCGACGCCGAACGGCCGATGGCTATGGGAAACAACCTGATGGGCTTGGCGGAAGACTCCTACGTGGACGATTGGGTGGAGGTCCTCACAGGGCCCGCCGCCGGTATGGTTGGTCTGATTACCGGATACAATACAGATGGCACCCTCACCTTCGATTCCGCCCGGGGTCTTCATCCCACGGCTCAGATCATGGACGGTGACATGTATCGGATCGTGGAAGAAAACCCGACCCGCACCGTCATGGTGGAGATCTATAACGAACATACGGCAGACAATCCAATTGCGGACCCGCTTGAGATATCGGTCCAGAATTCCAGCGTCGGTGGGACCCAACCCGCCTTCACGTACTCGTGGACCGACCAATTGACCGTTGGCACAGAAGCGAGCGGCACGGGCGATGACGCCGTTGCTAAGGCGCCCGCGATCTTCAAGTTTGACCTGATGCCCCAGAACAGTTTCACCACGCGGATGCTTGAGGTCGACGTGTCCATCAGTGGTGACGATGTAACGGTTACGGGTGTTGATGACGATGCGGATAGGGATTTGAATGAGCCGAACGATTACTGGAAGGGCCGAACCCTAACCGGAAGTACCACGACTACTGACGAGCCCCCCGTGACAACAACAGAGACCCGGCTGATTGTTGCGTCTGGGAACAACAGCCTGACGATTTCTCATGCCTTTGGCGTTACCTATGACGATTACTGGATCAACATCGAGGAGGTCCCTGCGTACGAGGACCAGACGGTGAGCTTCCAGTACGGGATCTTCCGGCGGAATGTGACGACGGACAAGATCAGCCCCATCGTCTCCTCGGTGAGCCCCGGAAAGGGCGCGGTGGTCCAGGACGGGGACATCCTGTTCGAGGCCGACGTCATTGACGTGAGCTCCGGGTACAGCAGTGACGAGGACTCGATTGATAACGTGAGTCAGATCGCTAACGGTAAGATAGCCCTGGAAATTCTGGGGAACATCATCCCCGGCGACGACATCACGTGGACCAAGATCAGCGACGGGTGGCGCCTGAGCTACGAGAACAGCTTCGGCACACCGGGGCAGACGGTCAACCTCAAGTGGCGCATCATCGCCCGGGACAAGGCCGGCGCGCAGTACATCGAAGATCGCACGACGAGTACGACACTGATTACCGTGGACGGGAAGGACCCCGAGTTCAAGGCCAACAACAGCCAGCGGTCGTACAACGAGAAAGACTATCCCAACTTTGATAGGCAGCTGCTGCAGAGCCGCACCGGTGACAACTGGCGGGCTGCCAATGCGGCGGATGAGCGCTGGCGCATGGGCGGGATGGGATCCCACGATCCGCCGGTCAGAGTGAAGTCGGAGAACCGCAAGGGCGTCTTGGTGCTCTTTGACGAGGAGGGTGGCTTGGACGTGAGCACCGTGGACGCCACGGACTTCTCGGTGGACGGTGTGACGCCCACCTCCGTGACCGTGGTGGACGCGTTCGAGGACAGCCAGAAGGACCCGTCCTCAAGCAGGCGGCGGCCGCAGGAGGTCTTCCTGGTCATGCCGAGCAACCTGCCCTCGGACGGCAAGGACGCCGACGACAACCGGCTTGAGGTTACTTTGAGCGGCACTATCCGGGACGTCGCCGGCAACAACGCCCGCTCGGACACCATCGTGCTGGTGGACGGCATCCCGCCCCGGATTACGGTAGTCATCGACGACGCGGACCAGTTCGACCAGGAAGAGATAACCGTCAATGTGAGCGTGGACGAGACGCTGCTCCAGGCCCCGACGCTCACGGTGCGGCAGTCAACCAGCACGTCGCTGGTCGACGGTGAGAATGTGAGCGCGGACAGTGCCACGCCGATCATGGACAACACGGCGTCGCAGGCCTACGCGGCGGACATTGACATCACCGACGGCGCCACGGTGCCCGTGGCGAACCAGGCGTCACTGATCAACATCGTCGTGAACGCCATCGACGTGGCATCGAACGAGGAGGAGGCGGGTGACGACGACGACTGGACTGAGGCCAACGCCTACACCTTCGAGCTGGACCCGGAGCTGAACAACGGCATGGCCCCGGGCGTCACGGTGGCCGGCAGCAAGATTTTCGACGGTGAACTGCTTGACAGCACGGGCGCGGCAACGGGCGATGACGCGGAGATCGAGGTGGTGGACCCGCTGCTGATTACCATCGACTTCGGGCGCGAGTGCGCGGATGACCGCGTCAACAACGGGCCCGGGTGCGACGGCGGCGGCGAGGCGAAGGAGTACGCCGGCGACACGCACAAGACGATTGAGCTGAGCGGCGTGGACGTGGACGTGGACCTGGCGGACGGCAACAGCGCGAGCCCGGACCCGACCATCAGCACCTCCGACAACATTGTCTACACGCTCTCGATACGCAACCCTCCGGTGGGCGACTACACGATCTCGTTCAGGGCCGCGGATGAGGCGGGCAACGTGTCGCTGACCAGCGGCGCAGCCATCGCGGAGACCCTTGAGAGCGAGTTCACGGTGAAGGCGGCGGTGCCCACGGAGTTGGCGCTAACCACCGGCTGGAACCTGATATCCCTCCCATTCCAGCCTGCCAACCCCGGCATCAACTCGGTGCTGCCCCCGGACCACCCGGCGACCCTGGTGATGAGCTATGACAACGCGTCCGGGCTCTGGCTGGTGTCCCGGCGGGACGCCGACACCGGCATGTTCGTGGGCGACGTGGGGCAGATGGTCGCGACCACCGCGTACTTCATCTTCTCGGAGAGCCTGCAGCCCATCAAGCTGATCCGGCCGAGCCTGGCGACCGCCTCCGCGGCGCCGGCAATTCCGGGAGAGATCGCGGTGAAGGTCGGCTGGAACCTGCTACCGGTGCTGACCTTGGAGTCGCCTCTGCCCGGCGACCCGCCCGGAAGCGGCGCCGTCTCCGCGGACGACTACCTGGGCGCGCTCCGGACCGAGCAGGGTCTGGCTGGATGGCGGAGGGCGATGCTCTGGAACACGAGCACCCAGCAGTGGGATGCCGTGCAGCCCAACACCACCGTGACCCGCGGGGTCGGTGATACGAACCCGTGCACGGGTGAAGCGCTTGACGCGACCGACGTAACGAACGGTGAGGAGCCCTGCCAGGCGAAGCAGGACCACAACGGTTTCAACTTCAGGAATACCACCGTTGCCGCTGTCACTGACGAAGATGCGGCTCCCATGCAGGTGTTCGACGGTAATGACACGGTGGTCATGGAGGAGCACCTGCCGCTCGGCGCGGGTATCTGGGTCTGGTCCCTCGTTGATGGGCAGATCTTCCCCGTCGCCTAGCCGCTTGGCAGAGCGGTGGCAGTAGGGGAGTAGGTAAGGCCTCCCTCGCCCGAATGGGGGAGGGAGGCCTTCATGAACAGGAGTAGATACATCATGCAGGAAACCTTCTGGCGTCCCCGCAACCTATTGTTGCTATTCGGGTTCATGCTCTCGCTGGCTGGCGCGGCCCTGTGGGCCGCGCCTGTTGGCGCCCAGGCGCTCCCCGTTACGCCCAAAGTCTACTGGGGCGCCGTGACGGTGGCCGGCCAGCCGGCGCAGGACGGTCTGGTGATCGTCGCGCGCGTCGTGGAGCACGAGACGCAGCCTGTGGTGACCCTGAATGGCAGGTATGCGAGCCTCAAGGTGACCGGCCCGTCGCAGTACCTGGACAGGCAGCCGGTCACCTTCCACCTCAAGGACTACGGCGTACAGGCGGCGGAGGTCATCCCGCTATTCACGTCCGGGCCGGGAGTCGTGGACGACTTCAACCTGAGCTTCCCCGCCCTGCCCACGCCGACGCCGACGCCCACACCCACGCCGACGCCGACGCCGCCACCCACGCCGACACCCACGCCGACGGCGACACCCCCGCCCGACGTCGCGGCCACGGTGACCGCGCAGCTCGTGGCCATACAGGCGACGGCGCAGGCGGCGGTCGCGGCCACGGTCGCGGCGATGGTGCCGACGCCCACGCCGACACCCACGCCCACACCCACGCCGGAACCCACGCCGGAGCCGACGGCGGAGCCGGTCCCGACGCCGGACGTGCGCGCAACGGTGATGGCGGAAGTGACCGCCACCGCGGAAACGGAGCAGACCATCGCCGACGCCGTCAGCGCGACGGCCACGGCGGTGGCGGCGGAGCCCACGAGCATCTGCGGGCGCAGCCCCGGCGGCTCGGACATCGGCTTGCTCCTCGGCGGCGGTATGCTGCTCGGCCTCCTCGCCTGGCGCCGCCTCCGCCCCTAGCCCCCACCCCCCCAACGACGCTAGGAAGGGGGCGCCCCCCAGGGGCGCCCCCTCCGTCGTTCCTCTGTCACACACGTCATTCCCGCCCCCCCTCCCGTCATTCCCGCGAAAGCGGGAATCCACGGGGGGCCGGGGCGTCCCCTCCCCTGCCACCAACCCATTCCCCGTACACCCCATCTGCCCTACAATTGCCCAAACACCCCCGCGAAAGGAGACCCGTGCCCCACCCCTCATCCCCCATCCCCCGCCCCCGCACCCCCCTCCCGTCCTTCCCGCCCCCTCCCTCGTCATTCCCGCCCCCCTTCCGTCATTCCCGCCCCCCTTCCGTCATTCCCGCGAAAGCGGGAATCCACCGGGCGGCGCGGCGTCCCCTCCCCCATCCCCCCGCCCCCGCATCAATCGAAGCGCAACACCGCGCCGAAGCTGCCCCCGCGACCCCCAAAGCAAACAACCAACCATTTCCGTACCTCCCAGCTTCAGGAGCCGCAAAAAAACCCTCAACTATCACACAGGCGACAACAATCAGGACCCCTTTCCGCTCATGGTGAGGCTCTCGAACCATGTGCGCCCAGGACCCCTTTCCGCTCATGGTGAGGCTCTCGAACCATGTGCGCCGCACAGACAGGCGAAGCCCCCCTCCCCCATCCCCCCCATCGGTTGACCGTGGGGAAGGGGGAGTGGTACGGTTGGGGTGTCTCGCAGGGTCAAGCCGAGAGTAGGAGCAGGTCCGATGGCGCTCTTGTCGGCGCGGAGAACGGCGATCCTGAACTTCGTGGTCAGGGAGCACGTCGCGACGGCGGGGCCGGTGAGCTCCGAAGCGGTGACGTCGGGCCTTCGCATCCGCGTCAGCGCCGCCACCGTCCGCCACGATATGGCGGCGCTGGAGGAGGAGGGCTACCTCACGCGGCCGCACGTATCGGCGGGCGCCGTGCCCTCCGACGTGGGCTATCGCTACTACGTGCAGCAGCTGCTGACGAGCCCCGGGCTGCCGGAGCGGGAGCAGGCGGCGCTGCGGCACCGCTTCCAGCGGTCGGCGGACCGCGACGTGGAGGCGTCGACGCACCTCGCCACGCGGATGCTGTCGGAGCTGGTGCACAACCTGGCCATCGTCACGCTGCCGCACGGCCGGCAGTCGCGGCTGCGGCACTTGGAGATCGTGTACCTCCAGGAGCTGCTGATCATGCTGGTGCTGGTCTTCGAGGGGGCGCGGCTGCGCAAGAGCCTGCTGACGCTCCAGGACCCCGTGGACGCGGAGACGCTGGGGAGCGTCGTGAACAAGCTGAACGCACAGCTCGGCGGGCTGTCGCTGCGGGAGATGCGCTCGAAGGGGATGCGGCTGGCGCCCTTCGAGGAGCGCGTGGTGGAGCGCACCTTCGACCTCATGGCGGAGGACGAAGAGGCGGTGTCCGAGGAGTACCTGGCCGAAGGACTGCGCCACCTGCTGGCCCAGCCTGAGTTCATGGGCGGCGCGCCCCGGGCCCGGGACGTGGTCGAGGCGCTGGAGGAGCGGCGGCTGCTGCAGGCGCTCCTGACGGGCGCGCCGCAGGTGGGCAGCGTGCGGGTGATCATCGGCGGGGAGAACCGGGACGAGGTGCTGAAGCCCCTGAGCATCGTGGTGGGGCAGTACGGCGTGATCGGTGGCATGTCGGGCACGGTGGGCATCGTGGGGCCCACGCGCATGGCCTACGACCACACCATGGCGGGCGTGCGCTACCTGTCGTCGCTGATGAGCGAGCTGGTCGAAGAGGTGCAGGGGCAGCCCCTGCCGGACTAGGAGCGACGCCATGCAGCAGGAGCACGGCGCAGCCGCTCCACCCGAGGGGACGCCCCCCGACCCGGAGGACCGCGCGCGGGCGGCGGAGGAGCGCGCGGAGCGGCTGCTCGCCAACTGGCAGCGCGCGCAGGCGGACCTGGCCAACTATCGCCGCCAGGTGGAGCGCGAACGCGAGGAGTTGGCGGCGCTGGCCACCGCGAGCCTCGTCGCCGACCTCCTCCCCGCCCTCGACGACGTTGAGCGCGCGCTGGCGGCCCTCCCCGAGCCGCTTCGCCGCTACACCTGGGTGGAAGGCGTGTGGCTGATCGGGAAGAAGCTGGAGGGCGCCCTCGCCGCGCACGGGATGGAGGAGATCGCGGCCCAGGGGCAGCCGATGGATCCGCGCAGCCACCAGGCCGTCGGCGAGGTGGACGGGGCGCCCGGCGTCGTCGTCGACGTGGTGCAGAAGGGCTACCGCATGGGGGGCCGGCTCGTCAGGCCCGCGCTGGTGACCGTGGGTCGGGGGCAGGCGGAGGAGACCGCGTCGGAGGGCGGCCAACCCACGGAGCAGTCGCTATAATGGATGGGTTGACGGCTGAAGAGCGGACACGGAGCGCATGAAGAGCGAAGCCGACTACTACGACGTCCTTGGGGTGGAGCGCAGCGCCACGGAGGAGGATATCCGCCGTGCGTTCCGGAAGCTCGCCATGGAATGGCACCCGGACCGCAACAAGGAGAAGGACGCGGAGGAGCGCTTCAAGACGATTAACGAAGCGTACCAGGTGCTCATCGACCCGGCGAAGCGCCAGCAGTACGACCGCTTCGGCCGCGCAGGCGTCGGCGGCATGGAGTGGCCGACGGGCCGCGGCTTCGAGGGGGCGGGGTTCCCCGGCGGCGGGTTCGGCGACATCTTCGACGCCTTCTTCGGCGGCTTCGGCGTCGAGCGGGAGACGGGGCCCCGTCGCGGCGCGGACCTCCACGTCACGTTGCAGGTCACCTTCCAGGAGGCGATCTTCGGCGTGGCGAAGGACGTGGAGGTCCTTCGCACGGAGCTCTGCTCGCTGTGCGGCGGAAGCCGGGCCGCGGAGGGCACCAAGCCCGTTACGTGCTCCAACTGCCGGGGGAGCGGGCAGGTGCGCCGGAGCCAGACGGGCTTCTTCGGCCAGTTTGTGCAGATCGTCACGTGCAGCGTCTGCCGCGGCGAGGGCCGCGTGGTCGAAACGCCCTGCCGCCAGTGCAACGGCGTCGGGCGGGAGCGGCGGACGCGCCACCTCAACGTCCGCATCCCCGCCGGCGTCGACGACGGCATGCAGGTGCGGCTGACGGGTGAAGGCGAGGCCGGCTGGAACAAGGGCCCCGCCGGCAGCGTGTACATCACACTCAACGTGAGCGGGCACTCGATGTACCGCCGGAGCGGGCAGGACCTGGTCATCGACGTGCCTGTGAACGTGGCCCAGGCCGCGCTGGGAGACATCGTGGACGTTCCGCTCCTGGGAGAGGACGACGGCACGGAGGAGCTCAAGGTGCCTGCCGGCGTACAGCCCGGCACGGTGCTGCGCGTCAAGGGCAAGGGCGTGCCAAACGTGGGCAACGGCAGGCGCGGCGACCTGCTCGCGGTGGTCCAGGTGGTCACGCCGCGTCGCCTGGACCCGGACGCCAGGAAGCTCTTCCAGGACCTCGCCGAGGTGCTGAGTCGGAGCCCGTCCGGCAACGGCGCCAGGGGCAAGTCGTGGACGCGGAAGGTGAAGGACGCCCTCGCCGGCGAAGAGGGCTGATAGCCTGCCGCCGCTTCTCCGCACGCTGCCGAGCTCCCGCGTCCCTCACGGCCGGGTCGGTCCCTTCCTCAGTCTCCGTGACAGCGCTGCGTCCTTCTGATTCTGAGCCTGTCTCATCAGGGGTGAGAGGGATGCCCCGCTGTGCCCCGCATCCCTGGATTCCCGCTTTCGCAGGAATGACGGAGTGGTGGGCGGAGACCTTGGCGCAACTCTCGTGGAGGGGGAGGTTGGGAGGGTGAAGCAGACCCCGCCAGCCTGTGGCCCCACCCTGGATTCCCGCTTTCGCGGGAATGACGGCGGGGGAGGTGCGGGAATGGCGGTCACTGGCGCGACGGCCTTGCAGGGGGAGGGTTGCGAGGTCGCCACGGGGGCGGCGCGGGAATGGCGGGGGTGGAATGCGGCGCGCCTCCACGCTATCCCGTCAAAGGCGGCATGCAGGAGATTGGAGACCCGGACGACCCAGCTTTGCGAGACGGGCTCGATTCTGTGTGAGCGTGAGCGATGGACTGGCTTGAGTTTCGCGTCACCGTACCCCCGGAGCTGGTGGAGCCCGTCGTCGAGCTCTTCCGGCGCGTCTTGAAGCAGACGCCTGCCGTGGAAGAGGCGGGTGGCTTCAACCCCGACGAGGGTGAGGCCGCGCCGGTCGGCGGTCCCGTCACCGTGTGCGCCTACACGCGCGCCAACCGGTGGGCGCCCCGCCGGCAGGCGCGCATCGAGGCGGGCTTCCAGCTGCTGTCCATGATCCAGTCCATTCCGCCGCTGCAAACACGCCTGGTGCGTGAGCAGGACTGGGAGGAGGCCTGGCGCGTGCACGCTCAGCCCCTCCGCGTGGGCAGCCGGATCGTCGTCCGTGTGAAGGAGATCGAGTACGCCCCGCAGAGCGATGACGTCGTCGTACTTCTGGACTCGGGGATGGCTTTCGGCACCGGCCATCATCCCACCACACGCATGTGCCTGGAGGAGCTGGAGGCACGGCTGAAGCCGGGCATGAGCGTCCTGGACTTGGGCGCCGGGTCCGGCGTCCTGGCCATGGCCGCGGCGGGTCTGGGTGCACACCGAGTCCTGGCGGTCGAAAAGGATGCCTCCGCAGCACTCGTCGCCCGGCGCAACGTCCGGGCCAACGGCGCCGCCCGGAGCGTGCGAGTGGTGCGCGGCGATCGTCCTCCGGAGAACGCGGGCCTCTTCGACATGGTCCTCGCCAACATCTCCAACAGGGTGCTGACACAGCTTGCAGACGCCCTGGCCGCCAGCCTCGCGCACAATGGCACGCTGATCGCCTCGGGCGTCCTGGAGGAGCAGGCCGACGGTCTGGCGCAGCATTTCGCTGACTCAGGCTTGCACGTGCTGGCGCAGCGCCGGGAGGAAGACTGGGCGGTCCTGGTTTGCCGCGGGGTCGCTGGCGCGACGGCGATGTAGGAGAGGGTTGCGGGGTCGTGATGGGGGTGGCTGCCGCCGTCCGTCTCCCTACGCCAGTCCCATCGCGCCAGTGAAGATGAAGTAACCGCCCATGCCTGCCAGGAAGGCGGCGCAGGCAAGCATGATCCCCGCGTAGACTCGGGGCGTCATCAGGCGGCGACCCGTGGCCACAGCCAGGGAGACCAGGCTGTACCAGGAGTAGTCAGACAGGATGTGGCCCAGATAGAAGGCGGATACGCCCACCAGCCCCAAGGAGTAGGAGCGGGACATGAGGGCCGCGCCTACGGTCATCCACCACAGGAACCAGAAGGGGTTGGAAAGGGTCACCAGGGCGCCGCCCACGACCGGCTGGTACGATGTGCCGTGGGCGTGAGTCAGAGGCACGACGGTGGATGGCGCGCCCTGCTGGGGGTGTCTCGCGATGCTCCACGCCATCCACAGCAGGAACGCCCCCCCAAGGATGCCGATTGCGGAGGCCACCGCCGGTATGCTCAAGAGCGGTCCCAGGCCCACCAACAGGAGGACGACGATCAGCAGCTCCATCAGCGCGTGCCCCGTGGCGACGTACGGGCCCGCCCAGAAGCCGCGCCGCGATGACTCGCGGATGTCCAGGGCCAGCAACGGACCCGGCGAGGCGGCCCCGGAAAAGCCCACCAGGAACGACGTCCCGAAGGCCAGGAGCAGGGCCCCCGCGCTCATACCCTGCTGGGCCGCGCGGTCTTCTTGAATTCCAGGCGGAGCATGCTGCCCTGGAACCCGTACGCGGACCGGATGACGTTGCGCAGGAACCGCTCGTAGGAGAAGTGGACCAGCGTGGGGTCGTTCACGTGCATGGTGAACGTCGGTGGGTCGACGGCCGTCTGGACCGCCTTGTAGATGCGCAGGTGCCTCCCCCGCTTGGACGGCGGCGGAGCTCCAGCCATCTTTTCGACCAGCAGTCGGCCCAGCTCGCCCTGCCCAACGTGCTTCTGGCGCTCCCGGTACACCTCCATGGCCGTGTCCACGAGGCCGCGCACCCCGGCACCCGTGGTCGCCGACGTGAAACGAATCGGTGCGTAGGAAGCCCAGCTCAACCGCCGCCGCACCTGGTTTGTTACGGAAGAGGTCGTGACGTGGCGCCCCTCGACCAGGTCCCACTTGTTCACGGCAATGATGAGGCCCCGATAGGACTCCGCCACGTACCCCGCGATGTGGGAGTCCTGGGCAATGAGAAGCTCGGAGGCGTCTACGACCAGGATGGCCACGTTGCACCGCTGGATGGCCTGAAAGGCCCGCAGTACGCTGAACTTCTCCACCCCGGGCTCCACCCTGCCCCGGCGGCGGATGCCCGCCGTGTCGATGAGCAGCAGGGGCTGCCCCTTGTACGTCACGGACGTGTCCACGGCATCCCGCGTCGTGCCTGGCATGTCGTGCACGATGGACCGCTCTTCTCCCGCGATGGAGTTCAGGAGGCTGGACTTGCCCACGTTGGGGCGGCCCACGATGGCCAGCCGCATCATGTGCGCTTCGGCGGACTCTTCCTCAAGGTCCGCCTCGGGCAGCAGCGGCAGCAGCCGGTCCATCAGATCGGCCACGCCGATGTTGTGCAGCGCGCTGATGGGGATGGGCTCGCCCAGGCCAAGCTCGTAGAACTCGGCGGAGATGAGCTCGCGCATGGGAGTTTCGGCCTTGGTGGCAGCGAGCACGACGGGCTTCTGCAGGCGGCGCACCACGTCCGCAACGGCGTTGTCTTCGGGGTGCAGGCCTGAGGACGCGTCGGCCAGGAACAGGACGGCGTCGGCATCCTTCAGGGCCACTTCGAGCTGGCTTTGAGCGATCTCCTCCAGCTCGTCTTCCACCCCCGCCGTCAAGCCCGCCGTGTCCACGAGCACAAAGGAGCGGTCGTCCCAGTCCACCTGGGACACCAGCCGGTCTCTCGTGGTGCCCGCCACTTCGTGAACGACGGCGCGCCGCTCTCCGAGCAGGCGGTTGAAGAGGGTGGACTTGCCCACGTTGGGGCGTCCGACTATGGCGACGACGGGGAGTACGGACATGGTTGCTCTCTGTGTCTGGGATGGCGCCAAGGAGTGGCGCCGGCGCTGCCTCTCGACGCCCCGAAGACCGGCTTCACCGGCCCAGGAACGCCTCCAAAATCGCCCTGGTAGAGTGCAACCGGTTCTCCGCCTGGTCAAAGGCCGCAGACTGGGGGTGGTCCAGGAAACCGGGCGGCACCTCTTCTCCGTAGTGGGCTGGCATGTCGTGCATGATGACGGCGTCCGGCTTGGCCCTGGCCAGAAGCGCCTCGTTCACCTGGTAGCCCGCGAAGGCCCGCCGCCGCCGCTCGGCCTCGCTCTCCTGTCCCATACTGGTCCAGACGTCGGTATAGACCACGTCGGCGCCCGCTACGGCGTCCTCCGGGCGCCGCAGCAGGTCCACACGGCCCCCGGCCGCCAGTGCGATTTCTTCGGCCTTTGCTGCCACGGCGCCGGGCAGGTCGAACCCCTCGGGGGACGCTATGCGAAAGGTCGCCCCAACGGCGGCGCAGGCGAGGGCGAGGCTGGCGGCGACGTTGTTCCCGTCCCCCACAAAGGCGACGACCACCTTGGACAGGTCGCCCTTGCGCTGCCGGATGGTCAGCAGGTCGGCGACGGCCTGGCAGGGGTGCTCCGTGTCCGTCAGAGCGTTGATCACCGGCACTGTGGCGTACCGCGCCAGCTCCCTGAGGCTCTCGTGGGAGAAGGTGCGGCACACGATGCCCTCGACCCAGCGAGACAAGGCCTGTGCCACGTCGCTGATCGTCTCACGGTGCCCTAGCGCCACCTCTTCCTGACGAAGATAGACCGCGTGGCCGCCCAGCTGTTTGACGGCGACTTCGAAGCTGACTCGGGTGCGCAGCGAGGGCTTCTCAAAGATCATCGCCACCGACTTGCCCTCCAGAGGGGCGTCTGCGCGAGAGGCTTTGAGCTCCTCGGACCGCGTCAGAAGCCCAAGCAGCTCCGACTGCGAGAGGTCGGTAATAGACAGCAGGTCTTTGCCGGCTGGCTTCGGTGCGGGCATGAGTGTCTCGCTGGCGGGGTGGGGGTCCGTGCGTTGGGTTCAGCTATGAGTATAGCACGCCTGAAGCGCCCTGGGCCTCCCAGCCCGGTGGCGCCGGACGCACCCGGCCCGCGGAGGACGCGGCTATGGTCCGTCCCACACGCCCTCTCCCTCCGCCGGCGGCTTCCACGCCTGCCGGCCCACCAGTGGGACGAAGCGGCAGGGGCCCAGGCTCCGGATGCTGAAGGTGTCGTCATGCCTCGCCACGTGGAGGAGGTCTTGCTCCTGCCGCGTGCCCACCGGGATCACGAGCCTCCCCCCCGGCGCGAGCTGGTCAAGCAGGACGGCGGGGAGCTTGGGCGCTCCCGCAGCCACGACGATAGCGTCGAAGGGGGCATCCTCCGGGCAACCAAGGGCTGCGCCCGCCGGGCGGACGTCGACGCGCCCTTCGTAGCCCAGGGCGCCCAGGGTTGACCGCGCGGCCTGGGCCAACGCGGAGACGCGCTCCACGGTCACGACGCGCGAGGCAAGCTCCGCCAGGATGGCCGCGTGGTAGCCGCTGCCGGTCCCCACCTCCAACACGCGGTCCGTGGGCTTCAGCTCCAGGGCAGCCGTCATCATCAGGACAATGTAGGGCTGAGAGATGGTCTGGTCATGGCCGATGGAGAGGGGAAAGTCCTTGTAGGCCAGATGGCGGACGGCGGGGGCCACGAAGGCCTCCCGGGGCACCCTGGCCGCGGCCGCGACCACGCGCTCGTCGGCGATCTGTTGCCGAAGTTGGTTGAACAGGCGTTTCCTGGTCGCTGCCAGGTCCAAGGTGTCTTTGCTCTTCCTCCACATCCCTCCTCCCACCTCACTATAGCACTCCACCGCGCCCCGGCGGCCCCCTCCCGTGCGTGCCAGACGACATCCTCAGCGTCCCCGGGTTGACCGTCGCAGACACCTATGGTATCTTGGCTAGTGGTCGAAAGCGCCGCCATTTTTTGAAGATTTCAGTAGATTTGTCAATGGAAGCCACTTTCCCCATGCCGGAAGCTCTGTCCGTGCGGGAGGCTGGGCTGTTTCTATGGTGACCGATAGCTGGCTATCCCTCGCACGGGCCTGCCGGGTCCTGGGCGTGAACGCATCGACCCTGCGTCTGTGGGCGGACCAGGGTCAGGTCCGCGCCTACCGCACGCCGGGAGGACATCGGCGCTTCTCCAGCGAGGACCTGCAGGCCATCCTGGCGCGTGATCCCGCACCCCCCGCCGACGCCGCGGGCCAGGGCCCCTCCCTGAGCGGTAGCGCACTCCGGCGCATCCGCCGACGCCTCCACGGCGAGCGCGCCGTCTCCTCTCCGTGGCACGAGCGGCTCGACGAGGCCGCCAAGGGCCGCATGAGGCTGTACGGCCGGCGCCTGCTGGACATGACGGAGGCCTACGTTTCTCAGCGCCGGCGCAGACAGGAGCTGCTGGAGGAGGTGCGCCTCATCGGTGAGGAGTACGGCGAGGAGCTGGCGCGCCAGGACCTCGCTCTGCGGGACGTGTTGGAGGCCTTCCTCTTCTTTCGACACTCCCTCCTCAGCACCCTTCACGACACCACCAAGACCGGCCCCGCCCGCGGAGACAGCGCCACCAACGCGCGGCAGCAGGTGGAGACCCTGGCCGACGAGCTTCTCCTGAGCATGGCCGATGCCTATGAAAGGAGCAGAGATGCCGCCATCGCCGCAGTCACTTGAGGCCCCCGGTGGGACCGAGTCTCCCACAGCGTCCATAGAGCTGGCGGACCGGCAGGTGTTGAATGTGATCCAGTCCAGCTTCCCGCTGGTGGACGAGCCGTTTCACGACATCGGTCGAGAGGTGGGCCTACCGGCGGGCGACGTCATCGAGCGCATCGGCCGGCTGAAGCGCCAGAACGTGGTGCGGCAGATCAGCGCCATCTTCGACACGCGGCGCCTGGGCTACAAGACGTCCCTGGTCGCGTGCAGCTACCCTTCGGAGGAGCTGCATAAGGCAGCGCTGGACATAAACACTCACCCGGGTGTCAGCCACAACTACGCCCGGGAGGGCCACGACTACAACCTCTGGTTCACCCTGGCTGTGCCGCCCTATGAAGACCTGGAAGACTCCGTGGCGGAGATGGCGCGGCGCACCGGGGCAGCCGGATACAGGCTCCTGCCGACCATTCGCTTCTTCAAGATCGGCGTCAACTTCGACATGGTCAAACAGGAGGGCGCCGCCTTCGCCTACAACCCGGACAACAAGAACTGGAACAAGGTGGAACCCGTCACCGAGTTCGAGATTCAGGCAATCCGCGAGCTCCAAGAGGACCTGCCCCTGGAGGAACAGCCCTTCCGCGGCATGGCCGAACGCCTGGACATGCTCCCACAGGAGCTCTTCGACCTGGCTGCGGACCTTCAACGGCGCGGCGTTATGCGGCGGTTCAGCGCCGTGCTGCACCATCGGAGGGCGGGCTTCAAGTCCAACGCCATGTCCGTGTGGCGCGTCCCGCAGGAGCGGGCGGAAGAGGTGGGCGCCATCCTGGCGGGGTCTCCATCGATCAGCCATTGCTACGAGCGGCCCGTCTTCCCGGACTGGCCCTACAACCACTTCGGCATGATCCACGCCACCACCAGGGAGCGCTGCTACGAGGTGGCGGAAGACCTGTCCCGGCAGACGGGCATCGACGACTACCTGCTGCTCTTCAGCACCCGCGAGTACAAGAAGACGCGCGTCCAATATTTCGTGTAGCGGACCAGGGGAGCCAAGCGTCCATGCACTACTACCCCGTGTTCTTGGCCCTCGAGGGCCGGCGCTGCGTTGTCATCGGCGGCGGCGTGATCGCGGAGCGCAAGGTTGCGGGCCTGCTGGCCGCGGGCGCCCGCGTGACCGTCGTCAGCCCCCGCTGCACCGACGGCATTCGCAAGCAGCGGGACGCCGATGAGGTCCGCTGGCTGGACCGCCCCTACCAGTCCGGAGACCTGGCGGACGCCTTCCTGGCCATTGCCGCCACCAACGACCCCCAGGTCAACGAGGCCGTGGCCCGGGAGGCGGAGGAGCGTGGGACGCTCCTGAACGTGGTGGACGTCACGCCCCTGTGCAACTTCATCGCCCCGTCCATCATTCGCCGCGGGCCGGTCACCCTGGCCATCTCGACCGGCGGCGCCACGCCCGCGCTGGCGAAGAAGATTCGCATCTCCCTGGAGGAGAGCGAGTCCCTGGCCTACGCAGACATGGCGGAGCTGGCGGCCGAAGTCCGCGCGGAGCTGCGCGCCACGGGCGCCGCTGTGGACCCCGAGCAGTGGCAAGCCGGCCTCAGCCGGGAGGTCCTCGACCTGTACCGCGGAGGGCAGCGCGAGGAGGCGCGGCTTCTGCTGCTGACCCTCCTCCGGCAACCGACGAGCCAGACCCGAGCGCCCGCGCCGTGAAAGCCACCGTCGTCGGCGTCAACCATCGCACGGCGCCCGTGGGGGCCAGGGAGCAGTTCGTCGTGGCCGGCGACCTGCTCCGGGACGCCCATCACGCCCTGGCTGAGCGTACGGGCCAGGCGGTCATCCTCTCCACCTGCAACCGCACCGAGTTCTACACCCTGGTTGAAGACCCCCAACTTGCCGTCCAGGCCATGGCCGACGTGCTCTTGGAGTCTTCCGGCGCGGACACCTCCGCACTGTTGCCGGTGGCCTACGTCTATGAGAACGACGTCGCGGCCCGGCACCTGTTCCGTGTCGCGTGCAGCCTGGACTCCCAGATTCTCGGCGAGTCCGAGATCCTGGGCCAGGTGCGCGACGCCTTTGGCGCTGCCGTTGCCGCCGGAACGGTGCGCAATCCCCTCTCCCGCCTCTTTCACCACGCCCTGCGCGTTGGGAAGCGGGCCCGTGCCGAGACGGACATCGGGCGCAACGCCCTGTCCGTAAGCTACGCCTGTGTCGAGCTGGCCCGGCGGGCCCTGGGAGACCTTCGCGGGCTCTCCGCGCTGGCAGTGGGGACTGGCGAGGCCGGTGTGATGGCGGCCAAGGCCCTGCTCAGTGCCGGTGTCTCTGGCCTGACCGTCACCAATCGTACCCTTCAGCGGGCGGAGGAGGCGGCTCGGCAGCTCGGCGCCGCGGTCCTACCCTTCCAGGAGATGGAGGTCGCCCTTGTTGAGGCCGACGTCGTGGTCAGCAGCACCGGGGCGTCGAGCTACGTTCTCACGACCCAGATGGCGCATCGTGCCCTGGAAGCGCGGGCTGGTCGGCCCCTGTTTATTCTCGACATCGCCGTGCCCCGTGACGTGGACCCGGACGTCGGTCGAATGCCGAACGTGACGCTGGTGAACATCGACGACCTGGAGGCCGTCGCTGAGGCCAACCGGCAGCGCCGCCTGGGGGAGGCCCTGCGGGTGGAGGAGATCGTCGACGAGGAGGTGCATCGCTTCCTGGACTGGTGGGGCTCCCTGGGCGCGGTGCCCCTGGTCAAAGCCCTGCGCCAGCAGGCGGACCAGGTGCGCCAGCGCGAGGTGGCCAAGGCGCTCCGCCGGATGAGACACCTCGCCCCGGAGGACCAGGCGACCATCGAGGCGATGAGCAGAGCCCTGATGACCAGGCTCCTCCATGATCCCATCACGACCGTCCGGGCCCAGCGAAACCCCCAACACCTTCGCGCGCTGCAAGAGCTGTTCCATCTGCCCCAAGACGATGAGTAGGGCGGCGGAGCGGCGGGACAATTGAGCCTGTCTCATTGGGGGTGAGGGGGATGCCGCGCTATGCCCCGCCTCCCCCTGGATTCCCGCTTTCGCGGGAATGACGGTGTGGTGGGTGCGGGAATGACGGGGGGTGTGGGCAGGAATGACGGAGGTGGAATGCTGCGCGCCACCTCGCTATCCCGTCGAAAGGCGGCATGCAGGAGATTGGAGACCCGGATGACCCAGCTTTGTGAGACGGGCTCAATTGAGCGGACGCCCGGGTGGTTGCCGGCATGACGAGTAGCGATCCAACAACAGCCCGCCCCCTGGTCGTCGGGACTCGCGGGAGCCCCTTGGCCCAGGTGCAGACCCGGGAGGTGCTGGCTGCCCTCGGAAGGCGCTTTCCCTCCCTTGAGCTCTCGGTCCGAGTGGTGAGCACAAGGGGCGACCAGGACCAGAGGACGCCCCTGGAAGGCCTGGGCCAGGGGATATTCACACGGGAGATAGAAAGGGCCCTGTTCAGCGGAGAGATCGACCTAGCCGTACACAGCCTCAAGGACATGGAGACAGAGCTTCCTCCGGGACTGGCGGTGGGGGCCGTGCCGCCGCGCGACGACCCCAGGGACGCGCTGGTCAGCTCCGGCGGCCGCCGCCTGGCCGACCTGGCCCCCGGCGCCCGCGTGGGGACCGGCAGCCCGCGCAGGGCGGCGCTGGTCAGATCGCTCCGCCCTGACCTGGCGGTGCTCCCGATCCGAGGCAACGTCGGGACCCGCTTGGACAAGCTGGACCAGGGCCAGTACGACGCTGTCGTCCTTGCCGCGGTGGGTCTGGCGCGCCTGGGTATGGCGCGCCGTGTGGCCGAGTACCTGGAACCCGCCAGCTTCATCCCCGCCGTCGGCCAGGCCGCCCTCGGTGTGGAGGTGCGGGCGGACGACCGGGAGGTCATTGGTCTCGTGCAGGCCCTGGACCACCCTGCAACAAGGCAGGCGGTGACCGCCGAGCGCGCCTTCCTGCGGGGCCTGGGCGGCGGCTGCCGTGTGCCCATAGCCGCATATGGCCGCGTTGACGGTGGCGTGCTGCGGCTCGCGGGGCTGGTGGCGTCCGAGGACGGCGCGCGGTCGTTCCGCGCCGTCGAGGAGTCGGCGCCAGAAGCCGCCGAGGGGACCGGGCGGCGGTTGGCCGACGCCCTCCTCCGGCAGGGCGCAGGCGAGCTCCTGGCTGCGGAGGCTTCGTCGTGACGGGCGGCACCGTCTATCTCGTGGGCGCCGGACCCGGCGACCCTGAGCTCATCACCGCCAAGGGGCTCCGCCTGCTCCAATCCGCCGACGTCGTCGTGTACGACCGCCTGGTGGACTCCCGCCTCCTGGGGCGCGCCCGGGCCGGCGCCGAGCTTGTCGACGCGGGCAAGGGGCGGGGCCAACGCCGCATGAACCAGGAGGAGATCAACGACCTGCTGGTCCACCTGGCACGGGAAGGGAAGGGAGTGGTCCGCCTCAAGGGAGGGGACCCCTTCCTCTTCGGACGGGGGGGCGAGGAGGCGACGGCCCTCGCCGGCGCGCACGTCCCATTTGAGGTTGTGCCCGGTGTGACCTCCGCCCTTGCGGCCCCCGCCTACGCGGGCATCCCGGTCACCCACCGGTCTCTCTCCTCGTCCCTGGCAATCGTCACCGGCGCCGAGGACCCGACCAAGCCCGATTCTCGAGTGGACTGGGCCGACTTTGCAGGCGTGGACACCCTGGTAGTGCTCATGGGCGTCCAGAGCCTGGCGGCCATCGCCGCGGCCCTGGTGAACGCGGGCCGCCCGCCGGATACCCCCGCGGCACTGGTCCATTGGGGCACTGAACCCTACCAGGTGACCGTCACCGGCTCCCTCGCGGACATCGCCCAGCGCGCGCGGGAGGCCCAGCTGGGCGCCCCCGCGGCCATGGTGGTCGGCCGAGTGGTCCGCCTGCGCGATCAGCTGCGATGGTTCGATAACCGCCCCCTCTTTGGCAAGAGGGTCCTCGTCACGCGGACCCGCGAGCAGGCGGGGACCCTGGCCCGGCTCCTGACGGAGGAGGGCGCACGGCCCATCGAGCTTCCCACCATCGCCATCACGCCGCTGGACGACCTCTCGACGCTGGACGCCGCACTGCGGGACATCCAGGCGTACCGGTGGATGCTCTTCACCTCCGCCAACGCCGTGGACCTGGTCTTCGAGCGGCTGCAGGGGCAAGGCTGCGACGCGCGCGCCCTGGGGGGCGTGCAGGTAGGAGCCATCGGCCCCGGCACCGCAGCGGCGCTGCAGACCTACGGCGTCCGCGCCGACTACGTGCCGGCTGAGTTCGTTTCCGAGGCCCTGGCGGAGGGAATCCGCGAGCGCCTCGGCCCCGGCGCCCACGTGCTGCTGCCCCGCGCCGCGGGCGGCCGCGACGTGTTGCCCCGCGAGCTGCGGGCCTCCGGCGCCACCGTGGTTGAGGCGCCCATATACCGGGCTGCGCCTCCGCCCCTCGCCGGGGAGAGCGCACGCAACGCGCTCCGGGAGGGCGTCGACGTCGTCACCTTCACCAGCTCCTCCACCGTGCGCAACCTCGTGGAGCTTCTGGACGGCGACGTGACGCTGCTGCGCGACCTCACAGTAGCCTGCATCGGCCCGGTCACGGCGTCGGCGGCGGCCGAGCTGGGTCTGCACGTCGACGTGACGGCCCGGGAGTATTCCGTGCCGGGCCTCGTGCGGGCGCTCAGGGAGCACGCCGCATCCATGACCAACGAAGTGCAAACGTAAACAGTCCCGGGCGGGATGCCAGGAGGTGATGCCATGAGCGGCTTTCCAACCGTCCGTCTCCGCCGTCTGCGCGGCTCCGAGCCCGTGCGGCGGCTGGCGCGCGAGACGTCCCTATCGCCCAGCGATTTCATCTACCCCGTCTTCGTCGCCGAGGGCAGCGGCATCCGCCGGGAGATCGGCCCCATGCCCGGCTGCTACCAGATCTCCCTGGACCTGCTCCTGCCGGAGGTTGTCGAGGTGGCCCGCCTGGGCATCTCCGGCGTCCTGCTCTTCGGCCTTCCGGCGTCCAAGGACCCCCAGGGCGCCGAGGCGTACAACCCGGAGGGCGTGATCCAGGAGGCGGTCCGCGCCATCAAGCGGGAGACCCCGGAGCTCATCGTCGTCACGGACGTCTGCCTCTGCGAGTACACGGACCACGGCCACTGCGGCGTCCTGGCCGGCGACGAGGTGGACAACGACCAGACGCTGGAGCTCTTGGCGCGCACCGCCGTCTCCCACGCCGCCGCCGGGGCGGACGTCGTCGCGCCCTCTGCCATGATGGACGGTCAGGTGGCGGCCATCCGCGGCGCCCTGGACGTCGACGGGCTCACTCGCGTCCCCATCATGGCCTACGCGGCCAAGTACGCCTCCGCCTTCTACGGGCCCTTTCGCGTCGCGGCAGGCTCGACGCCCCAGTTCGGCGACCGGCGGGGTTACCAGATGGACCCCGCCAACGGGCGCATGGCCCTGCGGGAGATCGAGCAGGACATCGAGGAGGGGGCGGACATCATCATGGTGAAGCCCGCTTTGCCCTACCTTGACGTCATCGCCCGGGCGAGCGAGCGCTTCGACCTGCCGCTGGCGGCCTACAACGTCAGCGGTGAGTTCAGCATGGTCAAAGCCGCGGCTCAAGCCGAGTGGCTGGACGGCGAGCGCGCCATGATGGAGGTGGTGACGGCCATCAAGCGGGCCGGGGCGGACATCATCATCTCCTATCACGCGCCGGAGGTGGCCCGGAAGCTGCGGGAGCAAGGCTAAGGAGACTTGGCCCTTCCACGGAGGGTCGCATACACTGGACGCGCTGCCCGCGGATGCGACGCTGCGCTTGCGCGGGGCGGGTCGGCCCAGGAGGGCATGGGATGAATACACAAGGGTGATTGCAACATGAGCCGACATGCCAGGTGACCTGTCCCATCGCCTCTACCAGGAGGCCCAGAAGCTCATACCCGGCGGGGTCAACAGCCCGGTGCGCTCCTTTCGGGGTGTTGGCGGCGAGCCCCTCTTCATCATGCGGGGCCGGGGTTCCCGCGTCTGGGACGCCGACGGCAACGAGTACGTCGACTATCTGGGCTCCTGGGGCCCGCTGATCCTGGGCCACGCCCATCCCTCCGTCGTCATGGCCGTGCGCGAGATGGCCGCCAAGGGCACGAGCTTCGGCGCGCCCATCCCGGGGGAGGTGGAGCTGGCCCGCCTGATCAATGGCGCCTTCCCCTCCATGGAGATGGTGCGGCTGGTCAACTCGGGCACGGAGGCGGCGATGAGCGCCATCCGCGCCGCCCGGGCGTTCACCGGGCGCGACAAGGTCATCAAGTTTGCGGGGGCGTACCACGGCCACGCCGACGGACTTCTGGTCCAAGCGGGCTCGGGCGGCGCCACATTCAGCGTGCCCGACAGCGCGGGCGTGCCCACCGCCTACGCCGCCGAAACCCTGGTGGCCCGCTACAACAACCTGGCTTCCGTGGAGGCTCTCTTCGACGCCTTTCCTCAGGAGATCGCCGCCGTCATCGTCGAGCCCGTGGCCGGCAACATGGGCGTCGTGCCCCCCGGCGAGGGCTTCCTCCCGGGGCTCCGGGCGCTCACCAGGTCGCATCGCGCCCTGCTCATCTTCGACGAGGTCATCACGGGCTTCCGCGTGGCCTACGGCGGCGCGCAAGCCCTCTACGGCGTCATGCCGGACCTGACCTGCCTGGGGAAGATCATCGGTGGCGGGCTGCCCGTGGGCGCCTACGGCGGACGCGCGGAGATCATGGAGCAGGTCGCGCCCCTGGGACCCATGTACCAGGCGGGGACCCTCTCCGGAAACCCCATCGCCGTAGCGGCAGGCATCGCCACGCTCCACGGCCTGCAGCGCCCCGGGGTCTACGAGGGCCTGGAAGCCATGGCGGCGTCCCTGGAAGGCCTGCTTCGTGAGGCAGCCGCCGGGGCCGGGCGCCAGGTGACCGTCAACCGTATCGGCTCCATGCTGACCATGTTCTTCCATCCGGGGCCCGTGGAGAGCTGGGACGACGTGGCGGCGGCCGACTCCCAGGCGTACGCCGCCTACTTCCACCGCATGATGGAAGGGGGCGTGTACCTTGCGCCCTCCGCCTTCGAGGCCTGCTTCGTCTCTCTGGCCCACAGCGAGACCGATCTCCTGCAGACCGCGGAGGCGGCCCGCTCGGCCCTGGCCTAGCCGGGCTGGGCAGCGCACCCGCATCCTCCGTCGGGATCGCCGCGGCGGGCCGTGCGCGCCTCCACCGAGGGCATCCGGGACGTCCTGGGAGGGCGGCCTGCCTTGCATTGCCCCTGCGGCTGCTTTAGACTACTGCCAGGTTCGCCGGCTGTGCCGCGCGTCCCGCTGCCGGACACGTCTGAGAGCCTGCAGACACCACACCCGAAGGAGGGGAACCATGGCCTTTGAGCTACCGGACCTGCCGTACCCCAAGGACGCCCTGGAGCCGAACATCTCCGCCGAGACCCTGGAGATCCACCACGATCGGCACCACAACACCTACGTTACCAACCTGAACAACCTGGCTCCCGGGACCGAATTTGCGGACCAGGCCCTGGAAGACATCATCAAGAGCGCCTCCGGCGGCATCTTCAACAACGCGGCCCAGGTGTGGAACCACACCTTCTACTGGGACTCCCTGAGCCCTGGGGGCGGCGGTGAGCCCGACGGCGCCCTGGCCGCCGCCATCAATGACGTCTGGGGCTCCTTTGAGGAGTTCAAGAAGGAGTTCACCCAGAAGGCCGTGACCCAGTTCGGTTCCGGATGGGCCTGGCTGGTGCAGGGCGCGGACGGCAAGCTCTCCGTGGAGCAGACCAGCAACGCGGGCAACCCCCTGACCTCCGGCCAGACGCCGCTCCTCACCTGCGACGTTTGGGAGCATGCCTACTACATCGACTACCGTAACCGGCGGCCCGACTACGTGGCCAGCTTCTGGAACATCGCGAACTGGAGCTTCGCGGCCAAGAACCTGGGCGGCTAGCCCGGCACGACTCCAAAGGCAGCGCGACTCAAGAGGGCAGCCTCTATATGAGGCTGCCCTTTGTGCTGCCAGGGGGTGTCAAGGGCTGCGGGAGGTGAGTGTGAGGCCAGGCTGAGTTTGCCGGGCGCCGTGGATTCCGGGGCTAGTGCTCCGCGTCAGCGATGTCGCGGAGTTGGGAAAGGAGCCATTGCGTGGAGTTCTCGCGGTCGATGGCCTCCGTCAGTACAGCCGAGCGCCGTTCCCGCTCCTCCGCCGGCATGGTGATGGCCCGGTAGAGTGCTTCGGCCGTCCCCTCGAGGTCGGTCGGCGCCACCGTGAGCGCGCCGTCCTTCAGCTGCTCGTAGGCGCCGCTGGACTCCGAGAGCAGGAGGATGCCGTGCTTGCTGTTGATCACGGGCCCCTCCTTGGCGATGAGGCTCATGCCGTCGGCGACAGGGTTGACCATGAGGGTGTCGTAGAGCCGCATCCCGGCGATGGCCTGGGTGTAGTTGTTCTCGCGGAACACCTGGACCGGCTGCCAGTCACCGGTGCCAAATTTGTCGTTGATGTTCCTGATGATGGCGTCGACCTCCTCCATGTAGCGCTCGTACTGCCTGATATGGGTCCGTGACGGCACGAGGAAGGCCAGGAACGTCACCCGACCGTGAAGCTCGGGGTGCTGGTCCAGGAGGGTCTGGTAGGCGCGGAAGCCGCGGACGATATTCTTGCTGGGCTCCGCGCGGTCAACGCGGACGATGGTGTGCTCGGCGCACAGGGGGAGCATGCGCCGCTCGTACTCCACGGCCCGCGGTGAAAAGGCAATGCGCTGCACGTCCGCGATGTCGATGGAGATGGGGTACGCCTTCACCAGGGTACGGCGGCCCCCCACCGCCACGGTCCCGGTCCCGAAGTCGACCTCCGCCCCCTTCACGAACCAGTGGCAGCTCTCCAGGAAGTTGCGGACGTCCCACCACGACTGAAACCCCACGATGTCGGCTTGGCAGAGGCTGCCGCAAATGGCCGAGCGCATGGTCTCCGGCAGCAGCTGCCACTGCGAAGGGCTGGGCCAGGGGACGTGCGTAAAGTGATGGATGATCGCTTCAGGGATGGCCTCGCGGACCATGCCGGACACCAGGTACAGGTGATAGTCATGGACCATCACAATGGGAGGATCTTCGTTTGCTGACGCCTCGTCGATGATGGAGTCCGCAAAGGCGCGATTGACGGGCACGTACCCCGTATGCCACGCGTCGTAAACCGTGCCGTCGATGTTCGGCGTGTACGGCGCGCTCCACATGTAGTGATGGAGGAACCACAGGAGCGGGTTGCACAGGATGTTGTAGAACTTGTGGTGCACGCGGCGCGGCGTCACGACGTACCGCAGGCCCACGCGCTGAGCCGGCAGAGGCGACTGGATGCGCTTACCGCCCGCCTGGTCCAGGGCGCGGCGGTCGCCCTCGCCCATGGCGTTGGCGACCCAGACGAACTCATAGGTCTGCGTAATGGCGTTCAGGGCAGTTACCACAACCCCGCTGCCTCGCCGCGGCTGCAGGTTGCCGTCCGGGTTCACGTGGTATTCCAGGGGGCCGCGATTGCTGCTCACGATGAGGGGGCGCTGTGACAGCAGCGTACCGCAGAGGTCCAGGAGCTCTTGCTTTCGCGGGTCGATGGGGGGGGATTCCTGCATCATTCAGCCTCACAATCTGGGCTGAAGTATTCGACGCCGCACACCTGCTGCGCCGTACTTTGTTGGCGGTAAACGCCTCTTACCGGATGGCGGCCAGGCCAGCCGCCCTACAATCATATGTGCGCCTCTCGAAGAAGGCGACACCATTTACTATACAAGCAGCGGGCGCATTCCCACAAGCGCAGCTTCGGCCCTGCCCCGTCGCCTCCACCATTCCCGCACCCTTGCCCCACCACGCTTACCAGTTCCGCCCACCCTTGCCCCACCCTGGATTCCCGCTTTCGCGGGAATGACGGCGGGGGAGCGCGGGTATGGCAGGTCGGTGCGCGGCGGCTTTGTGGGGGGGGGTGCTGGGGGCGGGTCGCTCATGCCTTTCGGGGGTCCCAGGGTGAGCGGCCCCGGCCGGCGCCCGCTTGACGGGCGGCGGAACAGCCGCCTCACTGGACGCGCGGCGCCCCGCGATGCTCCAAGAACGCGAGCCACTCCCGCACCAGGTCTCCGCTGTCCAGGAGCCGCTGGGCCGCCACAAAGGGGTCCTGCCGGCCGTCCTCCACGTGAGTGAGCGTGTTCGCCGTCACCCCGCCCTGGTGCCAGAGGTTGTGGACCAGCTCGCCGACGCCCTCCTGCAGGGCTCGGACAAACTCCCGGCGCTGCCGCTCCCGGCGCTGCTCCAGGAACCGTGAGGACGACATCAGGGCGTCCCTGTGGTCCTGGATCATAGCAGCCACCGTGTCGACGCCATCTCCCTTGTGTGCCTGGGCCAGGACGACGGGGGGCCGCCACCAGGGAGGGTTTTCCGCCAGGTTGAGGGTCGCTTCCAGGTTTGTGAGCATTTGGCCCGCGCCGTCGCGGTCTGCTTTGTTCACCACAAAGACGTCGGCGGCCTCCAACAGGCCGGCCTTGAGGGTCTGGATTGCGTCGCCCGCCTCCGGCACGACCACGACCACCACCGTATCCGCGGCGCCCATCACCTCCAGCTCCGTCTGTCCGACCCCCACGGTCTCCACCAGAATGATGTCGATGCCGGCGGCGTCAAGCACGCGAACGGCGCTGCGGGTCATTCGCGACAGGCCGCCGGTGCCGCCCCGGGTGGCCATGCTCCGGATGAACACCCCATCGTCCAGGTAATGGTGCTGCATGCGGATGCGGTCGCCGAGGAAGGCGCCGCCGCTGAAAGGGCTTGTCGGGTCCACGGCCAGGACGCCCACGGTGCGCCCCTGGCTCCGGTACAGGGTCGTGAGCTTGTCAACCAGCGTGCTCTTCCCCGCCCCGGGGGGTCCCGTGACCCCAACGACATAGGCGTTGCCCGTGTGGGAGTGGGCCGCTTCCAGAATGGAGGCCGCATCGTCGCCCCCCCGCTCCACCTGGGTCAGCAGACGGGCCAAGGCGCTCTTGTCGCCGGAGCGCATACGCTGGACTTGGTCCTGGAGCAAGCCGCCTCCACTGGGAGTCATCGACGCTGAGGGTAGCGCCCGGAGGTGGGCGCGTCAACGCTCTCCCATCGCCGCAAATTGACACGCCCGCGCCATCCGAGTGTAGAATCGGGCCATAGGCTGAGGTCCAATCCGCCAACAGGAGAGACGACCATGGAAGTGCCGCTGCTGGTAAACGATTTCCTGCGCCGGGCTGTCAAGCTCTACCCCGACAAGGAGGCCGTTGTCTGCGGCGACCAGCGGTTTACCTATGGGCAGTACAGCGACCGGGTCAACCAGCTCTCCCACGCCCTCCTGGCCCTCGGTGTGAGCAAGGGCGACCGCGTCGCCATCCTGAGCCCCAACTGCCACCGGTTCCTGGAGGCCTTCTACGGCATCTGTCAGATCGGCGCCGTCATCGTACCGATCAACTTCCGCCTCGTGGCCGCCGACTTCGAGTACATCATCAACCACAGCGGCGCCAGCGTGTTCCTCGTGGACCGGGACCTGACGGGGACCATCGACGGCTTGCGCAGCGTCCTTCCCACGGTGCGGCACTACGTGGTATCCCAGGCATCGGAAGAGGAAGCTGCGGACGGGTGGCTGTCCTGGGAGACGCTGCTGGAGGCCCAGCCAACGTCCGCTCCGGCCATGCCGGAGATGGACGAGCGCGACCTTGCCTCCATCAACTACACCTCCGGGACCACGGCCCGCCCCAAGGGGGTCATGCTCAGCCATCGCAACAACTACATCAACGCCTACAACTTCATCGCCCACGCGCGCATCCAGCACCAGGACGTCGAGCTCTGGACCCTGCCGATGTTCCACGCCAACGGCTGGGGCGGCCCCTTCGCGCTCACCGCCATGGGCGCGAAGCACGTCGTGCTCCGGCAGGTGCGCGGCGATGACATCTACCGCCTCATCGAGGACGAGGGTGTGACCTTCGCCTGCATGGCCCCGGCGGTGCTAAGTGTCATCCTCAACTACCCGGACAAGGAGAAGCACCACATCCTCACGCGGCCCCGCTTCATGATCGCCGGCGCCCCTCCCCCGGCCGCTTTCATCAAGCGCCTTGAGGAGGACCTGGGCTGGGAGTTCATCGAGATCTACGGCCTAACGGAGACGGCCCCCATCCTCACGGTCACTGACGTGAAGCCCCACAAGAACCACCAGGGGGAGGACTACTACCGCGTGAAGGCCAAGGCAGGGTCGGAGGCCATCGGCGTGGAGGTGCGCGTCGTCGACGAGCAGGGCAACGACGTCGCCCCGGACGACGAGCAGGTGGGCGAGATCATCGCTCGCAGCAACGTTGTGTTCGGCGGCTATTGGGAGCAGCCGGGGGAGACGGCCAAGGCCATCGTCGACGGCTTCTTCCACACCGGCGACCTGGCCACGGTGGACCCGGACGGCTACATCAACATCGTGGACCGCGCCAAGGACGTCATCATATCCGGCGGCGAGAACATCTCCTCCATTGAGATTGAGGACGCGCTCTACAAGCACCCGGCCGTCCTGGAGTGCGCGGTCATCGGCGTGCCGTCTGAGCAGTGGGGGGAGACCCCCAAGGCCCTGGTGGTCCCGCGCCAGGACACGCAACCCACGGAAGAGGAGGTCCTCGCCTTCTGCCGGGAGCGGCTGGCGCACTTCAAGTGCCCCAGCTCCGTGGAGATTGTGGAGAGCCTGCCCCGTACGGCCACCGGCAAGCTGCAGAAGTTCCTGATACGGGAGAAGTACTGGATGGGCGTCGAACGGCGCGTCAACTAGGCCCCGGGTTTTCCGGGGCCGGGGCCGACCGCCCTCTTCCACTGCGCCGGGTCTGCAACGATGGGGGTCCTGGACGCATCATAGAGCTATCAAGGACCAGGGAGGAGTGCATGTTCGGACTGCGGCGACCCAAGACGCCGGAGCAGGTCCACGAGATTCGCCAGGAGCTGGACGCGGGCCGGAAGGCCAGGACGCCCAAGGGGCAGTACATCACCGACAAGTTCCCCGTCCTCAGCGCCGAGCCGACCCCCCGCATCAAGCTGAAGGACTGGCGCTTCCAGGTCTTCGGCCTCGTGGAGCGCGAGCTGGAGTGGACGTGGGACGAGTTCCTCGCCCTGGGGAACGTTGAGCTCACGGCGGACTTTCACTGCGTGACCCAGTGGAGCCGCCTGGACAACGCCTGGCAGGGCGTTCCCTTCAGCGCCGTCATGCAGCACGTCCGGCCGCTGCCCCAGGCCCGCTACGTCATGGTCCACTCCCACACCGGCTACACCACCAACGCAAGCCTCAACGTCCTTCAGGACGACGACGTCCTCTTTGCCTACCAGCATGACGGACAGCCCCTGCCCCCGGACCACGGCGGCCCCATGCGCCTCGTCGTGCCCAAGCGCTACGCCTGGAAGAGCGCCAAGTGGGTCAGCGGGCTGGAGTTCATGGAGAAGGACAGGCGCGGTTACTGGGAGCAGCGGGGCTATCACATGGAGGGCGACCCCTGGAAGATGGAGCGCTTCCGCTGATTGCCCCACAGCGCCTTCAGCCGGGACCGTGAGGTGGCACGATGAGCTCTTCCACGGGCGGGACGCCGCCGGGGTGGAGCGCTGGGGAACCCGAATCCCTCTCGCGGCCGGAGATGGACAGGCTCTGGCTGCGGCGGCTCGGCGCTGTGGAGTACTCGGGCCTGCTCTTGGATCCGCCCGCGCCGTCCGAGGCCTTCCAGCAGGCCGTTGCCGAGTTCAACGACGGCCGGTACTGGGAGGCCCACGAAACCCTGGAGGGGATCTGGATGCAGTGTCCCTATCCCCTGCGCCTCTTCTACTACTCCCTAATCAAGCTGTCGGTGGGGCTGCTTCATCTTGGGCGGCACAACAGCGTGGGCGCTCGGCAACAGCTTGCGGGGGCCGCGGAGTTCTTCGCGCCCTTCGCGCCGCGCTTCCTTGACGTGCCCGTGGCGGACCTTCGCGCCGCAGCCATGGACCGGTTGTGGCGCCTGGATCCGCCCTCCTGGGAGGAGATCGACGGGCTGCCAAGGCCGCGCATCCCGCCTGCCGGTCCGCATCACGCGTGAGAGGCGCGGAAGCGCGCCCGGACTAGGGCCTGTTCACACAAAGCAACCTGAATTTGATACAATACAGGTATGGAAATTACAGAAGCTCAGTACGAACGCATAGCTCCAGTCTTCCCTGTTCAGCGTGGCAACGTAAGGCTGTCCAACCTGCAAGTGCTGAACGCCATGCTGTATGTCGCCGAGCAGGGGTGCAAGTGGCGGGGGTTGCCCAGCCGGTTTGGCAACTGGCACACTGTATACACTCGAATGAACCGGTGGTCGAAGAACGGGTGCTCGACAGGGTGTTCGAATACCTGCAACGAGAACAGATAGTGCGCATCAAACTGGAGGCGGTCTCGATGGACAGCACCATAGTCAAGGTGCATCCTGATGGCACTGGTGCGTTAAAAAAAACGGACCGCAGTCCATCGGCAAGTCCCGGGGCGGCTGGACCACCAAGATTCATATGGTTGCCTCGGATGCTCGAACAGCCATAACCTTTTCCCTCTCTCCAGGCCAAGCCCACGATGCGCCGGAGGGGCGCAAGTTGCTCAACAGGCTGGGATCGCAGGTTCAGAACCCGTACCTGTTAATGGATCGAGCATACGAGGGCAATGAGACCCGCCAGCTTGCATTGGCCTTGGGGTTCACTCCCGTTGTTCCGCCCCTCAGCACCAGGGTTCATCCGTGGAAGTACGACCGGGAGATGTACAAGAGACGCAACGAAATAGAGAGGCTGTTCCGGCGGTTGAAGGGGTTTCGTCGCATCTTCTCACGTTTTGAGAAGCTCGATGTGATCTTCCTTGGGTTCATCTCATTTGCACTCATCTTCGATGTACTCCGCTTTGTGTGAACACGCCCTAGGCGGTCGCTGGCGCGACGGCCACGGGGGGGGAGGTTGCGGGGGTGGGGCTCCCCTGTCCCGTTGCGACCCACCCCCACACGCCGCCCCACCGCCCTGGGTTTCCGCCTTCGGAGACCTTTGCACAACTCCGCGCGAAGGGCGAGGGGGTGCCCCGCCCCCCAACCCCACCCTGGATTCCCGCCTTCGCGGGAATGACGGCGGGGGGGTGCGGGAATGACGGTTGCGCAAAGGTCTCCATGCGCTCCAAGCGCTGGTCCGGTGGACGGATGCGGGCTGTGCATCCGTACCCGCGACCCTTGGCGGATTCCCTCTCTGTGCGACCAATCATATTATTGCAGTTGACATGCTTCATATCAATGTTTATGATATGCCTAACGCTTCGAAGAGGGGCCTCCATGCCGGCTAGAAGACAGGTGTCACGGCCCAGGGTCTTGTCCTTCCTGCCCCCGGTCACGCCCAAACAGGATGGGACCGGGGAGGAGGCGCCGGACCAGGGCCGGGCGATGATGCCCCATCGCGGCCAGGACGCCCCGGGCGAAGCAGGCCAGGCTGTCCGGGAGCTGCGCTTCCACGGCGTCTACGTCATCAGCGTGGCCTCCCGCCTCCTGCAAATGCATCCCCAGACCCTGCGCAAGTATGAGCGCTTCGGACTTGTCAGCCCCTCCCGGACCGAGGGCATGCTGCGCCTCTACTCGGACAGCGACATCGCCCGGCTCCGCATGATCAAGTACCTTGTGGAGACCAGGGGCCTGAATCTCTCCGGCGTCGAGATGGCCCTGAACCTGCTGGACCACGTCCTCAGGGCACGCCTTCTCACCGAGGGGGTCTCAGGCCCGGCCCGTAGGGCGATTCAGAATGAGATAGAATCAATGTTGGAGTTGCTCCACTTCTCCACGCCGCCGGACTCCCGCGGTGGGGGGAGGGAGAGCCGACGGCGCCAGTAGCGCCCATTCAGAAAGGTGACTTGATGGTGGAGAAGGAAGACGCCGAGGGCTCCCCGGCCAACGACGAGACGGCCCGCGCTCCGGAGCTCTCAGCGGGACCGGAGCCCACGGAGCTGGACAGGCTTCGCGCTGAGCTTGAAGAGGCGGAGCGTGAGAAGGGACAGTTCAAGAACCTGGCCCAGCGCGTGCAGGCGGACTTCGTCAACTTCCGCCGCCAGGCCGACGAGGCGCAGGTGGAGTTCCAGCGCAGCGCCAACGCACAGATCATCCTCAAGCTGCTGCCCATATTGGATGACCTGGAGCGAGCCGCCGGCCACGGGGCGGAGGGGCCTGCCGGCGCGGAAGAGGGCTGGCTGATGGGCGTCCGTCTCATCGCGCGGAAGTTCCTGGCGGTCGTGGAGGAGGCGGGCGCCCAGCGCATGGAAGCGCTGGACAAGCCCTTCGATCCCTGGGAGCACGACGCCGTCTCCTACGAAGAGACCGCGGAGCAGCCCGATGGGCAGGTCTTGGCCGTGGTGCGCGAGGGGTACAAGCTCCACGGCAAGGTCATTCGCCCCGCCATGGTCACCGTCGCCAAGGCCCCGCAGAGCGAGAGTCAAGAAGAGAGCCCCGCCTAGCGGGCTGCACGAGAAGCAATACACGCGAAGGAGCATCTACCATGCCAAAGGTTGTCGGAATTGACTTGGGCACCACCAACTCCGTGTGCGCCTACGTGGAGGGCGGCCAGGCCGTGGTGCTGGAGAACGCGGAGGGCTCCCGCATCACGCCGTCCGTCGTGGCGCTGAACCCGCGCAGCGGCGAGCGCTACGTGGGCCTGGCCGCCAAGCGGCAGGCCGTGGTCAACCCGGAGCAGACCGTCTTCTCCGTCAAACGCCTGATGGGCCGCCGGTACGGCGAAGACTCGGTCAAGGAGGACATCGGCCGGCTGCCGTACAAGATCGAGCAGGCCTCCAACGGCGATGCGCACGTCCGCATGGGCGACAAGCTGCACTCGCCGCCTGAGATCTCGGCCATGGTCCTGCAGAAGATCAAGCAGGACGCGGAGGCCAAGCTGGGCGATACGGTCAGCGAGGCCGTCATCACCGTCCCGGCCTACTTCAACGACTCCCAGCGCCAGTCCACCAAGGACGCCGGGCAGATCGCCGGCCTCAACGTGCTGCGCATCATCAACGAGCCCACCGCCGCGGCCCTCGCCTATGGGCTGGACAAGCAGAAAGAGGCGACCATCGCGGTCTTCGACCTGGGCGGCGGCACCTTCGACATCACCATCCTCCGCCTCGGCGAGGGCGTCTTCGAGGTCCTTTCCACCTCGGGGGACACCCACCTGGGCGGCGACGACTTCGACCAGGAGATCATGGAGTGGCTCGTGGAGGACTTCAAGCAGGAGACTATGGTGGACCTGAACCGGGACCGCATGGCGCTGCAGCGTCTCCGGGAGGCCGCGGAGAAGGCCAAGGTGGAGCTATCCTCCGTCACCCAGACGGAGATCAACCTGCCCTTCATCTCGGCTGACCAGACGGGGCCAAAGCACCTGGTCCGTACGCTTTCCCGGGCCCAGCTGGAGCGGCTGGCCGCCGGCCTCATCGCCCGGGTCGAAGGCCCATGCAAGCAGGCCATCAGCGACGCCAAGGTCCCCGCCGCCGACATCGACGAGGTCATCCTCGTGGGGGGCATGACCCGCATGCCCGCCGTAATCGAGAAGGTCAAGGGCCTCTTCGGCCAGGAGCCGAACCGCTCGGTCAACCCGGACGAGGCCGTCGCCGCGGGCGCCGCCCTTCAGGCCGCCGTTATCAAGGGCGACGTGCAGGACATCCTGCTCCTGGACGTCACTCCCCTGAGCCTGGGCCTAGAGACCCTGGGCCGCGTCTTCCACACCCTGATTCCCCGCAACACCACCATCCCCACCTCCAAGGCGGAGGTCTTCACCACGGCGGAGAACAACCAGACCAGCGTGGAGATCCAGGTGCTCCAGGGGGAGCGCCCCATGGCCCAGGACAACAAGCTCATCGGCCAGTTCATTCTGGACGGCATCCTTCCCGCGCCCCGGGGCATGCCCAAGGTGGAGGTCACCTTCGACATCGACGCCAACGGCATCCTCAACGTGTCCGCCAAGGACCAGGCCACCAGCCGCGAGCAGAAGATAACCATCCAGGCCAGCTCCGGCCTCTCCGACGATGACATCCAGCGCATGGTCAAGGAGGCGGAGGAGCACGCCGAGGAGGACAGCCGCCGCAAGGAAGAGGCAGACCTTCGCAACAGCGCCGATCAGCTTGTCTTCAGCGCGGAAAAGCTCCTGGAAGAGAACGCGGACAAGGTCCCGGAAGAGCTGCGCCAGGACGTGCAGGGAAAGATCGATAGCCTGAAGGAGGCGCTGAAGGGCGCCGACATTGCCCTGGTCCGCTCCCGCGCCGACGAGCTGTCCCAGGCGGTGCAGCAGGTGGGCGCGCACGTCTATCAGCAGGGCGCGGCGGGGGCTCCGCAAGCCGGCGACGCGCCGGACGGCGGCGGCCCCGACGGCGGCAGCGGCAATGGCGGCGAGACCATCGAGGGCCAGTTCCGTGAGGTCTAGCCAGGGCTGACCCCTCTACATCGGCCGGGCCGCAGGCCCCCCCATCGCTCCAACGGTCAAAGACAGACGCCCCGAGGCTCCAGAGCCCCGGGGCGTCTCATTCTCTGCCGCCTGAACCAGAGACCCTATCCCAGCGTGGGGCCTTCCCTGCCGCCGCCCTCCTCGTCCCTGATGCCGCCCTGCCGGGGCTGCTGACCACGCAGGAACTCCTCCAGCTCCTGAATGACCACGTCGGGGCTGGGGAGCTCCCCTTGGGGCTCTCGAGGCACAGCCTCGGTGGCCTGGTCGTGCTGCTCTTCCAGCTTCCGGACGTACGCGGACATCTCCTGGTTGTCGGCGAGCACCCGGTTGACCTGGGCTTCAAAGGCCGTGGCCGCCTCCGCCAGATCCTTCAGGTTGAGGTCGAGGCTGACCATGGTCGTCAACTGCTTGAGCAGCTGGTAGGTGGACTTGGGGTTGGGCGATGCCTGGAGGTAGTGCGGCGCGTGGGTCCACAGGCTTGCGTATTCGATGCCGCCCGTGCGGCATGCCTCCATGAGCACGGTTGGCGCCCCCGTGGGCCCTTCATACTTGGACCTGCGCACGCCCATCTCTTCCAGGACCGCCTGAAGCTGGGGCGTCGTGGCGGAGCCGGTCAGGTGGCTCTCCCGCGTGTGCGGGGTCGCGTCCAAGAGGCTCCCCAGGAATATGACCCGCTGCGTGTTGGACATGCGAATGACGTCCATGACCGCGGCGGTGTACGTCCTCCACTTGAGCTGGGGCTCCATGCCAACGAAGAAGACGAACTCCTGGGACGTGGCCTCGATCTTGCACTGGTAGAAGTTGTTGGTGGGCCACCGGATGATGCGCTGCCCGTCCGGGCCAAAGCGTACGATGGGGCGGCGCCGCGTGAACTGGTAGAACTCCTCCGAGTCCAGCTCCCCAAACTTCTCTGCGGACAGCTTGCGGATGAGGTACTTGACGGCCCCGGTCCCCCCCGTCTGGGCGTCGGGCCAGCCCGCCATGGCCGCGACCATGGTGGGTCTCTCCAGAGAGGGCTGCTGGTGCACGATCACATTGTCCATGAGCGTCCCCCTTTTCGATGGCGCCAGTCTAGCACCGCACTACGTATCAAGGCAAGCTTGAGCGGGGCCATGGGCAGCGCCGCGGCCCGGCGCGCCTACGCCGGCCTGGAGAGCCCGTGGGCGGGAAACACCCCGCGATGCACCTGGGCTACGCTCTCCTCCGCCAGCCGCTTCACGTCGCGGCGGAGGTTGGCGTCGATGGCGGGGGGCGCCGGGTCCTGAAGCTCCGCGATGCCGTAGCGTTCTTGAAACGCCGCCGGGACCCTGTCGGGCCAATCGTGCTCCAGCATCGCCCCGTACGCCATGGCCCAACCCCGGATGACGGCGGAGATGTGGTAGCCCCCGCCGCCCAGCGCCAGCCAGCGCCCGGGCGAAAGCGCCCCAAGCTCCCGCACGAGCTGCGCGTACCCCTGCACCGTGAGCTGCAGGTGCGTGATGGGGTCCATGTGGTGCGTGTCGATGCCAAGCTGCGTTACCAGCACGTCCGGCCTGAAGGCCTGGACCAGGGGCGGGACCACCTCTCGAAAGGCCCATAGGTACGTGTCGTCGTCCGTGTACGGGAAGAGGGGTACGTTGACCGCGTACCCCTTGCCGGGGCCGGCGCCCGTCTCCTCGGTGAATCCCGTGCCGGGAAAGAGGTACCTGCCGGACTCGTGGAGAGAGATCGTGACCACCTGGTCGGAGTCGTAGAAGGCGTGCTGGACGCCGTCCCCGTGATGGCAGTCGATGTCCACGTAGGCCACGCGCAACCCTGCGCGCACCAGGGCCCTGATGGCCATGACCGGGTCGTTGAAGACGCAGAAGCCGGATGCCCTGTTGGGCATGGCGTGGTGCAGGCCGCCCGAGAAGTTGGCCGCGGCGTCGACCTCGCCCCGAATCAGCAGCTCCGCGGCAGTCATGGACGCGCCGGAGGACCACAGGCTGGCCTCGAACATCCCGGAGAAGATGGGGTTGTCGCCAGTCTCGGAGAACCCGAACCGCGCCGCCTCCTCGATCCGCTCGCCCCGGCTGAAGGCGGCCACCGCGTCCACGTAGCCGTCGGCGTGGGAGGAGTGGACCTCCGCCAGAGTCGCCTGCCTCGGGGGAGTCAGGAGCGCATTCTCGAGAGAGAACGCTTCGTAGGACTCCAGGAGCTCATACGTGTGCCGCAGGCGTGCCGGGATCAGGGGGTGGTCGTACCGCAGCACGAACGAAGTGAGCTCGTCGCCGTACACAAAGGCCGCTCTTCTCATGGCGTTCTCTCCTCGATTCCGGCTAGCTCTGCCCTCATGTTGAGCAGGTGAGTCCCCGGCCAGTACACCCGCCGGCACGACGGACAGGTGGTGAAGCTGTCCTGTCGCCGGATCACGTAGGGAGGCACACGGTCCAGCACCGCCTCTCTGGATACGGACTCCAGGACCGTGTTGCAGCGCAGGCACCGCGTGAACTGCCGCTCCTCCAGGCGGAGGCCCAGCTCCAGTACCACCTGCCGCAGCTGCGCCCGCACCCTGTCGTCCCGGACAAGCAGCGCCTTCAGAGCGCCGCGCTGCACGACCCTGCGCTGGACGAGCCGGGTGTCCCGGGTCAGCAGGATGCGGCCCTCAGCCAGGCCCATGCGCACGAGACCGTCGTCATCCTCGCCGGGGCACGTCGCGGCGTCATACCCCAGGGCGCGCAGCCACTTGGCCAGTCCCGCCACGTTGATGTCCAGGAGAAATCGGGGCTCCACGGCGCCTACCGAACAGCTCAGGATGGCTGCGGGCGCGGACCGCTCCACCGTGCCCGCCGCTCGAACTCCCTGAGCACCTCCGTGTGGCGCTTGCCGATGGTCGCCCCCCATCTGCGTGACCTCGCCGTCCGCACGGCGCCGGCCGCGTCTCCGCCCTGCTGGATGAGCACGCAGCAGGCCAGCGTCACGCTGCGGCCGATGCCCCACTTGCAGTGGATGAGCACCTTGCTGTGCTCTGCCAGCCGCATCAGCACCCAGCCGACGCCCTCGTCCAGCTGGGCCTGGGAGGGTGGTTGGCCGTCGCGCACGGGTAGGTGAAGGAAGCGGATGCCGTACTGCGCCAGGAGCGTCTCGTCGTCCTTTCCCTCCTCCCGCAGGTCCACCACTGCGCCGATCCCCAGGTGGGCCACCCCCGGGAGATGCCGGGGGCGCACCGTGCCGGAGACACAGAGCTCGGGCGTGACCCAGTCCAAGTCCGGGAGGCGCCGGCCCTGGGGGGAGAGGAGCTTGAACCATCGCACCGGGGTCCTTCGACTTGGCAAGTAGGGCGCCTCCTGGGAAGCGGGAGGGCAAGCCGGCGGCTTGCGGTCCAGCACTGGACGATGGGGCGATTATAGCAAACGCGCCCTTGGCCGCGCCCATGCACCCGTCAGGCATCGGGGGGGTGGGGAGGTGGTTGGTCTTGACGGATGAGGGGTGTGGGCATAGGATGAGATGTGCTCACTGGCAGGGAAGTGGTGGTGGTGCCTGGCGAGATGCGCTGGGGTGCTGGGAGAGAGGCTGGTGGGGGTACGTTAACAGTAGAAGAGGGAACAAGAGCAAGCAGGTGGCCCTGATGTGGGGAAGGTGCAAAGGGCCCACGGGGGATGCCTAGGTGCCAAGAGCCGATGAAGGGCGCGGCAAGGCGGCGAAACGCCCGGGTGAGCGGTCGAGCGCGCGGAGCCCGGGGTGCCCGAATGGGGAAACCCGGTCCTGCAGAAGCGGGATCACGTCCGGGGTCGTGCCCGGGCGGGGGAACCGGGGGAACTGAAACATCTCAGTACCCTGAGGAAGAGAAAGCAGACGCGATGCCCTGAGTAGCGGCGAGCGAACGGGGCAGAGCCCAAACCTGAGGGGCTTAGTGGCCTGGGGGCCTATGCCTTTTGGGGGTTGTGGGACGTGGGAGCGGGGGCCCCAGGCCCCGCGGGAGTTGGCTGGTTGCTAGCCGAAGGACCCTGGAAGGGGCCGCCGTAGGGGGTGAGAGCCCCGTAGGCGAAAGGAGCCGGTCGAGCCTGCCACGGACCCGAGTACCGCGGGGCACGAGGAACCCTGCGGGAAGCTGGGGGGACCACCCTCCAAGGCTAAATACTCTTGGCAACCGATAGTGAACCAGTACCGTGAGGGAAAGGTGCAAAGCACCCCGAGAGGGGGGTGAAAAGACCTGAAACCGTGGGCCTACAGACAGTCAGAGCTCTGGCGGAAGCTGGAGTGATGGCGTGCCTCTTGAAGAATGATCCGGGGAGTTTATGGGGGCGGCGAGGTTAAGGGACAGGAGTCCCGGAGCCGTAGGGAAACCGAGTCCGAATAGGGCGCGGAGTCGCTTCCAGGAGACCCGAAACCGAGCGATCTACCCGTGGCCAGGGTGCAGGTCCGTTAACCCGGACTGAAGGCCCGAACCCGTTGGCGGGGTAAAGCCATGGGATGAGTTGCGGGTAGCGGTGAAATGCCAATCGAGCTCGGAGATAGCTGGTTCTCCCCGAAATGTCTTGAGGGACAGCCCTGGACGACGGTCCCGGGAGGTAGGGCACTGGATGGGTACGGGGGCGCGAGCCTACCAACCCCAACCAAACCACCAATGCCCGGAGAGCAGGTCCAGGAGTGAGACGGTGGGGGAGAAGCTCCATCGTCGAGAGGGCAACAGCCCAGACCGCCGGCTAAGGCCCCCAAGTGCGGACTCAGTGGGAAAGGATGTGGGATTCCCCAGACAGCCGGGAGGTTGGCTTAGAAGCAGCCATCCTTCAAAGAGTGCGTAATAGCTCACCGGTCGAGGGAACCCGTGCCGAAGATGTACCGGGGCTAAGTCCGTCGCCGAAGCCGCGGGATTCCGGGAGCTTGAAAGAGTTTCCGGGATCGGTAGGGGAGCGTCCCCCGTGCAGAGAAGCTGGATGGGAACGTCCAGTGGAGGGCGGGGGAGTGAGAATCCCGGAATGAGTAGCGCCAACCCCGGTGGAAACCCGGGGCGCCGAAAGCCCAAGGATTCCTACGGAACGTTAAACGGCGTAGGGTCAGTCGGGACCTAAGCCGAAGCCGCAAGGCGCAGGCGATGGACAGCTGGTCAACATTCCAGCACCACCGCTCTTCTGATGAATGACGGGGGGACGGGGAAGGGAAGGCGGGGCATCCCCATCGGACATGGGGTGTCCGTCCCTGTAGGCCAGGCCACCAGCGGCAAATCCCTGGTGGCCGATAAGAGCTGAGGGGGGCGGGAACTCCGGGCTACGGCTCGGGGGACTCCGCTGTGCCCATACCTCCAAGAAAAGCCTCGTCGGGAGGGAGAGTGGTGCCCGTACCGCAAACCACCACAGGTGGGCAGGGGTAAGCACCCCAAGGCGTTCGAGAGAACCTCCGCTAAGGAACTCGGCAAAGGAGCCCCGTAACTTCGGGAAAAGGGGCGCCCGCAGCGGTGACGGAGCGAGCCTCCCGAGCGGCAGCGGGCCGCAGCGTAGCATCTCTGGCGACTGTTTACCTAAAACCTAGGTCTCTGCCAAGGGGAAACCCTAAGTATAGAGACCGACGCCTGCCCAGTGCCGGAAGGTTAAGGGGACCGGTGAAGCCTACGGGCGTAGCTGGGAACCGAAGCCCCGGTGAACGGCGGCCGTAACTCTAACGGTCCTAAGGTAGCGAAGTCCCTTGTCGGGTAAGTTCCGACCCGCATGAATGGCGGAACGACCGGAGAGCTGTCTCAGCGGAGGACTCGGTGAAATTGCAGGGCCTGTGTAGATGCGGGCAACCCGCGGCGGGACAAAAAGACCCCGTGGAGCTTTACTGCACCCTGGCACCGGACTGGGGTCCGGGATGTGTAGGATAGGTGGGAGGCGAAGAACGTTCCGCGCCAGCGGGGCGGGAGCCGTTGGTGAAATACCACCCTTCCCTGATTTTGGCCCTCACCGCGCAAACAGAGCGCGGGACGCTGCCAGGCGGGCAGTTTGACTGGGGCGGTCGCCTCCTAAAGAGTAACGGAGGCGCCCCAAGGTCCCCTCAGGACGGATGGAAATCGTCCGGTGCGTGCATTGGCAGAAGGGGGCTTGACTGTGAGGCCTACAAGCCGAGCAGGGACGAAAGTCGGGCAAAGTGATCCTACGGCGCCGAGTGGACGGGCCGTGGCTTATCGGATAAAAGCTACCCCGGGGATAACAGGCTGATCTTGCCCAAGAGTTCCTATCGACGGCAAGGTTTGGCACCTCGATGTCGACTCATCCCATCCTGGGGCTGGAGAAGGTCCCAAGGGTCGGGCTGTTCGCCCGTTAAAGGGGTACGTGAGTTGGGTTCAGAACGTCGTGAGACAGTTCGGTCTCTATCTGCCGCGGGCGTAGGAGGCTTGCGGGGATCCCTCCCTAGTACGAGAGGACCGGGAGGGACGGCCCGCTGGTGTGCCGGTGGTCCCGCCAGGGGCCTCGCCGGGTAGCCAAGGCCGGTCGGGAGAAGCGCTGAAAGCATCTAAGCGCGAAGCCCACCCCAAGACCAGGCCTCCCGTCCCAAGCGTAAGCGAAGGAGTAAGGCCGCAGGTAGACCACCTGCACCGAGGACGGAGGTGGAAGGCGGGCAACCGCCGGAGCCGACCGTCCCTCATCGGCCGAGGCCTTCCCCATATCAGCGCCACCTGCTTGCAACTTGGACCACTCTTCTTCTTTGTGATACACTAGAATGTGATAGTCCTCGGGTGACTAGCGCGGGGTGGAACCACCCGTTCCCTTTCCGAACACGGAAGTGAAACGCCCCAGCGCCGACGATACTGCCTCCGCGAGGGGGTGGGAAAATAGGCCGTCGCCCGGGGGCTTTTCTTTTGCTCCCATCCGCCCCTTCGCGCTCAGTAGAGGCCCGGCCGCTTCGCCGTACGCGCGCCAGGAGGCCCGTCATGGAAGCTCGGCCCGCCATCACCGGCAGCCCCACGGCCGGCCCCCGGCCACGACACTCCGCTCCCTTTTGCCCTAACCTCCCCTTTACACCCAGGGGAGTGGTACATATAATATCCATAGCTCCCCGGAGGCAGGATGAAACAGTAGGATGGTTGCGCCCTACACATCGGATCAGCTCCCAGAAGCCCTGACCATGGAGCAGTTGTTAGAAGAAGCAGGTGACTGGAAGACCCTCAAAGCCGGGGAGACCGTCAAGGGTGAGGTGGTCCGCGCAGACGCGGAGGGCGTGCTCATCAGCTTCGGCGGCAAGTCGGAGGGGCGTGTCGCCCCGGAGGAGATGCGGAGCCTGAGCCCCGCAGCCCGCCAGGCCGTCCAGATCGGCGATTCCATACGGGCATACGTGCTCCGCCCCGATACGGAAACCTCCCTGGCTGTCCTCTCCGTGGACATGGCCCGCAGCGAAGAGGGCTGGGACGCCCTGGAGCGAGCATCCGAGTCCGGTGAGATCATGGCAGGCACCGTCGTGGGCCAGAATCGCGGGGGGCTCTTGGTGGACGTGGAGGGCGCCCAGGGGTTCGTGCCCATCTCCCACCTGGCGCCCGTCACGCGTCAGGCTGTTCAGGGCAGCGACGGCGCTGACGGCCCCGGGGTGGAGGGCAACGTGCTGCAGCTCAAGGTCTTGGAGTTGGACCGCGGCCGCAACCGAATTGTGCTCTCGGAGCGCCTTGCCTGGCAGGAGATCAAGCAAGAGCAGAAGCAACGACTCCTGCAGGAGCTCAAGGAGGGAGAGGTTCGCACCGGCCGCGTCTCGGGCATCAGCAGCTTCGGCGCCTTCGTTGACCTGGGCGGCGCGGACGGCCTCATCCATATCTCGGAGCTGGCGAACCACACGGTCGCCGCCGCGGAAGAGGTCGTCCAGATAGGGGATGAGATCCAGGTCTACGTGCTGAAGGTGGACCCGGAGAATGGGCGCATCTCTCTGAGCCTGCGCCGGCTCCAGGCGGAACCCTGGGATACCGTCGCAGCGTCCTATCATGAGGGACAGATCGTCACCGGGACTGTGACCAACATCGCTCCATTTGGCGCCTTCGCCAGGTTGGAGGGAGACTTGGAAGGGCTAATCCACATATCTGAGCTGAGCGACAGGCGCGTCAACCACCCGCATGAGGTGGTCCATGAAGGCGACGTGCTAGAGCTCAAGATCGTGCGGATCGATCCTGAGCGCAAACGGCTGGGTCTGAGTCTGAGACAGGCGTCGGCGGAGGACTGGGGAGATTTCGCTCCCCAGCAATAGGCCTAGTAGGAGTCTAGCATGGCAAGCAGATTCGAGAAGTTCTCCGAAAGAGCCCGCCGGGTCCTCTCCCTGGCACAGGAAGAGGCTATCCGTTTCAACCACAACTACATCGGAACGGAGCATATCCTCTTGGGCCTCGTGCGCGAGACCGAAGGGGTGGCCGCGCGGGTGCTGGCCAACCTCAGCGTAGACCTCAACAAGGTCCGCTCTGCCGTGGAGTTCATCATCGGACGAGGCGAACGCCCCGTGTCCGGCGAGAACATCGGCCTGACCCCGCGGGCCAAGAAGGTCATCGAGCTGGCCGTGGACGAGGCCCGCCGCATGAACCACCACTACATCGGCACAGAACACCTCCTCATCGGCGTCATGCGTGAGGGCGAGGGCGTTGCGGCGGGCGTGCTGGAGAGCCTGGGCGTCAGCCTGGACAAGATCCGCGCCGAGGCCCAGCGCATCCTCAGCCAGAGCGTGAGCCCCAGCAGCCAATCCGGCAGCGGCCGCTCGTCGACCCGCACCCCCACCCTCGACCAGCTCGGCGTCGACCTCACCGCCCTGGCCCGCGCCAGCAAGCTGGACCCCGTCTGGGGCCGCCAGAAGGAGAGCCAGCGCGTTGTCCAGATCCTCTCCCGCCGGACCAAGAACAACCCCGTGCTCATCGGTGAGCCCGGCGTGGGCAAGACGGCCATCGTGGAGGCCCTCGCGCAGCGCATCATCGCCGGGGACGTGCCGGAGACCCTCCAGGGCAAGCGGCTCGTCACCCTGGACATGGGCGCCCTGGTTGCCGGCACCAAGTACCGCGGAGAGTTCGAAGAGCGCCTGAAGAAGGTCCTGGAGGAGATCAAGAGCTCCGGCAACTGCGTCCTCTTCATCGATGAGATGCACACCATGGTCGGCGCCGGCGCCGCCGAGGGCGCCGTGGACGCCGCCAACATCCTCAAGCCGTCCCTGGCGCGCGGCGAGATGCAGACCATCGGCGCCACCACCATGGACGACTACCGCAAGTACGTGGAGCGGGATCCTGCTCTGGAAAGGCGCTTCCAGCCCATCCTGGTGGAAGAGCCCACCATTGAAGACACCATGGAGATCCTTCGCCACGTCAAGGTCCGCTATGAAGAGCATCACAAGCTGACCATCAGCGACGAGGCCCTTACCGCGGCCGCCAAGCTCGCGGCCCGCTTCATCCCGGACCGCTTCCTCCCGGACAAGGCCATCGACCTTATGGATGAGGCCGCCTCCCGCGTCCGAATCAGCTACAGCTCCACCCCCCTGTCTGTCAAGGAAGCCATGCAGGTGCTCCAGAGCGTACGCAAGGAGAAGGACGAAGCAATCTCCGGCCAGCAGTACGAGTTCGCCGCCGAGCTCCGGGAGCGCGAGGAGAAGCTCACCGAGCGCCTGGAAACCCTGGAGCAGGAGGTCGGTGAGGAGCGGGCCGATCGCGCCGTCGTCATGGCGGATGACATTGCTGAAGTCGTTTCCATGTGGACCGGGATCCACGTCGAGCGCCTCCAGGTAGAGGAGACCCAGCGGCTCCTCCACATGGAAGAGAACGTGCACCGGCGCATCATTGGCCAGGACGAGGCCATCGTCAACGTGGCCAAGGCTGTCCGCCGCGCTCGCGCAGGCATCAAGGACCCGCGCCGGCCCGTCGGCGTCTTCATCTTCCTCGGCCCTACCGGCGTCGGCAAGACGGAGCTGGCGCGCGCCCTGGCCGAGTTCATGTTCGGCTCCGACGAGGCTATGAACCGGCTCGACATGTCCGAGTTCATGGAGCGCCACACCGTCGCCCGCCTGGTGGGCGCTCCCCCAGGCTACGTGGGCTACGACGAGGGCGGGCAGCTCACCGAGGCCGTCCGGCGCAAGCCCCACTGCGTGATCCTCCTGGACGAGATCGAGAAGGCCCACCCGGACGTCTTCAACATCCTGCTGCAGATCTTCGACGACGGTCACCTGACCGACGCCAAGGGCCGCAGGGTGGACTTCCGCAACGCCGTCGTCATCATGACCAGCAACCTGGGGTCCGACCTGATCAAGCGCAACACCACCATCGGCTTCTCCCACATCCAGGACGAGGACTCTCTCAAGGACGCCGGCGAGGCCTACGAGCGCATGAAGGGCAAGGTGCTGGACGAGGTCAAGCGCTTCTTCCGGCCCGAGTTCCTGAACCGCATCGACGCCACCGTCGTCTTCCACGCCCTCAACAGGGCGCACATTGTCAACATCGTTGACCTCATGCTCAAGTCCGTGGGAGAGCAGGTCAACGAGCGGGGCATCCAGATGGAGGTCACCCAGAAGGCCCGGGAGCTGCTGGCGGAGAAGGGGTACGACCCGGACTTCGGCGCCAGGCCCCTCCGCAGGGTCATCCAGAACCTGGTGGAGGACCCGCTGTCAGAGGATATCCTCGCGGGCAAGTACCACGAGGGCGACACCGTCGTCATAGACGTCGATGAGGACGGGGACATCGGCATTCACCCGCCCGTGGCCGCGGTTACATCCTAGCCCGCGTTCATCAAGAGCACGTTGAGGAGAGGCGTCCGGCCGGGGCGCCTCTCCTCTCGTTGTCAGGCGGCGTCCCCGGGTCCGCTTTGCTGTCGACCCTCCCTCCGGGCAGTGCTGGGCACACGGGGCGGAGCGCCGGGCGGTGGTACAATAGCCGCAACCCGAAGGCAGAGGAGCCCCTTGGCCCCACGTGGACCTGACCACTTCTTCTGCACCGAGTGCGGTTCGGAAAGCCTGCGTTGGATGGGCTTTTGCCCCGCATGCGGCGCCCAGAAACCTTTGGCAAACGCCCCACCCCCGGCGCCGGCGTCGACGGGCTGGCTGGCCCGCTCCGCAATGGCGCCCCAGGAGCTCTCCCAAGTCTCTCTCGACGACATTCCCCGCATCCTGCTGCCCTACCAGGAGCTGAATCGCGTGCTCGGCGGCGGCCTGGTCCCCGGCTCCGTGCTGCTCATGGCCGGCGACCCCGGCATCGGTAAGTCCACCCTCCTGCTGCAGGTGGCAGAGGCGCTGGCGCGGGTTTCCGGACCCCCCGGAAGCGGGAATGGTCCTCCCCGCGTTCTCTACATCTCCGGCGAGGAGTCGGCCCCCCAGATCCGCATGCGCGCCGGACGCCTTGGGATTCCCGGAGACGGCGTCTACCTCCTGGGCGAGACCAGCCTGCAGGGCATGCTGCGGTGGATGGAAGAGACGGCCCCCAACGCAGTCATCGTCGACTCCATACAGACTGTGGCCAGCGATGACGTGTCGTCGGCGCCTGGCAGTGTGGCCCAGGTCCGGGAGTGCGCCCGCGTCCTCATGGGGTGGGCCAAGAGCCACCAGACGCCCCTGTTCATGGCGGGCCACGTCACCAAGGAGGGCGACGTGGCCGGACCTCGCGTGCTGGAGCATATGGTGGACGTGGTGCTCTCCCTGGAGGGAGAGTCTCTCGGTGCCCTTCGCATCCTCCGCAGCACCAAGAACCGCTTCGGCTCCACCAATGACGTTGCCGTCTTCCAGATGGAGCAGACCGGAATGAAGGAGGTGGCGGACCCGTCCCAGGCCCTCATGTCCCGGCGCCAGGGCGCCCTGGTCGGCTCCACCGTGGTGGCCACCCTGGAGGGCAGCCGGCCCCTGCTCGTGGAGGTCCAGGCGTTGACCGTCCCCACGCACAGCCCCGTGCCGCGCCGCGTGGTCAGCGGCCTGGACGGTACGCGCCTGGTCATGCTGGCCGCGGTGCTGGACCGGCGCGTGGGGTTGCCCCTGGGGGGCCAGGACATTATCGTTAACGTCGCCGGCGGCCTTCGCGTCGGCGAGCCCGCCGCCGACCTGGGCATCGCCCTGGCCGTTGCCTCCAGCTTCCGGGGAGTGCCGCTCCCGGAGGATGCCGTTGTGCTGGGCGAAGTCGGTCTCGGCGGCGAGCTGCGGCCGGTGTCTCAGAGAGAGCGCAGGCTCCAGGAGGCCGCCCGCCTGGGCCTGAGCAGGGCCATCGTGCCGCATGGCGGCGACGAGCCCCTGGTAGGGGCGGGCATGCACGTGCAGGAGGTGGCGACGCTGGCCGAAGCCGTCGACGCCGCCATCCCCGGCGCGCGCCGTCCCAGAAGCGCCAGGACCAACCCGGTGCTCGCGGAGGAGCGACTGTGACCGTGGATGACCTGCACGCCAGGCAAGAGCAGCTGGCCCAGCTGCTGCGCGAGATGGGCTCCGTCGTCGTGGCCTACTCCGGCGGCGTCGACAGCACCTTCCTCGCCGTCACGGCCCACGACACGCTGGGCGACCGCGCCTTGGCCGTGACCGCCGTATCGCCCTCCCTGGCGCCCTGGGAGCTAGAAGAGGCGAAGGAGCTGGCAGGGAAGTTCGGCTTCCGGCACCGGACCATCGAGACCCAGGAGGTGGAGGACCCCAGCTACGCCGCCAACGGCGCCAGGCGCTGCTACTTCTGCAAGGTGGAGCTGTACACGCACCTCCGCCGGATCCAAGACCAGGAGGGGTATGCCTGGATCGCCAGCGGCACGAACACCGACGACCTCGGCGACTTTCGGCCCGGCCTCACCGCCGGCAAGGAGCGCGGGGTCCGAAGCCCAATGGTGGAGGCAGGATTGGACAAGGCCGCCGTGCGGGAGCTCTCTCGCCTCCGCGGGCTCCCCACCTGGGACAAGCCCGCCCAGGCGTGTCTCTCCTCGCGGGTGCCCTACGGCACGCAGGTGACCGTCGAAGAGCTGAAGCGCATCGCCCGGGCCGAGGCCGTCCTGCGCGCCCAGGGGTTCCGCCACGTCCGCGTCCGCAGCCACGACACCATCGCACGTATCGAGGTCGGCCCCGACGATCTGGCCCGCTTCTTGGAGGAACCCGTCAGGGACCAGGTCGTCCAGGGCGTTCGTGAGGCCGGATACCTCTACGTCACCCTTGACCTGATGGGCTATCAGACGGGCAGTCTCAACGCCGGCCTGCGCCGCAGGGGCTGAGCCGCCGGCGGTCTCTCCAGTGCGAGTCTGCGCGTCCGCGTTTGGCGCGGGGGCGCAGGTTGCCATCGGACCCACATTCGGGAATGCCCAGCGGGGCCTGAAACCATGCGCGTCGGATACCTCAACATCATCGGCGGCGCCAGCGGCGACATGCTGCTGGGCGCCCTGTTGGACGCCGGGCTGCCCCTCCAAGCCCTGGAGGCCGAGCTGGCCAAGCTCGGTGTGTCGGGCTACAGTTTGGCCCCCCAACCGGCGGTGCGGCGCGGGCTCCACGGCACGCACCTGCGCGTGGAGATAGACGAGGCCGGCGCCGGGCGCAAGTCCTGGAGCGACTTCAAGGACATCATTGGCAGCAGCGGTCTGCCCTCTGACGTGCGAGAGGAGGCGCTGGCCGTCTTCGCCCGGTTGGAGGAAGCCGAGCGCCGCGCCCATCGCGTCGGCGCCGCCGACCCCTCCCACCCCCTCGACGAGCTGGGTACTCTGGACACCCTCGTGGACGTTGTGGGCGTGGTCGTGGGCGTGCGGCTCCTGGGGATCGAGAGGCTGTACTCCTCGCCGCTGCCGACGGGTTCCGGGATAGCGCGGTCGGCCCACGGCTCGCTGCCCGCGGCCGCTCCGGCTACGATGGAGATCATCGCCGGCGCCCGCGCCCCCGTGGCCGCACCCGCTCCGGGCGTCTCCGGCGAGCTCGTGACTCCCACCGGCGCCGCCCTCATCACCACGCTCTCCCGGTTTCAGCCGCCCACCATGAGCCTGGAGCGCGTCGGCTACGGGTTGGGCACCCGGGACCCGGAGCAGCTTCCCAACGCCTTGGCCCTCTGGGTCGGCGAGGCGCAGACGGAGGGACCGGCGGCGGGCCCCGTCCTCCTGGAGACCAACATAGACGACATGACCCCCGTCCTCTTCGGCTACGTCCAGGAGCGGCTCTTTGCCCTGGGCGCCCTGGACGTGTGGTTCACCTCCATCCAGATGAAGAAGAACCGCCCCGGTGTCCTCATCAGCGCCCTGGTTCCCCCGGAGCTGGAGTCCGCAGCCGTGGCCCTGCTCCTCCGTGAGACCTCCACCCTGGGCATCCGCCGCCGCGCCGTCCAGCGCTACGAGGCGGCCCGGGACATCCGGGACGTGGAGACCAGCCTGGGGACTCTGCCCGTCAAGGTGAAGCACCTGGAGGGCGTCCCCGTGGCCGTCTCCCCGGAGTTCGAGGCGTGCCGTGTCGCGGCCCTGGAAAAGGGGTTGCCCCTGGCCGAGGTCCTCCGCCGGGTGGAGCAGGAGGCCCGCTTGCAGTTGCTTGGCGCGGCGGAATGATGGACGCCCGCCCCCGCTACCCTTCCCCGCCGCCGCGCGACCGCCGCCGGCCGCCTCCCGCCTGCGATGCCGGGACCGAGGACCGCGGGTCCACCACCAGGAACATCAGGACCATGCCCGCAAGGTAGGAGACCCCCAGGATCGAAAAGGCGGTGGGGAACCCCAGGTTCTGCATCAGGTAGCCGGTCAGGGGCCCCCAGATGGGCACCGAGATGAACCCCAGGAAGTAGAAGACGCTGAAGGCGGCGTCCAGCTCGTCGTCGGCCACGGAGTCCGCGACCAGGGCCTGGGTCAGCGTCATCCTGGAGTGCGTGAACACCCCGTATACGCCAAAGCTCAGGAAGAGGACGGGAAGCGACGGGCCCTGGAACGCGATCCACCACGTCCCCACCGCGGAGAGCAGCAACGATACCTGGATCACCCGCTTGCGGGAGACTCGGTCTGAGATCCAACCGAAGGCCAGCGGGCCGGCCATGCCGCCCACCTGCTGCGCCATCTTGACCCAGGCGGCCATCGTAAGCGTCAGTCCCAGGTCGTTGACGAAGTGGGGGATCAGGTAGGTGTCGTTCACCCCGCCGCCGCGCCCCGCCGCTCCCACCATCATCACCATTGCCACGATGACGATGTTGCGATTGCCCAGGATCCGCTTGTAGTTGGCCATGCCCTGGGCCAGGGCGCCCCGCTTCCCCCGGGAGGCGCTCTCGGTCGACGTCACCCGCCTCCCCAGGAACAGGTACGCCAGCCCCACCAGTATGCTGAGCCCGGCGACCAGGTGGAACACCTGCCTCCATCCGACGACGTAGAGCAGGTACGCCGCCAGCAGGGGCGCCACAAAGCTCCCGACCCCGGAGATGCTGCTGTTCAGGGCCAGGATCGTGCCCCGGTTCTTCGGGAAGTACCCTGCAAGGAGGCTGGAGCCGATGGGGTGCTGGGCGCTCGACCCCATCGAGGACACTCCTCGCGCCATCACGAAGGTGAAGAAGGAGTTGGCGAAGCCCGCCAGCATGACGCCCGTGCCCAGCACCATGTTGCCGAAGGCAAGGATGTACGTCCTCCGCAGGAACGGCGCGAGAAACCCGTACAGTCCCTGCGTCCCACTGTTGAGCAGGTTGCGGACGGCGGTGAGGATGCCGAGGTGGAAGTAGTTGAGGCCCAGCTCGCTCATGATGGGCACGTAGAGGACGGAGACCATGCTGTTCTGAAAGTGGTTGACCGCGTGGGACACGTTGGTGAGCCACAGGATCAGATTGCGCTCGAAACGCGTCCCTACCTCGCCATCGCCGCCGGCTGCCCTCTCCGGGGGTGCCGTGTCCGTCGGACGGTCCATAGCCTCAACTCTCCTTGGAGCCGCCTGCGTGGGGGTGCTCCATCGGCCGGGCCAAAGGGGCTCTCTCCTGCCGAGCCGCCGCCGTGAGCCCCCGGCGCCCAGCGGAGTCTAGCACCGCGGCGTCCCGAAGTGAACACATCCGGGCCGGGCCTCTCTCCGCACGCTCCGGCGAGGGCACCCCAGGGTTTGGGCCTCCTTGACCGTACCCGGGAGACGCCCATATAGTCCCTGTATCCTGCCCGCGTGACCAGAGGAACCAGGATGAAGGCGTGACCCTCTTCCTTACCGCCATGCTCCGGCGGACGGTCGGCGCGCTGCGCGACCTCGCGCCCATCGTCATCGTCATCGCCTTCTTCCAGGTCGTGGTTCTGCGGCAGCCCTTCCCGGACCTGTTGAATGTCGTCGTGGGTCTGGTCTGTGTCATCGGCGGGCTCACGCTCTTCATCCAGGGACTCGAAAGCGGCCTTTTCCCCCTTGGCGAGGCCCTTGCCGAGGGCTTCGCCCGCAGAGGCAGCGCTGTCGCGCTCCTGGCCTTTGCCTTCTGCCTTGGCTTCGGCACCACGGTCGCCGAGCCGGCCCTCATCGCCATCACCGCCGAGGCTGCGGACGTCGCGGCGGAGTCCGGCGCCATCGCCGACCACGACGACGCGCGGAGCGACTACGCTTTCGCCCTGCGCATGGTCGTGGCCGTCTCCGTGGGCGCGGCCATCGTGCTGGGCGTGGTGCGCATCCTGAAGGGTTGGCCCATCCACTACCTGATGATCGGGGGCTACGTCATCGTCACGGTCATCACCGTCTTTGCGCCCGAGGAGATCATCGGTGTAGCCTACGACCTGGGGGGCGTCACGACCAGCACCATCACTGTACCGCTGGTCACGGCCCTGGGCGTGGGCCTCGCCACGTCCATCCGAGGGCGCAACCCGATGATCGACGGCTTCGGACTCATCGCCTTCGCCAGCCTGATGCCCATGATCTTCGTCCTTGCCTACGGCTTGGTGGTCTGATGCTCGAGTTCCTGGACATCTTCACCGGCGCCGTCCTCTCCACCGCCCTCGACGTGGCGCCCATCGTTGTCATCCTCGTCCTATTTCAGGTCGCCGTCCTGCGCAGGAAGCTGCCCAACCTTCGCGGCATCGCTGTCGGGTCCGTCTTCGTGCTTCTGGGGCTCACGCTGTTTCTCATCGGACTGGAGTGGGCCCTCTTCCCCATCGGTGAGACCATGGCGCGCCAGCTGACCTCGGCCAGCATCATCGGCGCTGGGAGTCCGGCCGGTGTCGTGATGTGGCACGACTACACGGCCGTCTACGTCTTTGGCGGGGCCATCGGCTTCGCGACGACCGTCGCCGAGCCCTCGCTCATCGCCGTGGCCATGAAGGCGGAGCAGGTCTCCGGCGGCGCGGTCCGCGCCTGGGGCCTGCGGATTGCCGTAGCCATCGGCGTGGCCGTGGGCGTCGCGCTGGGCTGCTTTCGCATCGTCACGGGCACGCCGTTGCCGTGGTTCATCATTGCCGCCTATGCCGTTGTGATCGTGCAGACCTTCCGGGCCGCCAAGACCATCGTGCCCTTGGCCTTTGACAGCGGCGGCGTCACCACCTCGACGGTCACCGTGCCCGTCGTCGCGGCGCTGGGCCTTGGGCTCGCGGCCAGCGTCCCCGGCCGCAGCCCGCTGATCGACGGTTTTGGGCTCATTGCCTTTGCCAGCGTCTTTCCCATCATGTCCGTGCTGGCGTACGCCATCGCCGCCTCATGGACCGGTCGCAGGCGGAACTCCAAGCTCCCCGAGGAGGCTAAGCCATGAGAATGAAGCTGATTGTGGCCCTGGTCAGCGACGAGAAGACCAACGCGGTCGTCGAGGCCGCCCGGGCGGCCGGCGCCACGGGCGCCACCATCATCACCGCCGTGCGAGGCGAGGGCCTGAAGCCCGGGAAGACCTTCTTTGGCCTGGACCTAGAGGCCCAGCGAGACGTCGTCTTCTTCCTGGTGGCCGAGGCCCAGGCGCGGCATATCCTGGAGCATATCCGGGACGTGGTGCACATTGACACGGAACCGGGCGCAGGCGTCGTGTTCCAGATAGCCATCGAGGACGTGGTGGGCCTCGCCACGCAGATGCCCACCCTATTGCAAGAAACGGGAGGTGAAATATGAGCGGGAGAAGGCCTATCCGCGTCGGCGACTTCATGTTTTCCGAGCTGCACACGGTTGAAGGGCTCGCGACGGTGGCGGAGGCCATGGCGCTCATGAAGCGGCATGGCGTCAGCTCCCTCGCCGTCAACCGGCGCGACGAGGACGACGAGTTCGGCATCGTCGTGGTCTCCGACATCGCCCGCGAAGTCATCGCCAAGAACCGCGCCCCGGAGCGCGTTCACGTCTACGAGGTCATGTCGAAGCCTGTCATGACCCTGCCCGTGGACATGCAGGCCCGCTACGCCGTGCGCCTCCTCGTGCGCTTCGACCTCTCCCGCGCCGTCGTCGTGGACCACGAGCGCCGCCCCCTTGGCATCGTGGACCTCCGCGACCTCGTCCTGGGCCACGTCCCGGAGTGACCGTCTCGCACCCCCTCTCGTCATTCCCGCGAAAGGAGACCCTTGCGTAACTCGCCGTGGAGGACGAGGTTAGGAGGGTGAGCAGACCCCACCAGCCGGGGGCCCCACCCTGGATTCCCGGTCGCTGCGCGACGGCTTTGTGGGCGTGGGTTGGGGCGGGGGCTGTGATGGGGGATGCCCCGCTCTGCGCCGCCACCCTGGGTTCCCGTTTTCGCGGGCATGACGGCGGGGGAGGTGCGGGAACGACGGTTATGCAAAGGTCTCCGAGAGCGGGAACCCAGGGCGGCGCGGGGGGCCTGGTTTGAATGTTTAGCTTCGGAGGATAGTTGAGGGTTTTTTCGCGCTTTCTGAAGCTGGAAAGTGGAAAAAGGGCGATTGTTTGCTTTTGGGGCCGCGGCGGTAGCTTCGGCGTGGGGTTGGCGATTTGATTGGATTTGGGGCGGGGGCTGTGATGGGGGGATGGCCCGCACCGCGCCGCCACCCTGGATTCCCGCCTGCGCGGGAATGACGTGAGGGGAGTGCGGGAATGACGTGGTTGTGCAAAGGTCTCCCTGCGCGGGGATGGCCCCTCAGGACGAGCGGAGCTCCTGCGATTTGATTGAACTCCAAGTTTTGTTCAAGTTTTTCTTTTTTGGGGAACGAATCAGCTTCGAAACCGTCCGTCGCAGATACGATTCGTTTTGTCCAACACGAACCGTTTTGGGGGTACGGCGGGCCGCTTTGCGGGCAATTCCTGCTCCTCTGGGAGGTCCCGCGGGCTGCGTCCGGCAAGTGGGGGCAGGCGGAGGTCGGGTTACGCATGGGGGAAGTGTAGAGCCGTCGCGGCGCAAGCGCCAGTGGCGGATGGCAGGGTTGGAGGGGCGTGGGGGGTGGAAGGGAGGACGGGGCGCGGGGGCCTGGGCGCGGCGGCGCGTGGGGCATCCCGCACGCCCAACGAGACCGCCTCAGGCGGCCCTACCTGCCCCGGCCCTGGCGGGCTCCTCGATGAAGTACATGAGCGCCATGGCGATGAGGTAGGAGAACCCCAGCACGGAGAAGGCGATGGGGAACCCCAGTCGCTCCATCATGAAGCCCGTCAGCAGAGACCAGATGGGGCCGGATACGAACCCGATGGTATAGAAGATGCTGAAGGCCGCGTCCAGGTCCTCGTTGGGCAGAGAGTCGGCGACCAGGGCTTGGGTCAGCGGCAGGCGGGCGTTGGTTACCGTGCCGTAGATCAGCAAGCAGAGAAACAGCATAGGTATGTACGCGCCCTGGAACGCCAGCCACCACGTCCCCAGCGCCGAGAGGAACAGCGAGACCTGGATGATCCCCTTGCGCGAGACCCTGTCTGACAGCCAGCCGAAGCCCAGGGGGCCGACGATGCCGCCAACCTGCATCACCGACAGCGCCAGCGCCACCATCGGCGTTACGGAGAGTCCCAGGTTGTTGTGCAGGTGAGGGCCCAGGTACGTCATGTTTACCCCGGCCCCCCGTCCCGCGGCCCCGGACATCATCACCAGCGAGATTACGATCATGTTGCGGTTGTGCAGGGCCCGAAGGTAGCTCGCCTTCCCCTGCGCCAGCTTGGCTCTGCCGGAACGGGGCGCATCCATGATGGCCGGCGCGCGGCCGCGGAAGAAGAAGTACGCAACGCCCATGGCGGCGCTGAGCACCGCCACAATGTAGAAGATCTGTCGCCAGTCCAGGAAGAGCAGCAACACCCCAGCCAGCAGCGGCGCCAGGAAGCTCCCGACGAAGGACACGCTGTTGTTCAGCGCTAGGACTGCGCCCCGGTTCTTCGGAAAGTACTCGGCCAGCAGGCTGGAGCCCACCGGGTGCTGGGCGCTGGAGCCCGCCGCGGCGATGCTCCGCGACGCGAGGAAGCCCGTGAACGATCCTGACGTCGCGGCCACCAGCGTACCGACCCCTTGGACGATGCTGCCCAGGCCCAGGAGGTGCGTGCGACGCACGAAGGGCGTGACGAATCCGTAGACGCCCTGGGTGGCGCTGCCCAGCATGCTCCGTGCGGCGCTCAGGATTCCCAGCTGCGCGTACCCGAACCCCAGGTCCGCCATGATCAGCGGATAGAGAACGGACACCACCTGGTTCTGGAAGTGGTTCAGGGCGTGGGAGCTGTTGTTGATCCAGAGGATGAGGGTACGTTCCAAGCGTTCCTTGGCATCGTCCCCATCCGGATCTGACTCAGTTGCGGTTCGAGTGCCCTTGAAAAGTCTCAAAGAGACGTCCCGGACCAGGGTTGCCCCGAGGGGCCCTCGATGTCCCGGCCCGCCGCGGCGCCGACCCGCGCCGCCGGCGCCCCGCTATGACCCGCCGCCTCGGGCTCGCCCGGCGCCCTGGCCCATGGCGGGCAGCAGGAGCGCCACTACGGCGCCGATGGCGTAGAACACGGCGGCGTACCAGAACATCAGCCCAAAGTTGTCATCCGAGATGTCGATGATGCCCCCCAGCAAGATGGGCGACACCGCGCCAAAGATGGCGTTCACCCCCCAATAGAGCCCCATCACGCTGCCCTCCAGCCGATGCCGGTCCGCGAGGTCTAGGGCCCCCGCCTGGGTCAGCGCGTTCACGGAGAACATCACCGTCCCCATCAGCGCCGCCAACACCATCAGCCCGACGCCGCGCTCCACCACGATGACCAGCGCCGTCAGCACCGTCGAAATAACCATCACGACGAGGATCACCGGCTTGCGGCCCAGGCTGTCCGACACCCGGCCGATGGCGGGCCCCGTGAAGATGGCCAGCAGTGTCAGCAGCATGAAGTGAATGCTGACCATGAGGGGATTCAGTCCCAGCGTCTCCTTCAGGTAGAAGGGGAAGAAGACGATGAGCGCACGGTCGCCGATGCCGCGCACGCCCGCCACCATCAGCAGCGTGAGCAGACCGGGCTCCCTGAGCAGCTTGCCGAAGTCGCCGATCTGGGCGCCGAACCCGCGCTCCTTCCCCTCCGCCGTCTGCACCTTTGGACCGCCCACGTTCCAGAGGTAGGCCCACAGCGGCAGCGCGATGGCCAGCGTGAGCAGCGTCGCGCCCTGAAGCACCGTCTGCCACGAAGTGATGAGCAGCAGCGCGCCGACGATGGGCAGGGCGATGGTATCGCCCACGGTGCCGCTGGAGCGGTGGAGCGAGATCACCGTGCCCCGCCGCTCCGGGAAGCGCTGGGACAGGACGCTGGCCGCCGGCGGGTGCCAGAAGGACCCCATGGCGGAGGCAAACCCCAGGGCCAACAGCAGTAACACGTAGGCCGCCGGGCTCCCCGTGGGTACGACACCCGCGACCAGGTACCCCAGGGCCATGAGCACCAGGCTGGCTCCCAGGAAGTGACCCCGCAGGTGCTGGAACCTGTCGGTGACAACGCCGCCGCCAATGCTGGCGACACCTCCGCCGGCACGCCGGATCGTCTCGATCAGACCGGCCTGGATCGTGGCGAGGCCCAGCGTCGACGACAGGTAGGGGAGGATCAGCAAGAACCCCTGCCCGTACAGATGAACGGGAACGTGGCCCGTGACAACCCCAATCAGGGTGAGCGTCTGGTTCTTCCCCTTGAAGGCGCCCCCTGCCTGAACACCCTGCGCCCTCTGGTCTTCCTTCGTGTCCGCCATCACTGTACCTCTGTGAGAGCAGTTCGGACGCCCAGCGCCTCATCGCCGAAAATGCGCGCCGCTAACGCCGCCGCAGCGGATTCTATCACAGGCCCCCGTGACAGCACTACCAACCCGCGCAAGGGTTTATACTTACCGTGGCCGGCGCCCGCGATAGCAGCGGCGGCAACCCTCGGTCCGGGAAGTCGGCCCTCGGTCCCACCGGCAACACTACGTACGAGGAGATCTTTGAGTAACTCCCTGTGGGGGGCGAGGTCGTGAGGGTGACGCAGACCCCGCCAACCCCTGCCACCACTCCGTCATTCCCGCGAAAGGAGACCTTTGCGTAACTCACCGTGGAGGGCGCGGTTGGGAGGGTGAGCAGACCCCGCCAGCCTGGGGCCCCACCCTAGATTCCCGCTTTCGCGGGAATCTAGGGTGGGTACGGGAGTGACGGTTGTGCAAAGGTCTCCGAAAGCGGGAATCCAGGGTGGTGGGTGCGGGAATGACGGTTATGCGAAGGTCTCCACAAGCGAGGAAACATGAGTGAGAAGCGCATCGGCGTGGCCGTCCAGGGCGGCGGCGCCTCGGAGGTGCTCGATGGAATTCGTCAGGCTGAGGAGCTGGGAATCGCGGCGGCGTGGCTCACTGCGGGGGGCGTCAACCGGGACTCCATGAGCGTGCTCGCCGCCGCAGCAGTGCAGACGCGGGAGATTGCCCTCGGCACGTCCATCGTCCCCACCTGGCCCCGCCATCCCATCGCCCTGGCCCAGCAGGCCCACGTGCTGGCCCAGTTCGCGCCGGGGCGGTTTCGCCTCGGCGTTGGCCCCGGCCACAAGGGGAACGTTGAGGCGAGGTACGGCCTCGAGTTCAAGGCACCCCTGGGACACCTCCGCGAGTACGTCCAGGTCCTCAAGGCCCTGCTGGGCTCCGGCGCCGTGGAGTTCGACGGCAGCTACTACCACGCCCACATGAGCACCAACGAGCCCGTGGACGTGCCCGTAATGATCTCGGCGCTGCGCCGCGCTTCCTTTGAGCTGGCCGGCGCGGAGGCCGATGGCGCCATCAGCTGGGTGTGCCCGGGGAGCTACCTGCGCGACGTGGCCCTGCCGGCCATGCAGGCAGGCGCCGACCGCGCCGACCGCGCAGCGCCGCCCCTGGTCGCCCACGCCCCCGTCTGCGTCCATGACGACCCGGCGGCCGTGGCTGAAGTGGCCAGGGAGCAGCTCGGCGGCTACCCTCGCCTGCCCTTCTACAACCAGATGCTCCAGGACGCGGGCTTTCCGGAGGCTGCCGAGGGCGCCTGGAGCGACGCCATGCTGGAGGCGGTCCTCCTATCCGGAGATGAGGCGAGGGTCGAAGAGCGGCTCCGGGAGCTCCTGGCCTTCGGGGCGACGGAGATCATCGTCACACCCGTCGCGGCGGGCGCCGACCGGGAAGCCTCCCTCGACAGGACCCTGCGCCTCGTGGCTCGCGTCTCCAGCTCCCTCGACGACTGAGACGCGGGCGGCGCTGTCCGCTATTCCCGAGACCTTTGCGCGACTCGCCGTGAAGGGCGCGGTTGGGAGGGTGAAGCAGACCCCGCCAGCCTGGGGCCCCACCCTGGATTCCCGCTTTCGCGGGAATGACGGAAGGAGGCGGGAAGGACGGTGGGTGGGTGCGGGAAGGACGGTTGTGCAAAGGTCTCCTATGCCCGCTAGAGCCCCGCGTCCCTGTACTTCTGGGCCTCCTCGAAGACGCCGCGGGCGTTCTCCCGCATCATCGCGAGCTGGGACGCGGTGACCGGGCCCTTGACTCGGCCCGGCACGCCCGTGACGAAGGCGCCGTCCGGCACGTCGGTCCCGGCCAGGACGACAGCGTTGGCCCCGATGAGACAGCCCTCGCCGACGCGGGAGTGCTCCAACACCGTGCAGTTGTTGCCCAGCAGGGAGTCCTTGCCTATGTGGCTGCCGTGGATGACCACCCCGTGGCCGATGGTGACGCCCTCGCCGATGGTCAGGGGATCACCCGATGCATGGACGACGGCGCCGTCCTGGACGTTTGCGTTGCTGCCGATGCGGATGGGCACGTCGTCGCTGCGGATGATGGCGCCGGGCCACACGCTGGCGTACTCGCCAACCTCAACGTCGCCGACCACGTACGCCAGCTCGCTCACAAAGGCGGTGGCCGCAATCCGGGGGCTCTTGCCGTTCATGCTGCGGAGCACGGGGGTTCACCTCGTTCAGTCTGGGCTCGCGGGTCATGGGCGGCGGGCAACCGTGGTCCCGCGCACCCATCACCGGGGGTCGAAGTCCCGGAAGGGGACCTCGCTCACATGCTACCGCCTGCGTTGACCCCGCGCCAGAGCCCGCGCTGGTGAGATGGAGGGGCCGCCGCCGGGGTCCGAGTGCCATTTGCCGGTAGGGAATGCTACAATAGAGCATATCCCCTGCCCGGCGGCGCTTTTCCGACCCCTGCCCCCCGGTGAAATGGACGCTGGCTGATGTCCAAAGGACCTGCACCAAAGATTTTGCTGCTGGGAGGCGCATCCGGGACCGGGAAGACCACCCTGGCCAACGCCCTGGTCCATGAGTTGGGGCTGGCGCACCACATCAGCACCGGGTTCGTCCGGGAAGTGGCGCAAGCGGTGATGCCCCCCGACCAGGCGCTGCTGCTCCGGAGCTACACCTTTGACGCCTGGCGCCTCGTTCAGACGTCGGGACCCAACGGGCGAAGGGTCTTCGATGGCGCCATCGCCCAGGCCCGCGTGCTCCTGCCCGCCATGGAGGCGTGCATCCTCCGGTCCGTCCGCGAGGGGGCGTCCCTGGTCGTCGAAGGCGCCCACGTGCTCCCGGGCCTCTACGACCACGCGGCGCTGGGGGTGTCCCTCTTCTGCGTCCTCGACGTGCCTGACCGCGAGACCCTCATTGAGCGCGTTCAGGGCCAGACCCACAGCCGGCGAGTGCTTACCCAGGAGCAGCTCGACGCCATCATCGAGCTCCAGGACGAGTGCTTACGACAGGCCCGGGAACGGGGGATCCCCGTCGTGGAGAACACGGACCTCTCCAGCGCGGTGACGAGCGTCAAGGAGCTCCTGGCCGTTGGAGCGGGCGCCCCTCTGTAGCCGTGTCGTCCCCTCAACAGGTGATGAAGCAGACTCGGGCGCCGGTGCAGACTCCCGGCGGCCCGGCGGAGCCGTACTAGCTCAAGGCGAGGCCCATGTCCCTGGATGACAAAGAGCTGAAAGAGATAGAACGCCAGGCCGCGGAGCTGGCGTGGAACGTCGGCGGCATCCTCCTTGACCACTTCCAGAAGGGGTCCCTCCACGTCGAATACAAGGGGAAGCAGCAGGGAGACGACCCGGTCACCGAAGCCGACCACCGCGCCGAAACGTTCCTGAAGGACGAGCTGGCCCGCCGGTTCCCCGACCACGCCATCGTCGGCGAGGAGGGCGCCGGAGATGGCACCGGCGCCGCGCCCCTCACCTGGGTGGTGGACCCCCTGGACGGCACCACCAACTTCCTCAACGGCCTGCCCTTCTTCGCCTCCTCGCTGGGGTTGGTGGAGGACGGCGTGCCCGTCGTCGCCGCACTGTTCGTCCCCTGGCCCACCGGCGCACGGGGGCGGGTGTTCCATGCCCGCTCCGGCGGCGGCGCGTGGGAGGACGGCCGCGCCCTCAGCGTGGCCCAATACGACTCTCCCGTCCCCGGGCGGATGGTGGTCCTGCCCACCTTTCGCACCGGCCCCTTCCGCGCCAAAGACGGCCTGGCGCGGACGCCCGGAGAGCGGCGCAGCGTGGGCAGCACCGCCTACGAGCTGGCCCTCGTTGCGGACGGCAGGTACCAGTACGCCGTCTTCGGCGCGCCAAAGTCCTGGGACGTCGCCGCCGGCATCCTCCTGGTGCAGGAGGCACAGGGCCGCGTCGTGACCCGGGAGCGGCGCGGCGGCGACTGGCGCGCGTTCACTTCCTTCGCCTCGGACAAGGAAGAGGGGCCGCCGGGACAGAGCACCCTCCGGAAATGGGCGGGCGTCATCCTGGCGGGGAGTCCGGAGATGACCGAGTTCGTCAGTCGGCAGCTCTACCTCATCAACCCAGCCGTCAGGCGCACCAAGGCCTGGGTGGGCTCCCAGGCCTCGCGAGTTGGACAGGCTGCCCGCTCCCTGCTCCCCCGCGACTAGACGCCGCTGCGGCCCGGCGCCGCAGGCGCGATGCAGGACGGCCCCCACGGCAGTCCCAGGTCCGCGCTCCTCACCACGCCTACACCATCGGCCAGGGCCAGGACCTGCGCGCCGACGGAGGCTCCGGGAACTCGGGATGCCGCACCAGGAGCTCCACCCGCTCCTTCAGCGCCGCCACCTCCTGCGGGTGCAGCAGCTCCTGGACCTCCGCCGCCACGGCGCTCTCCGAGTCCAGAAGGCCCAGCAGCGCCTGGAGATCGTGCAGCAGGTCAGGCGGTATCGGCTCTCCCGCGTAGTCCCAGATCACGGTGCGCAGCTTGTCCTCCGCATGGAAGGTCAGGCCGTGGTCGATACCCCAGACACGGCCCTCCTTCCCCAGCAGACAGTGGCCCGACTTCCGGTCTGCGTTGTTGGCCAGCAGGTCGAAGAGACACATGCGCTGAAACTCTGCCGGGAACCGCTCCTGGAGCGTGAAGTAGTGCTCCCGGGGCTCGTGTTCGACATAGCGCTGTACGGCGCCGACCCCGTACGGCCCGTCACGGACAACCGTCGTAGGTACGAAGTCCCAGCCGAGGGCCTGGGTCACGACGTAGGTGGCGCGCTCGCGGCGGTACAGCGTCCCGTCGGGGAAGTCCCACAGCGGCGCCTCCCCCCGGCACGGCTTGTACATCGCCAGCCCCTCCCTGCCATCCGCGTCCCGGAGCTGCACGACGAAGGTGTAGTTGGACGCCCGAGGATGCAGCTGCTGCGCAACCATCTCTCCTGAGGTCAGGAGAGCCAGCAGCTGCTCGCCGTCGCCGTGCGATGCGTTAAACTCGGCGTCTGCCATGGCGCCAACTCCTCTCCGGCGAACGCATCGGGTCCGGCCGGGCCGCGCAACCGTGCGTGGCTTGAGCCATTAGACCCAGAGCCTCGACCGCCGGTCAAGGGGTGTCGCGGTCCCGTCCGCCCCCGTCGCAACCCCGCAACCTTCCCCTGCGTGGCCGTCGCGCCAGCGACCCGCCCGTTCATTGCATACAATAGACCCATGCTCTTTCGCCTGGGCGTCCTGGTTGTGCGCTTTCGCTGGCTCGTCGTGGCCCTGTGGGCCGTCGTCCTTGTGCTTGCCCTGCTCTTCGCGCCCCGGGCGTCGTCGGCGCTCAAGGGCGGCTTCGGCGACGCCGACGTGGAGTCGCGCCGGGGCCTCGAGATCATGACCGATCGCCTTGGCCTCCCGGAAGCCAGCCTGAACGTCGTCTTCAGCAGTCCGACCCTGGAGGCCACCGACCCTGCCTTCGTCGAGGAGATGCAGCGCGTCCTCCGGCCCCTGGAGGCGCTGCCCGAGGTGCCGCGCGTCATCACCCACTACGGCTCCGGCAATCCGGCCCTCATCTCCCGCGACGGCCAGGCGGCCATGGCCCTGGTGTTCCTGGACGTCGGCATCGACGAGGCCATCCACCGCTACAAGGAGTTCAGGGCCAGGATAAGCTCCGACCGCCTTGATATCCAGGTCACCGGCGGCGTCCCCATCTTCTCCGACCTCAACGATGCCAGTACCCGCGACCTGCGCCGCGCGGAGATCATCGTCTTCCCCCTGGTGCTCATTGCCCTCGTTGTGGTCTTTGGCAGCGTCGTCGCCGCCGGTCTGCCCCTGGCCATGGGCGGACTCGCCGTCGCCGTGACCCTCGCACTCATCTACGGAGTGGCCCAGCTTACCGACGTGTCCATCTTCGTGCTCAACATCACCACCCTTCTGGGTGTCGGCATCGCCATCGACTACTCCCTCCTTGTGGTGAGCCGCTTCCGCGAGGAGCTCCTCTCCCGCCCCAGGGATGAAGCCGTGGCCGTCACCGTCGCCACGGCGGGACGCACCCTCTTCTTCTCCGGCCTCACCTCCGCCGCCGGGTTCTCCGGGCTCTTCCTCTTCGAGTACATGATGCTGCGCTCCCTGGGCGTGGGAGGAATCCTGGTGGTCCTCCTCTCGATGGCCCTGTCCCTCACCCTGCTTCCGGCCCTCCTGGCCATACTCGGCCATCGCGTCAACGCCCTGGCGGTCTTGCCCGCGCGACCGGACCGCGCGGGCGTCTGGGGGCGCGTGGCCCGCGGCGTCATGCGCCACCCCGTGCTGGTGAGCGCCCCCATCGTCGTTGGTCTTTTGGTCCTGGGGCTGCCCTTCCTGGACGTGAAGCTGGGCGCCCCCTGGGCCTCCATCCTGCCCCGGGAGTCGGAGGCGCGGCGAGGTTGGGACTCCCTCTCGGAGCGCTTTGGCCCCGGGGCAGCCTCACCCATCGTTGCGGTGGTCACCGCTCCCGTACCGATCGGCCAAGCCCCCGAGCTCGTGGGGCGGCTCTACGACTACGCCCGCGTTCTCCAGGACGACCCCCGCGTGGAGCGCGTCGAGAGCATCGTCACCGTGCGTCCGGAGATCACCAAGGCCCAGTACCAGCGCATCTACGCAGAGCCTGCCCTGGTCCCGTTTCCACTCACGGGTGACATTCTGCCCCGGCTGGCATATGGCGACACGACCGTCCTGCGCATCTTCGAGGCGCAGGCCCCTCTCAGCGACACCAGCAAGGAGCTCGTTCGCGACATCCGGGCCACGGCCCCCGGCGACGATGTGGAGGTCTACGTCACCGGGGCCACGGCGGACATCATGGACGCCGTGGACGTCATGTACAGGGATTTCCCCAAGGTCATCGCCTACATCCTGGCGACCACGTTCCTGGCCCTCCTCTGGCTCTTCCGCTCCCTTGTCCTCCCGCTGAAGGCGGTGCTGCTGAACGGCTTGAGCGTCTTCGCCAGCTACGGCGCCCTGGTATTCGTCTTCCAGCAGGGCCACTTCCAGGGTCTCTTGGGGTTCACCGCCCAGGGGGTCACCGAGGTCACCGTTCCCATCCTCATGTTCTGCCTCCTCTTCGGCATCAGCATGGACTACGAGATCTTCCTGTTGAGCCGGATCAGGGAGTTCTACGCGGAGACGGGTGACACCGCCGCCAGCGTCGTCATGGGCTTGGAGCGGACGGGGCGCGTCATCACCAGCTCATCCCTCATACTGGTGATGGTGCTGGCCGCCATCGCCACGGGGGACGTCGTGCTGGTCAAGGGCCTGGGCGTCGGCATGGCCGTCGCCATCTTCCTGGACGCGACCCTCGTGCGCGTGCTTCTGGTCCCGGCGCTGATGCAGGCGCTGGGCAGGTGGAACTGGTGGCCCTCTACGCCTGCTCCCAGGGAGTCAGGCGCCGCATGAGCTCCGCCAAGGGTCTGACCGCACGCATCCTTTCCCCGGCACTGGCCCTGCTCCTCCTGTCCGTAGCCTGCAGCGCACCCGAGGCGCCGGTGCCGGATACCGCTCAGCCCGCACCCTCGCCGGCCGCCGCTGCGCCGGAAACCGCCGACGGTCCAGCGGAAACACGGATGCTGGCGCACATGCGCTACCTGGCCGTGGAGCTCGGCCCCCGCGACCTGGAGTCCGGCGGCGAGCGCCGCGCCGCCCTGTACCTTGCGGACACCCTCCGGGGCCTCGGGTACGCCACGACCGTCCAGGAGTTCCCTATCACCCGCTACGATCCGGCCTCGCAGGTCGGCCTGCTGGCCCCCGAGAGCCGTGACCTCCGGGCGCTCCCGCTGGAGGGCAGTCCCCAGGGCGACGTATCAGGACCCCTGGTCGATGTGGGGCTCGGCACGGCGAGCGACGTCGCGGCAAGCCCGCCCGAGGGCAAGGTGGCACTGATACAGAGGGGGCAGATCTCGTTCCAGGAGAAGGTCGACAACGCCGCCGCGGCCGGGGCCGTCGCGGCCGTCATCCACAACAACGAGGCCGGCATCTTCAGGGGCGTGCTGCCCCAGGGCGCGCAGGCGCCCGTCCTCGGCGTCTCCCAGCGGGAGGGCGAGGCCCTCAGGGAACTCCTCCAGAGCGGGCCCGTTGACCTCCGAGTCCTGGTCCGCCGCTTCACGGTCATGAGCCAAAACGTCATTGCGGAGAAGCCCGGCGCCTCTGGGCCAATCGTCGTGGTCAGCGCCCACTACGACAGCGTCCCCGGCACCCAGGGCGCCTCCGACAACGCATCGGGGACGGCCATCGTCCTGACCCTTGCCGAAGAGCTCGTGGATTCGGCCCTGCCGTATACACTCCGCTTCATCGGCTTTGGCGGCGAGGAGGTGGGCCTCCTGGGAAGCCGCCACTACCTTTCGACCCTGCCGCCCGGTGAACAGGAGCGCATCGCCGCCGTGCTCAACTTCGACGCGGTGGCCGGAGCGCCGCCCCTGGAGGTCGCGGGTGACAGCGCCCTCGCCGCCCAGGTCCAGGCCTTCGACGAGGCGGTGGTCTTTGCCGCCCTTCCTCCCGGCGTGGCCAGTGACCATGTCCCGTTCCTTCGCGCGGACATCCCCGCCGTCACCCTCAGCACCGCGGGAATGTCGCTGATCCACACGTCCCGAGACAACATGGAGAACGCGCGCACCGAGCCCACCGTTCGCGCCCTCAGGCTGGCGATGCAGTACCTGGCGGGCCTCTCATTCTGAAGCCGCCGCGAGGCGCCGCACCGCCGGCCGCCTGGGCTCTCCTCGTCGCCGTCACGCACCACCCTGGATTCCCGCGCAGGCGGGAATCCAGGGTGGTGGTAGGGGGCTGGGCGCACCCCGTCAATACCCCCCGCAGGGAGACCTTTGCGCAACTCCTCGTGGAGGGCGCGGTTGGGAGGGTGAAGCAGACCCCGCCAGCCTGGGGCCCCACCCTGGATTCCCGCTTTCGCGGGAATGACGGTGGGTGGGTGCGGGAGTGACGGTTGTGCAAAGGTCTCCGCAGGCGGGAATCCAGGGTGGTGGTAGGGGGCTGGGCGCACCCCGTCAACACCCCCCGCAGGGAGACCTTTGCGCAACTCCTCGTGGAGGGCGAGGTGGTGAGAGTGAGGCAGACCCCGCCAGCCTGGGACCCCACCCTGGATTCCCGTTTTCGCGGGAATGACGGCGGTGGGTGCGGGAAGGCGGGGTTGGTGTAGGAGTGACGGTTGTGCAAGGGTCTCATGGTCGCGTGAGAACTCCGGCGTTGGCTGGTATAATCACCCGCAGCCTAGGGTCAGGAGACGTGCATCATGACGGTGACTCAGGAGCAGTACCGACAGGCGTGGGGCAAGTTCGCCACGGGCGTCAGCGTCATCACCACCGTCCGTGAGGACGGCGGCGTCCACCGTATGACGGCCAACGCCCTCTGCTCCGTCTCCCTGGACCCTCCCCTGCTCCTCCTCTGTGTCGGCCATCAGCGCAACACCTTCCAGCACCTGAAGAGCAGCGGACGATTCGGCATAAACTTCCTTCCCGAGGGCGAGTCCGAGGCCGCGACCCGGTACGCACGCAGCGGCGACGAGGGGGGCGATACGGACGGCCTTCACTGCACCGCCAACGGCACCGTCGCCATGGACGCCGCTCTGGTCTTCATGGACTGCCGCGTCGTCAGCGAGCACGTAGCCGGGGACCACTCGATCTTCGTGGCCGAGGTCGACGGCATCGAGGCCCGTGAGGGCGCGCCCCTCCTCTTCTATGAGGGCCGCTACGCCTCGCTCGCGGAGCGGTAGCCCCCGGCGCGCCGCCGCCACCACCACGCCAGTCCCAGCAGCACCAGCCCGCCAACGAGAAAGCCGCCCAGCACGTCGCTGGGCCAATGCCGTTCCAGGTACACCCTGGAGATGCCCACCAGCACCGCCAGCACCACGAACAGACCCTTCATCGCGGCTCGCTGTCTCCGGCCCTGCACCCGCGGCTCCAGCAGCATCCACAGCAGGCCAAGGAAGAGCACAGCGTGGACCGTGTGGCCGCTGGGGAAGCTTCCTCCCTCGCCCGGGTACGCCGGAATGGGCCTCGGTCTTCCCACCAGCGCCTTGAGCCCCTCGTTGGTGAGGTCAAGTGCCGCCGTCGCCAGGAGCAGGGCCACGCCGTCCCGTCCGTGCCAGCGCACTGCCATGGGCAGCAGCAGCACGTAGGACACCGCGGCCACCGCATAGATGCCAGACCAGGAGGCCACGGTCATCACTATTCCCAGGCCCGGCAGCGCCGCGTCCGTAATCCATTCCGCAGCGGTGGGGTCCCCCGCGAAGTAGGGCTGCACGGAGGCCATGTACGCGGCGGCGGCGGCCAGCGCCACCGTCGCCGCCAACAGGGCCCGGACACCCGCGCGTTTCAATGGGCACACCTTGAGATGCGAACGATTTGGCGCTATTGTACGGCAGAGCGTCTGCCGGAGACAGCCGGTGGCGGCGGGGAGAGCATCGGTGAAGGTATCGAGTCCGCATCACTCCACCAGGGCGGAGGCCGCCGAGAAGTCCCGCGAGCTGCTGCCCCGGCTACTGCAGGAGTTCGGCGAGTCGGTCAGCGATGTGCAGCACTCCTGGTCCGGCGACACCCTGGCCTTCTCCTTCCGCTACAGCGGCATGACCCTGCGGGGGAACGTCTCGGTCACGGACAACGACGTGACCCTCGACGCTTCCCTTCCCCTCATGGCGCGGCCCTTTGAGGGCCAGATCGCCTCGGTCGTCCGGCGCAGGCTCCTGGAGCTCTTCCCTACCCCGTAGGTCCGCCGTCGCCCTCCAGGTGTTCGAGGAACTCCTCATACGTGCCGAAGGCGGCGACGGCCCGCACGAAGGCGCCGATGTCCGGGCTGCGGCTCCTGAGCTCCCGGATCTGCCCCGCGATGGGGCTCACCGAGCCGGGGTGCTCCGCATACGTGCCGTGAAAGGCAAAGTAGGCCTGGTTCAGCTTGCGGATGTTGACGCCGTTGTCGACCATGAAGCGTCGCCGCTCCTCCATGTAGGCCTCCGCCTCCTCCGTCAGCCCCTGGCCCAGGAGCTCGTCCGTCCGTCCGCGGGTCTCCCGCATCTCTGCGTTGAAGTCGAAGCCCTCGGCCTGCGCCGATGGAGGGGACGGCGGCGGTATGACTCCACCGAGTCTTTGGAATGCCAGGTCGCCCAGCTCCCGTCCTCCCAGGCTCGCCGCCGTCTCGTTGAGCGTCGTCATTGTCGTGGAGTCCCAGTAGGCCTGCCCCAAAGGATGGAAGTACCAGTACTGGTGCAGCCATTCGTGCGCCGCGATCCGGAGCACCGACCGCAGCGAGTGCGAGTTGGATACCAGGGCCGGGTACACGGCCAGCCCCCCGATGTCCGTCACCAGGGCGGAGAGGTCCTGCTCCCGGAGTAGCTTCTCTTCCAGCACCTCCACTTCTTCAACCGAGATGGCCGGTTCCACGAGATGGGTCTCCCGGAGGTGAATGCGGTCCCGCGGCGAGACGACCAGGATCATTGGCAGCTGGTCCAGGCGAAAGTCGACGGGTGGGAAGAGAGGACGGACGGGCCCGGCGCCCCATCGAAGCCCCTGCTCCGTCAGCACCGCGTCGATCTCCCGCTCCAGCGCGCCCTCCACCGAGTCGCGCAGGCTGCGCCGGTGGGCTGTGATCTCGCCCAGACGCGCTTCCAGCGGCGCGGCGGGCTCGCCCCGCGCGGCAGCCCTGGCGATCTCCCGCCGCGCGGCCGCGGCCTGGAAGCCCAGGAAAAAGTACTCCTGGACGCGCTCCCGCTTCGCCTCCTCGGAGAGCCTCCTGCTCTGGCCGAGGAACAGCTCCCGGAGCTGGTACAGCGTCCTGTTGGGCAGGTTCTGCACCACCCAGGACGTCAGGGAGAAGTGGTGGCGCAGCGCGGCCCGCTCCACCGCGCTCAGCTGAACCACGTCCCCCTTTGGGACGAGCAGAAACACGGCTAGGAGAAGCCCCAGGGCCGCCCTCTTCTTCCAACCCAATAGAACCTTCTGGTGGTCCCCGTCGGAGGCTGCGGGATTCGTTGACCCCTTCAAGAGACCGTGCTATAGTCCCCTAGGTTCGCTGGGGCCCCATACGCCCTTCAGGAGGCAAGCCATTCCGGCCAATATTATTGTAGCAGCCAAGCAGGTCATCGACCCTGAGACCCCCGCCACCGCCCTGCGCATCAGCGCGGACGCCAAGCGAATGGAGCCGCCCCCCAACGTGCCGCCCGTCGTCAACGGCTTCGACGAAAACGCCGTGGAGGCCGCCCTCCGCATCAAGGAGGCCGTCGGGGGCACGGTGACCGTCGTCTCCGTGGGGCCGGCGTTCGTCATGGACGTGGTCAAGAAGCCCCTATCCATGGGCTGTGATGAGCTGGTCCTGCTGCAGGATGACGCCTTTGGCGCGCTGGACGCATACGGGACCGTGGAGGTCCTGCTGGCGGGCATCCGGAAGGTGGGCGACTTCGACCTTGTCCTGTGCGGCCGCCAGGCCTCGGACTACGACCAGGCCACGGTCCCCCTCGGCCTCGCCGAGCGCCTGGGCATTCCATGCCTTACCATCGCCCAGCGCGTGGAGGTCGGAGACTCGACAATCGTCGTCGACCGCGCCGTCCCCGAGGGCCGCGAGACCTTCGAGGCCCCATTGCCCGCTCTCGTCACCGTGAGCAACGAGCTGGGTCAGCCGCGGTACCCAACCCTGCGGGGCATCATGGCGGCGTCCCGAAAGCAACCCACCGTATGGACGGCTGCCGACGTGGGCTTGGACCCCGGCGCACTCGCCCCCAGGGTCGAGACCCTGGAGCTGTTCCAACCGACCCAAGAGAAGGAGTGCAGCTTCATCGAGGGCGACACCGACGAAGAGAAGGGGCGGCTCCTCGCCCTGAGGCTCCGAGAGGACAAGCTGATCTAGCGCCGGGGGCAACGGTCGCGCGGCTGCCGTCCCTGGATTCCCTCCTGCGCGAGAATGACGGGTTGGGGGGCGGAGCGCCTATTTTCGAAGCAAGGCTTTGGGGATGACTTTCGACATAGTATTCCTTCGGCTCCTGCATATCATCTTCGGCTCCTACTGGGTCGGCGCCGCCATCTTTTTCGCTCTCATCCTGGAACCCCGGACCCGGGCCCTGGCGTCGGACGTCCGGCAGCCGGTCATGGCCGCCGTGGGCCGCGCCATGGGGCCGAGCCTCACCGTCAGCGCCGTCGTCAGTATCCTGGCGGGCCTCGCCCTGGTGCTGCGGCTGCGGTGGGGGGACCTCGGCGGCATCTTCGAGTCCGGCTGGGGATGGGCCATCCTCGCCGGCTTCCTCGCGTCCCTGGCAGCCCTCGTGTTCAATGGACTCAGCGGCATGAGCATGGCCAGGCTGGGGCGCCTTGAGGCCGCTCTCCAGGGGCGCCGACCCATGGGGGAAGAGGCTGTCCGACTCGAGGCCCTGCGCCGACGGATGAGGAGCACTGCCCAGGGCGCCGCCGCGCTCCTTATCGTCACCGTTGCGGCCATGGCCGTTGCGCGCTTCGTGTAGCCGTGGGGGCGGCATCGTATTCCGGCGGCCCCGCCGAAGCGCGGGCGGCAGGGGAAGCATGAGCGCAGCCCGGCTCGCTGATGTAAGCAGCACGCGGGCCGGCAGCGAGAAAATCTAAGCTTGGGGTGATACCCGTGGCCAACGGCAAAGACGTCCTCATCATCGGAGAAGTGGCCCAGGACGGCCTGGCATCCATAACCGCGGAGCTCGCCGCTGTCGCCGGACCCCTGGCCGAGGCGATGGGCGGCGACCTCGTCGGCCTCATCGCCGGTGGTGACGTGGAGGCCTTGGCGCCCCAGATGGCGGCCCTCGGCGCGAGCAGGGTCTATGCCGTCCAGGACCCCTTGCTTCAGGACCCCGAGGCCGAGGCGTTCCTCGCGGCCGTCACTCCCGTCGTGGAGCAGGCGGCCCCCGCCGTGGTGCTCATGGGCAAGACCATCCTGGGGCGGGACGTCGCGCCCCGCCTTGCCTTCCGGCTGGGCGCCGGTCTGGCCCAGGACTGCATCGAGGTGAGCTGGGACGCCGACCAGGGCGCTCTGATCGCGGTCAGGCCCGTGTACGGGGGCGCTGCCCTGGCCAGGGTGGCCGTCCGCTCAACCCCTGCCGTGGCTGCCCTTCGCCCCAAGGCCTTTGACCCCGCGGAGGCCAATCCCTCACTTCAGGGAGAGGTGGTCCCCGTATCCGCCGGCCTGGACCCCCAGAAGCTGGCCTCCAGGCTGGTGGAGCGAGTGCAGGCAGAGGTTTCCGGCGTACGCCTGGAGGACGCCCGCGTGGTCGTAAGCGGCGGCAGAGGTCTGGGGGGGCCGGAGCCCTTCCGCGTGCTGGAAGAGCTGGCCGATATTCTGGACGGGGCTGTTGGCGCGTCCCGCGCCGCCTGCGACGCCGGTTGGATCCCCCACGCCCATCAGGTGGGCCTGACGGGAAAGACCATCGGCGCGGAGCTGTACATCACCGTGGGCATCTCCGGGGCCAGCCAGCACCTGGCGGGCATCTCCGGCGTGAAGAATGTCGTGGCCATCAACAAGGACGATCAGGCCAACATCTTCAAGGAGGCCCGCTACGGTGTCGTGGGCGACTGGGCCAAGGTGGTGCCGAGCTTCATGGAGACCGTGCGGGAGCTGGTCAAGTCCTAGGGATAGTCTGAATAAGTCCCCTTGGACGCGGAGGATGGAGCGGGAATGACGGGCTTCCGGCGAGTTGTTCAGAGGTTTCCTGGAGACGGGAGGTCACGACGGTGGCGGGTGCAGGACCGGCGAGATGGCTTGCCTTGCTGAGCATTGCCCTGGCGCTGCCGGCAGTCCTCATGGCCTGCGGCTCCGATTCGCCGGCTACCAGAGCGCCTCTGCCCACCATTGGGCCGACCTCGGCGGCAACGGATCGGGACGCGCTGGTTGCCCTCTACAACGCAACGGACGGTCCGAACTGGTACGGCGATGCAAACTGGCTGAGTGACGCACCCCTGGGCGAATGGTACGGCGTCGAAACTGACGACAATGGACGTGTAGTCCGTCTGGCCCTCCGCGAGAACGATTTGAGGGGGGAGATACCGCGGGAGCTTGGCAGCCTCGCCAACCTGGGAACGCTGAGGCTCAAGGACAACCAGTTGAGGGGGGACATCCCGCGGGAGCTGGGCAGCCTCGCCAACCTGGAAACGCTGGCCCTCAGCGGCAACGAGTTGAACGGGGAGATACCGCCGGAGCTGGGCAGCCTTGCCAACCTGGGAACGCTGAGGCTCAACGACAATCAGTTGAGGGGGGAGATACCGCGGGAGCTTGGCAGCCTCGCCAACCTGAGAACGCTGGCCCTCCGCAGCAACCAGTTGAGCGGGGAGATACCGCGGGAGCTGGGCAGCCTCGCCAACCTGAGACTGCTGTTCCTCAGCGGCAACGAGTTGGAGGGGGAGATACCGGCGTGGCTGGGCAGCCTTGCCAACCTAGTATGGCTGGAGCTCTACGAAAACCGGTTGAGCGGGGAGATACCGGCGGAGCTGGGCAGCCTCGCCAACCTGGGATATCTGTGGCTCCACGAAAACCGGTTGAGCGGGGAGATACCGGCGGAGCTGGGCAGCCTCGCCAACCTGACACTGCTGATCCTCAGCGGCAACGAGTTGAGCGGGGAGATACCGGCGGAGCTGGCCGACCTGTCCAATCTGACTGGGCTGGCCCTCAGCGGCAACGAGTTGAGCGGGGAGATACCGCCGGAGCTGGGCGACCTGTCCAATCTGACTGGGCTGTGGCTCAGCGGCAATCAGTTGAGCGGGTGCATACCGAGTGGTCTGGAAGCCGTGCGGAAAAATGACCTTCCGGATACAGGTCTGCCGTTCTGCTAGCCGCCCGCGTCCGGGGACCTGCAACGGCGCGGCGGGGTCTGCTTCCCCCTCCCCAGGGCGTTACCCAAAGGTTTCCGAAGGCGGGAATCCACGGCGGGCAGGTCGGGGCATCCTCCCATGTGGGCGCAGGGCAAGCCGCGTTGTTGGCGACACCACCGTGGCCCCCTGCCTCCCCCCATATGGGTGCAGGGCGCGCCCTGCCTAGGCCCGGGCGCTTTCCTTCTGCTGCTGCGTCTGCTGGATGACCTGCTGCGCCAGGTTGGAGGGCACCTCCTCGTCATGGTCGAAGGCCACCGTGTAGCTGGCCCTGCCCTGGGTCATGGAGCGCAGGTCCAGCGTGTACCGCTGAATCTCGTCCAGGGGTACGTTTGCCTCCATCACGGACCTGCCGTCGCCCAGGGGGTTCATGCCCAGGATGCGTCCGCGGCGGCTGTTCAGGTCGCCGATGATGTCGCCCGTGTACTCGTCCGGGGCCGTCACCTGCACCAGCATGACCGGCTCCAGCAGCCCCGGCGTCGCCTCGCCAAAGGCCTTCTTGAAGGCGAAGTAGCCGCAGATGTCGAAGTCCATGGTCGCCGAGTCCACCGGGTGGTAGCTCCCGTCGTACAGCACCGTCTTGACGTCCACCACAGGGAAGCCGGCCAGCACCCCTTCCGTGCACGCCCGCCGGACACCCTTCTCCACTGAGGGGATGAACTCCTTGGGCACGCTGCCGCCCACGACCTGCGCCGCGAACTCCACTCCCCCGCCGCGGTCCATGGGCTCCAGACGCAGCATCGCGTGGGCGAAGTGCCCGTGGCCGCCGCTCTGCTGCTTGTACCGCTGGTCCACCGTCGTCACCTTGGAGATGGTCTCCTTGTACGGCACCTTGGGGGTTTGGAGCACCAGGTTCACCCCGAACTTGCGTTGCGCCTTCTGCACCGCCAGGTCTACGTGCACGTCCCCGTAGCCCGTCAGCAGCGCCTCGCCCGTGTCCGAGTTGCGGCTGAACCGGAGGCTCGGGTCCTCCTCCGTGATGCGCGTCAGGCTGGGGCTCAGCTTGTCCAGGTCCGCGGTGCCCTTGGGGAAGACCGCCATGGGGAAGAGGGGCTCGGGAAAGACGACCCCGGCCAGACTCACCGCCTTGTCCTTCTGCCCCAGCGTGTCGCCCGTGTTCGTGGAGTTCAATCTCGCTACCGCCCCGATGTCCCCCGCAGCCAGCGACGGCACCGGCTCCTGGCTCTTGCCGCGCAGGACCTGGAGTTGCCCGATGCGCTCCACCTGCTCCTTGGTCGTGTTGTACGCCTCCGAGTTGCTGTGGAGGCTGCCGCTGAACACGCGCAGCAGGGAGAGCTTGCCGGAGTGCTGCTCCTGCGCCGTCTTGAACACCAGCGCCGCCAGGGCCCCATCGGCCTCCGGTACGGGCCGCTCCGCCGGAGACGGGAGCAGGGCCAGGATGGCGTCCAGGACCTCCGTGGTTCCCAGGGCCTTCGACGCCGAGCCCGCCAGCACGGGGACCATCTTTCGCTGCGCCACGGCCGCCCTGAGCGCCCCGGTGATCTCCTCGTCGGTCAGCGTCTCGCCCTCCAGGTACTTCGTGGCGAGGTCGTCGTCCGCTTCCGCCGCCGCCTCCGCGAGCTGCTCCTTGGCCGCCTCAAACTGGGCCTGCACGTCCTCCGGCACCGATTCCGGCGTGGGCACCAGGTTGACCACGCTCCCGAATCCCGCACCCGTTCCCTGGGGCAGCTGAACGGCTACGCACTCGCGCCCCAGTCGCTGGCGCAGGTCCTCGACGGTCTGCGGAAACTCGGTGTTCTCCCGGTCCAGCTTGTTGACGAAGATGATGGTGGGCAGCTCCATCTCCTTCAGCCGCTGCCACATCTGCTCCGTCCCCACCTCCACACCCGCGTCTGCGGCCACCACCAGCACGGCGGCGTCGGCCACGCGCAGGGCCGAGAGGGCGTCGCCCAGGAAGTCGAAGTATCCGGGTGTATCGAGGAGGTTGATCTTATTCTTGTTCCAGACGCAGGGCAGAAGTGAAAGCTGCGTGCTGCTTCCCCGCTTCGCCGCCTCCGGCTCGTAGTCGCCCGTCGTGTTGCCGTCGGCCGTGTTGCCCAGGCGGCCGATGGCCCCGGAGGCGAACAGCAGCGCCTCTCCCAACGAGGTCTTTCCGGCGCCGCTGTGGGATACGAGCGCGACGTTACGCAGGTTCTCCGTGGTAAAGGTGTCCATCCGGGCCTCCCTTGTCTTGCGTGGGCCTCATTGTATTGCCGCAGCATGGGTCGCGCAACCGCTCCCCGCATCCGGAGACCTTTGCATAACCGTCATTCCTGCGCCCCCCGCCGTAGTGGTCCCGCAACCCTCCCCCACGTGGCCGTCGCGCCAGCGACCCGCACCCACCACTCCGTCATTCCCGCGAAGGCGGGAATCCAGGGTGGCGTGGCGTCGTGGCGTATCCCCCTCACGCCCTGTGCCATCCCCGCCGCGGCCCCGCAACCCTCCCCCCACGTGGCCGTCGCGCCAGCGACCCGCGCTGACACGCGCCCCTTGCCCCGCAGAAGTACGTCTGTTCTAATACGGCCGGTGCGCCGGTGCATCTTGGCGCGCATACCTTGAAGGAGGAACGGCAACATGGCCCAGGACGACGACGTACAGCAGACCGACGCCCAGGACGACACCGTAGACACCGGCGGAGCGGCCCCCGCCGAGATGGAGGCCGCCATGGCGGCCCTCAGGGTCGAGCTGGAAGAGGCGCGCACAGCCCTGGACAGCCGGCAACACCAGGTGGCCGCGCTGCAGGCGGAGCTGGCGACCTCCCTCACCCGCTATCGCGAAGCCCTGCTGTCCAGCGTCCCCGACGTACCGGCGGAGCTCGTGGCGGGAGAGACTGTGGCGGCCCTGGACGAGACCTTCACCCGCGCCAAGGGTCTCGTGGAGCAGCTGCAGCGGCAGGTGGAAGCCCGGATGGCCAGGGAGCGCGTCCCCGCCGGCGCGCCCCCTCGGGCCGCGCCGGACCTCTCCGGCGTATCGGCCCAGGAGAAGATCCGCATCGGGCTGCAGCAGCTGTTCCAGTAGGCGCCGCGGTTCCGGCGGGAAGCCAGGGCGTGGTACACTGGGCGGCACGACACCCCCAACCGCCTGAGAGGCCATGCCAACACAACCGCGAGACCTGACCCCCGGCGCCCTGAGGGCCGCAGCCCGCGCGGCGGGCTTTGACATCGACGAGAGGCGCCTGGAGGCACTGGCCCTCCAGGCGCAGCAGCTCCTGGCCCGTCTCGACCAGGCCAAGCTGCACACCCCGCCCAACACCGAGCCCGCCTTCGTCTCGCCGCCGCAGGACCAGCCCACCGATGTCGTGGGTTAGTCCGGCTGCCTGCTTTCCCCCGATCTCGAGAAGGTAGCACATGCTCTTCGTCAACCTGATGACCCTGAAGCCGGGCCTGACCCGCGAGCAGATCAACGACGCGGCTCAGCGTCGCGCCCGCTGGAAGTACCCCCCGGAGGTCAAGCTCATCGCCGAGTACTGGGTCCCGGGCAGCCCCAACATCATCGCCATCGTCGAGGCCGAGGGCGCCGGCGAGATCCTGGAGCTGACCTACGCTTGGAATGACGCCTTCGACATCGAGACCCACCCCGCCGTCTCCGTCGACGACGGGCTGCGCGCCCTCCAGCGCGCCGGCATCGTGCGGCGCAGGGGCCGGCGCCCCAAGGCCCGGCCGCCGATGGCGTAGAGGTAGACCCGTTCATCGGGGGGCAGGCGCAAGGACCGCCGCACCCCCCGTCACCCGCCTGCCCCCAGCACACCCTCTCCCCCCAAAGCCGTCGCGCCAGCGACCCCTAGACCGCTCCGTTCCGCCCCGGCTCCCTGGCGCGCATCCGCTGCGCCGCCTCGCCCCGCTCCTCCCGCACCCGCGCGAGCTCCATCTCCGGGTCCTCGATGCCCAGCTCCGCCATGGCCCGCCGCAGGCTGTGCGCCCCCATCTCCACCAGCGTCTGCTCCTCCCGCACCAGCCTGCCCCGGTCTCGGGGCAGCAGCGCCCCCCACGACATGCGCAGCCGCACGGGCCGGTAGCTGACCCCCGTGTGCCGCTCGAGGATGCGCAGGGCCATGTCTGCCCGCCGAAGGTACACCGCGCCCCGGATCAGCCGCTTGCGCCGCACCTTCTGCAGCAGTGGGTGGAGCTCCATCTCCAGCGCAACCCCGGAGAGGTTCCGTACGTTGTCCCCGAAGGCCGTCCGCGGCGCTTCCGACAGGTCGTGGAGTGTCCGGTACAGGAGGTCGATGAACTCGGTGTGCAGACGAATCCCGCCCCCCTGCAGCAGGTCCAGCAGGTACGCCCGCGCCCGCTCGGGCAGCTCCCACACGGCGCCGGGCTGCACCGCGATGTCCTGCGCCTCCTCGACCCCCTCCAGCACCGCGATAGGGTTGCCCGATAGCTCCATAATGGTCGAGAGCTGCGAGAAGGCGCGGTTCAGCTCCCGCTGGGGCTCCATCAGCGGCGGGATGTCGGAGACGCCCCAGGGCCGCTTTGGCTCCCGGAGGTTCGGGAAGACGATGAAGGGAATCAGCCCGTAGGGGTTGGGCCGCTCTTCCAGCAGTCGGCCGTCCACCCATAGCGCCAGCTCACGCTCCGTCCACGCCTCCACCACCGTCGCCTGGGCGCCCCGGGCCCGCACGCCGTACAGCGCCTCCGCCTCCTCCGCCGCCAGTGGGTAGCGGCTGGCGACGCGCCACAGCCGCGACATGTCGTCGCCGGCCCACCAGGCGCAGACCCCCTGCACGTCGGGCGCGGTCACCCGGACGCGGCCGTCCCCGGCCTCCGCGTCCCACGTGACCTTGTAGCAGCCGTCGCCCAGAATCGCCGTGTCGACCTCCGTCTCGTAGTCGAGCTGCTCCAGCGCATTGGAGGCCGCGATGCTCAGCAGCGCCTCCTGGGCCCGCCGGCTGCGGTCGACCGCCTCCGGCGACGAGTCCCACGGCTCGACCATCACGCTCATGCCGTCCGTCAGGTAGGAGGCCAGCTTGTCGATGAACGCACGGACGTAGTTGAAGGTCAGCCGCCGCTCCCGCCGTCGAGGCGACCCCCGCCACTGTGCGCCTCCGTAGAACTCCAGGTGCTCTCGATAGGCCCGCAACCGCTCTCGGTCCCGCTGCTCGAGCTGCTGGGGAAGGTCGGACTCCATAGGCATGGTGCGCCTCCTGTGTGGATTGGGTCGCTGGCACGACGGCCTTGCAGGGGGAGCCCCACCCCCCAACCCCCCCCCTGGATTCCCGCCTGCGGAGACCTTTGCATAACCCTGGGGGGAAGGGATATTCTTGGGGAAAGTAATGGTTACGGCAAGGAGGGTCTGATGCATCGCACTCTGGGACAGCCGGGGTTGGTGGAATCGTGGTTGCCGGAGACGTTGGGGCAGAACGCTCGCTTGGAGGCCATCAGCCGGGCCGTGGACTGGGAGCCGTTTGCCCAGGCCGTGGCCGGGGTGTACGCGGCGCCGGAGGGACGCCCCAGCTACCCGCCCTTGGTGCTGGTGAAGGTGCTGCTGTTGCAGCAGTGGTACACCCTGTCGGACCCCCAGACGGAGGAGGCCCTGCAGGACCGCATCTCCTTCCGGCGCTTCGTGGGCTTGGGGCTAGCGGACGCCACTCCGGACTACTCCACCATAAGCCGGTTCCGCACGGCCCTGGAGGCCCAGGAGCTGAGCCAGAAGCTCTTCGAGGAGTTGCAGCGGCAGTTGGAAGCCCGAGGCCTGCTGCTGAAACAGGGGACGCTGGTGGACGCCACGCTGGTGGAGGCCCAGGTGCGTCGGCCGCCCCGGTCTGCGGGGCTGGGGGCAGGCAGTCCTCGGGACCCGGATGCCACCTGGAGCTACACGGGCCGGGGGTCCCGGACCCACTTTGGGTACAAGGTGCATATTGGGGTGGACCAGGGGGCCGGCCTGGTGCGGCGGGGGGTGTTCACGACGGCGAAGGTGTATGAGAGTCCGGTGGCCGACGCCCTGATCTGCGGGGATGAGGGGGCGGTGTACGGCGACAAAGCCTACGAGTCCCAGGTCCGGCGGGCGTGGCTGCAGACCCGGGGGATTAAGGACCGCATCCTGCACCGCTCCCATAAGCATCAGCAGGCCCTTCCGCACTGGCAGCAGCGGCGGAACCGATTGATCGCCCCTCGGCGGGACCAGGTGGAAAAGGTGTTCGGCACCCTGAAACGCAGCTATGGGTATACGCGGGTGCGGTACCGGAGCCTCCGGCGCAACGCGCTGGAGATGTATTTCAAGCTCATGGCCTTCAATCTGCGCAAAGTGGTGCAGGTGACCGGTTGATGGGGGCATGGCACCGAGACCCGGGGTTGGCAGGGCCCCCGCGCCCCCGCCGAGGGGCAGAGCGAGCCACCGTCCGCCCCGCCGGGCCCCGTTCCGCCCCAGGGATCCCGCCAGACAAGGGACTACCCAAGGTTATTCAAAGGTCTCCGAAGGCGGGAATCCAGGGTGGCGGCGCGGGGCCGCAGGTGGGCCGGAACTCCCTCACCTTCACGACAGGGCGCATGGTCCATGCCTTGCCGACTGTAGGAGCACCGTGAAGCTTCCACCGCTCGTCGACGGAGTCTTCCTCCACCGCCTCAACCGCTTTGCGGCGATGGTGTCGGTGGAGGGACGTGAGACCATGGTCCACGTGGCAAACTCCGGGCGCATGCGGGAGCTTCTGCACGCCGGGAGCTGGTGCGGGCTTGCACCCGCGAACAGGCCGGGCCGCAAGACGGCCTACGACCTCGCCCTGGTGGACGTCTCGGAGCAGGGGGCAGAGGGCGACCCGGGCACGGTGGACCGTGGGGAGGGTCGTGGACTCGTCCTGGTGTCCGCCGACGCGCGCCTGCCGCCCGCGCTGGTGACCGAGGCTATTCTCGAGGGGCGCCTCGAAGCCTTCGCCGGCTATACGGCGGTCCGGCGCGAGGTGACGTACGGCGATAGCCGCCTAGACGTCGTGCTGGACGGCCCTGGAGGCCGCTGCTTCATCGAGGTGAAGTCGGTGACGCTGGTGGAGGGTGGTGTAGGCCTCTTTCCGGACGCACCGACGGAGCGAGGGCGCCGCCACGTTCAGACGCTGGCAAGGGCAGTGGAGGCGGGGCACCGAGGCGCGGCGGTCTTCGTCATCCAGCGCGGCGATGCCGTCGCCTGCACCCCGCACGACCTGGCGGACCCGGAGTTCGGCGCGGCCCTGCGTGACGCGGTGTCCCGCGGTGTGGAGGCGCACGCCTACACGTGCAGCGTCACGCCCGCCGAGGTGCGGATCATCGCGCCGGTGCCGGTGCGGCTATAGGTCCCGCCGGGGCGGCGCGGCGTGGGGCATCCCCCTTACGCTGCGATGGGCAAGCCCACCATCGGCCTGAAGACCGACCACAGCTCCCGCACACGCCCACATGGCCGTCGCGCCAGCGACCGCGTTGACACTGCTGGGCTCAAGGCCTAGAATGGCCTTCCCCGCTGGGCCGGGGAGACAGGGAGCGGGCATCGTCCAAACTGACGCGAGCTGAAGGGGGCGCCCATGGCAACGAAGGCATACGTGCTCATAGAGACCGCGGTGGGGAAGTCCCGGGAGGTGGCGGAGTCGCTGAAGGGAATCCCCGGCATGCAGGCCGTGGACGCAGTGACAGGGCCCTATGACATCATCGCCGTGCTGGAGGCCTTCGACCTCAACGCTGTCGGCGAGACGGTGACAAGCAACATCCACACCATCGGCGGGATACTTCGCACCGTCACATGCCTCTCGGTCACCTCCTGAGGCGCCGCGACGCCGTTGCTGAATTGCTGGCCTAGCCGTGTTGCGCCCGCGACGGAGCATCGCCAATGGACCTAGGGTTCACTGAATCGCAGCAGATGCTGAGGAGCAGCGCCCGGGAGTTCCTGGAGCGGGAGTGCCCTCTCAGCTACGTGCGTGACGCGGAGGCCGCGCCCCCGGGGCATATCCCGGACCTCTGGCGGAAGCTGGCCGACCTGGGCTGGCTTGGCCTGCCCTTCCCGGAGGAGCTTGGGGGAACGGGCGGCGACCTGCTGGACTTCTGCGTCGTGGTCGAGGAGGCGGGCCGGGCCCTGCTCCCAGGGCCGCTGATCTCGACGGTGGTGCTTGCCGGCTCCACCATCCTCGACGCCGGGACAGAGGAGCAGAAGGCGGATCTCCTTCCCAAGATCGCCGGCGGCGACCTGCTGGCGACGCTCGCCCTGTCGGAAGCCAGCGCCCGCTGGGACGCCGCGGGGGTCCGGGACGTACGGGCGGTCCGCCGGACCGGCGAGCTCACCATCAACGGCCGCAAGCTCTTCGTCCAGGACGCCGCGGCTGCGGACCGCCTGCTGGTCGCTGCCAGGACCAGGACGGCGGCCAACCCGGAGCGCGGGATCACCCTGTTGGTCGTTCCGGCAGACGCTCCCGGCATCCAGCTAAACCCTCTCAAGACCCTGGCGTCCGATCAGCAGAGCGAGGTGGTGTTCACCAACGTGCGCGTGCCTGCGAGCGCCGCCTTGGGCGACCTGGGCGAGGCCTGGGCGGTGGTCCAGCGGACGCTGCAACGAGCCGCCGCCGTCAAGGCCTGCGAGATGCTGGGCAGCGCCCAACGCATCCTGGAGATGACGGTGGAGTACGTGAAGAACCGGCTGCAGTTCGGGCGTCCCATCGGCAGCTTCCAAGCTATTCAGCAACACTGCGCGAACATGGCGGTGGACGTGGAGGGCGCGCGGTTCGTTGCCTACCGGGCGGCGTGGAAGCTGGCGCAGGGCGAAGACGCCGCTGCGGAGGTGGCCATGTCCAAGGCCTGGGTGAGCGACGCCGTCCGCCGTGTCGGGGAGGTGGCGCACCAGTGCCACGGGGCCATCGGCTTCACGCAGGAGTACGACCTGCAGCTCTTCACGCGCCGCACAAGGCTCGGCGAGCTCCTCTACGGCGACGCGGACTTCCACCGGGAGACTGTGGCCGCATCCATGGGCATCTAGGGCGGCAGGGCTCGCCCCGCGCCCATCCGCCGTCATTCCCGCGCCCCTTCCGTCATTCCCGCGAAAGCGGGAATCCAGGGGCAGCGCGGGGGCGCGATAGGCGGCCCGGACACCGACTGAGTATGAGACAGCGCACCCGATTACAATCTCGTCATTCCCCCTCAGGCGGGAATCCAGGGGCGGTGCGGGGCCGCGATAGGCGGCGCGGACACGGACTGACTATGACGTCGGGGGCATCGTGATGGCGCAGGACTGCCTCTTCTGCCGGATGGCCAGTGGCGACATCCCGTCGGATATGCTCTTCCACGACGACCTGTGCTTTGTGCTGCGCGACATCCACCCCAGAGCGCCCGTGCATCTGCTCATCATTCCCCGGCAGCACTTCGAGTTCCCCGCCGACATGACCGCATCCTCCGAGGCGCTGGTCGGCCATCTGTTCTCGGTGGCCAAGGGGATGGCCGAGCGCGAAGGGGTCGCCGGCGGCGGCTACCGCCTGGCCACGAACCAGGGAGGCGACGCCGGCCAGACCATCGCACACCTGCACGTACACCTGCTGGGGGGCCGGCCACTGGGCCCCGAGGGCTAGGCAGGCAGGGCCCGCCCTGCACCCACATGGGCGTCGCGACGTCTCGGACGTGGGGTGAATGCGCCCACCGGGTGCTGTGGCATCGCCGGGGCACCGCGCGCGCTGCGCCCACGTGGGCCGCGCCGCCCCCGCCATCCTGAGCCTGTCGAAGGATGAGCGCACCCCGCCCACGCTGGCGGGCCGAAGCAGACCTGAGGGAAGGAACGTGTCGAAGCTAGTCGAGCATCCGGCGTTGGCTTCTCCAGGACTGCAGCGAGTGCTGGAGGGGCTCCCCAGGGGGCTCTATGCCCACGTGCAGCAGGTGCGCGCGACCGCCCGGGAGCTGGCGGCGCACCTGGACCTGGACCCTGCCCTGGTCGACCTGGCGGCGTCCGCCCATGACATCGCGAGAGTAGTGAAGGGTCCGCGGCTGCTGGCCGAGGCGCGCCGGAGGGGGATTCCCATCGACCGGGTGGAGTCGGCGCTGCCGGTGCTGCTTCACGGCCCGGTGGGCGCGGAGCGGCTGCGCCGCGATCTCGGCGTCACCGAGCCCCAGGTGCTCGAGGCGGTGCACTGGCACTCGACGGCCGCCCCCGGGCTGGGGCCCATTGCCCGGGTGGTGTACCTGGCGGACAAGCTGGACCCAACCAAGGCTTCCCGCTATCCGTTCATGGAAGCGGTCAGGGACCTTGCGCTGCGGGACCTGGACGGCGCGGTTGAGCTGTTTCTGACCAGGGACCTCCAGCGTCTGCTCCACGCCGGGGAGCTCGTCCACCCGGCCTCCGTGGAGGCCCGCAACGACCTACTGGCAGGGCGCGGCCTGCACCCGCATCAGGCAACTGGTGCATCGGGCCTCTAGGGTGCGTGGCGGCGACGCCAGGAGCCTGTCGCACACAGCTACCGCGCCGCGCCGCCACCCTGGATTCCCGCTTTCGCGGGAATGACGGAGTGGCGGCGCGGCGCGGGGCATCCCCCCCACCACAGACCCTCAGCGCGCCTCATGTCACGTACCGACCCCACGCCCCCAACTAACCCCCACAAAGCCGTCGCGCAGCGACTCGCGCAGCGACCTAGTTGGGGACCCAGACGAGGGCGCCCCGGTTCTCCGTCACCTCTTTGTGCAGCTTGATCCACCAGTCGCCGCCGTCCGAGCTGCCGAAGATCTGCCCGTAGTGGGTGCAGGCTAGAACCAGGTCCGGGTCCGCCGGATGGGTTGCGAAGCACTCGACGTGCGAGCTGGGGGGCACGGGGAGCCGCGGCTCGTGCCAGGTGTCGCCGCCGTCCACGGAGCGGCTGACCGCGCCCTCGCTGCCGATGGACTGGTCGCCGATGGCCGCGAACATGACGCTGGGGTCGCCCTCCTTCACAGTGACAGTGCGAGTGTAGGGCATGGGGAAGTGGCTGCCGTCGCAGCGGATGTTGCGCCAGCTCTCACCCATGTCCGCGCTCACCAGGACGTCGAACTCGGTGGTGGCGATGACGGACTTGGGGCTGGACGGGACGATGGTGACGCCGTGGAGGTCGGGGTTGTCGAGGCCGCCGCCGGAGACGCGCGTCCAGGTGTCGCCGCCGTCGGTGCTGCGCCGCAGGCCGTCGACCTCGACGGAGACCCAGATGGAGCGGTGGTCGGTGGGATCGATGGCGATGCCGGTTGGGCGCGGTGTGCCCACGTTGGGGCACTCATCGACGAAGTCGTCGCACACCATCTCCCAGGTGCGGCCGGCGTCGCGGGAGCGGTGGATGAGCACGGGCGAGGAGCCGGCGAAGACGGTGTCCGGGTCGACGGGGTCGATGGCCACGCGCCAGACGCGCATGCCGTCCATGGGCGAGGGCAGGCGCTCGAAGACGGCGCCGCGGTCGCGGCTGAGGTAGATGCCGTCGTTGGCGCCGGCGTAGATGATGGAGGGGTCCTGGGGGTGGGCGGCCATGCCGAAGACGGACTTGCCGCCCTGGTAGCCCTCTCCTATGCGGCCCCGGCCCCAGGTGTCGCCGCCGTCCGGGCTGCGCCACATGCCCATGCCCAGGGTGCCGACGCAGATGGTGAAGTTCTTTGCCATGTCCTCTTCCTCCCGCTGATGAGTAGCCCCGGACGATTGCACCGCCGCAGCGCCGGGGCTGTCCGCCTCGATGGCAGGATACGCGCACTCGCTCCTCGGCGCAACGAGGCGGCGGGGCTGGTTTGATTGTTGTCGCCTGTGTGATAGTCAAAGCTTTTTTTTGCGTCTCCTGAAGCTGGAAGGTACAGAAAGGGTTGATTGATTGCTTTGGGAGTCGCACCGGTAGCTTCGGCGTGGCTTTGCGTTTTGATTGTTGTCGTGGCGCGGGGTCGCTGCCGCGACGGGCATGTGGGGGGAAGGTTGAGGGGTGGCGACGGCGGGTTGGGGTGCGGGGGATGACGGGGTGTGCAAAGGTCTCCTTTCGCGGGTCTGTTACAGGAATGGTAGGGGGTATGGTCTTGTACGGGCAATGGGTCGCTGGCAGTCGCTGGCGGTCGCTGGCGCGACGGCCATGTGGGGGGAGGGTCGCGGGGTCGCGACGGTGGGGTCGGGGGGCTATGGCGGGGCGGGGCGCTCGAGCGGCGGCCGGTAGGAGTAGCGGAAGTTGCAGTGGGTCGCGCCCTGCAATCAGTCTTGAGTTGTTGGCCGCTCAACTACGGGGTTGTAGACGGCCACGGAAATGCGTGTCTCCCATCATAATACTCAGTCTTGAGCCAAGCTAAATCCTCTGTCCAGTGGCCTACGGCCTCATGGTTACCTTTAGCACTGTGAAGGATAATGTTCATGCTGATTCGTTCGGCAATTTTGAATAGACGTGTCCCAGAATTGGGCACTCCCCAGCCGGCCCTGTATACTGCATCCGATATGAAAGACAATTCCTCGGTGAACGCCCTATGTAAGCAGCCTCTTCGAGTCTGGCGGTTGCGGCCGTTGGCACCGGCCCGGTAGCCCATCAAACCCAAGACACTCTGCGCCTGCCATCCGCTCGGGTCGTCCAACGTGGGAGAATGACTTACCGGAACGATTCTCGTCTTTGGCCAATCGAATCCCCACTCCTGTATGAACTCCAATGCGGGATGACCTTCTCCAAAGGCTTCGGCAACCACAGCGTCTTCAAGAGGATCTTTGCCCGTTGCCAATAGGGATAGGAACATTTCCTGAGAGTACACACGAAGCTGCTCACCCCGCCTAGACTCAATCTGCCTATGCAAGCTTTGCTCATTCCAATTTTGTGTGCCTACAATCAGTATATCCAGTTCCGACGCAGGCATTGCGAAGATTTCAAAGCCTAATTCCGTTAAGAACCCGTCAAACTCGGTTTCTTCAAACGGATCGGATCCTGCCGTAATCACTTCTTCAGGCAACCCTTGAGGAAGTTTGCTGTCCAAGAAAAACCAGTCTCGCAATTCCCAATTCTGAAATGGATTAGCCATTGCCAACCTTCATCTTGAGCTGCAGCTTTGAGCATGGCTGGAGATGCTATTGTACAACATGAGGGGATCATTGATGTCTCATAGTGGTACGAAAGTATGCCCAAAGGCCCGGCGGCCGGGTGACCGACCCCCGGGCCTCCACGCCCCAGCCACTACGCTCACCCATCGGGGACTACTGCCCGGCGCGGTGCGCGCACGGGCCGAGTCGCTCCAGGGCTAGTCTTCCTCCTAGCCGGGCTCACCGCCCGGCGGCTGGTAGGTGTAGCGGAAGTTGCAGTGGGTCGCGCCCTGCATGATGGTCTGGGTCCGTGAGAGGGTGATGGCGCTGTTGAAGCCCTGGCAGAGGGAGCCGTCCCGGTTGCAGGAGAGGACGGAGCCCAGGTCGGCGAGCCCCATGTCGCGGTACATCTCGGCGAACCGGCACCGGGTGACGTTGAAGTCGTAGCGGGTTGGGGTCTGCTCCAGGACCTCGATGGTGAGGGCGCCCTGGCTGCGCCAGGCCTTGGCGACGTTGGCGAAGGCGTCCAGGTCCTGGGTCTGGCTCTGCCCTGCCAGCTCTCGTCCGCGTTCCTGGGCGAGCTCCTGGATGGCGCGGCCGGCGATCTCCAGCGCCCGCTCCGCGCCCACCTCGCGCTGGAAGGCGCGGATGAGGGGCCCCAGGACGCGGGCCTCCAGGAAGCGCTGTTGCAGCAGGGAGATCTCCGGCAGATCGGGAAGCACGGCGCCCACCTCCGTATCCGGCGGCGCGGGCCTCGCTACGGCGGGCCGGCGACGCCGGGTCTGCCGACAGTATAGGGCGGATTGCTTCGGAGCGCGCGCCGCGTTGCTAGGGTCGCGGCTGCGTCAGGCGATATTTTCGAAGGGGAATTATATATAATCCTAGCGCCGCAGGACGGATGCGCCGGGCTCGAAGTCGTCATCCAGCCAGCGGACGAACTGGCGTGCGTGGTGGCGGTATGTCTGGATGGTTGCAGAGCGCAACGGCGCGGCCTCGACATCCTCAATGTACTTCTCAAGGGCGGCCTTGACCGCTATCATCCCCGCAGGGCTGAGCTTCGGCATGATTCTTCACTCCTCGTCCGGGTCCATCACAACCTACCCCCAACAGGCATCGGCTTATCCAGCAGTACTATGCCACATCGCCGCAGGCTTGTTCAGAAGGTTCCTAGCCATTTGATAGATTGAAGTTTCCCGACCATCGAATCGTACAATCCTTTAGGTGGTGCCTTGTGATTCTCGATGGTCCAATTCACAGCATGTAGGGCTTGACGTAACTCATAGACTTCATCGTAAGCTATTTCCGATGCGCGATGGTCAATCGCCCCGTCCAGCGTTTGACGCATCCAATCATGATACGCGTGTCGTAGTTGGTCTGGAGTAATGATAAAGTTTGTTCCCGGGACATACATTTCACCCTGTTCCTCAGCCTGTTTTAGATCACCAATACCTTTTGACACAACCTCACGGAAGTAACGAACTTGGTTACGCCTCAGAAGCCATTTGTTGATTTTAATGTATACGCCTACAACTACGGTCACAGCGACGCCTGATGCAAAACCTCCGATGATGTTACTGGCCAATGAAATCCAGCTAAATAAAGATTCCACCACAATACCTCTCTCCCTATGCGTATAAAATCTATCAAACCACAGGCTTTGGCCGTCCGGGGTCCCGGGGGTGGGGGCAGGTAGGTGATCTAGTGGGGCATGGGGGTTGGAGAAAATTGGGAAACTCCCCCCAGCCAATCCACCCGCTCCCCGAGCATTGGTCTAACAAACACAAGGGGCACCTCTTCGAGCCTTGTTCAGAACATCCCTAGCTACCTATACTTTTGTTGGCAGGGGGTGTTGAAGCTAGCCTACAGCCCACGTGGGCACCTGCCGGAGCCGCCACCGCTAGGATTGTACATAATTCCCTTTCGCAGGGTATGTCGTTGGCGAAGGCTGCGTAGGCCGATTCATCGGGAGCACAGCCTGGGTTGCGCCCATCCGCAGCGCCGACGCGCCGCTCTCCTCGCCCTCTCCCCTCCCGCCCGGCCCTGGCTCTCTGTGCCATCTGCCTCTTGTCTATACAGAATATAGGTTCTATTCTTACGGACATCAGCCGCCGATGAAGGCGGTGAAGGAGGTGGGATGCCGTGGGAATCGGACCCGATGGAATCGGTCCTGCTGGCCCAGCGAGCGGCCATTGTGCTGTTCGGGGGCTACAACGCCGCGCACTTCGGCGCGATGTGGCGGCGCATGGGTCGTCAGGGGGCGGTGGCGGGGGAGGGGAGGCCTGGCGGGACGGCGGCGGCGGGGGAGCGGAGGCGTGGGCGCCGTATCGGCGCGGGGGTGCTTGCTCTCACCAACCTGGGCTTCGTTCTGACAAGTGGGGCGCACGTTGCGCCGACGGTGGAGCCGTGGCCGGCGGGCATCGCCGCGCTGGCGGGGCTCGTGGCCATGGCCGCCGTCGGGGCGATGTCGGTCCTGGTCCTGCGAAGCCGGTCCAGGCGCTGACGGCGCCTTGGGGCGAAAGGGGTGAGTCGTGAGCATGCTGGCCCGGGCCATCGAGAGGAAGCAGTGGGAGCTGGCGGCCTACGTGCTGCTCACCGCTCTTCTGCAGCTCGCTGAGCGCGTGCCGGAGGAGAGCCTGGAGGAGCTGCTGCGCCTCGTGGTGGAGGGGATGCATGAGCGAGAAGGGTAAGGGGCCGACCGACCCCGAGCAGTTCTACCGGGAGGCGCTCTCCGAGGCTGAGCGGGTGCGCCTGCCCGGGGTGAGGCAGGTGAAGGGCCTGGACGCGGAGATCGAGCTGCTCCGGATCCGGCTGTTCACGTGCGCCACGAAGCACCCGGACGATTTCGACCTGCTGCTCAAGGGCGTGGGCATGCTGGTCCGGGCCGTGGCCATCCGCTACCGCCTTTCGGCGGATGCGAAGGAAGACCTGGAGTCGAGCCTCGCCGGCGTGCTGGAGGGCGTCGGCAGGAGCATGGGGCTCGGAGATTTCGGCGGGGGTGACGGAGCGTGAGCAGAGCGCGGCGCGGTGAAGAAGCGACGGGGCTGGAGGAGCTGCTGGGGCGGCTGCGGGACAGGACGCCCGGGGCCCCGCCGCCGTCGCCGGGGGAGGGACGCCCGGACCTGCTACCGGGCAGCGCCTTCGAGGCGCTGCTCCAGGAGCGGCTGTTCGGCGTCGAGCGCGGCCTCGACGAGCTCAAGGGGCGGGTGAACAGCCTGCTGTTCCTCGTCGTGGGGGCGGTCATCGTCCAGCTCGTCCTGGGCCTCGTCCGATGAGGTCGCTGGCGGGTCGCTGGCACGACGGCCTTGCAGGGGGAGCCCCACCCCCCAACCCCCCCCTGGATTCCCGCCTGCGGAGACCTTTGCATAACCCTGGGGGGAAGGGATATTCTTGGGGAAAGTAATGGTTACGGCAAGGAGGGTCTGATGCATCGCACTCTGGGACAGCCGGGGTTGGTGGAATCGTGGTTGCCGGAGACGTTGGGGCAGAACGCTCGCTTGGAGGCCATCAGCCGGGCCGTGGACTGGGAGCCGTTTGCCCAGGCCGTGGCCGGGGTGTACGCGGCGCCGGAGGGACGCCCCAGCTACCCGCCCTTGGTGCTGGTGAAGGTGCTGCTGTTGCAGCAGTGGTACACCCTGTCGGACCCCCAGACGGAGGAGGCCCTGCAGGACCGCATCTCCTTCCGGCGCTTCGTGGGCTTGGGGCTAGCGGACGCCACTCCGGACTACTCCACCATAAGCCGGTTCCGCACGGCCCTGGAGGCCCAGGAGCTGAGCCAGAAGCTCTTCGAGGAGTTGCAGCGGCAGTTGGAAGCCCGAGGCCTGCTGCTGAAACAGGGGACGCTGGTGGACGCCACGCTGGTGGAGGCCCAGGTGCGTCGGCCGCCCCGGTCTGCGGGGCTGGGGGCAGGCAGTCCTCGGGACCCGGATGCCACCTGGAGCTACACGGGCCGGGGGTCCCGGACCCACTTTGGGTACAAGGTGCATATTGGGGTGGACCAGGGGGCCGGCCTGGTGCGGCGGGGGGTGTTCACGACGGCGAAGGTGTATGAGAGTCCGGTGGCCGACGCCCTGATCTGCGGGGATGAGGGGGCGGTGTACGGCGACAAAGCCTACGAGTCCCAGGTCCGGCGGGCGTGGCTGCAGACCCGGGGGATTAAGGACCGCATCCTGCACCGCTCCCATAAGCATCAGCAGGCCCTTCCGCACTGGCAGCAGCGGCGGAACCGATTGATCGCCCCCCGGCGGGACCAGGTGGAAAGGGTGTTCGGCACCCTGAAACGCAGCTATGGGTACACGCGGGTGCGGTACCGGAGCCTCCGGCGCAACGCGCTGGAGATGTATTTCAAGCTCATGGCCTTCAATCTGCGCAAAGTGGTGCAGGTGACCGGTTGATGGGGGCATGGCACCGAGACCCGGGGTTGGCAGGGCCCCCGCGCCCCCGCCGAGGGGCAGAGCGAGCCACCGTCCGCCCCGCCGGGCCCCGTTCCGCCCCAGGGATCCCGCCAGACAAGGGACTACCCAAGGTTATTCAAAGGTCTCCGAAAGCGGGAATGACGGCGGGTGGGTGCGGGAGTGACGGTTGTGCAAAGGTCTCCTTTTTCGGGAATGACGGGTCGCTGCGGGTCGTTGGCGAAACGGCCGGGCCCTAGTCCGTGCGCAGCTGGATGTACTTCGCCAGCAGCGGCTGGACCTGGCGCACGAGGTCCAACGCCTGTCTCGATGCTTCCTGGATGGTGAAGTGGGCCCCAGGCCGCGTGCGCAGCTTGAAGAGGTGGTAGCACTCCCTCAGGTTCATCCTGCTCAGCACCCGCCGCCGGTGGGCGTGCGTGACCACGTACTCGGCCACCCGCGGCGACAGCCCGGCCAGCCGGCGGTAGGCCGACGCCGACGCCTCCATCGCCTCCCGGAAGACCCCCTCCAGCCCGGCCTCTTGGACCAGGGGCGGGAGGACGTAGCCGAGGCCCACCGTGAGCGGTTGCGGGATGTACGTCTGCATCCGGTGCCGCTTGAACTCGCGGTAGGCGCCGTAGTCGATGAGCAGCTCAAACGTGAAGTCCACCAGCTCCAGCTCCCGCAGGGGCGCGTCGTGGGGGCCCATCCGCTCCAGCGCCGCCTGCACCACCGCCTCTTGCTCCCGGGCCGACATGCCCTGGGCTCGACGCCATGCTTCGTCGTACGGTCCGGAAGTGTAGCGGTACAGGAGCCCCGCCACCAGCCGGGCCTGCGCGTCGGTGTCGTAGCTGACCAGCCGGGTCTCGATGCTGCCCTCCACCCCGGCGTCCCCCTCCGTCTCCGCGCCGAAGGCCTGCTGCGCTTCCCGGGTGTGCACCAGGTACTCGTTGCGATCGGCGTAGCGGATGAGCGTGGGCGTGATGAGCCGACCCTGCTCCTTCAGGCTCTCTCCCACCTGCCGCTCCTCGTCCAGATCAGAGGAGAGGAGCTTGCGGATGGCGTGCTCCATGCTCCGCGCGTTCATGGAGACGCCCACGTTGGTCAGTGTGGCCGCGGGAAGCACGAAGCGGCAGCTATCGACGGCCTCGCGCCGGATGCGCACCCGGTACGCCCCGTCGCGCTCCCCCTCCTCCTGCTCCCGCACAGACCGCAGGTGCTCCTGCGTCCCCTCCACCAGCCTGCCGTACAGGAGGAAGAGCTGGTCGCACGCGGCGGTGTAGAGGTCCCGGAGCCCGGGCTCACCCTCCAGCTCCGCGGGGGTGTAGTACGCTCCCTGGTCCAGGACCTGATAGCGGCTCGACTTCTCCGTGTACGACGCCAGGCGGTTGTCCTCCAGCGTGTCGCAGGCGAGGCGCGACACGTTCTCCACGGCCATGTGGATGACCGCGTGCTCGGCCACCGACGCGTGCCCGTAGCCCAGCACCCACCGCTCGTGGAAGTCGGCCGCCTTCTCCGCGGTCACGATGTCGCGGATCTGGTCGAAAGGCTCCGGCCGCCGCGACGTCATCGCGAAGACCACCGCCAGCTCTTCCTCCGTGATCTCGCGGGGGTCCAGCGGGTAGATGCGGCGCTGGAATCGAGTTCGGTGCCCGGTCTCCATGCTCTTCTCTGCCGGGGGCGCTCAGGCTGGGCACATGGTAGCGGTGGATAGGAGGCGCTGCAACCGGTCGCTGGCGCGACGGCCATGTGGGGGGAGGGTTGCGGGGTCGCCACGGCGGGTGGGTGCGGGAATGACGGTTGTGGAAAGGTCTCGCATAGAGAGAGGGCCGCGCATACTGGGTCTCCCCCAGGACGCGCGGCCCTCTTGTCGTGTTCGGGGCTGCGGGTTGGTGCTACGTGCCGGCCAGCCGGGCGCCCTGCTCCTCGTTGGCGCCGTAGCCCCACTTGTAGTCGCGGTTGGCGTAGGCCTCCTCCGGCATGAGGCTCTTGAGGCCGCGCTTTTCGACCTCCTCCTCATACTTCGTGCGGATCCAGGGCTCCTCGTCCGGGTACTCGATCTGGACCAGGGGCCGGTCCTCGCCCTCCAGCGCGTTGCCGCTGAGCTGGCGGATGGGGGAGAGCGCCAGGTACCGGGCGGGCGTGACGCTGACGTTGAAGTGCTGGTGGAACCACTGGTTGGGCGGCACGAACATGCTGGCCTCGTGCCACGGCACGATGATCTTCTCCTCCCCCTCCGGCCACATGATGGAGTAGCCCTCGCCGGCGGGGATGATGATCACGACGCCGGGCCCGTGCTTGTGGCCCTTCTTGTAGGTGCCCGTGGGGAAGACGGACATGTGACCGCCCAGCTGAGAGCTCGGGAAGGAGATGTCCACGACGTGGCCGCCGCCGCCGCGCTGGCGGTGGGGGACCAGGCCGTCCCACGCAGCCAGGTCCGTGAAGAAGTTGCCGAACCAGGTTGCGCCCCGGCCTGATCCGTCGGCCCTGGTGGCGATGGAGTACAGCTCCCCCTCCGCCGCCTCCAGCAGATCCGGCTTCTCATACTTGTTGTTGAAGTAGAAGTCGGGGTCCGAGTTGATGGACATGGCCACCGGGAGGTGGTTGTTGTGGACGAGCCTCGCGGGACGGTCCCCCCGCGCGTTGCTAAACTGGCGGTACGTGCCACGAGAGAGCTGGAACAAGCTGCGAGGGCCCCACTCGAAGGTCTTCTTCGGCACGCCCTCGGCCCACACCGTCGTGAGGCCCTGTCCATCCAGGACGTACACAGCCTCGTCCAGGGCGAACTTCATTGGCGCAGTGGTCCCTCCCGGAGGAATCTCCGTGATGCGGGCCTCGGCGGTGCCCTGCATGCCCGCAAGCTGGATGAAGGCCGCGTTGCACTCCCGCTCTTCCCACGGGCCGACCTCGATGTTCCGCGCGTCCTCGATGAAGTAGCCCCGGTGGATCGGCACGCCGATGGACTCGACCCACTCATCGTAGGGCAGCTTTGCGTCCCGGCGATCACGGATCGCGGGACGGCCGTTGGTCTGCGTCATCTCACACCCTCCTTCAGTTCTGTTGCTCTGTACATGAGAACGGCCCCAGTTTCGGCGTGTTGCGCCCCGCTGTCAAGTGGAGGTCGCTGCGCGACGGCTTTGTGTGGGGAGGGTGCGCCGGGGGCGGCGGTTGGTGGGCCGCAAGAACGGCGAGGGGCGCAGCACCCCGCGCCCCTCGGTTGACCTGGTCTTCCGGTTCCCCGCAGGACCCCGCCTGCTAGTTGAAGATCTGGGCCCCCTGCTCCTCCTCGGCGCTGTACCCCCACTTGTAGTCCAGGTTCGTGTAGGCCTCCTCGGGCATCAGGCTCTTGAGGCCCCGCTTGCTCATCTCCTCCGCGAACATCTCCCGGATCCACGCCTCCTCGTTGGGGTACTCGATCTGGTCCCGCCCCGGGTCCATGACCCGCTCGTTGCCTCCGCCCACCTGGCTCATCGCGTGGAACGCCAGGTACCGCGCGGGTGTCACGCTGACGTTGAAGTGCTGATGGTACCAGCGGTTCGGCGGCACGAACATGCTGCCCTCGTGCCACGGCACGATGACCTTCTCCTCCCCCTCCGGCCACATGATCGAGTATCCCTCGCCGGCCGGGATCACGATCACCACGCCGGGACCGTGCCGGTGCCCCTTCTTGTAGGTCCCCGGCGGGAAGACGGACATATGGCCGTTGGTCTCCGAGTGCGGGAACGCCACGTCCACCACGTGCCCGCCGCCGCCGCGCTGCCGGTGGGGCACCAGCCCGTCCCACGCAGCCATGTCCGTGAAGAAGTTGCCGTACCAGGAGGAGCCGCGGCCTCCCGCTATCCTCGTGGCGGTGGAGTAGAGCTCGCCCTCCTTCGCCTCCAGCAGGCCCGGGGCCTCATAGGGGTTGTTGAAGTAGAAGTCGGGGTCCGGGTTCAAGGACATGGCGACAGGCAGGTTGTTGTTGTGCAGCAGCCGTGCGGGCCGGTCGCCCCGGGCGTTGCTGAACTGCCGGTACGCACCGCGCGGGATCAGGAAGAGGCTGCGCGCGCTCCACTCGAAGGTCTTCTTCGCCACGCCCTCGGCCCAGACCGTCGTGAGCCCCTGGCCGTCGAGCACGTACACCGCTTCGTCCAGGGAGAAGCGCATCGGCGCCGTGCTCCCGCCCGGCGGGATTTCCGTGATGCGGCCCTCGGCGACGCCCTTCATCCCCGCCAGCTGCAGGAAGGCGGCGTTGCACCCTCGCTCGTCCCACGGGCCCACCTCGATGGTGCGCGCGTCCTCGATGAAGTAGCCGCGGTGGATGGGCACGCCGAGCGACTCAATCCACCGGTCGTAGGGCATCCCGCGGTCGCGTACCGTGAGGCCGGCCCCCTGGGCCGCCGGCGCTGTCCCTGCTTGCTGCTGTGTCATGTCACACCCCCCGCTGCGCTGCGTTTGTGCCGCCTTGTCGGTCGGCTGGCGCTCAGTTTGGGCCTGTTGCTGTGGGCTGTCAAGGGGTCGCTGCGCGACGGCTTTGTGGGCGTGGGTTGGGAACGTTGGGTCGGTACGTGTGATCAGGGGTGATGAGGGTCTGCGGATGGCACGCCGAGAGCGGAGAAGGGGCACGGGCGGCCAGGGGACGGCCCACGCCGCTCCCGGCCGCTGAGGCGGATCTGCGGATTCTGCGCGTCCGAGGCTCGGAGGGCTGTCGTTGTCCAGTGAAAATGTCAGTGTAATTGTTCAATGATTATGTCAGTAGTGGTCTTCTCCAGGGATGGTCGGGTGCCGGTCTCCTTGGTTGTCGGGCCTTGGTTCTGGCGGGGTTGGGGGGTGGGGTACCCTGGGGGCTCTTCGCTCCGTTCCGTCGCTCAACGCCCACAGGGTGTATGAGGGGGTCCTTGGAGTTGGACGCTGTGCTGTTGGCAGGGAGCGACCCGTTGGAGCGCCGGCCGCTGCGAGCCCTGAGCTCGACAGGCCCATCAGGGGCGGGCTCTGTTGCCAGAGTCCTTCCCTGGTGGACGACCACGATGCTGCCGTCGAGCCGTTCCTGGACCTCGACCTTGGCACGAGCGTAGCTGGCCCTGGAGCCATCCGAATGGATCTGCAGGGTGGAGCTATTGAAGCGCACAGTGTTGTCGTTGGCCACAGTGCGCAGGTACTTGAAGCACAGGACGGCATCGAGGCATAGGTCGTCGGGCAGTTGTCGGTAAGCCGTTCCCGGCTGAGCCGCAGGTACTCCGAACTGCCTGTTGAAGCGTGGCAGGAAGCCCCAGAGCGCCTCGTTGGCCTGCTCGGTGGTCGAGGCTCCAGCGAGGCGCATCTCAGAGACCAGCCGGTCCTGGAAGGTGCCCCAGGCGCGCTCCACGCGGCCCTTCGCCTGCGGTGTGTGGGCCAGGACGAGCCGGATGTCCAACTCCTCGAGCGACCTGGCGAACTGAGTGGGGTCACGTCTGCCCCGAAGCTGCTCTTCGATGGTCTCGGGCTCTTTGGGTGAGCGCTGGAAGATGCCATGTCTATCGCTGTACAAGGCTAGGGGGACACCGCGGCGGTCGATGGTCTCCCTGAGCAGCAACATGTAGCCGTGGGCGTCTTCCTGTTGCCTGAACAGGGCGAAGGGGACCGTCCCTGTGGCGTCGTCCACGGCGCCGACGAGGGTCAGGTAGGGACCTCGGCCCTGTAGCCAGTCGTGGCGGCTCCCATCGACTTGCAGCAGCATCCCCTCCTGGGGGCAGCGCTCCCGTCGTCTGTAGCGCTTGGGAGCGCTGCGGGGCCGAGGGCTCTGTACACCCTCAGCAAGCAGGAGCCTCCTGACGGTGGAGCGGGACAGAGCGATCCCTTCTCGCTCTGCCAGCATCTCGGTCAGGTGGGTGTGGTTGAAGCCTGCGTAGGGGCCTTCGACCAACTCCCTCACCCTCTGCTGTGTCCTCGGGCACGTGGTGGTTGAAGGCCTCCTTCCCCTGTTCCCGTGGGCCATGGCAGCTGCTCCCTCCTTCTTGTACGCTGCCAGTAGTCGCCATGTATGGCGCTCGCTCACTCCCATCAGCCCAGACGCCTCTGCCACAGTCACCTTGCCCTCGATCACTCCGTTCAATAACTGTATCCTCGACTGCTCTCTGTTCGTCAACGTCAGTCCTCTCATGGACTGACATTTTCATTGAACAGTTACACCCTGACATAATCATTGAACATCTACAGAGGGCTTGACAAACGGGGAATGTGACAGTAGAGTCCTTCAAATCTAATCGCATGTCCGCTTCAAGAGGAGGACGGGATGTTAGCCAAGCTAGCTATCAGTGCCATGCTTCTGATTGCCTTGGTGGCAGTAGCCTGCGCCGAAGCCCCAGTCACTACGAGCCAGTCACCCCAGCAGCCCTCGGCGCCCGCACAGCCCGCTCCTGCGGCTCCCGCGGCTGACCCGATGTCTCCGACGGGCAGCGCGATGACTTCCAGCGGCACCACCTCCACGGCGATGCCCAAGGACGACTCGATGATGGCGATGGGCAAGGCCCAGTACGGCGGCACCATCAACATCCACGTCCGCCGGGACCCCCGCGGCGGCTTCGATCCCCAGATCGCCGGCGGTCGCCGGGAGGCGCGCCAGATTATCGGCATGCCCTACGAGCGGCTCGCCATAGACGACACGCTGCCCGAGAACCTCTGCGCAGAGGTGCTGCGGCCCTACCTAGCAGAGAGTTGGAGCATCGCCGACGACCTCAAGACCTGGGACATCAAGCTCCGCGAGGGAGTCAAGTTCCACAACGTGGAGCCGGTCAATGGCCGGGAGATGACGGCGGACGACGTGATCTTCAGCTACGAGCGCATGTTCGACCGGGGCATTCAGAAGTCGGTGGGGGAGAACGTCGAGAGCATCACCGCTCCGGACAAGTACACCATCCGCATCAAGACCAAGGACGCCTCTCCCCAGCTGCCCCTCCAGCTCCTGACCTGGCGATCCGCCACGGTCATGGCCAAGGAAGCCGCGGGCCCCGAGGGCAACTTTGACACCAAGGAGACGGCCATCGGGACGGGGCCCTTCATCCTGACGGAGTACACGCCCGGCGTCGGCCACGTGGTCGTCCGCAACCCTGACTACTGGGCTGAGGGCCTTCCCTACGCCGACGGGATGAAGCTCAGCATCATGCGGGACGTGTCCACACGGATCGCCGCGCTCCAGGTGGGCAAGCTGGACTTCCTGGAAGAGGTCACCATCAGCGCCAAGCAGCGGCTCGAGCGTCTGGCGCCCAACATCAAGTACACGCCCTGCGAGACCTCCTCCTACAACCTCTGGATGGACAACGACATTCCGCCCTTCACCGACGTGAGGGTCCGCCGCGCCTTCTCGATGGGCATGGACCGGCAGAACATTATCAAGGGGCCGTTCCGCGGCGAGGGGCTCGCCCTGGGCGTCGGTTCCAGCACCTGGGAGCACTACATCCAGCCCAAGGACTACCCGCCGGAGCAGGCGAAGTACCTGGAGCACAATCCGCAAGCCGCCAAGGCCCTGCTTGCCGAGGCCGGTTATCCCGACGGCATCGAGGTGACCTTCTTCGCCGGCTTCCACCACGGCTCCCCCTTCCGCGAGCTGGTGGAGTCCCTGCCGGCCCTGTTCGCTCCGGCAGGAATCAAGGTGAAGCTGGACCCGCAGGAGCTGGCGGCCTACCAGGAAGGCATCTCCACCCGCGGCTACGGCGCCGCCGGCGTGATGAAGTCCGGCTACGGCTCTCCCTACATCAACATGATCGGCGCGCTCCACTGCGGCGCGACGCCGTCGGTCAACCGCTCCGGCATCTGTGAGCCGGGGCTCGATGCCCAGGTCGAAAGGGCGCGGGCCACGGGCGACGACCAGGAGCGCGCGGACCTCTTCAAGCAGATGCAGACGAGAATAGTCGACCAGGCCTACTGGGTAGCCTTCCCCGGCTTCTACCGGTTCAACGCCTTCAGCGAGAGGCTGAACGGAACGCTCAAGGGCAGCGGCCCCATGTTCCGCCATCAGACGGGCGTCTTCTTCCGGGAGCTCTGGCTGACGCAGTAGCATCAGGCAAACAGGCTGTGGGCGGACCGGCGTCGTCCCCGTGGGATGATTCCGGCCCGCCCACAGCCCCATAGAACCTGTCTTACAAGGGAGTGAGGCAGGTAGCGTGCTCGCGCAGGGAGGGATGGATTCCCGCCTTCGGAGACCTTTGCGCAACTCCCCGTGGAGGGCGAGGTCGTGAAAGTGAAGCAGCTCCTGCCAACCTGAGGCCCCTCCCCTGGATTCCCGCTTTCGCGGGAATGACGGTGGGTGGGTGCGGGAATGACGGTTACGCAAGGGTCTCCTTTCGCGAGAATAACGGTTGTGCAAAGGTCTCTTACCCCGTGGGATGGCCCGGGAGAACAGCGAAGGTCGTGCCCCGGCGGCGGGTATGTTTGGGCGGTGACGGTCAGGGAACCCCAGCGGAATCGTAGTCGATCCTGAAGGGCTCACAGCATGCACAGGTACATCGCCCGAAGGCTTTTTCAGGTCCTCCCCACCATTCTCTTCATCTCGGCCATCGTCTTCTTCCTGCACCGCTTCATCCCCGGCGACATCATCTCCATGCTGGAGGGCGAGCTTGGCGGGGGCGATTTCGACCGGGCCAGGGTTGAGGAGCTGCTCGGCCTGGACAAGCCCGCCATCCCGGCCTACTTCGATTGGCTGTGGGGCGTGCTGCACCTGGACCTGGGCGACTCCATTCTCGGAAGGTCCTCCATCCTGGAGCAGGTGGCTTGGCGCTGGCCGGTGACCATGGAGTTGGCCCTCCTGGCCATGTTCTTTACCATCGTCTTCGGCATCCCAACCGGGATCCTGGCGGCGGTGCGGCAGGAGACCGTGGTGGACTACGTCGCGCGCTCCTTCGCCGTGCTCGGGCTCTCGCTGCCCAGCTTCTGGATCGGCGTCATGGCCATCGTTCTCTCCGCCAGATTCTTCGGCTGGATTCCCCGCCAGGACTGGGTCGGCTTCACCGAGGACCCCATCAGGAACCTCAGCATCATGATCCTGCCCGCCTTCATCCTGTCGCTCAACTTCATCGCCCGCGTGACCCGGATGATGCGGGCGACGCTCCTGGAAGTGCTGCGGCAGGACTACATCCGCACGGCGTGGGCCAAGGGGCTCCAGGAGCGGTCCGTGCTCATCCGCCACGCCAGCAAGAACGCCATGATTCCCGTGGTGACGCTGCTGGGCCTGGAGCTCGTGAATCTCCTGTCCGGGACCGTGATCATCGAGGCCATCTTCGACCTGCCCGGCATCGGCTTCTACACCCTGGACGCCCTCCAGTTCCGGGACTACGCGACGGTCCAGGGCGTCATCTTCCTCTACGCCGTCGTCGTCGTCATTACCAACCTGCTTGTGGACCTGACCTACTCTTTCTTGGACCCGCGGGTCGTATACCGGTAGGGGGACCTTCGTGGCAGAGCAACCGGGAATCGTAGAAGCGCTTGCCAGGACGCGCAGGAGCGCGCCCCGGGCTGTGCGCCTGCTCCGCGCCGTAGGCAACCTCTTCCGAGAGAAGCCTCTTGGCGCCTTCGGCGGGCTCATCATCGTGGCCTTTATGGTCGCCGCCATCTTCGCCGACGTGCTGGCCACCCACGACTACGCCGAGCTGGACTTCGACAACATGCTCTCAGCGCCCACCGGCGGCCATATCCTCGGCACGGACCAGCTGGGCAGGGACCTTTACAGCCGCGTCATCTACGGCGCCCGGATCTCCATCTACGTCGTCATCGGCGCCGTCTCCGTGCAGACGATCCTCACCCTGTTTCTCGGCGTCGTTCCCGTCTGGTACGGCGGCAGGTGGGACACATGGACACAGCGGCTCCTGGTCGACACCTGGATCACTCTGCCGCGTCTCCTCATCCTGTTGAGCCTCTCCTCCCTGCTGGGCGGCGGCATCTGGACCATGATCATCATCCTCTCCCTCGGCGGCTTCAGCTCCTCCCGCATTATCCGAGGGGTGGTGCTCTCCCTAAAGGAGACGCCCTTCGTGGACGCGGCGCGCGCCATCGGCGCCAGCACCCCCCGGCTCCTGCTCAGGCACATCGCCCCCAACACCTTCGCCCCGCTGATGGTCCTGGCCACCCTGGACGTCGGCAGCGTCATCCTGGCCGAGTCCAGCCTGAGCTTCCTGGGGTACGGCATCCCGCCTCCGTTCCCATCCTGGGGCAGGATGCTGGGCGGCGACGCCCTGGACTTCTACGCTGAGGCGCCCTGGCTCATGCTCTGGCCCGGGTTGGCCCTGACGTCGGTGATCTTCGGGTCCAACGTCTTCGGCGACGCCCTCCGCGACATTCTGGACCCGCGCCTGCGTGGCGCGGGCAGGGCGAGGCGTGCCGCAGGGGGGACCGGCCGGGTCTCCAGGGCCGCCGGGTAGCCGGGCATTTCAGACGGATGCGCCGGGCCGCAGGGGGCACGCACCCCCTGCGGCCCTCTGCGGGAAGGGGTGGCCGCGTGAAGGAAGGGGCCCCTATTTCCCCTTGCCCCCCTGGATTCCCGCTTTCGCGGGGTCGCTGCGCGACGGCTTTGTGGGCGTGGGTTGGGAGCGTTGGGTCGGTACGTATCATCAGGGGTGATGAGGGTCTGTGGTGGGGGTAGCCCCCCACGGCCCGCCACCCTGGATTCCCGCCTGCGCGGCAATGATGAGGAAGGGGTAGACGCCTATTTTCGAAGCAATGACGAGGGGGCGGGTTTGTGAGAGGGGCTCTCAGGAGCGGGAGCGCGTGTGCCACCGGCCGAAGACCAGCATGTCCTTGAAGCCCATGCGACGGCCCAGCATCGACTCCTCGAACCAACGCTTGCGCTCCATCACGTAGCGGATGCTGAACCCCGCGGCGACGAAGAAGCGCAGCGCACCGAAAACCCCCACCAGCACCTCCAGCACCCAGATGCACCCCGTCAACACTGCTGCGATGGGCCTCAGCACGTACCATCTCACGTCGCTCCTCCTCCTGCGGCGCCGCCCCCCACGGGGCGGACCAACTCCAGGACGTCGCCTTCCTTCAGCGTGACCGAGGCGTGCTCTTCCCTGCGCAGCACCTCCCCGTTGTACGCCACCGCGAGGAAGGCGGCTCGGATCCCCAGGCCCTCGATGAAGCGTGGGAGCGTCATGGGACCCTCCAGCTCCCGGACCTGGCCGTTGACGGTGATCGTGATCACGCCGGCGCTCCCTCGTCCCGGCGTTGCGCGTGGAACGTGCCAACGATGGCCGTGACTACCAGGGCCAAAGCCGCGGGCAGGAAGAACACTCCGATGGAGAGTATCCCCAACACACAGAACGCAAGCGAGAGGAGCGCCAGGACCCAGAGAAATACACCTCTCGTCCACCGTTTGAGATTCCACTGCCAAACAACCAGGAGCGCGAGTCCGGTCAACGCCACGGGCAGGAACAGCGGCAACAGCACCATCGGCCCGTTGACCTCCACGAGGGATGCCGTTTCAGTGGTCGTGTGCTGAACGCCGGCCGCGTCTATCTCGATGTGTGTCCCCCGATACGAAGCGGGCCACAGCGCCAGGAAGAGGAACGCAGCCCAGGCGGCGGCGTGGGCAAGAACGGGCCAAACCAAGACCAACTTACGCGGCCTCAACGGCAGCCTCCCTTGGAATGCCGGGTGTGCGCTTCCCCGCGCGGAGACTGCGGCTCCCGGGCCGCCGGTGCCACCGCCCGCCGCATGGCCTCCATCAGCTCAGCGGCTGCCTGTCGCGGATCGGCAGACCCCAGGATGGCGGAGATGACCGCCGCGCCCTGGGCGCCCGCTTCCATGACCTGTGAGATGTTTTCTGCCGTGATGCCGCCGATGCCCAACACGGGAACACGCGCCGCCTCGCGGACCCTGCCCACGAGGCCGACGCCGACCGCCCGGCCCTGCGCGTGCGTCCGGCTGGGGAAGATGGTGCCCACCACCAGGAAGTCGGCGCCGTCTGCCTCCGCCTGACGCGCCCCGGCCTCGCTATGCACCGACCGGCCGATCAGCAACTCCGGCCCCATGAGTGTACGAGCCGTGTTGGCCGGCAGGCCCTCTTCTCCAAGCTGGACCCCGTCGGCGCCGCAAGCCAGGGCCACGTCCACCCGGTCGTTGACCAGCAGCAGCGCCCTGCCTCGCGTGGCGAGCCGGAGCTCATGCGCAAGCTCCATCAGCTCCCCGGCGGGCAGGTCCTTCTCGCGCAGCTGCACCAGGTCCACCCCTCCCGCGACGGCGCGCTCAACCCGCTCCGCCAGCGAGCCAGGGGGACAGAGCCGCCGGTCAGTGACCAGGGTCAGACATGGGACCGGGAGCACAGGCAATGGGCCTCCTCAGTGAGTGCCCCCCGGCGTGGAGGGGCGCAGATTTCGTGCGCCGACCGTCGCGGGCATGACCCCGCGCCTCAACCACCCTGGATTCCCGCTTTCGGAGACCTTTGCGTAACTCGCCGTGAAGGGCGAGGTCGTGAAGGTGAAGCAGCCCTCTCCAACCCGCGGCCCCTCCCCCTGGATTCCCGCTTTCGCGGGAATGACGGCGGGTGGGTACGGGAGTGATGGTTGTGCAAGGGTCTCCTTTCGCGGGAATGACGGCGGGGGAGGCGCGGGAATGACGGGAAGGGGGCGTAGTCGACGGCAGTCCCTTGCGTCGTTGCCTCGAATGCGGCAAGCGGCAATCAGTCCCCCCGCGCCCGATGCGTTCGTGGCAAGCCGGTCGCCGACAGCATCCGCCGCGTCGCCTAGCTCTAGGCCCGGGACGGCGCCGCCGGCACGGCGACGCCCGCCGTGGGGCTCGATGCCTCCGCGTAGCTCTTTCTGGCGATGCGCCCCGCCAGGTACGCCTTGCGCCCCGCTTCGACGCCGAGCTTGAAGGCCTCGCCCATCAGGCCCGGGTCCTGGGCCTGCGCGATGGCTGTATTCACCAGCACCGCGGACGCTCCCATCTCCAGCGCCTGAGACGCATCCGAGGGCACGCCCAGCCCCGCGTCCACGACCACCGGCACACTGGCCTGGGAGATGATGATGCGCACCTCCTCCGCCGTGTGGATCCCCTGTCCGGACCCAATGGCGGAGCCCAGGGGCATGACCGTGGCGCAGCCCAGCTCCTCCAGCTGCCGCGCCAGCACCGGGTCGGCGTGGATGTACGGCAGCACCTGGAAGCCCTCCTTGATCAGGGCCTCCGCCGCCCGCAGCGTGCCCGCCGGGTCGGGGAAGAGGTACGCCGGGTCCGGGATCACCTCCAGCTTGACCCAGTCGGAGCCCGTGACCTCCCGCCCCAGCTTCGCGGCGAAGATGGCCTCCTCCGCCGTCTTGGAGCCCGCCGTATTGGGCAGCACCGTGTACCGCGTCCAGTCGATGTAGTCCAGGATCGTCTTTTCCTGGGGGTCGTCCAGGTTGAGGCGGCGGATGGCCACCGTGACCATGTCCGCCTCGGAGGCCTCCAGCGCCTCGAGCATCTCTTCGTTGGTGCGGTAGCGGCCCGTGCCAAGTATCAGCCGCGAACGCAGCTCCTTGCCGGCGATGATCAGCCCGTCTTCCATGGCATGCCTTCCTGTACGATGGCTTCGATACCCGTCGTCACTACGACGCCAATCCGCTCCCTGCGCGGGCCTCGGCGCTCACAACGCCCGCCGGGTGTTGACGGAACGTCCTCCGCAAACAAAAAGCGCCGCTGGTGAGCGCCAGCGGCCTACGAGTGGTCTCTGTGCCTGCACGCTCCCTGCGCTGGCATTACCCAGATCAGGTTCCTGGCGGTCGGCGGCGGCTGCGGCCGCCTTCTCAGCCGGGCTCTCCCCAGCTCCCGTCTCCCGTTCCTCGACATTCACCCCGCGGCAAGAATTGGCCCTAACCTAGCACAGCTCAGGATGAGCGTCAATGAAGCTCACCGCACCGTCGCTCACGGCTACAGGGCCCACGCCCACACGCGCGCCAGCCCCACGACGCCGGCCACCGCCAGCACCGCGGCGATCACCCACCAGCGCACGCCGCCCGACCCAGCGTCGGCGTTGCGCGCCCACCTGCGGCGGGCCCGCCGGTTCATGGGCCGCCGAGCCCTACGCATCGCCGTCAAGGATGTCGCGGAGTTGGTCCATCGTCACGTTGGCCCCGCTGAGAATAACGCCCACCCGCTTCCCCCGGAGGTCGTCCTTCCGGCTGATGGCGCCCGCCAGCGCCGCCGCTCCCGCGAGCTCGGACAGGGCGTGGCACTTCTCCAGGTATACGCGCACGGCGGCCTTCAGGTCCGCGTCGTCGACCACCAGAAAGTCGCTCAGGTAGTCTCGAAGCACCGACTGGGGAAGGTCGTACCCCGACCGCGTCGCCAGGCCCTCGGCCTGCGTCGCCATGGGCGCTTCCACCACTCGGCCCTCCTTCCAGGAGCGGTACCCCGCCGGGGCCTGGGCCGACTGCACGGCGATTACTCGAAGCTGCGGGTTGACGGCCTGCGCCACGATGCACGCCCCGGCCGCGGTGCTGCCGCCGCCCAGGGCGACGAAGAGCACGTCTAGGTCCGGCGCCGCCTCCAGCATCTCCAAGGTCGCCGTGGCCACCCCGGCGATGAGCAACGGCTCGTTGGCTGGATGAACGTAGTACATGCCGTGCTCTCTCGACTGCTCCTCCGCCAGCTCCCGCGCGTCCTCCAGAATGGCGCCGTGGGCCCGGACCTGTGCGCCCAGGGCCTCCATCGCCTTCACCTTCAGCGGGTTGGCCCCTTCCGGCACGCAGACGACGCTCCGGGCCCCGAAGATCCGGCAGGCATAGGCTATCGACTGGCCGTGATTGCCCGTGGAGGCCGTGACGAGGCCCCGGCCTCGCTCCGCCGCGTCCAGCCGGGAGACCAGGTTGATGCCGCCCCGCACCTTGAACGCGCTGATGGGCTGGCAGTCCTCCCGCTTGACGAAGACCTCGCAGCCCAGCAGGTCGTTCAGGGCCGCGTACGAGACCAGGGGCGTCGGCGGCAGGTAGGGCAAGATCGCCTTGCGCGCCTCGAGCACCATCCGAAACGTGGGACGGTCCATGTGGACCTCGCTGGGGGTGTGACGTACCGGCCCATTCTATACCACTGCCCCGGTGAGCGGCTTCCCGGTCGAGCGAGCCTCTGCGCCGGCGACCTGCTCCGCCCTGCGCGCCCGGCTCAGCCCAGGGCGTCCAGTTCCTGCAGAATACGCTCCGGCGTGGGGCGGTCCGTGGCGCCCTGGCTCACGTACTGCCAGCGGAGTAGGCCCCGCTTGTCGATGATGAATACCGCGGGCGCCGCCAGTCCGTCGCCTAGGAGATCGAAGACGCTGTACCTTTGCGCGACGCTGCCGGAGGGGTCCATCAGTATTGGATAGGAGAGGCCGTGCAGGTCGACCATCTGCCTGGCGTTGCTCACGTCGTCCATGCTCACGGCCAGCAGGACCGCATCCCGGTCGCTGAGGGCGGGCACGAACCCTTCCAGCTCCCCGAGCTGGTTGCGGCAGGCCTCTCACCCGAAGCCGCGATAGAAGACGAGGACCACCCGGTCACGCCCCTGGAAGTCGGACAGAGCGACCGGTCCGCCGTCAGCCTGCGAAAGGGTGAATTCGGGAGCAGCCTCCGCGCTCGGGGGGCCGTCCATCAAGACCAGGGTGACTGCGAGGGCGATGCTCACGAGGACCACCGTGAGTACCGCCGGCAGGAGGAGCCGCCGCCGCTTGGCGGGAGAGCCGGGGCCTCCGGCCCCGTTCGGCATACTTCGCCCCGCATCTGTCATACTGCATCCTTCTGCTGCGGGCCGCAGCCTGGCTCTTAGCAACCGGCCGGCGCCGCTGCCTTCAGCCGCTGCCCGGTATGCGGCCTCCGGTGTCTCTGCTATGTGAGCAGACGGGGGATGATGTTGCCCAGGAGGTAGGCCACCCCGGCGGCGGCCGCGCCGATGGCCAGCACCTCGAACCCCTGGAGCGCCGGCGACCTCTCCACCAGCCGGCCCTTGCCCATGCCAAGGACGAAGAGCCCCGTCAGCGCCATGACCACAGAGACCAGGATCGCCAGCGACCCGCTCAAGAAGAAGTACGGCACGATGGGGATGATGGCGGCGATGATGAAGGAAGCAGCCATCGTCAGGCCGTCCTTCAACGGGTTCTGGAACATGTCCGGACTGATGCCCAGCTCCTTCTCCACCATTGTGCGGAGCCAGAGGTCCTTGTCCGACGCGATGTGCTCCGCCATGTCCCGCGCCTCGCGGTAGCTCATGCCCTGCTGATGGTAGAGGAACACGAGCTCGGCCAGCTCCTCGCCCGGCTTCTCCTCCAGCTCCCTGGCCTCTTTCTCGATCTCCGCCTTCATGACGTCCCGCTCCGCCTTGGAGCCCAGGTAGCTGCCCGTGCCCATGGAGATCATGCCCGCCAGGGCCGCCGCAAGCCCCGCGATGACGACCGTCGTCGTGTCGGTCACCGCTGCGGCCACCGACGTCACCAGCGCCACCGTGCTGAGCAGGCCGTCTTGCGCACCGAAGACCACCTCCCGGATGCGCCCGAAAGCGGCCACCCGGCCCTGCTCCATCTGGACCTCGCGCAGCCCCTGCGGGAACGTGCGGGCCACCGGCGCCAGCTCGTCCGTACGCTCAGGCGGGCCGCTCCGCTCCGTTCGCTCCGCCACCTCCGCTGGGGGAGACGCCGCCGGCTGTGCGGGCGCCGGCGCCGGCCTGGCCGCCGCCTCCGCTTTCAGCGAGTCCTCCAGCGCGTCCAGCGCCACCGCGAAGGCTTCGAGATGCAGCCGCTCCCGGTCCATCGCCATCGTGAACGCCTGTGCGGCGTCGGTCCGCCCCTCGTCCAGGGCATCGCGGACCATGCGGGGGTAGAGCGAGGTGAACTCCTTGATCTCGCCGCTGATGACCCCCTGCAGGTTCTCCTTCGAGCTCTTGATCTCCCCCACGACACGAAGCTGGTTCACGCCGTGGATGGTCTCAGCCCCGGCCACCTCCTGGAAGACCTGGGCCACCTCCGGGTGCCCCTCCTGGAGCGCCTGGTTGGCGTAGGCCGTGTACTTGATGTACGCCAGAGCCTCGTTGACGATGGCGCTCCAGAGGTTCTTTTCCGTCCTGGTCAGAGCATTCTCCGGGCTGGCCATGAGAAGCCCCTCCTCCCTTGCTGCATGGTCGATAGCCGACCCTCCTAATGTATCACACAGCCGTTGGCGGCTAGACGCCCGCGCCCGGCGGGGCCCCAAGGAGGCTGCGCGGTCTGCTATACTGGCGCCGGACTCGGAGACTCTCGCGCATGGAGGACGCCGTGGAGCAGATCGAGCTTGGCCGGACCGGAGTCCGCGTCCCCATCATCGGCTTTGGGGCCTGGAACTATCGAGGCGGCGCGGAACCGCTGCTGCGAGCGCTGGAGCTGGGCGCCAACCTCGTCGACACCGCCGAGAACTACGGCACCGAGGACGCCGTCGGCCAGGCGATCAAGGGCCGCCGCTCCGAGTTCTTCCTCGCCACCAAGGTCTCCGGCAACCACCTGCGCCGCCGCGACGTCCTGCAGGCCGCAGAGGCCAGTCTGCGGCGGCTCGGCGTCGACTACATCGACCTCTACCAGGTCCACTGGCCCGACCCTCGGGTCCCCGTCGGCGAGACCATGGGCACCCTGGAGGACCTGGTGGACCGAGGGTCTATCCGCTTCGTCGGCGTCAGCAACTTCTCATTGCCCCAGCTGCAAGAGGCCCGGGACGCCATGACCAGGCATCCCATCGTCGCCAATCAGGTGCTCTACAACCTGCAGGACCGGGACATAGAAGCCGGCCTGCTGCCCTACTGCCAGCAGTACGGGGTCACGGTCATCGCCTACAGCCCCCTGGCGGAGGGCCAGCTCGCGTCCCTGCCCCATCTGCGGCGCCGGCGCGAGGGGGCCGTCCTCGAGCAGATAGCCCGCGACACCGGCAAGACCCCGGCGCAGGTGGCGCTGAATTGGTGCATTGGCCACCCCGGCGTCCTTGCCATACCCAAGACCGACAAGGTCGAGCGTGTGGACGAGGACTGCGGCGCCGCCGGCTGGCGCCTGTCTCCGGAGCGCGTTGCGGCCCTGGACCGGGCCTTCCGGTAGGCGGTGCGACGGCACGGCACCCTACACGTCCAGGCTCACGATCACTGCCGCGTTGGCCATCACCGTCGCGTCCGCGCCGTCCCTGCTCGGAATCTCCAAGCCGCCCTGGACCACACTGACCTCGGCGTGCCCGTGGGGCAACACGCCCGCCACGGCCTCGCGGTCCACGGCGTCCGGCTGCGGCACGCCAATGGTCACGTCCACGTGCATCGCGTCGACGCTCTGGCCCACGACCCGGGCGAAACCCAGGCTGTTGTGCCGCAGTGCGTCCTTTACCGCCCTCTGAGCCGCCTTGGTGTAGTCCCTGCCGTGGAGGTCCACGCCCATCCCCATCTCCAAGAGGCACCGTTCCAGAGCCATCCCGTGTCTCCTTTCACCGCGTCGATTCTCCGACGAGGCTGCACCGAGGATCCCTTGCAGCGTCGTTAGCCTACCACACCCGCTCACGCCCTCCGGGCGGTCCCTCTCACCACGGCCCCGCATCCCCCTTGGCGGCCCACAACCCCTTGGGAGTACAATGCGGGCGCGGCTTGAGCAACCCGGCCATTTGGGTGGCGCCGCCGCCACCGCTGCCGCGGGAAAAGGAGGCCCACACGTGACAACTCAGACCCAGCGATCCTACTGTTGGGGCGTTATCGCTCCCGCGCGGGGCGACGAGACGGGCGACTCCGGCGGGCGCGCCGAGCCCCTGCTCCCCCCGGAGGTCCTCACCGTCTCCAATGTCCTGGGCATCGCCGACTACACCACCGTAGGCGTCGAAGACGCAATGGCCCGCTACGATGACTGCGTCCGGGACCTGACCGGCAGGGGCGCACTGAGGGTGTGCCTTAACGGCATTCCCATCTCGGTCCAGCTCGGCCGCCCGCGCGTGCTGGAGCTCATCGAGCACACCCAGCGGGAGCACGGGGTGCCCGGCGACACCGCCGGCGAGGCTGCTGTCGCCGCTATGCAGCACATGGGCGTTACGCGGATCGCCGTCGGCAGCCGCTGGGCGGATGAGGTCAACGGCAAGCTGGTCCAGTACCTCGCGGAGGCCGGCATCGAGGTCCTCACCATCACCACCAGGGGCCAGTGGGCGCAACAGGCCTTTGGCATGAGCTTCGACATGGGCGTGCGGCTCGCATTCGAGCTCGGCAGGGAGGCCATGCGCGCCGCCCCCGATGCGGACGCCCTCTTTCTCCCCGGCGGCGCCTGGCGTCCCCTGCCCGCCGTGCCAATACTGGAGGAGGACTACGGCAAGCCCGTCTTTACCAACACCACCACGCGCGTCTGGCGGCTGATCCACGACGGCGTCGCCCCGCCCGTGCAGGGCTGGGGCCGGCTCCTGGCGACGCCCTAGACCGTGTCGCTGGCGCGACGGCTTTGTGGGCGTTGGTTGGTAGCGTTGCGTTGGTACGTAACATCAGCGGTGAGGAGGGTCTGTGGTGGGGGTCCCGCTGTGTGTTCCCGCCTGCGCGGGAATGACGGTGGGCGGGTGCGGGATCACGCTCCGCTGCCCTCTGTGGCCAGTCCCCGGGACCGGAGCCGGTCCAGGAAGCGCAGGTCCATGTACTCGGCGGCCGTGCGGCCCGCCGCTCGCTCGTCCATCTGGGCGATGGTGCGGACCACCGTCTCGAACCCCTCCATACCGGGATAGGGCCATTCCTGGAAGGTGCGGGTGAAGGTCTCGTACGTCGTCTCCAGCACCCCCTGGTCCGCGATGCCCGTGTAGCCCTGCAACGTCCGCAATCCCAGCTCCCGGTCGCTCTTGTACAGCCGTATGGCCGCGACGTAGCCGCTCAGGTAGCGCAACGTCTCCTCCGGGTGCGCCTCGACAAACCGCCGGGTGCTGACGACGCACCCAAGCTGGAAGTCCACGTCTTGCCGTGGAAAATCCACCAGGACCTTGAACCCCTCCTTCTCCAGGTACGTTGACCCCGCCGGAGAGAGGGTCATCCCGTGCACTTGCCCCTTGCGCAGGGCCTCCATCTGCAGCGACTGGCTGGGCAGCTCCAGCAGCCGTACGTCCTCCCCCGGCTTCAACCCATGTTGGGGTAGGAACCAGTGCCAGAGGACGTCGGAGGTGTTTCCATGGTCCGTGGCCAGCGTCCGCCCCCGCAGGTCCGCGACGTCCCGCACCTCCTGCGACGTGACAATCTGAAACACCAGCTTGTGCACCCCACCCATGACGCACACCAGGTCGGCGCCCTCCAGGTTTCCGTGGACCAAGGCGGACGCCCCCATGTTGCCGAAGTGGATCGTGCCCGCCGCCAGGGCCCTGGCGAGCACCACACTCCCACCGCCCAGGTGGTTCACCGACACGCTGACCCCGTGCTCCCGGAAAAGCCCCAGGTTCACCGCAGCCCAGAAGGGGCCGTTGCCGCCGCCCAATCCGCCGGGCGACGCGATTACCGTAAACGGCGCTGTCGATGACATCCTGCGCCTCCTCTCTTGCCGATGGCCGGCGTCGGCACGATGCGGCACGTCGCCGCGCCTGGCGTTCTCGATTGTAGCGCACACGCCCACGAGGCCGTCGCGCAAGCGACCCCTGGGCTGAGGCGGTACGGAGTCAAAGCAGCCGGACGCCCCCGAGCGACGCACGTTGACATAGCTCTGGCCGTGTGCTATACCCACCCCATCCTGTCAAAAGGACTATGCGACGAAATCCACTGTTCAGCCGGCTGCGTATGAAAGTGAAAGGCCGACCCTGGTAGCGGGTTGGCCCGAGGGGCCCTGGTAGAACCGGTGAATCGCAAAACACGTGGGGAGGTGCCGTCATGCGGCATGTGCAACGTCCAACAGGTCTTCTTCTGGGAATCCTAGCCCTTCTGGCCCTGGCCGCGATAGGCTGCGCCGGCAGCACGGAGACGGTCGCGCAATCCCCCCAGGAGCCCGCGGCCGCGGCGCAGCCCGCACCGGCGGCACCGGCGGCGGACCCGCAAGCAGCCACCGGGGCCAGTCGCGTAGACGTCTCCGTGGGGACCGCCACCCAGGGCGCGCCGGACGCCATGATGGCCGCCCCCCAGTACGGCGACATCCTCACCTTTGCCAACCGGCGGGACCCGCCGGCCGGCTGGGACAGCCACCGGACCACGACGGTCAACCTCGGCCACATCAACGGCGGGCTGAGCGGCAACGGCAACCTCGTCCGGCCCTGCAGGGCCACGGACTTCGAGGTCTGCCCCTCCGTCGCCGAGAGCTGGGAGCACAACAGCGACTTCACCCAGTGGACCTTCAAGATCCGCGACGACATCACCTGGCATGACGGCAAGCCCTTCACCGCCCAGGACGCCAAGTTCTGGTTCGACCTCGTCGTCTTTGGCACGGAGGGCGGCGGCAAGACCCGCGGACCCGCCAACTTCAGGGGCTCCTTCAGTGACGTGACCTCCATCGAGGTCGTGGCCGGCAACAAGCTGCAGATCAATCTCGGCCTCCCGGAGCCCTTCTATCTCCTCAAGATCTTCGCCTCCAACTACAACATCTCCCACCCGCCGCACCTCATGCAGCCCTTCATCGATGGCGGCCAAGCCACCGTCAGCTTCCAGGACGTCGACTTTGTCGGCATCGGCGCCTTCAAGATGAAGGACTACACCAAGGGCGTCCGCGCCCAGGTCCGCCGCAACGATGCCTACTGGGAGCAGGACGAGAAGGGGAACCAGCTCCCGTACCTGGACGGCATCGACTTCGTCATGCTCCCCGATAAGATCGCCATGGACGCCGCCTTCCGCGTCGGCCGCATCGACGGTGGCGCCCGCGGCTCCGGCCACACGCTGACCCAGGAGCGCCAGGCGGGATACATCGACGACCTGGGTGACCAGGTCTACTTCATCCACGTCCCAGCCACCTCTGCGGGGCTCGTGCTCAACACCATCTCACCGGGGCCCCTCCAGGACGTCCGCGTCCGCAAGGCCATGGCCCTCTGGGTGGACAAGCAGGAGGTCTTCCCCGCCTTCCAGGGCGGGTTCGGCAAGGAGTTCACCATTCTCCTCCCCGGCAACCCCTTTGTGAACCCCGACTTTCTGACGTGGCCCGGCTGGGACCCGGCGACCAAGCCTGCGGCCCGCGCCGAGGCCAAGCGGCTCCTGGCCGAGGCCGGCTACGGCCCCGGCGACGCCAAGGTCCAGCACCTCTGCCGCCGGGCGTGGCTGCAAAAGTGCGAGTACTACGGCGCCCAGCTCCAGGACCTGGGCGTCGACTTCGGCTTCGACTCGGTGGATGATCCCACCTGGGTGGCCAAGCGCCTCACCCTAGAGTACGGTACCTTCGAGTCCGCGGCATCCCAGTGGGTCATCCCGGAGTCCCTCGAGGTCTCCATGACCCGCTGGAGCCTGGGCAAGCCGGGCATAAGCAGGCACGAAGACCAGAAGGTCGTCGACTACTTCGACGAGATGCGGGTCGCCACCAGCTTGGAGGAGCGCACCAAGATCTACCGGGAGATGGAGAAGTACTACCTGCTCGAGCAGGTCTACTTCATCCCCCTGGGAGGCGATATCGCCGTCATTCCGTACCGCTCCTTCGTCCACGGCGTCATCCCCTCCAAGATGACCCACCAGAACTACACGGACTTTGCCACCGTATGGTCGTCCAGGAAGTAGACAATGCGTTGACGGCGCGGCCGGCCCGGGAGCCCTCTTCTGGCGGACTCCCGGGTCCGCGCACCGCCGCCGCACGCGCCCGGGAGGTGTAGCCATGGTGACCGAGGTCAAGTTCGGGAGCGGCGTCACCGGTTTCCTGGCGAAGCCCGACGCCCCGGGCAGGCGCCCCGTGGTCATGAACCTCCACGAGCGCTACGGCATCGATAAGCACACCACCGACCTCGCCCAGAAGATCGCTGACGCCGGCTACGTGGGCTTCGCGCCGGACCTCTACTGGCGCTTCACCGGCGACCGCGAAGCCCTCGCCCGCGGCGACGTGCGCCTGCCCATCCGCGACCATGAGGCCATCAGCGACCTCAACGAGGCCATAGCCTACGTCAGGTCCCTGGACTACGTGGACGGCGACCGCATCGGCATCGTCGGCGTCTGCGCCTCCGGCCGCCACCCCCTCCTCATGGCCGCCCACGGCAGCGACCTCTCCTGCGCCGTCGTCTTCTATGGAGGCGTCGGTGGCAACGCCTGGGAGACCGACGAGGACCATCCAGAGCCCGTCAGCGCCCTCATAGACCGCATTCAGTGCCCCGTCCTCGGCGTATTCGGGGAGAAGGACCACAGCATCTCCGTCGACAAGGTCCTCAGGTTCCGCAGCTACCTGGAGAGCCGGAACAAGAGCTTCCGCATTCGGATGTACCGGGACGCGCCCCACGGCTGGCTCAACGACACCATGCCCGGCCGGTACCTTCCCGAAGCGGCCGAGGACGCTTGGCAGCTCCTCCTCACCTTCCTGGAGGAGACGTTCGGCGAGGGCTGGGACCGCAGCCGCATCCTCTGGAGCTTTGAGAGCGATGTCTCTCCCACCTACGACTTCTCCAAGAACGTCCGGCTGGCATAGTCCCGTGAACACCTAGCTCCGGCTCGTCAGGAAGGCCTCCCATGCACCAGTATCTCGCAAGGCGGGTGCTCCTCTTCTTCCCCACCCTGTTCCTCGCCTCCCTGGCCATCTTCGCCATCATGCGCGTCCTCCCCGGGGACGTCGCTCTCCTCGTCCTCGGCGGCGAGGAGGCGGACGCCACCGCCCTCCAGCAGCTGGAGAGCCTCCGGGAAGAGCTGGGGCTGTCCAGACCCCTGCCCGTCCAGTACGCCACCTGGGTCTGGAGCATGGTCAACGGTGAGTTCGGGGGCAAGTCCATGCTGGACAACGAGCCCATCGCCGAGATCTTCGCGCGCCGCCTCCCCGTAACCCTCCAGCTCACCGTCTACACCCTCTTCATCGGCGTCTTCATCTCCATACCCCTTGGCATCGTCGCGGCCCTCTACCAGAACCGATGGCAGGACTACCTGGTGCGCGTCGTGACCGTGGCCGGCCACGCCCTCCCCAACTTCTGGATCGCCCTCATCCTCATCCTCGTGATGCTCATCTACTTCCACTGGACCCCGCCCCTCTACTACACCGCCATCTGGGATGACCCCCTCAACCACATCCTCAAGGTCATGTGGCCCGCCCTGGTCCTGGCCTGGGGCTACAGCTCCTATCTCACCCGCGTCACCCGCTCCAACATGCTGGAGGTGCTGCGCCAGGACTACGTGCGCACCGCCCGCAGCAAGGGACTGGGAGAGCGAGTCGTGATTCTCAGGCACTCCCTGCGCAACGCCCTGATCCCCGTCATCACCCTCGGCGGCCTCCAGCTCGCCGCGCTGCTCAGCGGCACCGTGATCCTGGAGACCATCTTCTCCCTGCCGGGCGTCGGCCAGGGCATCGTCGTCGCCGCTACGGAGCGGGACTATCCCGTCATCCAGAGCCTGACCATGCTCCTGGTCTTCCTAATGCTTGCCCTCAACCTCATCGTGGACGTCGTCTACGCGTTCGTGGACCCGCGCATCAGCTACTCCTAGAGCCAGGAAGCGAGGAACCGCATGCAGGAGGTCCCAAACCCCGCCGCCGCTGCAAAGGTCTGGGAGCCGCAGTGGTCGCGGAGGCATTCCACCCTCAGTCAGTTCGCGAGGTTCGTGCGCCGCTACCCTCTCGGGGCTTTCGGGGCCGCCGTCCTCATCGTCCTCGTCCTCGCCGCCGTCTTCGCGCCCGTCATCGCCACCCACGACCCCCTGTGGCAGCACGTTCCCAGCCGTCTGACGCCGCCCGGCGCCGAGTACCTGCTGGGCTCCGACACCTTCGGCCGCGACACGTTTAGCCGCATCGTGTACGGCTCGCGCACGTCTCTCTACGTCGGCCTCCTGTCCGTCGCCATCGGCGCCGTTGCCGGCACCCTCCTCGGCGTCGCCTCGGGCTACCTGGGGGGCCGCATCGATATCCTTATGCAGCGCATCGTGGACGCCCTCATGGGTTTCCCGAGCCTCGTCCTCGCCCTCCTCATGGTCGTCGCCCTGGGCGCCTCCCTGAACAACGTAACCCTGGCCATCGCCATCACCTTCGTCCCCCGAATGGTGCGCCTCGCCCGCTCCTCCGCCCTCTCCATCAAGCAGGAGGTGTACGTGCTGGCTTCACAGGCCATCGGCGCGGGCGCGGTCCGCGTCATTCTGCGCCACATCCTCCCCAACTGCCTGGCGCCCGTCTTCGTCCTCGCCACCGGGTACCTGGGCACCGCCGTCGTCGCAGAGGCCAGCCTGAGCTTCCTCGGTCTCGGCGTCCCGCCGCCGGCGCCCTCCTGGGGGGGCATGCTGGAGCTGGCCGCGCGCGAGCGCATGGAGAGCGCACCGTGGCTCGCCATCTTCCCCGGCCTTGCCCTCTCCATCGTCGTGTTCAGCTTCGCCTTCTTCGGCGACGCCCTCCGGGACGCCTTCGACCCCCGCCTCCGCGGCCGCTAGGCCGCAGGCGCAGCCCCGCCTTCCCGCGCCATGTGGTTGCCCTGTGGCCCGCGGATGGCTATCATGGGGGCCACAAAGAACCGGGAGGTGAGAAGTGGAAGCTGGCATTCACGGCGTCAATCACGTGGCCACCCTGGCCCGGAACATGGATGAGACCGTCAAGTTCTACAAGGAGTTCCTCGACGTCAAAATCAAGCGCATCGCCAACGACGCCCCGGGGCACAAGCACTACTCCCTGGACCTCGGCGGCGAGGGCACGCTGGACTTCTTCGAGGCGCAGCCGGGCACCGAGCCCACCCGCCCCGGCGTCGGCGAGCTCAACCACCTGGCCATTACCGCCGACCCCGCCTTCATCGATGAGGCCGAGCGCCGCCTCACCGGCAGGTCTGTCCCCTTCCACGTCACGGAGCGGGCCGGCCAGAAGACCATCTACTTCGAGGACCCGAACGGCATCAACGTCCAGCTCTACCCCGCCACCGGCGGCACCCGGGCCTGAGCTGTGCGCGGCTGCGTCACGCCCCGGCCATGGCGAGTCCATCGGTCCAGGGCACAGTCCAAAATGCTCTAGTTAAGAGGAGGAGGAACATGACACAGGAAGATGTTCAGGCTGCACCGCGGATGGAACGGAGCGACCCCTACGAGGAGTGGCAGCGGGGTGAGGGGGCGCCCATAGTCGGCGGCATCTACCTTCAGGACCTGTACAACCTGGAGGTCGGCCCCTGGGCCCGCAAGGGCTGCAGCGGCGCCATCTGCTACCTCGACGGTGACGACGACACCGACGAGCACGTCGTGGAGATCCCCCCCGGAGGCTCCACCACACCCGAGCGCCACATGTACACCGAGTCCGTCTACATCCTCAAGGGCCGCGGCGCCACCACCGTCTGGTACGACGACAAGCTCAAGCAGACCTTCGAGTGGGGCAACGGCAGCTTCTTCACCCCGCCCGTCAACACGTGGGTCCAGCACTTCAACGGCAGCGGCTCTGAGCCGGCGCGCTTCATCGCGGTCACCAACCTGCCCCACATGATGCGCCAGTTCATCAGCGAAGACTTCCTCTTCAACAACCCCTTCGTCTTCAGCGACCGCTTCCTCGGCGAGCAGGGCTACTTCAGCGGCGAGGGCAAGCTCTACAAGGGCCGCGTCTGGGAGACCAACTTCGTCCCCAACGCGGACAACATGGGCCTCTACCCCTGGGGCGAGCGCGGGGGCGGCGGCACCAACATCATGCTCTCCATGGCAGACAACATGGTCGCCTCCCACATCTCGGAGTTCCCCACCGGCACCTACAAGAAGGCCCACCGCCACGGCTCCGGCGCCCACCTCATGGTCGTCGGCGGAGTCGGCTTCTCCCTCCTCTGGCGTGAGGGCGAAGAGCGCATCAAGGCGGACTGGCAGAAGGGCAGCATGTACCTCTCCGGCGGCGGCGGCGGCGGCGAGTGGTTCCACCAGCACTTCAACGCCGGGCCGGAGCCCGCGCGCTATCTCGTCATGGGCGCCATGGGCTCCCGCAAGTACGCCAGGCAGCGCGGCGGCGCCAACGAGGCCAACCTCGGCGAGGTCCGCGCCATGGTCAGCATCAAGCTGGGCGGCATCCAGGTGGAGTATGAGGACGAGGACCCCGAGGTCCACCAGATCTATGAGCAGGAACTGGCTAGCCACGGCGCCACCTGCCGCATGAAGAACCTCATCCCCTCCTGCACCGGCATCGACGGCCCCACCAACGTCAAGGGCGAGCTCCACGTCTAACCCCTTCCCCGCTATGAACGGAGCGCCCACCCTGTGCCCGCCGGCGGGCACAGGGTGGGCGGCCACCGGCGCCGCACGCAGCGGCGCCCCGCCCCAGCGTGAGCCGCGGGACACCATTTCACCGGACCCCGGGTCGGCAGAGGGGACGATATGCACCAGCGCGTAGAAGCCGATAGCGTCGCCGAGGCCTACCTCGGCCTGCTGGCCGCCCGCGGCATCGACTACTTCTTCGGCAATGGCGGCACCGACTTCGCTCCCATCGTTGAGGCCTACGCCAAGCGCATGGCCCGGGAGGAGATGCTCCCCCGCCCCATCGCCATACCCCACGAGACCGTGGCCGTGGCCATGGCCCACGGCTACACCATGGTCACCGGGCGGCCTCAAGTCGTCATGGTGCACACCCTCCCCGGCACCGCCAACGCCCTCAACGGCATCATCAATGCCGCACGCACAAACGTCCCGATGCTCTTCTCTGCCGGACGGACCCCCATCACGGAAGACGGCGCGCTCCCCGGCGCGCGCGACGGCAGCATTCACTGGGCCCAGGAGTCCTTCGACCAGGCCTCCATGGTGCGCGAATGGGTTAAGTGGGACTACGAGCTGCGCTCCGGCGCCGACCTGGAGGGCGTCGTCGATCGCGCCCTCGCCATCACCGCGTCCGAGCCGCAGGGCCCCGTCTACCTCACCCTCCCCCGCGAGGTCCTCGCGCAGCCCATCGACGATTTCTCCTTCTCGGACCAACCCCGGATGCCCAGCCACGGCGAGACGGCGCCGTCGCCCGCGCTCATCGCTCAGGCCGCCGCGGCCCTCGCCGCCGCCAAGAACCCCATCCTGCTCACCCGGGCGGCGGGCAGGGACCCCGGCGCCGTACAGCCCCTGATGGACCTGGCCGAGCTCCTCGGCATGGCCGTCTTCGACGCCGGCGCCCTCTACGTCAACTTCCCCCAGGACCATCCGCTGTACATGGGGGCCGACGCCCAACCCCATCTCCCCGACGCTGATCTCGTCGTCGCCCTGGAGGCCGACGTCCCCTGGCTCCCCAGCGTCGCCGCACCCGCAGACGGCGCCGCCATGATCAGCATCGGCCAGGACCCCCTCTATTCGCGCTACCCCGTCCGAGGCTTCCGGGTGGACGTGGCCCTGGCCGGCAGCCCGCGCCTGACCCTGGAGGCCCTGGCGCAGACCCTCCGGTCCATGGACCTGGACCCCGCTGCCGCCCGGGACAGGCGGGCCAAGTGGGCCGAGCTGGGACAGAAGCGCCGTGACGACCTGGAGCAGCAGGCCCTCGCCGCCCGCGACCGGCGGCCCATCGCCAAGCCCTGGTTTACCCGCTGCCTCGCCGAGCACCTGGGCGACGACACCATCCTGCTCAACGAGCTGGGCGTCGACCTGGCCCAGACCACCTTCACCAAGCCCGGCCAGTTCTACGGCGTCGCCGTCTCCGGCGGTCTGGGGTGGAGCGTCGGCGCGGCCCTCGGGGTCAAGCTGGCCGCCCCGGAGAAGACCGTCGTCTGCTGCGTCGGCGATGGCTCCTACATCTTCGGCTCCGCCACCGCCGGCCACATGGTCTCCATGGCCCAGGACCTCCCCGTGCTGACCATCGTGTGGAACAACGGCATCTGGGGCGCAGTCCAGAACGCCACCCGGCGCCTGGCTCCGGAGGGCTGGGCCGTTCAGACCGGCAACTTCGCCGTCACCGCGCTGTCGCAGGCGATGAACTACGAAATGGTCTGCCAGGCCGCCGGAGGCTATGGCGAGCGCGTGGAGGACCCGGCGGAGGTGCCCGCCGCCATCGAGCGCGGGCTCCACGCCGTGCGCGTCGAGAAGCGTCAGGCGTTGCTGAACGTGGTGGGCGCCGGCCGGTAGTCCCCTACCACCGCCGGGGCCGTCACCGGGCGCAGGCGTTCGGCCCTTTGCCGCCGCCGCAGGACATGCACGCAGAGAGGGGGAACGCATGGCTGACACGCTCAAGGTGGGCATCGCCGGACTGGGTTTCGGTGCCACTGAGTTCATCCCCACCCTGGAGCGCCTGGACCAGATCGACGTCGTTGCCGCCGCCGACCTGCGCCCCCAGGCCCTCGACGCCTTCCGCCGGCGCTTCGGCGGCCGCACCTACGACTCCGTCGAAGACCTCTGCGCCGACCCTGGCGTGGAGGCCGTCTGGATCGCCACGCCCAACCAGTACCACGCCCAGAACGCCATCACCGCCGCCCAGCACGGCAAGCACATGGTGCTCCGCAAGCCAATGGGGATCACCATGGAGGAGTGCCAGGCCGTGTTGGAGGCCGTGGATCGCAGCGGCGTCAAGCTTCTCGCAGGCGGGCAGACCCAGGGCACCAGCGCCCTCATCCAGGAGGCCCGGCGCATCATCACCTCCGGCCGGCTCGGCCCGCTGCGCGCCATCAACGTCTGGGCGTACACCGGTTGGATGATGCGGCCCCGCCTGCCTCAGGAGGTCGACGAGTCCATGGGCGGCGGCGTCGTCTGGCGGCAGGCCCCGCACCAGGTGGAGACCATCCGCTACCTCGGTGGGGGCATGGTCCGCAGCGTCCGGGCCACCACGGGCCGGTGGCGCCCGGAGCGCCCCAACGGCTCCGGCTACTACTCCGCCTTCCTGGACTTCGAGGACGGCACGCCCGTGACCATGGCCTACAACGCCTACGGCTTCTTCGACTCCATCGACCTCACCACCTGGGCCGCCGACACCGGCATCGACGGCCGCGCCAGGTCTCGCAAGGCCCTGCTGGCCGGAGAGATGGACGAGGAGAGCGGCAAGGAGAACACCCGCTTCGGCGCCCCCGGCGAAGGGACCGTCGTCGGCGGAGACGAGGGCCGCCCCTGGACCCCCGGCAACCTCGGCATCTTCATCCTGTCCTGCCAGGACGGCGACGTCCGCATGTCGGAGAAGGGCCTCAGCGTCTACGGCCTCGACGGGCTCCAGGAGGTCCCCATCTTTCAGCCCGGCGGACAGGGCATGGCACTCGACTCCGAGGTCCTGGAGCTCTACGACGCCGTCAAGAACGAGAAACCCCTCTTCCACGACGGCCGCTGGGGCATGGCGTCGGCCGAGGTCCAGTGGGCCATCATCGAGTCCTCACGCCTGCGCCGGGAGGTCCAGCTCCAGCACCAGGTCCCGGTGCCGCCGGGGTTCTGAGGCGCGGCCTCGCGGCGGACCTGTCTCACAAGGAGTGAGGGCGGTAGCGCGCACGCTTGACCGGGCCCGTTCCCCGTACTAAGGTGAGCGTGCGCACTAGCAGAGGAGACGCCAATGCTCAGCCTTCAGGACAACGAGCGGTTGACCCGCGTGGGACCCGGCGCCCCCATGGGGGCGCTCATGCGCCGCTACTGGCACCCCGTCGCCGGAAGCTCGGAGCTCGACCGGGAGCCCACAAAGGCCGTGCGGCTCCTCGGCGAAGACCTGGTCCTGTACCGGGACCGCGGGGGCAACCTGGGCCTCATCCAGGAGTCCTGCCCGCACCGCCGCGTCAATCTCCTCTACGGCATCCCGGAGCAGCGCGGCCTCCGGTGCCCCTATCACGGCTGGCTCTTCGACCACACCGGGCAGTGCCTGGAGATGCCCGCCGAGGCCCCGGACAGCACGTTCAAGGACCGCGTGGTGGCCAAGACCTACCCAGTCCAGGAGCTCGGCGGCCTCGTCTTCGCCTACCTGGGCCCGGAACCCGTGCCCCTGCTGCCGCGCTGGGACCTCCTGGTGTGGGACAACGTCCTGCGCACCATCGGCGTCACCACCCTGCCCAGCAACTGGCTCCAGTGCATGGAGAACTCCGTGGACCCCGTCCATCTGGAGTGGCTCCACGGCCACTACTACTACCACGTCCTGGAGCGCATGGGCAGGGACCCGGGCAGGGCGCGCAGCGGCCTGAAGCACCATACGAAGATCGGGTTCGACCTCTTCGAGCACGGCATCATCAAACGCCGCGTCGTCGAGGGCCGCACCGAGGATGACCCCGAGTGGAAGTCGGGCCACCCAGTCCTGTTCCCCAACATCCTCAAGCAGGGCGGCGGAGGCCGGTTCATGCTCCAGTGGCGCGTCCCTGTCGACGACGTCACCACCTACCACATCGACTACAACGTGTTCCTCCCGCCTCCCGGCGTCACCGTCCCCCACGCCGAACGCGTGCCCGTCCACGACGTCCCCCTCATGGACGGCGAGTCGGGCCGCATGCTCACTGAGTCCATCATCAGCCAGGACTTCTTCGTGTGGGCCTCCCAGGGCCCCGTCGTCGACCGCACCCAGGAGCACCTCGCACAGTCCGACAAGGGCGTCATCCTCTACCGACGGCTCCTCAGCCAGCAGATGGAGCTCGCCCTGGACGGCGGCGACCCCATGAACGTCTTTCGCGACCCGGAGCGCAACGAGTGCCTCGGCCTCCCGCACGAGGCCATCACCTACATGGGCGACGCCCGCACTATGCTGGAGACCGGCGACGAGGCCGCGATCCGCTTCGGCCCCCGCGTGCCCGACATCCTGGAGCTCATGGCCCAGCCCGCGAAGCCCTAGCTCCCCGCAGCGCTGCGCCCGCGGCGCGCGGCTCCGGCGATGGTGGTTATGGGGTGTCCCAGGGGTTGACGACCGCCACGTTGAGGTGCTGGAAGTCGGCGACGTTCCGGGTGGCGACGGCGAGGTCATTGGCCTGAGCTATTAAGGTCACCACGCGCGGGTCCGGAATGTCCCTCGTCAGCTCCGAGAGCACGTTGGTGTCCAGAAGGTAGCCGCTCAAGCGCCGTCGTATTCGTCGATGAAGGGGATGGGGCGGTTCGAGCTCCGGTCCGGCAGCTCAAGATTCGTGCCGCGCGGCACGTTCTCTATGAGCCACTGGCCCAGGGGCTTGCGAGGAGGCGTCTTCTCCTGCCACGCCGCCGCGGGCGCACCACGAAGGGCCGGCGAACGCCGATCTGCTGAGGCCCCTCAACCTCAGCCAGCCGCAGAATCTCCGACAGCCGCGCCTTGGCCTCGGCGACGGTCCACACACGGCGGGGGGTGGGGTTAGTCTCAGTTGCCATTCAGCACCGCCTTCGAGGAAGCTGGAGTAGTCCATGGTGGACTAGGTTGGCGGCGGGCGCAAAGGTGGGCAACTCATCTCCTCAGGATCAGTTGTCGCTCACCATAGGATGTGCGCTCTCCGCAACATCCCCTATGGCATTCAGTTTCTCCTTAATCTCGGGGTCTATTTCGTCGATAGGAACGAACTCTGCCAACTCGTAGAAGTCCTTCTTGCTCATTAAGTTCTGCAAGCCGAGCTTCCCAAAGTAGGCGCGGAAGAGAGGAGTGAGAAAGTCATCGCTAACCTTGGCGTCCATGCTCCACGGTGAACCCTTGCCCAAAGTTTCCATTGCGGCCTCCACTTCGGCTGCAGTCTCGCGGATCGCGTTCACGCGTCGTTTGACTTCCACTATCGCAAGTAGAGGACCGGCTGAGTCCGCCTCCGCAGATGTCCGCGCATATGTCTCCAGCGTTTCCTTGGAGCAGAAATAGCTCTCAATCTCTCTCTGCCTCCATGTGAGACACATGATTTGCCCCATCTCTGGTGCCGTGGACTCAAAGCGATCGAATAGGGCGGCGGCTTTCAAATTGGGGAGAGCTTCCTTGAGGCCGTAGTAGTGGCTCAGTGCAGCTGCTGCATGATTCCCAACGTAGTGTACGAAGGGTCGCTCTAGCGCATGCATTGCCTTCTCGTGTCCGAGCCGACGTGCGAAGGCCTGTAGTATAGCAAGATCCGTGGAGCCTTCTAGGTAGAGTACCCAACCTGTTTGCTCTGCCTGGTAGTAGTGTTCGAATCCGATGTGACTCAGCGATTTCAGAACCTGGCTTCCTTGGCCGTCAAGACGATGTGGTCGTCCCACGAAGGCGACGACCATATCTCTCCCTGCGGCTTCGTTTAGAAGTGTCTCGGAGTGGCTGGCCGCTATGATCTGGCTGCCGCTGTCCGTAGCTACTTCTGTTATCAAGTGATATATTTGGCGCTGGCGAAGGATTTCCAAATGCGCATCTGGCTCGTCTAGTAGGAGAACCGCGCCGGGATTCGCATACATGAAGGCCAAAATGAGCATAGTCTGCTGCAGGCCACGTCCACTTGAAGAGAGGTCGAGTGTAACGTTCCGCTCCCGGTAGCTCATCGAAATCTCACCTCGCTCCACAATATAGTGCGGTGGAACAAGTTTTGCCCCAAAGAGCTGATCGATATGCTTTACTAGTTTTTCCCAGTCATCAGGCTGTGACACATGAATGCGGTAACAGAGGTTCCGCAACACCTCGGCCGTGCGTCCTTCCCCAACACGTACATTGACTGCACCTATATCAAGGCGTGTCTCCGTAGCTACGAGCCCAGACATCGGAGGAAGGAAGGCGATCTGGACATGGCCTGCTTCCAGTGGAATTGGCATTCGCTTTAGCGCCGTACTTGCCCCTATCCGTAGCGGGCGGCAGTACAGTGACTCCTCGTTAGCGTAGTCGAACTCAAACCCGCATTCCCAATTGTGGCCCTGAGAAGCTCCCTCTACTATGACGTCGATCCGAACGTTTTGGGTTTGCTGCTTACCATCAACTTTCTGTACATCACGCACATGGAGATCGTTCCACAAGGACCTCGTGTTGGGGACAGGTATAGCCACGAGATCTCGGCGGTTGACGGTGACTCCCGGCCGCTTTTCCGGAGCGCTCTTCCCCGAACGCTTCTCGTTCCAGCCCTTCAGTCCGATATCCCAGAGTGCTAGCGCTTGCATGGCCGACGTCTTCCCAGAGTTATTCGGACCTATGAACGCTACAGGGGATCCCAACTCTATTTCGACATCTGCGAAGCGCTTGAAGTTGCGAACCGTAAGCTTAGTCAACATTGGATGCTCCCGTTATCATTTGCTGTACGTCGTGGGTGCTTCCGAAGAGATGAAGCTTGGTGACACCATATCATGCTCTCCCACTCTAACCGCCCCCGACATCAGCCGGGGCAGCAGCGCGTCCCGCTGCGCAGCTAGGGTGCGGGTTTCAGCGGTGCTGGATCGGATGTGTTCACCGAATGGTAGCACGTGTGTTGCGAAGGTGCCGAGCAGTTCTGGAGGTGGCGCGACTCCGCTCAGTCGGCATCAACTTGTATGATCAATACGCTCGGTCAATAGGCCTATTGGCTGGGCAGGCGGGGAGGGCGCGTCGTAAGCAACTGGGTGAGCCAGGCGGAACCCTGGACTGCACCGGCGAACAGTGAGACACCCTTCCCTCCGTACTGGTCGCTCCGAACGGATACACGGGCTTCGGGCCCGCATCTACAAGTGTGGAGGACACAGGCACCATCAAACCGGGAGGGTAAGGCATGGAAGTGGTAGCAGGCATTGACGTAGGCAAAGCCAGCTTGGACGTTTCGGTATCAGAGGGTCCGGTACTCCGGTTCGACAACACGGCGAAAAGCATTACCAGGCTGCTGAAACATCTGAAGGAGCAGTGCACCACCATGACCGTGTGCGAATCCACCGGCGGGTACGAGCGGCTGCTGGTCAGCCGGTTGCGGAAGGCCGAGATAGCAGTGCGCGTGGCTCACCCGAGCCGGGTGCGTTCCTTCGCCCGGGCTTGTGGCTACGAAGCCAAGACCGATCCTAGAGACGCTCAGGTGCTGTCCCGTTTCGGCCAAGTGTTCCCTGATTCAGACACGCCGGAACTGGAGCCGGAACGCGAGGAATTGCAGGACTTGCTGCGGAGGCGGCGGCAGTTCGTGGAACAGCGAGTCCAGGAGCTGAACCGGCTGGACAAGGGCGTCTCCGCTGCCGTTGCCAACTCTACCAAGCGCCACATCGCCTGGCTGGACAAGGAGATTGCGCAGCTGGAGGAGGAGTACCAGGAAGCGCTGCAGAGTAGCTCTTCCCTGGCAGAGCGCGCCGCGTTGTACCGCACCGTGCCTGGCGTGGGACCATTGACCGCTGCCATCCTGGTAGCCCATCTGCCCGAACTGGGCCATTGGGACAGCAAAGCATTAACCTCCCTGGTGGGTCTGGCCCCCTGGTCTCGAGATAGCGGCCAGAAGCGAGGCCAGAGGGCAATCCGGGGCGGCCGCGGCATAGTGCGTAAAGCCCTCTACCTCTCTGCATGCTCAGTGATTCAGGTCAATGGCGAACTACGCCGTTTCTATCAGAACCTGCGTCAACGTGGGAAACCTGGAAACTTGGCCTTGGTGGCAGTGATGCGCAAGCTGCTGTTGCAGTTGAACGCGCTAGCCCGGCGGCAAACACCCTGGGTTGTTCGGCCCGGATAGAGGTATCTACTCCTCAATTTGGCAAAGACCTTGACACCCAACCACGGATACTGTTCGGTGGGCTTGGGGTGGCGTCGGTTGTGGGCGGGGCGCGGAAGGGGTCGAGGGTGGGGACGCCCGCCGGCTGGAAGTGCCGGACGCTGCGGGCCTGTGTTTCATATGGCCTCCCAGGCGGATTTTCACAAGTCCTACTCGGCAAACTGCCGTCGCACTCCCCCCGTGCCTACGAACTGGGAAAGCAGCCGGTAGTTGCCGCGCTCGTGGCGTACGCGACCGGCGACGACCGCCGGGTGGACCCCCGCCTCTGCCGCGAGGGCGATGACCTCCATGGTGCTCGCGCCATCCAGGGCAAAGCCCTTCTCCCAAATATGCGGCGGTATCAGCGCGTCCTGGGCCCACCGGTCGGCGTCCAGCTCCTGCGAACCGACGGCGCCGGTCTCCATGCCGCGCAGGGAGTGGTCGTCGACGAAGCCGGCCTCGTCGTCGGAGTCGTCCAGGTGGAGGCCCACGTGGGCCAGCTCGTGGAGGAGGGTGAACCAGAAGTTGTCTATGCGGTCGTAACGCAGCGTCAGCCCGACCACCGGCCTGCCGTCTGGCAGCCGGAGGGCCGCCCCGTCCAAATGGGTCTTGGGCAAGTGGCGCACGAACTCGAAGGCGAGGCCGTGACTGGCCAAGAAGTCCCTGGCACGGCGGGGACCGTCCTCTGACGTGCTGAGTGTAGCAATCTCCCGGAGGAACTCCGGGGTCACGGTGCCGCGCCGGTACTGGGCGTCCAGGCGGCGTTCCTGCGCCTTAGCCATGACGTACAGACACCACGCCCTCAGGGCGTAGTCGTCGGTCTTTGCGTTGACGCGCCGGTGGTCGTTCTTGCGGTACATGACCGCAGAAGCGAGCTGCCGGCCGCCGGCGCGCTCCATCAGCCCGGAAACGAGTTCTTCTGCGCGGTCCGCCAGCTTGGGACCGTCGGCAATCCAGCCGGCCTTGGCCATGGCTTTCAGGGGGAATCTGGTCCACTCGACGTGCGGGACCGCGTCGGGCAAGCTCGCGCCGGGTTCCTGGAGCAGGACGTCGGCTGGTATCCCCAGGTGACGGTGAAGAGCCCGGGCCATCGACATCGTGATGGCCCGCTTGCCCGAAAGCACTTCGGAGACTTTGGCGGCGCTACCGACGAATGGCGCCAGGTCGCGGCGCGTCAGCCCCGCCTGGTCCATGCGGAACTCGATGGCGTTAATCGCGGTGGGGAATCCCATGGCCATCGTCTTCGACTCGTAGTCCTCGACCAGGACTGTCAATACGTCAAGCTCGACCCGGCCGGCGTGGTCTGGGTCTTCGATCTGTCCCTGCGGACGCGAAAGTGCATCCATCAGCTCCGCGATGCGAGCCAAGGCCGCTTCGTAGTCCGCTCCGGTTCGAATCGGCCTGATGCCCACCATGTCTACACCTCCTCTGCGTTGATGCGGTCGTACTCGGCATGGGTGCCTATGAAACGTATGTAGACGAGCCTCCCCGGGTAGAACACGCTCACTATCAGCCGGTAGGAGCCGCCTTTCAGCCGGAATACCACGCGATCCTTGCCGACGATGCTGGCGGTGGGGTACTGCTTCTGAACGTCGGCCGGCGAGCCCCGGTCCTCCCGCTTGACCTGGTAATACCAGGCGTTGAGCTGCCCCTCAACATCGGCATGGAGCTGCCCAAACTCTTGGAGCGTCTTCTTAGCGATAACGCGCACAGGTACCCATGACTCCTCCTGCTATGGGCTATGGTACTATGTTCCTAAGAAGTCTATAAGTACAATAGTCCTTTTTGGTGCTGCTATGCCGGAATGCTGTTGTCTACGTCAGAGGGCGGCTTCTAGTCCAGCAGCGGTCCGTGCCCGAGCTAGTCCCCTGTACCCTTTGACTTCCTTGCAGGGAAGGCGTATAACCAGCGAAGCTGGCCCTTCCGCCGCCGGACGATGGCGCGGGGCCCCCTCGGCAGACGGCAACCACCTCCCACCAGCCAGAAGTGTAGACTTGCGCACGCGACGAGGGCCCCGGCGACCCTCGAAGGTGAAAGGAGCAGACCTTGTACGGCCATAGAGCGCGCATTGGCTACACGTCACCACCCGTGCTGACGGAGGTATTCCCCTACGAGTTCTATCGCATCGCGCCCAAAGGCGTGACGCTTCTGGTCACGACCCTGACCGTGAAGAACGCAACCTCTCAGGAGCTCCAGGACAGCTATGACATCAGCCTGGCGGCGGCGCGGGAGATGGGGAAGGCGGGGGTCGACCTGGTCGTTCTGGGAGGCGTGCCCATCAACCTCTGCCGCGGTGTGGACAAGGTGGACGAGCTCATCAAGAGCACCGAGGAAGACTGCGGCGTTCCCGTCACCACCAGCGTGACCGCCCAACTCAACGCCCTCCGCCACCTTGGCGCCGGCAAGCTCGGCCTGGTGAATACCGGAGCTCGGTCTACCCTTGAGACCGAGTACCTGGAACGCGCCGGCTACGAGATTGTGGCGAGCGAGGGCGTACCCGAGATGCCTCCCCTGAACTACATGGGACGCGCCTCATCCGACATCTCCATGAACGCGGCCCGCGCGCTGGCCAAGGCCCATCCCGAGATCGACACCCTCTACTTCCCATGCCCGCACCGGCCAACCGTTGACATGATCGAAGAGGTTGAGGAGGAGCTGGACGTCAACATCGTGACGGCGAGCCAGGCCATCATCTGGGAGTCCCTTCGCCGCTGTAACATCGACGACCCCGCCGCCGGGTACGGACGTCTCTTTCAGGAGGCGCCCGCCGGCTGAACGCGCGGGGCCGCGCCACAATCGCACGAGCAGCAACCAGCAGGGAGAGCAACATGGCCCAAGAGGACGAAGGCGCCGTGTACGGGTACCGGGCGCGCATCGGGTACACCTGCCCGCCCGTGATAGCCGAGGTCTTTCCTTATGAGTTCTACAAGGTGGCGCCGGACGGGGTCACCCTCGCCATCACCACGCTGGCAGTGCTCAACGCCACCCCGGACGAGCTGCAGAACAGCTACGACATCAGCCTCCAGGCCGCCAAGGAGATGGGCGCCGCCGGCGTGGACCTGGTGGTCCTGGGAGGAGCGCCCGTCAACATGGCCCAGGGCTATGACAACATCGACAAGCTGATTCGAGAGACCGAAGAGGCATGCGGTGTGCCGGTCACAACCAGCCTGACGGCCAAGAACAACGCACTCGGCCACCTGGGCTCGAAGCGGGTCGTGGTTGTGGGGTTGGCCCGGGACTCGGACGCATCATCGGAGTACCTCGACCGGGCGGGGTGCGAGGTGGTGGGAACGGCGCCAACGCCCTCGGCGCCGCCGCTGAACCACCTGGGGCGGCTGCCGTCCGATGCGTCGGTGGAGGTCGCGCGCGGGCTGGTCAAGGAGCACCCGGAGGCCGACACCCTCTACTTCCCTTGCGCCCACAGGGCAACCATCAACAGGATCGAAGCAATGGAAGAAGAGATGGGCGTCAACGTCATCAGCGCCAGCTCCGTCATCATCTGGGAGGCGCTGCGCCGCTGCGGCATCCGCGAGTCCATTCCAGGCTATGGAAGGCTCTTCCGCGAGCTGGGAGCGGCCTGACTGTCCCCGGCGAGCGGGCCCGCCCTAGTCGCCAAAGAAGGCGGCAGGCGGGGCGCCAGGAGCGTCGACGTGATCCAATCCGCAGTGTACGTACGTAATAGACAGTACATGCGTCAGTATCGCCGGCTGGGCCGAACGAGGCGAGGCCAAGGGTAAAGCAACTGAGGAGGCTCGGAGAATGCGAAGCATCACTGGGTCATGGATCGTGACCATTGGAGTCATGGCGCTTCTTGCCGTGGGCATCGCCTGCGCCAGCGGCACGGAGACGGAGTCCGAAGCGGCCCAGCAGCCGGCTGTGGCGGCCCCGGTGGCTGCGGAGCCGACCGCAGCCGCTGCAGAGCAGATGGCTTCCCCGGAAGCTGCGATGGCCGAGAAACCCAAGTACGGCGGAGTCTTTCGCTCGGCGACTCGCCGTGACCCGCCAGGCGCCTGGGACCCGCTCAAGACCAACAACTACGACCTGGCTGTTGCGAGCCAGCCGGTCTATGGGACGGGCCACCTGGTACGGCTATGCCGGGACGACATCTACAAGGTCTGTCCGGGCTTGGCGGAGAGCTGGGAGCAGAGCGCCGATTTCACCCAGTGGACGTTCAAGATCCGGGACAACGTCGTGTGGCATGACGGAACACCGTTTAAGGTGGAGGACGCCAAGTACTGGCTGGACCTGGTGAACTTCGGGTTTACCGCGGGAGACAAAGCCAGGGGACCTGCCTTCTTCCGTGCGGAGTTCGGCGACGTTACTGCGATTGATGTCTTGGACGGCAATAGGGTGCGGATATCCCTGAAGGACCCTGCGCCGCAGTACCTGAACAGCATTACCAATCCCCAGCGCACCATCGCGCACCCCACACACTTGATGAAGCCGCGCATGGAGCAGGGCGAGGTCAACGTCGCTCCCCAGGACGTTGAATGGGTGGCAATGGGACCCTTCAAGATGACCGGCCATGAGAAGGGCGTGCGGTCAGAGGCACAGAGATTCGACCAGTACTGGGAGAAGGACGAAGGCGGACAGCAGCTTCCGTACATGGACGGGGTGATCTTCGCCTTCATTCAGGACGCCTCCAGTATGGACGCCGCATTCCGCAGCGGACAGTTGGACAGCGGCGCGCGTGGCGCGGGCTACTACCTGACGCCGGAGCGGGAGTCGCGGTATGTGGCCGACCTGGGGGACGGGGTGTGGTTCGGCAGGATCGGGGGGGGCCGCTCTGGGCTCGCCTTCAACACGCTGAAGGAGGGGCCGCTACAGGACGTGCGCGTTCGCAAGGCGATTTCGCTCTGGGTCGATAGGCAGCAGGCAATCCAGGCAATCTACAGCGGGTCGGGACACCTCGTCACATTGCTCGCCCCCGAGAACCCGTTCACCAATCCTGACTTCAGGACCTGGCCGGGCTGGAACCCTGAGACCAAGGCGCAGGACCGCGCCGAGGCGATGCGGCTCCTGCAGGAGGCGGGGCACACGGAGCGCTTCACCCTTTCGCTCATCTGCCCCAATCGCTGGCTGAACAATTGCGAATTCACGCATGCACAGCTCGGGGGTCTGGGCATAGACGTCGACATCAACATCGTCGACGAGGCGGGGTGGAGCGCCGGCCGGCTCACACTGAACAATGACATCCAGATCGGCGGCGGCGCCGGCACGGATACCATCCCAGAGTCGGCGGAAGACGCGCTGACCACCTACAGCAAGAGCAACTTCGCGCCCGCCAAGCACGAGGACCCCAAGGTGGTTGAAACCTTCCGGCGACTCAACAGCACCAGCAGCCTGGAGGAGCGGGTCCGCATCTGGCGGGAGTTCGAGCGCTACTTGCTCCTGGAGCGGGTCTACCTGGCGCCCGCCTTTGGGCAGCTGGCGGTGGTACCCTATCGGTCCGAGGTGAAGGGCCTGCCCATTCCGCCAGAAGGGGTCATGAACAGCCAGGACCACGCCACCACCTGGCTGGATAGGTAGGCCGGCCCTGGGATAGGGCCGGTTGGATATCGATGGCAATGGAGGACATCCCCTCGGCGGGACCAGCAGTGCTGGGCCTGACATGGGGGGATGCCCCCGGACACTAGGTTGATGATTGGAGTGCACACAATGAAGACACCCTTGCTTATCGCCGCCGTCATAGGCCTGCTTGCTGTAATGGCCTGCGCCGGAGAGAGCGAGCCACCGGCAGTCACGGCGCCGCCGCCTGCCCCCGCAGCCCAGCCGACGCCGGCGGCGCCCGCGATGGAAGCCTCGCCCTCCGCTGAGATGTCCGACAGCGCGGGTGAGATGGCCAAGCCCGAGCCCGCACGTCCCGGCAGCTTCCGCGGGACCAAGGACTGCCGCTACGGTGCGCCGGTGGCTGAGTGCGGAGAGCCCAAGTACGGCGGCATTCTCCGCGTGGCCCACCGGGGGGACCCCCCCGCCGGGTGGGACAACATGCGGGTCAGCAACTTGAACAACTCGCTGGCGGGGCAGCCCATCTTCGGTGAGGACAATCTCCTGCACAACTGCTGGAACGAGTCGGCGCGAATGTGCCCGGGGATTGCGGAGAGCTGGGAGTCCAACGCTGACTTCTCCGTGTGGACCTTCAAGATACGCGACGGGGTGAAGTGGCACGACGGGACCCCGTTCACCGCGGACGACGTGACGTTCTGGATGAACCTGTTCGTGAACGGGGCGACGGTGGGCGACAAGACGCGGTTGCCGGGCGCTACCAAGAGCTGGCTCGGCAAGCTTCAGATGGCGGAGACGCTAGATGGCAGCCGCGTGCAGGCCACGCTGAAGGAGTCGGACCCGCTCTTCGCCACGCGCATGGCGTTGCACCACGCCATCTACTTCGCCCATCCGAAGCACCTGGTCGAGCCCGAGATCCAGGCCGGGAACATGGAGGTTGCGCCGGTGGACGTGGGCTTGGTGGGGACGGGACCCTTTGCCTTCAAGAGCCACGAGCGCGGCGTCGTCATCGAGGTGCGCCGGTTCGACGAGTACTGGAAGGTGGACGAGCGGGGCAATCGGCTGCCGTACCTGGACGGCGTGGACATCTTCATCACCGGACGAGACTCGGCGGCGGTCCAGGCGGCCATGCGGACGGGGAGGCTGGATACCGGCGGACGCGGCAGGGGCGTCTACGTGGGGCCCGACATGATCCCATCCTATGAAGAGAGCCTGGGGGACTCCTTCTGGCTCCAGGAGATTCCGGGAGGCATTGGAGAGGACCTGGGCTTCAACACGCTGCGCCCGCCCTTTGACGACGTCCGAGTGCGGAGGGCCGTCCACCTGTGGGTCGACCGCTACTCCGCCATCGAATCGCTGGGGCAGGGGTTCGGCGTGCCGCAGTGCCTGATGAACGACACGGCCTGGTGCAATGAGGACTACCTGACGTGGCCAGGGTACAATCGCGAGACCAAGGAGGCCGACCGGGCCGAGGCCAAGCGGCTGTTGGCCGAGGCCGGGTACCCGGAGGGGCTGAAGTTCACGATCACGGGGCCGCGCAACCGGTCCGTGGGGCTGGAGTGGTGGTCGGGGGCGCTGGCGGGGTCGGGCTTTGAGGTGGAGTTCGAGTTCCTGGAGGTGGCAGCCAGTGACGACCGGAGGGCCCGCAGCGAGTATACGGCGTCCTACGGCGGCGGCGGCACCATCGACCCTGAGAGTGGGCTCCGCGGCCTGTCAACGAAGGACGTCAGCCCCCAGGCGGGGCCGGTCCACAACGACCCCAAGGTGGCCGAGTTCTTCAAACGGATGGGCGCCGAGAGCGAGTTCGAGGCGCGGCGCGAGATCTTCCGGGAGTTCGAGCGCTACATGCTGATGGAGCAGGTGTACCTGGTGCGGAGCTTCGTTGGGGTGGACTTCATCATCTACCGGGACTACGTGAAGGGGCAGCCCCATCACGTGCTCAACGGGGACTTCAACTCGTGGGCGCCGGTCTGGGTGGACCAGTAGGCGCGCGGGCAGGGCAGACCGAGGGCTGGGAGCTTGCACGCTGCTTCGGCAGTGGAGGGCATCGGCGCGGTGCTCTGGGGAGACGGCGTGGGGCGTCTGGGGCGATTCCAGTCCGCCCGAAGCAGCGGCTCGTGTCGGATGAGGGCATGGAGGAGCAGCAGGTAGAAGAACCCTTGACGCATCTGCGTACGAGGACGCAGAGAATCCATGCGTGAATACCTGGCGAGGCGGCTTCTCCTCTTCTTGCTCACCCTCTTGGTGGCCTCACTGGTCATCTTCGTCGTCACGCGCATCCTCCCCGGAGACCAGGTTGCGGAGGACACTGTCCGCGAGTTCCGCATCGCGGAGACGGCGCAGGGGTCCACGAGTGGCGGGGTCGACGCGTCCGAAGGACGGTAGAGCACACGTGGGCCTAGCGCCAATGCGGGGCATGCAGGACAAGAGCGGATGGGCAGACCCTCAATGCTTCCGCGAACCATGACGCGGAGAATCCATGCGTGAGTACCTAGCCAAACGGCTTCTCCTATTCCTTCCTACGCTCTTCTTGGCGTCGCTCGCCATCTTCGCCGCCATGCGCATCATTCCCGGCGACGTGGCCGACGTCATCCTTGGGGGCGACGAGAACACGGACGTGGTCTCGGTGGAGGAGTACCGCCGGATCCGGGAGCACCTTGGTCTGAACGATCCGCTTCCCGTCCAGTATGGGAAGTGGATATGGAGCATGGTCAACGGGGAGTTCGGCGGCACGTCCATCATGACGCGGGAGCCCATCTCGGAGATGGTGGCGCGGCGTGCCCTGGTAACGGTCCAGCTGGCTCTCTATACCATCGTGCTCTCCATTGGCCTTTCCGTCCCCCTGGGTGTCATTGCGGCGGTGAAGCAGGACAGTTGGCCGGACTATCTGATTCGAACGATCACGATATCCGGTCACGCCCTGCCCAACTTCTGGGTGGCCCTGATGGTGATACTCGGCCTGGTCATCTACTTCCAGTGGTCCCCACCGCTGCGGTACCAGGCGGTGTGGGACAACCCTATGGGCCACTTCCAGAAGATTGTCTGGCCTGTTCTGGTCCTGACGTGGGGTTACAGCGCGTACCTCACTCGCATCACCCGCGCCAACATCCTGGAAGTGCTGCGCCAGGACTACATTCGCACGGCGCGCAGCAAGGGACTCAAGGAGGCCGTCATCTTCGGCCGCCACGCGCTGCGAAACGCCCTCATCCCCGTGGTCACCGTGGGGGGCTTCTACATGGGCTCCCTCCTGAGCGGCACCGTCATCCTGGAGTCGATCTTTGTCTTGCCCGGCATGGGGCAGGGTATAGTCGCCAGCGCGCTTGAGCGGGACTATCCGGTCATCCAGAGCCTGACACTGGTCCTGGTCTTCATCATGCTGGTCATCAATCTGCTGGTCGACCTGCTCTACGCGGTGATCGATCCGCGCATCAGCTACTCCCGCTAACGGCAGGGACTGGAGCTCACTGTGAGCACCGACGCATTTCAGGCACAGGCGACAGCCCGCGGGCTGCTGCGGAGACGGAGTCCGGGGGCGCGGGCTGCGGCCGGCGTGCTCAACTTCGCCCGTCGCAAACCCCTGGGTGCTGCGGGCGGCATGGTGCTCGTTGCGCTGGTGCTGGTGGCGGTCTTCGCAGGGGCGCTGGCGCCGTACAGTCCCTATGAGCACAACACCGCCATCAGCATGAGCCCCCCGACTGCGACGAACCTCGCCGGGACGGACGTCTTTGGCCGCGACCAGCTTAGCCGCATCATCTTCGGGTCCCGCATATCGCTCTACGTTGGCATCATCTCGGTGATCTTGGGCACGAGCGTCGGCCTGGTGGTGGGCATCGCCTCTGCGTACTACGGGGGCAAGTTCGACCTCATGGTGCAGCGGGTAGTGGACACGATGATGGGGTTCCCCGGGCTGGTGCTGGTGCTGGTACTGGTGATCGCGCTGGGTCCGTCTCTGTTCAACGTCACGCTGGCCATAGCCATCAACTACACGGACAAGGTCATACGCTTGGCCCGTTCCAGCGGCTTGTCGATCAAGGAGGAGGTCTACGTGCTCGCTGCGGGGGCCCTGGGTGCGAGCAACCTGCGAATCATCGCCCGGCACATCATCCCCAACAGCCTGGCGCCCCTCTTTGTGCTGGCGACGGGTCAGCTTGGCTCTGCCATCGTCACGGAGGCCGGCCTGAGCTTCCTGGGACTGGGTGTGCAGCCGCCCCACCCGTCCTGGGGCAACATGCTCCAGGCAGCCTCCAAGGCGCACCTGGAGAGCGCATCCTGGCTGGCGGTGTACCCCGGAGTTGCACTGGCGTCGGTCACCTTTGCATTCGCCGTATTTGGCGACGCGGTGCGCGATGTCCTGGACCCGCGCCTCCGCGGCACGTAAACCGGAGCCGGACCGGCGCCCGATCAGCAGGATGAGCCCTGGTTGGCCACGGCCCTCTCAAAATGGGGCGTATCCGTTGGACCAGGGGTCTATCACGGCGATCCCACACCCTGCGAAGTCGTTCACGTCTCTCGTTGCGACCGATGCCCCCAGGGAGCGGGCAATCGCCGCGATCTGGCAGTCGGCGTGGTTGATGGGATGGCCAGCGGCGCGGCGCGCGGCAGCTATCACGGCGTAGGCCTGGGCGGCGTAGCTGTCGAAGGGGAGGATGCGACCCAAGTAGTCTTCCCGGAGCATTCCCTCAATCTCGGCAAGTAGCCCGTCCCGGCGCCGACCTGTCGGGAGAATCTCAACACCGTAACGCAATTCAGCTTCGCTTGTGGTCGAGACGTACAGACTTGGGGCTGCTTGCTGGGCAAGCCATTCGCTGACGCTGGCATCGGGGCTGGGGCGCATCAACTCCGAGACGACGTTGGTGTCAAGGACGATCATCGGCGCCAGCTCAGTCAAATTGGGGCGGTTCTCGCATAGGCTCACGGGGCGGTAGGTCTAGCTCAACGCCACCGAAGGGCGCGAACCGTTCGCGAATGGCGTCGGCCAGACCCTTCCCCGTTGAGGGTGCCTGGTCCAGCGCGGCCCTCAGAATATCCCTGACCTCCTGCTCCATGGACCTGCCGTGCTCAGCTGCCCGAATGCGCAGCCGCCGCTTCAGGCCGTCGTCAAGGTTGCGCACGGTGATACTGGCCATGATTGGGCCTCCGTCTGCGTTGTCACGACATTATCACATGATTGCGATGCAATCACCAGGCGTTTCGCATCTGGGGCAGGCGGGGCCGCTGGGATCGGCCTGGTGCAGTCCCGATGCCCCGGAGCCGATGTGGGCCTTTGCTTGGACCACATGGCGTCGAGCGGCGGTCCCAACAATCGTCCTGTCCAACCCACGGTCACCCGCGTTACAATCGCACGGCGACGGGCCGGACACACTCGCATGTCATAGTGACCATCAGGAGCTTGCATGGGGTCCCGCCCAGCCGGTCTTGACCAGCGGGTGAGCGACCAATAGGATGACTCGTAGTGCCTCTATATTTGCCTCACAGGTGGAGACGCCACGTGAACCAGCTCACAGTCAGAGGATTCGACGACGAACTGAGCGCCAGTGTGCGCCGCCTCGCAAAGCGGGAGAGAATCTCCCTGAACCAAGCTGCGCTGAGGCTGCTCAGGAAGGGCGCGGGCCTCACGGACGGTACGGGAGGAGCGGACACTATCGGCTCTTCGCTGGACCATCTGATAGGGACCTGGACTCCGGTACAAGCGGATGAGATGGACTCGGCGTTGAGTGAGTTCGAGACGATTGACGAGGCCGCCTGGAGATGAGGGTCCTCCTGGACTCCAATGCCTACTCCCTGCTCATGCGCGGGCATGAGCAGGTCGCGGAGCTCGTGTGGAGGGCTGAAGGGGTCCTGCTCTCGGCCGTGGTGGTTGGCGAGTTGCTCTATGGATTCCGGCGAGGGTCGTATTTCGAGCGAAACGTCGCCGACCTCCGCTCCTTTCTCAGCAGCCCCTACGTGTCCTTCGTAACCGTGGGGCAGGTAACGGCAGACCGCTACTCCAGAATAGCGGCGTCTTTGAGAACGAAGGGCCGTCCCATTCCGACAAACGACGTCTGCGTTGCGGCGCATGCGATGGAGACAGGCGCTGATCTCGTTTCAGCCGATGGGCACTTCGAGTACGTTGACGGGATTGCGTGGGTCCGAGTGACGTCGGGTTGAGATCGAATGCGGTGACCACATGAACGGGACGACGCTATGAAGCAACACCTACCGCTTACACGTCCAGCCCACCCGCAACCGCATGACGACAGCCCGGCGGCGGGCCGGACACACTCGCGTTTAAATGAGCCCATGTTGCCGGACTTTGCCGTAGCTCCGCAGCTGGAGTACCCTACCGACATGAATACGAACGTGCTCAAGCCGATCCTGGCAATCGCCATATTCGTCTTTGCCTGCCTGTCGTGCATCGGAGGACCCGATGCCGTCAGGATGGGCACGGAAGGGGCCTATCCCCCCTACAACTTCATCAACGATAGCGGCGAAGTCGACGGGTTCGAGCGGGAGTTGGGCGATGAGCTGTGCCGGCGGGCCAATCTCGAGTGCGTCTGGGTGATCAATGAATGGGACAGCATTATTCCCAACCTCGTGTCCGGCGACTATGACACCATCCTCGCCGGAATGAGCATCACCGATGAGCGGGACGAGGTCATCGACTTCACCCAGCCGTACGTCCCGCCCAGTGCGTCGGTCTATGTCGCACTGGCCGGCGCGGGCGATGGGGTGGTCACCGGCAAGGTGGCTGCCCAGGTGGCCACCATCCAGGCAGACTACCTGTCGGAATCCGGCGCAACGCTGGTGGAGTACGAGTTGGCCGAAGATGTCTTTTCGGCCGTCCTAAGAGGCGAGGCGGATGCGACGCTGGTCGATATTGAGTTTGCCGACGAGTACATGGCGAAGAGTGGAGAAGGTCTGGCAACAGTCGGCCCCCAAGTCATGCTCGACTCCGGCATCGGGATAGGCGTCCGGGAGGAGGATGGTGAACTCAAGGACAAGCTGGACGGAGCCATCTCCGCGATGAGAGAAGACGGCTCTCTGAACGCCCTCATCAAGAAGTGGTTCGACGAGGACGCCGCGACGTTTTGACCGCATCGCATCGCGGTCAGCCCACCCTGCTATCTGGAGCTCATGGGCTAGCCTGCTAGACTCAACTCCCCGCCAGTGGAGACCTTTGTGTAACTCTCCGTGGAGGGCGGGGTCGTGAAAGTGAGGCAGCTCCCGCCAACCTGCGGCCCGCCCCTGGATTCCCGCTTTCGCGGGAATTGTAGATGTTAGGTAATTCGCTGACAGAATTGGCTGGAGAACGAGCCAGTCTGGAGGCGAAGATGCGCGACAATAGCAATGACCGCACTATCGAACGGAACTACGTCCAGAAGTGGCGGTTCGTCGTCCGGGAGTACGAACAGGTCAAGGCCAAGCGCCACCCCAAGTTTCGCTTCGTCCAAGACTTCTACCGCGCCCACGGGGTCAACCGGCAGACCTTCGCCAAGTACTACAACCGCTATCGGCAGTCCGGCGCCGGCGACGCCCTGCTGCCCCGCAAGCGGGGGCCCCGGTGGAAGAGCCGGCGCACCATCCCCTTGATCGAGGAGAAGGTGCTCGAACTCCGGCGCACGGGTGCCAACCGCTACGAGATCTATGCGATACTCAAGCCGGTGCTGCAGTCTCACACCCCAGCGCCCTCCACCATCTACGCCATCAGCAAGCGCCACGGCCTGAACAAGATGACCAAGCCCATGCAGCAGTCCAAGCGCCGGATCATCAAGACCCGGGCCGGGGAGTTGGGCCACCTGGACTGCCACTACCTGAGCAAGGACCTGCTCGTGGGCGCCAGAGGGCGCTCCTACCTGGTGTGCGTGATCGACGCCTGCACGCGGCTGGCGTGGGCCGAGGTGGTGGACGACCTGAAGAGCCTGAGCGTGATGTTCGCCGCGCTCAAGAGCATCAACCTGCTGCACGCGGAGTACGGGGTGCGCTTCGAGGCCATCCTGACCGACAACGGCGCGGAGGTGGCCTCGCCGAGGAACAAGGCCGGTCATCCGATGGAGCGGATGCTCCTGGAGCTGGGCATCACCCATCGCTACACCCGGCCCTACCGGCCGCAGACCAACGGGAAGGTGGAGCGGTTCTGGCGGACGCTGAACGAGGACCTCCTGGAGGGGACGACCTTCGAGTCGGTGGCGGAGTTGAAGGAGGAGTTGATGCAGTACCTCCTCTACTACAACATTGAGCGGCCCCACCAGGGCCTCGGGGGCAAGACCCCCCGCCAAACCTTGCAAAATCTGTCAACGAATTAGCTGACATATACAGGAATGACGGTTATGCAAATCTCTGCCAGTGGGGCGGCGTGGCGCGTCTCGCGGCCGCCGCCCTGCTCTCCCCTGCTACCGCGGCGCGCGGCTCCCGGTGGCGTCGAGCACGGCGCCGTTCATGAACCCGCCCGCATCGGAGGCAAGGAACAACACCACGCCGCCGTGCTCCTCCTGGGTCGCGTTCCGCCGCATCGCCGACGTCCCCCCGGGCCCCGGCCGCTCGGCCGCGTCGATCCACATCGGTCGGTGGGAGCTGTCGATGCCGCCCGGCAGGATCACGTTCACCCGCACCTTCGGCGCCCACTCCGCCGCCATCGTCTGGCTCAGGCTGATCAGCGCGGCCTTCGCGGCCCCGTATGCTCCCGTCCCCGGACTCGCCCCCACGCCCGACGAAGACGCGATGTTGATGATCGCTCCCTTGCCCTGCTCCATCATGATGGGCGCGACCGTGGAGCTGCAGAGGAACGTCGTCTTCACGTTGACCAGAAAGGCCTCCACCAGGTCGTTGTGGTCTATCTCCGCCAGGGGTCCGCTGCGGAACGTCTCCCCCCAGCTTCCCCCCGCGACGTTCACCAGGATGTCGATACTCCCAAACGTCTCATGCACCTGCCGCACCATCTCCGTCACCTGGTCCGGCTCCCGCACGTCCGCCGTCACGCCCAGCGCGCGTCTGCCCAGCGTCTGCACCTCCTCCACCACCCGCTCCACCGGATCGTGCGGGCGGGACCTGCCCCCCGTCACCGGCTCCGGCATCCGTGCGATCACCGCCACGTCCGCCCCCGCCCCGGCCAGCTCCAGGCAGTACGCCCGTCCCATTCCCTGGCTCCCGCCGCTGACGATAGCCACTCGCCCCGTCAGATCGAATCCTGGCATGTGTCACCCCCTTCGTTGTGTGTGCTCTCGCTGCTCCCCGTATGCCGCCTGCCCCATCGCCGTCGGTGCAACCCTTGTGGTTGCCCAGTGTCTGCCCCGCCCCGGCCTACGCCGTCACCCCAGGCCGGCGTACGACGCAAACCCTTCCCCCACAAAGCCGTCGCGCCTGCGACCCAGCGACTCCTACGCCCCAGGGAGGTGCGGCGCCTTGCGGTCCGAGTACAGCACCGTGTCCGGTATCAGCTCCTTCAGCTCTTCGATGGGCCACGGCCCGTCCTTCTTGAAGTTGCGGTAGATGGTCCGCATCTCCGTCGGGTGCGAGTAGATGCCCACCTTCCCCGCACCCACTCGGAACACCCGCCCCGTCACCCCTGCCGCCAGCTCCGACGACAGGTACACCACCATCGGCGACACGTACTCCGGCTCCGGCCGCGCCTGCTCGTAGGCGTCCTTCACTCGCACGAGGCCCGCGTCCGCCATTACGTCGTAGAACCCCCTTGAGCTCACCACGCCCCGAGTCAGGGCCATCGGCGCGATGGAGTTCACGCTGATGTCGTAGTTCTGCAGCTCCCACGCCAGGTCCCACGTCAGGCTGACGATGCCCCCCTTGGCCGCGCCGTAGGCCGCGCGGGCCTCCGGGTTGCGCCACTGGCTGGACGCCGTGTTCACGATGCGCCCGTACCCCTGCTCCATCATCAGCGGCACCGCGTGCCGGCACGTGTTGAACGTCCCCTTCAGGTGCACCGCGATGACGTCGTCCCACTCGTCCTCCGTCATCTGGTGGAACAGGACGCTGCGGCTGATCCCCGCGTTGTTGACCAGGATGTCCAGGCGGCCGAAGGCGTCCAGGGCCGTCTGAATGATGCCCCGCGCCGCCTCGAAGTCCGCCACGGAGCCGTAGCTGGCCACGGCCTCACCGCCCTGCTCCCTGATCTGCGCGACCACCTCGTCGGCGGGCTCGTGCATCCCGCCGGTGCCGTCCTTCTCGACGCCCAGGTCGTTGACGACCACCTTCGCGCCCTCCGCGGCCATGGCAAATGCGTGCGCCCGTCCGATCCCCCGCCCGCTCCCCGTTATGATGGCTACCCTATCCTTCAGCAAGTCACCCATTGGCGCCTCCTCTCTCACGACTCAAGAATTGGCCTCGCTTGTCCCCGCGACGCCTTTCTCCAGAAGCTCCCCAATCTCCCCGTCGCTGTACCCAAGCAGCTCCCGCAGCACCTCCACGGTGTGCCGTCCCAGCGGTGCGACGCGGCCCTCCGGGGCCGCAGGCGTCCCGGACAGCCGGAAGGGCGCCTGCTCCACGATGGCGCCGTCGCCGGACCGCACGTAGAACTCCCGGTGCGCGGCCTGCGGGTCGGTCTCCAGTAGGTCCGCGATGTTCTGGACGGCCCCTGCGGCCACTTCGGCCGCCTGGAGCCGCTCCATCACCTCCCGCGCCGCCAGGGCCGTGGTCCACGCCTCCACCACCGAGTCCAGCTGCGCCTCGTTCTGCTTCCGCGCCGGGGCCGTCGCGAAGCGCGGGTCCGCCGCCAGCTCCGGCCGGCTCATCACGCCGCACAGCGCCGCCCATTCCCCGTCGTCGAACACCGTCACCGTGCACCACTGGTCCTCCCCCGCGCACCGGTACGTCCCGTGCGGCGCCGCGTTGTCCGACCTGCTCCCCATCCGCCGGGGCTCAACGCCGTTTCCCGACTGCTCGAGCAGCGCCGGCCCCAGAAAGTTCACCGTCGACTCAAGCTGCCGCAGCTCCACGTGCTGCCCTTCCCCCGTCACGTTGCGATGGTACAGCGCCGCCAGGATGGCGATGACCCCATGGGCCACGTTGCACGTGGTGTCCGCGTAGGCGAACCCCACGTCCACAATCCCCCGATGGGGATACCCCACCAGGCCGTCCAGCGCGGCCCTGGCCTGGAAGTAGGAACCCAGCCCGCGGTAGTTCCGGTGCGGGCCCGTGGCGCCCAGGGCCGGCATGGCCACCGAGACCGCCCGGGGGTTGATTTCGTGCACCTCCGCGGGCGAGAGCCCCCACCGTGGCAGCACGTCCGGGCTGAAGTTGTCCACAACCAGGTCGCTCACCGCAACCAGCCGCCGCGCGATCTCCCGCGCTTCCGCATGGGACATGTCCAGGGCCACGGACTTCTTGCCGACGTTGATGTTGTTGAAGCTGACCACCGAGTCCGGGCTCATGTTTCCCCGGTTGACCTGCCCGCTCTTCTGGAAACGCTCGATCTTGATGACGTCCGCCCCGTACGCGGCCAACCATTTGGTGCCCAGCGGGCCCGCGATCACCCACGTGAAGTCCGCCACGCGCACCCCAGCCAGCGGCAGCCGTCCAGCCCCAGCGCCGGTCATACCACACCACTCTCCGTGAGCCGCATCAGCTCCACCTCCGTGAGCCCAAGCTCGTCGACGTACACCTCTCGGTTGTGCGCGCCAAGTGAGGGCGCGGGCAGGCGCTCCTCGACGGGCGTGGCCCAGAACCGGTAGGGCGGGCCGACCTCCGTCAGCGTCTCGCCCCCGTACTCCACCTCTCGGAAGAACCCCTCCTCCGCCAGTTGCCGGTCGCCGACCAGGTCGCCCACCGAGTTGAAGGCCATGATCATGATCCCCCGGTCCTGGCCCTCCTCCATCAGCCTCCGCGCTTCCACCTTCTGGAAGAACTCGCCCACGGCTTCTTCGAGCTCCGGCAGGTGCGCCTCGCGTTCCCCCGTCTCCTTCCACCGCTCCTCCTTCAGCCCCCCGGCCATGCCGTACGAGTCCAGCCACTTAACCAGGAGCGGCCACTCCCGCTCCGAGCTCTGGCTGATGAGCTGGAAGCGCACAAGACCCTCCTTGCAGTCCCAGATCCTCCGGTACCGCTTTCCGCTCGACCCCTGCCCGTGGCCCGCCCGCTTGATCAGCACTCCCCTGGTCACGTAGGTCGGTAGTGCGTCGTACTGCATTAGTGAGATGCTCTCCTGCATGGACACGTCGACGTGCCCGCCGGTCCCCGTCGCCCCCCTGCCCAGCAGCGCCGTCAGGATTCCTGCCGCGGCGTGCCCGGACGCCTGGTGGTGCGCAAACCCGGCGCCCATGCTCGCGGGCGGGTCCTCGACGAACCCCACCCGGTACATGATCCCACCCATCGCCTGGGCCACCAGGTCCGATCCCTTCCACCCCGCGCGAGGACCCGTGGAGCCAAAGGGGGAAATCGAAGCGTGGATGAGTCGGTCGTTCCAGGCGCGGCACTCCTCGTAGCCAAGGCCGGAGCCCGGCGGAAACCAGTCTTCTACCAGGACGTCCGCGCCCTCCAGCAGCCGCCCGAACAGCGCCCGCCCGTCCTGGCAATCGACCCGGAGTGTGATGCTCCGCTTGTTTCGGTTGTAGTGCAAGAAGCTCAGACTGAACGCCGGGTCTCCGTGCAGGAACGGCCCCTCGCGGCGGTCCGGCGCCCCCTCCGGGGGCTCCACCTTAACCACGTCCGCCCCCAGGTCCGCCAGCAGCTTCGTGCAGTACAGCGCGGGACCCCGGGCCAGGTCCAACGCTCGGATGCCGTTCAACGGTCCCATGCCGCCGCCCCCACACGTCGATTGATTGTGCGCCCCATTGAGGCTCCCTCCCGTCAGCCCGTGCCGGTGACTGCGCGAAGCTCGGGTCCCGAGGCCCGACTTCGGCGTGCACACACGCCCACTTGCCGTCGCGCTAGCGACTCCTCAGGACGGTTGGTTGGTCAGCATGAGCTCCCACCCGGGCACCGTATCGAAACCCAGGGCGACCAGGCAGTTCTGCAGCCCGGGCACCTGCCGTTCGCCGGCGCGGCCCATCACCTGCAGCGCGCCCTCGCGCACGTGGCCCATCCCGTGCAGACGGCCCTCGCCCTGGCTACCACCGAAGGTCGTCACCGGCAGCTGCCCCCGGAGCGAGATGTTCCCGTTCAGCGCGAAGGTGTGCGCCTCCCCCGCGCCACAGAACCCCAGGACCTCCAGCCACCCCCATACGAACCAGAGGAAGCCGTCATAGAGCTGCGCCGCCTGCACCTCGCCGCGTCCTATTCCGGACGCCTCGAAGATCCGCTCCCCAGGCTCCCGGCTGTTTGCGTAGCCCGCGACGTACGCCGGCGGGTGCGGCAGGGCCCGCGCCCGCTCCGCCGTCGTCAGCACCACGGCCCCCGCCGTCGTCACCGGTATGTCGTAGTCGTACAGGCACATCGGCTCCACGATCCACCGCGACGACAGGTACTCCTCCTTGAAGAGCTGCCTGCCCCTCCAGTAGGCGTGGGGGTTGAGCTGCGCGTGCTCCCGCAGCGTCCGGGCAACCTCGTACAGCTCCTCGCGCGTCGCCCCGTAGTCGTACATATACCGCTGCAGCCACAGCGCGCTCCCTCCGTTGCCGATGCCGTAGGGCGCCGTGAACTGCTCCGGCCCCCCGGCCGCTGCGGCGTCCCGCTGCTGGTACCGCACGCCCGGGCGGTCGTACATGGCGCGCATGCACAGCACGTAGCTGCACGACCCGCTCACCAGCGCCTCGATGGCCGCCACGATGCCGTCGGCCACGACGCCCCGATTCATGTCCGCCGCCCACCGCAGGTTCCGCAGGCCCAGGGCGCTCGCCATGTACCGGTCGGATACCTCGTCCACGCCGTCCCAGTGGAAGGCTGACGGGTTCTGCGCCCGCGGCGTCCCCGCGTAGCCGTCGATGTCGTCCGGGCTCAGCCCCGCGTCCCGTATCGCGTCCAGCGAAGCCTCGATGGCGAAGCTGCCGATGCTCCGCTCAGGCTTGCGCACAATGGGGCTGAACCCAACCCCGACGATGGCTGTCCTGCTGCGCAACGCCTTGTCCATGGTCCTCCTGCCTGCCCGCCGCTACGCTCGCGGCCGGAATAGGGGGACGCTGATCTCCTCCGTCCGCCGCTCGAAGGTCACCTCAACCGGCATCCCGATGTGCACCGCGCCGACATCGCACTCCACGATGTTCGTGATCAGCCGGAGCCCCGCCTGCTCCTCCAGGTCAACCTGCGCGACAACGTATGGAGGGTCGAACCCCTTCACAAAGAAATCATGCATGATGGCGTATGAGTACACGACCCCGCGTCCACTGAGGGTCGTCCACGGCACGTCGCCGCCCCTGCAGCGCGGGCAAATAGGCCGGGGCGGAAAGAGGTAGTGGCCGCACGCCTGGCAGCGCTGCAGGCTCAACCGGCCTTCTCGCGCGTGCTCCCAGTACGGGGCCGTATCCATGTCCGGCGCCGGGAGCGTCTTCTCTGCATTCGCCAACTGGCTCCTCCTTTGCCGCGCGCTTACAGGTATGGCCGCCGCGAGCCCTGGTTAGAGCCCGTAGAACGTCTTTGGGTTGTCGTACAGGATCTTTCGGGCCGTGCTCTGCGGTATCTCGCCCCGGTCGGCGCGCTCCTGCAATCGCTCCGGGAAGCGCATCTCCTGCGACTGGTCCTGGTGCGTGTAGTCGGAGCCCGTCAGCAGGTTGTCCTCGCCGATGTAGCCCAGGAGGTACGGAAGGTCCTCATCCACCTGGCAGGTGACGTAGATCCGGTTCGACCTGAAGATGTCCTCCCCCAGGTCCTGCGCCTCACCCGTGCGTATGTTGCCGTCCTCGAAGCGCTCCAGCCGGCGGCGCAGGTCGTAGACCACGAAGGGCACCCACGACGCCCCTGCTTCGATGGACCCTATCCGCAGCGTGGGAAACCTGGCCGTCACCCCGTTGGAGAGCAGCGTGGAGATCCCGTTGATCACCGGCGCCTTGGTGCCCATGAACCCGCGGAACGGCAGCTCCCGCGCGGACGTGAAGTCCGGCGTACCCGCTCCCAGGTGGAAGCAGAGGGGCATGTCCAGCCTCTGGACCTCCTCGTACAGCGGGTAGAAGTAGGGGTCTGCGGGCCACTTCCCCGCCTCCTGATCGCCCTTCTTCAGGACCCCGCATGCCCCCTGGTCCTTGGCGGCCTGCAGCTCTTTGGTCCACGACTCCGGGTTGCTCGCGGACGGGATGAACACCCATCGAAGCCGCCCGTGCGACTCCGAGCACCGGTCCGCCAGCCACCGGTTGTAGCTCCTGGTCAGCGCCAGCTCCACCTCAGGACGCACCGTCGGCTCCACCAGGAACAGGGAAGGGTAGATGACCTGCACCTCCGTCCCCAGCTCGTCCATGTGCCGAAGGCGCGCCTTCACGTCGATCAGCTCCCGCGTCTCCAGCGTCGTACGGCTCTTGGAGTCGTCGCGCACCCTGCGGTGCTTGCGGTGACCGTCGATGGACCAGTACCGGATGGGGCGCTGCTCGTCGTAGTGGGACGGGAACGTCGTCTCCGGCCTGTACTGCTCATCGCCTGGGTCCAGGTACTCCCATGTTGCCTCGGTCTCGTCCACGTGCGTGTCCGCGTCGATCACCTGTATCCGCTCCATGCCCATAACCTCCAGCCAACCGGCTTCTCTTGCTCAAAGCCCTCCGGGAAGGGGCACCAGCATTATATACTCCATTGTCCAGCGTGGCGGACTGATGCGCTTTTGGTCTTGACAACACCCTTTATGACGGCTAGGATTTGCCGCTAAAGAAAGACAGATCGCACAGTGGCGATTTGTGACCTTCCCTGAGGGAACGTTGGTGGTACCTGCATTCAGGTCAGGACTTGTAGGAGGTAGAGATATGCCTCGGTGGAGACACCAGATTGTGCACGTCCTAGGAGCCCTGAGCGCCGTGGCGCTGCTCCTTGGAGCAGCCTGCGCGGGCGGTGAGGGTGAAACGGCGTCGCCAGACCCCGCGCCCGCGGTCCCCGCCGCGCCCGCGGCCCCCGAAGCTCCCGCCGCGGAGCCGACCGCGATGCCGGAGGCCATGCCCAAGCCCGCCGGCCCCGAGCCCAAGTACGGCGGCATCATGCGGCTGAGCAACCGCGGCGATCCCCCCGGCAAGTGGGAGGGTATGGTGCACACCACCATCACCCTGCACGGCATCGTCGGCACCATCAACGGCAAGGGCAACCTGGTCAAACCCTGCCACGATGACGCCTACGCCGTCTGCCCCGCCCTCGCGGAGAGCTGGGAGGTCAGCGACGACCTGTCCGTGTGGACCTTCAAGGTCCGCGACAACGTCCTCTGGCACGACGGCACCCCCTTCACCGCTGAAGACGCCAAGTGGTGGATGGACCTGGCCGCCAACGGCCTTGTTCAGGGCGAGAAGAAGCGGGCGCCGGCCCGGTGGCGCACCCTCTTGGGCGACCTGAAGAGCATAGACGTCCTTCCGGGTAACCGCCTGCAGGTGACCCTCAACAAGGGCCAGCTCACCTACATTGAGACCCTGGCGACCAACGTCAACAACATCGCCCACCCGCCGCACCTGATGCAGCCGGAGATCGACAAGGGGACCCTGGACATCACTCCCCAGGACATCGGCTGGATTGCCACCGGACCCTTCAAGATGGAGAACTACGAGAAGGGCAGCCAGGTCCAGGTCCGGCGCAACGACAAGTACTACGAGAAGGATGAGGCCGGTCGGCAGCTCCCCTACCTGGACGGCGTCGACTTCTTCATCCTTCCGGACCCAGCGGCCATGGACGCCGCCGTCCGCGCCGGCCGCGTCGATGGCGGCACCCGGGGTGGCGGCCACTACCTCACCCCCGAGCGCCTCGACCCCATCAGAGAGAAGTTCGGCGACGACGTCTGGTTCTTTCAGACCGCGGGCCCTGGCACAGCTATCAACCCCAACGGCCTGAGCGACACCCCGTTCGCGGACGCCCGCGTGCGCCGGGCCATCTACCACTGGATGGACCGCGAGGCGGTGGTCAAGCTGGCATTGGGCGGCCTGGGCGTGGTCTCCACCATGTACCCGCCAGGTTCACCCTTCATCAGCCCGGACTACCTCACGTGGCCGGGCTGGAATCCCAACACCCTGGAGCAGGACCGGGCCGAGTCCAAGCGGCTGCTCACGGAGGCCGGCTACCCCGACGGCTTCGAGACGGAGTTCCTTTGCCGCGACCGCTGGCTCTTCGTCTGCGAGCCCTACGCCGCCCAGTTGGAGGGCATGGGGCTCAAGGTCAAGCTCACCCTGGTGGACACGGCCACGTGGACCAAGAGCTTCCAGAACCTGGACTACGCCGTCATCAGCGGCGGCAACGGCCAGAAGTCCCCGGAGGGCTGGATATCGGAGATGACCCGGCACAGCCAGAACCCCACCTCCCGCGTCAAGCATGAGGACCCCAAGGTGGAGGAGCTCTTCACCCGCCTGCTTGCCGCCCTGAGCCAGGAGGAGCGGGTTAAGGTCGGTCGGGAGATTGAGAACTATGTCCTGCGGGAGCAGGCCTACTACGTTCCCAACCACTTCCAGCAGTCCACCATCGCCTACCGCGGGTACGTCAAGGGTATGCCGGTCCCGCAGTGGGACCCCAAGAACTACACGGACTTCCTGACCGTGTGGCTGGATAAGTAACTCCAGGGATAGGGACCAAGTCAGGATATAGAGGAGCTAGAGTATGCCACGCTGGAGACACCGCCTGATTGTGCACGTCCTTGGAGCCTTGAGCGCCGTGGCGCTGCTCTTGGGCGCGGCCTGCGCCGGCGGCGACGGAGAGACCGTCGCACCCGCCCCTGCGGCCCCCGCCGCCCCCTCGGCCCCCGAAGCCCCCGCCGTGGAGCCGACTGCCATGCCGGAGGCCATGCCCAAGCCCGCCGGCCCCGAGCCCAAGTACGGCGGCATTATGCGGCTGAGCAACCGCGGCGACCCCCCCAGCAAGTGGGAGTCAATGATACAGGGGACCATCACCCTGCACGGCATCTCCGGCACCATCACCGGCAAGGGCAACCTGGTCAAACCCTGCCACGATGACGCCTACGCCGTTTGCCCCGGTCTCGCGGAGAGCTGGGAGGTCAGTGATGATCTCTCGGTGTGGACCTTCAAGGTGCGTGACGACGTCCTCTGGCATGACGGCACCCCCTTCACCGTCAAAGACGTGGAGTGGTGGATGGACGTGGCCGCCAACGGTATCGTCCAGGGGGAGAAGAAGCGGCCGCCGGCGCGGTGGCGCACCCTCCTGGGCGACCTGAAGAGTGTCGAGGTCTTGGACGGCAACCGCCTGCGCATCACCCTCAACAAGGGCCAGCTCACCTATCTGGAAACCCTGGCGACCAACACCATCAACATCGCCCACCCGCCGCACCTGATGCAGCCGGAGATCGACAAGGGGACCCTGGACATCGCGCCCCAGGACATCGGCTGGATCGCCACCGGCCCCTTCGCCATGGAGAACTACGAGAAGGGCAGCCAGGTCCAGGTCCGGCGCAACGACAAGTACTACGAGAAGGATGAGGCGGGCCGGCAGCTCCCGTACCTGGACGGCGTCGACTTCTTCATTCTTCCAGACCCAGCGGCGATGGACGCCGCTGTCCGCGCCGGCCGCGTCGACGGCGGCACCCGGGGCGGCGGCCACTACCTCACCCCGGAGCGCCTCGACCCCATCAAGGAGAAGTTCGGCGACGACGTCTGGTTCTTCCAGACTGCGGGGTCGGGCGTGGCGATCAATCCCAACGGCCTGAGCGAGACCCCGTTCGCGGACGCCCGCGTGCGCCGGGCCATCTACCACTGGATGGACCGGGAGGCAGTGGTCAAGCTGGCGCTGGGTGGCCTGGGCGTCGTATCCACGATGTACCCGCCGGGCTCGCCGTTCATCAGCCCGGACTACCTGACCTGGCCGGGCTGGAACCCCAGCACCCTGGAGCAGGACCGGGCCGAGGCCAAGCGGCTGCTGACGGAAGCGGGGTACCCGGACGGCTTCGAGACCGAGTTCCTCTGCCGCGACCGCTGGCTCTTCGCCTGCGAGCCCTACGCCGCCCAGATGGAGGGCTTGGGGCTCAAGATCAAGCTCACCCTCGTCGACACGGCCACGTTTACCAAGAGCTTCCAGAACCTAGACTACGCCATCATCAGCGGCGGCAACGGCCAGAAGTCCCCGGAGGGCTGGCTGTCGGAGATGAGCCGGCACAGCCAGAACCCCACCTCCCGCGTCAAGCATGAGGACCCCAAGGTGGAGGAGCTCTTCACCCGCCTGCTTGCCGCCCTGAGCCAGGATGAGCGGGTCAAGATCGGCCGGGAGATAGAGAACTACGTCGTGCGGGAGCAGGCCTACTACGTTCCCAACCACTTCCAGCAGTCCACCATCGCCTACCGGGGGTACGTCAAGGGCATGCCGGTCCCGCAGTGGGACCCCAAGAACTACACGGACTTCCTGACCGTGTGGCTGGATAAATAGCTCCAAGGATAGCGCCGCATCCAGGCGCCCCGGCCGGGGCGCCTGGATGCGGTATAGGGCCTGACGCGGCGGACGCATAACCGAGAGAAGGGGATTCAAGTGCGCAGATACGTAGCGCGGCGGATGTTTCTCTTCGTCCCCACCCTCCTCATCGCCTCCCTTACCATCTTCGGCCTCATGCGCGTGCTGCCCGGCGACGTGGCCGCCGTCATCGCCGGCACCGCCGACTCCGAGGCCGGCGCCCAGGCCGAGGAGCTGGAGATCATCCGGGAAGAGCTGGGCCTCAACGACCCCCTGCCCATCCAGTACGGCAGGTGGATCTGGAGTATGGTCAACGGGAGCTTCGGCGGTGAGTCCCTGTGGGACGGCGAAGAGCTCAGAGACGTCATCGGCCGCCGCATGCCCGTGACCCTCCAGCTCGCCCTCTACACCGTCCTCATCTCCCTGCTCTCCATCCCCCTCGGCATCCTTGCCGCGCTCAATCGGGACCGCTGGCCGGACTACATCATACGCGTGACGACCATAGCCGGCCACGCCATGCCCAACTTCTGGATCGCCCTGGTCCTCCTCCTGGTCCTGGTCCTCTACTTCTCCTGGACCCCGCCGCTGATCTACGACAACTTCTGGGAGAACCCCGGCTTGCACATGCAGAAGATGGTCTGGCCGGCCCTGACCCTGGCCTGGGGCTATAGCTCCTACGTCACCCGCGTGGTCAGGTCCAACGTCCTGGAGGTCATGCCCCAGGACTACATCCGCACCGCCCGGAGCAAGGGGCTCTCCAGCGGCATCGTCGTCTCCCGACACGTCCTCCGCAACGCCCTCATCCCCGTCATCACCCTAGCCGGCCTGCAACTCGCCGCCCTCCTCAGCGGCACCGTCATCCTGGAGACCATCTTCGGCCTGCCGGGCATCGGCCAGGGCATTGTCATGGGGGCCCAGACCCGGGACTACCCCGTGGTCCAGAGCCTGGCCATGCTCCTCGTCTTCCTTATGCTCAGCGTCAACCTCATCGTCGATCTCGTCTACGGATTGATCGACCCTCGGATCAGCTACTCCTAGCGGTGGGGAGGGTTTGTGGCTACCAATGAACGATCCACAGATGCGATAGCAGCCAGGCCGGTATTCAAAGCCCCCGCGGCCCGGTCTTGGATCACCAAGCTCGCCCGCTTCGCTCGCTACAAGCCCCTGGGCGCCGTTGGCGGGGCCATCCTGCTCGGCATGGCCCTCGTCGCCGTCTTCGCCCCCTACATCGCCACCACCGGCCCCACGGTCCAGGACGCCGACGTCCGTCTCTTTCCTCCCAGCAGCGACAACTTCTTCGGCACCGACCACAACGGCCGCGACGTCTTCAGCCGCGTCGTCTATGGCGCTCGCATCTCCTTCTATGTCGGCATCATGGCCGTGTTCATTGGCAGCGTCTCCGGCACCATCCTCGGCGTGAGTTCGGGCTACGCCGGAGGCTGGTTCGACCTGCTGATACAGCGGATTGTGGACGCCCTCCTCGGCTTCCCGTCCATCGTCCTGGCCATGGTCTTGGTCGTCGCCCTGGGCGCATCCCTCTTCAACGTCACCCTCGCTATCGGATTGGTTCTGATACCGCGCATGACCCGTCTCTCCCGTTCCAGCGCCCTGTCCGTGAAGGAAGAGGTCTACGTGACCGCGGCCCAGGCCATCGGATGCAGCGGGCTGCGCATCGTCGGCCGTCACATCGTCCCCAACTCCTTGGCCCCCGTCTTCGTGCTCGCCACCGGCTACCTTGGGACCGCCATCGTATCCGAGGCCAGCTTGAGCTTCCTCGGCCTCGGCATCCCGCCGCCGGCGCCCTCCTGGGGCGGCATGCTTCAAGCCGCCGCCAGGGGGTTCATGGAAGCCGCGCCGTGGCTCGTCCTCTTCCCGGGCGCAGCCCTCTCCGCCGCGGTATTCGCCTTTGCCCTCTTCGGAGATTCGCTGCGAGACGTCTTGGACCCGCGGCTGCGAGGACGCTAGGGCCTTCCCCGTGCCCCGCTATCCTTCACACCACGGGCCGTGTATGATGGCGGAGCAGGCGCCCTGGAACACCAGGGTTGACAGCATTCTGTGGACCCACAGGAGGAGTAACCATGGCGACCACGAACCTTGAGATTATCCTGGACGGTGACGGACACATCCTGGAGGACAACGAGGCCATCCTGAAGTTCTTGCCCGCCGCCTGGCGCGACGCAGGCGCAATTCGCGCCGCCAGCATCTGGCCCCCCCTCGACCATCTCCACTCCGCCAAGCCCATGACCACCCCCGGCGGTATCGCCCGCGGCGGCAAGTGGGTCGGCCCCGACGAGTGGAGCGTCTTCCTCCAGGACGTTGGCATAGACACCACCGTCCTCTACCCCACCACTGCCCTCGCCTACGGCAAGATCGTCAATCGAGACTACGCCATCGCAGTCTGCCGCGCGTACAACAACTGGCTCCACGAGTACTACCTGGCCCGCAGCCCTCGCTTCCAGGGAATGGCCCTCATCCCCATGCAGGAGCCCGAGGCCGCCGTCGAGGAGTTGGAACGCGCCGTCAAGGACCTCGGTATGGTCGGCGCCATGCTCCCCTCCACCGGCCTCTCCAACCACCTCGGCGCCAAGGAGTACTGGCCCGTCTACGCCGCCGCCGAGCGGCTCGGCGTCTCCCTCGCCGTCCATGGTGGCTGCCATGAGGGCATGGGCATGGACCACATGAACGTCTACGCCCCCGTCCACGCTCTCGGCCACCCCTTCGGCCAGATGATCTCCCTCGGCGGCATCCTCTTCAATGGCGTCTTCGAGCGCTTCCCCGGCAGCCGCATCGCCTTCCTCGAGGGCGGCATCGCCTGGTTCCTCCTCTGCCTCGAACGCTTCGACCGCTCCCACTCCACCCACACCGAGTACAAGCTGCGCGACGACGAGCTCCTCGGACCCAAGGCCGACGAGCGCGTCACCGACTACATCCAGCGACAGATCGACGCCGGCCGCCTCTTCATCGGCTGCGAGGGCAGCGAGCCCGCCATCGGCTACGCCGTCAAGTGCGTCGGCAGCGATCCCTTCTTCTTCTCCTCGGACTACCCCCACGAGGTTACCAACGACCTCTGCAAGGCCGAGATCGGCGAAATCCTGGAGAACGACGAGCTGACGGACGCGGACAAGGAGGCCATCCTCCACCGCAACGCCGCCCGCTTCTACAAGCTCAAGGCCACCGCGGGCTCGTAGCGCGTCTCCCGCGTACACACCGCCGAAACTCAAGGGCGGGGCGACACTGTCGCCCCGCCCTACCTGTCTCTCGATCCCGCCTTCCTACCGTCTCCGCCGTCCACCTCTCCCCCGCTCAATGTGAGGCCCTCGAACCAGATGAGCGGCCTCCCCTACAAGGCCGTCGCGCCAGCGACCCGCACACGCCCACGAGGCCGTCGCGCCAGCGACCGCGCCAGCGACCTACATGGCGTTGGTCCCGCCGTCCACGTGTATCGTATGCCCCACCACGTGCGTAGAGTCGTCGCTCACCAGGAACAGCACCACCCGCGCCTGGTCCTCCGGCATGGTGATGGCGCCCAGGAGGTTCCGTACCGGCCGGTCCTCCGGCGCGATCGCCCCGCCCACCTGGGACCCCGTGGACCCCGGCGAGATGGCGTTCACCCGGATCCCGTGGGGAGCAAGCTGCACCGCCATGTCCTTGGTCAGCGTCACGATGGCCCCTTTGGCCGCGTCGTACGCGATCCGCTGCGTCCCCCCGTGGTACGCGGAGCCGGAAGCGAAGTTGACGATGGCGCCGCCGCCGCCCTGGGCCACCATCTGCTTCGCTACGTACTTCCCGCACAGGAACGTGCCCTTCAGCGTCACGTCGATGACCTGGTCCCACGTCTCCTCTGGCAGGTCCAGCAGCGGCTGCCGGTCGGAGATCGCCGCGCAGTTCACCAAAATATCGACGTGGCCCAGCTCGCTCACCGTCCGCTGCACCATTGCCTCCACGTCCGCCGACCTGCTCACGTCCCCGATGATGGAGATGGCCTCGCCGCCGCCCTCCTTGATCCCGCTCACGGCCTCGGACGCCCTGCCGGGGTCCATGTCGAAGATGGCAATCTTCGCCCCCTCCGACGCCAGCAACCGAGACGTCGCCAGGCCGATGTTGCGCCCGCCTCCCGTAATGATCGCGACCTTGCCCTCAAGCTTCATCTCAAACCCCTCCGCAAACTACAGAGTACGCCCAACCTGGCGACAGCCCCCGAATTGGACGGGGGCATCGTACGGCCCCGCGGCAGGCTCTGTCCAGCCGCGGGGGCCCGCGCCCCGCGCAGCCGCCCTATGCATTGATGGGCAGAATCACGGTCCAGGCGTCCACTGACAGAATCGTTGCACGATGTTACCTTGCAGGGGCTCGTTGACATCACGGGAACTCTCGTTTGGCATCACAAGTTCGCCGACGCGCCCACGGAGGAGAACCATGGCAACGATGCGCAGGCAGGAATCGGGAAGCCCTCTGAGACGCGTCTTCGGAAACCAGCGGCTCCGGCGGGCCATGGCATCGGTGGCCAGGCCGTACCGCGGCCGCATCGCCCTCCTTGGCCTGCTGATCACGCTGGGCGCCTTGCTGCCCCTGCTGCCGCCGCTCCTTTACCGGTCGGTCATCGATCGACTCATCGGCGACTCGTCCTTCTCCGACGTCCTGATTCTCGCCGTGGGCGCTGGCGTCGTCACGGTCCTTGGCGTGACCTTCACCTACCTGTACACCGTGCAGTCGTCCCAACTAGGGCGGCGCATCATCTCCGATCTCCAGAACCGGATGTATGGGCGGTTGGCGGCCAAGCCCATCGAGTTCTTCACGACGGTCAAGGCGGGGGCCATCGGCACACGAATCACCGCGGACGCGTATGCCGCCGAGCCCCTGTTCACCAAAGTGATCGTTGGCCTGGTTGCCAATGTGATGGCCCTGTCCGGTGCGGTCCTGATACTGGCCTTGGTCGACATCCGCCTCGTCTTCGTGCTGGCCCTCATCCCGCTGCTGTTTGTGCCCCTCAATGCCACGGAGGTCCGGATACGTATGCTCATCCGCAGGCAGAATGGGTTGAACACGGAGCTGGTCACCTCCTCGGAAGCCCTGATGAATGTGCCCGGCATGACTCTGGCGCGGCAGGCGGGCAGGCTGGATGCCGAGGTTGGTCGCTTTGCCAACAGCGTTGAGGACCTGCGCGGCGTGGCGTCGCGGCTCACGGCTTCCTTCATCCGGGCCGATACCATCTTCAGCTTTACCTTCGGAGTCGTGACCAGCGTCGTGTTCGCCATCGGCGCCTGGCTGGTCACGGATGGAGGGGCGAGCATCGGGACCCTCGTCCTGTTCCTGCTCTACATTCGGCAGGTGCAGATTCCTCTCAACGCCCTGACCGGTCTGCGGTACGACGCCCTCCGGGCCGCCCAGGCGTTCGACCGCGTGTTCGAGGTGCTGGACTCCGGGCCCGGGGCCGACGATGCCGATTCCTCTGACTCCGCCGCCGTGCAGCCGGCGCTGGATCGACGGGCTGCCCCTGGACGCGGGCTGGCCTTCGACAACGTCCGCTACCGGTATCAGAGCATCGGGGACCTGGCCATAACCAGCCTCATGAATCCGGCCCCCGCTCAGGGCGGTACCTACGAAGATGACGTGTTGGAGAGCTCGGAGATGCCCGTCGTGCTGGATGGCATATCCTTCCAGGTCGAGCCTGGCGAGTGGGTTGCGGTCGTCGGATCGTCAGGGGTGGGGAAGAGCACGCTGTCTTTCCTGGGCGCCGGACTCTACCGGCCCATGGGCGGAACGGTCTACGTGGGTGGAAGCAGTACTCGGGACCTGACGGGAAACGACCTGGCCCGGCGCGTCGCCCTCATAACCCAGGACACCCACGTCCTGCACGACACCGTTCGCAACAACCTGCGTTACGTCAACCAGGATGCCAGCGACGCCCAGGTCGAAGCAGCCTGCGAGGCAGCTCGTCTGGCGTCCTTCATCGAGTCCCTCCCCGACGGCTACGACACCCTTGTCGGGGAACGAGGCTACCGGTTCTCTGGAGGCCAACGTCAGCGGTTGGCGTTGGCCCGGGCCCTTCTGAAGCCATCTGAGGTCGTCATCATGGATGAGCCCACCTCTCAGGTCGATCCCGAGACGGAGGCGCTGATAACGGAGGCCACCAGGAAGCTGTTTGGAGATCGGGCCGTTCTCACCATCACACACAACCTGCAGACCACCGTGAATGCAGACCGAATCCTCGTGCTTGAAGATGGGCACATCGTCGAGAGCGGCCCGCACGATTCCCTCGTCGACAACCCCAGCGGTCGCTACGCTGCCATGTTCAGGTCTCAATCCGTCGGCAGCTAGGGCCTGGTCACACAAAGCAGCTAGATCGTGTTGAAGTGCCGGCATGGAATTACAGGAGCTCAGTACCGACGCATTGCTCCGATGTTCCCCATCCAGCGCGGCAACGTCAGCCCTTTCATGGACTGATACTTCCCCTGAACAGCTGGCCACTGACAGAATCACCGCACTGGGACGGGCCGGCCCCCACAATCGTCTTGACACCCGCCCGCGAAAATGCTACACAGACTGCAGGGTGTTCAACTTGTGAAGCAGGGGTGAGGAATCATGGCCAAGAACGGGTTTAAGATCATGGACAGCGATATGCACATCATGGAGCCCCCGGACCTGTGGCAGCGCTACACGGAAGCGCCGTTCAGGGACCTGGCGCCCCAGGGCGTCCTCAGCAGCAACGTCCGCGACCTCAGGACCGTCCACCCGGACGGCAAGATCTGGGGCTCCGTCATCCGCGCCCCCTCAAACACCGGGCCCAACATCTCCGGCGGCCACAACTTCGAGCGTAACCAGGTCACCTACAAGGACCACTCGGAGCGCGGCTGGCCCCCGGAAGTCCAGCTGGAAGCCATGGACAGAGAGGGCCTGGACGTCGCCGTCCTCTACCCCACGCGCGGCCTCCACACCCTCAGCGAGCCCAACATGGAGCCCCGGCTTGCGGCAGCCCTAGCCCGCGCCTACAACGACTGGCTCTACGACTTCTGCTCCGCCAGCCCGGACCGGCTCTTCGGCGCCGGCATGGTCTCGCCCTTCGACATCGAAGACGCCGTCGCCGAGGCCCGCCGCTGCGCCACGGAGCTCGGATTCCGCGCCGTCTTCATGCGCTGCAACATCATGAACGGCCGCAACTGGTACGACTCCTACTACGACCCCCTCTGGTCCACCCTGGAAGAGCTCAAGATACCCGTCGGCTTCCACGAGTCCTCATCCTCCGCCGCACGCCAGTCCGGCGATCAGTTCGAGCCCAACTTCATGCTCCGCCGCGCCTACGCCCAGCCAATGGAGCAGATGCTCGCCCTTGGCGCGTTCTGCGGCGGCGGCGTCCTGGAGCGTCACCCCGACCTCCACGTCGCCTTCCTTGAAGCCAACTGCAGCTGGCTCCCCTGGCTCCTCTGGCGCCTCGACGAGGGCTACGAGCGCGAGGCCGACGTCTTCGTGCCCGATCTCAAGATGGCCCCCAGCGACTACTTCCGGCGTCAGTGCATCGTCTCCATCGAGCCCGACGAGATCCCCGCCAAGTACGTCATTGATCACATGGGCTGCGACCGCATGGTCTTTTCCACCGACTACCCCCACGGCGACTCCAGGTACCCCTACGCCGTGGATAGCTTCCTGGAGCTGCCCATCAGCGACGACGACAAGCGCAAGATCCTCTGGGACAACTGCGCGTCCTTCTACTCCCTGGACGGCGTCCCCGCCTCGGCGTAAGCTCGCAGCATCGAAACCGCATCGCCCACCCCCTCTGTGGGGGTGGGCGCACTGCGTCCGGCGATAGTGACCCCCCGGCAGCCCCGCCTACCCCTCCAGCCCCGCGTGCGTCACGAAAGCCTTGCGCAGCTCCCGCGTGGCCTCCAGCCAGTCGTCCTCGCGCGAAAGCACCGTGCTGCCCGAGCGGACGCCGTACAGCCCCGGGTCGTCCACCGTCGCCGGCACGACGCCCTCCCGTAGGTCCCGCGCGGCCTGCATCAGCCGCCGCCGGGTGCGAATCACCATAGCGTCGCTGCTCCCCAGGTGCTCGCCCTCCCGTTCCGAAACGGGTCCCATGCTCTCCGTGATCGCCTGGTCCTGCAGGAGGATCCCGTCGATGCCCGTGAAGCTCATGCTCCGCTGCACTTCCCGGTCCAGCAGGTAGTCGTTGGACGCATTTGTAGCCAGGCGCCACCGGTCCAGCCAGCCGGAGCCGTTGGGCTCATACCGGGGCTGCCCCGCCGTCCCCATGAACGGCTGACCGTCCTTGCTCGTCCTGACCGTCGCCCCCGTGCTCCGCGACGTCGGCCCCGCCATGACCCAGAACATCGTGTGATGGTCGTCGAGAGGCACCCAGGCCCGCACGAGCACCTGAAGCCCCAGCCTGCCCGTGGGGATCATCGTGTAGAAGGGGAAGAGGAACTGGGCGATGCGCCAGTAGTAGCTCTCCTCCTCCGCCGGCCGGTAGGCGCCGTACATCGTCCCGTACTCCGTCTCCGCCACCTCGTACCGGGGACACCGATCCGCCACCGTGTAGTAGTCGGAGGTGCCGGGCGTGACCTCCTCCGGCGACACCGCTCCCAGGTGCAGGAACCCCAGGTGCGCCGTGTCGATATCCCCCTCCAGCGCCTGCATCCAGTTGCACCCCCGCATCACGCACCATACCGACCACTGCCCCTCCGGCAGCATGTTGGGCTCGATGTCCGGCAGCGGCGGCGGCTCCCGTCGCGGGCCCATGTACGCCCACACCACCCCGTTGCGCTCCCGCACCGGGTAGGCCGTCGCCCGGATCTTCTCCTTGTAGCCGCTCTCCGGCGGCTCCGACGGCATGTCCACGCAGCGCCCCTCGGTGTCGTACTTCCAGCCGTGGTAGACGCAGCGCAGCCCGTCCTCCTCGTTGCGGCCGAAGAAGAGCGACGCCCGCCGGTGCGGGCACGAGTGCGCCAGGAGCCCGATCCCGCCCGACGTCGCCCGAAACGCCACCAGGTCCTCCCCCAGCAGCCGCACACGCACCGGCGGCCCGTCCGGCGACGGAAGCTCCGACGACATCAGCGCCGGCGTCCAGTGCTCCCGCATCAGCGCGCCCATCGGCGAGCCCGGCCCAACCCGAGTGAGAAGCTCGTTCTCTTCAACGCTCAGCATCGCGCAGCCTCCCGTTCCTAGCCGCTCCCGCCCCTGGGAGCTTTACCCTGCCGCTATACCCCATCCCCGCCCCACCGGCCCCCTGCTACCACAACTCCTCCGACGCAATCCTGGCGCCCTCCGCCATCGCTGCCAGCTTCGCCCACGTGATCTCCGGCTCCACCGTGTTGTTCGTTCTCGCAAAGGTCCCGAAGCCGCAGTCGGAGCCCGCGATGACACGCTCCTTCCCCACCACCTCCGCGTACCGGACGATGCGTTGCGCTACCAGATCCGGGTGCTCGATGAAGTTCGTCGTCGAGTCCAGCACTCCCGGTATGATAATCTTGTCGTCGGGCAGCTTGACCTCCCGGAACACCGCCCACTCGTGCTCGTGGCGCGGGTTGGCCCCCTCGAAGGAGATCGCCTGCGGCCGCGCCCGCAGCACTGCCCCGATGATCTCCCGCAGCGGCACGTCCAGGTGGTGCGGCCCCTCGTAGTTCCCCCAGCACAGGTGCAGCCGCATCCGGTCGGCGGGGATGTCCCGCAGCGCGTCGTTGAGCACCTCTATGCTGGCCTCGGAGATCCGCAGGAACTCCTCCGTGCTCAGGTCCCGGAACCGCGAGTGCCGGGCCATCGCCAGGTCCGGACAGTCCACCTGAAGCAGGAAGCCCGCCGAGTGGATGGCGTCGTACTCCTCCTTCATCACCTCGCCCAGGCGCGCCAGGTACGCCTCCCGGCTCGCGTAGTGCTCGTTCGGAAGGAAGTGGGCTATGACACCCGGCGATGCCGCCGTCATGAACACCTCCTCCACCTGCGTGCCCGCAGCCGACGCCCGCAGGTTGTCGATGTCCACCCGGGTCGCCTCCCGGTCCCTCCACTCGATGGGGCCGTTGCACGCCGGCCGTGCCCCCGTCGTCGGCCGCGGCGTCGCCCCCGGAAAGTCCGCCCAGTCTGCCCGGGGCAGGTTCGCGCTCTCGCCCTCGAACCCCGTCAGCCGGTGCCGCACGTAGGTGGAGTACCCCACCTTGCTCTGCTCGCCGTCGCTGATGATGTCGACCCCCGCCTCCGCCTGCCGCCGCACCGCCTCGGCGACCGCCTCCCGCACGCGCGCGCCGAACGCCTCTGCGTCGAGCGGCGCCCCCGCGTCCTTGGCCTCCAGCATCCCCGCCAGGTCCATGGGCCGCGGCAGGCTGCCCGTGTGTGTCGTCAGGATCCGGTCCGTGCTCTGCTTCATGCTCTCACCTCGCGCCTCCTATTGTACCGCCCCGGGCGGCACGGGCGCGCTTCGCCGCCGTGGGGGCGACGCTCACGCCCTTCGACAGGCTCAGGACAGGCCCTTCGACCGCAACCGTCCCGGCTGTCGCGAGGAACGGGCGGGGACTGTCGGAGCGGGTGAGGAGGGGGTCGTGGAGGGCCTGGCCGCCCCGTTCGGCGGTAGGGCTGTTTGATCGTTTTCCTTCGGTGGATAGTCTGTAGTGTTTTTTGGGGATTCTGAACCTGGAAAAGTGGAAAATGGTTGATTGTTTGTTGGTGGAGACCCCCCGGCAGCTTCGGCCGGCAGCGCTGTTCTGATTGTCCTCGCGTGTCTGACCGGGTCATGCGGCTGAGCTCGGGCGCCGGGCCTCTGTCCACCTCGATACATGGGGCCTCCTCATCCTGGCTGATGTGCTGGGTCAAGCGTAGGGCGCAGGCCCTCGTACGGGCAAGGGGTCGCTGGCACGACGGGTCGCTGCGCGACGGCTTTGCGGGGGAGGGTGCGCTGGGGCGGTGTTGGTGCGCGGGCATCCTTCGACGGGCTCAGGGCATGCTCGGGGTGAGCGGCCTCACGACGGGAGCGCCGCCACCCCACGTCCACCCTGGATTCCCGCCTTCGCGGGAATGACGGGGTGGCGCTCCCCTACAAGCCGCCGTGTTAGCGGCCCTCCTGCTGGGGCGCGAACTGCTCCGCATACAGGCGCGCGTACGCGCCGCCCAGGGCCAGCAGGTCCTCGTGGCGCCCCTCTTCCACCACCCGCCCCCCGACGATCACCAGGATGACGTCCGCCGCCAGCACCGTCGACAGCCGGTGCGCGATCACCAGGCTCGTCCGCTGGCTCAGAAGTGGCACGAGCGCCCGCTGGATCATCCGCTCGTTGTGCGTGTCCAGGCTGGACGTCGCCTCGTCCATGATCAGGATGCGCGGGTCCTTCAGCAGCGCCCGCGCGATGGCCACCCGCTGGCCCTCGCCCCCGGAGAGCCGGAAGCCGCGCTCCCCCACCACCGTGTCGTACCTCTCGGGCAGCGCCGCGACAACCTCTGCCAGCTGCGCCGCCTCCGCCGCCGCGCGCATCTCCCGCTCCGTCGCATCCGGCCGGCCGTAGAGCAGGTTGGCCCGCAGCGTGTCGTTCAACAGGAACACGTCCTGCGTGACGATGCCGATCTGGGAGCGCAGCGACTCCAGCGTCACCCGCCGTACGTCCCAACCGTCGATCTCCACGGCGCCGCCGCCCACGTCGTATAGCCTCGGCAGCAGGTGCGAGATCGTCGACTTCCCCGCGCCGCTGGGTCCCACCAGCGCCGCCATCTGGCCCGGCGCCACGTGAAAGGACACCCCCTGCAGCACCGGCAGCTTCGACACGTAGGAGAACACCACGTCCCGGAAGGCTATCTCGCCCCGGACCGGCGGCAGCGGGGTGGCGTCCGGCGCGTCTTCCAGCTCCGGCGACAGGTCCAGGTACTCGAAGATGCGCTCGAACAGCGCCAGCGCCGACGCCAGGTCCACGTGAATGTTGAGCAGCGACGTTATCGGCCCGAACAGCCGGCCCTGGTACGCGATGAAGGCGATCATCCCCCCAAGCGTCATTGTCCCGCCCATGACCTCGCGGCCGCCGTACCAGTAGATGAGCGCCGGCGCCGCTGCCGACACCACCCCCAGGAACATGAAGAACCACCGACCCACCAGGTTGCGGTGGATCTCCACGTTCATCAGCGCGTCGCTGCGTTCCCTGAAGCGCTCCGTCTCCCACTCCTCCTGCCCGTAGCTGCGCACCAGCAGCGCACCGCTCACGCTCAACGTCTCCTGCACCTGCGACGAAATGTCCGCCACCCGCTCCTGCGACTGCCGCCGCAGCGCGCGCCGGATCCGGCCCACACGCCTCGTCGGGTACACGAACAGCGGCAGAAGCGCCAGCGAGATCACCGTCATCTGCCAGCTCAGCAGGAACATCACCGCCAGCGTCGGGACCACCGTCAGCACGTTGTTGGCGATGGACGTGAACGTCCCCGTCACCACCTCCTGCACTCCGCTCACGTCACTCGTTACCCGGGAGATCACCTCGCCCGAGCGCGTCCGCGTGAAGAAGCCCAGCCCCATCCGCTGGAGGTGCGAGTACATCCGCGTCCGCAGGTCCCGCATGACCCCCTGACCTACACGCGAGTTCAGGAAGCTCTGCCCCACGCCGATCAGCCCCGTCGCGAGCGGCACGGCCACCATGCCCACGACCAGGAGGTTCAGGTAGCCGCCCCGCGACTGTGGAATCGCGGTGTCGATGGCCTCCTTCAGGATCAGCGGCGGCGCCAGGCCCAGCGCCGAGACCACCGACATGCAGGCCAACGCCAGCGCAATGTCCCGAAGGTAGGGCCGGAGGAAGGCCGACACGCGACGGTAGCCGCTCACCATCGAGAGCGACCGTGGCCGATCCTCCCCGCGGCGCCAACCCCGGTTTCCGTACAATGCCCGCCCCCCGCAAGCAGAATAGCTCAGTGTATCAGCTACCGTCCGCCAGACACCCCCCGCCCCTGGATTCCCGCTTTCGCGGGAATGACGACGGGGGACGCGGGAATGACGGTTGTGCAAAGGTCTCCCTGGGCGGGAATGACGGCGTAGGTTGGGGCGAGGATGAGGGGTGGGGTTGCAATGCGGCGGACAGGCCCCTCGCCCCACCGCAAGAGAAAACAAGGGCGCCGGCCTCACGACATCTCGTGAGGCCGGCGCCGTCGAGTCCTCTACCGCCCTGGCGCCTTTAGACCGGCTCAGGGATGGGCACCTTGTACAGCCGCGCCAGGTTCTCTCGCAGCAGCTTTGCCCGTGTCTCCTCCGGAAGCGTGCTCATGTCCCGGGCCACGATCTCCCTGGAGTTCGGCCACGTCGAGTTCCCGTGCGGGAAGTCGTTGGACCACATGCAGTTGTCGTGCCCCCACCAGTCGAGGATGTGGCCCCCGACGGCGTCGTTGAAGAACGTCACGAACACCTGCTCGTTGAAGTACTCGCTCGGCAGCTTCTTCGGCGACAGCGGTGCATCGAACCCCCGCCGCCTCGTGTAGTAGTCCCACTGCTCCAACACGAAGGGGAGCCATCCCATCTCGTTCTCAACCAACACGATCTTCAGCCGCGGGAACCGCTCCAACACTCCCGAGAAGATGAGGTCGAACAGCGCGTTCATCCCCTCGAACAGCTTCCGGTTCACGCTGCTGCGGTAGCTCTCTATCCCCTCGCGCGTCCTCGGGTCCTTGGCGTAGCCGAAGCCGCTCAGGATGTGCAGGTTCACCGGCGCCTCCATCTCCTGCGCCGCCGCCCAGAACTTCTCGTAGTGGTCCGTCGTGAATGCGAGCTCCGTCGGCGGCACCTGCCAGATCACGGCGCCCTTCAACCCCATCTGCAGACACCGCTCCATCTCACTGATCGCGTCCTCCACGTTGTACATGGAGAGCATCGGGATGCCGTAGAGCCGGTCCGGCGCCGCCGAGCAGTACTCCGCCAGCCAGTCGTTGTACACCCGGCAGCACGCCGCCTCCAAGGCCGGGTTCTCCAGGCTCAGCGCCCGCAGCCCGTGCGTGGGATAGAGAAACTCCCCGCTCACGCCGTCCGCCGCCATCTCCTCCACCCGCTTCTCCCCCACCATGGCGCCCGGCTTGTCGCCGCCCCGCTGCCCGCCAAACGTCGGCGCGACGTCCCGGAATGCGGCCGGCAGCCGGTCCTGCCACAGCCCCGCAGGTTCGATGACGTGCGAGTCGGAAGAGAAGAGGACCTCGTCCCTGATCTCTCCGGTCCTTGTCCCGTAGGTCCGATCGTAAATGGCCATCCGAGGTGCTCCTTTCCTGATGCGCCGCCCGCAGCCCGGCTCGATTGCAGTCTCCTCACCGGCTCGAATATAACCCCATCAGCCCCTCATTGCAAACCATCCCGGCCCCGCTCACGGTGAGGCTCTCGAGCAAAAGTGAGCCCGCCCGCTCCCCCTACCGCCCCACGTCCGACGGCGCCTGCCCCGACCGTATCGCCTGCAACCCCTCCGCCGTCACCCGCGGCGCCTCCGCCAGCTCGTCGTACAGCCCGACCGGCGGGCTCACCTCCCGCAGCGCCGGGAGCACCTCCTCACCCATCAGCTTGATCGATCGCATCACCCGCTTGTGCTCGATCCCGCCGAACATCATCCAGTTGCTGATGTGCGTGGCCCCCAGCGCAGCGGCCCCCCGGAACTTCTCGATCACCGTATCCGGGCGCCCGAAGAACAGGCGCTCCTGAAACGTCGCGTCATCCGGCTCCCCCGCGTAGGGAGCCACCTGCACCCTGCCGTCGACGACCGCCAGCTGGTTCAGCGCCCTGCCCGCCCGGTTCTGCCACCGAGCGTAGGGGATCTGGCTGAAGGCCTCCTCGTCCGTATCGGCCACGTGGGTGATGCATTGCATCCCCAGCTCCAGCCCCCGGTGCGGCTTCCCCAGCTCCTTGTGCGCCTGCACCAGCGCCGTCACGTGCGACCGCACCCCCTGCGCCCCCATCGCCCCCGTCGTGAACGGCAGCATGTCCCGCTCCGCCGCCGTCTGCATCGACTCGACGCTCGTACCCGCCAGCCACAGCGGGGGGTACGGCTTCTGCAGCGGCTTCGGCCACACCGTCACCGGGTCCGGCGCCTTCAGGTACTGTCCGTCGTAGGTGAACGACTCATCCCGCGTCCACGCCAGGATCAGCAGGTCCAGGGTCTCAGTGAACCGCTGCCGCGACTCCTCCAGCGACACGCCGAACCTCCCCATCTCGTGGGGCTGGTAGCCCCGGCCCACCCCGCAGATGAACCGCCCGTTGCTCAGGTTGTCCAACACCGCCACCTCCTCCGCCAGCCGGAGGGGCTGCCAGATGGGAAGCACCAGAACCATCGTCGCGATCTTGATCTTCTTTGTCTGCCCCGCGATGTGCACCGCCTGCAGCAGCGGCGCCGGCGAGTTCCCGTAGTTCGAGAAGTGGTGCTCCGCGATCAGGCAGAAGTCGAACCCCATCTCCTCCGAGTACTGGATCTGCTCCAGTCCCTCCTGGTAGAGCGTCTGCCAGTCGCCCGCGCTGGGGTTTGGCCATTCGTAGAAGAGTCCGAATTTCATGCTCGACGATACCTCATGTCTTCAATCGCACAGATTCGAGTATGCCGGCCCTACGGGTCTCCCGTCATCCTGCCGTCCGCAGTCCCCCCGCGCTGCATTGCGCCGTTGGTGTCGACCGGCGCATCCCCCCGGCCCTTTCGCGGCGGGGCTGTCGTGCTAACCGTCCAGAAGCCCCCGGATCGCCGCCAGGTCGGGCTCACCCGGCCCCCGGTGCACCACCACCGCGTCGTCGAAGCCCAACTCCGCCAGCCGCCGCACCCGCCTGGCGGCGGCCTCGGGGGCGGCGCGCAGGTGGAACGGCGCACTCGCCTCGACCAGCGGCTCGTCCCTCTCCAGGTCCACCGATATGTTCGTCACGATCGCCCGCTTCCCCCCTGCCTCTCGGTAGCCCTTGATGCCCGCCGCCAGCGAGTCGAATCCCGTGAATGCCGCCGACGCTATCCAGCCGTCGAACTCCCGCGCCGCCCGCGAGATCCACCGCTCGCTGGTCCAGCTCCCAATGAGGACCGGCGGGCCGCCTCGCAATTCGGACAGCGGGCTCAGGTTTGCGCCCTCCACCTCTTCCCCGTCCCACAGCCGCCGCATCGTCGCCAGGCTCTCGTGCAGCGCGTGCATCCGGCCGTCGAAGTCCAGGCCCAGCGCCTCGAAGTCGCCCCTGGTCGAGCCCGCCCCCACCCCCAGCAGCAGCCGCCCCTCGCAGACCATCTGCGCCGACAGGACCCGGTGCGCCAGCTCCACCGGATTGCGCAGCGGCACCTGCAGGATGCCGGTCCCAACCTCCAGCCGTGTGCTGGCCGCCGCTGCCACGGAAACCCCGATCAGCGGGTCCAGCGACATGCGCCCCCGTCCTATGGAGTCGAAGAACCACACGCTGTCGAACCCGGCCTCCTCGGCCGCGCGGGCGTCCCTGGACACAACGTCGCCCGAGGGCTCCTCGCCCCGGCCGATGGGTAGCGCTATCCCGAGTCTCATCCGCTGCTCACTCCACGACGTGTGGCGGCTGGCGCCGCCCGCAAAAGCCCACACAGGCTAGCATCAGCTACTGGGACGGTCAATCGGAGCCGGCCGAACACTCACTGTATTGTGCACGCCGCGAGCGACAGCAGTGGGGGGGTCTGCTCATCCGGTGGCGCTCGAAGGGCGTGAGCGGAGGCGGAGCTTCCCCTGCAAGGCCGTCGCGCCAGCGACCGCTAGTGGTGCTGGGCCAGCTCGATGTACACATCGTTGACTGCGCCCGGCTGGAGGTAGCCGATGAGCCCGCCCATGAGCCCCATGCGCGGCGTCTCGTCGATGAGCGGAACGCCCAGATCCTTCAGCGCATTGAGCCGCTCCCCCACACCCTCCACCTCGAAGCAGATGTGGTGCAGCCCCTGCCCGCGGCTCGCCACAAAGCTGCCGATGAAGCCGTCGGGCCTCGTCGACTGCAGCAGCTCCAGGTTCGTCTCTCCCACTGGAATGAAGCAGCCCCGGACCCCCCGGTCCTCCAGCTCCACGATCTCCCCCGCCTCCAGGCCAAAGAGCTCCCGGTACCGCTGTATGGCCGCCTCCAGGTCGTTCACCGCGATGCCCACGTGGTGCACCAAGCGCGTCGGCGCCGGCGCCTGTAGTGGTAGTGTCATAGCAATCCTCCCAGCCGCTCGACTGCCAGGCCCATCACCCCCGCGATCCGTCGCTCCCGCGAAAGGAGACCCTTGCGTATCCCGCCAAACTACGGCCCCTCCCTTGGATTCCCGCTTTCGCGGGAATGACGGCGGGTGGGTACGGAAATGACGGTTATGCAAAGGTCTCCGAAAGCGGGAGCCCACCGCCCGTCGCGGCAGCGACCGGCCTAGCGCCTGATGCCGTGGTGCTCGCCCAGGTACTCCCGCATGTGGGGTTGGGTGCCCCGCTTCACGCACTCGTCCTCGAAGACGTTCAAGATGCGCGGGTCCTCGTCCTCGTACTCCACCTGGCGGCCCCCCTTCTTGATGGAAACGTCGCCGCCGTAGCCCTCTCCCAGGTTGCGCTTCCTGCTGTCCAGCACCGGGTACCGCCGCCCCCCGAAGCCGAAGACCAGGTAGCGCGCCGGCACGCCGGACGTGTTGAAGTGCTGGTGGTACGTCGGCCCGTCCGGCGGCGCGAACAGCACCCCCGGGTGCCAGTCCACCCGTTCCGTCGCCACCGGGTTCTCTCCCTCCAGCCACAGCAGCGAGTACCCGTGCCCCGTCACGCAGAAGATGTGCGCCCCCGCGTCGTGGCGGTGCGCCTTCTTGTACGTCCCCGTCGGAAACTCCGAGATGTGGCAGTGCATCGAGCTGTCCGCGAAGGCAAAGTTGATCATGTTGCCCCCGGCCCCCCGCGCCTCCCACTTCGGCAGATCGAAAGTCTGCATGTCCGGCACAAAGTTGGTCTCCCACTGGTGCTGCCCCGGCCGGTTCGGCAAGAACTCACCCTCCCCCCGGAAGAAGCGCTCGTCGCCGAAGCGCTCCGGGAAGCTGTGTTGGTTGTCGTAGATGAACGACGGGTTGTGGAAGATGTTGAAGATGACCGGCAGGTTCGTCACCGCCGCGAAGCGCGCCGGCTCGGTTCCCGATCCGTTGAAGTGCTGGTGCTTCGCGTTCATCGGGATGCCCATGGCGCTGCCCGCGCCCCACTCGAACGTGTGCTTGGCCCCGCTCGGAAGCTCCACCGTCGTCGCGCCCCGGCCTGACACCACATGGATCAGCTCGTCGTGCATGTGCTGCTCGGAGTTGAGCTGCCCCCCGGGCGGTATCTCAGACACGTAGGCGCTCAGATAGTCGCTCTTCCCCGTCAGGTGCACGTACGCGCCCCGGCCCCCCATCCGATCCCACGGCTCCAGCGGCACGTTCACGCAATCGACGGCATACTCCTCCAGCACCGGGACCCCCTCCGACTCCAGGAACTCGCGATAGGGGTCTCGGGCGTAGTACGTGGGCAGCAGCTCCGGGTCCGGGGCCTTGTCATAGTCGGGTTTCGGCATCGTCGTCATCGCTTCTCCTCCTCTTCAGCTCTGGGGCTTGTGCGCCAATCCGCACAATCGCGAGTCCCGCACTCTGGTTGGTCGACGGTCCCTGGTCGTTACGAAAGGCCGCCGGTAGGCCGCTCGCGTCGTGCGGTCGACCGCGTGGCAGCCTCGCTGAGCGAACCGGGCACCGACGACCATCTCCTGCTACGGTATCCACGGCGATTCACGGTAATAACGGACGGCTCGACACCGGCGATCCGCTCCCATTCACGACCATGTACCAGAATACTCGCCACCATCTCCTGCCACGCCTCCGGTTTCGCGCTCTTCCAGCGCATGAGAGCAACAGTCAGGCCGTTGCGCGCGTATTCAAAGGCATATGCCTGTGAAGGGATGCCCGTATCACGCGTGACGAGGACTCTTGCGCCAAACTCCAACACGCGGGCCATGAGATCGCCGTCAGGTCGAATCGGTGCGCCGATCTCATCATAGCGCAGGATCGGATAGCGCACCTCCTTCAACGCACGTATGACAGGATCACAGAGGTCCGCATCAGCGATTAGGGTCATTCACTGCGAGCCATCGCTCGTATTCGACGGCGTTCTGAATCTGCTCATCCAGCAGTGTTGGGTAGAGCTCGCGTGCGTCTTCCCCCTGTTCAACTGCCTCCGCGACAGTCCGGGTCGTGATGCGAGTCCCCTTGACGACCGGCGCTCCCCCCACGACGTTCGGATCAACTTCCACGCAGGGGAATTGCTCAGGCGGTACCAGTTCGTTCTTCAAGTCTTCGATGAGACCGGGAAAGAATGCCTTGGCCATCTTCTGCGGGCCGTGCGAAGCAGCCAGCGGGGCCCAGTCCGGCTTCTCTGACAGCACCGCGACGACAGAGCCGGAGGAGACGAAGATAGTCGCCCGCATCCATGCATCGCGGTCTCCCTCAGCGAGGAGGGCGATGGTATCCAGGGCAACCCTGATGGCTCTGGGTGTGGCGCCCTGTTCCTTCAGCTTCGCGATCAGCCGCAGCAGGAGCAGGTCTCGGTAGGAGTAGGCGGTCTCAACGCCCCGGCCCACCGCATATCGCTCCCCCACTACGAGATGCGCCTTTGACCAAGCCTGAAAGCTCTGGTAGCGGACCCTCGCGACTCGCGCAGCCGTTCGAGCCGAATAGATGCCGCTCCCGAATCCTGTTGTCATCGTCGCATGCCCTGCCCGCACCATCACTAAGAAGCGCTAGCAAACACCGCTGCAAGCCTGTCTTTCCCATAGGACTCCGACAGTGCAACGCTTCTTTGCCCCCAACCACCGCGTCACCCCCAACCCCTGCCTACGTCACCGCCGCCTGCACATACGTCGCAAGCACCTTCTCGATGTCCGCGTGCGCCTTGCTCTCCCCCGCCTCCTGTGGCACGTACTTCCTCGGCGCAGACCCGTGCCCGAAGCCCCGCACCGGCTCCAGCGGCAGCTCGGGGAACGCGGCCCCGGACCCCTCGTGGATCACGTTCATGGGCTCGCCCCCGTCTTGGACGATCTCCATCTGCTGCTTGAGCATCCGCCGGAACAGGATGACCCCCTTGTCTGACTCGCCCAGCTTCTCCTTCGTCCGGTCCGCCAACGGACCCTGGGTGATCCAGGCCATGTAGTCCTGGTTGAACTGGATGCTGATGATCAGCCGCCCGTCGTCGCCGTACAGCGGCACATGGTAGTACGGCACCCGCTCCTGCGGCGCCACCTCGGCCCCGGGGGCCGCGCGGAACGTGTACAGGGACACGTGATACGTGTGTGTGTCGTCCACCGGGACCCGGAACTGCAGCGTCCCGCGCTGCGGCGACCCCACCTGCAGGATGTTCGGGAAGATGATTGGGTGACCCACCTTCCACAGGTCGTCCTCCTCCGTCCCCCCTTCCATCACCCGGCGCTTGATCACCCCGTACTCCGTCACGTCAAAGCCGATCTTCTTGTGCCGCTCCACCTCTGGGAGCTCCGACCGGGGCACCCCGGAGCGCTCCCGGACCCAGTTGCTCTGGTACCGGTGCAGCCACTCCGTGTGTACCGGGTCCAACGAGTTCTCCTGGCACTGCAGCCAGTTGCACGGCAGCTCCGTGATCGCGATGTCCCGCGCCACGTTCTCCCACGCCAGCGGCCCCCACAGCGGCAGCACCGGCGCCGGCGACGGCCCCAGGTACGCGAACACCAGCCCGCCCGCTTCCTGCACCGGGTACGTCACCGCCGTCACCCGGTCCTTGAACGTGCTGTCCGGCGCCTCCGCGGGCATCTCCAGGCACCGCCCTGTCTCGTCGAACCTCCACCCGTGGTACGGGCACCGCAGCCCCTGCGCCTCCGGTATGCCGTACAACAGGTTCACCCGGCGGTGCGGGCACGATTCCTGAATCAAGCCCAGCGTCCCGCTCCGGTCCCGGTACAGCACCAGCGACTCCCCCAGAATCCGCACCGACTTCGTCGGGTTCTCACGCAGCTCCTCGCTCGCGCCGATGGGGTGCCAGTACTGCCGCAGCAGATCGCCCATGGGTGTGCCCGGTCCCACTCTAGTCAGCCGTTCGTTCTCCTTGGCCGATAGCATCGTAACGCCTCCTGCCGTCTGTCTTGGTCCTCGCCTACTTGCCGGGCTGCACCTGTCCGTAGCCCGCCAGCTTCGTCTTCGTCTCCTCCGGCGTCGCGGCCCCCGCCTGCTTGGCTCGCTCCTGCGCAATGGGGCTGTACTTCACCGCCCGCCCCGTCCCAATGCCGCCCGCGCGCCTCGGTATCGCGCCGTCCCCCCGCTCGCGGTAGCCCGCGCCCTCCTGGCTCTCCGTCGGAATCCGGTTGCAGATGTTCGCCGCCGGGTCCCGGAACGTGTTCATCGGGTCCCCGCCGTCCTCCACGATCCGCATCTGCTCCCGCAGCAGCCGCCGGTACAGGATGATTCCCTTGTCCGACTCCCCCAGCCGCTCCAGCCACCGCGTCGAGACCGGCCCCTGCGACATCCACGCCATGTTGTCCTGGCCGCTGTTGTTGTCCAGCACCTCCCAGATGGGCAGGCCCCGCTCGTCCACCCCCGGCAGCGGCACCTCGTACAGCGGGATCTCCTCCGGCGCCTGCTCCGGCGCAGTCTCCCCCGCCGGCATCTCGTGCACGTTGTACCACCAGTACAGCGTGTGCGTGTCGTCTATAGGCACCCGTATCTGGTCCAGCCGCAGGATGTTGGGGAACACAATCGGGTGGCCGATGCGCCACAGCGGGCTCGTCTCGTCATCCCCCTCCAGCACGCGGCGCTTGATGATCCCGTACTCGAACACGTCGAAGCCGATCTTCGTGTGACGCCGCACGTTCCCCTTGTTGCGCCAGTATCTCCCCTCCTGCTCTCCCTTGCCCAGCCGCTCGATGACGTAGTTCGAAAAGACCTGGTGCAGGTGCTCGACGTGCACCGGGTCCAGCGAGTTCTCCATGATCTGCAGCCAGTTGCACGGAAGCACCGCCCAGCCGATGTCCCGCTGCACGTTCTCCTTTACAAACGCCTCCCAGTGGGGCACCATGGGCCTCGGCTCCGGCCCCAACCAGGCCCACACCATGCCGCCCAGCTCCTCCACCGGGTATGACTTGGCCGTCACCCGCTCCTTGAACGTGCTGTCCGGCGCCTCCGCGGGCATCTCCAGGCACTGCCCCGTCTCGTCGAACCGCCACCCGTGGTACGGGCACCGCAGCCCGTGCTCCTCCGGTATGCCGTACAGCAGGTTCACCCGGCGGTGCGGGCACGATTCCTGAATCAAGCCCAGCGTCCCGCTCCGGTCCCGGAACAGCACCAGGTCCTCGCCCAGCAGCCGCACCGCCTTCGTCGGGTTCTCCTTCAGCTGCGAGAGCGCGGCGATGGGCTGCCAGTAGCGCCGCATCAGCTCCCCCATCGGCGTGCCGGGGCCAACCTCCGTCAGCATCTGGTTCTGTTCCTTCGTCAGCATAGGCATCTCCTGGCGTGAAATCCCGGCGGATGCGATGCTGGACCATCGTGCCGGCCGTCGATTAGCGCTAGTATAGCGCGGCCCCCGCCGCCGTCAAGGCCGCGCGCGCCCCCGCGCGACGAGTATCGCCGCCGCCTCGCACACCTGCCGCGCCGGATTCCACCATCGCCCCCAACCGCAGCCCGCGTTGACCGGCCCCGTTGCACCGTTGCCCCTGGCGACATAACGCGTGACACCTGGAACAAACACTGCTATCCTCTCTGCTGTCATCCCAGCATGGCGGGGGCGCATGAGCACCAACACGGTCTACCTTGGTGACAATCTCCGGATTCTGCGCGAGACGCCATCGGGGTCATTCCCCCTCATCTACATCGACCCCCCGTTCAATACAGGGAAAGTGCAGGCCAAGACCCGCCTGCGAACGACTCGGGACGCAAACGGAGATCGGACCGGCTTTCAAGGGCTGCGTTACCGGACGGAGAAGGGCGAAACGCTCTCGTTCGTCGACGTGTTTGACGACTACCTCGCGTTTCTCACGCCGCGCTTGGAGGAAGCCTACAGGCTTCTCACGCCAACCGGCTCGCTCTATTTCCACATCGACTATCGGGAGGTCCACTATTGCAAGCTGCTCCTCGATAGAATCTTTGGGCGGGACAGCTTCCTGAATGAGATAATCTGGGCCTACGATTTCGGGGGGAGGTCGAAGCGCCGTTGGCCGGCGAAGCACGACAATATCTTGGTCTATGCAAAAGACCCTGAGCGCTACACGTTCAATGCTGACGCAATAGACCGGATCCCCTACATGGCGCCTGGACTGGTTGGACCGGACAAGGCGGCGCGGGGCAAGCTGCCCACCGACGTCTGGTGGCACACGATAGTCCCCCCTGGCGGCAGGGAAAGCACGGGCTACGCCACGCAGAAGCCCCTGGCTATCATGAAGCGCATCGTAGCGGCTTCGTCGAATCCGGGGGATGTTGTGATGGACTTCTTTGCCGGCAGCGGTACGACCGGAATGGCCGCCCGTCAGCTTGGCAGAGCATTCATGCTCATAGACAACAATGAGGAAGCATTGAGGGTAATGGCCAAGCGATTCGATGGCCTGCCGGACGTCCGGTTCATTGACTTCGACCCGACGCCCTATCAGTCACGCCGTTTGGTGTTGGTCTGACACAGGTACGACGGCGATCAACGATCAGAAGTTCGCCGGCTCGCTAGACCACAAGAGACAGCGCTCACTCTAGGTCGTGCAACCCACGCCCACAAAGCCGTCGCGCTAGCGACCACGCAGCACCGCCATCACCTGCAGCAGCGCCTGCGTCACCGCCCGCCGCTTCACCAGCGGTCGGCGCGGCGGAAAGCGCATGCTCCCGCTTGTGCCGCCGCCCTCCCACGCCACGCCCACGAACACCGTGCCCGGGTCCACGCCCTCGGCCGGCTCCGGCCCGGCCACCCCCGTGACCCCCACCCCTAGGTCCGCGCCAAGCTGCTCCCGCGCCGCCCGCGCCATCTCCGCCGCGGCGGCGGCGCTCACCTCTCCGTGCTCCTCCAGGACAGCCCGGTCCACCCCGAACGCCCCGCCGGCGCCGGACCCGTACGTCACGATGCTGCCCAGGAAGAAGTCGGCGCTGCCCGGCACGTCGCTGATCAGGCTCGACAGCAGGCCCCCAGTGCACGCCTCCATCGCCGCCAGCGTCAGCCCCTCCTCCCGGAGCCGCGCTCCCACCTGGCCCTCCGCCGTGTCGCCGTCCACACCCCAGATGGAGGGCCCCAGCGCCTCCCGGATCTCCCGCTCCACGGGCTCGATGAGCCCCAGTGCCTCCGCCTCCGTCGGAGCCCGCGCGATCACCCGCAGGTGTATCCCGTCCTGCCGTGCGTAGATGCCCAGGTACGGGTTCTCCTTGTTGAACAGGTGCTCCACCGTGTCGCCCGCCGCGGCTTCCGACAGCCCAAAGGTCTTCAGCGTCCGCGAGAGGATGATCGTGCCCGTCGCCCGCTCCCGCAGCCGCGGCGCAACCTGGTGCTCCCACATGTGCTCCATCTCAGAAGGCACGCCCGGCATCGTCACGATGGTCCGCCCGCCCTTCTCCGCCCACCAGCCCGGCGCCGTCCCCATCGGGTTGCGAAGCACCGCCGCCGACGCTATCCGCTCCGCCTGCTGGATATTCCCCGGCGGCATGGGGCCCGCGTTGCGGGAGCGGAAGTTGGCCTCCAGCTCCGCCAGGAGCTCCTGGTCGATCTCGACCTTCTCTCCCAGCACCTCCGCGATGGCGTGGCGCGTCATATCGTCCTTGGTGGGGCCCAGCCCGCCCGTGACGAAGATGATATCGGAGCGCCCCATAGCTCGCTCCAGGGACTCCGTCAGCTCCGCCATCTCGTCCCCTACGATGCTGATCGCGTGCAGCTCCACTCCCAGCGCGGGCAGCCGGCTGGCGATGTGCGCCGAATTCGTGTCCACAATCTCGCCCATCAGGATCTCAGTGCCGAATGCCAGGATCTCTGCGCGCATACGAGGCCCCTTCACGTCAAGCTGTCACGGAGTATAGGGTGCCCCTGGGTGAGAGGCAACCCGCGTTGACACCCCCCACCCTCGACCGTACAATTGCGCCGACTCTCAATCGGTCGCCAAGGGGGTATCTCCATGACCAGCAGCAGCCCACCCACCCTGCGCGTCGGCATCGCCGGCGTGGGTGGCGGCGCCAGCCAGATGGTCCCCGCCTTCCAGCGCCACGGCAGCATCAAGATCACCGCCGCCGCCGACGTTGACGACGACGTCCTCGCCCGCTTCAAGCGCGACCTGGAGGGCGAGACCTATCGCAGCGTCGAAGACATGTGCAAGAGCCCCAACGTCGACCTCGTCTACGTCGCCACCCCCAACCAGTTCCACACCGAGCACGCCCTCACCGCCCTCGACCACCACAAGCACGTCCACCTGGAAAAGCCCATGACCCTGGACATGGAGGAGGCCCAGACCATCGTCAACACCGCCGAACGCAACGGCCTCCAGCTCACCGTCAACGTCAAGCACAGCTTCGAGCCGCGCATCCAGAAGATCAGGGAGATCGTCCGCGGCGGCGAGCTCGGCAACCTCCGCATGATGCACAACTGGTTCTACAACGACTGGCTCTACCGCCCCCGCGTCGCCGAGGAGCTCAACCCGCGCCTCGGCGGCGGTGTCGTCTGGCGCCAGGGCCCCCACCACTTCGACATCATCCGCACCATCGGCGGCGGCATGCTCAGCAGCGTCCGCGCCATGACCGGCCTCTGGGACGACACCCGCCCCGTCACCGGCGCCTTCGCCGCCTTCCTCGAGTTCCAGGACGGCGCAGCCGCCACCTCTGTCTACAACGGCTACGACCGTTTCCACTCCAACGACCTCGTCTTCGACGTCGGTGAGCCCTACGAGCCCCCGGACCCCGCCTCCTACGCCCGCGCCCGCAAGTCTCAGCGCCAGCGCGGCGCCGACGCCGAGGTCGAGGCCAAACGGGCCAACCGCTACGGCGGCGGCGGCCAACCCCCCGCTGCGGCCCCCCGCAGGCCTACCGGCGCCTACATCCTCGGGGGCCCCGAAGTGATAAGCCTCGACCTTGCCGACATCCGTCTCACTCCCGCGGGCATCATGGTCTACGGCCCCGACGACCGCTACGAGATCGACCTCACCAGCGACCGCGACGGCCGCGACGGCATCATTGCGCAGGTCTACAACGGCATCGCCCACAGCCGGCCCCCAACCCCCGACGGCCGGTGGGGCATGGCCACCCTGGAGGTGCTGCTCGCCGTCAATCAGTCGGGCGCAGAGCACCGGGAGGTGCTCCTCTCCCACCAGGTGCCCTCCAAGGACTGAGACGCGTCCCCCCGCCCTCCCCCGCCCAGTCCGCACCCTTCCCCGCCATCCTGAGCCACTCACGCCGCCATCCTGAGCCTGTCGAAGGATGAGCGTCCGCTTCGTCAGCGCGAGTTGTAGGCCTTGGCGAGAGCCCGCAGCGTCTCATAGTCACCGCGAATCAACGCTTCCTTCTTTTCCCGGCGCCAGCCCTTCACCTGTCGTTCGAGGTGGAAGGCGTCTTCAATCCGCTCAACTTCGTAGCTGTACACAAGATCGACAGGGAGCCGGAGTGCCGTATAGGTCCCGCCCAGTCCAAGTTGGTGCTCCGCCAAGCGCCGTTCTAAGTTAGGGGTAGACCCGGTGTAATAGGAACCATCCTGGCACCTGAGTATATAAACCCACGGCATCTATACGCTCAACGGCCGCTCATGGTTCGACAAGCTCACCATGGCTGCAATGGTTCTTGGTTGCACACGGTCACGCTCTACTCCTCCCATCGTCACCCTGCGCCGCTCACGCCGCCATCCTGAGCCTGTCGAAGGATGAGCGTCCCCGTGATCGTCACCCCCCCCCCAAACCAGGGAGCGGCTGCCCGTGAGCAGCCGCTCTCCCTATTCGCTATTCAGCGCCGCCGTGCGTTCGCCCGGCGACCCGGTCCGCCGCGCGGGTGGCCTACTGCCACCTGGCGAAGCACCACCCGCCGCCCGTGCCCGCCGGTGAACGGTACACCGGCACGTACTCCAGCAGCTCCATCTCTAGGTGCTCCACCGCCGCCGATGCCGCAATCCAGTTCTGTATCTCAGACGCTGCCGAGTTCAGCTGCCGCCGCGGCAGCGACCCCAACAACGCGCCGTCCCGCTCCCGCATCCCCTTCAGCGCAAGCTGGTCCACCTCCTCGTCCACCACAAAGTGGCTCAGGCCACCGGACCCCACCACGCACACCCGCTTGTCGCTGTCCCAGGACTTCACCGCCTCGCCGATGGCCTTGCCCAGCGCGTACGACCGCCGCGGCGTCGGTTGGTTCGGCGGGTAGCACGTGTTCTGGAACACCGGCACTATCGGCACCGTCTTCCCGTTCATGATCCGCCGCACGATGAACGAGAACCCGTGCGGCAGCCCCTGCCGCCGCGGCTGCGTCGTCCGCGTGAAGACCGGCTCATGCCCGTTCCCTTCCCTCTGGTACCAGCGCGACACGTCCCCGCCGTACTGCTCCTTCACCTCGCAGAAGTGCGCCACGTCGAACCCGCCGTCGATCAGCGACCCTATGAGGTGCAGCCCCAGCGCCGAGTCCACCGGCACGTCCATCTCCACGTCCCCGTAGCCCCACATCGAGTGCCGGTATGGAGAGAGGGACCCTTCCGGCATCTTGTTGGGGACGATTGGTACGCTGTTGCCCCAGTATATGGCGAAGGTCGGCATCACGTGGTCGAAGAACCACTCGTCCTGGTCGTCGCTGATGATGACCACCACGTCCGGGTTGGCGTCCGCCATCGTCTGCTCCAGCGTGGCGATGGCCTTCTGGCACGCCTCGTACTGCGCGTCGAACCGCTCCTGCGTCAGCAGTCCGGCAATCTTCGGGTCCGCCTTCTCCAGCACCTCCTCATACGTCGCCGAGTACCCGGTGCTCGGGTCCACGATGTCCGTGTTTCTCTTGTCCCCCTCTTGCGGCAGCGACCACATGTCCGGTGTCAGGCTCAACATCGGGCTGTGGGATGTCCCGATTCCCAGCACAATCTCGGCCATTCTCTCCTCCTCTGTTGGCGCTCAGCGCCCTCTTGATGTTGACGTACCCTTGCCGGTCGGCCTCCCGTATCCCCCGTCCTCCCTTCGACACCCCCGTGGCAACCCCGCAACCCTCACCTGCAAGGCCGTCGCGCCAGCGACCCGCCCAGTGTAGCGCAGTTTAGCCGCCGGCGCCAACGGAAAGGCGCGAAAACACCTTGCGCGCATTCCCCTCGAAGAGCTTCTGCTTGTCTTCGTCGGTGAGCCACTCGATCTCGTCCACGTACCGCTTGGTGTCGTCGAACGACTTCCCCGTGTCCGGATCGATGGCGTTGGCCGCCCCCACCAGCTCGGAGGCAAACAGCACGTTGTCGACCCCCACCGCCCGGACCAGCGTCTCCACCGCCTCCTTGCTGTAGATCGCCGTGTCGTAATACAGCTTGTGCATCGCATCCTCGAAGGGGCCCAGCCGCTCTCTGATGAACTGCGCCCGGTACCTCGCTATCTGGTACGGCATCGCGCCGCCCCCGTGGGGAACGATCAGCTTCAACGTCGGAAAGTCCTCGAACACCCGCGACGTCAGTATCTGCACCACGGAGGCCGTGTCCCCATTGATGTAGTAGGTGCCCGTCGAGTGCAGCGCCGGGTTGATGGAAGAGCTCACGTGGACCATCGCCGGCACGTCCAGCTCCACCAGCTTCTCGTACAGCGGGTACCACCACTCGTCCCCCAGGGACGGCGATACCCCCATGCCGCCGCTCGGGTCCGGGTTCAGGTTGCATCCCACGAAGCCGAACTCCGTGACGCACCGCTCCAGCTCCTCGACGCAGTTCCTGGGATTGACCCCCGGCGACTGCGGCAGTTGGCACACACCCGTGAGCCTGTCAGGGTAGAGCTGGCACGCCCGGTGGATCAGCTCGTTGCACGTCTCCGTCCAGTAGCGGCTCACCAGCTCCGTCCCGAAGTGGTGCCCCATCGATCCCGCCGTGGGCGAAAACAGCAGATGGTCCGTGCCGCGCTCCGCTATCAGCTTGAGCTGGTTGTTCTCCAGGGCGGTCTGAATCTGCTCATCGGCGATGCCCGGGTTTCCCTTGGCTGGCCGGCCCAATCCGGAGATCTGCCGCCCGCGGTAGGCCTGCAGCGGCGTCGGCGCCGTCGTGAAGTGCGAGTGTACGTCGATAATCATCGTTGCCTCTCTGGCGCAGTCTGGGCTGAGCTCTGCTCACACGGCGCCCCGCCAAGGCGCGGCGAAGCCGACGCCTGCCGGCGCGTGCGTTGCCCTGCGCACTGCCCGTATGGTACGACAGAGACCGGGCTTGTCAATCCTGCCTTCACAGCCGCCGTAGGGGCGCCCCTCGTGGGCGCCCGCCCCGACCCTGCCCCTGCCCCTACTCCCCCAGCGGCCGCAGCGCGATGTGCCAGTAGTGGAGGTACTCCGTGTGCGGCGCTCCGTCCAGGCACAGCAGCATCGCCGCGTCCTTGAGATGGTCCCCGCACACCAGGCGGTGTCCGCCGCCGTCCTCCTCGTCGCAGAGTATCCAGGCCTCGTAGTCCGCGCGCTGGGCGCAAAACACACAGTTCATCACACCCGCCCTCTCTCAAGTGGGCCGCCCCGGCTCCGCGCTTCATGAGAACAGTCCCCCCGTGAAGAGTCAAGCGCCCCCGCCCGCTGCGGGCAATCCAAAGCGCCAGTGACCCCGCGACCCATGCACCGCATGCCGCCGCTCCCCACCGTCCTCCCCACGCCACCCCCGTCGCGACCCGGCAACCCTCCCCCCACGTGGCCGTCGCGCCAGCGACCCGCGAGGCGGGAATCCAGGGCGGCGGCGCGGTGGGGCGGGGTCCCCTCCCCACAACCCCCTCGTCCCCTGCCATCCTCCCGTTGCCTGAAGCAGCGCATATCCCCTACCCTCTATCCAACACACCAAACAGGGGACCCAGGCCAGGGAGGCCGTCATGCCTCAACAAACGCCCACGACAGCCGGTCAAAGGAGGCCAGTCAATTGAAGAATCAACCCCCCCTTTTCCCGCCAAACCCGCTTCAAAAGTCGGAGAAAAAAGTAAAAGATAACCCAAAGTGGAGGATCAACTAAACGGCGCTCTTGCTGACCGAGGCGGCCAAGCTCTCCAATGACGTGCTGCGCCTCAGGACACCTGTGCACCACCGCCAGTCCCGCGCCCGCCCACCGTCCTCCCCACGCCACCCCTGTCGCGACCCCGCAACACTCCCCTACAAGGCCGTCGCGCCAGCGACCGAGCCTCTAGGCAGTCCTGCGGCCCCATGATAGGATGCCCTGGCGCTCAGACACGGCGATCGGGGGACCACCATGCCCGGACCACTGGAAGGCCTCACCGTCCTGGACCTCACCTGGGTCCTTTCCGGCCCCTACTGCACCATGGTCCTCGCTGACCAGGGCGCCCAGGTCATCAAGGTCGAGCGCCCGGAGCTGGGCGACGCCTCCCGGGGCACCGGTCCCTTCGTCTCCCCCAACGGCCCCGTCCGCAGCCAGGCCGAGGGCATCAGCGCCTACTTCATGAGCATCAACCGCAACAAGCAGAGCATGACCCTCAACCTGGCCGTCCCACGCGGCCAGGAGCTCTTCCGCGCCCTCGTCCGGCACGCCGATGTCGTCGTCGAAAACTACACCCCCGGCACCATGGCCAAGTGGGGCCTCGACTACACCAGCCTCCAGGACGTCAACCCCCGGCTCATCTACTGCGCCATCTCCGGCTTCGGGCAGACCGGCCCCTACGCCCAGCGCCCCGCCCTGGACATCATCGTGCAGGCCATGGGCGGCATCATGAGCATCACCGGCGAGCCTGGCCGCGGCCCCATGCGCGTCGGCGCCTCCGTCGGCGACATCATCGCCGGGCTCTTCGCCGCCGTCGGCATCTGCGCCGCCCTCCATGAGCGCGAGCGCTCCGGCCGCGGCCAGATGCTGGACCTCAGCATGCTCGACTGCCAGGTCGCCACCCTGGAGAACGCCTTCGCCCGCTACTTCGCCACGGGTGAGGTCCCTGGGCCCATCGGGACCCGCCACCCTTCCGCCACCCCCTTCCAGGCCTTCCCAACCAGCGACGGCTGGCTCGTCGTCGCCATCTTCGGCGGCAACCCCGTCCACTGGGCCCTCTTCTGCTCCGCCATCGAGCGCCCCGACTTCATCGACGACGAGCGCTTCCAGACCGCCTGGGACCGCACCCGCCATATCGACGTCCTCGAGCCCGCCATCAGCGAGGCCATGCGCCGCAAGACCACCGCCGAGTGGGAGGCGGAGCTGCTGGCCCTCGGCGTCCCCGCCGGCCCCGTCAAGAACGTGGCCGAGGTCGCAGAGGACCCCCAGGTGCAGGCGCGCCAGATGCTCACCGCCATCCCGGACTCGCGCCTCGGTACGTGGAATCACGTCGGCACGCCCCTCCGCCTTTCCCGGACCCCGGGCGGCGTCGTCTCGGAGCCCCCGGACCTTGGGGCCCACACGACCGGCGTCCTGACGCGGCTCCTGGGCATGGATGAGGGCGAGATTGACGCCCTGCGCCGGGACGGCGTTCTCTAGTGGACCGCCGCGCCGCACATCCAAGACCGCACAGGAGTGACCACCATGGGTGAGCTGGACGGCAAGGTCGCCATCATCACTGGCGCCGGTAGGCTGAGGGGCATCGGCCGCGCCACCGCCGTCGCTCTGGCCCGCATGGGGTGCAACGTCACCGTCACCGGCACCGGGCGCGACCCAAGCACCTTCCCCGAGGACGAGCAGCGCGTCGGTTGGCGGGACATCCACAGCGTCGCCGAGCTCGTCGAGGCCCAGGGCAGGGGTGCCCTGCCCCTCGTCGTCGACGTCACCGACAGCGCGCAGGTCCAGGACATGGTCGACAAGACACTTGAGGCCTTTGGCCGCGTCGACATCCTCGTCAACAACGCCGCCTATCCCCGTGGCGCTGACCGCGTCCCCGTCGTCGACCTGGACGAGCAGATATTCCGCTACGTCATGGATATCAAGGTCGTCGGCACCTTCCTCGGCACCCGCGCCGCCGCCCCCGCCATGATCCGCCAGGGTGAAGGCGGCCGCATCGTCAATCTCTCCTCCACCATCGGCAAGCGCGGCCCCGCCAACGCCGCCGCCTATGCTGCCGCCAACGGCGCCGTCCAGCTCTTCACCCAATCGACGGCCCATGAGCTCGCCCCCTACGGCATCACCGTCAACGCCGTCTGCCCCGGCGCCACCGACACCGCCCGCATGGACGTCCTCGGCCGCGGCGATACGTGGGCCGCCCTCGAGCGCAGCATCCCCCTCGGCCGCGCCGCCACCGACGAGGAGGTCGCCGGATTCATTGCCCTCCTATGCACGGACGCCTGCTTCCAGATCACCGGCCAGGCCCTCAACTTCAACGGCGGCACCGTCATGGAGCACTGATGCGCCCACGGGCCGACGGTCCTCCCCCCGCCCTCGTGAAGCGCCCGCGATACGGCTATAATGGAGTGGCTCCACGCCAACTCCCATCGAGTACAGGAAGGAAGCCGTGCCTCCCCGCCAAGAGCTAGGTCGAGCCATCAAGGTCGAAGCCGGCGCCCTCGGCCCCCCCGGCCAGCGGCACTTTTACCTCCACGCCGAAGCTGAGGGCGGGACCGCCACCTTCTGGCTGGAGAAGGAGCAGCTCTTCAACCTCGCCATGGCCGCCCAACGCGTCCTGGCCGCCCTCTCGCAGCGCCAGGAATCCCCGCCCCCGCCGCCCGCGGAGGACCTCGGAGCGCTCACCCTCGATTTCAGAGTCGCCCGCCTCTTCCTATCCCAAGAAGCCGAGGGCGGTCTCTTCCTCATCGGCGTCCACGAGGTCACGGAGGAGCCCCCCACCGACTCGCCCACCGCAACCCTCTCGACCACTGCGGACCAGCTCAAGGCCCTCTCAGACCAGGCCCTCGAGGTGTGCGCCGCGGGCCGGCCCCCCTGTCCCCTTTGCGCCGCCCCAATGGACCCCGCGGGCCATACCTGCGTCCGAAGCAACGGCCACTACGCTCGCGATGCCCGCTAGCACGCCCGAACGCGGTATGCCTCCTCCCGTCCCAGCCCGAAAAACCATTGACAAACCGGCCCTTCACGGCTAATGTCATCGAAGGCTCGAAGCTCATGCACGGGAAGAGGTTGTAGATATGGCTGAGGCATACTGCTTCAAGTGCCGCGATAAGCGCGAGATCCAGAACCCCGCACAGGTCACCCTGAAGAACGGCCGCCCAGCCACCCAGGGCGTCTGCCCCACCTGCGGGACCAAGGTCTTCCGCATCGGCAAGAGCTAGAGCGCTCCCAGCCGCCCCTTCGTCCCCGTCCGGCCCGATCACGCAGCCCGGATAGGCAGCTTCCCTGCTACGCCCAAGCGGCTGATCAGGCCCTCCGGGTTCGTCCGCAGGACAGTCGCCGCCTCCGCCTGCCTCAGGCCGGCGCCCCGCGCGATCTTCTCCGCCAGCGACTCCGTCAGCAGGTCCTCCGGCGCGTGCGCGTCCGAGTCCACCACCATGTGCGCTCCCACAGCCCTCCCGAGACTCGCCACGTGCCCGTTCGTCAGCGAGTGCCCCCGCCGCGCCGACAGCTCCAGTATCGTTCCCCCCTCTACCGCCAGCCGCGCCTCCTCCTCGCTCAGCAGGCCCGGGTGCGCCAGCACGTCCACCTCCGGGCTCTCCAGCGCCGCCCGGTTGGTCCCCTCCGCCACCGGCTCCACGATGCTCTCCCCGTGGCAAATCACAATCTGGGCCCCCAGAGACCTCGCTCGCGTTGCGGCCTCGTGGATCTTCGCTGGCGGCACGTGCGTCAGCTCCACCCCTGGAATGGCCAGGATCCCCATCTCCGCCGTCGCCATCTCGCACTCGCGCACCAGGATCTCCAGCACCCGCTCCTGGCCCCACAGCCCCACGTGGTCCGTCACGGCAATGGCGGTGTACTCCCTGACGCAGGCCCGCCGGATGAGCTCCACCGGCGACAGGACCCCGTCGCTCAGGTACGTGTGCGTGTGAAAATCGTACAGCATCGGCCTCTCCTCTCAGTGTGCCGCTTCAAGCCTACCACAGGAGGCTGGCTCTCACCCACTCGTGGGGCTTTGCCCGCGGCCCAGACCGGCGTATAGTAACCACGCAACGCTGATTCCGTCCCCTGGAGTCCCATGGCCACCCGCCGCTTCTTCACCCTTGACCAGGCCCTCGAGTTCCTCCCCTGGCTGCGAAGCCAGTTCACCGCCATCGCCGACTCCCAGGAGCGCCTCGCTGAGCTGGAACAGCAGATCGACGACCTCGGGCGCCACCGCCAGCGCAACGGCCACTCCAACCTCGGCAGCATCATGCACCAGAAGCGCCAGGAGGCTCGCCGGATCACCGGCGACGTCCAGGCCGTCCTGACGACTATCGAGCGCCGCGGCATCCTCGTCCGTGACGTCAATCGCGGCCTCGTCGACTTCCCCGCCCGCCGTGAAGACGGCGAGGAGATCCACCTCTGCTGGCTCAAGAGCGAGGACACCGTCGGCTTCTGGCACCTCCCCAACGCCGGCTTCGCCGGCCGCCAACCCATCTAGTCCGCAGCCCGCGCCGCCGCCACAGGCGGCAACCAGGAGAAAGAGAGGAACAACCATGACCGCCCCAACACAGGACCAGGGATACGCGCGCCCCGACCTCTTGGTCGACACCGATTGGCTCCAGCAGCACCTCGACGACCCAAAGGTCCGCGTCATCGACTGCGACCCCATCGACGCATACCGCAGGGCCCACGTCCAGGGCGCCGTCGGTCTCCCCGTCCAGCAGTACCTCAAGGACTCCGCCGACTCCATCCACGTCATGCCCCCCGACCAGTTTGCCGGCCTCATGGGGAGGCTCGGCGTCGAAAACGACACCACCGTCGTCACCTACGACGCCGCCGGCAGCCTCCACGCCGCCCGCGTCTGGTGGGTCCTCAGCTACTACGGCCATACCAACGCCCGGGTGCTCAACGGCGGCTGGCAAAAGTGGTTCACTGAGGGCCGCCCCGCAAGCCTACAGCCCGCCGCTGTTGCCCAGACCAGCTACACCCCAGCGGCCAACCCCGACCTCCTCTGCACCCTGGACTACGCCAAGTCCTGCGTCGATCGGGAAGGCGTCGTCCTTCTCGACGTCCGCTCCGACGGCGAGTGGACCGGCGAGAACACCCGCGGCAACGCTCACAGCGGCCACGTCCCCGGCGCCGTGCACCTGGAGTGGCTGAACTTCATGACCAGGGACGAACCCCGCGTCTTCAAGCCCGCAGCCGAGCTCCGCGCCATGCTCGCCGAGGTGGGCGTCACCCCTGAACAAGAGGTCGTCACCTACTGACAGGGCGGCATCCGTGCGGCGCACGGTGTGTTCACCCTCAGCCTCCTCGGCTACGACCGCGTTCGCAACTACGACGGCTCCATGGGCGAGTGGGCCAACCGCGACGACACCCCCCTCACTCGGTAGCAACGTGGGGAGGGGCAGCGGCTTGGCGTTGAGCGATAGCGCAGGGCTGCCTGCGCGTCTCGCAACTAGTTACTCCATCGTGCGGCACAGTGGCAAGAGGCGAATCGGGAGTACTGAGTTAGAGCTGAGTTGAGTCGTTTCCAGCCAAGGGAGAACTCATGAAAGCAAGTGAGCTTAGATTTCAGCAACTGTTAGATGGAAAGCCCCAATATCGGGTGCCGTTATTCCAGCGAACTTACAACTGGGGTGAAGAAGAGTGGGAAAGGTTATGGGACGACGTACTAGAAGTCTACGCGATGGAAGAGCATCGGAATCACTTTATAGGAGCAGTCGTTACTCAGCCCGTGGATGACTCAGCCGGGCAAGTAACAAAATACCTGGTGATCGATGGACAACAACGGTTGATTACACTCTTTGTCATGCTTGCCTGTATTCGGAACAAGGCAATGCAGACATCGGAACTGTCCAGTCTCTGTGAAGAGATCTGGGACACGTGCCTTGTGAATAAGTTTGCACCTGCTACTGAAGATTTTCTTAAATTGCGGCCTACACAAAGAGACCGCGAAGACTTTGAAACTGTCATCAATGGCCAGGCCACTAATGGAAATGGAAAAGTGGTTACCGCCTTCAAATATTTTGCAAGAAAGATCGATGATGGTGATTTGGAAGGGGTTCCTTTAGATTTGCGCGAATTGAAGTTCTGCATCACTGATCGCTTGGATTTGGTTAGCATTACTTTGCAAACTGAAGACAGTCCTCACCGGATCTTTGAGAGCCTCAACAACACCGGAATGCACCTCGGCCCCTCTGACCTCATTCGCAACCTCATCTTCATGAACATCCCGGGGGAGGCGACCTCCCAGGCGGCGTATGCGCAGCACTGGTTCCCCATGCAGGAGGCGACTAGGGACCGCCTAGACGATTTCTTTTGGCGTTACATTATGATGGATGGTAGTTTGCCAAGAATAGGTGAGACCTTTGAGGTGGTCAAGAAGAGATTTGAACATGATGGCGCACCTGCGGTCGAGACGTTAAAGCAGTTCTCGCAGTTCGCGAAGCACTATCGTCGTCTTTGCGGGCTCGAAGAGGATGGCCGCTACGGTCCGTTGCTCCAGGAGATCAAGCGGCTCAACACCTGGGAGGTGAGTGTTGCGTATCCCTTTCTGATGCGCTCATACCATTGGGTGGATGAGGGGAAGGTAGGCCTCCAAGACCTGTTGGCCGTAATGAAGATGATAGAATCCTTCGTCGTGCGGCGAGCTGTATGTGCCGTGCCTACAAACCGGCTCCGTTCGATCTTCGCCCGTATGTCAGCGCAGGTCAACGATGCCGAATTCGTCGCCTCCTCGCGCAATTATTTGTTGAAAGAGTCATGGCCGTCCGATGAGGAGTTCAAGAAGCGTTTCGTGGGATACGGGCTATATTATTCCGCTCGTCTAGCCAGGACACAGTTGGTGCTCAGGTCGCTGGAGGACTCCTTTGAGCACAGGGAAGCGCCAGAGATTACAGAAGACATAACCATTGAGCACATAATGCCCCAAGCGTTAACTGATGATTGGAAGGAGATGTTGGGTCCTGGCTGGGGAGAGATTCAAGCTCAATGGTTGCACACTCCCGGAAACCTGACCCTCACTGCATACAACGCGGAGTTGGGCAACGCTTCATTCGCTGACAAGAAGCGGTTTTACGCTGACTCGAAATTCTCACTCACCAGGGATGTCATCAGCTGTGAGCGCTGGGACGAAAAAGCCATTGAGGCTCGGGGCGCGGCGTTGGCTGAGCGGGCTATCCAACTATGGAGGAAAGAGCCAGGAATCTAGTAAGGATCTTTAGTATTTTACTGCCTCTGCGCTTTTGCCCCCCCTCACCCCAGCCCCACCTCCCTCAGCCGACCTGTCGCGCAGTCGTAGATGAAACCGCGCACCTGCTCCTTGTACGGGATGAACGGGCTGGCGAGGATGCGGGACATCGACTGCCGTACGTCCCGCTCCAGCTCCCCAAACGCCTCCAGCGCGAACGGCGGCCGGAGCCCCGTCTCCGCTTCGATCTTGTCCTTCACCTCGTCATCGCGGAACGTCATCATGCCGCAGTCCGTGTGGTGCATGAGCAGCACCTCGCGGGTGCCCAGCAGCCGTTGCGAGATCACCAGCGACCGGATCGCGTCGTCGGTGACGATGCCGCCCGCGTTGCGGATCACGTGCGCGTCGCCCGCTTCCAGGCCCAGAATCTCGTGCACGTCCAGGCGGGCGTCCATGCACGCGACCACCGCCAGCTTCTGCGCCGGATGGGGCAGTAGTCCGCTCCCGTCGAAGCCCTCGGCGTACCGGGCGTTCCTGTTGAGGCCGTCGTCTATTGCTGTCAACCGATGCTCCCTCCGCGAGACCCGCGCATTACTCCCCTGTCTCGCCCTTGCTGCAGTCTACCTTGGGGCCCCCATCTCAACCGTCGCCTCCACCCGCACCCGCACAGCCGTCGCGCAGCGACCGCCGGCGACCCACCGCGCAGACATCCGCCAGCGGGCACGCGTCGCAGCGAGGCGTCCGCTTCACGCACACGTCCTTGCCCAGCGCCACCAGCAGCGCGTGGTACTCGTTGAACAACCGCGCATCCGCCGCCAGCGACCCCATGAACAGCCCCCGCCAGGCCTCGTACGAGGGCTCCCGCACCCGCCGCCTTCCGGCACTGAGACCCCGCGCCTCGCCGCCGGCATCCTGCGGCGGCGTTACCCCCAGCCGGTCGAAGATCCGCCGCGTGTATGCGTCCACCACAAAACTCGGCTGCCCGGCCGCGTACAGCACCATGTCGTCCGCCGTCTCCTCGCCGACGCCGTGGATGCCCAGCAGCTCTTCCCGCAGCTCCGGCATGGGCCGGGCCAGCAGCCGATGTACGTCGCCGTCGTACCACCGGCACACGTGCGCCGAGAACGCCTTCAGCTTCCGCGCCTTGGCGTTGAAGTACCCCGACGAGCGCACCAGCTCCGCCACCTCCTCCTCCGCCATGCCGTCCAGCGCCCGCGGCGACAGCGCTCCCGCCACCTTCAGACGGGTCAGCGCCTTCGCCGCGTTGGTCCACGCCGCCGACTGCGTCAGAATGGCCCCCGCGCACACCTCGAAGGCCCCTCCCTCTCCTGGCCACCACCCCTGCGGCCCAAAGGCGTCCAGCAGCCGGCGGTACACCTCCATCAGGAAGGCGCTTCGCTCCTGCTCCCGCAGCGTTCGCGCCGGCAACTCATCTCTCACCTTGCCCGCCCCGCGAGCCATACGCGCACACCGCCATCCTGAGCTTGTCGAAGGATGCCTGCCTCTACCCGAGGCGATCACACGCCCGCCGCCAGGTCCTCAGTCAGACGCACCAGCGACCGCACCGGGATCCCGCTGGCGCCCTTCACCAGCACGCCGTTGTCCCTGTCCGCCATGTACACTCCGGCGATGTCCAGGTGCACCCACGGCGTCCCCTCCGCGAACTCCCCCACAAAGTGCGCCGCTGTTATCGCGCCCGCCCCGGACCCGCCCGTGTTCTTGATGTCCGCCACGTTGCTCTTGTACAGCTCCTTATACTCCTCGTCCATGGGAAGCTGCCACATCTTCTCGCCCGCATCCTCGCCCGCCCGCAGCATCCGGTCCGCCAGACCCTGGTCGTTGGCGAAGATCCCGATGCGTACGTTCCCCAGCGCCATCCTGACGGCCCCAGTGAGGGTGGCGATGTCCACCAGACGCTTCACCCCCTTGCCCCGGGCGTAGCAGATGGCGTCCGCCAGCGTCAGTCGGCCCTCGGCGTCCGTGTTGTCCACCTCGATGGTCTTGCCGTTCATCGCCCTGAGCACGTCCCCCGGCTTCGTCGCCGTGCCGCTGGGCATGTTCTCCGTCGCGGCCACGATCGCCGTCACGTTGATCTTCGGCCTGAGCTGCGCTATCGCCTGCATCGCCGCGATCACCGACGCCCCCCCGGTCATGTCGCCCTTCATGTTCCCCATCCCCGAGGCCGGCTTCAACGATATCCCCCCGGAATCGAACGTGATCCCTTTGCCGATGAGCCCCAGGTTGTTCTCCGGGTCCGCCTCGTCCCCCGAGTACTCCAGCACGATGAACTTGGGGGGCTCGTTGCTCCCCCTCGCCACACCCAGGAAGGCCCCCATGCCCTGCTCCGCGCACTCGGACTCCTCCAGGACCGTCAGCTTCAGGTCATGCGCCCGGGCCACCTCCCCCGCCGTCTCGGCCAGCCGCGTCGGCGTCATCCCATTGGCTGGCGCGTTCACCATGTCCCGCGCCAGGGCTGCCGCCTCCGCCAGGATTCGTCCCCGCTCCACCCCCTCTTGCAGCGCGGGGACCTTGTCCGCCTCGCGCTCCACCACCAGCAGCTCCTCCAGCTTGGACCCGTTCGCATCGGGCTTGCCCTTGTACTGCTGGAACCGGTAGAGCCCCAGCAGCGCCCCCTCCGCCAGCGCCTGGGCCGCCGCCCGCGGCGCCAACCCCCCGATTCCCGCGCCGTGCACGATGGTCGCCGCGCGCTTGATCCCCAGGCCCCGCAGGTAGCGGGACGACTCCGCGCTGACCCGACGCACCGTGTCCAGCGTGAACTTGTCCCGCTTGCCCAGCCCCGTCACCAGCACCCGCTTCGGCCGCATCTTCCCCAGCGTGTGGATGAGCGTCGACGCGCCCGTCTTCCCCTTGAGCTCCCCGTCGGCGATGAGCGCCGAGATGGCGCCGTCCAGCGCCCGGTCCACGGCCCCCGTCGCGCCGCCGGGCTCCTTCACGCCCTCGAAGAGGTTGACGACCACAGCGTCCACCTCCAGCGCGGTGATGTCGCCGGAAACGACCCTGATCTCCATGGTTCCTCCCTCAGCGTGAAGCCGCTATCAGCACGAGCCTGGCGGCAGAATGTGTCCCAGTGTACAACACGGGCCCGCGCGCGGCCCCCGCACCGCCGGCCCCGCCCCTGTCTCCTACCCACCCCCCACAACGCCGTCGCGCAGCGGCTTGGCGCCCACGCCCCGCATCCACCCCTCCAGCTCCTCCGCCACACGACGCACCGCGGGCTCGATGTCCACCGCTGTGTCCACCGCGTAGTGCTCGTGGAGGATCGGCTCGAAGGCCTTGCGCATCCTCGCGTAGACTGCCCAGTCCGCCTCGGAGTTCCCGCCGCTCCCGGATTTAGCCCGGCCCGCGAGCCGCTGCCTAACAACCTGTTCGGAAGCGTGGACGTGCACAACAAGCAGCTTCGCGCCCGCATCCCCGGCTATTCTGGAGAGCCGCCCGCGATGCCTCTCCGTCAGGTTCGTGGCGTCCAGTACCACGACGACCCCCCGCGCAAGCAGATGTGCGATCAGTCGGTGGATGGCCGCGAACAGGCGCGCGCTTTCCCCCGCCGAGTACGTGCGCCTGCGAAAGAGGACCCGGCGCAGCGCATCGGACTCCACGACCACCAGCGGAAGCCGCTCCGCTAGGCGCCGTGCGAATGTGGACTTGCCCGTACCCGGCAGTCCCGCCAGCGCCACCAGCGCCGGCCGCGCCGCCGGACTCGGGAGGGGCCCCACCGCGGCCAGAAGACGGGCCGCGTCCCTGAAGGCCTCATCGCCTTCCCGCGCCGGAGACCCTTGCACAACCGTCATTCCCACACGCCCCCGCCGTCATTCCCGCGAAAGCGGGAATCCAGGGTGGGGTTGGGGGTGGGCATCACCTCACCCCGTCCTCCCCGCACTATCCCCGTTGCGACCCCGCAGCCCTCCCCCCACGTAGCCGTCGCGCCAGCGACCCCGCGAAAGCGGGAATCCAGGGGAGGGGCCGCAGGTTGGCGTGAGCTGCATAACTTTCACGACCTCGCCCTCCACGGGGAGTTACGCAAAGGTCTCCACCGCCGCATCCGTACCGCCTGTCACCGGGTCCTCACGGGAGGCTGCTAGGGCAGCCAGGGCACAAACTTCCGCCACTCGTCCCGCGTCTGGCGATGGTGGAACAGCACGTACGGGTTTGCTCTGGGCGCCCGAGGCTCCTTCAGCAGCCGCATCCGCGCCTCCTTGGGCGTGCGGCCCGCCTTGCGATGGTTGCACGCCATGCACGCCGTCACCATGTTTTCCCAGCTATGCGCGCCCCCCCGGAACCGGGGCATCACGTGGTCCAGCGTCAGCACGTGGGCCCCATTGCCGCAGTACTGGCACGTATAGCCGTCGCGCAGGAACACCTCGCGGCGGCTCAGGCGTTGGCGCAGAAATGGCCGGCGCACCAGGTACTCCAGCCGGATGACAGACGGTATGGGGATGACTCGCGACGGGGTCCGCAGCTCGCCTCGGCCGTTCTCCAGCAAGGACGCCTTCCCGCGTCCCAGCAGCGAGACCGCGCGGCGCACGCTGCAAATGTTCAGCGGCTCGTAGTTCTGGTTCAGCAGCAGGACCGTGGAGCCCAGAGCGGCCGATGCCATGTGGCCACTACTCCTCCCTCCCTAGCTTCAGCCGGAATAATACCAGGAAGGCGCCCGTTTGCCTACGAGGGCCCCCGCGCTACCTTGGCCGCCTTGAAGGACGCGGTCCGCTCCGCCCGCTGAAACACCACGTGCATCTCCCCCTCCGCCATCAGCCGGACCCCTTCCTCGGCTTGCATCTGCCTCCTCAGCGCCTGCACCGTCGCCTCATCCACCCCCAGCACCTTGAGCGGCAGCTCCAGGTGCGTCTCGCCCTGCGCCTCGAGACGCCGCTCCTCCTCTGCCGTAGTCCGCCCAAGGAACGTCGATTCACTTCCCCGTTCCCAGTCAATCTCGTACACCATGCCGCGAATGAAGCCCCCAAACGGGTTCGGGTTGTTGACCACGACGTGAATGTCCACCCGCGTTGGCGTCGATGCCCCTCCACCCACAATGGCCAGCTTCTCCAGCGCCACCGTCGGCTGCTCCACGTCCTCCCCCCTGACCACGTAGGCGAGGATGTCCTCGTACCGCTCCGGAAGCACGTTGAGGACGGACGGCGCCGTGTCGGCCAGGAAGGACGCCACTCCTGAGTTTTCGATGGTGCGGCCTATGGACTCGGAGGGAAGGGCGCTCGCAGCCACGAACAGCACCGCCGCGGCCATCGTGCTCCCCACTGCGCCGAGCGCCGCGCCTCCCCCACTGTCCACGGAGGGAAGGGGGAGCACTCCGACGGCGCGCCGCAGCGCGCTGCTCAGCAGGGACGCAACCACCAGCGTAAGGCCGAACACGATGACGAAGCCCAGGACTCTGGCCCCGTCCGGGTTGTCTGTCAGGTCCAACCGCTCGCCCAACCCCTCGCCGAACTGCCCGCCCAACCAGAGGCCCACCAGGGCGCCCGCCACGGTCAGCACCATGCGGATGGTCCCCAACCGCCATCCCGCCAGCGCCGACAGGCCGATGGCCCCCAGTATGGCGACGTTAAACCAGCTCATCCATCCAGCCTAGCAAACACGTCTAAGACAGCCGCCTCTCCCTCCGCCTGCCCCGCGCCACGCTTGGGCCGGTGCGTCCCAAAATGGCCGCTCATGGCGCCCTCCGGCTCAGGGTGACTGGGGAGCGATGCAACTGCTCCGCTGACCCACTGCAACGGGCTCAGAGTGAGCCGCGCGGACCCCCACGGCCGGCGTCATGGCTGGTCCTGGAACTCCGGCCTCCCCAGCTGCGGCCACCCCGCGGGCGCGCTACCCTTCTCCAGGCGCTCCGCAAGCGACACAGACTCGTCCCAGAAGCGGGCGTCGAATCGCCGGCCGTTGACCCCGTTCGATTCCTCCGACGCCAGCCAGACGGCCGGCGCCTGCATGATCTCCGGCTCCAGCCGCATCCCTTCCGTCGGCCTCCCAGGGTTCCGTGCGTTGAAGTTCGTGTTGGTCCCGCCGCCCGGCACCAGAACGTTGGCCGTCACGCCTGTCCCTTCCAGGTCCCGCGCTATGGCCGCCACGAACGCCTCGTGGCTGGCCTTGGACGGCCCGTACGGCACGTTGCGCAACATCGTATCCATGCTCGTCGTCACCCCTATGATGCGGCCCCACCCCTGCTCCATCATGTGGCCGACCACCGCCCGCGCCATCAGGAACGGGCCGCTCACGTTCACCGTGATCACCCGCGTCCACGCCGCGACCGAGACATCCCAGAATCGCGTTGGGTTCCCCTGCCCCTCCGGGACCAGCCCCGCGGCCGATGGGTTCGTCCCGGCGTTGTTGACCAGTATGTGCAGGCCGCCGAGCTCGGCGATGGTCTGCTTCACCGCAGCCTCGACAGCCTCGGCGTCCGTCACGTCTGCCAGGATGGGCGCCGCGCAATCGTCGCCGCCGATCTCCCGCGCCTCGTTCACGCTCTCGTCCAGCCACTCCCGGTTGATGTCCATCATCGCCACCTTCGCCCCCGCCCGCACCAGGGCCACCGTGATGGCGTGGCCAATCCCAATGGGGCTCCCCGCGCCCGTCACGATGGCAACCTTCCCCTCAAGCAGTTGGTCGGCCATGTCTACCCTCCTTCCGTGGATCTGGGACCCCTTCGCATCGCCCGCCGCGGGATCCAATGCCCGGGCTCTCCTGGGCTGAGGCCTCTGTCGCGTCGCTCCCGCAGCCTCCGGCGTCAGACCTGGGACGACCCACTCTTACGTCCTGCTCTTGGCCTTCCCCGCCGCACCGCCTCGGACCCGCCCCGCGACCCTCCGCGCCCTCTTATCGTCCAGCGCCGCCGCGCCTTCCCCGGGCCCCTCCCAGTCTTCGCCCCCGCTCTTCGTGCCGTTGGCCGAGACCAGCGCGGCGTTCAGCACCTCTTCCACGCTCTCCATGGGCAGGAACTGGATGTCTCGCCGCACCTTCTGAGGCAGCTCCGTCAGGTCCTTGACGTTCCGCTTGGGCAACAGAAAAGTCGTGATACCCGCCCGGTGCGCCGCCAGGGCCTTCTCCTTGATGCCCCCCACCTCCAGCACCCTTCCCCGGAGCGTCACCTCGCCGGTCATGGCCACGTTCTTGCGCACCGCCTTCCCGGACAGCGCCGACACCAGCGCCGTGGCTATGGTCACGCCCGCGGAGGGCCCGTCCTTCGGCACCGCCCCCGCCGGTACGTGGATGTGTACGTCCTGCTCGTTGAAAGCGGCGGCGCTCACGTCGTGGTCCCCCTGGTGTGACCGTGCATAGCTCAGCGCCGCCTGCGCCGACTCCTTCATCACGTCGCCCAGCGAGCCCGTCAGCGTCAGGTTCCCCTTCCCCTTCATCAGCGTGACCTCCACCGAGAGCACGTCGCCCCCGGCCTCGGTCCGCGCCACCCCCGTCGCCACGCCCACCTCGTCCTGCTCGCCGGCCATCCCCCACGTGTACTGGGCGGGCCCAAGGTACTTGGGCAACCCGGCAGCCCCCACCCGCCGCGGCGGCCGGCGGTCCTCCGCGACGACCTTCGCTATCTTGCGGAACACGCTCCCGATCTCCCGCTCCAGGTTCCGCACTCCGGCCTCCCGCGTGTACTCCCGCACGATGCGCCGCACCGCTTCCGGCCCTATGGCCACCTCTTTCCCGGCCAGCCCGTTCTGCTCCACTTGCTTCGGGATCAGGAACCGGCTGGCGATGCTCAGCTTCTCCTCCTCCGTGTACCCGGGCAGCTCGATGACCTCCAACCGGTCTCGCAGCGCCGGCAGCACCGGGTCCAGCACGTTGGCCGTCGCTATGAACAGCACCCGCGAAAGGTTGTACGGGACCTCCAGGTAGTGGTCGCTAAACGAGTGGTTCTGCTCCGGGTCCAGCACCTCCAGCAGCGCCGACGACGGGTCCCCTCGGAAGTCGATGCCAACCTTGTCCAGCTCATCCAGCATGAACACCGGGTTGACCGTCCCCGCCAACCGCATCGTCTGGATGACCCGCCCGGGCAGCGCGCCCACGTACGTGCGCCGGTGCCCCCGGATCTCCGCCTCGTCTCTCGTCCCGCCCAGGCTCACGCGAACAAACTTGCGGCCCAGCGCCTTGGCGATGGACATGCCCAGCGACGTCTTCCCCACCCCCGGCGGCCCCACGAAGCAGAGGATGGGGCTCCGCAGCTTCCCCTCCGACAGCTTGCGCACGGCCATGTACTCCAGGATCCGCTCCTTGACTCGCTTCAGTCCGTAGTGGTTCTCGTTCAGCACCCGTCCCGCCACCCTGGTGTCCAGCGTGTCTTCCGTCTCCTGCTGCCACGGCAGGTTGATCAGCCAGTCCAGGTAGTTGCGCACCACCCCCACCTCCGGCGACACGCTCGGAATCCCCTCCAGTCGCTCCACCTCCTCCAGCGCCTTCTTCTGTACCGCTTCCGGCATGCCCAAGCCCTGGATCTGCTCCCGAATCTCAGCCGTGTCCCGCGACAGCGGGTCCACCTCCCCAAGCTGCCGGCGTATCACACGCATCTGCTCCCGCAGCAGGTGCTCCCGCTGCGTCTTCTCGACCTCGTCCTGCACCTCCGTCTGGATCCCCTTCTGGAGCTCCAGGACCTCCACCTCCTTCGCCAGCAGCCGGTGGACGTGATGCAGCCGCTCCAGCGGCGGCAGGATCTCCAGCACCCCCTGCCTCTCCTGCAGCGGCAGCTGAAGGTAGCCCGTGACCAGGTCTGCCAGCCACCCGGGCTCGTCCACGTTCATCGCCATAACGTGGGCCTCTTCCCCCAGCAGCGGCGAGAGCTTGCACCCCTGCTCGAACAGCGTCACCACCGCTCGCATCAGCGCCGAGACCTCGTCAGAGCTCGCCGGCGGCTCCTCCAGGATGCTCACCTCCGCATGCGGTATCTGCCCGTCCAGGTCCACGCCGCTTATCTGTATCCGGTTCTCACCCTCCAGCAGGATGTTCAGGGAGCCGTCCGGCATCTTCAACGTCCGCGACACGTTGGCCAGCACGCCCACGTCGTACAGGTCGGTGGCGGCGTACTCCCGCTCCCCGGCGTTGCGACGCCCCACCACGGCGATGCGGCGGTCGTCCTCCAGCGCCTTGTCCACCGCCCGCATGGATGAGTTGCGGTACACCAGGACCTGCGTGACCTGGTTCGGGAACACCACCATGTCCCGGCGGACCAGCAGTGGCAGCGTCAGCGTCTTCTTGCGCTTGGCGGCGCCGCGGGTCCGTTTGGTGCGTGTGGTCATCTACTCTCCTTTGTTCACTGCAGCGATCGACAAGCCTGGCAGTCGCAATGCCCCCTCCCCCGCCGAGCGGCGCCGCGCTTCCACGCTTCCGGGCCGCGGGGCCGGACCCCTCCTGAATGCGCGCGAAGGCGCCGATTCTGGGCGGCAGAGATAGACCTCCCCTAGTGTATCACGGGCCTCGCAATGAACGAGAGTGCTCCCCCCACAGGCCGTCGCGCCGGCGGCCCCCGCCTCAGGGCGGCGCGCTCGCGTACCGCTCCCCCGAGTCCGGCCACACCGTCACCACCGTCTTGCCCGGGCCGAGCTGATGGGCGGTCCGCAGCGCCGCAGCCGTGCTCGCGCCCGACGATACCCCCAAAAACAACCCCTCCTCCTCGATCAGCTGCCGCGCCACCCGCGCCGCGTCCCGGTCCGACACCGCAATGACCTCGTCGATGACGCCCCGGTTCAGCGCCGGCGGCAGGAAATCCGGCCCCAGCCCCGGTATCCCGTGCTCCCCCGCGTGGCCGTGCGTCAGCAGCGGCGAGCCCCGGGGTTCCACCGCGACCACAAGCACCGACGGCAGCGCCTCCTTCAACGCCTCGCCAACGCCCGTGATCGTGCCCCCGGTCCCGACGCCCGCCACGAAGGCGTCCACCGCGCCGCCCGTCGCCGCCAGGATCTCCCGCGCCGTGGTCTCGCGGTGCACGTGAGCCGTCATGGGGCTTCCAAACTGGTCCAGGTGGAACCAACTGTCGCCCTCCCCCAGGCGCCGCGCCTCTGCGTGCGCGCCCGCCATCCCCTCTGCCGGGTCTGTGAGCCGCACCTCCGCCCCCAACCGCGCCAGCGCCCGGCGGCGCTCCAACGGGGCGTTCTCAGGCATCACCGCCACCGCGTGATACCCCAGTGCCGCCGCCAGCATTGCCAGCGAAATGGCCGTGTTCCCCGCGCTTGCCTCCACCACCGCGTCTCCCCGCGCCAATGCCCCCCGCCGCTCGGCGTCCTCCAGGATGGCCCACACGACGCGGTCCTTCACGCTTCCGCTGGGGTTGCGACTCTCCAGCTTGCCAAGCACGCGGGCCCCCTGCGGTTGCGTCAAGCGGCGCAGCTCGACCAAGGGTGTGTTGCCAATGAGCCCCGTGATGTCCCTGGCGATGCCGCCCACCACTCGTGCCCCGGTGCAAAGGTGCCCCATTCTGGCACGGCCCCTTGAAGGGGTCAACCGGCGCTCCGCCCGGCATCCGCCTGCCTGCCGGACGGCAGAGAATGCGCAGAACGCGCAGAATATGCTGAAACGAGTTTGACAACGCCAGCAGCCCGCTGTACATTGATACGCAGAACGCGCAGATGCGCGGAAATTGCCGGAGTGCGGTTGAACAGGACCCGCCTGCGGGCATATGTTTCTGCCTGATACAAGCATTGCGCAACTTCTACGCATGCGCCGGCAACATGTTCACAGCCTCGCAGCGTGGCAACACGCGGAGAGAAGGGCGTGATGAGAATCGGAAAGGCAGACTTTGACGTCAAGCACGTCGGCCACGTGCATGAGGTCGTCTTGAGTGCCGTACCTCACAACGAGGCCGTCACGGAGGCCGAGCTCCACGGCGTCTACGACGGCGTCGTCGAGGAGGGCAAGCCATCCTTCGAGCGTGTCATGGAGAACCTGGGGCCGTTCCTGACCTCTCGCCCCGTCGGCAACCAGACCTTCTTCGTCCGCCGCCAGATGCTCTCCACCGCGGACGTCGCCCTCATGCTCGGCGTCTCCAGGCGCACCGTCCAGTCCTGGTGCCAGCAGGGCAGGCTCATCGGCCGGCAGGTTGGCGGGCGCCTCCGCTTCGCCGCCGAGGTCGTCGAAGACTGGATGAAGGGCGCCCCGTCCTCAGCCTCCCACAAGGTCGATAACCCCGCCGTGACGCGCGTCTGGGATAACCCGGAGGATGGAGCCTATGATCGACGCTAATCGCGGCGACGTCGTGCTCCTGCAAGTCCGGCTGCACGGACGCGAGAAGACCTCCCTTAGGCCGGCTCTCGTCGTCAGCTCGGAAGCCTATCGCCAGGGCCGCGGCGCCGACGTCATCGTGGCCCCCATCACTGGCTCCTTCAACGGCCCCCTCCCGGGCGACACCGTCCTCGATGCTTGGGCCCAAGAAGGACTCCTGGCCCCCTCCCTCGTCTCGGGACACCTGCTCTCTGTCGACAGAAGCAGCATCGTCGAACGGCTCGGCGCCCTCGACGAATCCGACCTGCGCTCAGTGGAGAGCGGCCTTCGCCTCTCCCTCGCAATCTAGCCCCAAAACCGGCCCGCCGTACGGCAAAGAGACCCAGCCCAGACTTCTGCTCGCAAGAGGGATAGACATGCGGAACAGTCCATTGCTACTCAGCAGCGGAGGGTTACTGGTATCCGGTCTAATCTTCGTCTCCGGTGCCCTCGCGTATATGCTTCTTCTCGCCGGATCTATGGCCGGATTCGCGTCCTTTGGCCTGCTGTCCGTTGCCATCCTCAAGGCCGTCGGCGTTCCAATGCCTGCCCTCGTCAAGCCGATGCGGTCCGGACGCCTGGCTCTTGCCGGCGTCGCGCTCGGCGTTGTCGCCGCGCTTCTCCTGGCCGGAGTCGTAGAGTGGCTGCTCAAGACTGTCGGCCTCCTGTGCATCATCACCGCCCTCGCGCTCTTCGCCTTGTGGGTGTTCTACGCCCTCCGCGCCAGGTCGTCCCAGCCGAGCGCTCAAAGGTTGCATTCCTAGCCGGGGCCATCGCCGCGACCCATCGGGCTTGCCGGATCGGCGCCTCCTTGGCGGCAACGGTCTGGAAGGCGGACCGTGACCCCTCCCCCTCCACGCCTTCCTCCCCAACGTGCGATAATAGCCCTGCTGTCCCCAATCCGCCCTTCACCGGGACCCTGGACCTGAGACGACCCCGTGCTTACTCCCCAAGAGAACGAAAGGCTCGTGCGCACCGGACCCGGGACCCCCATGGGAGACCTCTTCCGCAGGTTCTGGGTCCCCATCCTCCTGGACCGCGATCTCCCCGGCCCCGACTGCGGCCCCGTCGGCCCCCGCGTCATGGGCCAGCGCCTCGTCGCCTTCCGAGATTCCCAGGATAGACTCGGCCTCCTCGACGCCCGATGCCCCCACCGGGGCGCCGATCTCACCCAGGGCATCAATGAAGAGGGCGGGCTCCGTTGTCTCCTCTGCGGCTGGAAGTTCGACGTCCTTGGCAACTGCCTCGAAACCCCCTTCGAGCCGCCCGGAAGCACCCTGAAGGACCAGATTCACGTCGATGCCTACCCCCTGCGAGAGTGGGCGGGCGTGTACTGGGCCTACCTCGGTCCCTCCACCCAGACCCCCGCCTGGCCCGAGTTCGAGTGGGGCCGTCTGCCCGCCGACCACCGCTACGTCTCCCGCTACCTCGTGGAGTGCAACTACATGCAGGCCGTCGAGGGCAGCCTTGACGCCAGCCGCCTCGCCTTCCTCCAACGCATGTTGGGCCCCGACGGCGCTTGCCAACCCGGCGCTGGCCCCGAGGCGGGCCAGAAGATCGTCGCCAAGTACACCGGCCACGGCCTCACTATCGGCGCGCGCTCAGATGCCGCCGGCGGCGCCGCCGACTGGGAGATCACCCAGTGGCTCTTCCCCTTCTACACCACGGCCCCGCCCCAGCCCGGCGGCCTCCTGGGTAGCCTCGCCTGGGTCCCCATCGACGACGAGAACACCATGGCCTTCGCCGTCACCTACCACCCCTCGAGGCCTCTTTCGCCCACGGAGCTACGGGAGTGCCGGGAAGGCGGTGGACTCCACCCGGAGGTCGCCCCCGGCACGTACCGGCGCAAGCGCACCCGCAGTGGACAGTTCCTCCTGGAGGGTGAGGACCCCCATACCAACCCCCTCGGCAGCATCGCCGGCATCCTGGAGAAGGCCCTCGTGATGCAGGAGAGCATGGGCGCCATCGTCGACCGCGCCGACGAGAACCTCGGCCCCAACGACGTCGCCGTCTTCGCCGCCCGAGACCGGCTCCTCAAGGCCGCCATAGACCTCCGCGAGGGCGTCGAGCCGCTCACCACCCAGGACGGCAGCCTCTACCGCGTCCGCCCCGTCACAACCACCCTCGACGCCGCCGCGGACTTCGACGCGGACCCCGCCGTCAACGCGATGCTCCACCCCCCGCCCCCTGACGACGCAGACCCCGCCTAGCCGCCGCGATAGGAGACCTTTGCACAACCACGTCATTCCCGCGAAAGCGGGAATCCAGGGGGTGCGGCCCCAGGCTGGCGGGGTCTCCTCCCCTCTCCCAACCACGTCCCCCACGGGGAGTTACGCAAAGGTCTCCGATAGCGGGTAACCCTACCCCTCCCCAGCAGTACCGCGGATCACCAGCACCGGGTCCCCCGCCTGCCGGATCACCCGGTCCGCCACACTCCCCAGCACCCACCGCCCCACGCCCGACCGACCGTGCGTGGACATCGCCACCAGGTTCTCGGACAGCCCCCGCGCAAACTCCACGATCGTCTCCGCCGGGTTCCCGTGCAGCAACCGCTCCTCCACCAACAGGCCGGGCGCCCTCCGCACTCGCTCCCCCGCTTCCTTCAGGTACGCCGCCGCCTCCACGTCCACACCCTTCAGCAGGTCGTCATAGTGCGGGAACGGGTACTCCATGCCCTGCACGTAGTCCGCCGAGGAGGGAGTCACCCTGACCAGGATCACGTTGAGCAGCATCGCCTTGGCCAGGGCCACCGCGTGGGGCAGCGCCTCCTCTGCCAGCGGGGAGCCGTCGAGCGGAACGATCATGCTCGTGAACTTCGGGTCCGACGCCGCCTCGCCGCCGTCGCGCGCCCGCACAACCAGCAGCGGCGTGGATACGCTGTGCAGCACCTTGTCCGTCACGCTCCCCAGAAACCAGCGGCCCGCCCCGGAGCGTCCGTGCGTCGACATGGCCAACAGCGTATCCGGCTCCCTCTCCGTCTCGGCGATGATCTCGGACGCCGCGCTTCCCTCCAGAAAGACCGCCCTCGACTCGAGCCCGGACTCACGCAGCGTCGCCGCCATCCGCTCCAGGTATTCGGATGCCAGCGCGCGTTGCCCCTCCGTCGCTTCGGCGAGGTACTTCAGCGCCTCGGGTTCCACCAAGTCGAACCGCAGGGGCTCCATCACCCGGACCACGTCGAGCCGCGCACGCAGCGCCCTGCCGATCTGGCGCGCGTACGGCAACACCTGCTCGGATTCGGACGACCCGTCCAGCGGCACAAGGATTCGGCTATACATGTCTGTATCCCTCCTTCGAGTGTCTTTCACCTGCCCGGGGCTGCCCCGGCGTGGCGGGGGGTCTCCGGAGCGGCATGTAATACGCGATACGCGGTGCCCGGGCACGCAGCGCTGCCCCAGTCGCGTTTGTGTGCGAGCCACCATGATTGTACACCCGCGGCCCCACAAAGCCGTCGCGCCAGCGACCCCTCCCCACCTCTGCCGCCGCCCACTGGCCAACAAGCAGCACACCCCCGCCCCCACCCACGCCCACACGGCCGTCGCGCCAGCGACCCGCCGGGCGCCCTGTTCCCACCCGGCCTCGCCTGGTATATCATTCCCCTCGGCATGTAAGCCCACCACCCCCGTCGTCCGCCGAAAGGAGCCTCCCATGAAGGCAGCGGTCCTCCACGAGTACGGTCAACCACTCTCCCTTGAGGACGTCGAGCTCGACCCCCCCAAGGACCACGAGGTCAAGGTCCGCATCGCCGCCGCGGGCGTCTGCCGCAGCGACCTCCACTTCATGCGCGGCGAAGCGCGCATCAACCTCCCCGCCGTCCTCGGCCATGAGGGCTCCGCCGTCGTCACCGAGATCGGCGAGCAGGTGACCACGCTCAGCCCCGGCGACCACGTCATCCTATCCTTCGTGCCCAACTGCGGCCACTGCTACTTCTGCACCACCGGCCGCACCAATCTCTGCGACACCCACGCCGCCACCAGCGGCACCCTCTTCGATGGCACCACCCGCCTCCATAGGGGCGAGCAGCGCATCACCCACATGGGCAAGGTCGCATGCTTCGCCCAGGAGGCCGTCGTCCCCGACACCGGCTGCATCCCCATCGCCGACGACTTCCCCATGGCCCAGGCCGCCCTCATCGGCTGCAGCGCCACCACCGGCGTCGGCGCCGTCATCTTCAACGCCAAGGTCGAGCCCGGCAGCACCGTCGCCGTGATCGGCTGCGGCGGCGTCGGCCTCAACGTCATCCAGGGGGCCCGCCTCGTCAACGCGAGCAAGATCATCGCCGTCGACATCGACGAAGGGAAGCTCGAGTTCGCCATGCGCTTCGGCGCCACCCACGCCGTCAACCCCACCCAGCAGGACGCTGTTCGCCAAATCAAGGAGATCACCGGCGGCCTCGGCGCCGACTACTCCTTCGAGGTCTTCGGCTCCTCCGCCACCGTCACCACCGCCTACAACGCCGCCCGCAAGGGCGGCACCGTCGTCATCGTTGGCCTGGCGCCCGTCGGCGACGACGCCTCCATCGACCCCGTCTCCCTCGTCCGCCAGGAGAAGACCATCAAGGGCTGCTACTACGGCAGCTCCCGCCCCTCCGTCGACATGTACCGCATCGTCGACCTCTACCAGTCCGGTAAGCTGGATCTCGACGGCCTCGTGACCCGCCACTACAGCCTGGACGACATCAACCGGGCCTACGAAGACCTGGACCGCGGCGAGGTGGGCCGCGGCGTCATCACCACCTTCTAGTCCGCAGGGGTTCTCCCTGCCATGCCCCCGCGATCCGTGGCGCCTGCGGCCCGCGCCCACCGCGCGCGGATGTGTGGCGCCTCAACCCAAAACAAGGAATGGAGCGACGAGATAGCCTTATGGAGATAACAACCGGGATTCATCTCACGCCCGCCGGTGCAAGGGCCTCCGAGGGGGCCGGCCCCCCCAACGCATACCTGGCCGTCGGTCGTTCAGCCGCCGCCTTCATCGACACCGGCTACGCCATACCGGAGGAGACCCAGGCCAGGCTGGAGTACCTCAACGGCCTCGGGGGCCCTCCCCTCAAAGCCATCATCGTCACTCATCGACACGGCGACCACATGGGTGGGGCCGCCCACATCCACCGGGCCAGCGGCGCGGAGCTCTACGCAACCCTTGTCGAGCAGCCCAGCGTCGACGGCCTGCTGCTCCAGACCGAAGAAGCCCTCCGAGTTCACCACACCGTGGAGGACGGCGAGTCCCTGGACCTGGGCGGCCTCAACCTGGAGTTCATCCACGCCCCGGGCCACACCCTCGGAAGCCTCGTCATCTACGCCAGAGAGCCCCGCGCCATCTTCACCGGCGACAACGTCCTCGGCCACATGACCCCCAGCATCAGCCCGGAGCAGGGCGACATGACCCTCTACCTCGAGTCGCTCCACCGGCTCCTGGACTACGACTCCAGCGTCCTTTGTCCCGGCCATGGCCCCATGGTCGAGCAGCCCCGGCGCTGGCTGCAGCAGACCATCGATCACCGCATGGAGCGCGAGGAGCAGGTGCTCCATGCTCTGGGGGCGGGAAGACAGACCCTGGAGCAAATCCGGGCCAGAATCTACCGAGTCTTGAACCCCAGGCTCCACCACGCGGCGCGCAACCAGATTCTGTGCCACCTCATGAAGCTGGAGCGTCAGGGCCAAGTCCGCGCCGTGGACGGCGGCGCCGCCTACGAGCTCACCCCCTGACCCCACTGTCCTCTCAGGGCGCCTCCCTCGTAGGGGTGGGCCTCGTGCCCGCCCATCCCCTCGCCCACGTCACGGCCCTTGATCCGGATGAATTGCGGTGGTGTCCCTGCTCCCCCCACAAAGCTGTCGCGCCAGCCACCGCCGGCGACCGGCTCATGGCAAGGCGCTCCATACCTATTTCTCAGTCGACACCCAAGACTGCGGTACTCGTGGGCCGTCGACTTGGAGGCAGTAAGCGGAGACACTCGCATCCCCTAAATGGTTCAGCGCACCAAACCAGCGAGCTAGTGTTGGACACTCTGATTGGTTGGTCCGAGTCTCTGTCAGTGGGCCGAAGCGTGCTGTACTGCGAACTTTTCGCTGGGAGGTCCTAGTATAAGGAAAGGGGGGAGCCGATCAGCCCCTGCTTAGGCCCCGAGCCTCTGGGCCGCCAGGGTCGGAGGCATCTGGAACCGAATGAGCGGCGGGAGGGGCATCCGGTCGAGCAGCAGCACGCAGTCGTGCCGAAGGTTCGGTCGCTGCGCTACACCCCCAGCTCAGCCAGCACCCGCTCGCCGTCCGAGGACAGTCGCAGCCCACCCCTCACCCCCGCCGCGTACATCTGCCGCAGCGCCCGCAACAGGTGCGGAGAAGGAACGACGCCCTCCCCCCCGTGCTCCGCCAGCTCCGCCAGCGAATCGTACGCCCAGTCGACATGCCAGTAGAAAGAGAGGAGCCACGCAAGCTCCCGCTCGTTGCTCGGAGGCGGTATGTCTGTCAGGTCTATCAGCGTCTCCGTGACCTTCGTGTACCGCAGGATCCCCGCCTTATCGGTGCTGTCCCGGCCGTAGTACCGCCTCCGGCGAAGCCCCACCACCCGCTCACGGTAGTCCGCCTCCCCGTATATCCGGCTCGGTATCCACTCTGTGCGCAGGTCCAGGACCTCGTTCCCGCCTTCGTCGACGATCGCCACCGCCACCTCCGCGCCCATGATGCTGTCGTACTCGAACTTCACCGCATCCCGCAGGATCGCCTCCTGCAGCATCAGCGTCAGCTCGCGCGGTATCTTCTTGTAGTTCGGCCCCGCCGCCTCCTCGTTGGCCTCAGCCCCAACTCCCCCCGTGTTGAAGGCGTAGAACTCCTGGCGCAGTCCCCCCCGCTCGAGCTGCTGCAGGATGTAGCCCAGAATGTTGGCGTTCTCGTCCTCCAGACCAATGATGAACGGGTCCGAGAAGTACTCGACGTACGGCCTGCCGATAGCCCCCGCGGCCGCCCCCATCTGTACCGCTTCTCCGTACATCAGCACCCGCACGTACTGCTCCCAGCGCAGCCGCCTCAGTGGTGGGACCACCGTGTTCTGCCGCATCACCGCTTGCCACAGGACGCGGTCCGTATCCTCCATCGGCACGTGGATCGCGTCCGAAAGCCGCCCGTTGGTGATCCGCTCCAGCAGCCCCCGCGCACCCTTGCGCTCCAGCAGCCCCTCCCGCGACAGGACCATCCGCATGTTCCGTGTGGGGTTCTGTAGAAAGTCCGGCTTGCCCGTCTCCAGGTCCACCACCACGTTCTCCAGCGTCTCGCGCTTGTTGGGCGCCTCCGCCGTCCCCCGCAGCACGTCGTACGTGATCGGGTCCTCCTCCTTCGTCAGCCCCGCCGGCACCGCGTAGAAGTTGTTTTCCGTGCCGTCGATGCCGTGGGAGATGCGCAGCCGGTGGCCCCCCCGCGTCGTCTCGAAGGGCTCCCGCAGTGGCTGGATCAGCACAATGTCGTCGTTCATCGGGTAGACCCCTTCCTCGGGGTCCCCCTCCAGGCCCAGGAGCACGGCCAGCTCGCTCTTCCGCAGCTCGATCATGATCGTCAGCGTGCTCTTCCCGTGCAGCGACGGCCCCGTGGTCACGATGGCCGTGTTCTGCGTCTCTCCCCTCAGCGTCCGGACTCGCGCCATGCTGAGCGCCGCCTGCAGCGCCAGTCCGTTCGCCTCCTTCACCTTGGACATCGCGATGCTCAGCGGGCCCATCTTGTGCTCGCCCACGTAGTCGAATCCCAGGTGCAGTGACAGCCCCCTCGTAGGCGCCTTGAACACCAGCTGCGTCAGTCCGACCTCCCTCACTCGCTCCTTCAGCTCTTCCGGCAGGCCCAGGTCCTCCAGCCATCGCGGCGCCGACAGCTCCACGATGTCCGGCGGCTCCGCCTGCGATGCCTGCGGCATCTCGAATGTGAGCTGCCGCCACATGTACGGCAGCTGCATGTACCGCGTGCCGACCATCAGCTGCCGCGCGTGAAACGACCGCCCCGGCACGTCGCAGATCTGCCGGTCGCTCTGCACCACCCCCTCGCCGGACTCGAAGCTCGCCTCCAGGTGGCGCGTCAGGTACGGCAGCACCTGCGCGAATAGGGCCTGGCTTGCTTCGCTGAACGCAACCCCGTCCCGGTTCCGCCGAAACCCGTCTATCAGGTACTGCGTCAGGTCCGGGCGCCGCGCCACGCCGAGCTGGCTGTAGAAGGCAACCCCCCCGCTGTCCAGCTGGCCCACCGACTCGGGGCCCGCCCGGTACGCCGCCCTCCCCTGCGAGTTGGCCTCCGCAGCCTCACGGCGGATCCCCTCGGCCTCCTCCAGTACCCGCCGGCGCTCATCCGCTGGAAGCCCGTCCAGCAGCCGCATCCGGCTGACTAGCCACTCATCCGCTGGGTTGAACAGCAGGCTCTCGGTCCGATGGCCCCGCGAGGCCGCGGCCATCAGGTCGTCCAATGCACCGGCAAAGGCCGGGTCGATGCCGCCGCCCCCTAGCTCGCGTGATTCCTCTGGCATTGATTACTCCATCTCATCCTGGCTGTCTCCGCCCCTGCGCGCTAACCATCCTCTCCCCATCACGCCGCCGCCCCAGCGACCCGCCTCCAACCATCGCCGCCCCAACTCCCCCTCCCCAACATGCCGTCGCGCTAGCGACCCGGCGCGCCAGCGACTCACTTTCCTCGTTGGTCCAGGTACTTCCCGGCCCGAGGGTACACCCTTCTCGCGTTGTCTTCGAACAGCTTCTGCCGGTCCTCCTCCGTCAGCCAACCCAGCGCGTCCACGTACGCCTTCGTATCGTCGAACCACCGCCCCGTCCGCGGGTCGATCACGTTCACCGCCCCGATCATCTCCGAAGCGAACATAACGTTGTCCACGCCGATGACCTTGAGCAGCAGCTCCATCGCCGCCTCGTCGTACACCGCCGTGTCGAAGTAGACGTTCCGTATGAACTCGTCGAAGGGCTGGTACCCGTCCCGCAGCGCGATCCCGCGGTAGCGCGCGAACTGGTACGGCACCGTGCCACCGCCGTGCGGCACCACCACTCTCAGCCCCGGCACGTCCTGGAACACGCTGGACTGGTGAAGCTGCACAATCGCCGTGCTGTCCGCGTTCATATAGTGGGACGCCGTGCTGTGGAAGTTGGGATTGCACGTGGCGCTTACGTGAATCATCGCCGGCACGTCCAGCTCCACCAGCTTCTCATACAGCGGGTACCACCAGTCCTTGTCGTTCATGGGCGGGTCCGTCCAGAATCCCCCGCTGGGGTCCGGGTTCACCACGCACCCCACGAAGCCCAGCTCATTCACGCACCGCTCCAGCTCCGCGACGCAGTTGGCCGGCGGGACCCCCGGCGACTGCGGGAGCTGGCACACGCCTATGAAGTTGTCCGGGTACAGCTCGCACACCCGCGCAATCAGGTCGTTGCAGTGCTGCGTCCAGTAGAGGCTGATGCGCGCGTCGCCAAAGTGGTGCCCCATGGACGACGCCCGCGGCGAGAAGAAGCACACGTCCGTGCCCCGCTCCCGCTGCTTCTTCAGCTGCCCGTTCTCCAGCGATTCCCGTATCTCGTCGTCGCTCACCTTGACCGATCCCTTCGTCGGGCTCGCCATGGTGGAGATCTGCGCCGCCCGGTACTCGACGAAGGACGCCGGCACCGTCGTGTAGTGTCCGTGGATGTCAACGATCATGCTGGTAAGCCTCGTGTGGGACTGGGCGCCCTCCCGGCCAGGCCCGGCGCCGAGTTGGCGGCGGGCCTCGTCCTCCTGCCCGTTGCCATGGCCTGGGCTCTTCCCGGGGTGGTGCGAAACCCCATGTTGCACACTCCAAACCTGACTGTCAAGGATTGCCCCGTGCCCGCGCCTACAACGCGTCTCGACCGGCGCGTCGTTGCTCAACGAAGACGGCGGCCCCCGCCGCCGCCCGGCATGGCACCACCTGCCTCTTTGACACCTAACGCGGTGGCCTATACGATGACGCAGTATCGAGTGCGCATGTCTTCGGCATTCCCTCGGAGTAGGCGATGGTCACAGTTGAGGAGCGGCTCAGCCGGCTCGAGGGCGTCTACGACCACTTGGCCTCCAAGGCGGACCTCGCCGCGTTGCGGGGCGAGGTGAAGGCAGACCTCGCCGATCTGCGGGGTGAGCTGAAGGCAGATACGGCCGAGTTGCAGGGTGAGTTGAAGGCAGATACGGCCGATCTGCGGGGCGATCTGAAGGCTGCCATCGCCAGCCTGGAGATGCGCATGACCGTCGTGGAAAACCGCTTCATCAAGTGGATGGTGGTCATGCAGTTCCTCAGTCTGGGTGCCATACTGGGCGGTGTGGCTGCAATGATTAGGCTGCTCACCTGAACGAGTGCCCCGCCCACAAGCCGTTGCGCCGGCGACCCCTTCTCCCGCTGCCCCGCCACCTTCCCGCACCGCCTGTACGATCCGCCCCTTCTGTGCTAGCATGGGGCACGGCAGCGCCGGAGTACCCGCCGCTCCCCCGTTGCGGCACGGCCCTACGACCGCAAAGCTTTCTCGGAGGTCAAGTGTATGACGCAGCCACAGGTGTACTACCCTAAACCCCGGTTTCCCTACGACCAGTGGATGGAGTCCCAGGGCCTTCCCATCTACAGAGGCCACTTCGTCGCGGACCCGAAGGAGTTGGAGCTCGGATGGTGGGAGGAGCGAAAGTGCAGCACTGCCTTCATCCAGCTCTACGGCCAGGAGGGCGTCAGCGAGGCCCGCATAACCCAGATTCCCCCCGGCGCAACCCTCCCTCCCCTGAAGCTCGGCGTCAGCGAGGTCGTCTACGTCCTTGAGGGACAGGGCATCGCCACCGTCTGGCAGGACGACGGCAGCCCCAAGAGGACCTTCGAGTGGCAGAAGCATAGCCTCTTCCACCTCCCCCGCCACGCCCACCACCAGTTCAGCAACGCCCGCGGCGACGCGCCCGCGCTCCTCCTCAACTACAATTATCTCCCCGTGGCAATGTCCGCCGTGCCGGAGCCGGACTTCTTCTTCAACAACCCCTATGCCAGGACCGCACCGCTGGAGTTTGAGGGCAACGATTTCTACTCAGAGGCCAAGATGATCCTCGAGCCCGGCGAGGGCAAGTGGGCTCGAGGCCGCGCCGTCTGGTCCGGCAACTTCTTCCCGGACATGACCGCCTGGGACAAGCTCGTCCCCTTCTGGGGCCGAGGCGCCGGCGGCACCGTCGTCTTCATCAAGTTCGCCGGGGCCGAGATGCACTGCCACATGTCCGTCTTTGATCCTCAGCTCTACAAGAAGGGCCACCGCCACGGCCCCGGCCGCGTCATCGTTATCCCCAAGGGCGAGGGCTACTCCATCCTCTGGCCGACCACCCCGGGCGCCGAAAAGGTCATCTGCCCCTGGAAGGAAGCCACCATCTTCGTCCCGCCGGAGAACTGGTACCACCAGCACTTCAACATGGGCAACGGCCAGGCTAGGTATCTGGCCCTCAGCCCTATCCCTCAGTTCCAGGGCAGACCCTACGCCCACCAGATCGAGTACCCCGACGAGGAAGCCTTCATCCGCGACACCTTCGAGTCAGAGCTCGCCAAGCGCGGCATGGAATCCCTCATGGTCCCGCAAGCCTACGAGGACCGCGACTACGAGTGGGACTACGGCGAGGACAACTAGCAGCCAACCAAGCTGCCGCATCCCCGCACACAAGCAAGAGAGGGCCGCCCAGGCCCTCTCTTGCTGCCCGCCGCCCCCCGCTGTCCACAGCAGCCCCGAGAGGCCTCCCTAATATGATCGCATTATCTGCGACTCCGCGAGAATGCCAAGAGCGGGCACGTGACGCAAACACGCCTTGCTAGGGTGGGGCCTCAATCCCTATTGCCCAAACCTCAATACCGTCTCGTTCACGGTCAGGTATGCGGCCATGCTGCCAACCAGGCGAGTAGAAGAAGACATACCTATGGTCTGCTGACGAATCGGCCATTCGCTTAATGTCTTTGTTGAGTTCTTGGTTATTGGCGGGACGAACCGCCGCGAACACCTCAGCTTCTACCACATTGGACTCTAGGCTTTCGATATCTGGTCCACTGGCTGTCCCAAGATTGAGACGGAGACCGCCGAGCTCAGGAAACCAGGCAAGCACGTGCCCTGCGGCGGCAAGGGTAGCCAGTATCGTGAAGGTCTGGTTTAGCTGCTCAATCAGGTTTAGTGGTAGGCCTGTCAGTGGGTGATAGCCGTACTCATCAAACTTGAGTGTGTGTAGAGATCCGATGGGGTCGGCACTGAGCGTGCTGAGCTTTCTCCGCGCCCGCTGGGCCTCACCCAAAACCCCCGCCCACAGTTCTCGAATTTCGCCTGGACTATGGACTTGCAATCTTGCCATCCTGTGTTTGAGCCTGATCCCTGACCTCGGGACCCGCACCCTTGAAACAAGCTGATGTCTTTCGCTGACTCCGAGGCCTCGGTGGCCCTTTTGGGGACTACCTCCGTGTTCAAGGTCGCACCAGCGGTCGCCCCGCCCTAGCTGCTCGCCAGCACCCCGCCGTCCACCGCGAGGTCCGTGCCCGTGACGAAGTCAGCCTCCGCCGACGCCAAGAACACCGCCGCCGCCGCCACGTCCTCCGGCGTGCACTGCCGACCCACCAGGTTACTCACCTGCCACGCCCGCGGCGGCGCCCCCGGCTCCGCCTCCGTCAGCACCCGGTTCGGCGTGATGCTGTTCACCCGGATCCCGTGCGGCCCCAGCTGCACAGCCAGCGCCCGCGTTAGGTTCAGCACCCCGCCCTTCGCCGAGGGGTACGCCGTCGCGTTGTCCCGCCCCCGGTGCCCCGACGTCGACGCAATGTTCACGATCCGCCCGCCCCGCCCCTGCTCCACCATCCGCAGCGCCGCGTACTTCGTGCACAGGAATACGCTCTTCAGCGAGACCCCGATCACCCGGTCCCACTCCGCCTCCGGCAGCTCCAGCACGTTCTGCCGGTCCACAACGCCCACGTTGTTCACCAGGATGTCGACGCCTCCCCAGTGGCCCGCCACCCGCTCCACCATCCGCTGCACCTGCTCCCCCGACGTCACGTCGCAGCCGATGGCCAGCGCCGACCCGTCCATCGCCGCGTTGATCGTCGTCGCCACCGCCCTCGCCCGCTCCTCGACGACGTCCACCACCCCGACCCGCGCCCCCTCCCGTGCGAACGCCGTGGCGATCCCCTCGCCGATGTTCCGCCCCGACCCCGTCACGATGGCCACACGACCCTCAAGTCGCACGCCTCACCTCCTCCCCGACTCGCCCCCGCGCCCTAGTTGGTCAGGGGCGATACGGGCGGCAGGTTGTAGAGCTTCAGCACGTTGTCTCGCACCACCTTGCGGAACATCTCCGGCGGCAGGTGCCCCAGGTCCCGCTCGATGACCGCCTTGGAGTTCGGCCACGTCGAGGCCGGGTGCGGGTAGTCGTTCGACCACATGCAGTTGTTCTCCCCCCACACCGGGATCGTGTGCCCCCCCGGCAGGTCGTCGATGAACGTCGAGTACACCTGCCGGTCCACGTAGAAGCTGGGCAGCTCACTGATGGGGATGGGCCGCCGCGGGCCGAACCGCTTCACGTAGCGGTCCCACTGGTGCACCACGAAGGGGATCCAGCCCACCTCGTTCTCCACCAGCACGAACTTCAGCCGAGGGTAGCGGTCCATGGCCCCCGTGAACACCAGGTCGAAGACCGACGTGATCGCGTCGTTGAGCTTGGTGTTCACGCTGTTGCGGTAGGCGTCGACAGGCCCGTAGGTCCCCGACGCCTGGCGGCTGTAGTTGAAGCCGCTCAGGATGTGCAGGTTCACCGGCATGTCCATGTCCTCGGCAGCCGCCCACAGGTCCTCATAGTGGTCCGTCGTGAAGCGCAGGTGCTCCGGCGGGACCTGCCAGATCAGCGCGCCCTTCAGCCCCATGGCCTTGCAGCGCTCCAGCTCCTTGATGGCGTTGGGGATGTTGTAGCACGAGATCATCGGGATGCCCCAGATCCGGTCCGGGGCCGCCGAGCAGTACTCCGCCATGTGGTCGTTGCCGATGCGGAAGGCCGCCTCCTGCGCCTCCTGGTCCTCGATGCCGAACAGCCGCAGACCCAGCGTCGGGTAGAGGACCTCCGCGCTTACACCGTCCTGGGCCATCTCGCGGACGCGCTCCTTGCCGTCGATGCCGCCCGGCTTGTTGTCGCCGGGGTCGCCGCTGAACGTCGGCACCTGGTCCCGCTGCGACGCCGGCATCTCCTTCACCCACAGGTCCGCGGGCTCGATGATGTGGGAGTCCGACGATATCAACATCTCCGTATTCGTACTCATCCGCTCCAACCTCCTTGCGTTCACACTCTCCGAGGTCTTCCCCCGGCTCTGGCTGGGCCGATACTACCCCGCCCACCCCCACCGGTCAAGATTCCCCACCCACCCCTTCCCGTCCCCACCCACCCCTTCCCGCAGCCCACCCCCGCCCTTCCCGCACCACCTCCGCCGTCATTCCCGCGAAAGCGGGAATCCAGGGTGGCGGCGCGGAGCGGGGCATCCCCCGCCTCCCCCCACCCCTGCTGCGGCCCGCGAACCAACAAGCAGCCCACCCGCGCCTCCACTCACGCCCACAAAGCCGTCGCGCAGCGACCCCACAAAGCCGTCGCGCAGCGACCTAGCGGCCCGCATCCTTCATGCGGTATGATGCGGAAGGAGCTTCACCTACCATGACGTCACTAGAGTCGCTGCTGCTCGCCATAGTCGTCGGCTACCTCCTCGGCGCCGTCCCCGTCGCCGCCCTCGTCAGCCGTTCCCGCGGCGTTGACATCTTCACCGCAGGCACCCGCTGGGCCGGCGCAGCCAACGTCTTCCGCCAGGTCGGCCACAAGGCCGGCATCATCGTCTTCCTCGGCGACTTCGCCAAGGGCGCCCTCGTCATCATCATCGCCTCCCGGCTCGGCCTCGAAGCCCACATGCTGCTCGTGCCCGCCATGCTCGCCCTCATCGGCCACTGGCGCTCCGTCTTCACCCGCTTCAAGGGCGGCGACGGCCTCTCCACCCTCCTCGGCATCACCATCGCCCTCTTCACCGTCGACACCCTCATCAGCGCCGTTCCCGCCATCCCCATCGGCTTCCTCGCCCGCTACACCGGACACCACCCCACCCTCTGGGGCGGCGCCGTCGGCTACGGCATCCTCCTCTGGCGCACCGCCGACGCTGGCCCCGTCCTCGCCCTCGGCGTCCTCGCCCTCGCCATCCTCGTCCTTGGCCACGCCGTGCTCAGCCACCGCCGTCAGCACACCGCCCCCGCCTAGCGGCGCCCACCCCCCCGCCTAGCGGCGCCCACCCCCCCGCCTAGCGCCGCCCACCCCCCCGCCTAGCGCCGCCCACCCCCCCGCCTAGCGCCGCCCACCCCCCCGCCTAGCGCCGCCCACCCCCCCGCCTAGCGCCGCCCACCCCCCCGCACCAACCCTGCCCCGCACCCCCCGCCACCTCCCGCACAGCCGCCGCATTCCAACCCCGTCATTCCCGCATCCACTCGCCGTGGCGACCCCGCAACCCTCCCCCAACAAGGCCGTCGCGCTAGCGACTTGACACTGACGACAATGTAATCTAGTCTGGTAGCTAGTCAGCTCTATGGGCAGATGGGGTGAACCATGAGCAGGAAATGGCCGGTTCAAGACGCCAAGTCAAGGTTCAGCGAGCTCCTCGATACCACTATCGCCGAAGGGCCGCAGATCGTGACCAAGCGCGGAGTGGAAACCGCTGTGCTCCTTCCCATCGAGCAGTGGCGGAGGCTGCAGCGGATGACCAGGCCGGACCTGAAGGAGCTGCTCCTTGACTCCGAGGCGCGGACCGAAAGCCTTACGCCGCCGCGCCGGCAGCACCGCCATCGGACACCCTTGGCCGTGGAGTAGGCCCATGTACCTTCTTGATACCAACGTGGTCTCGGAGCTGCGTCGCCCCCGTCCACATGGCGCCGTCCTGGACTGGATCGCAGATGTGCCGGCGGACCAGCTCTTCGTGTCTGCCGTTACGGTTGGAGAGATACAGGCGGGGATCGAGATCACCCGTGAACAGGACGGGGCCAAAGCAGGGGAGTTGGAAACCTGGCTGGACAAGGTGTTGGCTTCCTACAGCGTGTTGCCCATGGACGCGCCCGCCTTCCGGGAGTGGGCACGGCTGATGCACAGGAGGTCGGACACCATGACCGAGGACGCCATGATTGCGGCGACAGCCACGGTTCACCGGCTGACGGTCGTCACCCGCAACGTCAACGACTTCTCGCAGCTGGGCGTTCAGTTGCAGAATCCCTTTGAAAGAGAGTAGTCCTAAGCCACCACCGCCAGCGCCCCGCCCCCGCCTAGCGCCGCTCGCCCCCACCTCTGCTGCGGCCCGCGCACCAACAAGCAGCACACCTTCGCCTCCACCCACCCCCACAAAGCCGTCGCGCCAGCGACCGCCCGGCGCCCTGCCACCCTGGAATGCGGGACACCCTTGACGAGACAGGAGCACGTATGAACTACCGGCCCTTCGGCAACACCGGCATGACCGTCTCAGAGATTGGCTTCGGCGCCAACACCATCTCCGGCAAGGGCTCCCACGGCTACGTCGACGAATCTCAAGGCGCTGCCGCCGTGCGGCGCGCCTATGAGGTCGGCGTCACCTTCTTCGATACCGCAGAAGGGTACTCCCAGGGCCGCAGCGAGGAGGTCATCGGCAGGGTCCTGGGCAACAAGGACGACGTGGTCGTCTGCACCAAGGTGGGCATGGGCGGCGGCCCCATCACCGCGGATCGGATCCGCTCCGCCGCCGAAGCCAGCCTCTCACGCCTACGCCGCGACGCCATAGACGTCTACCTTCTCCACAACCCCTCTACCGAGCTCCTCCGGGACCCCGCGGTCAAGGAGGTCCTGGAGGTGCTGCAGCGCGACGGCCTCATTCGTACCTACGGCGTCGCCATCCTCGCCGGCGACCAGCTTGGGCAGGGCGAGGCCGTTGTCCGGGAGCAGGGCTACTCGTCCATGGAGATCACCCTGAACGTCGCCGAGCAAGAGGTTGGCAACGGCCTCCTTGCCCACGCCGGACAGAGCGGTCTCGGCGTCATCATCCGCGCCCCCATGGGCGGCGGCCTCCTCACCGGCAAGTACGACCGCACCTCTACGTTCGGCCCCGGCGACAACCGCAGCCAAGCCGATGCGCGCCCCGAAGTCCTGGCCCGGACCGAGCGGCGATTCGCCGTCTTGGACGCGCTGCGAGTCCTGGCGGCCGAGGAGGGCATATCCGTGGTCCACGCTGCCCTCGCTTGGGTCCTCGCCCAGGAGGGCGTCTCCACCGTCATCCCCGGGGCCAAGGACCCGGCACAGGCCGCCGGCAACGCCGCTGCCAGTGGCGTCACCCTCTCCCACCTGTTTCTTGACCGCGTCCGCGCCCTGGCGTAACTAGGCAAGGTGCCATGTACCTTGAGTTGGACCCCACCCTCGCCTAGCACCGCCAGCATCCCGTCCCCCACAAGGCCGCCGCATTCCAACCCCGTCATTCCCGCAGCCCCACTCCGTCATTCCCGCGAAGGCGGGAATCCAGGGGGCAGCGGGGGGCCGGTATCGTGGACCGTCGACGTGCCACGGAAATCCAACTCCCCGCCCCTACCACCGCCCCCGCCTAGCGCCGCCAGCGCCCTAATCCCCGTCGCCCCAGGCCCGCCATCCTGAGCCTGTCGAAGGATGCATCGCCGCCTCCTCCCACAACGCCGTCGCGCCGGTGACTGCCGGCGACCCGCTCATGGCGTGTATAGTGCATAGCCATGTACCTTGAGTTGGACCCCACCCTTGCAGCGAGCTACAAGAACCCCAGCCAGATAGCCCGCGTCGTTACAGAGCAGTGGGCCGCCGACAATCTGTTCTGCCTAGCCTGCTCTTCCGACGAGCTGGCCTCGCTTCCGAACAATGCTCGCGTCGAGGACTACCACTGCCCAAACTGCAGCGCTAGGTACCAGCTGAAGAGCAAGAGTGGGTCCTTTGGTCGAAGGGTGCAGAACTCGGCCTACGGACCGAAGATGCGCGCCATTGAGGAGGGCAAGGCGCCCCACTACGCCTTCCTCCAGTACTCCCGGGAGACCTGGCAAGTCACCGACCTCTTCGTTATCCCAAGCCACTTCTTTTCCCCGGCCATCGTCGAGAAGCGCCCCCCACTGCCTGCCTGGGCGCGCCGCGCAGGGTGGGTGGGCTCCAACATCCTGCTACAGGCCCTGGCCCCCGAGGCGCGGCTTCAGGTCGTCGTCGACGGCGCAATACGGCCCCCCGCCGAAGCCCGCGTTGCCTGGCAGCGGTTCGCCTTCCTCGCAACCGACCAGCGCGCACGCGGCGGTTGGGGTGCCGACGTCCTGACCAGCGTCCTCACCCTGCAAAGGGAGCTGGGAGCGGCAGAGTTCACCCTTCAGGCCTTCTACCGCCGCTTCGAGGCTGAGCTTCAACAGCGGTATCCGAACAACCGCAACGTGCACGCCAAGATTCGCCAGCAGCTCCAGGTCCTCCGCGAAGGTGGCGTGTTGGACTTCCTGGAGCCCGGTCGCTATCGCGTCCGCGTCTGACGCCCCGCTCCGCTCGCCGCCGATACTAGATCATTTGATCTTGATCTTTTTGGATTTGCCGCTACGATCCGATCGCTTTGGCGATCTTGTCGATGCGGGAACTCACCGCCAGCGAGTACTGGCTGCTCCTCGCCCAACAGAAAAGCGTCACCGTTGGGCAGGCCGAGATCCGCCTTCGAGGCCACCAGCGCCCCAAGACCCTCCAGCCTCCCGACTTCACCACCGAGACCACAACCCTCTGGTCCTTCGAGAAACGCGGCAACTGGGCAACCCACCGCTCCGGCTACCGCGGCAACTGGGCCCCACAGATCGCCCGCAACATCATCCTCCGCTACTCCAACCCCGGCGACACCGTCCTCGACCAGATGGCTGGCGGCGGCACCACCCTCGTCGAGTGCAAGCTCACCGGCCGCCGCGGCATCGGCGTCGACATCAACCGCAACGCCCTCATGCTCACCATGGACGCCCTCAACTTCGACATGCCCGCGCTCCCCGCACAACCCCCCACGCCGTCCACTCCCCCTGCTGAGCCCTCATCTGTTACCCTCTACGAGGGCGACGCCCGCAACCTCGACCGCATTCCCGACGACTCCATCGACCTCGTCGCCACACATCCCCCATACGCCAACATCATCCGCTACTCCGCCCGAGCTCGAAGCAAGAACGGCTCCCCTCCCGGTGACGCCCGCACCGCCGCCATCCCCGACGACCTCTCCAACGTCCGCGGCATCGCCCAGTACGTCGACCAGATGCGCCTCGTCGCCGCCGAAGCGTACCGAGTCCTCAAGCCGGACCACTACTGCGCCATCCTCATGGGCGACACCCGCCGCGTCCGCCACTACACCCCCATCGCCTTCCGCGTCATGCAGGCCTTCCTGGACGTCGGCTTCATCCTCAAAGAGGACATCATCAAGGCCCAGTGGCACACCCAAACAGAGGGCCTCTGGTCCCGCCTCTCCCGCGACAAGAACTTCCTCCTCGTCATGCACGAGCACCTCTTCATCTTCCGCAAGCCCGCTCCCGACGAAGACACCCGCCCCTACGCCGAAAGCAAACGCTGGTGGTAACCCCGCCCCCACTCACGTCATTCCCGCGAAAGCGGGAATCCACTGGGCGGGGCGGCGTCCCTTCCCCTCACCCATTCCCTATCCATGCAACCCCCGCCGCGGCCCCGCAACCCTCCCCCACAAGCCCCTCGCGCTGGCGACCGTCATTCCCGCGAAGGCGGGAATCCATCCCCTCCCCTGCCACCAACCCATTCCCCGAACACCCCATCTGCCCTACAATTGCGACACCACCCCCGCGAAAGGAGACCCGTGCCCCACCCGCAGACCCCCACCCCCCGCCCCCGCATCAATCGAAGCGCAACACCGCGCCGAAGCTGCCCCCGCGACCCCCAAAGCAAACAACCAACCATTTCCCCACCTTCCAGCTTCAGAAACCGCAAAAAAACCCTCAACTATCACGCAGGCGGCAACAATCAGAACCCCCCCACTCCGTCATTCCCGCGAAAGCGGGAATCCAGGGTGGCGGCGCGGGGCTCCCCCCCCTCCCCCCGCACGGTCGCCGCGCCAGCGACCGGGAATCCAGAGCGGCGCGGGCGCGGGGCATCCCCATCCCCCTATACCGCGGCTGATGTGGTATCCTCCCCGCACAGCCCCGGGCCCCTACCGCCCGCAAACGACCAGGAGGTTTGGCCATGACCTACGACCTCATCATCCGCGGCGGTAAGATCGTCGACGGCTCCGGCGCCCCCGCCTACCACGCCGACCTCGGCATCAGCGGCGGCCGCGTCGCCGCCATCGGCAAGATCTCCGGCCCCGCCGGCCGCGTCATCGACGCCGACGGCCTCGCCGTCGCTCCCGGCGTCATCGACAACCACTGCCACTATGACGCCCAGGCCGTCTGGGACCCCCTCTGCACCTACTCCTGCTTCCACGGAGCTACTACCGTCGTTATTGGCAACTGCGGCCTCGCCCTTGCCCCCGCCCATGACTACGACCAGGACGCCCTCGCCAGCCTCCTCTCCCGCGTCGAGGCCATCCCCCTCGAGGCCCTCGAGGCCGGCCTCACCTGGTCCTGGGAGAGTATCCCCGAGTACCTCGACGCCCTCGACAAGCGGCTCGGCGTCAACGTCGCCCCCTTCATGGGCCACTCCGCCATCCGGCGCTACGTCATGGGCGAGGCCGCCTACGAGCGCGAGGCCGACGACGACGAGCTCCACATGATGAAGAACATCGTCCGCTCCGGCATGGAGGCCGGCGCCCTCGGCATCTCCTTCGAACGCAACATGCGCCACTTCGACTGGCAGGGCCGCACCGCACCCACCAACCTCGCCTCCGACCAGGAACGCTTCGAGCTCGCCGAAGTGCTCGACGACGTGGGCTGCGGCGCCATCCAGATTGGCGGCGACTCCCGCCTTGGCATCCGCCTCGCCCAGGCCGGCGGACGCCCCGTCCTCTACGGCGGCATCACCCAGAACGCCGCCGCCCCCAACCAGTGGCAGGAGCAGATGGAAGAGGCCGAGCAGCTCGGCCGCGACGGCCTCCGCGCATTCCTCCTCTTCAACCCCCAGCCCACCATCCTCCACTACACCCTCAAGACCGCACAGCACTTCGACGCCCTCCCCACCTGGAAGACCGTCATGATGCTCCCCCTCCAGGAGCGCATGCAGGCCTTCCGCGACCCCCAGACCCGCGCGAAGCTCCACTTCGAGGCCGTCGATACCCCCTACTCCGGCGACGGCGGCGACTTCACCCGCCGCTGGGACCTCCAGTTCATCTTCCACCCCAAGCTCCGGAAGAACGACTACCTCACCGGCATGAGCGTCGAACAAGCCGCCCGCGTCCAGGGCAAGGACATCCTCGACACCTTCCTTGACCTCGCCCTCGAAGAAGACCTCGAAACCGTCTTCGAGCGACGAGAGCGCAACGGCGACCCCGTCGCCATGACCGCCATGCTCAACAGCCCCGGCCTCCTCCTCGGCCAGTCCGACGGCGGCGCGCACGTCGTCTTCCGCTCCGACTACAGCTTCCCCACCTACGTCCTCGGCCACTGGGTCCGCGAAAAGGGCGTCCTCTCCCTCGAACAGGCCGTCCGCAAGCTCACCTTCGACTCTGCCCTCGTCTTCGGCCTCAACGACCGCGGCCTCCTCCGCCCCGGCTACGCCGCCGACGTCATGGTCTTCGACCCCGACACCGTCGCTCCCCTCGAAGCAGAGGACGCCCCCGACCTCCCCGGCGGCGCCAGCCGGCGCAAGCAGCTCGCCGCCGGCATGCACAGCGTCATCGTCAACGGCCAGGTCCTCATCGACCAGGGCGAGCACACCGGCGCCTACCCCGGCAGAGTCGCCCGCACTACACCCACCCCCTAACCCCTCCGCAACCCCCGGGACTCCCCATCCCCCGCAGGGGCGGGCCTCGTGCCCGCCCCCCTCCACAGGCCGCCCACCCCCGTCACCTCCGCCCCACCCCGTCTTTCCCGCGAAAGCGGGAATCCACGGGGGGCGCCGGCAGGGTGGGGCATCCCCCTACCCCGCAGCAACCCCTCACCCCCCTCCCCCCATCCCAACCGCCACCTCAACCCACGCCCACAAGGCCGTCGCGCTAGCGACCCAGCCACACCGTCGCGAAGTCCGTGTGCGTGTGCCCATCCTCCGGCGGCGCCACCACCCCCTGCACCCACGACCGGTACGCCACCACCTGCACCGACCCGGCGATCGGGATCACGTATGCCTGCTCGTCCACCAGGTACCGCTCCAGGTCCCGCCATATCTGGATGCGCTGGTCCCGATTTGTCGCCCGGCGAAGCAGCACGTAGAAGCGGTCGACCTCCTTGTCCTCGTGCTTGGCGTACGCGTCCGGGTTGAGGCTGGACCGCCCGAACACAGACTCCGTCCCTTCCGGTACGGGCGCCGTGAAGTTGGCCCCCGGCTGGCTGTCGTAGTCCCCGCTCACCCGCCCCCGGTTCCACAGCGCCTCGTCGGCCAGGCGGAGCTCCAGGTCCACCCCAAGCCCCGCAAGCTGAGCGTGCAGGAACTCGCACCGCAGCCGCATCCGCACCCGGCACAGGTGCCCCATGCTGAACCCCGCCGCGTGCCCCGCCTCCGCCAGCAGCCGGCGAGCCTCCGCCCGGTGCTCCTCCAGCTTCGCCGGCTCGAAGCGGGGATAGCTCTTGAAGTCGGGGCTGACAAAGGGCTCGTCCGGCCCCGGCGGCCCCAGGTACCCCATCCCGCCCAGCGCGGAGCTGATGGCCGCCCCCTTGTCGATCCACAACGACATGGCCCTGCGCGTCCGCGGGTCCTGCCACGGGCCCTCTCGCAGGACGTTGAAGGCCAGTCGCATCATGCCCCCGCGCATCCTCGCGTAGTACACGCCGTCCCCCAGGTCCGCGTCGTAGCCCGCCTTGCGCTCCACCGTCAGGTAGTGGCCCTCACCCCGGGCCCCGCCGTCAAGCTGGCCCACCCGCAGCGCCGCGTCCATCGCCGAAGCGTCCGGCATGATCACAAAGTCGATCCCCTCCAGGTACGGCAGCCGATTGGCCCCCGCGTCCTTCTCCCAGTATGCCTCGAAGCGCCGCACTCGCACCACGCTGTCCCGCTCGTACTCCGCCAGCCTGAAGGGCCCAGTGCCCACCGCGCCCACGTCCAGCGGGGCGACGTTCACCTCCCCCTGCTGGATCCGCTCCGCCATCAGATGCTTTGGGTGCCCAACCTTCAGCCGAGGGTTGCTCAGCACGTTGGGGTACAGGCGCGAGCGTTGTCCCAGGGTCACCCGCAGCCGGTTGCCCGGCAGCACCTCGACCCTGCGCACGTCCCCAAGGTCGCCCTTGAACAGCGCAGGGAGCCGGGTCCTCCCACCCGACTCTGCGCCGAAAGCGGCCAGCTCGAACCAGAACTTGGCGTCATCGGCCGTGAAGGGTTCGCCGTCGTGCCAGTACACGTTGTCGCGGATCGTGAAGGTCCACTCAGTGAAGTCGGCGTTGGACACCCACCGGCTGGCCAGGTTGGGGCACACCAGGTACATCAGAGCGCGGCAGCGCGTGACTAGGTTCCCCGGCCCGAACACGCCTCCCGCCGCGTGATGCAGCGCAATGCTGGACGTGCGCATTGGGTCGAAGGCCACGGGAGGGTCCCCGCGGTTGCCCAGCACCAGGACGCCGCCGTAGCGAGGCGCGCCATCGGCAAACACCTCCGTGTTGGCGATCTCCGGCAGCGTCGACGCGGCCCCCACAACGGCTCGGTCCTTCCGCTCCGCCTCGGGCGGGGCCTCCGGGTCCGGTGCGCCCTCACTCGCGCACGATGCTAGGAGCAGCAGTCCCAGTGCCGCCGCTGCCCAACGCGCCGCTATCGCCACGTTGTCCCCCCGGGTATCGTTGGGTGTTATGCTCCCAGTGTACGCTAGGCGCCGCCCAGGCTCGACGCCAAAACGCGCCGGCGGGCCAGCCTACCTGGTGCTATGCTATAAACGACCCCGCAATGGAGACCTTTGCACAACCGTCACTCCCGCACCCACCCTCGCCGTCATTCCCGCGCAGGCGGGAATCCAGGGTGGCAGAGTGGCGGGGGCGCATCACCCCCACCCCTGCTGGGGCCTGTGCACCAACAAGCAGCCCACCCACGCCCCCACCCACCCCCACAAGGCCGTCGCGCTAGCGACCCCTTGCCTCTGGCCCCTCCTCCCTCTACCATCCCACCATGCCCTCGTCAGCCATCGCCTTCCAGCTCCAGGCCGCCTGCGGCAACGCCCGCGCCGGGCTGCTCACCACGCCCCACGGGAGCGTGCCCACCCCCGCCTTCATGCCCGTCGCCACCCAGGGCTCCGTCAAGACCCTTTCGCCCCAGGAGACCCGGGAGCTGGGCGCCCACATCATCCTGGCGAACACCTACCACCTCTCCCTGCGGCCCGGCATCGAGACCGTGAAGCGCCTCGGAGGCCTGCACGCCTTCATGGCTTGGGACGGCCCCATCCTCACCGACTCGGGCGGCTTCCAGGCCTACTCCCTGGGTGTGCTCCGCCGCGTCACCGAAGACGGCCTGCTCGTCAGCTCCCATATCGACGGCTCCCAGCGCTTCCTCTCTCCGGAGCTCGCTGTGCGGTACCAGGAGTCCCTTGGCGTGGACGTCGCCATGGTGCTGGACCAGTGCATCGGCTACGGCGCCGACCCCGATGCGCTGCGAGGGGCCATGGAGCGCACCCACCGCTGGGCGAGCCGTTCCCGCGACGCTCTCACTCGCGACGACCAGGCCCTGTTCGGCATCATCCAGGGCGGCACGGACCTGACCCTGAGGGACGAGTCCATCCAGGCCGTCACCGGCATCGGCTTCGATGGCTACGCCGTGGGGGGCCTCACCGTCGGCGAGCCCAAGGCCCTCACGTACCGGGTGGCGGAGCATACGGCCCCCCAGCTTCCCAGTTCCCAGGCCCGCTACATGATGGGCACCGGCGCGCCCGAGGACCTGGTGCGGGCCGTGGCCGCAGGCTTTGACCTCTTTGACTGTGCTCTGCCGACCAGAGTGGCCCGCCACGGCGCCGTCTTCACGGACCGGGGCCGCTATGATGTCGCCAAGTCCCAGTACCGCGAAGCGCAGGCCCCCCTGGAGGATGGCTGCGACTGCTCCACCTGCCGCACCTTCACCGCCGCCTATGTACATCACCTCTTCCGGTCCCGGGAGCTGCTGGGCTCTCGCCTGGCCACCATCCACAACCTGCGCTTCTACCAGCGCCTCATGGAACGGATGCGTCAGGCCATACTCGGCGGCGCCTTTGGCGACTTCCGGCGAGAGTTCCTGGCGGCCTACGTGCCCACGGACGAGCAGGCGCGGCAGGAGCAGCGCGGCCGCTGGCGCAGGACCAAGGGGCAGCCCTCCGCTGCATCCTAGATCATGGGATGGAGACCGGCGGTTCCGCCACCGTCCGGCCAAACAGCCCTTCCACGCCAGGCCCACCCCAGGACGACGATGGCCGCGGTTCCACCCCTGGCTATGGACTCCTCACGGCGTGGCCTCCGAACTGGCTGCGCATAGCCGCCAACAGCTTCGCGCCGAAGGAACCCTCTTGGCGGGAGCGGAATCTGGTCTGCAGGGCAAGCGTAATGACCGGCGCCGGCACGGCCAGTTCAACGGCCTCCTGCACCGTCCATCGTCCCTCGCCCGAGTCGTCGACGTAGGCCTCAATGCCGCCAAGCTCCGGGTCCTCCCGGAGCGCCGCCGACGTCAGGTCCAGGAGCCAGGAGCGCACCACGCTGCCGTACCGCCAGATCTCGGCGATGCGGGGCAGGTCCAGGCCAAACTCCTCCTTGGCCTTCATCAGCTCGAATCCCTCGGCGTAGGCCTGCATCAGCCCGTACTCAACGCCGTTGTGGACCATCTTCACAAAGTGGCCCGCCCCCGCCGGGCCGACGTAGCCGTACCCCCGGTCCGGGCCTGGCGCCAGCGTCTGGAACACCGGCGCCAGCCGCCGGTATGCCTCCCGGTCGCCTCCCACCATGAGGCTGTACCCCTCGGTGAGTCCCCAGACGCCCCCACTGGTGCCTGCGTCCAGGAAGGATATGCCGCGCTCGTTCAACTCAGTGGCGCGGCGTACGCTCTCCCTGTAGTTGGAGTTGCCGCCGTCAATGACCGTATCTCCCTCGGAAAGGGCCTGCGACACCTCCCGGATGGCGCCTTCCGTGGGGTCCCCCGCCGGCAGCATGACCCACACCGCCCGCGGTGGATCAAGCTGGGCCACCAGCTCCGGGATGGAGGATGCCCCGGCTGCGCCCTGGCGCGCCAAAGCCTGCACCGACTCCGCGCTAAGGTCGAACGCAACGATGCGGTGGCCGCCGTTGAGCAGGCGTTGGGCCATGTTGCCGCCCATGCGGCCCAGCCCGATCATTCCGAGCTCCATCCTGTCTACCTCCGTTGCTGCTACCGTGCCGCACTTCCCGCTCTCCGGGGCCTCGCCGGGTCGGACAGCACGGCCCATTGCACAGTTCCTCTGGATGGACCGGTCACGTACCGGCGACCTGGTTGCTCGCCGCCCCTCACTCCAGCTCGGCGGCCAGCTTCATAATGTCGGACGCATGGTCGCTGCCCAACGCGATCCTGGCCACGGGTCTGCCCAGGCCCTGAAGAACGCGCAGGTCGCCTAGGGCTTGGGCGTCGGCCAGAACGCCGAAGGTATAGGCGGCGCCGGGTACGGGCAAGTCCGCGGCGTGTTCCCCCACGAGCTGGAGGAATACGCCGGTGGGAGGGCCGCCCTTGTGGAGCTGGCCGGTGGAGTGGAGAAAGCGCGGCCCGTAGCCCACGGTGGTGGCCACGCGGTGGCGAGCCAGAATGCTGCCCCTGAGGTGGGCCAGGGCCCGGTCGGTCTCCGCCGTCGGGCGTAGGTACGCCATGATGGCCGCGTAGTCGCCCGGGTTGTTGTGTGCCATCAGGACCCGCAATGAGCTCTCGGCGTCGGCGGGCGTAAGCTGACCCGAGGCCTCGTACTCCTGGAGCACCTTGTCCGTCTGGTCCTTTGCCCCTTGAACGTTGGGCTGGTCGAAGGGTTGAATGCCCATCACGGCGCCCGCCGTGGCCGTCGCAAACTCCCATCGGAAGAACTCAGCACCCAGATCGTAGCGGTCTTGAAGTTCCAGACGCACCGTGGGGTGGCCCGCCGCCCTGATGCTCTCCATTGCCGCGTCAGGAGCGCCGTTGTCGTCGTCCTGCACGCGAAGGTACACGAAGAAGCGGTCATCGCCGTACACGCCAGGATCCGACAGCGGCTCTGCAGCCACGGGCACGATGCCGCGGCCTTCCTTGCCGGTGCTCTCGGCGATAAGCTGCTCCACCCAGAGCCCGAAGCTGGCAATGGAAGGCGACGTGACCAGGGTGAGCTTGTCGCGGCCCCGCTGCGCCAGGGCGCCCAACACCGCCCCCAGCCAAGCGCCGGGGTTATCGTTGGCGGGGACGCAGGCGGCACACGCTTCGCGCATGCCGTCCGCCCGGTCCAGCAGTGTCGAAACGTTCACGCCCATCAGGGCCGCCGGTGCCAGGCCGAAGTAGGAGAGGACCGAGAATCGTCCGCCGATATCCGGGGGGTTCGCGAACACGCGCCGGAACCCTTCGCCGCGTGCCATCCGCTCCAGGGGCGTACCGGGGTCGGTAATGGCAACGAAGTGGATTGGGGCTGCCTGCCTCCCCACAGCGTCTTCCACCAGTACGCGGAATCTCCGGTACAGCACGTTGGGCTCAATGGTTGTGCCCGACTTGGAGGAGACCAAGAACAGCGTTCGCGCCGGGTCAATGGCGCCCTCGGCCGCGCCCACTGCGTCAGGCACGGTGGAGTCCAGCACCATGAGCTCCGGGTACCCCGCGGCGCTGCCGAAGGTCTGGCGCAGCACCTCGGGTCCCAGGCTGCTGCCGCCCATGCCCAGGAGGACGGCGTGGCGGAATCCGGCGGCGCGCACGTCCGCGGCGAAGGCCTCCAGGGCGGCAACCTGCCGCCCCATCATCTCGGTCACCTGCAGCCAGCCCAGGCGGTCTGCTAGCTCCGCGGGGTCCGGCTTCCAGAGCGTGTGATCTCTGCGCCAGATGCGGCCTACTGCGTCTCGTCCCTTCAGATCGGTCAGGGCCGCCTCGGCATCTTGCAGCAAGGCGCCCAGGCTGACCGGGGGGCGAACGTCCGCTCGGGTCCGCGGCTGCTGCTGCTTGTCCTGGTTCCCCCTACCTGGACTGGTCATCTCCCCTTCTCCATATGGACCGTGTGGCCTCGTCAACCAGACGCCGGACCGCTGGGTGGCGGCGTCTGGACACTCCATCCACTCCGCGGCTGCGGCCGCTGTAACCGAGCCCGAAGGAGGCGAGCCGCTGCTCCGGCACTCCCACGCCACGCCTTCGAGCAGTCCCCAGGACGGCGCGGCGACCACTTGCAGGGCGATGCCCCCACCGCAACAGCATACCCGCCTCCAGGGCGATGCGCACGCTGTCCCGGCTCCGGGCCGGGGTGTGTAGTGCGAGGCCGCTTCGAGTGACGTATGAGGCGCTCGACCTCGGAAGTCTGGCCGTTCGCGGCGTGCCCTCGGTCGGTGATGCCGTCCTCCCGCCCGTTGGCGGACCGGTCTAGGAGGGCCGCTCACCTGTGGGCTGCAGGACTTGACGAGCTCTGTGGCGCCTGCGCCGTCGAAGTTAGCAAACGCCGCGCCGAAGTCCTGCCCGCCCCTCCTCGAACTTCACCCGTTGACGTCTTACGGAGAAAAGGGGCCGGACGCCTCCTGGTCCGGTGATACCAGCCCCTTTGGCGGCCCCAGGATCTCGCGCATCACGATTGCAGTACGCAGTCCTCTCCTCGACGCGAGCCCCACGAGCAGTGCCCTGCGCTTCGGTACGGCGCGCTGGAGGGGTGCCGAAGGTCGTGCGGGTTGTGCTGGCTGCGCTTGGGGGCGGACCACCTCAGCCGCTCTGACAGGCTCACGTGGGACCTCATCTTCCAGGATCCATGGAGACTCCAGGGCCTCGCGCTCTGCTGGAGGGCCGGAGCCTCGACTGGAATACGGAGGGTCCTCATCTTCACTACCGGGCCACTCGTGCCCGCGTTCTCTGCGTATGGCGTCCAGCCGCGCCTGACGCGTGGCCTCGGCCTGGCGCATCATGTTGTCGTAGCGCGCCTGCGCGTCCGATGATGGCGGCGGCGGAATGTACATGGTTGGCTGCTATTCTCTACGTGCGGCCTTGATCGCTAGGCTGACTACTGCCCTCCCTCGGTTGCCTCATTGCCCAGGGACTCCCGCATAACGGTGTCCGCCTGCACGTTGCGCATCCGGTAGTAGTCCATGATGCCCATGTTGCCCGCGCGGAAGGCCTCGGCCATGGCCAGGGGGACTTCGGCCTCGGCCTCCACGACCCGGGACCGCATCTCCTCTACTCGGGCGCTCATCTCCTGCTCCAAGGCCACGGCGGCAGCGCGCCGCTGCTCGGCTCGCGCCTGGGCGATAACCTTGTCCGCCTCCGCCTGGTCCGTCTGGAGCTTGGCGCCGATGTTGCGTCCCACGTCGATGTCGGCGATGTCGATGGAAAGAATCTCGAAGGCTGTCCCAGAATCCAACCCCCCTGACAGCACCCTCTTGGAGATGTTGTCAGGATTCTCCAGCACCTCTTTGTGCGAGCCCGCCGAACCTATGGCCGAGACCGTCCCCTCTCCCACCCTTGCCAGGATCGTCTCCTCTCCCGCACCGCCCACCAATCGCTCAATGTTCGCCCGAACCGTCACCCGGGCCACCGAGATGAGCTCGATGCCGTCCTTGGCCACCGCGGAAACCCGGCCTGTCTGGATGACCCGGGGGTTGACGCTGACCTGCACCGCATCCAGCACGTCGCGCCCCGCTAGGTCGATTGCCGTTGCGCGCTGCCACTGCAGGTCAATGTTGGCACGGTCCGCGGAGATGAGGGCCTGCACCACGCGGCCCACGTTGCCGCCCGCGAGGAAGTGGGCCTCCATCTGGTTCGTGTCCAGAGAAAGACCCGCTTTGAGCGATGAGATCATCGGCTCGACTATGGCTCGCGGCGGCACCCGGCGCAGCCGCATCCCAATCAGCTGCCCGATGCCTACCCGGACCCCCGAAAAGAGGGCGCTGAGCCACAGGCCCACCGGCACCATGTACAGAATGAACGCCAAGAGGATGATGGACACAACGATGATGACAACGAGAAACGCGCCAGCGATTTCCATGGCCTCTTCTCCTCCCCGCCTCAGTGGCGGCAGCCGACTTACTTGGACCTAGGAAGCGGAAGGTCCAGCAGCGTCATTGATGGGGCGCACTACGCGACGATACCCTTCATCGGCGATAACCTCAATGGGCGTGCCGGCTGCTACGTACTCGCCTTGTGTTATCACGTCCACTCGATCGTTGTCAATCTTGGCCATCCCCGCGGGCCGAAGCTCCGTGATCGCAGTGCCCTGGGCGCCAAGCAAGGGGCCCGCGCCGGTCCGCGGCCCATCGCGCCTCTCGGTCTGGCGCAGGTCAACCCTGGGTGCTCCCTGCTCTTCCGCTATACCGGGCCCTGTGGGCAGAGCGACCTGGAGTGCCAGGCCGCGAAAGAGACGGGCTCCGGGCACGAACCTGAGGATGAGCCACCCGCCCACCACGATGTTGAGAAGGGCAACCAGGACAACAAGGGCCGCGCGCAGAAAGTCGGCGCTGTCTGCCCCCTGCCCGATGAGTGAGAGGAAGAGGCCACCCAGGAAGGCGCCGAGACCCAGGATGCCAGCGATGCCGAAGCCTGGCACGAGTAGGAGCTCCACCGCCAGCAGCCCAAGCCCCACAACTACCAGAATGATTCCTTCCCATCCTGCGAGGCCGGCCAGGAAGTGGCCCCAGAAGAACAGGGACAGGAGCGCCAGACCCACGATGCCCGGCACGCCAAAGCCAGGGCTCGTGAGTTCGACGAACAGGCCCAGGAAGCCCAGGGAGATGAACAGAGAGGCCAGGGCGGGGTTGGTAATGACGCGGACCAATGCCTCTGACCATGATGGGGCCGTTTGCACTACCACGGCGTCGCTCAGTCCCTCGGCGCCGAGAAGCTCCTTGAGGTCCCGCACCTCGCCGTCGGCGTATCCATGCTCCAGGGCTGTCGCCGTTGTGAGTGTCAGGAGCTTGCCCTCCTCCACGAGCCCTTCTACCGCGACGGTCTCGTCCACCATGGCCTCGGCGATCAGCGGGTCTCGCCCTCGAGCCTCGGCGGTGGACATAAACGCCGTGCGAACAGCGGAAACCACCTTCTCGCTGGCCTTGTCCCCCGCCTGGTCCACGGGTGTGGCCGCGCCCATGGAAGCGCCGGGAGTCATGTAGATAGCGTCAGCGGCAACGGCGATGAGGGCTCCGGCGGAGAAGGCTTCCCGGTTGATGAAGGCCACCACCGGAACTTGGCTGCCCAGCAGGGCGTCTTTGATCTCCAGGGCGGAGTCCAGCCGTCCCCCCGGCGTGTTGATGTCCAGGATGACGGCTTCGGATCCCTGTTCGGTGGCGTCACCGAGAACGCGCTTGATGTAGGGGCTGAGACCTGGGTCGATCGTGCCGTGGACCTGGGCGATCATGACCGTCTGCTGCGTCTGAGCGCCCAAGGCACTGGAGTCGACGAGGCCAATGAACCCTGTAGCGATGAGGGCAACGAAGATGCTGCGCCTGACCCAGGACATGGCCGCTCCTCACGTCTCCAGAGGCTCCATACTACCTGCACGGCAGGCGGCGGTCAATTCAGGTTCCGCGCGCAACGCCGGACGTGGTTCTTTCGAGCGGGTTGCCATAGGACGGTTGGACCGCAACGCACAGGCCCGATTTTCCCTTGGGGCGTGGCTATCCGTAGCCAGCCGGGCACGTGGCGAGGGTCAATCGCGTTGACGCTCCGTTGGGCCCCTGTTACCATAAACCACAATGCCCAAGTAAGAGGAATACCCTTGGCCTACGTCACAGGCTTGCGCTGCCGGGAGTGCGCTCGAGAGTATCCCATCGAGCCTCTCAACGTTTGCGACTTCTGCTTCGGCCCCCTGGAGGTGGTCTACGACTACGATGCCATCGCCAGGGTCATCGACAAGGACCGCATTCAGAGCGGTCCCCCAACCATGTGGCGCTATCAAGACCTCTTGCCGGTGGACGGCGCCGGCGCCGTTGACCTGCACACAGGGTTCACGCCCCTGATACGTGCCCGGAACCTCGGCCAGCGGCTGGGGCTTGATGAGCTCTATGTCAAGAACGACTCAGTGAACCCGACCTTCTCCTTCAAGGACCGCGTGGTGTCGGTGGCCTCGACCAAGGCCCTGGAGTTTGAGTTCGATACACTGGCCTGCGCCTCCACAGGCAACCTGGCAGGATCCGTCGCAGCCCATGCGGCCAAGGCGGGCATGAAGGGCTACATCTTCATTCCCTCGGACCTGGAAGCGGGCAAGGTTGTGGGCGCGGGCATCTATGGGCCTACGGTGATAGCTATTGATGGCAGCTACGACGATGTGAACCGCCTTTGCAGCGAGCTGTCCGAGATCTACCACTGGGCTTTCGTCAATATCAACATGCGGCCCTACTACGCCGAGGGAAGCAAGACCCTGGCCTACGAGGTCGCCGAACAGCTTGGCTGGCGCGCCCCCGCCCACTGCGTCGTCCCCCTCGCCTCCGGGGCCATGTTCACCAAGATCTGGAAGGGACTCAACGAGTTCGCGTCTCTCGGGTTGATCTCGGACGTCCCCACGCACATGCACGCGACCCAGGCGGAGGGGTGCAGCCCTATCGCCACGGCGTGGCACGCGGGCACGGAGTACACCCGGCCCGTGAAGCCCGCTACCATCGCCAAGTCCCTGGCAATAGGCAACCCTGCCGACGGCTTCTACGCCCTTCAGGCCATCAAGCAGTCCCAGGGCACCGCCGTCATCGTGCCGGAAGACGAGATCGTGACCGGAATACAGCTCCTGGCCGAGACCGAAGGGATCTTTACCGAGACCGCGGGCGGCGTAACTATCGCCGGGCTCAAGCGCCTCGTAGACCAGGGAGACATCAAGCGCGAGGAGCTCACGGTAGCCTACATAACCGGCAATGGCCTGAAGACCCAAGAGGCCGTGGAGAGCATCATCAGCCCCCTGAGCATTCAGCCGACGGTTAGCGGCTTTGAGGCGGCGCTCAACGTTAGGTAGCCCGTGCCGGGCACTGGCGCGGCGGTCCTTTTGTCATGCTGCCCGGCGGCACAGAGGAGACCATTCATGGCGAATCAGCGTGTGCGCTTCACCTTTCCCACAAGGCTCATCCCGGAGCCCATTATCTGGGAGCTCGGCCACAGCTACCCCATCGTGACCAACATTCGCCGGGCCCAGGTGGAAGAGGAGGTCGGTTGGGTCGTACTGGAACTGACAGGGGACGAGAGCAAGATTAGCGAAGGCCTGGACTGGGTACGGTCCAAGGGCGTCCGCGTGGACCCGGTGGTAGGGGACGTCGTCGAAGGTTAGCGGCAAGTTTGGCCCAGGTCTCCCGGGTCGCCGGTGCATCCTCCGCTCCTTGTTCCCATGCTGCTGTTCCGCTACTATAGGGATGCTCCACAATTGCAAGTCTGAGACCCGGCGGGACCGTTCTGGTTGGAGCGCCGGGGCTGGTGACAAGGAGGCAACCGAATGAGCGTAGTGGTGAGGATTCCGGCCCCTCTGCGGCGGGTGACCGGTGGTCGGGAGAAGATTGAAGTTGAGGGCGGCACTCTGAGTGACGCCTTGGGGGTCATGGAGTCCCAGTTCCCCGGCATCAGAGAGCGCCTTGTGGACGAGGCCGGAGAGCTGCGGCACTTTGTGAACATCTACGTCAACGGCGAGGACGTCAATTTCCTGGAGGGGCTGGAGACGGCCATCAACACCGGGGATGAGGTCAGCATCGTCCCGGCGGTGGCTGGAGGCTAGCCGGCCCCCGCGCTGCAACCACCTGGCTTGAGCAAGCACAGAGCAGGCCCCGCGGCCTGCTCTGTGCGCTTGTCTGGGCGGCGCCAGTCGACACAGAAACTCAGAGTTTGAGGATTCTCCGTGCGTTCTCCTCGTAGATCTTCTTCTTGTCCTCCAGGGAAGCCGTGATGTTGTCGATAACCCGGATGGTCTCCCGGATGAAGCCGGGGCCCTTCTCCGGATCGAAGGGCATGTCGGTCCCAAAGAGGACGTGGTCTGACCCAAAGAAGGTGAGCCCGCACTCCGTGGCCGCCAGCGCGCCGAAGAGAGCCGTGTCTGCGTAGAACATACGGAAGTAGTCCTGCGGCCGCTTCTCCAGACGCTCCAGCGTACCCACGTCGTGCTCATCGTCGGTCCTGCGTCCAAGCTGGTCGAGGCCCGGGCCGATGCGTCCCTCAAAGTAGGGGATCATGGCCCCCATGTGGTGTGTGATGATCTTCAGGTTGGGCACCCGGTCAAAGACGCCGGACATGGCCAGGCGCCCCATGGCCACGCTGGTCTCATAGGGCCAGCCGAAGGCCCACCACAGGTCGTACTTGGACCTGGTCTCTGTCGTGTAGTCCGCAAAGTCGGGTGACCTTGTGGGGTGCAGCCAAACCGGAAAGTCCATCTGCCCCATGAGCTCGAAGAGGGGCAGGAACTCGGGCTCGTCCAGAGGGCGCCCGTTAACGTTGCTGCAGATCTGGACGCCCCTCGCGCCCAGGTCTCGGATGGCCCGCTCCGTCTCAGCCAGCATGGCGTCGGGGTTGTTCATGGGTAGGGAGGCGATGAAGGCAGGGAAGTGCTCAGGGTACTTGGCTACCAGCTCCGCCATGCTCTCGTTGGCCAGCTTGGCTAGATCGGGGCTGTCCTGGGGTTCGGCCACGAATTCGATGGGTGGCAGGTTGAGGGTCAGCACCTGAACATAGTCCTGGTCTTCGAACCGCTCCAGAACCCGGAAGCGGGTGTCCAGATCGTAGAGGATGGGGATGTCGCGGACCCGCTTCTGCATGTAGGCGGCGCGCCCGCTCATCGTCAGCATCTTGTCGAAGTAGGGCTTCGGCAGGATGTGTGGGAATATGTCTATCTTCATGCTCACCCTCTGTCCTGGGAACTGGATGGCGTGTAGTATACCGGATTCGGCGCTGCCCCACGCGCAACAGGACGGGCGGCGTTCCCATGGGAGCGCCCCCGTCCTTCATTGATAGGGCTCCGGGGTGTGCCGCGTAGTTGCTCAGGAGAGGCTAGGACCCGCCTCCCCGGAGACCCTTGCGGCCCTCACCAAGCTTGATCTCCAGCTGCTTGGCCTTCTTCGCCTCCAGCTTGGGGAAGGCGATGGAGACCACGCCGTTCTCGTAGGTCGGCTCCGCCTTCTCCGCGTCCACCGAGTCCGGCAGACGGATGGACCGGTAGAAGGAACCCATGCGGCGCTCCCGCAGCACGTAGCCGTTCCTGTGCTCCCGCTCCTCGGCCGTCTTGCCCCGGATGGTGAGCACACCGTCCTCGATGGTGACCTGAATCTCCTTTGGATCGACCCCCGGCAGCGACGCCTGAACCAGGACGTTCTCCCCTTCCATGCGCACGTCCATGGGCACAACCCAGCCCTCGGCCGACTCGCCGTCGGTGCCGTGCCGCGGGAAGCCGCGCCAGAGCCTGTTCATCGCCTCGTCCATGCGCCGAAAGTCAGCGAATGGATCCCAATGCCGCAGTGTCATGTCTAACCTCCTCCGATCGAGTATTTGTGTGTGAGACCCTGATGTAGGGCGGCGACGGCGCCGCACCCCACGCATCTATAGAAACATACTTCTAATACTGTGTCAAGAGAATTGTCTAGAAAAAGTAGATACTTGATACGGAACGTATCACTATGCTACTATGCCTACAGAGTGGAGGAGCCCATGCCGCAGGACTACTACAGCATCCTCGGGGTGCCCCACAACGCCGGCGACAAAGAGGTCCGGTCGGCCTTCCGCAAACTCGCCCGCAAGTACCACCCTGACGTCAACCGGGACGAGGCCGACGCCGAAAAGCGCTTCAAGGAGATCAACGAGGCCAATGAGGTCCTCTCCGACCCGGAGAAGCGCCGGCTGTATGACCGCTACGGCCACAACTGGCGCCAGGCCCAGCAGTACGGCGACCGCATGGGGGGCTCGTACGGCCCTTTCGGACGGTCTGCCGGTGCTTCCTATGACTTCGGGTCGCACGGCGACCTCTTTGGAGGCTCTGGGCTGGACGACGTCCTGGGCCGTTTCTTCGGCGGGCGGGGAGGCGCGGCCGCCGGGAAGAGGGCTGGCATGGGCAGAGCTGTCCTGGAACAGCCCGTGGAGATCTCTCTGGAAGAAGCCTACAGCGGCACCGCCCGCATGATTCAGGTGACAAGCCCCAATCTGGCGCAGCCGATCAAGGTAGAGGTTACCGTGCCCGTCGGTGTTGAGGACGGCGCCCGCGTGCGCGTTGCCCCCGGTGGTCAGGAGGTCATCCTCGTGGTCTCGGTGCGGCCCCACCCTCGGTTCCAACGCCACGGCGCTGACCTGTCCACGGAGGTCACCGTGCCTTTCACGGACGCCATGCTGGGTGGTGAGGCCGTCGTTCCCACTCTGGCCGGCCGCGTTGCCCTCACGTTGCCCCAGGGGACCCAGAATGGGCGCGTCTTCCGCCTGAGCGGACAAGGGATGCCTCGACTGCAAGACTCCAAGGCCAGAGGCGATCTGCACGTCACCGTAAAGGTCAGCTTGCCCACTGACCTCACCGGCGAGGAGACGGACCTCCTTCGCCGGCTCAGGGATTCGCTGGACAAGCGGTCTGGCGGTGCCGGCGATGCCTCTCGGCGGGCATCGGGCGCATCCTCAGAGGAGTGAAGCGATGGCAAGTCGTTATCCGGACTGGGAAGAGCCCTGCTACGTTATCAGTGTTGCGGCCAAGATGGTTGGACTAAACGCGCAGGCCCTGCGCTACTACGAGCGCACGGGACTCCTGCGGCCGTCCCGCTCGGGTGGCAACATCCGGCTCTACTCGCTGCGGGACATCGAGCAGGTCCGGCGCATCAAGACCCTTATCGAGGATATGGGCGTCAACCTGGCTGGAGCGGAGGTCGTCCTGCGCCTCATGGCCCAGATACAGGAGATGGAGCAGGTCATAGAAGCGCTGCGGTCGGAGGTGGAACGGCTTCGCACCCCGCGGCTCCAGGGCCCTCGACGGCCCGTTTAGGCTGCGGTGCTGTCATCATGGCGGAACACTTGGGGAGGTACAGATCATGGTTCTGAGACCTGACAGCTTCACAGAATCGGCCCAGGAGGTCGTGACTAGCTCCCAGGAGCTGGTCCGAAGCTACCGCCACCCTCAGTGGGATGTGGAGCACGTCTTCTTGGCGTTGCTGGACAAGGAGGAGGGCGTCCCGGCGCACATTCTCCGGGAGCTGAGTGTGGATGCCACCGCCGTTAGAACACGGCTGCAGAATGCCTTGGAGCGAATTCCCAAGCTGGCCTACGAGCCGAGGCAGATATACCCGACCCCGCGCACGGCACGCCTGCTGCAGGTCGCCAAGGCAGAGGCGGATCGCCTCAAGGACGACTACATCAGCACCGAGCACCTGTTCATCGGCGTCGTGGAGGAGCGCAGCGGCGAGTCGGCCCATGTCCTCCGCAGCCTTGGCGTTGACACGGAAAGGGTCTATCAGGCCCTGGCCAAGGTGCGGGGTACGCACCGTGTCACGGACCCCCGGGCGGAGAGCCGCTACCGGGCGCTGGAGCGGTACAGCATTGACCTGACCGCTCTTGCTCGCCAGGGGCAGCTGGACCCCGTCGTGGGACGGCAAGAGGAGGTCAGCCGCGTTATCCAGACCCTTTCGCGGCGCACCAAGAACAACCCCGTCCTGCTGGGCGAGGCCGGCGTGGGCAAGACCGCCATCGCCGAGGGGCTCGCCCAGGCCATCGTTGCCGGCGACGTCCCCGATTCCATACAGGACCGCCGCGTCCTGGCCCTCGACATGGCCGGTCTCGTGGCCGGCGCCAAGTTCCGCGGCGAGTTCGAGGAGCGTCTCAAGTCCATATTGGACGAGGTCAAGGCCGGCCGACGGGAGATCGTCCTCTTCATCGATGAGGTCCACACCGTGGTGGGCGCCGGCGCCGCCGAGGGCGGCATCGATGCCTCCAATATGATGAAGCCCGCCCTCGCGCGCGGCGAAATCCAGGTCGTCGGCGCCACGACTCCGGACGACTACAGGAAGTACATCGAGCGGGACCCGGCCCTGGAGCGGCGCTTCAACCCCATCTGGATCGAAGAGCCCTCCCCGGAGGCGGCCATCGAGATGATGCGCGCCCTCAAGCCGCGTTACGAGGCCCACCACAAGGTCAACATCGACGACGACGCCATTGTGGCCGCCGTCCGCCTCAGCAAACGCTACATTACCGGGCGTCATCTGCCGGACAAGGCGGTGGACCTCGTGGATGAGGCCGCTTCCAAGCTGCGGCTTGAGATGTCCCGCATGCCCAATGATCTCAAGGGGCTTCAGCATCACTGCCGGGAGCTTCAGGACCAGGAGGAGGCCCTGAGTGAGAGGGGCGACTATGAGGGGGCGTCCCGCATCCGCGCCCAGCGGCTTCCCCTCGAGCGGGACTTCACCTCCCAGCGGGACTCCTGGTTCAGGGAGCAGAAGCTCGATGACCGCGTGGGCGAGGAGGATATCGCGAGCTTGGTCGCCAAGTGGACCGGCGTGCCTGTATCTCGCCTCCTGGAGACCGAGGCCGCGCGCCTGCTCCACATGGAGGAGAGCCTGCACGGGCGCATCATCGGCCAGGAGCGCGCAGTCCAGGTCGTGGCGGAAGCCATTCGCCGTGCGCGGGCTGGCCTCAAGGACCCCAAACGGCCCATCGGCTCCTTCATGTTTCTGGGACCCACGGGCGTCGGAAAGACCGAGCTGGCACGCTCCCTGGCGGACTTCCTCTTCGATGACGAAGATGCCATGGTGCGCATCGATATGTCCGAGTACATGGAGCAGCACACCACTTCTCGACTCATTGGAGCGCCGCCGGGCTACGTGGGCTACGACGAGGGCGGCCAGCTGACGGAGGCCGTGCGCCGCCGCCCCTTCCGCGTGGTCCTCTTCGACGAGATCGAGAAGGCCCACCCGCAGGTGTTCAACATCCTGCTCCAGGTGCTGGACGACGGACGCCTCACGGATGGCCACGGACGCACGGTGGACTTCCGCAATACGGTGCTCATCCTCACCAGTAACCTGGGCACCACCGAGTTCGGCCGGCCCCAAGGCATGGGCTTTCTCCGGGATGCCGACCATGAGACTGAGAGCCAGCGCTTGCGCGAGTCCGTGGAAGATGCCCTGAAGAAGGCATTTCGGCCCGAGTTCCTGAACCGGCTGGACGAGGTGATCATCTTCGACCCGCTGACCAGGGAGCAGATCAGGCTCATTGTGGACCTGACTGTCTCCCAGGTGCAGGTGCGTTTGGATGAGCGGCAGATCACCATCTCGCTGACGGACGAGGCCCGCGACTGGCTTGCCAAGGAGGGTTTTGACCCGGTCTTCGGTGCGCGGCCCCTGCGGCGCGCGGTGCAGCGTCACGTTGAGAACCCTCTGTCCAGCCGCATCCTCACCGGCGAGTTCCCGCCGGGAGCCGTCGTCGAGGTGGATGTGGACGCTGACGGAAGGGCGCTGACGTTTCAGGCGACAGACGCGCCCGTGGCGGTCGGCGTGTAGCGGGGCCGGCCGCTCAGAGGGTTGAGGTAGACCTTGGGGCGCAGAACACTGCGCCTCAAGGCACGTCTCGCCGGCAGAGAGCCCGTCGACCTGTGGTCCCAAACGAGGACCGTTCGTCCTGATCGTGTCCTGATAGCCTGGAGTGCCTACAGGCTCCGCAGCACCTCAACCTGCTGATCGACAGTGGCCAGGTCCGGGAGGAGCCTCAGGACCTTGCCCTCCTCATCGATGATGACGGCAGGCCGGCGGCCGCCGGAGCCGTTGATGAGGTAGCTGTCGTCTTCCTTCCTACCCATGCCGTAGGCTTCCACAATAGATCGGTCCGGGTCCAGGAGGACCGAGAACGGGAATTCCTGGCCCTCAACCCAGGTTCGAACCATCTCGGGGTCGCGGTTGTTCACGCCAAAGATGACGATGTTCTTGTCCGCGTAGTCTTGGTAGTGCTCACGGTACCCGTGGCCATGGCGGCTTCAATTGTTCTCCGGCCGCGGCCCGGTGAAGAACCAGAGCCACACCTTCTGTCCGCGCAAGTCGCTCAACCGGACTTCCTTGCCGTTGTGGTCCCTCGTAACAAAATCCGGGGCCAGGTCACCTTCCTGGAGCATGGCGCATACCTCCGTTGGACTAGCTTGGTTTCGCGGAAATACCGTCGCGGACTCTCCGGTCGCTCTTGGGTGGGAGCAACGCCCCTCCGTTCTGGGCCAGCCCCCTGTCGCGCTTAGGACGGGCGCTCTGCACGTCGGGCGGCTCTTGGCCTTAGGCTGGGCCTAGCGCTCTCTTCACGCTGGGGTTGCGTTTAGGAGAGTCGCGGGTCACTATAGGACAGAGATGACAGACTGTCAATTGAGATGATCAGTCCCGGACAGCATCGCTACATAGACGTCGACGGGGTCCGTACCCACTACGTTGTCGCCGGCCAGGGGCCCCCGGTGGTCTTCATCCACGGCCTGGGCGCCTCTGTGGTGGCTTGGCGGGAGAACATCATTCCTCTGTCGGAGCGCCTGAGCGTGTACGCCCTGGACCTTGCCGGCCATGGCGACAGCGAAAAGCCGAATGTGGAGTACACGATCCCGTTCGGCGTCCGCTACATGCTCCACTTCCTGGACGCCCTGGGCCTTCAGCAGGCGGCCCTGGTGGGGAACTCCATGGGCGGAACTCTAGCTCTGGCGACGGCTCTGCAGCACGCCGAGCGTGTCAACAGGCTGGTGCTCGTGGACACCTCAAGCCTGGGCCGTGAAGTGGCTTTCTACCTTCGCGCCGCCAGCCTTCCCATGGTCGGCGAGCTCTTCAACAGGCCCTGGTTCGGCATCAACCGCAAGACCCTGCACGCGGTGTTCAACGACATGCAGTTCATTACTAAGGACCTCCAGGAGGAGCTCAAGAGGGTGCGGGAGCTGTCTGGGGCCAGGCAGGCCGAGCTGAAGATAGTGCGAGAAGGAATGAACATGCTGGGCATGCGGCCCCAAGCCACCTTCCTGGACCGGCTGCCGGAGCTTCAAATGCCGCTCATGCTGGTCTGGGGGGCCCGGGACAGCGTCATCCCCGTGACCCATGCCTATGCCGCCGCCGAGCGGCTTCCCTCGGCCCGCTTGGTCGTGTATGAGGACTGCGGCCACTGGCCCCAGATGGAGCGCGCAGCCGATTTCAATCGCGAGCTGACGGATTTCCTAACGGTAGACACACCGCCATAGCAAGCTCCCATTCCCCCCTCAGACCCTGAAGCAGCGCCGGCCTCACTCCCCGCGGTATCCCCTGCCCAGCGTCGTGGCCACCGTCCGGGCGGGTGCACGGGGGTCAAAGCGCAGGCCGTCTCCCACCCGTGCATCTAGGGCTGGGAAAGAGTGTTGGGCATCTTCGACTGAGGCTCTGCGTACAGCAACTGAATGACGGGCAAACCGCGAAGCCGGAGACCGATTCGTGCGGAAAGAGGGAGGCCCCTAGACTGCTCTAGGGGCCTCCAGAGCTTCTTCTTGACTCTCGGTTCATTTGTGACGTAATACGCAATCACCGAGTGCTGTAAACAATGGTCTGTTGCCGGGATGGTTGCGTCCTGTGGGTGGCGCTGCGATGACAATGACAAACGGGGCAGGGGCATCTAATGCCCCTGCCCCGCCGCACTGATCGTCGGCTTCAGCTAGGTTGCCGCCGTCTCGAAGATCTTGGCGCCGCCGTAGTTGGCGGGCGTCGGGATCTGGTGGCGCAGCTCGATCTCCCGGCCTTCCCGCGCGGATTCGTTGATTGCCAGGACCACTTCCAGCGTAGCCATGCCCCATTCCGGCGTGTGATAGATCGGCTCACCGTTTACAACCCCGTCGTAGAGCTCCTGGATCTCGGCCCGCCGATTCATCGCCCATCCGGGCGGGGGCGTCAGGTCAATCTCATGGTGTCCTTCGTCGTCGAAGATGTAGAGTCCATGGGGAGAGCGGGTGATGTCGCCCCTGTCCAGGGAGACCACAACCCATCCAGGCTCGCCGGGCACCCACACCTCTCGCTCACGGTCCCGGTTGACGTTCTCCCGCTTGAAGACCTGGACCTCCTGCTCGCCGCCGATGCGTATGGCTTCCTTGTCCTGCTCCTCGTCCCGCTCGCCGCGCATCATCGCCTTGCGGATTCGCGTCCGATCCTCTTCGCCGTAGCGCTGCCGGTCGTGGCCCCACGTGACCATCTGAGCGCCCATGAAGTAGCCGTGGCTGTTGTGCACGATGGTGGCCGGCGTCCCGTCCTGGAACTCCATGTACGCGCAGTAATATCCAGGAATTGGCCGGGCGGGCATCCACTGACCCACGCTGGCCCGGACGCTCTTAACCAGGCCGCCGCCAAGCAGTCGAACTGTGTCGATCTGATGCGGGCCCTGGCGGAACACGAGGCCGCCGCCCTGGGCTGGGTCCAGCTCCTCGGCGACTCGCGGGCGGAGGAGCCAGTCCGTGTACGCGACAAAGTGGATGGCGCGGACCTGGCCCAGCTCCCCTGACTGGATTATCGACCACATCTTCCGGAAGGCAGGGATGAAGCTCCGTGTGTGGCCGGCGATGAGCTTCATCCCGGTCCGATGGGACGTCTCGATCATCCTCTGGGCCTCTTCCAGGTTGAGCGCCATGGGCTTCTCCACCACCACGTGCTTGCCATGCTCCAGGGCGTAGATGGTGTGCGGCGCGTGGAACTTGTTCGGCGTGGAGACCCAGACGGCCTCAACCTCCGGGTCGTCGCACAGCTCCTCGATGCTGGCGTAGGCCTTGGCCTCGTAGCGGGCGGAGAAGGCCTCGCGGACCCGCGGGTTGATGTCTGCGCCTGCTACGAGGTCGATGGTGTCCGCCTGCTCGAAGGCCGGAAGCATTTCGGTGCCCCCCACGCCTACTCCGATCATTGCCATCTTCAGTGCCCGTTTGGTAGTCATTCTTCCCCTCCTATCTTGGCGCTGTTCAGCGCGGGTCTGGTGTTCGGGCTGCTGGCCCTCGGTGTATCACAGCGCTCGTGTCGTGTCAACGCCGGGTTAGCTCTGCGTCTGATTACGGACGTCCGGCCAGGGAGTGCGCGCCCAGCCGCCACTCCACGGGCGTCCGGCACCGGGAAGGCGATGGGCCGCACGGGACACTACGGATAGCCCGCGCCGGGCACGTCGACCTGCACGGTCTCTATGAGTCCGACGTCCGGCGCGTCCCTGTCGCTGCGGAGGCTCTCGCTGGAGAACGACGTAATGCCTCCGCCGGCCTCCGGCGTTCTCCGGGCGGTGAGCATGAACAGCGTACGGCGGTCGGACCCGCCCAGCATACAGGCTACGGCGCGCCTCCCTTCCACAGTGACACGGGCAGTCACCGCGCCGCCCTCTCGGATGCGCAGGAACTGGTCCCCTCGAGGCGCCCCAATCCAGACTGCACCCTCGGCGTCGAGGCAGATCCCATCGGGCCCTCTCCCGGAAGGTGTGGAGGCAAAGGTACGTGGGTTCTCCAGGGAGCCGTCGATGGCAATATCAAAAGCAGTGAGTGCTTCCCTGCGGGTCTCCGCCACGATCAGGGTCTTCCCGTCTGGCGTGATCACAGCCCCGTTGGGTCGGTGCATTCCGCCGGCTGCGACTCTGGCGCCGCCATCGGGCGTGACCAGCACCACCAGGTCATCGGGCTCCTTGCGGGGATCGTCCCTTCTCCGCGCTCCAACGTAGGCTCTACCCTGAGCGTCCACTACCATGTCGTTGATGTGCTCAATTTCGAGACCCGATAGGTCGGCATGGACGCGTACGCCCTCCGGGCCCTTCCGTAGGAGCCGTTTCTTCGCCATGCCACAGACGAGGAGCGACCCGTCTGGCAGGAAGCCCAGGCCCGAGGGACGGTCGTCGATAGTGAGAACAAGCTCGCACTCGCCTCCAGTGTCAACGGCATAGACGGCGTGGGCGAGTATATCGGAGAACCAGAGCCGGTTATCGTGCCACCGCGGACCTTCTGGGAACCGCAGCCCGTCGAGCAATACCGTGGGTGATTCGATCTCCAAGCCTCCTCCCCGGATCCGCCCTCTCGCTTGAGCGCAGTCCGTGTCCCCCAGGATGAGCGGGGCGAACCCGAGAGGTCGATCAGTCCTGACCGAAGAACTGCGCCGTGGCTGCGAACAGCCGCATCCGTGGCTTCTGGATGATCAGGAAGTGCCCGGCGTCGGGAACGACCATGAGCGTCTTGTCCGGCGTATTCAGGCGGGCGAAGAAGTCCGCCACCTGCGCCGGTCGATAGCCGGCATCCCGCGCCCCGTAGATCATGAGCGTTGGAACGGTAATCGCTTCCGGGGCCGCCCGCGGCCGGGGACCGCCGGTCGCGAGCTCTACGCGCGTCCCTCCGGGCGAGACAGAGTCCCACCTGAGCGCTGCCGCGACGAACGCCTCTTGCGCCTCGGGAACGACGACGTCCTGCTCGATGCGGGCCACGATGCTCTCCCGAGTGGTGAGTACCCATGGCTCACCGGGGTCTGCAGCCTCGGTGCGGTTGCCGTCGACTGTCGGGGCCGGACCGGCGCTGCCTGCGTACCGTACCAGGCGGCGCACTCGCTCGGGGTGAAGGCTTGCATAGACGCTGGCAACGGCGCTGCCCCAAGACCAGCCGAACAGGTCAACACTTCCGACTCCCCGCATGTTGCAGATAGCGTTCACTACCTCCGAAGTGTCCCGCACCGCCGCTTCTGTCGAAACGCTGAACCCGTCTGCGGGTTTGTCCGAACGGCCGTACCCGCGTATGTCGAAGGTGAACACGTCGTGGCCTCTGGCGGCCAGATAGTCCATGAGGGAGTAGTCCTTGCCCGGCGCCTGTACGTCATAGTCCGTTGGGCCGCTGTAGGTGGCTCCGTGAATCAGGAGGATTACCTGCCCGGTATCGGGCTCTCGCCCTTGTGGGGCATCCAGCCGCTTCTCCCAGACGTGCAGTCGGAAACCGTCGCTGCTCACCCAGTGAGTTGTGCCGGAAATAGCGGTGGACATTGGCGTGGACATAGGCCCCTTCCTCCGATTCTCAACCTGCGAGGACGGGTTGTGCACAGGTGTCCATAGCGCTCCAACGACCTGCCGGTGTCTCGTGGCTGTGGCTCGGAGCATTGTAGAGCACCGTAGAGCAGCCCCGTCGCAGCCAGCGGCGGCGGGACCTTAAGCAGGATACGCGCACTCGCTCCCCGGCGCAACGAAGCGGCGGGGCTGGTCTGATTGTTGTCGCCTGTATGATAGTCAAAGCTTTTTTTTGCGTCTCCTGAAGCTGGAAGGTACAGAAAGGGCTGATTGATTGCTTTGGGAGTCGCACCGGTAGCTTCGGCGTGGCTTTGCGTTTTGATTGTTGTCGGGGCGGGTCGCTGGCGCGACGGGCACGTGGGGGGAGGGTTGCGGGGTGGCGGCGGGTGGGTGGGGAGTTTCGGTTGGGCACGGGTCTCCTCGTGTGGGTGTGTTGGAGGGATGGTAGGAGATTTGGGGTGTGTGGGCAATGGGTCGGTGGCGGTCGCTGGCGCGACGGCTATGTGGGGGGAGGGCTGCGGGGAGGACGGGTGGGTGGGTGCGGGCATGACGGTTATACAAGGGTCTTCTTTCGCGCGTGGTGGGACGCCGGCGAGGGCGCGCCTTCTCTTCGTTCAAGGTCGCCGTATCCCCACGTATGGCGTGGCACGCTCACCGCGCCATCACCCATTGTCATTGTCTCAGGTCTACAACGCTGCGGTTGACAACTTCTCTCCATAATGGGTAGCATTCCGTGCGACAATCGGAAGATTGAAGAGCAAGGACGTGGATGATGGGCAAGTACGGAGTGATCTCCGCGGACTCCCATATCGATATGACCTTCCTTGATCCGGACACCTTTGTTTCCCGTGTGCCGGAGTCGTTGCGGGGCGTCGTGCCGCGGGTGGTCGTCACAGCGGAGGGCGCCGAGGAGTGGGTTGCGGGGGCGAACGGTGAGTACCGGTGCGGGCGGCGGGCCACCCTGGACTCGGCCCGCCGGACGGACGTCGCCGTGCCGCGGGAACTCGCGCGGCGGGCGGCCGGATACAGCTCGGAGCAGTGCCGGCCCGCGACACCGGCCCTGCGGATCGAAGACCAGGAGATAGACGGGGTTGACGCAGAGATCATCTACGGCGTCATCGGCATCTCGACGTCCATCGCAGACCTTGACTTGCAGGCCGTCACCCTCGCCGCCTACAACGAGTTTGTCGCCGATTTCAACCGGGCGGACCCCGGCAGGTTCTATGGCCTTGGGTGTGTTGCCGGGAGCAGTCCCGAAGCGGTGGTCCGGGAGATCGAGCACGTGAGCGAGCTGGGGCTCCCCGGAGTGGAGTTGAGCCCGGTGTCCCTGGCCAAGCCCATCTGGCATCCCTTCTGGGACCCGGTGTGGGGCGCCGCCGCGGCGCGTGGGCTCCCGGTGTCCATGCACATACGCGGCGGGGACTCCACGCGGACCGTATCGAGATACCCGCGGGCAGGAGAGGACCATAGCGACGCCTCCCTTGCGGCGTACCTCTCGGTGGTGACGCTGCAGGCGGATGAGACCCTGGCATCGGTTGTCTTTTCGGGGGCGCTGGACCGGCACCCGGACCTGCGGGTGGTCTTTAGCGAGTGCGGGATAGGGTGGATACCCTTTCTGCTGGAGCGGATGGACCAGCAGTGGGAGGACAACTATCCGCGGTTCAAGGAGTTGACGCTGACGAAGCCGAGCGATGCGTTTCGGCGGCAGTGCTACGCCACCTTTGAGCGGGACTCCGTGGGGGTCATCCTCGCCAGCCAGTTCTGCCCGGACAGCTTCATGTGGGGGAGCGACTACCCGCACCAGCAGGGGACGTGGCCCGAATCCCGGGAGGCCATCCGCAGGTACCTCCAGGGGGCGGACCCGGAGATGCGACAGAAGATTGTCCACGACAATGTCGCCAAGCTCTATCACATGGACTGAGGCCGGCCCGGGCGGACGACCTCTCCCGTTGGCAGGCTTGCAGGCTCTGCGTCATCCGCGCCGGTTGAGTTTGGTGGTGCGGGGACCCGGCAATTCGTCTTTCCCGATGGTCCCGCTATGCTGTAGGTAGACCGTATCCCCAAGACGTAGCTTCAGGAGTGCTCAATGGATGCCAGGTGGGAAACCCTGACTGTCGATGGCCAGCCCATGCGGGCGTACGTCGCAATTCCGGACGGCCCGGGGCCGCATCCGGGGCTCGTCGTGGCCCAGCACCGCACCGGCGTGGACGAGTTCATGGTGCACGTCGTCGAACGCTTCGCCGAGGCCGGGTATGCCGGCATCGCCCCGGAGCTCTACCATCGGGACGCGTCGGAACCGGACGACCAAGACCCCGGGGCCCGTGGCTCGCGCCTCCGGGACGATGGCGTGATCGCGGACGTCAACGCCGCGGTCGCCTACCTCAAGTCGCACCCGCAGGTCGACGCCGGCCGCTTGGGCATCACGGGCTTCTGCCAGGGAGGCCGGACGACCTACCTCATGGCGTCCGTCAACCCCGACCTGAAGGCGGCCGCCGTCTTCTACGGCGGCAACGCGATGCGCGCCTTGGGCGACGGGCCGTCTCCCTTCGAGCGAACGAAGGACATGGTGTGCCCCGTCCTGGGCCTCTTCGGCGCCGAAGACCAGAATCCCTCCCCCGAGGACGTGCAGTCGTTCGACGGGGAGATGACGCGGTGGGGCAAGGTCCACGAGTTCCACACGTATGAGGGTGTCGGGCACGGTTTCATGCAGATCCACCACCACAGGGGGCCCACCGCCAAGCCGCAGCTCGCGTTTGCGGGAGAGGACGCATGGGCCAAGACCATGGAGTGGTTCGCCAAGCACATGCCCGAGGCGCCAGCGCCGGCCTAGGCGGGCCTCACCAGTTGGCGAGGGGCCGCCTTACGCTCCAAGCTGGGCAGCCCTGATTACGGCTTGGCCCCGGACCGGCGGAGCGCCCCGCTCCGCCGGTTAGGCCACGGCGCCCAGTTGTGGCGTCCCTACTTGTCCAACCAGACCGTGGCGTAAGAGGCAAAGGTGTTGTAGGTCAGTGTGGATGGGTGGTAGATGCCCTTCACGTAGTCCCGATAGGGTGTCAGGTCCACCCCCACGAAGGTCCTTATGCCGAAGACCTGGTCCTGCAGTACGTACTGCTCCATCTGGCGGATGACGTCTCGCCTTGCGTCGAGGGTAGTCGCGTTGGCCATTCGGTCCAGAAAGTCGGTCACCTTCGCGTCGTAGTGGACGACCTTGGCGTAGGGGCTGACGTCCTTGGCCGCCAGCGTCGTGATGAGGTCGTCCGGCGAGGTCCCGCCGACGCTGCCCTCGACGGCTACGTAGTTGCTCTCCGATACCTTCTGGTCGTGGGCGGCGACATCCAAGAGATCAAGCTCCACGTTGGCGATGCCCTTCAGGGCGCCCTGCCACCACTCGGCCTTCTGGCCGAACGTTCGCGGTGCAAGGAGGCTGAAGCTCAGGCCGTCGGCGTAGCCGGCCTCGGCCATGAGGCGCTTGGCCTCGGCCCGGTCCGCCTCTTTGGTAGCGGCGTTGTACCCCGGCCAGGTCAGCAGGTCCGGGTTCCACCAGTAGGAGTCCCCCATCATGCCCGCCAGCTTGCCGAAGCCGCCCCCGAAGGCGTCCTTGGCCGATTGCCGGTCGACCCATAGGGAAATGGCGCGGCGCACCCGGATGTCGTTGAAGGGCGGAACCGTCGTGTTGAAGCCCATATTTGGAGAATCGCCGCCGGTCCTCTCACCAAGCCAAAAGCCGTCTCCCAGGCTTCCCCGGTAGGCTGGGATCATCTCCGGCGGGAGATGATATCCCCTGGCTTTGATTCCGGTGTCCAGGCGCCCGGTGCGGAAGGCCGCGTGGAAGGCGGACCCTTCCTTGATGATGAGGAAGTCAACGCCGTCCAGGTACGGCAACTGCCGGCCCTGCTCATCCGTCTCATAGTAGTCTTCAAACCGCCGGACCTCTATGGCCACACCCTTCTCGTAGTCATTGAACTTGAAAGGGCCGGTCCCGATGTACCCCATGTCAACCGGCGACACGTCCACGTTTCCCGCTCTGATGTGAGGCTCGGCCAGGTGCTTGCCGTGCTGGATGTAGATCCGGAAGAGGCCCACCTTGTCCAGGAAGAGGGGGTCCGGTCCGCCCAGGTTGAAGCGGATCTGGTTGCCGGGCAGGGTGTCGATGCTCTGGAGGTCCCCAAACCGCGACTTGTTCGTGCCCGGCTGCCGGGTCCTGTCGCCCACCGTGACGCCGTTCACGAAGAGGTTCGCCCAGTAGGCCGCGTCCTCCGCAGAGAACGCTCTTCCGTCGTGCCATAGGACGTTGTCACGGATCTTGAATGTCCAGACCGAGAAGTCGTCGCTGGCTTCCCAGCTCTCGGACAGTGCCGGACAGACTCTCAGCTCTTCGCCCCGGCAGGGCATCCCCAGGTTGCCGGGACCATAGATTGACGGGAGGATCAGCGTGTTGTTGTAGTTGGTGCTGCGCATGACGTCCCATGCCGCGGGCGGGTCGTCGCGGTGGCCAACTCGGAGGATGCCGCCGTACCTGGGCCCCTCGGCCGGGGCCTCCGGAGCAGGGGCGATCCGGGGCAACGAGTCCCCTGAGGTCGCTGGAATGGACGGGGACGGCGACTGAGGGTCCGCCGCAGGGGCCGCTGCCGCCGGCTGGGCCGCGGGCGCCGGCTGCTGGGGAGCCTGGACATCGCCCGCGGTAGTCGACCCCGCACAGGCGACTACCAACAAGCTCAGAATCCCCAAAGCCCCGAACAAGACCATCCGATATGGACCAATCCTACCCATCATCTCACTACCTCTCTATCTTAGGAGCCAATTCTGAGCATCCGTCGCTGTTGCTGTCTCGGTACTGTCGACCGGACCTGACCTCGCGGGCGCCATACGACGCCGCTATCTGACCTGGCGCGCCTTCCGGGACCATCAATCCAGTGTCAGCTTGTCCTGTCCGCCCAGCTTCTCGCGATGGAGGAACCCCACCATCTCATAGGCTATGCCCGCGTCTAGGGTCCGATTCAGCTGCTCCGCCACGGTCCTGTTCACGACGCGCTTCGTCCAGGCCAGGGGGTACGCCGCCCGCTGGAGCAGGCGCTGCACAATATCATCAACCTTGCGGTCCAGCTCATCGGCGGGGACTGCGTAGTTGATCACTCCCATCCGGGCCAGCTCCGCGGCCGTGTAGGGCTGGGCAAGCATCAGGTATTCTTTTGCCTTAACCGGTGACATGAACAACGGGACCAGCGCCGCCCCGCCATCCCCGGGCACGCTGGAGAATGAGTGACCGGCGGCCTTTGGCTTACCGCCTTCGGTGAAGTTCAGGATGCCTCCCATGTGGTGGTCCATGAAGATGGCGTCTTCACGGGCGATGATAAGGTCGCAGGCAAACACGATGCTCTGTCCGAAACCCACCGCGTGGCCGTTCACCTTTGCTATGACTGGCTTCTCCATCTCGGCCACGACCTGGTGGCAGCGCACCAGGCTGCCGATCGACTGCCAGGTGCCCACGATGTCGACCGTGTTCCGGCTTTCGTACTGTTCGGGGGTCGCTGGAAAGGCGAAGTGCTCGCCGGACCCCGTCAGGACCACGACGCGGATGCCGTCGTCGGCCCGCAGCGCCTCCAGCAAGCCCGCCAACTCCAGGTGTCGATTGCCCGACCTGCCAGTCTCCTTCCTCCTGGCGGCCACCTCCTCGTGGGGGTAGATGGATATGGTGGCAACCTGTCCTTCCGTCAATACGCTCAGAGTTGTGTAGGTAGTGGTGTCCAATGTCATATGACTTCCTATCAAACCCCAAACAGGGCCCGGGGATTGTCTTCGAGGATCATGCTCTATCCGTCTTACTCCCCGCAGTGAGCCACCATTGGACGAGCTTGCAATCTCTTTGCACAGTGGCGGACGTCCATCCGGACTGCCGCCGTCCCGTCCATTGCGCCGCTGACCCCAGCAGGGACCAGGCCGGAGATGGCGCCGCCTACAGGCCGTAGAGCTCGCGGGCGTTGTCGTCCAGTATCCGGGCCACAATCTGCGGCTCCACGCCGGCCTTCTGACGAAACTCCTCGACCGCATCGCCGTCGCTTGAAGCGGGTGAGCTTCCATAGCCGGTGCCAAAGACCAGCGCGCCCTCCCCCGAGTACTTGAGGATCTCCGGCATGTCATTCCTGGCGCTGCAGGTAACGTACGCACGGAACGCGGCAAACCCCTCAGCCGGCCAGTTCTGGCCCTTCGTCAGGCGGCGCTGTGCCTCCTTGACGATCCAGGGCACCCACTGGGCCCCCGCACCCAACACTCCCCAGCGAAGCGTCGGGAACAGCCTTGGGAGCCGGCTTACGGTCAGCTGATGACAGAACACGACCGCCGGCATGTGGAATTGCCCAAAGCTATCCGCGTCCGTGTAGTCGGTCTGGTAGAGGTCGTAGTACCAGGCGTTGCCATTGCCGCGGACGACGATGGGCATGTTCAGCCGCTGAGCTTCTTCGTATAGCGGGTAGAAGTAGGGGTCCGTGAGGACCCTCTCTCCCTCTATGGACCGGAGAAGCACCCCCACCGCCCCGTGCTCTTTCCCAAAGCGCACCTCATCCAGCGCATCGGGGATTGTCGTCATGGGGGGAACACACGTCCAGCGGATGCGACCTCCGCCCTGCCGCCAGATGTCCGCCATCCAGCGGTTCCAGGCCCGGCAGACCGGCACGTCTACGTGCGGCTGGTCCGTGACCTGCCGCATAAACATCGTGCTGTGGAGGACCTGCACGTCAATCCCCGCGCTATCCAGGAGCTGGATCCGCGCGCCGACGTCAGTCAGCTCCGCCTGCTCCCACGCGCTGCCCGGCGCTCGTGCTGGAACGGGCCACACGAACCCCTGGCTGCCGCCCACGCTGTTGAAGATTGCCCATGCGTGCGGCGTGGGATTCGCATCCGGGAGCTCGACCAACTGGGGGCGGTACCGATTGTCGGGCGGCTCCATGAAGTCCCACGTGCGCTCGTTCTCCACGACGGAGGCGTCGGCATCGATGATCACTGCACAAACCTCTTTGCTAGCTCTCGCTCTTGCAGGCTACAAACCGAGGGGCGTCAACCTTAGCCCCACCGCCGCTCGTGCGTCTCCCGTCCGTTCCGGCGCTATATCCCGTACAGCGCCCGGGGATTGTCTTCGAGTATCTTCTGGACGGCGCGCGGCGATAGCCCGGAGGTCTCCCGCAGGATGGAGAGCGCGTCGATCTCGCTGGAGGCGTCCGTGTGACCGTAGTCGGTGCCGATCATCAGCACGTCCTCGCCCACATACTTGACGATCATTGGCAGGTCCTCGTTCGTCATGCAGCTTACGTAGGTGCGGAACGCCGAGAAACCCTCCGCAGGCCACTGCTGGCCACGGGCCTCGTATCGCTGCTGCGCCTCGTTGACGACCCAGGGCAGCCACTGCGCGCCGGCCTCGACGATGCCCCACCGCAGCGTGGGGAACCGGGCGGGAAGCTCGCTCAACATCAGCTGGAGGCAGAACACCACCGGCGGTGCGTTGAACTGCGGCAGCGTGCCCACTGGGTCGGGCGTGTCGTACAGGTCGCTGAAGTGCGCGTTGCCGTTGCCGGTGTGCAGGACGATGGGCAGGTCGAGCCGCTGCGCCTCTTCGTAGATCGGGTAGAAATAGGGGTCGACCAGTGTCCGCTCCAGCTCGATGGCGCGCAGGCTGACCCCCACGGTGCCGTGCTCCTTGCCGAAGCGTATCTCTTCCAGCGCAGCGGGGATGTCGACCACGGGGGGCACGCAGGTCCAGCGTAGCCGCCCCTTGCCCTGCTCCCAGATATCGGCGAGCCACCTATTGTAGCCGCGGCAGATGGCCGCCTCCCCCTCGAGACGGAAGGTGACGCGGTGGATGAAGAAGCTGTTGTGCAGGACCTCCACGTCGATGCCCAGCTCGTCCATGTGCCCAAGCCTGCTCTGCACGTCCCGCAGCTCGCGCGCCTCCTGCCGGGTGACCACGTTGCGCCCCAGCTCGTCGGAGATCTCGCCAAGCTCGCTCTCGGACTTCGTCGCGTTGTTGACCCGGAAGCGGACCTTGCCGTCGACGAACCACACGAAGGGGCGGGGTTCCGCCTTGGGCAGGGCGACCAGCTGCGGTCGGTACTTCCAGTCCGCCGGATCGACAAACTCCCAGGTGCGCTCGGTCTCCACCACGTGGGCGTCTGCATCTATGATCATGGTCCGCACTCCCCTTCTTCCCACGACTCTTCGTGACTGGCCGTGGACTCTGGATGCTCGCGGTCGAGCGTAACCAAACTCGGAGGTACACACCGCTGCCCAGAGGCGACCGGAGGATGGCCGTGTCCTTCGCCGGGCCGCAATGCGTTGTCCACGGTTATAGCACCGCGCTTGGGGCATGTCAAACCCCTAGCCCACGGCGCTCAGAACCCCAGACCGCGCTCCTTGAGGCTGACGTGGCCCCGTTGCGCCAGGACGATATGGTCCAGCAGCTCGATGTCCAGGAGCCGGCCCGCTTCCACCATCTGTCCCGTCACCCGTGCGTCCTCGTCGCTGGGTGTGGGGTCCCCCGACGGGTGGTTGTGCACCACGATGATCGAAGGACAGTTCTCACGAACGGCATGCTTGAACACCTCTCCGACCCGGACCAGGGCGCTGCTCACGTTGCCCCGGTACACCTCCTCGATGCCCACCACCTGGTTGCGCGTGTTGAGCAAAAGGACGCGCAGACTCTCCTGGTCCAGCAGCGACATCTCCGCGCTGAGCATGTTGGAGACGTCGTTGGGGTTGGCAATGGTCCGCCGATCCTCTGTGCCCAGGCCGCCCAGCCGCTTGCCAATCTCAAGCGCCGCCAATACCTGGGCCACCTTCGCCTCTCCCATGCCCCGGTTCCGGGCCAGCTCCTGGAAGCCCACTCGCGCCAGCCCGCCCAGCCCGTTGTGGGCCGAGAGCAGCCGCGTTGCCATGCTCACCACGTTCTCGGCACTTGTCCCCGTTCCCAGGAGGATCGCCAGCAGCTCCGCGTTGCTGAGGAATTGGGGCCCGTGGTCCCGGAGCCGCTCCCGGGGTCGCTCACCCTGAGGCATGTCACGGATACGAGGCTGATAGGGGACCGGGCGCCGTTGCTCCGTCATGGGGAGGCCTCCTGGGTCCATGGTGCGCTGCGAAGATAGGCGGCTGGAGTCAGACCATTGACCCCCATTCGGGCGGCGGCCTTGTGACCGGAGCGAGGCAGACCTACAATGGGGCCGGTAGGCCTTGGTTCAAGGCAGGGAGGCTGACCCAGGGGGGACAGCTGAGGGAGTGGATGTGCCGTGGCTACTACAAAGAAGACAAGATGGATGGGGCGCAAGGAAGATGGTCTGATTGAGGAGGTGCTGGCCGCCAGTGCTGCCCTGACTGCTCTTGGCGTCCTGATCGCCCTTCTCTACTGGCTGATAATAGGTCTTTCTCCGTGGCCCTTCTTGGTGCTGGGTGAGATCGGCGGGTTTGGCTTTGGTATAGCAGTTCTGGCAGCCACATCACCCAAGCGCCACCGCTGAACCCCAAAGCGCCTCGCTAGACCCTTCCGTTCTTCTCCCGGGCCCCGGACGCTTACGTGGAGGCCGGCGCCGGACGATCTTCGGCCTCTTCCTCGCCCGCTTCCGCCGCCTCGCCCTCTGCCGCCGCCGCAGCCTCTTCTTGGCACGACTGGCACACGAAGGCGTCTCCCTGTTCCATGGCTATGCCCACCGGGACGTTGCGCTTCCGCTTGCACACTGAGCACACGGCCGTGGCCATGGGGGTATCGCCAGTTCGGCTCGGCTCCTGATCGTACCCGCGGAAGCCCGTGTAGTCGGGGTTGGCACGCCTCGCGGCGAGGATGCGCTCGCGGTCCTTGCGTCGGCTCAAGATACACCGCTCTTCCCTCCCGGTGCGCCTATACGCGCGTTCGCCTCACATGGCGTCGTAAGGGCGCACCGGGGGCTTGAGAGTCTCTACTCGACAGCCGCCTTGGCTCCGGCGGACTCCAGCTTCTCCTTGATGGACTGGGCCTCTTCCTTGGTGATGCCCTCCTGGATGGCCTTGGGGGCCGCCTCCACCAGGTCCTTGGCCTCCTTCAGGCCCAGGCTGGTGACCTCTCGGACAGCCTTGATGACATTCACCTTGTTGGCGCCGAAGTCCTGGAGGATGACGTTGAACTCCGTCTGCTCCTCTTCCGGTTCGGCGGCTTGCGCACTGGCAGCCGGCATCGCCGCGACTGATGCCACCGCGACGGGCGCGGCAGCGGAAACGCCAAACTTATCTTCAAGCTCCTTGACCAGCCACGCCAGGTCCAGAGCAGGAAGCTGCAGAATCTCCTCTACCAGCTCTTCCTTTGTGATTGCCATCGCGAGTCCTCCTTTGATCTTTCTTGTTGCCAGTGAATCCGTTCGGCGGTCCCCAGCTTGCGCCAGGGCCGCTAAGCGTCTGCTTCCTCCATTTGTTCGAGGCGACGCTGCATTACCGTAACCAACCTCTGACTGGGGCTGCTCAGCACCGTGACAACCCGCTGCGCCGGTGCGTTGAGCCCAGAGACCAGCCGGGTCATGAGCCCCGCCAACTGTCCCATGAACTGCGCGGCCAACACGGGGCGAGGAGGCAGGTCAGCCAGGGTTGTCACTCCGTTGGGGCCCAGGACCTCACGGTCGATGACGACGCCGTGAACGGCCAGTGGGAGGCGGGAAGCACGGAGGTACTCGTTGAGTGCCTGCGCGGCCTCCACAGGGTCAGCGTATCCCAGCACCAGGCCGGTGGCCCCCTGCAACAGCTCCTTGATCTGCGGACGGCCGATCTCCTCCGCCGCAATGGCTGTCACCGTGTTCTTGACGACGCGGTACTCGATCCCCTTCTCCCGGAGGGCCCGGCGCAGGCGCGTCATGGCCTCGCCGTTCAATCCGGTGAAGCTGGTGCCGATGACCACGGAGCTCCTGGAGAGGAGGTCCTTCAGCTGCGCAACAGCTTCCACATTCTTCTGAGATGGCATCTACTGCTCCCTTCAGCCGGGGACGGATTCCGGGATCCGATCTCCAAAACAAAGGCCCTGGCCGCAGACCAGGGCATCGACGCATTGCTGCATTCGACAAATGCCTCGGTGGGCGTCAGTACATTACGGCCCAAGGCCACCCACTGTCTGCGGCGTGCTTTCTATTCTACTCGACGGAGCGCTTGCTGGGAAGCCGCCCCGCTGAATCGCATGTGGCTGTGTTGCTCCCTCACCACAGAGCTACTGGACGCGCATCGCCTGGGCCTGCGCGAGGTCCAGCTTGGCGCTCGGCCCCATGGACGTGGACAGGTGGATGGCCTTGTATAGCTGGCCCTTCACCCCGTCGGGGCGGGCCTTGGTCACGGTGTCCAAGACCAGGGCCAGATTGTCCCTCAGGTCGCTCGTTGCAAAGCTGACCTTGCCTATTGGGCAGTGGATATTCGCCGTGCGGTCCATTCGAAGCTCCACGCGGCCCCCCTTCGCCTCCCGGACTGCGCGGGGCACGTCCTGCGGCTGCACAACAGTCCCCGTGCGTGGGTTCGGCATGAGGCCTCGGCGCCCCAGGACCCGGCCCAACCTGCCAATCTTGCCCATCATGTCCTGCGTTGCAACGGCCACGTCGAACTCCACCCAGCCGTCCTTTTCGATCCGCTGGATGGTCTCGTCATCGCCAATGTAGTCTGCCCCGGCCTCTCTCGCCGCAGCCGCAACGGGCCCCTGCACAAAGGCCAACACACGCTGGGGCTTTCCCGTGCCGTGTGGAAGCAGGGCGATGGTGCGGATGAGTTGGTCGGCGTGGCGCGGGTCCGCATTGGTGCGGATATGCACCTCCACCGTCTCGTCGAAGTTCGCCTGAGAGGCCTCCTGCAAGAGCTGGAGGGCCTCCTCGGGCGCGTACCCCATGGTGGAGTCGAACCGCTGGGCAGCGGCCCGGTAGCGCTTCCCGCCTTTTGTAACGGTTGTGCCAGTGGTCACCTTACCCTTCCTCCACAATGATGCCCATGCTCCTGGCCGTGCCTTCCACGATCCGCTGGGCCGTCTCCAGGCTGGAAGCGTTGAGGTCCGGCATCTTGGTCTGGGCGATTTCCCGCACCTGGCTCCGTGACACGGAGCCGAGGTTTTGCCGTGCGGCTTCACCGCTGCCCTTCTCCAGCCTTGCCGCCTTCTTGAGCAGCTCTGAGGCTGGCGGCGTGCGAGTGACAAATGTGAAGGACCGGTCCTCGAAGATGGTGATGACCACGGGGACCACGGTCCCTTGCTGAGACGCCGTCTTGGAGTTGTACTCCTTGACGAAGCCCATGATGTTGACCCCGTGCTGGCCCAGGGCCGGTCCCACCGGCGGGGCGGGCGTCGCCTCGCCGGCGGGGATTTGAAGCTTCACAAGAGCTCGAACCTTCTTTGCCATTGGCTTTCTTTCTACTGGCGGTGTTCTGCGGCGCTTCCTTCGCTGGAGTCCCCGATGCCGCCTAGCTGATGCGCTCCACCTGGAGGAAGTCCATCTCCACCGGCGTCTCGCGGCCCAGCATGGAGATGAGGACCCGGACCTTGCCCTTATCCGCGTAGATCTCGTCCACGGTCCCGATGAACTCCTTGAACGGTCCATCCACAATCTTGACGTTCTGGCCGATGGTAAAGCCCACCTTGGCCCTGGGCTGCGCCGCCTCCATCCGCCGGAATATCGTGGCCACCTCTTGTTCCGTCAGCGGAATCGGCTTGGAGCGCTGCTGGTGCTCCTCGTCCGCGGAGATGAATCCCGTAACCCCCGGCGTGTTGCGGACCACGTACCAGCTCTGGTCGTCCATGACCATCCGGACCAGGACGTAGCCGGGGTACATGCGCTCTCGCTTCGGAGTGCGCCGCCCTTCCTTGATCTCTACTACCTCTTCCGTGGGCACCACCACCTCGAAGATCTTGTCGCGCACGTCCATGGTCGCGATGCGCTGCTCCAGGTTCTTCTTGACCCGGTCCTCCATTGTGGAGTAGCAGTGCATAATGTACCAGGAACCCTCCTGGGAGCCGATGGCAATCCGCTGCTCCTGTGCGTCAGCAGCCTTCAGTGGCTGCTCCGCCTGCTGTACCCGTTGCTGCGTCAATGGTTACTCCTCTACCGCCCGGCATCCGTCAGCCGCCAAGGAAGGACCGCCCCAGTATGTTGAAGACAAAGTCGATGATCCCCAACGCCAGGGCGATGACTCCCGCCAGGGCGATGACGATGCCGGTCAGACGGATAGCCTCGCGGCGCGTGGGCCACTCTGCGCGGCGGAGCTCCATCCAGACCTCCACGAAAAACTGTATCGGGCCCAGCCGGCGGATTCCCGTCGCTCGCTGGTCTCGAAGTATGGATCCGCGGGGGGTGGAACGTGCCACGCGCTCTACCGTACCTCTCTGTGCATCTTGTGCGTCCGGCAGCGGGGACAGTACCTGTTCCGCTCCAGCCGCTGGGGATCGTTTCGCCGGTTCTTGCTGATGTTGTAGGTCCGCTCCCGGCACTCAGAGCACTGGAGCGAGACTAGCACGCGGTCACCCTTCTTTGCCATGACTCCTCGCTTCTCTTAGCCCACGACCTTGGTGATTACCCCTGAGCCGACAGTCCTTCCGCCTTCCCGGATCGCGAACCGGAGCTCGTTCTCCAGGGCTACCGGCGTCTGGAGCGAGATTCCCATGACGATGTTGTCACCGGGCATCACCATCTCGACGCCCTCCGGGAGAGTGATCTCGCCCGTAACGTCCGTGGTCCGGATGTAGAACTGGGGCTTGTACCCCGAGAAGAAGGGCGTGTGGCGCCCCCCCTCTTCCTTGGAGAGGACGTACACCTGGCCCTCTGCCCTGGTGCTCCCCTTGATGGAGTTGGGCTTCGCCAGCACCTGGCCGCGCTCCACTTCGTCCCGGTCAACGCCGCGAAGCAGGCACCCGACGGCGTCGCCGGGCTCAGCCGCGTCCAGCAGCTTGTGGAACATCTCCACGCCAGTCACCACCGTCTTGCGCGTCTCGCCGAACCCTACAATCTCGATTTCGTCGCTCGGTTTGACGAATCCGCGCTCGACGCGCCCCGTCACTACCGTGCCGCGCCCTTTGATGCCAAAGACGTCCTCTATGGGCATGAGGAACGGAAGGTCCTTGGGCCGGTCGGGCATCGGCACGTAGCCGTCCACTGCCTCCATGAGCTTGATGACGCCCTGGACATACTCATTGTCGGAATCACCCTCGGCTTCCAGAGCCTTGAGTGCGCTGACCCGGACAATGGGAATGTCGTCGCCGGGGAAGTCGTAGTTGCTGAGGAGCTCTCGGACCTCCAGCTCCACCAGCTCCAGCAGCTCCGGATCGTCCATGGCATCCACCTTGTTCAGCGCCACGACGATGCTGGGCACGTTGACCTGCCGCGCCAGCAGGATGTGCTCCCGAGTCTGGGGCATGGGGCCGTCCGGGGCGCTCACCACCAGAATGGCCCCATCCATCTGCGCCGCGCCCGTGATCATGTTCTTGATGTAGTCGGCGTGGCCCGGGCAGTCCACGTGCGCGTAGTGGCGGTTCGGGGTCTCATACTCCACGTGGGCAATGGAGATCGTGACACCCCTGGCTTTCTCCTCTGGCGCCTTGTCGATCTGGTCGAAGGCCGTATACCGGGTCGAGTTGCCCGACTGCCTGCTCAGCGTTTGGGTGATAGCCGCCGTCAGCGTCGTCTTTCCATGGTCCACGTGGCCAATGGTGCCGACGTTGAGATGGGGCTTGTCTCTCAGGAACTTCTGTTTTGCCACTGCAACGACTCCTTCTTGATGCTATTTCTCTTGCATGCTCGCTGGAGCCCACAGCCGGAATCGAACCGGCGACCCCGTTCTTACCAAGAACGTGCTCTACCTCTGAGCTATGTGGGCAGGGTTGGCTATAGCGACGGAATCAGTATAGCATTGGGAATCCCTTCTCTCAACTTACCGCGCTCGCTCACTGCACATGAGATAGGGCAGACCCATAGGCGCCTGCGCCGGCAGCTACGCTCCTAGCCCTTCCAGGGAATCGCCGGACAAGCTCTTGTGCCGAGGCGTCATGGTGTGGGTTGGTAGGAAACCCGCCAAGCGCGGCCGCACCACCCTGTACTGCCAAAACAAGCGCATCATTGTTACCGACGGGCGCACTGAGCCCGGTCCTAGTCTCCCGCCCAGACGGCATGGCGTTCCGGGGCTCGATCTGTGTGGCCCGTGAGGGAGGGGACACTCGTGGGGACTATCTTCCCGACGGCGTGGGCCTCTATGACTCAGGCGAAGCTGTCGCACCACCTAGCGGGACGGGGTCATCCCGACCGTGCCTTGCCACCCAGCACGGTAGCCTTGTTGTACCCGCGTGTGGGTGTGCGCACTCCGTGTGGAGGGGGTAGGATTCGAACCTACGTAGCCCGTCGGGCGCCAGATTTACAGTCTGGTGCGTTTGGCCGCTCCGCCACCCCTCCGAGGGGGTCAAGTGTAGCATAGGTCCCCTGGGCCGCCAACCCTGAGCCCAAGGGCCCTTCCTATGCCCGCGGCGCTGTTGGAGTCTGCTGCACAGCCCGAGAGGGGATTCGAACCCGCTAACCTGCCGATTACAAGTCGGCTGCGCTGCCATTGCGCCACTCGGGCATGGGCCCCATGCATACGAAACCCGCCCCAACGGGCCCTTGGAGCGGGCCAAATCCGTAGAGACTTCGCCTTATACGGTATCTGCAGGCGGGGCTGCCGTCAAGGAATGACACGTTCGGCTGTCAGGCCAACTGGCCCGGCCAACGCCCGCGCCTACCCCCGTTGCTTGGTGCGCAGGGCGATCAAGAATAAGACCACGCCGACACCGAACACAATGCTCGCTGAGGCTCCCCACATGTCGCCGCCGCGAAGGGCCGAGACCAGAAAGAGTGGGGCGCAGATGAGGAAAAGGACCCATCCGAGGAGATGAAGACGCTCTTCCACGGGGTCTCCCTGGAGCGATTCCCAACAGTTCGGGATGACGGCGGTGTGACCGCGCCCCTGGTGGGGGCCGGAGACGCGGAGGGCGCCGGCCATGGGTGGGCTCTTCTCGCTCTGCGGTCCATTCACTGGGAGATCGGAAGCGCCTAAGCCGTCGTGTCCGCTCCCTGGGTTGCCTTGGCCGCCTCTTCCAGGGTTGCGGAGTTGGGCGTCATCAGCGCGATGGACCGGGCGCGGTACACCTCGCCGTGGCTGGCGGCATATGGCTCGACACCCTCCATCAGGCTCCGGGCCTCCGACAGCAACCGCCGCCTGGCCGCTATGATGGCCGAGTCGCTGGTCCCCAGGTGCTCCTGGGACCGGTCGACGATGGCGCCCATCCCTTCGATCACCGCCATGTCCTGGGCCTGGATGCCCCAGATTCCCGTGAAGTTGTAGGTCCGCTGCATCTCCCGGTCCATGAGGTAGTCGTTGTCCATGTTGGCCAGGGGCCGGTAGGCGCCCGGAGCCACCTCCTCGTGAAAATAGCCGCCATCCTCGTATTCGGCGCGTTCAGCGGCCGTTAGGGGGCGGTCCGGGTTCCACGACACCCGGAACACCATGGCGTTCTCATCGTCTATTGGCACGTAGGAGTTGCTCGTCATCACTGCGTCCTCCTCCGCCGGAACGATCATGTGGAAGGGGAGGAACCAGGGCGTTATGCGCCAGTATGCGTTCTCCTTGGCGTCCCTCCGCGCCCCGATGAGCAGGCCGTGGTCGGTCTCCTTGAGAAAGAACCGCGGGGACCCGTCGTTGAAGGCGTAGACCAGGTCCCCCTGTCCGGAGATGGTCAATGAGTACTGGGGCAGATCCAAGCGCCTGTGCAGGAAGCTGATGTGGCTGGAGTCGATACCGCCTTCCAGCGCCTGCATGTAGCTGCACTGCTGCACGCACTTGGTGACGTGGACGTGGCTCTGCGGCACTCTGGTCCAGCCCAGCTCCGGGAGCTGCGGTGTCAGCTCTCGTGGCCCCAGGTACGCCCAGACCATGCCGCTCCGCTCCTGGGTCGGGTACGCCATGGCCTGTATCTTCTCTTTGAAGTTGCTCTCCGGGGGCTCGGAGGGCATGTCGACGCAGGCGCCGTTCACGTCGAACTTCCAGCCGTGGTAGACACAGCGAAGGCCGCACTCCTCGTTGCGGGCGAAGAAGAGGTGGGCGCGCCGGTGTGGACATCGGGCTTGCAGCAGTCCCACCGCACCGCTGGTGTCTCTGAATGCGACCAGGTCCTCGCCGAGAAGCCGTACCCGCACCGGGGGACTGTCCGGCTCAGGCACTTCTTCGGACAGCAGCGCCGGGACCCAGAACCGTCGGAGCAGGTTCCCCATCGGGTCCCCCGGCCCGATGCGACAGAGGAGTTTGTTGTCTTCCAGCGACAGCATGTCGCCCTCGTTGCTGCGGGGTTGAGCTTCATGCAGCCTAGAGACTCCCGCTCAGGAAGTCAACGCTCGCTAGGCGGCGGCCTCCGTCAGCATCCTGGCCGGCGTTACCGTCAGGACCACGCCGGCCACCTCCGACAGCAGTTGGTCGGCGTAGGCGGGCCCGCGCTCCTGTCCGATGTAGCGGACGCTCAGGCTGCGTGTGAGCTCCTCGACCCCCTCCGTGCCGATCTCCCCGGCGCCGTTCACCACGACGTACCCGTAGGGCTCTTCGTGGGTGGCGATGCAGATGGAGACCCTCGCGTCCCTGCGAACGTTTCGCACCTTCACCGAGTCGCTGCCCATGATGAAAAGGAACCGCTGCCCGTCATAGGCGAACCACACAGGAGTCGAGTGCGGGGAGCCGTCGGGCCGGATGGTGGTCAGGCTGACGACCAGGGGGCGGTCCAGGAACTCGGCCAGCTCTTGGTCTGTCATAGCGGGCATGGCTTACTCCACAAGCGACGGTAGTCTTCCCCGGGCGGGCGAGACCTTTTCGTATGCGCGCGCCACCTGCAACACCAGGGCCTCGTCGAAGGGCCGTCCCGTGATCTGGAACCCAATGGGTAGCCCTGTGTCGGTGAACCCGCAGGGTACGCTGATGGCGGGCAGCCCCGTGGCGTTGCCGACAAAGGTGTTGCGGATCATGGCGTTGCGAAGGGGTCCGGTCAACGGATGCTCGACTCCCGATATCGTCACCGCCTTTGCTCCAATGCGGGGCGGCGCCATGACGGCCGTAGGCGCGACGAGCACGTCAACCTGTGCCATTACCCTGGCAAACTCCTCCTTGATGAGCCGTTGGACCTTGAGACCCTTGGCGTAGTCGCGGCCCAGGACGAACTGCCCGGCCAAGTACCGGTCTACCAGGTCCGGGCTGTAGTCCTCACGCTGTTCCGCCAGGTACTGCTCGTGGACCAGGAAGTTCTCCGGCATGCTCACGATACGCATGACGTCGGCGTACTCCAGCATGTCCAGGCGCACTTCCGTCGTCCGGGCCCCCAGCTCCTCGAGGGCAGCGATGGCCTGGCGCACCCCGGCCTCGACCGCGGTGTCCACGACGTCGAAGTAGTAGTTGGTAGGTACCCCGACCCTGAGGCCCGCCACGCCTCGCTCCAGGTTCACGGTGTAGTCAGGCACGTCCACCGGGACGGTGCTGGGGTCCAGGGGGTCGTATCCCGCGATGGCTTGCAGCACCAGCGCGCTGTCCCTCACGGACCGGGTCAGCGGCCCGATGTGGTCCCCGTTGAAGCTGGTGCCCAGGAGCCCGCGATTGCTCACCCGCCCGAACGTGGCCTTGAGGCCCACGATGCCGCAGTAGGCCGCGGGGCCCCGCACCGAGCCCGCCAGGTCCGTACCCAGGGATGCGAAGGTGACACAGGCTGCGACGTTTGCACCGCCGCCGCCGCTGGAGCCCCCCGGCACGTGGTCCAGGTCCCACGGGTTGTGTACCGCGCCGTAGTGCGGGTTGTCGGATGTGCCGCCTGCGGCGAACTCGTGCAGGTTCTCCTTGCCCAGCATGATGGCGCCGGCGTCGCGGCACAGCTCCACGACGGCTGCGTCGCTGTCGGGCACATGGCCGCTGAGCACCTTGGAGCCGAGCGTCGTACGGACGCCCGCCGTGGACAGGTTGTCCTTCACCCCAATGGGGATGCCGTCCAGGGGGCCGCGATAGCCGCCTCTGCCTATCGCCTCCTCCCGGGTCTTGGCGGCGGCCCGGGCCTGCTCCGGCAGCAGCGTGATGAAGCTGTTGAGGGAGGGCTGCAGCCGCTCGGCCTGGGCAAGCGCGGCTTCTGTCAGCTCCACGGGAGAGACCTCACGGTCCCTTATGCGAGGCGCCAGGTCGGCGATGCTCTGCTTGAGGAGGTCAGCGTAGCTCATGATGGCTTGGGTCCTTCGTCTGCGCGGAGCAGCCGTCCCGCGAGGACTCCCCTGAGATCGAGCTGCTCCATCCTGGTCGCAATGTCCAGGTAGCTCTGCACGTGGGGCAGCACCCGGTCCAGCTCCTCGTCGCTCATCTCCAGGCCGCCGAGCTCCTGAAGCATGCGTCGCAGGGTCTCTCTCGTCACTGGCATCAGCTCGCTCCTGAGTTGCCGCTCGGCCAGCCCAGCGCCTCTGCGGCCATGTCGATGGAGACTGTACCACGAAAGCACCAGTATGCGGCGCGGCACGGGGGGCCGTGTGGCGGACCTGGCTTGATTGTTCTCCTTCGCTTGATTGTCGGCAGCTTCTTTCTTGCGCACTCGTGAAGCTAAAAAGTGCAGAAAAAGGTGATTGTTTGCTGGGCTGTTTGTTCTTCCTTGCTTGGAGGCCGCAGGGGTCTGCTGACGGGCCGGTTGAAGCTGGACCGTCCTTCCGCAGATGGGTGCGGCGCCGATTGTTCTGTGTGTCTCGGGCGACTTCCACAGCGGCAAGGTCTGGGGCCTGCGCTACAACGGGTCCGCATTACGGAGCGCCGGGAGGGGCGAGTGACACCACGCTCCCCATCTCCGCCTTTGGGGAGGACACGCAGAGCGAGCCCTACTTCCTCTCCTTGGACCGCGGCCTGCATAGGACCGCCGCGGGACACTGGGACCGCCGCCGCGCACCTTCTCGCTGAGGAGCAGCACGTCATTGGAGAGCTTGGCCGCCCCGCTGCAAAGTGACCTCCTTGTATCTTGGTCTTGGTGTGTTGGGGAGAGTGTAGGGCATATGTTCTGGTTGGAGCAAGGGGGGGATGGCATGATGGGGGGAATGCCCCGCCGCGCCGCGCCCGGTGGGTTCCCGGTCGCTGGCGCGACGGCCACGTGGGGGGAGTCCCGCACCGCCACCCTGGATTCCCGGTCGCTGCGCGACGGCCTTGTTGGGCGTGGGTGCGGTCCGCGGCGTTGTGCGGCGCGCATGGTTCGACAAGCTCACCATGGCGGAAAGGGGCCTCGCCTGTAGAGGCCGGCCCCCGCCCCTGGATTCCCGCTTGCGCGGGAAAGACGGGAGGGGGACGCCGCGCTGAAGGGTCTCACCGCCTGCTCCGAATCTCGACAGGTGGGCGGAGGCGCACGGCACTGCGAGCTTTGGGCAGGTGGTCTCAGTCTAGGGTTACGGCAGACCAGAAGAGCAGATGCTCGCCCACGCTGAGGCCTCTGCCCGATGTTCCATCGGCTATACTAAATTGTGGCATCTGCATCCGCGGGAAGCCTCGGCCATCGGCTTGTCTTCCCAGTCCCCTTCCCCGAGAGGACCGCACGGCACAGGGGGTCGAAGATGAGGCCATCCGTAACTCTGCAGGACGTCCGCCGGGCCCAGAGCGCTATCGCTCATCTAGCGCTCAGGACGCCCATATTGCCCGCGCACTACCTGGGCCAGTTGGCGGGGTGTGAGCTTCTCCTGAAGGCCGAGAACCTACAGAGAGCGGGCTCCTTCAAGGTTCGAGGCGCCGCCAACAAGCTCGCCGCCTTGAGTCTGGACCAGAAGGCCAGGGGCGTCATTGCCGCCAGCGCCGGCAACCACGCCCAGGGAGTCGCCCTGGCGGCCGCCAATCTTGGCATACCGTGCACCGTCGTCATGCCCACGGGTGCTTCCATCCCCAAGGTGGAGGCCACCCGGGGCTATGGCGCAACGGTGCTCCTCCAGGGTGATGACTTCGACCAGTCCCAGAGACACGCCCGGCGCGTCATGCGGGAAAACGACCTGACTCTCATCCACGCCTTCGACGATCCTGCAATAGTAGCGGGGCAGGGGACCATCGGCCTGGAGATGCTCGAGCAGGCGGAGGACCTGGACACGGTTGTAGTGCCCGTGGGAGGGGGAGGCTTGATATCGGGTATCGCCCTGGCCATAAAGGAAATGACGCCTGGAATCAGGGTGATAGGGGTACAGGCTGAGGCTGCCTCCGCCGTTGTCGACTCGTACAAGGCCAACCGGCGCGTCACCGTGAAGAGGCAGGCCACTGTGGCCGATGGCATTGCCGTGGGCACGCCGGGCACGATCACCCTTCCCCTGGTCTCACGCTACGTGGACGATTTGGTCCTGGTTGCGGAGGATGAGATCACACAGGCCATGATGCTGCTCCTCGAGAGAGGCAAGCTGCTCGTGGAGGGGGCCGGCGCGGTCGGACTGGCGGCGGTGCTGGGAGGCAAAATCCAGGTCGCAGGGAAGCGGGTGGCGGTGGTGCTGAGCGGCGGCAACGTGGACACTCACCTGATAGCGCGGGTCATGGAGCACGGCCTGGCCCACGCAGGCCGCTACCTCGTGCTGCGCATCATGGTGGAGGACCGCCCCGGACAGCTGAATCGTCTGCTGAGCGTCGTATCCAGCACCGAGGTGAATGTGCTGGACATAGGCCATCTGAGGCATGACCCATCGGTGCACATGGGCCAGGTAGAGATCCAGCTTACTCTGGAGACCAGGAACTACGCCCACGCCGAGGAGGTACGGGAGCGGCTTCGCAACGCGGGGTACATGCCCCGTGAGAATGAGCCGGTTGGCGGGCCCGCCTCGGCCGCAGAGGGCGCGTCGACCCCGTAAGGGTGAAGATCGAGTTTCCGCGCCGTCCCCACCGGGCTCAAGGTTGGAGGCCAACCTGAAGGGACCGGGGAAGGACGGGTCGGCTTGTGGGTGCGCCCCTGGGCCAGGTCCCTAGCAGTCTTACACCCCTCGGAACGGTGCGCGATCAGTTCGGACATCCGAGCCTATGCCGCTTGTCATGGAGAATGCGGACGGGGCGGGTCTCCGGGACTTGGAGCGGCTTCATTCCACACGCGCGGTTGGCTCAAGGCCACGCCGCTTTCGCCAGGCCGCTGCGGGACTACGCCCGGAAGAACGGCTACCTGGTAGCAGCCGAGTACGTGGATGAGGCCAATTGCACCCCTTATGGAAGAGAGGGAGAGGTCGGAGAAGCAGCGGCACTGTTCACGCGGTCGAACAGCTCCACGACCCTCTGCTCTGGGGCCGGTGTAAGCAGAGTTGCTAGGACCGCTGCGGGCACGGCAATGAGAAAACCGGGCGTGGCAGGTTGAATGCTCCACAGTCCACCCGGGTTGGCCTTCATCAGCTCCCACAGGCCGGAAAGGACCTGGAAGGGAGCGGCCGAGTTGGCATCCAGGGGCAGATACCACCACAGGGTGGCAATCAGCGTGCCCACTGAAATGGAAGTGACCGCCCCCCAGAAGTTGAACCGCCGCCAATACAGGGCCAGAAGGGTTGCCGGGCCAAAGGCCGCGCCCATGCCTCCCCAAGCCAAAGACACGAGATTGAATACCGAGTCCGGATGAGAGATGGCCAGTATGGCGGCAACCATCCCGACTATCAGCAGCATTGCGCGGCCCAGCCAGACGCGGGCACTGGTCTGGACTGAGTAGGTCAGCCGCTTGATGAAGGGCATATCGTCGGTGACGACAGCTGAGGCCAGCAGCAGCTGGGAGTCGGCGGTGCTCATGACCGCTGCTATCACCGCGGTCAGTAGAAGGCCCGCCACAAGGGGATGAAAGAAGGATGTGGAGGTAATGAGGTACACTCGCTCCGGGTCCGCCATCACCTGGTCGAGCATACCTTGCTCGGTCAGGGCCGGCACCGCTACCACGCCGAGGAGTAGACCGAAACTGAACATCAGAACGACCCAGGACACTCCGATGTTGCGGCTGACGGAGATATGTTCTTCCCGGTCCACGGCCATCAGGCGGGCCAGCACGCGCTGGGAACCGAAGTTGCCCAGGCCCCATCCTGCGGTCGATAGGAGGAATACCAGGCCAATGGCACTGCCGGACTCGCCTGTAAGCGGGTTCCAAAAGTCCGTCCCGGTTGTTTCCAGACCCCGAAAGGGATCGCCGACCATCACAACTAACGCCACTGGCAGGATGATAAAGCCGGACAGCATTATCAGGGACTGGAACACGTCGGTGTGGGAGACGGCCGAAAAGCCGCCAATGAAGGTATAGGTGGTGATGGCGGCCAGAGTTATCAGGATTCCCAGAGAGTGGTACTCACCGTGGGTAATGTCAAAGACCACTTCAAGAAGCTTGGCCCCGGCGATTAGGCCCGAGCTGACGTAGAAAATGATGAAGAACACGGTTATGAGCGCCGACATGGTACGCAGGACGCCGGAACGGTCCATGAAGCGCTTTTCGTAGAACTCTGGCAGGGTAAGGGAGTCGTTAGTGGCGATGGTGTAACGCCGCAACCGTCGCCCCATGACCGTCCACACCAGCCAGGCGCCCAACACCAAGCTGGCCACCGTCCACAGGTGCAGCAGACCTGCCGCGAAGGCCAGGGCGGGGAAGACCAACATGGTCCAACCACTGGCCGCAGAAGAGGCGGCGCTCAGTGCGGAGGTTAAGACCCCCATCTTGCGGCCCCCCAACACATAGTCGGACATGTCATTCAGGTGACGGGACCGAAACACCGATATGCCTATTAAGGCGGCAAAATAGGCAATAAAGACCAGGAGCATCCAGTATCCAGCGGTCGTCACCTTGGATTCCTCAGCCAGGATTTTCGATGTGGGGGGACTCGGAATGGGAAGGCAGCCCAAGACGATACGGCAGCGTCGAGCTCCTCCACAGCCAGGAGCGTGGCCTGATGCAGCGGATCGCCGTAGGCCTCGGCAACCCCGGTGAGCGGGTCCAGAGCGCCAATCACGAAAGGCTCGTCCCGATGTGGCGGAGTCGGCTCGGCCACAGCAGCTGCCGTGGCGGGCGCAGGCGCGGAAGCAGGGACTTGCCCCGTGTCTGGAACACAGGCAAGGACCAGAAGCGCCGACAGGCTAAACGAGGAGCTGTTTTCCAGGATATGAGTCGCAACGTATCGTCTTGGCCGACTACAGTTAGCCGGTAGCAGCTCATGGGGGCCGGTTTCAGGTCCCGAAGGGCAACCCGAACGACACGGCCGCATCGTAAGTGATCATTCAATGCCGGTCAATCTCCGGTGTCTCCAGGTTGTGCGAAGGTCCGTCCCTCGACCGCGGCGCCGTACGCGTCCCTGGAGTCCTTCTTCAGGTCCTGGATGACTCCGGGGCAGACGGACTACGTTGTGCGGGACCTGACAGGGAAGCCCGCGGGAGTCCTCTCGCTGAAGAAGGTCAAAGGAGTCTCCACAGGTCAATGGGCCGCCACGTCTCTGGTTTCGCTGCTGCTGGTCCAGTTTCCCACGGTCAATCCGAACGAGCCCATCGACGGCCTCCCGTGTAGCTGTGCTATCCTGGAATCAGTCCTCATTGGGAGCGTTTACTTGAACGTAGTGGCTCTCCGGCATGGCGCCGTGTTCCAGTCGCGGCCCAAGCTACTGCGAGACCTGCTGCTTTGGGCCGTGGTCGCCGGCATCATTGTCATGGACCAGGCAACGAAGTTCGGCGTTCAGGCGTTCATGGACCTTGGCCAGTCCATCCCCGCCTCCGGCTTCATCCGCTTCACCTACGTCACCAATAGTGGCGGCGCCTTCGGCCTGTTCATGGGCCAGACGGTCCTTCTGACCGCGGCGTCCTTTGTGGGCATCGGCGTGCTCCTGCTCTTCTACAGGACCCATCCGTGGCCGGGGCGATTGGTGCGGCTGAGCCTGGGCCTCCAGCTTGGGGGCGCCATCGGCAACCTGATTGACCGGCTCTATGTGGGTGAAGTCGTGGACTTCATAGACGTCGGCCCGTGGCCTATATTCAACCTCGCGGACTCGTCCATCGTCGTCGGCATTGGCCTGCTGCTGGCCCTCTTCCTCTTCTTCGAAGAGCACAGCCGCCGGCGGATATCGCCACTGGCCGCCTCCACCGGCGCCATCGACCTGGCGTGCCGCGGCGCATCGCCGCACATCCCGGACCCCACGAAGCGGCCGCCTGCCGAGATGGGTTGCTAGGGCCACAATGGCTGAGGCTGGTGCGGGCGCGACAAGACCCACGGAGCATCACTCCTTCGTTGTGGCGGCGTCGGAGGGCGACCGGCTGGACCGGTTCCTGGCCCGGCGGCGCCCCGGCATCTCCCGCTCCTACGTGGCGCGTCTTATTGGGGACGGCTTCGTCACCGTCAATGGCGATGGCGCAAAGCCCTCCGCGCACGTGCGGGCAGGCGACCGCATCGTCCTCACTGTGCCGCCGCCCTCACCCCTGCTCCTGGGGCCCGAGGCCCTGTCCCTGGAGATCGTCTACGAGGACGCCGATATGCTCGTGGTGGACAAACCCCCGGGCATGCCTGTCCACCCCTCCCCCGGCCATCCGTCCCACACGCTGGTCAACGCCATCATGGCCCACTGCACCGACCTTTCAGGCATCGGGGGAGTGCTCCGGCCCGGTATTGTGCATCGCTTGGACCTGGACACCTCCGGGCTTCTAATGGTCGCCAAGCACGACGCCGCCCATCGGGCCCTCGCCGGGGCCCTGAAGGACCGCCGCGTCTCCAAGGTCTACCTCGCCTTGGTGTGGGGCGAGCCACATCCTGCCTCCGGCAGAATTGACGCGCCCATTGGCCGCGACTCGCGCAACCGGAAGCGCATGGCTGTAGTCTCCGGCGGGAGAGAGGCACGGACGGACTATCGGACCGTGGAGGTGCATGGTGAGTCTGCGCTGGTGGAAGCGAGGCCGCTGACGGGTCGCACGCATCAGATTCGCGTCCACCTGGCCTCTGCCGGTCATCCCATCGTTGGCGACACCGTATACAGTCGTCGGAAGACTGACCTGGTGGGACGCCAGTTCCTTCACGCCCAAGGCCTAGGCCTTCCGCTGCCCTCAACCGGGGAGTTCCGGGAGTTCGCCTCGCCGCTGCCGCCTGACCTGCGCGCTGCCCTTGAGCGGGCGCGCGGGGGTCAGGCCCCTGTGGCCGTCTGAGTAGCGGGCGTAGACCCTGTCCTACTCCTCACACGCCGCTCAAGGCCTCTGCGCGGCAGGAGGACCCGTCGCTGGCATCCCTGACATCTGATGCCGATGTCCATGCCAATGCGCACGACCTCCCACTGGTAGCTGCCGCAGGGGTGACGCTTCTTCAGGGTGAGAATCTCCCCCATGCGAAAGTCCATGGGTACGGTCACAGGGCGTGCCTCCTACGCATGTTCCCAGGGAAAGCCCATCTCGACCAGCCTGGCGTTCATCTCACCACGCAGCCTTTCCGCCTCGTGGCGTGCCGCCTCGACGAACGCAGTCCGGTCCCTGGACGCGTATAGGATGCTCCTGGAAGCCGCGACGATAAGGTTGCGGCCCAAGTCGTCTACGCCGTACTCCACGGACCTTTCCAACGAGCCTTGTTGCGTGCCGATGCCCGGCACCAGCAGCGTCATGTCGGGAGCGATCTCCCGCACCCGCCGCAGCTCATCGGGATAGGTGCCGCCTACGACGATCCCCACGTTGCCGGCGTCGTTCCAGGCCGCGGCCCGTTCGGCAATCCACTCGTAGAAGGGACGGGAATCTCCGCCGTAGGGCGGCGACATGGATAGGTCTTGGAGCTCCCGTGCGCCGGGGTTCGAGGAGCGGCACCACACCAACACCCCCCGGTCCCGGTAGGCCAGAAAGGGCTCCATGGCGTCTCTGCCACCGAGGGGGTTGACCGTGACAGCGTCGAACCCCCAGACATCGAACATGGCCCGGGCATAGAAGTTGGATGAGGGCTGGACGTCTCCCCGCTTGGCATCGCCAATAACGGGGATGCCCGTCGGAATGACCTCCAGTGTCCGCCGCAGCGCCTCGAGCCCGGGGACTCCGCTCGCCTCGTAAAAGGCCAGGTTGGGCTTGTACGCGCAGACTAGGTCGCTGGTCGCCTCGACGATGCCGCAGTTGAACTCGAAGACGTCCTCGATGGGCATGAGGGATGGGTCCGGGTCCAGCCCAATGCACAGGAGGCTCCGGTTTTGCCGGGCCGCGGTCGACAGCTTGTCAGTGAAGCTCAAGGTATTCCCCTATCCGCTCTGCGCGCGGCCCTCTCACCTAGTGAAGGGGCGAGAAGGCAGCCGGGATCATGTGCCGGACCAGCTGGTGCATCGGCCGGATGTCGTTCTGTGGGGGCCATATGCCCTTCGCCCGCAGCTCGGTGCGGACCTCGTCGCGGTGTTCCCAGTTCTTGTAGGGGAAGAGCTGGTAGAGCCGGTTGAGGTTGCCCAGGTCGCTGGTAAAGATGCCCGCGACCGGATAGACTTCCGCGCGACGCGGCAGCGCTTCGGCGAACCGCTCCGCTACGGTGGCGATACTGCCGGGAGCGTAGGTGTACATCCGCAGCTCGTAGAGGTTGCCCCACTCTTGGGCGCCATCCCAGGGGTCCATCGTGGGCAAAGGCGTCAGGATATCCGATTCCTGGCTTATCAGGACGTCCGCGGTCTGTGGTGGCCACTTCCCGCTGGGGTCCCTGTTTGCGGCGGCGCGAGTGTCGGCTCGCTGCTGCAGGCTCTCATAGGGCCAGATGTGGACCACCTGGTTCAGCGGCCCAATCTCCGTATGCCACATGCCCCCAAGCTTGGAGTAGTTCTGCCGGACCGTGTAGCCCTCCGCGAAGCGGGCCTCGAATTCCTCCACACCCCGGGGCTTGGTGTTGTACGTCCGGATCTCGTAGATCATGCGGGCTCCTCCTGATGAGTAGCTGCGCCGTCTGGGACGACGGCGCTGTGGTAGTGTACTAGACCCGCGCGGGCCGGACAATGACCGCGTGCAGAGCCTCGCCTCACCCGGGGCAGGTCCGGCCTGCCCTACTTCGACAGGAGCAGACTGACGTGTATGCCGGCCTCTACCAGGAGCGTTACCGCCACACCTGCGACCACGACCCCCACCACGATCAACGGTATGGCTGTTCGGGGGGGTACTTGGAAGACCCACGCCGCCAGGGACCCCGTCCACGCCCCCGTGAGGGGTAGCGGAATCGCCACGAGCGCCACCAGGGTTATGGGACCGTACCTCTCGAATCGCCCGGTATAGACGCGCCGCAGCTTCTCAGCGCGCCAGTCCAGCAGCCGGGCCGCGGGAGTGAAGGAGCGGCGCAGCAGGCGGGCCGCCTGCTCCAAGCCCGGGACCAGGAAGAGCACGGGGAGGACGTTGCCCGCCACGGATACGGGAAGCGCCTGGTACCAGGGCAGTCCGAGTGTCCAGATGCCGAGAGGAATGGAGAGCCGAAGCTCACCGAGAGGGGTCATGGCAGCCAGGAAGGTGCTGAGCAGCGCTGGGAAGTCCATTGTGTAGTCTTCAGTATATCCTGATTGCGGTGGAACGCCCAGGTGCGTGTGTGTGCGGTGCACCTCTGCCGAGTCCCAAGCATCAGAAGGGCAATGCAACTCTCACGTTGGGGTCGAACTCTTGGGGAGGTCGCTTGAATGAAGCTGGGAAGGGTACTCTGCCTGGGGGCTCTCGGGCTGGCCCTGCAGGTTGCGATGGCGGCATGCGGTCCCGCTCCAGCCTCTCCCCCCGCCACGGGCGCGGCGGAGGAGCAGGGCGCCTCAACCCCCGCTTCCGCGCCCTCCGCGGAGGCGGCGGCACCGGAGGCCCCCATTGCCGACCCGACCCCCGTGCCCACCGAAGAGAGTGAGCCGGAAGTGCGCCTTCCCTTCAGCACCTTCGGCTGGGAGACCGACTTCGAAAAGCACAACATCGACTACTCGGAGATCTTCAGCGGCGGCCCCCCCAAGGACGGCATCCCCGCCATAGACGTCCCCGCCTTCGAGACGGTCGCCCAGGCTGATGAGTGGCTTGACCCTCGGGAGCCACTGCTGGCACTGGAGATTGGCGGTGAAGCGCGGGCCTATCCCCTGCAGATACTGATCTGGCACGAGATCGTCAACGACGTTGTCGGAGAGAAGCCCGTCGTCGTCACCTACTGCCCACTGTGCAACACGGCCCTCGTCTTCGACGCCACCCGCCCCGATGGCCAGGTGCTGGACTTCGGCACCACGGGCAACCTTCGCTTCAGCGACCTGGTCATGTACGATCGGCAGACCGAGTCCTGGTGGCAGCAGATAACCGGCGAAGCCATCATCGGCGACCTGACCGGCGAGCGCCTGGAGTTCATCCCCTCCCCCATCGTCTCGTGGGCGGAGTTCAGGGCGGCCTATACCGACGGACAGGTCCTCAGCAGGAAGACCGGGTTCAACCGCCCCTACGGGGAAAATCCCTACGTCGGCTATGACAGCGGCTTTCCGTTCCTGTATCGCGGCCCCCTCGACCGCCGCCTCGCCGCATCCGAGCGCGTCGCGACGGTTTTCCTGGGCGATGCCGCTGTAGCCTTCCCCTTCTCTGTGCTGGAGAAGGCGCCTGTGGTGCACTACACCCTGGGTGATCAGAACATGGTCGTGTTCTACAAGAAGGGGACTGCCTCCGCCCTCGACGATGAGCTCATCGCGAATTCAGCCGACGTGGGCGCAACCAACGTGTTCCACCCATCGGTCGAGGGCCAGCCTCTCACGTTCCGCCCACAGGACGAAAACTTTGTCGACGAGCAGACCGGCAGCACGTGGAATCTTCTGGGCCAGGCCATCGCCGGTCCTCTCGAGGGCAGCGCCCTGGAACCCATTGTGAGCGCCAACCACCTCTGGTTCGCCTGGGCGGTCTTCAAGCCGGACACCGTGGTGTACCGGGGCTAGCCGGAGGGCTAGCCGGCCAGCACTGCGAGGGCCTTCTTGTCCGCACCCACGATGACCCGGTCTCCCGCAACCGTGATGGGCCGGCGGATCAGCCTGGGCTCCTTGAGCATGAGCTGAAGCAACTCGTCTTCGCCAATGCTCTCGGGTGCTCGCCCAAGGGCTTTGAAGGAAGGGCTCTTCCACGCAAAGAGCTCGGAGGGTGAGCGTCCGCCTAGGAGGTCACGCAGCTCTTCCTCCGAGAAGGGGTCTCGAAAGAAGTCGCGCTCCTCAAGCTCGATGCCCATCTGTGAGAGCGACGCCCTCACGTTACGACACGTAGATCAGCGCGTCCACCAATAGAAGGCTGCCCTGTTCATGGTTCCTCCTGGATCACGTCGGCATGCGGCAAGAGGCGCGCGCGTCAGCGAGTGCGACGCTAGGGCCGCCCGATGGGGGGGTTCAAGGGCTGAGAGGGTAGAGCGCTGGGCCGGCAAGAGCTCCTCAGGTGTCCTCCAACTTGCGGCCCATGTCTCGCAGGAAGCGCTGCACATCTGGGGCGAGGTCAGACGCGGACTCCTGGGCCTTCGTGTCCGCACGGCTGTCGTAATACGCCTCAAGCTGCCCAATGAGCGCCTTCACTCCGGAGTGCTGCTCCACCTCGGCGCTGACCTGAGCGTACTGGCGCTTCCCCCGCTCGTGGTCTGCCAGCCTTTCGGGCAGTCCGTACAGAGCGCACAGGATCTCCAGCAGTCGAGCCGACCCCGCGAAGTCCTCTTCAAGCTCGAGGTACTGCGGCAGGTGCACCATCAGGGACAGGCTCTCGATTCCCAGATTCGTGAGAGAGTCTGAGACCATGTTCATGATGCTGGTTGGACCCTGGTACGCCCCTCCGCGCGATGGGTTGACCCACGGTACGTCCCTCATCGGCTCCCCGTTGAGGGTGCCCGTGACCAGTAGCGGCCGCGTATGGGGCACGGCGTCGTACATCCCGCCGATTCGCCCGTACCGCTTCACGCCAAAGGTCTTGAGCAGCTCCACCACCGAGTTCACGTAGTCCTCCGCCATGGTGTGGGGCTCCAGCACGTGAAGGAAGAGGAGGTCCGGCCCCTCCTCGCGCTTGGCATAGCGAAGGTTGGTGTTGGGGATCCGGAGGTTTCGCTGCCCGTTGACGATCCGCGTCGTGGGGCGGTAGCGGGTGAAGTCGAAGAATGCCCCAGGAGCGGCCAGCTTGCCAATCTCCTGGGCGCTGAAGTGCCGCTCCAACCTGCGCAGGGTCAGCGTCCCCACGTTGCCGGCGTCGATCCACGGCCGCAACAGCGCGATAACGTGCGGGTCCCGCAGCTCCGGTACTGGCTCTTGTATTTCAAAGGCGCCAATCCTCATGGGGCCAATGTTGCCAGAAGAAGAGGCGTTTGGCAACCGCGCTAGCCCAATTTCTCGCAGGTTTTCTTGAGGTTCTCTCAAGAGTCCTTGGCCCGGGAGGGCCCGAGAATCGTGGGGCGGTTGAACGGTCGTTGACAGCGGCCACCCAGGGCGATAAGGTGGCTGCGCCGGTCGAATGCGGCTGGCGCGAGCCACTCAGGAGGTGGGTATGGCCACCACAAAGCGGAGATTGGGCCGGGGCGTTGCCATCGTGGGCGCGGGCATGTCCAAGTTCGGCGCCTTCAAAGAACATGACAGCCGGGACCTCTTTGTCGAAGCCTTCCAGGCCATGGCAACCTCCATCCCGCGGGGCTTCGACCCCGAGGACATCGATGCCGTCTACGTCGGCAATGCTGTCAGCGAACTCTTCGAAGGTCAGAGCCACATCGCCCCCATCATGGCCGATTGGATTGGGCTCACACCCAGGCCGGCCACCCACATCGAGAATGCCTGCGCCAGCGGTGGCGTTGGCCTCCGGCAGGGGCTTATGGCCATCGCTTCGGGCTTGCATGACGTCGTTCTTGTGGGCGGTGTCGAGAAGATGACGAACCTCCCTATCGAGCGCGTCACCGATGCCTTGGCAACGGCCAGCGACGTCCTCTACGAAGCACCGGCGGGCTTTACGTTCCCGGGACTGTACGCCGCCATGGCGACTGCCTACATGGACCAGCATGGCGCTCAGCCGGAGCACTTCATGAACGTGGCCGTCCAGAACCACGAGAACGGGGCGCTGAACCCCAAGGCCCAGTTCAACAGCACCATCAAGCAGCTGATGGAGAGCCGCGCTGCCCGCGCCCGCGAGCGCGGGCAGCCTGTTCCCGACTGGCAGGACGAGTGGGACTTCCTGAGAGACCTCCAGGCCAACCCCACCGTGGCCTGGCCCATGCGCCTCTTCGACTGCTCACCCGTCACCGATGGCGCAGCCTGCGTGTTGCTCGTTGCCGAAGAGTTGGCCGGCGCCTATTCCGATGCGCCGGTGCACGTCATCGGCTCCGGCCAGGCCAGCGCCCCACCCCTGCATAGCATGGGCACCCTGACCTCCATTACCTCTGCCAGGAAAGCCTCGCAAGACGCGTACGACATGGCCGGCGTGACGGCCAACGACGTTCAGCTCGCCGAGGTCCACGACTGCTTTACCATCGCGGAGCTCGTCGCGATCGAGGACTTGGGCTTCTTCGAGCCAGGCGAGGGCTACAAGGCTGTCGCCGAGGGTGTGACGGCCAGAGATGGCTCAAAGCCGATCAATACGTCGGGGGGCCTCAAGGCCAAGGGTCACCCCGTGGGCGCATCGGGGATAGGCCAGGTCGTGGAGGTCTGGCAGCAGATGACGGGCCAGGCGGGACCACGCCAGGCCCCGGACAAGGACGTCCAGCTTGCGCTGACCCACAACGTCGGCGCCAGCGGCGGCACCTGCGCCGTCCATGTTTTCGAGCGGAGATAAGCTGTGGCGGACCGGGAGTTCACCAGCGCGTCTTTCAACATGTACCTGACGGAGAAGAGGCTAATGGCTGCCCGGTGCCAGGGTTGTGGCCGCATCAACCTTCCGCCGCGGCCCATGTGCGGCCGGTGCCATGGCGTGCAGATGGACTGGGCGGAGCTCAGCGGAATCGGCGCGCTGGCTGCTTTCACCGCCATATCCATCGGTCCTTCGGCCATGGTTGAGTCGGGCTACGGCCGCGACAACCCATACGTCTCAGGCATCGTGACGCTGGAGGAAGGCCCCAGCATCAGCGCGCGCATTCTGGGCGTGGACGCCAGGGCCCCCGAGACCATCAGGGTTGGCACGCCCGTCCACGTTGAGTTTCTGGACCAAGGGGAGGGCGAAGCTGCCCGCGCAGTCTTGGCCTTTCGGGCAAAGGGGGCGTAGCGGGGCCTGACTGAACCGGGGCGTCGGCCCACTCCCTCTCCTGTGGGGGAAGAAGAGTGCTCGGCGCCGCCAGGCTAGAGCGTCACGGAGCCCTGCAGTCCCAGCAACCCCTTGATGTACTCCATCTCGCCCAGGTGGCGGCTGTCGTGGCCGTAGATATGCGTGACCACAACCTGCCCGATGGTCATCCCCGCCGTCCGCTCCACTTGGCTCACCGGTTGCTGCAGGTCCCCGGCCCCCAAGTCCTCAACGAAGGACGTCATCTCGCTCCAGACGCGACGGGCATACGCCAAGACCTCATCCTTGCCGGGGAACCGGAGATCGCCGGCCTCTTCATCGGAGAGGAGCATCCCCGTGCTCTGCTCGTCCAGACCCCAGCGCCGGAACCACTCCTCTTCCTGCCAGACCTCTGTGCGCCCCTGAATGTGCTGACGCAGGTAGTTGTCGTCGCAACGGGGAATGTGCCAGAGGGTGAAGCCCAGTGAGTGCGCCCCCCGCGCCGGCGACCAGGCGAGCTGTTTCTCGGTGAGGTCGCCCACCAGGGTCTCGACCCGCCCGTGGAGCTGGCGCAGCCCCCACACGAGCAGCGGCGCTCCGGGGCCCGGGGCGCCGCCTACCATTGGTGGGCCTCCACGCGGGTGCGCCGGAGGCGCAAGAAGCCTTGAGGAAAGGGGACCAACCTGTTCGCCCCATCCGGTGCCATCGTCGTGCCTTCTACAGCCCCACTATGGGAGCTCGGCACTGGCTGATGATCTCCGACATGTTGGCGTCCGGCGATGCGCCCTGAAGGCTGCGGGCCAGCGCTTGGACGTCCATGGCGGGGTTGGTGGCCACGGCGCCGGTGGCGGTCCATAGGGGCGCGACCGGGGGCAGCGTCTCTACCCCGCGCCATTGGGGGAGAATCTCCTCCTGCCATCCCCACGTGTCGATCCGAATAGCCACGTCGTTGCTGCGGCGCACCGGGCCGAAGATGTCGTTCTCCAGCCCGGCCGTCTCCAGTGCCTGCCGTCGGCCTGGATCGGGCACCGCGTGCCTCGGTACAGTGCCCAGGAACGTGGCCTGTAGGTGCAGCAGCAAGCGAACGTCTCCCCCCCGCCGCAAGTCCTCGATCATTGCCACTTCATTGGGAGTCAGGGGGACGCGGACCGCCGTGGGCCGCTGGGAGTCCGTTGTGAACTCCGCCAGCGCCACGCCGATGAGTTGCCTGCCGTCTTCGGGGAGCGACCACAGCTCGGCGTAGAGGTAGGAGATATCCCAAGTCAGTCGGCCCCCACCTGCATTGAGCGGACCGCCCTCCAGCGGAATGGAGATGCCTCGGGTGTGGGGCAGAAGCGCCCGGGCCTGGTCTTCACGCACGTCCAGTCGATACTCGGCGCCGGGCTGAGGGTGAAAACGTGCTATCGGCATCTACTCCGACTCTCTTTCACGGGACATCTCCTGTGGAGTCCCATCGTATGATTTGTCCTGCCTGTGCTGTGTACCGGACCAGGGACTGCCTCGCTTACAGCCGAAGGCGGCTCATGCCTGGGGCAGCCCCCGATATATTGCGGGTGGTTACATCTTGAACTCGGCGGGCTGGACGTACTCCCACGGCTCGCCTGCCCGGTACTTGCCCGCGATCTCCAGCACCTTCACCGCGAACTGGAAGGCGTAGGGGATGCCCGGCCCGCCCGGTACGAAGCCGCCGCCGATGGTCCCAACGGTCACCGCCTCAAAGATCTCTTCGTCGGTAGCCCCGGCCTCGATGGCGGGGACGACGTGGATAAGGCAGGCCGGCGAGCGATACGCGACGCCAATGGCCGTGAACATGAGCTCCTTCACCTTCCGGGAAAGGGCCCCGTCCGCCCAAATGCTCTCATAGAAGTCCGCGAACGTCTCACCGGAGGCCGGCGCCACCGTGTTGATGATCTGGAACATCCGCGGCGTGAAGAGCATCTTCTGCTTCATGTAGTCGTTCGCTTGCTGGGCACGCGCCTGGTCAACCATAGTGTTCCCTCCTCGATCAAGTCGATAGTGTTGGCTTGGATGGCAATACACGCGGGGCTGCCTCCCTGGATAACCCAGGCGCTCCCGGCACCCGGCCCGCCATGCAAAAAGCCCCTCTCGTTGGTAGGAAGAGGGGCCGGCAATGCGGAAGTGCCTTGCCCCTAGGTGGGGCAGCTACACAGGCAGGTCGAGGGAAGCGTTTGTGTGGCCATCGGGGGTCAAGATAGCAACAATGGCCGACTGTGTCAAGGACGGGCGGCCGCGCGATTCCGTCCGTGCGGGAGAACAGGCCGTCTCCGGGGCCAGTCAGCCCCGAAGCAGATTCCAATGCCGCCGGTCGCGCCGCCCAACTCCGCAGCTCGGCAAGCCGCGCGGCGCCGAGCCCTCGCGCTGGCGGGTCAACCGTCGAGGAGCTTGACGCCTTCCTCCAAGCTGATCCGTGGGCTCCAGCCCAGCTCCCGTCGAATCTTCGCAGTATCCGCCTGCGTCGCCCTGGCCTCATTGGGGCGCTCCGGGAGGTACGCGACGTCCGAAGAGAACATCCGCGCCACGCTGTTGATCGTCGTGCTTGTACCGGAACCTACGTTGTACGCGCTGAGCCGGCGATCGGAGAGCGCCGCCATCAGGTTGGCTCGTGCCACGTCATAGACGTGAACGAAGTCGCGTGACTGCTCGCCGTCCCCCGTCACCGTGAGGGGTGTTTCGGCCTGCTTCTGCCTGTTGAAGATCCCCACCACCGACGTATATGCGTTGTACGGGTTCTTCTCGTTGAACGACCGGGGCCCATAGACGTTGAAGTATCGCAGCGCAATGCAGGGGATATCGAACCGTCCGCCCAGGACGGAGCAATACTGCTCCGCCGCATACTTCTGAAGCGCGTACGGATTGAGCAGCTCCGGCGCCGTATCTTCAGGCGTTGGGAGCCTACTGGTGTTGCCGTAGAGCGCAGACGTGCTGGAGAACACGAACTTCCGTATGCGCGTGCCGATGACGGCTTGCAGACACCTGATGGCGCCGACGACATTCACTTCTTCATGCTCGACGGGCTGGTCGAAAGACGGCTGAATGCGAGGTAGCGCCGCCGCGTGGAAGAAGAGGTCGGCGTCCCGGGCGAGACGCGTCAATGAGTCCAGATCTCTGATATCAACGGTCGCCAGCTCCGCCTTGGGGTTCAGCGCCGCTTCCGAACCGGTTGACAGGTCGTCCACGACAAGGACGTCCATACCCTCGCTTACAAGCAGGTCCACAATGTGCGAACCGATGAACCCTGCTCCACCTGTGACAAGGCACCTCACGGCGTCTCCTCATTCTTCGCCGGGGCCGCGATGGCTCTTGTCACGGGGCGTAGGCTCGGTCGGCAGATTGTCCCGCTCTGGCCGGCTGCCTCCGGGACTGCGCCCACTAGGCCGTCGCGCCGGCGACCCTACATGCCGTAGAAGTGGGCAGGGTTGTCCGAGAGGATCTTGTCCATGACCGCCGGCGAGACGTCCTCGCGACCGCGGAGCAGTTTGATGAGCTCCGGCTCCACTGACTGGTCCCCGTGCCCGTAGTCTGAGCCGGTGATCATGTTGTCTTCGCCAATGTGGTCGAGAATGTAGGGTATGTCCTCATCCGCTTCGCATGCTACGAAGAGACGGTTGCTGCGGAAATAGTCCGGTCCAAACGCCGCCCGCCCCGTCTTGAAGCGCCGGTTGAGAAAGTGCGCCAGATAGGGGACCCAGGACGAGTTTGCTTCAATGAATCCCCATCGCAGGTCCGGGAACCGCTCCGGTATCTTGTTGGCCGCTAGGTCGTAGAAAGCCATGACGGGCAGTAGCCGCACGTCGGGAAACACGAAGCTCAACCTGCTGTCGAAGAACTCCGTGAGTGTTGGAGACCCTGGGCCCGTGTGGATGCAAATGGGAAGGTCCAGGCGCTGCGCTTCCTCATAGATGGGGAAGAAGTAAGGCTCCGCCAGCGACCGGTCCTTCTCCACGCCCCGGAACAGAACGCCAACGGCGCCATGCTCCTTGCCGTAGTTCATCTCCTCTATGGACGCCTCCAGGTTGCGTAGAGCAGGCACGACCACCCAGCGCATGCGGCCCCCGGACCGAGAGCACGTGTCCGCCATGAACCGGTTGTAGGCCCGGGCAAGGGCGACCTCCAGGTCGACGTCATGCGTGAGGAAGCCGATGAACAGCGTTGGATAGATGATCTGCACGTCGACACCCATCTTGGTGGCGTCCAAGAGCCGCGCGTCGATGTCCGTTATTGCGCGCTTGTGCCAACCCGGTGAATTCGCAATCTCCGGGTCGATGGGCGGCGTGCCCAGCGCCTGGCCGCCCTTTCCCTGGGGGTGCGGCACCAGCTTGCTGTCGATGATCCAGAAGTTGCGCATGTTCCCATTGTTGGGATCCGCCCAGGCAACAAGACTTGGCTTGCGATGGGCCAACTCCTCGTCGAAGAACTCCCAGATAGGCTCTGACTCAATTATGTGCGTGTCCGCGTCGATTACCCTTGTCATCTTGTCCTCCTAGTGGAGTGGTGCAGCGACTCCAGATTCGTCTGGTCTGAGGCCCTGAGAATAGCCCGAATTGGAAGGCGGCACAATAGGCGGGCGCCGCGTTGTGCCGCGGGCGTTGCCGGCGTCTACGCAGGTTGGCCGCCCTTGGCGTCAGCGCCTCCGACCGCCATCGTGCTCACTTCGCCCGTCCCCCGGCGCCCCGCATACGGGGGTCCAGAAGGTCCCGCAGGGCATCGCCGAGAACGTTCCAACCAAAGACAGCGGCGCTGAGGAATACCCCCGGCCAGATGGCCAGCCACGGCGCCTGCACCATATAGATGCGGGACTCTGTGCTCAGCATCCGGCCCCAGGACGGGAACGGAGGTGGCACACCATACCCCAGGAAGCTCAGGGCCGCCTCGATGAGGATGACGGCGCCCAGTCGAAGCGATGCCAGAATGATGATGGGCACCAGCACGTTGGGCATGATATGGAAGAGCAGTATGCGCAAGCTGCTGCACCCAACGGCGCGCGCGCCTTCCACGTACACGTTCTCCTTGATGGAAAGCACGGAACCCCGCAAGACGCGGCTTTCCCGGATGGCGACCAGCCCCAGTACCAGGATCACATTGAGACGCCCCGGGCCAAGGATGGACATCATAAAGAGGAGCAACAGCAACGGAGGGAAGCTCATCCACGCGTCGACGAAACGCTGGACCAGCGTGTCGAACCTGCCGCCGAAATACCCGCTCGTGATGCCGGTGACGCTGGAGAAAAGTGTTCCCAACGCCACCGATCCCATTGCGATGACGATGGAGAGCCGCGCTCCGTGGATGAGGCGACTGAGAAGGTCGCGCCCCAGATAATCCGTGCCGAGGGGGTAGCTCAGGCTTGAGTTCACAAAGCTGTCGTCGTAGTGGGGCTCATCGTAGGGATATGGAGCCAGCACTCCGGCGAAAACAGCCATGAACAGCATCAACAGGACGATCAGGGCCCCCGCGAACCCCAGCGGTTTCTCTCTCACGAGCCTCGTCGCGAGGACCAGCAGGATGTGGCGAGGCTTTCGCGCCAGTCCTCCTGGTGCTGCGGACAATGCCTCAGGCTGGGCCATATATCACCTAGGTGTACCGGATTCGCGGGTCCAGGTAGCTGTAGAAAACGTCCACCGTCAGGTTGATCAGAATCGTACCGACGGCGAACAGAAGCACTATGGACTGGGCTGGCACATAGTCCCGCTGCTGCAAGCTCTGGAGCAGGTACTGCCCCATGCCCGGCAGGCTAAAGATGGACTCGATGATCGCGGTCCCAGCCAGGAGTGGCGGTATCTCCAGACCAATGAGGGATACAACGGGGATCAGGGCATTCTTCACCGCATGGCGATAGAAGACTATGCGCTCCGGCAAGCCCTTCGCCCACGCCGTGCGGATGTAGTCCTGGCGCAAGACCTCCAACATCATGGCCCGAAGCATCCTGACGTTCCGCCCCACCAGCTGGCTGCCCATGATCAGGCCGGGCAGGACCATGACGCTCAGGTTCGCCAGGGGTTCTTCGCTGAAGGCTACATACCTGAGTGGGGGTGCCCAGCCCAGCCACACAGAGGGAAGGGTCAGGACAAGGGTGGCTATCCAAAGACCCGGAATGGCCACAGCCCCAATCGCCAGCGTCCGCAGAATATAGTCGGTGAACGTGTCCTGCCGGACCGCCGTGATCACCCCGACCGGGATCGAGATAAGCAGGCTGCTGACCAGGGCGATTATGGTGAGCTGCACCGTAACCGGGTACCGCCAGGAGAGCTCTTGGACCACGGTGCGCTTGGTCCAGAGGGAGTCCCCCAGGTCCCCGGTGAACACTCCCGATAGCCACTCCCAATACTGGACGTGGACCGGCTTGTTCAGGCCCAACTGCTCCTGGAGCAGGTCCCGGGCCTCGGCGTAGGGGAAGTCCTCCACCATCAAGTCCAAGATGTCGCCGGGTATCAATCTCAGCAGCGAAAAGGTGAGAAGGCTTACGATGAGAAAGGTGGGGACAACCAGAACCAATCGACGCAGTATGTACGTGCGCATGCGCCACCGTACCCAACCAAGGGAATATGCTGCATCCTATTGCGTGCGGCGGCCCTCACATGGGGCCGCCGCACGCAATGGCGTCCTGCCGATCAGACTACTCTGACAACCAGACCTGCTCAAACAGGGTGGTGTAGATCTTGTTGCTCGCGCGCCATCCCAGGTTCTTCACCTTTGGGTGAGCGACGATGTTGTTCGTCCAGGAGGGACTCATTATTCGATAGTTGACCTCGGCCAGGTAGACCTGTAGCTCCTGCGCAAGCTGCGCGTGCTTCTTCGGATCAACGGTGGCCCAGAGCTCCTGAATCATCGCGTCCAGCTTGGCGTCGTTGGCCTCGTGGATGTGCAGGCGCCGCGCACTGGGGTCTTCACTCCACAGGCCCTGGGCCAAGAGGTCAACGGAGTAGGAGTTGTTCCATCCGAACATCACGTCTTGATAGTTGCCCGAGTTCCGGAGCTTGGCGTAGGAGGCGTACTCCTTGAGGTCGTACTCCGTGTTGATGCCGACGTCGCGCATCATGGTCAGGAAGGACTCCGCGACCTCCGGCCAGGGGGACGTGTACCGCTGTGTCCAGAGCACGTTGGCCGTGAATCCATCACCGTACCCGGCCTCCGCCAAGAGCTGCCGCGCCTCCTCCGGCCGGTACTCCATGTATTTGCGCACTTCCGACGGGAACGCGTCCAGCTTCAGCGCCTCGGGATCGGAGGGGTGCGCCTGATATACCGCCGCGCCCTGTCCCCGCAGCGCTGTCTTGACAATGGCGTCCCGGTTGATCGCCATGGACATGGCCTGGCGCACACGCACGTCGTTGTAGGGCGGCTTCCCCAGGTTGAACACGGCCGCCATCTGGAAGCGGCTCAGGCATGACCTGATGGACATCTCCGGGTTTGTCTGCTTGATGCTCTCCACCACCGTCGGCCCTGCCGCCGGGTATATGTCCAATTGGCCGGACCTCAGAGCAGCCTCTCGTGCGGCTGTGTCCGGCATGATCAGCGCTTCAATGCCGTTCAGGTAGGGCAGAGGGCTCTTGAAGTAGTCGGGATTCCTCTCGAATGAGAGCTTGGTCCCCGCCTGATGCTCCGTGAAGAAGAAGGGGCCTGTGCCAATCCACGACTTCACCGGGTCCTCCCACCAGCTGCCGTCGGGGCCCGCAAGCTCCGGCGCCACGATCCACTGCCCGCCTCCCGTGTGGACCGCGTCCATGAAGCCGAAGGGCTTGAGCAGGTGGAAGCGGACGGTGTACTTGTCGACTGCCTCCGCGCGGTCGTAGATCTTCTGTCCCAGGAAGGACTGGCCGGCGACGCCCTTCTTGTAGCGCTCATCGAAACTGAATACGACGTCATCGGCCACGAGCTCCCGGCCGTTGAGGGGCGGCTTGTTTTGCCACTTCACCCCGGGCCGCAGCTTCAATTCAATCGTCGTGTTGTCCACGTACTGCCAACTCTCCGCGAGCTCGTTCTCCCAGACGATCTCGCAGCCCCCATCGAGGTTGGCTCCGGGAACGATGAGGGGGTTGAAGGACATCTCCGCCGACTTTCTCAGGGGGTCCCACCCTCTGGTCTTGCCATAGACGTCCCAGCCGGGCGGGTCACTCCTGATCACGTAGGTGGCCGAGCCCCCGGGCTTGGGCTCCGCCATGGCGGGGGCAGCCGAGGCGGGCTCTGCCATCGTGTCCGACGTAGTTGACGTGGACGGCTGAGCAGCGGTCGCCGGCGCCGCGCCGGAATCCGCCGGCGCGGATGCCGCCGTTCCCTCTCCGCCGCCGGCACAAGCGATCAGGGCCAGCAGTCCGACAGCAGCGAATACCACCAAGAGGCTACTCTTGACCTTTTCCATGCTCTCCTCCTCCGGTCACTCTGTTCGTTGTGCGGGAAGGCGTGTGGTTTGCCGCTCGGATCTCTCCTTCTCGCTATCTGTGCCTCTTGGTAGCACACAAGCCTGGGTGTGTCAAGGAGCGGAGCGCATTCCGGCGCTTTGCGGCCACGAATGCTTCAACTCGCATTGAGTTATCGTACACGACCCCGCGCAACCGCCCGGACGCACGCGCCCCCGTGGATGGGCGCACCCGGCGCTTGAAGCTCAATGCCGGGTGCGTTGTCAGGCAGGGTTCGGTGACCCACGGCGCGTAAGTGTCTCCCTTGCGCTAAGGCCCCCCGCCCCGCCTGTCCGGGCCGGACAGCGGACACCAAGAGGCGGCCACCAGAGGAGGCTGGTGGCCGCCCACGCGCACACCGGCGGGCCGTGCGTACAACGCTAACCCTCGGCCGGCGATGCTCCTACGTGCTGGCCCAGCTCTACTTGTCCAGCCAGACCGTGGCAAAGTCCATATAGGCCATGATCTCTTCCGGGCCCATGATCCGGCCCTTGGTCCAGGTCCGGTATGGGATGGTGGTCAGTCCCGCTGAGAGCGAGGCGCTGTACACCTGCTCCAGCAGCCAGTACTTCTCGAACTCCTTCCATACCGCGATGCGCTGGTCCAGGGTGATCGCGCTCTTGAGCCGGCTGAAGTACTCGTCCACCTTCACGTCTTCGTGCTTGACGAAGGCGCCAGGGCTCACGCTAAACCGGGACATGGCCGCCTCGTTGGCCTCCGGGATGTAGCTCACAACGCCGGCGGCGCTCTGGATCGCCGCGTAGTTCAGCGACTGGCCCGCTTCTTTCCATGTTGCCACGTCCATCAAGTCCAACTTGAGCTCGATGCCCAACTCGGCAAGCTGGGCGTTGAGGAAGACGCAGCGGGCCCGCCAGGTGGTCGTCGTCAGGCAGTTGTAGTTCATGGTGAAGCCGCCGCCCGCGTAACCGGCTTCCGCCAACAGCCGCTTGGCCTCCTCCCGGTCCTGGGCCTTTGTCGCGGGGTCGTATCCAGGCCACTCATTAACGTCCGTATTGGAGAAGGGATTGGAGGGGTTGAGCAGTCCGCCGAGGACGCCAAAGCCGCCTACGGCGGTGATGGCCTGCTGGCGGTCGAGCCACAGAGACATCGCCCTGCGGACCCGGACGTCCTGCCAGGGGCCCTCCTTCAGGACGTTGAATGCCAAGCCGCTGCCGGCGGATGGTCCGGCGGAGGACACCTGTACCGCGTAGAACTGGTCGCCCAGATCATTCTTGTAGGCATCGTATCGTTCCCTGGACAGGGTGTAGCCGCCGCCCGGCGAGCCGCCGTCCAGGCGTCCCACGCGGATGGCGGCGTCCATGGCCTCGGGGTTCGACATGATGGCAAAGTCCATGCCGTCAAGGTAGGGGAGCTGGCGCCCCTGGGCGTCCTTCTCCCAGTAGGCGTCGTTCTTGCGCACCCGTGCGATGACCCCTCTTTCGTACTCGCCTTCCAGCATGTAGGGGCCGGTCCCCATCAGGTTCACGTCCAGGGGCGCCACCTCCGTTGTGCCCTCGTCCAGCTTGGGCTGGACCAGGTGCCGGGGGTGGGCGAAGGTGAAGTAGGGCGTCTTCAGGATCTCCGCGAAGAGGGGGTTGCGTTCCTCCAGGGTGATGCGAAGCTGGTTGCCGCCCACAATCTCGGCGCTGCGGAACTTGCCCATCTTGGTTGCGTACCAGGCCGGCCGGCGGACCTTGTCGCCGCTCTTGTAGCCAGTGAAGGCCAGGTCAAACCAGAACTTGGCGTCCTCCACCGTGAAGGCAGTCCCGTCGTGCCACTTGACGCCGTCGCGGATGGTAAACGTCCATTGCGTGAAGTCGGCGTTGTGCTCCCACTCGGACGCCAGGGCCGGGCACACCGCGTAGACGTTTTCCAGACACGGGCGCACCAGGTTGCCGCTGCCCCAGACGGGAGACCCAACCTGGTGCAGGTCGTACCAGATGGTCGTCATCATCATGTCGAAGGCCGCGGGCGGGTCCCTGCGGACGCCGAAGGTCGCGATCTGTCCGGGCTTGGGCGTCTCGTCGCCGGCGACGATGAACGAGTTGGCCCCTATTTGGTTGGCGACGGTGAGTATGTGGCCCGGCTCCGTGGGCGTCAGGGCCGTCGGCCCGGGGATGGCCATCTTGTCCATGGATGACGCCATGGCGCTATCGGACGGCTTCGTCTCCATCTTGTCCGTGGAGGTGGAGGCCGAAGCCGCCGGCTGGGCGGCTGCCGCCGGCTCTTGGGCCGCCGGCGCTGTGGTCTCGTCGCCTCCGGCGCACGCCAGGGCCACAAAGGCAAGGACACCAAAGGTCGCGATCAGTACGTGTCTCACGGCAGTTTCCTCCCAATCGGCAGTCTTGTGACACTCATCGGACCCTCACCCCGGGTCAGTGCCCGGGGCCGTCTGCGTCCTAGAGGGCATAGAGAGCCCTGGCGTTGTCGCCCATGATCTTGTCCGCTGAGCCCGCCGGAATCTTGCCATCCTCTCGCAGGCGCCGCAGGGCCTCGATCTCGGAAGACGTGTCATGATGGCCGTAGTCTGATCCGATGACGATGTTGTCCTCTCCGGCATACTCCAGCACGTAGTCCAGGTCGTCCTCGGTCTGGCAGGCCACGTAGACCCGGTTCTCTTTGAGGACCTCCGCCGCAGTGAACCCTCCCCCGCGCTTTCGCACCCGCAGCCCCATGTCGTTGAGCGCATAGGGGACCCACTGGGAGCTCACCTCCACAAAGGCCCAGCGCAGGTCGGGGAACCTCTCCGGCACACGCTCCATCAGCAGGCTATGGAAGGCGCCGATGGCGGGGAGCTTGAACTGGGCGATGCCGCGGTCGTTCAGCAGGACGTCGTACGTGCCGAAGGAGCCCGTGCCGGCGTGGACGCAGATGGGCATGTCCAGTCGCTGCGCTTCCTCGTACAGCGGGAAGAGGTACGGGTCCGGCAGGCGCAGGTTCCCTTCGACGCCGCGCATGAAGACCCCGCAGGCCCCGTGCTCCTTCCCGAAGTTGATCTCCTCTATCGCCTTGTCCATATTGAGCACCGGCGGAATGACCGCCCAGCGGAGCCGGTCCGGCGCCGCCGCCCAGATGTCCGCCATCCAGCGGTTGTAGCTCCAGCTAAGGGCGTACTCCTGCTGCGGGCGGATGGTCAGGGGCCGCAGGAACATGGTGGGATAGAGAACGTGAACGTCCACGCCGAGCTCGTCCATGTGCGCCAGCCGGCGGCGGACGTCACTCATCTCCCGCGTGCCTTGCGTCGTTCCCGTGGCGTTGTCGACGTCCGTCTCCCGGCCGGCGCTGATGTTCTTCAGAAAGGCGCGGCCCTCTATGAACCAGTACTCCAACTGGCCCTCGGACTCCGGGTCGACGAGGATCTTGGGCCGAAGCGAGCGCATGTCCCCGTCCAGGTACTCGTAGGTGCGTCGCGTCTCAACCACGTGCGTGTCGGCGTCGATGACAGTCATCCCCCGCCTCCTTGCCTCTCTAAACTGGCGCGGCGCGGCCAATGTCTCCCGCTTCTCAATACGCGCATGGACATCCCAATGCGCAAATCGCCGCACGGAGTGACTGGAAGCATAGGAACGGGATTCCCGCTTGTCAAGTAGACCCCTGACCTCAGTGTGAAGCACCGGCGCAGTGGAGCGCCGGGGCCCACACGCCCCGGGCGGGGGTTCGCCGCTTCCGCTTGGCGGATGACAGACCGGAATCCCGGGGTAGCGCGACGAAAGCCAGTACCGAAGAGCCAGTCTTTACTCGCCTTCCGTACATATAGAGCTCTCCAGCGTCCGCGCTGCTTGACAGGTGGTCACCGCGGTGCTATACCAACCGCACCCTGCGGGCGGCTCATGCCGTTGAGCGCAACGCAACGTGACGGGAGGCCGATGCAATGGCGGTGATCGATGCCGATGCCCACGTGATCGAAACCGAGCGCACGTGGGACTATCTGGACGCGTCACAGAAAGGCTTCCGACCGCTTCTCCTCAGGGGGACCGCGGCATCAGGGGCAGAGAGGCAGTTCTGGTACATTGATGGTAGGCTCAAGCGCTCCTCCGAGGCCAGTGGACCAACGACACCCGGCCAGGTCCACAAGGAGAAGCTCTCCGGAAGAGACCGGACCTCGGCCGCGTCCCGCCAGCTGGACGACGTTGGGGCGCGCCTGGCTCACATGGACGAGCTCGGCATCGACATCCAGGTCCTCTATCCGACCATCTACCTCACGCCCATCGCCTCCAGCCCTGATGCGGAAGTCGCCCTGGCCTGGAGCTACAATCGCTGGCTCGGCGATGCCTGGCGGCAGAGCGGCAATCGCCTGCGGTGGGTCATGGTGCCCGCCCTCCAGGACATGGATGCGACCCTGGAGCAGCTGAACTTCGCCAAGGAGAACGGCGGGTGCGGCGTGTTCATGCGCGGCATAGAGGGACGCAGGCTGCTCTTCGACCCATACTTCTTTCCGCTCTACGAGGAAGCCCAACGCCTGGACCTGCCCATCTGTATCCACGCGGGCGTGGGAAACAACGATTTCGCCGCCTTCTTCACGCCGGGCCCCTTCTCGGAGCCCTTCTCCGTGAACAAGCTCGGCGGCCTCAGCGCCTTCAACTCCCTCGTATTCCACGAAATCCCTGCCATGTTCCCCAAGCTACGGTTCGGGTTCCTGGAGTACCAGGCTCAGTGGGTCCCCTATCTCGTTCTCGACATGCAGCGGCGGCTGGAGAGGGAAGGAAAGTCCATACCGGCCAACCTGATCGAGGACAACCACATCTACGTGACCTGCGAGACCCACGACGACCTGCCGTACATCCTGGACTACAGCGGTGAGGGCAGCATCATTCTGGGCACCGACTACGGCCACGCGGGCAACACCGCTGAGCTGGAAGCGCTCTCTGTCCTGAGGAACAGGAAGGACCTCAGCGAGAGTGTCAAGGACAGGATCCTCGACGACAATCCCAGGGCGTTCTACGGTCTCTGAGGGGAGGCCCACTGAGCACATTTCGCCCGCGCCTTGGAGTCGGCGGGCCCGCTTATGGCGTTCAGAGGCCGTGTACCTTTCAGTCCAAGCATGGGAGGCCTTGGGAACACATGGGCCGATGAGACTCGGTTGGTTTGCCGGATTGGCCCTGAAGGCGCACGCGGGGGTACAAGAATTAAGGAGGAACCGCTGTGTTTAGCTTAAGTACACGCAGATGGTCGCATACCTTTCTTCTGGGCGGAGCGCTGCTGGCGCTCGCGGTTGTGGTGGCGGCCTGCGCAGGCGGTGCGCCGTCGGTAGCCCAGGCGCCGGCGCAGCCCGCCCCGGCGGCGCAGCCCGCCCCGGCAGCCCCAGCGGCGGATCCAGAGGTTGCCCGGGCGCTGCCGGGCCAGACCCTGCCAGTGCCCGCGGTGCGGGCGCAGCCCGCGCAGCCCGCGATGCGCACCCCGGGGGAGCCCAAGTACGGCGGCATCGCCAAGCTGGCCATGCGCCGGGACGGGATCCGCGGGTTCGACCGCATGCAGACGGGGACCTACTATGACATCCACATGCCCGGCTCCGGGCTCTGGGGCCACGGCAACCTCGTCCGCGTCTGCCAGGGCAACATCTACGAGGCGTGCCCGGCCCTGGCGGAGAGCTGGGAGACCAACAGCGACTTCACCCAGTGGACCTTCAAGATACGGGAGGACGTCCTCTGGCATGACGGCACGTCCTTCACCGTGGACGATGCCAAGTTCTGGCTCGACATGATTGTTGGGAGTGCCGAGGCGGGCGGCAACAGGCGTTCGCCGGCGGTCTACAAGAACGTGTTTGGCGACGTGCAGGGGACGGAGGTCCTGGAGGGGAATCGGGTCCGCATCACCCTCGGAGAGGCCGTCCCCTTCTATCCGCAATACTTCAACCGACCGGAGAACGCCATCGCCCATCCCAAGCATCTGACGCTGCCGCGCATCGCGGCGGGCGAGGTGAAGGTCACCCCTGTGGAGCTGAACTTCATTGGGACGGGGCCCTTCCAGATCGAGGACTACGAGAAGGGCATCTCGGTCAAGATCCGGAGGTTTGACCAGTACTGGGAGAGGGATGAAAAAGGGCAGCAGCTCCCCTACCTGGACGGTATCGATTACGCCATCATCACCGATCCCTCGGCGATGGACGCGGCCTTTCTCGTGGGCCGCTTGGACGGCGGCGCCCTTGGCTCCGGCCACAGCTTGAGCCTGGACAGAAAGGGCGCCTACGACCGCCGCCTCGGCGATGAGGTCTACTACACCAACCCCGCAGGCACCTGCAAGGGCCCCACCTTCAACACCATCAAGGATGGGCCGCTTCAGGACGTCCGGGTGCGCCAAGCCATTAGTCTGTGGTACGACCGCGTGTCCTCCGTCTCCGCCCTGGTCGGCGGGCTCGGCGGCGTCTGCGCCATGTTCCAGCCGGACAATCCCTATACCACTCCAGACTTCATGCAGTGGCCTGGGTGGAACCTGTCGACTCGAGCGGCGGACAAGGCCGAGGCCAAGCGCCTTCTGGCCGAGGCCGGGTATGCCCAGGGCGCCAAGGTAAGCGCCATCTGCTACACCAGCAGGTCCTATATGGCAGACTGCGAGTATACCCAGGACCAGCTCCGCAGCCTTGGCATCGAGATGGAGATCATCCCCGCGGACTCCGCCAGGTGGAGCGCGGAGCGGTACAGCCTGGACTATGACATCTCACCCCGCGGCGGCTTCGGCTTCGTTCCGATCCCGGAGATGGCCGAGCGGAGCATGGGCGCGTATAGCAAGTTCTTCACGGCCACCGGCAAGCACGAGGACCCAAAGGTCGACCAGCTCTTCCAGGGCATCAAGGGCGCCGTGGACTTCAGCGAGCGCGTCAGGCTGTGGCGTGAGCTGGAGCGCTACTACGTGGCGGAACAGGTGTACACCCTGACCGCCTACTACAACGAGTCCGTGGTGCCCTACCGCACCCACCTGAAGGGGATCATCAACTCCCCGGAGGTGCCCACGACCACCGTGGAGCCAGCCATCATGTGGCTGGACAAATAGCCACGAGACGCGTGGAGGCGGGCCCGCGAATCCATCGGGCCCGCCTTCGATCCCTAGAGGCGAGCATAGATGCAGCGCTATCTCCTCCGGCGGGTAGTTCTCTTCGTCCCGACCCTCCTCATAGGGTCGCTTCTCATCTTCGTCATCATGCGGGTCATCCCGGGCGACGTCGTGCTCCTCATCGTGGGCGGCGAAGAGGAGGTCCAGTCCCTGAGCCAGCATGACGTGGACCGCATCCGGGAGGAGCTTGGCCTCAGCGACCCACTGCCGGTCCAGTACGCCAACTGGCTCTGGAGCATGGTCAACGGCGAGTTCGGCGGAAGGTCCCTCATCGACAACGAGTCCATGGCGGAGTCCATTGCCCGCCGCGGTCCGGTGACCCTGCAGCTGGCTCTCATGACTATCCTCATAGCTTGGACCGTCTCTATTCCTCTGGGTGTCGTAGCCGCCCTCTACCAGAACAAATGGCCGGACTATCTGGTCCGCAGCCTGAGCATAGCCGGGCATGCCATGCCCAACTTCTGGCTGGCCCTGGTCCTGATCATCGCCCTGGTCTTGATCTTCTCCTGGACGCCGCCCATCTTCTACGCCCACCTCTGGGAGGACCCCTGGGACCACATGCAGAAGATCATCTGGCCCGCCCTGATCCTGGCATGGGGTTTCAGCTCCAGCCTCATCCGCGTCACCCGCTCCAACATGCTGGAAAGCCTGCGCCAGGACTACGTCAGGACTGCCAGGAGCAAGGGACTGCCGGAGAAGATCGTCATCGTAAGGCATACACTGAGAAACGCCCTGATGCCCGTGATAACCCTGGGCGGACTCGAGCTGGGCGCTCTCTTCAGCGGGAGTGTGATCCTGGAAAGCATCTTTGGCCTTCCCGGGCTGGGACAGGGCATCATCGGAGCGGCGTCCAACCGGGACTATCCGGTCATTCAGAGTCTGACGATGCTCCTGGTTGTGATGATGCTGTCCGTCAACCTGCTCGTGGACATCCTGTACTCCTTCGTCGACCCAAGGATTCGCTACTCTTAGTTTGAGCGCTCATGCGCAGGCGGTGAGAACGTGAGAGATGCGGCAGACGCCGCCGGAGCAGTCCCGGCCACACTGGCGCGCGCAAGCGGCAAACCGTGGGTCTTCCACGTCATCCGGTTTGGGCGCAGGTACCCTCTGGGTGCGTTTGGCGCAATCATGCTGGTCTTCCTGGGCGTCGTGGCGGTGCTGGCTCCGCAGATTGCCCCCTTCGACCCCGTCGTTCAGGACGTCCCCAACCGCCTCCGGCCGCCCAGCAGCGAGTACTTGCTCGGCACCGACGAGTTTGGCCGCGATGCCTTCAGCAGGCTCGTGTTTGGCGCCCGCATCTCTCTCTACGTGGGTTTCCTCTCAGTCGCTCTGGGGTCGGTAGTCGGGACCATCATCGGCATAGCGTCCGGATACATGGGAGGACGGTTCGACCTGCTGGTCCAGCGCGTCGTGGACGCCTTCATGGGCTTCCCTTCTCTGGTATTCACCATGATGCTGGTCATCGCTCTGGGGGCTTCCATCAACAACGTTACCCTTGCCATAGCTGTGAACATGAGCCCCCGCATCATCCGAGTCTCCAGGTCCTCGGCCCTCACGGTGAAAGAGGAGGTGTACGTCCTGGCCACCAAGGCCATTGGGGCAAACACCTGGCGTGTGATGCTCCGCCACGTGCTGCCCAACTGCATGGCGCCAATCTTTGTGCTGTCGACGGGGTACTTGGGGTCCGCCATCGTGTCGGAGGCTAGTCTCAGCTTCCTCGGGCTGGGCGTGCCGCCGCCGAACCCCTCCTGGGGCGCCCTCATCCAGGTCGGCACCGGAGGCTACCTCTGGTCCGCGCCGTGGCTGTCCCTGGTCCCGGGCGTGGCGCTCTCCGTGGTGGTCTTCGCCTTCGCCTTCTTCGGCGATGCGCTCCGGGACGCCTTCGACCCCCGGCTTCGCGGCAGGTAGCGCGGCGAACGTGTGGCACAATCGCGCCCGTTGACAGTGTCCATCGGTCATGGTAGACGTTGGAATCGTAGGAGCTCCGGCCAATAAGTCACAACACGAGAATTCATCGCAGGACAGGAGGTCTAATGCCGACCATCGACGCCGATTGCCACGTCATTGAAACCGAGCACGCCTGGGATTACCTGGATGAGTCTGAGAAGCAGTACAGGCCCATGCTGCTGAGTGGGACCACCGAGTCCGGCGTGGAGAAGCGCTTCTGGCTCATCGACGGCAAGCTGCGGCCGCGGCAGGCCAGCGCCGACCCCAACATCGGCGGCAGCAAGGACGACCTCTCCGGCCGGGGTCAGATACCGCCTGCCGCCCGCTTGCTGGATGACGTGTCCCTTCGCCTGGCCCACATGGACGAGCTGGACGTGGACATTCAGGTGTTGTACCCCACTATCTTCCTGACGCCCATTGCCCAGCGCGTCGACGCGGAGGTTGCGCTCTGCAAGAGCTACAACCGGTGGCTCGCCGACATCTGGAGCCAGAGCAACGACCGCCTGAGGTGGGTAGTGGTGCCGCCCCTCATGGACATCGACGCATCGATTTCAGAGCTCAGGTTCGGCAAGGAGAACGGCGCCTGCGGGATCTTCATGCGCGGCATCGAGCTGGACCGCCTCATGGTCGATCCCTACTTCCACCCCATGTATGAGGAGGCCCAACGCCTCGACATGCCCCTATGCGTCCACGCCGGCGTTGGGAGCAGCTACTGGGCCAGCATCTTCTCCGCCAAGGACTACACCGCCAACAAGACCACGGAGATCAGCGCGGAGGCCTTCTCTCGCAACAAGCTGGCGGGCATCAGCGCGTTCAACTCCATGCTCACCCACAAGGTCCCGGACCTCCTCCCCAACATGTTTCCCCGCCTCCGCGTGGGCTTCATCGAGCTCAGCGCCAGCTGGCTGCCCTACGTGGTCACCGACCTCCGAAGGCGCCTGGAGCGCGGCGGCGACTCCCTGGGCGACGACCCCCTGGGCGACGCCAGGTTCTACGTCGCCTGTCAGACCAACGACGACCTCCCCCACATCCTCAGGCACGTCGGCGAGAACAACCTGGTCATCGGCTCCGACTACGGCCACTCGGACACGTCCAGTGAGCTGGAAGCGCTGAGAAACCTGAAGACGAAGGGTGAGCTGGCCCCGGCCGTCGTCGACAAGATCCTCCAGGACAACCCCAAGGCCCTGTACGGCCTGTAGCCCTGCCGCGGGGAACACGGCCCGGGCCGGCGGGCCCGCGACACAGCCAACCGGAGCAGCCCAGAGACGCAGCGAGAACCGAAGGAGAGGAGCAGCCATGCGAGTAGACGTAGACGCCCACGTTGACGAGACCGAAGCCACCTGGGAGTACCTGGAACCCGGCGAAGAGTACCTTCGCCCCATCACCGTCGACCCTGGACGGTCCATCAGCGTCACCGACGCCAGGCCGCATCGCCTGTGGATCATCGACGGCCGCCTTCAGCTTCGCCGCTTTCGCGACGACGTGCGCACCGGCACCGTTCGCGAGACGCGCGAGCTCGAGGACGTGGAGGCCCGCGTCAAGCACATGGACGAGCTCGACATCGACATCCAGGTCCTCTATCCGACCCTCTTCCTGACCGGCATCACCGCGCGCGCAGAGGTGGAGCTTGCCCTCACGCGCTCCTACAACCGCTGGATCGCGGAGCGGACGCGGGAGAGCGGCGGCCGCCTCCGCTGGGTCGCGCTGCTCCCCTTCCTCGACATGGACGCCGCCGTCCAGGAGCTCCACTGGGCCAAGGAGAACGGCGCTGTCGGCGTCTTCAAGAAGGGTATCGATTGCGGCCGCAACGCCAGCGATCCCTACTTCTTCCCCCTCTATGAGGAGGCCAACCGCCTGGACATTCCCCTGTGCATGCACTTCGCGACGGGCAACCCCCCCGCCCCCTCCGACAGCGGCCAGATGAGCGGCAGGTTCAACGCGATCTCCGCCTTCACCGACCTCGCCCAGAGCCGCGTCCCGGACCGCTTCCCCGACCTCCGCGTCGGCTGGATCGAGACCGGCGCCTCCTGGATCCCCTTCCTCATGGCCGACCTGGAGGCCAAGAAGCAGAAGCGCACCTTCCAGAGCTTCGACCTCAAGGATGACCTGTTCCGCCACTGCAGGTTCTACGTTGCGTGCGACTCCTCCGACGACCTCCCCTACATCCTCAGGTACGGCACCGAGGACAGCCTGATGATCGGCACGGACTACACGCACGCGGACCAGTCGGCGCAGATCGACGCGCTGGACATCATCGAGCAGCGCGGGCGGGAGGGGGAGATCCCCATCGAGGTCGCGCACAAGATCATCGACGACAACCCTCGGGCTTTCTACGGGCTGTAGGGGGTCAGGGGGGAGCCCCCCGCGGCCCGGCACCCCAGGCCCCCGTACCCCGCGCCGCCACCCTGGATTCCCGGTCGCTGCGGACGGCTTGTGTGGGGGATGCCCCGCGCCGCCCTGCCACCCTGGATTCCCGCTTTCGCGGGAATGACGGAGTGGTGGGAGCGGGAATGACGTTGGGGGGTGTGCGGGAATGACGGTGGGTAGGTGCGGGGATGCACGGGTCGCTGGGGCGACGGCCGCGTGGGGGGAGAGTTGAGGGGTGGCGACAGCGGGGTCGCCGGCGGGCCTGGTTTGAATGTTTAGCTTCGTAGGATAGTGTAGGGTTTTTTTTGCGCTTTCTGAAGCTGGCAAGTGCAAAAAGGGCGATTGTTTGCTTTTGGGGCCGCGGCGTAGCTTCGGCGTGGGGTTGGCGATTTGATTGGATTTGGGGCGGGTCGCTGCCACGACGCACACCAGGCCCAGTACCCCGCGCCGCCCTGGATTCCCGGTCGCTGCGCGACGGCTTGTGGGCGTGGCTGCGCCCACGGCGTCGAGACGGCTGGGTGGGGCCACTGTGCGTGCTCATGGGTTGAGGATAGGGGATTGGGGGTCGAGGCGGTAGTGGCGGATGGCAGGTCGCTGCGGTCGGCGGCGCGACGGGCACGTGGGGGGTGCCCCGCGCCGCGCCGCCACCCTGGATTCCCGGTCGCTGGCGCGACGGCCTTGTGGGGGGAGGGTGTGCCGGGGGTGGGTGCGGGGATGACTGGGTTGTTCAGGTGTTCCCTAGGGGACGAAGGTGGCGTCCTGGGGCCGTGGCTTGCCGCCATGCACCGAAGGCTCGGCGCACCACTTGGCGGCGAGGCGGCGGACTGCCATGTAGACGTCCTCATCGAAACCCAGGAGGTCGCAGACCACGCGGCGGTCCAGGAGCGCGCGGTTGGGGTCGGCGTCCGCGAGGTAGGCGGGCTTGAGGTCCTTGTCGTGGAACTCGGCAAAGATGGCTTGGGCGGTGGCTAGCTGTGCGTCGCTCAGGGCGCGGAGGTCAAGCGTCGGTAGGGATTGAACCGCTTTTATGGTAGTTCGTCCCCGTCCGCTTTGCTGACGATTGGCGTGCCACCAGTGTAGAATCAGGCCAAGCGTAGAGTTACACCAAGCCGAAAATGCATAGTCGAACTGGGCATTGGGAAATGTAACGTTAGGCCATGCAGTACCACCTATGCTCTTCTGTTCAGTGAATGCCACTTCTAGTGGCTGCGAATTGAACCTAAAATCGAGATTTATGTGGGAGCGGCTGGCCGTAGCCGAAACATCTTCAGCCTTGCCCTCCATTCCAGGTCTGACAATTAACTGGGAGTCTGGCAGACACACCATCCGCGCTTCCTCCTTAGCGTGGTGGTTCCATAAGGCAGGGTAGGTAGCAGTTGGGCTTGGCGGAGCTTTTGTAAACGGCCCTGTGGGCCCCACGATGTTTATGTGATACCAGCCACGTTCGCCTATGTCGCTTAGTTCCGCTACTTTCAACTCTAAGGAGGATCCCGCGCTAGGAAACCACAACTTAGATTGGGACAGGGCATACGCGGTTTGCGCTAGGGAGTAGTCTGCTAGACGCACTGCGCCCCAGCTTTCCCCTTCCGCATCGCGGGGCGCGGTTATCGTCTCACCGGCCAACTTTTCCCCAACCACGAGGGCCGTACCGCCATACGGCCCGTCCTCGATTCGCCTGACCGGGCTGCCGACCAGTAGACCGCCCGCCAGAGAGCTTGCGTGGGGAAAGCCTTGGGGCCTGTGCCGGAGCGACGTAAAATGCACCCGGTCTTGAGGCGTCTCATCCGGCTTGAGCCTGCGGGCAATGACCAGACATTCTGCCATGCCAGTGTCTCCCGAAAAAGAGATGTCATCGTTGTCCGCAGCAGCTATGCTAAGCACTGTCAGCTCTGTGTAATTGTGGGCAAGCATCTCGCGAAAACTCTCCCAAGACAGACCAGAAGCAGCTGACAGTGGAAGCACTAAGGCCAGGACGCCGCCGGGCTTGAGCTTCTTGTGAGCCAAGGCTGCAAAAGCGGAGGCTATGCCCGCATAGCCGTGATAACACGTATCTTGTGTGTACTGACTAAGGCGTTTCGCCATATCTTTCTGTGTGACCAATCCGGTACTCAGTCCCTTGAAGTGCTTGATATAGTCCTCAGTTCTTTCACTCCCCTCCCAATCGGAGCCTGGTCTGGTAAACGGCGGGTTCATGATCACTAGGTCGTAGCCCTCATCAGGTATCTCGGCGCGTATCTGGGCTGCGGTCTCCTCACCGGCGCTGCCGGTGCGCATAGCCGGGTCGCTGGTGTTGAACAGGGTCAGCACGTTGGAGGACTGGAGGAGCTCCAGGGAGCCTATCATCACGCTGTCGTCCTTCATGCGGCCGTAGGGCATGGTGTAGAGGCGGGACTTGTTGAAGAGGACTGACGGCTCCACGCCAGAGAGGGTCGAGCCGGTGATGTGGACTGCCGAGGGCATGACATCGCAGCCGTAGAGCACCTCCTCCATCATCACCCTGTGGAGGATGACCGGGTCACCCCCGGCCCGCTCGTGGCGGGCGGCTACCTGCTCATACACCGCCGAGAGAAGCGCGCCGGTCCCGCAGGCGAAGTCGCCAACCCGCAGCCGGCCGATGGCCTGGACGTCGCCCCAGTCCACGCCCTCCATCTTGGCCAGGGCCAGCCGGGCAAGGAGGGCCGCCGACGCAGGCAGCGTGTAGAAGGTGGCGAGGTACTTCCGGTCGGCGATGAGGCGCTGGAAGACGCGGCCGGTCAGGTCGTGGGCGTTGTCCACGCCTGTCGCATTGACCGATTGGGCGGTGTTCCTCAGCCGTCGCAGGATGTCCGCCGCATCCCCTGGGGGCAGCTGTTCAAGGATGTCCTTGGCAATGGCGAAGATGGCCCAGTAGTTGATGCCGAGGATCGTGTCCCAGGCGGCCAGCACCTCGCCCTGGGGGTTGCCTACGCCGTCGCCGCACACCGTGGCCAGAGGGTTGACCTCTGGGTGCATCCCGGCGATATGCTCGTGGAAGACCAGGGCGTTGGCGACGATGGCGCAGGCCATGCGGCGGCTCTGGGGCACGTTGATCAAGCCCAGACGGCGCGCTATGGCCATCGTTATGCCGGAGCGGGTCTCGTTGATCTCGTCCAGAAGCTTTGCGGCCCCCTCGATGCCGCCCTCCAGCGCGGTGGCGGCTTGGTCCACGGCGCGCTGCGGGACGGACACCAGGCGGACCATGTCGGCCAGGTCCTCAACGGAGCCCTCCAGCCAGCCGGACTCCGGGAAGCGTTGTACGTCCTTCGCGCTCTCGGTGAAGACGCAGTAGTCGAGGCGGGCCGACGACAGGGCGGCGGGCAGGTCGTGGGCGTCGCCAACGGCGTCCGGGTAGCGGAGGGCGACGGCGGCTTCGATGATGCGGCCGTTGGCAGCAAGTTCCAGCCCAAGGCGGGACTTTGCCTCGGCCTCGGCGGTGACGGCGGGCATGTACTCGGCCTCGACCACAACGGGCGAGCGACCGGGGGCGGTGACGATGATGTCGGGGCGCCGCCCGGCGTGCCCGGAGATTGTCTGCGTGCTCTCCGACTGCACATGACTCCGGGGCAACATGCCCTGAAGCAAGCCGCCCAGGGCGTTGTTGACGCTTGGCTCAGTCTGACGTGCCATGTGTGGTTTCGTCCTCTTGGTCCGTGACCAGTTTACCCGGTGCGGCCGACGGCGGTGTCGATGCGGGCCATGAGCGGGGGGGCCATGGGTGCGGCGGCCTCCGCGTCGATGCACTCGCGGAGCTCCTGGCGGTTCTTCACGCCCAGGACGACGGTGGATACTCCGTCCATGGAGAGCGCGTACTGGTGGGCGAGGTAGGCGGCGGACCTGCCGATCTCGGCGGCGATGGCGCGGAACGGCGCGGCGCGGACGTAGTCGGCGAGCTCCGTGTGGCCGCCGGGGAGGGGCCGGTCGATGGCGTCGGTGAGGGCGCCGGCCTGGACGGCGCGGATGCCCAGGACGGCGGCGCCGACGGCGTTGGCGGCGGCGATGATCTCGCGCGGCCGGGCAGGGCCTGCGGCACGCAGCAGCCCACCGGGGGAGTCCAGGAGATTGGCGATGCACTGGATGTAATCGGGGGCCGGGCCGTCGGCGAGCAGCTTGATCAGGGCGTCCGCCTGTCCGATGCCGGTCAGCCCCCAGTGACGGATGCGGCCCTCGGCGATGAGGCGCTCGAAGGCGGGCACGACTGCTTCAGCGACGGACTCGGCGGTGGTCACGCGCTCGTCGCCCGGGCCGACAAGGGTGACCGCGTTGTGCAGGAACATGACGTCGACGTGGTCGAGCCTCATGCGTTCAAGGCTGCCGGCCAGACTGCCGGAGAGGAGGTCGTAGACCTCAGCGGGCGGCGTATCGCCCACGCGGCACTTGGTCGTCACGCGCATGTGGGCGGGCAGGGTACCGTCGAAGGCGGCGCCGATGACGGACTCGGCCTCGCCGCTGCCGTAGGATGGGGCGAGGTCCAGGAGGTCGATGCCGGAGTCGACGGCCTCGCGGACCGTGGCGACGCACTCCTCACGGTTCGTGGGCCCCCATATCTGGGCGACACCGCCACCGCCGAGGGTGAGCGCGCTCACCGCGCCAAGCTTGCCGAATGGTCGCTGCCGCATGGGGGATCTCCTCTCGGTGTGGCGTTTGGGGGGCCGCCCGGCGGGCGTGGGCGGTGCGAGACGGTCTCATAAGTCTACGCCTCTTGATGTGGACTGTGCATGGAGGGAATGGTGGTGAGGGGGATGCCCCGCCCCGCGCTGCCCCCCGTGGATTCCCGGTCGCTGCGCGACGGCTTTGTGGGCGTTGGTTGGGAGCGTTGCGTCGGTACGTGTCATCAGGGGTGATAAGGGTCTGCGGTGGGGGATGTCCCGCGCCGCCTCCCCGCCCTGGATCCCGCTTTCGCGGGAATGACGTGGCACGGAGCGGCGGCGCGTCCGCCCCCAATGGAAAAGCGACCCCTACGCCCCGTTCCCCCATCCCGTGGAGTACACTGTGGCCCAAGACGGCGGGAGGAGAGGCACATGCTATTCATCGACAACGAGGTACAGCGACAGATCCTGACCATCGAGGACTGCATCAACGCGCAGGAGATTGCCTTCAAGGAGCTGAGCACGGGTGAAGCCACGCACCGGCCGCGAATCGACGTCTACTCACCGTCGGAGCGCACGGACGCGTACTGGCGCTGGGGCTCCATGGAGGGTGTCAGCCAGGAGCTGGGGGTGTTCGCCATCCGCATGAAGTCGGACATCCTGACCTGGCCCGTGGGCGAGGACGGCAACTGGACGGAGGAGAAGCACAACACCCGGCCCGGCCTCTTCTGCGGTCTCGTGTTCCTGTTCAGCACGCGGAACGGGGCGCCGCTGGCCATACTCAACGACGGCATCATCCAGCACATGCGGGTGGGCGCCGCGGCGGGACTCGGGGCCAAGTACCTCGCCAGGGCCAACTCTCGGGTGGTCGGGATGCTGGGGTCCGGGGGGATGGCCCGGACGTCGTTGCAGGCCTTCTGCGCCGTGCGGGGCATCGAGCGGGTGCACGTGTATAGTCCGACGCGTGAGCACCGGGAGGGGTACGCGGCGGAGATGCGCGAGGAACTTGGTGTGGACGTGGTGGCCGTCGACAGCCCCAAGGAGGCGGTTGGCGGCGCGGACATCGTCTGCTTTGCCACCGACGGCATGCGGGCGGCGGTGTCGGGCGACTGGCTGGAGCCGGGTATGCACGTCACCAACCCCGGCCGGGGCATGGGCCTCGAGGTGCTCGAAAGGGCCGAGGTCATCATCCGGCAGGGCGTGGGCAGCGCGCCACCCGTGGATGAGGAGCTCCGCCGGGGGCGCGGCTACTCCACGGGCACACCGGAGGAGCTGGCGCGGCTGCCCGACGAGGGAGCGCTCCGCAGCTTTTCGCGGACCAAGTACCCAACGTTCCCGGACCTGGCGGCAGGGACCGTCGAGGGCAGGACGAGTGACGACCAGATCACCGTGTACCTGGACGTCGGCAACCAGGGCCTTCAGTTCGCCGCGTGCGGGTCCATCGTGTACGAGAAGGCGAAGGAGCGCGGGCTGGGCCACGAGGTCCCGACTGAGTGGTTCCTCCAGGACATCCGCGACTAGGTCGCTAGCGCGAGTCGCTGCGCGACGGCTTTGTGGGCGTCGCTACGCCGCCGGTAGGTTAGGGGGTGTGGCGACGTCTGACCTTGTCATTGGGTGATGGCTGAAGGGTGTGCGACGGCCTTGTTGGGGGCGGGTGGCAGGCGTCCGGTCGGGGGCGCTTGACGGCCCCATGCATCCCGGTACTATCATGCAGTCGGCGCGCAGGGCCGGCGGGGCTCCGGGTGTGGGGCGGGGCCGGCGGCTGTGGGGCCAGGCGACGGAAGGAGCACGCGGCGGTGGCGCAACTCGTTGGCACCTTCATGCACTCCCACGGCGGCACGACGTCCATGCCCGGCGAACTCTGGCGGGCGCGCAGGCTTGCGCGCCCGATTCGAGAGGACGTTCCCATCGAGGATGACGAGACCAACGTGAGGAAGGCGGCGCGCACCCATGAGGGCTTTCGCGTGCTGCGGGAGAAGATCGCGGAGGTCAAGGCGGACGTGCTGGTCATCTTCAGCGGCGATCAGCTGGAGTGCTTCGACTTCAACAACTACCCGGCCTTCGCCGTCTACGTTGGGGAGGGGTTCAGGAAGAGGCCGGCGAGCCGGGCGCGCGAAGAGGACGGCCCGCAGATGGGCCGGCACGCCGAGCCGGGCTTCACGTTCAAGGGGCATCCGGAGCTGGCCGTGGCCCTTCTCACGGGGGTCATGAAGCGAGGCTTCGACCCGGCTTTCTGCATGGATATGCCCAAGCCGGACAGGGGGTTGGCGGGCGGTGTCATCCGTGCGGCGGAAGAGCTCACGGATTGGACCCTGCCCATGGTGCCCGTGATGATGAACCTCTACTTCGCCCCTCAGCCCACGGCCATGAGGTGCTACCAGTTCGGCAAGGCCGTCCGGGAGGTGATAGACGAGTTTCCCAGCGACCTCCGAGTCGGCATCGTCGGGTCCGGTGGGCTGTGGCATACGCCTGGAAGGGAAGGGGCATGGCTCAACGTGGACTTCGACCTGAAGACTCTGGAGTACCTGAAGGTCGGCGATGCGCGCGGGATGGCGGAGCATTTCGACGGCTACGTGATACCGGAGGACGATACAAGCCAGCGCACGGATGTGCGGGACCGTAACATCACGGGCATGCCGTCGCCGGGCGGCCCGGCGCTGGGTACGCGGGAGACGTGCGCGTGGATAGCGGCGGCGGCGGCGACTGAAGGGCGCCCGACGACCATCGTGGACTACATCGACGTGTGGGCCTCGCCCGTCGGCAACGCCTTCGCCTACTGTGACGACGTGCAGTAACGTTTGGGAGGGAGGGACGCAGTATGACGACGCAGCGGGTCATCGACAGCGACACCCACGTCGACGAAACGAACGCCACGTGGGAGTACATGACGGTCGAGGAGGCGGAACACAAGCCAACGATACGCTTTGACCCAAGCCCTGATCCGGGCAGCCCTGGCAGGCCCTACTGGCTGGTCGACGGACTGCGGCAGCGCCGGCCGGACCGCAACGACATGACAAGCCGAACGACGGCGGAGACCCGGGAGCTGATCGACGTCGAGGCGCGCTTGCGCCACATGGACGAGCTGGGTACGGACGTGCAGGTCATCTACCCAACCCTGTTCATTACTGACCCGGCGCCGCGGCCGGAGGTGGAGCTGAGCCTCACACGCAGCTACAACCGCTGGCTGGCGGACCGCTGCGCCGTGGCGAAGGGAAGGCTGCGCTGGATCTGCGTGCCGCCACTGAAGAACATGGAGGCTGCGCTGGAGGAGCTACGTTTTGCCAAGGACCACGGCGCATGCGGCGCGTTGAAGAAGGGGGACGAGGAAGCGGGCCACTGGCCCTCCGATCCGTACTTCTTCCCCCTCTACGAGGAAGCGGAACGGCTTGACATGCCCATTTGCTTCCATACGGGGACAGGGGCGGCGGAGTCCATAGGCGATACGAGCTTCTTCACTCGGAAGGCGCCGGTGATCAACGGAGTGTGGTCTTTGCTGGTGCACAGCGTGCCGGGCAGGTTTCCAAAGCTGCGTTTGGGCTGCATCGAAGCTGGAGCTGCATGGGTGCCCATGATGGTGCATGCGCTCAGACGGGACGCGCAGCGTTTCGACCAGTCGAGCAACGACGTGCGGCGCAGTCGCTACGAGGTGGCGGACAACCTGTTCAAGGCGAACAACATCTACGTTGCATGCCTCATGGACGATAACCTGCCGATGGTCCTCCAGTACGTCGGCGCGGACAACCTGTTGGCCGGGTCCGACTACAGTCACAACGATTCGTCGCAGGAGCACAAGTTCGTCCGCATTCTGGAGGAGCGCGCCAGCCAGGGCGAAATCTCGCAGGACGCCGTGCGGAAGATCGTCTACGACAACCCCAAGTCCTTCTACGGTCTGTGAGGCGTTGCCCTCCAGGCTTGAGCGCCGTTCTCGTGTGAGGAGACCTTTGCGTAACTTCCCGTGGAGAGTGAGGTTGGGAGGGTGAAGCAAACCCCGCCAGCCCCGGGCCCCACCCTGGATTCCCGCTTTCGCGGGAATGACGACGTGGGAGGTGCGGGAATGACGGCGGGTGGGTTCGGGGGTGACGGTTGTGCAAAGGTCTCCTTTCGCGGGAATGACGGTTGTGCAAGGGTCTCTGTGAGCGGCGCGGACTGCCGGCTCAGGCTTGTCCCAACCCGCCTTAGGTATCTACGGCCTTCGGGGGGGCTGCACGCGCTCCAACGTCGTGTCCGAGCGCCGTGCCCCGCAAGGATGGCATTCGACAGGCTCAGGATGAGGCCGGCGTGGGCGCTTGTCCGGCGGGATAACGGAGAGGAGTAGGTGCAATCGTGCGACCGATAGCGGAGATCGCCGAGCGGTTGGGGCTGGACCCCAGAGTGCTGATCCCGTATGGGCACCATAAGGCCAAGATTCCGCTGGATGCGGTGAGCAACCGCGAGGGGCGGGGGAAGCTGATCGTGGTGACGGGGATGACGCCCACGCCCGCGGGCGAGGGCAAGACGACGACCACGGTGGGTCTGACGCAGGCGATGGGGCTGCTGGGCGTGAACGTCGCCGCGACGCTGCGGGAGCCGTCGCTGGGCCCGATATTCGGGATCAAGGGAGGCGGCACGGGCGGGGGCATGTCGCGGGTGGAGCCGGAGGACGAGGTGAACATCCACTTCACCGGGGACGCGCACGCGGTGGGGTCGGCGCACAACCTGCTGGCGGCGCTGACGGACAACGCTGTGCAGCGCGGGCAGGTGGCAGGCATGTCGCCGGCGGGGATCACGCTGCGGCGGGTGTCCGACATGGAGGAACGGTCGCTGCGGCAGGTGGCGATAGGGCTTGGAGGCGCGGCCAACGCGCCGGTGCGTGAGACGGGGTTCGACATTGTGACGGCCTCTGAGGTGATGGCAATTCTGGCGTTGAGCACGGATCTGGAGGACCTGCGGGCACGGTTGAGCAGGATGGTTGTGGGACTCACGGACGAGGGGCGGCCGGTGGCGGCGGCGGAGATTGGAGGCGCGGTGGGGTCGATGATGTCGCTGCTGCGGCACGCGCTGCTGCCCAACCTGGTGCAGACGACGGAGGGGCAACCGGTCATCGTGCACACGGGGCCGTTCGGGAACATTGCCCACGGGTGCAGCTCCATCGTGGGTGACCGGCTGGCGCTGAGCTACGCGGACTACGTGCTGACGGAGGCGGGGTTTGGGGCGGACCTGGGGTTCGAGAAGTTCATGCACATCAAGACGAGGACGTCGCAGCTGCGTCCCCATGGGGCGGTGATCGTGGCGACGATACGCGCGCTGAAGTCGCACGGCGGTGTGCGAGCGGCAGAGCTGGACTCGCCGGACCTGGCCGCGGTTGAGGCGGGGATGTCGAACCTGCGGCACCTGGTGGGGGTCATCCGGTCGTTTGGGCTGCCGGTGGTGGTGGCGCTGAACCGGTTCCCGACGGATACGGAGGAGGAGCTGCGCGCGGCAAAGCAGGGCAGCGAGGAGGCTGGCGCGGCGGCGGCGGTGGAAAGCAGCCCGTTCACGGAGGGCGGCGCAGGGTGCACGGACCTGGCGGAGGCGCTGATGGCCGCGACGCGGGGCGTGCCGGAGGGCGGGGTGGCGGAGATCGACTACGCGTATGAGCTGTCGGACTCGTTGGAGGACAAGGTGCTGGCGCTGGCGCGCCGAGTGTACAACGCCAGGGACGTGTCCTGGAGCCCGGGTGCACGCGGGCAGCTGCGGCGGTTCCGGGACCTGGGGTGGGACGGGCTGCCGGTATGCATGGCGAAGACGCACCTATCGATCAGCGACCGGGCGGAGCGGAAGGGGCGGCCGTCGGACTACACGTTTGAGGTGCGCGACGTACGGGCGTCGATAGGCGCCGGGTTCATCTACCCGATCGCAGGGAACATCGTAACGATGCCCGGGCTTCCGGGCAGGCCGCGGTCCCTGGACGTGGACGCGGAGGGGGCAGTGGCGGGGCTGTAGGGGGGGTCGGCCCCCCCGGTCGGCGACGGCGCGGCGGCCACCCGTCGTTTGCGAAGAGGGCCCCGCGTTTGCTACCATAGAGGCTGCGCTGGGGATTCGTTTAGTGGTAGGACGGCAGACTCTGGATCTGCAAGCCCTGGTTCGAATCCAGGATCCCCAGCCATTGCTGTGTGGCGCATTCGTCTAGTGGCCAAGGACACCGCCCTCTCAAGGCGGAGATCACGGGTTCGAATCCCGTATGCGCCAGTATCACCTCCCCCATTAGCTTGACAAACAGCCCACTCTTGCAGCAAAATCCCCCTAACGGTGGTAAAAGCCGGTGGTAAAAGGGGGTGGCCGCATGGCTGGTTTGACAGCCGAGAAGGTGCGTGGACTAAGAGACAGGGGGCGGTACGGCGACGGCGGGGGCCTGTATCTCTACATCGCGCCGGGGGGAACCAAGTCCTGGGTTCTGCGGGTGAGGGTGGACGGCCGGCGCACGGACAAGGGCCTTGGCGGGTATCCCGCCGTCTCCCTGACGGAGGCGCGAAAGGCGGCGGAGGCATATCGGGTGGCGCTGCGCAGCGGCCAGCAGCCACGGCCGACCCATCCGAAGGCAAGGGAACGCCGGGCCGAGGCCCGGTCCCTCACCGTTGCCGAAGCCGCCCGCCGAGTGCACGAGGCGAAGGTCCGGGGCGGACGGCTGGCCAACCCCCAGCACTCGCGAAACTGGCTGCAGGTTCTTGAGCGCCACGCCTTTCCTGCCATCGGGGATATGCCCATCGCGCAGGTCACCAAGCGGGACATTGCGGAGATGCTGGAACCGATATGGGACAGGCTTCCCGATACGGCCCGGCGTGTCCGCCAGCGCCTGCGGGCCACCTTCACCTGGGCGTTAGGCTTTGACCTGATCGCCGGCCCGAACCCCGCCGGCGAGGCGATTGAAGGGCTTATCGCGGAGTGGGGCAGGCGGCCCCGCGCAGTCCACTACAGCGCCCTTGACTATCGAGACGTGGCTGCGGCCTTCGTAACCATCAAGCGCTCCCAAGGGATGCGGGAGACGCGGCTGGCCTTCCAGTTCCTGATTCTCACTGCGGCCCGGTCCGGGGAAGTACGGGGCGCGATCTGGAGCGAGATCGACCTGGAGGGGATGGTTTGGACAGTGCCGGCAGAGCGGATGAAGACTGGCAAGTCCCACCGCGTGCCGCTGTCCATGCAGGCCCTGTGGGTGCTGTTGGCGGCCAGGCAGGCCATACGGAAGCGCCGGAAGCGCCGGCCGGACTACAACAAATACGGCCCGATCTATACAGGCCCCATCAACCCCAACGCGCTGGTGTTCCCGAACCCCAGCGGCCGGCCCCTCAGCGACAACGCACTCAGTCTCCGCGCCAAGAAGGACGGCCTCGGTTGCGTCCCCCACGGCTTCCGCAGCAGCTTCCGCGATTGGGCCGCCGAACAATCCGGCGCGAGCCGCGAGGCAATCGAGATGAGCCTGGCGCACATTGTCGGCGGGCCAGTGGAGCGGGCGTACTTTCGCTCCGACTTGTTGGAGCAGAGGCGCCGGCTCCTGCAGGTGTGGGCAGACTACGTCGACCCCCTCCCACCCTTCGCCAGAGGCGTTGACGTAGGAAACGCCCAGGGCGCTTAGGCGTCCTGGGCTGTTCTGCTTGGGTTTGATGCCCTTGGCCGCATGGCGATGAGCGGACGCAGGCATACATGGTGGAGTTGTTTGCGTGGATTGACGGAGTTGTGGAGAGCGGGACATTGGATTCCGGCGGACCGCTGGAAGCCGCCGGCAGGAAGGTCTCCAAGGACACGATCACGGATACCATGATGGATGGCATGGGCATCGACAGCTACCTAATCATCAACGCCGAATCGCTCGACGATGCGGCGAGGATTATTCAGGGCTCCCCGCATATGGCCTTGGGTGGGCGCGCCATCGTACGACCCCGTCTGGACGGTTCAAACCCAGCCCCTACGGATGCGCCACGATAACCACGGCTTCCATCGGGTCGGCCCACCGTGGTCTTCGCCAGAGGCGGTGTGCCGATGAACAACATGGCCCGGGTCCTGTGGCGTTTAGGGTTGGTTCCCGTTTTCAGGCGGGGCGGCTACCAGGTCTAGCGGTGTACACCGGAGACCTGGCGGCCAAGGCGGTGATGCTGGCTCTCAGAGTGAGAGCTCCGTGGCCGACGCTGCCGGGCCGGACACCTTCTCCTTCGAGGCCCTGCTTCGCCAGCTGGCATCCTCGACGGGCGTCCGAAGATGGTTCCTACACACGCCTCCGCGCGTGGGTCTGGCCTTGACCGGGCTGGTCGGCCTGCTGATGCGTGACATGTCGCTCACCCGTGACGAGGTTGTTGGTCTCATGGATGGCCTGCTGACATCGGACGAACCGCCGACCGGCACGACGAGGCTAACCGATTGGCTGGCAGAGAACGGGGACGGCCTCGGGAGACGGTACGTGTCGGAACTGCGGCGTAACTTCCGCGGGTAGTGGCCATCGGGACGGGGCGGGCAAAGGATGGCTGCGCGAGCATGGGTGGCATTGCCGCCGCCCATGCGGCCCTGTGATAACCGTGGGGTGGCGGGCCGGGCTTTGGGGGAGCCTCACAGTCCCCCCAGCCACATCTCGAAGATGGTTCTGCCTACCATCCACTTAGGCCCACTCGCTGAGGCTCGAACCACATGAGTGGAATCCTAGGCGCCGTTGCCTTCTACGGAACCCAGGTCTACTACCCTGCAGTGCCGTAGGGTCTCGTCGCTATTGCCCAAGAGGCAACAACGCCAACGCTTTCGTGACCATTGCTCTCCCTTGCTTCTGCCCGCTCCTGCGCTCCACTCTCCGGGGCCGTCGAATCAGCCGGCGAAGTAGACCCGGACGACCTCTATGGTCTCTTCCTTGCTGATGACGCCATTGAAGTAGTCGACGACCGCCGCGATGGCCTCGTCCCGGTCGATGGCCCCGTTGTCGTCCGTGTCATAGCGGCCAGCCGTGCCGTCCAACCCCACGTTGGTCACCGTGACCGTCACCTCCATAACGTCGCTGCGACCCCGACGGTCTTCCACGCGCGCGGTGAGGGTGTAGCTGATCCGGGTCTCGTAGTCCAGGGGAGCCCTGGTCTGCAGCTGTCCCGTCGCCGCGTCAATGTCGAAGGCCGAGACGTCTTCCCCCTCCAGGGTGTAGGTCAGCGTGTCCCGCCGGTCCGGGTCCACGGCCTCCAGCGGCGCGCCGATGTCCTGGCCCGCCGCCGTGTTCTCGGGCACAGAGCGCGTGGTCGCGTCGCCGTCGGTGAACGCCGGCGACCGGTTACGAGGCGTGCCGCCGCCGCCACCACCAACGCCCCCGCCGCCACCGCCGCCGCCCGACGATTGTTGTGGGGGAGGAGGTGGGGGGGGTGGTGCCGGGGTTTCCCGAGTGGTTGCGGTCGCCTCGTTGGACCACTCCGCTTCACCGTCCTCGTTGACCGCCCGAAGCCGGTAGGTGTACTCTGTCCCCTCCGAAACGTCCTCGTCCCGGTGGGACGTCGTCCCCTGCGGCGGCTGCGGGAAGACGGAAGCGTAGTCGTCGGTTCCCGCTTTGCGTTCCAGCTCATAGCCCGTGATGGCGCTGCCGTTGTCGTCCGGCGGGCTCCACGTCACGTCGATGTGCCCACGCTCTCCCGTCGCCCGCAGGTCCGTGACCCGCCCCGGCGGCGCATCCAGCGCCGTCGTCACCGACCCGTTGTCGTCCGCCGGTCTTCGGTCCAACTGGTCCGCTGCCGCCACGGCGGTGAAGCCCATATCCGCCGAGGCGCCGTCCCTGACTTGGACGACGATCTCCCCAACAGCGGTGTCGCCGACTTCCAGCGTCCCGACCGCGCACGCGACCGTCCGGCCCGACCGCCCGCACTGGCCCGTAGCTGGACTGGTCACCTGGGCCGAAACGAAGGTCATCCCCCCGTCCAGGGTGCCGGTGAGGACCGTGCTTGTTGCGGCGGCGGGCCCGCTGTTGTAGATCGACCACTCATAGGTCAGTTCCTCGCCGGGCTCCACGGCGCTGGTACGGGCGGTCACCGTCGTCCGCAGGTCCACCAAGGACGCCACGTCGTCCGTGGTGGTCAACGTGGCCGTCGCCGCGCCGAGGATGAGGTGCGGCCGGTCCGCGCCGGCAAGGGCCAGCAGGACGGTGAACCGTTCCAACGGCTCGTCGACGGTGTCGTGCGCGACGGTGACGGTGAAGACGACCGAGGCAACATAGCGAAACTGGCCACCGCCCACCGGGGTCCGGAAGAAGTCGTTGTGGTCAAAGGTCTCCATTGCCGTGAACTCTTCGTAGTCATCGGGCTGCTGTGCGGTGCCGTCGACGGTGCGCACGGTGAAGGCCAGAGTGAACCCGCTCTCGGGGCGTTTGTCCGTGGCTGTGACCGCCTCTGCGCGCAGGTTCACCGCCGTCGTGGCGCCGGGACTCGTGGGCTCTTCCGCCGTGAAGGCCGTCTCCTCCCACCCCAGGGTCACCGGCACGTAGTCGTCGTCGATGAGCTCTACGACCGTCTCGGACGGACTGCCGGCGGACACCCCATCGGGCAGGTCGCCGAAGGACAACGTTACGCTTTCGCCATCGTCGTCGACGCGGTCGTCAGCGGCGGTGACGTGGGCCTCCTTTTCGGTCTCGCCGGGCCGGAAGGTGACCTGCGCCGTGGCGGCGTAGTCGGAGGAATCTGCTCCCCCACCCGTGGCCGCATGCAGCGGGATCCTGAGGGTCCGGTGCGGGTCCTTGTCCAGCATGACCTTGACGGTGGCCCGCTGGCCCCCTTCCGCAGCCGCATAGCCGCCTGCGCCGAAGGAGACGGTCACCTGGGTCACCATCACCGCTTCCGTGGCGTCACTGGTCAGCTCCTCGACAGTGTTGTTGTCATCGGTGAACGACACCCGCACCGTGAGCTGGCGGCCCACATCAGCCCCTTGCACGGTGTAGGTGGGTGATGTGGCACCAGAGATGGTAGCGGCCTGTCCGCCGGCGTCCACGCGCAGCCATTGGTATTTGTAGCCGGGGCTGGCCAGGCCATCCCCATCAGCGATGGCGGACGTGTGCGCCGTCAGCTCTTCACCCACCTCTGGCGCGCCGGTGACGCCGGCGATGAACGGCGCGCCCGTTGGCGCGAAGTTCATCGACTCCAGCGTGAACGTGAGGGTAGCGATTCTCTCGGTGGAAAACTTGCCCGTCCCGCGGATGCTGTGGATGACGCCGCGCGGGCTGGTGTCGACGCTGGGGCTGAGCGAGAAGTCGTTGCCCTCCTCGCTGCCGGCGTCCCACGGATACAGGAAGACGCGAACCCACGCCAACCAGTTGCCCTGCGCGTTGAGCAGGGGCAACCCGGAGACGCCGACGAACCAGTCGTGGCTCGGCGCGATCATCGTGGTCAGCGTCACCCGCGGGAACTCGGTGGTAAGCATGACGTTGCTCAGGGTGTCGGAGCCCGTCGCGCCGATGTTGCCGGAGCGCCTCAGCACGCTGAGCGCGGTCGCCGGGGTGGCGTTGATGGCTGCCTGGACTTCGTTCCGGAGTTTTCCCGTTCCCCCGATTTCCGCCATCTGCTCGACCCCGCCGCTGGCCGTCCCGCCGCGTTCGAGGAAGGTCACATCGGCCCCGTGGACGCCTCCGATAAGGGGTGAGAAGTGCGCCCCGCTAGGGCGACCGTCCGGCGTGACGTCGGTGGTCCAGGCTCCCTGGAACACGATCGTGTAGAGGGCCGTTGACGCGACCGGCACGGGGGGATCGCTCGCCGGCGGGCTCAGCGAGGTGTTCTCCGCCGCCCGGGTGACGGTCACGGTGTAGGTCGCGGCGACGCCGTCCTGCGCCGTCACCCGGACCTGGATGACGTTGGCCCCCACCGACACATTCACCTGGAACTCGGCGGCCGTGCCGGCGTCCGTGAGGGCGTTGCCGTCGACGTCGAGGAACGCGACGCTGGCGTCGGCGTCGGCCGCCGTGGCGGCAATCGTGATCTGCGTGGCGGCGTGGCCCGTCACTGCCGCATACGAGGACGTGGTGCTGCTGAAGGTGGGATAGAGCGTCGCGCCGGCCAGGGTCAGGGTTTCGAGGGCGGCTTCGGATCCCACCGCGGTCGTGGTCACCTCGGAGGCGGCGCCGTCGCCGTTGATGTTGGAGGCCAGGATCCGGATCGTGTAGTCGACGCCGTGGGACAGGCCCTCGATGGTGTGCGACAGGTCCGCGAGGTCGGTCACCGACGTTTCGCGGGAAGCGTCGTAGTCCTGCGCGCCGGACTTCCACTGCACCGTGTAGCCGGTGATCCGTGAACCGCCGTCGTCGTCGGGTGCCTGCCAGGACACAGCCATGATGCCGTCGACGGCGGCGACAGCCGCCAGACCCGCGGGCGCCTGGGGCACGCAGCCGCCGTCCCGCCACGGAATGCGTATCGCACTGTTCCACAACGCGTCGGACCGGCAGAGGCCGCCGAACGCGGTGCGCATCAGGTCCCTCATGCTCCCGGATGAGCCCCCCTCGGCCTTGATGTGGGACCACACGAGTGCCAGATCGAGGTCGCCGTTCTCGTCGTCGTAGGTCTCGGCCAACCACGCCGGCATCTCGCCCGCCAGCGCCGTGCGGACGACTTCCAGCGCCTCCTCCGTATCACGGGAAACGCAATGCCGCCAGTAGCCCGTCTCCCCCAATCCGGCATCGCCGAACACACTCACCATGAGCAGGTCGGCCAGCAACTCTCGGGCGGGCCGGTAGTCGCAGCCGTGGTCGACCCGGGCGAAGTACAGCCGCGCGATGGCGATCGGTACCTCGGGCGAGCCCTCCAGACGGTTCGTCAGCGTCAGCACGTGGCCGAGCTCGTGGGTGATGAGCGGGATCACGTCCACGAAGTCCCAGTTGATATACAACCAGGTGATTTGGCAGTACCGCGCCCTCGCGTCCCAGAGCGAATGGTGCAAGTCCGCGCCGGCGCTGTTGAAGCACGAATGAACGACTTGCCCGTAATACTGTTGGCCGAGGTGGAAGTCGATTCCGGATTTCTGACCGTAGGGGTCGTTTTGCTTGTTGGCGGCGTCGATCCAGTCGAACGCGACCCGGAGCCACGGATTGGCGTCCTCGTGGACGCTGATCAGTTCGTTCTCGATGAACGTTGCCGCCTGGGCGTGGGTGGAGTCCCACTGCGGCGTCCCGGTTGCCACTGCAGACGCGTCGCCGTCCACGCCGGCATTGGACGCAATCACTCGCACCTCGTAAGCCGTGCCGTTCGTGAGCCCGTCCAGGCCATGCCGGTAGCGGCGGCTGTCCGGCGTCGACGACCACTCCACATGGGCGGTCGCCGGGTCGACCTCGTCGGAGCGCGACGCGTCCCAGTCCTGGTCGCCCGAACGCCACTGCACCTTGAAGCCCGTGGTCGAGGCGAAGTCCGCCGCCGACCAGCGCACCTCCAGCTTGCCCGTCATATATACGTAGACCTGCACCGCCTCGGGCGCCCCCGGCGGGATCCGCGGCGTGCCGGTCGCGGTCGCCGACCAGAGACCGTCGCCCGCGGCGTTCACCGCGCGCACCTGCACGTCGTACTGCACGTCCGTCGTCAGTCCGCTCAGGGTGTACTCAAGCGCGCCGCCGCCGGTCGAAGCCCAGACATCCTGCGTGACGGTCCACTCGTCGTCGGCCTTGTCCGCGGCGTCGCTGCGGATGTGGCGTACGTCGTCGGCCGTGATGTCGGCCCCGCCATCACTCGCGGGCGCGCTCCACGCGACGGTGAGCTCGCCGTCACCCGCAGTCACCGAGTCGATGGTCGGGGCGCCCGGGGTGGTGCGCGGCGTTGCGGAGCGGTCACCCGACCAGGGGTGTTGGACGCTCCCCACGACCGCCCGCACCTGCACGTCGTAGGAGACCCCATTGACCAGCGGAGTGGTCGTCGGGTTGAGCGTGTATTCGAGCGAGCCGGAGGTCCAGATCGCCGAGACCACGGTCCAACTCGCGTCGGACCTGTCCGTAGCGTCGGAGCGGATGTAGCGCAGGTCGTAGGCGGTGACGGTCCCCAGGCCGGCGTTGGTGGGCGCGGTCCACCCGATGACAATCGACCGGTCGCCGGGGGTGAGGGCGTCGATGGTCGGCGCCTCGTCCGTCGTCGGTGTGCCGGTGGCGGTGTCCGACCAGAGGCCGTCACCGGCGGCGTTCACTCCGCGCACCTGCACGTCATACTCGGCACTCCCGGTCAGGCCGGTAGCGACATACGAGAGATCGCCGGAGCCGGAGGTCCAGACGTCCTGCAAGACGGTCCAGTTGGAGTCCGCCGTCTCGTCGGCGCTGGTCAGGATGTAGCGCACGTCGTAGGCGGTGATGTTGGAGGCGCCAGTGTTGGTCGGGGCAGTCCAGGTGACGGCGAGCGCCTCGCCGCCGGCGGAGACCGAATCAATGGCGGGGGCGGCGGGGCTTTCCCGGTGCCCGTAGACCGTGAGGCTCCACGCGTTGAGCCGGGCGGCTGCCCCGCCATTCACGTGGTCCGTGATGCGCAGCGTCCAGACGCCGGCAGGGTCCTCGCCAAGGTGTTTGGCGGAACCGAAGCGCACGAAGCCGTCCAGGTTGCACCGGCCCGGGAGGATGCCGTGCAACGACGTGCACTCCCTGCTGCCAACGAGGAAGTACGGGGACAGCACGGAGACCTTGCCCGATGGCGACTCCAGTTCGATCTGTAGGTCCCTGAACGCCTCGGCCGTGAGGGAGGGACGAATCGAGACGAATTCGGTGAACTGCACGCCGGATCCCATGGTGATGCTGCTGGTGATCGTGGTGGGCGTGCCCGAGGAGGGCAGGTCCGGGACCGCCAGATTGACGTCGCCTGACGCCTTTGTTTCCTCGGTCAGTTGGGGAGGGCTGGACCAGCCGGCCGCCAGGTCCATCGCCGCCTTGGCATCGACCACCCCAAAGCCGTACTCGTGGTTGAACGCGTAGTGCTCGGTTGTGGAGCGGTACTGGAGGGCGCCCTCCTCCCAGCCGGTGTTCGATGGGTCGTTCTTCCGGGCGGAGCCCGCCAGGATGAGCTTGACGTCGCGCCAGGTCAGGTCGGAGTATGCGCCCCGCAGGAGCGCGGCCACCCCGGAAACGATGGCGGCCGTGGCGGAGGTCCCGCCGTAGGTGTTCCGGTAGCGGCCGAAGTTATCGGTGGTGGTGATGGCCGCTGGCAAATAGCTGGCGCCGGAAGGCGCGCATACCCACAGGTTGGCGCCCTGTTCGGAGTAGTGCGACCGGACACCATGATCCGTGACCGCGCAGGCGGCCGTAGCGGTGTAGTGGTTCCGGAATCCGCTCAGGTTGGAGTTGGCGCCCAGCACCGCGTCGTTGCCGCCGGACCGCACGTACAGCACCCCCTTGCCGCCGTAGCCTTCCGTGACCCCTCGCACCACCGCGCTTTCCCAGCCCGAGGGCGCCGCGGCATACCCGGGACCCTCGGTTACCGACCAGCTGTTGTTGCTGATGGCCGTGGTCTCCATCCCCCGCGTCATCGCGTCCGCCGCATAGGCATGGTTGTAGGCGTCGATGATGTTGTAGACGTAGATCTGGGCGCGGGGCGCGATCCCCCGAACGCCGATGTCGTTGTCCCGCGCGGCGATGAGGCCGGCGGCGCCGGTGCCGTGGGTATTTCCGGGATTGTACACGGCTGCGCCGCCGTAGCCGTAGTTGCGGTCCGCAATCACGTTGGGCGCCAGGTCCGGGTGCCCGACGTCCATGCCGTTGTCGACCAAGGCCACGGTGGCGCCATCCCCCAGGTGGCCGGCCGCCCACACCTCCCGGACGTTGATGTCCTCGCCCACGGTCCCGCCCAGCTGCCCGGTGTTCTCCAGGTGCCACTGGCATCCGGAGAGGGGGTCGCTGAGGGGATCGCTGAGGGACGCGGTGAGCGCCGTGCACCCGTCGAAAAATTCGCCGTAGACGTAGTCCTCGAACATGTGCAGCCCGTAGCGCCCCACCCTCGGCCCGGCGCTGCCGGGCCGTCGCGTGACCTTGAGGTAGTAGGTCCCCGCAACCAGGCGGTCGCGGAGCGTGAACCCGGCGGGCGCGCTTGCCGTGTACCTGCTCTCGATGATGTTCGCGTCAACGGGGTTGCCGCCCGAGTCCAGAAGCTCCCCGGCGATGGGGACGGCGGAGCCCGAGGCGCTGAGGACGACATGGGTCGCTTCGGCGAACTCAATGCGGAAGTAGTCGACGTCGTTCGCCGGGCTGATGGTTCCCGCTTTCGGGAAAAGCGGGACGAGAGGCTCCGCCGCCTCGGCGCTGCTTCCCGGCTCGGCGGCCCGGCTCACGTGGAGGGTGTAGGCGCCGGTTGCGTCAAGATAGCCGTCAACCTCCACGTAGTAGGTCCCTGGGCTCAGGTTGGCACGTACGAAGAAGAGGTTGCCCCCCAGGGGGAATCTCTCCACGTTTGGGGGCCGCCCGGTCCCGCTCAGCCAGAGGTCGCCCGACGTGTGCGCGGGGCCGGTCGTGTGCACCAGCAGAATGGTGTGCCCGGTCAGCGTTATGCGGAACCAGTCCTTGTCGGTCGTCTCCGTATCGATGATCCCCCTGGCGAAGCCGCCGACCTCGATGTCCTGGGCATCGGACCGCGCCGTGGAGTCGGCGACGGTCGTTGTTTCCAGAACGTAGGCGCCCGTGGCGCCATCGCCGCCCGTGACCGTGACGTAGTAGGTTCCCGCCTGGAGGGAGCCCCAGAGGAGGAAGTTGTGGCGTCCTTGGAGCTCGTCCCCCTCGTCGTTCTCCCTGATCAGCATCCCGTCCCCGTCCAGCAGCTGCCCCACCGTGTCGAGGTCGCCGCGGGTGGAGATGATGATGCCCGTCGCGGCGGTCAGATCGATCTTGAAGACGTCCACGTCGGTCTCGGAGGCGATCATCCCGCCCATGCGCGTGGTCAGCGGCAGCGTAGTCGCCGTCGCGGTCGTGCCCCCGTGCTCGGCGGGCGTCCCTGTGGCGGTGACCGACCAGGCGCCGTCGGTGTCGGCCGCGGCCCGCACCTGCACGTCGTAACCCGTCCCGTTGGTGAGGCCGGCGAGCACGCCGGCCAGACTCCCGGAGGTCCAGAACTCCTCCACGACCGTCCAGTTGGCGTCGGCCTTGTCCGCGGCGGAGCTTTCGATATAGCGCACGTCGTAGGTGCTGATCACGGTCGTCGCGGCGACGGCGGGCGCACTCCAGACGACTGTTAAGGCCCCGTCACCGACGGCGACCGAGGTAATCCTGGGGCCCGTGATCTGAGGGGTGCCGGTCGACGTCCCCGACCACGCCCCGTCGGTCGTGGTCACCGTCCGCAGCTGCACGTCGTAGCCGACGGCGTTCTGGAGGTCCGCAAGGGTGTAGGTGAGGTCGCCGGCTCCCGTTGTCCAGACGTCCGGGACCTCCGTCCAGTAGACGTCGGCCTTGTCCGCCGCGTCGCTGCGGATGTGGCGAAGGTCGTAGGCGGTTATCCCCGTCACGCCTGCTGGCGCCGTCCATCCGATCGTTAATTGACCGTCGTCCGGGGTCACCGAGTCGATCGTAGGGGCGGCGATGGGGGTCTGGGCCAGGATAGCGCCCAGCTCCACCAGCAGGCAGAGGGTGGCACAGATTGTGATCAGCGGCAGCCACTTCACCAGAAAGCGGCCACCGCGCGCGCAGTCACGAGGCGAGCGAGTGGACTCTACCATGGCATGTCGAACGCTGAGAGCAGCGGATAGGGACTTCGGGTTTGGATGCCTACTCAGGAAGTATGGACGGGGGACAAGCCTCCAACGACCAGCGGGAAGCATCTGCCCTAGCCATCGTGGAATCCTGTTCAAGCCATGCAACCTGCTTGCTCCACGGTTCTTTGACGTACCGCTGCCGCAGTTCTCTCAGAATGGCCATCAAGGCCAACATCGTCACCTGGGGCCCCGCCGTCCACGCATACGCTCCACCTCCGTCTCGAGTCCTTCTATCTTCTCCCTCCCCACCCTCAGCCGCCACTGTTCGCATCGACGTTCTTTCGCACCCTCGCTCGGTTGGCCTCAACCCTCTCAGCAGGAGCAGGTTTCTCCTCAGCCCGGGCTATCGCCGCGGTCTAAGGAGAAACGCCACGGCACCGGTTACAAGTAACACTCCCACGAAAATCAGCACGATGGTCACCGGTGCCGGCGTGCTTCCCTCCTCGACCGGTACCGCAACCGAGGGTGTCGGTGTAGGCGAGTGTGTGGGGGTCGGCGTTGGTGTTGGCGCGGGCGTCGAAGTTGGGGTGGGCGTGGGGGTCGGCGTGGGTATTGGCGTAGGGGTCGGTGTCGGATTTGGTGTGGGCGTTGGTGTTAGCGTGGGCGCCTGCGTAGGGGTGGGGGTGGGTGTAGGAGTTGGTGTTGGCGTGGGCGTCGGCGCAGGAGTTGGCGTAGGGGTGGGCGTGGGGGTAGGCGTCGGCGTCGGCGTGGGGGTAAGGGGTGGGCCAACCCGTATCGTGGTATGGCCGGAGACCGATGCCGCCGCTCGGTTCACATCCTTGATGACCCCGGAGAACGTGTAGGAGCCCTCCGCGCTTGGGGCAGTCACGGTATACCGAAAGCTGCTCTCTCCCAGCAGGGTGAAGGTGACGGTCCGGCCTTCGACGGCAACCTGAGACGCAGACAGGCTGGAACGCGCGTAGCTGAACCCCGAGGGCAGCGTCTCCACGACCTGACCGAGAGCGCCATACCCAGAGGGGGTGATCGTCACCTCCAACCGCCCGCCCGGGAGCACCGACGACGCGGAGAAGGACCTGACGGCCCTGTGCGACGACGCCTCCACGGGAGCAGCGTGCAGCGGCCCCCCCAGCCATAGGCACACCACGGCAACCGACAACAACATCAACGCTTTCGTGACCATTGCTCTCCCTTGCTTCGGCCTCTACTGGTCCCCATGCCCCGGGCCATCGAATCAGCCGGCGAAGTAGACCCGGACGACCTCTATCGCCTCCTCCTTGCTGATGACGCCATTGAAGTAGTCGACCACCGCCGCGATGGCCTCATCCCGGTCGATGGCCCCGTTGTCGTCCGTGTCATAGCGGCCAACGGTGCCCGATAACCCCACGTTGGTCACGTTGACCGTCACCTCCATGGTGTCGCTGCGACCCCGACGATCCTCCACGCGCGCGGTCAGGGTGTAGCTGGTCTTGGTCTCGTAGTCCAGGGGGGCCTTGGTCCGCAACTGGCCCGTCGCTGCGTCGATGTCGAAGGACGCGGCGTCTTCGCCCTCCAGGGTGTAGGTCAGCGTGTCCCGCCGGTCCGGGTCTGTGGCCTCCAGCGGTGCGCCGATGTCCTGGCCCGCCGCCGTGTTCTCGGCCACTGTGCGGGTGGTCGCGTCGCCGTCGGCGAACGACGGCGACCGGTTCCGAGGCGTGCCGCCGCCGCCACCACCACCACTACCGCCACCGCCACCTCCGCCGCTACCGCCTCCGCTGGAAGTTCGCTGGGCAACCGCCGTGACGGTGATGGTCACCGTGATGGTGGCGTCAACCCCGACGTCGGTGGGCTGGTAATCAGGGCCATAGCCATCGTGGACGCGTACCTCCACTGTGTACGAGTTCGTCCCATCAGGGTCATAATCCAGGACGGCCTTGGTCAGGACTTGGCCCGTGGCCGGGTCGATGTCGAAGAGTACGGCGTCCGTCCCGTCCAGCGAGTACGTGAGCACGTCACCCGTGTCCTCGTCGGTCGCCCGCACGGGTGCGCCGACGTTCCGGCCCGCAGCCGTCCCCTGGCCGACCGAGCGCTCAGGCGCAGTCTCCGCAAATGTGGGAGCGTTGTTGGATTCGGGTCTGTCAGTCGAATCTTCAATCCGCCCCGTCACCGCGGCGGAGGCCTCCTTGTTGCTGCCCCGGCGGTCGGTGTAGGAGACGGTTGCCCGCAGGTATTGCCCAACGTCATCGGCAGTCGCGGTATAGCTGCTCGACGTTGCTCCAGCGATGTCAGACCACCTGGAGCGGTTGGAGGACCGCTCCCACTGCCACGTCTCTCCGGTGATTCCGCCGTCGTCGTCATCCAGCACGGCCTGGAATGCTGTGCCGTCCCATCCTCGCAGTAGTGAGAGGGTCACGACCCCGCTTTCCTCCGCGTCCGTCACCGTGACGGTCACTGACAGAGAGCCTGACAGGGGTGCCGTCTCGTAGTCGTCGGTGGCGGTGACGGTTACTGTGTAGCTCGTCTGAGTCTCGAAGCTGGGCGGCGACCGGAAGTGCAGCTGGCCGCGGCTGGAGATCCAGAAGTCGTTTCCGGACACGGACCAGGTGAGCGCGTCGCGCTCCGGGTCAGCAGCGGTGTACGTCGCGATTGCGGCGTTGGAGTCCTCCTGGAAGGACGGCTCGTCATCGCCCGTGACCACCGGCGCCTCGTTGACGTTCGTCACGGTGATGGTCACGTTTTGCCTGTCGTCGATCGCGTCCATGTCGTCGTCGCCGTTCTGGTCCCTGCCGTCGGTGACCTCCACGGTAACGCGGTACGACCGCTTGCCCTCGTAGTCCAGGGTAACGCCCTGCGCCAGCCTGATCCGGCCGGTGCCCGCATCGATCGTGAACGATGCTGCGTCCGTCCCGGTCAGCGAGTAGGCAAGCGGGTCGTTGACCGCGGAGTCCCCGGCGTTCAGGTCGGTAGCGGCGACGGGGTCGCCAATGGGGGATTCGGGAGCGGTGTTCTCCTCCACTTCGCGCTGCCCGTTCTCCGTGGACGGGAAGACGGGCTCCGAGTTCACCGGCGGCGGGTCGCCCACGCGCGCCGATACGGCGTTGGCAGTCTTGTTCGAGCCGTGGCCGTCCATGTAGGAGGCCGTGGCGCGGATGTAGTTGCCTCGGTCCTCCTCCAGCGTTGGCGTGTACGCGGCGGAGGTGGCGCCCTGGATGTTGACCCAGTCCGTCCGCCCGTTGGGCGAGCGCGACCACTGCCAGGTGAGGCTGCCCGCGGTGACGCCGTCGTCATCTTCCAGCGCCGCCGTCACTTCGACGCGGGCCTGGATCGACTGGGTGTCCGTGGTGATCGTCACCACGCCCGGCTCTTCCACGTTCTCTACCATGATCGTCACCGCCTGCGTGTCGTCGATGGTGGTGGACGTGGCGCCGGAGCCGTCCTGCCCGTCGTGCACCTCGATGGTGAAGCTGTAGCTGGGCTTCGTCTCGTAGTCCAGCTGCGCACCCGCCGCCACCCGGATCTGGCCCGTCCTCTCCACGATGGTGAAGGCGGCGGCGTCCATACCCGTCAGCGCGTAGGTCAGCGTGCTGTCCTCCGGGTCCACGGCCGCTACCGGCGCGCCGATGTTCGCGCCCGCCCTGCTGTTCTCGGGCACGGTGCGCTGGCCGGTTTCGGTGGACGGGAAACGGGGGCGCCGGTTCTCGCTCGGAACGGGGTCGTCCGTGACGGCCTCCGCGCTCTTTCCGGCGCCGCGCCGGTCCGTGTAGGTGACGGTGGCCCGCAGGAAAAAGTCCTCATCGGCCACGGTTGGCGTGTAGCTGCTTGACGTGGCCCCCGAGATGTTGGTCCAGCCCGTCCGCCCGTTCTCGGACCGCGCCCACTGCCATATCTCACCGGTGACGCCGCCGTCGCCGTCCTCGAGGGTTGCGGTCAACGGCATCTCCGTCTCCGGCTCATCGGTCGAGAGGGTGACGACCCCGTCCTCCTCCACGTCCACGACAGAGACGTCCGCCGATCTAGTGGCGTCGATCGTGGGAACGGTTTCGGCGTTTCCGTCGGCATCCCTGCCGTCGTGAAGTGTCAGGTAAAAGAACAAGACACGGGGTTCCGACGTCGTTTCGAAGTCCAACGCCTGGGCGAGCCTGACCTGCCCGGTGGACGGGTCGATCTCGAAGAGCGCGCCATCGAGCCCCGACTGGATGCCGTACGTCAGGGTATCGTTGTCGCGGTCAGTCGTGGAAGTGGGGGTACCGACGGCCCCGCCTGCGGGGCCCTCCTCGACGGACCAGGAGCTGACCCCCCGGAACCTTGGCGGCGCGTTGACGATGGGATTAGCCGTTACCTCCGCGGTCTGCCGGCTCACCGCCGTCTTCCCCGACCCTCTCCGGTCGGTATAGGTGACCATGGCGCGGATCGCCTTCCCCGTCTCGTCCTCGTCAACGACCCAGGGGAAGGTCGTCGAGGCGGGGGTGAGTACGCCGGAGACCCTCGCCCATGATCCCCCGGTCGCCAGTGATTGGATAACCCAGGTCATGTTGGTGGTGTCGATGCCGCCGTCCGGGTCGGTCAGCCTGAAGGTCACGGTCTCTCCCGCCGCCGGACTCAGGTTGTCCACCGCGAGAGTCCCGGCCTCCTCCACGTCCTCCACGGTCACCGTGACGGCGACACTGACGTTGCGGCGGCTGGAGCCGCTCTGGACGTCGGTGGCGACCACATTGAACTCGTAGACATTGTTGCCGCCGGAGTCCTCCGGCGCCTCGTAGTTGGGCGTTTTGACGAAGGTGACCACGCCGTCGGCGCTGATGGCAAAATCGCGCCTGTCCGTGCCCGTGAGCGACCAGGTCACGCCGCCCTCCTCGTCGTAGGCGTCATAGTCCGCCTGGTCCATCACAACGTAGTTGGTGTTGGCGTCATGCTCATCGAGGGTTATCGCCGTTTCGGGAGTCACGGTAAACTCCGGAACCTCGTTCACGTCCCTCACCGTGACGACGACGGCGTAGTCCGTGAACTTCTGGTCGGAGGCGTCATCGTCGGTAGCCCGCACGGTGATGGAGTAGGTGTTGCTGCTGCCGTCACCGATGTCGTCGTCGCGAGGAAACTCGAAGTTGGGCAGCGGGCCGTGGCCGAAGCCGCTGTCCTGCGTGAAGGTCAGGATGCCGGTCGTGGCGCCAATGTCCAGGTAGGCTGCGTCCGTGCCGCGCAGGGACCATTCAAAGGTGTCCATGTCGTAGTCTTCGGCGGTGAACGTGTGGACGTCGGGCCGCGTCCCCGTGGAGTCGTATTGGATCTCCACGTAGCTGGAGACGGTGTCCTCGTCGATGTCCGGCCGCTCGTTCACGTCCGTGACGGTGACGATGACCTCGAGCTCCCTGGTGTTCGAGGCGGTGTCCCTGGCCCTCACGGTGACGTTGTACACGTTGTCTGTGCCGTTGTCCGCAGGCATCTCGAAGTTGGGGAAGTTGGGCCGCTGGGCAAACGACAGTACGCCTGTACTTCTGTCGATGGTGAAGTCGCTGGCGTCCGTGCCAGCCCTTGACCACGTGATGGTCTGCTCCTCCTCGTCGCGCCCGTCGTAGTCGGCGATGGTGAGGACCGCGGTCGCGGCGTCGTACTCGATCTCCATGAACGACGGCGCGGTATGGGTTGTCCCGTCGGTCGTGATCTCCGGCGTCTCATCAACGTTGTCGACGGTCACGGTCACCGTAAATGTCCCGACGCTGTTGCTCTCACCCTGGCCGTCGTCCGCCTCGACGACGATCTCGTAGGTGTTGTTGGAGCCCATATCGACGGCGTTTTCGAAGTCCGGACGGATGCTGAACGACAGCTCGCCGGTCGTGCTGTCGATGGTGAAGTGCGCCGCGTCGTCGCCGCTCACGTCCCATGTGATGGTCTGTAGGTTGGCGTTGTCGCTGTTGTCATCGTCGGTGGCCGAGTAGGTGGCGACAATGTAGTTCGCGGCGGTGAGGTCCGCGTCGAGGACGTCGTACTCGATCTCCGCGAAGTCCGGGGAGTTGTCGCCGCTGATCACCGGCGTCTCGTTCACGTCTTCGACTGTGATCGCGACCCCCTGCGTGTCCTCGAGCCGTGGAGACCCGTTGTCCCGGACCCGCACCGTCACGTCGTACACGTTGTTGGTGCCGGTATCGGCCGCGTTCTCAAAGTTGGGCGAGGCGGCGAAATAGAGGTTGGCCGTGCCGTTCACGGTTGACGTGATGGTGAAGGCACCGGCGTCGTTGCCCTGCAGGTCCCACGTCATCGTCCCCGTTGTCGCGTCCGGGTCCGTCGCCACGTAGGTCGCGATGATGTCCGTGGTCGCCGTGTTCTCGTCTCTTGTGATGGTGGACAGGCCGCTCGTGATCGTCGGCGTCTCGTTGACGTCGGTCACCGTGACCGTGTACGTATGCGTGTCGCTCATCGCGGGAGAGCCGTCGTCCGTGACCTTCATCGTCACGACGTAGGTGTTGTTGTCGCCCATGTCCGTCGGCATCTCGAAGTCCGGAGCGTTCTTGAAGGAGAGCGACGTGACCACGCCGGTCGTGGCGTTGATCTCAAACTGGCCCCCGTCGTCGGCGGACTCTATGGACCACGTCAGGGTGGTCGAATCGTCCACGTCCGACGCTGTAAACGCGACAACGAAGGTCTCGTTCTCTTGCTTGCTGATGCCGGCCTGAGTGTTATCGATAACCGGCGCCTCGTTGACGTCGGTCACGTGGAGGTTGACCCCAATGGTGTCTTCCTTCCTTGGAGAACCGTTGTCCCTGACCCTCACCGTGAAGATGTATACGTTGCGGTCGGTCCCGAGCGAGCCTGCCGGGTTCTCGAAGTCAGGCACGTTCCTGAACTTGAGCTCCCCTTGCCCATCGGCGTTCGTCGCGATGGTGAAGTCGCCCGCGTCAGCGCCTTGCAGGCTCCATGTCAGCGTGGTCGACGCGTCTACGTCGTCCGCTTCGAATGTCTCGATGACCTCCGATGTCGCCGTGTTCTCGGCTTCGTTAAAGATGTAGGCTGCCCCAGAATTGGTCGTGATCTCGGGCGCTTCGTTGACGTTGGTCACCGTGACCGTGAACGTGAGCGTGTCACTCAGGCCGCCGCTGTCGGTGAGCTTCACCGTCACGACGTAGGTGTTGTTCATGCCATCGTCGGTCGGCGTCTCGAAGTCCGGCTGGACCGTGAAGGAGAGGGTCGGGAGAAAGCCGCCCGCGACCTGAAACTTGGGCCCGTCGTCGGTGGACTCCACGGACCAAGTCTGCGTATCCGGCACGTCGACGTCCGACGCCATAAGGAGGATAGTTCCGCTGGAGTTCTCGGGCACGTTGGGTGTATCCAAAAGGTTCGTGATCTCCGGCGCCTCGTTGACGTTCGTCAGGTTGATGGTCACCGCGATCGTGTCGTCGATGACGGTGTCGGCGTTGCCTGCGGAGTCCTTGCTGTCGCGCACGTTCACGGTCACGCTGTAGCTCTTCTTCGAGGACTCGAAGTCGAAGCTGTGCGTGGACCCGGTCTTGACCTTGATCTGGCCGCTCGAGTCAATCTCGAAGCGAGCTGCGTCCGCGCCGCTCAGCGAGTAGGTCAGCGTGTCCGAGTCGCCGTCCGTGGCGGCAACCACACCCCCGACGACGTCCACCCCCGCGCCGCTGTTCTCCGGCAGGGTGCGCGTGGCCGTCGCGCCGTCGTCGAACGTCGGCTTGGCGTTGCCGGCCTCAACCGCGCTGCTCGATACCGCGCTGGCAGTCTTGCCCGAACCCTGGGGGTCTGTGTAGGTCACCGTGGCCCGCAGGTACTTGCCCACGTCCGCGGCCACCGGCGTGTAGCTGGCGGAGGTCGCCCCGCTGATGGTGCTGAACGAGCCGGTCGCCGTATCACCCCGCGCCCACCGCCACGAAGCGCCGGAGACGGTCCCGTCAAGGTCGGTCACCGACGCGGTAGCCGCCGTACCGCCGGTGAACGTTGCCGGCAACGTCACCGTCCCGGCCTCGTCCAGGTTGTTGACGGAGATGGTGACGGCTATGGTGGCATCAGCGGTGGTGTCGGCGACGCCGACGGCGTTCTTGCCGTCGTGCACGGTCACGTTCACCGAGTAGCTGCTCTTGCTCTCAAAGTTCAGGGAGGCGCTCGTCTTCAGCTGGCCGCTGGTCGTGTCGATGGAGAAGGAGGACGCGTCCGTGCCGGTCAGTGCGTAGACCAGCGTATCGCTTTCGGGGTCGGTTGCCGCAACGGCAGCGCCGATGTTCGTGGCCGAGGCTGTGTTCTCCTCCACGCTGCGCGTCGTGGGCGCGGTGTCGGTGAACTCTGGCGGGTTGTTGACCACCTCCAGCAGGTAGACGACGGTCTCCTCGCCTACGGTCCACTCGACGTCCTCGGCGACGGCCGGCCAGAGCAAGAACATTTGGCCCCCAGCCTTGTTTATTGAGATGTCGTCGTCCGACACAAGCCACTCGCGGCCCGTGTCGACGATCCACGCCTCCTCTTCGTTAGCGCCCGGAATCGGGCTCATGGTGATAGCGAGTCCGGTGCTCGGGACAGGGCCGAAATCTATTTGGTCGAACGCGTAGGTGTCCGAACCGTAGGTGAACGACGAGGGGCTGAGGGAACCGTCAGTGCCGGCGGTGTTTACGCCGATCGCGCCGAAGCCGCGGTCCGCGGGCGTGAGCGTTCCCACCCAGAGCAGCTTCCGCGTGGCGCCGGAGGCGACGACTTCGTGGGTCTCGGCGCTGGTCAGCGACTCCGAGTAGCCCTCGACGTCGGTGAACGTCACCGTGAGGCTGATGGCGTCTCCCACCTCGGCTGCCGTGAGGGTGTAGGTCGAGGAGGTCGCGCCGGATATGGGCGTGCCGTCGGCCAGCCACTGGTAGGAGAACGTGCCCAGGACGTCGATGTCGGCGATGCCCGCGGTGTCCGCCGTCAGGACCTCGTCCTGCTGAAGCACGCCGCTGATGGAGGGCGCGCCGGTGGCGAAGTTGTTGCTAGCGGCGGAGCCCTTGACCTCTATGAGAAGGGGACGCGTGTTGCTGAACCACCGACCTGGATTGGAAGACACAGGACCCTGACGCTGCGTGTGGCCATCTCCGATGGACCAGCCCGCCGCGCCGCCGGGGTCCTCTGCGTCGTTGTCGGTTGCGGACAGGTAAGTGAATGTCCTCGAGTCGTTCTTGAGGAGAACCCAATAGGTGGTGCCCGCATGAAGCGTGGGACAGGTTGTGCCCATGGTTGGGGCGGCAAATGCGTGCAGCCCGGAGCCGCCGAAGGTCGCCGGGTTGGTCAGGGTACACAGCTCGGCGCCGGGTTCACTGCCGCCGTCCGCGTTCAGCGTCGCGCTGATGCGGTTGGCGGCTGGCGAGAGGTTGTTCGCGGTGCTGAAGAAGTGAACGCCGATCGAGTCCAGGGTATAGCCGCCGGCGTTCGCGCCGGTTGTGAATCCCTGGGCAATTAGGTCAGGGCTTTGCGAATCAAAATCTTCGCCGGAACTCCTGCGGGTCTGCCTCGTGTTCCTGACCAGGACGTCGGCCGGGACAATGGTGTCGGAGAGTGCGCTGGAGAGCGGCCCCTCGGCGTTGGTGAGGTCGTCGGTGAAGGTGACGTCTACCCTGATCCGCCTCTCCGCGTCGTCGTCCGTGAGGGTGTAGGTGGAGGAGTCCGTGCCGATGTTGGTCTCACTGCCGCCGACGACGCGGACCCACTGGTAGGTGAATGTCGCGGAGGCCGTCCCGTCGGCGTCCATGATGGCCGAGGTGTCCGCGGTGAGCTCCTCGCCCACGCGCGGAGTGCCGGTGATGGAGGGCGCGCCGGTGGCGGGATTGTTGATTGCGTAGCCCCTGACGGCCAGTTGGTGGTTAAAATTGGCGTTTTTAACCCACGCGGTCCCGGGGGTCACAACCACATAGCTGTCATCCCCGATTGACCAGCCATCCGCGCCGCCGGCGTCATCGGCGTCGTCGGCAGTAACGTCCAAAGACATCGTGGATGTTGCGGTGTTCGCCACCCGCTGAACCACCGCAAAGTAGGTCTTGTTCGCCTCCAGCGTTCCGCACGAGTCCGTGGTTAGCGCGTCGAAGGTTTGCAGGCCCGAGCCGGAGAAGGTCCCCGGGTCGGTCAGCGTGCACAGCGCAGTGCCGGCCGGGTTGCCGCTGCTGTACGCGTGCAGCGTCACAGCCAGGTCGGCGCCGGCTGTCGAGGTGCTGGCGATGCCGCCGAAGCTGAAGCCGATGGAGCCCAGCGTGTAGCCGGCGGGGTTGGCGCCGGTGGTGAACGCCTGGGCACGTTTGGAGTTGCCACCGACGCCCAGACCGAAGTCACCGCTGTCGGTTTGCCCCGTGTTCTTGACCAGGACGGGTGGGACTATCACGGAGCCCTTGACCTCGATCAGGAGGGCCGCTGCCTCTTCTGACCATTCCGTGCCATCATAGGTGAAGGCCAAGCCGTCCACTTGCCAGCCCGCCGCAGCGCCGGAGTCCTCGGCAGCGCTAATGGTTTGGTCGACAATGATTGCGTCTGTATTGTTGTTCGCCCGCTCGATGACAGCGAAGTAGAGCGTTTCCGGCGGAAGCGTGGGGCACGGGTCCGTGGTTGGCACATCGAAGGTTTGCACGCCTGAGGCGGAGAAGGTCCCCGGGTCGGTGAGCGTGCACAGCGGACTGTTTGGAGCGTTGACGGAGTAAACCGTATCAAAGGTCGCGTCGTAAAGCTTGGCCGTCAGCTCGCTCCCTGCCGTCGTGGTGTCGCCGATGGTCCGGAAGCTGATGCCGATGGAGCTCAGCGTGTAGCCTGCGGGCTTGGCGCCGGTGGTGAATCCCTGGGCTTGGCTGGGGTACGCGGCGTTAATCAAACCACTTGTACCAGTGGCGGTCTGCCCCGTGTTCTTGACCAGGACGACAGGCGTTTCCTGGTCGGTCAGGATTACGGTCGACGTGTCAATGTTGAACTCGAGGAAGACGTTCGAATCCTTAGATACCTGTGGCAGCGCGATTTCCGGCGCGGCCAGCGTCGAGGCGCTGACGGCGTCCGACGGCGGACCGGCGCCGTGTTCGTTGATAGCCGAGACGCGGTAGTGCAGCGTGGTCTCCGGCTCCAGCCCGCCGTGGGTATATTCCGTCTCTGTCGTGCCCGTGTCCTCGACCAGCGTCTGCCACGTATCGCCGGAGTCCTCCGAGTACTCGAGCATGTAGCCGGTCACCGGGGACCCGCCGTCGTCGGCCGGCTCCGACCATGACAGGACGATGCTCCCACCGGTTGAGAGAAGCAGCGTGCTCAGGATGGGGGCGCCCGGCGTCGTTGCCGTGGCCGGCTCGTCCTCCTGGGGCGTCTGGTCATCGGGGTCATTGGGAATCTGGACCTCGGCCTGGCCCGAGGCCTGGCTCCGGTCCTCGCCCCGGATGGCCTTCACCTGGTAGGCGTAGGTCTCTCCCGCCCCGGTGGCGGTGGCGTCGGTGTAGGCAGTGGCCGTGCTTGCGGTGTCGGCCGCCAGGGTGGCCATCTCCCCTTCGCCCACGGCGCGCAGAATCTCGTAGCCGGTGACGCTCTCGGCGTCCTCCGCAGGCGCGGTCCAACCCAGGGTCACTCCGCCGCCTTCGGCTAGCGCGGCGGTGAGGTCCGACGGGGCGAGGTCAACGGGAGTGGATTCCGGCTCCGGCGTCGGAGTGGGAGTAGCCGTGGGAATTGAGGTTGGCGGTGGCGCCGCCGGGGTATCGGCCTTGGCGTAGCCGGACCACCGGCTGACGCCGGTGGGGCTGACCGACTTTACGCGGTAGATGTACGTGGTCGACGCCGATACCGAGCTGTCGGTGTAGCTGGTCTCGGGACCGGCGTTGCTCTCGATGACGTGGAAGACCTGCGATGCGTCCACGTCCGGGTTGCGGCGCAGGATGGCGTAGTGGGTGACTGTCTGGTCCGTTGAGGCCGTCCAGGTGAGGGTGACCGAATCGTGTACTGCGGAGGCCTGGAGGTTGGTGGGCACCGCCGGGGGGTTGGCACCGGTGGGGGCCGCGGTAGCGGTCACCTCCTGGCTCTGGGCCTGGACAACCCAGGGGATGAGCGCCAGGGAGGCGCAGAGGGCCGCCAGTCCGATGAGCAGCAGCGGGAGCGGGGCGAGACGCCGGGAGGCGGTCATGACTTACCCCCAGCGCGCTGAGGCCAAGAATCGTGGGGACACGCCTGCGCTAGGTCACCGTGTACGGCAGACCCCAGCGCGGCGGGCGCAGCGACGGCAGCGGCCAGCGTTCCGAATGCCGCCTCATTGGCATGGACCGGTCTGTGGAGCGTCATGTGTATGCTTCCCGCGCACGCTCGGGACTAGCGGAAACTACGACCACCTCCGCTCTCCGCACACAGCGTGGCAGCCGGTGATTCCGCTTATCCTGTGATTGTCCTTACACATTTACCCATGATGAACAGTAGAGACTCTTCAAGGCTTTGGTAAGTGTCAAATCACACTTTTGGCGAAGTATTTTGTTTGCTCTGAGGGAGAGTGTTTCTGCAACTTTTCGCTCTTGCTGACACAAACGAAAGTGGCTTAGATTAGTAGTCATAACCACACCGCCGTGACACTCCATGTTTTCACACGCATACAGGAGAGGAGATGTCTCAGCCACATTGCCGAAGCTGGGGCCTTCGTCCAATCAGGGCAGCCGCTAGGGTCTTTGGCATGAGCGGGTCGACGCTCATGCGCCTCGACCCGGACGGGCTGAGATTCGTCGCGACCATACTGGTCTGGGCACACTGGTTCGTGGTCGCCTTCAGTTTTGCGCAGCTGGCGTACCGGCCTGCGGGTTGGCCGGAGCGCTATGTTGTGTATGCGCCGCTACTCCTGCTGCTGGTGGCGTTCAATGGGTACACGCACTACCGGCTGGCGACGAACAAGACCATCACATGGCGCTGGATTCTGGGGCTGTCGGCTATAGATTTAACTATGGTCTCGGTCGCCACGGTGATAGGGGGAGGTTTCAGCCACTATTTCTTGCATCTGCTGTACTACCCCCCGCTGGCCGGGTACGCGTTGGTCTTCACGTCTTTCAGGCTGACCATGGTCTGTGTGACCGTGGTGTCGGCCATGTATCTGGCGATAAGCCTCACCGTTGGGGAAGGAATCGACATGGGGGCAAGTGAAGAGAAGCCCCTGCTGGCCCGGATCTTCGTCATGTATACGGTGGCGGCAACGGTCAACCTGATCTCCAACTTCGAGCGGAGCAGGTGGAGAGCCGCGGTGGAGCGGGAGCGAGAGCTGCAACGGGAGCGGATCGAGCTCTCCCAAGCCATTCACGATACGGCCGCCCAGACCGCCTTCATGATCGGCCTCGGCATAGACGCGGTCAAACAGGTTGCCGGAGACTCGAACGAGGAGCTCACCGCCAGACTCGACGCGACCTCACGGCTTTCCAAGACCGCCGTCTGGCAGCTGAGACACCCGATAGACATGGGCCGCATATTCGAAGGCAGGGAGTTGGGCTGGACCCTGGACTCGCACGTTGCGACGTTCAGCACCATCACGTCGGTGGCGGCGGAGCTGGCTCAGAACGGGGTGGAGCCGCCACTTTCGATTGAGGCCAGGAGTCTCCTGTTCTCCATAGCCCACAACGCCCTCGCCAACGCCTTTCGCCATGCCGGGGCGAGCCGGGTGCTGGTCGAGCTCGACTTCGGACGGGATGAGCTCAGGCTGTCGGTGTCGGATGACGGGGTGGGGCTTCCCGACGACTACGAGGAGCGAGGCCACGGCTTCGAAAACATGCGGGCGTACGCCGTGCGTCTGGGCGGACGGCTTATCGTCGCGCCCAGGGGACCGGTCGGGGGCGCGAGCGTGACCTGCGTGATGCCGTTGTCTCGCGAAGAACAGGAGGGATAGGTTGTCAACGGAGTCTCGTCGCATAAGGGTGCTGCTCGCCGACGACCATGCGGTCACGCGGGAAGGTCTTCAGGCGATGCTGGAGCGGTCTGAGGAGTTCGAGGTGGTGGGCCAGGCCAGGGACGGAGTGGAGGCGGTGAAGGCGGCCTCCGAGTTGTCGCCCGACGTGATCGTCATGGATGTCATGATGCCCAAGAAGGACGGCGTGGAGGCGTGCCGGGAGATCATGGAGTCTCTGCCCGAGACACGGGTGATCATGCTGACGGCCTCGACGGAGGCGGACGCCGTGATAGAGGCGGTGGCCGCCGGTGCGACCGGCTACCTTCAGAAGGTGGCCGGGATGGACCAGGTCCTGGGCATGATGAAGAGCGCGGCTGCGGGCGAGGGGCGTCTGCCGACCGAGGTGGTGAGACGGGTCTTCGACAGGATTCGGCGCGGGGCGAAATCGAAGGAGGAGGTCGACCTGACCCCGAGGGAGAAGGAGGTACTTGTGTCGTTCTGCCGGGGCATGTCATACGTTGCGATTGCGGAGGAGAGGGAAGTCAAGCCAGTGACCATTCGAAACGCCATCTACACCATTCAGGTGAAGCTGGGTCTTGGCACGAAGCAGGAGATGGTGGTCTGGGCCGTGCGGAACGGGCTGCTGGATGACTGACGACATGGGTTGCTCTATAGGAAACGGCGCCGCTAAGTGCCTGCGTCCCAAGCCGGGTGACGAAGCCGATAGCCCCAGGTGCATCTTCACCGAGTTGGGCGTCGGCTACCGACGGTTCCGTTCACCGTCAAAACAGGCTAACTACGCTGGTCAGAGGTGACACAATGCAACAGTTCTTTGTGCTGTCGATCGGGGACGCGTTCGACCCGTCGGATGGCGATGAGCGGACGCAGGCATACATGGTGGAGTTGTTTGCGTGGATTGACGGACTTGTGGAGAGCGGGACATTGGATTCCGGCGGACCGCTGGAAGCCGCCGGCAGGGAGGTCTCCAAGGACACGATCACGGATACCATGATGGATGGCATGGGCATCGACAGCTACCTAATCATCAACGCCGAATCGCTCGACGATGCGGCGAGGATTATTCAGGGCTCCCCGCATATGGCCTTGGGCGGGCGCGCTATCGTACGACCCCGTCTGGACGGTTCAAACCCAGCCCCTACGGATGCGCCACGATAACCACGGCTTCCGTCGGGTCGGCCCACCGTGGTCTTCGCCAGAGGCGGTGTGCCGATGAACAACATGGCCCGGGTCCTGTGGCGTTTAGGGTTGGTTCCCGTTTTCAGGCGGGGCGGCTACCAGGTCCAGCCGGTGTACACCGGGGACTTGGCGGCCAAGGCGGTGGAGGCCGGCTCTCAGAGCGAGATCTCTGTGGCCGACGCTGCCGGGCCGGACACCTTCTCCTTCGAGGGCCAGCTTCGCCTGCTTGCCTCCTCAATGGGCGTCCGAAGATGGTTCCTTCACACGCCTGCGCGCGTGGGTCTCTCCTTGACCGGGCTGGTCGGCCTGCTGATGCGTGACATGGCGCTCACGCGCGACGAGGTTGACGGCCTCATGGCTGGGCTGCTGGCATCGGACGAACCGCCGACCGGCACGACGAGGCTAACCGACTGGCTGGCAGAGAACGGGGACGGCCTCGGGAGACGGTACGTGTCGGAACTGCGGCGTAACTTCCGCGGGTAGTCGCCATCGGGACGGAGCGGGCAAAGGATGGCTGCGCGAGCATGGGTGGCATTGCCGCCGCCCATCCGGCCCTGTGATAACCGTGGGGTGGCGGCCGGGCCTTGGGGGAGCCTCACAGTCCCCCCAAGCACATCTCGAAGATTGTTCCACCTACCATCCACTTGGGCCCACCAAACTGGACAAAACCGAGAACCTTCCTGCACAGGTTCAAGTTGGTGCTGTAGGCTAAGGGGTTGCCGGAAGCCTTAGCCATATGCCCAGCCCTCTGACAGCACCTCGGCCTGCTCCAAGACGGTCTGAGTGGCCTTCTCCTGCTTGTCGGGCGGGTAGTCATGCTTGCGCAGGATGCGGCGGACGAGGACGCGGAGGTGGGCGCGCACGTTCTCCCGCAGCGTCCAGTCGATGGTGACGTTGTTGCGGACGATCCGGACGAGCTCCTGGGCGATGGCCCGGAGTGTCTCGTCGCCGAGGACTTGGACCGCGCTGTCGTTCGTCTCCAAGGCATCGTAGAAGGCCAACTCATCCTCTGACAACCCCAGGCGCTCTCCCCGTGTATTGGCCTCCCGCATGTCCCTGGCAAGCTGGATCAGCTCCTCGATGACCTGCGCCGCCTCGATGGCCCGGTTCTGGTAGCGGCGCAGCGTCTCTTCCAGCATCTCGGCAAAGGAGCGGGCCTGCACCACATTCTTGCGGCGGCGGGTGGAGACCTCGCCCCAGAGCAGCTTCTGCAGAAGCTCTACGGCCAGATTGCGGTGCGGCATCCCCTGCACCTCGGACAGGAACTCGTCCGACAGCACCGATATATCGGGCTTGTCCAGTCCGGCCGCGGCGAAGATGTCCACCACACCCTCCGACGCCACCGCGCGGGAGATGATCTGGCGCACGGCGAGATCCAGGTCTTCCTCGGGGCGCGCCAAGCCGGGGGCCCCCTTCATGAGCTGCGCCCGCACCGCCTGGAAGAACCCCACGTCGTCGCGGATGCGGGCCGCCTCCTCGTGGGGCACGGCCAGCGCGAAGGCCTGGGACAGCTCGCGGACAGCTTGTAGGCAGCGCTCCTTCCCGTTCTCCTGGGCCAGCACGTGCTCCTGCGCGGCGGGCAGCAGCCCCAACCGCTCCTGTGCCTTGCCTGTTGTCCACGCGGACCGGTCGAAACCGTGGAAGAGAGCGCAGCAGACCTCGTACTTCTCCAACATCACGGCCACCGCCTCCACCTTGTCGACGGTGGTCTGACCCGTGCCGCCACTCTCCGTGTACGTCGCGACGGCGCTGCGGAGGTCCGCAGCCAGCCCCAGGTAGTCCACAACGAGGCCGCCTGGCTTGTCCTTGAACACCCGGTTCACCCTGGCGATGGCCTGCATCAGCCCGTGGCCCCGCATCGGCTTGTCCACGTACATCGTGTGCAGGCTCGGCGCGTCGAAGCCCGTCAGCCACATGTCGCGCACCAGCACGACGCGAAACGGGTCGCCGGGGTCGCGGAAGCGGTTGGCCAGCGCCTCCCGACGTGGCTTGTTGCGGATGTGTTGTTGCCACTCCAGGGGATCAGAGGCCGAGCCCGTCATCACCACCTTGATGCTTCCCGTATCGCCGTCGTCGCTGTGCCAGTCGGGGCGCAGGCGCACCAGCTCCCGGTAGAGGTCGATGCAGATGCGCCGGCTCATGCAGACGACCATCGCCTTGCCGTCTAGCGCCTCCAGCCTTTGCTCGAAGTGCTCGACGATGTCCTCGGCGACCTGCTTGACCCGCTTCTCCGCGCCGACGACGGCCTCCAGCTGCGCCCAGCGGGTCTTGAGCTTCTCCTTGCGCTCCACCTCCTCGCCCTCGGTGGCCTCCTCGAAGTCCGGGTCGATGGCGGGCCGCTCGGCCTCGTCGAGGGCCAGCTTGGCCAGGCGGCTCTCGTAGTAGATGGGCACGGTGGCCCCGTCCTCGACCGAGCGCTTGAGGTCGTAGATGCTGATGTAGTCGCCGAAGACGGCCCGCGTGTTGGCGTCCTGCAGCTCGATGGGCGTCCCGGTGAAGCCGACGAAGGACGCGTTGGGCAGGGCGTCGCGCATGTGGCGGGCGTAGCCGTCGATGAAGTCGTACTGGCTGCGGTGCGCCTCATCGGCGATCACCACGACGTTTCGGCGGTCCGATAGCGTGGGGTGGGTGTCGCCCTTCTCCTCCGGGAAGAACTTCTGGATGGTGGTGAACACCACGCCGCCGGACTCCACCGACAGCTTCTTGCGCAGGTCGGCCCGGCTCTCCGCCTGGGTTGGCGGCTGACGCAGGAGGTCCCGGCAGCGCGAGAACGTACCGAAGAGCTGGTCGTCCAGGTCGTTGCGGTCGGTGAGGACGACGACGGTCGGGTTCTCCATGGCCGTCTCGCGGACGACGGCCCCAGCGTAGAAGGCCATGGTCAGGCTCTTGCCCGACCCCTGGGTGTGCCAGACCACCCCAATGCGCCGGTCGCCGAGGGCCCCGCCGGGCTTCCGCCCCGCCTCGTAGCGCCCCGTGAACCCTTCGGCGGCCTCCCTCCGCTGCAGCTCTGCGGCGCGGTGGGTCTCGCGCACAGCTACGCGCACCGCGTGGAACTGGTGATAGCCAGCCATCTTCTTGACCAGCGCCCCGCTGCCGTCGTCGTCGAAGACGATGAAGTCGCGGACCAGGGCCAGGAACCGCGAGGGCGCGCAGACGCCCTCCAGCAGCACCTGAAGCTCGGGCATGTGCGGGTCGGCCAGGGTCTCGCCGCCGACGGTGCGCCAGGGCTTGAACCACTCCCGCCCCGCGGTGAGCGCGCCGACGCGCGCCTGGGCGCCGTCGGAAACCATCAGCGCCTCGTTCATGGAGAACAGGGTGGGAAGCTCGGCCCCGTAGGTCTGGAGCTGCTGCCACGCGGTCCAGATGGTGGCGTCCTCGTCCGCCGGGTTCTTGAGCTCGATGACGCCAAGGGGCAGGCCGTTGACGAACAGCACGACGTCGGGCCGGCGGGTGTTCCTGTTCTCCGTGACGGTGAACTGGTTGACCGCCAGCCAGTCGTTGCGAGAGGGAGCGTCGAAGTCGACGACCCTCGCCTGTGCCCCGCGGATGCGTCCCTCGCTGTCTCGGTGCTCCACCGTGACGCCCTCGACGAGCATCCGGTGGAAGGACCGGTTGCGGGCTTCCAGCGTTGATCCCTCGGGGCGGGTCAGCTTGCAATAGGCATCGTCCAGGGCGTCGACGGGAAGGCTGGGGTTCAGTAGCGCTAAGGCGTCCCGCAGCCGACGCTCCAAGACGACCTGGCCGTAGTCGCCGCGCTCAGAGCCGGGAGCATCGGGGGCGATGTCCGGCCCGTGCGCCAATTGCCAGCCGAGATCGGCCAGCCAGCCAAGAGCCGCCTGTTCGACGGCGGCTTCAGTCAAAGCAACCACTGATCAACTCCCATGCGGCGCAATGGTCAATCCACCATCCTGCTGGTTCCCCACTACCTCAACGCAAAACCCAAAGGCGCCATCAAACCCTTTACCACCGACTCCATGCCAACCGAAGTTTCCCGTATTTCCTACGCGACCTTGAACTACATATATCCCGCGTTCATCTACAACTCCAGCAACTTCGACAACCAATCGATCAATGGGAGCACCAGGGTCCTTCACGAAGTGGCAAGAATATTCTCTTGCTCCAATTGCATTCTTTATTCTTTCTAACGTCTCTCGATTTTGCATGAGGCTGTTGGTGCGAACTTTCCTCCTTTCTGCTAGTCGGTAACATTCAAAGGCCTTCTCGAATTGTCCGATGGCTACTAGCGCATTCCCCTTGTTGAAGAGTAGCCCCGGCGAAGCCACGCCGTCCCTCCGTAGCGACATTGCCGTGTCATAGTCGCTGATAGCCTGGTCAAACTTGCCTAAGTCTAGGTATACGTTGCCTCGATTGAAATGTGCTTGATCTCTGCCAAGAATTCCCCTGCTTTCAACCGAAAGCGCATCGCTGTATTTGCCCAAAGCGGCATCATAGTCAGACAATTGAGCTAGTGCGTTGCCACAATTGAAATGTGCCATGAATTGGAGCAAGTCAGCTATGATATTGTTCCTCGTTGGCCCCATTCCCAGGAAAGGCCTGTCCTTGTGGGTTATCGCTTGTCTATAGTCATCCACAGCTTCACGATAGAGTTTAGCTTCAGACTTTGCATTCCCACGCAACAGATGTAATTCACCAACGCCTGGCGAAAGAGCTATGCAGTCATCGTATGCCGCTATAGCTGGCATGTAGTCTCCCGCTTGGTAGTGCTGGTTGCCTTGGATGAAGTGGAACTGGGGAGTCCTAACGTATGTTGACGCTGATGTACCCTCCAATGAAGAAAACCCGAAAATGTCAGGGAACAAGGACGAGTCATTGATGTCCAGCAAGGCCAACTCGTCAAGCAAAGATGCCTTGTCGTTCTTCGAAATCCTGATTGCTTCCATGAACTGGCCATCGGTGGGAATCATGGGGCGTCCGACAATGAAGACTCCACGCTGCCTAAGTATCCTTGGCATGGCGTCTCCGCTCCACATTGGTTCCCAATAGTGGACGCCCGGTTCGTTGTCTGCGCGTGAAAGCACAGCATCAATGGTCTGGCGCTCCACGTCGCTCGGTACTCTTGCAACGTGAATGGGGTCATTCACATTCACGGCGAACAGCTTGCCATCAGAGTCGGATTCACGACTACCAAACCAGAGAGCGATCAGAGGACTCCAGGTGAAGTCCAGCAGCCCTGTAGCCGCCTCGTAGTGTTGAAGCTTCGCAAGAAGTTGAAGGTCTGATATGTCCCGCCCAAACTCAACTCCGAAGCCACGAGTGCGGGCAGGACCAATAAGTGTTTCCCGATGGTAATCGATATAGACCTTGGAGAACCCTGGAGCATTCAAGGCATCATGCCCGAGGCTCTTGGCTAGTCGACGCGTAGCTGCCGAATGCAAGGACCACTCTGCCCTAGACTGACCCCGGTAGGCATAGACGCCCGGTTTGGAGGTAGCGTCCCGAATCTGTTGTAGATACTTCTCAAGTACGGAAGCCATCAGTCTTTTCCTCACCGTTGCGATGGAAAGGGACCTTGTTGTTCACACCCGCACCTCTCCCAACACTAGCCTCGGCAGCAACCCATCTCGCTGAGCAGCCAAGTTCTGGCATTCAGTGAGTAGCGAATACTGCCTTTCGCGCGCCGCTTCGGCGACTCTACCAAACATTGTAACGAGCTGGATTGTTGGTACGACTATAAATGGGATTCGCAATGCGTCGAAGGGCAACATGTTGACTGTCGTGCCGGTCGCGTAGCCGCTAACGATGCCGTGCATGGAGCGAGTGTTGAGTAGTTGGCAGACATAGTCAGCCGAAAGAGCGGAGGACCTGTTGGACTGTATCCGATATAAATGGTGGCTGAACAACCCCTCATCACCGAGATGCCTTGGCACTATCGCTGCGAACCCGATAAGCAACCTGTCGTGACCTTGCTCCGTATTGGCGACCAGAACATCACCGGGCTGCGTGACGTGGCAATCCTGGAAGTTGCCGTTGTAGTACTTGATGCCATCTTCCTTATAACCGCCGCCTTCATAGATTGAGTTCAGATTGTGCATCGGCATCCCGGTTGATGCCAGACCTGACCCCTTGTATGACAGTCCTCTATCCAGATCAATGCAATCTCCCAGCGTCTTCACCTCCCACCCCTCCGGGATATCCCCCAGTGCCGAGTCCACGAGGCGGTTGGGGAAGAGGTGGTGGAGGTGGGCGGGGAGGCCGGGGAGCGACTCGCCGGAGCGCCAGCGGCCCTCCATCTTGGCGCGAACCGGCTCGAAGTCCACGAACCACGACTTGAACAGCGCCCGCGCCATCTCCTCCAGCGTCTCGTTCATCCGACGGTTCAGCTCGATCTTGTCGTCCAGCGTCCCCAGGACGTGGGCGATGGCGCGCTGCTCGGATTTGCCCAAGTTGGGATAAGGAATCTCAGCGAGTTGATGTGCCGAAAGGTTCGGGAAGGTCGATCCGGTCGCCTGAGTCAGCAACTCTGGAAGTTCACTTTCAATTACGCCACGAACAAACGGCTGGAGTGCAGGGTCATGCCGGTGACGGATCGCTGCAACACCTCGGCCAATCGCGTATTCCTGATCCGCCCAGTTCATGCGGCCAGCAGTTGAACCACGTACACAGAACAACAGGTCTCCGGGGTGGGCGTACTTCCGAGGGTCGTTAGTGAATTGTACCGGGCTCGGATGGTGTGCGCCGAATTCGGTTGGTCCGTTCAGCAGGGCAAGTCCGCTATTTCTAGAAACTGAGTCCCCTGATGGAGACTGCCCCATGACAATCTCGGCAACGTCCCCAAGCGTGACCTCCCGCCACCCGTGCACTGCCGCGCCCCCTTCTGTCGTCATGCGCCGGGCTCGGCGTGCGCTCCGGTTTGCACCACCACGTAGTCCCGCTCTATCTCTCTGTGGAAGCTCTCCGGCAGCCTCGCCCAGTCGTGCGCCTGGACCAAGATAGGGATATTTGATTGCTGGAACGCCTCAACCAAGTCCAGGTATTCGCCTGCCAGGGGCTTCAGGCCCGGCCCACGCAGCACCAGGTCCAGGTCGCTGGCCTCGTGGCACATTCCGTTGACACGGCTGCCGTAGGCCCACACCTCGACGCCAGGCAGGTGCTCCTGCAACAGCGCCTCGATCTGCTCCCGGTAGCGGCGCGGCAGGTCCAGACGGTCAGTCATCCGCACCCTCCGCTATAACCCTTGCCAATTCCCTGGCGTCGTCAATGAAACCCGGCAGCAACGTAAGGGTAGTCTCCGCAAAGCCCGCTCCGTAGTCGTGCGCCGTGTCGTTTCGATTGTCGCGATATAGGCACCAGCGCTCACAGGCCTCTAACGATATCAGGCCGTGCTTGGCCGCGTGACGGAAAATCTCCTTGAAGGGGAGGGGGTCCACCTGACGGTTAGAAGCGAAGAAGGGCCGCAGCCGCTTCTTCAGCAGGTTGCCGGACTGCTCCAGGATGATCTCGAACTCCTTGACGGAAGCGGCGCGAAATATGTCGTAGAAGCCATCGTCGGGTCCGCGCTGTTGCAGCTGCTCGAATGCCGACTCCAGGGTATTGATGCAGCGGACGAGGAAATCCGTGTTGAGGGGCATGGCCTATTCCTCCACCCCCAACCCCGGGCTCTTGAGGCTCTCTTCAATGGCCGCGTCCGGTTGGGCAGGCTCGGTCTGGTTGCTGAAAGGCTGGCATAGTTTTCGTAGGGTTTCCTCGCTCCTTCCGGGGCAGTGGTCCCGTAGGATGTCGGGGGTGATCTCGCTGATGCGGAGTCTTAGCCCTTGGCGGATACGTTTAATAGCGTACGGCAGCTCATCCATCAAAGGTCTCACGAGGTCTTCGGCTGTGGCGTACAGGCCTTCATGTGATTCCGCTTCTGGTACGCTATGGTTTTGGTACCAAGCGGCGAGCCCTTCTTCGAGCATGTTGGTTGGTCGTCCGTCTACCTTCGGATTCCATGGGTCGAGCAGATGAAAGCACTCATGCGCAAGCTGCCACCGGGCACGAGCTAGGCTAGAACACGCTGCCGGACCAAGGTGAATCACGATGTATCTGAACCGTCCGTTAGGGGCATCCGGCGCATCCCCGCTGGATGGAAACCATAGTTGCGGCGGGTAGCCCGGCGTATTGCAGATGTCGATGCCGAGAAGAGTAAATGAGCGGTCGCGTGGACCAAACAGAGGCTCAAGGTCAGCAAGGAACTCCCCCGTATACATTGGCAGTGTCATCGGGTTGTATCTTCCACCCTCATTGCTCGTGGTTGTGAACAGATAGTCCAAATCGCTCATCAACTACTCTCCAAATCCCAGCCGCTCCAGGTTCTCCTCGATGGCTGCGTCCAGCCGGGCGGCCTCTGCCTGCTGTTCGCGCCATTGCGCGGCGAGGCGCGCCATCTTCTCGGCGAAGGGCTCGCCGTCGTCCTCCTGCGGCTCCGCGCCGACGTAGCGGCCGGGGGTGAGGACGTGACCGTGCTTGCGCACCTCCTCCAGCGCAGCGCTCCTGCAGAAGCCGGGGACGTCGGCGTACGCCTCGGCCCCGTGCTCGCCGCGCCAGGCGTGGTAGGTGTCGGCGATGCGCGCGATGTCGTCGCCGGTCAGCTCCCGGTGCGTGCGATCCATCATGCGGCCCAGCTTGCGGGCGTCGACGAACAGCGTCTCGCCGCGGCGGTCCCTGAGCCTTCCGCCCCTGCGGTCCCGCGCCAGGAACCAGAGGCAGGCGGGTATCTGCGTCGACTGGAACAGCTGCCCCGGCAGCGCCACCATGCAGTCAACCAGGTTGGCCTCGATGAGGCTCCTGCGTATCGCGCCCTCGCCGGACTGGTTGGAGGACATGGAGCCGTTGGCCAGCACGAACCCGGCGACGCCCCGGGGCGCCAGGTGGTGGAGGAAGTGCTGCACCCACGCGAAGTTGGCGTTGCCCGCCGGCGGGACGCCGTGCACCCATCGCTTGTCGTCGCGCAGCCGGTCGCCGCCCCAGTCGGAGACGTTGAAGGGCGGATTGGCGAGGATGAAGTCGGCCCGCAGGTCCGGGTGGAGGTCGTTGTGGAAGCTGTCGCCCTGGGCGATCTGTCCCTCGATGCCCCGGATGGCCAGGTTCATCTTGGCCAGCCGCCAGGTGGTGTAGTTGGACTCCTGGCCGTAGATGGAGATGTCGCTCCTGGCCCTTCCGCCGTTGCCGTTGCCGGTGGCGTGGGCGCGGATGAAGTCCACCGACTGCACGAACATGCCCGACGAGCCGCAGCAGGGGTCGTAGACGCGTCCGCTGTAGGGCTCCAGCATCTCCACCAGCAGCCGGACGACGGAGCGCGGGGTGTAGAACTCGCCGCCCTTCCTTCCTTCCAGAAGGGCGAACTGCCCCAGGAAGTACTCGTAGACCCGGCCCAACACGTCGGTGGCCTGGGCCTCGGCTCCGCCTACCTTGATGTTGCCGACCAGGTCGATGACCTGCCCCAGCCGCTGCTTGTCCAGCGCCTCCCGGGCGTAGTCCGCGGGCAACACGCCCCGCAACGCTGGGTTCTCCCGCTCCACGGCGGCCATAGCCGCGTCCACGGCCTGGCCGATGGTGGGCTGGCGGGCGTGCGCCTGGATGTTGGACCAGCGGGCATCGGCGGGCACCCAGAAGATGTCCTTGGCGCGATACTCGTCCGGGTCCTCCGGGTCGGCGCCTTGGTCGCGCTCGGCCTCCAACTGGGCGTAGGCTTCCTCGAAGGCGTCGGAGATGTACTTGAGGAAGATCAGCCCGAGGGCGACGTGCTTGTACTCGGCGGCGTCCATGCTGCCCCGGAGGGCGTCAGCCATCCGCCACAGGTCGGACTCGTAGCCCGCGCCGGCGCTGTCACCGCCCTGGCTCTTCTGCTGCCGCGCCGTCGTCATCGTGCGTCGCTCCTACGCTAGCCCTCGCGCCGCAGCTGGTCTCGCTCGCGCCTGAGAATTCTTCCGCCCGGTCCGAGGCCGTGCGCTGCCAACAGTTGTGGGATGCCGCCATACACGACTTCAATCACCGCAGCCCCGGCGACCCTGTCGTGGTTCGCCAGGAAGAAGCGCCCCGGTTGCGTCCCCCCACCGCACCCACACCAGCACTGGCCCGTCGGCTGCATGCGTTTGGTTGAAGCCATCTTCGGTTGCCTCCTCAGAAGTCCAAACCTAGGTGGCCTTGAGATATATCCAAGGATAGTCTCCTAGACATGTGGAATCAACGCCAATAATAGCTTCCTCCACAGCCCAAGGTGAAGATGCGTCGCTGCCACAGCGCAGCAACGCCGGGTCCCGTTTCGCTGCTGGAGTGTCCCCCGCAGGACGTCTGACCCCGAAACGCTCGGCCCTGCTAGGACCTGGCCCCTGGGGCCCACCAGGGCGGCGTCCTGGTGGCGATCCCCCAGCTAGCTCCATCAGACCCCCGTGCTGGCCGGTAGCTCCAAACTCCCCTGGTGGGTGGCTTCGATATGCTGGCGATCGACCGCCCCGCCGCTGGGAGGCTCTTTGCTCCGATCCCCCCGGCGTGGGGTGTACCACAAGCGCCCGAATCTCGCACCCGTGCAACAAACCGCCCGGCCCAGGCTGACCGGGGTAAGCAACAAACGCCATGATGGGGATATGACATGGTTCGGCTACATCCGCACCAGCCGCGATCGCCATGCGGGGCAGGCCGGCATGGATCCGGAGACGCAGCAGCAGGTCAGGGCCGCTGGCGTGTCTCCTGTAGACGTCTACCGTGACATCGGCCTGTCGGGTGGCACGGCAACGGCGACCCGCAACGGATGGCGGGGGCTGGACGGGAAGCTACAGGCAGGCGATACCCTGGTGGTCGCGGCGGTCGACCGGCTGGGCCGCAGGTGGGTTGACGTGACGAGTGTGCTGAGGGACCTGCAGAGCCGTCGTGTCCGCGTCCAGTCGCTCGCGGACAGCGAGGCCCCGTGGGTAGGCCACCTGCTCGCCAAAGAGGGCAGCGCCGAGGAGCTGTTAGGCGACCTGTTGGCTTCTGTCCTCTTGTGGGTCGCTGACGCGGAGCGGCAGGCGACCGTCCGCAGGACATCGGGCGGGGTTGGCCCGCGCCCGGGCGGAAGGCAAGACGTTGGGTCGGCCCTGGTCCGCGTCCCCTGAACTCCGCCACTTGGCGGTCGCGCTCCAGTCGTCCGGACTGTCCTACACCGAGATCGCCCGCCAAGTGGGCAAGCCCAAGAGCGCAATCCGCCACTGGCTCAGAATCGCCGGCGTGCCGTAAGTGGCCTGTGACCTGGTGCAAGCGCCCACCATGGCGAACGGACTGCCCTAAAAGCGCCGAGTAGACGGCGGCTCTGGTGGTCGAAGGGAAACGGGCCTAGAATCGACGGGTACGGTGTCCGGCAGGGGGATGCGATGCGTTACGGTCCGGCGGCTCAGGGCTGCCCGTAGGGATGCGGGCCGCCGCCGGCTTAGTCTCAGGGGTGCTCGGCGTCCTCAATGGTGCGCCCGCAGCATCGGCGGCGTCGCCTCGCCTCCCTTCGTCTCGGACCACCAGGCCGCCGGCGCGGAGATCGCCGTCAACTCGTGGCACGCGCCCCTCATCGGCGGCCCTCTTCAGCCGGGCCAACTCTTGCCGCCCCTGGAGTACCTCGTCAGCAACGGTGTCTCCCTGTCCTGCCGCCCTAGTCAGGGATTCGTCAGGTTGGCGGGCAAGGTCGAGGTAATGGCGCTCATTCGGCGTCAGGTCGTTTAGGGCCTTGCCATACCGGAACTGAGCGACCTCGGCGGGGTCTGCTACCCGCAGATCAGGGCCGCTCCCCCGCGGCCGTTGGCCTACGGCCTCAAGGTTGGCCCCGACACGCGCCCCGTAGGTGGGCGGGTTCAGGCCTTCCGCGAGATAAAGCCCTTGCTCGCCCAACCCTGTGGCACGCTTGAGCGGTTGGAGCTCGCCGCCGAGCAGCAGGACACGCTCCAACTCCAGGCCGCCGCGACAACTCTTCTTGCCCAATGGCGTGATCTCAGCACCAGGCACCACCAGCCGGTCGATGGGGTCTGAGTATACGGCAAGCCCGCCATGCTTCCCGCGAAGGCCAAAGGCGGACTGGTGCGTAAAGTGGGGGACGCCATGACCGCCGAGTGTCCGGAACTGGCCCGACTCGACGGCGCGCTTACCAGGGCTGGGCGGGAGATGTTCCCCTGCCAGCCAAAGGTCGATATCGGGGCTGGCGTGGCTGGGCAACGTGACCGGCCGGTCTTGGGCCACGCGGATCACGCGGTCCAGCGGCGTTTGCTTCACGTCCATGATCTTGCCGCCCAACTGAATCCGTGCGCTGCCTGTCTCGGCAAGCTGCTGCTCGGCCTTGAGCGCACAGGCCACCGCATCAGGGATGGCGATTGGCAGGCGCGGGACGTGCGCCCAGGGCGTCGTCGCCTCAAGGAACCCGCCGCCCAATCTGGTGGACAGGATCGCCCTGGAACCTGCCCGCGCTCCCTTGGCCAAAGCGCCGACACCCGCTCCCCTGGGGAGAAAGTCGGCGGGGCTGAACCCTGCGGTTAGCCACTCGTCGCGGCCCTCAATATTCCCGTCCTACGTGACGCGGCGAAATCCTGGCCTGGCACCAGCGACAACAGGTTAGTGCCGCCCACGGCGTCAGCCGCGCGTCCAAGATACAGCCAGGCAACCGGAATCTTCCCCACCGTCTCAAACAGGTTATTGCGGGCGTGTGGGTTCCCGAACCTGTAGAGTGCTTCGATGGTGGGAATCGCGGCGAAGGGCCGCTCGATGGCGGGCTCTTCTGGCGACAAGTAGTCCTCATCCAGTCGCGACCGGGCCGCATCGTAGAAGCCCCATGCGTCTGTGTGGACGGCCTCGATCCCCTGGTTGAGCTGCACGAGTTCATCTTCCGCGCGCTCTCTGGCGTACTGGACGCCCTTCCCGGCGCATCCACAAGGAAGTCCGCCGCCTAGGGCGCGGTGTCCATCCGTTCCTCCAGCAACCGCAGGCGGCGCTCCGAAAAGGTCTCCTGCAGGTCCGCCGAGGGGAGCACGTCGCCCCCACGTCCAGGAGCCCGTGCTAGGCAGGCCGGTCGGGTTGCCCAAGATACACGCGCCCTTGGGCCATCCTCTGCTGAGGTTTTGCTAAGACGTCCTGCCCCCGGTGGGCCACGCCGTCGCCGCCGCCTGCTAAGGGCCAAGGGGTTGGATGGAACCGACTGCGGGGCTGGCGTCCAGGTCGCCGTCGCCGGTCTCAGGGTCGCGGGCCGCCGATCTGGGGCTTGCCGTGGATGGCTCAGTGTTGTCGTCAATGCCCAGGTCAGCGTCGATCAGCCCGCCGTCGCTCGATGGCATCTCCGGCGGCGGCATGGGCCCAGCAGGGGCTTGCTCAGTGTCGCCAGGGCCGAGCCCCAGGTCGTCCCGGTCGTCGTCCGTCAGACCGTCGCCGCCCGCCCAGAGCGTACTCGCCGCCGTCCGACTCGTCGCTGTCCACATCACGAAAGTCCGCCCGATCATCCACGCCCTAGGCCGCCTCAGCCCTGTCCCTGGCGTCGGCGGCGCGGCGGGCGTCAGAAGCTTCTCGCGCTCGCCGCTCTTCCATCTGGCGAGTAGCGGGACTCCTACCACCCGTCGACCTCACCGCCTGCGGCTGCTTCCTGCTGGGCTTCACCTTCGCCGCAATTGCTTTGTCCGGCCCAATCCTGATTGCCACAACGCACACCTCCACAGTGATCCTAGCCGATGCCACTAAGGGCGTGCCCCTTTGCTGGCTACCCTAGGGGTAATCGTTTACCATAACGCGGCGCCACCAGCCCCCCCAGGGCCTAGGCAATTTTGGGCTAATTGGTATTCTCAGAGATATAATATGAGTGGGTTTTTTGGTCTCTCTCTCTCATGTTCGAGGCTAAGTGGTGTGGTATAGGTGCGGGTATGGTGTGGATGTAAGCGTGATAGGGGCGATGTTAAACGCCCGTGGGTGGTTATTAGGTGCGTTTGGTGTGCAAGTGTGGTATTGTGGTGCAAACCAGCCCGAGGAGTTGCCCAATGCCCCGCCGCAAACTGTCCACGCATGATGTCGCCCGCATCCTCCGGTACCACGCCAAGGGCTACGGGATTGCGGAGCTTGCGGACGCCTACGCGGTCCACGTGAACACGGTTTCCCGCATCGTCAACCGCGTCACACACAAGCGCGTGAAGCCCGAGGCGGCGGATCTACCGCCGCTCTTGTCCCCCGCCGCGAGGGTTGCGAAGAACAAGAGGGCACGCGATATGGTCGGCCAAATCTCCCGACAAACCGCCCGACGGTAGGCTAGGCAGGCGTCGTCACCAGGGGCCTACCCTCTACCCTCTCCACGCGCACGCCTGGTACGGGAAAGGCCAAGACCGCCGAGGGGCACAACCGCTCATAGTCGCAGGCCAAGACGTGTAGCCCGCCATCGCACTCCCGTTCCATACCTGTTACTCAATCGACACCAAAAACTGCGGTACTCGTGGGCCGTCGACTTGGAGACAACGAGCTGAGACGATCGCATCCCCCAATCGGTGCAGCGCACCAGATCAGCGAGCTAGCGCTAGGCCGTCTCGGTTGCGGGTTCGAGTCCCGACGGGTGGGTCTAAGTGGATGGTAGGTGGAACCAGCTTCGAGATGTGCTTGGGGGGACTGTGAGGCTCCCCCAAGGCCCGGCCGCCACCCCACGGTTATCACAGGGCCGGATGGGCGGCGGCAATGCCGCCCATGCTCGCGCAGCCATCCTTTGCCCGCTCCGTCCCGATGGCGACTACCCGCGGAAGTTACGCCGCAGTTCCGACACGTACCGTCTCCCGAGGCCGTCCCCGTTCTCTGCCAGCCAGTCGGTTAGCCTCGTCGTGCCGGTCGGCGGTTCGTCCGATGTCAGCAGCCCATCCATGAGACCAACAACCTCGTCATGAGTGAGCGCCATGTCACGCATCAGCAGGCCGACCAGCCCGGTCAAGGCGAGACCCACGCGCGGAGGCGTGTGCAGGAACCACCTTCGGACTCCCATAGTGGAGGCCAGCAGGCGAAGCAGGGCCTCAAAGGAGAACGTATCCGGCCCAACTGAGTCGATTATAAGACTCTCGCTCTGCGAAGCAGCCTCCACCGCCTGGGCCGCAAGGTCTTCCACGTAGATGGGCTGGACCGGATAGTCGCCGCTCCCGTAGACGGGGAAGACGGGAAAGCGCCGCAGCGCCCAGGCCATGTTGTTGAGCAGCAGGTCGTCTTCGCCGAATACAAGGGTCGGCCTGATGATGGCGTAGGAGACTCCCAGGCCCTTCAGCATATCCTCCACCTGGGCCTTGCCTCTGAAATAGGGGAGGGCGGACTCCGAGGATGGGTTCGTCACCGAGAAGTGGACCACCCTGCCGACACCAGCCCTCCTGGCAGCCTCAAAGAGCGTCCTGGTGTTCTCCACCGCGAGTTCGAAGGTCACCCGGCCGTGCGCGTACCGCACCCAGTAGGTGTTGTAGAAGACGCCTGCTCCCTGCATCGACTGGCGCAGCCCATCGGGGTCGGAGAAGTCCAGGGGGGCCGTCTCTACATGGCTGGCAAAGGTGTCCTCCGCATCCGGGCTGCGGGTCAGTGTCCTGACGCGGACGCCCTGGTCAAGTAGCCGCCTAGTGACATACCTGCCCGTATAGCTGAAGGCGCCGGTGACGACGGCCAGATCGGGGTGCGGCGTCATGCCCCACTCCTCATTGCGGCCTCGGTCATGGCGACTCCCCCTTCGGCATCCGGTAGCCGACGCCCAACTCGGTGAAGATGCACCTGGGGCTATCGGCTGCGTCACCCGGCTTGGGGCGCAGCCACTTAGCGGCGCCGTTTCCTATAAAGCAACCCATGTCGTCAATCATCCAGCAGCCCATTCCGCACGGCCCACACCACGATCTCCTGCTTCGAGGCAACGCCCAGCTTGACCTGAATGGTGTAGACGGCGTTTCGGATGGTCACCGGCTTGACTTCCCTTGCCTCCGCAATTGCAACGTATGACATGCCCCGGCAGAACGACGCAAGTATCTCCTGCTCCCTCGGGGTCAGCTCGGCCTCCTCCTCGTCCGCTCTCGCCGCGGCCCGTATCCTTTCGAAGACCCGCCTCACTACCTCGGACGGCAGACGCCCCTCGCCCGCAGCCACGTCCCTCACCGCGCTCAGGAGCCGGTCCATTCCCGACACCTTCTGAAGGTAGCCGGTCGCTCCGGCGGCCACCGCCTCTATCACGGCGTCCGCCTCCGTCGAGGCGGTCAGCATGATCACCCGTGTGCCGGGCAGAGACTCCATGATCTCCCGGCACGCCTCCACGCCGTCCTTCCTGGGCATCATGACGTCCATGACGATTACGTCGGGCGACAACTCGGAGGCCGCCTTCACCGCCTCCACACCGTCCCTGGCCTGCCCCACGACCTCAAACTCCGCAGACCGCTCCAGCATCGACTGAAGACCTTCCCGCATGATCGAGTGATCGTCGGCGAGCAGCACCCGTATGCGGCGAGACTCTGTTGACAACCTATCCCTCCTGTTCTCCGCGGTCCAATGGCATCACGCAGGCCACGCTCGCGCCCCCGACCGGTCCCCTGGGCTCGACGATGAGGCGTCCGCCCAGACGCTGGGCGTACGCCCGCATGTTTTCGAAGCCGTGGCCTCGCTCCTCGTAGTCATCGGGAAGTCCCACCCCGTCGTCCGACACCGACAGCCTGAGCGCATCCTGTCCGAAGTCGAGCTCGACCAGCACCCGGCTCGCCCCGGCATGGCGGAAGGCGTTGGTGAGCGCGTTGTGGGCTATGAAGAACAGCGTACTCTTGGCCTCAATCGTGAGTGGCGGCTCCACCCCGTTCTGCGTCAGCTCCGCAGGCACCGACGTGATGGACCTGAAGGTCGCAACGTGCGAGTCCAGGGTCCATCCCAGCTCCCTGCCTTCGAATATACGGCCCATGTCTATCGGGTGTCGCAGCTGCCAGATGGCGGTCTTGGAGAGCCGGGAGGTCGCATCGAGTCTGGCAGTGAGTTCCTCGTTCGAATCTCCGGCAGCCTGTCTGGCCGCGTCTATCCCCAGGCCGATCATGTACGCGGACTGGGCCGTCGTATCGTGAATGGCCTGGGAGAGCTCGATCCGCTCCCGTTGTAGCTCTCGCTCCCGCTCCACCGCGGCTCTCCACCTGCTCCGCTCGAAGCTGGAGATCAGGTTGACCGATGCGGCCACCGCATACATGACGAAGATCCGGGCGAGCAGGGGCTTCTCGTCCCTTGCCCCTATGTCGATGCCATCTCCGACAGTGAGGCTTATCGCCAGATAGAGGACGGACACCACGGTCACACAGACCATCGTCAGCCGCAATGACGTGAACACCAACGCATACCCGGCCAGCAGGGGGTAGTACAGCAGGTGCAGGAAGTAGTGGCTGAAACCTCCCCCTACCACCGTCGCAGCCGAGACCATTGTTACATCCATAACCGCGAGCCCGAGAATCCAGCGCCATGCGATGGTCCTGTTCGTCGCCAGCCGGTAGTGCGTGTATCCATTGAACGCCACCAGCAGCAGCAATAGCGGTGCATACACGACATAGCGCTCCGGCCACCCCGCAGGCCGGTACGCGAGCTGCACAAGACTGAAGGCGACCACGAACCAGTGTACCCAGACCAGTATGGTCGCGACGTATCTCAGCCCGTCCGGGTCGAGGCGCATGAGCGTCGAGCCGCTCATGCCAAAGACGCTGGCGGCTCTTCTGATTGGATGAAGGCCCGGGCTTTGGCGTGGCGCCTGAGACATCTCCTCTCCCGTATGCGCGTGAGGACATGGAGTGGTTGGTGGTCACGGCGGTATGTACTTACTACCAATCTAGCCGCCGTCGTTTCTGTCGGCAAGAGCACTTTGTACCCGTCCAAGTTGCAGAAACACTCTCCCTCAGAGCAAACATTCTGTCGCCGAAAGAGTGTGAAATACGCAGAACCACACTCTCTAAGAACAAACAAAATTGCCGCCCCAAAAGTGTGCAACGGCACTTACCAAATCGATGAAGAGTCTCTACTGTTTTAATGGGTATGTGTGTAAGCAGAATCACAGGTTGCAACTCTACCTGCGGACAGCGGAGGAGGTCGTAGGCTCCGTTAGCCTCGCCTGTGCGAGGGAGGCATATTCACATGGCGCTTGACAGACCGTTCCATCCACTTGGGACAGCGGACGGAACGACGCTCCCTGCCGCCGCTGCGGCAGCAGCGCTGGGGAAGGAACTGGAAGTCCGCCGCGACGCCGGTGCCGTGTATTTCTGGGCAGGGGAGGGCCGACGTCGTGGGAGGCCCCGCAAGAACCCGGTCGAGTAGTCGCGCTTCTCCGAGACTGGGCCATGTCGCCACCATAGCGATGCTCGCCCTGATTGTACTCGCCACGGCCACTGTATCGGCCGCACCCCGGCAGCAGACCGTCGTCGACATCTGCTCACGCACTGTCGAGGTTCAGACGTCAATTCTCGCTGAAGTGTCCGGCGCCGTATGCTCGACAGTCACAGGCACGCAACTCGCCGGTATCACTCAATTGGCCATCACCGGTTACAGCAGCGCCAGCATCGTCTCCAGCGATTTCGCGGGGCTCACGGGGCTGCCCAGGCTGGATATCACGGATTCGCCGGGTCTGACCACCGTGCCCGCGAACGCCTTCAGCGAGGTGACCGGCACCCTGACGGACCTCCGATTGCCCGGGAACAAGATCGCAACGGTCCACGCGGATGCCTTCAATGGCCTCACAGCCCTGGAAGTGCTTGACCTCAACGGCAACGCCATCGAAACGCTCGACGCGGACATCTTCGACGGCCTCACCAATCTGGTAAGCCTCAGCTTCGGCAACAACGCCATCGAGACGCTCGACGCGGACATTTTCGACGGCCTCACCAATCTGACAGGCCTGGGCTTCGGCAACAATGCCATCGAAACACTCGACGCGGACATCTTCAACGGCCTCACCAATCTGACAGGCCTCTGGCTCAACGGCAACGCCATCGAAACGCTCGACGCGGACACCTTCGACGGCCTCACCAATCTGGAACGCCTCCAATTCGGTGGCAATGCCATCACAACACTCGACGCGAACATCTTCGACGGCCTCACCAACCTGACAAGCCTCTCGTTCAACGACAACACCATCACAACACTCGACGCGGATATCTTCGATGGCCTCACCAATCTGGTATCCCTCAGCTTCGCCAACAACGCCATCGAAACGCTCGACGCGAACATCTTCGACGGCCTCACCGCCCTGGAAAGTCTTTACTTCGCCTACAACGCCATCGAAACGCTCGACGCGGACATCTTCGACGGCCTCGCCAATCTGGAAATCCTCCGCCTCTACGACAACGTCATCGAAACGCTCGACGCGGACGTTTTCGACGGCCTCACCAATCTGAGATTGCTTAACTTCAAAAACAACGTCATCGAAACGCTCGACCCGGACATCTTCGACGGCCTCACCGCCCTGGAAGGGCTTTACCTCTACGGCAATGCCATCGAAACGCTCGACGCGGACATCTTCGACGGCCTCACCAATCTGGTAACCCTCAGCTTCTCCGACAACGCCATCGAAACGCTCGACGCGGACATCTTCGACGGCCTCACCAATCTGGAAACCCTCCTCCTCTACGGCAACGCCATCGAAACGCTCGACGCGGACATCTTCGACGGCCTCACCAATCTGACACTCCTGTGGCTCAGCTACAACAGGATCTCCGTGCTACCCGTCGATCTTTTCGACCCGCTCGACGACAGCCTGGTGGACCTCGGGCTCTCAGACAACTCTCTCACGGACCTGCCTGACGGCATCTTCGACGGCCTGACCGGACTACAGACATTGAATCTCTCCTGCAATTCTCTGACTGCGCTGGACCTCGACCTATTCGACCCGTTTGCCACGACCCTCACCACCCTGGACATCAGGCGCAACAGCTTCACCACGCCGCCGACCGAGACGGATCTCCGAGCCAAGCTGACCAGCCTTACGACCCTGCTCACCGGGGGCAAACTCTGCAGCGTAGACCCGGCCCCGGGTGCGCCCGCGTTCGCTGATGCCCGCACGGCGCGTTCGGTGGCGGAGAACACGACGGCGGGCCGTCCCATCGGCGCGCCGGTTGCAGCCGTCGACCCCGATGGCGACAGGGTAACCTACACCCTGGGCGGGACCGATGCCGCGTCCTTCGACATCGTCGAAACGTCCGGCCAGTTGCGGACCAAGACTGCGCTGAACTACGAGGGCAGGTCCAGCTACTCAGTGACGGTCTCAGTGCACGACGGCAAGGACGCAAACGGCGATGTTGACACGGCAACGGACGATACCATCGACGTGACCATTGCCGTCGGCAACGTGGAGGAAGCCGGAACGGTGAGCTTCGCTCAGATTGGGGATGCCGTCACGGCGACGGTGAGCGATCCGGACGGCGGTGTGAACGGCGAGACCTGGCAGTGGGCCAGGTCTTCGCGGAGAAGCAGAGGCTGGACGGACATCATGAGCGCCACGTCGGCCAGCTACACGCCGGTCGACGACGACCAGGAAATGTACCTGCGGGCCACGGCGTCCTACGACGACGCGCATGGTCCCGGGAAGGGCGCACAGGGCGTAAGCGCGAGCCAGATTGCTCCGCCCGACATCCGGGTCACCACCCTCGTCTCCGGCCTGTCAAGGCCCTGGGACATCGCCTTCACGCCCGACGGCACGATGCTGTTCACCCAGCGGGCGGGAGTGCTCAGCAGTCGACTCACTGACGGCGCGGTCCAGACCATCACCGCAGATCTCAGCGACCTGTTTGCCAGCGGGGAGACCGGTCTTATGGGAATCGTCGTCGATCCTCGTTTCTCCTCCAACCGTCGCTTTTACACATGCCAGGGCCACACCGGGCCCGAAGTACAGGTGATCGCCTGGACCGTCAATACCGACTACACCGCGGCCACCCGGGTCGCCGATCCCCTCGTGGGGGGCATGCCCGCGTCTTCCGGCCGTCACGGCGGCTGCCGGCTGCGCTTCGGACCCAGCGGCTATCTGTGGATATCGACGGGCGACGCGGCGACTGGGACGGTCCCGCAGGACCTGACCTCCCTCGGTGGGAAGGTCCTGCGGGTAAACGCCTCCACGGGCGCCGGAGCGCCGGCAAACCCGTTCGCTCCATCACCGGTCTACACCTATGGGCATAGGAACCCGCAGGGCTTGGCGCTCCGCCCCGGCACAAGCCAGATGTGGTCGGTGGAGCACGGTCCGTCGGTTGACGACGAGATCAACCTGTTGGTCGCCGGCGGTAACTACGGCTGGGACCCCGTGCCCGGGTATAACGAGAGTGTCCCCATGACCGACCTCGTGAAGTTCCTCGGCGCGGTGGAGGCCAAGTGGTCCTCGGGAAGACCGACCCTCGCCACCAGCGGCGCCGTCTTCCTGGAGGGCCGCCAGTGGGGCGTCTGGGAGGGACGGCTGGCAGTGGCCACGCTGAGGGACAGCAGGCTGCGCCTCTTCGAGTTCACCTCAGACGGCGCCTTTGTGAGTCAGGTCATCCCGCCAGAGCTCGACGGTACCGTTGGCCGGCTCCGGACCCCGATGCTCGGCCCCGACGGCGCTCTGTACGTCACTACCTCGAACGGCGGCGGCGCGGACCGGATACTCAGATTCGGCGAGAACCGCGCGCCCGCGTTCGCCGCCAGCGAGACAGGCGCCCGCAGCGTGCCCGAGAACACGGGGGCAGGCCGGAACATCGGCGCGCCGGTTGAAGGCGTCGACCCCGACGAGGACGCGCTAGTCTACAACCTGGGCGGGACAGACGCCGCGTCCTTCGACATCGTCGCGTCATCCGGCCAGCTGCAGACGAAGGCCGCTCTGGACTACGAGACCAAGTCCCGCTACAGGGTGACGGTAACCGCCGCGGACACGTCCGGCGTCTCCGACGAGATCACGGTAACCATTACCGTCGACAACGTGAACGAGGCCCCGGCGTTCCCCGCCAGCGAGACCGGTGCCCGCAGCGTGCTCGAGAACACGGCAGCGGGCCGGAACATCGGCGCGCCGGTGGCAGCCACAGACCCGGACCGCGGTGACACGCTCACCTACACCCTGGACGGGTCAGACGCCGCGGTGTTCGACATCGTCGAGCGCTCCGGCCAATTGCAGACCAAGGACTCCATCGACCACGAGGCCAGGGACAGGTACTTCGTCACGGTATGGGTCCGCGACAGCAGGGACGCCACCGGCGCCGCGGACAGGGCGACGGACGCCACCATCAGAGTGACCATCGAGGTCGACAACGTGAACGAACCGCCGGTGCTGTCGGGGCCGGCCAGCGTGGACCACGAGGAGAACGGCTCTGTCTTTGTGGCAGCCTACATCGCCACCGACCCCGAGAACGCCAGGCTGGCCTGGTCCTTGGTGGGGAGAGACAGCGGTGATTTCACCATCGACAACGGCATGCTCAGCTTCAGCGCTTCCCCGGACTACGAGCACCCGGCGGACGCCGACCGAAACAATGAATACCGGGTGACGGTGCGGGTCTCCGATGGGATCAACGTCGACACGCTGAGTGTCCTCGTCACCGTCGACAACGTGGACGATGCCGGGAAGATCACCCTGTCGTCGCTTCAGCCCCAGGTTGGCACTGCGCTGACCGCCACCCTGACCGATCCCGACGGCAACGTGAGGAGCATCACCTGGAGCTGGCAGAAATCCCCAGACCTCCTTGGCACCGTGACCCCCATCCCCGGCGCCACGGCAGCCTCCTATACGCCGGTCGCTGCCGACGTGGGCAGCTTCCTGTGGGTATCGGCGGTGGACTACACCGACGGAGAGGGGTCGGGCAAGGGCGTGCCGGGGCCCGGGACCCGCGCGGTGCAGGCGGCCCCGCCAACGAACGAGCCGCCTGCGTTCCCATCTACCGAGACCGGCGCCCGCGCCATTGATGAGAATACGGGTCCGGGCCGGGACATCGGCGCGCCGGTTTCAGCAACGGACCCGGACAGCGGCGACACGCTCACCTACACCCTGAGCGGGACAGACGCCGCGTCCTTCGACATCGTCGCGTCGTCCGGCCAGTTGCAGACGAAGGCGACCCTTGACCACGAGACCAAGTCCCGCTACAGGGTAACGGTAACCGTGACCGACATGTCGGCCGCCTTCGACACGATCAATGTGACCATTACTGTCGACGACGTGAACGAGGCGCCGGCGTTTCCGTCCACCGAACTGGGGACCCGCACCGTTGCGGAGTCATCCTCGGCAGGCATGAACATCGGCGCGCCGGTCGCGGCCACGGACCCGGACCGCGGCGACACGCTTACCTACACCCTGGACAGTGCCGGCGCCGCGTTCTTCGACATCGTCGCGTCATCCGGCCAGATGCAGACGAAGGCCGCCCTGGACTTCGAGATAGGGTCCAGCTACACCGTTGTCGTGTGGGTCCACGATGGCAAGGACGCCACCGGCGCCCCAGACACGGCGACGGACGATACCATCACCATGATCATCGTCGTCGTCGCTCCCCCTCCCCCGCCTCCTCCACCTCCACCACGACAATCGTCGGGCGGTGGCGGTGGCGGTGGCGGTGGCGGTGGTGGGGGAGGCGGGGGCGTCTCTCGGAACCGGTCGCCGTCGTTCACCGAGGGCGACGCGGCCACGCGCACGGTGGCCGAGAACACGGAGGCGGGCCAGGACATCGGCGCGCCGCTGGAGGCCACAGACCCGGACCGGCGGGACACGCTTACCTACACCCTGGAGGGTGAAGACGCCGGGTCTTTCGAAATTGACCCAGCGACGGGCCAGCTGCGGACCAGGGCTCCCCTGGACTACGAGACCAGGACCAGCTACACCCTGACCGCGCGGGTGGCGGACCGTCGGGGTCGCAGCGACGCCATGGAGGTGACGGTCACGGTGACCAACGTGGGGTTGTCGGGCATGGCTGGGCGGTATGACACGGACGACAACGGAGCCATCGACCGGGACGAGGCCATCGCGGCGGTCGTCGACTACTTCAACGGCGTCATCAGCAAGGAGGAGGCGATAGAGGTCGTCCGGGTCTACTTCGCCGGCTGATTCGACGGTCCGGGGTATAAAGCCCAGGAGCGGGCCGAATCGAGGGAATGCATTGACCACGAAAGCGTTGGCGTACAAGCCGGCTAAGCAGTAGCGCCGAAACCCTCCGGTACTCTTGGGTAATACACCGGAGTCCGGGATAGGCAGCGGCACTTAGCGGCCCACCCTCGTGGTCCGAGTCTCTGTGAGTGGCCTTCACCAATCGGGCAAGTCCAGCGCCTGTCACAGCGACAAGGTGAACCGGAGCGTGAAAGTTCTTGTTTTGTCCAATCTGGTGGCCCGCGTCGTCAATCATCCAACAGCCCATTCTGCGCAGCCCACACCACGATCTCCTGCTTCGAGGCAACGCCCAGCTTGACCTGAATGGTGTAGACGGCGTTTCGGATGGTCACCGGCTTGACTTCCCTCTCCTCCGCAATCGCAACGTATGACATGCCCCGGCAGAACGACGCAAGTATCTCCTGCTCCCTCGGGGTCAGCTCGGCCTCCTCCTTCGATTTCGCCCCGCGCCGAATCCTGTCGAAGACCCGTCTCACCACCTCGGTCGGCAGACGCCCCTCGCCCGCAGCCGCGCTCTTCATCATGCCCAGGACCTGGTCCATCCCGGCCACCTTCTGAAGGTAGCCGGTCGCACCGGCGGCCACCGCCTCTATCACGGCGTCCGCCTCAGTCGAGGCCGTCAGCATGATCACCCGTGTCTCGGGCAGAGACTCCATGATCTCCCGGCACGCCTCCACGCCGTCCTTCTTGGGCATCATGACATCCATGACGATCACGTCGGGCGACAACTCGGAGGCCACCTTCACTGCCTCCACTCCGTCCCTGGCCTGGCCCACCACCTCGAACTCCTCAGACCGCTCCAGCATCGCCTGAAGACCTTCCCGCGTGACCGCATGGTCGTCGGCGAGCAGCACCCTTATGCGACGAGACTCCGTTGACAACCTATCCCTCCTGTTCTTCGCGAGACAACGGCATCACGCAGGTCACGCTCGCGCCCCCGACCGGTCCCCTGGGCGCGACGATAAGCCGTCCGCCCAGACGCACGGCGTACGCCCGCATGTTTTCGAAGCCGTGGCCTCGCTCCTCGTAGTCGTCGGGAAGCCCCACCCCGTCATCCGACACCGACAGCCTGAGCTCATCCCGTCCGAAGTCGAGGTCGACCAGCACCCGGCTCGCCCCGGCATGGCGAAAGGCGTTGGCGAGGGCGTTGTGGGCTATGGAGAACAGGAGACTCCTGGCCTCAATCGAAAGTGGCGGCTCCACCCCGTTCTGAGCCAGCTCCGCCGCCACCGACGTGATGGTGCTGAACGTCGCAACGTGCGAGTCCAGGGTCCAGCCCAACTCCCTGCCTTCGAATATGCGGCCCATGTCTATCGGGTGTCTCAGCTGCCAGACGGCGGTCTTGGAAAGCCGTGAGGTCGCGTCGAGTCTGGCGGTGAGCTCCTCGTTCGAGTCTCCGGCAACCTGTTTGGCCGCGTCTATCCCCAGGCCGATCATGAAGGCGGTCTGGGCGGCCGTATCGTGAATGGCCTGGGAGAGCTCGATCCGTTCCCGTTGCAGCTCCCCTTCCCTTTCCATCGCCGCTATGGCCCTGCGCCGTTGAAACCGGGTGATGAAGTTGACAACCAGGACAACCCCGAACATCGCGAGCACCCTGGAGAACAGCATCTTCTCGTTGATACCATCGAAGGCCATGCCCGAGCCGACGGTCAGACTCACGCCGACATATATGGAGGCGGTGATCGTGGTCCAGGTGAGATTCAGCAGAGCGGAGGTGAAGACGGCGGCAAAAGCGGCGAGGGCGGGATAGTAGGGAAGGAACAGGAAGTTGTCGAAACCCCCATCGACGACGACGCTGGCCGTGATCAGAGCTATGTCCATGGCGCTGAGGACGAGCAGGTGACGCCACGTCACCCTGCGCCGGGAGAGCAGACGATAGTGCACATAGCCGTTGAGTGCGACCAGGGGAACATGCATGAGCATGAACGGAATGTACTTGGCATAATTGAACGCCGGTCTATAGGCGAGTTCGATCACGGCGCCGACCCAGAAGAGCCAGCGTAGCCACACCGTGACCTTGGCGGCGTACGATGCCTCGCCCGGGTCGAGCCAGAGCATCTGAAGAACCCGCGTCTGCATTGCGCCGAACGCTGCCTTCATCAAATACAGGCCCTTATTCCAGTACCCAAGCCAACCCCCCTAGCGCCAAGCGACGCCGGAGCCCCACTAGATGACACCGGACCGCCGGTCGAACTGGCGCAGCAACCTGGCGCCGACTTGGCGCCGGCCTTGGCGGGACGGATAGCGGCGAATACACGGCCTAGCGCTCGGGCCAACACGCAGGTCGGCACGCCAGCTGCGCACAGCTGAAGGCGACCACGAGCCAGTGCGCCCGGACCAGTATGGGCGCGAACGTATCTCAGCCCGCCAGCGTCTGGCGGCTGCCCTGATTGGATGAAGGCCACGGCTCTGGCGAGGCGCCTGAGACATCTCCTCTCCGATATGCGAGTGAGACCATGGAGTGTTTGGCGGTCACGGCGGTGTGGTTATGGCTACTAATCTAGCCACTTTCGTTTGTGTCAGCAAGAGCGAAAAGTTGCAGAAACACTCTCCCTCAGAACAAACAAATTGTCACGCCAAAAGTGGGGTTTGGCACTTACCAAGACGATGAAGAGTCCTTAGTGTTTTCATGGGTAAATACGTAAGAAGAATCACACGATAAGCGGAATCACAGGCTGCCACTCTACGTGGGGACAGCGCAGGAGGCCGTAGGTTCCGCCAATCCCGACCGCACTAGAGGAGGCGTTTACATAGCGCTCGACAGACCGGTCCATGCACCTGAGACGGCGGACGGAACGACGGCACGAGCCGTCGCTGCGCCGCTCGCGCTGGGGGCCGCCGTCCATGGCGGCCTCACACTGACGTTGACCCCCGACTTTCAGTCTTGGCTAGCCGGGGATAAGTCATGATCGCGGCCCGGCGTCTTGCGCCGCTCCTGCTGCTGCTTGCCGGACTGGTTGCCCTCGCCGCCCTGCTCCTCGCCCCGGAAGTCCAGGGCCAGAGCCAGGACTCCGGCAGCGATTTCACCCTGGACGCCGCCAACGGCTATCCGACCGGCATCTGGTCGGACGGGACCACTATGTGGGTCGCGGACTTCGAGGACGCCAGGCTTTACGCCTATCGGATGTCGGACCGGAGCCGGGATTCGGGCAAGGATTTCACTCTGGACGCCGACAACGGCTCTCCGGTGGGCATCTGGTCGGACGGGACCACCATGTGGGCGTCGGACTTCACCGACGGCAAGCTGTACGCCTACCGGATGTCGGACCGGAGCCGGGACTCGGGCAAGGACTTCAACACGTTGTTCGCCGCCGGCAACAGATTTCCCGAGGGCATCTGGTCGGACGGGACCACCATGTGGGTGGCGGACACCGGCAACGACACGGTGTTCGCCTACGACCTGTCGACCAAGGCCTGGGACTTCGAGAAGGACATCACGCTGGGCCCCGGCCACGACTCTCCGATGGGCGTCTGGTCGAACGGATCCACGATGTGGGTTTCGGATTGGCGGGACTCCAAGCTGTACGCCTACCGGATGTCGGACCAGACGCGGGACTCCGGCAAAGACTTCGCGTTGGACGCCGACGATGAATCTTACGAGGGCATCTGGTCGGCCGGGTCCACGATGTGGGTCGCGTCCCGCGACGACGTTAAGCTCTACGCATACGACTGGAACAATCCTGCGACGGGAGCGCCGACGATAACCGGCGCGGTCCGGGTGGCCGAGACGCTGGCGGCGGGCACCCGCTCCATCGCCGACGCGGACGGGCTGGACGCCGCCATCTTCGAATATCAATGGGTTTCGAACGACGGGAACGCCGACACGGACATCGCGGACGCGACCGATTCGACCTACACCATCGTCCCCGGCGACCGGGACAGGACCGTCAAGGTCAGAGTGTCCTTCACCGACGGCGCCGGCAACAGAGAGTCGCTGACCAGCGAGCCGACGGGCCGGGTCGGGGCCTCCGGCATCTGCGACCGGACGCCTTCGGTGATGGCGGCCATCGTCGCCGGGATGACAGGCGTCGGCGACTGCTCGGAGGTTTCCGAGACGAGGCTCAGGACTTGGACCGGCTCCCAGCACTTCGGCCCCGGCGTCACGCCCGGGCTGTACCTTCAGGGGAGAGGACTGTCGGCCCTGCAGGCCGGAGACTTCCGGGACCTGCACGCGCTGCGCGCCCTGGACCTGAACAGAAACTTCCTCAAGACGGTCCCGGACGGGCTCTTCGAAGACCTCCGGGCGGTGGAGGAGCTCTATCTGTCGGGAAACTTCATTGACGAACTGCCTGGCGGGACGTTCGCCGGCCAAACCGCGAATCTGAGCGTTCTGGACCTGTCGGCGAACCGCCTGGAGCAGCTGTCGGACGGAGTGTTGCGAAATCTGGGCGGACTCGTCTCGCTGTCGCTCGCGGGCAACGGGCTCTCGGACCTACCGGCAGGCCTTTTCGACGACCTCGCCAGACTCGAAGTTCTGGACCTGTCCGCCAACTCGATAAACGAGCTGCCGAAAGGGGTCTTCGGCGGTCTCAGCGACCTGCAGAGACTCTCCCTCGCGGGGAACGACCTGAAGAGCCTGCCGGAGGACGTGTTCGCCGACCTCGGGAGTCTCGCTGAGCTGGACCTTTCGGGAAACAAGCTCAAGGACCTGCCGGTCGGCGTCTTCGAAGGTCTTTCGGGACTGACGGACCTCGACGCGGGCGACAATCCTGGCGCACCCTTCACGTTCACCGCAGAGCTGGAGCGTCGGGGAGACGATACGGTCGTGGTCCGCATAGCCGAGGGCGCGACGCCGTTCGATCTGAAGATCGAACTGTCGGCCCGTAACGGAGATCTGTCTGCTGAGACCGTCACCATCGCATCAGGCAGTTCCTATTCGGACGTTATCGATGTTCATCCGCACGGGCATCATCCCGCCACGGTGGAGATCGACTCTGTTGCTTTCCTGTTGCCTTCCGGGGGTTCAGCGTCGAGAATCCGCGCCGACCGCGGTAGCGCCATGTTGATGTGGATAGGCAGACCGCTGGTTCAGAGGGAATGGATCCAGGATGGACCCTTTGCTCTTCATCCGGAGAACGCGGACCCGAAGAGCATCTGGTCCGACGGCGAAACGCTGTGGGTCGGCGACGAGAGCGCCCGGAAGGTCTTCGCCTACAAGCTGTGGGACGATCCCGGCACCGAGGCCAGCGAGTACGGGACCCGAGACCCCGGCTGGGACCTTCCGAGCCTCGGCGACGAGGATTTCTACGTCACCGGCCATGGCGCTCGCCTGTACGTGGCCGAAGAGTCCCTTGACGGCGCCAGCCGGGACGTCTTCGGCTACGACCTGACGGATCTCTCGCGCGCGCAGGACCGGGACTTCGTCTACGGGGGATTGAACGTCGCCGGGGGAGTGTTCATCGTGCGCGGCACGGCGACCGACGGCCGTCACCTGTGGATCACCAACACCACGTCGCACGCGCACGCCTTCCGTCTGTTCGACGACCCGGAGACGCCGGAGGACGAATACGGGAGGCCGGACGCCTCCCGGAAGCTGACGATGCCCGGCACGGGCCAGCTGACCGGCCTCTTCACCGACGGGCGGACGATGTGGGGCGTTAGGTTCGCCTCGAACGACTCCGCGGTGCGGAGCGTGAGACTGTCCGACGGAACCGAGGCGGGGTACGACTTTCCGCTCCACGAGGACAACGACCACGCCTACGGCATCTGGTCGGACGGGGAGACCTTCTACGTCGTCGACGCCGACGATGTCATGATCTACACCTATCATGGCGTCGGCGGCGTCGTTCGGCCGTTCGTCGAAGACGCGGAGACCGCCGCCGCGCTGGTCGGCAACACGACGCAGCTCGGCGCAGCAGGCCACGACCTGGGCTCGGCGGGCGCGAAGAGGGCCCAGGCGTTCACCACCGGGACCAGCAAAGCCGGGTACGCGCTGGCGTCCGTAGGGATCGAGTTCGGCGAAGTTTCGGACACGTCGTCCGACCTCGAGGTGACGCTCAACGCGGACGGCGGCGGCGTCCCGGGCGACGCTCTCTGCACGCTGATCGCCCCGGCGAGCCTGTCCGAGCGGAGCGTGAACACCTTCGCCGCTCCGGCCTCGGGGACGACCTGCCCGGCTCTCGTGAAAGAGACGACCTACTTCGTGGTCGTCGAAAGGGTCCGCGTCACCGGATCCGGCGCCATCGCCGTCAGTGGAACGGCGAGCGGCTCCGAAGATACAGGAGCCGCGGAGGGGTGGTCCATCGCGGACGGAAGCGCGACATATTCTCCTCAGGCCGCTGCTCAGGGATGGGCCTCCGACGCGTTTTCCTACAAGATCGAGGTGCGAGGCTCCTTCATCAACAACTCGGCTGCCGGCGAGGCGACGGTCACGGGCACGCCGCAGGTGAAGGGGACGCTCGCCGCGGCGGTCTCCGACGTGTCGGACGACGACGGGCTGACCCGGGCGGCCTACTCGTACCAGTGGATGCGGGTCGACGGCGCGACCGAGACGAACATCGGGACCGGCTCGCCCACCTACACGCTCGTCGCCGAGGATCTGGGCAAGCGGATCAAGGTGCGGGTGGCGTTCGTCGACGACCGTGGCAATTATGAAACGCTGACCAGCGAGGCCACCGAGGCTATCAAGGCGGCGGATTGGCCCGGAACCGTTTCGCTCTTTCCGGCGAGGCCGAGGGTCGGGACGGTGGTCAGCGCCGCGCTGAGCGATCCCGACGGCCTCGAGGGCGGCGGCTCGGGCCCTGCGGCGTCTTCGGGCGCGGTTTCTTGGAGCTGGGCGAGGTCCTCCGACGGAACCGCCTGGACCGGCGTCGAGGCCTACGACGACGGAGACAGCTACGTTCCAACTGAAGAAGACGAAGGGATGCTGCTCAAGGCCGAGGCGTCGTACACCGACGGGCAGGGCCCCGGTAAGTCCGCGGAAGCTGTTTCGCCCGCCGTCGTGGGCGCCCGCGAACCGGGTCCGGAACTGACGGTGACGGAAATAGTCACGGGCCTGTCCTACCCCTGGGGCATTGATTTCACCCCAGACGGGACGATGCTGTTCACCCAGCGCGCCGGCGTGCTGAACGCGAGGCTGACCGACGGCACCGTCAAGCGGGTCGCCGCGGATCTCGGAGATCTGTTGGTCGACGGGTTCGCTGGTCTGCAGGCGCTGGCCGTGGACCCGGACTTTACGACCAACCGGCGGTTCTACACGCTCCAGGGGCACGCCGGACGCGAGATGCAGGTGATCGCCTGGACGATCGACGCGGACTACGACGAAGCCACACGCGTCGTCGATCCTCTGGTAGAGGGCATGCCGATCGGTCCGGGCCCCTGGCACTCGGGAGGCCGGCTGCTTTTCGGTCCGGAGGGATATCTATGGATCGCGACCGGCGACGGGCGGGCGGTAACGGGCGCGCAGGACCTGACGTCCTTGGGCGGCAAGGTCCTCCGCGTAGACCCGCGGACGGGCGCCGGGGCGCCCGGCAATCCATTCGGCGCCTCCTCGCCGGTGTACGCCTACGGCTTCCGCAATCCCCAGGGCCTGGCTCTGCGCCCGGGCACGGATCAGATGTGGCTGGTGGAGCACGGCCCGAAACACGACGACGAGATCAATCTGCTCGCACCAGGGGGCAACTACGGCTGGGACCCGATCCCGGACGACGGCACGTTGGTCTTCTACGACTATTCCGACGAGGCCGGCGTCCCCATGACCGACCTGGCGAAGTTCCCATCTGCCCGCCAGGCCAGATGGTCCTCGGGATTCCCCACCCTGGCAACCAGCGGGGCCGTTTTCCTGGATGGCCCCCAATGGGGGGAGTGGGAAGGGCGACTCGCGGTGGCCACGCTCAAGACGAAGTCGCTTCGTGTCTTTGAGTTCACCGAACAGGGCGATTTCGCGGGTCAGATCGTCGTTCCGGAGCTCGACGGCAGCCACGGCCGGTTGCGAACCCCGGTGCTCGGCCCCGACGGGGCTCTGTACATCGCCACCTCCAACAGACCCGGCACCGACAGGATTCTCAGGGTGAGCGCCAACCGTGCCGCGACCGGCGCGCCCGTCATCAGCGGCACCGTCGAAGTCGGCGAATCGCTGACGGCGGTCGTGTCCGGGATCGCCGACCCCGACGGGCTCGACGATGACGCGTTCAGATTCCAGTGGGTCCGCAGCCACTTCGGGAGCAATTCCTCCGACATCGAAGGAGCCACGGCTTCGACCTACACCCTGGTTACGGCTGACTTTGGCAAGACCATTAGCGTGCGGGTGTCGTTCTATGACGACAGAGGCAGCCTGGAGGCGCTGACCAGTCAGAGGACGGTCAAGGTATCAGTCGTGGCGTGTACGGTCGGCGAGCATGCCCCGGCGGCAACGGCGGTAGAGGTACAAGCCGTTCCCGCTATCGTCGAGTCCATCACCGAGGAATATTTCGTGCTCTACGTGCGGCCCGCCCTGGACTCCGATCGAGAGTTCCCGGTCTCGGTGACCCTAGGCGAAGATGGCACAACAACGCTGACTGAGCAGCTGTCCCCACTCCCGAAGGAGCATTACCGGGTGGAAAAGTTCCTCATCGCCGACCCGGCCGACCTAGATGACGACTGCATCGACGACATCACCGAATTGGGGGACCCGGTGGGGATGAACCCGCTGAACCCCGCTCGGGCGGTTCCTTTTCGAGATGGCGCGGTGGCCATTCCCGACCGTGAGACATTTGAGGCGCTTTCCTACAAGGGCAGAGACGTTCCCTATCACCGTCATCTCCAGGACCTGGAGTTTGTCAAGTTCTACATTATCGGCGTGGCTACCGACAACATGGGCATCTATTTCATGAACACCGAGACCCACCGATTACATCCCGATTTCGGGGATGCAATCGGTCTCTGGAGCGACCCACTCTGGGGACAGGGGTACATGGGCGGCGAGATCATATACCACCCAAATGTGGTTGCTCCCGATGGTTCCCTGGGCGTCTACCTTTACCAGTTCCAGCCTATGGATGCATACCCCTTCGGCGATGTGGCCCGTTCGTATGAGGTTTTGGCGGCCAGCATGCCGCTGCTTGATGACAACCTTGCCTATTACCCGATGCCGAGGAGAGCCCTGCCGCTCTATCACAAAGAACGGGCCCTCTACGATGATTCCAGGATCAATGTGGTGTTGAGAGAGGACATCCTGCCAGATGTTCCGTTCCTCCCCCTCAACGTTGGGGAGGGGTACGGTTTCCTCAGGCTCATGTCGCTGGAGGAACGCCCCGACCCGCGCGACGTGGTGATCTACGAGACCATCCCCAACGAGCTTTCCCGGGTCGCCGGCCTCATCACCACCGTACCCCAGACACCGCTTTCCCACGTCAACCTGCGGGCCGTCCAGGACGGTGTCCCCAACGCCTTCATTCGCGACGCCCTAGACGACGGCGACATCGATGATCTCATCGGCAGATACGTCCACTACAGCGTCACTGCGGACGGCTACTCCATCCGCGCCGCGACTCCCGCCGAAGTCGAGGCCTACTTCGCAGCTTCGCGCCCTCCCGGAACCCAGACGCCGGAACGGGACCTCACAGTCACCCAGATCACCGACCTGGACGACATCGGCTTCGACGACTGGAATGCGTTCGGCGTCAAGGCGGCCAACGTGGCCGTGCTGCGGACCCTGGGCTTTCCCGACGGAACCGTCCCCGACGGGTTCGCGGTGCCCTTCTACTTCTACGACGAGTTCATGAAGCATAACGGGTTCTATGACGATATCGAAGAGATGCTGGAAGACCCGGACTTCCAGTCGGACTATGACACCCAGGAGAAAGAACTCAAGAAACTCCGCAAGAAGATCAAGAAGGGGGAGACGCCCGACTGGATCATCGACGCGCTGGAGGAGATGCACGCCACCTACCCCGAAGGGCAATCCCTGCGCTACCGGTCGAGCACAAACAACGAAGACCTGCCGGGCTTCAGTGGCGCTGGGCTGTACGACTCCAAGACCCAGGACCCGGAGGAGACGGAGGAGGACGGCATCGACAAGTCCATCAAAGGGGTGTGGGCCAGCCTGTGGAACTTCCGGGCATTCACTGAACGCGAGTTCCACCGCATCGACCACATGGCGACGGCCATGGGGGTGCTGGTGCATCCCAACTACTCTGACGAGCTGGCCAACGGCGTGGCCGTCAGCTTCGACCCTATCTACGGAACGGAGGGGAGCTATTACGTCAACACGCAGCTGGGTGAGGACCTGGTCACCAATCCCGACGCACACTCAGTGCCCGAGGAAATCCTGTTGGACCTGTCCGGCTCATACACCACCCTGGTGACCTCCAACCAGGCGCCAGGAGGACAACTCCTCATGAGCGATGCTCAAATTGGCCAGTTGCGCCGACATCTCCAGGACATCCATGACCATTTCGCGGGTCTGTACGACCCCGGACCTGACGAACCCTTCGCAATGGAGATCGAGTTCAAGATCACCAGCGACGATGTTCTGTCCATCAAACAGGCCCGCCCCTGGGTGTTTGGCGTTCCCACCTCGGCCGAAGCCTCTGGAACACCACAGGAAGAACCGATATGGTCCGCGACCTTGACGGTAGGGGGCGGAGAGAATTTTGCCGGCTATACGACATTCCTGTCTTCGCCGGAAACCAACACCCTGGGTGCTCTCTCGTCCGACACCATCACGTTGGACGATGCCAGCTACACCGTCAGGGCCCTGGGGGTTCTGAACGGCAAGCTGATTCTCTCAGTGATGCCAAAGTTGACTGCCGGGTTTCTACTGGTGGCGGGGACATCCGAATTCGCCTCTACCGACGCATCGACCCTGGAAGGGGACTCCCTCATCCAGTTCCAGTGGAACTACCCGGGACTGCACTGGTCCGAGGGGGAAGAGGTCGCCGTCAGACTGACTGAGCCAGCCGAGAACACCCCGGCCACAGGTGAACCCACCATCAGCGGGACGGTCCAGGTGGGAGAGACGCTGACGGCGGACGTTTCCGGCATTAACGACGCCGACGGGCTGGACAACGTGTCTTACGGCTACCAGTGGATTTCCGGCGGTACGGACATCGACGGAGCCACCGGATCCAGCTACCTGCTCACCTCCAGCGAGCAGGGGCAGACCATCAAGGTCAGGGTGTCCTTCATCGACGACCGGAACAACGCAGAGGCCCGGACCAGCGATGCAACGGTCGCGGTGATTGCGGTGCCCAACCGTCAGGCCACTGGCAAGCCCACCATCGACGGTACGGCCCGCGTGGGCCAGACGCTGACGGCGGACACCTCGAACATCTCCGACCTCGACGGGATAACGAACGCCACCTTCTTCTACCAGTGGAGGGCCGGGGGCCTGACCATAATCGGGGCCAACCGCTCCACCTACACCCTCACCGCCAGCGAGCAGGGCAAGACCGTCACGGTAAGGGTGAGATTCGCCGACGACCGGAACAACATCGAATCGCGGGCCAGCGATGCGACCGAAGAGGTGGCGGCGGCACCCAACCGTGATGCCACGGGAGCGCCCGCCATCGGCGGCACGCCGCAGGTGGGGGAGACGCTGACGGTGTCAACGTCGGGAATCGCCGACCAGGACGGGCTGTCCAACGTTTCCTACGGCTACCGGTGGACCGTCGGCGGGTCGGACATCGACGGGGCCACCGGCTCAACATACACCCTGTCGGAGGACGACGTGGGCAAGACCATCAGGGTGCGGGTGTCCTTCACCGACGATTCCGGTAACAGGGAATCCCTGACCAGCGCGGCGACGGCCCAGGTGGAAGCGGCGCCGGAGGGCAACAGCCCGGCCACGGGCGCCCCGGCCATCGGCGGCACGCCGCAGGTGGGCGAGACCCTCACCGCTTCAACGTCGGGCATCGCCGACGCGGACGGGCTGACCAACGTTTCCTACCGCTACCAGTGGATTGCGGGGGGATCGGACATCGACGGGGCCACCGGCGCCGGCCAAACGCTCACCAATAGTGAGCAGGGGCAGACCATCCAGGTGCGGGTGACCTTCACCGACGATGCGGGCAACGCAGAATCGCTCACCAGCGTGGCTACCGGCGCCGTAGCAGCAGCCGCTGCCCAAGCCAACAACCCGCCCACCGGCCTGCCCGGCATCAGCGGGACCCCCCAGGTGGACCAGACGTTGACGGCGGACACCTCGCCCATAGACGACGCGGACGGGCTGACCAACGTCTCCTACAGCTACCAGTGGATCGCGGGGGGATCGGACATCGACGGGGCCACCCGCTCCACCTACACCCTGTCTGCCAGCGAGCAGGGGCAGACCATCCGGGTGCAGGTGACCTTCACAGACGACCGGGGCAACGCCGAATCGCTGACCAGCGTGGCTACCGGCGCCGTAGCAGCAGCCGCTGCCCAAGCCAACAACCCGCCCACCGGCCTGCCCGGCATCAGCGGGACCCCCCAGGTGGACCAGACGTTGACGGCGGACACCTCGCCCATAGACGACGCGGACGGGCTGACCAACGTCTCCTACAGCTACCAGTGGATCGCGGGGGGATCGGACATCGACGGGGCCACCCGCTCCACCTACACCCTGTCTGCCAGCGAGCAGGGGCAGACCATCCAGGTGCGGGTGTCCTTCACCGACGACGCCGATAACGAGGAGACCCTGACCAGCGAGGCGACTGCCGAAGTGACGGCGCCGCCGGTTCCCCTTACCGTCAGCGTGGCGGTTTCTGCGCCGGCTTCCCACGACGGCTCGTCTGAGTTCACCTTCGAAATAGAGTTCAGCGAGGAGTTCAACCTGAGCTACAGGACCCTGAAGTTCGACGCCTTCAATGTAACGGGCGGGTCCGTGGAGAGGGCGCAAAGAACGGACAAGCCCAGCAACATTGCCTGGCTCATCACGGTAAAGCCGCACGGCAACGGGGACGTGACCGTGGTCCTGCCCGTCACCACGGACTGCGACGCCGCTGGGGCCATCTGCACCGGGGACGGCAGAAAGCTGTCCAACCGGCTGGAGTTTACTGTTTCCGGGCCGGACGGATAGACCGGGCAGGACCCGCTGAATCCCGCCTGTGCGAGGGAGGCATTCACATGACGCTCGACAGACCGGTCCATGCAGCTGAGGCGGCGGACGGAGCGACGGCCCCTGCCGTCGCTCCGCACGTTGCGCTGGAGACTGCCGTCCACGACGGCCTAGCACAGATGCGCCCGATTTTTGCCTGGGCTAGCCGAGAGTAAGTCATGACCGCCTCTCGGCGTCTTGCGACGCTTCCACTGATGCTTGCCGGACTGGCGGCCCTCTGCGCCGCCCTAGCGCTCATCCCCTGGGTTGTCCAGGCCCAGAGCCAGGAGGTGACCCCCACCGCGGCCGCCACCGGCGCCAACCCCCCGGCCAAACCCACAAACCTTCAAGCCTCGGCAGTGCACGACTCGGTCACCCTCACCTGGGCGGCCTAGACGGACCAGACGGTCACCCACTACGCCATTCTTCGCCGCAACCCGGACACCGACGCATCGCAGGTCTTCCACGTCATCGAGAGCAACGCCGGTCCCGAAACCAGCTACACCGACGGCACGGTATCGGCGTCGAGCACATAGATCTACCGGGCGAAGGCGGTCAGCCCCACCGGTGTCAGCCAGTGGTCCGGCTACGTCAAAGCCGAGACCCCGGACGCGCCGACACCGATTCCCACTGCGACGCCAACTCCCACCCCTACCGAAACGCCAGACCAGGGTGAGTCATCCGATAGTGAACCCGACAGCCAACCATCCTCACGCCAGGAAGTAACCTGCCAGCCTACCAGCACGCTTTGGATACGTGCTGACGTATCTGGAGGGGATCCGTCCTCTCCCTCTTTGGCATCACGATGCCACCATCCACTATGTTCCAATCCATCACCAAGCTCAGCTGCTCCCCAGCAGCAATAGGTGAGTTCAACGCCGGCCGTCAGTCGATGATCAGGTCCGTCATCTCGCTCCGCGATGCTGAGAACGCCCCGGACCGTGGCGCCACCTACGGGAGCTGGCGACGCAAATGGATTGTACAATTCACAGACCCGATTTCCGACAGGAGGTAGGTCTCATCATCCTTAAGGAATAGAAGGAGACTGTATGCCTAGAAGGCTCAACAAGGGGAAGGCAGAGACGAAACGGGCAGCCATCTACGCCCGTGTCTCGGACAAGAGCCAGGATGGGGAGGACAAGACCTCCATCTCCGAGCAGATAGCCGAGATGGAAGCCTACTGCGAGAGCAAGGGACTCACCATCACCGCCCGCTATCAGGAGGTGGGCAGAGGCTGGTCGAAGAAGCGCCCCGAGTTCCAGCGGATGCTGGCCGACGCCAGAAGTGGACGCTTCGACACCATCGTCTGCTGGAAGTCCGACCTCCTCAGCAGGGGCATGTACCCCACAGCCGCCCTCATGGAGGTCGTCGAGGCCCACCAGATACGGCTCGAAGCCGTCATGGACGCGATCGACATGAAGACCTTCGGCCTCATGGCGGCCATCGGCAAGATAGAGCTGGACAACTTCCGGGAGCGGTCCACCATGGGCAAGCGTGGGACGGCCAAGCAGGGACGCTTCCCCTTGGGCAGCGTCCCATACGGCTACCGCATCGAAGACGACGGCAGGCCCAGGTCGTGGAAGAACAGGCCGAAGTTGTGCGCCGCATCTTCGATATGTACATCCATGAGGGTATGGGGTCCCACTCCATTGCCGTGCGGCTGACCGAGGAGGGAATCCCCACCCAGACCGGCACGCCGATGTGGCGTCAGTCCTACGTCCATCACGTTCTGGCGAACGCCACCTACATGGGCATCTGGGTCTACGGCAAGGCCCGCCACATCTCCACTGAGGACGGAAGGAAGGCCTACGACCAGCCGAGGGACACCTGGATTGAGGTCCCCATCCCGCAACTGATCGACGAGGAGACCTGGGAGCGGGCGCAGGGGCTGAAGAATCAGCGGAGCAGGAAGGCCAAGAGGAACACGAGGGTGCTCTACCCGTTGCAGCACCTTCTGAAGTGCGGCGAGTGCGGTCACAACTTCCATTCTAGGTCCACCCGGAGCTCTACCAACGTTCGTAATGGCAAGAAGTACCGTTATGATCTGCCCACTCCCCGCCACTACTACATGTGCAACGGAATGCAAAGTATGCGCCTGCGCTGCCGGGAGCGTGCCTACATATGGGCCGAGCGGCTGGAGGAACCGGTATGGAGCGAGGTGAAGCGGGTGATCCAGAATCCCGACCTGATGATTGCCGGTATCGACAATTTCGATGCTCAGGGGGGCGGCAGTTTGAAGGAGGAGGTCGGCCAGGCCGAGCGAGACCTGCGGAGCATCCAGATCGAAGAGGACCGCGCCATCAGGCTGTGCGTGTCGGGGAAGATCACCGAAACCCAGCTCGACCTTCAGCGCAAGTTCATCACCGAGCGGCTTGAGAACGCCAGGTCGAAGCTGGACGATTACCGTGCCCAGGAGGCGAGCGGGGCTGAGAAGCGGCGGCTAATGGAGACTATCCTCGCGTGGGCGAGGGAGGTGGGCCAAGGCCTGGACGACTTGACCCCCGAGCGGCGAATGCAGATTCTGCAGATGGTCGTGGAAAGGGTCACCATCGACGGGAACAACAGATTGGACATCACCCTGGCTATACCCATTGAAGATGAGCCCAGTAAGGACGATTCCGTTGCTTCAACTGAATCACCTCCAAACGAAAGAGACCATGGAGCGGGAAAACACAGGTACCCGTGGACAGTCGACTTGGATGCATCGGATAGCTAAAGCGCGTCGCCAAAGCGCGTGACCGCGTAGTCTCCTATGGCCGGTCCGACCAGGTTCCGTACAAACTTTTGCATACTGACGGAGGTGAACTCACCCTCCGGCGGCGTGGCCTGGCCACGGTTATTCTTCCCCCAGCAGGCGACGGCGCCGTCCGCCCTCACCCCGCAGGTGTGGAGCCACCCGGCATTAACTGAGGCGAACTCCGTCTTCGTTGCCTGTCCGCCCACATCTCCAACCCCGCCACCCCCGTTGCCGGTCCCCGCGGCCTCCGTCGGCGTTGCTCCTTCCGCGTCCAATCCACCGCCGTCGCTGGCTCCCGGAACCTCCGTCGGCCGCGATTCTACGGCCGGAGCTGAATCTGAAGGTTCCTCTCATTCACAGGCTAACGTCAGCGCCGGAAGGCACAGGGCCAATATGCCGATAAGCAGAATGAGTGGAGAGTGGGTTCGCATGTTCCTTCCTCCAAATCGGTGATCTGCTGCCAGGAGGGCCCCGCTACGCGCTGTGGTTCGCGCTCCTTGAATTCGAAGGAGGTGGAGGGAGTCGGCAGCGCGGGCTACCGTCGCGGTCTAAGGAGAAACGCCACGGCACCGGTCACAAGTAGGACTCCCACGAAAATCAGCAGGACGGTCACCGGTGCTGGCGTGCTTCCCTCCTCGACCGGTACCGCGACCGAGAGTGTCGGTGTGGGCGAGGGTGTTGGTGTGGGCGTTGGCGTGGGTGTAGGCGTTGGGGTCGGTGTTGGTGTCGGCGTGGGCGTTGGCGGCGGGCCAACCCGTATCGTGGAAGCGCCGGAGACCGATGCCACCGCTCTGCTCACATCCTTTATGACCCCGGAGAACGTGTAGGAGCCCTCCGCGCTTGGGGCCGTCACGGTATACCGAAAGCTGCTCTCTCCCAGCAGGGTGAAGGTGACGGTCCGGCCTTCGACGGCAACCTGAGACGCCCCCAGGCTGGAACGTGCGTAGCTGAACCCGGCGGGCAGCGTCTCCACGACCTGACCGAGAGCGCCATACCCGGTGGGGGTGATCGTCACCTCCAACCGCCCGCCCGGGAGCACCGACGACGCGGAGAAGGACCTGACGGCCCTGTGCGACGTCGCCTCCACGGGAGCAGTATGCAGCGGCCCCCCCAGCCATAGGGCCGACACGGCAACCGCCAACAACACCAACGCTTTCGTGGTCAGTGCTCTCCCTCGCTTCTGCCCTCTCCTACGTTCCATGCCCTGGATCGTCGAATCAGCCGGCGAAGTAGACCCGGACGACCTCTATCGCCTCCTCCTTGCTGATGACGCCGTTGAAGTAGTCGGCCACCGCCGCGATGACCTCATCCCGGTCGATGGCCCCGTTGTCGTCCCGGTCATACCGGCCAGCCACGCCGTCCAACCCCACGTTGGTCACCTCGACCGTCACCTCCATGACGTCGCTGCGACCCCGAGGGTCCTCCACGCGCGCGGTCAGGGTGTAGCTGGTCCTGGTTTCGTAGTCCAGGGGGGCCTTGGTCCGCAGCTGGCCCGTCGCCGGGTCAATGTCGAAGAACTCAGCGTCCTCCCCCTCCAGGGTGTAGGTCAGCGTGTCCCGCCGGTCCGGGCCTGTGGCCTCCAGCGGCGCGCCGATGTCCTGGCCCGCCGCCGTGTTCTCGGCCACTGCGCGCGTGGTCGCGTCGCCGTCGGTGAACGACGGCGACCGGTTCCGAGGGACGCCCCCGCCACCGATAGCTCCGCCGCCGCTCCCTCCGCCGCCGCCGCCACCGCCGCCACTCCCCGATGTGCTGGCGGTCGTGACGGTGATCGTCACCACGGTCGTGGCGTCGATCGCCGGGGGATTCTCCGGGTTGCCGAGGTCATCCAGGCCGTCGCTGACCGACACCGAGACGCTGTAGCTAGTCCTGCCGCTGCCGGCCAGCGCGGCCGTGGTCCACAACTGGCCGGAGGACGCATCAAGGTCGAAGCTGGCTGCGTCGGGGCCGCCCAGGCTGTAGAAGAGGATGTCGTTGTCGGCGTCGGTGGCCGAGAGGGGTGCGCCGACTTCTCTCCCCGCGGGCGTGTTCCCCGGGATGCTGCGCGTCGCGGCCGGGTACTCCTCGAGGGTTGGCTTGGTCCTCTCCGGCGGTGTGCCGGTGGCCGCCAGATCGACGACGGCGTCCCGGTAGGGGCTGTCCCAGAGCCAGTCGAAGATGGCGTGCATGGTGGAGGTCCCGCGGGTGTTGGCGGTCATGACCCGGTAGACGAACTTCCTGCCGTTGGCCTGTTCGTTGTCGGTAAATGACGTGCTGGTGTCGCCGTCGCGGCCCCGGCGCAGCCTTTCCCACTCGAATAGCTCCCGCTCCACCAGCTGGACGCTGACCTGCTGCCCGTTGCTCCAGCTCAGGCCGTGGTTGGCCCAGGAGACCTGAAGGCCGCCGATGCCAGCATCGAGCAGTTCGAAGGGAAACGAGCGGCCATCGACCACAAGCACCCAGTCCTCGAAGGCGCTATTGAGGAGGTCTTCAGATTGGGTTCCTACCTCCTGGATTGTCAATTTCAGCCCGGCTGACTGGCCTGTGGGACGTACAAATAGACTGGTGACCTCCCAGTTGCCTGAGCCCAGGGGGTGGGTGAAGGCGCTCGGAGTCAGAGCGCCAAAGGTGTTACTGCCGATTCCGTAGTACCCTGTTGATCCGGTGCCCGTGGTTGAGGAGCCCACCGTCATCGTGGCGCTCCAGATGGGCGTATCCTCGGGCTCCGGGAAGTACAGGTAGCCGTCCGCCCGGGCCCTGAACTCGCGGCGCTCCACCACGTAGCCGGTGATCCAGGGATCGGGCACGGGGACGCTCGCGCCCTGGAGGCCGGCCCAGATGGTCAGACTCCATGAAGGCGGGGCGTCCCAGGTCATCGTGCGCTGGCTGTCGGTGTCAAGGGTCAGGCGCACGTTCCGGGGCGTGGCGTGCAGGTGGTCCTGGAAGGCGGGGCCGTACTGGTCCAGACCGGAGCGGGCCGGCTTCGATTCCACGATGCCCCGGGACCCGCTCTTGATGTAGGCGACACGGTAGGCGTACCAGGGACTGCCCCCATCGCCGTAGCCGTCACCGGTGTGGGTGCAGTCCCGGTAGCTGGTGGGCCGGGAGTTGAGGTCTTCGTGGATGACGGTGTAGGTGTCGTCTCCCAGGGTCAGCCGGCGTATCCGCACCCCGGTGTAGTCGCCCGCGGTGGGCGCTGTCCAGGTCAGGGTGGCGCAGTCCGGCGCCAGCGTGTACATCAGGTTGGTGGGCCGGTCGGGTTGGGCGCACTGGCCGGTCTTCTGGGAGACCTGGGTATGGGGGCCGAAGGCGTTCAACAACAGGTCCCCGCTGCCGCGCAGCCTGATGCGGAACTCGTAGGTGGTGTTGCACTCCAAGCCGGTGGCGATGGCCGTCAGGGAGCGGTTGCCGGTGGTGCTGGGCAGGTGGTCGAAGTCGCCGCGGGTGACCCGGGTCCAGGCGCCGGTGTCTCCCTGCTTGCGGTACTCCAGCTCATACTCCGCCGCGCCCCGCTCGGACCACCAGCTCAGAGCGATGGCGTCCTGGGACTCGTCTACGGCGATGAACCCGCGCACCGCCGGCGGCGGCACGTCGTCGTCGAGGACGGTAACCTGGACGGAGGGCAGATCGGTGAGCTCCTCGTACTCCTGGGCAAAGGTGTTGGTGTGATGATGGATGGTCACGGTGTCGTCGTCGGCATCGCCGTCCTGTGCGGCGTTGACGGCGACCTTCTGCCAGATGTTCCAGTTCGAGGCAGTGAAGACCAGGGCGTTGGGTTGGGTGGTGACGTCGCCCCCTGCCGAAATGAGGATGCTGACAGGGGCGGTTGGCTCGGTGGTGATCACGACGGAGTAGGCGCCGGACCCGCCCTCGTCTATCGTGAGCGTCTCGGCGCTCACTGACACCGCCGGGCCCTCGACGGGAGTCCCCGAATCGATGTCGGACCAGGGGCCCCAGTTGATGCTGTTCATGGCGCGGACGCGGACATCGTACTCGGTCCCGTTGATCAGGGTTTCGATCAGCGTGTTCGTCCCCGTGAGTCCGGCCTGCTGACGCGAGGAGTCGAAGCTCTGAGCGCCCGACTTCCACTGCACCTGGTACTCCGTGATGCTGCTTCCCCCGTCGTCCTCCAGGGTCCAGCTCACATACAGGGCCGCGACGCGGCTCTGCACCGTCACGGAGGGCTTGCCCGGAGGTCCGGCCATCGGCGTATAGCTACCCGGGTCATCATCTGGTGCACCAACGGTGTTCACCGCTTTTATCACTACAGTATACGTAACGCCGTTAGTCAGTCCCGTTATGGTGAAACTGGTGGTGTCGGCGTCGCTATTTGGGATGGTGGTATTTTCGGGAACTACGAAGGTCTCAGTGACGTTGTCATATACCCAATACTGGTAGCGCAGGATCGCACTGCCGTTGTTGTTGGGTGTGCTCCAAGTCAGTGTGACTTGCCGGTTGCCTACAGTTGCCATGGATAAGGCAATATTGTCCGGCACGTCGATGGTGGCGGTTGCCGCCGGGTCTGACTCGGCGCCGTTGCCGTTGTCGTTGATGGCCCGGACCTCGAACTCGAACGTTGTCAACGCGTTGTTTACGGCGCTGAGCCCCTTCACGGTGAACGAGGTCGCATTCGCCCCGTTCGCCGCGCTGTTGTCAATCGTCGTCCAGTTTCCGAAGGAGCCGCTGTTCCTGTTGTAGCGGTACTGGTGGGACGTGATGGCGCTGCCGCCGTCCGAGGTCGGCGCGGTCCAGCTCAGGTCAACGGCCAGCTGGGGAGTCTCATCGGGCGCCGGTTCCGCCATCAGGTTGGTGGGTGCCGACGGCGCTGCGCTCACCTGGTTCAGGACTGTGGTGGAGCCAACTGCCAGAATGCCGTTGCCGGCGGCGTCTTTGACGGCGTTCACGGCGAGCTCCACGATGATTGTCGTGCTCGTGGCTGTCAGGGGCGTCGTGAGTTCGATCTCCACCTTGGTTCCAGTCGCGCTCGCCGCGGTCGTCGCCTGGGGAATGTTTCCCGCGCTGATGTTGATCTTGGCCAAATCCACCGCGCTGATATTCTTGCTGAACGTGAGGATGATGTGGTCGCCGTCGCCGGATGTCCTGGGAGACTTGTTGCCGGTCGTGACCAGTGTCGGGCGTATGCCGTCCACCAGGTGGCCGGACTGGAGGGCGAGCGCCAAGTGGGTCAGCGTGGCCGCGTTCGTCGTGCTGCCGGTCGAGTAGATCGTGCCGCCGTTGAGCGTGAGCGTGTTCGCCTTGATTCCCACGCCGTCGGGGGCGGTGTCGTTCGCCGCGACCTCGTAGGAACACTCCACTGTGGTGGTGTTGGTGGCGGCGGCGCAGTCGGCCGCCTTGTCCGCCGTGCCGACCAACAGGGTGATCTGGGGACCGGCTGTGACGTCCACCGCCTTGTCGAAGGTCACGGTGGCGGTCACGGAATCCTCGATGGCGTAGGTGTCGTCGGACCCGGGCATGGAGGTCAGCGTGACTCCGGTCACCACCGGGGGCACTTCCCGCACCGTGACCTGGGGGCTGTATCGCGGGTACTCCCGGTTGCGGACGTCGTCGTCGAAGATGACCCGCACCTGGATGTCCTTGGTCACGTCGTCCGCGGTCGCGGTGTACGTGGGGCCGGTCTCGCCGTCCAGCTCGGTGACAGTTGTGCCGTCGACGCGTATCCACTGGTAGTGGTAGTAGACGTTGGCGAGACCGTCGGTGTCGTCGGTGATGCCGGATGTGTCGGCTCTCAGCTCGTCGCCGTCCGCTGGAGGGGCTTCGCCTGTGATTCTGAGGGATACGGTGTCATTGACGCTCCAGGAGAGGCCAGTGCTGGTCCAGGCGAGTCTGGTTGACGACTGGGTTGCGTCCTCGAACGGGAGCGAGAGGCCGCCCACGTGGAGCGTCAGAGCGGCGAGCGCCACCGCGGTGATGTTCCTGCTGGTTTCGAGACTCAGCTGCCCGCCTTGGAGGTATATTGAGTCGATCCTGTAGTTCACCGAGTCATAGGAGAACGTATTGTCGGTCAGGAGTTCGACTGGCTCGCATCCCTTGTTGGCTTCCATGGTGTCGCATCCCAGGAAGTTGGAGCCTATGTCCTTGACCGTGAGCGTCGCGCTCCAGACGTCTTGGCTGGTCCGCACCTCCGGTACGCCGTCCGCGGGGGTGTTGCCCGGCTGGGCGCCCGGCAGGTCGTAGACGTAGAGCTTGTCGTCGGCGGTATCGGCCACCCAGAGGACGCGGCCGTCGAACCACAGCCCCCACGGACTCGCGTTGGCGCTGACCAGGTCGAGGTTCTTGTCGTCGTCCCGGGTCTGGTCGGACAGCTTGTAGCCGTAGACCTTGGTGTCCCCGTGGTCTACGACGAAGAGCGTGGTGCCGTTGGACCACATGCCGCGCTGGTCGTTGTTGTTGATCGCGCCCACGGTCGAGCTCGGACTCAGCGTGGAGGCGCCGATGTCCAGGGTGGAGACATGGCTTCCGTTGGAGCGCAGATAGACGAATATCTTGCTGGTCAGGTCATCGTTGTCCTCCGCCACCCAGAGGTGGGTGCGGTCGCAGGACAGGCCCTGAGGGCTATTGTTGGCGGAGTCCAGGGTGACATCCTTGCCGGAGTCCCGGGTCGTGTCGGACATCTTGTAGGCGTAGATCTTGTCGTCGCCGCCGTCGGCGACGAACATGGTGGTCCCATCCGAACAGATCCCGCGTGGGTTGTTGTTGCCAGGCGTGTTCAGGGTGTCGAAATCGCTGCTGGAGTCGCGCGACCTGTCGGAGCGGTTGTAGGCGTAGAGCTTGTCGGTCGCGCCGGAGCCGTCGTTGGCGACCCAGATGGTCTCCTCGTTGCCCCAGACGCCCCTGGGCGCGGAGTTGTTGCTGACCAAATCGAAGCCGGTCACCCGCTTGGGCGGGCTGAGGTCCCTGTTCGTGTACACCGCGATCTCCAACGCATTGCCGGTGGCATCCTCGACCTGGCTGACAAGGTCGGAGCCCCAATTGGCCGCGTCCGCGATGCTGAAGCCGGCCAGCGCGCCCGAGTCCTCGCTGTTGCCCAGGGTTGCCTGCAACCGGTGCCCGGTGCCGCCGAGGTGGCGCCAGACGAGCACGTAGGAGGTGTCCGGATCCAGCTTCGTTCCCGGCGGCGCCTCGAAGAAGCTGTGGCCCGGCGCGTAGTCGGTGGGGCTGACCAGGTCGAACAGCTTCGCGCCCGGTTTCCCGTTCAAGTCGGCGTGCACGGCCACCGACACGGAGGTCGGTCCGTCAGGTACCTGGGGGGTGCCGGACTTGTCGGAGCCTTCGATGTTGACGCCGATGCCCTGCAGCCGGTAGCCGGCCGCGTTGGGACCGGTCGTGAAGCCCTGCGAAAACACTGGAATCGTTGCGCTGGCGGTCCAGAATATGCTGTCGGTCTGGCCCAGGTTCTGCGCCATCGCGTAGAGCGGATCGCCGAGAATGGCCATAATCGGCGTGGGGCACGCAAAGTCCTCGAGATCTTCGCCGAATCTCACGCCCGGCACGCTCGGCACGTCCAACGAGACGGACGTGGTGCACGAATAGCGGGTCAACACGACCTCCCCCATCCGGTCGAAATTCTCGATGTCCACGAAGAGGTTGTACTTCCCGGCGCGTCCTGCCACGGTTGAGCCCACGGGCGCCGTGAACTCATTGATGCCGTTTACCTGACGTGAGCTGACCATCTGGAACAGCGTCGTGCTTCCGCTGCGCATTCGCCACGGATTGGTAAAGCCCCCGTTCCGGGATGTTGTGTCGTCCATGGTGAAGGACAGGCCGCGTATGAGGTAGCGGTCCGCTTCCGGACCGAAAAAGACCTCGTTGCCGATCAAATCGCCGACCGAGACGATCTCCTGGTCGCCCGTGATTTGCGTGTAGGTCGCGGCCAGGATGCCGCCGGTCCGCTTCGATCCCTTCACGGCCATGCGCAGCACGTTGGTGTCCCCGCCCGCTTCGTCCGCAAGCGTGGCTCCCCGCTCGCCGCCCGCATCCTCGTCGTCCGACGTCGTCTCGTTGATCGACAGCGTGGCGCCGAAGCCCGACAGACTGATGAAGTACTGGGCGTTCTGGTACGCGAACGCGCCCGCGGGCGCCGTGAACTCGTTCAGGCCGACTGTGAACGAGTCCGGGTTCTCAAAGTCGAACAGCTTCGTTCGCCCACTTGTGCCTAGCCCAGGGCCGCCGCCCGCGTACAGCGAGACGGTCAGACTGGACGGTGCCGCAGTCAGGTCGATCGAGACGCTGGAGATCTCGTAGCCCTGGCCGTGAGTGCCCAGCTTGAACCCCATTTCGTACGCCGAGGTGATGCTCGACGCGGACGCCGGCGTCTGGCCGGTGTTGCCGACCAGCGTCGTTGCGGGCCGCGACGGGGCCGGTGCGGGGACCGGGCCGAAGGGCAGGCTGGTCACGCTCTCCGCGCCGCCGAACCGGTCCGTGTACGAGACTTCCACCTTGATATGCTTGCCGATATCGTCCTCGACGCGCCGATAGCGGGCAGAGGTGGCGCCCGCTATGTTGGTCTCGGTGTTGCCGTCGACCCGTATCCACTGGTAGTCGAATTCGTGATGGATGCCCGTCGAGTCCACGCTACCTATGTTGACGAAGCCGTCGGCGTCTGCTATGCGCGAGGTGTCGGCGTACAGGATGCCTTGGTCTTCACCGGTGGGCAGGACCCTTGGCAGCCCCGTGGGCTGCCGGTTCCCGGGCCTTTCATAGCCATCGATCCTGATCCGGAGGGCCTCGTTGGCCCCGGACTTCTGCTGCCAGGTGCCGCTGTTGTTCCAATCGAACTTGTCCTTGATGCTCCAGCCCGCGACGCTGCCTGAATCCTCTCCTCCGGAGGTGGTGGAGTCGAGCGTGACGTTCCCGGTGCCGCGCTGGCTGATCACCACGGTGTAGTTGTCGTTCGCGTTGAGGAGTATTCCGGTGAAGTACGCCCTAAATACCAGCTGGCCGGCCGTGAAGTCACTCCGCGATTGAAGATCCGTGCAGGTTTCGGTCGGAAACCCGGTCGTGTCGTGCGCCAGGCAGATGTCGACGTCGAAGTCGTCGCCCGCGGTGTCCTCGGAGTCCACGATCACGCTGGTCACCACCCAGCCGCCCGTGTTGGAGCCGGTGTTGGGTGCCGTGTGGAAGAGCTGCGCATGGTCGTTGCCGCTCAGGCTGGCGTCGTCGTCGTTCCCCTGTGAGAGGTTGCGCACGAGGGTGGTCTCGGTTTGCGCCTCCGCCGGCGCTGACCAGAGGAGCACGCCGCCCAGAGCGAGCAGTGCGATGAGCAGCAGTGGGAGCGGCGCGATGCGACGGGAGGTGGTGAGGACTAGGGGAGAGGAAGGGAGGGACTTACCGGACGGGGAGAACCGGCTGGACGTGAGCCGCCGGGTCGTGCGCAGAAGAGGCAGTGGAAGCGCCGTAAGACGCCGAGGGGCGTTCATGACCTACCCCCGGTTTGCCGGAGCCAAAAATCGGGGGGGGGGGGGTGAACATTTGAGCTAGGCCGCCATAGGCGGCGAAGCCCGAGGCGAGCGGCGCAGCGGCGGCAGGGGCCGTCGTTCCGTCTGCCGTCTCAGGTGCATGGACCGGTCTGTCGAGCGTCAAGTGAATACCTCCCTCGCACAGGCGGGATTCAGCGGGGCCTACCCCGATTTCCGCAGGTAGAGTTTCAGCCTGTGATTCCGCTTACCTTGTCATTCTTCTTACGCATATACCCGTCAAAACGGTAGAGACTCTTCAAGGATTAGGTAAGTGCCTAATCACACTTCTTGGTGAGGTAATTTGGACGGCACTTTGTTAGCTTTTAAAGAGGGTGTTTCTGCAACTTGTCACTCTTGCGGCGACAATGTGTTTGCTCTAACAGGGTGATGAAAAACGGCTGCGCGGTAGGGATGCGAGGATAGGGACGCGAAGATGCGGATGGGAAGGCATTTGGTTACGCTTGGAGCAGCACGAACGGGAGGCGGCCATGCGCGGCACATCCGACCTACAGATTGAGAGTCTGGTGGCGCTCACCCCCGAGGACTTGGTTCCTCAGGAACACCCGATCCGGCGGATCAAGCCGCTGGCAGACCGGGTGCTTCAGGAGTTGTCGCCCACCTTCAGCCGCATGTACGCCAAGGGAGGCCGGCCATCCGTGCCGCCCGAACATCTGCTGAAGGCGAGCTTGCTGATCGCGCTCTACTCCGTGCGCTCGGAGCGCCAGTTCTGCGAGCGGCTGACCTATGACATGCTCTTCCGGTGGTTCCTCGACCTGAACATCCGGGGCGGTTCCTTCGACCAGTCGACGTTCGCCAAGAACCGGACCCGGCTGCTGGCGCATGAGGTGACGGGCCGGTTCTTCGGGGCGGTGGTGAGCGAAGCGAGGCGGCAGCGCCTGCTGTCGGAGGAGCACGTCAGCGTGGACGGGACCCTGCTGGAGGCGTGGGCCTCCCTCAAGAGCGTCCGGCCGAGGGACGAAGAGGGAGACCCATCTACGGGGGCAGGCGGGCGGAACCCGTGGAAGGACTTCCGGGGCGAGCGGCGTTCCAACGCGACCCATGTATCGATGACGGACCCAGAGGCGCTGTTGGCGCGCAAGGGGCAGGGGCAGGCGCCGGTCCTGCCGGGCGTCGGGCAGCAGCCCCATCTGCACCCCCCGCCCTCCCGTGATGCCGGCAAGGGTGAGGGTCACCTCCTCGACGGGGGCCCGGGGATGGTCCGCCTCCAGCCGGCCCCCGATGACGCGGGAGGCCCGCTGCCAGCTCTCCGCGCCCCCCTTGAAGTGGACCGTCCGCCGCCAGGGGGGCGCCCCGGAGAGGGCGCACTCCAACTCGGCCCTGCCCGCGCGCTGGCCCTCCATCCAGGGCCGGGCGTAGGCCCGCCGGAGCAGGGCGTCCACCGTGGTCGCCAGGAGCTCCAGGGAGGCCGAGGAGAAGGGGAGGCCGGCGTGCTCCGTGATGGACTCCTCGTGCCTCAGGGGGACCAGGGGGCTGTCGTCGACGCCGCGGCAGAGCTCCCACGCCCTCCTGCCCGCCCGCCCGAACTGGTCGGTCAGCAGGTCCGCCCCCACGGCGGCCGCGTTCCCCATGGTGCGCAGCCCGAGACGCCGCATGGCCGTCACGACCTCCGCGGAGAGGGGGAGGAGGTCGATAGTGTGGGGCGCCAGGAAGGCGGCCGCGTCGTCGGGGACCCGGGCCGCGCCGTGGGCCGTGCTGGTGCAGGCTGCCACGAAGGCGGGAAACTTGGCGTGCCCCACGCCGACCCGCGGGCCCAGGTACTCCGGCACGGAGTTCAGGAGGGCGCCCACGAGGCGGGGCTCGCCGCCGTAGAGCTCCTCCAGGCCGTCCAGGCGGACGTAGGCCGTGCCCGGCTCCGGCCCCTCCACCCGGTCGCTGACCCCCTGTAGGGAGGTGAGGACCTGCTGGTACACCCGCTGGTAGGCGGGCTCGTCGGCCTCCAGGACGACGGTGCTGGTGTGGCGGGACAGGGCCTCCTCCAGGGTCATGCCCACCACAACCCCCGTCGCTGCGGGGAGAGCGTCGACGACCACGGGCCGCCCCCCGGAGCGGTCGACGATGACGGCGGGGATAGCCTGCAGATGGGGCTGTCGGCGCAGCTCGACCTTGGCCCTGAGGTGGGTGACGAGCACGCAGGCGACCTTCACGGCGGCTCCTTGGCGGCGTGGTCGGGCGGAAGGCCCTGGGAGGGGGATGATAGAGAACACATGTTCTCACGTCGACTACCTTATGGCACAGAGCAGACAAGAGGATGATCCAGGGCAACAAGCGAGACCGGCACACAGGGAGGAGCAGGGGCAGCTCGCCATCTCTGCAGAGCTGCCCCTGTAGGGCCGGTTCCGCCTCCCGCGCCTGCTCCAGGCTGAGCACCCGCTCGAAGAGAGGCAGCGGCGAAGAGCTCGACTTCCGGCTGCGGCTGCGCGCCCTGCTTCTTTGGCAGGAACTCCCGCCACGAGAACAGCAAACGCCGCATCACTGCAAAAGCAGCGCCACTCGGACTATCGTTTCCTGAATCCACACTTGCGAAAGGACATCTCCAGGCATGCCGCAGGCCCCGGGACTACTCCTTCCAGAACTATCTGACCGGGAACACTGTCAAGGGCGGCGAGATACTGCGCCAGCAGGTCGTACTCCGTCACGTCGCCTGCCGGTGCGGTCTGGCCGTCCGGCGCGTCGGCGTCAGCTGGGGCCTGCTGCTGCGCCATCTGGCCCATCATCCAGTCGCGTTCGGAGGCGAAGTAGGGTTCAGGCTGCGTCGGCATCCAGTCCGCCCGCTCATTCTCCTGCCGCGCCGTGTCCCACTTGCCAAACTTGGCTTCGCAGGCGTCGGCGTCCAGCGAGCCTATGCGGTAGTCCTGCTCGCCGGTGAAGCGCGACGGCCCAATGTAGGCATTGGCGCGGAGCTCGCCACGTTCCCCTTGGTCCGCGACGTGGGATAGCCAATCGCGTTCGGCTATCGTGTCGGCGTCGTTCATGGCCCGCCTGCTCAAGTCCAGCAGGTCATCTGTCTTGAGTGTGCGGGTCGTCGGGGCGCTGCGACCCTGGTGGTCGGCGTCGTCCAGGCCAAGGTCGCTGTCAGTCAGCTCGCCCTCGTCCAGCGGATCCGCCGTCTAAGCAGGCGGCGGCGTAGACGGGCGGGCTTCACCACTAGGACGGCTAGGTCTGGCCGGGGCCTGTACGGCGTCGCCAGGGGCCAGGCCCTGGTCGTCGAGGTCGTCATAGTTGATCTGGTCGTCCATGCCGTACTCACGGCCGGCTGATTCGTCAGCGTCCACGTCACCGAAGTCGCCCAGGTCTTCCACGTCGTCTGCCGCCTTGGCGACGGTATCCCTGGCCCGGTCCTCGGCGTCGCGGCGGGCGGCAGAAGCTTCTCGTGCCCGACGATCCTCGGCGTGCCTCGGTGCGGGGCTCCTGCCGCCTATCGCTGGGGCGGCGGTCGGCTGTGCCCCGCTGGGCTTCACCCTGCTTGCCAGGGACTGGTCGGGGCCAATCCTAATTGCCATAACGCACAACCGATAGCCCCGCAAGGTCCCCTGGAGCCTTGGAAGTTTTTGGGCTAATTGGTGTTCTCAGAGATATAATATGAGTGGGGTTTGAGGTCCTTATCTCTCATGTCTGAACCTATAGTGTGTGGGATATGTCGCATTGGATGGGTAGTTGATAGATGGTAGGGTGCGGGTATTACAGGCATATGTTTTGCTTGCGTATAAATAGTGTGTGTTTTGCGTGGATGCGTGCTATCCTGGTAGAAACCGGAAAAGGAGCCAGCCATGACAACCAAACCCGGCACACCCGCACGAAAGAAGCGGCGGCGGCTTAGCGCCTACCACATCGCGCGGATGAGGCTCTTGTACCAGGAAGGGTACGGCGTGGCGGACCTGGCCGGTCGGTTCGATTGCCACGTCAACACGGTCTCCGGAATCGTCAACAACAAGACCCACACGCGGGTGACGCTGAAGGCCGCCGAAATGAACCCGCCGCCGAATAGCGCCGAAGAAGCGCAGCGGACTCGGGACAGGCTGGGACTGGCGGGGAAGATGCTTGGACGCAACAGGCGTCGCTAGGCCGGCCTGTGTGGGACGCTGAAGGGGACGCTACCCTGCCCACGGTAGCGTCCCCTTCTCTTTGGCCCCAGGCTCTATCAGCGGGGTTGCGTCGGGACGTCCAGTAACTCGACTATATCGCGCTTTGCTGCGCCAGCCCAAAAATTGTACACGTACGCGGCGCCATCAGCGTTGAGCATCAAGTCGCGCGCGGATCTCAAGCCGTGTTCCGTGTTGAGCAGATGGAAGGTTGCAAATTCCTCGATCACCAGCTCCGTCACCCTGACCTGCCCCCAAGAATTGGTCCAAGGCCGATGTTAGGCTTGGGCCGCAAAGGAGGACGAAATGGCCAGAAGGAGACACACGCCTGAGCAGGTGATCAACAAGCTCCAAGAGGCCGAGGTTGCCATAGCTGAGGGCAGTACGGTGGCCGAGACCTCCCGCCGCATCGGAGTGACCGAGCAGACCTTCTACCGGTGGCGTTCCGAGTACGGAGGCCTAAGGATTGACCAGGCCAGACGGCTCAAGCGCCTTGAGTCTGAGAACAGCCGTTTCAAGAGAGCGGTGGCCGACCTGACGCTGGACAACCAGATACTGAAGGAGGCAGCGGAGGAAAACTTCTAAGCCCTGCCCGTCGTCGCCAGTGCGTCGACCACGTGGTGGAGGTCTTCGGGGTCTCGGAGCGGCGGGTCTGCAGAGTGCTTGACCATCCCCGGTCCACACAGCGCTATGAGCCCATACCTGCAGTTGACGAGAGGGCGTTGACCGATGAGATCGTGGAGTTGGCCGGCCGGTTCGGCAGGTACGGCTACCGGCGGATCACCGCCTTGCTGAGGCACCGTGGCTGGCACGTGAACCACAAGAGGGTGGAGAGGATATGGCGGCGGGAAGGGCTGAAGGTACCTGCCAGGCAGCCGAAGAGAGGACGTCTGTGGCTCAACGACGGCTCGTGTGTGCGTCTGCGGCCGGAGTGGAAGGACCACGTGTGGGCGTATGACTTCGTGCAGATCAAGACCCCTGACGGCAGGCGTGTACGTCTGTTGCCGATCATGGATGCGTACAGCAGGGAGTGTCTGGCGATCAGGGCCGGCCGCAGCATGAGGTCTGCCGATGTGATAGAGTTGCTTGCCGAGCTGATGATGACCAGGGGAGCGCCCGACCACATCCGCTCGGACAACGGGCCTGAGTTTATGACCGGGGCGGTGCGTGAGTGGCTTGGAAGAGTAGGCGCGAGAACGCTGTACATCGAGCCCGGGTCGCCGTGGGAGAACGGGTACATCGAGAGCTTGAACGGGAAGCTGAGGGACGAGTTGCTGGACAGGGAGGTCTTCTACACGCTGCTGGAGGTGAGGGTGCTGACAGAGCAGTACAGGCAGACCTACAACCGCATCAGGCCGCACAGCTCACTGGGTTACAGGCCGCCGGCGCCGGAGACCTACCTGCCTGCAGACCCCATTCCCTTGCTTGTCACACGAACATAGAGAGTGGTACAAAGACCGGGGGCAGGTCAGCGCTAGAGTCTAGGGGCGCCCGGCTCTACCCTGCCCATCACTGCAAGCCACCTGGTGTTGTCCCGCGTCAAGCATTCTTGCCGGTCCGGCGTCAATCAGTTTTGCCGGTTCACCTCCCTTTCCTGACCCCGTTGCTGGGCCGCGTCGGTGCGGTAGCTGGGGACATCGAACTCCAAGATCACGGAGTGGTGGACCACCCGGTCGATGGCGGCGGCTGTGGCCATGGGGTTGGCGAAGATGCGCTCCCACTCCGAAAAGACCAGGTTGGAGGTGATGCCCAGGGACCTTCTATCGTAGCGTTCGGCGATGAGGGTGAAGAGCACCTCGGACTCCTCGGCCGCCTGAGGCAGGTAGCCCAGGTCATCCAGGAGCAGGAAGTCAAAGTTATCCAGCTTGCGCAGCTGCCGGGGCAAATCCAGGTCCCGCTTGGCGGCCAGCAGTTCCTGCACCAGTCGATAGGCTGGCGCGAATAGCACCGACCGGCCCGCCTCCACGAGCCGGTGTCCCACGGCGCACAGAGCATGGGACTTCCCGGTGCCGGGCAGTCCGAAAGCCAGGACGTTGACGCCCCGGTCGACGAAGCTGCCTTGGGCCAGTTGGTCCAGCTGCTGCCGGAGGGCCAGAGGCATCCGGTCGTGTTCGAAAGTCTCCCATGTCTTGCCCGCGGGGAGCCTGGACTCCTTGCGCAGCCGGTTGATGCGCCGGTGGCGGCGGTCCTCGGCCTCCTGTTCCAAGATCTCCAGGAAGGTGGGCAGGGCGTCGCCGTGGCCGGCGGCGGTGAAGCGGGCCACCGACTGAGCGCCCATGGTGGGCAGCCTGAACTGGTAGCACAGCTGGCCGATGCGTTCCTGCATCACGCCGGTGTCCGTCATCCTCACACCCTCCCCGCCGCCAGGCTGACGGTAAGCAACCTGTCGTAGACCTTCAGGTCCGGCCTGCCGGCCAAGGCCAGCACCGGAGCCTCGGGCGGCCTGGGTTCCGCCAGGTCCCGCACCGCCGCGTAGTCGAAGGGCTCACCCGCCTCCAGCAGCAGGGCCAGGGCGCTGTCCACCGTGGCTTCCATGGTGGTCGCCGCCAGGTGCAAGATGCGCACGTACTCGACGTCAGCCCGCTCCCCGCGCCACTCCCTGAGGGCATCGTAGGCCAGACGGAAGTGCAGGGTGGGGAACAACTGCTCCCGGAACCGGTAGCGGGCAAAGGCCCCGGGCTTGCGGACCAGCGAGCCGATGACGTGGCGGTAGTTGACGTTGGCCTCCCGCTCACCGTGGACCCGGGCCATGCCTTCCACCAAGTGGTCCTTGTAGGAGACTTCCACCCAGTCGGCGTACAGCCGGACCTGCACCTCTTTCCCGATGAGGCGGGAAGGGACGGTGTAGGTGCGGCCGGCTGCCTGGATGGTGCTCCACTTGCGCACCCGAGCCCGGTAGTTGACGTATTCCGGCATGGGAGCCGCCGGCAGGGGTCGGAGGTGAATGCGCTCCTGCTCCAGCTTCCCCTGGACCAGGCGATTGCGTCTCTGGACCATCTCCCCGACGAAGTCCGCGTAGTCGCCGACGGTGTCGAAATCCCGGCTGCCCCGCAGGATGAGGGCCTGGTCGATGGCGTCCTTGAGGCGGTAGTGGCCCTGCTCGGCGACGCCGTTCTCGTGGCTCTGGCCCCGGTTGATGCGGGTGGACTGGAGGCCATAGTGGTCCAGCAGGGCGGCGTAGACGTCATTGAGCTCTCGGCCGCGGCTGCGGCGCACCTCGTGGGTGGCGGCGGAGGTATTGTCGCTGCGCGCCACCTGGGGGACGCCGCCCAACTCCCAGAGTGCGTTCTGAAGACCCTGCTTAAGGGCCAGGAAGGTCTCGCCAGCGGTGACTTCCGCGTAGCGCCACCCCGAGTGGCTGAGGACCAGCGGGAACAGCAGGTGGCGATGGGGCTGGCCTCCGACGGTCACCTCCAGGGAGTCGCCGTGGGTGAAGTCGATCTGGGCCTCCCGTCCCGGTGGATGTTCCTGGGGGAAGTACACCTCCTGGTCCGGACCATGCAGCGCCCGCCAGTCCTGTAATCGTCGTTGCAGGGTGCGAAGCTGGGAGGTGCCGAAGTGGCCGGGATGCTGTTCCGCCAGCCACTCGATAATTGTCGTTGCCCTCAGCCTGCCGGCGGGATCACCCCGCAGCAGGGGTTCAATCTCCTCATCCCACACCCCGTCGAAGGGGTCGGGCCGGGTGCGCCATCTGTGCTCCTGTTTCGTCTCCGACGGCCAGGATCCCCGCTGCCACTTCCGTGCTGACCGCACGCTCATCCCAGCCAGGGCCGCCGCCGTTTCCTGAGTCTTTCCTTCCATGCGTCTCTGCCTCAACAATGCGACTTGTCGGTCTGTGATCAATCCGGCACCTCCGTGCCGGATGATTTACTTCACCCCGACCGGCAACAATAGTCGTCTTGACCGGCAGGACCAATTGTCGTTCATCAGCGGGTCCCCACAGCACGGCGGGTAATGGTCGGGGCCGACAAGGGGTACCACACGCGGGAGTTCGTGACGACCTGCCGTTTGCTCTCCACTACGCCTCACGTGGCCATGAAGCAACGGTACTCAGCCCTGGACCGGCGGACGAGCCGTCACGCGGGGTACGCGGCGAGTCAGCGGGTGCGGAAGGGTTGGGGAGGTGTTCGGCTGGCTAAAGACTGTCGGGGGCGGGAGGAAGCTGCGTTACTGCGGTGTGGCCCGCAACGGCCTCTGGGCGGAGATGGCTCTGGCGGTACAACCTCGTGCGCATGGCCAAGCTCATGCCCCCCTCATCATCTCCGGGGGCGGTCTCTGCCTGTTGAGGATGAAAGGCCCCAACCGGAGGCGCCAGCGGCCCGATCAGGGGCCACCCAGGGCGCCGATTCGGAGGAAGCGGCGTTCAACGGCGCCTCAATGCCGACACCGGCCCGCTCCCTATATCCCAAACTCGCATTCTTCATCAGCCTGCTATTTCCCACGAGACTTTTGCTGACACCTCTTTGCGCAAGCGATGCAGCGCGGTCACGGCAGGGGCGGCAACGGGGCGGCAACCGCTGCCAGTGGTAAAAGATGTGGTGGTAAAAGTCCTTTTCCCCCCTTTGATGTTCACCCTGGTGAACCTGAGTATGAACCCCGTATGCGCCAGTCATCCATGCCTTTGACCAACAAGCTGCGGTGCTCTTCGACCGGAGCCTTGGCTTCCAGAGGGAAACCACTACCCTCGTCGTGCAGCGGGATGCGCTGCTGCCACAGTTGGGGTCGAGGAAGTATCGAGTAGCGGAACCCAGCTCTTCAATGGCGGCTTTGCCGAGTTAATGGAGGCATCATGTACACCAAGAGGATTCAGATTGCCAATTACGGTCCAATTGAGCATCTCGACCTTATATTTCCTTTCGAAGGCGACACTCCTAAACCTGTCTTGCTAGTTGGTGAGAACGGCTCGGGCAAGAGTATGCTCTTGTCTCATTTCGTGAACGGCATGGTGTCAGCCAAGAACGTAGCTTATCCAGACACTCCTGAAGTTGAAATACGTAAAGTATACAAACTCAGGAGCAACTCTTATATCAAGTCAGGTAGTGAATACTACTTCGCAAGAGTTGACTTCGAGGAGGACTTGTTCGTAACGGAGATGTGGTTGCGAAGACCAAAACAAGATTATGATTCCATACCGCCCGGAGATTTCGAACTTGGCATCCAAGATGCCTGGCACAATATGAATCCGGAACGGGCCGACCACTTTGACTCAAGTGCCATTTCCAACAACAAAAGTAGAATCGAGAGCATCTTCTCAAAAAGGTGTGTTCTATATTTTCCTCCCAACCGCTTTGAAGAACCGGCTTGGTTGAATGAGGAGAACTTGACAGCCCGGGCCCAATACATGGACCGGAAACATTTCCAGGGCTATACAGAGCGCAAGGTGATCAACTACTCACCACTCCATGACAACCAGAATTGGTTATTGGATTTGCTGTGCGATAGTGCTGTCTTGGAGCATCTTTCAGGCACTGCGACTACCACTTACAACACTGCGCTTCAAATAGTTCAGAGGATAATGCGAAATCCCAATATCAGATTCGGAATAGGCCGCCGAGATAACAGAGCCTTTTCCATCATCTCGGAAGCGAGACCAATCGCGAAGACCCTAGTGCCCAATATCTTTCAATTGTCCAGCGGAGAGACTGCTCTCTTGAACCTGTTCTTGTCCATTCTACGAGATTTTGATCTGTGCGGTGCTCCGTTCTCGCAAACTGAAGAGATGAGCGGTATCGTTGTGGTGGATGAAATCGACCTGCACCTACACGCGGTTCACCAGCATGAAGTCCTTCCCGCGCTGATTCAGATGTTCCCGAATGTTCAATTCGTGGTTACGACACACTCGCCGCTCTTTGTTATAGGGATGCAGAGAGTCTTGGGTGAAGATGGCTTCGCCATGTACCAATTGCCAGAGGGACAGCAAATCAGTACTGAGGAATTCAGTGAGTTTGGAGCGGCGTACAGGTCTTTCGCAAGCTCACACAGGTTTGCCAAAGATACAAGGGAGGTATTAGAAAAGGCAAATAACCCAGTGTTGCTGCCCGAGGGTGAAACTGATATCCGATATCTAGAGAAGGCCGCCCTTCTGCTAGGCGAGCAACAGACATTGGACGTCTTCCAATTGAGGGACGGAGGAGGTGCGGGCAATCTCACCAACATCTTCAAGAGCTTCCACGCACCAATGACGGAATTGTTTGGGCATCCCGTGGTGCTTGTGTTCGACTGTGACAAGAAGAAGCCAGCTAGGGACAATGGGCGGCTTTACCAAAGAAGCATCCCACTTCAGCCGGGCAACCCTATGGAGACTGGCATAGAAAACCTCTTTACGAGGAAAACGTTAGAACGTGCCATGTTGGCTGATGATAGTCTCATCAATATAGAAGACCAGCACGAGGCTAAGGTGGGAGGCCAAAAGGAGACAGTGCCGGAAAAATGGACTGTCAATGACTCTCAGAAGAAACGGCTCTGTGATTGGCTGTGTGAATTTGGCAACGCAAACGATTTCCAGGCGTTCAAGGAGGTATTCTATATCTTGGCGACGGTTCTGAAAGTTGATTCAAGCCAGTGGCAGGAACAAGCAGAAACTATCGTCAGTGGTGAAGTGACTGACACGGACGAAGAGTCTCCGGTGGACGCCACCCAATGACCACCACCACTGAAGCTGATGTTGAGGCCGCCGCGTTGGCGTGGCTGGCCGGCGTCGGGTGGGAGGTGTAGCACGGGCGAGACATCGCGGCACGAGCGCAGGTCCCATCCGCCGTCAGATGATCGTCAGCCAGCCGAACATCTCCTCAGCCCGCTTGAACAGTCGATGACTCGCTGCGCCTTGGGCACTCGATCCAGCATCGTCAGTGTCGCTTCCGCTGCGGCCGTTCCGGTAGCCCGGGCGCGGAGCAAGTCCGCCACGGGCCCATTGGGGTTCCCTAGGAGCGCCTAGCAGGTCATCGCGGGAAGCGAAGGACTCCTGGGGAAGGAGACCCTTGCGCACCTCCCCGTGGAGAGCGAGGTCGTGGGACTCCGGCCCAGAATCTGTTACGATTGGCCACGCGCGCGGCGCGCCCTCGGTGAAGGAGGACATCCGCCGCGGCGGGCGCTGCGGCTACAAGCCCTCCAGGCTTCTGAAGATTCAGTGAGCACACAACCGACGACTCCAGGAGGTCTAGCGATGACATCCACGTGGGTAGACCTGAGTGTCGACGAGACGCCCATGCAGACGTATGTTGCCACGCCGGACGGCCCTGGCCCATTTCCGGCTATCGTATTTGCCATGCACATTGGCGGGGTAGATGAGTGCATCCGGTCCTACTGCGACCGGCTGGCGCGAGCGGGGTACGCAACCGCTTCCCCCGATCTCTACCATCGCCAGGACAAGGGCCTCTCGTTTGAAGACGTGTACTCGGCGGGGGAGGATATTAGCCGTGTGAGAGAGATTGTCCTCGCCCAGGCGCAGAACCTCAAGAGGGGTCTCCTGGACGACGAGATGGTCCGTGACATGAATGCGGCCGCCGACTATCTTGGGTCGCTGCCCGGGGTAGTCGACGGGGCCATAGGCGTGGTCGGTTTCTGCCTGGGTGGTCGGGTTTCCTACCTCATGGCGACGCGGAACACCGACGTGAAGTTGGCCGTCACTGCGTATGGGAGCGACCTCTTCGTGGCGAAGGGAGAAGGCCTGTCCCCGTTCGCCAACTCTCAGCACATCACCTGCCCGGTGCTTGGCCTCTTCGGTCGAGACGACCGCAACCCAACACCTGAGGAGGCTGAGACAGTCGAGGCGGAGCTCGCGGCCCATGGAATCGAGCATTCCTTCCATTACTACGAGGATGCGGGCCACGGCTTCATGAATCCTTTCAATCACCACCACTACAATGAGCCGGCGGCAGAGGAAGCATGGACACGGCTGTTCTCATTCCTGGAGCAGAAGCTGCCGGTGGGGCAAAGGGTTTGAACAGTCCCGGATCACCTCGTGCGGGCTCTCCTAGTCGGGCGCGTCCCCCGCTGTGAGACCGCTGTGGTCCATATCGCTGGGCATCTGACTTCGCGAGCGCCTCTAGTTGTCTGGTGGATGCGCCGGATATTGACTGGCATCGGAAGACCACACTATGATGCGGCCATCTCGTTTGGGCCGCCTACCGAAACTGAAACCGACCCAAAAGGCAGGTCGTGGGCTGAAGATCATAGGGGGGAGGGCGTACGATGAGGTCCATGTCCTGGAAATCGCTGGTCTTGTTTGGTCTGGCGGTGCTTCTGGTGCTCGCCTGCGGTCCAGAGGCCTCGGACGAGCCCTTCGAAATTGGCGTCATGGACGCTCTCACCGGGGTCGCCGAATCCTACGGCAACCCCTTGCTTCAGTCCAAGCTGCTGGCCATGGAGGAAATCAACGCTGCCGGGGGCATCAACGGCCGGGAGCTGGAGCTCATCGTAGAGGACTCCAAGTGCGCCGCTCAGGATTCGATTACTGCCTACAACAAGCTGACCGACGTGGAAGGCGTCAAGATTATCCTGGGCACCACTTGCAGCGGCTCAACGCTCGGCGCCGCACCTCTGGCTGAAAAAGAGGGCGTCATACTCCTTTCCGCATCCGCCACGAGTCCTGACATCGCCTCCGCCGGCGATTACATCTTTCGCACGGCCATCAACGACCTCCGGCTGGGCGTTGACACCGGCAACTCCCTCTGGGCCGACGGAGTGCGCAGCATCGCCACCATCACCGAGGCTACGGACTACGCGGAGGGCGCCCGCCGCACGTCCGTTGCGCAATTCGAGAAGCTGGGCGGCACGGTGGTAGCGGCGGAAGGCTACGCCTCTGAGGTTATCGATTTCCGCAGCCAACTGACCAAACTGTTCAACGAGAACCCCGGAGCGCTGCTCCTGGCGGCACAAGGCGAGGCCTCTGCCGGCACCATCATCAAGCAGGCCCGCGAGCTGGGGTACGATGGCCCAATCTACTCCGAAAGCGTGGCCACGGCCCCCGAGGCCCTCAAGATCGCCGGGGACGCCGCCACCGGCATGAGAGCCATTGTGCCCAACCCTGACCTCTCCAACGCCACCGGCAAGGCGTTCCTGGAGAGCTTTAGAGCCCGCTACGGTGTCGTTGCCCCGTTGCCCTGGTTCCAGGGTTCAGCGTACGACGACGTGTACATCGCCGCCGAGTGCTTGAGGCAGACCAACGACGACCAGGACGCCGACGGCTTCCGGGACTGTCTGTATGGCCTTACCTGGAGCGGAGCCATCGGTGACAACTATAGCTTCGACGAAAACGGCGACGTGGTCGGACTTTCCAACGTCGTTATCGAGGTCCTGCCCACCGCCGAGCGGACTGAGGAGAATCTGGGCTACCGCGTGCTGGGACCCGCTCCCGCTCTGTAGCCCTTCCAGCTCGCTGCGAATAACGTGGCCGGCTTCCCTACGCAACTCTGCCGCGTCGTCGGACTTGCTCCGACTGTCTCTAGGCAGCACAAGCCGCTTCCGGTATCATCGGGCCCAACCCGTTCACCCGCGGGCTGCGCCAACCAGAGGAAGCAGGAGGGCCCCCATGAGAGCTATCCAGATAGACAGACCCAAGCACCTGCGCATGGTGGAAGCCCCCGTCCCCACCCTTGGGGACGGGCAGGTCTTGGTCCGGAACCAGTGTGTCTCCATCTGCGGCAGCGACATGCGTTCGTTCCGCAGGGTGGCCCCAGAGGAGAACTATCCGTTCAATCCGGGCTTGCCCTGCCATGAGTGCGTGGGCGTTGTGGAGGAGAGCAGGGCGCCCGGCGTCGACCCGGGGCAGCGGGTCATCGCCTTGCCCCTGGCTGCGGGAGGGGTGGGGACCTACGGGGGGGGCGCCGAGTATGTGCTGGCCGACCCCAGCCGGCTGATACCCCTGCCCGCCGACGGCGCCGCCAGCGACTGGATCATGTGCCAGCCTGTGGGCACGGTCCTGTACTCCTGCCAGCGCATGGGCAGCGTGCTTGGCAAGCGCGTGGTCATTCTCGGGCAGGGCGCCATTGGCCTTTCGTTCACCCACCTTCTGAGCCGGATGGGGGCCGCGGAGGTCATAGTGGCGGACCTCCACGACTACCGGCTGGAGAAGAGCATCCAGCGCGGGGCCACGAGGACGGTTAACCCGCTCCGCGAGGACCTCGTGGCCGCGGTGGCCGAGCTCACCGACGGGAAGGGCGCCGACGTGGTGGTTGAGGCCGGAGGCACGCCGGAGACGGTGAACAGGACCATGGACCTGGTGCGGCTGTACGGCACGGTGGTCTTCTTCGGGCTGCCGGAGGACGACGTGTTCCCGTTCGAGTTCATCAAGATGGCCCGAAAGCAGCCGGTGGTCATCCCCACGGTCAGCGGCTCCAGCGACGACCCCACCCGGGCTATCAAGGAGGCGGTCTCTCTGGTGGGTCAGGGGCGGCTCGACATCTCTTGGCTCGTCACGCACCGCCTCTCCTTCGAGGACGCACCGCGGGCCTATGAGATGTATGAGGACTACCAGGACAATATCGTGAAGGTGGTCATGGAGTTGCCGGGCTGAGGGAGCGGAACGTCCATCGGCTGGAGGGGGGGCAGCCCCCGGCCGCGCGCCCGGCGCAGCGCAGAGGGGTGGGCTGCTTTGCCGTGGGCAGCTCTAGCTCTGCACGACCAGCACGCGGTCGTGGCCTACCAGGTCCTTGACGACACGGACGGCAGCCCCGGGAAAGACCTGGACCGCGGCCTGTGCCAACGCTTCCCGCTGCCGTGGGTCCATCTCCAGTATGACGACGCCGCCCGGCTTGAGGCGTGACGGCGCCTGCCTCAGCAGCGCGGAGATCAGCGTTGTGCCGTCGGGGCCGCCGGCGAGGGCCTCCCTGGGTTCGTAGTCCCGCACCTCAGGCTGCAGCGACGGAATCTCGTCGTCGCGGACATAGGGCAGGTTGGCCACGAGCATGTCCACGGGCTCCGACAGGGGTCCGGCAAGATTGCCCTCGACCAGCCTAACGCGCTTCTGGACCCCGTGCCGCCGGATGTTGCGCCGCGCCACCTCCAGGGCAGCGGCCGAGATTTCCACGGCGATGATGTCCGTTCCCGGAAGGTGTACGGCCATGCTCACGGCGATGCAGCCGCTTCCAGCGCCGATGTCCGCGATGGTGATGTGGGCGCGAGTCTGCGCCCATCCCAGGGCGTGCTCGACCAGTGACTCGGTCTCCGGGCGGGGGACCATGACTGCGGGTGTTACGGTGAAGTCGAGACCGTAGAACTCCCGGGCGCCCAGGATGTAGGGCAGGGGTTCGCGTTGGCGCCGCCGCTGCACCAAGGCGTCCAGGTCCCGCTGATGGTGCGGCGGCAGGGTATGTTCCGGGTGGGAGAGAAGCTGGGCGCGGTCAAGTCCCAGGACGTGGCACACCAGCACGTCCGCCTCCAACGCTGCCGCATCGACGCCCGCCGCGGCCAGGGCCTGTCTGACGTGGGCGATGGTGTCCCTTGCGTTGGGCTTCAGCGTGTTCCGGATGGCTCACCCCGAGTCCAGGGCCGAATCTAGGGCGCGGGACTGCTCGGCGGCGGATAGGGCATTGAGCAGCTCGGTGAGGTCCCCGTCCAAGACGCCGGTGAGGTTGTGGGTGGTCATGCCGATGCGGTGGTCCGTCACCCGGCTCTGGGGGAAGTTGTAGGTGCGGATCTTCTCGGACCGCTCACCGGTGCCGACCTGGCTGCGGCGTTGGGCGGTGACCGCGTCTTCCTGGCGCCGGAGCTCCAGGTCGTACAGTCGAGCGCGCAGCACCGTCATGGCCTTGACCCGGTTCTGGAGCTGGGAGCGCTCGTCCTGGCAGCTCACGACGAGGCCCGAGGGGTTATGGGTGATGCGCACGGCGGTCTCCAGCTTCTGCACGTTCTGGCCGCCGTGGCCGCTGGCCCGGAAGGTGTCGATGCGGAGGTCGTCGGGGTTGATCTTGACGTCCACCTCGTCGGCCTCCGGAAGGACGGCGACGGTCACGGTGGAGGTGTGTATGCGCCCGCTGGCCTCGGTGGTGGGAACGCGTTGGACGCGATGGACGCCGCTTTCGTGCTTGAGGCGGCTGTATGCGCCCTTGCCGCGCACCTCCAGGGCGAGCTCCTTGATGCCGCCGATACCGGTGTAGCTGGTGCTGAGAACTTCGCCCTTCCAGCTCATGCGTTGGGCGAAGCGGGTGTAGATGCGGGCCATCTCCGCGGCGAAGAGGGCGGCCTCCTCGCCGCCGGCGCCCGCGCGCACCTCGATGATCACGTTGCGCTCGTCGTTGGGGTCCTTGGGAAGGAGGGCAAGCCGCAGCTCGCTTTCAAGAGCGTCCTGCTGAGCTTCGAGCAGCTCAAGCTCTTCTCGAGCCATGGTGCGTAGGTCCACATCCGACTCACTCTGGAGGAGGGTTTGGCTCTCGTCGATCTGGCGCTGGGTGTCCCGGTAGCGATGGTAGAGGGAGACGAGGCCCTCCAGGGAGGCGCGCTCCTTGGCGACGGACTGGAGGAGCTCGTAGTCCGTTGCAGCGTCGGGCTGTGCCAACTGCTCGGTGAGCTCCTGGTGCCGCCGCTCTATAGCGGCCAGCTTTTCGACCAGTTGGTTGGGAGAGGCAGTCACGTTGGCAATCCTTCCGTTGACACCCCCCGGGGGCGTTCAAATCAGACTCGGCGGCGCCCCGGGTGAAGGCGAGGGTGGATTACGCTCATTATCGCACGGCAGACTAGGATGGCCAGACCACGGCCACGGAGCCGGCGACGGAGAGGGCGATGCCCAAGAGGACGCGGGGCTTGAAGCTCTCCAAGCTGCGATTGAATATGAAAGAGAAGAAGAGGCCAAAGATGGTGGCGCTCTGCTGAAGGGGGGACACGACGGTGACGGTGGCCAGGTCCAGGGCGACGTAACGGAACATCTGGGCGAAGAAGACGGAGATGGCGGTGAGAATGAACCACCAGAGCGCCCTGCGGTTGATATCTCGCAGCCCCGATAAGCGGCCGGGCTGAAGGAAGCCCACCAGGAGGACGGCGGTGGCTGCGGAGTAGGAGATGAGGGCCCCGACGATGCCCAGGCCGGTCCCGCCGATGGCGGCGCGGACGAAGAGGGGGCTGGTCCCGTAGCCCACGGCCGATAGGATGCCGAAAATGTACCCCTCCACCATCTGCGCCCTGGTGGGAGTGAAGCCGCGTGGGGCCGGCGCGCTGGCGGGGTTGGCGCCGGCGGCGACGGGGCGAGGGGGGCTGAGGGCTCCTTCTATCATGATGGCGGGCGCCAGGATCACGGTGGCGATGCCGATTCCGTTGATCCAGCTAAGGCGCTCGCCGAGGATGAGGACGGCGGCAATGACGCTGAAGGGTGTGGCGATGGACCGCAGGGGGTTGGAGCGGTTGGCGCCGATGGCCGCGGTTGCCCGGTAGTTGGAGTACCGGCCGAGGAGGAAGTGGACGATGCCCGCGGCGGCCAGGAACAGGTAGTCGCGGGGAGTGAGGACGCCGATGCCGAAGATCTGGCCGGTGAGGAGAGCGGCGATGGCCAGCAGGGGGACGCCCATGGGCACGGAGATGTAGATCCCGTTGCTGGCTGATGCGCCGAGGACGCCTCGGCGGGTGAAGACGGTGTTGATGCCGAAGCTGGCCGAGGAGAGGATGGAGAAGAGGGCGCCGAGCAGCAAGGTGTTTGTAGCTCCGTTGGGCCCTGGCGGATTTGGGGCGGGCCTCCCCTTCCTGGGCGTGGGAAGGGTGGGACGTGTTGGAGGCGGTGAGTCGGGCCGACGGTGGGCTGGGTTGGCGGCTCGGCTGGGTGGTCCGCGACCCAGTATAGCACGGTGGGAGACTCTTCCCTGTCCATCGCCTCGTGGTCTTTCGACGTTGGGTCGATCCTGAGCGGGGCTCGATGAGGCATCGCCGGTGTTCGGGGATACGTGCTATCCTCAGGCTCGGAGGGCGGGTGTGCGGACTTGGCCTGGCATGGTGGGAAATTTGGCAAGCATCCTTGGGCCTCTCTTGGCATACGAAGGGATGGCTCGATAGATGAACCGGCGGATCGGCTGAAGGAGTTCGGGGACTGGTTGGTTGAGCACCTGCCGAAGCTCAAGGCTGTACTGAACCTGCGCTTGGAGAAGATCATGGGCGAGCTGGACCTGGAAAGCGCCGCGTTTGGCGTGAGTGGGGATGGGCTTTCCGCATGAACTTCGACGGGCCCCAACCTCGGGACCGGCCATACATCTGGGTGACGTGGCTGCCGCGCCTGCTGTCCGGCAGTAGCAGGTGCGAGTGGGCGTCGTGGTTCAAGGCGCAGCACGACGGGGCAAGCTGGACGCACGCACCGTCGACGTTCGACCACACGCGTTGGGCGCTGGACCACAACGCGCTCCTCCGGTTGGAGCAGGCGCGCTTGGAGGCGGAAGGCTCGGCGGTGCTGGTTGAGCAGCAGAACCGGTTCCGCCTCAAGGGGTGGTATGCCACGCTGGCCGGAATGCCCGATCTGGTATCGCTGAAGGACGACCAGGTCATCATCCACGACACAAAGTCGGGGCAGCCTCACGCCTACCATGCCATCCAGGTCATGCTCTACATGTGGGCGTTGCCGCTGGCGCGGCGGGAGTATGGGGGCATGGCGATGGAAGGGCGGGTCGTTTACGAAGACCACGCGGTGGAGATACCGGCCTCCGCCATCGACGGAACGTTCGTAGAGCGGGCGGCCGGCCTCATCAGGGTGCTTGCGGACTCGGAGCGGCCGCCGGTCAAGACGCCGAGCGCGTCCGAGTGCGCCTTTTGCGAGATCACGGCCGCGGACTGTCCGGACCGGGAGGAGGGGGAGCCGGAGGAGGGGGAGACGGCGCTGTTCTAGCAAAGCAACGTTGGCTGCATTTGCTCCGAAGCGTCTCGTTCGGAGGGGCGATCAGTGCGGTCGTGCGGGTTTGCACGTGGTCTAAAGTGATCGCAATGGGGACATGGAAATTGTTCAGTCGATGGGCTGAGCCAAATGTTGCGATCTCTAACAGGATTGAGTGAGGTCACTCCTGGCTTTGGAACCTCCCACTATACCTCTCCGATGCTGGCAGGCCCACGTGCTCCAGAATCAGTTGGGCGATTTGCATTCGCGCTCTAAGAAGAATGGTAAATGGCCCGATGTTGTTCATTTCCAGGTAAAGCCGACCCTCGAATCCCGCCATAACCGTTGGGGCCGTAACGTGCACGGACAATCCGAGACGTGCAAGTGAGCTCTTCCCTTCGATTCGAGCTGCAAGGTGCAGGGGTAGTTTGATAGTCTCCAGGGTCTTGCCTATTATCAAGCGGCGGGCCTCCATAATGTGATGTGCGCCGTGCTGAAGGCTCTTGGCCTCTCCTTGAGATTCTAGGATGCTCATTACGTCAATGTCAGTATCGGACGGGTCAACGGTAACACCTGGCACGCGTTCCGGGAGAACGACCAAGTCCTCGTGGAGCAGCAGATCGATAGAGGAGCTGCCGATGCGATCTGTATTGACAACGGGTGGCTCAATAATTAGGCGCTTCGCAACGATCTCCGCGCGAATCTCTACGTCGGACAACGCCATGCCGGCCCGCCTTTCATTTGGTGGGAACCTGTGCGATTCTCTCCAGGTCGCTCTCCGACGCATATAGTCTGGACTGACCCCAGTTGGTCGCGGGGAAGCAAACGAGTATCTTCTCGTCGAGCTCCCCCACCAATACCGCTCTAACCGTCTGGGCTTCTTCGTTGACTATTCTAAGCGGAACAAACGCGGATTTCTGTTGATCGCCCAGCTGAAACCAGACTTGCGCCTCTTCCGGAGTCGGGAAGGGGTCTTTGGCGATACGCACGTAAGTAAGGTGAGCCAGAACAGGATCCACATACGAGTTGAACGGATCGACTCGGGTCTCTCCTCTCAACATCATTCCTCCCTTTGGGCTTGGTCGCGATGCTGCGCGGCTCCATCATAGCAGACCACGTATGCCCGGGATTCTCCAGCTATCTACGCTCAGGGCACCTCACAGGCGCGGGTGCGCTAGGTTGGGGGCGAGGTGAGGGCGCTGGCGACGTCTGCGGTGGGGAGCTGGCGCTGGTCGCCGGTGGCCATGTGCTTGACCTGGACGGCGCCGTTGGCGAGCTCGTCGTCGCCGAGGATGAGGGTGTAGCGGGCATCGAGGGCGGTGGCGTGGCGGAGCTGGCCGCGCATGCTGCGGCCGGCGGGGGCGAGCACGACGCGGAGGCCCTGGGCCCGCAGCCGTCCCGCGAGGCGCATGGCCTCGGCCTGGGCGGCGTCGCCGAGGGCCACGATGACGGCGTCGGGGGTTGAGTGGTCGGGGACTGGCGTTTCCTGTCGTTTGACGTTCAAGATGAGGCGTTCGAGGCCGGAGCCGAAGCCGATGCCCGGTGTGGGCCGGCCGCCAAGCTCCTGGATGAGGCCGTCGTAGCGGCCGCCGGCGAGGACGGTGTTCTGGGCGCCCTCGATGCCCAGGGGCTGGATCTCGAAGACGGTGCGGGTGTAGTAGTCGAGCCCGCGGACGAGGTTGAAGCGGACCTGAAACGGCAGATCGAGGGTTTGCAGGTGTCCCTGGAGCTTCTCCCAGTGCCGGGCGCAGTCGTCGCAGAGATAGCTGGTGGTGCGGGGGGCGTGGGGCATGAGGTGCTGGCAGTCGAAGTCTGTGCGCTTGCAGTCCAGCATACGCAGGACGTTGCGCTCGTAGCGGACCAGGCAATCGGGGCAGACGCGTTTGGCGTCCACATGGGGCTGGTAGTAGGCGCGGAGGGCGTCGAGGTGAGCGGGGCGGCACTGGTGGTCGCCGATGCTGTTGATGAGGAGGGTCATGTTGGTGAGGCCGAGGTTGGCGATGAAGCGCCAGCCGAGCTCGATGACCTCGGCGTCGACGGCGGGGTCGGCGTCGCCGATGGCCTCGACGCCGAACTGGTGGTGTTGGCGGAACCGTCCGGCCTGGGGGCGCTCGTAGCGGAAGACGGGGCAAAAGTAGTAGAGGCGCACGGGCTGGGGCCAGGTGTGCATGCCGCGCTCCAGGTAGGCCCTGCAGACGGGTGCGGTGCCCTCCGGCCGGAGGGTGAGCTCCGCGCCGCCGCGGTCGAGGAAGGTGTACATCTCCTTCTCGACGATGTCGGTCCCTTCACCGACGCTGCGAACGAAGAGACCGGCCTGCTCGAAGGCGGGGGTGTCGACGCGGCCGTAGCCGAAGCGGTGGGCGAGGGCCTGGGCGGTGTCTGCGACGTAGCGCCAGTGAGGCTGATCGGGGGGAAGGATGTCCTGGGTGCCGCGTGGGGCCTGGTATCGCACGGCGGGTCCTCCGTGGTGGGTTGGGTCCGGGACGGGCGGGAGTCCAGCATAGCGCATGGGGGGCGTCGCTTCCACCCACGAGCGGCGGGGGAAGCCGGCGGGATGGGGTGCGGAGCTTGGCCCGCAGCGGCGGTTTCCACTATACTGAACGTACGAGCCGGATACTCCGCTGCGAGGAGTTGCTATGGCTGTAGCGCTTGATGAACTGGTCCAGAAGGCGGGCGAGTACCTGCCGGAGGACAAGATTCGCCTGGTGGAGGAGGCGTACAGCTTTGCGGAGCTGCACCACGAGGGCCAAACGCGGCTTTCCGGGGACCCCTACATCCAGCACCCTCTTCAGATAGCCATTTACCTGGCGGAGATGCGCCAGGACGCCACGACGCTTGCGGCGGCGCTGCTGCACGACGTAGTGGAGGACTGCGGGGTGAAGCGGGAGACGCTGAGCCGCGAGTTCGGCGCCGACGTGGCGCGGCTGGTGGACGGGGTGACGAAGCTGACGCGGATTGACCTGCTGGCGGTGGGAGAGGACGGGGAAGGTACATCCGTGGACCGCAGGATTGAGGCGGAGAGCGTCCGGAAGATGTTGGTGGCGATGGCGGAGGATATCCGCGTTGTGCTGATCAAGCTGGGGGACCGGCTGCACAACATGCGGACGCTGCGGCACCTGTCGCCGGACCGGCAGAGGCGCATCTCCCAGGAGACGCTGGAGATATACGCGCCGCTGGCGCATCGGCTGGGCATGTGGGAGATGAAGTGGCAGCTGGAGGACCTGGCGTTCCGCTACATCAACCCGGAGGCATATCGTGAGATTTCACGGATGCTGTCGACGCGGCGAGAGGAGCGGGAGCAGTACATCGGCCGGGTGTGCCGGATCCTCTCTGATGAGCTGACGCGGCAGGATATCAAAGCCGAGGTGTTTGGTCGGCCAAAGCACATCTACAGCATCTACCAGAAGATCCAGAAGTACGCCGAGATGGGGAAGGAGGCGGTGGAGATCTACGATCTCTCCGCCCTGCGGGTGCTCGTGGAGACAAAGTCCGACTGCTACAACGCTCTGGGGGTGGTGCACACGCTGTGGCGACCGCTGCGGGGGCAGTTTGACGACTACATCGCCAACCCCAAGGAGAACATGTACCGGGCGCTGCACACGGCGGTGATGTGCGAGGGCGCGACGCCGCTGGAGGTGCAGATCCGGACGATTGAGATGCACCAGACGGCGGAGTACGGCGTGGCCGCGCATTGGAGCTACAAGGAGGGTGGGGCCAAAGACGAGCGGTTCGAGGAGAAGATGACGTGGCTGCGCCAGCTGCTGGAGTGGCAGCGGGAGGCCGGGGGGACGGAGGAGTTCCTGGAGTCGGTGAAGACCGATATCTTCCGTGACCAGGTGTACGTGTATACGCCCAAGGGGGAGATCAAGGAGCTGTCGGCAGGATCGACGCCCATCGACTTTGCGTACCGGATCCATACGGAGCTGGGGAACCGGTGCATTGGGGCGAAGGTGAATGGGCGGCTGATGGCGCTGGATACGCAGCTCCAGAACGGCGACGTGGTAGAGATCGCGACGAGCAAGCTGGCGCGGGGGCCGAGCCTGGACTGGCTGAACCCGGCGCTTGGGTACGTGCAGACGGCGTCGGCTCGACAGAAGATCAGGACCTGGTTCCGGCGGCAGGAGCGCAGCGCCAACTTGGAGCGCGGCCGGGAGCTCTTGAGCAAGTCGCTGCGCCGCATCTCGCCGGATACGACGGAAGCGGACGTGGTGCGGCTGTTCAAGTATGAGTCAGTGGACGATTTCCTCGTGGCCCTGGGCAGCGGCAACCTGACGATCTCCCGGCTGGAATCCCGTCTGTCGAGTCTGCGGGAGCCGCCGCTGCTGCCGCCTATGCCCCACTTTCGCCCGGAGAGCCCGGCGACGGGTATCCAGGTCTTGGGCGCGGGCGACCTGCTGACGCGGACGGCGCCCTGCTGCAATCCGCTGCCGGGCGACGACATCATAGGGTACGTGACACGGAGCCGCGGCGTTACGGTGCATCGAAAAGACTGCCTGAACGTGCGCAATGAGGACGAGAAGGAGCGGTTGATTCGGGTGTCCTGGGGCCCTACGAAGCAGCTGTACCCGGTGCGGGTGGAGATAACGGCGATGGACCGGGTTGGGTTGCTGCGGGACGTCACTGCGCTGGTGTCCGGCGAGGGTGTGAACATCGCTGCCATGGTGACGGAGGAGCACGCCGACGGCATGGCGATCATGAAGCTGACGCTGTATACGACGGGCGTGGCGCAGCTCAGCCGGCTCTGCTCGAAGTTGGAGGGCGTGCGGGGTTGCTTCAGCGTGGTGCGGACGGCGATACCGGCGCCCACGCCGTCGGGGTAGCCGGGCGCACCGATTGACGGGCGCTTCCGCGCCAATCCTGCTATACTGTGTCTCAGCAATTGCCGGAGGATGATGTCCCGTGCCAAGTGAACGATCTGCCCGCGTGGCCAATCGCCGATTCCTGAGGAACCGGGCGGTCCGCTCCACGGTCCGGACCAACCGCACCAAGGCCGAGCGTGCCATCCAGGCCGGCCAGGGCGCCCAGGAGGCGGTGGCCGAGGCTATACAGATCCTGGACAAGGCGGTTACCAAGGGCGCGATGCACCGGAACCGGGCCGCCCGCCTGAAGTCGCGCTTGGTCCGCAGGCTCAGCGTCGCCCAGGAGAGCCAGTAGACCCGGGCCAAGCCCAAGCTGGTTGTTCTTTCCCCTCACCCGTTGGTCCTCCTCTCTGCGGTGTTACAGTCGTCGGCCCCGTGCTGACATAGCCTAGCAAGTGGTATTGGACGCTTACCCAGGCTGCCGACGGGGTGGGGTGGCTGGGTGGAGCCGCCGGAGGGGCCTGCGCTGGAGTGCGGGAGGGGTACCCAACGTAGCGCCCCCAGCACACCCTCCCCCACAAAGCCGTCGCGCCGGCGACCCTGCCATCCGCCCCTGGCGCTTGCGCCGCGACGGCTCTACACTTCCCCCATGCGTAGCCCGACCTCCGCCTACCCCGGCTTGCCGGACGCAGCCCGCGGGATCTCCCAGAGGAGCAGGAATTGCCCGGAAAGCGGTCCGCCGTACCCCCAAAACGGTTCGTGTTGGACGAAACGAATCGTATCTGCGGCGGACGGTTTCGAAGCTGATTCGTTTCCCAAAATAGAAAAACTTGAACAAAAACCTGGAGTTCAATCAAATCGCAGGAGTTCCGCTCGTCCTCAGGGTTCGCCCCGCAAAGTCTCCTTTCGCGGGAATGACGGTCGCTGGCGCGACGGCCTTGCAGGCGAGGGTTGCGGGGTCGCCACGAGGGTGGCGTGAGGGTGAGGGAATGACGGGGTTGGCGCGAACAGTGGACACACTCCCAGCGCAGGCTAGGCTGCGGCTTTGGGCAGCCCTGGGCGACGGGGCGTTCCGCAGGAAGGGTGACGAGGGTGAGTGAAGAAGCGCAGCGCGAGAGGCAGCAGGGGGACACCGTGGCCCTGGTGCACCTGTTCCACGAGATAGCGCTCAAGGGGGGCAATCGGTCCTTCTTCCTGCGGACGGCCTTCAAGAACATCGAAGCTGCCCTGGCCGGTACGGGGGCTTGGCCCATCGAGCGGCGCTCGATGGCGGCGCTGGCGCCCCTGGCGGATGATGCGCAGTGGCAGCTGGTGCGGGAGCGGTTGGAGCGGGTGGTCGGGGTCGAGCACTTCGCGCGGGCGTGGCGGGTGGGGCCCACCATGGACGAGATCAAGGAGGCGGTGGCCGCGCGGCTGGACGGGGTTGCGGCGGGGTCCTTCCGGATCAGCGCGCAGCGGTCCGACAAGGGGTTTCCCCTGGACTCACCGCAGATCAACCGGGAGCTGGGCGCCTTTGTGCAGGGGCTCACGGGGCTGCCGGTGAAGCTCAAGCAGGCGGAGCTGAACATTCGGGTCCACATCTTCGCCGGGGAAGCGCTGGTGTCGGTGGAATCGCTTCCAGGCCCCGGGGGACTCCCGGTGGGAGTGGGCGGCCACGTGGCGCAGCTGATGTCGGGGGGCATCGACTCGCCGGTGGCGGCCCACATGATGATGAAGCGGGGTTGCCGGGTCCTGTTCATTCACTTCCACAGCTTCCCGCTGGTGGAGGGGGCGTCCCGGGAGAAGGCGGAGGAGCTCGTCCGGCTGCTCACGTCCTACCAGCTGAGTTCCCGGCTGCTGCTGGTGCCCTTCGCGGAGGCCCAGAAGCGTATCATCCTGTGGGTGCCGCCGGCGTACCGTGTAGTGGTCTACCGCCGGTTCATGATGCGCATCGCGGAGGCGCTGGCCGTGCGACACGGGGCCGGGGCGCTGGTGACGGGGGAGAGCCTGGGGCAGGTGAGCTCCCAGACGCTGGAGAACCTCTCGACGATAGAGGGCGCGCGGGAGCGGCTGCCGATCTTCCGTCCGCTGATCGGGATGGACAAGGAGGAGGTGGTGCGGCGGGCCAGGGTGCTGGGAACGTACCCCATCTCCATCATGCCGGACCAGGACTGCTGCTCCCTGTTCGTCCCAAGGCATCCCGCGACTCGGAGCCGGCCCGAGGAGGTCGAAGAGATGGAGGCGCGGCTGGACGTCGGCGGCATCGTGGAAGAGGCGCTGGAGGGGGTGCAGGAGCTGCGATTCAGCTGGCCCGATGACGGACCGCGGGCGGGTCGGTTCGCCGGCGCGACGGGCCGTTAGCCCGGCGGCTCTGTGCAGGCACGTGACCCAGCGCCTCCGCTCACCTGGTCCGAGAGCCTTGCCACGAGTGGTCGCCGGCGCGACGGCATTGTTAGGGGGAGGGCAGGCGCGAGGCCCGCGCACACCGCTCACTTGGCTCGCGTGCCTCACCATGAGCGGTTCCCCCACCGCCAAAGAAGCATAGAGACAACTGTCTGGAGGTGACGCATGGCACTTGGGCTCTCGCACGGGGGCACAACGATGTACTCGTCGGTGAAGCCGTCGACGGAGGTGTTGGTGGGCACGATGCGGGGCGTCGTGCTGCTGGAGGGCGGGGCGGCGCAGGGATGGCGCGTGACCCACGAGGCGCTGGAGGACTTTCACATCCAGGCCCTGCTCCATGAGGGGGAGAGCGGCCTCTGGTTCGCGGGGGGATACAACGTCTGCGGCGTACACGTCAGCGCGGACGGCGGCAGGAGCTGGGAGCCTCGCAGTGAAGGCCTGACCCAGACCAACGTATACAGCCTGGCCGCGGCGAGGGTCCACGGGCGCACGAGGCTCTTCGCCGGCACCGAGCCCGTCCACCTCTTCTACAGCGACGACCTGGGCCAGAGCTGGCAGGAGTTCACGAGCCTGCGCGAGGTGCCATCGGCGCCAACCTGGCGCTTCGCCACCAAGCTCTTCGGCGGGCACGCCAAGCATATCAACTTCAGCCCGGCGGACGCCCGCACGATGTACGTGAGCATCGAGGTCGGCGGGCTCCTGAAGAGCACGGATGCCGGCGAGAGCTGGGAGGAGCTGCCGGTGCGCTCTCCGGACCTGCACCGGACGGTGATCGACCCGCGGGACCCCGATCGCATCTTCGCGCCCGGTGGCGACGGCGTCTACGTCACGTCGGACGGCGGCGGCAGCTGGGAGCACTGGATGGACCGGCAGCACGAGGTGGGGGGCTACCCCGATCAGCTGATGTACCTGCCGAGCAACCCGGACGTCATGGTCATCGCGTCGTCACGCACGGGGCCCCGCTCCTGGCGGCGCACGGGGACCGCCGACGCCAAGGTGGCGCGAAGCGTCGACGGCGGTCGCAGCTGGGAGGTCCTGACCAATGGGTACCCGAGGGAACTGCATGGCAACATCGAGGCGATGTGCCTGGAGGAGGCTGAGGGCGCCTTCTCCCTGTTCGCGGGTACGACGGACGGCGAGGTGCTGTGGAGCCCCGACGGCGGGGACACGTGGTCCATGATCGCCACGGGGCTCGCTCCCATCTCCAAGGGCATCCACGCGGCCATGCTGGCGGGACTGATCGCGGTGTAGGCTGGGCCGGGGCCCCACGGGGCAGGGGGCGCCACAGACGAGAGAAGGCGCCAGCCGATGGGCCGGCGCCTTCCTTTGCGGTCAGCGGTCTGCGCGGGTGGGTGCGCTATGAACCGGCGCCGACGGCCTCGGCCACCGGGGCCTGGAGGTACTTGGCGTACCATGCAAGCACCTTGTCCCAGCCGTCGACAGCGGCGTGCTGGCGATAGCCGGGGCGATCCGTGGCGAAGAAGCCGTGGCCCGCGCCGTCGTAGCGATGAAACTCGTAGGTCTTGCCCGCCTGCTTGAGGGCCTCCTCGGTATCGTTCACGTCCTGTGGGGAGGGCCGTTGGTCCTCATTGCCAAAGAGTCCGAGCAGGGGGCCGGCGAGGTTGGGGGTCATGTCGACGGGCGCGACGGGGTTGGCGGGGGTGAGGTCCTCCGGCTTGGCGGTCACGCCGCCGCCCCAGCAGTCGACGGCTGCGTCGAAGTCTGCGATGTTGCAGGCGACGAGGTAGGTCTGGCGCCCGCCGGAGCAGAAGCCGATGACGCCAACCTTGCCGTTGTGGGTGGGCAGGGACTGCAGGTAGCTCACGGCGCCCTGAACGTCGCCGATGCAGCGGTCGTCGGGGACACCGCCGGCAGCGCGGACAGCGGCTGAGACCTCATCATGGGAGGTCTCAGGGCCGGGCCGCTCGCGGTAGTGCAGGTCGGGAAGGACGGCCGCGTAGCCGTGGTAGGCGAACTTGCGGGCGACCTCTTTGCACCACTCGTCCCACCCCGGCATGTGGTGGATCACGACGACGCCCGGGAAGGGACCGGGGCCGAGCGGGCGCGCAGAGTAGGCGTTGATCTCTTCGCCCTCATGCCCTCGAATCCGAACGGTTTCCGCCAGCATTCCTTCATACATAGGCCACTATCCTCCTCTACTTCCAGTTGTAGCGCCCCGCCTGAGGGGGCAGGGGCAAGGGTAATACGAGGGCAGGCCAGCGTCAAGTTTTGCGGGGCCGCGCCTTGTTTGCGCGGTTTCCGCCATGCTAGAGTGCGGCGAGGAGGCCGAGGTGGGCCGCCACGCCCTCCGCGGGCGCACCGGGGCATGTTCCGTAGGCCAAGCCAGAGATGGAGGCAATCCCATGACGACATCGATCCCCGAGGTCCTGGAATCCGATCAGCCGGAGCGGCTGAGCACGGGTTTCGTCTTCACGGAGGGCCCCGTCTGGCACACGGATGGGTCTCTCTACTTCGTGGACATTCGTCGGAGCCTGCTGTTCCGCTGGAGCCGGAGCGGGGGCGTCGATGTGGTCCGGGAGGACACGGGGGAGGGCAACGGCACGACGTTTGACCGCCAGGGGCGCATGCTGATGTGCGAGGGCGCCAACCGGCGGGTGACCCGGCAGGAGGCCGACGGCAGGTGGGGGGTGCTGGCCGATGGGTGGCAGGGCAAGCGACTGAACCGGCCCAACGACGTGGTGTGCCGGTCCGACGGCAGCGTGTACTTCACCGACCCCAACGGCCGGGTGTCTCCGGAGCAGCGCGAGCTGGACGTGTCCGGCGTGTTTCGCGTCGCACCGGACGGGGGGCTGAGCCTGGCGACGGGGGAGTGCGAGTACCCCAACGGGCTGGCGTTTTCGCCGGACGAGCGGGTGCTCTACGTGGCCATCAGCCGCCGGGACCAGGGCTGCTTCGAGGAGGAGGAGCGCGGGGAGGTGTGCCACCACCGCTACGTTCGCGCCTTCGACGTGCATGGGGACGGGACGCTGAGCAACGGGCGGGTGTTCGCCAGCATGGCGTCGGCGGAGGAAGGAGTGCCCGACGGTATGAAGGTGGACTCGCAGGGCCGCGTATTCTGCACCGGCCCGGAGGGGTGCTGGGTCTTTGGGCCCGATGGGGGGCAGCTGGGGGTCATCCGCCTGCCGGAAATTCCGGCCAACTGCGCCTTTGGCGAGGCTGACCGCCGGACGCTGTTCCTGACGGCGCGGACGTCCGTGTACGCGGTCCGGGTGCGGCAGCCGGGCATCTCGGCGCTCTAGACCACGCCCGCGCCCCGCTCACGCCCTTCGAGCGCCTCAGGGCATACGGCCGCCGGCGCGGCGACCTGTGGGAGAGGGGTGCAGCCCACGCGGGGATCCCTACAGGAAGGCCTCGATGACCTGCCGGAAGGCGTCGGGGCTCTCGTGGTGGGCCCAGTGGCCCCCGCCCTCCAGCTCCACCAGAGTGCAGTCTGGTATGGCGTCCCGCATGCGGCGGGCCACGTCGGCGCGCAGAAGCGTGCTTTCGGCGCCGCGGACGATGAGGGTGGGGACGGAGATGCGGGGGAGGTGGGACCAGGCGTCGGGGCGGTCGTAGTGGTCGACGACGTTGCGGTCGCGCTTCCAGGTGAGACCGCCGCCGGACATGGGCCGGGTCAAGCCGGCGGCGTGTTGCCTCAGGAGGTCCAGGGGCGCGCCGGGCGCGCGGGAGCGGAGGCGGTCGACGACGGCGTCGAGGTCGGGATAGACGTCGGACTCAGCGCGGTACCTGGTGAGCATCTGGGCCGAGCCGGGGTTGTGCTGGTCCGGGTCCATGTCGACGATGACGAGCTTGGAGAGCCGCTGCGGGCGCTGGGCAGCGTAGATGAAGGCGTTCTTGCCCCCTGCGGAGTGGCCGATGAGGACGAGGTCCCGGAGGTCCAGGGCTTCGATGACCTGGGTGAGCTCTTCAACGTAGTCGGCGAGCCTGCAGGCTTCTGGGGGCGCCCAAGGGCTGTCGCCGTGGCCGCGGTGGTCGAGGGCCATGACGCGGTAGCTCTGGCGGAGGTTGGCCGCGAAGAAGTCCCAGAGGCGCGCGGAGTCCTGGAGGCCGTGAAGCAGGAGCATGGGCTGGAGGCCGTCGCCGCCCCAGTCGAGGTAGTGGAGGCGCAGGCCGTGGGCCTCTATGGTCCTGGATTGGGGAGTCTCCTGGGTGCTCACGGGCCTCCTGCCTCGCTGCTCTGGATCCCGGGTCCGGGGAGAATCATGGGATAGTATAGGGCCGCGGCGCGTGAATCTCATCCCCCATTGATTTCGTATTCTGAAAATGGAGTGCTATAATCGCGGCGCACATGAGGATGTGTCTGTTCCGTCATCTGGAATGCACCACCGACTCTGAGCAAGCTACGGGAGGGGAGTGAACAGCATGGCAGTGATCGATGCCGACACGCACATCGACGAGACGGACGAGACGTGGGAGTACCTGGATGAGGTGGACCGGTGGCTGAAGCCGCCGACGGTGCTGCAGCAGGGGTCCGAGCCGCCGGTGAACCTGCCCCCCGGGTACAACCGGTACTGGTTCATCGACGGGGCGGTGCGGTTGCGCCGCATCCGGGACGACAAACGGACGGGGACCACGACGAAGACTCGGGAGCTGCTGGACATTCCCGCACGGCTGGCCCAGATGGACGAGCTGGGCGTGGACGTCCACGTGATGTATACGACGCTGTTCCTGGACGCGGTGACGGCGAAGTCCGAGGTGGAGGCGGGGCTGTACCGGGCGTACAACCGGTGGCTGGCGGCGAAGTCAAAGGAGGCCAACAACCGGCTGCGCTGGGTGGCCATGGCGCCGCTGCTGGACATGGACCGGGCGATAGAGGAGCTGCACTTCGCCAAGGCCAACGGCGCCTGCGGGGTGTTCAAGAAGGGTGTGGAGTGCGGGAACCGGGTGGCGAGCGACCCCTACTTCTTCCCGCTCTATGAGGAAGCGAGCAAGCTGGACCTGCCCATCTGCTTCCATACGGGCCGGGGGTTCCCGGAGTTTTCGGCGGTGAGCCGCAGCAACATCGGACTGTGGCACAGCACGCTGCCCGTGCTGGACGCCTTCCACACGCTGGTCACCAACGACATTCCGCAGAAGTTTCCGGACCTGCGCTTCGGCTTCATCGAGGCCACGGCATCATGGCTCCCGTTCATGATCAGCACGTTGACGGGTGCGGAGCGACGGCTGTCCTGGCAGCAGCAGTTCAACCTGAAGCAGGAGCTGCTTCAGGCCAACCGCTTCTTTGTGGCGTGTCAGACGCAGGACCCGCTGGCCTATCTGATCGACCTGGGGTTCGAGGACAACCTGATGATCGGGTCGGACTACAGCCACGCGGACGGGTCTGCGGAGCTGGACGCGCTGCGGATTCTGCGGGAGGAGTGCGGGCTGAGCCCGAGCGTGACGAAGAAGATCCTGGAGGACAACCCCCGGGCGTTCTACGGCATCTAGGCCCGGTGGCAACGGGTTTGAACCCCACCCCACGCGGGAGCTTGAGTACCGCGCTGTGAGTGGAAGTCGGGCGGGGGTAGGCCCACAGACGAAACACGGTAGGTAAGGAGAAGAGGATGGAGATGCACAAGCGAGTATTGGGAGCCGCGGCGGCCCTGGCACTTGCGGTGGCGTTGGCATGTGCGGGCGGCGACGGAGAGTCGTCGACGCCCGCACCCGCCGTGCCGGCGCAAGCGCCGACAGCGGCCGCGCCTGCGCCGGAGCCGACGGCCGAGGCGATGAAGGAGAAGCCCGCGACAGACGCGATGGCCATGGCAAAGCCCACGTACGGCGGCACTCCAACGTGGGGGGTCCGCCGCGACCCGCCGACGGCGTGGGACACGACACGTTCCACGAGCTACGACACGCGGCAGATGGGGATGCCAATTTGGGGCAGCGGCAACCTGGTGCGGAAGTGCCGCGACAACTCGCGCGAGGTGTGCCCGAGCCTGGCGGAGAGCTGGGAGACGACCGACGACTTCAAGGTGTGGACGTTCAAGGTCCGGGACAACGTGCAGTGGCACGATGGGGCCGCGTTCACCGCTGAGGACGTCGCGTTCTGGCTGGGTCTCGCGACCCAGGGCGTGACAGTGGGTGACAAGAACCGCTCCAAGGCGGGGTTTTCCGGGGACTTTGGAGATGTCGAGTCGATAGAAGTGCTGAGCGGGAACCGGGTGCAGCTTACGCTGGGACGCCGGGCGCCCTTCCTGCTGGACACGATGTCGGCGCCGGCGTACATGATCCAGCATCCGAAGCACCTGATGGAGCCGCGAATCCAAGCGGGGGAGATCCAGATAGCGCCGGTGGACATCGGCTGGATTGGCGCGGGTCCGTTCAAGATGGTGAGCTACCAGAAGGGGAGCGGCTCCGACGTGGCCCGCTTCGAGGGCTACTGGGAGAAGGACGCGGACGGCAACCAGATGCCCTACCTGGACGGGATGAAGTACGCGATTCTGTCCGATCCATCCGCCTTCGACGCAGCCTTCCGAGTGGGACGGATTGACGGCGGGTCGCCGGCCAACAGCCACGTGGTGTCCAAGGAGCGCCAGCAGGGCTACATCGAGGACCTGGGGGACAAGGTCTATTTCCTGAAGATCAAGAACGCGGGGGCAGTGAGCGGGGCCTTGGGGTTCAACCTGCTTCGCGAGGGCCCCTGGAACGACGTCCGGGTACGCAAGGCGATCCAGCTGTATGTGGACCGCCACGCCGCCGTGGAGGCCGTCACCGGCGGGTTTGGGGTCGTCGGCGGGATCTTCAACGCGGACAGCCCCTTCACGCACCCGGACCTGCTGAAGTGGCCGGGGTGGAACCCGGATACCAAGACCGAGGACCGGGCAGAAGCGAAGCGGCTTCTGACGGAGGCTGGGTACGACGGCGGGTTCGCGATGTCGATCCCCTGCAACAGCCGGGGGACGTGGAAGCAGCGTTGCGAGTTCCTGCACTCGCAGCTGCGGGAAATGGGCATCGACCTGACGCTGAACATGATGGACCAGGGCACCCACAGCTCCGCGTACCAGACGCTGGACTGGGACGCGTACCAGATCGGCGGCGGCTTCTCCATCGAGCTTCCAGAGGCGACGGAGCGCATCCTCAACGTGTACGAGAAGACGAAGGTGGGTTTCACGAAACACGCGGACGTGACGCTGCAGGGGATGTTCGAGGAGCTGAACGGTGCGATAGGCCTGGAGCCGCGGACGGAGATCTGGCGGCGCATCGAGCAGTACGTGCTCGTGGACCAGGTGCACGTGGTGCCGCTGGCGAACCCGCTCTTCGTGATCCCGTACCGCTCCCACATCAAGGGCCGCCCGGAGCCGGTCGTGGACGTGACCAACTATTTCGACATGACGACGGTGTGGATGGAGCAGTAGCGACGGGGCCGACGCTTTGCGTCAGGTGCGCGGAGCGGGGATGATGCGCAATACGGGCGGGGGCGTGGACAGCGGGTCCACGCCCCCGCTCCGGTCTTGGCGCTTGTCCAGCTGGCCGCCTTCGGCCTATACTTGAGTCAATTGCTGACGAATCCCGTAGGAGTCGCTATGAAGGTCGGCATCTTGAACGTGACCGGCTACGCGGGCATAGAGCTTGCTCGCATACTGGCCCGGCATCCTGAGGTTGAGGTGGCGGCAGCCACGGGCCGGAGCGAGGCCGGCAAGCCCCTGGGGGAGGTGTTCCCGCACCTGGAGCCCTTGGGGCTCACGGTGACGCCGGATATCACGGAGAGCGTGGACCTGGTGTTCTCCGCCCTGCCCCACAAAGCCAGCGCGGAGGCGTGCGCTCCCTTTCTGGAGGCGGGGGTGAAGGTGGTGGACATCAGTGCGGACTTCCGGCTGAAGAGCGTCTCCGAGTACGAACAGTGGTACGTTCCCCACCCCTGCCCGGAGTACCTGGAGGAGGCAGTGTACGGTCTGACGGAGCTGCACCATGCGGAGGTGGCGGAGGCGCGGCTCGTCGCCAACCCGGGGTGCTACCCGACGAGCGCGGTGCTGGCGCTGGCGCCGGCGGTGAAGGCGGGCATCGTTGAGCCGAGATTCATTGTCGACAGCAAGTCGGGGGTGTCCGGGGCGGGGCGGGGCCTGAGCCTGAACACGCACTACTCCGAGGTCAACGAGAGTGTATCGGCGTACAGCCTGGGGGGGCATCGGCACTTTCCCGAGATCGTGCAGGAGCTGCGGGCGCTGGACGGGGTCGAACCCGTCGTGACATTCATCCCGCACCTCATTCCGATGACTCGAGGGATTCTGAGCACGTGCTACGCGGAGGTCAAGCCGGGGGCTCTGGCATCGGGGGCGCGGGGGGCCGAGGAGCTGCACGCGCTCTACGCCGAGTTCTATGGGGAGCACCCCTTTGTGCGGGTGGCGGGGTCGCCGCCGGCCACCAAGCACACGCTGGGCAACAATGACTGTGTGGTCCACCCGGTGCTGGACGCACAGGGCGGGAGGCTGGTGGTGGTGAGCTGCCTGGACAACCTGGTGAAGGGCGCCGCGGGGCAGGCGGTGCAGAACATGAACGTCATGTGGGGCCTGCCGGAGGAGCAGGGGCTGGAAGCCCTGGCGCTGTACCCCTAGGGCCCGGACGTACGACACGAGTCAACAGGCCGCCCCCATGGTCTAGCGGCCGAGGACGCCACCCTTTCAAGGTGGAAATCGCGGGTTCGAATCCCGCTGGGGGCACCACAAGCTCCAGTCTCGTACGGGGTCGGTCGCTGGCGCTGCGGCCTAGTGGGCGTGAGCGGAGGAGGGGTGGCTCGCCGCTCACCTGATCCGAGAGCCTTGCCATGTGCGGGACCACGGATCGGGGTCCAGAGCGCCACGGGGTGCTTGACAAGGGCATGTACCGCTGCTAGATTGGCCAGAACATGCGTTCCCGCATAGACATAATCTGGGGGTGAGCTATGTTGGACTCCGGCAGGAAGCTGTCCGACAAACAGCAGCGGATCCTGGAGTACATTCGTGAGTATGTCGAGGAGCACCCGTACCCGCCGTCGGTGCGGGAGATTCAACAGGCGTGCAAGATCAGCTCCACGTCCGTGGTGGACTACAACCTGCGGTTGCTGCAGCGGGACGGGATCATCCGCCGCTCGCCGGAGATTTCCCGGGGTATCGAGCTGGTAGGCGCAGCGGGCCGGTCCGGGGGCGGCTCCCGTCGCTCGGAGGCGGCACTCCCTCCGAACATCGGCATCCCGGTCCTTGGCTACGTGGCGGCGGGGGAGCCGCTGCCGGTGTTCTCGGAGTCCTTCGAGTCCGAGCCCATGGAGGTCTTGGACCTGCCGCAATCGCTGCTGCCCAGGGGGAAGCAGGTGTTCGCGTTGCGAGTGAAGGGGCAGTCCATGATCGACGCGCTGATCGACGACGGCGACATCGTGCTGTTCGAGTCGGTCAACGAGGCGCGGGACGGGGACATGGTGGTGGCATGGCTCAAAGAAGAGAGCGAGACGACGCTGAAGCGTCTGTACCGCGAGAAGGGGCGGGTGCGCCTGCAGCCGGCCAACAGTCAGATGGACCCGATCTACGCGTCTCCGGAGAACGTGGCGATCCAGGGAAAGGTGGTTGGTGCGATACGCATCTTGGGGTAGACCGCCGGTCATGAAGCGGCGCGGGCCCTTCAATGCCAGTCAGCTTTCCAGGGGGAAGAGGGGCGCGCACGTTCTCCTCATAGCCGCGGCCGTTGGATTGGCGGTCCTGGCCGGTTGCGGAGGCGGCTCCGAGGACGCGTCGGCGGTCCCCACGGCGGAGACGGCGGCGAGCGTTGCAAGTGCTACTCAACCGTCCCCGGCTGCTCCCGCGGCGGCAGCGTCACCCTCACCGACGCAGGCAGCGATGCCGTCGCCCACGGCGACGGGGGGCACTGCGAGCGCCGCGCGGCCGTCTCCGGCTGCTCCCGCGCCGACAGCGACGCCGAAACCATCGCCGACAGCAATGCCGTCGCCTTCGCCGGAGCCAGTGGCGGCGCCGGATCTGCGGGTGGGTGAAGTGGCCGTGGTCATCGGCGAAGGGTCGCGGGCGCGGTACCGTGTGCTGGAGGAGCTGGCGCGGGTCGGGTTCCCCACGGACGCGGTGGGGGAGACGCCGGATGCAACTGGGCTGATGGTCTTCGGGGCAGACGGGGCGCTGCAGCCGGACCGCTCCCGGCTGGAGGTGGACCTCCGCACGCTGGAGAGCGATTCGAGCCGCCGGGACCGGTATGTTCGCAACAATACGCTGGAGACGTCGTCATTCCCGACGGCGGTGTTTGTGCCCCGGGAGGCGCAGGGGCTGGCGTGGCCAATGCCCAGCAGCGGAGAGGTGACCTTTCAGCTGGCAGGCGACATGACGGTGCACGGGGTCACGAAGCCGTTGGTGTGGGAGGTCACGGCGCAGCTGGACGGGGAGAGCGCGACGGGGCAGGCGAAGACGAGCTTCACCTTTGAGGAATTCGGGATGGCGATACCGCGGGTGTTCATCGTCCTGAGCGTAGAGAACAACATCAGGCTGGAGCTGGACTTCATCGCGGGCGTCACGCGGGGGGCGTAGCTCCCGTGCGAGGGCAACGGGCCGACGCGGCCCAGACACGGATGGGGACGTGGAAACGGGAAGGGCTGGGGCCTTGGCCCCAGCCCTTCTGCTTGCTCACGTGGTCCTGTGCTGGAGGGTTGGCCTCAGCCGGGGATGGTCACACGGTCCCCCATCGCCGGCCAACCTCTCTCACTAGAAGACCCTTGCGTAACTCCTCGTGGAGAGCGAGACCAGCAAAGTGAAGCAGCTCCCGCCAAGCTGCGGCCCCGCCCCTGGATTCCCGCTTTCGCGGGAATGACGGATATGCGAGGGTCCCACTAGGCGCTGCCGGGGTTGGCGCCACGGTCTGCGCCGCGCAGGCCCGCACCCGGGGGTGCGCCGCCCTGGAAGCCTCCGCCCCGTCCGAACCTGAGGGTTGGCGATGCGGCCGGGGCGCCGTCGCCTTCCGCTTGAGTGGAGGCGGAGGACCGGTGGTGGCGTCCGCCCCTGTCGCCACCGGGAGACTTGGCGAGCACGGCCTCGAGAGCGCCGTCTCGCATGACGACCATGACCACTTGGCCGTCCTCCAGGTCCTCTGCCTGCAGCTTCTTGCCCCGGCGGAGGATGGGTGAGTCGTCGGTTATTGTCAGGGAGAGGTTCTCGCTGCCGTCGCTGGGAGAGACGGTGAGCGTGTCACCATCCGGTTCGCCGCTGACGGCGCCGGCGACGAGGCTGAGGGTGACGGAGTTGCCGTCGTCGTCGAGGAGGTTGAGCTGGGCGCTCTGGAGGTTGGGGGGGAGAGCGGCGGCGAGGTAGAGGAGGCGCGACCGCCGGGGATGGGATCTGTCCCGCTCCGGACGCTCGCCAACCACGACGTCGATGTCCTGGGACTCGTCAGAGCCTGCGCGCTGCACGGTGAAGGTGAGGGTGTCGCCCGGGGTGGACGCTGCGACGAGCTCTTTGGCGTTCCCGGGCTCTTCCATGGCGACGCTGCCGATGCTGACCAGGAGGTCGCCCTTCTGGAGGCCCGCTTGCTCCGCTGGGCTTTCAGACTTGACTCGCATGATAACGAGGCCGTCTGCGTCTTCGTCGAATCCGAGGCGCTCCGCCAGACGCTCGCGAAGGGGGACGAGGATGACGCCGACCCAGGGCTTGGTCTCTGCCTCGTCCTCCGCCGAGGTTTCCTGAGCGGTCCCGCCACCGAGGCTGAAGCCGGGGAGCGCATGGCCCGAAGCCGCCAGGGCTATGGCGGGCAACGCCAGCAGCAGGGCCAAGAGGGTGATGCCGAGGAGAATGACCTTTCGCACGGTTGGACCTCCGGAAGTGTGTGTGTCTTAAGGGGAAACGCCCGGTGGCCGCTGGGGGTTAGGATGCGGGCCCAGAGTCGCCGCCAATCGCGGAGGCGGGCAGGGGGGCGAGGGGGGGTGCTACGGAGCGTCGGCGGTGGTGCGGAGGTCCTCTTCAGTCACGACGCCGTCCTCGATGCGGAAGGCGCGCACGACCGGGTTTGCCTTGTCTTCCAGGGAGACGAGGATGTAGTAGGCCCCAGGCCAGATGCTGGCGCCGTCAGGCCAGGTGGCGAGGCGGATGTCGGTGGCGGAGGGGTACGCCTGGGAGTGGGTGTGGGAGTGGTAGATTGCCATGAGGTCCCAGCCGTGGTCCTCCATCTCGCGGGTTGTCTGGTAGAGTTCCTTGGGGTCCATGCTGTAGCGGAAGGGGCTGTGCTCGACGTTTGTCATGCGGTACAGGCGTTGGGCGTCGCTGCCGGTGCCGGCGAGGATGCCGCAGCACTCGTTGGGGTCATCCTCGCGGGCGTGGGCTATGATCTCGTCGACATAGGCTCTGGGAAGGTTCAGCACGTGCTCTCCTTGGAGGGCGGTGGTTGGTTCTGTTCCCGGCCGCTATTGTAGGCGATGGCCCCGGCTTTGGGTACGGAGGCTGAGGCGGCGCGGGGCCCTCGTAGCCAGAGGCGTTGGGAGGCGACGACCGCGGCGCCAACGGCGATGATGCTGAGGAAGCTGATGGAGCGGTCCAGGGTAGCGACGGACACGGCGCTGGTCTTGGGCAGCTCTAGGGACAGGAGACCTACGATGCCCGGCTCGACGAGTCCCAAGCCACCCGGGGTGAGTGGAATCGAGGTCAGCAGCGCGTTGGCAAGGGTGACGAAGAGCACCAGGGGGCTGGAGAGGGTCAGCCCCAGTGCCTTGACGACCAGGAAGAGCCGCAGCGCCTCCAACAGCCACGCAATGGCGCTGATGGCGGCGGTAACGGGGGCGCGGCGGAGGCTCGTCAGGGTGGTCCGGTGGAACTGCAGGTACCGCCTTCGGATGGGGCGGGGGAGCCGCCGCGCGACTGTAACTCCGAAGCGCGCCATGGCCACCACGCCCCCTACGGCCAGGGCGAAGAGGAACAGGCCGGCAAGCGGGAAGACGACCAGGGGTTGGTCACCCTGGGTCGTGGCCAGCACGCCGGCGGTGGCGACCAGGAGCAGGATGCAGATGGCGGTTACGTCCGCCACTCGCTCCGCTACGAGGAGGCCCACGGACTGGGAGATGGTGCTGCCGGAGGAGTGGGAGAAGAGGTAGGCGCGGTAGGCGTCACCCATGCGCAGCAACCCCACGGCGTTGCCGAACCAGTTGGCTATGACCATGAGGGTGCATTCCGTGTAGGAGGGAAGACGCGTGGCCCCTCTGTGGTGGAGCCGGGCGGCGGCGGCGATGCGCCGGAACCGGATGCCCCGCACGATGAAGCTGGCGTAGAAGGAGGCGGCGCCCAGCAGGAACAGCGACGGGTCGCTGCTGCGGACCTGGGCCCAGGCGGCCGAGACGTCGACGTCGAAGCGTGTGACGAGGAATGCCAGGAGGATGACGGCGACGGCCATGGAGAGGAGTGCCGGAAGGGAGAGGAAGCGTCTCCTGAGGGGGATGGGAGTCCGGGTAGCGGGGCCGGAGCCCCCGGTGTCCTGCATGCCCGCCAAGCCCTTCTCCCAGGTCTTCGCCGCGGGGCGAGTATCGTGATGTGGCGCCATACTTGCCGCGCTATCGATGTCCATGGCGGCGAATGCACCGCTGTATTGTTACACATTCTGCGAATGTCGTGACTACGGCAGCATGAGCGGGCACACTTCTAGGCGCGGGCGTCCCCATCGACGGCGGGGCCGCGGCCGCCAAGGGGGCGCTTGGCGGGCATGCCGGGACGGCGGGGATAGACGGACGGGGTCGCCGCCACCTTGGACACCAGCACGAGGGCCCTGGGCTCCGGGAGGTGTGCCGAGTGCAGCCATCGCACGCGGGGCGCGCCGCCCCTCAAGGTTGCGATGGCTTCCTCCGCGCGGTCGATCTCGGCGGCGAAGTCGCCCTTCTTCTGCGCGACGAGCACACCGCCGGGGCGGAGAAAGGGCAGGGTGAGCTCCGCGAGCGCGGGCATCCTGGCGAGGGCGCGGGCGAGGACGGCGTCGAAGGTCTCGCGCAGTGCTGGGTCGCGGGCCAGATCCTCGGCGCGGCCGTGATGGACGGTCACGGCGTCGAGTCGCAGGACCTCGATCAGCTCCTGCAGGAACGAGGCCTTCTTTCCATTGGCCTCCAGGAGGCCCATTCTGATGCTTGGGAAGGCGATCTTGAGCGGCAGGCCGGGAAAGCCCCCGCCACTGCCCACGTCCAGGACGCTGCCCCCCTGGAGAACGACGGGCGGCAGCGCGAGGGCGACGGTCAAGGAGTCCAGGAAGTGGGTGGTGCGGACCTGCTCCCAACCGGTTACCGAGGTGAGGTTGGCGCGGTTGTGCCACTCGGCGAGGGCGTGGTGGTACCGGGCGAACTGCCCAAGCTGGGCTTGGTCGAGGTGGATGCCCAGGGCAGCCGCGCCCGTCGCCAAGAGGTCCGGGGCTGACTGTGCCGTCGGGTGCTCCACGGTGGGCGTCGTCTTCTCCCTGGTGTGCGCCGGCGGCGCCGCTCCCGGCTATGTGGACGCAGGGGCGGGCGCGCCTCGCCGCTCGGCGATCTCCGCCTCGCTGAAGGGTGTCTGCATGGGTGCGATGACCTCCCGCGCCAGCAGCTCCAGCTGCTGGTCCCACAGCTCTGGGGGGCAGGCGGGCCGCAGGACGAACTTGGTGACGCCGGCTGCCACGTACTCCTCCAGCCGCGCCCGCACGTGCTCCGGCGTGCCGAGGGCACAGACATCGGCGATATTGGCGTCGGGGCGGGTGCGGCGGAGACGGCGGCCGGCTAGGTCCACGGCCTCGTCGGGGCCGCGGGCGAAGCAGAGGGGGAGGGAGGCGCCATAGTGGTCGTCGGGCACGTCCCGATCGTTTTCGCGGGCCACGCTTCGGATGGTGTGGATGCCGGCTTCGACCTCCCCGGGCGTCGCGGCGGAGACGAGCCAACCGTCGCCGAGGCGCCCGACTCGGCGCATGGCGGCCTGGCTGCGTCCGCCGATCCAGATGGGGGGGCCGGGCTTCTGGACCGGCGGGGGGTCCACGACGGCTTCGTCCACGGAGTAGAAGCGTCCGTGGAAGGTCACGGGCTGACCTGACCAGAGGAGGCGCATGAGGACCATGGCCTCATCCGTGCGGGCGCCGCGCTCCTTGGGGGGTATGCCGGTGGCGTGGAGGTCCTGGGACGTGTCGCTGCCGAGGCCGACGCCCAGGAGCAGACGACCGCGGGAGAGGTAGTCCAGGGTGGCCAGCTCCTTGGCGAGGACGACGGGGTGTCGCGCGGGCAGGACCATGACGCCGGTGCCGAGCTTCATGGTGGGCGCGCGCGCGGCGACGAAGGACATGAGGGTGGTGGGCTCCAGGGTGTTGGCCGCGCCGACGATGCGGTCGCTGAACCAGAGGGAGTCGATGCCCAACTCTTCACAGCGGTCGATGAGGTCCAGGACTCCCTGGACGCCGCGCTCAGGGGAGGGCCATGCGCCGATGCCCAGGCCGATGCGGATTTTCATGCGCTTCTCCTCCCGGCGTTGCGTGCAGCGCTGGGGGCGCAGCCTCGCTGCCTGAATTATGGCGCTGCCAGCCTTGCGATGCAAATGCGGGTCGCCGGCGCGACGGCCTAGAGAGGGGAGCGCCGGCCTTCGCGGCGGGGCCGGGCGCTTGATTCGCGGGCGCGCTTCGGCTACCATTCCACCGAGGAGATAGTAGTGGAAGTGCTGCTCGGCTCACCCCGCGGGTTCTGCGCCGGCGTCGTCCGCGCCGTGGACATCGTGAAGCTTGCGCTGGAGCGCTTCGGGGCTCCGGTTTACGTGCGCCATGAGATCGTCCACAACGCACACGTGGTCGACGATCTGAGGCGGAAGGGCGCGGTGTTTGTCGAGCAGCTGGCGGAGGCCCCGGATGGCGCCCTGGTAATCTTCAGCGCCCACGGCGTCTCGCCCGAGGTGCGCCGGGAGGCCGAGCAACGAGACCTGCGGGTCATTGACGCCACCTGTCCCCTGGTCGCCAAGGTGCACCTGGAGGCCGTGAAGTACGCCGAACAGGAGTACACGGTGCTCCTGGTGGGCCACAAGGAGCACGCGGAGACCATTGGCACGGCAGGAGAGGCGCCCGACAGCACCAAGGTGCTGGAGACGGTGGAGGAGGCGGAGACCATTGAGGTGGCGGACCCCGCCAGGGTGGTTGTGTTGACGCAGACGACCCTCAGCGTCGACGACACCAGGAACGTGATCGACGTGCTCAAGCGCCGCTTCCCGGAGATGGTGACCCGCAACGACATCTGCTACGCCACGTCCAACCGGCAGCTGGCGGTCAAGGCCCTGACCCGGGAGGTGGAAGCCGTCCTGGTCATCGGCGCGAGCAACAGCTCCAATTGCAACCGCCTGCGGGAGGTTGCCGAGGCCGCCGGGGTGCCCGCGTACCTGGTCGATGGCCCCGAGGACGTCAGCAGGGCGCTGGTGGACGGCGCACAGCGGGTGGGCATAATCTCCGGCGCGTCCACACCCGAGGAGCTGGTCGAGGAAGTGGTGGCCAAGCTCTCCCCGGAGCGCGTGGTCCACCGAGAGGTGGTGCAGGAGAACGTCGCCTTCGTGCTGCCCCGGGAGCTGCGTTAGGGTCGCCGGCACGACGGGTTGTGAGGCTCGACTGCCGACCGAGGCGCCCGTCTTCCCGCATCCGGGCGGTCATTGGGATGCGAGGAATCAGCCCTGACTCACTCGACCTGAAGGCCCTCATTCCGAGCATGAGCCGTTCCGGTGACTCGGCTGGCTGTCGCAGGCCCCGCTCCTTGCCCCGCTCTCTCCGGCCCTCTATTATGCCCTCAAGCCCTGCGGCAGCGGCCCAGGGGCTCCGCCTGACGGGGGGCACGGATGCCGTGCCTAAAGGGGCAGGGTCCGCTTCCGCAAAGTTCACCCTTCAATAGCGCTTACCCGGAGGCTTTCCATGACCAGTACCCAAGCCGGGCCCCACGTCGAACTCGCGCGGGAGCTGCGAGAGCACATCGGCGGGGAGGTGCGCTTCGACGCGTACTCACGCCGCCTCTACAGCACGGACGCCTCCATGTATGAGATGGAGCCCGTGGGCGTGGTGGCGCCGCGGGACGAAGAGGACGTGATGGCGGCGGTGCGGTTGGCGGGCCAGGCTGGGGTTTCGCTGCTGCCCAGGGGTGGGGGGACCTCTCTGGCGGGGCAGACGGTGAACCACGGTCTGGTGATGGACTTTTCGAAGTACATGTCGGGTCTGGTGGAGCTGAATGCGGAGGAGCACTGGGCGTGGGTGCAGCCGGGCATCGTGCAGAACCGGCTGCGCAGCCTGGTGGCGCCCCACGGGCTGAACTTTGGCCCGGACCCGGCGACGAGCAACCGGGGCACAATTGGTGGGGCCATCGGCAACAACTCTTGCGGCTCGCACTCGGTGGTGTACGGCAAGACGCTGGACCACGTGATGGAGCTGGAGGTGGTGCTGGCGGACGGGACGTTCACGACGCTGAAGCCGCTTTCGCCGGAGGAGCTGGAGGCCAAGCTCTCACTGCCAGACCTCGAGGGGGACATCTACCGCGGCGCCTTCCGGATCGCGCGGGAGCAGCGGGAGGAGATCGACCGCAGGTTTCCCAAGATTGCGCGGCGGGTGTCCGGCTACAACCTGGACGAGGTCCTGCGAGACCCGGCGAATCTGGGGAGGCTGGCGGTGGGCTCCGAGGGGACCCTGCTGACGGTCACGCGGGCAAAGGTAAACTTGGTGTCGCGGCCGAAGACGACGGCGCTGGCAGTCCTGCACTTCCACGACTTGGTGGAGGCCATGTCGGCCACGGTGGAGCTGCTGAAGGAGCCGGTGACGGCCATCGAGCTGATGGACAAGACCATTGTGGACCAGGGGCGCGGTCACGCGGGGTTTGCGCGGCGGCTCGCCTTTGTGGAGGGGAACCCGGCGGCGCTGTTGGTGGTGGAGGTAGCCGGCGAGTCGCGGGAGGAGGTGGAAGGGAAGGTGCAGGGCGTGGTGAGCCGGGCAAGGAACGCCAACCTGGGCTATCACACGGTCACATTCATGGAGCCGACGGAGCAGGCCAACGTCTGGTCGGTGCGCGAGAACGGGCTGGGGCTCATCGCGAGCCTGCGTGGGGACCGCAAGCCGCTGTCCTTCGTGGAGGACACGGCGGTGGCGCCGGAGAAGCTGCCGGAGTACATCGCACGCTTCGACCAGCTGCTGCGGGAGAACGGCACGACGGCGGCGTACTACGGGCATGCGAGCGTGGGGTGCGTCCACATCCGTCCAATGATTGACATAAAGAAGCTAGAGGGCCGGGAGCAGATGGTCCACATCATGGAGCGGGTGTCGGACCTGGTGCTGGAGTTCGGGGGCGCGCTCAGCGGGGAGCACGGGGACGGCATTGTGCGGGGCTACTTCACGGAGAAGATGTTTGGGCCGCAGATCTACCAGGCATTCCGGGACCTGAAGCGGACGTTTGATCCGCAGGGGGTGATGAACCCGGGGAAGATCGTCGACACGCCGCACCTCCTGGAGAACTTCCGCCCCAACGCGAGCCCTGGGGTGTTCGAGCCGGAGACGACGCTGGACTTCTCCCACGACGGCGGTTTTGGGGCCATGGTCGACATGTGCAACGGCCAGGGGGCGTGCCGTAAGACCCAGGGCGGCACCATGTGCCCTTCCTACATGGTGACGAGGGAGGAGGAGCACTCGACGCGGGGCAGGGCCAACGCGCTGCGGGCGGTATTGGCGGGAACGCTGCCCGCCGCTCAGTTCACGAGCAAGCGCCTCCACGACGTCTTGGACCTGTGCCTGGAGTGCAAGGGGTGCAAGGCGGAGTGCCCCTCCAGCGTGGACATGGCGAAGCTGAAGTACGAGTTCTTGAGCCACTACAACAAGGCGCATGGTATCCCTTTGCGCGCGCGCCTGTTCGCGGACATCGCGCGGCTGAACCGGGTGGGGACGCGACTGGCGCCGCTGTCCAACTGGGCGATGGCGCTGCCGGGTGCGCGGTGGGCGCAGGGGCTGCTGGGGATAGACCGGCGGCGACGGCTGCCGCCCTTTGCGAGCCAGACGTTCACTGCGTGGTTCGCACGGCACACGCCGGACGCGCGGGCGGGAACGCGCGGGCGCGCCGTCTTCTTCAATGACACGTTCACCGAGGGCAACTACCCCTCGGTGGGGGTTGCGGCGACGCGGCTGCTGGAGCGTGCGGGGTACGAGGTGCTGCTGGTCCCGCGGGAGTGCTGTGGCCGCCCGATGATCTCCAAGGGAATGCTGGACCGAGGGAAGGCGCACGCGCGGCGGAACGTGGACGTGCTGCACGAGTACGCGGCGTCGGGGGCGGTGATCGTGGGGACGGAGCCGTCGTGCTTGCTGACGCTGCGGGACGAGTACCCGGACCTGCTGCCGGGGGACGCGAAGGCGCAGGAGGTGGCGCGGAGCTCCTTCCTACTGGACGAGCTCCTGACGAAGTTGCTGGACAGCGAGCAGGGGCTGGGGCTGGAGTTCACGCCCCACGGGGGCAAGGTGCTGTTCCACGGTCACTGCCACCAGAAGGCGGAGGTGGGTGTGGAGCACTCGGTGCGGGCGCTGCGGCTGGTGCCGGGGGCGGAGGTGGAGGCGCTGGACTCGGGCTGCTGCGGGATGGCGGGGGCGTTCGGGTTCGAGAAGGAGCACTACGAGGTCTCGATGCAGGTGGGGGAGCGGGTGCTGTTTCCGGCGGTGCGCAACAACCCAGAGGCGACGGTGGTGGTGATGGGGGTGTCGTGCCGGCAGCAGGTGGAGCACGCGACGGGTGTGCGGCCGCTGCACCTGGCGGAGTTCCTGGCGCGGCAGCTGGGGGAGTAGGGGATTGATGTGGGGCACTATTCCGTCGAAAGGCGGAATGCAGGAGATTGGAGACCCGGATCACAGCTTTGTGAGACGGGCTCTTACCCCGTGCCCTCGCCTTGGTAGCGGCCGGCGTAGCCCTGACTGAGGGGGCGGGCGAGGTGGTAGAAGACGAGCTGGACCAGCCGCACGTCCCTGGTCACGGTGAATCCCTGGGGGTGGTAGACGACGAGCAGCGCCTGGGAGCGGCCGTGGTAGCCGGCGTCCCACACGGCGTTGTGCACGGCAACACCGGAGCGCAACAGGCTGGACCGAGGCTTGCCCAGCGCCATCAGGTCTAGGGGCAGGTGCACGGTCTCGTTGAAGGTGGCGAGGTAGCAGCCGGGCGGCAGCCTGCGGGACGAGTCGGGCTCGAAGGTCATGGGGTGGGTCTTGGCCAGGCGGCGGCCGGCGTCGTCGGCGGTGAGGATGCCGGGCGAGGTGTCGGGCCCCTCGAAGGCGGCCAGCTCCGCGAGGGTGAGGTCGAAGCCGTTGGGTTGGAGCTGTGCCTCCAGGCTCGCGTAGCCCTCCACGAGGGGCGGCTGCGCCCGCAGGCGCTGGCGAATGCTCTCGCGGTCCAGGGCGCCGCCGTTCATTGGGCCTCCGCGGTGAGAAGGTGCCCCAAGATTCGCACAGCGTAGTGGTGCAATCAAGGGCTGCGCCGGGGTGAAGGCGTCGTTTCGGAGGGGCCGCCGAGAGCCCGGTCAGGGCTGCTGCCTTTGGGCGGCCTCCAGGGCCCGCATGGTGGCGATGGCCTGGCCGAGCTCTTCGTGGACGCGTTGAAAGGAGCGCTCGAAGCGCGCACGTTTGGCGGGCGAGAGGTCGCGCATGCCGATCTCCTGGAGCCGCTGGTGGCGGAGGAGGAGGCGGAGGACGGCGATACGGGCGTTGTTGAGGGCTGGATCGACGCGCTGCTCGGCCGGGGGGGTCTCTTGGGCTGCGGTAGGGTACTGGGAGGGCGGGGCGGCAGCGTCGACGAGCACGACGGCGCGGCGGGTGTGGCGGGAGACGCGCTGGACGAGCCATTCCACCCTGACGGGGTCGTGGCGCTGCCGGACGAGCGCGACCATCTCCCGGGTGCGCTTTTCGGCGTAGCGGGCGTGGAGCTGGGCCCTTCGATGGTCCGAGGGGGTGACGGCGAGGACCAGCCGTTCCTGGGCCGCCTTGACGTTGTAGAGGGCGTCGCCGGGGATGCTGTCCTCGGCTGCGGCGGTGGTGGTCCACCCTGTGAAGACGAGGGCGAGGACGGCGACGAGGGCGAGGGCCCAGGCCCGGCGGACGGGGGCGTTCCAGGGTATCCACCTGCGCCTGCGCCGCGCCTCCCGCTCCTGCCACGACGTCGTGAGCCGCTCCAGGATGGCCCGGCGGGCCTCTGGGCGCGGCGGGGTGTCGGCGGCGACGGCAATGGCGGTCTGGGCGGTCCGCAAGAGGGGTGCCAGCTCGGCGGCGTGGGCCGGATAGGTCGCCAGGCACTCCTCCACCGCCGCGCCTTGGGAGAGGCGCTGCAGGGCCTCGTTGAGGATGTCGTCGAAGGGCTGGTCGGTCATCCTACTCACTGGGTGCGGCGCCCTGTTGGCGCGGGGCCAGGGCCCGGCGCAGGGCCCGCAGGGCTGAGTGCTGGAGGGCCTTGACGGTGTTCTGGTTGCGGTCCATGACGGCAGCGGTCTCGGCCAGGGAGAGGTCGCCGAGGAACCGCAACTCGATGACCTGCCGCTGGAGGTCGGTCACGCGCCCGAGGGCTTCCACGACCTCCGCGTGGCTCAGCGAACGCAGGGCCTCCTCCTCGACGCTTCCACCGGCGGGGACGAAGGCCGCCTGCTCCAGGGGGACCTGCTCGCCGGCCGTCCTGCGGCGCCTCGACCGGTCGACGAGGAGGTTGTGGGCGATGCGGAAGAGCCAGGCGGCGAAGGGGGGGCCCTGGAAGCGGTAGGAGCGGAGGGAAGCCATGACTTTGAGGAAGAGCTCTTGGGTGAGGTCTTCGGCCTCCGGCGCGCTGCCAACCCGTCCCATCATGTAGCGATAGACCCTCTCGAAGTAGATTTCGTAGAGGCTGCCGAAGGCGCTGATGTTCCCCTGCTGTGCCTCCGCCACGAGCCTCTGTATGTCTTCTTGCACGCGGCCTCTCCGGGTTGACGGTTTGAGCAACGCGGTGATGCCCGTGCACTCATTATAACGATTGAGATGGCGGGAAGGTGAGCAGTGCAGCCGGCTGAAAAGCCGGGGCGAGAGGTGTGCGCCGAGGCTACGTGACATAACGAATTGTTGCGTTATGCGGGGTCAGGCGGGCCGCCGGGCGTCCTGGGTGCGGGAGGACGGCGATGCGCTGCGGGCGGGGAGCCTCCTCGGCCCCCATGCCTGTGCTACAATTTTGACCGCTGAAGATGGATATCATCGAGAGAGACGCGGGTAGAGCCAAGGTGATGGGCTGCGTCCTGCGGCCCATGGAGGGCCGGGACATCGTCCAGGTCGCGGAGATCGAGCGGGAGGCGTTCCCGACGATGTGGCCGCCTACGTCCTTCAAGCGCGAGTTGAGCAGCAACCGGCTGGCCCGGTACCTAGTGGTCGGCGGCCCCAGGGAGGAGGCAGACTCACCATTGGCGCTTGTGCCCCCGTCTCTCACCGGCGCTCCACGGCGCACTCGGCTGGGGCGACTCATCGCGGCCGTGGGCGGTCGCCTGGGCTCCGGAGGCGTCTTGGCCGAGGAGCCGGCGGCGCCGCAGGACCCCGTGTGGGGCTACGTGGGTATCTGGTTCATGGCGGACGAGGCCCACATCACGGGCATCGCCACGCGCCAGGCCAACCAACGCCAGGGGATTGGGGAGCTGCTGCTCATTGGCACGGTGGAGCTGGCGCAGGTGCGCGGCGCCCGCTCTGTGACGCTGGAGGCCAGGGTGAGCAACAGCATTGCCCAGGGCCTGTACCGGAAGTATGGGTTCAAGGAGATGGGCATCCGCAAGCGCTACTATTCCGACAACGCGGAGGATGCCGTCATCATGTCGACGGACGCCATTAGCTCGCGTGAGTACCTGGAGCTGTTCCAGGGGCTGGTGGTGCGGCACCGGGAGCGCTGGGGCACGACGGAACGGGTCCTCTCCTAGGGAACCTGTCTCAGAAGGAGTGGGGGAGGTGGCTGCCCGCGCAAGGAGCGGTGGATTCCCCCTTCCGCAGGGCTTTGGCGGTCGTGGCGTGTGACTGGTCCCGTGAGAGCGAAGCCTCAGCTTGTCGTGACGTCGATGTATGGCGAGGGACGTGTCCGAATCCGGTTTGAGGTTGCGGCGCGGGCCCGGCCTCGCGGTTGATCCTGGCGCCGGTGTCGGCGTGGGTCCGGGCGGCCATGGCGCCGAGCAGAATCAACTCGGGTGGCTGCATCCGGCGTGAAAATGGTCGATGGCGGTGTGTGACGCTTGACACAATCAAGATTCGCGCATAGACTGTTGACGGTTTCTAAAAGGGCGGTGGGACATGCAGTTCAACGTAGGTCAACTGCTGCGGGAGCCCATCGGGACCACCAGCAAGTACAGCCTCGATGAGGCTGTCGATCCGCTGGAGGACGGCACGAGGGAGGCGGTGCGGGGATGGGTACGGCTGACGCGCACCGACAAGGGTATCTGGGTGCGCGGCGCGCTGGAGACAGGCGCCCCTGGCACCTGCAGCCGGTGCTTGGACAGCTTCCGCCAGGGAGTGAAGTTGAGCTTGGATGACCAGTACTACCCTCTCAGCGACCCTCTGAGCGGGGTGCGCACACCCGTGTCGCTCTTGGATCAGGGGTTTACCATCGACGCGCGCCACGTGCTGGACCTACAGGAGAACGTGCGCCAAGCCGTCATTGCCAGCTTGCCGATGAAGCCGTTGTGCAGCACCATCTGCCGGGGCATCTGCGACCAGTGCGGTGTGCGGCTCAACGAGCAGGCGTGCCGGTGCGAGGAGATACGCGTTAGGTCCCCGCTGAGCGCCCTGGCGTCCCTTATCTCGAAGACCCAAGACGTGATGTAGTAGAGCTTGTTTTCTCATGCCACCTCTTCCAAAGAAGCAGCTATCCAAGTCCAAGCAGCGGTCACGGGCTGCCCATTACAAGTTCCGGCGGGGGCCGATCTCCAATTGCCCCCAGTGCCACAACGCCAAGCTCCCGCACCATGTTTGTCCTTCTTGCGGGTACTACCGCGGGCGGCAGGTGCTTGAGTTGGGCGCCAGGGAGGGCTGAATGAGGCAGTTGCAGGTCCGGTCTTAGCATGCGATTAGCACATTAAAACTCCATATGAGCACAAGGGAGTTTCCTATTATGAATACGAAGCGGGGCCACGGCCTCGACTCCTCAAACGTAGCTTATCTATTTCCAGGCCAAGGGACCCAGTACGTGGGTATGGGCAAGGAGCTCAGCGAGCAGTCGCCGGCGGCCCGGGAGGTGTTGAAGCAGGTAGATGATGCTCTTGGAATCGCGCTGACGGACCTCATATTCGAGGGTCCGCAAGAAGAGCTTACGAAGACGGTCAACGCGCAGCCGGCCATTCTGGCGGTCAGTCTGGCCTGTCTGAGCGCCATGAAAGAGACGCAGGCGGAGGCAGTGCCGAGGCCCAGCTTCGTCGCGGGCCACAGCCTGGGCGAGTACACGGCCCTGGCGGCGGCCAACGTCCTCAGTATTCCCGAGGCTGCCCGCGTGGTGCGAGAGCGTGGGCGGCTCATGCAGCAGGACTCGGAGCAGCACGCGGGCGGGATGGCGGCGGTCCTTGGTCTAGACGAGATGACAGTGGAGGAGGTCTGCCGGGAGACTGGTGCCTCCATCTCCAACGTGAACGCCGATGACCAGGTGGTTATCGGAGGGGACCGCGTGGCCTTGGCGCGGGCCATGGACCTGGCTTCACTCCGAGGCGCCAAGCGGCTGATTCGGCTCCAGGTCAGCGGGGCCTTCCATACGCCCCTGATGGAGTCGGCCGCGGCGGGCATGGCCGAAGTCCTGGCCGGGACGGAGTTCCGCGACCCGGAGGTCCCGGTCATTGCCAACTGCACGGGGATGCCGCTAAAGACGGGGAGGGCGATCAAAGAGGAGCTGGTCCGCCAGGTGGCGAGCTGTGTCCAATGGAACCGCTCCGTGCGGTACATGATGGGCGCGGGTGTGACAGACTTTTACGAGATTGGCCCGGGGCGGGTGCTGGCATCGCTGCTGAAACGGCTTGGAGGAAACGCCCGCGTCGTGAACATAGACGAGCGGAGCGCGCCGCAAGCGCCGGCCGCGGCGGCGCAGTGACGTCTCTGGTGACGTCATGGCAGGATTCAGGCATGGACATGGAGGGGCGGCAGCCGGAGGCGGAGGAGGGAGAGGAGGACGAGGTCGACTGGGGGACGGGGTCGCTGCGCGGCCGCCGCCACGCCCGGGCACTGGCCCTGCAGGCGCTCTTTGAAGTTGACGCGAGCGCGCACACCGTAGAGGCCGCCCTGGCATGGGTGCTTGACGAATCTGCGGCGACCGCAGTTGTGCAGAGGTTTGCGAGGGAGCTCGCACAGGGCGCGGCGGCGCACGCGGCCTCCCTGGACGCGCAGATCCAGGAGCTCGCGCCTGCGTGGCCGCTGAGCCAGCTGGCGCTGGTGGACCGCAACCTGCTGCGCCTGTCCATCTACGAGCTGACTATTGACAAGCGAACACCGCCCAAGGCCATCATCAACGAGGCTATCGAGTTGGCCAAGCTCTTCGGAGGAGACAGCGCTCCCCGGTTCATCAACGGGGTGCTCGGCGGTCTCATGGCGAGTCTTGCGCAGAGTCCCAAACCATAGGAAGGCAACCTGGAGGCGATTTCAATGCCAACTGTTTATGACCGTATCAAGGGCGTGGTGGTGGAGTGCCTGGGAGTGGAGGAGAGCAAGGTGGTCCCCAGTGCATCGTTCACCGACGATCTGGACGCTGACTCGCTGGACCAGGTGGAGCTGATCATGGCCCTGGAGGAGGAGTTTTCCGACGGGGACCAGACGCTCCAGATCTCCGACGAGGACGCCGAGAAGATCCGCACCGTCCAGGAGACGATAGACTTCATCAAGGGCCGGGGCATCCAGGACTCCTAATTCCTTGCTGTTACGTGGCCGGGCCAGCGCCGCTGCGCTGCCCTGCGGGCGGCTTCTCTCTCCACCTCATGGGAGGCCTTTGCGTAACCGCCACTCCCGCATCCACCCGTCGTCATTCCCGCGAAAGCGGGAATCCAGGCGGGGCGGGGGCGCAGCTTGGCGGGGGCCGCTTCGCTTTCACGACCTCGCCCTCCACCTGGAGCTACGCAAAGATCTCCATGGGCGAAAGTGCCTGCCACAGGCATTAGCGCCTGCTATCCCACGCCTATGTTGAGCTTCGATTGTTGATGGTCTACCCCAAACCCCGTGACCGTCACGGGGCTGGCCGGGGGGAGTCCACGCCAGGGGAACCGCCGGGCGCTAGTTGAGGTCGGCCCCCCGCCCCTCCTATCACCGGGGCCGGGTTGCCATGTGTTGGCACACTCCAAGGGCACTGCTATGATGGGGCGTCTCTCCTGGCGACACTGGACGAACGCTCGTTTTGGGATGGCACGTGAACGCAGGAACAGTCCCATGGCGCGGCGGCGACACGTACCTGGGGTTGCTCCTGGGCGCGGCGGCCGTGTTGGGCGTGCTCCTCCTCGTGTTCCTCCTCCGCTCCATCGACGTTGCCGGTGAAGGGGCGGCGTCCCTGGCGCCTCTCTTCATCCTGGAGGGCCTACTGGTGGCCGTGGCTTGGCGCTTCAGCATTGGGAGGCGCGGTCTGGGGTGGAGCGCCCTTGGCCTTCGGCTCGCGCTGAGCCGGCGCGACACGGTGCTGCTGTCGCTGGCCCTGGCGGGGAGCCTCCTGTTCACGGCGCTCTACGTGGTCCTGGTGACTTCCGTGGGGTTGAGCAAACTGGTGCCGCCCAGCGTTCCAGAGGAGATACTGGAGATGCGGGGCTTGGCACGAGTCGCCGCCGTGGCGCTGGTCGTGTTCTGGGCGCCGGTTTCCGAGGAAGTGTTCTACCGCGGATTCCTCTTTCAGGGGCTCGCGGCCGGCATGGGAGGTGTGGGAGGCGCGGCGGCGTCGGCCCTGGTCTTCTCGGTGAGCCACGGGTCGCTGGGCCTTCTGGCGCCGGTCTTTGTCTCCGGACTGCTGCTGGCCTGGCTCTTTCGCCGCACCGGGTCGCTGGCCCCGTGCATCACCGCGCACGCGCTCCAGAACGCCATCGCCTTCGCGGCGGCGTCGCATCTGGTGTAGAGCCGGTCTCATCAGGAGTGAAGGAGACGGCGTGCCCGGGTAGGTAGCGATGGATTCCCGCCTGCGCGGGCATGGCGGCGGGTGGGTGCGGGAATGGCGTGGGTGGAATGCGGCGCGACATCTCGTTATGCTGTCCACAGACGGGACCCGGGACATTGGGAACGTGGGGAAGCGAGCTTGGTGAGCCGGGATCAGCTAGTGTAGAGATGCACCCGGTGACCCCGCATACAAACATGGGGATGAACGAATGGGTTGGCGAGAGATAGAGGAGCGGCTGGACCGTCGACGCAAGGAGGGCACGGTGGCCCTGTTGCCTTACCTGACCTGCGGCTTTCCCGACGCGGACGCCACGCTGGAGCTGGTGCCCGCGATGGAGGAGGCGGGGGCCGACGTGGTGGAGCTGGGAGTGCCCTTCAGCGACCCTCTGGCCGACGGGGTTACCATCCAGCGGGCGAGCTTCCAGTCCCTCCAGCAAGGTGTCTCCCTGGCGAGCTGCGTCCAGACCTGCGCGGAGCTCCGCCGGCGGGGGGTACGGGTGCCCATTGTGCTGTTCGGCTACTACAACCCCATCTTCTCCTACGGCATCCAGGAGGTTGTGGAGGCCGCCGCCGCCGCCGGTGGGGACGGCTTCATCGTGGCGGACCTGCCGGGGGAGGAGTCGGCGCCGTTTCGAGAGGCGTGCGAGAGCCAGGGCTTGTGCAACATTCCGCTGCTGGCGCCCACGAGCACGGAGGAGCGGGTGGCGCGGGCCTGCGCCACGGCCAGGGGATTCGTGTACTGCGTCAGCCTGACGGGAGTGACGGGGGCACGGAGCGACCTGCCGCCGGAGGTCAGTGAGCTTGTGGCTGCGGTGCGCCGGCACACCTCGCTGCCCGTGGCGGTGGGATTCGGGGTCTCCCGGCGCGAGCACGTGGAGGCTCACAGCGCCTACGCTGATGCAGTCGCGATTGGGAGTGCTATCATAGAGACTGTCGCCGCGTCGGCGTCGGCGGAGCGGGCCGCTCGTTTGGGAGAGTTCCTGGCGGGCCTACGGGGCGCGGGGTCATCCGTGAGGCAGGGTTGACCATGGTGCTCAAGTGCCGGGGAATCAGAGGCGCCACGACCGCTGAGGCGAACACGCAGGAAGCCATACTCTACGCTACCAAGGAGCTGTTCAAGGCGATGGTGGATGCGAACGCCATTCAGGACGACGACATCGCTGCGGTGTTCCTGACCACCACGGCCGACCTCAACGCCGAGTTCCCGGCCGTCGCGCTGCGCCAGATGGGGTGGGACCAGGCGCCCCTGATGTGCGGCCATGAGATGCAGGTGCCGGACGGGCTTGCGCAGTGCATCCGCACCATGGTCTTGGTGAACACGGAGAAGGGCCCCGGCGATATGAAGCACGTCTACCTGCGCGGCGCCGTGAATCTGCGCAGCAGAGGGACTTCGTGACACCGGCGGTTGGTAGGGATGTACCGGGATAGGTGAAGGAGGCCCCGGCGCGGTAGGGCGCAGGCGGTTGTTCGGCTGATCTTGCACCGCGGCGCAGAACACCGCGCCGCGGCGCTTTCGTGAGGGGCGCCTGCCGGACCCAGCGGTGGGGAGCAATCTTTCTCCATCTGTGGTATGCTAGGCCCGTGGTAGATGTTTGTGCCCCCCTGTGTGATCATCCAGAGCGTCCCCTGAGTTCCCCTCTTGACTCTCCCCGAGGGTCGTTGTGTGCCCATAGGACCACCCCTGCGTCTTCGCAATCGGTGCCCAGGCTCCTGCCAACAACTGTAGGAAAGGAGTGCACCGATGAACTACGAGGACAAGACTCTTACGTGTCTGGACTGCGGTCAGCCGTTCATCTTTAGCGCGGACGACCAGTCGTTCCACGCGATGAAGGGCTTCATGAATGAGCCCAAGCGCTGCAACTCGTGCCGCATGGCGCGGCGCGACGCGCGGGGCGGCGGCGGATATGGCCAGGGCCCGCGTGAGCAGTATCCCGTGGTCTGCGCGGAGTGCGGTAAGGACACCACCGTACCGTTCCAGCCGCGCGGCGACCGGCCAGTGTACTGCAGCGACTGCTTCAGCAGGCAGCGGTCCGCGACGCGAACAAACTGGTAGGCCACTATGGACGGGGGAGGCGGCTGTCGTCTTCTCCGTCCGAGTGTTTGAGTCCGACCGGAACCGATCTAGAAAAGGAAAGTGATGAGAATATACGTAGGCAATTTTGCCTTCGAGATGAGCGAGCAGGAGCTGCGCGGGGCCTTCGAGGACTTTGGGCGGGTACAGGAGCTTTCGATGATCCGGGACCGCGACACGGGGCGGCCGAAGGGGTTTGCGTTTGTGGAAATGGCCAGTGACGCGGAGGCGCAGGCGGCAATCGCGGGGCTCAACGGCGCGGAGATCGGCGGACGCGCCCTCACGGTCAACGAGGCGCGCCCGCGTCCCGAGCGAAGTGCGAGTGGCGGAGGCGGGTATCGCAATAGCCGGGGCGGTGGAGGCGATCGCTGGTAGGAACGCACTGTCTGCCTGCGCCGGGTGACACGCGTCGCCCGGCGGCGCGCGTGGATAGGCTTACAACTGACTCATTGGAAGCGGGCGTATTCGTGCTGTTGGTGAGTCCACTAACAGCAACTTGGCCAACGTGGTAGTTTGAAGAGCTATTGCTCTGAGAGGAAGACCACTGTGAGACTTCGTTCGAGAATCCTCGGGTCCCTGTTGGTGTTGGGTGGAAGCGTCGTGTTGGGTGTGGGGGCGGCGTGCAGCTCGGAGCCGCCCGCGCCACTGCTGGCGACGTACGGGTTCGAAGAGGGGTTGGAAGGCTGGGAGAGTCGCGCCAGCCTCGCGCCCGGGGACCAGGGATGGGGCGTGCAGCAGGAGTCTCCGTCATCCCTTTCCAACAAGGGAGCGGCTGTGTTCACCGTGGATGCGGACCAGGGCAATGGGGCGATCTGGTTGCAGAAGACCGTGCCCATCAGCGCGGAGGAGATGAATAAGGACGCTGACGTGGACGTCGAGATGTCGTTCACGGTCTGGGTTGAGGAGACACCGCCAACCGGGACCCAGGTAATCTTCTGGGCCAAGCGGTCTGCTCCGCTGGACAAGGGGTCGTTTATCCGCAAGGAGCCCCTGACCTCCAGTGCCGCCGGGACAAAGTACCGCTTCACTGAGAGTCAGGTCAGCACGTCTGGGGGCACGGTGTGGCTCGCCCTTGGACTGGAGACGGTCCAGGGCACCCCGCTGGCAGTTCACTTCGGGGACGTTGACGTGCAGGTGACTGCGTAGAGGCGAGTCACTGGCGATTCGTACCGGAGAGCCCGCGCGCAGCGGGCTCTCCGGGGCGGGTCCGTGGAGCTAAAGCTTGTGATGGCATGGGGCCTTCTATGACAGACGTCCCACAGTTTGAGGTCTTCACGGGAAGCGCCAGCAAGAAGAAGACCGGGCACGGAGGGTATGCGGCCATCGTCAAGTCGGGAAAGAGGCAGATGGAGCTTGCCGGAGGCTTCCACCTCACCTCGACTGAGCGCATGGAGCTGATGGCGATCATCGTGGGGCTTGAGACCCTCCCCGCACCCTGTCAGGTCTTCGTGTATAGCAACCTGGTGTACTCGGTCGACCTGCGGGTCAAGAGGCTGGCCAAGACCTGGGATGAGAACTACTGGACCCTGAGTGACACCTACGCGGGGCCAGGCGAGGGGCGCGGAGGGGAGAACGAGGACCTGTGGGAGCGTGTGCTTACGCTGTGCTCGCGCCTGTCCGTGGCTTTCGAGTGGAGGCAGGGACACGGAGGCCAGAACGAGATTCATCGGTGCGAGGCCCTGGCCAACGAGTGGGCGCAGCAGACAAGTCTTCCTCAGGATGAGGGCTATCATCGCTAGGCCCGGCGCGGGTCTGGGCGGCTGAGAGGGCCGGCCGGCATCTGGCGCACTTCGGCGGTGGATGCTTGATTGGGGATTGGCCGCCGCACGGGCCTCTGCTTGTCCCACCCAGGCTGCCGTGCTACCATCTGACCAGCGGTATACGCATTGCCGTGAGCGTGCAGAGACGACTTTTGGCCGGGGTGCAGCCGCAAGCATGAATGTGAGAGAAGAGCTGGCCCGGCTCCCCCCGAGACAGCCGAGCATCGTCACCATCGGGGTCTTTGACGGGGTGCACCTGGGGCATCAGCACCTGCTGAGCGCCCTGCAGTCGGAAGGGCGGCGCCAGGGGCTGCGCAGCGTGGCCGTCGTCTTCACCAACAACCCCCGGCGAGTGCTGCAGCCCGGCGGCCCGGACGTTCTCTCGCTCTCGCGGCCCCAGGAACGGTTGGAGCTGATCCAGCGGCAGGTGGACCTGGTGGTCCCTCTGACCTTTGACCTGGAGCTTTCCTACCTGCGGGCCGCCGAGTTCCTGGGCATGCTCCACGAGTCCCTGGACATGCACGGCATGGTCATGGGACCGAAGTTCGCCATCGGCCACGGTCGCGAGGTTCGTACGCTGCCCGCCCTCCAGGATCTGGGCGATGCCATGGGGTTTACGGTTACGGGTGTGGACCCGCTGTTGGCCGATGGGAGCCCCGCGAGCAGCACTGCCGTCCGTGCCGCCCTGGCCGGCGGGGACGTTGCGCGTGCGGCGCGGCTGCTGGGCCGTCCCCATGCCGTTCAGGGTCGCGTGGTGGCGGGTGATGGCCGGGGCCGCGTCCTCGGGTTTCCCACGGCGAACCTGGAGCTGGAGCAGTACCTGGCGTTGCCCGCCGACGGCATATATGCCACGTGGGCGTGGGCGGACCGCGAGAAGCACGCGTCGGCCACCAGCATCGGGGTCCGGCCAACGTTCGGGGCCGGGGACCGCACGGTGGAGACGTATGTCCTGGACTTTTCCGGTGACCTCTACGGTATGGAGGTGCGGCTGGAGTTCGTCACCAGGCTGAGGGAGGAGCGCCGCTTTTCGAGCCAGGATGCCCTGGTGGCGCAGATGCACGAGGACGTGGTCCAGGCAAGGGAAGCCCTGGCCGCCGGGGTCCCGCAGCACCAGTGAGGGTTGATCACACTGCCGTCGCGCCGGAGAGGCCCGGCGGCTGAAGAACCGCAAGGACCGAAACGAGCGATGACCGAGAACATGGACATAGAGGGCCGGCCACGGCCCGCAAGAATGCAGACGCTGGACGCCGAGAACCTCCGCCGCGTCACAAAGCGGGGCGTGGCGGAGATCATCGAGGAGCGGGAGTTCGTTCAGCTGCTTCAGGCGGGGAAGCCCCTGCGGCTGAAGATGGGCTTCGACCCATCGGCGCCGGACATTCACCTGGGGCACGCGGTGGGGCTGCGCAAGCTGCGGCAGCTCCAGGAGCTGGGTCACCAGCTGGTGCTTATCGTAGGGGACTGGACGGCGCTCATCGGCGACCCGAGCGGGCAGTCCGCCACGCGTCCCATGCTCACCCGCCAGCAGGTTGAGAGCAACGCGCAGACCTATTTTCGACAGTTCTTCAAGGTCGTGGATGAGGGGCGGACGCAGGTGTTGTGGCAGAGCGAGTGGTTCGGCAAGTTCAATCTGGAGGACGTCATCCGGCTGTCGGGCCGGTTCACGGTGGCCCAGTTCCTGCAGCGGGAGGACTTCCGCAAGCGGTGGGACACCCAGCAGCCCATCAGCATTACGGAGTTGCTCTATCCCCTGATGCAGGCATACGACTCCGTGGAGGTGCGGGCGGACGTTGAGTTTGGCGGGACAGACCAGAAGTTCAACCTGCTGCTGGGGCGGGAGCTCCAGGCGGCGGTGGGCCAGCGGCCGCAGCAGTGCTTCTTGGTCCCCATCCTGGTGGGGACCGACGGCGTCCGCAAGATGAGCAAGAGCCTGGGCAACTACATATCGGTGGAGGAGCCTGCGCGGGAGCAGTACGGGAAGGTGATGTCGCTCCCCGATGAGCTACTCCTCCCCTACTTCGAGCTCCTGACCGACGTGCCGGACGCGGAGCTGGCGGAGCTGCGCGTGGCCCTGGAGCACGGCGGGGCGAACCACATGGAGATGAAGAAACGGCTAGCCCGGGAGATTGTGGGCGAGTTCTGGGGCGAGGCACAGGCCCGGGGCGCCCAGGAGGAGTTCGAGCGGGTCTTCCAGCGTCACGAGGCGCCGGAGGACCTGCCGGAGGTGACGTACACGCCCCTGGGGGGCAACCGCGTGGCGCTTCATCTGTCGACCGGGGACGCGGAGGCGTCCACGGCGCTGGCCGAGTGCCTGCACGCCCTGGGTCTCGCCAGGAGCCGCACGGAGGCGCGTCGCCTGCTGGCGCAGGGCGCCGTGGAGGTGGACGGGACACGGGTGGGTGCCGAGGACGCGCTGTCTGTCCGGGACGGCGCCGTCATCCGTGTGGGCAAGCGGCGCTTCCTGCGCCTTGTGGAGAGGGACGGCCCCTAGGCGAGTCGATAGCGCGACGGCTTGTGGGGCGCATGGTGGCGGAGAGGGGGCGTCTGTCCACTGGGGCGCAATTGTGGTAAGATTCACAAACGGACTCGAATACGATGTGGTCGAGAGGAGGAGAATGTGGCAACGGTCAACCTGAGGATACCCGGCCCCACGCCCTGCCCGGAGGACGCCCTGGAGGCCGGCGCGCAGCAGATGATCAACCACCGGGGGCCGGAGTTTGCGGACATGATCAACCGGTCCCATGAGCGGCTTCAGCAGGTCTTCGCGACGGAGCATGACGTCGTCCTGCTCACGGCTTCCGGCACTGGGGCCATGGAGGCGGCCATCGTCAACACGCTTTCGCCGGGCGACCAGGTGCTGGGCATCAGCATTGGGGTCTTCGGCGACCGCTTCTGCCAGATTGCCGAGGGCTACGGCCTGGAGGTGGTCAAGCCCAAGTTCGACCTGGGGGCCGCGGCCGACGTTGACGTGATTCGGCAGGCCCTGAGCGATAACCCCGGCGTCAAGGCCGTGCTGGTGACCCACAACGAGACCTCCACGGGTGTCACGAACGACCTGGGGGCCATCTCCAGGGTGGTGAAGGAGTTCGACAAGCTGCTGTTGGTGGACGCAGTCAGCAGCCTGGGGTGCATCCCCTGCGAGACCGACGCCTGGGGCTGCGACGTAGTGGTGACGGCCTCTCAGAAGGGGTTCATGGTCCCGCCCGGCCTGGCCTTCGCCAGCATCAGCCCCCGGGCGTGGGAGGCCTCCAAGGAGGCGAAGCTGCCGCGGTTCTACTTCGACTTCGGGCGGCACAAGAGCTACTTCGAGCAGGGGCAGACACCCTGGACGCCGGCGGTCTCGGTGATGTATAGCCTGGACGTGACGCTGGGCGCCATGCTGGCGAACGGCATGGGCGCGATCCACGAGCATCACGCGTCGATTGGGCGCAGGACGCGGGAGGGTGTGAAGAGCCTGGGACTGAAGCTGTTTGCGACGGACGAGCGCTACGCGTCGGACACGGTGACGTCGATCCACGGGCCGGAGGGCGTGAACCTCGGCGACCTGCTGAAGCTGCTGCGCACGGAGTACAACACGGTGCTGGCGGCGGGCCAGGGGCCGGTAATGCTGGGCAAGGTGTTCCGCATCGGCCACATGGGCTACGTGTCGGAGGCGGACATCGACGCTGTGCTCGACGCGCTGCGGGAGGCGCTCCCCCGGGTGGGCTTCGCAGGCGCCGCGTAGCCGGGCCGACAGCAACGGAGAGAAGGTAGAGTGCCGCTCGCGCCGGGGAATGGCCCGGGGCGGGCGGCAGTTGTTTTGTGGGCGTGAGGCGGCGCCCTCTAGCGTGCGGTGGCGGCCTGGGCTGCGCTGGCGCCGGCGATGCGCCCGAAGGTGGCGCCGGCCATCATCCCGGAGCCCGATGGGTAGTTCCAGTGCCAGAGCCCGCCCAGCATCTCTCCGGCGGTGTACAGCCCCGGAATGGGCCACCCGGCCACGTGCTGCACCTGGGCCGTCTTGGGGTCTACCTTCAGGCCCCCGAAGGTGAAGGTGATGCCGCAGCAGACGGGGAAGCCCTCGAAGGAGGGCTCCTCTATGCTCATGGAGTAGTTGCTCTTGTTGGGGTCCAGGCCGGCCGTGCGCTTGCCGTCGGTGGTGAAGGGGTTGGGATTGAGGGGCCCGGGCTGGATGGCGGCGTTGAAATCACGCACCGTCTGGACGAGGCCGCCGGGGTCGATGCCCAGCTTGTCGGCCAGGACATCCAGGGAGTCTGCCGAGTCCCCGGTGGCGGTGTCGTAGGTGGCGAGGAGGTCGAGGCGGCGGGCCTTGGCGTCGAAGATCTGGAAGGCGACGCCCATGGGCTGGTCGAGGATGGCGCGCCCCATCTTGGCGTAGGTGAGGCCGCGTTGGTCCTCCGCCTCGTCGACGAAGCGCTTGCCGTGGATGTTCACCATGATCCCGTAGGGGTAGGCGTACCGGTTGGTGTTCTCGGCGCCGCGGGAGCCGGGGAGACTGAACCAGGGGCGGTTGAGGTCCTGGGGGGACGCGTGGCAGGTGGTCCAGCCGCCGTAGGGCATGGCGCCGATCTCCAGGGCCATGCGGAGGCCGTCGCCGGTGTTGTAGGGCACGCCCCGCAGCTTCACGGTGTCCCAGCGGGGGCCCAGGTATCGCGCCCGCATCTCCGCGTTGGCTTCGAAGCCGCCACAGGCGAGGATCACGGCCTTGGCCCATATGGTGGCGTACCCCTGCCGGGTCAACGCACGGAGGCCGTTGACGCTTCCCGCGTCGTCTTGCAGGAGGGCCGTTGCGGAGGTCTCGTAGTGGACGCCGACGCCGGACCGCTCCATCAGGGCGAAGTTGCGCTCCTGGAGGCCGTAGCCGCCGCCGTTCATGCTGATGATGTTGCCGGTGCCGGCGGCCTCCCGGTAGGCGGGCACCCAGTCGTGGCCCTTGGTGCGGAGCCACCGGACGGTCTTGTACGACTCCGAGACGTGGACCTGGAGGAGCTCCTGGTCCGTCTGGCCCTGGGTGACGTGCATGATCTCATCCCAGAGCTCCGCTTCCGTGCGGTGGGGCATGGACTCCGCCATGCCCTGGAGATCGTGGTCTGAAACGTCGTCGATGAGGGGTACGAGGTCCTCGACGCTGTTGTAGGCGAAGCGCATGTGGCCGGTGAGGGTGCTGTTGCCGCCGCGGCTCTCCCTGGGGGCCTTTTCGAGGACGCCGACGCGGGCGCCCGCCTCCTGGGCAGCGAGGGCGGCGCTCAGGGCGGCGTTGCCGGCGCCGACGACGAGCACGTCATAGGCGAACTCTATGGCCATGGTTGCCTCCGTACCGTGGGCTGCTTGTGCACAGAGAGGGCAGGCTGCCCGGAGACGCTTCCTGCCTGCCGAGGGCTGCTCCTGCACGTGGGAATTGTGGCCGCGCCCCCACGGCGTGTCAAGCTGGCGGCGCTCTCCCGAGGGTTGGGGGGATTGGGTGGATTTCGTCGTGCAGGCCCCTCGCTCCGAGGCAGGGCCGGGGGGTATAATCTGGTAACGCCCTTCACGCAACCCGTATCCCTAGGGCGACCCCCTCTCAAGAATGAGGCGACACTATGCCCAAAGTCCTGATCACGGACCCCATCGGCGAGCCTGGTCTGGCGTTGCTGGGCGAGCACAGCGACGTCCACGTGGACGTACGCCCGCGGCTGCCCAAGGAGGAGCTGGTGGCGGCCATCGCCGGGTACGACGCGCTTATCGTGCGCAGCGAGACGCGGGTGACGGCGGACATCCTGGAGGCGGGGCAGGGGCTGCAAGTGGTCGGCCGGGCGGGGGTTGGCGTGGACAACATCGACCTGGCGGCGGCGACTCGGCTCGGGGTGGCCGTGGTGAACGCGCCCACGGGGAACATCGTGGCCGCGGCCGAGCACACCATCGCGGTGCTCATGGCGTTGGCGCGCAACATTCCCCAGGCGGACGCCTCGCTGAAGCGCGGGGAGTGGCGGCGCGCCGATTTCATGGGAGTGGAGGTCCGGGAGAAGGCGTTGGGCATCATCGGCCTGGGGCGCGTGGGGGCGGAGGTGGCCCGCCGGGCTCTGGGACTGGGTATGCGCCTGCTGGCCCATGACCCCTTTGTGGCCCCGGATCGGGCGGCCCACCTGGGTGTGGAGATAGTGGGCTTCACCGAGCTTCTGGCGCGAAGCGACTTCTTGACCCTTCACACCCCCCTGACCGACTCCACGCGCAGCATTCTGGGCGCGGAGGAGATGGCGCAGGTGAAGCCGGGCATTCGCATCATCAACGTGGCCCGGGGAGGGCTCATCGACGACGACGCGCTGCTGGCGGCGTTGGAGAATGGGCGGGTCGCGGGCGCCGCGTTGGACGTGTTCGAGCCCGAGCCACCGCCGGAGAGCGCCCTGCTGTCGCACCCCCGGGTCATCGCGACGCCCCACCTGGGAGCGTCGACGGTGGAGGCGCAGTCGGACGTGTCGCGGGAGGTGGCGGAGCAGGTGCTGGCGGTGCTGCGGGGACAGCCGGCGCAGTTCACGGTGAACGCGCCCTTCGTCGCCGGCGAGGAGCACGCGCTGATAGCGCCCTATCTGCAGGTGGGCGCCGACGTAGGCCGGGTGGCAATCCAGCTTCTGGGCGGCCAGCTCACGTCCATCACACTGCGGTACGAGGGCGAGATTGGGCAGGGCGACGCCAGGGGGCTGCGCGCCGCGGCGCTGATGGGCTTGCTGGAGACCATCAGCGAGGAGCGGGTCAACCTGGTCAACGCCTCGCTGCTGGCGGAGCAGCTGGGCATGCGGGTCGGGGAGGAGACTGGCGAGGCCCCGGAGCAGTACCCCAGCCTGATGACGGTGACGCTGGGCTCCAACGGGGGCGCGGTGCGGGTGTCTGGCACGCACGCCCGGGGCCGCACGCATGTTGTGCGCATAGGGGACCACTGGATGGACGCCGTCCTGGAGAGTCCGTACCTGCTGGTGGTGGAGAACAACGACTCGCCGGGGGTCATCGGCACGGTGGGCGGGATTGCCGGGGAGCACGACATCAACATCAGCTCGATGACGGTGGGGCGCCTGGCGCCGCGGGGCCGTGCGACGATGGTGGTGGGGCTGGACGAGCCGATGCCGGAGGCGGCCCTGGCGCGCATCCGCGCGGTGCCGCGCATCACGGGAGTGCGGATGGTGCGGCTGTAGGGACGCGGCGCGTTGCCGGCGCTTGGCGCGCCGGGTGACCGTGCCGCCAGTAGTGGGACTGTACTCTCTGCGCGCCGGTTGACAGGGCGCAGGTGCGCCGGGCGGATGCGGTTCCTTGACACTGCCGGGGGGCGCGCCTATGCTACCGCAGGCCCAGCGCCCCCGGTTTCCGGGCTGTGGGGCAGGGACCCACCGTATCCCACTGCATCCATCCGTCCCGTGCGACCGTCGCCTGTTGTGCCGCTGTCAGGAGGCCTGATTGGCTCGATCGGTAGAGGACAACGCCCGCGACACCCCGTCCGCCGTGAGCGACCGGGCTTCGGTCAAGCCGTGGGCCGCGCTGGCGAGCCCGCAGTTCCGTCTCCTCTGGCTGGGGCAGTCCATTGGCGCCGTGGGGCAGCCCATGCGAGAGGTCGCCAACCTGTGGCTGGTGTGGGAGCTGACGGGTTCGGCGGTCCATCTGGGTCTCCTGGGCGTGTTTCGTGTGGCGCCGTTGATCGTGTTCAGCCTCGTGGGCGGCGCTCTGGCGGATGTCGTCGACCGCAGGAAGCTCCTGGTGGTCAGCCAGGTCACGAACATGCTGATGGGCGCGACCATTGCGTGGCTGGCGATCACAGGGGCGATCCAGGTCTGGCACATCTACGCCATCTCCCTGGGGTCGGCGGTGATGATGTCCTTTGGCCAGCCGGCGCGGGTCTCGCTGATCCCGGCGCTGGTGCCCCGAGTGCATCTGATGAACGCGCTGACGCTGCACACGACGACCATGCACGCGTCGAGGCTCCTGGGTCCTTCGCTTGGGGGGATCCTCATCGCCTGGCAGGGGGCGGGCCTGGCGTACGCGGTCAACGCGGCGGCGTTCATACCAGTGATCGTGTCGCTGCTGCTGCTTCGTGTTCCGGCGGTTGAGCGGCAGCAGGTCGGCCGTGCCTTCAACCCCCGGGAGATTGTGGAGGGCCTGCGGTTCATCTGGGGCACGCCGGTCATCCTGGGCTTCATACTGTTTGACGTGTCGGCAATGGTCTTTGCCACGTATCGCGGGCTGCTGCCCATCTTTGCGGACGAGGTGCTGGGGGTCGGGCCGGCGGGCTTCGGGACGCTGATGTCGGCGCCTGCGCTGGGATTCCTGGCGGGGTCGGCGCTCCTGCTGCTGATGGGCAACGTCAAGCGGAAGGGGCCCATGGTGCTGACGGCCACCCTGCTGTACGCGGTGGCCGTCGCCCTCTTTGCGCTGTCCGAGTGGTACGTCGTGTCGCTGCTGCTGATCATGGCCGCGGGGGGCTTCGACGCCATCGGCACGATACTGAGGCAGACGACGCTGCAGCTGCTGGTCCCGGACGAGATACGGGGGAGGGCGACTGCGGTGATGCACGTGTTCGTGACGGGAGGGCCGTCGGTGGGGCAGTCGGTGCTCGGCGCCGCGGCGGGAGTGCTGGGTGCGCCGCTGGCGTTGCTGGGGGGCAGCGCGGTGTGCTTCGTGGCGGTGATGGCCGTGGCCGCGCGGCTGCGGGAGATGCTCACCTACCGGGAGTAAGGTCGCTGCGCGGCGGCTTTGTGCGGGTGAGTGGGTCGCGGGAGGTACGCAGCCGGCAGCGTCCGGGTTGGCAGTGCGACCGGTCAAACTCCGCAGCGACGCCTACAGCTCGCCGTCCAGGGTGTGCATGACGAGGCCGGTAGGTAGCTTGGGGCTGAAGTAGGTGGTCTTGGGGGGGAGGCGCTGGCCGCGCTGGACGAGGGACTCGAAGAGTCCGAGGTCCATGGGGCGCACGAGGAAGACGAGCTGGGCCTGGCCGGAGTCGAGGAGTTGGGCGACCTCGTCGAGGCCGTGAAGGAAGGAGATCTCCTCCGGCTCTGCCGACGCTGCGCCGATGACGGGGTCCAGCACTGCCTGGTGGAGCAACCAGGTCTCGCAGCGGGGCAGCAGGGGCTCCTGGGCCGGGGGGATGAGGCCGGGAGGGGGGTCGTCGCGCAGGCTCAGCGTGTAGCCCTGGCCCGTGGCCGCGTCCACGAGACCGTAGGTGGGCCTGTCAGCGTCCATGGCCTGGAGGGTGGCCAGGGCGGACTCCAGGCTGTCCGCCTCGCCCAGAGGCGCCACGTCGAATAGGCTGCGTACACGCTCCCAGATGCGGTCGATCTGCTCCCGGGTCAGGCCGTGCAGCACGCGGTGGAAGGAGAGGAGCTGGAATCCCGGGTCGTCCATGTCGATGAGGCACATCAGGGCGTAGTCGTAGGCGGGCTGCTTGGGGGCCGTGGGGCCGGACTGGGCGCGGCGGGCGTCGCGGTAGGTCAGGGCCGTCTCGTAACGGTGATGGCCGTCGCCGAGGTAGACGGGCGCGTTGGAGAAGGCCTCTTGCACTTGGCGCACTGCCCCCGGGTCGCGGATGGGCCACAGCCGGTAGCGGATGGCGCCCTCGGCGGCTTCGATTTGGGGCGGGCGGTCCTGCATGGCGGCGGCCAAGAGTGACCGGAGCCCTTCGGGGTCGCGGTATAGGGACATGAGGGGGCTGAAGACAGCGCGGCAGGCCTCCATGAGCCGCAGCCGGTCCTCCTTGGGGCCCGGTCTCGTCTGCTCGTGGGGGAGGATGACGCCGCGCTCGTACTCTTCCAGGCGCACGGCGCCGTACACGCCGGTACGGGTGAGAGAGCGGCCGTCACGGGTGTACTCCTCGGTGACGGCGTAGTAGGAGGGGCCGTCCTCGCGGGAGAGCACGCCCTCGCTGAGCCACCGGTCCAGCAGGGCGGCGGCGCGTGTATAGGCGTTGTCGGATGGGCCGTCGCCGGGCCCGGGGCGCCCGAACTCCAGGCGGACGACGTTGTAGGGGCTCTGCCGGTAGAGCTCCTCCCGGCCCTGGGGCGAGATGATGTCGTAGGGAGGGGAGAGGATAGGCGAGAGGTCGCCCGCCCTGTCCGGGTTGTATCGCAGTGCCCGAAAGGGGAGGACCTGTGCCATGAGACTCCTTTGCCGGGGGCTAGAAAAAGTATAGCCGCGCACACGGCGGCGGGCCAGCCCTGGAACAGGGTGGGCCCTCTTGGATATACTGCTAGGTGGCTGGAGGGCGTCCCGGAGGGGAGCCGCGCCGGGACCTCCATCCCCGCAAGGAGCACGCCGTGGGAGCACCCGAGCAGACCGTCGAGCGCGTCCAGCAGCTTCGGAGAGAGCTGGACCACCACAACTACCGCTACTACGTGCTGGATGACCCGGAGATCTCCGATGCGGCGTACGATCTGCGGATTCGCGAGCTTCGGGCGCTGGAAGCACAGCACCCGGAGCTGGTGACGCCGGACTCGCCCACCCAGCGGGTTGGGGCGCCGCCGGCGGAGGGATTCGCGGAGGTCACGCACGGCGCCCCCATGTTCAGCCTGGCCAACGCCTTTGACGAGGAGGAGTTGCAGGCCTGGTACGACCGGGCGAAGCGGCTGCTGGAGGGCGAGGACTTCTCGATGGTCTGCGAGCTGAAGATCGACGGGCTGGCGGTGTCGCTGACCTACGAGGACGGCGTGCTGGTGCGCGGCGCCACGCGGGGCGACGGGATGGTGGGCGAGGACGTCACGACGAACCTGCGCACGATCCGCAGCATCCCGCTGCGGCTGCTGGGGGACGCCCCGCCGCTGCTGGAGGTGCGCGGCGAGGTGTACCTGGGCAAGCAGGCGTTCCGCGGCTTGAATGCTGTCCGGGAGGCCGCGGGGCAGCCGGCCTACGCAAATCCGCGCAACACGGCCGCGGGCTCCCTGCGGCAGATCGACCCGAGCATGACGGCGGAGCGGCCCCTGGACATCTGGGTCTACGGCACAGGACTTGCCCAGGGCGGCGACGTACCCGACACCCAGTGGGAGACGCTGCAGTGGCTCAGAGGCCTGGGGTTCAAGACCAACTCACACACGCGGCGCTGCGCCACGCCGACGGACGTGATGGAATACCTCCGGGAGTGGCTGGAGCGGTGGGAGGGGCTGGACTACGGCACGGACGGCGTGGTGGTCAAGATGGACGACCGGACGCGATGGGATGCGCTGGGCGCGGCGGGCCGTGAGCCGCGGTGGGCCATCGCGTACAAGTGGCCGGCGCACCAGGGGGTGACGCGGCTGCTGGAGATTCGCGTGAACGTGGGCCGCACGGGGAAGCTCAACCCCTACGCGGTCCTGGAGCCCGTGCAGGTGGCGGGCGTGACGATCCAGCACGCCACGCTGCACAACGAGGACTACATAACGGGCAAGGACATTCGCCAAGGAGACCAGGTGGTGGTTGAGCGGGCTGGGGAGGTCATTCCCCAGATCGTCAGCGTGGTCCCGGAGGGCCGGACCGGGGACCCGCCCCCCTTCCGCATGCCCGAGCGTTGCCCGGTGTGCGAAGGCCATGTCGTGCGGGAGGAAGGGGAGTCCGCCCACTTCTGCACCAACGCGAGCTGCGGGGCGCAGCTCTACGAGCGCCTGCTGATGTTTCGCGGGGCGATGGACATGGAGGGCATTGGTGCGCAGTGGGTGCGGGTCCTCCTGGATCGGGGCCTCATCCGGGACGCCGCCGACTTCTTCAGCCTGAAGAAGGAGGACCTGGTGGCGCTGGACCGGATGGGGGAGACGCTGGCGGAGAAGGTGCTCGCCAACGTGGAGAAGAGCAAGGGGCGGCCCTTGGGCCAGCTCGTGTACGCCCTGGGCATCCCGCACGTGGGGGCAGAGACCGCCGAGCTGCTGGCGCGGCGCTTCCTCACCATGGACGCACTCATGGCGGCCGCCGAGGAGGAGCTGACGGAGACGTCCGGCATCGGCCCCAAGATCGCCGCCAGCGTGGCCGCGTTCTTCGGGGACGGGCGCAACGTGCGGCTCATCGTCAGGCTCTGGGGGGCCGGGGTGCGCATGGAGGCTGCTGCGGAGGAGGCCCCCGTCGCGGGGGCGTTGACCGGCCTGAGCTTCTGTGTGACGGGCACGCTCACGGACATGCCGCGCTCCCAGGCTGAGGCCCGCATCCGGGAGCTGGGCGGCACGGCGACGGACTCCGTGACGCGCGGCACGAGCTACCTGGCGGTCGGCGCGGCGGCCGGGGCCTCCAAGCTGCGCCAGGCCGAGCGCTACGGCACACCCACACTGACCGAGGCCCAGCTTCTCCAGATACTTGAGAGGGGCGAACTGCCGGTCTGACGCGAGTTGGCACGGCCGGCAGACCAGGGATCGCCTACAGGAGGCATGAGCATCGACCATCTATGCCGAGCGGGGGTTTCGAGAGCGGGTCGTTGGGGACGCACCGGCTGTGCGGGTCCCCGGCGGCACGGGCGCCGTGGAGACGCCGCATGATGGTCGTCGTGGGCCTGGGAAACCCGGGGCGCAACTATGCGCGGACGCGCCACAACGCCGGCGCCCAGTGCGTCGAGCACATGGCGGCGGCCTGGGGCATCCCCCTAGAGCGGCGGAGCCGGCACGCGCTGATCGGGCAGGGACTGGTGGAGGGGCAGGAGGTCGCGCTGGCGCGGCCGCGGAGCTTCATGAACCGGAGCGGGGACCCGGCCAGGTACCTCTTGGACCGCTTCCACATCACGCCGCCGCAGCTCCTGGTCGTCTGCGATGACCTGGACCTGCAGCTGGGGAGCATGCGCATCCGGGCGCGCGGGTCCGCCGGGGGACAGAAGGGCATGCTCGACGTGAGCGAGGCGCTGGGCACGCAGGACTTTCCGCGGCTGCGGGTGGGCATCGGCAGGCCGCCGCCGGGGCTGGACGAGGTTCCCTACGTCCTGGGGGTGTTCACACGGTCGGAGGAGGCCGTGATGGCAGAGGTCCGGCCGCGTGTGGCCGAGGCGGTGAAGTCCATCCTGACGCAGGGGCTGGACGCTGCCATGAACCTGTTCAACCAGCGCGGCGCCGGCTCGCAACCGGCCAGCTGAGGCGACGCCACAGCGATCGGGCGCCGTGCTACAATACGGCCCAAAGTGAGAAGGAGCGCCCATGGATGTTGCGGCTGTTCGCAGGCAGATTCCGGCCACGCAGAACACGATCTACGTAAACACCGGCTGGTCCGGGCCGTCGCCCCGGGTGGTGATGGACCGGGTGCGGGAGTGGCTGGAGTACGAGAACCACCAGGGGCCCACGTCGCCGCCGGTCAATGAGAGGCACTCGGCGGTGCTGCAGGAGACCCGTGGGGCCATCGCCCGGCTCATCAACGCCACTCCCGAGGAGATCTCGCTGACGCAGAACACCACGGAGGGTCTCAACGTCGTCACCAACGGGATCGACTGGCGCCAGGGCGACGAGATCATCACGTGCAACCTGGAGCACGCCTCAGTGCTGGTCCCGGCCTACTTCCAGCAGCTTCGGCACGGTGTGCAGGTCAAGGTGGTGGAGCTTGACCCCAAGGGCAACAAAGAGGCCATCCTGGAGCGTTTCAGCGATGCCATGACGCCGCGCACGCGCATGATCTTCGTCAGCCACGTGCAGTTCTCCTGTGGTCTGCGTCTGCCGGCCAGGGAGCTGGCGGAGCTAGCGCACGGGCGGGGCGCGTGGCTGCTGCTGGATGGTGCGCAGGGGGCGGGTCACGTGGCGCTGGACATGCGGGAGATTGACTGCGACTTCTACTCCATGCCGGGGCAGAAGTGGCTGCTGGGCCCCGACGGCGTCGGCGCGCTGTACGTGCGGCGCGAGCTGGTCCCGGTGCTGCAGCCCTGGAAGGTCTCCATGCGAGCGGCCCAGGAGATCGACCGCACGGGGGGGTTCGAGCCCCGGACGGACTACATCGGAAAGTTCGAGGTGTCCACGACCAGTACGGCCCTGTGGGCCGGGCTGCTCGGGGCTATCGGGTTCCACAACGAGTATGGGAGCCAGGCCATTGAGGAGCGGGCCAGCTCCCTGGGCGCGTACGCCGCGGGTCGCCTGGCCGAGATACCCGGGGTCGTCGTCACGAGCCCCGCGGACCCGGAGACGCGCTCCGGCCTGGTGACGTTTACCGTCGGCGGGAAGGGGCCCAGGGCGGTGGTGGAATACCTCTGGCAGCAGGCCGCCGTGGTGGCGCGGTCGGTGGCGTTTCCGCCTGGGGTCCGGCTCTCCAGCGCCTTCTTCAACACGGAGGAGGAGATGGACCGCATCGCGGCAGTGGTTGCGCGCTTTGCGGACCTGCCCTGACGGGATGCGGCAGACGGGCGGAGGAGCGAGCGGCGGGCCGGGCGCCGGTCTCGTCAGTGTCCTGAGGGTCTGCCTCCGGCCCGACGAGGGATCGCGGACGTAGGCGGTCACGCCGGCCTCCGTCCTCCCTGGATGAGGGGGATGCGAGGGGCGCGACCCCACGGGAGTAATCCAAGGCAGATGCGGAGCACCGCAGCAGGAGAACCGTCATGACAACCTGGCCGTCAACTCGAAGCACAGTATTCACCACCGGCGACATGGTCTGCTCCAACTCGCCGCTGGCCGCTTCGGCGGGGCTGGAGGTGATGGCGCACGGCGGCAACGTCTTCGACGCCATCATAGCGGCGAGCGCGGTGGAGACGGTCACGCTGCCTGGCCGGTGCAGCCTGGGCGGGGAGGCATTCGGCATCATGTACCAGGCGGGCACGGGGCGGTGTCTGGGGCTCACGTCGTCGGGGCCGGCGCCCTTGAGCGCCACGCCTGCGTTCTACCGGTCCAAGGGGTATACGACGATCCCGGTGCGCGGCCCGCTGGCGGTCTCGCCACCCGGTGAGGTCGCGGCGTACCAGATCATCGCGGACACGCTGGGGAGCAAGCCTCTGGCACAGCTCTTGGAGCCGGCCATCGGCTACGCTGAAGAGGGCTTTCCCATCCCCCGGAGCATCCATCGCAGCATTGTTGGGGGGCAGGAGACGCTGCGCCAGTTCCCAGAGGCGGCGGCCATCTACCTGAAGGACGGCAAGCCGTACCGGGAGGGCGACCTGTTGGTGCAGCGGGACCTGGCCGGCACGCTGCGGCGGGTGGCCAGGGGGGGTGTCGAGGAGTTCTACCGGGGCGACCTTGCGCGGGAGATCGTCAAGGGGTTCGAGGAGGCGGGGGGCATCATCACGCTGGACGACTTGGGCGCTGTCGAGGCCGAGCTCTATGAGCCGCTATCCACAACCTACCGGGGCTACACGGTGCTGGAGACGCGGCCGCCGTCCCAGGGGATGCTGCTGCTGGAGATGCTGAACATCATCGAGGGGTTCGACATCGGGGCCCTGGGGTTTCTGAGCCCGCAGTGTATCCACGTGATGGTTGAGGCCAAGAAGCTGGCCTTCGCGGACCGCAACGAGTTCCTGGCAGACCCCCGGATGGAGCAGACGCCGCTGGAGGAGCTGTTGACCAAGGAGCACGCCGAGCGGCGCCGGGCCCTCATCGACCTCGACCGGGCGTCGGTGCGGACGGAGTCCGCGGCGCTGGCGTCGGTGGGCGGCGACACGAGCTTCCTCTGCGCCGCAGACCGGGCGGGTAACACGGTGTCGTTCATACACAGCGTCTACGCCAACTTTGGATCGGCGTTCGTGGCGCCGGGCACAGGGATCGTCTTCAACAACCGGCAGCGGGGATTCCGGCTCGAGGAGGGGCATCCCAACACTATGGCCCCGAGGAAGCGCCCCATGCACACGCTCAACGCCTACAGCGTCCTGAAGGACGGCGCGCCGGTGCTCGTGGGGGGCACGCCCGGTGCGGACACGCAGGTGCAGGCCAACATGCAGATGATCACGGAGTTCCTGGACTTTGGGATGGGGCTGCAGGAGGCCGTGGACGCCCCGCGCTGGGTCAGCACGCCGGGCAGCGACCCCGACTCCATGGGCAACCCCCCTCGGCTGCATCTGGAGGGCGCGGTGCCGCAGGCGGTGGCGGACGGACTCGCGGGTATGGGGCACGACGTGACGCGGGACCTGGCGGGCATCAACATCGGGATCGTGCAGCTCATCGCCATCGACCCTGAGACGGGCGTGAAGGCGGGGGCCTCCGACCCGCGGGGCGACGGTCACGCCGCGGCACAGTAAGGGCGCCTGCGGAGGAGCCGGCGAACGGCTCCCAGCAGGACTTCACCCTGCGAGCTGGATGAGAGGCGCCGGAGTCCCCGGTCTGTGGCAGTAGGGTCCATTAGCACGAGGAGACGCCATCGATGACCCAGAATGAGAGCGGAAAGCGGTACGTCTGCCCGGTCTGCGGCAGCGAGGTTATCGTCACCAAGTCCGGCAAGAGCCAGAAGACACCGCTGGTCTGCCACGGCCAGCCAATGGCGCCCAAGTAGGGGGCCGCCATTGAACTTGCGCCAGGCGGCTTGGCCGGGCGCGGTTTCCTGAACCAGCCTGGCCTACGGCCAAGACCGACGGAAAAAGTCCGGGCGTCTCAGCCCGGTGAGAGCGCCCGGAGGGCCTCCCGGACCTGGTCCTCCACCGATAGCGAGGGGTCTTGGGGCATGGTTGCGACGGCCCGCCGGGCGTCCGACGGTGTGTAACCCAGGGCCACGAGCGCCGCGAACACGTCGCCCCGGTCCGTGCCGGAGCCCGCTGTCGCGGCAATGGGCCACTGCTCCTCCAGCTTGCCCTTGAGGTCGACGATGATGCGGGCCGCTGTGCGCTTGCCCACACCGGAGATGGCCGCGAGGGCATTGTCGTCCTCGGCGGCGATGGCGACCGCAAGGGACTGGGGGCTGAGGCCGGAGAGAACGGATAGGGCAAGGCGGGGGCCGACGCCGGAGATGCCGAGGAGGAGCTCGAAGACGTGAAGGCCGTCCTCGGTGGGGAAGCCGTAGAGGGTCAGCGATTCCTCGCGTACGACTAGGTGGGTGTGGAGGCTCACGGGGCTGTTCAGTGGTCCCAGTCCGGCGAGCGCCGAGGGCGGCACGAAGACCTGGAAGCCCACGCCGCCGACGCTTACGACGGCCCAGTCGGGCCCCAGCGCCTCCAGTGTACCGCGCAGTGTTCGTATCACGCCCGTCTCCTCCGGGTCAACTCAGATGCGGCGATCGTCTGCGGGTCCTTCGACAGGCCCACGGCGGGCGGGCCCAGGACGGCTTCGCCTCGGAAGGGCTCACCGGTGGGCCTGCATGGTTTTCGGGGGCATCCCTTCCCCATTCGCTCCCGTCAGACCTTGCGAGGCGTGATCAGGGACTCCAACCGCGTCTGCTGCAGGTGGCACAGGGCCACGGCGAGGGCGTCGGCGGCGTCGGCGGGACTGGGCGCCTTTGCCAGGCCCAAAGTGATGCGCACCATCTCCTGGACCTGCTCCTTGCTGCTTCGGCCGTACTCGGCCACTGCGCTCTTGACCTGGGCGGGGGAGTACTTGAAGGTGGGGATGCCGCGGGCGGCCGCGGTCATCATGGCCACTGCGCCGGCCTGACCCACGGCCATGGCCGAACGAACGCTGCTGCGCTGCTCACCCCACGCGCTGCGGCCCTCCGGCACGAAGGCCTCCTCGATGGCCATGACGGCGGGCTTCTCGCGCTCAACGACTTCGAGGAGGCCCAGGTGGAGCCGCCACAGCCGCTGGGCCAGGGTGAGCGACGCGCCGGCCGTTACGACGCCGCAGGTCACGTAGGCAGCGTCTGCTCCCTGGGCTTCCAACAGCCCGTACCCCATGCGAATGGTGCCTGGGTCCACGCCGAGGATGCGCTCAGGCAATGGTCTGCTCCTGAGGCCGGGGGCTGCGGTAGCCCCCGAGCGTATAGGTTGCTGCGCCTCTCAATGTACACCCAAGGCGCGTGTCAGACCAGCGGGCGGCGGTAGAGCGCGTTGCGCCGGCGGGTGTGAGACGGGCGAGGGCCAAGAGGACCTGCTGTCCTTGATTCACTGAGCCAAACGTGATAAGAGAATGGCATCGACTTGCGGGAAATCGCCGCCCTGTTGGAGGGTTCGGAGAGATGAAGTTCTATACCTTTGACGAGACCACGTACCCTGGGATTCCCGACGACATTGGGCCTGAGTCGCGACAGACCAACCGGTTCTGCGATCCGGAGCTGGCGGCGCAGACCTACCGGGAGCACCTGGAGGAGTGGTGCATCTGCGAGGATCTGGGGTTCGATGGCGCCCTGGTCAACGAGCACCATTTCACGTACTTCAACCTGAACCCGTCCAGCACGGTCCTGGCGGCGGCTCTCATCGCGAGGACCAAGCGGATGAAGATCGGCGTCATTGGCCACGTGCTGCCCCTGCGTCATCCCGTGCAGACGGCGGAGGAGTTCGCGCAGCTCGACATCCTGTCGGGGGGGCGGTTTATTGGCGGCATCGTCCGGGGGGTGCCCCAGGAGTTTGTGTCGTACAACGTGGACCCCTTCACGAGTCGAGAGCGCTTCGTCGAGTCCTACGAGATTCTCCACAAGTGCCTGACGGAGGAGATCTTCGACTATGAGGGGGCGTTCTACAATCTGCGGTCGGTCTCGGTGTGGCCGAAGCCCCTGCAGGACCCCTTCCCCATCTGGATGCCGGCCGGGTCGGCGGAGACCATCGAGTTTGCCGCCGAGCGCCGGATTCCCATCGGGCGTGTCTGGTCGCCGACGGTGGTCTTCCAAGATACCTATGAGTACTATCAGGAGGTGGCGCGGGAGCGCTTCGGCTGGGACGCCGGGCCGGAGTCTTTCATTGGGGCCCGCTACATTCACGTGGCGGAGACCACCGAGAAGGCAATAGAGGAGTGCCGGGACGCCGTGATGTACGTGCGCCGCCTCAGCACGTTCAGCCGGCCCGTGCAGGTCCCGGCGCCGGTGCCCGGGATTCAGACGGACCGGTCCTTCGACTATCGTAAGCGCTCCAAGGGGGCAGAGATGCCGGGGCCGGGTACGCCGTTCGAGAAGCTGCGGGAGTCCGGGTTCATCGTGTGCGGGGACCCCGACTACGTCACCGACTGGCTGGCCCGGGACATGGAGACCGCCGGCTACGGCCACTTTCTGGGAATGTTCCGCGTGGGGAAGCTCAAGCACGAGCACGTCATGAACTCCAAGAGGCTCTTCGCCGAGCGCGTGATGCCCCGGCTGCGCTCCATCGGCGAGGGGTGAGTGGAGGACAGCCGAGGATGACCCTGCCTCTCTTCGATGGAAGCAACTACACGCTGACTCCGGAGTCGCCGGAGACCGCCCGGGTGTTCGAGGAGCGAAGCGATGGGTCCGTCACGGCCGGGTGGGAGATGCTGGTCCCGCCCCCGGGCCCGGACGGCGCGCCGTACCAGTACATCTTCGTCGGCCCGACGGCGGAGCATAGGGGCACGTCTATCCGCCTGACCATGGTCACCAGGGACGGGGACGCGCTGTCCGGCGGCGCTCGGGTGACGCTGGAGACATACTACAAGAGCGGGGAAGAGCGGACGGTCATCTATGAAGGGGAGTACGCGCGGTTCCTGGAAGTCCCTGACCAGCAGGACCCCGGGTCGGCGCTCTCCGCGCAGCGCCGCGCCGAGGCTGGGGAGGACTACGTGATCCGGTTGCTGGTGACCGCGCCGGAGGGTGACGCCGTCCCGGACGCGGGAGCGACCGGGTCCCGGTTCGAGCTGGAGTGCGTGAAGCTCTGGTGGAACGAGACCGCGTGACCGTGGTCGACCGGGGGGCGCACCGCAGCTAGCGTTCAGGGGGAGTAAGGCTCTTGGGAGCAGCCGACGGCTCTATCTTCACCCGGGAGGTCGCGAGGGTGGGCGGCTTCGACGTTCCCTATCTCAGGGGGGGCCGCCGGGAACGCACACTCCCTGTGGTCTACCTGCACGGCATGGGGGGCGGCGGGAAGTGGGAAGCGTATCACATGGCCATGGGGACGGCGGCCCTGGTCTACGCTCCGCAGCTGCCGGGGTGGCAGGAAGGCCGGCCCGCCCCGGGCGTCTCGTCGGTTCGGGACTACGCTGGGCTGGTGGTCGAGTTCCTGGACAGTCTGGGCGTGGGCGAGGCGGTCCTGGCGGGGCACTCCATAGGCGGTTGGATCGCGCTCTACGCGGCTGCGCAGCACCCGGACCGCTTTCCGCGGCTGGTCCTGGCGGACCCAATGGGCGTTGGCGTTGATGATGCGCCGCCGCCCGACCTGGAAGCCATGGACGAAGAGGCGTTTGCGACGGCGGCGTTCGGCAAGCTGGGGCTCATCGCAACGGCCCAGGCGTATGGCTTCGGGGCAGAGTGGGAGAACGTGCGCAAGGGGCCGGAGTTCGAGCGCCAGTGGCGTGGGAGGGGGCTGGTCGTGGAGCTGGCCCAGGGCCGGTACGCGGACCCGCAGCTCAGTGTTGACGTCCTGTCTCTGACTGCGGACACGCTGCTGGTCTGGGGCCGGTTGGACGGCATCGTGCCCCTGGGTGTGGGGGAGGCGCTCCGGGCGGGGCTGAAGAAGAGCAAGCTGGACATCATCGACGGCGCGGGGCACCTCCCGATGGTGGAGAGGCCGGAGACCTTCAACCGCATCGTGCGGGACTTCCTGGTGGGCCGGGAGGAGGGGATTCCGGGGGTAGTCACGATCTGAGCCGCTTTCCGGGGGGTGAGGGACGGCTACGGGGACCGTGGGGATGGGCCTGGCTCAGGCGGCGACGCGGTAACGCTCCAAGACCTCGGCGGAGAAGTCCGCGTTGGTGTAGACCTTCTGCACGTCGTCGAGCTCCTCCAGGAGGTCCAAGAGCCGCAGGGTCATCTCCGCGTCGTGGTCGTTCAGGGTGGCTTGGGTCTTCGGGAACATGGTGACCTCGGCGGTGGTGAGCGACCCACCCTTGGCTTCGAGGCTGCGGCGGAGCTCTTCGAAGGACTCGGCGGCGCAGCGGAGCTCGAGTGTGGAGCCGTCGAGGTCGAAGTCATCGGCGCCGAGGTCAATGGCCTCGAGGGCGAGCTCCTCGGCGCGTTCGGGCTCGACTTCAAGGGTGATGATGCCCTTCTGCTCGAACTGCCAGGCCACGGACCCGCCCAGGCCGAGCTTGCTGTTTTGCCGGTCGAAGGACTTGCGGATCTCGGAGGCCGTGCGGTTGCGGTTGTCGGTGAGGGCGATGGCCATGACGGCTGCGCCGCCGGGGCCGTAGCCTTCGTAGACGACCTCTTCGAGAGCCGGGCCGCCGTCGCCTGCGCCGGTGGCCCGCTGGATGGCGCGCTCGATGTTGTCCATGGGCATGTTGCTCTGGCGGGCGTTGTCCATGGCGAGGCGGAGGCGGAAGTTCATGGCAGGGTCGCCGCCGCCCTGGCGTGCGGCCACGGAGAGCTCCCTGGTCAGCTTGGTGAAGAGCTGGCCGCGCTTGGCGTCGTTACGCGCCTTCTGGTGTTTGATGGTGGACCACTTGGAGTGGCCTGACATAACACACCTCCCGCGGAGAGTGGCCCCATTCTACACAGGGCGGATGCCCGCCGCCAGTGGTCCGGCGCGAGGGGGGGTCACTTGGGCCGGACGACGACCACGGGCGCGGCGTTAGCCCGGATCACCTCGCTGACGACGCTGCCCATGACGAGCCTGGTGACACCGGTGCGGCCGTGGGTGGCCATAGCGATGAGGTCGACCTGCTGGGCGCGAGCGAACCTGATAATCTCCTCGGAGATGCTGTCACCCATGAGGGCCTGGACGTTGGCCCCGTTGGGGAAGTGGCCCTGCGCGACGCCGTTGAGGTACTCCCTGGCGTCGTTGAGGATGCGCTCCGCCGCTTGGACCGTGGTTTCCGCCAGCCCCCGGGCTTCGACGTTGCTCTGGTCGATCATGTCGCCGCTGGGAGTGGCGCTGGGGGGTCGGGTCCAGGTGGCGTGGACCCCTGCCTCGCTGGCGACGGAGAGCAGGGTCACGTCCGCCTTGAGGCGGGCGGCCAGGTCCGAGGCCACGGGAAGGATGGACTCGCCGAAAGAAGAGCCGTCGAGGGCAACGAGTAGCTTCATGTCCGCCTCCCGACCCGCCCTAGTTGCTGCGCCCGGAACCCGCGCGGCGGCGAGTCTGCAGGCAGACTACAACAGAACGGCGTCCGCAACAACGCGTGACGCGGGGCGGCCCCTGCGCCCGGGCTACGCGCCGTAGTCCGGCGATGTGGCGCTCTCGAAGCGCCAGACCACCTTGCCCTGGGCCCACTCTCCGGCGAAGACGCTGTTCAGGAAGGAGACCATGACCGTCCACGCCTCCTCGGCTTCCTGCGGGCAGTAGCGATCAGGAACGGTGTCGTTGAGCCAGCCGTGGGGGGTGTCGGGAAAGAGACGGATGTGGTAGCTCTTCTTGTGGGTCTCCAGCAGCTCGCGGAAGCGGTGGACCTCCGGGTAGGGCACAAGGGGGTCGGCCTCGCCGAACAAGCCAATGACGGGGCACGACAGGTGGGGGAGGTAGGCGTCGATGGTCTTGGGGCGGAGCTCGTCGGCTACCCACTCGCGGGGGTAGACGCCGCCGTGAAAGACGACGGCGGCGGCGAGGTTGGTCCGCTCTGCGGCGTAGACCAGGGGCTGGCGCCCGGTCTGGCAGACGCCGACGATGCCGATGCGGTCGGAGTCCACGTAGGGCAGCGAGCGCAGGTGGGCGATGGCCTCGTCGAGGTCCTGGACGGACGTCTCGTCCTGGAGCTCGCAGCGGTCCTCCGCGCGGGCGAGGGCCTCGCGGTCGCGGTCGAAGCGATGGAACAGGTCCGGGGCAAAGCCCACGAAGCCCGACCGGGCGAGACGCTCCGTCTGGTCCCTGGTGTGCTGCACCATACCGTAGCGCTCGTGGAGCCAGATCACGGCTGGGCGCCTCTCCTGGGTGTCCGGCCTGGCGAGCAGACACTGCATTCCGCTCTCGAGTTGCATCGATTCCAGCATCGCAGTCCTCCTGTGTGGCTGTCGAATGGGTTAGCCGCCGCCGGGGGCGCCGCCGAGGCCCGGCTCCGTCATCTTCTCCGGGTCGAGGATGCGGGTCAGGTCGGCGTCGCTGAGGCTGGTCTTCTCGCGGGCCACCTCGCGGACCGTGCGGTCCGTGGCGGCGGCCTCCTTGGCGATGGCGGCCGCAGCGTCATACCCGATCTCCGGGGCAAGGGCCGTGCCCACCATGAGGCCGCGCTCCACCATGTCCGGGCCCCGGCTGGTGGCCTGGATGCCCTCCACGCACTGAGCCGCGAGGTTGCCGGCGGCGGCGCCGAGGAGGGAGATGCTCTGAAGCAGGTTGTGGGCGGCCACGGGCATCATCATGTTCAGCTCGAAGTAGCTGCCCTGGCCGGCGACCGCAACGGCGGCGTCGTTGCCGATGACCTGGGCCACGACCTGGATGGTGGACTCCGGGATCACCGGGTTCACCTTCCCGGGCATGATGGAGCTGCCGGGCTGCACCTCCGGCAGGGCGATCTCCGCGATGCCGGCCCTTGGCCCCGCGCCGAGCCATCGAAGGTCGTTGGCCACTTTGTACAGGCTGATTGCAACGGTGCGCAGCACACCGCTGGTCTCCACCACGGCGTCCAGGCTGTTCTGTGCCTGAAAGTGGTTCTCCGTCTCCTGTACTGACACCCCCGCCAGCTCCGACAGAGTGGCGCACACCCGTGACGCGAACTCCGGATGGGCGTTGACGCCGGTGCCCACGGCGGTCCCGCCAAGGGGCAGCTCGCCCAGCTCCGCCTCGGCGTGTTGCAGGCGGCGCAGGCCCCGCTCCGCCTGGCCCGCGTACCCCTTGAACTCCTGGCCAAGGCGAATGGGCGTGGCGTCCTGGAGGTGGGTGCGCCCGGTCTTGACGATGGGCCAGAACTCCGCAGCCTTGCCCTCCAGCGCCCGTTGCAGCGCGGCCAGCCCGGGCCGGAGCTCCGCCTTGATGGCCTGGAGCGCCGCCAGCTGCATCGCCGCCGGGATGACGTCGTTGGACGACTGGCAGCTGTTCACGTGGTCGTTGGGGTGCACGGTCTTCGACCCGCGGTCTCCGCCGAGCAGCTCCGTGGCGCGGTTGGCTATGACCTCGTTGGCGTTGGTGTTGGTGGAGGTCCCGGACCCCGTCTGGAAGATATCCACGACGAACTCTCCATCGTGAGCGCCGTCGACGACCTCCTGAGCGGCCCGCACGATGGCGCCGCCCAGCCGCTGGTCCAGCAGACCAAGGTCCATGTTGACGCGGGCGGCGGCAAGCTTGATGAGGCCCAGGGCCCCGATGAAGCGCCGCGAGAAACGCACGTCGCTGATGGGGAAGTTCAGGACCGCCCGCATGGTGGAGGCCCCGTAGTACGCCTCGGCGGGCACCTCCATCTCCCCCATGGAGTCCCGCTCAATCCGAGTCGTCCTCTGCCGGTCAGCCGTCGCCATTGTCACCTCTCCTTCGCTGTGTCGTGTTCGCGCGTGTTCGTTCGTCCGCCGCGAGGGGGCGCACTGCGGGCGGCGCCCTCAGCCGCCGGCCTCCTGCAGCCAGCCCGCGGGCCGTGGCCCCCAGTCGAGGGGCATGGGCACGCCGGCGCGCACGGTCAGCACCGGCTGCAGCCCACTGGCGCCCCTCAGCATACCACCGGCGGCGTCCTGGAACACGAAGTCGCCCTGCATCTGCTCCAGGACGGAGATGTCTGCTTCCCGCCCGACGGCCAGTGAGCCGAGGGAGTCCGCCAGCCCCAGGGCGCGGGCGGGGTTGGACGTGGACATGGCGATGACCTCCTCCAGCGTGAAGCCCAGTGCCAGGGCCTTGGACATGGTCTCCGTCATGCTGCCCACGACGGCGGACCGGCCGGGGGCGGTGAGGTCCGTGCTCAGGCAGTGGGGGCGCAGGCCCTGGTCAAGGAGCCGCTGCGCGACGTCAAAGCTGAAGTTGCCGCGGCCGTGGGCGCAGTCCATGACGACGCCGCGCTGCATGGCGTCGGCGACCTCCGGCCAGGCCCGGTTGCCGGGGTCCAGGAGGTTGGCCCGGTGCGCCGTGAAGAAGTGCGTAACGATGTCGCCCGGCTCCAGCAGCTCCAGGGACTGGCGCGTCACGGCGGGGTCGAGGAGCCCCTCGGTGTCGCCGACGTGGACCATGAGGAGCGTCCCGGACTCACGCGCCGCCCGCCGGGCCTCCCGCACGGCGCGGTCGCCGAGCTCCACGACGCCGGGGCCAACGAGCCGGATCTTCACGCCGTGGGCCAGTCCGCGGTGCTCCTCGATGGTCTGGATCACGCCCTCCGGGTCCAGACTCTCCGGCCCGCGGAGCTCCGGCATGATGGCGAGCCCTGTCCGCACGATGTGCACCATGGAGATGACGCGGGTCGCGGCGCGGGGCGCCACGTAGCGGGCGAGGCCCTCGAAGGTGTGGGAGCCGCAGCTGCCCGCGTCGACGACGGTGCAGACGCCCGACTGCACGCCCGCCAGGTCCGGCTCGATGCCGAAGTTGATCAACCCCGCGGCGACGTGGCAGTGGATGTCGATGATGCCCGGGACGACGAGGAGGGGCGCGCCGCTGTGGGCGCCCCGGGACACGTCGACGACGCGGCGGGCCTCGGACGCATCGATGTCGGCGGCGACCAGCGCGATGCGTCCGCCGTCGACGGCAACGTCAAGGCGGCCGCGAAGGCCCGCGGACGGGTCCAGCATTTCGCCGCCCTTGAGCAGCAGGTCGTACATGGGGTGCCTCCCTTGACGTTCGCTGGCTGTCGATGCGGCGGCGCCCGGCGGTCCGGGAGCGCCTTCGCTCGTGGCGGTCCAGCCCCATTCTATCCGGGCCGCTGCCTGTTTGGAACCGCCGCAATGGTGGTCCGGCTCGTCCGGGCCGCGACGCTCGTTGCCTCACGGGCCCCTTGCCTCTAGCCCCAACCCTCGCTACCATCCTGACTTGGAGCGTGGGCATGGCGAGGGTCCTTCGTCCGTGCTCAGCTCCGGTGCTAACTGAGGCATCTACACACAAAGGAGCACGAATGACCACGCAGACTTCTTACGACGTCATCGTCGTCGGCGCGGGCAACGCGGCCCTGAGCGCCGCCATCTCGGCCCAGGAGCAGGGCGCCCGCGTGCTCATCCTGGAGAAGGCGCCCCAGGCCCTGCGTGGGGGCAACACCTACTTCACCGGCGGCGCCATCCGCTTCGCCTACGACGGGCTCGACGACGTCAAGACGCTGGTGCCCGAGCTCTCGCAGGCCGAGATCGACTCGATGGACGTGGGCAGGTATCCGCAGTCGCAGTACTACAGCGACCTCATGCGCGTCACCGAGGGGCTCTCCGACCCGGACCTGGCGCAGGTCCTGGTCAGCCAGTCCTTCCCCACCATGCGCTGGCTCCATGAGAAGGGCCTGCGCTTTCTGCCCCTGTGGACGCGGCAGGCATTCAAGGTTGGAGACAAGTTCAAGTTCTGGGGCGGCCTCACGCTGGAGGCCGTGGGCGCGGGCAAGGGGCTCTCCGACCAGCTCTTCGGCATGGCGCAGAAGCTGGAGATCGACGTCCGCTACGACACTGCGGCCCGCAGCCTGCTTCAGGACCAGCGCGGCGGCGTGTCCGGGGTCCAGGTCCTGGGGCCCGAAGGCCTGGAAGAGGTCCCGGCCCGCGCCGTGGTCCTGGCCTGCGGCGGCTTCGAGGCGAACGCGGAGATGCGCACGCGGTACCTGGGGCAGGGTTGGGAGCTGGCCAAAGTCCGCGGCACCCAGTACAACACGGGCGACGGCATCCGCATGGCCCTGGACCTGGGGGCCCAACCCTATGGGCACTGGTCGGGGTGCCACGCCTGCGCTTGGGACCTCAACGCGCCCCCCTACGGGGACCGGCAGGTTGCGGACCTCTTTCAGAAGCACTCCTACCAGTTTGGCCTCATCGTAAACGTCCGCGGGGAGCGCTTCGTGGACGAGGGGGCCGACTTTCGTAACTACACGTACGCAAAGTACGGCCGCGAGATCCTGTTCCAGCCGCAGCGCGCCGCCTTCCAGATATTCGACGCCAAAGTGACGCATCTGTGGCGTGACGAGTACCGGATCCCACAGGTCACCAAGGCGGAGGCGAACAGCATCCGCGAGCTGGCGGAGCGGCTGGACATCGACCCCGAGGGCCTGGAGGCCACGGTCCGCGACTACAACGAGGCGGCGCAACCCGGCGCCTACGATCCCACGGCGCTGGACGGCGTGCACACGCAGGGCATCGCGCCGCCCAAGTCCAACTGGGCCCTGCCCATCGACACGCCGCCCTATCACGGCTTCGCGGTCACGTGCGGCATCACGTTCACCTTTGGCGGGCTGAAGATCGACGGGCGCGGCCAGGTCCAGAGCACGCAGGCGAGGCCCATTCCCGGCCTCTATGCCGCCGGCGAGCTGGTGGGCGGCCTGTTCTATCACAACTACCCTGGGGGGGCCGGCCTGTGCTCCGGCGCAGTCTTCGGTAAGCTCGCGGGGGCCTCCGCAGGCCAGGACGCACGCGCGCGGGGTTGACGCGTCTTGGACGGCCGACGGGCGTCCACGGACAGGACCGCCCCTGGGCGTCGTGCGTGGTACAATTCGCGCCGTATGTCAGACGCGCGGGGCGTGCGTCACCCACTTTGCGAATTGTGCCGTGCGACAAGCACGGCGAGGAGGAACGCCAATGGAGCCGCTGCCGAGGGGAGCCCAGTTCATCCGGGCCAAGATGCTGTGGGAGATTGCCCTGGGGGTCGCGGGCGATCCGGCGATCCCCTACACGGGGAACCGGGACATCGCCATCTTCATCGGAAACGGCTCCGGGGACTCGTTCACGCCGGCCATACGGCTTTCGCCCGGGTCGCCGGCGCTGTCGTACGCCGTGGCGCGCGGGGACCTGGAAGCCGCCTTCGTGAACCCCTCGGCGATGCTGACGCAGGCGTACCGTGGCACGGGGCTCTACACGGAGCCCCTGCCGCTGCGGGTCATCGTCAGCTACCCTTCCTGGGACCGCTTCGTCATCATGGTGCAGCCTCGGCTGGGGCTAACCTCCCTGGCCGATATCAAAGAGAAGCGCCTGCCCCTCCGTGTTTCCGTGCGGCAGGACCCCACGCACTCGACCCGTGTGCTCTTGGACCAGCTCCTGCCGATGTACGGCTTCAACCTGAGCGACGTCGAGTCGTGGGGCGGCAGCCTGCAGCTGAACGGCGGGCCCAGCGACGAGCGCCGCCTGGCCGGGATACGGGACGGGAGCGTCGACATCGTGTTCGACGAGGGGATTCCAAGCTGGCTCCCCCTGGCCCTCGAGCACGGGCTTAAACCCCTGGAGCTGGAAGACGGCATCATGGGCCGCATGGAGGTCCTGGGCTGGCGGCGGGTGGTGCTGCCCAAGTCGCGCTTCCCACTGCTGGAGCGCGACGGCGAGTGCATCGACTACGGCGGATGGCCGCTATACACGCGCGCGTCGCTGCCGGACGAGGTCGCCTACCGGATCTGCGCCGCCGTGGCCGCCCGCGCCGGCGAGATTCCCTGGGACGAGGGGGCGTACACGGGCATCGAGCAGCTGGGCAGGGATACGGAGGCGACACCCCTGGACGTTCCCCTGCACCCCGGGGCCGTCCAGTGGTTCCGAGAGCAGGGCTACAGCGTGTAGGGGTCCGCGGGCGCCGTGTGCTGAATAGCCCTGGCTAGGGCTCGTCGCCGGCGAGGGCCGCGTAGTACTGCCAGACGCCTCCCGGCTGCTGGGGCGTCCAATCCTCCCAGGGCTGCAGGTGCTCCTGCTGGCGGACGCGCTGCATGTTCTCGCCGAACTCGCGCATCTGCTCCGGTGTTATGGACTTGTGGCTGAGCCCGGCGACGCAGGCGGCGTGGTAGTTCATCATCGCCTGCTCCTCTATCTGGAGCATGGCCATCAGCGCGTCCTCCATGCTCTTGCCGGCGGTGGCGACGCCGTGGCCGCGCAGGAGGATGGCGGGGCTGTCGCCGATGAGCTGGGCAACCTCGGCGCCGTCCTCTTCGCGGATGATGAGGCGCGGGCTGGGGAAGACGGGCAGGGGCCTGGCCAGCAGCTGCATGCCCTCGATGCGCATGGGGGTCAGAGGGAGCTCCAGCACGCTCATCATGACGGCAAACCTGGGGTGGCAGTGGACCACGGAGTTGACCTCCGGGCGCTCCCGCAGGATGCACGAGTGCATCTTGACCTCGTTGGGCAGGTTGAGCGCGCGGGGGCCCTCCGTCTTGAAGCCGTTCATGTCGACGACGAGCATGTCCCCCGCGCCGGCCTGGGCCAGGGGCTTCCAGAGGCCCTTGATGACGAAGTGATCGGGGTCGTCGGGGATCCGGCAGCTCACGTGGCCCAGGGCGGCGGACACGCCGCCAACGAGGCCCGTGGCGGCCAGCATGCGATTGGCCAGCGCCACCTCTCGTTTGATGGACTCCAGGTCTGCCATGGCGCCCCTCCTCATGCGGCGTGATCGTCGTGTCCGGCGCTTCATTGTACGCCAGACGCCGCCGATACGCGCCAGGGCGTCAAGCGTAGTACGATTCTCTGGTGGTTCCCTGTCAGGAGGTAGTAGATGCCGGAGTTCTTCGCTTACATTGATGAGTCCGGAGATGAAGGGGTCAACAGAGGGCGGCAGTGGTTTGCGGTAGCGGCGGTCATTGTTGAGGCTGGGCAAGAGAATTCGCAGTTAGGGCAAACGCTGGCCCAAGTGAAGCAGACTATCAACCTCAGGAAACCTGTGCTGCACTGGACTGACCTCAGCCACCCAAGAAAACTGGCCGTCTCTCAAGGGCTAGCCCAAGCCAAGATAACATCTTGTGTCGTGCTTGTGGATACGTGGCACCTAAGAATTCAAAGCTCAACGCTACTCGGCGGAAAGATGTACTTCTATGCCTTCAGGTGGCTAGTCGAGCGCATCTCCGGTACTGCGCCGATAGACCGGGTGGTGGCCGAGTCAGGCTTCGACCAGAGAACAAGGGCGGGATCAGCTATCGGGACTTGGAATCATACCTCACCTACCTCCAAGGTCAGCCTGATTGTCAGATTCGCCCAAACTCCATCATCGACGTGAAACCACGGGCCAAGGGCCAACTCCCGCTACTCCAGGTGGCTGACGTTGTGGCTGGTGCGACTACGAATGCATTTGAGTACCAGTATGGAGTCACTGAACCCGCATACCTGCTCAATCTGAAGAGCACGTTGTACCGACGCAACACACAGCTTTGGGGTTATGGGTTGAAGTTCATGCCACATGAGTCCAGCACCATCCCAATGCAACTCATGGGTTCGTATTCATGGCTGGCGCAGCTATGACAAAACGGATTCCCGGGGGTAGGATCCCACAAGCCAAAGCTTGCTGGCGTCCGCAATGGACGCCCAACCCGATTCCAGGAACCCGTTTAACACCTAGAGACTACTGGAAACTGGAATAGGTGTCAATGGTTTTCAACCTGAGAAGTTAGCTGCTCGTCTGGCCCACGGCGCTCCTTCGCGCCCGGCTCGCTAGACGTCGATGCGGTAGACGCGGGCGGCGGTGTCGTGGAACATGGCGGCGCGCTCGCCGGCCGAATAGGGCGCGGACAGGCGCTTGAAGGCGTTGTACATAACGTGGTAGGAGTAGGATACCTTGTCGACGGGGAAGTTGCTCTCGAACATGCAGCGTTCGGGGCCAAACTGCTCGATGCAGTATGCCATCAGGGGGGCCATATCCGCGGCGAGCTCCTCCGAGCCGATGGGCGCGGCGCGCGCGTGCCAGTCGAAGCCGGTGCGGGGCATGCCGATGCCGCCGAGCTTGACGTTGACGTTGGGGCATGAGGCGGCGGCGGCGATGCCGCTGCGCCAGGTCGGGAGCACTTCGTTGTCGCGGTCCGCGTAGGGGCCGGAGCGCAGGAGGCCGCCGATGTGGTTGAGGATGATGGTCAGGTCCGGGACGGCGCGGGCGAAGTCGGCGAGCTCCGGGAGCTGGGGGAAGTAGAGCCAGGCCTCGAAGGACAGGCCCTTCCGTGCCAGGACGCGGGCTCCGGCCCGGAAGCCTTCGGCGGCCAGCTGGCCCTGCATCTGGTGGGCGGCGGTGTTCGCCACCTCCGGGTGGGGGTCCCACGTAACGGAGTGGCGGATGCCCCGGAAGCGGTTGGGGCTGGCGGCCTGGAGAGCGTCCAGCACCGGCGCCACGGCCTCGCCGAGATTGAGGTTGGCGTGGCCGACTATGGCCGCCGCGGCCCGCCCTGGGCCGTAGAGGCCGCTGGCGCTGGCGGCGGCGATGCCCTGAACGAACTCCACCTCGCCCACGGGGCGCATCTCCTCAGGGCCGTCGGCGCGGTACATGGCGCGCGCCTCGACGAAGACCGTGGAGCGGACGTTGTGACCGCTGTTGATGTCGTCGGCGAGCTCGTGGAGAAGGTAGCGGTCGTACGGGCTGCGCTCGGTGCGAAAGTCCCAGAAGTGGTGATGGGGGTCGCAGATGGGGAGCTCCGGCTCCAGGGTTGGCTCGGTGGTCAACGCCAGCCAGTCGTTGCCTTCGGGTGGCATGATGACGCCTCCGCAGGTGGATGTAGCGGGCCAATCATATCACGCGTGGGCGGCGCGGCGACTCGCCGCGCCGCTCAGGCAGGAATGCGCGTGTCCTTGATCATGATGCTGATCCACAGCACGGTTGCGATGCCGACGAATCCCAGGAAGGCGAACGCGGCGGTGTAGCTGACCAGCTCGGCGAGGATGGCGAAGCTGATGGGGCTCAGGAGCATCCCGGCCTCGCCGATGAGGCGCTGGAGGCCGAAGAACTTGCCCCTGGCCTGGGGAGGCGCGACGTCTGACCCCATGGTCTGCATGGAGCCGGACATCAGGCTCACGGTAGTGTTGGTCCAGAGGAAGCCCGCCATGAAGCTCTCGATGGGCCATTCCAGGTATGCAGAGACGGCCAGGAAGAACAGGCCGGACGCCAGGAGCAGGGTCCCGGGGACCACAGCCGCCTTTCGACCGAACTTGTCCATGAGGCTGCCGGCGAGGAAGATGAGGGGTAGGCCGAGGACTGCCCCGATGGTGCCGAGGGTGCCCAGGGTTGCGGGGCCTACGTCGTAGGCATAGGCGGCGTAGAGGAAGAGTGGGCCGCCGCCGCCCTGTCCGCTGGCGCCGCGGATGAGGTTTGCCAGAAGCTGGGCGACGAAGAGAAGGAGGACGGGACCGGTCAGGAGCTCGGCGTAGGAGTAGGAGGACTTGGGGGCGCTCTGGCCGGGCGTGTCCCTGTTCGCTGCCGCCCGCACGGGACTGGTCTCTCGGATCAGGCCGAAGCTCGGGATGATGGCGATGGCGGCCAGGACACCATGAATGATGAAGGGCGCCCTGATCCCCGCGATGGCTGCGCTGAAGCCGCCCAGTGCCGGGCCCATGAGGGCGCCGGCGTGGCTCACGCCCACCATGCTGGCGATCTGGCGGCCGCGCTCCCCCGTGACCGTGGTGTCTGCCACCACGGTCAGTCGGCTGATCATCCACATCTGCTGACCCCAGCCGGCCAGGAACCGGTAGACCAGGAGCTGGGGGAAGGTGAATGCGGACGCGGTCAGGAAGGAGGCCAGAGCGGCGATGATGGGGCCGATGAGGAGAATCCGCCTGCGGCCGATGCGGTCGACGAGGTAGCCGGTGGGTATGGTGGACGCCGTGGCGCCGACCATGCGGGCGATGATGACCAGGGACGCGACGCCGAAGCTGACGTTGAAGCTCCGGGCGAATATCGGCAGCACGGGCGCTGCGAGCCCTGTGCCGAGGGAGAGCATGAAGGCGGGGAGATGGAGGGAGAGCAGGTTCCGTCTAATGGGCCTACCTCCAAACTGCCCCAGGGTCCCGCAGGATCAGGCGGACCGCCGATGTGAAGGGCCTCTGCGCGACCCGGCCCTCACCTTGCCATTCCCGCGAAGGCGGGAATCCAGGGTGGCGAGGCAGAGCGGGGTATATCCCGCCACCCCTCAACCCTCCCCCTACAAGGCCGTCGCGCCAGCGACTGCCAGCGACCTAGCCTCCGAAGCGCTGGCCCTCCAGCGTGGTGACGCGTCGCTCGGGCAGGTCGCTCTCCGCAACGCCGGCGTACTTGCGCGGTGCGTACGCGATGCGCTTCCCGACGATGGCAGGGTCCCTGGCGGTGATGTGGAGGATGACCAGGGGGTCGTCGGACGTCGAATCGAACCAGTACGGCGTGCCGCGCGGGATGAGGAGGCCGTCGTGCTTCTTGAGCGTGGCAACATGCTGGTCGCCCTCGGTGTAGAACGTGACCTCGCCGCCCAGGACAAACCAGATGGCGTCGATGTTGCTGTGAGCGTGCAGGCTGTTCTCGCCCCCGGAGGCGACGACCTGAACGGTGAAGGTGATCAGGTCGCTATTCATCAGGTTGGTGATTGACTTGCCCTCTGAAAGCAGCACTGGATTGACCACGAAGCTCTTGAAGGGCTCCGGCGCCATACTCTCGCTCATCGCTCCCACCTCCTTCGGTTGACGGGGCAGAGGGAATTGGATTGCGCTGGGACGGTATCACGCTTGAAACCGCATTGTCAACGAAGGCACCGTCCTCCCTACGCCACCCCCGTGGCGACCCCTCAACCCTTCCCTACAAGGCCGTCGCGCCCACACCTCGTCATTCCCGCGAAAGCGGGAATCCAGGGTGGCAGGGGGGAGGGGGGCGTCGTGCCGACCCCACCCCCCGTCCGCCATCCTTGTATCTTGGATAGGGCGTGACAGACCGATCCGTCCTGGGTCTTCAAAGACCGTGGCTCAGCGAGGTCGTCACGCCCAACCTGCTCAGAGCCCGAACAGTATCCGTGGTTGGGTGTCAAGGTCTTTGCCAAATTGAGGAGTAGATACCTCTATCCGGGCCGAACAACCCAGGGTGTTTGCCGCCGGGCTAGCGCGTTCAACTGCAACAGCAGCTTGCGCATCACTGCCACCAAGGCCAAGTTTCCAGGTTTCCCACGTTGACGCAGGTTCTGATAGAAACGGCGTAGTTCGCCATTGACCTGAATCACTGAGCATGCAGAGAGGTAGAGGGCTTTACGCACTATGCCGCGGCCGCCCCGGATTGCCCTCTGGCCTCGCTTCTGGCCGCTATCTCGAGACCAGGGGGCCAGACCCACCAGGGAGGTTAATGCTTTGCTGTCCCAATGGCCCAGTTCGGGCAGATGGGCTACCAGGATGGCAGCGGTCAATGGTCCCACGCCAGGCACGGTGCGGTACAACGCGGCGCGCTCTGCCAGGGAAGAGCTACTCTGCAGCGCTTCCTGGTACTCCTCCTCCAGCTGCGCAATCTCCTTGTCCAGCCAGGCGATGTGGCGCTTGGTAGAGTTGGCAACGGCAGCGGAGACGCCCTTGTCCAGCCGGTTCAGCTCCTGGACTCGCTGTTCCACGAACTGCCGCCGCCTCCGCAGCAAGTCCTGCAATTCCTCGCGTTCCGGCTCCAGTTCCGGCGTGTCTGAATCAGGGAACACTTGGCCGAAACGGGACAGCACCTGAGCGTCTCTAGGATCGGTCTTGGCTTCGTAGCCACAAGCCCGGGCGAAGGAACGCACCCGGCTCGGGTGAGCCACGCGCACTGCTATCTCGGCCTTCCGCAACCGGCTGACCAGCAGCCGCTCGTACCCGCCGGTGGATTCGCACACGGTCATGGTGGTGCACTGCTCCTTCAGATGTTTCAGCAGCCTGGTAATGCTTTTCGCCGTGTTGTCGAACCGGAGTACCGGACCCTCTGATACCGAAACGTCCAAGCTGGCTTTGCCTACGTCAATGCCTGCTACCACTTCCATGCCTTACCCTCCCGGTTTGATGGTGCCTGTGTCCTCCACACTTGTAGATGCGGGCCCGAAGCCCGTGTATCCGTTCGGAGCGACCAGTACGGAGGGAAGGGTGTCTCACTGTTCGCCGGTGCAGTCCAGGGTTCCGCCTGGCTCACCCAGTTGCTTACGACGCGCCCTCCCCGCCTGCCCAGCCAATAGGCCTATTGACCGAGCGTATTGATCATACAAGTTGATCGGGCCATGGAGCCCGGATGAGCAAGGAAGGGCCGGAGTAGGAGGACTGACGTGAAAGGAGGGAGTTGAATGAAGGAAGCCCCAGTGTTTGTTGGCATTGACGTTTCCAAGGAGCGCTTGGACCTGGCGGTCCGTCCAACAGGTGAAGCACAGGAGGTCTCCAACACCCCGGAGGGCATCAGCTCTCTGGCGGGTTTCCTCAAGGGGGTAGGGCCGGAGTTGGTGGTGTTGGAAGCCACCGGTGGCATGGAAGCGCTCGTGGCAGCGGAACTGGCGTCAACGGGACTGCACGTCGTAGTGGTGAATCCCCGGCAGGTGCGGGACTTTGCCCGGGCCACCGGGAAGCTGGCCAAGACGGACGCCCTGGACGCTCATGCGTTGGCCCACTTTGCCGAAGCCGTCCAGCCCGCGGTACGACCGCTGCCCGATGCCACCGCCAGGGAACTGGTCGCCATGGTAGCCCGGCGCCGCCAACTGGTGGAGATGATCGCTGCGGAAGGGAACCGGCTCCGCACCGCCACCCGGCGGATACGCCCCCAGGTTCAGGAGCATATCCAGTGGATGAAAGACAACCTGGAGCAGCTGGATCGAGACCTGGACGATACCATCCGTTCCTCGCCCATGTGGAAGGCCAAAGACCAGTTGTTGCGAAGCGCCCCCGGCGTGGGGCCGGTCTTGTCTATGACCCTCCTGTCGGAACTGCCGGAACTGGGCGCCCTGAACCGCGGGCAGATCGCTGCCCTAGTGGGGGTGGCGCCCTTCAACCGAGACAGCGGCGCCTTTCGCGGGAAGCGATCGGTGTGGGGAGGTCGCAAGCATGTCCGGGCTGCGCTCTACATGGCAACCCTGGTTGCCACCCGGTACAATCCCGTGCTCCAGGCATTCTACCAACGCCTCTGTGCTGCCGGGAAACCGAAGAAGGTAGCCCTTACCGCCTGCATGCGCAAGCTGTTGACCATCCTCAACGTCATGGTACGGGACTATCGCCGTTGGGACCCCGCCGGTTTCAACTCTTGACAGCTAAGACAGTTGCTGAGCCCGTCGAAGGATGCGCGCACGCTTACCGCCCCCAGCACACCCTCCCCCCACAAGGCCGTCGCGCCAGCGACCCGGTCAGGGTGTCCTGAGCATGCCCGCAAGGTCCGCCGAGTCCGCCAAGCCTGCGAGGGAGTCCACACGGTGTACCAGCCCCTCTATGCGCTCCGGGGCCAGGGACCCGGCGGCGTACCGGCGAAACTTGGCCGCCGCCTCCTGGTAGGTATAGGGGTTGGTGGGCGCGCCCTTCCAGTCCGTCGCCGGAAGGGCGTACGCGCTGCCGGCCACCGTCAGCGTCACCTCCGCCACCGGTCCGCCGGGCCCGCCGAATCGTTCGGCGTCCTCGGCCAGTTGCACCCGTGTGGCCATGGCCCGCACCTGGGGGTCCCAGAGAGTCGCCTCGCTGTACGACCGTGGGTCGCGGATGTCCCGGCAGAGGGCCACGGCTACGGAGAAGGGAAGGCTGTACTGGGCCCCCATGATGGTGGAGGGCTCTCGAGAGGTGAAGCGGGGCTCGAGCATCCTGCCCGCGCCGGTCACGGCGACGCGTTCAACCTCGCCGGGCTCGAATGGGTGCTCGACGCGGAACCGGCTGACGGCGTCCACCACGGGGTGTGAGGACAGGTGGCAGGCGTAGGCCTTCAGCGTGAGGCCCAGCAGCATGTAGCTTTCTCCCAGGCCCTCCGTCAGCAGCTCAGGACGCGGCGAGGGTGAGTAGACGCGGAGGAAGCCGTGGTCACCCTCCAGCACCGTCGACGGCCCGGTGAAGCCCGCCGACGCCAGGATGGCGCTCTCCAGGCCCATCTGGGAGCCCCGGCCGATGTGGAGGCGCTTGGTCATGGCGCCCTCCCGCGCGAACTCCAGGAGCCCGCCCGAGTGGGAGCCGGCGACGCCCAGGGCGTTCACGAGACCCTCGACGTCCAGCCCCAGCGCCTTTCCGGCGCCCGCCGCGCCGCCGAAGACCGCGTTGACGCCCGGTCCGTGAAACCCGGCCACGTCCTCCACGTCGCGGGTTGCCGCGGCGCCTGCGCGGCAGGCAACCTCGTAGCCCATGGCGAGGGCGAGCAGCAGCGTCCTGCCGTCGATGTGGTCCCGCTCCGCCAGGGCGAGGACGGCGGGGAAGGCCGCGCCGCCGGGGTGGCAGGCGGCCTGGGAGTGGGCGTGGTCGGTCTCGAAGCCGGTGATGGCCGTCCCGTTGACTAGGGCCGCGTAGGAGGCGGAGGCGCCCCAGCTCCGCCCGAAGAGAGAGCAGGGGCCGTCGCCGCCGCTGTCCCGGGCCAGGCCGGCGACCATGTCCACCCACGGCATCCCCGAACCCACGAGCCGCTGGCCAGGCTATCCAGCACGTAGACCTTCATGGCCGCAACCACCGGCGCCGGCAGGTCATCGAAGCCTGTCCGGCTTACAAACTCCGCCAACCGGCGCGTCTCGTTCATGGCTCCTCCAGGCGCCTCCCTGCGAGCGTTCACCCTGGGAATTGTACTGCGCTAGCCCTCTGCGCGCGCAGCAGCGGTGACTTGTGGGGTTCCACTTCCGCCTGCGCCCTCCCCCCGCAAAGCCGTCGCGCAGCGACCTGCCGGCGACCCGCCATCCTGAGCTTGTCGAAGGATGCCCGCACGCCCTGCCCCTCCTCAACCCTCCCCCCACATAGCCGTCGCGCCAGCGACCCTGTGCCACCCGCCTCTTGTCAAGACAGCATATGTGTTCTATTTTTACGGGCATCAACCGCCTATGAAGGCTGCGAAGGAGGTGGGATGCCGTAGGCAACTGGTCCGATGGAGGCGGTCCTGCTGCGCCGGCGAGCGGCCATTGTGCTCTTCGGCTGCTACAACGCCGCACACTTCGGCGGGATGTGGCGGCGCACGGGTCGTCAGCGGGCAGTGGCGGTCGAGGGGACGTCCGGCGGGACAGCGGGGGAGCGGAGGCGCGGGCGCCGTATCGGCGCGGCCGTGCCCGCTCTCACCAACCTGGGCTTTGTTCTGACAAGTGGGGCGCAAGTTGCCCCGACGTGTGGAGCCGTGGCCGGCGGGCGTCGCCGCGCCAGCGACCCTGCGAAGGGAGACCTTTGCATAACCGTCATTCCCGCACCCACCATACGTCATTCCCGCGAAAGCGGGAATCCAGGGTGGCGGGGCAGAGTGGGGTATCCCCCTCCGCCCTCCCTCACCGGCGGGGCCGCGCAGGGCCATGCCGAAGCTACCAGGAGGTTCTCCTTCGAAAAAACAATAACCCCTTTTCCACTTTTCCAGGTTCATAATCCCCGAAAAAAGACACAACGACAATCAACCGAAGGAAAACAATCAAGCAGCCCTGCCGCCGAACGGGGCGAGGCGAGCCTCGGTCGCGCCGGGACCGTCGGCTAGCGATGGCAGTCCGGGGGCTGCTATACTGGTACGACCATGGCCACAACCACCAGCCACTCGCCGGCGACCGCCTCCTGGGAGGCTGTCATAGGCCTTGAGGTCCACGCGCAGCTCCGCACCCACTCCAAGATGTTCTGCGCGTGCCGGGCCGATTACCAGGACGAGCCTCCCAATACGGGCGTCTGCCCCGTCTGCCTGGGCATGCCCGGCGTGCTGCCCGTCATCAACCAGCAGGCTGTCGCCTTCACCATCATGACCGGCCTGGCCCTCAACTGCTCCATACCGGAGGAGACCCACTTCGACCGCAAGAACTACCCCTATCCGGACCTCATGAAGGGCTACCAGATCTCGCAGTATGAGAACCCCCTCTCCCTCGGCGGTTGGCTCGACGTTGAGGTCGAACCCGGCGCCGGTGGGCGGCGGCGCATCGGGATCACGCGCGTCCACCTGGAGGAGGACACGGCGCGGTTGCAGCACGTCTCGGGCGGAGGCTTTCAGCGGTACTCGCTCATGGACGTGAACCGGGCCGGCGTGCCCCTGATGGAGATCGTGAGCGAGCCTGACATGCGCTCGTCGGAGGAGGCGCGGCAGTACCTCATCAAGCTGCGCGCCATTCTCCAGTACCTGGGGGTTTCCAGCGCGGACATGGAGAAGGGCTCCTTCCGCTGCGACGCCAACATCTCCATTCGCCCCCACGGGGCCGAGGAGCTGCGCTCCAAGGTGGAAGTCAAGAACATGAACTCGCTGCGCGCGGTCTTCCACGCCTTGGAGTACGAGTTCGACCGCCAGGTCAGGATCACCGAGGACGGTGGCCGCGTCCCGCAGGAGACCCGCGGCTGGGTGGAAGAGCGCGGCGTGACCGTTTCCCAGCGCTCGAAGGAGCACGCCCACGACTACCGCTACTTCCCGGAGCCCGACCTGCCGCCCCTGGCCATCTCCCGCGAGTGGGTCGAGGAGCTGCGGGGCCGCATACCGGAGCTGCCGTCCGCCCGGCGCGATCGCTACATGGCGGACTACGGCCTCTCCGCCTACGACGCCTCCCAGCTCACGGTGTCCAAGTCCACGGCGGACTACTTCGAGCAGGCCCTGGCAGGCAGGGCGCCGGACGCTCAAGCGGGGGCCTCTGGGCAGAAGCGGGCCAAGACCGTTGTCAACTGGCTCACCGGGGAGATGGCGCGCCTTCTCAACCAGACGGGGGGCGATATCGCCGATGCAAAGGTGTCCCCCAGCGTCCTCAACGAGCTCATAGACCTGGTGGAGGATGGCACCGTGACTTCGACGCAGGCCCGGGGCCTTTTCGAGGAGCTCTTCGCCTCCGGCGGCAGCCCCCGTGGACTGGTGGAAGAGCGGGGCATGGCCCAAGTCAATGACGACGACAGCCTGCTCCCCGCGGTCCAGAATGCACTGGAAGCCAATCCGCAGGCGGCCAGCGACTACATCGGGGGCAAGGAAAACGCCATCGGGTTCCTGGTGGGCCAGGTGATGAAGGCCACCAGGGGCAAGGCCAACCCCGCCAGGGTCCAGGAGATGCTGAAAGAGCGGCTTGAGCTGACAAGGGGAGCGCAGTAGCGGCGGGGCAGGCGCCACACAGACAGAGTTCGTCCGGCAACCCTGGCGCAGTCCGGTGCGAGCAGTACGAGAGAGAGACCGATGCAGACTTACTTGGGAATCGCGGAGATCCTGGTCTCCGTCCTCCTCATCAGCATGATCCTGCTCCAGGTGCGGGGCCAGGGCTCGGGGCTCTTCGGCTCCGCGCAGGCCACGCACCGGGTCCGCCGAGGCGTGGACAAGCTCCTCTTCCAGGGGACCATCGCCTTCACCGCTATCTTCGTGCTCATCTCCCTGATGAGCGCTCGCTTCATCACCTAAGCGCACAGGAGCTCCGCAACCCGGAGATCCGCCGCGCCGGCTCTGCGTCCTGGGAAGGGAGCGGGCCGACTTGCGCCTGAGCAACGACTGTCCTAGGATGCCCCTAGCCCAAGGGCGCCGGTGGGGGTGGTGCGCATCCGTGGCGCTCGCATCCAGCCGAAGGAACTGAAGAAGGGGAGGTTGTGCTATGGCCGTTCGAGTGGGCAGCGATTCGCTTCGGTACGAGGTAGCGGAGGGCTGGGGGGAGCTCCCAGCGGGGTTCGAGTGGGGTCAGATCGGCGCGGTGAACGTGGACTCGCAGGACCGGGTGTACGTGTTCACGAGGACGGAGCACCCGCTGATGATCTTCGAGCGCAACGGAGAATACCAGACGACGTTGGGCGAGGGCCTCATCAAGGACGCCCACGGCCTCTGCCTTGACCATGACGACAACATATTCGTCGTCGACCGTGCGGCGCAGGTGGCGATGAAGCTCACGCCGGAGGGACAGAAGATCTTCGAGCTGGGCCGGCGCGACCAGCCGTCGGACTCCGGGTGGACGGAGGAGACGCGCACGGTGCTGCGGGGCGCGCCGCCTTTCCACCACCCCACGGACGTTGCCCTGTCGCCGTCGGGCGAGTTCTACGTGTCCGACGGCTACCGCAACGCGCGGGTGCACAAGTTTTCGGCCGATGGGCAGCTGTTGTTCTCGTGGGGGGAGCCGGGCACGGGGCCGGGCCAGTTCAACCTGGTCCACAGCGTGTGGGAGGTCCATGGGCGGGTGTACATCGCAGACCGGGAGAACCATCGCATCCAGATTTTCACGCCGGAGGGCGAATACCTGGACATGTGGCCGGGGTTCGTGCAGCCCTGCGACATCTTTGTCGACGACAACGACATCATGTACGTCGCGGAGCTGCAGGGCCGCGTCACGCTCCTGAGCCTCGACGGCGAGGTGCTGGCGCGCATCGGCGACCCCGAGCGACGGGTGCCCGAGCCTGGGAAGTTCGTGGGGCCGCACGGCATCTGGGCGGACCGCCACGGCGACTTCTACGTCAGCGAGGTGTTGGACGGCCAGCGCATCCAGAAGTTCCTCCGGGAGTAAGGGGGCATGGTGCGTTGACATAATCGCCAGCGCATCCTGGGCCGTGCACACCTGCCATGCCGGATAGCGACGCTCGACGGATCATCACGCTGCTCACCGACTTTGGGACGTCGGACGGCTACGTCGCCGCGGTGAAGGGTGTGGTCCTTGGGGTCAACCCCAACGCGACGCTGGTCGATATGACCCACGAGGTGCGGCCGCAGGACGTGGCGGGCGCCGCGTTCCTCCTGGCGCAGGCGGCTCGGTACTTCCCCGAGGGTGCGATCCATCTGGCAGTGGTGGACCCGGGGGTTGGCACGGACCGGCGTCCACTGCTGCTCGTGACGCCGAGCGGGTTCTTCGTCGGCCCCGACAACGGCATCTTCACCCACGTCCTGGGGCCCGCCGCGCCGCCGTCCGGCGTGCCGGTTGGGCGGCCCTACGACGCTCCGGCGCCCCCGTGGGTCAGGCCCTTTCGGCTCACCAACCGCGCGTACTGGCGTCAACCGGTCAGCAGCACGTTCCACGCTCGCGATGTCTTCGGCCCGGTGGCCGCACACCTGAGCCTGGGCGTGCGGCCTGAGGAGCTGGGGGTAGAGTTGAGCACAATCACCCGCTTGGCCCTGGCGGCGCCGGCGCGCGAGGGCAACCTGATCCGTGGGTGCGTGGTGCACGTGGACCGCTTCGGCAACCTGATTACGAACATACCGGTCGACGGGCTGGGGGAAGGCGCCGTGGCCGTTTCCATTGCGGGGCGCAGGATAGACGGACTCAGCGACACCTACGCCGCGGCGGAGGGCCTGCTGGCCCTGATTGGCAGCGCGTCGCTGCTGGAGGTGGCCGTGCGCGACGGCAGCGCTGCGTCGCTCCTGGGGGTGGGCGTGGGAGAGCCGGTCGCGGTGGAGGTCGGGGGAGACGGAGTCTAGAGCGCTGGTTTCCGTCGGCGGGCAACGGCGGGTCGGCTCACGCTGAGCGATGGCCTCTGTGCCCCCTACAGCCCCAGGGTGCCGGGGTTGAGGATGCCGGCGGGGTCGACGGCCTTCTTCACTCGGCGCAGGAGCTCCATGCCCGGGCCGAGCTCCCGCTCCATCAGGTGGTTGAGCTTGAGGCCCACGCCGTGGCAGTACTCCATGCTGCCGCCCATGGCCTGGGCGGTCGAGAGCAGCTCGTCAACGACGTCGCTCATGAACTCGGAGGTTACTTCGTGGGTTGGGGCCGGGTCCGTGATGTGGAAGGAGAAGTGCTCGAGGCGGCCCCAGAGGGACCAGCCGCGCACGGGGATGCCGCGTTCGTCGAGCATCCGCTGGCACCACCGCCGGTACTCCAGCACGCGGGAGACGGGGAGAGACACGTGGAGGTAGTCGGCGCGCCAGGCGTTGCGGCGGGGCCGTTCCTTGGAGCCGGTGGCGAGGACCTCGCGCTTGTAGCGCTCGGCGGTCTCGTGGCGGGTGTCCCAGAACTCCTGCGCGGCCAGGGTGCTCTGCTCGACGCCGCCGTGCCGCCGGCAGATGGAGAGGCTTCGGGCGACCTGGCCCCGCACCTCCTCCCGGGGCCCCTCGAAGCCCAGGTAGAGCACTTCATCGAGGGCTGAGGCTTCGCCGGGGAGGCGAACGTTCTCGTCGAAGTCGAGGAGGGTGGGGCGAAGGCCCACGGCGTGCATCTCCTGGCTGGCCTCGAACCCCGCCTCAAAGTCGGAGAAGCCGACGGCGTGGAGCGAGCGGACCTCCGGCGCGGGGAAGACGCGGAGGGTGGCCCGGGTGATGATGCCCAGGGCGCCCTCGGAGCCGATGAAAAGCTCGTGCAGTGAGGGGCCTGCGGCGGTGGAGACGCCGCGGGTGCGCACCAGGTCTCCGGTGGCGAGCACGGCATCCAGGCCCAGGACCTGCTCGCCCATGGCGCCGTACCTGCCCGCCAGGTAGCCGACGCCGTTGGTGGAGATGGCGCCGCCCACGGTGGCGATGGGCAGGCTCCACGGGTCGTGCCCTAGGATCAGGCCGCGCGCGTTCAGGGCGTTGCTCAGCTGCTCCAGGACGATGCCCGGCCCAACCGTCGCCGTCTGTGCCTCCGGGTCGATGCTGGCGATCTCGTTGAGGCGCTGCATGTCCAGGACGATGCCGCCCCTGACGGGAACGACGCCGCCCATGACGCCCGTGCCGCCGCCGTATGGGACCAGGGGGACGCCGCACTCCGAGGCGTACCTGGCCACGGCGGCCACCTCCTCCGGAGAGCCGGGACGAGCCACGGCGTCGGGCATCGACTCCAGGGCCTCGGCGGCGCGAAAGGCGCGGTACCGGGCCAGGGCGTCCTTCGAGTGGAACGCCAGGTCTTGGGGGTCCTCGGAGACGCTGCCGTCCGGGAGGATCTGTTGCAGGTCGGCGACGATGGACGATGCCACGCGGACTCCTTGGGGAGTAGACTGCTCCCGCCACCAAGTATAGCCAATGAGCAGTCCCGTACAACGCGGGGTCAGATCGGTTTCCCGCTCCTTGTGACCTTCGGTAGATTCGAGGGAGACCCGCTCATCGGCAGCGTGGCAGCGCTCTGGTTGCCCTGCCCCAGCGTGAGGGGGATAATAGCTTCGCTTCGGAGGTCCTTCCTCCCCGAGCGGGAGGGAATCAGAGGGAGGCGCAATGGTGACCCAGCTTGAAAAGAGGCTTCAACACGGCCAGGTCGTCATCGTGGACGGCGCCATGGGCTCCGAGCTCCAGCGCCGCGGCGTGCCCATGCACAGCGTTATTTGGAGCGGGGGCGCCCTCTTGACCCATCCGGACCTGGTGCGTCAAGTCCATGAAGACTACATCCGGGCTGGCGCGGACCTCATCATCACCAACACCTTTTCCACGGCTCGCTTTGCCATGGAAGCCGCCGGACTGGGGGACCGCGTCCGCGAGACCAACATTCGCGCAGTCCAGCTGGCGCAGGAGGCATGCGAAGCGGCCGCGGAAGGCCGGCCCGTGGCCATCGCGGGGTCCATCTCCTCCTTCATGCCGAGGGCCGACCGCAGCAGCTCCCTCTCACCCGATGTAGCTCGGGCCAGCTACGAGGAGCAGGCCCAGCTTCTGGCAGAGACCGGGGTAGACTTCATCATTCTCGAAATGCTCAAGGACATGACCCAGTCCCGGTACATCGTCGAGGCCGCGGTTGCCACGGGTCTGCCGGTCTGGGCGGGCTTCTCCTGCGCGATGGGCGAGGATGGCGCCACCGTGGTGCTCCGGGGGGCCGACCCCGGCGAGACCTTGGCCCTGGCCCTGGAGACGTTCACGCCTCTGGGGGTGTCCGCCGTTTGTGTCATGCACAGCGAGGTGAGGGACGTGGTCCCCGCCCTTGGGGTCGCGCGGCAGCACTGGCAGGGACCCATCGGCGCCTATCCCCACTCCGGGGGTTGGAGGGTGCCCGAATGGCGCTTTGAGGAGATCGCTTCGCCTGATGAGCTTCTTGAGGAGGCCAGGCAGTGGGTCGGGATGGGAGTCCAAGCGGTGGGCACCTGCTGCGGCATGGGGCCCGAGTACATTCGGCTGCTGAGTCGGGAGCTCTCGCGCCGCACGGCAGATATCGAATAGCAACCCACGCCCACAAAGCCGTCGCGCAGCGACCCCGCCGTTCCCTCCCCCATGGACGTGCTCAGACTGTTCCTAGCGGAAGCTCCAGCGCGTGCCTTGGGCGGAGTCCTCCAGCGCGACCCCCTGCTCCTGGAGCCGGTCGCGGATGCGGTCCGCCGCCTCGAACTGGCGCTCGGCCCGGAGCTCGGTGCGGCGGGCGACCAGAAGGTCGACGATGCTCTCCGCCGTCGTAGGCGGGTCGGCGGCGGGGCCGGCCTGGTACTCCTCGAGGAGCTGCAGGAGCGGCGCCGTCGCGCCGTCGCTTCCCCGGGGGGCCTCCAGGGTGAGGCCCAGGACGTCGGAGAGCTCCCGGAGGGACTCCCGGGCCCCGGCGATGCTCCTCCCGGCCTCCCGTCCGCGGTTGATCTCCCGGGACAGGTCGAACAGGACGGCCAGGGCCTGCGGGGTGTTCAGGTCGTCGTCCATGGCTTCTATGAACCGGCGTCTGAAGGGCTCCGGGTCCGCGGCTTCACCGGGGTGCTGGGCATCTTCGACGGCCGCGGCCTGGCGCAGCCGGTCGGCGGCGCGCTCCTGGCCGGCGATGCTATCGTCACCGTACGCCAGGGGGTTGCGGTAGTGGGAGCTGAGGAAGTAGAGGCGGAGGGCGTCAGGGCTGTAGCGTTCCAGGGCGTCCCGGACGGTGACCAGGTTGCCGAGGGACTTGCTCATCTTGGCCTCGTCCAGGCGAAGGAGCCCGTTGTGGAGCCAGAAGCCGGAGAAGGGGTTGACGCCGGTGAATGCTTCGGTCTGGGCGATCTCGTTCTCGTGGTGGGGAAAGACCAGGTCCTGCCCGCCGCCGTGGATGTCCACCTGTTCGCCCAGGTGGTGGAGGTTCATGGCGCTGCACTCGATGTGCCAGCCCGGGCGGCCGGGGCCCCAGGGGCTCTCCCAGGACGGTTCCTCCGGCTTGGCCGCCTTCCACAGGACGAAGTCCATGGCGTGCTCTTTGTGGGCCTCGACCTCGATCCGTGCTCCGGCCATCATGCCGTCCAGGGTGCGATGGCTCAGCTTGCCGTACCCGTCGAACCGGGTGACGCGGAAGTAGACGTCGCCGTTGGCGTGGTAGGCGTACCCCTTGTCCACGAGCCCGCCCACCATCTCGATGATCTGGGGGACCTCCTCCGTCGCTTTGGGGTACACGTGGGCGCGCGTGACGTTGAGGGCGTCCATGTCCTCGAAGAACTCCACGATGTACCGCTCGGTCAGCTCCGTGATGGTTGTCCGGGCCCGCTTGGCCGCGGCGATGATGTTATCCTCCACGTCCGTGAAGTTCTGGACGTGGAGGACCCGGTAGCCGCGGAACTCGAGATAGCGGCGCAGCACGTCGAAGGAGACGTAGCTGAGGGCGTGGCCCACGTGGGCAGGCGCATAGGGGTTGATGCCGCAGACGTAGAGCTTGACAACGTCGCCAAGGGGGACGAGATCGCGCTTCTGACCGGTCAGCGTATCGTAGAGCTTCATTCAGGCTCCTGGAGCAGTGCCACGGCCCAGGCGGCGATGCCCTCGCCCGCGCCGAGGAATCCGAGTCCGTCGTTGGTCTTCGCCTTGACTGTGATGGCGTCGCTACTCACCCCGAGACTGGCCGCCAGCTCCTGGCGCATGGGTTGGATGTAGGGGGCCAGCACGGGGCGCTCGGCCACCATTGTAGCATCGACGTTGACAACCATCCAACCGGCGTCGCGCAGGAGCGCCGCGACGCGCTGGAGCAGGGCGGCGCTGCGGGCGTCCTTGAACTGGGGGTCGGCGGACGGGAAGTGGGCGCCGATGTCGCCGAGGTTGGCCGCGCCCAGGAGGGCGTCCATGACGGCGTGGGAGAGAGCATCCCCGTCGCTGTGGCCGAGCAGCCCCTTGGGGAAGGGGACGTGGACGCCCCCCAGCCGGAGGGGGCGCCCCTCCACCAGCCGGTGCGCGTCGTAGCCAATGCCGACGCGCATCGCTAGCCTCTCGCGGCGCAGCGGGCCCGGAGGATGGCTTCGGCCATCACCAGGTCTCCCGGCGTCGTCACTTTCAGGTTGTCGTAAGCGCCCTGGAACACGCGCACGGCGTGGCCAAGGCGCTCGACCATGCCGGCGTCGTCCGTGACGTCATCGTGCACCCGGCGGTGGGCGTCCTCTAGGAGCTCGCGGCGGAACACCTGGGGCGTTTGCACGGCCCACAGGCTTTCTCGGGGAAGCGTCTCGAGCACCAGGCCCCCATCTCCCACCTGCTTGACCGTGTCGACCAGGGGGACGGCCGCCACGGCGGCGCCCGTCTCCCTGGCGGCTTCCAGGCCGCGGGTCACCAGGTCCGGCAGCAGGCAGGGTCGAGCGCCGTCATGCACGATGACCCACTCGCAGGGGGGGAGGGCCGCCAGGCCGCAGGCCACGGAGTCCTGCCGGCGAGGACCGCCGGGGCAGACGCTCGTGACCTTGGGGTTGTCGCCCTCATGCACCGTCCGCCAGGCCTCCTGCACCCTGTCCGCACCGACGACGAAGACGATCGCATCGACATCCGGGTGCGCGCCCAGGACGCGGAGGCTGTGCGCCGCCAGGGGGCGACCCAGGAGGGGGACGAAGACCTTGTCCACGCCGCCCATGCGGCTGCTGGCCCCCGCAGCCACGACAATGACGCCGACGCCGGCCATGATCTCCTATGCTCCCTTGGTCTTGGCGAAGATGATGCGTCCGGCGGAGGTCTGCAGCACGCGCGTCACGGTGACGTCGATCTGGGCGTTGACGTGGCGCTTGCCCCCTTCAATGACGACCATGGTGCCGTCGTTGAGGAAGGCGACGCCTTGGCCGATCTCCTTGCCCTCCTGGACCACGCGCACGGCCATGTCCTCACCGGCGAGGACTGCCGGCTTGAGGGCGTTGGCGAGCTCGTTGATGTTCAGGACCTGAACGCCCTGGAACTCGGCGACGCGGTTGAGGTTGAAGTCCGTGGTCAGGATGGAGGACCGTGTCTCGCGGGCCAGCTGCACCAGGTGCGCGTCGACCTCGGTCTCCCTGGAGCCGTTCACGTCCAGGATGCGCACGGCAACCCTGGAGTCCTGGCGGAGCAGGTTCAGAGTCTCCAGGCCGCGGCGCCCCCGGTTGCGGCGCATCGGGTCGCTGGAGTCCGCGATGTGGCGGAGCTCGTCGAGGATGAACTGAGGGACTCCAATGGTCCCCTGGATGAATCCCGTCCTTGCCACGTCCATGATCCGCCCGTCGATGATGGCGGAGGTGTCCATGAGGATCATGCCGCCGGACGGGGCGCCCGCAGCGGCCCCGCTGCGGAGGGCCGGTACGTGCTCCGCCACGGACCGGCCCTGGGCGATGAACAGGACCGCGCCCGCTGTCCCAAGGGCCAGGCTGACGGCAATGGGGATGACCCATCCAGCCGTTCCCGGGATGCGGACGAGGGCGACATTGAGGAGCGCCGCTGCGGCGAGGCCCGCCAGGAGACCAACGACGCCGAGCATCGGGACCGAGGCGGGCTGCCCGTCCAGCTTACGGAGCGCCCAGGCGACGGGGTGGTACAGGATGTATGGACCCAGGGAGGCGCCAAGAAGGACTCCGAAGGCGGTGAAGCCGAGTCCCCAAGGGTAATAGGCGGTGTCTCCAATTCTTCCACCAATGGCCGTACTTGCGAGCCAACCCAGCAACCCCAACAGCGCCGCGGCCGCCCCGCGAGACACTACCTGTCTGACCATCTACAGGACCCTCCCTGGAGAAGAACGGCGAGGGGAAATAAAGGAAGTGCACTTTCGTACACTTCGTGCCGGGCGCGGAACCGGAGGATGAGTGGCCCGAAGAATCCTTGGCCGCCGTGAACTACGGAGGAAATGCGGGCAAAATGTTACCACCTGCCGTAGTGTGCGGCAACAGCCGGCGGCGTGGATTCCCGTTTGGGGAACCGGCGGGGCGTACGGTCGTCCCCACGGGGTGCGGCTAGCCAGAGGTTTCCCGGGGTGGAGACCCTTGCGCAACCGTTATTCCCGCCCGGCCGCGACTCCCGCCCCCCCCCCCCCGCCGTCATTCCCGCGAAAGCGGGAATCCAGGGTGGGGTAGGAGTGGGCGGGATTTGCTTCACTTTCGCGATCTCGCCCTCCATGGGCCTCCCCGCCGTGAAGAGCGAGGGCCTCCTGGTACTCCTCCCACGTGTTCAGGTCCAGCCGCGCGATGGGCAGGTCCACGGGCACTCGATGGATGCGGTCCCGGTGGCGCTCGATGACTTCCCGGATGCCCTGGCGCTCCTCCGTGATCTCCAGAAGCTCGGGCACCAGCGAGCGGTGAAAGACCACGGGATGCCCGCCCCTGCCGAGATGAGTTGGGTGGGTGATGAGGGCCCCGGATTCCGCGTGGGCCGTCATCACCTGCCGTATCAGCCCCGGCGGCCTGGGCTGGTCCACGGCGAGGAGCAGGACGCCGGCGGCATCGCGGTGGACCTGGCGCAGGCCCATCTTGATGGATGTGGTCTTTCCCTGGAGGTAGTTGGGGTTGAGGAGGATGCGCAGGGCGGCGGCGCCGCGGACGCGGGTGACGACGTCGAGGGCCGCGTGGCCCAGCACGACGATGATCTCCGAGGCGCCGGCTTCGGCCAGAGCGCGCACCTGGCAGCCGACCAGGGTATCGCCTTGCCAGGGGAGCAGGGGCTTGGGGCGCCCCATGCGGGAGGACTCGCCGGCGGCGGTGAGCACCGCTGCAATGTCCGCCACCTGCTATCCTCCGGCCACGGCCTCCAGGGCCTGCTCCTTGGCTTTCCTGACGAGGCGGGGCTCCATCTTCATGGGGCGGCCATCGCCTCCCAGGCGGCACATGAGGATCTCCGCCATGATGCTCATGGCGATCTCCTCGGGCGTCCGCCCGCCGATGTTGAGGCCCACGGGGGACCGGATCGCCTGTATGCGCTCCTCCGGGACGCCCTTGCGGTACAGCTCACGGAGGATGAGGAGGCTCTTGCGCTTGCTGCCGAGCAGGCCGACGTAGCCGGCCTTGGTGCGCGCGGCAGCCTCGGTTGCGGCATCGTCGTAGCGGTGGCCGCGGGTGGCGATGACGATGAAGGTGTTGGTGTTGACGGGAATCCGTGCAAGCCCCTGGTCGTAGGAGGAGACGACCTGCGTATCCTCCGCCATGGGGAAGCGCTCGCGGTTGGCGAACTCCGGGCGGTCGTCGATGACGTAGAGGCGGAAGCCGACGGCTTGGGCAAGCGGGGCCAGGGCGCGGGAGATGTGGCCGCCGCCCATGAGCACCAGAGTTGGCGGCGTCGTAAAGGCCTCGACAAACACCTCGGCGCCGTCGCTGGTGTTGAGGTACTCGCACTTTCCGTAGGCCATGAGTTCCCGGGATTTCATCACGGATTCCGCGTCCCGGGAGGCGTTGCCCAGCGTGCCGTCGGTCGAGCCGTTCTCGCGGATGAAGAGCTGGGCGCCCACCGGGAGGGCGGAGCCTGCGGGGGCCTTGGTCAGTGTGGCGAGGGCAACGGGGAGGCCGCCCTCGTAGGCGTCGACGACCTCCTGCGCGTAGGGGAGAAAGTCCCGGGCGTCCCGGATGGGGTCCAGGAGGAAGTACATGGCGCCGCCGCAGACCAGTCCATCCCTGGCGGCGAGCTCCTCGTTGAGGAAGTAGTCCTTGACCTCGGGGCCGCCGCCCTCACGGAGGAGCATCTTGGCGGCGAACCAGATGTCGCCTTCGACGCAACCGCCGCCCAGGGTGCCCACGCCGCTGCCGTCGGATCGGACGAGCAGCTTGGCGCCGGGCTTCTGGGGCGTGGACCCCTTGGTGCGGATGACCGTCGCCAGGACGCAGGGCTGGTCCTGGCCAAGAACGCGGACGGTTTCGCGAAAAACGTCGTACATCTCCCCCCCTCTCACAGCGGCTGCGCTTATTATACCAGAGCGATACGCGACAATTCGGCTTTGACGGCAATTCCATCACCACAGCCCGACGATTGCCTCGCGCCTTGACCGCGTTCCCTTGCCGGCCTCCGAGTGGGGAGGCATTTGCATAACCGTCATACCCGCCCCCCCGGCCGTCATTCCCGCGAAAGCGGGAATCCAGGGTGGGGCAGGGGAGGTGCGGGAGGAAGGCGGCGGGGCTAGTTGCCGGTCTGAGAATGGAGTACCATGCCGGCACAGCAAGCCGCCTTGATCTCCCGCACGGCCCCCCGAGGACGGACGTGGTTCGCTTCTTCCGCTACTCTGCCTGGGACGGCACCCAGGAGGCGCCGCTCCCGGACGACGACGCGCTCATGGACGCCCTCGCCGACGACCTCATCGACCACGGCGACGTGAGCCGCGCCCTGCGCAACCTCTTCCGCCACGGTATGCAGACCCCTGACGGACAGCGTTTGGAGGGGCTTCAGGAGATGCTGGAGCGGCTCCGGGCGCGACGGCAGCAGGCCCTGGACCGCTATGACATGGACTCGGTCATGGAGGAGCTCAAGCAGCGTCTCGACGAGATTGTCCGGACGGAGCGGGAGGGCATTGAGCGCCGGGTGGATGAGGCGCGCGAGCGCCTGACCCAGGAGGAGGCGGACGAGGCGCGGGAGCGGCTCCTGGACCGGCTCGAAGAGCAGGCGCAGCGCAACAGGGAGACCCTGGACAACCTGCCGGAAGGCCTGGGCGGCGCGGTCCAGGAGCTGTCCGAGTACGAGTTCATGGACCCGGAGGCCGCCCGCAAGTTCCAGGAGCTCATGGACATGCTCAAGGGCCAGATGATGGACAGCATGCTCCAGAACATGCGCCAATCTCTGCAGGGCATGGGGCCCCAGGAGATGGCGGCGCTGGGTGAGATGCTTCGGGCGCTCAACGAGATGATAGCTGACTACCAGAGCGGAGGCCGCCCCGACTTCGACGGCTTCATGGAGCGGTTCGGCCAGCTCTTTGGCCCCAACCCGCCGCGCTCTCTCGAGGAGCTGCTTGAGCAGATGGCCCGGCAGATGTCCCAGATGCAGTCCCTGCTGGACTCCATGTCACCGGAGCAGCGCCAGGAGCTCGAGGAGCTCATGGAGTCGCTGATGGACGGGGCCGCGGCCCAGGAGATGGCCCAGCTTGCGCAATCGCTGGTGGAGCTCTTTCCGGAGCTGCAGCGGCAGTACGACTTTCTGGGCGACGACTCGCTGACACTGGACCAGGCGATGGAGCTCATGAAGCAGCTCGGCTCCATGGACGAGCTGGAGCAGCATATCCAAGAGCTCACCCGCCGCGGCGACCTGGACCAGTTGGACTTGGAGGAGATCGAGCGGCTCCTGGGCGCTGAGGCGCGCCGGAACCTGGAGCAGCTGCAGCGCATAGCGCGGATGCTGGAGGAGGCGGGGTATCTCCAGCACAATGGCCAGCGGCTGGAGCTGACGCCCAGGGGCATCAGAAAGATTGGCGACAGCGCGCTCAGAGAGGTCTTTCTCAAGCTCAAGAAGGAGTTCCTTGGCACCCACGACGTGTACACAGCCGGTCAGAGCGGCGAGATCTCCGGGGCGACCCGTCCCTACGAGTTCGGTGAATCGCTGGACTTGGACTTGAAGCGGACCCTGCTCAACGCGGTGAGCAGAGAGGGCGCGGGTACGCCGGTGCGGCTGACCCTCCAGGACCTGGAGGTCCGGGAGACGGAGCACCTGACGCAGACGGCCACCTGCCTGCTCCTGGACCAGAGCCGCTCCATGGGTCTGTACGGCAGCTTCCTGGCGGCCAAACGGACCTCGCTGGCGCTGTCGGCGCTGATCCAGCACCACTTTGCCCGGGACATCCTGTACATCATCGGATTCTCGGACTACGCGATTGAGATCAAGGCGGAAGACCTGCCGAAGGTGCATTGGAACGCGTGGATGTCCGGGACCAACATGCATCACGCACTCATGCTCTCCCGCAAGCTCCTCAGCAGGCACAAGAACGCGACCCGCCAGGTGCTGATGATCACCGACGGCGAGCCCACGGCCCACCTGGAAGGCAGCTACTCAGCCTTCAGCTACCCGCCGAGCTACCGCACCATTCAGGAGACGCTGCGGGAGGCGAAGCACTGCACCCAAGAGGGCATCACCATCAACACGTTCATGCTCGAAACCAGCCACGACCTGCAGAGCTTCATCGACAAGCTGACTCGCATCAACGGCGGACGGGCCTTCTACTCGGCGCCCAACCAGCTGGGGCAGTACGTCCTGGTGGACTACGTGTCTCACCGCAAGAAGCGGTTGTCAGGGTAGAGGCTGGACCGGGCAGGCCCGACGCTTTCGGAACCAAACGGAAGCCGCGTCACGAATTCTGCTTGCTTTGTTCCCTTGTCTAGCTGTGAGACGACGGCAAAGCTGTTGTCTGTGCTACTTGACAGTTTTCGTAACAGTAGACTAATATAGTAGGGTTGCTTGGATGTATTTACGAGAAGCGGCCAACAGACAGCAGGAGGACACTGGGAGTATGGACGAGTTGGACCGGAGGATCATTCACATCCTACAGGAGGATGGGCGAGCCTCCAACGCGCGTATCGCCCGTGACGTGGGCGTCAGCGAGGGCACGGTGCGGCGCCGCTTGAAGCGGCTCATCCAGGAGGGTGTCATCAGGGTCGCCGCCTTCCCGGATCCGGAGACCCTGGGATACACAACCGAAGCCCTGATCGGCATTCAGGTGGACCCGGACAAGGTCGACGCCGTGGCAGGCCACCTGACTGAGCTACAGTCTGCTTCCCTGGTGGTCCAGACGACCGGCGCCTTCGACCTCTTTGCCTGGGTGACCCTGCCCTCATCCGAGGAGTTGGGCCGCTTCCTGCAGAACAGGGTGGGCACCATCAGCGGAGTCCGGCGGACGGAGACTTTCGTGAGCCTGTCCGTGAGAAAGCGCAACTACGGGGTCATCCTGCAGTAATGCGGCGATGGGGCGTACTCCCTGGGGCTTCCCGTGGTAGAATAATCTGATTCTTTCCCAAGCCCCCCTCCATGGGCGTTCGGCGGGGGCACCACAATAGACCCAGAAAGGGGGAATCGGCTGTCATGGCATACATCATTGCTGAACCGTGCGTGAACGTAAAGGACGGTGCGTGCATCGACGTTTGCCCGGTGGACTGCATCTATACGCGGGCGGAAGACAATATGATGTACATCGAACCGGACGAGTGCATCGATTGTGCGGCCTGCGAGCCGGTTTGCCCGGTGACAGCCATCTTCGTCGAGGACCAGGTCCCGGCCGAGTGGGAGAGCTACATCGCCCTGAACCGGGACTATTTCCACGACAAAGACCTGGATGAACTGAAGCAGGCCACCCAGGACGCGCCCCGCAACGTCGGCGAAGCCCACACGTAGGGGACTGCTCCACGCGCTCTGATGACCAGACAAGGCGGTGTCAGCTCCAGACACCGCCTTGTTGATACTCTGCACACCACGCACCCACTCGTTCCGCGGATCGTTCCTCTCTTTGCGCTGGTGCTTGCGCTCTCGGGTTGCGCCGCGCAGGGGGACGGCCTGACGGTCTTTGCGGCGGCCAGCCTCACGGACGCGCTGCAGCCCCTGGGGCAGGGGTTTCGCGAGCGTACCGGGGTCCCTGTCCGGTTCAGCTTTGGGGGCTCCACCACCCTGGCCCAGCAGTTGGCCAGGGGCGCTCCGGCAGACCTGTTCATCGCGGCGGGCCCGGCGCCCATGGACCTCCTGGAGGGCCGGCAGCTCCTCCTGGAGGACTCGCGCCGGATTCTCCTGACCAACTCCCTCGTTCTGGTGGCGCAGCGCGACGGCATATCGGAGCTGACGGCGCCGGGTCTCCTGTCGGACCGAGTTGCGCGGGTCGCTCTTGCGGACCCCGCGCTGGCCCCCGCGGGGGTCTACAGCCGGGCGGCCCTGGAGAGCTTGGGCCTTTGGGAAGCCCTACAGCCCAAGCTGGTCCTGGGACTGGACGTGCGGACCGTCCTCGCCTACGTTGAGCGCGGCGAAGCCGACGTCGGCCTTGTGTATGCTACGGACGCCGCCGCGCGCGAAGGGCTGCGGGTACTGTTCACCGTTCCGCCTGCCGCCCACCCCCCGGTGCAGTACCCCATCGCGGCGCTTCGGGGTTCCCGGCAGCAGCGGGCGGCGCGGGAGTTCATCGCCTACCTCGAGTCGCCGGAAGCCCTCGCCGTCTTCGAGGGCCAGGGTTGGAGGGCGGCGCCGGCGGGCGACGCTCCCGCCGGGTGACCTGTTCCAGGAAGGAGCGCCGGTCTGTGGTCCCTGCGCTCCTTCCGCATGGGCCGTAGAATAGACGGCGACTGCCCACAGGCCATTGCCTCGACAATAGGCGTCCACCCCCCACCTCGTCATTCCCGCGCAGGCGGGAATCCAGGGGAGGCGCGGGGCGGCTCAGCGGGAGTGGGACCTGTCGCCTAGTTTCGTTGGTTGCGGTGTGGGCAGCCAACACGAGAGATTCTGCCGACACTGGGCTGACGACCACGTGGGGAGACCATGCCGACACCGGCGGAGCTGAGCGCGCTCCGGCTATCGATTCAGGTGGCAGCCCTGGGAACGATGCTGGGGCTCCCCATCGCCGTTGCCGCGGCGTGGGTCCTGGCCAGGACGTCCTTCCGCGGGAAGCTGCTGCTGGACCTGCTGGTCTCCTTTCCGCTGGTCCTGCCGCCCGTGGTCACCGGCTATGCCCTCCTGCTCCTGCTGGGGCGCCAGGGCCCCGTGGGCGGTCTCTTGAATCAGTTGGGCATTCAGCTGGTGTTCACGTGGGTCGCGGCGGCCCTGGCGGCCGGTCTGGTGGGCCTGCCGCTGATGGTGCGCTCCATAGAGATTGCTCTGGCGCGCGTGGACTCCCGGTTGGAGCTGGCGGCCAGGAGTCTTGGAGCCGGGCCCTGGCGTGTCTTCGCCACGGTGACGGTCCCGCTGGCGTCGCGGGGGATTTTGGCCGCGGTCCTCCTTGCGTTCGCGCGCGGGCTGGGGGAGTTCGGCGCCACCATGGTCGTCGCCGGGAACATCCCCGGGGCCACTCAGACCCTGCCTCTGGCCATCTTCACCGAGCTCCAGACCGGGGACGACAGCGCCGCTCTGCGCCTGGTCGCGTTCTCCGTGGCCCTGGCCCTGGCGGCCCTGCTCCTCCACCATCGCATGGCACGAAGGGGATCGGCCGGCTCATGAGCAGCCCCGTAGCGACAATTCGGCTTCGCAAGGCCTACGCCGACTTTCTGCTCGACGTGGACGTGGAGCTGGGGCCTGGCATCACGGCCATCTTCGGGCCGTCGGGCAGTGGGAAGACGACGGTCCTGAACTGCATCGCGGGCCTGACGCCGCCGGACGCGGGCGAGGTTGTCCTGGGTGGGCGCACCCTCTTCTCGTCCGTGGCGAAGGTCAGGGTGGGCCCGGAGCACCGCCGTCTTGGCTACGTCTTTCAGGACGCGCTCCTCTTCCCCCACCTGAACGTCCGGGACAACATTCTCTACGGGTACCGGCGGACGGCGCCTGCGCTCCGGCGCATCGATCCCTGGGAGCTCGCGGAGCTTCTGGACCTGACGCCGCTCTTGGAGCGAGACGTCGCCACGCTCTCAGGGGGGGAGGCCCAGCGCGTGGCCTTGGCGAGGGCCGTTGCTACGTCGCCGGAGGTCCTGCTGCTGGACGAGCCCCTGGCCGCGTTGGACGGCGCGCTCCGGGGGAGGATTCTCCGCTATCTCCGGACGCTGCACCGCGAGCTTGACATCCCCATGGCCTACGTCTCGCACTCACTGTCGGACGTGCTGTTCCTGGCGGATCAGGTCATCGTCCTTTCCAAGGGGGCGGTGATTGCGCAGGGCGAGCCGTACCAGCTTCTCCATGAACGCGAGGTCACGCCCCTGGTCGCGCTGCTCAGCCTGGAGAACCTGATCGAGGTGGAGGTGGTGGGCCACCAGCCCCACACCGGCCTGACCGAGGTGCGGGCAGGCGCGGACCAGTCCCTCTGGGTGCCCCAGCTGGACCGCGCCATCGGCGCGCGGTTGACCATCGCAATTCGCGCCGCCGACATCCTCATTGCCACGCAGATGCCGGAGCACCTCAGCGCCCGGAACGTAGTGCGGGGCGCCATCCGCGCCCTGGACGACGTTGGCGACGCCGTGCTGGTGACGGCGGACGCCGGGGTACGGCTGTTGGCGGAGGTGACGCAGGGCGCCAGGGGGAGCCTGGGACTGAAGCCGGGCATGGAGGTGTTCCTCATCGTCAAGTCGAGCTCCATCTGGGCGCTGGACTGAGGCCAAAGCGGCCTCCCATGCGCGGCGTCCCTGGCCCCAGGAGACCTTCGCGTAACCGTTACCCCCGCACACACCCACCCAACGTCATTCCCGCGAAGGCGGGAATCCAGGGTGGGGCCGCGCGTGGGGCGTCCCCCTCCGCTGACCCTCCCCACGTCTCATGTCACGTACCAACGCACCAACCCTCTACCCACCCCCACAAGCCGTCGCGCAGCGACCCCGCGAAAGCGGGAATCCAGGGTGGGGTAGGTAGCGGGTGGGGCATCCCCCACCCGCTACCTACCCCACGCCCACATAGCCGTCGCATAGCGCCCTGCTTCATCGAAGGCGTGGCTCAGCCGCCCGGCGCTTCCCACGCAATCCCGCCGTCCACCAGGGTCATGCGGACCCGCAGCTCCCTCAGCGCCTCGGGCTCTACGCGGCACGGGTCACGGTCCAGCAGGACGAGGTCGGCGGCCCTGCCGGGGGCGATGGTCCCCAGCCACCCGCCGATGCCCGCCGCCTGCGCTCCGCCGAGGGTGTGCGCTCTCAGGGCGGTTTCGGCGGCGATGCCCTCGCCGGGGGACAGGGCGGAGCTGCCGCGAGAGCGCCGCGCAACCGCCGCGTAGATCTCCGTCAGTGGACCGGGGAGTTCCACGGGCGCGTCGGAGCCGAAGGCGAGGGGCACGCCGCTCCGGTGGAGGGCGCCGATTCGATAGAGCCAGGACCGGCGCTCCGGCGGGGTCTGATCCCGGTACCGCTCTCCGCTGAAGTACAGGAACCCCGGGTTGGTTACAACCGTTGCTCCCGACTGCGCCACCTGGCGCAGCACGTCGGACGGCAGCTCGGAGGCATGCTCTATGCGGTCCGGCCCGGTGCCCTCGGGGGCGTCGCCGGAGGACTCGATGGCCAAAGCGGCCGCGGAGACGGCCTCGGACTCCACGGCGTGGATGGCGACGGGAAAGCCCTGCCTGTGGGCGCTCGCCGCCAGTGCCGCGAGCTCCTCCTGGGACGGCGCCAGGGCGCCCGTGGTCTGCGTGAGCATGATCTTGGCGGGCCCAAGACGGAGGCGCTCGTCACTGGAGCCGTAGCCCATGCCGCGCTCGGCGAAGGAGTGCAGCGCGGCGGCCCCGGGCATCAGGACAACCCGGGAGGTCAGGAGGCCGCGTTCCTTGAGGCGCCGGAGCAGGCCCCATCGCTCCAGGTCGTTGCTGGGGGTTGCATCCTGGACCAGGGTGACGCCGCGCGCTAGGAGCAGGGCGTCGGCCATGCGGAGCCCGTTGTCCAGCTCATGCTCGGCAAGACGGGGGATGCGGCCCTGCAGGTAGGCGTCCATCTCCAGCAGCAGGCCCGTCGGCTCACCGTGGTCGTCGCGCTCGATGACGCCATCGGGCGGGTCCGGGGTCTCGCTGCCGATGCCCACTGCCTCCAGGCCCCGGCTGTTCAGGACGGTCCCGTGGCCCGAGCGGTGGACCAGGCGGACAGGGTGCAGGGGGGTGGCTTCGTCCAGGTCCCATCGGTTGGGGTGGCGTCGTTCTTCCAGCGCCCAATCGTCGTAGGCCCAGCCTCGAATCCACGCGCCGCGTGGCGTTGTCGCCGCCCGTTGCGCCAGGGCGCTCTTGATCTTCGCAATGGACGCTGCGACATGGGAGGAGCAGTCCACGGCCATCAGGCGCGACGCGAGGGCCAGGAGATGGAGGTGCGCGTCCTGGAAGCCGGGAATGAGGCAGCCGCCCTGGCAGTCGACGAGCCGCGTCTGCGGGCCCCTGAGGTCCGGGAGGTCGCCGGCGCTGCCCACGAAGCTCACGCGGCCGCCTTCAAGCGCCACCAGCTCCGCCACGGGCTGTCGCGGGTCCAGGGTGCGAACGGTGGCGTTATAGAGGATGAGGCCGGGGTGCGTCATGGCACAGGCAGGGGCGGGAAGATGGCCGGGGGAACCATCGCGGGGCGTCCCCCGGCATGCGGACTAGAACCGGGTGATGCCGGACGTCCGGCTATATGTCGCGGGAGACGATCTCCGCGTAGTGGGTCCAGACGCCCTCGCCCACCACCGGCGCGCGCTCCTTCATGGGCTCGATGAAGTGGGGCAGCTCCGAGGGCTTGGCCCGGTTGGTCATCTCGTCGATGAGGTCATCGGCGATGCTTGGGTAGTCGGGCCCGGCGGCGCAGTAGGCGTACCAGTTCATCTTCGCCTGCTCCTCCAGTTGCATGGTCGACTGGACGGAGTCGGACAGGCTCCTTCCCGTGACGGTCACGCCGTGGCCGTAGAGGAGGAGGATCTTGCTGTCGCCCAGGGCATCCGCCACCTCCTGGCCCTCCTCGTCGGACTGGACGGTCTTGACGTGGGGGTAGATGGGCAGGGGGTAGCGGACCAGCTGGATGCCTTCCTGGCACACGGGGAGGAGGGTCTTCTTGAGGACGCTCATGATGACGGTGTAGCGGGGGTGGACGTGGACGACGGACATGACGTCCGGCCTGGCCTTGTAGACGGAGGAGTGCATCTTGACTTCCATGCACTGGGTCGATCCGGGCGGGCCGTCAATCTTGTACCCCTCCAGGTCGCAGACGACCATGTCCTGGGGCCGCATGCGGGAGAGGGCGTCGTTGGCGTAGCCGCGCCCCTTGACGACGAACTTGTCCGGCTCCGAGGGCACGCGGAGGCTGGCGTGGCCCAGGGACGCCAGCACGCCGGTAGCCAGCCCCACCTCGGAGAGCACCCTGTTGGCTATGGCGACTTCCCGTTTGACATCATCCATTTCAGACATGGTGTGAAGCCCTCCTTTTCATCTGCGGCCCAAGCCGCGACGCACCCACGGGGGGCGCAAGGTGGATTCTACCGCAACTGCGTGGGAAAGCATACTTTCGGCGGCGGGGCGTCCCGTCGTGCCACCGCACGTTCCGCCGTCATTCCTGCACCCCACTACGTTCCGCCATCCTGAGCGTGTCGAAGGATGAGCGCCGCACACCGCTGTGCCATCCTCCCGTTGCCCGCGCACCCCCCACCGTCATTCCCGCGAAAGCGGGAATCCAGGGTGGCGGCGCGGTGGGGGATGCACCTCAGCCCGGCCTACACTGATCTGTTCGGATGTTCCCTACGCATCTGACCAGAGCGACGAGACCGTGGCCACCACCCGGTCCACGTTGGGAACGTACAGCCCCTCCAGCGGCCGGCTGTAGGGCACGGGAGTGTGGGGGGCGGTCACGGTCTTGGGCGGGGCGTCCAGGAGATCGAACGCCCGGTCCGCCGCCAGGGCGGCGATGTCCGTGGCAACGCTGCAGCGCGGCGTGTCCTCGTCCACGATGACGATGCGGCCCGTCTTCCCCACCGAGCTCAGCACCGTCTCCTCGTCCAGGGGCGACAGGCTGAGCAGGTCGATGACCTCTGCGTCGACGCCCTGCTTCGCCAGGACCTCGGCGGCCTCCATGCACACGGACGTCATGAGCGAGATGCCGACGAGGGTTACGTCGCGTCCTTCGCGCAGGATCCGGGCCTTGCCCAGGGGCAGGGTGTACTCCTCTTCCGGGACCGGGCCGGTGTTGTTCAGGAGCCGCTTGTGGTCGCAGACGATGACCGGGTCGTCGTCCAGGATCGCCGCGGCCAGCAGGCCCTTTGCCGTGTATGCGTCCGAGGGCGCGACGCACTTGAGGCCCGGTATGTGGGCGATGACGGAGTAGAAGGACTCCGAGTGCTGGGCTGCCGAGCCGGTCCCGGCGCCGATGCGGGTCAAGATGGTCACGGGGACGGAGACTTGGCCGCCGAGCATGTAGCGGAGCTTGGCCCCGTTGTTGAGGATCTGGTCCAGGCAGACGCCAAGGAAGTCGATGAACATGAGCTCGACGATGGGCCTCAGCCCCACCGTGGCCGCGCCGATGGCCGTGCCGATGAACGCGCCCTCTGACAGCGGGGTGTCGCGGACGCGCTCGGGTCCGAACTCTTGGATGAGGCCCTTGGTGGAGCGGAAGGGGCCGCCCCACGCGTCGATGATGCCAAGGTGGGCCCTTCCCGCGCCGCCCGCGATGTCCTCGCCCATGACGATGACGTTGGGGTCGCGGCGCATGGAGAGCCGGATGGCCTCGTTCTGGGCCTGCGCGTAGCGGATCTCACGCTGGTTGGTCATGTTGTCTCCCCGCGCCGGGCGTTCTGGACCGGAGCGGCGCCTCCCGTCTGTGGGCTCTTCTGCGCGGTCCCGGTAAAGGGACTCTCGTTCCCGTGACACCCTTCCACCAACACCGCATCCTCCCCCCCCGCCGTCGCGACCCCGCACCCCTCACCTGCATGTCCGTCGCGCCAGCGACCCGGACCCCCGAAGGGAGCACGCGCTAGGCCTTCACCCGCAGGCCCGCCATGAGCGCTTCGAGAGGGTAGTCCGCGTAGACATCGGTGAAGAGCTCATCCGGCGCGGGCAGCGGCGACTCCTCCGCGAACTGCACGGCCAGCTCGATGAGCTCATCGATGGCCGCGTCCACCGCGTCCAATTCCTCGGCGGGCAGAAGACGCTCCTCCAGCGCCCGCGTTCGAAAGCCCTGGATGGGGTCCCTGCTGCGCCAGTAGCTCTCTTCCTCCTCCGTGCGGTACTGCTTGGGGTTGTCCGCGGCATAGTGGCCGTAGTAGCGGTAGGTCTTGCACTCCAGCAGGGTGGGGCCGAGGCCGTCCCGGGCTCGCTGGACGGCTTGTGCCGCGAGCTCGTAGACGTGGAAGACGTCCATGCCGTCGGCGATGAGGCCGGGCATGGAGTAGCCCGCGGCCCGGTCCGCCACGTTCTCGACGGAGACGGAGTACTCCACGGGGGTCGATTCAGCGTAGAGGTTGTTCTCGCACACGAAGATGACCGGCAGCTTCCAGATGGACGCCAGGTTCATGGACTCGTGGATGATGCCCTGGTTGGAGCCTCCGTCGCCAAAGAAGGCAACGGCGACCTGATCGCCGCCCTGCACCTTCGCCTTCAGGGCCGCCCCGCAGGCCAGCGGAACGCTGGCGCCCACCACGCCGTTGGCCCCGAGCATTCCCGTGGAGACGTCGGCGATGTGCATGGAGCCGCCCTTGCCCTTGTTGGAGCCGCCAACGCGCCCGAAGAGCTCGGCCATCATCCGCTTGGGATCGACGCCCTTGGCGATGCAGTGGCCATGCCCCCGGTGCGTGCTGGCCAGGTAGTCGGCCGCGCTGAGGTGGGCGCAGATGCCCGTGGGGACCGCCTCCTGTCCCACGGACGAGTGTGCCCCCCCGAATGTGCGGCGCGCCGTCACCTCCTCCAGGGCCCGCTCCTCGAAGGCGCGGATGGTCACCATGGTGCGGTAGAGACCCAGCAGCGTTTCGCGGGGAATGTCCATGGCACGCTTCCTCCCCAGAATGGCGGGAGGATATCACACTTCCGCCGCCGGGGCCGGTACCGGATCGACGCCCCACCCCCTCACGCCGCCACCCCCCGCCGTCATTCCCGCGAAAGCGGGAATCCAGGGTGGGGCCCCAGGCTGGCGGGGTCTCCTTCACCCTCCCAACCTCGCCCTCCACGGGGAGTTACACAAGGGTCTCCTAAGGCGGGAATCCAGGGTGGCGGGGCAGAGCGGGGCATCCCCCACCCCACCATTGTAAACCCTCCCGCCATCCTCTCCCCGCTATCCTGAGCATGTCGAAGGATACGCGGCCAACCCCGCCCCCCTCTGCCATGCCCCCGTTGCCCAAAACAGAACATATGCCCTACCATCCATCCAGCACACCCCTCAGCGAAAGGAGGTCACCATGCCAGCAGGTGGACGCAGACCCGGCGCCGGCGCTCCTAAGGGCAACACCAACGCCCTCAAGTCCGGCCGCCACTCGGCGCGCTTCAAGGCCGTCCGCACCGCCATGTCCCAGGTTCCGGAGGTCCGCGACTACTTCGCCCTGGTCCGTCGTCAACAGCTCCGCAGCGAGCGCCTTGCAGCCGCGGTGGTGCGCAAGGCCTTGTTGGAGCTCTTGCAGGGCTCTCCCGCCAAAAACAATCCTGTCCTCGCCTATCTGAAGGAGAATCGCCCAGCTTCAAAAAACGACTGAAAAAAAGTGTCGACAATCAACCGAAGGAGAACAATCAAATGGCGCTCTTGCCGACCGGAATACGCCGAATTACCACCACCGTCATTCCCGCGCCCACCACCCCGTCATTCCCGCGAAAGCGGGAATCCAGGGGGAAGGGCCCCAGGGTGGCGGGAGTTGCCTTAATCGCACGACCTCGCCCTCCACGGGGAGTTACGCAAAGGCCTCCGAAGGCGGGAATCCAGGGGGTGCCCCTCCTTCACGCATTGTCAGACAAACTCCTAGTGCCCCGCGGCGATGCTATACAGTCTGCGGTCGAAGGAGAGGACGTAGAGCTCACCCTCCCTGTCCTCGCCGAACGCGGCGATGGGCAGGGAGGTGTCCACCATCTCCCGGTGCTCCGTCACGCGGGACCCGTCGTAGCGCAGGGCCCAGACCTTGCCGCTGCAGAAGTCGCCGTAGACGTAGGCGCCCTGGAGAGCCGCCACCCTCGCGCCCCGATACACGTAGCCGCCGGTGACGGAGCAGCCGCCCCCGGACTGGGCGTACTCGATGACCGGCGGCTCCAGGCCGCTCTGGTCGCAGCCCTGGCCGGAGGGGCGATAGCAGTGGGCGCCCTCCATGATGTTCCAGCCGTAGTTAAGTCCCGGCTTGATGAGGTCGATCTCCTCGTAGGCGTTCTGGCCCACGTCTCCCGCCCAGAGCTCTCCGGTCAGCCGGTCGAAGGAGAAGCGCCACGGGTTGCGCAGCCCGTAGGCCCATATCTCCTCGCGGACACCGGGGCCCTGTCCGGCGAATGGGTTGTCCGGTGGTATCGCGTAGGGCTGTGCGGGCGAGGCCCCACTGACGTCGATGCGCAGCATGGCGCCGAGCAGAGTCGTCCGGTCCTGGCCGTTTCCCTGCGGGTCACCCGCCGAGCCGCCGTCGCCCAGTCCAACGTAGAGGTAGCCGTCCGGTCCGAAGAGGATTGTGCCTCCGTTGTGGTTCCGGTAGGGTTGCGGCGCCTCGAGTATGACGAGCTCGCTCGCCGGGTCCGCGCGGTCCGGGTCCGCGCGGCTGACCGTGAAGCGGGAGATGACCGAGCGTCGCGGGCTGTCGGCGGAGTAGTAGACGAAGAGATGGCCGTTGCTCCGGTAGGCGGGGTCAAAGGCCAGGCCAAGCAGCCCCTCCTCGTTGCCCCGGTCGTTCACCTGCTCTCGAATATCCAGGAAGACCTCCGCCGATTCCACGGCCTGGTCGTTGGGGAACACCATGACGAGGCCGGGTTGAAGCACCAGGAACAGGCGGTCCGTGTCGTCGTCCGGGAAGGCGAGGTGGACCATGCGGTCGAAGGAGAGGTTGGGAAAGGCGCGTTCCAGGGTCACGGGGCCAGGGGCGGAGGCCGTCGGCGAGGGCGATTGCACGGGCGGGAGCGTGCTCGTCGTCCCCGCGCTCGGCTGCGCGGCTGCCGCGGGCTGCTGGGTGGGGGCACCGGAGGCGGTTTGGGGCGAGCCCAGCCCCGGCGGGGCCGTTATCTCGGGGACTGGCGTCGGCAGCGGGAGACCGCCGCAACCCATCAGGAGAATCGCGGCCAGCACGAGAAGGGGTCGCATGGCCACATCATCACACAGGGCGGGTGGTTTTCCAATGAAGGCGGCCGGCGTGTTACCATGGGCGGAAGCGATTCAGGAGCCCGCATGGTCGTCGAACGCCGCCTGCCAGACTGGTTCAGGGTCCGGGCCCCCGGCGGGCCCAACTACCTGGACCTGCGCGCCCGGTTCCGCAGCGCCGCGCTGCACACCGTCTGCGAGGAGGCCCACTGCCCCAACATCGGGGACTGCTGGGAGCGCAGGACGGCGACGTTCATGGTCCTGGGCGACACGTGCACGTGGCGATGCCACTACTGCGCGGTCAAGACGGGCCGCCCCGGCGCCGTGGACGTGGAGGAGCCCCGCCGCCTCGCCGCCACGGTGCAGCAGATGGGGCTGCGCTACTGCGTGATCACCTCGGTCACGCGGGAGGACCTGCCCGACGGCGGCGCGTCGGTCTTCGCCGAGTGCATCCGGCAGATTCGCGGGCGCCTTCCCGATTGCAGGGTGGAGGTGCTCATCCCCGACTTCAAGGGGGATGACGACGCCCTGGCGACGGTGCTGGACGCCGCTCCGGACGTGCTCAACCACAACATCGAGACGGTGCGCCGGGTCTTCCGCACGGTGCGGCCCAAGGGTGGCTACGACCGCTCCCTGCGGCTCCTGCGCCGGGCCGGCGAGCTGGCGGGGCGCATCCCCACCAAGTCGGGCATGATGGTGGGCCTCGGCGAGACCGACGAGGAGATCACGGAGACCATGGGGGAGCTGCTGGAGAACGGGTGCCGGCTTCTCACCGTGGGCCAGTACCTGCGCCCGTCACCGGCCCACTTCCCCCTCCAGCGGTACTATCGGCCCGAGGAGTTTGACGCGATTCGCGACCTGGGGCTGCGCATGGGCTTCCGCCACGTGGCGGCCGGCCCGCTGGTGCGCAGCTCCTATCACGCCGACGAGCAGGCCGCTGCGGCGCAGGCCGCGGTGGAGTAGCCGCAGGACAGGACTGGGCATGGTTGTCATTCCGCTGACGAACCGGTAAGCTGCACTCACTCCTCGGCAAGAAGAAAGGAGCACGAACGATGCAGACAGCAGTATCAAGGACCGTAGAGAAGGAGCCGCGCACCGGCTTGCGCACCATCGACGCCGACGCTCACGTTGTGGAGACAGAGCGCACGTGGGACTACATGGACCCGTCGGACAGCAGGTTCCGGCCGGTCCTGATGGCCCCCGCGAAGGGCGACTCCAAGCGGCAGTTCTGGGTCATCGAGGGAAAGGTCAAGGGGCTGGGGCGGTCCGTGGCCACGGCCCAGGACATGGAGAAGCTATCCGAGGCTGCGGGGCGGAACATCGCCACGCCACAGGAAGCCAGGGAGATGGAGAACATAGACGTGCGCCTGCGCCACATGGACGAGGTGGAGGTGGACATCCAGGTGCTCTTCCCAACCATCTTCATCAACCAGGTGGCGGAGCGCGCGGATATCGACGTGGCCATCTGCCGGGGCTTCAACCGCTGGATGGCGGACATAACAAAGGACGCCGGGGGCCGTCTGCCGTGGATCTGCGTCCCGCCGGTGCTGGCCATGGAGGAGGCGGTGAAGGAGGTGCGGTGGTCCGTGGAGCGCGGCGCCCGCGGGATCAACATGCGGCCCCTGGAGACGGGCAGGACTCTGACTGACCCCTACTTCTACCCTCTCTACGAAGAGGCGCAACGCCTCAACGTTCCCATCACCATCCACATCGGCAATTCCAACCCCGGCATGAACGACCTGCTCTCGCGGACCCCGGGCGGCTCGGCCTTCGTGGGCCTGCGGCTGCCCACGGTGGGGTGCTTCCACGCCCTGATCATGAGCGAAGTCCCGTCCATGTTCCCCACGCTGCGGTGGGCGTTCGTCGAGGCAAGCTCGCAGTGGATCCCCTACGTCATCCACGACCTGCGGCGCCGCTTCAAGGGCACCACGGGCAGGAAGGCCGAGCCCCTGAGCGACACGGTAATGGCTGACAACCGCTTCTACGTGACATGCCAGACGGACGACGACCTGTCCTACATCCTGCCCTACGCCGGGGAGGGCCAGCTGGTCATCGGCACGGACTACGGGCACAGCGACCAGTCCACGGAGATCGAGTCTCTGCGCAACCTCAGGCGGAGCTCCGAGCTTCGACCCGACGTCATCGACAAGATACTGTCGTACAACCCCGCGACCCTGTACGCGATGTAGGGCCCGCAGCGTCGTTGCCCGGGGCCAAACTTGACAGGATCGAGCCTTTGCGCTGAAGGTTCGCGTGTCAGTCGTGTTGCGTCCGCAAATGCCTTAGCATTGGCTTGGCTTGAGGTAACGAAGCCGCAACGAGGCTAGTGCATGTACGATACAATTCGCTCGATTCTCCACGGTACAGAGTTTCCGGTCGTCGAATCCTTCGTTGTTGAACCGCGGCCAGCCCGCTACGGAAAAATTCCGCAGTTCTTGTTCTCGTCTCCAGTTGGTGACCTTCTTGACCAGCGTTACCCTGGAGGCCTATGGGCACACCAGGCTTCTGCATTAGAAGCCCTTGGAAAGGGCGATAATCTCGTAATCTCTACGGGAACGGCTTCTGGCAAGAGCTTGGTTTTCCAATCCTTGGCCTTCCATAAGCTGTTGAGCGACCCATCCAGTAAGATAGCAGTCCTCTATCCACTTAGAGCGTTGGTTGCTGACCAATTGAGGGGCTGGAACAACTTAGCACGCGATCTCGACTTAGAAGAAGATGTAATAGGTAGGATAGACGGCACGGTGCTAGTTAGAGACCGCATTCCTATCCTTAACCGGGCGAGGGTCGTTATAATGACGCCCGATGTTGTTCAATCCTGGCTGATGTCAAGTTTAGCAACACCAGTAGTTAGGGATTTCATCAAGACTCTTTCAACTCTCGTAGTCGATGAAGCTCATACCTGGGAGGGCGTGTTTGGAAGCAATTCCTCTTTCTTGATTCGACGGCTCATCGCTGCTCGAAATCATTTGCTGAGGAATGAAGGAGCTGAGAGTCCGTTGCAATTCGTCACGGCAACCGCCACTATCGCAGATCCCGGGGAGCATATGAGACTACTTACGGGGTCGAAATTTTCTGTGGTCGACCACGAATCCGACGGCGCACCGAGACACGAGCGCATCGTGGCCCATGTGGCTTGTCCTCCAGACCTGGAACTGCAGATTGCTGAAGAATTGCAAGGACGCATGTTGTCCCAGGGCGATGAAGGCAGCTTCATCACGTTTGTCGATTCAAGAAAGGGTGTGGAGACACTGGCTATTGCTTCTCAGCAGGATATTGCAGATCTGTCGAAACACCCGCAGGTATCCCCGTATCGGGCGGGATACACGCCTGAGGAGCGGAGTTCTATCGAACGACGACTGCGGTCGAGTGCACTTCGAGGTGTTGTGTCAACATCTGCGCTTGAGCTCGGAATAGATCTACCCAATCTGCAAGTCGGGCTAAGCGTAGGTATTCCTCCAACTCGTAAGGCGTACAGACAGCGCCTTGGCAGAGTTGGTCGGGGCAGCGCAGGCGCTTTTGTTGTAATTGCTCCGGTTGACGCCTTCCATAGGTACGGCACCACGTTTCGGGAGTACCACGACATGTCCGTGGAGCCATCCTACTTGTACCTAGACAATCGGTTCATGCAATTTGCCCATAGTCGCTGTCTTGCCGTAGAACGCGAGTCGCTTGCAGCGCCTTCACGCTTGCCTGCCCGGACACACTGGCCACATGGTTTTGGGGAGATTTATCAGTACGCTCTTCCATCTGGAAACCGCCCAGTAGAGTTTGATGATATAGCAAGGCTCGGCGGTGACACACCACACAGAGGATATCCGCTAAGAAACATAGGGGATGTCAATTTTCAGATTAGATACAGTCAAAATGGGGATAGCATTGGCGAAGTAACCGCTGCACAAGCACTTAGGGAATGCTATCCTGGTGCCACCTACTATCATAATGGACGCGCATACGAGGTATTAGGATGGACGGCAGGTGCAATAGATTCTTTTGTCCGAGTAAGGAATACATCGCCTCATCGGATAACGCGTCCCCAGATACGAACATGGGTCCGTGCTAAGATTTCTGATGGCGAGGTTATTGCGGATCACTATGTAAGGGGGACAGATGGCTTCTTAGTAGAGTGTAGAATGTTGGTCACAGAACGTGTAGAAGGCTATTATGATGGACAGGGGCGATTTCACTCGTATCGGGAGTTGCAGCAATCTAACCCCAGAATGCAAAGCCGGGCAAGGAACTTTCGAACCACCGGCGTTATTCTTTTCGTAGATCAACCTTGGTTCAGGGAGTCGGAAGTAAAGCGCATCGTCTCGGACAGAATAATGGAGATGTTCACTCACGAATACAGTATCTTGACCCACGACATAGGGTCCGCTGCGACTAACATAAGTGTTGGTAACGTGGACGCGGGTGCTGGAAGAGGAAGTTGTATCGCAATATTTGACACGACGTATGGAAGTCTCCGCTTCACTGAGAAGCTATTCCTCGAGTTTGGGCACATCCTCGGTCGATTGAAGGTCGCTGCGGAAGCAGAAATGGTGCAAGGGTCAGGGCAATTGTTAGGTATAGTGGATCGTATTCGAGAAGAGGTGGAATCTTTTACTCCAGGTACAGCCTTGGGCGCTATGAGTGGGGAGGAGCGGACAGGATATGAACTACTTTTTACTATCGGTTCCCGCGTGTTGTTCCAGCAAGCCGGCAAAATCGCGTCGGAGGTTGAAATCATAGGGGCGACTATTATGGGTGGGACGCTCTTGTATCAAGTGCTGGCTGCGTCCACCCCGGGAGGCCAGCAGATGCGTCGCTGGGTTCCTGCGGCGAGTTGTCAACCTTCAGCCAACATGGATGAGTGGAACTATGGCTGGTGGAATCGTGAGACGGAAAGCTATGAAGACCCATCAGACGATACGTAGCCTGGAGCCTTGCACGGTCTCCTAGTAGTGCAGGAGACGTAAAGTGTGCCATCGCTGGAGGAAGCGCCAGGTCCCTGAGGTCGCACCTAACCCCGCGCCCCCAGGAACGCCAGCGCATCGCGGGGTGCGTGCCAGGTGTGGTCCGGCGCGGCGGCCATGAGGGCGTCCACGTCCAGGCTGCCCCACAGCGCACCCACCGACACCACGCCGGCGCGGCGTGCGCACTCGATGTCCCACGGGGCATCGCCGGCGTAGACGGCCTCGCCCGGTTTCACGCCCAGCCTGTTCAGGGTCTGCAGCAGGCCATCGGGCGCAGGCTTGCTGGGGCACGACCCGTCGCGGAAAACAGCGGTGTGGAGCGCGCCGTCCAGGTCCGCGATGGCCACCTCCTCAAGCCCCCTCGACTCCTCCTTGTCCGACAGCACGGCCACCTTGTAGCCCGCCGCTCGGAGCGCGGCAAGCACGTCAGAGACGCCCGGAAAGAGTCGGGCTAGGTCCAGCCGCCGGGCGCGGTAGTACTCTTGATAGCCGCGCATGGGCCCGTCTTGACTACCGTAGATGCGTAGCAGATGGTGCTCCAGCGTGCCGCCGAAGGTGTCCAGGACGTGTTGCGTGGATGGCGGGGCCCGGCCCACGAAGCCGGCGGCGTGTTTGATGGCGTTCAGATGCAGGGTCCAGGAGTCCCACAGTGTCTGGTCCCAGTCGAATATGACCGCACGCACGTCTGATGGAGGGGTTGTGCCCACACGCTGAGCTTCCATCATGTCATCGCGAAGGCCGCGCGTCGCGTTCGCACCGGAGATGCCGGCCGCTTGACGGGCTCGGGCCGGCCGCACCGCTCCTGGGTGGACGGGCGGGCAGGTGCGGCGCGGAGGGCGTGTCTCAGAGCTGACCCTTCTCGACCTTGCGCTTGTTCATCACGTAGTCATGGAGCACGTACTCGCCGAGGCGGTCGGGCGTTGCGAAGAAGGCGCGCCCGCGGCTCACCTTGGTGAGCATCCGCACGAAGTCGGCGGAGTAGGGGTCCCTGCTTAGCATGAACGTGTTGATGGTGATGCCTTCGCGGGCGCAGCGCATGGCTTCCCGCAGGGTCTCCTGGAGCCCGTCGTGGCTTGGGCGGTAGAAGTCGCGCTCCGACCACCAGTAGTTGTACGTCGTGGGCTGCCCGTCCGTGATGATGACGATCTGCTTGGTCTCCGCGCGGTGCTTGCTCAGGACCCGGCGCGCCTGGTACATGGCCTCCTGAAAGTTGGTGCCTCCGCCGTTCTCGATCCATGAGTTGTCGAAGATCATCTCCGGCTTCAGTCCCAGAACGAAGTAGGAGAAGGCCAGGACGTACAGGCTGTCCCTGGGGTACTGCATGCGAATGAGGCTGTCCAGGGCGGAGGTAACCTTGCGGCCGGCCTGGAAGCACCCGGTCATCATCATGGAGCGGCTCATGTCGAGCATGATGACCGTGGCTGCCCGGGTGAGGGCCTCGGTGCGGGAGACCTCGAAGTCGTCGTGGTTGATCTTCACCGGCGTGCCCCGGCCCTGGCGGGTGACGGCGTTGAAGACCGTCTTCTGGGTGTCCATGTGGAAGGGGTCACCGAACTCGTAGGGTTTGGTGCTGTCCTCCATCTCGATGCCGATGCCCGTCCTGCGGGCGTTGTGGGAGCCGAACACGCTCATTTGGAGCTTCCCGAAGATCTCCTCCAGGGCTCGTTGCCCCATCTTCCGCACGGCCTGGGGAGTGAGCTCCCAGGAGTCGCCCTTGCGCTGGATGAAGCCCGCCTCCTCCAGGCGCTTGGTGAACTCTTGGAGCTGCTCCAGGATCTGGGCGGACTCGTCTCCAAGGAGACGGCGAACCTCGTCGTTGTCCAGGCTGGCGGCGTCGTTGTAGCGGATGCTGTCCATGACCTGGTGCTCCAGGTCGTCCATGGAGTTCATGTCACCCATGAGCCGCATGGCTTCCTGGAGAGAGAGGGGCTCGTCGCCGCCGAAGTCGAAGTCGTTGCCGAACCAGGGTTGGGGCGAGAGCCGCTGCAGGTTGGCCGCGAGCTGGGCCATGTCCCACTGCATCCCTTCGTCCTGCATGAGCGCGCCGACCATCTCCTCTAGCTGCCGGCGCTGCTCCGGTGACATGGAGTTGAGCAGGGACTCCATCTGGGCCATCTGCCGGTTCATGTGCTCGATGAGGTCGTCCAGGTTTTTGATGCCCTCGGGGAACATCTGGCCCCACTTGTCCATGAACTCCTGGAAGTCCGGCTCCTGGCCGCTCATGCGCTGTTGCATGAGCCGGTTGAGGTCTTGGACCATCTCCCGGACCTGCTGCATGGCCTCGGGGGTCATGTTCTCCATGCTCTGCTGCAGCCCCTGGAAGTAGCTCTGCATCATCTGCTGTTGCAGCATCTGGAGCAGCTCTTCGAACTCCTGGCGGGCCTGGGGGTCCATGAAGTCGTACTGCTGGAGCCCCTTGACGCGTCCGCCGGCGCCGGGAGGCAGCTTGTCCAGCTGCTCCATGTGCTGCTGGGCCAGGCGTTGCCGGAGCTGGAGGAGGTCTGGGTCCACTTCTCCGGCCCCGTCCGCGTTCCGGCCCTGTCTGCCTTCCTGGGAAGAGTCTTCTTCCCCCTCCGGGCCTTTGTCCGGACCCTCACTCCGAGGGGCGTCATCCTCGCCCTGCGGCGCGTCCTTGAGGGCGTCTTCGACGGTCTGGCGCTCCCTGTCGATGATCTGGTCCAGCTTCTCTTGGATGTCGTCCATCATGGAGTCCAGGTTGTACTGTTCCAGGTTCTGGTCGCGCCGCCGCTGGAGGCGTTCCAGCAGGTCGCGAAGGCCCTGCATGCGCTGCCCGCCAGGGAAGTCGGTGCCGAACTGCATCATGCGCCGGAGCACGCGGCGCAGGTCGCCCGTCTCCAGCATCTCGTCGGCCACGCGGTCGACCAGCTCCTCGGCAGAGAGGTCCGGCACCTCCTGCGTCCCGTCCCAGCGGCCGTACCGATAAAAGGGCATGCTGTCCTCTCTTGCCCCGGGCGGCAGCGCAAGCCCGGGCCGCTGCCTCCGCCCCGTCTAGCTCAGGTCCACGGTACCGGAGGCGAAGACCTCTTCAATGGAGACCTTGTTGGGGATGATCTTCTGGGCGACGTTGAAGTCGATGACGGCCTCGATGGCCCTGCGGTTGGCCTCTACGCCGTAGGGCACTGGGTCGCCGACGACGCCCTGCAGCTGGACGACCGCCTGGTCTGCGTCGCCCAGGTCTGTGCCCGCGGCCAACTTGTCCAGATAGACCTGCTTGGAGCTCTTGAAGGCGTTGAACAGGGAAGCGGCGACATCCGGCTCCGACTCCAGCACCGAGTCCTTGATGACAATGGTGTGGTTGATGGGGAAGACCCCGGTCTTCCTGAAGGACTCGTGGGCCGTATTGCGCGCATCAGGGATGAGGGGCTTGACGTCGGGCGAGTCCACGGCGCCGACGCCGATGGCGGCGTCGATCTCACCGTTGATTAGCATCTGGGCCAGGTCCACCTGGCCGGGTGGAGTTGTGACGTTGGGGGGCGCCTGCCACTCCTGGACGTGCTCGTCACCGGAGAGGACCCAGGTCACGGAGCTGGGGTCCACACCGTACTCGCTCTGGAGGATGCCGCGGACCCAGAGGCCGGTGGTCACGGTGTAGCCCCGGTTGACGCCCACCTTGCGGCCGGCCAGGTCCTGGGGGCCGGATATGCCGGACTTGGTGTTGTACAGGATGGCGCCGTGATGGAAGGCGCGCACGGGAAAGACCGGGATGGCGGTGAAGGGCTTGCCGTAGGCCTTGGCGCACAGATAGGTGGAGATGGCCATCTCTGAGACGTCGAACTCGAGGCCGCGGACCATGCGGCGGAAGGCCGCGATGATGGGCGTGACCTCCTCGAACTCCAGGTCGACACCCTCGGGCTTGACCGTGCCGTCCTTGAGGGCCGCGGTGTGACCGTAGGTGCCGATTGCCGTAACGAGTGAGCTGGGCGCCATAGTTACCCCCTCTATTTCGTAGGTATGTCGGGCCTCAGTGTACGCGAATGGCCATGGTTCCCACAAGGGCGCTGTGCGGGGGCGTGTTGAGCCTCCCGACGTGCCGCAGACGGAGCCTGTGCATCGTTCGGCGCAAGAGTTGACATAAGCCATGCAGAGCCAGGCCGGAGAACCGGCGGCGAAGTTGACACGCCCAAGCCCCTCCCATACCATCCACGAAATCAGGGTGCGGGCGGCGGTGGTCGGAAGCTCGGCGGAAAGGAACCGGTCCATGCTCACAGCGAAGGAGAACGAGCGGTTCACTCGCGTTGGCCCTGGCACGCCAATGGGCGGGCTGCTGCGCCGCTACTGGCACCCCATCGCGGCGGCCGCCGAGCTGGCCCACGAGCCCACCAGGGCCGTCAAGCTCCTGGGCGAGGACCTGGTGCTGTACCGGGACCGCAGCGGGACCCTGGGGCTAATCCAGGAGGCGTGCGCGCACCGGCGCGTCAACATGCTCTACGGCATCCCGGAGGAGCACGGGCTCCGCTGCCCCTACCACGGCTGGCTGTACGACGAGACTGGGCGGTGCCTGGAGATGCCCGCCGAGGCGTCGGACAGCACCTTCAAGGACCGGGTGGAGGTCGCAGCGTACCCGGTGCAGGAGATGGGCGGGTTGGTGTTTGCGTACCTGGGGCCTTCGCCGGCGTCCCTGCTGCCCCGGTGGGACCTGCTGGTCATGGACAACGTCCACCGGCACATCGGCTTTTCCGTGGTCCCGTGCAACTGGCTGCAGACCATGGAGAACTCGCTGGACCCCGTCCATCTCGAGCATCTCCACGGGACCTACTTCCAGTACCAGTTGGAGCGCGAGACGGGCGGCAATCTCAGCGACGACCAGCGGATGTTCATCGGCTCCTTCAAGCGGCACCACCTGAAGATCGGCTTCGAGGTCTTCGAGCACGGCATCATCAAGCGGCGCGTGCTCGAGGGCGAGACCGAGGAGAGCGAAGGGTGGCGTGTTGGGCATCCCATCCTCTTCCCCAACATCCTGCGCCTCGGCGGCGGCCTGCTGGAGTTCCAGTTCCGCGTTCCCATGGACGACACGCACACGAAGAACTTCTGGTACGCGTGCTTCGACCCAGGCCCCGGCGCCGTGCTGCCCAGGCAGGACTCGGTGCCGTTCCACGAGGTGCCCCACACTGGCCCCGACGGACGGCTGGTCACCAACTACGTCGACGGCCAGGACATGATGGTGTGGGCCGCGGCGGGGGAGGTGAGCGACCGCACGCAGGAGCGCTTGGGGGTGTCCGACCAGGGCCTCATCCTCTACCGCCGCCTGCTGAAGGAGCAGATGGAGATCGCCCTCGACGGCGGCGACCCCATGAACGTGTTGCGGGACCCGGCCCAGAACGAGTCCATCGCCATTGCGCAGGAAGAGAGCTTCTATACCCGGACGCGGCACAAGAGCAATCCGGTCAGCCACAGCCAGGCGGCCTGGTACGGGCCTGTGGTGGACGAGATTGTGGAGGCGATGGCCGGGGCCGCCAGGACCTCCGAGGGCCCGGCGGGCTAGGAACAGCCTGAACACGTCCGCCACCCACCCCCGTCATACCCGCGAAAGGAGACCTTTGCATAACCGTCACTCCCGTACCCACCCGCCGTCATTCCCGCGAAAGCGGGAATCCAGGGGGAGGGGCCGCGGGTTGGAGGGAGCTGCCTCACCTTCACGACCTCGCCACCCACGGGGAGTTACGCAAAGGTCTCCGAAAGCGGGAATCCAGGGTAGCGGCGCGGCGCGGGGCTTCTCCGCCCCGTGGAGCTCATGGCTTGCGTGCGTAGGTCGTGATGCCGTCCGAACAGTCGAGCCGCCGCGCGACGCCGTGCATGGCGCGGAGCATCGGCGCCGACGTGGAGAGCAGCCGTGTCCTGTGGAGGAACCGGATCGGGGCGTAGAGCCCCGTCTCGGTATCGTTGGATTCGGTGACCGCGGCGAGGGTTGGGGTCTCGGCAACCCTGAAGGTCTCCAAGCCCACCTCGGAGAGCAGGCGCGTCAGGGTGCGGCGCGAGAAGAAGTAGACGTGCTCCGGCATGTTGAAGTGCCGCCAGCGCGCGCCGACCATCTTCGGCCAGAGCCCGTCGACGTCATGGGTGGCGATGATCAGGACGCCTCCGGGGCGCAGCAGGCGGTAGACGGACTGCAGAACGCTCCTGGGGTCCGGCAGGCTTGTTGCTATAATCAACGCACATACCCTTGCGATAGTGCTCAATGCATTGGGGTCCGACCCCGTATGCGATGAGCCGCACCGGCAAGGATGATGCGGAGGGTCCACGTGCAGGTACCGCAGTTCACCGACACGGAGCTGGACTTCGTCGTGGGGGAGGCAGCCCCCGACGCCGGGAACAAGGAGCAGCTCAAGCGCCTGGTGCTGGAGGACGCCGAGTTCCGGTCGGCGCTGGTGGGGGACGAGAAGCTCTTCAGGCGGGTCATGGACGACCCCGAGGCTCTGGTGCATCTCTCACCCGCCCTCTACTTCGAGATCCTGCTGCGCCGGACGTACCGGGACCTGGAGGCCGCCAGCCACACCGTCGAGCGCTCGGGCAGCGACACCGTGGTGGTCTTCGATACGCAGGAGGTGGTGGGCCTGCTGGGCGAGCCCGGCGTCCTGGAGTACCTGGCAGACGCGATGGCCTCCTTCACGAGGATACAGAGCTACGTCGTGCCGGTGCGGGTGCGGAGGGGGATCCGCCGGAGGATCAGGTTCAACGACATGGACATCGACAGCCTGATGCGCCTCTTCGACACCAGTGACGAGGAGCAGCGCTTCGGCCTCTACAAGCGCATCGCGGACGTCTGCCTTTTCGTCTCGGGCATGTTCGCTGACTACGCCCGCGGAGACCACCGCTACGCGGTGACGGGCCAGCTTCGGCCGCTGGCGCCGGGTCGTGTGCGGCGGAGCCTGGAGGACTACGAGCGCGAGGGAGCGCGGTTCTACCGGCTGGCGTGGGAGCACCCGGCGGCCAAGACCCTGGACCTCAACGAGGTCTTCTGGCTGCTGCACCGGCAGTTCCACACGGCAACCAAGCCGCTGAGCTTCATCGCCCGGCACTACCTGCATTCCAGGAAGAACGAGTTCTTCGGCGCGCCCGGATGAGCGCCGCGCGGCAGATGACCCTGATGGCGCAGGGCGGAACAGAAAAGCCAGGCCAGCTCTACGTGGAGGACCGCGAGGCGTGGCGGAGCTGGCTGGCCGCCAACCACAACCAGCCGGGCGAAGTCTGGCTGGTCCTGTACCACAAGAAGAGCGGCGTTCCCACCGTTACCTATGACGAGGCGGTGGAGGAGGCGCTGTGCTTTGGTTGGGTAGACAGCAGGACGAACAAGAGAGACGGCGAGAGCTACGTCCTGTACTTCACCAGCCGCAACCCAAAGAGCAACTGGAGCAGGGCGAACCGCCAGCGGGTGGAGCGCATGATGGAACAGGGCCGGATGACGGAAGCCGGCCTTGGGCTGGTCAAGCTGGCGAAAGAGAGCGGCGCGTGGACTGCCCTGGAGGAGGTCCAGGAGTCCGTCATCCCGCCGGACCTCGGCGAAGCCCTGGCAGCGGGGGACAAGGCGGAGGCGAACTTCCAGGCGTTTCGACCGTCCTCAAAGCGGATCCTATTGCAGTGGATTCTGAACGCCAGGAGACCAGAAACACGGCGGAGGAGGATCGAGGAGACGGTGCGCCTCGCCGAGCAGAACATCAAGGCGAACCACCCTCGGCAGTAGGGGCGGCGCGTCCGCTCGGTCCTAGCGCCGCTGCGCCTTCAGAGCGGCGAGCACCTTCTCGGCGGTGATGGGCAGGTCGTTGATCCGCACGCCCACGGCGTCGGCGACGGCGTTGGCCACCGCTGCCGCCGTGGGGCAGTTGGTGGTCTCGCCGATGGACTTGCCCTGGTAGGGGATGGGGCCGGAGGGCGACTCCAGCACGACTTCCACCAGCTCGGGGATGTCGCGGGCGGTGGGTATCTTGTAGTCCCCGAAGTGGAGCGCGGCCACGCGCCCGTCCTCCACGGGCATCTCCTCGCTGAGGGCGTAGCCGAGCCCCTGAACGACGCCGCCGCAGACCTGGCCGCGGTGGCCGATGGGGTTCAGGACTGTGCCCGAGTCCACGGCGTTGACGAAGCGGCGCACGCGCACCTGGCCCGTCTCCGGGTCCACCTCCACCTCCGCGACCTGGACGCAGAATGAGGTGATGTCGACGGCGTTCTCGGACCGGAACTCCGCCTGCACGCGCAGCGGCCCGCCTGCCTGCACGGCTCGCTGCGCCGCGTTGGCGAAGCTGACGCTCCGCTCGGGCGCGCCCTCCGGGGCGAAGCTTCCATTGCGCAGGACTATCTCCTGTTCGGGGCGTTCCAGCAGCTCGGCGGCAACGGCGGCGAGGCGCTGGCGCACCTCGCCGGCAGCCCGGTACGCCGCCACGCCCGCCACGTGGGTGACGCGGCTCGCGCCGATGCCGATGTCGAAGGGCGTCACGTCCGTGTCCGCGGTCACGACGTGGACCGCTTCCAGGGGCAGCGTGAGCTCTTCCGCCACCAGCTGGCGGAGGACCGTGTGGATGCCGGTGCCCGTATCGAAGGTGGGGCTGTAGAGCGTCACGGCGCCGGTCTCGTCGACGGCGATGATGGCGCTGCTGTCGCCCTCGCCGGTGCTGTGGTTATGGACGGCCATCCCCCGGCCGTAGTGTGGGCCTGGTTTGGGTCCCGTCCAGTTGGCGGCCTCGGCGGCGGCCCGTATGGTCTCCTCGCCCTTCACCTCGCGCCACCTGCGGCCCCTGGGGGATACGTCGCCCTCTCTGAGCACGTTCTTGAGGCGCAGATCCAGGGGGTTCAGCCCCATCTCCTGGGCGATCATGTCCATGTGGCACTCTGCGGCGAAGACAGCCTGGGGCCCGCCGGGTGCGCGAAAGTAGCCGCAGGGCACCGTGTTGGTGTAGACGCAGTCCGCCTCCACCAGCATGTGGTCGACGCGGTAGGAGCCGCCAAGGTGGGACACGCCCGGCATGTTCACTGCTGGCACGGGCTTGAAGGCCCCGTACGCCCCGCTGTTGAAGACGGCGTGGGCCTGACGGGCAACCAGCGTCCCGTCCTTCTTCATGCCCGACCTTATGGTGATGACACCCGGATGACGGGGATTGCCCGCCAGGAACTCTTCCGTGGAGCTCATGAGCATCCTGACGGGCCGGCCTGTGGCCCTGGCCAGATAGTAGACCACGGGAACGTCCTTGAAGCTGCCCTTGCCCCCGAAGTCGCCGCCGATCTCGGTGACGTTGATCCGTACCTGCTCCGGCGCCATGCCCCAGGCCTCGGCGAGCTGCCGCCGGAGCGGGTGCGGCGTCTTGTTGTTCACCCACACCTGGACTCGCCCCTGCCCGTCGACGTCCACCAGGCAGGCGTGGGGCTCCATGTACGCCTGGTGCACCATCTGAAGCGAGAAATGGTGCTCGAAGACCTGGTCCGCCTGCGCGAAACCCTCGGCGAGGTCTCCCTTGGCGTACGTGAGGCGGGAGAACAGGTTGGTGGGCCCGTCGACGGGTTGCGGCAGACCCGCGTAGGAGGCCAGGTCCCGGTGCAGGATGGGCGCGCCCGGTTCGAGGGCTTCGAGGGGATTGAAGACCGCGGGCAGCTCCTCATACTCTACGTCGATAAGATAGACGGCCTCCTCCGCGGTATCCGGGTCCTCCGCGGCAACGACGGCGACCTTCTCGCCGATGAACCGGACGCGGTCCCCGGCCAGTATGGGCATGTCCCGGAGGCGCACGCCCATGAGGGCGGGGGAGACGTCGGCGGCGGTGAGGACAGCGCGGACGCCCGGCAGCCGCGCGGCGCGGGATGTGTCGACGCGCACGATGCGGGCGTGGGGCAGAGGGCTTCGCGCAGCCTTGGCCCAGAGGGCGCCCGTGACGCGCAGGTCAGCCGGGTACAGGGCCTCTCCCGATACCTTGGCCGGCCCTTCGATGCGGGTGACTGGCTTGCCGATGTGGGAATAGGTCGTCATCAATACCCCCATTGAGGTGCGTCTCAGGGGCTAGTATAGCGCCGACCCCCCCGCCGTCATTCCCGCGAAAGCGGGAATCCAGGGGCAGGGCGGGCCGCAGCTGTGCATCCTCCTCAACCCCGCCCTCCTCGCACCCCCCCGCCGTGGCGACCCCGCAACCCTCCCCCCACAAAGCGGTCGCGCAGCGACCCGTCCTCCCCACGCCTCCCCGCAACCCTCCCCTGCGTGGCCGCCGCGCCAGCGACCGACCTACTCGTCCGGGGTCATGTTGACGCGGAAGACCTGGGGCCCCGTTGGCTCGGCGGTCCCGTCCTGGGGCTCGATGGTCACGATGATGCTCTGAAACATGTCGAGGGGCTCGGGAGGCCGCAGGGTGAGCTGGCCCCAACCGTCCTCGTCCACCGTGAAGGCGCCTCCCGGCGCGAGCCGTTCGTCCTGCTGAAGCCAAATGTGGTACTTCTGTTCCTCGGGCAGCATGTCCAGTCCAATGGTGGCCACCACGCCCCACCGTGAGTTGCCGGAGGTCAGCAGCATTCCGCGGACATCGGGAAACCGGGTGTTGCGTTCGGCCCAATAGATGTTCTTGTCCGGCCTCGCCAGCATGGAGACCAGGGCGTACTGCTCCTTGGCGGGCTGGGTCGTGAGCTCCACGGGCTGGGACTGGCTCTCGACAAACATCTGGAGGTCCTGGGTCTGGACCTGCAGCTCCCGCAGCTCCTGGCGGTTGTTGTAGGAGGCGGCGCTCACGGCTACGAGGGCGACGATCATGGCGGTCGCCAGGGCGGGCCGCCAGAAGCGTACGGCGCTGAAATGGGAGAGCCAAGCGCTCGCCTGGGTGTCGCGGCTGACGCGGTCGAACAGAGCGTTCTTCAGGGCGGGAGGAGGGTCCACCTGGGGCACGCCGGCAGCCAAATGGCCAATGGCGTTCACGCTGCTCTCCAGCTCTACGGCGCACTCGGAGCACCGCCGAAGATGGGCTTCCAGGCCGGAACGTTCACCCTGTCCAAGCGCGCCGAGGACATAGGAGGGTATCTGTTCCCTGGCCGTATCGCAGGTCATGACTCGGCGCCCAGCCACGGTCCCATGGACTGGCGGAGCTTCTCCAACCCCAGGCGGATCCGCGTCTTCACCGTTCCGAGAGGATGTTTGAGAAGCTCCGATATCTCCACCTGGGTCAATCCTTGAAAGTATGCCAGGATGATGACGCGCTGCTGCTCCACCGGCAGCTTCTGCAGCGCCTCCTTAATCTGCTCTCTGTCTTCCACCAGCATGGCTATCTCGACGGGACCCGGATCGGTGCTCCTGGTATGGAAGGCTTCCTCCTCCGGGTCCAGGGGGGTCTCCCGCGCGCCGCGGCGCCGCTGACGGCGCAGCGCATCGATGGCCCGGTGATGGGCGATGCTGAGCAACCAGGTGGCGGGACGCCCACGCTCCGCGTTGAAGGACGTGGCGCGCTTCCACACGCTGAAGAAGACCTCTTGCGCCACGTCCTCCGCCGCATACGGGTCCCGCAGGATGGAGAGCACAAGCGAGTACACCTGGCGGATGTAGCGATCGTAGAAAGCCTCCAGCGCGGCCTGGTTCTGCATCCCTATCAGGGCGAGCAGGAGATGGTCGTCCATCTGATGGTAGTTCAACATACCATCGTCCCTCAAAGGAGGCAGCCTCTGGGCCCTGCCTCAGAATGTACGCAGCTACCGGCTCCCCGGATGGGCACGAGTGCGCTGCGCCGGGTGGTTCCATCCATTCTATTTCATCGCCAGGGCGACTTCCATCTCAAGACGCAAGTCCACCGTGCGATGGGTGAAGGCTCTCACGTGAGTGCTGACAGCATGTTCAGCCTTGTGGCAGGCCCCTTGGGAAGCCCCCGGAGATTGACGCATTGGGCGCCGGCTTTATATAATGACTCGCCCTTAGCTCACATGGTTCCCCGCTGTGATGATTGCTGCGGGGCCAAAGACGCCCTAACGCGTAGGAGGTAGCTGGATGTCCAATCAGCTTGGTAGGCGCTACGAATGCCCTGAGTGCGGCACAATGGTGCTCTGCACCAAGGCCGGAGAGGGCGGCGTGGAATGCTGCTCCAAGGAAATGGTGGTCCAGCAACCGAAGAAGCTCCCCTCCTCGGACTAGCCGCCCACGCACGTCTGCGCTTGCGGCCTTGCCTTTCATCATACCATCGACGGCTCTTTGTCTGAGTCCGGCCGAGTCCATGCATCCCTATCACCAGCCTGCCCATCCGCCTTCGAGCGCAGGAGCACGCCCATCGCCTTCATGCCCGCACGCCCCAACGTCATTCCCGCGAAGGCGGGAATCCAGGGTGGGGCAGGGGTGCGGGGCATCCTTCCCGATAACACGTGCCGGCGCAACGTTCCCAACCCACGCCCACAAAGCCGTCGCGCAGCGGCCCCGCGAAAGCGGGAATCCACAGGGCGGCGGGGCGTCCCCCCAACCTCCACCCCCGCCTCACCCAGGCCCCCACGCCTGCGGGCCCCTAGACCAGGGAGATGATGAGGTCCGCCATCTCCCTGGTGCCCACGGCTTTGTCCCCCTCAGAGGCGATGTCCGCGCAGCGGTAGCCGTCGGCCAGGGCGCGAGTGACCGCCGTCTCCACGGCGGCCGCCTCGGCCTCCAGCCCCAGGGAGTAGCGCAGCAACAGGGCGGCGCTCAGCATCATGGCCAGGGGGTTGGCGATGCCCTTCCCCGCGATGTCGGGCGCCGAGCCGTGAATCGGCTCGTAGAGGCCAAATGCGCGCTCCCCGGCGCCGGGAATGGCAGCCAGGCTCGCCGACGCCAGCATGCCCATGGAGCCCGCAATCACCGCGGCCTCGTCCGTGAGGATGTCGCCAAAGGTGTTCTCCGTGACGAGGACGTCGAAGCGCGCCGGCGTACGGACGAGCTGCATGGCGACGGTATCGACGAGCAGGTGCTCCAGCTCCACGTCCGGGTACTCCGAGGCCACCTCCAAGGCCAGCTCCCGCCATAGCCGTGAGCTCTCAAGGACGTTGGCCTTGTCCACGGAGGTGAGCTTCTTGCGCCGTCCCAGGGCGAGCTCGAAGCCCACGCGGAGGACTCGGACTATCTGCTCCTCCGTATAGGCCATGGTATCGACGCCCCTGCGGCGCCCCGTCCCGGTCTCCCAACGGCGCTTGGGCTTGCCGAAGTAGAGTCCGCCGGTCAGCTCCCGGACGACGACAAAGTCCACGCCCTGGAGGACGGAGGGTTTGAGAGGGCTGGCGTCGATGAGCTCCGGAAAGACCTGCACGGGCCGGAGGTTGGCGAACAGGTCCAGCTCCTTGCGGATGCCCAAGATGGCGTCTTCCGGGCGCACCTTGGCCCTGGGGTCGTCCCACTTGGGTCCTCCGACTGCGCCGAATAGGACCGCATCGCTGTCCTGGGCCACCCGCAGCGACTCGGGCGGCAGGGCGACGCCGTGGGTGTCGATGGCGATGCCGCCGACCGGGGCCTCCTGGAAGTCGAAGCTGTGGCCGTACCTGCGGCCCACCGCCTCCAGGAGTCGCACGCCCTCGGCGGTGACCTCGGGGCCAATGCCGTCTCCCGGCAGTACTGCGATACGACTTTCCATCTTCAGCCTCACGTTCAGCTAGACGAGCGGTGGATCTGGGGATCCCGGTCCGAGCGGACCGTATTCACTGAGTGGTTCAGCGAAGGAGTGCAACCAGGAGGGCAGCTATCGCCACGGCACCCGTCGCGACAAAGGCCAACGAGAGCAGGGCAAACCTGTGCGATAGCGTTTGCATTCCGCGCACCAGGGTCTCTTCCTGCGCGGCCATCTGAGAGATCAGATCCGCTTGGCCTGCCTGGTTGCTCTGAAATGCATCCAGTTCCCCGTGAATTGACGTTACGTCTTCGCGCAGGGCCAGCAGGCTGTCCTCAACGGCAGTGCGGTTTCGAGCCGGCCGACTCCGTATCCGATCGGTCACACTCTCGTACAGCTTCCTAGCCTCAGCCATAATCTTAGGAGCCTGAGTGGTGATGACATTTCTCCACGGAACAGCTGTCGCTGCTGTCCGACCGACACGCAGCTTCCCAGCCGCAGTCATAATCTTAGGAGCCTGAGTAAGGATTTTTCCCCACTGAACAGCTGCCCCTGCTATCCGAGTTATAAACGGCCCGATTAGCGGCAATGGCATAGTCTAGCCTCCTGCTTCTCCGTCGACTGCGATTCGACTATCCATGGTCAGCCTCACGTTCAGCTAGACGAGCCTGAATGCGATGCTTTGGGGGAGAGGGTCAAGCCGCCGCGCGGCGCTCCGCTCGTCCATCGAGCCACAGGGAGGCGATCAGGGCCAGCTCGATGACCTTGTCAGCGTAGGCGATGGTGATGCGGGGGCCGACCAGGGCCCAGAGCAGGACCGTGAGCGCCGTGTAGCCCAGGAGCACCCATCGGATAGTGGAGCGGTACCGCTGCAGCGCTGGAAGGGGGGCATAGAGGGCGGTGACGAGACCAAGGTACCCGAGGCCGTTCAAGACCATGACCGGAGCGCCCACCTCGATCTGCGTGCTCCAGTAGAGGTGAATGCCGGCCGTCGCTATTGTCAGCAGTACGATTGCTGCTCGAATCATTTCGATGCCTTCCTGCGCGGCCTAGGCGGTCGGGTGGATCGCCTCGTAGGCGGCGATCTTGTCCTCGTGCTGGAGGGTCAGGGCGATGTCGTCGAGGCCGTTGAGGAGGCAGTACCGGCGGAACTCGTGGGTCTCCGGGTCCGTGTGCACGACGAAGGACATGCGCAACCCGCTTTCGTCGCTAACCTGGCAGGACTCCAGGTCCACGGTCAGACGATAGCCGGGCTCCTCCTTGGCCTTCACGATGAGCTGCTTGACCTGGTCTTCTGGAAGGTGGACGGGGACGATGCCATTGTCGAAGCAGTTCTTGTGGAAGATGTCGGCGAAGCTGGGAGCGATGATGGCCCGGAAGCCGTAGTCGAGGAGCGCCCAGGGGGCGTGCTCACGGGAGGAGCCGCAACCGAAGTTCCGCCCGGACAGCAGGACGGTGGCGTCCCGGTAGCCGGGAATGTTGAGGAGGAATTCCGAGTTGGGCGTCCGGTCCGGAAGGAAGCGCCAGGAGTCGAAGAGGAACTGTCCGAAGCCCGTCCTCTCGATTCGCTTGAGGTAGACGGCGGGGATGATCTGGTCCGTGTCCACGTTGTGGCGGTCCAAGGGCGCGGCAGCGCCGGTGAGGGTGGTGAAGGCGTCCATGAGCTGCTCCTACGGTTGGCGATGGTCTTCTGCGTGATGAAGCCCGCGGGCGGGGGCTGCGCCTACTTCCACTCGCGGATGTCCACGAAGTGGCCCGCTATGGCTGCGGCTGCCGCCATCTGGGGGCTCACGAGGTGGGTGCGGCCGCCCTTGCCCTGGCGGCCTTCGAAGTTGCGGTTGGAGGTGGAGGCGCACCGTTCTCCGGGCTGCAGCACGTCGGGGTTCATGCCCAGGCACATGGAGCAGCCCGCCTCCCGCCAGTCGAGGCCGGCGTCCGTGAAGATTCGGTCGAGCCCTTCAGCCTCAGCCTGCTGTTTGACGGCGTAGGAGCCGGGCACGACCATGGCGTAGACGCTGGGACTGGCGCTGCGGCCTCTGACGACCTCGGCGGCGGCGCGCAGGTCCTCGATGCGCGAGTTTGTGCAGGAGCCGATGAATACGCGGTCGACGCTGATCTCCTCGATGGGCGTGTCCGGCTCCAGGCCCATGTACTCCAGGGCCCGCTCGGCGGCCTCGCGGTCCATGGGGTTGGGCATGGAGGCCGGGTCGGGAATTCGACCAGTGACGGGGGCGACCATGCCGGGATTGGTGCCCCAGGTCACGAAGGGGGACAGCTGGGCCGCGTCGAGCTCAACGACCGTGTCGAAGGCCGCGCCGGGGTCGCTGGGGAGATCGCGCCAGCGCTCCACGGCGGCCTCGTAGGCGTCGCCCTGGGGCGCCTGGGGCCGGCCGCGGAGGTACTCGAAGGTGGTGTCGTCGGGCGCGATGATGCCCGAGCGGGCGCCTGCCTCGATGGACATGTTGCACACGGTCATGCGACCGTCCATGGAGAGGGCCCGGACGGCTTCGCCGGTGTACTCGATAACGTAGCCCTGGCCACCGCTCACGCCGATCTGGTTGATGATCCCCAGGATCAGGTCCTTGGCCGTGACGCCGGCGGGCAACGGGCCGTTCACCCGGATCTCCATGGTCTTTGGCCTGGACTGGATCAGGCACTGGGTGGCGAGCACCTGCTCGACCTGGGTGGTGCCGATGGGCATGGCGAGGGCGCCGAGGGCGCCGTGGGTGGCAGTGTGGCTGTCGCCGCAGACGACGGTCTTGCCGGGCTGTGTGTAGCCCTGCTCCGGGCCGATGACGTGGACGATGCCCTGGCCCTGGCTGTGCATGTTGTAGTAGGGGAGGTCAAACTCCACGGCGTTGCGGTCCATGGCCTCGATCTGCCTCCGCGAGGTCTCATCGGCGATGGGCAGCAGCCGGTCAGACGTGGGAATGTTGTGGTCCACCGTGGCCACGGTCAGGTCCGGTCTGCGGACCTTTCGACCGCTCATGCGGAGTCCATCGAACGCCTGGGGCGAGGTGACCTCGTGCACGAGGTGGAGGTCTACGTAGATGATGGCGGACTGGCCCGGCTCCTCGTGCACGAGGTGAGCGTCCCAGATCTTATCGAACATCGTTCTTGGCGGCATATCGGACCTCTCTAGGGTGCCGGGTCTTCCCGGCGTAGACGGGAGACTCTCCGGGTGCGGCGGGCCCTTTGGGCCTCACCGCCTATGATAGCACTGCGCCGCCCCACCGGGGCAAAGCGCAATCTCCCTGGCGGAGCACTCCAGGGAGATTGCAATGGGGCCGGGTCTTTGTCCGGCCACAGGGCCTACATTCCGGGCAATACGGGCCTGCCGGCGTCTTCCATAGAGAGGAGCCGGTTGAGGGCGTTCGTGTAGGCCTTGGCACTGGCCACCAGGATGTCCGTATCCGCCCCGCGGCCGGTGTAGAGGCGGCCGTTGTAGTCCACGCGGATGGTGACCTCACCGACAGCATCCAGCCCCTCGGTGATGGACTTGACGCTATAGTCGTCCAGGCGGGGCTCCACGCCCATGACCTGGGCGACGGCGTTGCAGATGGCGTCCACCGGCCCGTTGCCCGTGCTGGTATGCTCGCGCAGCTCACCGTCCTGGGTGGACATGCTGACGGTGGCCTGGGGCGTGCGGCCCATGCCCGTCTGGACCTGAGCATCCTGGAGCTGGTAGGCGATTTCGTCCTCGCGGCGCTGCTCTGCCATGAGGGCTTCCAGGTCGCGGTCTGTTACTTCGCGCTTCTTGTCGGCCAGGGCCTTGAAAGCCTCGAAGGCGTGGTTGAGGTCCTCTTGGGAGAGGTGGTAGCCGAGCTCGTCCAGGCGGGCGCGCAGACCCGCGCGGCCGCTGAGCTTGCCCAGCACCAGGCTGCTGCCGCGGAGGCCGATGGACGTTGGGTCCATGATCTCGTAGGTGCTGCGCTCCTTGAGCACGCCGTCCTGGTGGATGCCCGACGCGTGGCGGAAGGCGTTGAGGCCCACGACGGCCTTGTTGTTCTGCACGGCGAAGCCCGTGGTCTCGCTCACCAGGCGGCTGGTGGGGTAGATCTCCGTGGTGTTCACGTCGATGGTGATGCCGAAGTAGTCGCGGCGGGTGTGGAGGGCCATGATGATCTCCTCCAGGGCGGCGTTCCCCGCCCTCTCGCCGATGCCGTTGATGCAACCCTCCACCTGCCGCACGCCGGCCTGCACGGCGGCCAGGGTGTTGGAAACGGCCAGGCCCAGGTCGTTATGGCAGTGGACGCTCATTCTCGCCCTGTGGATGTTGGGCACGTTCTCCTGGATGTCGCGGATGAGCTGAGCGAACTCCGCGGGAATGGCGTAGCCCACGGTATCAGGGATGTTCACCGTGGTCGCGCCGGCTTCGATTGTGGCGCCCAGCAGGGCGTAGAGGTATTCCGGCTGGGTCCGCGTGGCGTCCATTGGCGAGAACTCCACGTCCTCGCAGTACTTCTTGGCGCGCTTGACGGCCTCCACCGCCATGTCCATGACCTGCTCCCGGTCCTTGTGGAGCTGGTGCAGGACGTGGATGTCCGAGGATGAGAGGAAGATGTGAATGCGCGGGCTGGCGGCGCCCTTGACGGCCTTCGCGGCGGCGTCGACGTCGCCAGGGTGGGCGCGGGACAGGGAGCCGATGACCGGCCCCCGGACCTCGGCAGCGATGCGCCTGACCGCCTCGAAGTCACCGGGGGACGAGGCCGCGAAGCCGGCCTCGACGATATCCACCTTCATCCGCTCCAGCTGTCTTGCGATCTCCAGCTTCTCTTCCAGGGTCATGGCCGCGCCGGCGGCCTGCTCCCCGTCTCGAAGGGTCGTATCGAGGACGTAGATCTTTTCAGCCATGATGTCATGCTCTCCTAGTGGTGCTTTGGGACGCCGGCCGTTTCGCGGCGCCGGCGATGCCGCGCGCTCCTCTGCGGCGAACGGGGCGTTCCAGGACGCCGTAGTCCGCCCGGCGGAGCCATGCCAAGACCCCGCGCTGTGGGCGAACTACGCCGGCAACCTCCAGCATTGGACCGGTCTCCACGATTGTCACCTTCCGCTACGTCGTCTGCTTGAGCCAGGGCATCAAGGCCCGTAGGTCCTCCCCCACGGTCTCCACCAGCTGCTGTGTCTCGTCCTGCCGCTTGGCATGGAACCCCTTGAGGCCTTCGTCGTTCTCGGCGATCCACTCCCGGGCGAACTCGCCGCTCTGGATGTCTGTAAGGATGCCCCGCAGGCGCTCCTTGACGTCCGGCCCGATGGCGCGTTGGCCGCGGCTGTAGTCGCCGTACTCGGCCGTGTCGCTGACCGAGTACCGCATGTAGGAGAAGCCGCCCTGATAGATGAGGTCGACGATGAGCTTCACCTCGTGGAGGCACTCGAAGTAGGCGATCTCCGGCTGATAGCCGGCCTCCACCAGGGTCTCGAAACCGGCCCTGATGAGGGACGTAATGCCGCCGCACAGGACAGACTGCTCACCGAAGAGGTCTGTCTCCGTCTCCTCCTTGAAGGTGGTCTCCAGGATGCCCGCCTTGGCGCAGCCGACACCCTTGCCGTAGGCGAGGGCGGTTCCCCGCGCCTGCCCGGAAGCGTCCTGCTCCACGGCAAGCAGTCCGGGCACGCCCAGGCCGCGGGTGAAGAGCTCCCGCATGCGGTGGCCGGGCGCCTTGGGGGCGATCATGCTCACGTCGACCTCCGGCGGCGGCTGCACCTGCTTGTAGTGGATGTTGAAGCCGTGGGCGAACATCACGGTCTTCCCCGGTCCCATGTGCGGGTGAATCTCCGTGCGGTAGACGTCCCGCATGGCCATGTCCGGGAGGAGCATCATGATGATGTCCGCCTGCTGCGCCACCTCTGCGGTCTCCGCCACCTTGAGCCCGGCTTCCTCCGCCTTGGGCCAGGAACCGCTGCCCTTGTAGAGGCCGACCATGACGTTGAGGCCGTTGTCCTTCAGGTTGAGGGAGTGGGCGTGCCCCTGGCTCCCGTAGCCGATGATGCCGATGGTCTTGTCCTGGATCAGGGCCAGGTCCGCATCCTCTTCTCGATACAGGGTTGCCATGAGTCCCCTCCTCTAGCTCTTGGGTCTTGTTCCGGACGCCCGGGCTACCATCCGAGCTCCCCTTTGCTCTTTGACCGGCGCCTGGCCCCAACGCGCGCGACGCCGCGGAATTCGCCGTTGCCAGGATCGCCAGTGCCCCGGGCCATGGCCAGGCGTCCGGTGCGCATGATCTCCAGGATTCCGAAATCGCCCAGGAGCCGTACAAGGGAGTCCAGCTTGTCCTCGTCGCCCGTGACCTCGATGATCATGGAATCGTGGGCCACGTCCACGATGTTGGCACGGAATACGTTGACGATCTGCAGGATCTCTGAGCGGAACTCCGGCGATGACTTGACGCGGATCAGGGCGTACTCCCGCTTGATGACCGTGTCCGCGTCCAGATTGTAGATCTTGACCACGTCAACGAGCTTGTCTAGCTGCTTGCGGACTTGCTCCAGGGTCAGGTCATCCCCCTCCACGACAAAGGTCATGCGGGAGAGGCCCGGGACCTCCGAATGACCGACGGCCAGGCTGGAGATGTTGAAGTTCCGCCGGCGGATCATGCTGGTGACCCGGTTCAGGACGCCGGGCTTGTCCTGCACCAGGGCCGCCAGCGTATGACGGGGGGTGGCCGCCATCACTGCACCCGCTGCCGCGCGAGTCTCGGATCTTCGACCAGCTCGTCGATGGTCAGACCCGGGGGAATCATGGGGTAGACGTTCTCCTCCCTGTCCACCCAGAAGTCCACCAGGACAGGTCCGGCCTCCTCCATGGCCCAGGAGATGGCGTCCGCCACCTGGGCCTTCTCCTTGACGCGGATGCCGGGGATCCCGTAGGCCTCGGCAAGCTTAACGAAGTCGGGGTTCCCCGAGTACTGGGTCGCCACGAAGCTGTTGTTGTAGAAGAGGGTCTGCCACTGGCGCACCATGCCCAGGCAGTTGTTGTTCATCAGGGCGATCTTGACGGGCACCTGGTTCTCGACCATGGTTGCCAGCTCGTTGAGGGTCATCTGGAAGCCGCCGTCGCCCGCGAGGGTCCACACGACCTTGTCGGGCCTGCCCATCTGGGCGCCGATGGCTGCCGGGGTCTCGTAGCCCATAGCGCCGAGACCGGCCGAGGAGACCAACTGGTTGCTCTCCAGGAATTTGTAGAACTGTCCGGCCCACATCTGGTGCTGACCCACGCCGGTGACGATGATGGCGCGGCCGCCCGTGAGGTCGGATATCTTTTCGATAACGTACTGGGGCAGGACCGTTTCCGAGTCCGGCACCGTAAGGGGATGTTCCCGGCGCAGCTGCTCGACGTGCGCCACCCACTCGGGATGGGTTGCGGGCTCCACCATGGGGAGGAGCTGGCGCAACACGTGCTTGGCGTCGCCGACGATGGGCACCGTGGGGCGGACGTTCTTGCCGATCTCTGCGGGGTCAATGTCGACGTGGATGATCTTGGCGCCGGGGGCGAAGGCGCTGAGCTTTCCCGTGACCCGGTCGTCGAACCGCATGCCCACGGCGATGAGCAGGTCGGACTGGTCGATGGCCAGGCTGGCGTAGGCCGCGCCGTGCATTCCCGGCATGCCGAAGTAGAGCGGGTGGTCCTCCGGGAAGCTGCTCAGGCCCAGGAAGGTCGTGATGACGGGGATCTGGGTCCTTTCAGCCAGCTCCCGGATCTCCTGGAACGCCCCGGAGATGGTGACGCCGTGACCGGAGATGATGACGGGGCGCTGCGCCTGGGCGATGAGCCGGGCCGCGCGCTTGATCTGAGCGGGGTTGCCCTCCAGCGTGGGCTTGTAGCCCGGCAGGTCGATGCTGTCCGGGTAGCTGAACTCGGCCACCTCGTTGAACACGTCCTTTGGGATGTCCACCAGCACGGGGCCAGGACGCCCGCTCTTGGCGATATAGAAGGCCTCGTTGATGGCCTGGGGGATCTCCGAGGCGTGCATGACCAGGTAGTTGTGCTTGGTGATGGGCAGGGTTACGCCCGTGACGTCCGTCTCCTGGAATGCGTCCTTGCCGATGGCCTCTCTGGCCACCTGGCCGGTGATGGCGACAATGGGGACCGAGTCGAGGATGGCGCAGGCGAGCCCCGTGGCCATGTTGGTTGCACCTGGTCCGGAGGTGGCCCACGCCACGCCGACCTTGCCGGTGGCCCTGGCGTAGCCGTCGGCGGCCATGGTGGCGCCCTGCTCGTGTCGGCAGAGCACGTGCCGGATCTGGGGATACTCAGGCAGGGTCTGATAGAGGGGGAGGATAGCCCCGCCGGGAATGCCGAAGATCAGGTCCACGCCTTCTCGAATCAGGCTTTCGCAGACCATCTGGCCGCCGTTGAGCTTCATGGAAGCACCATCCTCTGCTCGCGGTCTCCCGGCTTCAATTCAACAAAAAGACCCGTCCCCCAAGGGACGGGACTCCAATGCCCGCGGTACCACCCTCATTGTCCTCCGCACTGGGAAGGACCACCTCGTTGGCGGTAACGGCGCCACCGTAGGATGCTGGCCGCAACGCGGGTTCACACCCTCCGCTCCGGGGCGAGTTCGCGGTCCCAACGCTGCCGGGCTTTCACCAATGGCCGGCTCTCTGTGAACGCGGGAGCCCGCTACTACTCCCCATCTTCGCGTTTCGACGTGTTCTTGGAGCTATACCGACGAATAGTAGCACCACCGGTTATGGACTGTCAACCGCACCCCCGCCGCCGTCACTGCTTCGAAAATAGGCGTCCATCCCCCACCTCGTCATTCCCGCGCAGGCGGGAATCCATCGCCCGGGGCCAGCCTCTACAGGCGAGGCCCCATTCCGCCATGGTGAGATTGTCGAACCATGTGCGCCGCACAACGCCGCGGCACCGCGGGACCGTGCCCACCCCTGTTTTCGTTGGTTGTGGTGTGGGTTGCCAACATGAGAGATTCCCGCGAAAGGAGACCTTTGCACAACCGTCATTCCCGCGAAGGCGGGAATCCAGGGTGGGGCAGGGCTGGGTGGGAGCTGCTTCGCTCTCACGACCTCGCCCTCCACGAGGAGTTACGCCGAGGTCTCTGTGTTAGCATGAAGTGAGTTTCAACTGATTGGAGCCAACGTGCTGGGTCTGGTCAGAGCTCGCCTTCGGCAACGGGGCGGGCTCTTCTTTGGCTGGTGGGTGGTCCTGGCTGGGGGCGTCATGATGGCGCTGAACGGCGGGCTCCTGTTCCATTCCTTCGGCGCCTACTTCGTCCGGCTCCAGGGGGAGTTTGGCTGGAGCCGCGCGTTGCTGTCGGGCTCATTTTCGATGATGCAGCTTGAGGGGGGCATCATAGGCCCCATGCAGGGATGGCTCATTGATCGCCTGGGGCCCAAGGTCATCACCCAAGTTGGGTTGCTGGTCACGGCCCTGGGGTTCGTGCTCTTCTCGATGGTGGACTCCGCCCGGGCCTTCTACGTGGCCTTCGCCATCATTGGGCTGGGGTTCACCCTGGCCGGATGGGTGACGATGAACGTGGCCGTGGCCAACTGGTTCCGCCGGTGGCGGGGGACCGCCATGGGGCTGGTGGGGACCGGTCAGGCGGTGGGAGGACTGCTGGTGCCGGCGGTTGCGTGGTCGCTCACGACCTTTGGGTGGCGCAACACGGCCCTGGGTTCCGCGGCGCTGTTTCTCCTGGTGGGACTGCCCATCGCCCAGGCCCTCCGGCGGACTCCCGAGGAGTACGGGATGACGGTCGACGGTGCACCGCCGCTCCTGCGGGAGGGCGAGGGCGACGCCTCGCCGCAGGCAGCCCGGCGGGTCCAGAGCGAGGTTGAGTTCACGGCTGGGGAGGCGGTCCGTACGCCCGCATTCTGGCTCATTGGCTTGGGGCACGCCTTCGCCCTGCTGGTGGTGTCCGCCGTGGGCGTGCACCTCATCCCACATCTGGTTAACCAGCGGGGGGTGTCCGTGGAGCTGGCGGGGAGCATGCTTGCTTTCATGACGGTGCTCACGCTGACGGGCCACGTGGGCGGTGGCTTCTTGGGCGACCACATGGAGAAGCGGCTGCTGGCGGCGATGGGGATGGTGGGCCACTCCCTGGCGATGCTGGTCCTGGCGTTCACTAACTCGAACTGGTGGGTCCTCGTGTTTGCGGTCCTTCATGGGGTGGCCTGGGGCGTCCGCGGGCCGCTGATGAGCGCCATCCGGGCGGACTACTTTGGCAGAAGGGCATTCGGGACCATCATGGGTTTCTCCACGCCCATCGTGATGCTCGGCACCATCTTCGGGCCCATGTTGGTGGCGGTGGTGGCGGACCGCACAGGGACGGAGCAGCAGGGCTTTGTGATCCTGTCGATCCTGACGGGGCTGGGGACGTGCTTCTTCCTGCTGGCGCGCAGGCCTGCTCCACCGCAGCGGTCGCTGCCGCGACGGACAGTGTGAAGGTTCTGGATTCCCGCCTGCGGAGACGTTTGCGTAACTCTCCGTGGAGGGCGAGGTTGGGAGGGTGAAGCAGACCCCGCCAGCCTGGAGCCCCGCCCTGGATTCCCGGTCGCTGCGCGACGGCTTGTGTGGGTGGGGGAGGGTCTGCGGTTGTGATGGGGGGATGGCCCCTCAGGACGAGCGGAACTCGTGCGATTTGATTGAACTCCAAGTTTTTGTTCAAGTTTTTCTATTTTGGGGAACGAATCAGCTTCGAAACCGTCCGCCGCAGATACGATTCGTTTTGTCCAACACGAACCGTTTTGGGGGTACGGCGGACCGCTTTGCGGGCAATTCCTGCTCCTCTGGGAGATCCCGCGGGCTGCGTCCGGCAAGCGGGGGCAGGCGGAGGTCGGGTTACGCATGGGGGAAGTGTAGAGCCGTCGCGGCGCAAGCGCCAGGGGCGGATGGCAGGGTTGGAGGGGCGTCGAGGGGGTGATGGGCCGCAGGTTGGTGGGGGCAGTCCTGGGACCTGCGGGCGGAGGGCTAGGAGCCGGAGTCCGCAGCGCCTACGGGCGGTTCTACGGCGAGCTGCCGGATAGTTTCGTACCAGTCCGCGTCGACGAAGAGCAGGTAGGGCTGGCCAACCACCTTGGCGTAGTAGCCCGACTCGTCCGGGAGCTGGGCTCCGATCTCCAACTCGATGGGTCGGCGTACCTCTTCGATGCCTTCCGGTGGGTCCACCTCGGCGACGATGCGAGTGACCGGTTCCAGCAGGCCGTAGGCGCCAAAGTCGTCGATGCGGCTCTCCAGGATCTGGAGCGCCGGAGGTCCGCCCAGGATGGGGAGCACCGCACTCCATCGGTCCACGTCGACGGGTGTGCGGTCCTGATCTGCGAATCGCCAGTTGCCGTTGAAGTCCTTTGTGAACTCCACGACCGTACCGTCGTGGTCCACGGCGAGGTAGCGCACCCGCTGCACCGGCACCCGGTAGTACCAGGGTGGGAAGGGGGGGTCGATGGCGAGCCGGGCCAAGACCTGGCCCCAGAGAGAGTCAACCAGGTAGAGGCGGGGGTCCGTTTCCCGCTGGGCGTAGAAGAAGCCCCCGTTCGGCGTGGTAGCGCCCAGGAGGATCTTGAGGTTCCGGTCGCCCTTGAGGCCGACGTCGATGGTGACCGCGGGGTCGTCGAGCCCGAAGGCGGCGGGGTCCTCCAGGGACTCGGCTATGACGCGTTGGGTCTGTGGGCCGCCCAGGAGGAGGGTGATGCCGCCCCAGCGGGCTAGGTCTACCGGCGGGCGGTGAGGCTCGTCGAAGAACCAGGCGCCGGGTCCTTCGGAGGTGTAGGCGACCTCGGCGCCGCCGACCTGGACGGCGATGTGCTGGATGTCCTCCATTGACGCGGTATAGAACCAGGGGGCGTCTACGCCAACCGCGTTGGCCTCTTCGGCTGCGGGCGCGTCCTCGAAGACGAAGTAGCCGGCTACCAGGATCAGGGCCGCCAGCAGAATGAAGGTAGTGCGAAAGTTCATGTGTCCACTTCCGGTCCCCTGAATGCTATCGGCGGCGCCACCAGGCCAGGATGCCCAAGACGCCCACGGCCGCCGGCAGCAGGAACCAGCTGGAGTATCGGATGAAGTTGAACTCAGAGGTCGTCAGCACGAGCTCTCGAAAGGCGAAGGGCTTGGAGCGAATGGAGATGAGGTCGTAGTCCTGGGCCAGCCAGTTGACGGAGTTGAGCAGGAAGTCGGCGTTTGTGTAGGCGTAGAAGTTCCGGTTGTTGGCGAAGTCCGAGTCGCCGAAGACCACGATGCTGGTGGGCGTGCGCTCGTCGCCGGCCGGCGAGAGGCAGCGCAGCCCTCTTTCGGAGGGGACGATCTGCTCCTCTACCTCCTCGGCGTGGGGGGCGCAGGCCTGGGTGGCCAGGGCGATGACGTGGGGGCCGGGGACGTCCGTGCGCTGGTTGAAGACGTCCCGCTCGGCGTCCGCGGTGGCGAAGCTGGCCCCGCTGCTAAGGGCCAGGGTGGAGTAGAAGGTCCAGGGCGGGACCTTTCTGGGGTCTTCAAGGAACTCCTGGGGTATGTCCACGGGGGTGGCGTTCGGGAAGAAAGTGACGTCCAGGAGGTTGGTAATCGGGGTTGTGTCGTTGTACTGGTTGCGCTGGACCAGTGGTGTGCGCGGGGCCTGGTGGACGGAGCTGCCCAGGTCCACTACGACCTTGTCCCCAATGATGGCGCCCCAGGGCTCCAGCAGGCTCTTGTAGGACTGGGGTGCCTGGGGGTCTAGGAGGAAGAGGGCCCGTCCGCCGGCGCGGAGCCAGCGGTCAAGCTCTTCCCGCTCCGCGGTGAGGAGGCCCTTCTCCGGGCCCGCGATGACCAGGAGGGCGGCGTCCTCCGGCACGCTTCCCTCCTGGCTCAGGTTCAGCGACCGGACGCCGTAGCTGTCGTCGTACATGCCCCGCAGGGCGAAGGTGAACCCGTTGGCGCTGTTTGCGTCCTCATCGAAGGGGTCCTTCTCGCCGTGACCCGTCAGCAGATAGACCGTCTTGCGCTCGGTGCCGGTGACGATGAGGAGGCCGCTGGTGAGGGACTGCTCCGTGAGGGGCGGGAGACGGAGAGGGAAGAAGGCGTCGGTTTCCCGGCCCTGGAAGACGATGACGGGGTACTCGACGATGCCGAATTGGGCCGCCGTGCCTGGGTCGAGCTCCGGGTCCACGAACTTGTAGGTGAACCGGCGTTCGGAGCGGCGTTGGTACTCGGACAGGAGGTCGTCGGCGCGCTGGCGGAGGCCCGCCTGGGCGGCGCCCCGTGCCGGCGTGAAGAAGGCGGTGGCGTGGACCGGTTCGGAAAGAGTGGCGAGGATCTCGAGCGTCTGGGGGGCAAGGCTGAAGTGCTGCGTGAAGGTGGTGTCCAGCCGTTGGGGCGCCCGGAAGCTGATGAAGTTGACCAGCACAACGATGGCCAGGGTGATGAGGATCATGGCAGCGGTGTTGAGGGATAGCCTGCCGCGCCTGCCGACGAGGGCCGTGCGGACCGCGAGGAAGGACGAGGCCAGCGCCACGAGCAGGAGAGCGCCGCCGACGCCGGCGGCTGCCAGCCCGAACGTCCGCAGGTCCTCCACCCACACGTAGATGAGCGCTCCGCCGATGACGGCAATGCCGCCCACGGCCGCTAGGAGGACGGCAAGGCTTCGGAGGAACTCCTGCGCCCGGGCCCAGAAGGAGACCTCCGGCTGCTGGTCCGGGGTTGGGGTAATTTCGGCCATCCTATCGCCACCTTCGCGATTCCAGATTGCGCACCGTGAGAAAGAGAAAGACGGCGGTTGCGCTGAGGTAGTAGATGATGTTGTTGGTATCGATGATGCCCCGGGTGAAGTCGTCGAAATGGCCGGAGAGGGAGATCTGCTCCAGGAATACGGCCGTGGGGCCGGACGTGACATTGGCGGCCTGAGCAATGAGGGTCAGGAGGAGCAGCGACCCGAAGCCGACCACGGCGGCAACGACCTGGTTGCTGGTGAGCGAGGAGGCAAGGATGCCGATGGCGAGGGTTGTGGCGCCGTAGAGGATGAGGCCAAGGTAGCCGCTGATGAAGGGGCCGAGGTCCGGGTCGCCGAACCAGACGAGAAGCAGGCCGTAGAAGAGGGTCAGGACCAGCGTGACCAGCAGGATGATGACGGTTGCTATGTACTTGCCCAGAACGATCTCATAGTCCCGGATGGGTGATGTCATCAGGAGCTCAAGGGTGCCCAGCTTCTGCTCTTCCGCCAGGAGGCGCATGGTCATGGCCGGCGACCAGAGGATGAAGACGAAGGATGCGTCCTGGATCCAACCCCGGTTGGTGGCCTCGGCGAAGGGGATGCCGATGTTCTGCACGAAGAAGTAGCCGGTCAGGGCGAGAAACACCCCGGCGATGATGTACGCCATCGGCGAGGTGAAGTAGGTGATGGTCTCTTTGGAGGTGATGGTGAGGATGTTACGCACTGATGGGTCCCAACCTTGTCGTATAGGCTAGTGAGGGGCGCTCAGCTCTCCTCGGACTCTGAAGTGAGCCGGATGAATATCTCCTCCAGGCTCATGGAGATGGGCGTTAGGCGGAGAAGGCCCCAGCTGTTCTGCACCACGACGTTGGCGATCTCCTCGCGGACGTTTGCCCCGTGGGCGGACTCGACGGTGTAGACGCGGGCGTCGCCGGAGCCAGTGGCGCGGACGTCCGCGACGCCGGCGATCGCGCCAATCGCTTTGACGATTTCCGTGCTGGGGCCGCGGACCTCTGCTTCCACCCTGTCCGTGGCCTGAAGTCGCTCGGCCAGGTTGGCGGGGGTGTCCTCGGCCACCAGCGTGCCTTCATGAATGATGAGCACCCTTTGGCAGACCGTGCTGACCTCGTGGAGGATGTGGGAGCTCAGCAGGAGGGTATGCTCGCGCCCCAGATCCTTGATGAGCTGCCGGGTCTCGACCACCTGGATGGGGTCGATGCCGATGGTAGGCTCGTCCAGGATGAGGACCTGGGGTTCGTGGAGAATGGATTGCGCCAACCCCACGCGCTGGCGGTAGCCCTTGGACAGCTTGCCGATGAGGGTGTCGCGGTAGTGCGCGACGTGTACGATGTCTATGACCTCGTCGATGCGCCGGCCCAGGCGGGGCTGCTCCAGGCCGCGAAGCTTGCCCATGTAGCTGAGATAGTCCCCCACGGGCATGTCCGTGTACAGGGGGACCGTCTCCGGCAGGTAGCCGATCTGCTGGCGCGCCTCCAGGGACGCTGTGAGGACGTCTTGGCCCGCAATCTGAGCGCTGCCGCTGGAGGGCGGCATATAGCCGGTCAGAATGCGCATGGTGGTGGTCTTGCCGGAGCCGTTGGGGCCCAGGAACCCCACGATCTCGCCCTTCTCCACCTGGAATGTAATGTCCTCTATGGCCAGGAAATCCCCGTAGTACTTGGTCAGCTCCCTGGCCTCGATCATGACATCAGCCATAAGCCCCTCGCCGTTGAATGGTGGCGTGACTCTCAGCCGCCGTTTCAGAGCAAAAGTCTATTATACCAAGTGTTGAACATCCCGCCACCGGCACACTGTACTACGATGGGAAGCACTTCCCGGATGGGCGCGGCGGAGGTCAGAGCTTGCCTTCCAGGGGCAAACGAATGGTGTCCGCCTGCTCCCAGTTGAACTGAAACACCTCAAAGTCTTCTGGAATCTCGAAGACGACCCAGCCTTCGATCTGGAACCCCTGGGGGACCTCGACGACGTCCCAGAGAAGGGGCAGGAACTTGGCGCCGTCGCTGGGCGGTTCGGTCAGTTCGCTGCGCTGCGTGTACGGGTCCACCATGCCGTGCCGGTTGAGCTTGCGGTTGGCCAGGTACGCGGCATCATGGTCCACCAGGAGCGACACCTGGGCTGACTTGTCGTTGCGCAGGAGGACCTTTGCCGCCACCAGCGAGGCCCCGGGGTCCTTCGGGAGGATGACGTAGTGCTGTCCGCCGGCGCTGTACGGGACCTCCGAGACACGCTGGACGTTGCTGACGTTGATCTGCAGGACGTTGCCCCTGGCCCACTCGCCGCGGTCCGTGTTGCTGATGCAGGCCGCCGCCAAGACCAGGGACAGAGACAGGACCACGCCGAGAAACCCCAGACCGACGGCGCGGCGTCCAGGGGAACCTCGGCTTGGTCGCTGAAGCACGGTTGTCGTCATAGTTGCTCTGATCGGCCGGCGGGATTGGGAAGGGGGTGGCCTTCACTTATTCCATTCTATCCTACGCAGCGCTCCGCGGCCTAGATGCCACGACTATGGCAGCGCGCAGGATGGCGCTGCTACCTGGCGGTGGAGGTCAGGGAGGGCATGGAGGCCAGGCGCTGCACCAGGTCCGGCAGCACTTCCAGGACGTAGTGCACGTCGTCCTCCGTGTTCTCCCGGCCCAGTGTGAGGCGCAGGCTGCTGCGGGCAGCGTCCGCGTTGAGGCCTATCGCCGTCAGGACGTGGGAGGGCTCCAGGGACGCGGTGCTGCAGGCGCTGCCGCTGGAGGCGCACACCCCCTCCAGGTCCAGGCCGAGCAGGATGGGTTCGCCCTCCACGCCGGGGAAGGAGAGATTGACGTTGTTGGGAAGGCGCTGCGTGGGATGCCCGTTGAGCCTGGCGCGGGGAAGCCGCTCCTGGATTCCGGCGATGAGCTGGTCTCTGAGGCGGCTCGTGTGGGCGGTGGTGAGCTCCATCTCCTCCACGGCCAGCCGCAGGGCGGCGGCGGTCCCCACGATGCCCGGTATGTTCTCGGTGCCGGAGCGGCGCTCGCGCTCCTGGCCGCCGCCCATGAGCAGTGGCGCGAAGGGCGTGCTGCGCCGGATGTAGAGGACTCCCACACCCTTGGGGCCGTAGAGCTTGTGGCCGGAGAGGCTGAGCATATCCACGCCCAGTGTGTTGGGGGAGACATCCACGGCCCCCGCGGCCTGGACGGCGTCCGTATGGATGACGACGGTCCGGCCCAGCCCCTTGGCGCGCTCTCTGACCAGCCCGGCGATCTCCTGGATGGGCTCGATGGTGCCGATCTCGTTGTTGGCGCACATCACGCTGACCAGGATGGTGCGGTCGGTGACGGCGTGGGCCACCTGGTCGGGGTCCACAAAGCCGTCCCGGTCCACGGGGACGTACGTGACCTCATAGCCCTGCTGCTCTAGCTGCTGGCAGGTGTGGAGGACGGCGTGGTGCTCGATGGCGGAGGTCACGATGTGATTGCCTGTGTGCCGCAGGGCAAAGGCGACGCCCTTGAGGGCGGTGTTGTCGGACTCGGTCCCGCCGCTGGTGAACACGACCTCGCTCGCCCGGCACTCCAGGACGCGGGCCACGGTGTCTCGTGCCTCATCGAGGGCCTTGCGCGCCTCTTGTCCCACGCCGTGGATGCTGGAGGGATTGCCGAAGTGCCGGCTGAAGTAGGGGAGCATGGCTTCCAGCACTTCGGGGCGCGTGGGGGTCGTGGATGCGTGGTCCAGGTAGACGGCGCGCTGGGGGCGAGATTGCATTGAGCCTCCGGGGATCGAGGGTGTACCGAAGCTATTGTAGCACCGACCCTGGCGGCGAGGAAGGCGAGGCTGAGGCGTTGGGGGTGCAGCCTGCGCCCTTGCCGCAGGGCCGTTGAACGGTTGGGGAACATCTGAACAGCTCGCTGCTGGCCGAGTTGCACCCCAGTCCCGCCCCCTCCCGTCTTTCCCGCGAAAGGAGACCTTTGCACAACCGTCACTCCCGCTCCCCCTTCCGTCATTCCCGCGAAAGCGGGAATCCAGGGCGGTGCGGCGACGCGGGGTCCCCTCCCCACCACCCCTCCGCCATCCTTGTATCTTGGATAGGGCGTGACAGACCGATCCGTCCTGGGTCTTCAAAGACCGTGGCTCAGCGAGGTCGTCACGCCCAACCTGCTCAGAGCCCGAACAGTATCCGTGGTTGGGTGTCAAGGTCTTTGCCAAATTGAGGAGTAGATACCTCTATCCGGGCCGAACAACCCAGGGTGTTTGCCGCCGGGCTAGCGCGTTCAACTGCAACAGCAGCTTGCGCATCACTGCCACCAAGGCCAAGTTTCCAGGTTTCCCACGTTGACGCAGGTTCTGATAGAAACGGCGTAGTTCGCCATTGACCTGAATCACTGAGCATGCAGAGAGGTAGAGGGCTTTACGCACTATGCCGCGGCCGCCCCGGATTGCCCTCTGGCCTCGCTTCTGGCCGCTATCTCGAGACCAGGGGGCCAGACCCACCAGGGAGGTTAATGCTTTGCTGTCCCAATGGCCCAGTTCGGGCAGATGGGCTACCAGGATGGCAGCGGTCAATGGTCCCACGCCAGGCACGGTGCGGTACAACGCGGCGCGCTCTGCCAGGGAAGAGCTACTCTGCAGCGCTTCCTGGTACTCCTCCTCCAGCTGCGCAATCTCCTTGTCCAGCCAGGCGATGTGGCGCTTGGTAGAGTTGGCAACGGCAGCGGAGACGCCCTTGTCCAGCCGGTTCAGCTCCTGGACTCGCTGTTCCACGAACTGCCGCCGCCTCCGCAGCAAGTCCTGCAATTCCTCGCGTTCCGGCTCCAGTTCCGGCGTGTCTGAATCAGGGAACACTTGGCCGAAACGGGACAGCACCTGAGCGTCTCTAGGATCGGTCTTGGCTTCGTAGCCACAAGCCCGGGCGAAGGAACGCACCCGGCTCGGGTGAGCCACGCGCACTGCTATCTCGGCCTTCCGCAACCGGCTGACCAGCAGCCGCTCGTACCCGCCGGTGGATTCGCACACGGTCATGGTGGTGCACTGCTCCTTCAGATGTTTCAGCAGCCTGGTAATGCTTTTCGCCGTGTTGTCGAACCGGAGTACCGGACCCTCTGATACCGAAACGTCCAAGCTGGCTTTGCCTACGTCAATGCCTGCTACCACTTCCATGCCTTACCCTCCCGGTTTGATGGTGCCTGTGTCCTCCACACTTGTAGATGCGGGCCCGAAGCCCGTGTATCCGTTCGGAGCGACCAGTACGGAGGGAAGGGTGTCTCACTGTTCGCCGGTGCAGTCCAGGGTTCCGCCTGGCTCACCCAGTTGCTTACGACGCGCCCTCCCCGCCTGCCCAGCCAATAGGCCTATTGACCGAGCGTATTGATCATACAAGTTGATCGGGCCATGGAGCCCGGATGAGCAAGGAAGGGCCGGAGTAGGAGGACTGACGTGAAAGGAGGGAGTTGAATGAAGGAAGCCCCAGTGTTTGTTGGCATTGACGTTTCCAAGGAGCGCTTGGACCTGGCGGTCCGTCCAACAGGTGAAGCACAGGAGGTCTCCAACACCCCGGAGGGCATCAGCTCTCTGGCGGGTTTCCTCAAGGGGGTAGGGCCGGAGTTGGTGGTGTTGGAAGCCACCGGTGGCATGGAAGCGCTCGTGGCAGCGGAACTGGCGTCAACGGGACTGCACGTCGTAGTGGTGAATCCCCGGCAGGTGCGGGACTTTGCCCGGGCCACCGGGAAGCTGGCCAAGACGGACGCCCTGGACGCTCATGCGTTGGCCCACTTTGCCGAAGCCGTCCAGCCCGCGGTACGACCGCTGCCCGATGCCACCGCCAGGGAACTGGTCGCCATGGTAGCCCGGCGCCGCCAACTGGTGGAGATGATCGCTGCGGAAGGGAACCGGCTCCGCACCGCCACCCGGCGGATACGCCCCCAGGTTCAGGAGCATATCCAGTGGATGAAAGACAACCTGGAGCAGCTGGATCGAGACCTGGACGATACCATCCGTTCCTCGCCCATGTGGAAGGCCAAAGACCAGTTGTTGCGAAGCGCCCCCGGCGTGGGGCCGGTCTTGTCTATGACCCTCCTGTCGGAACTGCCGGAACTGGGCGCCCTGAACCGCGGGCAGATCGCTGCCCTAGTGGGGGTGGCGCCCTTCAACCGAGACAGCGGCGCCTTTCGCGGGAAGCGATCGGTGTGGGGAGGTCGCAAGCATGTCCGGGCTGCGCTCTACATGGCAACCCTGGTTGCCACCCGGTACAATCCCGTGCTCCAGGCATTCTACCAACGCCTCTGTGCTGCCGGGAAACCGAAGAAGGTAGCCCTTACCGCCTGCATGCGCAAGCTGTTGACCATCCTCAACGTCATGGTACGGGACTATCGCCGTTGGGACCCCGCCGGTTTCAACTCTTGACAGCTAAGACAGTTGCTGAGCCCGTCGAAGGACCCCCCTGCCATCCGCCCATTGCCCGAAACAGAACACATGCCCTACACTCTCCCCAGCACACCAGCCGACGAAAGGAGGTCACCTTGCAGAGGGGTGGCCAAGCTCTCCCATGACGTGCTGCTCCTCAGCGAGAAGGTGCGCGGCGCCGGTCCCAGTGTCCCGCGGCGATGCTATGCAGGCCGCGGTCCAAGGGAAGGACGCGGAGCTCACCCTCCGTGTCCTCCCCAAAGGCGGAGATGGGGAGCGTGGTGTCAGTCGCCCCTCCCGGCGCTCCGTGATGCGTACTGGGTGTAGCGCAGGGCCCAGGCCTTGCCAACGCGCGGCGCCGGTCCCAGTGTCCCGCGGCGATGCCATGCAGGCCGCGGTCCAAGGAGAAGACGCGGAGCTCACCCTTCGTGCCCTCCCCAAAGGCGGAGGAGGGGAGTGTGGTGCAAACCCCTCCCGGCGCTCCGTGATGCGGACCAGGTGTAGCGCAGGCCCCAGACCTTGCCGCTGTGGAAGTCGCCCGAGATGCACACACCCCACACAGAACACTCGGCGCCGCACCCATCTGCGGAAGGTGGTCCAGCTTCAACCGGCCCATCGGCGTACCCCTGCGGCATCCAAGCAAGGAAGGAACCATCAGCCCGGCACACAATCACCCTTTTCCGCACTTTCCAGCTTCAAAAGTGCGGAAAAAAAAGCTGCCGACAATCAACCGAAGGAGAACAATCAAGTCAGGTCCGCCACACGACGTTCAACTGCGTCTCAGGCTGTTGAATCGGGCCCGCCGACGACTCCCCGACACAGCCGCCGCGCCAGCGACCCCGCAAGGCCGTCGCGCTAGCGACCGCCGCCGGCGGCCCAGGCTTCGGGGCCTCCCAGACCGTGCTCGATGTTCCAGGCCACCGCGTCGAAGCAGCGCCCGGTGGGGCCGCCGCCGGCATCCTGCCGTGCCAGGAACAGGGCGAGAGGGACAACGTGGTCGGGCCGGAGGGAAAGCGCACCGCTCCCGCCGCCCAGGGACTGGCGGGCGGCAGCCTGCTCGTCGGAGCCGGTGGTGCGCGTGTGGCCGGGCACAATGAGATTGACGGCAACGTTGCGTTCCTTCACCTCGTCGGCCAAGTAGAACATCATGGTGAGGAGGGCCGCCTTGGCGGACTGGTAGGGCATCTCCCGGCTGTTGGGCCGAAGGGCCATGTACGCTCCGCTGTGGGAGTGGTGGAGCGCGCCGCTGCTGACTACGGTTATGACGCTGCCGTGCCGCCGCTCCAGCATGGGCTGGATGAAGCGCCGGGTGACCCTGAGGGTCCCGAATACGGTGACGTCGAACATATGCTGCCAGTCGGCGTCGCGGGTTTGGAGCGTCGTGGCCCAGCCGGAGGGCGGAAAGAGATCGCGTTGGCGCGCGCCGGCGTTGTTGACCAGCGCGTCCACGGCGCCGAACCTGTCGATGGCGGCCCGGTGAGCGTCGTCGACCTGCTCCTGGCTTGTGATGTCCACGGTGGCGAGCAGGACGTCGGCAGGGCGCGCTTCCAGCTCTCGCCGGAAGGCGTCGTCGGTGTCGCCGGAAAAGCCCGTGGGCGCCCAGGACCGGTCCATGGCCACGACCCTGGCGCCGTGGGCCAGGAAGCCCTGTGTATAGGCCCGCCCCATGCCCCGGGCGGCGCCCGTGACCGCCACCACCAGACCGTCCAGTTCAGGCATCTGCCCTCCTCAAGAGTGGCGCCGGGACGATGCGGGACCCAGCGCGCGGGTGCGGCTCTGGCTCTGCGCTGCGGGTTGCACGTTGGTGCTTAGTGTAGGGGCAGCGGGCCAGGGGGCCAAGGGTGCCTCCTCGGCCGGCCAGGGAGTCTTGCACAGTTGGGACTGCCGGCACATTCATGGAGCCGGTGAGGACGAACCGGCCTGGCGCGGGCCTGCGATCGAATTCCAGCTTCAGGGAGGTGCAGAGCCCCGGCACACGCTGCACCTCATCGAGGACGACGGTTTCCGGGAGGTCCGCGATGAAGCCAACGGGATCGGTCTCGGCGCCTGCGCGGACGACATCGTCGTCGAAGCTGAGATAGCGATAGCTGCGGCTCGCGGTGTTGGTCGGCCCTACGTGCCGCAGAAGGGACTCAGGTGCGCATATCATCAGCGCAAGCGTAGTCTTCCTGCAACTGGCGCGGCCCCTGGATGGGGGCGTGTTGCAGAGGAGGACGGTAATGAGGCCCACCGTGTGAGTGGGCCTCATTGCAGGGCCGCGTGGACGGCCTGAGGGGGCTTTTCGCCGGAAGGGCGGCCCAGGCTAGGCGGGCACGGGCGACGGGATGTTGAACACCTTCAGGACGTTGTCGTGGATGAGCCTGCGCTTCTCGTCGTCGGAGACCTCCCAGGTCGTGACGTCGCGCTGGACGATGTCCTGGGACTTGGGCCACGTAGAGGCGCTGTGGGGGTAGTCCGTGGCGAACATGAGGTTGTCGACGCCGATGGTTTCGCGGTACTCGACGGCCTCCGGGTTGTCGATGTAGGTGAAGAAGAAGTTGCGGTGGAAGTAGTCGATGGGGTCCATGGAGAGGGTGGCGCCGAAGGAAGTGGCGCCGCCGCGGGCGCGCTTGACGCGGCTGACGTACCAGGGCAGCCAGTCCAGCCCATTCTCCGCGGAGATGAACTTGAGGCGGGGGAAACGTTCGACGACGCCCGACATGATGAGCTGGGCGATGGTCCGCTGGGGCTCATGAGAGCGGATCATGGCGGCGAGGCTGAGGTTCGGGTTCCAGTAGGATGACGGCGAGAGCCGGCTCTCGGCCCCGCCAGTGTTCTCGTGCAGCACCAGCGGCATGTCCTGGTCCTGGCACTCGTCCCAGAAGGGGTCGTAGAGGTGCGAGGTGTAGTCGGGGTAGCCGTCAGGGGGGGAGAGCCAGATCATGGCGCCGCGCAGGCCCATCTTGGCGCAGCGGACCAACTCGGTCCGCGCTTCCTCGACATCATAGAGCGAGATGAGGGGGACGCCGATGAGGCGCGTGGGGCTGTGGCTGCAGAACTCGCTGAGCCAGTCGTTGTACGCTCGGAAGCAGGCGCTGAGGAGCTTGGGGTCCTGAATCCAGAAGAGGCGGAAGCCCAGCGTGGTGTGCAGGACTTCGCCCTCGACGCCGTCCAGGTCCATGTCCTTGAGGCGGGCGGCAGGATCCCAGCCGCCGGGGAGGGCGTCCGCGTAGCCCTTGCCCTCCTCCCGGAAGGTACTGTTGCCTGGGCCGGTGCGCGCGGCGGCGCCGAGGCCAACGCCGACGGGGTGGGGGGGAAAGCCCTCGTAGACCCAGAGGTCTTCCATACGGCCGTTGCGCTCCCGTCGCTCCAGACGGGGCGCGCGGAACCGGAACTCCTTATCGATGCGTTCGACCCACAGGTCTCCCGGCTCGCTGACGTGGGAGTCGGCGGAGAATATCTTGTAATCGCTCATGGATGTGCCTCCTTCTCTGGATGGCGGGTGTTTGACGCCTTCAAGCGCGCCGTTGCGAGGATGAGATTCGGGTCGATTGTAGCCCGAACGCCGGGACTGTCAAGAGAGAGGAGAGGGGGGCTCCTGAGAGGCCGCCGTGGCGTAGCCCATGAGCTTGTATGCCAGGCGAGCCGCGGTGTAGGCGCAGGCCGGGGGGCCCAGGCTCGGGGCCAGCTCCATGATGTCGAAGCCCACGATGCGGCGCTGAGCGGCGACGCCGCGGAGCAGGGCGAGGATGTCGTGCCAGCCCATGCCTCCCGGCTCTGGCGTGCCCACGGCGGGCATGAGGGCTGGGTCCAGCACGTCCAAGTCCACGCTGATGTAGACCTGCTCGCCCAGGTGGGGGAGCACAGCGGGGGCCAGGTCTGTACCCGGCGCTCCGGCGTCCCAGGGGAAGGTGGGGATGCCGCTCGCTCGGATGAACTCCGACTCCTCCATGCTCAGGCTGCGGGCGCCGGTCAGGACGACGGGGCAGTACTCCTGAATGCGGCGCGCCGTGCAGGCGTGGCTGAAGCGCGTCCCCATGTACTCGGAGCGCATGTCAGCGTGGGCGTCAAGGACCAGGACGGAGAGGCCGGGGTAGTCGCCAAGGAGGCCGCGGACAGCGCCGATACTGATGGAGTGCTCGCCGCCCAGGGTGGCCACCAGCTTGCCGCCGGAGCTTGCCTCGCGGACCGCGGCGGCTACGCGCTCCAGCATGACGCCGGGGTCGCCGGCGTGGGGCTCCATCTCGGGGAGCGTGTGTATGCCGACGCGGCTGGGCTCGATGCCCAGCTCCTCGTCAAAGTCCTCCATTTGCCGCGACGCCTCGATGATCGCGCGGGGCCCCTCGCGGGCGCCCGACCGGTAGGAGGTGGTTGCGTCGTAGGGGACGGGGAGGACGACGACGCGGGCAGTGGCGGGGTCGGAGAGCTCCGGCGGCAGGGCGAGGAAGTTCCCCGGCACGAACGGCGCGTTGGTCACGGTCTTAGGGACGCTGGGTTGCGAGGTCGGAGCGCTCCCGGTCCAGGGCGCGCTGGGCCTCCTGGGGGCTGTAGTGCTCCAGCCCGCGGTCCAGAGCCCAGCTCTTGGTGGAGGAGAGGGAGAAGGCCTCCTTGACCTGCTCCAAGGCCAGGTCCGGGTCAAACTCCTTGCAGGAGAAGATGTCTACCCAGAGGTATTGCCGGGAGGGAAAAGTATGGACGCTGATGTGGCTTTCGGCGATGATGACGAACCCGGAGACGCCCCAGTCCTGGGGTACGGGCCCATGGTACGTGGTGACCGTGGGGGGGACAATCTTGGTCATGCCGATGGCGTCCGGGTAGTCGTCCAGAAAACACCGGACGAACTCGGGGTCCTGGAGCTTCTCGGTGGCGCCGGTGTAGCCGTCAACCGCCAGGTGCATTGGCCGGACTCCTCTTGGGCATGGGATGGTGCGGCGTCTGTGAAGCGGGAAGTCAGCAGGGGCCGAAATAGTACGTTACCAGTTTCCGCCTTGGGAGACAACAGCACAGGCGTGCTGTTGGTGCGGGGGGCTGCCGGATGGACGGCGGGGCTTCCTTAATCTCTCAGGACTTCTGGTACAGGGCGATAGCCTCCTTAGGGGTAAGCATGTTGATGCCCATGTGGGGGCGGGTAGTGTTGTAGGCGACGAGGAAACGCTGGTACCAGGCATTCAGCTCCTGGTGGTCTTGGGGCGCTTCCTCCAACCAGAAGAAGCACTCCTCTTCGTCCGTGCGGAAGCTCCGCTCGATCACCGCGTTCTCATTGGGAGCACGCTTGTGGATGGAGAAGTGCTCGAGGCCGAGCTCGGTGCACTTGGTGTGAAAGCGTCTCTGAAACTCCAACCCATTGTCCGTCTGGACATAGTGCAGCGGGAAGGGGAACTGCTGGGTGGCATAGTACAGGGCCAAGAGCGCTCCTCCCTCATCCAGCTTGGGGAGGATGAGCCCGACCTTGTAGCGGGTGGAGATGTCCATCGCCGCGTAGAGGTAGCAGGTGTCCGGCAACCCAGACAGCTCCGGGGTGACGTGCTTCACGTCCATCTGGAGGTAGCCCAACCCCGGACAGTTACGGGGTCGCATGACGTGGCCGTTCTGGAAACGGGGGCGCCGTCGCTTCGTACTGGGGCGGACCAAGCCCACGCGTTGCAGATACCGATGAATGGTCGACGCCGAGACCTCCAGCCCCTGAGCCCTGGCCAACACCGCCAGCTTCTCCCGACAGAAGCCCGTCGCTTCTCGCCACCCCCGTACCCGGACGGCCGCCTCTCCCCACAGCACCCGCTTCGGCCGTTTGGGAGCTGTAGGCCGGCGCTGCACCCCCCGCCAGCGCACGTAGCCCCAGGGCTGCCGCCCTCGGTCCACCCAGCGTTTGACGGTCCGGCGGTCTATCCCCAACTGCCGGGCTGTTGCTGAGAAGTTCTGACCGCATGCCTTCCACGTTTCGATGATCGTCCGTACTGGTAGTCTGCTCATGGCTCATTCTAGAGCCCCTGTACCAGAAGTGGTGAGAGAACAAGGGCTTCTTGACAGGGAGCACCGGCGCCTCTTACCATAGCGACAGGCAGTTAGCACTCGGCGCCCGCGAGTGCTAAAATACTTCGGGAACTCACTACGAAAAGGAGGGGACTGTGGCACGAACGTTCGCACCAATGGGCGATAGGATTCTGGTGAAGCCTCTTGACCGGGAAGAGGTTTCCAGGGGCGGGATCATCCTGCCGGATACGGTGAAGGAGAAACCCCAGGAGGGCGAGGTCGTCGCCGTGGGACCGGGTCGGCTCACCGACGAGGGCAAGCGCATCCCCCTGGAGATCAGCACGGGGGATGTTGTTTTGTACGCCAAGTACGGCGGCACGGAGGTGAAGGAGGAGAGCGAGGAGTACCTGATCCTCAGTGAGCGGGACGTCCTGGCGAAGATCTCCAACAACGGCAGCTAGGCCGCGGCGCCTTTCATGGCGCAGCAGAGATTCGAGAAAGAAGAGGAGTACGAATGCCGAAGCAGGTAAGTTTTTCTGAAGATGCGCGAAAGAGCCTCAAGAGTGGCCTGGATACCCTGGCGGACACCGTCAAGGTAACCCTTGGCCCGAAGGGGCGGAATGTGGTCCTAGACAAGAAGTTCGGACCGCCCCAGGTGTGCAGCGACGGCGTGACCATCGCCAAGGAGATCGAGTTGGAAGACCACTTCGAGAACATGGGCGCGCAGCTCATCAAGGAAGCGGCCAGCAAGACCAACGACGTTGCGGGCGACGGCACGACGACGGCCGTGGTGCTGGCCCAGGCCATCGTCAGCGAGGGCTTCAAGAACGTGGCGGCGGGTGCGGACCCCATGGCCATGAAGCGGGGGATCGAGCGGGCTGTTGAGATGGTCCGCGACGACCTCAAGACGGTCTCGAAGCAGGTGGAGGGGAAGCAGCAGATCGCCCAGGTCGCCTCTCTCTCGGCTCACGAGGACGCTATCGGCGAGCTCATCGCCGAGGTCATGGAGCGCGTGGGCAAGGACGGCGTGATCACCGTCGAGGAGTCCAAGGGCCTCTCCTACGAGCAGGAGTTCGTGGAGGGCATGCAGATCGACCGGGGCTATATCAGCCCCTACTTCATCACCAACCCCGACCGGATGGAGGCCGCGCTGGACGACCCCATGATCCTGGTCACGGACAAGAAGATATCCGCCGTCAATGACCTGCTGCCCGCTCTGGAGAAGATCCTCCAGGTGAGCAAGAACCTGGTCATCGTGGCTGAGGACGTGGAGGGGGAGGCGCTGGCCACCTTGGTTGTGAACAAGCTGCGCGGCATCCTGAACTGCGTGGCGGTGAAGGCGCCGGGCTTCGGTGACCGTCGCAAGGCCATGCTGGAGGACATTGCGATCCTCACTGGGGCCAAGGTCATCAGTGAAGAGGTGGGCCGCAAGCTGGACTCCGTGACGCCGCAGGACCTGGGCAGGTCCCGGCGCGTGGTGGCCACCAAGGACGAGACCACTTTCGTGGAGGGCCACGGCTCTGAGGAAGACATCCAGGGGCGGATCAAGCAGATCAAGGCCCAGGTCGACGAGACGACGTCGGAGTTCGACCGGGAGAAGCTGCAGGAGCGCCTGGCGAAGCTGGCCGGCGGTGTGGCCATCATCAAGGTCGGCGCGGCCACCGAGGTTGAGCTGAAGGAGAAGAAGAACCGCGTAGAGGACGCGCTCTCCGCCACCCGGGCAGCGGTGGAAGAGGGGATCGTTCCCGGCGGCGGCGTCTCCCTGGTGCGGGCGCAGGCCTCGTTAAACTCGGCACTGGAGAGCGAGCCCCTGAGTGACGAGCGGACAGGCATGAGCATCGTTTCCAAGGCCCTGGAAGAGCCCATGAAGCTCATCGCCGTCAACGCGGGCCAAGAGGGCGCGGTGATCCTGGAGAACGTTCGGTCCAACGCCGACGGCGACCGCGGCTACGACGCCGACAAGTGCCGGTACGGCAGCATGATGGAGTTCGGTATTGTGGACCCGACCAAGGTCACGAGGTCCGCTCTGGAGAACGCCGCCAGCGTGGCGGGCATGATTCTCACGACGGAGTCCCTGATCTCCGACATTCCGCAGAAGGAGCCGATGCCTGCCATGCCCCCCGGCGGGATGGACATGTAGGGTCGAGTAACCAGCCGCTGATCCTGGGCGGCTAGCAGTTGGGGCGTTCCGCCGTGGCGGAACGCCCCAACTTGTTGAAGGCGCATAGCGCGGGGCGGGGCGGTCTCGCGCTCCGGAGTTACCTTGACGGCCCATAGGGGCTGCGATACACTGCGGGCGGTCCGCCCCCAGGCGGTACAGTCCACTCCACAGAGGGCCATCCCATGACCGAGGGTCCAGTTCTTTCCGACGAAATGAGACAGGCCATGGTGGGCCGCGAGAGCGAACCGGTCTGCATTGTGGTCGAGCGGGGCGCCATCCGCCGGTTTGCCGAGGCCATCGACGACCCCAATCCGTTGTGGACCGACGAGGCCGCGGCGAGGCGCAGCCGCTACGGGGGCATCATCGCGCCACCCACCTTTCTCCGCTCCATTCCCCGGGCCGTACCTTCCATGCCGGAGCTGGAGTCGCTGAAACGCACACTGGACGGAGGCAGCGAGTGGCGATACGAGGAGCCGGTGCGCGCGGGGGACACCATCACCGCCGTTACAAGAGTGGCGAACGTCAACCAACGTAGGCTGAGCATTGGTCCAGCGGTCTTCGTTTCGGCGGAGACGACCTACACCAACCAGCTTGGACAGACGGTGGCGGCTCAGCGGTCGACGATGATCCGGTACTGAACCCGGCCTGCCGCGCGAACCCTTCGTCGAAACGCTGGGGTTCCGTTCCCTGCTGAAAGAAACTGTGTTGGGGGCCAAGATGAATCAGACGCCGTTCTGGGAGGACGTTGCCGAGGGCCAGGAGCTGCCGCCGCTGGAGAAGCACCCGACGACGCAGCAGCTGGTCAAGTACGCAGGGGCCTCCGGCGACTTCTATCAGATCCACTACGACAAGGACTTTGCCATTGGCACAGGGCTTGACGGCGTTATCATCCACGGCGCGCTGAAGAACGCCTTCCTTGGCCAGCTTGTGACGGACTGGATTGGCGAGGACGGTAGGTTGACCAAGCTGACGGTCCAGTACCGGGGCATGGACGTCCCCGGCGACTCGCTAACGTGCAGGGGCCGCGTGACGCGCAAGTACGCGGCGGACGGCGCCCACTACGCGGACTGCGAGATCTGGCTGGAGAACGGGGACGGCGAGAAGACGACGCCGGGCTCGGCGACGGTGGCCCTTCCCTCTCGGGAGGAGGCATAGGCCTCCTCTGCCCAGGACCCGCTCCCAATGAGGGGCGTGAGCAGTTTGGTCCATCGGAGCCCGATGGTGTTCGGGACGCGTATCTGAGAGTCCAAGGAGACAATCATGGTTGACGCGCTGGTAGACAGGGTTGCCATCGTCACGGGAGCGGGGCGCGGCATTGGCCGAGGAGTGGCGCGGCTCCTTGCGCAAGAGGGCGCCAGCGTTGTGGTCAACGATCCGGGCGTGGACGTTGACGGCTCCGGCCAGTCCAGCTCGCCAGCCGACGTAGTCGTGCAGGAGATCCAGGCCCAGGGTGGGCAGGCTGCGGCCAACTACGAAAGCGTGGCGGAGTTCAAGACGGGCGAGGCCCTGGTGCAGCAGGCCCTGGACACCTTTGGCAGGCTGGACGTCGTGGTCACCTGCCACGGGATTCTTCGCGACCGAATGATCTTCAACATGACGGAGCAAGAGTGGGACGACGTGATCCGCGTGCACCTCAAGGGGACCTTCAACGTGGTCAAACACGCGTGCATCGTGATGCGACAGCAGCGCTCTGGGCATATCATCACCTTCACGTCGGAGTCGGGGTTGGTGGGGAACTCGGGCCAGGCCAACTACGGCGCGGCCAAGGCAGGGATCGCCGGGTTCACCAAGGTCGTGGCTCGGGACATGGGGCGTTACGGCGTGACGTGCAACTCCATCGCGCCGCGAGCGGCGACGCGGATGACGGCGTCTGTGCCCACCGCGGCACAGACGCTGCGGTCGGGACAGGGCATAAGCGGCATCGATGAGGCCCTGGACTCCGAGGCGGAGCAGGAGCCGGATGACGTAGCTCCCTTCGTGGCGTACCTGGCCAGCGACGCAGCCTCAAATGTTAATGGCCAGATTTTCTTGGTGTATGGGAACACGGTGAGCCTGTTCTCCCAGCCCAGGCTCCAGACCACGCTGTTGAAGCCGGAGGGGTACTGGTCGGCTGAGGAGCTTCGGAAGCTGATGCCCAGCGTGGTGCTGAAGGGTGTCGTGAACCCCGCGCCGGCCCAGGGAGCGCGGTAGAACCGATGGATCCTGTACGCGCGGCGCCTGCTTGCGCTTGGAGCGGCAGAGAGCGGCCGCATGGATGAACACTGGATGAAGGGCTCCGTTCCGGAGAGGGAGTAAGAGATGGCTGATGGACTGCTGGACGGCAAGGTAGCCATCGTGGCCGGCGGGGGCCGCGGCATTGGCCGGAGCATCGCCATGCTCATGGCGGAGCACGGCGCACGGGTGATAGTCAACGACCTGGGGGTGGAGGCTGACGGCAACAGCCCGTCTCGAGGCCCGGCGGATGACGTGGTGGAAGAGATCAAGGGCAAGGGCGGGACAGCCGTGGCAAGCTTCGAGTCCGTGGCGACGGCACAGGGCGGCGAGAGCATCATCAAGGCGGCCCTGGACACCTATGGCAAGCTGGACATCCTGGTCAATCCCGCGGGCATCCTGCGGGACCGGATGGTGTTCAACATGACGGAGGACGAGTGGGACGCGGTCATCGCAGTCCACCTCTACGGGCACTTCAATCTGATCAAGCCGGCGAGCATCATCATGCGGCAGCAGCATTCGGGCCGCATCATCCCCTTCTCGTCGACCTCAGGTCTGTGGGGGAACTCGGGCCAGGCCAACTACGGCGCCGGTAAGGACGGCGTTGCGGGGCTGACGCGGGTGGTGGCCCGGGACCTTGGGCGCTACGGCGTCACGTGCAACGCCATATCTCCATCGGCTGAGACGCGGATGACGGCGACTGTGCCGGACTCGGTGCGAGAGCTGCGAGCGCAGCGTGGCATATCGTCCGCGGGTGGAGCGACGCCACTGGCGAGGCCGCGCCCACCCGAGGCCATCGCGAACCTGGCGGTGTGGCTGGCCTCCGATGAGGCATTTGACGTCAACGGACAGGTCTTCTGGGTCAGCGGAGGGATGCTGGGCGTAATGAACGCGCTGGCGCCGGGCCGGACCATCACCAAGCCGGCAGGTGGACGGTGGACGGTGGAGGAGCTGGCGGCGATCTTCCCGTCGACGCTGGGAATGGACCTGCCCAACCCCGCACCTGCGGCGCCCCCGCCCTCCGCGTAGCGGCCGACCGGCACGTTGTATCGGAGGCGGCCTGCAGCCGAGCAACCCCTCAAAGATCGGATCAGGGCGGAGTTGCAGTGCTGCGCGACCAAGGCCGACCTCGCCGCGCCGAATGCTGATTTCATCAAGTGGATGGTCGGGCTGATGGTCGCCGCTGTGGTCGCGGCGTCCTCCATCGCCTCATCCGTTGCGCTCGCAGTGCAGAGGCGCTCGGGTTAACGGGAGTGGACTCGTCGTCCGCTAGCCGATAGGTCGACTCCCTACGCGCCAGCCCCCGATTGAGCGAGCCTCCTTCCGTGAACCGCGCCGCCCGGCTCTTCTGGCATCTCCTTTGACGGTTCAGGTCCGGTGGGGAATCGCACGCCACAGGCCCGGACCCGTCGAGCAGATGAATCCGGGCCTGGGCAGGTCAACTCGGGGCTGCCAGGAGAATCGACGGGCTGTGCGCGCTAGGCGCGCTTGAGCGCCCGCAGGATGGTCCGGCCTAGGATGTTCTCCTTGTCGCGGTCCGGCAGCGGCAAGTTGACATATGTCTCCACGTTGTTGGGTAGGAACTGGTACTCGCCGTGGGGATAGTCGGTGCCGAAGAAGAAGTTCTCGCTGCCCATCATCTGGACCAGGGCGGGGATGTGCTCCGTTGACTCGACGGCGGTGAAGCAGTGCTTCTTAATGAGCTCGCTGGGGGGTGTCGACGTCCGGGAGCAGTCCGAGCGGATGTAGTAGGAGCGGTCCGAGCCCATCATGGCGTAGGGAAGCCATCCGGCGCCGGCCTCGAAGAAGCAGAAGCGCAGGTTGGAGAACTCGTCCAGCACGCCGCCGAGGGCGAGGGAGGCGCAGCAGAGGATGTACTCCATGCCAAAGCCCACGTATACGCCAAGGTGAAGGCGTCGCATGCGCTCGTGGCCCACCATGGGGTAGCGCGGCACGTGATCCACAAATGAGCCGGAGCAGCTCTGGGGGATGTGGTGGACGAAGATGGGGACGTCCAACTCGTTGACGGTGTTCCAGAAGGGGTAGAGCCCCATGTCGTCGAAGTTGTGGCCCATCCAGTTGGCGGGGATCTGGATGCCGGAGACGCCGAGCTCGCGGACCGACCGCCGGGCCTCCCGGCACGACTCCTCAAGGTCGTCGAAGGGGAGAATGGCGGTAGCGATAAAGCGGTCCGGGTGGTCTGCCTGGATGGCGGCCACAGCGTTGTTGTAGGCCTTGCACATGGCGATGCGGACGGGCAGCGGTTTGTCCTCGCCCTCCGGGGCGCCGCCGTAGAGGTGGGAGAACTGGGCGTGGGGGATCAGGACCTGGGTGTCGACGCCAAGGTCTCTCTCCAGGACCTTGATGCGCTCCTCGGGGTCTCGCAGAGGAACGGGCGCATCGCCGCCCCGGCGGGCCCCCGCGGCGGGCTCGGCCCACAGCCGCGCCTCCCGGGCGTACATGTCGCGGGCCGCGGGGCTGAGCCCGTCAGGCAGGAGGTCTTTCAGGGAGTCGAGATCGACGCGGGGCACGATGTGGCTGTCACAGTCGACGACCTGTGTGGCGATTCTGGTGGCCATGTCTTCATCACCTTTCGCGTGCTTGGATGCATGTCTTGCCGGTCTGGAGCGACGGTGGTATAGCCCGCAATGTACGGTACCCGCAGGCTCCGGTCAAGGATTGGCCCCAGTGGCGCGACCCGTGGCCGTGTGCGGACTCCGCGAGGCGGCCTGCGCCGCGGGTGCCTGCGTCTCTGGCGTCCAGGCAGGCGCCCGCCGACCTACAGGAACTTCACCGGCTTTAGTCACGCGGGTACGTGGCTGGCCAGTTGGGCCGCGATGAAGCCTCGCAGGAGGGCGACGGCCTGGTCTGTGAGGGGCCCGGGCTCTGCCGCAAAGGTATGGGGCTGGTCCGGGAAGACCTCCAGAGTGAAGTCTCCCCCGGCGGCACGATAGTTCCCGGCGAACTGCTCCACCAAATGCAGGGGCACGTTGGTGTCCGCAGACCCATGGAGCACCAGGACAGGCGGCAGGGCCTCCTGACCGCCGCGCTCCAGGACCCCCTGGGGGTTGCCTTCCTGCATCGCCTCCTCCGTCAGGAAGTAGCCAAAGGACGCCTCGACAAGGCGCGGGTTTTCGCTCTCCTTGGCGATGGCGTAGCGCCCGTATGAGTCGAGGACGGGCCACAGGCCCATGGCGTAGTCCACCGCCGCGTCGGCCTGGGGCGCCTCCGGGAGGGGGATGGCGCCGTACCGGGCGTCGCGGGGGAGTATGGCGTTGAGCAAGACTGTGTGCCCGCCGCTGGAACGGCCCAGCGCGCCGATGACGGACGCGTCCCCGTTGAGCTCGCCAGCGTGAGCCTTGAGCCACCGAGTGGCGTAGTTGGCGTCCTGGACCTGGGCTGGGTAGGGGAACTCGGGGGCGATACGAAAGTCGATGGAGGCGACGACCATGCCGGAGGCGGCCAGGGCGCTGTCGATGAGCTCGTCGCCGAAGCGGTCGCCGCCGCTCCATGCGCCGCCGTGGACATCCAGGAGGACCGGGAACGGCCCCTGCCCCTCGGGCTGGTACACCCGGGCAAGCCACTGTTGGCCCGCGACTTGGAGGTACTCAACGTCAAGGGTGCGTACGGTGTACGTTGCCCGGGGGTCGTAGGAAACGGGACGCTGGCTGGTCATTGGGTCACCTCTGTCTTCTTGATGCGACGGGTCCCGTTGAGTATACCCCCCGGCGCAACCGAAGTCCGGCCCTCTGGGGAGGTACAGCGTCGGGGAAGAACGGGGATGTCGGCCGTGAGCCTTCGGGGATCAGTCGTCGGAAGGGAATGCCGCGTCCTCCGGGGGCGCGAACTCCCGCTGTGAGACGCCGGTTATGCGCGCGGCGGCAGCCACTTCCTGCGCGACCGCGCTCACCACGGCCCTGTTGAAGATGCCGGGCAGATGTACTCCTCGGTGAGCTGGGCGTCCGGAACGCTGGCGGCGATGGCCTGAGCGGCGGCCAGCTTCATCTGGTCGTTGATCTCCCGGGCCCGCACCTCCAGGAGGCCCCGGAACATGCCGGGGAAGCAGAGGGCATTGTTGACCTGATTCGGATAGTCGGAGCGGCCGGTGGCAATGACGCGGACGGAGTCCCAGGCGTCCTCGGGCCAGATCTCGGGGTCCGGGTTGGCCATGGCGAATACGATGGATTCCGGGCTCATGAGCTTGACCTGCTCCACGGAGAGCACACCTGCGCGGGAGAGGCCGATGAAGAGGTCTGCACCACCTATGGCCTCCGTCAGGCCGCCCGTGACGTTCTCCGGGTTGGTATTCTTGGCGAACCACGCCATGCCCGGGTTCTCCGGATGGTCCTGGGACCGGTCCACGATGCCGTGGACGTCCACGCCGATGAGGTGGCTGACCCCGGCTGAGGCGAGGAGCTTCCCCGTGCTGACGCCGGCAGCGCCGACGCCGGTGATGACCACCTTGATCTCTTCGATTCGCTTGCCCACCAGCTTCAGGGCGTTGATGAGGGCAGCCAGGACCACGACGGCTGTGCCGTGCTGGTCGTCGTGGAAGACGGGGATGTCTAGCTCCCGGCGCAACCGCTCCTCGATGGAGAAGCAGCGGGGCGCCGATACGTCCTCCATGTTGATGCCGCCGAAGCCCACGGACACGCGCTTGACGGTATCGACGAACTCGTCCGGGTCCTGGGTGCTGAGGCAGATGGGCCAGGCGTCCACGCCGGCCAGCTCCTTGAAGAGGAGGGCTTTGCCCTCCATGACCGGCAGCGCGGCCGCGGGCCGATGTCGCCCAGGCCCAGGACCGCCGAGCCGTCCGTGACCACGGCCACGGTGTTGCCCTTGCTGGTGAGCGTCCAGACGGAGCTCGGGTCGTCGTGGATGGCGGCGCTGACGCGGCCCACGCCGGGTGTGTAGACAATGGACATATCGTTGCGGGTCTTGATGGGAACCCGCGCGGCCATCTGAATCTTGCCGCCCAAATGGCGCAGGAATACCTGGTCGGAGACGTGGGTCACGCTCACTCCCTGCAAGGCCTTGACGGCCTCCACGATCCCCTGGCTATGGGGAACGTCCCGGGCGTTGACGGTGATGTCCCGCACCATGACCCGGCGGCTCGCCGAGACGATGTCTATGGCGCCGAGGTCTCCGCCGGCCGCTCCAATGGCCGACGTGATGGCGCCGAGCATGCCCGTCCGGTTGGCGTACTCGGTGCGGATGGTGACGCTGTAGGCGATGCCGGGATACCTGGACGTCACTCTGAGGGCCTCCTTGGGGTGCGTGGGGGACGGTTCCGGGAGGAGAGGGTCCTCAGAGGTGGGTGGGCGCCTCTTCCGTCTGCCTGCGCTGCTCCTCCAGGGCCTCCCAACTCTCCCGGTTGAGCTCCATGAGAATGAAGGTCTGGCCGTTGCGCCGCACGGGGCGTACGGCAGAGAACCCGCTCTTGGAGAAGGACCGCTGGGCGCGCTCATTCCAGTCCAGGGTGTGCAGGTAGACGCGTTGGAAGGGCATCGTGGTGAAGATGTGGCGGAGCATGGTGTTCACGGCGTCTGTGCCGTACCCCTTGCCGAGGTACTCGCGCTCGCCGATGAGGATGCCCAGCTCCGCCTGGTTTCTGATGAAGTCCGCGTCATAGTACATGACGTTGCCGATCTGCCGGCCGTTGGGCGCGTCGATGGCGAAGCGCCGGACCCATGCAGAGGTGTGGCGAAGCTCCTCCTCGAAGAGCCGCTTGAATTGGTCGAAGTTCATGCGCAATGGCGTCGTGGCGTCCAGCTTGGCCATCTCCGGGTCGGTGCGCCACTGGTAGTCGTTGGCGGCATCGGAGATGCGCTTCTCGCGCAGGACTACCTTGTTGCCCATCAGGGTGATTGGCTCGCCGGTCATGGCCCGGTCTCCAGTTGCTCGAGGGCCTTCTGGGCGATGCGCGACTCGTTGGAGTAAGTGAGGAGGTGAAGGGCCTCGGCGGCGGGAAACCAGCGGACGTCGTCAAACTCGGGGTCGTGGCTCTCCGTGGAGCCGCCGGTGGGGCTCATGAGGTAGAAGTGCACGGTCTTGCGGCAGCGGACGCCATCAGAGGAGCGGACGAACCAGTACTTGATGGCGCCCAGGGGATTCTGAAGCTCCACCTGGAGGCCGGTTTCTTCCCGGACCTCCCTGAGGGCCGTCTGTTCTATGCTCTCACCGTACTCGGGCGTCCCCTTGGGCAGGCTCCAGGTTTGGGGTTTTCTTCTGCCGCAGAGGACGAATCTGACGGCGCCGTCGTGGGTCGCATGCACGACACCGCCGGCGGATACTGGGTATTCGACGGGTCTTCGCTGGACCATCGGCCTCATTTCGGGTCAGTTACGCGTGGTTGCAGATATAGGCTTCTCAGTTGGCATTCTATGCGTTGGCGGAGAAGAGCGTCAAGGAGAAGGGCGGGGCCGGGAGGGAGGGCCTTGCGGCGGGCGCAGGGAACCTCTGAACAGGCCGGCAAGGCGGCCCTTTGAGAGCTTCAGGGTGAGTGGAGGGGATTTGTTTTTGAAAAACAAATCCGAACCTGGGAGATTTGATTTCAGCTTCGGATTCGCATTTGTTTGAAAATTTTTCTTGGGAGAACAGATCCGAGATTCGGCACCCAAACCGATACCGGCGCTGGATGTCCATCATGCGACAGAGGACCTTCGTGGCGCGGTTGATGAGGTCCGGGTCGGCGCCGGGGTCGCGTATAAGGGCGGCGATGCGGCGGCGCATCATGGCGATGTCTTCGGCCTGTGCCGGGGGGAGACAGGCGGAGGAGAAGCCCTTCTTGCGGGCGTTCTGGTTGCCCTGGGGCGGGTCCCGGCGCCTGCGGAACTCGCCGGCGGCACGGAGGGTCTTGGCACTGTCGTCGTTCGCGTTGTCGAAGTTGCCGGCTTCGTTTTTCGGGCTATTGGAGGTGTCTTCGGGGTTGTCGAATACGTCTTTCATGCAGGAAGGGTAGCGGAGACAGGGGCATGAGGGGAAGGGGCTGGTGTCAGGGTTCAGGGTCGCTGGCGCGATGGCCACGTAGGGGGAGGGTTGCGGGGTCGCCACCGGAGCGGGGCGCGTCCATCGGCTTGTTCAGAGGATTCCTAGGCGTGAAAGGTGAAGGAGAGGGGGTCGGTGTTGTAGTCGGCCTGCTCCAGGGCCTCCTCGGCGGCCTCCTGCACGACCTCGTCGGAGGAGCGCAGGCAACTCGCCAGGGCCTTCTTGGCGATGCTGCCGCCGATGGCACCCAGGGCTCGGATGGTCCCAAGACGGACCTCGATGTCGTCGTCCCTCAGGAGGGGGAGCAGGTGGGGGATGGCGGCCTCCTCGCCCAACTCGCCGCACGCCGAGGCGGCATCATAGCGCATGGCCGGGTCGTTGCTGCCGACCTCCTTGATGATGATCGGGAGCCAGGCTGGGTCAGCGTTGTGTCCCATGGCGTAGACGGCGCTGCGGCGCACCTCCGCGTCCGTGCTCTCATAGGCATTCCGGATGGTCTCCCGCACCGTATCGTCGTCGATGGCGCTGACGGCCTCGATGGCCCCGCGGCGGACCGCGGGGGTCTCGCTCCGGTTGCCGAGGGTCTCCAGGAGTATGAGAAGGATGCGTTCCCGATCCTTGGGCAGGAGCTTGCCGTCCTCGGCCAACTCCGCGAACTTGCCCAGGCCCTGGGCAGCGGCGGTCCGGACCCTCTCCGACCGGTCGCACTGGAGCAGATTGATGAGGAGTGTGATGACGTGGCGGTCTTCGCACTCCCAGAGCCCGGACACGCTGTGCTCCCGGACGTGCTCGTCGGGGTCCTTGAGAGCCATAAGGAAGACGGCGGAGAAGTCCAGGGTCAGATCGTGGTCGGCGATATCAGCCATGCGCGTGACGATCTGGACCCGGCGCTCCGGCTCCATTCTGCCCCAAGCGGCTTTGACGAGAGCCAGCTCCTCCGGACCCAGCGTGGAGAGGCGCGTGAGGTCAGAGTGCTTTAGGGGATTCTCCGGGTCCGTGAGCTCTTCCAGGTACTGTTGCAGTGCCACGGGTGACACTCCTCATATTGTCACGAAGTGTGGGCCGAAGACGGGGGCCGCCTCCTGACCGGTGAGTTTTCCACCCCCACAGTGTGGAGGGCCGGGCTGGAGCGATGCTGTGTCGTTCTCCAGTCCAATGCCTCCGCCCGCCTGACGAGCATACACCATACTCTAACGGCGCCGTGGGAATAAAGCCCCGCGTGGGGGAAATCCTGGGCTCTTTGCGGCCAAATCGCGCCGCGCTGCCCCCAGGACCGGAAGGCGTCCGGCGCGTGGCTATTATAGCGATGGGGTTTGGGGCGGGCTACCCCCGCACGTCACCGGCCGCCTATAATTGCCGAAGGGGCAGCGGGGAACACGCGCAAGGAAGAACTGACATAGCTACTCGATCTCAGCGACCATCCGGTGGCGCCAAGAGGCGCAGGCGGGCGCCCGGGGCAAGGGCGCTCAAGCCGGGCTATACTCCCGCCCAGATTCTGGCCCTGCTGAAGCAGGAGTACGGCCCCATGGAGTGGCGCCAGCGCCTGGATACGGTCTCCGAGCTGGTGTTCACTATCCTGTCGCAGCACACGTCTGACCTGAACGCGGAGCGGGCGGGGGAGGCGCTGCGGGACCGCTTTGACTCCTGGGAGGCGGTGGCAGATGCGTCCGTTCAGGAGGTCGAAGACGCAATCAAGAGCGCGGGGCTGGCCCGGCAGAAGGCGCCGCGCATCCTGGGGGCTCTGAGGCGCATACAGGAGCTCCGGGGCAGCCTGGAGCTGGACTTCCTGAGGGAGCTGCCGCTGCCGGACGCCAAGGCGTGGCTGCGCGGGCTACCCGGCGTGGGCCCCAAGACCGCGGCGGTGGTGCTCTGCTTCGCCCTGGGGATGCCCGCTCTGGCGGTGGACACCCACGTCCACCGGGTATCGAAGCGGTTGGGCCTGATTGGCCCCAAGGTAACGGCCGAGCAGGCCCACGAGATCCTGGAGCCCCTGGTGGCGCCAGAGGACGTGTACGCCTTCCACGTGGGCCTCATCACGCACGGGCGGCGCGTCTGCCACGCCCAGCGGCCGGAGTGCGGGCGGTGTCGGCTGGGGGAGGGGTGCCCGTCGCGGCAGGAGGTGGCGGGAGCGAAGGGGCGCTGAGCCCCGCGTCCCCGCTCGGCGCCTCGTGGGGGAGGCGGGTTGGACCCCGTCTACACCGTGAGGCGCTTGTAGAGCTCGGGTATGCGCTGGGGGAGGGCCTGGATCTCGAAGAGCACCTCGTAGCCCATGTCGCCGCACATGGTCTTGAGGTAGTCGTGGCCGGCCTTGTCCACGGTGAGGGCGAAGGGCGTGATCTCGTGGCTGCGCGCCTCCACGAGGGCCATGTGGGTATCGTGGACGGCGTACTCCTTCTCCACGCCCTCGCGGCTGTAGCCCCGGTCCTGTGGGCGGCCGTCGCTAATGAGGAAGAGGATCTTGGTCTTGGCGGCCACGTTGGCCAGCTTGGTGGTGCAGTGGCGAATGGCCGGGCCCATGCGCGTGGCGTGCAGGGGCGCGATCTTGTCGACACGGCGTCGGACCGCGTCGGTCAGGTTCTCCTGGATGTCCTTGATGGAGTAGAACTCCACGTTTTCGCGGCCATAGCCGGAGAAGCCGTAGATGCCGTACTGATCCCCCAGGGCCTCCAGGGCTTGGACGATGAGGACGACGCTCTCTTTCTCCAGGTCGATGATGCGCTTGGGGGTGCGCCGGGCGCCCTCGCCCCGGCGGGTCCGCAGCCAGAGCATGTACTCCACGGGGTCTGAGGGGGCATCCCAGTCGTCGGTGGTGCGACGGGCTTCGTCGATGGCCTCGGCGGTGGAGGCGCTCATGTCGAGGAGGAAGACGACGGCTACGTCCCGCTCGATCTTGTTGCGGCGCCAGTAGATCTTGTCGGAGGGCACGCTGCCGCTGCGGACGTCCAGGATGAACTCGATGGTGGCGTCGAAGTCGTAGTCCTCGCCGTCCGTCAGGGGCCTGATCTTGCGCATGGACTCGGGGACGGCCAGCTCGAACTGGCGGCGGATCTGGGACACCAGGCCCGCGTCCTGCTGGAGGGTCTGGTACCAGAAGTTGATGTCGCCCTCAGACATGGGGCGTTCGCGTACCATACACCAGCGGGACCGGTAGTCGTCGGCGCGGAAGTCCCACTCGTCGTACACGTGCGTATTGGGCTCGGTGGCCTCCAGGGGACCGTCCTCGTCGTCGACGTGGACCAGGGGGCCCTGGCCGAAGGTCGCGTTGGGCGGTGGCGCGGTGACACCGGCCTCCTTCATCATGTTGTTGGCGAATGTGCTGGCGCTCTGGGCGACCTCCTCCTCCGACATGTCCATCTGAAGTTCGGGGCTCTGGTTGAGCAGGGCCTCCAGCATCTCCTGGGTAAGGGGGACCATCTGTGAATCGTCGCCGGAGTCGGCGCTGTCCCGCAGGGCCGCCAGGAGCTGGACCATCTCCGGCTTGAACTCGCCCCGGTAGTCCACCTCGGCGGGGGACTCGTAGGACTCGCCCTCCTCTCCCTCCTGCTCGGCGTCGTCGGCCTCGGCGGCGTCCGCGGCCTCTTTCTCGAAGAAGTCGATGATGTCCTGCTGGTCCTGCTCGCCCTCTTCCTGCTCGCCAAGGTCGTTGACGTCCATCTGCTCGTAGTTCTCGGGGAGGATCTCTTCGTTGGGGATCTTGGCGATGATGGAATAGATGCGGACGGAGGCCTCGGCGGCGTCCTCGACGGTGGAGGCGGGGACTATGACGCGGCGGGAGATGCGGGCAACGGCCCGGGCTTCCTCGATGTAGTCCTTGGGGACCGACACGTCGCCGCTGCGCTGCAGGCTCAGGCGCACCAGGAACTCCACCATGGCCTGGCGGGCGGGCAACTCCTCCATCACGGGCCGCTCTGAAAGGGAGTCCTGCTGGACGCGGCGGTAGTGCGGGCGAATGCCGGCGTATTCGCGCTGGACGTGGGAGTCCAGGCGCCCGTCCTCTACAACGGTGAAGATGTCCAGGGCAAGCTTGCGGTCCTGGAAGAGACTGAAGAAGCGGTGCATGTCCGTGGTGACCCAGCTGGTCTCGGCGCTGGAGGGGTCGATGCCCAGCTCCTCCAGCTCCGGGACGGCATCTTTGGGGGGCACGATGGCTGCGAGCCTGGGGCGAAGGTCCTGGAAGATGCCCGAGGGCCGCTCGAACTCGAACTCAAAGCTCCCGAACTCCAGGTGCGCGACCTGGTGCGTGGACACGACTTTGAGGAGACCGAAATTCTCCTCCTTGCTCTCGTAGCGGTCCACGGTGGGCTGGAGGTAGATGGTTGTGCCCTCTGTGGTGGGGCGCTCGCGGGAGACCCATCCTATGCCCTTGCGCGCCAGATCCTGGACCGGGGCTACCTCCATGTCGGCGCCTGCGAGGGCGCGGCAGTACATCTGCATCAGCTCTTTCACCGTGGCCAGCTCCACCGCGGAGGAGAGTGCCTTGAGCAGCTCACCGGAGCGCACGGACTCCGACCTGAAGAAGGCGGTCCCGGCCTCACGGTTCTCTCGAAGCAGGCGGGCGCCTTCCGTGAACCAGACCTCCATCTGCTGGGGGGTGATGCGGGCCAGAATGTTGGGAGAGCTGCGCAGAAACTCGTGGACTGCCGGCGGATGGGACTGGAGCAGGGCGTCCGCCATGTTGAGGATAAGGAGATGGACGTTGGAATCGATCTGCGCGAGGCTCCGGGAGCCCTCCTCCAGGAAGGACGGGATGGCATGGTGGTCGGTGCGGGCGAGGCGCTCGGCCATGCTGATGAAGCGGGCCCGCTGGCTGCGGTCGATGCGGGGGAGCGCCACAACGGTCGCCGCGAAGGCGCCTCTGACAGCGCGCCAGCTGCCGGCGGTCACGGCGTTCATCATGGCGATGAAGCTGTCCCGGTTCTCCCCCATGAGGGGGAACACCTGGAGGCCCAGGTCCATACTCTCCTGCGCCAAGTCGTAGGACCGCTGGGCCACGGCGCCGATAAATGCCATGAACCGCTCCAACTCCGGGAAAGTGAGCACGGTGAGGAGCTGGGGGCTAGAGTCGAAGAACTTGCAGGACAGGGCGCTGGACTTCCAGGTCCCATTGTAGACGTTGTGGCCCAGGGAGGACCAGGTGGTGATGTTGCTGGGCCTGATCTGGCTCAGGCTGCCGGGGCCGGCCCGAAAGTACGACACGGCGATGGACGGCGAATCCTGGCACAGGGCCTCTCCGGCGCGGGCCCAGGCCAGCAGGTTGGAGAAGGAGAGGACGGGAAGCACCATGGGGCTTACGCGGAAGTACTCCGCGGCTGCCTCCCAGGAGCGCACTGTCTGCTGGGCAATGGTCAGCCCCTCCGTGGCCCAGGCCTGGAGCTCGTGGGACGCCAGGGCGTTGCTCAAGGTCAGGGCTGCCCGCCGGAACTCCTGCGCGACTGCGGCGGGGAATCGCTGGAACTCGCGCTCTATTTCGCTGAGGCCGGGTGCGAGCTGTTCCACGGGAACTCCTTCTTGGAAGCTTGGGCCAGGCGCCTCACAAACTGGGTCAGGATGGTGGCCGTGGCGCCGTAAACGACGTGTCCCTGGTGTACGTACGAGTAGTGCGGGCTGGATGCCCCGCGTCTGGCGGACCGCTCCTCACGAAGAGCCGCCGGGTCCAGCAGGGTTGAGAAGGGAATCTCCAGGATGGCGGCCACCTCTGTGGGGCTCATAACGAAGGGGTACGGGAACGGGATCAACCCCACCACCGGACGGATGAGGAACCCGGTGCGTGTGGCCGCGGCGTCCAACTCTCCCAGGACCTCCACGTCCGCGGAGGCTATTCCCAGCTCTTCCTGGGCCTCGCGGAGGGCCGTGTGCAGGTGGTCCCGGTCCTCCGGGTCCCGCATGCCGCCGGGGAAGCAGATCTCTCCCTTGTGGTGCTCCACCAGGTCCGTGCGCTTGTTGAGGAGTATGTGATACTCGCCATTCTTGCGAAACAGAGGGAGGAGCACAGCGGATGCTGCCAACCCCTGCCGACCGGGGACGTCCTCCTGATGGTTTACCAGAAGGGAGCGCAGGGCCAGGATGATTGGGTCTTTCTGTTCGGCGCTCGCTTGGCGAATTGTCATTCAGCCCTGTCGTACTTGCCGGCCGCCGTGGTCCTTAGGCCGTTGCAAGGCCCCGCTACTCAAAGATGGAAGTGATGACTTCCTCGATGCTGCGTTGAACCTGAATGTCGTCCACGACAGCCCAGACGATGGCGGCCTGGCAGGCGCGGCGGGGCTGGACGCCCCTGGCGATAAGCCTGCCCGCGTAGATGAGGAGGCGCGTGCTGGCGCCCTCCTGCAATCCATGCTCCTTGAGGTGGCGCACCTTTTCGCCGAGCTTGGCCAGCTGCAAGGCGGACCCCTCGTCCACACTGGCCTCGTGCTCGATGATCTTGGCCTCAATCTCCTTCGGCGGATAGTCAAAGTCGATTGCGATGAATCGCTGGCGTGTTGAGTGCTTCAGGTCCTTGAGGGCGCTCTGATAGCCCGGGTTGTAGGAGATGACCAGGAGGAAGTCGTCATGGGCCTGAATGATGGTGCCCCGCTTCTCCACGGGCAGGATGCGCCGGTGGTCCGTGAGGGGGTGAATGAGGACAGTGGTGTCCTTACGGGCCTCGACGACCTCGTCCAGGTAACAGATGCCGCCGGCCTTGACGGCGCGGCTCAGGGGGCCGTCGATCCAGCGTGTTCCCTCGGCCTCGATGAGGTAGCGGCCCACGAGGTCGCTGCCCGTGAGGTCCTCGTGGCAGGCCACTGTGACCAGGGGAATCTGGTGTTGGCCGTTGCCGCCAGCTGGGGCGGACGGGGATTGGGCCCCTCTGTTCTCCTGGTTGAGCCGCCAGGCCATGTACTCCACGAACCTGGTCTTGCCGCAGCCGGTGGGCCCTTTGAGGAGGACGGGGATCTTCTGGGAGTAGGCCACTTGAAAGAGCTCTATCTCATCGCTCTGGGGAATATAGAACGGCTCCTCCTCAACAACGTACTCCTCGAACCGGTACTCGTTGTGATAGAAGGTGGTTTCTCTACCTTGGGCCATTGCCCACCTGCCTTGCTAAGATTCTCTGCTTCCAGAGGTCCGTCACAGCCTGGCGAAGCTCCTCGAGGCTCCCGGCGTTGCCGATGACGGCATCGGCGCGCCGAACCCGCTCTTCCTGCGGAAGTTGGGTGCGGATGCGTGCCCTGATCGCATCTTCCGCGAGTCCGGACCGGGCGCGGATTCGCTGGACTGCGATGTCTTCCGGGGCCGTAACGACCCACACCTCATCGGTCAGGGGCGTCCAGTTGGCTTCGATGAGGAGCGCTGCTTCGAGAACGATAACGCCAACGCCGCGCTTTTTCAACTCCCCGATGCGCTCATCGATGACGCCGGCCATCCGCGGGTGCATGATGGCGTTGAGTTGGGCCAGAGCCTGGGGGTCATTGAAGACGATGGATCCCAGCTTCCTGCGGTCTATCTCACCGCTGGGATGGAGGACCTCCTCACCGAAGGCATCCACAACGTCCCGCCACGCTCCAGTCCCAGGAGCGTAGGTCTCGTGGCCGACTTGGTCCGCGTTGATGAGCACGGCGTCCAAGTCTTGCAGCATCCGGGAGACTTCGCTCTTGCCGGTCCCCATTCCTCCGGTTAGGCCAACAACCACCATCCGCGCTCCTGGAGGCGCCGGGATGGCGGCGCAAGGCAAGTGTACCAGCGGCCCGTAAGGGGGGTCAAGGGAGACTGCGGACCCAAGTCCTCCACCTGGCTGAACCATGAGACCTCCTATGAGATTGCCGCAGGGCTGGTGACGCTGACAGCGGTCGGACAGGGGCCTTCGCACGAATTCAGCGCCAAAACGTGATTCCGGGGGCAATCGTTTGGTTTACAATGGACGTACTAGGAGAGAGAGCAGCTACGGATTCTGTGGGGGTATGAAGATGAAGAAGCTGGGCATTGGCATCGGCGCGCTGACCGGAGTGCTTCTGACCGCACCATTGGTGGCCGTGATGTTCGCGGCTGACCAACTGCTGGGTTTGCCCTTTGTTCCCTTCATGCTGTTCGACTGGGTCAGCCGAGTGCTGCCCGGCCCGCTGGTGACCTTCGGCATCGACATGATGATCGACACGCTGCGGATGATGGGCGCAAGCGTGGCCGGCGTTGCCAAGACGGCCGAGCAGACCATCGCGGTGCTGCACTTCCTTATGATTGGAGTGGTCGCATCCGCCGTGTTCTTCGCGGTCCTGAGACGGCGCGGCCTGCAACCGAGTTACCTGGCTGCGATGGTGGCCGGCGCCATCGTGGGGCTGCCGATGATTGCCATCACCGTAGCCATTGGAGGATCAGACGTCAGCCCAATCCTGGTTGTGTTGTGGCTGACGGCGCTGTTCCTCGCGTGGAGCGCTGGACTGAGGTTCACGTACTTGCGTCTAAGCCCGGCCGAGGGCGTGGAGGCTGGGCTCGAGGCGGCGGTTCCCGCGGTCGATGCTGCCGGAACGGCAGATACGGCCGCCGAGGACGCCGGAATGATCGGGCGCAGGCAGTTCCTGATTCGGATGGGGGCCGCCACAGCGACGATCACCGTCGCGAGCACCGCCCTGGGCGGTCTGCTGTCCCAGGCGGCGCGCCGCGAGCTCGAAGCGGAGCTCGCGGCGACCGCCACCCACGAAAGCCAGGGCAGCGGCAGGTCGCCCTTTCCCAACGCCGCCGATCGGCTGATGCCTGCGCCGGGAACGCGGCCCGAGTATACGCCCCTCAAGGACCACTACAAGGTGTTCATCCGCACACAGCCTACCGTCATAGACGGCGCGACGTGGACGCTTCCCATTATGGGCATGGTCGCCAACCCGCTTGCGCTGACACTGGACGACCTCCGCAACAACTACGAGGCGCATGGGCAGTACGTGACACTGTCGTGCATTTCGGGCCGCATTGGGACAGACCTGATCAGCACCACCCATTGGACGGGGGCCAGACTTCAGGACATCCTTGCAGACGTCAAGCCGGACTCATCCGCCCGGTACCTGCACATCACCAGCGGCGATGGGTTCTACGAGACCGTCGACCTGGACCTGATCGCCTCCGACGAACGCATCATGCTGTGCTACGCCTGGGACGGCAATCCTATCCCCATCGACCATGGCTTCCCGCTGCGGATCTGGCTCCCTGACCGGTTTGGGATGAAGCAGCCCAAGTGGATCACGGGCATCTCCGTGATGGAGGAGTACAAGGAGGGGTACTGGGTTGAGCGCGGATGGGATGAGGTTGCCCAGGTCCAGGCCACCTCCGTCGTGGATGCGGTGGCGGTGGACGCCGCCTACGAGAGCCAGGGTCGAATGCTGGTGCCCGTGGGGGGCATCGCCTTCGCCGGGGCCCGGGGGATCTCCCGCGTCGAAGTACGCGTGGACGGCGGGCCGTGGCAGCAGGCCCAGCTTCGGGCCCCGCTGTCCGAGACGACGTGGGTGATCTGGCGCTACGATTGGCCCTTCGCGGCGGGAGACCACACCTTCGAGGTCCGCTGCGCTGAGGGCGACGGCACGCCCCAATTCGAGGAGGCGCGGGACAGCCGTCCCAGCGGTGCGAGAGGCATTCACAGGAAGAGCGCCGATCTCTAGCGGCGCCAGCCTCTGCGTGCGAGTGCGCGTCCTACGCAACCCACAGGATGCCCATGACGGCAGCGCTGGCCAGAGGGACGGATACGTTGTCCTCTATGGGTATGGGCAGTAGCTCGACCAGAGCCGCCGCCAGGGCGCCCGCTACGGCGGGCCAAAGCACGCTGTACACCCCTCCCGCCCACAGAAGCAGGGCGACGCATAGGGAGGCGGCACTGAAGGCCAGCGTGCCCTCCAGGCTCTTTGCCCGGCTCAACCCTGGAGGCCAGGGCAACCGAATGTGGCCGTACCGCGTGCCCACGATGCCCGCCGCAGGGTCTCCAACGGCGACGTAGAAGAGGGCAAGAGCGGCAACGGGCCGCTGGAAGACGGCGAGCGTCACCACTGAGGCCATGGCAAGGTGAGTGGCCGCAGTGGGCCGCCGAATCTCGGCAGGCTTGAGCAGCCCCTGAAAGCGGCGAAGGAACCACCGGTTGAGCGGCGCCCACGTGAGCCTTGCTACCTCGGAGGCCACGGCAAGGACCGCGACAGCGCTGGCCAGGGCCACGACGGCCGCCTGGGGGAGGAGAAGGGCCAGGGTGGGAAGGGCCAGCGAGGCCAGGAGATGGAACAGGCGCCGGCGAAGCCGCAGGGGCGTCTTTGGTGCTGAAGAGGAATCAGTACTCATGGGCGGAACTGGTCAGTGTACGACATTAGCCTTCAGCTTACACCGCATGGGGGGGCCCGGTCCGTGTCACTCACGCCTGGAGTGCGGCCATGGCGGGGGGCCACGGGTCTAACGCGCAGAAGATAATGAGAGAGAGCATGGGAGCCAGTTGAGGGACTGAATATGCTGTCAGTGAACGAATAGAAGCGCGTACCCACCGGGAAGCCCGAGCGAACGTGGTACGGCGGCCCTGAGGCGACCCTGTCTTGTTGACTGGTTTATAAGCGACAGGGTACACTCAACGAGCCAACACTGGTGAGCCGGTCTGGCGATTTGGGCGCCCTGGTCTGTGTGACGGGCTGAGCGGGGTTGCGGCCAGGGATGGCCCCCCAAGCATTCCAGCGACCAAAGTCGGGAGGATTTCTATGAGTAAGCCCTTTGCGGTAACGGACCAGGAGTTTGATCTGGAGGTCCTGCAGTCCGGCACGCCCGTGCTGGTGGACTTTTGGGCTGAATGGTGTCAGCCCTGCAAGATGATTGCTCCCATAGTGGACGCCCTGGCTGAGGAGTACGACGGCAAGATCAGATTTGCCAAGGTGGACGTCGACAGCAATCCCCAAACACCCATGAACTACGGGATCCGCGGCATCCCCACGCTTATCATCTTCCGAGGTGGAGAGGCCGTTGAGCAGGTGGTCGGCGCAGTCCCCAAGGCGGAGCTGAAGCGGCGATTGGAGTCGGTGCTGACCCAGGCCTAGTCCCAGGCTTCGGGGCGCCCGGGAGTGGATGGGGCCGGGTGGCCCTTGCGGTCTTCAAAACCGTTGTGCCTCGCAGACCGGGGCAGGTGGGTTCGACTCCCTCCCACTCCCGCCAGACACGGCTCCCTGACCATAGGAGGGGCCTGCCGCCCCGAGACGCCGCCCACGTGCCCCTAGGAGCGGCGCCGCAACCCCTTTGCGTCCGCATGCTGTCTGCCGATGGACAGGAGCAGGTTCGTCGACCTGTCGCCGAGGGCGGACGTGCAACTGATGGTTGCGCCGTGACGGCAGACCAGGGCGAAGCGCTCCCAGTCCACGTTCCAAGGCTCATGCGAGATGGTCTGCAAACGGGACGAGGCCTTGAGAAGTCTATCGGCTGTGTTGGAGAGAAGGAAGGGCGCCGCGTGCATGATGTGATCACTCCTCAAAAAGATGAAGACTTCGTCCCCCATAAAAAGTGTAGGCCGGATTTCGCAGTCCGTCAATGGGAGGGTGGGACGATATGGGGAAAGCCCAAGGGCAGCGTGTGACCGTTCAGGGCCATGGCGCGCGGCAGATGGCCAAGCACACGCTCCGTGTCATTCTGGTTGCCGATCGTAGCGATAAGATGGTAGTGCAACGTATTCTGTCCAAGAATGTACGAAATGTAGGGCAGTTCTATCAATGAATCCGCGTACCAGCGCCGATGGCGCAATTGTTCAGGTTGAGGAGCTCCGGAAAAGCTATGGCTCCGTCATGGCCGTCGACGGAGTGTCCTTTTCTGTACAGGCGGGCGAAGTGTTTGCTCTCCTCGGCCCCAACGGTGCGGGCAAGACCACCACGGTGGAGGTCCTGGAGGGGATGCGCGCCCCGGACAGCGGCAAGGCCGTGGTTGGCGGCATCAGCGTGGAGAAGGACCCGCGCGGCGTCAAGGCCCTCATAGGGGTCCAGCTCCAGTCATCGGCTTTCTTTGACAGGCTCAGGCTCACGGAGCTGCTCCAGGTCTTCGCCAGCTTCTACGGGCGCCGCATTGACCCCATGGCGCTTCTGAAGGACATGGAGCTGGAGGAGAAGGCGCGCGCCCAGTACAAGGAGCTCTCCGGGGGGCAAAAGCAGCGCTTTTCCATTGCGTGCGCGCTGGTGAACGACCCGCCGATTGTCTTTCTGGATGAGCCGACGACGGGCCTGGACCCCCAGGCACGCCGGCATATGTGGGACCTGATCGGCGAGTTCAAGGCCATGGGGCGCACCGTTCTCCTCACGACCCACTATATGGAGGAGGCCGAGACCCTCTGCGACCGCGTGGCCATCATGGACCGGGGGCGCATCATTGCCATGGACGGCCCGGAATCCCTCATCCAGGGGCTTTTGGCCAAGGGGTTCACCAAGGAGCACGTGGAGCGGGAGGCGAACCTGGAGGACGTCTTTCTGGACCTCACCGGCCGCGCGTTGCGAGAGGAGTAGGCGGTGCGAGCCAGTCCCACGTGGGTCCTGACCGTGGCATCCATGAGGATGTTCTACCGGGACCGCCAGGCCCTTTTCTGGACCCTATTTCTGCCGCTGCTCATCATGCTCATCTTCGGTTTCCTGAACTTTGGCGCACTTGGCAGCGTGGGGGTTGGTATCGTGGACCTGGCGGGCAACGAGGCGTCGGTCCGCTTTGTAGAAGGTCTGCGGAGCGTGGAGGCCCTGGACGTCACCGGGCCGAGCCCGCTGGAATCGGAACGGGGCGCCCTGAGGGACGGCGACCGCGACCTGGTGCTGGTGCTGCCGCCGGGGTTCGGGGCTTCCCAGGAGCAGGCCGCGGTGCGCGTCCTCTACAACGAGGGCAGGCCCCAGGAGGTCCAGGTGGGACAGGCGATCATCCGCCAGGCCCTTGATGATGTGGCGTTCCAGGTTACGGGCGCCCCGCGCCTGTTCACCCTGTCCGCAGAGCCGGTGACGAGCCGCAACCTGCGCTACATCGACTTCCTGCTGCCAGGCGTGGTGGCCATGTCCATCATGCAGATGGGGATCTTCAGCGTGGCCTTTGGGTTCGTGCAGCTCAAGCAGCGCGGCATCCTGCGCAGGCTCCTGGCGACACCCGCGCACCCTGTCACGTTCCTGTTCAGCCAGGTGGCGACGCGCCTCACGGTCTCAGTGCTCCAGACGCTGGTGCTGCTGGGTGCGGGGTTGGTCCTCTTCGACGTCCAGTTTGTGGGGAATCTCGCTGCCGTCCTGGCGCTGGCGGTCGCCGGCGCGGCCGTCTTCTTGTGCATGGGGTTCGCCATCTCCGGTTGGGCGAAGAGCGAGGACGTGGCTGCGCCGGTGGCGAACGTTGTAGCGATGCCGATGATGTTCCTGTCCGGCGTCTTCTTCCCCAGGGACGCCATGCCCACGCTTCTGCAATCTGTCACGGACTACCTGCCCCTGACCTACCTGGCGGACGCGATGCGCGCCGTGGCGATTGAGGGGGTCACGCTGTGGTCCCAGTGGCCGGAGCTGCTTGGCCTGGGGGTGTGGCTGGTGGCGAGCTACGTGGTTGCCGTCCGCCTGTTTCGCTGGGAGTAAGCCGTCCGGTACACCATTGGACGCACGTCCATCTCCCTGCACGCTAGTCCTGCACGTGGACCTTCACCAGAGGGCTGCCCGCGACCCACTCGTCGATGTTGATGTCGCGGCGCCGAGGGTCGTGCCGCGTCATTTCGAGCATGGTCGCGCGCCGTTCGGCTTCGTCCAGGACGGGCGTCGCCCTGGCGGCAAGGTCCGCGTGTACGGCCTTCTTGAGATGGATGGTGAACTCCGGGTTGGCGCGAAGATTGGCGTACCAGCCGCGCGGCCTTCCCGGGCTGCCGGAGATCACAAGCCCATCGCCCAGACTCACAAGGGCGATCTCGATGCGGCGCGGCGTGCCGCTCTTCCTGCCTGTGGTGGTGATGTCGATTGTGCGGTCGTTGTGGAGAGCGCGCGCCGTCGATTCCTCCATGGACCAGTCTCCTCCCGTAGCAGATTGCGGTGGATTATAGCACCGGCACTGTCTGCGTCCCGCCAAAGTTGACGGGCTTTGCCCCTGATTGCTAGGATTGCGACCTAGCGCACCGCTTCATCCAAGCTAGGAGGGACGTGGACGGCAACGGCGATAGCCCCCAAGAGCAACCAGGAGAACGGTCTGCCGGGAATCCCCGCAAGGTCTTCTACGGCTGGTGGATAGTCGGCATCGTCCACCTCTTCCAAGTGGTGACCGGGGGGTTTTACGGGACAGGCTTGGCCGTCTACTTTCTTCCGGTGATGCGTGACCTGGGGCTGAGCCGTGCCGCTCTTTCCCTGGCCTTCACCCTGAGGAGCCTGGAGAGCGGCCTGGACGGCCCGCTGACGGGCTACCTTGTGGACCGTTTCGGACCCAGGCTGATGATGCTCGGCGGCGTCACGGTGGCGGGCATAGGCTTTATCCTCCTGGCGAAGACGAACAGCTACGCCACGTTCCTGCTGGTGTTCCTTGGACTCCTGTCCATCGGGTTCTCCGCCGGCGTGCACCACCCGGTGATGGTGCTGATCAACCATTGGTTCTCCCGCCGCCGGGCCCTGGCCATGAACCTGGGCTACGTGGGCAACGAGGTTGGCGGCGCTCTCATAACGCCCCTGATAGCGCTGTTGGTCCTCAACGCGGGGTGGCGGCAGGGCGCGATGCTGTCCGGCTTTGTCGTGCTGGGGCTGCTGATCCCGCTCACCTTCCTCATCCGCAATTCGCCGGAGTCCATGGGCCTTCTTCGAGACGGCAGGCGTCCCGACGACGAGGAGCCCAGCGGCAACGGCGCCGTCAAGCGACCTGCTGCGGACGACGGCGAGGACTTCACCTTGCAGGATGCGCTGCGGACCTCGGCCTTCTGGCAGATCTCCCTAGCGTTGGGCGCCCGTGTGTTCTGCAAGTCGATGCTGCACATCCATCTGGTGCCACTGATGGTGTGGAAAGGCCTGGAGGAGCAGACGGCGGCGCTCCTGGTGGGGCTGTTTGCCTTCAGCCAGGTGCCGCTGCGCATCAGCGCCGGGCTGCTGGCGGACCGCTGGTCCGTCTCCAGGGTGCCTGGGCTGACGATGATAGCGGGTATAGGGGCCGTGTCCATGCTGCTCTTCGGGCCCTCTGGGAGCATATGGACCGGCGTCTTCTTCGTGCTGCTCTTCGCCCTGGCGGAGAGCGGGAACACCGTGAGCTGGGCCATTCTTGGCGATTTCTTCGGCAGGCGCCACTTCGGCACCATCCGGGGCGGCATTTCCTTCGTTCATATGCCGCTCTCGCTGCCGTCGCCCACCATTGCGGGATGGGTCTTCGACCGTTGGGGGAGCTACAGCCGTGCCCTGATACCCGCTCTGGGCTTCTACGTGCTCGCGGCGTTCCTGTACTGGACCCTCCGCCGCCCGCGCAAGGCACCGCCGATTCCCGCGCGGGCGCCGGCTGAAGAGCAGGTGACTCCGTGAGCCCGTGCCTGCGTGCGCACCGGCGCCGCCTTGCCATGTCGTTCCTGCGCTGCTAGGGTACAGCCAACCTGACCAACGAGGGCTTCGTGTCCCAGGACCGGCCGGAAGCGGTCTCGCTGTTTGCAACCTGCCTGGTGGACCAGTTCTTTCCAGAGGTTGGTGAGAGCGTACACAAGGTCCTCCGGCGCCTGGGCGTACGAGTGGAGTTTCCCGGTGATCAGACCTGCTGTGGGCAACCGGCCTTGAACAGCGGCTACCATGCAGAGGCCGTGGCGGCGGCCAAGCATTTCCTCAAGGTCTTTGGAGCCAGCAGGTGGATTGTGGCGCCTTCCGGCTCGTGCACGGCCATGGTGCGCGTCTTCTACCCGGAGCTGTTTCGTGGCGACCGGGAGCTGCACGCACAGGCCGTGGCCATGGCGTCGCGGACCTACGAGTTCTCGGAGTTCCTGGTGCGCGTCATGGAGACGACGGACCTGGGCGGCCGGTTGCCGACGCCTGTTCGGGCAACCTATCACGACGCCTGCCACGCGCTGCGGGAGCTGGGCATTGGCCGGGAGCCCCGCAGCCTGCTTCGTCACATAGAGGGGTTGGAGCTCGTAGAGATGGAGCAGCACGACGTCTGCTGCGGGTTCGGGGGCACCTTCTCGGTGAAGTACCCGGAGATATCAACGGCCATCCTCCAGGACAAGCTGGACCGTATCCGCGAGTCGGGTGCTGACCTGGTGGCGGCCGCGGATTCGAGCTGCTTGATGCACATCGGCGGCGGGTTGAGCCGCCAGGGCGCCATGGCGAGACCGGTGCACCTGGCCCAGCTCTTGGCGGACTCCCTGGAGGACGCCAATGGCTGACGTGACGACGGAGGAGTTCCAGGCTGGGTCGCGGCGGGCCCTGGGTGACCCCGATCTGCAGCGGCTGCTGGGGAAGCTCGGTGGTTTCCGCATGGGCCGCGAAGGCGCCATCGAGGAGATGGGCCAGGCGGCTTGGGACGAGCTTCGCGACCGGGCCCGCGAGATAAAACGGCATACGATCGAACACCTTGACGACTACCTGGAGCAGCTGACCGACAGCGTGGAGGCGGCAGGAGGAACGGTCTTCTTCGCCAGGGACGCACGTGAGGCCAACGAGTACGTGACGGGGCTTGCCAGGTCCCGGGGCGTGAAGTCGGTCATCAAGAGCAAGTCCATGGTCGCCGAGGAGATGGGCATTGGCGACGTGCTAGAGGAGTCGGGCGTGGAGTCCGTGGAGACGGACCTGGGTGAGTACATCATCCAGCTTGCCCATGAGACGCCGTCGCACATCATCGCTCCCGCCATCCACAAGTCCAAGGAGCAGGTGTCCGACCTCTTCGCGAGCAAGATAGGCGCGCCTCGTGCAGAGGGTATCCCGGAGCTGGCCGGCATCGCCCGGCAGGTGTTGCGGGAGCAGTTCCTGCGGGCGGACATGGGGATGACGGGCGCCAACTTCGCCGTAGCAGAGACTGGCACCATCGCCATCGTGACCAACGAGGGCAACGGGCGAATGTGCACGTCGCTGCCCAGGGTGCACGTGGCCACCATGGGGTTGGAGAAGGTGGTGCCGAGGCTGGAGGACCTGGCGGTGTTCTTGCGGCTCCTGCCGAGAGCGGCCACGGGGCAGCGCATCACCAGCTATGTCACCTTTATCACCGGGCCAAGGCGGAGGGACGAAGAGGACGGCCCCGAGGAGTTTCACCTGGTTATCCTGGACAACGGCCGATCCAGGATGCTGGCGGACCCGGACCTGCAGGAAGCGCTGTTTTGCATCAGGTGCGGGGCGTGCCTGAACTCCTGCCCGGTGTACACCAAGGTGGGAGGCCACGCGTACGGTTGGGTGTACCCGGGCCCCATCGGCGCGGTGGTGACGCCCATGCTGGTGGGCCAGGCCCGGGCGGCCGACCTGCCCTTTGCGTCGAGCCTGTGCGGGGCGTGCCGGGAGGTATGCCCCGTGCGCATCAACATCCCGCACCTGCTGCTGAAGCTTCGCCGCGACATAACACAGGGCGCCCCCGAGGTGCGCAAGCCCCGGCCGGCAGAGGCCCTGCTGTTCAAGCTCTGGCGGCTGGGCGCCACGAACCCGTGGCTGTTCGCCCTCGGCGGCAGGGTTGCATCGCTGCTCCAGCGACCCCTGTTGCGAGGCGGCAAGCTGCGGCGGCTGCCGCCTCCCTTCGACGCCTGGACGCGGACGAGGGACTTCCCGGCGGTTGCAAGACGGGCGTTTCGCCAGGGCGCTCCCTGGGATCGCGGGGAGCGGGCTGACGCCAGACCGCCGGCGCCCAGGGACGGCAGGCCGGATTGAGCTTCTGAGACGGCAACAGCGCGGGGGTCGAGATGGCGTCACGCGAGGAGTTCCTGGGCATCGTGCGAGCGGCGCTGGCCCAGGCCAAGGCTGCTCGACAAGACGTTGTATCGACGGAGCCTGCCACACAGACTGATGATATGCCCGGAGACGTCCTGCAGCGGGCGCGCAGGGCGCGGGAGCAGGCCGCCTCCCGGCGAGGCGAGAGCCTCGCGACGCTGGAGGTGATGGCGCAGCGCCACGAGTGGAACCTGGTGCGCGTAGCTTCCCCCGGCGAGGCCGCGGAGGCGGTAGCGGGGATCGCCGCCAGGCTCGGCGTGAAGCTGGCCGTGCGGTCGGAGCATGGAGTGCTGGAGGAGGCGGGCATCGACGCAGCCCTGGCTTCGGCGGGCGTGGAGGTCGTCGCGATGACTCACGACCCCGGGGACACGGAGGGATCGCGCGCCCGGATGCGCGGGGCGGCATCGCAGGCCGGCATGGGGATCACTGGCGCGGACTACGTCTTGGCGGAGACCGCCACGGCGGCCCTGGTGTCGGGGCCGGGAGTGAGCCGGCAAACGGGGCTGCTGCCGCCCGTGCACGTGGTCGTAGCCAGGGCCGAGCAGGTCATTCCCGGCATGGCGGAGCTCCTGGCGCTGCGGCTGGCGGACCAGCAGGACCGGGGCGACGGTCGGTGGTACATGAACCTGATCTCGGGCCCCAGCCGCACCGCGGACATCGAGCAGACGTTGGTGGTTGGCGTACACGGGCCCGGGAGCGTGTACCTGGTGCTGGTAGGGGAGTGAGGCGGCTGTCATCGGGAGCTAGTGGCGTTCTGGCGGCCTTTCCCGGCGCTGATCGGCTTCAATGGACAGGAGCTAGGAACCTGTAGCAGGCAGAGGGGACATCGCACGGAGCGCGCGCTCCGTCGCCTCGGTCAGGCGGGGCGCGGCCCGGCGCATGGCGTCGGCCACGCCGGCGTCGTCGGCAGCCACGGCGGCCGCGGCGGTGATGCCAAGATTGAAGAGGGCCTCGTGGCCGGGGCCCAGAGAGCCCGCTACGGCCAGGACGGGGATACCCAATGCCGCAGCGTGCCGGGCGACCACCATCGGCGCCTTGTCGAAGGCCGTCTGAGCGTCGAGGCGGCCCTCGCCAACGATGACCAGGTCCGCTCCGCGGAGCCGGTCGTCCAGGCCCAGCGCCCGGCAGACGAGCTCGGCGCCAGCCTCCAGTCGCGCGCCGAGGAAGGCCACCAACCCGGCGCCCAACCCGCCGGCGGCGCCCCCTCCGGGCAGGCTTTCGACGTCCACGCCCAGGTCGCGCCGGACCACCTCAACCATGCGGGCCAGGGCGTCATCCAGCTCCCGGACCATCTCCGGCGTGGCGCCCTTCTGGGGGCCGTAGACGGCCGCGGCGCCCTGGGGCCCACAGATGGTGTTCGTGACGTCGATGGCGGCGATGATCGCGGACTGTGGGATGCGCCGGTCCAGCCCCGAGGCGTCGATGCGGGCGAGGCCGGCCAGGGTCGCGCCGCCGGGTTGCAGGTCCACTCCCAGGTCGTCCAGGAGCCGGATGCCCAGGGCCTGGGCCATGCCCGCGCCGCCGTCGTTGGTGGCGCTGCCGCCGAGTCCGACGACCATCCGGCGGTGGCCCGCCGCCAGGGAGCGCTCCATGAGCTGGCCCAAGCCGCGAGTGGAGGTGAGGCGAGGGTCGCGGCGCTGCGGGGGCACGAGCACAAGGCCGCTGGAGCGGGCCATCTCGATGACTGCCGTGGCCCGATCGCCCAGGACGCCCCAATCGGCGTCCACGGGATCGCCAAGGGGGCCGGAGACGCGGTCCCGGCGGAACTCGCCCTTGGTGGCGGCCACCAGGGCCTCCAGGGTGCCGTCTCCGCCGTCGGCCACGGGCGCCAGCTCAACCTCTGCCCTCGGGTAGACCCGGCGGACCCCCTGGGCCATGGCCTGTGCGGCCTCCATGGCGCTGAGGCTCCCCTTGAAGGCCTGGGGGGCGACGACTATGCGGAGGTCGCCCGGTGTATGGCGGTCGATGGGTGTGCTGCTGTACATGCTCGTGAGGGATGGCCTGCGCGACGGATTGTGGGCATGTGATCTGGTTGATTGTTTACCTTCGCATGATTGCGAAGACATTTTTTTTGGGGGGTTGTGAAGCTAAAAGGGTCGAAAAAAGTTGATTGCTTGCCGGCGGGAAACCGCCCCGTAGCTTCGGCATGGCTTTGGGCGTTTGGTTGTTTCCTGGTCGGGGTAGCTTCGGAGGTGGTGCAGAATGGCGTTTTGGGGGGTGTGCCCCGCGCCGCGCCGCCGCGCCGGATGCCCGCTTTCTCGGGGTGGCTGCGCGACGGATGTGTGGGAATGGGTTGGGAGTGTGACGTCGGAATGCGTCATCAGGGATGGGGAGGGTCTGCGGCGGGGGATGCCCCGCGGTGCGCCGCCGCCCTGGATTCCTGTCTTCGGAGACCTTTGCGTAAGTCCCCGTGGGTCGCTGGCGCGACGGCTTTGTGGGGGGATGCCCCGCGCCGCGCCGCCCCCCGTGGATTCCCGCTTTCGCGGGAATGACGGAGTGGGGGTACGGGAATGACGGTGGGTACGGGAATGACGGTGGGTGCGGGAATGACGGTGGGTACGGGAATGACGGTGGGTGCGGGAATGACGGTGGGTGCGGGAATGACGGTGGTGCAAAGGTCTCCTTTCGCGGGTGTGTTGCAGGAATGGTAGGGCGTATGGCGCTGCCGGGCAATGGGAGGATGGCACGGTGCTGTGGGGGGATGCCCCGCGCCGGGCCGCCCTGGATTCCCGGTCGCTGGCGCGACGGCCATGTGGTGGGAGGGTTGCGGGGTCGCCACGGTGGGGGCATGACGAGGTACGTGCGGGGTCTTTGGCGGTCGGTAGCGCGACGGTGAACGTGGGCGCGGAGTGGGCTGCTGGTCCCGCCGACTCTAGTCTGCGGGGTCCCAGGCGTTGTCCCAGCGGTCCTGGAACGCGACCTCTTCCACGGGCTTGCGGCGGCTGCCGCCGAAGTGCTCGTCGTCGGCGGGGAAGCCCATGGGGATGAGGGCAGCCGTGTCCACGTCCTCCGGGATGCCCAGGAGCTCCCTCAGCTCGTCCTCCATGTGGTGGTGGCCGGTGGTGATGACGGTGCCCAGGCCCAGACCGCGGGCGGCCAACATGAGGTTCTGTATCGCGGGGAAGATGGAGGCCCATCGGACCACGCTGGCGGGGGAGTCGTCCCTGGGGATGCAGGCCAGGATGATGACCGGGACGTCGCCCATGTGCTCTCTGAGGTCGGAGGCGGAGGTGGCCAACTGCCCTGAGGATGGGGTGCGGTCCAGGCCTGTCTGGACGTTCCTGGCGTCGCGGCGAAGCTGGGCCTCTCGGTAGATGGCGCCGACGCCGCGCTTGGTCTCCGGGTCCGTCACGACGATGAACCGCCAGGCCTGGCGGTTGCTGGCGCTGGGGGCGCGGATGGCGGCGCTCAGCACCTGGTGGATGAGCTCCGGTGGCACCGGCACCGGCTTGAAGTGACGGATGGCGCGCTGGGTGTGCATGGCTTCGAAGAGGTCAAAGGCGGGCATGGCTCTCTCCCTGGCGGTCGGGTGGCGTCGAGGCGTTACCGAGAGGGTACACGTTTCCACGGCGGACCTCCAGTGCTCACGGAAGCGTGGCGGAGGCAGGCGCCTGGAGGGCGGCGCGGCCGGTCTACAGGCTGACGGTGCGGGGAGGGTCGCGGCGCCGCTCCTGGTCGATGATCTCCAGGATGAGGTGGACGGCTTCGTCGAGGCGCCCTTCGTGGTTGACCACCACGTGGTCGAAGGCGGCGGCGTGCCCCATCTCGGCGCGGGCGGTCCGGAGCCGCAGATCCATGTCCACGTCGCCCTCCGTCTTCCGCTCGCGCAGACGGGGCTCCAGCTCCGCCAGGGTTGGCGGCACCAGGAAGATGAGGACGGCGTCCGGCGCCTGGCGGCGGATGGTGGCCGCGCCCTGAACGTCCGCCTTGATGATGGTGTCCTTGCGCTGATTCAGTGCGTCCTGGACCTGCTTCTTGGGCACGCCGTAGCGGTTGCCGTACACCTGGGCCCACTCCAGGAACCCGTCCTGGGACACCATGCGGTCAAACTGCTCCGAGCTGAGAAAGATGTAGTCCTGTCCATCGCGTTCGGCGGGCCGCATGGGCCTCGTCGTGGTGGTGATGGTGTAGTGCATCTGGTGGCCCAGCTCTTTCATACGCGTCAGGACGGCGTCTTTGCCGGCGCCCGACGGCCCGGACAAGACAATGAGAAGGGGCGTCGGGTCATCTGGCTGCATCGGCTGCTCCTGTGCTGAGAGATTGAAGGTGGGACCAGAAGGCGGGGTAGGAGACGCCAGCGGCCTCCGCGCCTTCGATGATGGTCTCGCCCTGGGAGACCAGTCCGGCGATGGCCATGGTCATGGCGATTCGGTGGTCGCCGTAGCTCCGGCAGACGCCCCCGCGGAGCTCCACGGGGCCTTTGATGATCATGCCGTCGCGCTGCTCCGCGTCGTCGGCCACCGGGCTTCCCTGGTACGCGGAGGAGATGTCCGCCCCGAGGCTCCTGAGCCCCTCAACGGTGGCTCGGATCCGGTCCGACTCCTTGACGCGAAGCTCTTGGGCATCGCGGATAACCGTCGTGCCCCGGGCGTAGCAGGCGGCGAGGGCCAGCACCGGTAGCTCGTCAATGAGCTGAGGGATCATGGCGCCCGCGATCTCGGTGCCCTCCAAGGGGCTGGACTGGACGACGATGTCGGCGGCTGGCTCGCCGCCGTCGTCGCGAACGTTTCGGAACTCCACCACTGCTCTCATGGACTCCAGCACGCTGAGTATCCCGGTGCGTGACGGGTTAATGCCGACGCCCTCGACGCTGATCTTGGCCCTAGGGTGGCAGCATCCGGCCACCAGCCAGTAGGCTGCGCCGCTGATGTCGCAGGGCACCCGGACGTCGACGGCGGTCAGGTCGGACTGCCGCACGGCGATACGCAGGCCGTCCTGCTCCACCTGTCCGCCCATGGCCCGGAGCATCCGTTCCGTGTGGTCCCGGGAGGCCGCGGGCTCGTGGACGACGGTCTGGCCCCGGGCGTGCAGCCCGGCGATGAGCAAGCAGGACTTGAGCTGGGCGCTGGCCACGGGCATCTCGTACTCGATGCCCTGCAGGCCTCCGCCGCCGAAGGCCAGAGGGGCCTTGGAGCCGTCTCCCCTCCCCATGACCTGCGCGCCCATCTCCCGGAGGGGGCGCACGATGCGGTCCATGGGACGGGAGCGCAGGGACCGGTCGCCGGTGATGACACTGAAGAAGTGTTGGCCCGCCAGGAGCCCTGAGACGAGGCGCATGGTCGTGCCGCTGTTGCCCGAGTCCAGGACCTCGTCCGGCTCCCGGAGGCCGTCCAGGCCCTTGCCGTGGATGATGAAGCGGTCCTCGGCCTCGTCTCCGCTGGGCGCGGGCTCGTGCTCAATGTCGACGTGGAGGCCGCGCAGGCACCGGAGCATGGAGGTGCGGTCATCGCCGGCGCAGAAGTTGGTGACCAAGGCGGTCCCGCTGGCGATGCTGTTCAGAAGCGCGGCCCGGTGTGAGATGGACTTGTCCCCTGGGGGGGCTACGGCGCCCTCGAGGAGCTTGGGAGATGAGACGCGCTCCTGCATGCACTAGACCTTCCGGTACTTGGTCTTATCCTTGTCTTCCCGGTCGGTGAGGTCCCGCATTCGCTTGGCCAGGCGGTCCCCCATGAGCAGGCTCATCATGGAGTCAGAGGCCCGGGGCAGCTCTTCGCCGGGGCGGCGCTCGCCGGTTTCTCCGGCCAGCCAGCGGGTGCGCGCCTCCCACGTGGAGATGAAGGTCTTTTCTAGGGCCTCTTCGTCGTCGTTGATCTGGTTCCGAATGCCGTAGAGCTCCTTGATGCACTCGTCGATCCAGTGGACGATGCTCTCCTTGTTGGTGAGGCAGATGTCCCGGTGCATGATGGGGTCGCCGGAGGCCAGGCGCGTGATGTCGCGATAGCCGTTGGCGGCCAGGCGGGACATCTCCCGCCAGCCCGGGCTCCGGGCGGTGGCGCCCACCAGTCCCGTGGAGAGGATGAAGGGCAGGTGGCTCACGGCGGCGACGTAGCTGTCGTGCTCCTCCGCGTCGACGAAGTAGGGCGTGGCGCCAATGGTCTCCGCCAGCGCGGCGATGGAGCTGGCGGCCTCCTTGGAAGCTCCGGGCGCGGGGCACACGGCGAAGACGGCGCCATTGAAGAGGTCCGCATCGGCGGCCTCCGGGCCGGACTCCTCCTTGCCCGCCATGGGGTGCCCGCCCACGAAGTCCGCCTCCGGACGCAGGTACTGCTGGGCCCAATGGAGCACCTGTGCTTTGGTGCTGCCGGTGTCCGTGACCAAGGTCCCGGGGTCCACGTTGGGGCCAATGAGCTCCAGCGTTTCCTTGATGGCCATGACGGGCGTAGCCAGGATGATCAGCCGCGCCCCTTCGACGCTGCTGGGCAGGTTGTAGCTGGTCTTGTCTACGGCGCCTCGCTTGCGGGCTGTGGCGCTGGCTCCGGAGTCACGGTCATGTCCAACTATCTCAACGTCCTTCAGCCCCGCCTTCTTCAGGGCAAGGCCTATGGACGTGCCGATGAGGCCCAGACCGATGATGCTAATCCGCTCCACGGTTCCACCTCTTCCCAGGTTGAGACCCCGGGCCCTTCCGTCTGAGGCTCGACGCCCACTATGTGACTGCGGCCATTATACCAGGGAGGGCGGCTTGTTTGGCTAGACCAGCGGCCTTGAGTCTCCAGTGACGGGTCGTTCAGAAGACGGGGTGGCCCACCACGGCGCCGCTGAGCAGGTTCACCACAGGGCCGATGACACGAAAGAGGATGCGGGTCCCGAAGAAGATGTCTGCGCCTATGACGGCGATGAGGAGGCCCGGCCCCCAGGCCTCGATGCGCTGGTAGGAGCGGGCCAGGTCCCGGGGAAGGAGGCCAGGCAAGACCTTGGAGCCGTCGAGCGGGGCAAGGGGAATGAGGTTGAATACCGCGAGCACCAGGTTGAACAGGATGCCGGTAAACAGGCCCAGGCCGACGAAGTAGGTGGTGGCGGAGCTGAAGAACTGCGCTTCCACGGTGAAGGGCCAGGGCACCAGTCCGACTCTGAACGGGATGGCGAGCACGATGGCAGTGAGCAGGTTCGAGAGGGGGCCCGCGAACGCCACCAGGGACATGCCGCGCAGGGCGTTGCGCCCGAAGGCCAGGGCGTTCACCGGCACCGGTTTCCCCCAACCGAAGCCCACCAGCAGCAGCATGATGCTGCCCATGGGGTCAAGGTGGACCAGGGGATTCAGGGAGAGGCGGCCCAACCGCCGGGCCGTTTCGTCGCCGAGGCCGGTGGCCGTGAGCGCGTGGCTGAACTCGTGGACCGTGATGGCGAGGACCAGCGCAGTGAGGGACACCAGCAGGAAGATGAAGAAGTTGGCGGGGTCTTCCGTGATGAGTCCAAGGTTGCGCAGGATCATGGCGTCGGCTTAGAAGTCGCCGTCGTCATCGTCGTCCCCGCCCTCTTCTTCCTGCCCCCCACCCGGGGCAGCGATGGATGGTTGCGGGATGTACGCCGCCGGCCGATCGCTCCTACCCTTGCGCTTCGGAATCTCCTTGACCCGCTGATATAGCGTTTCCAGGGCGTCGCTTTCAGCCTGGTCCAGGTTCAGCACGAGGCCCTCGACGCCAATGTTACGCAGGCATTCCAGCTCCCAGGATGACGGCGCCACGCTGACGGGCAGCAGGAAGCACTTGCCTATCTGATTGCGGTGGGCCGCCAGCTCCAGCAGCGTCTCGAGAGACAGCTTCTTCGGCGGGGACTGGGAAAAGAGGGCAGCGTCCACCGGCAGGTCCTCCAGGATGTGCCCCTGCTCCTTGTCCAGGTCCGGCGTGACCACCAGGAGACGACCGAGCTCCTCGTCCTGGAGGGCATCGAGGGCAACGCCGTTGGGCAGAAAGGCGATGAAGTCGCACCCCTTCTCCCGGAGCGCATCCGCCGTGACCTGGTCGCTCTGTTGGAGGCGTATGCCCCAGGGTGTATCGCCCAAGGACGCCGCGGCGTTTGCCACGGCATCGATGTCCAGCTCGTTGGGCGTGAAGAGCACGCCGTCGGCCTGGCCCTGCTGCACGGAAGCCGCCTTCCCTTCTTCGGCGGTGGACACGACGACCACGAAAGCGGGGGCGGGCTGCTGCCGCGTCGAAACCCCGAATCCCATGGGCGGCGGAGTGGACTTGCCGATCTGCTCGATGCGTTCGATAAGCTTGCTCATGCCTCTCCCAATGTCATGCTGTTGGGGCGCCAGGGTGTGCACCCGTATCGCCAGTTGAATCTTACCACAGAGGCGGAGCGCTCCCCAGCAGCCCCGCGCCGGGCATCTTCGAGGGGCCTCAATGTCGGAGGCCGCAGTCCCGTATGAGGGGGCGCGGCCGGGTTCGAGCCTGCTCCGGTGCTATAATCTCGGCTATGAAGGTAAGAGATCTGGGTGAATTCGGCCTCATCGGCCGGCTGACGACTCGGGTCGCGGCACGCGCCTCCGCCCGGCAGGACCGGGAGCGGCTGGTCCTGGGCATCGGCGACGACGCCGCGGCCTGGCGCGTCGACGGTGGCCTGGAGCTCTGCACCACCGACACCATGGTGGAAGGGGTCCACTTCACGCTGGAGACGGCGTCGTGGGCGGATGTCGGGTGGAAGGTGCTGGCGGTGAACCTCAGTGATATCGCGGCCATGGGGGGGTCACCCCTCTACGCAGTGGTGACCTTGGGGCTGCCCGAAGACCTGGAGGCGACAGCCGTGGACGCGCTCTATGACGGCATGCTGGACTGCGCCGCCGAGTACGGAGCGGCTATCGTGGGGGGCGACGTCGTGCGCTCTCCCGCGGCCTTCGTGACAGTCGCAATGACGGGGTCCACGCCGGGCCCTCTGCTGATCCGGGCCGCCGCTCGCCCCGGCGATGAGGTGGCCGTGACCGGGAAGCTGGGCGGCTCCGGCGCCTGGCTGGCGGCGGCGCGCCGGGAGGACTCGCTGGCCCCGGAGGCGGCTGAGTCCCTGCGGAGCGCCCACCTGCGCCCCCGGCCGCGGCTAGCGGAAGGGCAAGTGCTGCGGGAGGTCGGCGTGCGGTGCGCCATCGACGTCAGCGACGGGCTGGCGGCGGACTTGGCCCACATCTGCGAAGCCAGCGGCGTCGGCGCACGCCTGGATGCGGAGCGCATCCCCATCCACCCGGCCGTGCGCCGGATGCTGCCCAGCGAAGCCCTCGCCCTGGCGCTGGGGGGCGGGGAAGAGTACCAGCTGCTCTTCACCGCGGCTCCGGACGCGATGGCTGAGGCCCGGGGCCGATTGCCCGGCGGCTTCACCGTCATCGGCGAGGTCGTGCAGGGCCCCCCTGGGCGGGTGTCGGTGATGGGGCCCGGCGGCGAGATGCTCGTGGATTCCGCCGGATGGGACCACTTCCGCTCATGAGAATAGTGGACATAATGGGAAGCCGGAATAACTCCTTCTTGGGTGGGTCCCGGCGCCACTCTTCCGGCAGTCCATGCCTGGCGGGCAGCTTCGACGTCTCCACGGGAGGACTCTCGCAGCCCTCCAGCGCCGGGTGGGCGGCATGACCGAGCAGCTGCGCAGCGTGGTGGAGCTGGTCAGCGCTTCCGCCGAAGAGACCCAGGGGATCGGCCGCGCCCTTGGGGAGCGCGCCCGGCCCGGCGACCTGTTCTTGCTGGTCGGCGGACTTGGCGCCGGCAAGACAACCCTCACACAGGGTATTGCCTGGGGCCTGGGCGTCCGGGAGCACGCCCGGAGTCCAACCTTCGTCCTGATGGCGCAGTACCAGGGGAGGCTTCCCATCTATCACATCGACCTGTACCGGGTTGACAGCGTGGAAGAGGCCCTGGACCTGGGGCTCGACGACTACCTCTGGGGCGATGGCGTATCGGTGGTGGAGTGGGCCGACCGGGCCGCCGAGGCGTTCCCCGGAGACCATCTGACGGTGCACCTGGAGCTCATTGGCGAGGAGTCCCGGCGGCTTCGCCTGGAGGCCCGAGGGTCCCGGTATAAGGAGCTGCTGGCGGACGCAGCAGGCCCGCCGGTGCCGTCCGGCGGCGTCGGCTCCGGTGGACCCGCCGAGGGACTGGCGTGATGGAGCTTGCCATCGACACCTCCACACGGTACGCGGCGGTCGGCCTGAGCCAGGGCGGCGAGCCGTTGGCAGAGCTGACGTGGCGCTCGGAGCGGAACCACACCATGGAGCTGATGCCGTCGGTGCAACGGCTGCTGGCGGGCGCCGGGGTCCAGGTCCGCGACCTGGGTGCGGTCTTTACCGCCATTGGCCCGGGGGGCTTCAGCGCGCTGCGGGTGGGGATGAGCGCCGCCAAGGGCATGGCGGAGGCGCTCGACATCCCCCTGGTTGGAGTTGGCACCCTGGAAGTCGAGGCCTTTCCGTACGCGGACACGGGCCACCCGGTCTGCCCCATCCTGGAGGCGGGACGGAGTGAGGTTGCCTGGGGCCTGTTCCAGCAAGAGGAAGACCGCTGGCGGCGCCTCAGACCTGGGCAGATCACATCTGTCGAGGCGCTGTGCGAGGAGCTGCCCGCCGGCGCCATCCTCTGTGGTGAGGGGTTATGGACGGCCCGCCCGCGACTGCTCCCGGACGCCCTGGAGCGGGCGGTCGTGATCGCGCCGCCGCCACCGACGCGAAGGGCGTCGGTCCTTGCCCGGCTGGGCGCACAGCGCTTGGCCGAGGGCCGCGTAGATGACCGGGCCGCGCTCCAGCCGCTGTACCTGCGAAGTCCCAGCATCACGCCGCCCAAGGAACCGGGGCGGCAGAGAGTCCAGAGAATCAGCGGGGACAATCCCCAAGGAGGAACACGTTGACCGATCCGGAACGGACCCTGGTGCTCCTGAAGCCTGACGCTCTGCAGCGCGGGATCGTGGGGGCGATTCTGTCCCGCTTGGAAGCGCGGGGCCTCAAGTTTGTAGGCATGAAGCTGGTGCAGATAGACCGTGAGCTAGCGGGGCGTCACTACGCCGCGCATGAGGGGAAGCCCTTCTTCGCCGGCCTTGTGGAGTTCATTACCGCGTCGCCGGTGGTCGCCATGGTGGTCCAGGGGAGGAGCGTCGTGACTGTGGTGCGCGAGAGCGTGGGCGCGACGGACCCGGCCAAGGCGGCGCCGGGGACCATCCGGGGCGACTTTGGCCTGGACATATCGCGGAACCTGGTCCACGCCTCGGACTCCGACGAGGCTGCGGCACGCGAGATCGCGCTGTTCTTCGGAGAGCACGAGATTGCCGACTGGCCTCGGCAGGTTGAGGACTGGATTACTGGATCTGAATGAGCGTCCTCGCCGCTCCCCAGAGCCCTTCCAGGTTGAAGTACTCGCGCTGGGCGGGGGCGAAGACATGGACGAGGACGTCGCCGTAGTCCAGGAGCACCCAGCCGGACTCCGCCGTGCCCTCGCGGTGGTGGGCGTTGACGCCCAGCTTGCCAATGCCCGCCTCGATCTCCTCCAAAACGGTGTTCATCTGCCGCGCGCTCTCCGCCGAGAGCACCACGAAGTAGTCGGCAAAGGCCCTGAACGCCTTGATGTCCAACAGGCGGATGTCCGCGGCCTGTTGGTCGGCGGCTATGTCCACCGCGCGGTGGGCTATGTCCAGAGATTCGACCATTTTCTCAATGGGGCTGCCTGTCTCAGTGTCGGCGCTGCTCTGTCGGGACGGGGCCTCAGTGGTGGCTGCTGGGCACCGGCGCCTTCCGCGTGCCCGGGGCCTCTCCCTTGAAGGCAGGCACCAGCAGCACCGGCGCCAACACCGTAGTGACGACGGTCATCATGATGGCCACGCCGAACTCGGGACCGGTGATGACGTGTCTGGCCAGCCCGACCCCGGCGATGATGAGAGCCACCTCGCCCCGGGGCAGCATGCCCAGGCCGATGCGCCACCCGCCCCGAAGGTTGAATCCGCCCAGCAGAGCCGGCGCCCCGGCGCCCACCACTTTCCCCACGACAGCTAAGAGGGTGAGCACAACCCCAAAGAGCAGCGCCTCTTCCATGGCGGTTACGTCCACCAGCATCCCCATGACGACGAAGAAGACGGGGACCAGGAAGTGGTAGACCCCCATGATGGACTCCTCGATGCGATGGCGCAGGGGCGTCACGGACAGGGCCAACCCTATGGAGTAAGCGCCAATGATCATGGCGAGCCCCGCCATCTCCGCCAGGGCCGCCGCCCCTAGGGCTAGGGCCAGCGCCAGGGCCAGGGTGGCTCCAGGGACGCGGAACTCCTCCACTGCCCGGAAGATCCACCGGGAGGCGACCAAGCTGACCACGGTAAGGCCCAGCCAGAACCCGATGGCCTTGAGAGCGATGAAGCCTAGGGCGCCGGCCGAAACTGCCCCCGTCGTCGACATGGCGACCACGATGGTCAGCACCAGGATTCCGGCTATGTCGTCCAGCACGGCGGCGGCGATGACGGTCGTGCCCTCGGGAGAGTTCAACCGGCGCATGTCTGCAAGAACCCGGGCAGTTATGCCCACGGAAGTGGCCGTCATGATGGCGCCCATGAACAGGGCGACGGGGTCCGTGACGCTGTCCGCGAACCCCATCGCTATGGTGGCGAAAACTCCCAGGGCAAAGGGGGCGGCGACCCCGCCCACTGCAACCAGCGTAGCCGGACCGGCGAAACGCAGGAACTGTCTGAGGTCTGTCTCCAGTCCGGCCACGAACAGGAGCACCACCGAGGCCACCTGGCCGATGACGTAGATCTCGCGGGGCACGGCGAGGAAGGGGTCCGCCAGCCCGCTCTCGTGCAAGGGAAACCACGGTTCCATGGGGCCAAGGGCCATCCCCCCCAGGGCGAAGGGGCCAATGACGACCCCTGCCGCCAGTTCACCCAGCACGGGCGGGATGTGGAGGAAGCGGACGGAGATTTCGCCGAAGACCTTTGCCGCCACGAGGATGAGGGCCAGCTGGAGGACGATGTGGGTGACGAGTTCCGTGAGATTATGGGGTTCCATATAGCTTGGCCCAGGTCCTCTCTGTCATACTGGGAACGGTCTAGAGCAATCGAAACAATAGTGTACCATGCATGGCGGGCCGGTACATGGTAGGCCATTGGCGGGAGTTCCGTTGTGAATCCGGTCACAGGGGTTGACATCCAAGAATTCCATGCTACCATTACCTCCGTTGCGCTTCCAGATTGCGATTGACTTTCGGAAGCTCTCGGTTGCCTTATCCACTGCGGAGAGTCTTGCCAGAGGAGGATGGATTCATGAGCCACCTGGGAAATGTACGGGTAACGGCGCTATTTATGGCTCTGCTCCTGATGGGCGCCTTGGTTGCGGCGGCATGCACGGGCCCAGCAGGTTCTCCTGGTGACCCCGGACTGCCGGGCAATCCAGGACTGCCGGGCAACGCGGGTGAGCCGGGCAAGGCGGGTCTGCCGGGAGTGCAGGGTATCCAGGGTGGACAGGGCCCCCAGGGTCCCCAGGGTGAGCAGGGTCCCCAGGGTGACATCGGCCCCGTTGGAAACATTGCTGGGTTTGTGGTGGACAAAGAGGCCTACGTGGTGGGTGTGGACAGAGGGCTGACGATCACGGGCTGGGGATTCCAGCCGGATGAGGCAGTGCTGTTTACGCTGAACATGTCCACAATCCAGAACGTCATCATCGCCGGCGGTGACGCCAACGGCGGCGGCGTTGTGGTGGCCGCGACAGGACGCAGGACGCGGCTCGACCGGCTCCCGAACCTGGAGCCTGGGATGGGCAGCATCGTCGCGGAAGGGAGCTTGGGCTCCAAGGGAAGCGCCCTGATCGTCTTCGTGGCCGAGGAAGCTGAAGAGAAGATGGACGCAGCTTAGGCCTTCCCTCCTTACTTGGGCTAAAGAGAGAGTCCTGACCCCCAGCTGGGGGTCAGGACTCTCTTGCTGCTTTGAATCACCGCGCCCGCCCCCGCCTCTCGTGGGGGCGGGCGCTCCGCTTTGTCCGCTGTGGGTGTGCGGCAGGGCTGAGCCTGTCTCATTAGCAGTGAGGGTGGCCGCCCTGCGCCCCGCTGGGTTCCCGGTCGCTGCGCGACGGCTTGTGGGCGTGGGTTGGGAGCGTCGGGGGGGGGGGGGGACGTGTCATCAGGGGTGGGGAGGGTCTACGGTGGGGGACGCCCCGGGCCACGCCGCCGCCCTTGATCCCGCCTTCGGAGACCTTTGCATAACTTCCCGTGGAGAGCGAGGTTGGGAGGGTGAAGCAGACCCCGCCAGTCTGGGGCCCCACCCTGGATTCCCGCGAAAGCGGGAATCCAGGGTGGGTGCGGGAGTGACGGTTGTGCAAAGGTCTCCCTTCGCGGGAATCCAGGGGGCGGAGTGCAGGAAGGACGGGGGTGGGGGTGCGGCACCGCATATCGCCATTGTGTCGAAAGGCGGAGTGCGGGAGATTGGAGACGCGGATGAGGCAGGTTTGGCAGGCGGGCACAGACGGAAGGGTTAGCTGGCGGGCCTAGGCTTCTTGGGGGGACAGCCGCTCCACCCGTACGCGCTTGACGCGCATGCCAAGGGTGGTCAAGACCTGGAGCCGGAGCCCCCTAGTCGTGACCACATCGCCGGGGCTGGGGATCTTCCCAAGCTCGCTGTACAGCAGGCCGCCAACGGTATCGAAGCCGTCGGCGTCGATGCTCACGGAGAAGTGGTCCTTGAGGTAGTCAAGATGGACCCGGGCATCGAGAAGAACCTCGTTGTCGTTGACCACGACGACTTCCGGCTTGTCATAGAAGAACTCGTCGACGATCTCGCCCACGATCTCCTCCAGGACGTCGGCGAGGGTGACGAGGCCCGCCGTGCCGCCGTACTCGTCCACGACGACGGCGATGTGGACCCGCCGGCGCAGGAGCTCGGGGAGGAGCTCGTCCAGGCGCTTGTTCTCCGGGATGAACGCGGCCGGGCGCATAAGGCTCCGGAGTGTGACGGTGGGGGCCTCCCGTCCGACCAGGGGCAGGAGGTCCCTGGCGTGAAGTATGCCGACGACCCGGTCTATGGTGTCCTCGAAGACCAGTATGCGGCGGTGGCCGCTGCCCACCATGAGCGCCGTGGCATGGGCCAGGGACTCCTCGACCTCCACGGCCACGAGGTCCACACGCGGGACCATGACGTCACGGGCCGTACGCTGCTCCATGTCCAGGATTGCCTGAATCATGCGGAGGTCGCGCTCGTCGGGCGGTGTGGCGTCCTCGTCCACGGGAATGAGGATCTGGCTCTCCGGCCCGTGGTATTCGCCGTTGCCGTTGGACTTCGCGGGGGCATTCGGTTTGCGCAAGGGAAGGGTAGCCCATCGGGCCAGGGCGATGAGGGGGCCCTCCACCATCACGAGGGGCCACAGGACCGGCGCCAGGGCGGAGGCGATGGCCTTCTCGCGTCCACGAGCGGCCAGCGCGGCGAGCTTGGGGGTGGCCCCGAGCAGGGCAACCAGTGCCAGCATTGCCAGGGCCAGAGCCACCCACGAGACCCGGTCTTGGGCCGCCAGAAGATAGGCGGCGCTCAAGATGGCGAGGCCGCCGAGAAGATAGCGGTTGGCGGTCATGGCGGGCAGGGCCTGATCTGCGCGGCGCAACAGGTCCGGCAGCCATCCGCCCGTCGGCCCCCTGCGGGCGTCTTCTTCCGCCGGGTCAACGGCGGTCGTAGCCAGGGCTGACCTCGCCATGGCAAAGAGGAAGGCCGAGACCAGGGCGAAGGCGAGAAAGCCTAACGCCGCCGCTTCATCGCCTGTCACCCGTTGCTACTCCCTGGGGGGTCTGCGTTACTCTCCATCTCCTCCCTTTGACGCTTTCTTGCGGTTCTTTGGTCTCGCCGGGACACCCATAACCAGGTCGCCGGGGGCCACGTCCGCAGTCACCACGGACCCCGCGCCCGTGGCGGCGCCGCGGCCCACGGCCACCGGCGCCACCAGCATGGTGGCACTGCCGATGAATGCTCCATCCCCAATGGTCGTGCGGAGCTTGCTCTCGCCATCGTAGTTGCACGTTACCGTGCCTGCGCCGATGTTGACGCCGGCGCCCAGTGTCGAGTCGCCAATGTAGCTGAAGTGACCAACCCGGCTCCTCGCCCCCAGCCGACTCTCCTTGACCTCCACGAAATTCCCCAGGTGAACGCCCTTTTCGACGTAGCTGCCGGGACGAAGGTGGGAGAAGGGGCCAACGTCGACGCCATCCTCCAGGGTCGCGCCCTCCAGCACGGCGGCGACGACGGTGCACCCTTCGCCGAGAACGGAGTCCGCGATGATGGCGTTGGGCCCCAGCCGGCAGCCCTCCCCGATACGGGTCCTGCCTTGGAGGTGCGTATTGGGCAGCAGCACCGTGTCCCGGCCCAACTCCACCGCGCTGTCGACGTAGGTGGTTGCCGGGTCCTGGATGGTCACGCCGGCCAGCATCCAGGACCGGCGGATGCGCTCCCGCAGCAGCGCTTCCGCCATCGCCAACTCGATGCGGGTGTTGACCCCGAGAGCCTCCGCATTGTCCTTTGTCTGGACGGTTTCGATGCGCCCGCCTTCGCAGCGGGTCAGGGAGATGAGGCTCGTGAGGTAGAGCTCGCCTGAAGGCGCCGGGGTGAGCCGGGCCAGCCGTGGCCACAGCTCTTCCCCTCGGAAGCAGTAGACGCCGGCGTTGGTTTCCGGCAGGCGCCGCTCTTGCCCCGTGGCGTCGGCAGCCTCAACGATGGCTGCCGCCATGCCCTCTGGGTCCCGCACTACCCGCGCAAGCCCATCCTGGGGGCTGCCGGAGGCCGTGAGAAAGGTGACGCCGGCCCCGGACTCCGTGTGGCGCGTCATGAGGGCATGAAGGGTCTCGCTCCTGAGCAGAGGTGTATCGGCGTAGAGGACCAGGATCTGTTCGGCCTTGCCCTCCAGCAGAGGCCGGGCGCAGAGGAGCGCGTGGCCGGTCCCCAGCGGCCGGTCCTGGACGGCGAAGTCGGCGGCGCCTTCCAGGGCGTTGCGCAGCCCCTCGGACTCCGGCCCGATGACGAGCACCGGGTCGACGGACAGCGCCTTCCTGGCCGCGCCAATGACGTGCCCGATGAGCGGCTGGCCGCAAACCGGATGCAAGGGCTTGGGGGTACGGGACTGCATCCGCGTCCCCAGGCCGCCTGCCAGGACCACCGTCCTCCACCGTGTCATGTTGTTGCCCTTATGAAAGAAAAAGACCCCTTGGCCTTCTCTCTCAGGAGAAAAGCCCTGGGGTCACCCTTAGCTATCACTTGGCGGATTGTGTGCCCGTAGCCACGGGCCAATGCTACGCGGAACGCCGCCGGCCTGTCAAGCCGGCGAAGTGCTTCACAATAGATGTTACCAGGGAGGGTATCGTTGCTTCAAAAGTCATGTTACCGAGGGGCGCATGAAGAGAGGCAGCGTGCAGGGCTACGTGGAGCGCATGAAGAAGCGGTACGGAAAGGCAGGGCGTGCAGAGCGTGGGCGGCTGTTGGATGCGGTTGTGGAGGTGACGGGCTACCACCGGAAGTCGGTCATTCGCCTCTTGGGCGGGAAGGGTGGTGGCTCCAGCGGGGATGGCCGGACGGGACGGCCGCGGGAGTACGGGTCGGCGGTGCGGGCGGCCTTGCGTGAGGTGTGGGCGGTAGCGGACCAGCCGTGCGGGAGGCGGCTGGCGCCATTCATGGGGGAGTTGGTGGCCCGGCTGGAAGCGTGGGAGGAGCTGCTCCTGCCTCGGGATGTGGCGGAGGCGTTGTGCGCGATGAGCGCCTCGAGCATAGACCGGCTGTTACGGCCCGACAAGGATCGTGGGCAGCGGCGGCCATGGACCAGTGGCGCCAAGCCGGGGAGTCTGCTCAAGGCGGCTATCCCGATTCGCACCTTCGGGGAGTGGGGCCAGCCACCGCCGGGGCACGTGGAGGTGGACTTGGTGGCGCACTGCGGTGAGCGCACCGAGGGGTTCTACGTGAACACGCTGACGGGGGTGGACATCGCCACTGGCTGGGTGGTGTGCCGAGGGGTGTGGGGGAAGGGTCAGGATCGGGTTGGCGGTGCTGTTCACGAGATGGCTCGCGCGCTGCCCTTCGCCCTGGTGGACCTGCACTCGGACAACGGCGGGGAGTTCATCAACCACCACCTCCACACCTACTGCCAAAGCCGTGGGATCACCTTCACCCGCTCCTGCCCGTACCGCAAGAACGACAACGCGCACGTGGAACAGAAGAACTGGACGGCGGTGCGCCGGCTGGTAGGCTACGACCGGTACGCGAGCCGGGCGGCCTTGGAGCGCCTGCAGGAGGTGCACCGGCTTGCCGCCCGCTACCAGAACTTCTTCCAGCCGGTGCGCAAGCTGATTCACAAGAGCCGCCATGGGGCTCGGGTGCACCGCGTGTATGACCCTGCCAAGACGCCCTATCAGCGGCTGTTGGCGTGCGCTGTGCTGACACCGGAGGCGCGGGAGGCCTGGCAGCGGCGGTACCAGGCCCTCAATCCCGTACGACTCAAGGCCCAACTCGATGCCGCTTTGGAGGCCTTGTGGGCAACGGCGGAGCCCCACCCAGACCACCAGCGTCGGGTAACCGGGACTTTTGAGGCATCGATGGCCTCTCGGTAACAATTACTTTTGACGCACTACGGGGACTTGGGGCGCCCGGGCGCGTGCTCCTTGCTGTGAGGGTGAAGCCGGGCTATGCTGTAGCTGTGCCTCCGCGGAGAGGTGGCCGAGCTAGGTTGAAGGCGCCGCACTCGAAATGCGGTAACCCGCAAGGGTTCGGGGGTTCGAATCCCTTCCTCTCCGCCGCCTCCATCCGCGCAGTCATGCAAAGAGGCGCCCCCAACACGGGTTGGGGGCGCCTCCCACTGTGCTGTGCTCTGCCAGGGCCGCCTAGGTTGGAGTCGACTCGGCCTGCTTGGCCGCGTCGCCAAAGATGTCGAAGACCTGGCGCGCCACGGGGCTGTGGATCCCCGTCGGGCCCCAGATGGCCCTGCCCGTCTCCGGGTCCGTCTGGCCGCTCATGGGCGCACCACGGCCGGCACCCAAGGGGGTCGGCTTGGGCTTTCCGTCAGGGTTGTGCTCAGAGATCAGCGTGATGATCTCGTTCTTCGCCGGGTCGCGGATGACGTTCATGGGCTCGCCGCCATCCTCGACGATGCGCATCTGCTCCTGGAGCAGGCGCCGGAACAGGATGATGCCCTTGTCGGACTCGGCGAGCTTCTCGACGGTCCGGTCCGCGATGGGCCCCTGGGTCGTCCACGCCATGGTGTCCTGGGCGATGGTGAAGTTCCGGAGGTTGCGGCCGTCCTTCCCGAAGATGGGTACGTCGTACACTGGGATGGTGTCCTGCTGGGGGCACGTCATGCCCGCCGGAGGGGCGTAGTAGGTGTAGTACCAGATCCGGGTGTGGGTGTCGTCCACGGGAATGCGCATCTGGAAGCCGTTGCCGACACGCAGCCAGTTGGGGAAGATGATGGGGTGGCCGAGCCGCCATTCGGGATCGTCCTCTGTCGTGCCGCCTTCCTCCCGGGTGCCCCGATACGTGCGGCGTTTGATGACGCCGTGCTCGAAGATGTCGAATCCAATCTTTGCGTGCCGCGGCACGGGCCGCCGCTTCTCCGGCGGGACGCCCTCCCGCTCCAGGACGTACCCGGACTGGTATGCGTGCAGCCACTCCAGGTGGATGGGGTCCAGGGAGTTCTCCTGGCACTGGAGCCAGTTGCAGGGGAGGACCTGCACGCCGATGTCCCGAAGGATGTTCTCCCACACAAAGAGATCATACCGCGGGAGCAGGGGCGCCGGGGCCGGGCCAAGGTACGCCCAGATGAGGCCGGACATCTCCCGGACGGGGTAGGTCAGTGCCGTCACCCGGTCCTTGAAGGTGCTGTCCGGCGCCTCGGCGGGCATCTCCAGGCAGCGGCCGGTCTCGTCGAAGCGCCAGCCGTGGTAGGGGCAGCGCAGCCCCTGCCCCTCCGGGATGCCGTAGAGGAGGTTGACGCGCCGGTGGGGGCACGACTCCTGGATGAGGCCGAAGGTGCCGCTGCGGTCCTTGTACAGCACCAGGTCCTCGCCGAGGTGGCGGACAGCCTTGGTCGGATTCTCATCCAATTCGACGGTGGCAGCGACGGGGTGCCAGTAGCGGCGCATCAGCTCGCCCATGGGGGTTCCCGGACCCACTCGGGTCAGCCGGTCGTTCTGCTTAACACTCAGCATTGAGGCTCCTTTCCTGTCCTTTCAGTGACGTGGGTATCATCCGCGGCGTCCGGTGTTCAGGCTTCCTTGGTGTTTTGGAATCCGGCCAGGGAGCGCAAGGCGCGCTCCGAGCGGCCCTGTCTGGCCTCCTCCACGTTGGTGTTGCCGACGAATGCCATGTACTGGGTCTGCTCTGTGTGCAGGTCTATCTGCTGGTTCTTGGCGGGATCGCGGAAGACGTTCATTGGGTCTCCGCCGTCCAGGGCCAGGTCCACCTGCTCCTTGAGCAGCCGACGGAACAGGATGACCCCCTTGTCAGACTCCGCCAGCCTCTCCAGGTGCCGCTGCGCCAGGGGGCCCTGGGACCACCAGGCCCACATGTCCTGATAGAGGGTCTGGTGGGTGAAGACCTTGCCGTTTGTGTCCTTGATGGGCATGTCGTGGATGCGGATGGGCTCCCGCTCCTCACCCTCCTTGGGGAAGCTGCAGCGGTAGGTGATGTGGTGGGTGTGCGTGTCGTCCACGGGGACGCGGATCTGGAACCCGTTGCCGTTGCGGAGCGTATAGGGGAAGATGACGGGGTGGCCGGTCTTCCAGTCGTCGTGGTCCTCCGTCTGCCCCTCCATCAGCCGGCGCTTGATGATGCCGTGCTCGAAGACGTCGAAGCCGATGCGCGTGTGGCGGAAGGTCGCGTACCGGCCGTCCGGGGTCTTGGGCACCTCCTTGCCCTCTCTCTCCATCTGGTAGAAGGTCCAGTAGGAGTGAAGCCACTCGGTGTGCACCGGGTCCATGGAGTTCTCCATGCACTGGAGCCAGTTGCACGGGAGGTCGGTGAGGTAGATGTCCCGGACGAAGTCGTCCCGGACGAAGAGGTCCCAGCGCGGAAGCAGGGGAACGGGCTCCGGGCCCATGTAGGCGAAGATGAGCCCGCCCAACTCCTGAACGGGATAGGTCAGGGCGGTTACCCGGTCCTTGAACGTGCTGTCCGGGGCCTCGGCGGGCATCTCCAGGCAGCGTCCGGTCTCGTCGAAGCGCCAGCCGTGGTAGGGGCAGCGCAGTCCCTGCTCTTCCGGGATGCCGTAGAGGAGGTTGACGCGCCGGTGGGGGCACGACTCCTGGATGAGGCCGAAGGTGCCGCTGCGGTCCTTGTACAGTACTAGGTCCTCTCCCAACAGCCGCACCGCCTTGGTGGGCTCCTTCTCCATCTCCAGGGTCGCCATGATGGGGAACCAGTAGCGGCGCATGAGCTCCCCCGTGGGCGTTCCCGGTCCGACCTGCGTCAACCGTTCGTTGTCCCGAGTGCTCAGCATTGCTCACCTCCGATGCGGGCGTGCTTCGTCCCGCGCGGGACCGCGCGGGCGGGCCCCTCGCCAGGGTTCGTTGCGTGTGACGATATGGCATGGACGCCCCGGTGTCAACCGGTGGCACAAATCCTCCAGGGCGCGTGTTGTGCACGGGGGATGACGACGGTGGACCGCGTCTGGGCCGCGATTGCCTTCGCCACCCAGGGCGTCCGAAGGACGATTCCGTGGGCAGCGGCCAGGCTGTAAATGCACCTGTGACCCGTGGGAGCAGGCTGGAGGGGCGGTTGCATTTCGCCCACTGTAGCCACTACTATCAAGCCGCTGCGAGTCGACGGCCCAAGAGGGCCCGCGAGGTGCGTCGTGAAGTTTGGGGTCTTCTTCCTGCTCCAGTCGCCCGACATGCGGGACAGCGCAACGGTCTATCGCCAGGCCCTGGAGCAGATGGCGTACGCCGACGAGCTGGGCTTCGACTCGGTCTGGATAGCGGAGCACCACTTCTCCAACTACGGCTACTGCCCCAATCCTCTGTCGCTGGCCATAAAAGCGGCCCAGGTGACCAGGAACGTTCGCGTGGGCACGGCAGTCTTGGTGCTGCCCCTCTGGCACCCGCTGCGCCTGGCCGAGGAGATCGCCATGGCGGACGTGCTCACGGAGGGCCGGCTGGACGTGGGCGTCGCCCGCGGGTACCAGAGCTACGAGTTCGACCGCCTGGGGCTGAACATCGACGAGAGCCGTGAGCGCTCGGACGAGACTCTGGACGTCATGCTCAAGGCCCTGAGCGCCGACAGTTTTGCCCACGAAGGGCGCTTTTACAGCTTCCCTGAGACCACCATCTTTCCCAGGTCCGTCCAGGAACCACACCCGCCCGTGTGGCTGGCCGTGGCCTCCAATGAGAGCATCGAGAGCGCGGTCCGGCGGGGCCTGCGCTGCTTCACCACCTCCTCAGCGCGGCCTGTGAGCTCCGTGAAGGGCGCCTGGGAGGTATTCCAGCAGGCACGGCGGACAATGGGGCGGACGGATGACGTGGAGTTCGCCGTGCAGCAGCACGTCCACGTGGCAGCCACGGACCAGGAAGCCCGAGGGCGGATGGAGCACTCCATCTGGCACTACCGACAGGTCAACAGGCTGCGGACGGCGCGGGAGCGCGTGGAGCGCGGCTTCACCTACGCGGACCCCCTCGATGATGAGCCGAGCTTCGATGACCTGTTCGAGACGCACACAATCTCGGGAAGCCCCGCGACGGCGCGGGAGAAGCTTCAGCGGTACCGGGACGCCGTGGGCCTGACGCAGCTGAACTGCTACTTCGCCCTGGGCGCCCTGGACAACGAGACGGTGAAGAGCTCCATGCGCATGTTCGCCGAGAAGGTGATGCCGCATTTCAAGTAGCAGGCAGCAACAAGCGAGGAGGGAGAGCAGGCAATGGATACGTGCAAGGCGGCTGTTTTCGTGGGGCCGGGTAAGCCCCTGGAGCTCCAGGAGTTTGCGGTGCCGGAGGTGGAGCCCGGCGCGGTGCTCGTCAAGATCGAGATGGCGGCGGTGTGCGGCTCCGACGTACATACGTGGCACGACCCGGCGGCGGAGCACCCGGTCATCTTCGGCCACGAGAACGTGGGGGCCATCGCCCAGCTGGGCCGCGGCGTCACCCAGGACGCCCTAGGCAACGCGCTGCGGGAGGGAGACCGCGTGCTGTTCCGGCGGGGCGCCTGCGGCCGCTGCCCGCGCTGCGCCGCCGGGGAGAGCTGCCAGGTCAACCGCGGCTACGGCTTCCTCCCCTCGGACCAGTTTCCGCACATCCGCGGCGGTTTCGGGCAGTACCTCTACATGGAGCCGAGCCCCTGGCTCCTGCGCGTGCCCGACGACATGCCGACGGAGCGGGCGCTCCTGAGCGTCGTTGGCAACCACACGGTGCTCAACGGCATCGAGAAGATTGGCGGCATCCGGTTGGCGGACACCGTCGTTGTCCAGGGCACGGGGCCCATCGGCATGGGTGCCGTGGTGCAGGCGCGGGTGATGGGCGCGGCGCGGATCATCGCCGTCGGCGCGCCGCCGAACCGCCTCGCCCTGGCCAGGGAGATGGGCGCCGACGATACCATCGACATCGGGGAACACCCGGAGCCGGAGGACCGCGTCACCCTGGTCCACGACCTGACGCAGGGCCGCGGCGCCGACGTCGTCATCGAGTGCTCCGGCGCGGGCACGGCGGTCCAGGAGGGCCTGGAGATGGTGCGCCAGGGAGGAAAGTACCTGGTGGTGGGCCAGGCCACGGACTACGGGACCAAGCCCATCAATCCATCGCTCATCACGCGCAAGGCGGTCCTGATGAGCGGCGTGCTCAGCTCCTCCCGCCAGAACATCATCCGCTCGTTTCAGGCTATGCATACGGTAGTGGGCCAGCCCGTCGAGAAGCTGGTGACGCATCGCTTTCCCCTGGAGGGCGTCAACGACGCCTTTCACAGCCACGAGACCCTGGAAGCTATGATCGCGGCCATCCTACCCAACGGGTAGAGCGTTGGCGCGCCAGCGACCCGCCACCCTTGTATATTGAGAGGGACGGCGAGGGGGTGCGGGGGGAGGCCCCATCCCTGTAGGGGCACCACTAGGGGCACCCTGGCGAGGGAAGCCGCCGCCCTGAGCCTGTCGAAGGGCGAGCGGGGGGAGAGCTCCCCCTCATGGCGCAGCGAGGCCCACGTGACCGTCGCGCCGTCGTCCGCCACCCTGGGCCCGTCGAAGGGTGAGCGCCCATCAACCGCTGTCCCCAGGACGCGCTCCCCCCACAAAACCGTCGCGCAGCGACCCGTCGCGCCGGCGACCCCCTGTGCCATCCCCCCGTTGCCCGTACAGGAGCAGACCCGCTAGCATTCCCCCATACAGACCCGCACGAGCAAGGAGGGCGCCATGTCCCCATCTGCACGCAGCCGCCCCGGGGCCGCGCAAGGCCATCCCGAAGCTCCTTGGGCTCTCCCGAAAACAATCAATCTCTGGCGGGTCCATCCAGTTTCAGAAAGTGCAGAGAAAACGCTATAGCTAATCAAAGAGCGCGTATCAATCAAAGCCCAGCTCCACCGCCGGACCTTCGGTGGAGTCTCGTGGTGGGTGCAAGCCGTCAGACGGCTCCTGACGGTGCCCATGAGTGACCAGAGCCTGGCGCGCCGCATCGCGGCCATCGGAGAGGACGGGGAGCACGGCTCTACCCTCCTGACCCTGGAGGCGGTGCGCGTCCTGGGAGAGACGGCAGAGGGCGCGCTCCCTGATGCCCGGTGGGCTGGGGATCTGGCCCGGACAGCCCGCCAGTTGGCAGATGCCAAGCCCGCCATGGCCGGTGTGCGCAACGCATCGGCACAGCTGCTGAGGCGGCTGCTGGCCCTGGGGCCGGTGGAGGGGCGACGCCAGGCGAGGGCGCTCGCAGTGGCGCTCGTAGAGGCACTGCGAGAGGCGTCGGCGTCGGCTGCTGCCCGTGCCGCGAGTCTGCTGCCGCAGGATGCCGCGGTGGCGACGTGCAGCTTCAGCTCCGCCGTGCTTGGGACGCTGCGCGCCGCGACGGGGCAGGGGAAGGACACGCACGTGCTGGTCCTGGAGTCGGGCCGGGGCCCTGCTGCCCACGGGCAGCGATTGGCCGCCGCGCTCCGGGAGGCGGGCGTTGACGCGGAGGTCGTGCCTGGCAACGCCGCCACCGAAGTGGTGGGCCGGGCAACGCTGGCCCTGGTTGGAGCCGACACCGTTGCCCCCGGCTGCATCGTGAACGGTACACCGACCCTGGCCTTGGCCCAGGCATCGAAGGGCCGCATCCCCTTCTACGTCGTGTGTGAAACGGTGAAGATGGTCGCACGAGCCGCTGCAGTCCCTGGCTACGACGCTGTGCCCATTGAGCTGGTGACGGCAGTCGTCACGGAGGACGGGGCTCATTCCCCGGAAGAGATTGGCAGGCGGCTTTCAGCGCCGAAGGATGCGTGAAGCAAAGAAGGGAAAAGCCTCGTGAAGGAGACGCCTCGAGCAGCCCTCAGGGCTGTGGCTGCGCTGGCTGAGAGCGGTAACCGCCCGCCCGTCGTGCTGTTGCACGGCGCAGCCAACTCGTCCGCCGTGTGGACCCACTGGCAGGTTGAGCTGGCCGCTCGCGGGTGGTCCAGCTACGCCATCGACCTGCGGGGCCACGGCGCCGGCGGCTTCGAGGGTCTGTCGCATACGACCATGCAGGACTACGCCGACGACGTGTGCGCCCTGGCGGAGCAGCTCAGGCAGCGGCCCGTGGTCATGGGCTGGAGCATGGGCGGGCTGGTGGCCCTGATGGTGGCGGCGGCGGGCCGGGCCGCGGTCTGCGTCGCCCTGGCCCCCAGCGTGCCCGCGCGGGGCATCGATGCATCGGTCGAGCTTCGCACAGGCGAACTCACGGCGGAGGCATACGGCATCACCAGCGTCAATCCCGACGACCAACCCGCTATGCCGGACCTGGACCGCGGCGAACGCGCAATTGCGCTGGCGTCACTGGGCCGGGAGTCGCTGCTGGCCCGCGACGAGCGGCGCCGGGGCATCGTCATCGAGTCGCTGCCCTGTCCGCTGCTGCTCGTCACCGGGGCCCGGGACGACCAGTGGCCCAGCGAACGCTACGATGCCTTGTGGCTGGCGGCAGACCGGCTCAGCGTGGAGGGTGCGTCGCACTGGGGGCTGGTCCTGAACCGGCGGGCGTTGCGGGCGGCGGTCCCGGACGTTGCGCGCTGGCTGGCGCGGGTCGTCGGCTAGGGGAGCGCGGCGCGGAGCACCCCCACCCGTCCTCTCCACACCTCCCCGTGGCGACCCCACAGCACTCCCCAACAAGGCCGTCGCGCCAGCGACCCCGACGCAGCTTGACATAGTACACCCCACGCGCTAGCCTTCGGCCAGGCTCGAAGCGGAGCCGCAGGCCACCGCAAGCAGGAGAGAACGTCGTGCTGAACACAAGAGAGAACCAGCGACTGACTCGGGTGGGGCCGGGGACGCCCATGGGGGAGTTGCTTCGCCGCTATTGGTACCCGATCGCGGCCAGCACCCAGCTCCGGGAGGAGCCCACCAGGGCCGTGAAGCTCCTGGGCGAGGACCTGGTCCTCTACAGGGACCGAAGCGGCACGTTGGGGCTCATCCAGGAGGCCTGTGCCCATCGCCGCGTCAACCTGCTGTACGGCATCCCGGAGCAACAGGGGCTGCGCTGCCCCTACCACGGCTGGCTCTTCGACGAGACGGGACGCTGCCTGGAGATGCCCGCCGAGGCGCCGGACAGCACCTTCAAGGACCGCGTGACGGTCGCGGCCTACCCCGTGCAGGAGCTGGGCGGGCTTATCTTCGCCTACCTGGGCCCTGCGCCGGCGCCCCTGATTCCCCGCTGGGACCTCCTGGTGTGGGACGACGTGGCGCGCGACATCGGCTTCGGGGTGATCCCGTCCAACTGGCTTCAGATCATGGAGAATTCCCTTGACCCCGTCCACGTCGAGTGGCTGCACGGCCGCTTTCCGCAGCACGTCCTGGAGCGCCAGGGCAGGGCCAACTTCGACGGGATGTACTGGACCAACACCGGCCCCAGCGTCGCCGCCGGAAAGCACATGAAGCTGGGCTTCGACGTGTATGAGCATGGCATCATCAAGCGCCGCGTTGTCGAGGGGACCGACGAGAGTCATCCCGCATGGCGCATCGGCCACCCCATCCTCTTCCCCAACATCCTGCGCGTGAGCACCTTCTTCGAGTTCCGCGTGCCCATGGACGATACGCACACCCTGGACGTGGTGTACCAGGTCCACGCACCGCCTGAAGGCGTCGACCTGCCCGTGCAGGAGGGCATCCCCTACTACGACTTCCCCGTCGCCGGGCGAGACGCGAAAGGTCAGCCCGAGTGGGAGGCCATCGACTACACCCTAGGCCAGGACATCGTGGCGTGGATTGGCCAGGGGCCCGTTGCGGACCGCACCAAGGAGAGGCTGGGCGAGTCGGACAAGGGCGTCATTCTCTTCCGGCGGCTGCTTCAGGAGCAGCTCAAGGTGCTGGAGGACGGCGGTGAGCCCATGAACGTGTTCCGCGACCCCGCCGCCCACGACGTCATCGAGATCCCGTGGGAGGGGTCAGAGAGGGGCGGCCCCCATCACGGCGTCGTCCCCCTCTCCGGGGGAGGTTCCGCCAAGTACAGCCCGGTGCTTCGGGCCTTCTCCGCCCAGGCAGAGGGCGCCGAGGCGGCAAGGACAGCGCCATGATCGGCGACGTCAGCTACGCAAGGGTGAACGGCGCCCGCATCGCCTACGAGGCCAACGGGCAGGGCTTCCCCCTGCTCCTGCTGCACGGCTTTCCACGGACGCATCGGACCTGGGAGAGGGTGACCCCGCCACTGGCGGACCGCTTTACGGTGGTGGCGCTGGACCGGCGAGGCTACGGCGACTCGGACCGGCCCCAGGACCCGGCCACCTACGACAACGCCAACATGACACTGGACGCCATCGAGCTGACCCGCGACCTGGGGTGGGGGCAGTTCGTGGTTGTGGGGCATGACCGGGGCGCCCCGGTGGCCAGGCGCCTCGCCATGGACTACCCGGAGGCCGTTCGCGGCGTCATGATCGTCGACGGGTCGCCTCAGGAGCTCGGCTCCGGACGGCCGGACCTCACCGGACGGAGCTGGTACTTCGCCTTCTTCCGCCAGCGCGGCGTGGCGGAGCAGCTCATTGGACAGAACCCCAGGCTCTTCTTCTCCCTCTTCCTGGACAGGAACCCTCACCTCACGCCCGAAGAGCACGAGTACTACGTGCAGATGTTCTGCCGCCGAGGCACCGTCGACGCCATCCTGGCGGACTATCGCGCGGGGCTGGAGATCGACCCGGAGTACTGGGCCGAGCAGACCAGAGTGGGGAGGAAGGTCCGCGTGCCCCTCTACGCTATCTGGGGCTCCCGCGGCCCATCCGCAAACTCGCCGGTTCTGGAGCAGTGGCGGCAGGTGGCCGACGACGTGCGCGGCGGCGAGCCCATTGCCGACGCCGGCCACTACGTCCACGAGGAGCAGCCCGAGGCAGCCGTCGTCCACGTCATGCGCTTCGCCGATGGCTTGGGCATCCCGTAGCTAGGCTGACATCGAGCCCGTCCAGGACCGGCGCACCCCAGCGCCGGTCCTCCTGTTTGTCGCGCCGTACTTCGCTCCACGAGCCGCCAGAGGCTGTGCCCCGCCACACTGCCGGCACCCTCTCTCCCCCCAATGGGTGCATCGAAGGTCCGGCCAGCGTCATCTCATTGGCTGAACGATAACCTTTCTGGGCGAATTCCGTTCCTACTCTTAGAGGTAGTGAACCACAATCGCCTTTGGTGCGTACCTTCTAGGGAAGGCGGTGACCGAATTGATGAAGATATTGGATTCAGAGCTCAGTGGGAAGGGCTACCAGGCCGCTGTCGTCTGCGTGCACCACTGGATGATCGATACCCCAGAGGGCCCGGTGAGCCGGGGCGTGTGCAAGAAGTGCGGCGAAGGGCGGGACTTCAACAACTACCTGGAGCACCCCGGCCAGTGGCAGGAGAACGTCTCCCTGGACCAGGTGAGCTCGGGGGCCTACTTCCACCTCGGTGTAGCCGTGGGTGAAAGCATCGATGCTTGGGAGGAGTAGCCGGCCCGCGGCGGCGGGACGGAGCGCACTCGGCCGTGGGCCCGCTTTGAGCGGGCCCACGGTGTGTCTGCGGCCGGCGCCTCGGGTGGCTGTAGCCGGACGAAGCCGTGAAGGGGCTCCTCCATCTATCCGGCGCTGCGCCCGGTCCCCATGCAAACCCTTCCGGGGGGGAAGCGTTATACTGAAGAAGTTTACGCTGACTGGCCCATGCGACCGGGCAGGAGGGTAGGGAGATGTTCCCCACAGGCAGGACTCTGACCATGGTCTGCGGAGGAGTTGCCGCGCTGCTCCTGGGGGCTGTGGCGTGCGACGACGTGCTGGGGACTGAAGCCGAGGCGGCGCCGCCTCAGGTATTCGAGGTCATACAGGACACGCTGAGCAGCATGGTCGTGGCCACGGGCAGTGTCAGCTTCGGCGAAGAGGCCAGTCTCACCTTTGGCGCAGAGGCCACCGTCGCCGAGGTGGCCGTGACCTGGGGCGACGAGGTGAAGGAGGGCGACGTTTTGGCGCGCCTGGAGACCGGGGATCTGGAGCTCAACGCTGCCATGGCCGAGACCAGCCTCTTGGAGGCGGAGGAGGCCCTGCGGGACCTGCTCGAGGGCCCATCCGTGGCTACTATCGCACGGGCGGAAGCGTCAGTAACCGAGGTCCAGGCGTCCCTGGCCATGGCACGGGAAGACTTGGCGGAGATGCAGGACCCGGTCAAGGCACAGGAGCGCATCGACCTGGCCCGCACGGCCGTCGACCTGGCCCGCACGGCCTACGATAACGCTGGTCGGGACCTGTTCCTGACCCGCAGGTCCCGGGAGACGACGCTGGATACATTGCAGACGGGCCACGACGACGCCCTGGAGGACTACCGCAACGCCTTCGATGGGTGGCTGGGGATTACGCTGGCGGAAGACGAGATCGACCAGGGCCCGGATTCCCTCCTGCTCAAGTGGGGCGTCGATCTGGACCTCCTCTTCGATCAGGAAGGGCGGTTTCGGGATATCAACCGGTTCAGCGAGGACCATCCCGCCGGGGGGCTCCCGCCGGACGACCCCGCGACGCCCTGGGATGAAACAGTCATCTACTCATGGGACAACCTCTTCCCGGGCGCCATCGTGGCCACGTGCGAGGATGACGCAGACTCCTTGTCGAACCGTACGCGCTGCATCAAGAAGGAGATGGACGACGCCTGGGACGCGTTTGCCGACGCCAAGGACGAGCTATACCTGGCTCTGACAGAGTCCGCCACGGCAATCGCTCAGGGGGAGTCCAAGTCCACCGCGGCGAGGGACGCAGTTGGGGCCGCAGAGGACGCGCTGGCGGCGCTCGTAGACGAAGACGGCAGCGTCGCGTTGCTCCAGCAGCAGGCCAAGATCGAAAGCCTGGAGGCGGCACTGGCCCAGTCGCAGGAGGACCTGGCGGAGCTCACCGAACCCTTCCTGGAGTCCCGGCTCAAGGAGCGGCAGCAGCAGGTCCGCGGCACGGAGGCCGCGCTCGCCGAGGCCAAGTCCAAGCTGGAGCAGGCGACCATGCGCGCGCCCTTCGATGGTGTCGTGACCCAGGTGAACGTGGAGACAGGCCAGACGGTGAAACCAGAGGCTGTCGCCATCGCCATGGTGAACCCGCAGTCGGCGGAGATCACCGCTGCGGTGGACGAGATCGACGTGGGCAGCGTCGCCGTCGGCCAATCGGCCACCGTGACCCTGGACGCGATAGCCGACGCCCAGCTCCGGGCGGTGGTGGATGCCGTGTCCGTGGTGGGCCGGGCCCAGTCCGGCGTCGTATCCTACGAGGTGCGGCTGATGATCCAGCGGCGCGGCCCTGGAAGCCGGGCCGCAGAGCGCGGCGGCACGGAAGACGCCGGGGGCCGTGGCGAGGCTGCGGCACGGCCTCGCGCGGGGCGCGGCGCTGGCGCTCCTGGGGGGCGGGGGTTGGCCCCGAATGTCGTGCTGCGGGAAGGGATGTCCGTAACGGCGGAGATCGAGACCCAGCGCATTGAGAATGCGGTCCTGGTGCCCATCCGGGCCATCCAGGGGCGCCGCGGGGAGCAGACGGTAACCGTGCTGGAGGGAGAAGCGCAGGTGTCCCGGCCGGTGCGCCTTGGTGAGCGCAACGACCAGTACGTTGTTGTGGTGGAGGGGCTCAGCGCGGGGGAAACGGTCGTGATTCCGGAATCCAGTGCCGCGAGTGGTGGCGGACGCGTCCGAGGCGGCTTCGGCGTCGGCGGGTTGGGTGGAGGAAGACGCCGATAGGGGGCCAGGCGTTAGGAGAACAAAGCAGGAGTAGCCGGTCCGTGGTCATCGAGGTCCAGGACGTCGTCAAGACCTACTACATGGGCCAGGTGGAGGTGCTCGCCCTCCGTGGGGTGAGCTTCCAGATCGAAGAAGGCGAGATGGTGGCCGTCATGGGCCCCTCGGGCTCGGGCAAGTCCACGCTGATGAACATCCTGGGGTGCCTGGACCGACCCACCTCGGGGACCTACCGCCTGAGCGGCACGGACGTGGGCAACCTGGGGGACGACGCCCTGGCAGGGATTCGCAGCAAGCAGATTGGGTTCGTGTTCCAGACCTTCAACCTGCTGGCCCGCTCGACCGCCCTGGCCAACGTGGAGCTTCCCCTGGTGTACAGCGGCGGGAAGGACCGGCGCAGCCGCGCGCGACAGGCCCTCGAGCGTGTGGGCCTGGGCGACCGGCTGGACCATCAGCCAAGCCAGTTGTCCGGCGGACAGCAGCAGCGCGTGGCCATCGCCCGGGCCCTCATCAATGAGCCCGCCATCATCCTTGCCGACGAGCCCACGGGTAACCTGGACAGCAGGTCCGGCGACGAGATCATGGGCATATTCAAGGAGCTCAATCAGGACGGCATCACGGTCATCTTGGTCACCCACGAGCGGGAGATTGCGGAGCATACCCGCCGCGTCATCAGCTTCCGCGACGGGCTCATCGGCAGCGACGAGTGGTTCCAACCCAGAAATGGAGGAAGGCCGTGAGAATCCTCGATGCCTTTCGCATCGCTCTGGACGCCCTTTCGGCGAACCGGCTTAGGTCGGCCCTCACCGTCCTGGGGCTCGTCATCGGCGTGGGCGCCGTCATTGCGCTCATGGCCGTGGGGAGGGGCAGCGAGGCCGCCGTCACCGAACGCATCCAGAGCTTGGGCTCCAACCTCCTCTTCGTGCGCGGCGGCGTGAGCACCTCGGGCCGGCTGCGCGGCGGCTTTGGCAGCAACCCCACCCTCAACGTCAGTGACGTGGAGGCCATCACGGAGGCGCTGGAAGGGCAGGCCCTCGTGGCGCCCGAGACCTCCTCACGGTCCCAGATCGTCGCTGGAAGCGAGAACGTGAGCGCCCGGGTTTACGGCGTCACGCCCGAGTATGAGGTCGTGCGCAACTTCACCGTCGCCGACGGCGAGTTCGTCACGGACCGCCAGGTCCAGGGCCGGTCCATGGTGGCGGTGCTGGGGAGCGGCGTCGTCGAGACCCTCTACGGAGAGCAGGACCCGATTGGCGACCGGATCCGTTTGGACGGCAAGCCCTTTACCGTCATCGGCGTTCTGGAATCCAAGGGCAGCTCGGGCTTCGGCTTCGAGGACGACCTCGTGCTCGTCCCCCTCAGCACGGCCCAGCTCCGCTTGGGCGGGGGCCGCGTGGTGCGTGGCCAGCAGGGCGTGGCCCAGATTAACGTCCAGGCCATCGATGACGAGGAGATCGACGGCGTGATTGCCCAGATCACGGAGGTCCTGCGCCGCGAGCACCGCATCGTGGGAGACGACGACTTCTCCGTCACCAATCAGCAAGACACCCTGGCCGCATTCCAGGAGGTAACGGCAACCTTTACGGTGTTCTTGGGGGCCATAGCGGGCATATCGCTGCTCGTGGGCGGCATCGGCGTTATGAACATCATGCTCGTGTCGGTGACGGAGCGGACCCGGGAGATTGGCATCCGCAAGGCCATCGGCGCCCGGCGGCGGGACCTCCTGCTTCAGTTTCTGCTGGAGGCAAGTCTGCTGAGTCTGGTGGGCGGTGCAGTGGGCGTTCTGGCGGGGTGGGGCATGGGCGAGGCCATGGGCCGGCTGGAGATGAACGGCCAGCGCATCCAAGCCCTGGTCCAGGGCGACATCGTCGTCCTTGCACTGGCGGTGTCCATCGCCATCGGCCTCTTCTTCGGCATCTACCCTGCCATGAGGGCGGCCCGCTTGGACCCAATCGAGGCCCTGCGCCACGAGTAGTCGAGGCGCGCGCGTTCTTCCGGGGCGTGGCGGGTTGTCGCGCACGCCCTCGGCGTTCCGTGACAATGGAGCCACTTGCCGCTGCTAACGCCCCACCTGGACACGACGGTATAGCCGCGCCGCCTTACGGCAACCATGCATGGCCGGCCCTGGAACGCCGCACCGGCCTGCCTCTCTCGTTGACCGGACGGCAAGGTGGGGTAGTATATACATACGCGGGGCTTCGGACAGGTGCTGGAGTGGACGATCAGGCACGCCTGGAAAGCGTGTGGAGCTCGGAAGGGTTCCCGTGGGTTCGAATCCCACCCTGTCCGCCAATCGTACCTGGGCTTGCGCAGCGGTTGTGGACATAATGTAACGCTTGAAGCTGCGGGGCGCCCGCTGCGGCCCCGTGGGCCTTCGTGGAGACCGGTAGTTCGTTCCAGAGCATGGAACAGAGGATGGTGTGCGGGTGGCGCCAGGGGCGGTGGAAGAGACCAAGTACTGGGTGGCCTTCAGCCGCATCCCGGCCGTGGGGGCCGTGCGGTTCCGCCGCCTCCTCGATGCCTTTGGCAGCCTGGAAGCGGCCTGGCGCGCCACGCCCGCCGACCTCAAGGCTGCCGGGCTTGACCAGCGCGCCGTATCTTCCGTGAGCCAGATCCGGCCCCGCCTCGACCCAGACGTGGAGATGGCGCGGCTGGAGAGCCAGGACATCAGGGCGCTGACCTGGGAAGACCCCGTATACCCGCCTCTGCTCAAGGAGATCTACGACGCGCCGCCGGTGCTCTACGTGAAGGGCGCCCTGCTTCCGGAGGACGGCCGCGCCGTGGCCGTGGTGGGCACCCGCGGGGCCACGTCCTACGGCCGCGAGGCATGCGCCGCCCTGGTCCGCGACCTGGCACTCAGCGGCGTCACCATCGTCAGCGGGCTCGCCAGAGGCATCGACGGCATCGCCCACCGCGTGGCGCTGGAGGTCCGGGGCCGCACCATCGCCGTCATGGGCTCCGGCCTCGACATCGTCTATCCCAGCGAGCATCGGGGCCTCGCCGCGGAGATCTCCGAAGCCGGCGCTCTGGTCAGCGAGTACCCCCTGGGCGTCCGCCCGACCGCTCAGAGCTTCCCGCGGCGCAACCGAATCCTGAGCGGCCTGGCCCTCGGCGTGCTCGTGGTGGAGGCCCCGGAGACCAGCGGCGCCATGTGGACCGTCCGCCACGCGCTGGACCAAGGTCGTGAGGTCTTCGGCGTGCCGGGCAGCATCTTTTCCCCGGCCAGCCAGGGCGTCAACCGCCTGGTCCAGGACGGCGCCAAGCTGGTGCTGCGCCATACCGACGTGCTGGAGGAGCTGAACCTGTCCGCCCTTGAGTTTGCCGCCGTCTTCCAGCCCGAGATGCCGGGCTTGGAGGAGCAGCGGGCAGCGGACGAGGAGCAGGACCCCCTGCTGAGCTTCATTGGGCAAGAGCCCATTCACATCGATGAGGTGTGCCGGAGCGCCGGGTTGCCCATCGCCAGCGTGAGCAGCGCCATGGTGATCCTGGAGCTGCAGGGGCTCGTCAAACAGGTGGGGGCCATGTACTACGTGCGGACGCGGGAGCTTCCGGCGCCCTACCTGTCCGCCACTTGAGGAGGAGGGCCTCCTTGTCCGCACGTGCCGCGGCCGGGGCACCCAATACGCGGCGATGGACGGCGGACCCGCGAGGGAACGGCACGGCGCCGCGCCTCCGGGGTCCCTCGTGCGCCCGTGTATCCCGCAGGGGAATCCCTACGGGATTCCGGAGGGATTGACGGGCCGTCGAGACCGCGTAACGATGGGCTCATCCTGATTGCGGAGGAGCCACATGGCACGGTTGCCTGGCAGAGCCAAGGCGGCGGCGGCGCCCCGCAGCACACAGCGAAAGGTGGATCGAGCACACATGGCAAGAGACCTGGTTATCGTCGAGTCGCCGACCAAGGCGCGGACCATCGAGCGGATCCTGGGCAGCCAGTACGTCGTGAGAGCGTCAATGGGCCACGTGCGGGACCTCCCGAGGTTCCTGAGGCGCGGCGACATAGGGGTGAAAATCAACGGGAGCTTCCGGCCCGAGTACGTCATCCCGGAAGACAAGCGGCCCGTCATCAACGAGCTGACGAAGCTCGCCAAAGACGCCGACATCGTCTACCTGGCCACGGACCCGGACAGGGAGGGAGAGGCCATCTCCTGGCACCTGGCGCAGGCCCTCCGGCTGCAGTCGGACCGCACGCGCAGGGTGGTCTCCCATGAGATCACGCCGGAGGGGATCAGGGCCGCCTTCCAGTCCCCGCGGGAGATCGACATGGACCTGGTGAACGCCCAGCAGGCCCGCCGCGTTCTGGACCGCATCGTGGGCTTCAAGCTGAGCCCGCTCATCACAAATAGGCTGATGTGCCAGGGGCTGTCCGCGGGCCGCGTGCAGTCGCCGGCGCTGCGCATGGTCGTCGAGCGCGAGCGGGCGATCGAGGCCTTCGTGCCCGTGGAGTCGTGGTCCATTGAGGCCCGGCTGGCCAAGCGCGGCAACGGCAGGAGCGGCGCCGCCGCCTTCACCGCGGAGCTCTTCGCCCCGGAGGGACAGAAGAGGCAGATGAGTATCGCCGAGGGCGACGAGGCGCGGGCTATAGTCCAGGACCTGCAGGGCGCCTCCTACTCCGTGACGTCCGTCACCCGGCGCCAGGTGCGCCAGCGTCCATCTCCGCCCTTCATCACCAGCACGCTTCAGCAGGAGGCCGGCACGAAGCTGCGCTTCACCGCGACGCGCACCATGCAGGTGGCCCAGCAGCTCTATGAGGGCGTGGCCCTGGGCGGCGGCGAGAGCGCGGGCCTCATCACCTACATGCGGACGGATTCCACCAATCTCGCCCAGTCGGCGTTGCAGGAGGTGCGGGAGCACATCGGCAAGGCCTACGGCAAGGAGTACCTGCCATCCCAGGCACGCGCCTACCGGACGAAAGTGAAGGGGGCCCAGGAGGCCCACGAGGCCATCCGCCCTACGTCGTCCCTGCGCACCCCGGAGCAGATCAGACGCTTCCTGACGCCGGAGCAGTACCGCCTCTACGACCTGATCTGGAAGCGGTTTGTCGCCTGCCAGATGGCCGACGCCCTCCTCAACAGGACCAGCGTAGACATCGCAGCGCGAAGCGTCAGGTCCGGCAGCGGCTACGTATTTCGCGCCACGGGGACGACTCTGACGTTCCCCGGCTTTCGTGTGCTCTACCAAGAGAGCAGCGAAACTTCGGACAGCCAGGCGAATGAGCGGACGCTGCCGGAGCTGGCGAAGGACGAATCGCTGCTCTGCCGGGGATTGGAGCCCAAGCAGCACTTCACGCAGCCCCCGCCGCGCTACACGGAAGCGTCGCTCATCCGGGCCCTGGAGGAGAAGGGCATCGGCAGGCCCAGCACCTACGCCACCATCGTTTCGACGATCCAACGAAGGGACTACGTGCTGCGGGACCGCGGGGTCCTGCGTCCCCTCATTGTCGGGTCCGTGGTCAACAACGTGCTCACGGAGCACTTCTCCCGGGTGATGGACCTGGGGTTTACGGCCAAGATGGAGGAGGAGCTGGATGACGTTGCGCGCGGAGAGCAGGACTGGCAGCAGGTGCTTCGCGCCTTCTACGACCCCTTCGCCCTCGACCTGGAGCAGGCCCAGGAGCGGATTCCCCGCAGGGGCATCGAGACCGGGGACGTCTGCGAGGCGTGCGGCCGGCCCATGATCCTCAAGAGAAGCAAGGTTGGCAGGATGTTCCTCTCCTGCAGCGGGTACCCGGACTGCAAGAGCGCGCGCCCTCTTGCGAATCCCGGCTCCGGCGTAACCTGTCCCCAGTGCGCCGAGGGCGAGCTGCGGGAGCGTCACGCAACCAGGGGAAGGCGCCGCAGCACCTTCTACGGTTGCAGCCGCTACCCGCAGTGCGACTACACCACCAATCAGAAGCCCCTGCCGGAGCCGTGCCCGGATTGCGGTCGCATGCTTGTGCAAGCGGGTCGGGGCAGGGCCAAGTGCACCTCCTGCGAATTCAAGGGTCCCGTCCCGGAGCAGGCAACGGAGCAGGAGACGGAGAAGGAGCTCGTGGAGGTATAGGCCGAGCCGGGCAAACTAGGTTCGACAAGCCCGCCATGCCGGGTGATAATGGTTAGCAGATTAACCGGCCGCCCCGGAGCGGCCGGTCACGTTGCCGCAGCGTGCAGCCCGCCTGCCGCGATCGGCTTGATGGAATACGATGCTGGATAGATTCGACACCCAGCCTGGGCAGGCGCCCCGATGGCCCGGCGAGCCGGAGGATGGCCATTGGGCTCGCGGCGTGTACCATCGCTTCCGGGTCTACCTCCAGGCCGAGCGCGGCCTGGCCCCGCTCACCGTCCGCAACTACCTGACAGACCTGGAGCCCTTCTGGCGCTTCCTGGACGGTCAGGGTGTGGACGACCTGGCAGCAGTGGACAGGAGCGTCGTGCGCGGCTACTTCAACTGGCTGCTCAAGGACGCCTCACCCAAGGGGCCCGGCCCCGCTGGCCAGAAAGGCGTGGGGTACGCCCGGCGGAGCGTCGTGCGCAAGCAGAGCACCCTGAGAGCCCTGTTCCGTTTCTTGGCGAGTCACGCCGAGGTCCCGCAGCCCCAGACCAGCCACGTTGTCCTGGCCAAGCAGGAGCAACCGGTGCCCCGGTTCCTGGATGGGGACGGCGTCACGGCGCTGCTCGCGGCGCCCGGCGACACACCCCAGGGGTTGCGCGACAGGGCCATCCTGGAGATGCTCTACGCCGCCGGCCTGCGCGTCAGCGAGATTACCGGACTCAACATGGAGGATGTGGACCTGGAGGCCGGCCAGGTCCGCGTCATGGGCAAGGGGTCCAAGCAACGGATGGGACTGTTGGGCGGTCCCGCACGCCGGGCCCTGGACCGGTACCTGGCAGCGGGCCGGCCGCAGATCCGGGAAAGCCGCTCCTGGCGGGACTTCGGCGCGCTGTTCCTGAACCGCAACGGCGGGCGTCTGACCGCGCGGAGCGTGCAGCTGCTGGTGCGCAAGTACGCCGCCCAGGCCGGCCTGGAAGAAGGGGTGCATCCGCACACCCTGCGGCACTCCTTCGCCACCCACCTCCTCGACGGCGGCGCCGACGTGCGAGTCGTCCAAGAGCTACTGGGCCACACCACGCCGGCAACCACGCAGATCTACACCCACGTCACCCAGACGGCGGCCAGGCTGGCATACCGGAAAGCGCACCCGAGGGCCGGGAAGCAGGACGGCGCGGAGGGGGCCGACGACCATGTCCCAGGCGAGGCATGACCCCCTGTCTCATCCCGTCCCGGCGAGCGCTTGCCGGGCATGGTAGGGTTTGATGGAGCACGCGAGGGTCCACGCTTCCACAAGTCTTCTCAAGCACCGAGGGAACAGGAGCGATGCGCAGGACAAAGATCGTCGCCACGGTTGGGCCGGCGTCCCAGGACGAGGCGACACTGACGAGGCTCGTTGCGGCGGGTGTCGACGTCGTTCGCCTCAACTTCTCCCATGGAGCTCACGCGGAGCACGCAGCCGTGATTGCCTCGATCCGGCGCATCGCGGTAGAGGCGGGGCGGGCCGTGGCCGTGATGCAGGACCTCCAGGGCCCCCGCATCCGTACCGGGAGGTTGGACGGCGGCAAGGAGGTGGCCCTGGCCCAAGGCGACCCGCTGTCCCTCACTACTGAGCCCGTGATTGGCAGCACGGGCCGGGTGTCCGTGAGCTACGCCGGCCTGCCCGGTGACGTACGGCCCGGCGACAGCGTGCTCCTCGCCGACGGCACCATCGAGCTTCGGGTGGACTCGGTGGCCGCCGCGGAAGTGGCGACCACGGTCGTGCGCGGCGGACTCCTGGGAGAGCGCAAGGGCATCAACCTCCCCGGCGTCTCCGTCAAGGCGCCGTCCCTTACGGAAAAGGACTTGGACGACCTCCGGTTTGGCGTAGCCCAGGGCGTCGACTACATCGCCCTCAGCTTCATCCGGCGCGCCACCGACTTCCGGGCGCCGCGCGAGGAGCTCAAGCAGCTGGGCGCCAGGATACCCCTCATCGCTAAGATCGAGAACCACGAGGCCATCGAGAGGCTGGACGAGGTGCTCCGCGCCAGCGACGGCGTGATGGTGGCCCGCGGCGACCTGGGCGTGGAGCTCGGGCCGGAAAAGGTGCCCATGCTGCAGAAGGACATGCTGCGGCGGGCCAACGAGCTGGGCATTCCCTCCATCACGGCCACCCAGATGCTCGAGTCCATGGTCGCCAGCCAGTGGCCAACGCGGGCGGAGACCAGCGACGTGGCCAACGCCATCCTGGACGGCACCGACGCCGTGATGCTTTCGGCGGAGACGGCTATAGGGCGCTACCCGGTTGAGGCGGTGGAGGTCATGGACCGCATCGCCCGGGAGGTGGAGTCCCACGGCCCCGCGACAGTGATTACCCGCGCCCCCCACAGCGATCCGGGCCAGAACCTGGCCCGCGCCGCGGCGCGGCTGGCCGGCCAGGTGCAGGCAAAGGCCATCCTGGCTTTCACCAGGACCGGGCTTACCGCCAAGCTTCTCTCCAAGGAGCGGCCGGGGGTCCCCACATACGGGTTCACCGCAAACCGGAGCATCTTCAACCGGCTAGCCCTGTGGCAGGGGGTGGTCCCGCTGATGGGGCGCTCCGCCCGCCGCGCCGACAGCCTCATCGAGTCCATGATGCGGGAGCTCCTCAGCCGGGAGCTCGTGGCGCACGGCGACCGCGTCGTCGCCGTGCGTATCACAGGGCCCCAGGCACAGCACATGGCCAACTTCGTCACGGTCCGCACCGTCCCGCGGATGTGAGGATGGTGAGCACAGATGCAGCAAGCCCATGAGGAGTTCATGCGTGCGGCCCTCGCGGACGCCGAGCAATCTGGCAGGGCGGTTGGCCGTCCCATAGGCGCCGTGGTCGTGCGGGATGCCGTCGTGTTGGGGCGTAGCGGCGACCGCCGTGAAGCGCTGATCGACCCAACGGCCCACGCCGAGGTGCTCGCTATACGCCGCGCGGCCCGCACCCTGGGCCGCGCGGACCTGTCCGGCTGCCTACTGTACACTACCGTGGAACCCTGTCCCATGTGCTGCGGCGCCATCCTGAACAGCAGGATCGCCGTGGTGGTCGTTGGCGCCGTGCACGGGCAGGACGAGGGGCGCCCGGTGGAGCACTCGGCGGAGCGGCTGCTGGCCGCTGCGGGATGGGACACGGGGGCGCGCCTGGTTACCGGCGTTCTGGCAGGGAAGTGCGAGGCCGTTCGCCGTCGCTGGACGGGCTGAGGCTGCGGCTATCGAGCCCGTGCGTGGTTGCGGCGCAGCCGTCACCGCGCCGGGAGACGCCGTTGCAAGGGCAGTGTGCATAGCGGGGTCCTCCTGGCGCGCCGGGGACTCCGGGTGGGCGTCCTTGGTTGACGCACCCGACGCGGGCTGGCTAGAATTGGCCTTGTCCAGACCTGCCAACAGGAGCCGTATGTCCTCATACTTTGACCTCCACGTGCACACCATCAGGGGGAGTGGCGACAGCAGCCTCTCGCCCGAGGAGCTTGTCGTCGAGGCCGCCCGCATTGGTCTGACGGGCGTCACCCTGACCGAGCATGGCGGCTGGCCGGACCTGCGCCAGTTCCGGGAGTTCGCCAGGGGCCAGGAGGTTGTCCTGATTCACGCCCGCGAGTTCGAGACGGAGTACGGTCACGTCTTGGTCTTTGGTCTGGACGACTACCCGCCGGGCGGCATGGAGGCCAAGACGCTGCGCAAGGCCGTGGACCGGGTGGGCGGGTACATGGTCGTCGCGCACCCCTTTCGGAACCTCTTCAACCGCCCTCCCTACAACAAGAACCTGCTCTACGGCGATTCCAAGGGCCACCCGAAGACGGCCAAGGACGCCGTCGATCACCCGCTCTTCGATCTGCTGGACGACGTCGAGGCGCTCAACGGCGGCAACTCGGAGGGCGAAAACCGCTTCGCGCTGGAGGTGGCCCTGTGGCGGGGAAAGCCCGGCACCGGCGGGAGCGACGCCCACTCGACCCACGGCCTGGCACGCGGCGCCACCCTCTTCCATGGCGACGTGCGCTCCGAGGCCGAGCTGTTGGAGGCCCTGCGGGCCGCCGCCTACTGCCCCATCCAGGGCATGCACCAGGGCAACCCGCGCCCCTTTGATCCAACCTCGTCTCCCCAGTCCTCTTCTGCCGTGGAGGAGGAGCTGAGCGCCACTGCCGGCGTCCGCCCCGCAGCTTCCGGCCAGGGATAGGGTGACCCCCCTGCCCGGACCCGAAGACTCCCCCTTCCATCAGACCCTTGTGGCCCTGGACCTCGAGACCACGGGCCTCGACCGCCAACACGACGAGATCATTGAGGTCGGAGCCGTCCGGTTCCGCGGCGACGAGGTGCTGGACACCTTCACGAGCGTGGTCAACCCGCACCGCGAGCTGTCGCCCTTCATCCAGAGTTTAACCAACATCAGCCAGGCCGACGTGGACGCCGGACCGCCCTTCGCCGTGGTGGCGCCGCAGGTCAAGGCCTTCGTCGGAGACGCGCCCCTTGTCGGTCACAACGTCGCCTTCGACGTCGCCTTCCTGGCGCGGCAGGGGCTCCAATTCGCGGCCCCGGTCTTCGACACCTGGGACCTGGCCACCGTGCTGATGCCCACCAGCGTGACCTCCCTGGCCACTTTGGCGGCCCGCTTCGGCATATCACACCTGCAGGCGCACCGCGCCCTTGCCGACGCCGGCGCAACCCACCGCGTCTTCGTCGCGCTCCTGAAGCTGGGCCTCGCCCTGGATCCCGCTATCCTTGCGGAGCTTCACCGCCTCGCGACCGTGTCCCAGTGGCCTGCGCGTCATTTGCTGCGGGGCCTGGAGGCTGAGGCTGCCCGCCGTGGAGCGATGACCTCGCGCCTGGGCCCGGGCGGCCTGGACCTCGCGGAGCTCCAGCAGCGCCTCGGCGCCACGCGCCACCGAGGGCGCCGCTTCGCCGATGCGGAGCCCATGGCCGGAGAGGACCTCGACGCCCTGCTGGCGGAGCAGGGCCCCCTGGCCCAGACGCTGCAGGACTACGAGCCCCGGGAGGAGCAGGCGGCCATGCTGCGGGCTGTGGCCTCCGCCCTGGAGAATGACGAGCGGCTCATGGTGGAGGCCGGGACGGGCGTCGGCAAGAGTCTGGCGTACCTGCTGCCCGCTGCAATCTACGCTCTGAGGAACAACACCAGGGTGGTCGTCTCCACCAACACCATCAACCTGCAAGAGCAGCTCATGGACAAGGACATCCCCACGGTCATCGAGACCCTGGAGCGAGCCGGGGACGTCGCGCCGGGAGGGCTGCGCTTCACGTCGCTGAAGGGGCGGGCGAACTACCTGTGCCTGCGCCGCTGGTCGCGGCTCCGCTCCAGCGAGACTCTGAGCGTGGACGAGGCCCGCCTCATGGCGAAGCTGCTCGTCTGGCTTCAGGAGACGCGCACCGGCGACCGGGCCGAGCTGCACCTGACGCCCCAGGAAAGCTCCATCTGGGAGCGGCTCTCCGCCCAGGGGAGCAGGGAGTGCCCCGTCCCGGGAGGCGGCGCGTGCTGCCTGATGGCGGCCCGGGAGCGGGCGGAGGCGGCCGACCTGGTGGTCGTCAATCACTCGCTGCTGCTCTCCGACCTCCAGCGCGGCGGCGGCCTCCTGCCGGACTATCGCCAGCTTATCGTCGACGAGGCGCACCATCTGGAGTCAGAGACCACGCGGCAGTTCGGCTTCCGCGTCACCTTCGAGGGACTGGAGGAGGCGCTGAACGCCCTGGTAGGTCCCCGAGGTCTTGCCCAGGAGGCCGTGCTTGCATACCGGGCGTCGTCGGCGTCGGAAGCGCGGCGGCAGCGCACCGCGGAGACGGCCCAGGAGCTGGTGGACCGCGTCGGTGTCGCACGGAGGAGCGATGGCGAGCTGTTCGCCGCCCTGGCCCGCTTCCTGGATGCCCATGCACAGGGTGGCGACGGCGTGCGCAGCCAGCTCCTCGTGACCCAGGGAATCCGCACGCAGCCGGACTGGTCCGATCTGGAGCTGGCGGCCGAGAAGGTCCACAACGCGCTGGGCGAGGCGGCCAAAGGCATCGCGGACGTGTACAGCTCTCTGGACAACCTAGAACAGCATGACCTCGCCGACTACCGTGACATACGCATGGAGCTGCTGTCCCAGACCGAGGCGATGCGCGAAGTCCAGGGACACCTGGGCCGCTTCTTCCTCCAACCGGAGGCTGAGACCGTGTATTGGGCGGAGGGCTCCGTGCAGACGGGCCTGGCCGTTAATGGAGCGCCCCTGCGTGTTGGGGAGATCCTCCGGGAGCGCCTGTTCGACGCAAAGGAGAGCGTCGTGCTCACCAGCGCCACGCTTAGCGTGGCGGGAAGCGTCGAACCCATGGAGGAGCGCCTGGGGCTGGAGGATGCCGAGGAGCTGCTGCTGGGCTCCCCCTTCGACTACAGCCGCGCCGCACTGGTATGCGTGCCCCAGGACATGCCGGAGCCCTCGAATGCCGCCTACAGCCGCGCCCTGGCGCAGGCTGTCGCCGGGCTCGCCCAGGCCGCCGGGGGGCGGACCATGGCGCTGTTCACGTCCCACTCGTCGCTGCGGGCCGCCCGCGCCGCCGTCAGGGCAGGCCTGGAGGGTGAGGATATCCAGGTGCTGGCCCAGGGCGTGGACGGCGCCCCCCGGCAGCTCCTGGAGCAGTTCATGAGGTGGCCCCGCTCAGTGCTGCTGGGCACGGCCAGCTTCTGGGAGGGCGTCGACCTGCCGGGGGCGGCGCTCCAGGTGCTCGTGCTGGCCCGCTTGCCCTTCGAGGTCCCCACCGAGCCCATCTTCGCCGCCCGCTCCGAGCTGTACGAGGAGCCTTTCCGCGAATATGCCGTCCCCCAAGCCGTCCTGCGGTTCCGGCAGGGGTTCGGCCGGCTCATCCGCACCAAGAGCGACCGAGGTGTCGTGGTGGTCCTGGACCGGCGCATAACCTCGCGAAGCTACGGAAAGCTCTTTCTGGACTCGCTGCCGGAGTGCCAGGTCTCGCGGGGCAGGCTGACGGAGCTGCCGGCGACGGTTAGAGACTGGCTGCGGAGGTGACCCGGCGCCGGCCGTGCAGACTCGCTCCGGGCGAAGCCTTCAGATCTCCCGGGCGCGGCGGAAACCCCGCGGAAAAGGCGCGAGAAGATGTTGACGATGCCAAGTAGCTGGAATGGCGCCGCGTGGCTGCCCATAGACCAGCCCCTGGACCTGGCAACGACGCTGGAGAGCGGCCAGACCTTTCGCTGGCTGCGCAACGGCGCCTGGTGGAGCGGTGTGCTGGACGGCCACGTCGTGGAGCTCCGCGCGCGCCCCGGAGGCCTGGAGTACCGTACCAGCCAATGCGGGACGGAGGGGATGGCCGAGACCCTGACCCGCTACTTTCGCCTGGACGACGACCTTCCCGCCATCCAGCGCGTCCTCTCCCGCGACCCAGAGGTTGCCAGGGCCATAGAGGAGCACCGGAGCCTGCGCCTCCTGCGCCAGGAGCCCTGGGAGTGCCTCGTCTCCTTCATCTGCTCCAGCAACGCCAACATTCCGCGCATCAGGGGCATTGTCGAGCGGTTGGCCAGCACCTACGGAGAACCGGTGCGGCTGGGGCGCCGCCGCCGCTTCACGTTCCCGTCGCCCGCGGCCCTCGCGGACGCTGGCGAGAGCGGCCTGGCGCGGCTCCGTCTGGGCTATCGGGCCCGGTACGTCGCCGAGACGGCGCGCATCGTCGCCGACGGTGGACTCTCGCTCCTGCCGCTGCGGGAGGCCAGCTACGACGAGGCCAAGGGCGCGCTGCTCCAGCTACCTGGCGTCGGCGAAAAGGTAGCCGACTGCGTGCTGCTCTTCTCACTGGAGAAACTGGAGGCGTTCCCCGTCGACGTGTGGGTACAGCGGGTCCTGGCGGAGCGGTACATGGATGGTGAGAAACGGCCGCCCAAGGCCCTGGCGGCGTGGGCCCGGGAGCGGTTTGGACGTTGGGGCGGCTACGCGCAGCAGTACCTGTTCCACGACCGCAGGGGGGAGGCGCGGCGCCGATGAGGCCCATGCGGTCGCGGCAACCCGTCCCTCGCAGTCCTGCGTGCGGCATGATCGAGGCTGACGCAGTTCTCTACATGGTTTCCAGTGACCCATCAGGGGGAGTGCGGAGGGGCAAGGCCCCCTTGCCGTGGTTCTCTCCCACCGGCCTGCGGGCGTTTGCGTGGTCAGGAACAGCGCTCGCTAAGGTCTCCAGCGGGCCAGAGGTCGAGCGTTGTCTCAAGGACAACGCTCCAAACAGCCGAGGCATGGCGTGCGTGTCAGCTTGATGCAACGATACTTCGGACGGCGCCCACCCATCTTCTACGGATGGTGGAACGTCCTCATCTCGTCGGTCCTACACTTCCTCACGGGCGGCCTCTACTCACTCGGCCTCGCGGTCTACTTCCTTCCCATAAGCCGGGACCTGGGCCTGAGCAGAGCTGCGCTCTCCCTGGCCTTCACCCTGCGGAGCCTGGAGTCGGGCCTAGACGGTCCCCTGACCGGGTATCTGGTGGACCGGCTGGGTCCGCGCGCCATGATCCGCGTTGGCGGCGTTCTGGCGGGCCTCGGCTTCATTCTACTGGCCTACACCCACAGCTACCTCACCTTTCTCCTGGCGTTCCTGGGTGTGCTCGCCATCGGCTTTTCCGCCGGATTTTCCCAGCCGCTCATGGCCCTGCTCAACCAGTGGTTCGCCCGCCGGCGCGCCCTGGCCATCACCCTGGGCTTCGTCGGCACGGACATCGGCGGGATGATTCTGACGCCCCTCATAGCGCTGCTAATCCTTCAGCTGGGCTGGCGGCAGGGGGCCATCATCTCCGGGATCATGATTCCGCTGGTGGTGCTGCCGCTGACCCTGTTGGTCCGCAACACGCCGGAGTCCATGGGGCTCCTCAGGGATGGAATGTCCCCAACCGAGCAGCGTCCGCCCAATCAGGGCGGAACGCCCATGGCGCAGCCTGCGCACGGGCGGGAGGACTTCACGGTCCGGGAGGCCATGAGGACGGGAACGTACTGGCACTACGTCGCGGCCGTGGGGTTCCGGCTCTTCGCCAAGACCGCCCTCCACGTGCACCTGGTCCCGGTGATGGTGTGGAAGGGCATCGACGAGCAGACAGCGGCATTCCTCGTGGGCTTCTTCTCCTTCAGCCAGATCCCTCTGCGCATCGGCGCAGCCTGGGCGGGCGACCGATGGTCCATGACCAAGGTGCCGGCGCTCTCGGCCTTCGCGGGCGTGGGTGCCGTGGCCATACTGCTGTACGCCCCGGACGGGAAGCTGTGGACGGGGGCGCTGTTCGTCTTCTTCTTCGCCATGGCGGAAGCCGGCAACCTGGCCGGTTGGGCCCTGATAGGCACCTTCTTTGGAAGGCGGAACTTTGCCACCATCCGGGGCAGCGTCTCGCTGTTCCAGAGCATGATATCGCTGCCGTCGCCGGTTTTCGCGGGGTGGGCGTTCGATAGGACGTTGAGCTACACGTGGGCCATGATCCCCCTCGGCGGCTTCTATCTCGTCGCGGGGCTGCTGTACTGGGTGATGCGCCGTCCGAGGCGGCCCGGCGCGCCGACGGCCTGATCACGCCCCGCTCCGCCGACGGGTGGGTGCGGACGCCGACCGCTACACCGTCAGCAGGATCTTGCCGAAGGCGGCCCGGTCCTCCATGGCCTGATGGGCTTCGGCGGCCCGCTCCAGCGGGAACGTGTGCGAGATGACGGACGCAATCAGCCCCCTGCGGGCGGCGTCCACCACGTGGCGGAAGTCCTCCCGCGTGCCCATCATCACGCCAAAGAGCGTCAGCTGCTTGGAGAACAGGAGTCCCATGTGGAGCTGGGCCCGGTAGCCCGTGGTCACGCCGCAGACCCCGTAGCGACCACCCAGGGCCAGGGAGGCGAAGGCCTTGTCGTAGAACTCCGCCCCCACGTGGTCCAGCACCATGTCCACGCCCCGGCCCCCGGTCAGGGCCTTGACCCGCTCCTCGACGTCCTCCTCGGTGTAGACGATGACCTCGTCGGCGCCGATCTCCCTTGCCTTGGCGGCTTTCTCCGACGTGCTGGTGGTCGTGATGACCCGCGCCCCGACGACGTGCTTGGCCACCTGGATCGCCGCTGTGCCAACGCCCGCGGACGCGGAGAGCACCAGCACCGTCTCCCAGGGCCTGAGTTGGCCCTGGCGGACCAGGATCCGCCAGGACGGCATGAAGGTCGTGGGCAGGGCGGCGGCGTCCGCGTAGCTCATCTCGTCGGGGATGAGAAAGGCGTTGGAGGCGGGCGCCTTGACGTACTCGGCGTAGCCGCCGTCAACCGTGCTGCCCAGCATCCGCCGGTGGGGGCAGAGGGCGTCGTTGCCCGCGCTGCAGGTGGCGCACTGGCCGCAGGCGAGCACCGGGTCCAGCACGACGCGGTCGCCCACCGCGACGCCGCGAACCCGCGCGCCAACCTCCGCGACGTCGCCGGCGGCGTCGTTGCCCAGGACCAGGGGCTCTGTGGAGCTTCGCCTGGTGCCCCGGACCCCGGCGCGGGTGTACACGTCCAGGCGGTTGAGAGCGCAGGCGCGGACGCGGACCTTGACCTCGTCGTCATCGATGGCGGGATCGGGAAGGTCGCCGTAGATGAGGGCTTCGGGGCCCCCGTGCTCGGTGATGTACACGGCTTTCATACTTGCCTCAGCGTGGAGTGTGGGCACAGTCTACCGCATGTGCCGGAGCGAGGGCACGGTCGAGCGCTCCCCTGAGGCGGGCTTCCTCTCAACCGCATCGCCAACTGAGGTGGTGGGTCCGGTTTGATTGTTCTCGCCTGTTTGATTGCCGATCACTTTTTTTCGCGAAAAAGTGAAGCTGGCCGGGGCTTCCACAGATAGGCGACGGTATGACTGTTTTTCGAGGCATGGGGACCTCCTTGGCCGGGCGGGTCTATTGAACTGATAGTAGGGCATTGGTCCTTCTGCGGGCAACGGGAGGATGGCACCGGGGGTCGCTGCGCGACGGCCTTGTGGGCCTCGCTGCGCCATCGGCAGATGAGTCGATCTCGAAACATGCGGTGGCGGATTTGGGTCGGGCGCGCGGCCTTGTTCACCGGGGCGGCCGATGGTACGATTCCACGTCCCATCCATACACGCGGAGGCAGCCATGCAGACCATCGACACCCACGCCCACTACGTCCCGGAAGACTGCCTGGACATCGCCGTATCGCCCCCAGCGAGCAGCAGCATGACCGGGAACATCACGAACATCGACCGGCGTCTGTCGGACATGGCGGCCACCGGCGTGGACATCCAGGCCATCTCGGCCTGGAACGGCTTCTACAGCCGGGACCTGGCTGTGGCCAAGCGCCACAACGACTCCCTGGCGGCCACTGTGGACAAGTACCCGGACAAGTTCATTGGACTCGCCATCGCTCCCATGGCGGAGCCGGAAACGGCGGCTGCGGAGGTGGAGCGGTCCGTGAAGGAGCTGGGACTGCGCGGCGTGGAGATCGGCTCCAACGTGCTCGGGAAGAACCTGGATGAGCCCGAGTTTGCCCCCTTCTTCGCCAAGGTCCAGGAGCTGGACGTCCCCGTGTTCATTCACCCGCTCAACGTCCTGGGGCCGGAGCGGCTGACCCGGTACCACCTGGACAACCTCATCGGCAACGTGACCGATACGGCGGTGGCGGCGGCCAGCCTCATCTTCGGCGGCGTGATGAAGGAGTACCCCCGGCTCAAGGTCTACCTGGCCCACGGCGGCGGCAGCTGCCCCTACATCCGCGGGCGCTGGGACCACGGCTGGCAATTCCGCGTCAAGGACCACAAGATCGACAAACCGCCCAGCGAGTACCTCAAGTCGTTCTACTTCGACGCGCTGACGCACTCCGACCAGACCCTGGAGTTCCTGGTCAAGTTCGCGGGGGCGGACCGCGTCATGCTTGGCACCGACTACCCCTTCGACATGGGCGACCGCGAGCAGGTGTCCTGGCTGCGGGGGCTCTCGTTCCTGTCCGACGGCGAGAAGGACGGCATCCTGGGCGACAACGCCGCCAAGCTGTTCAAGCTGTGAGGTCGCTGCGCGACGGCTTTGTGGGGGGAGGGTTGCGGGCTCGCCATGGGGATGGTGTGGGGAGGACGGCTATCGAGGCATAGCCCTGCGCACGAAGGCCTCCTCCTCGTCGCGCGTGCTGACCACGCCGTCCAGCCGGGCCTGCAGGAGTTCATTCAGCAGCCTGCCGATGGCTGGACCCTTGGGGACGCCCAGTGCCTGGAGGTCGTGACCGTTGAGCGTCGGCTTGACATAGCGGATCCTGCAGGCGTAGTCCAGCAACCGCTGCCGCACCGGGGGGTCCTCCGTGAGCATCGCCCACGCCTCTACGGCCGTGGGTTCCAGGTCCCGCAGCGCGGCGGCGATTTGGCTCGGACGCAGCCCCGGGTCCGCCACCGCGGGCAGCCGGCCCCGCAGCTCGGCGGCATCCCGCAGCACGCGGCCCCAGCGCTGGTTCGCGTTGAGGCGCCTGGCCAGGCCGTCGGCTTCCGCCGTCGATAGCGGCGCTGCCAGCAGCGCCGCCACGTGGAGGGGCTGAACGCGTCCCCCTTCGGCGCGCCAGCGCATCAGGGCGGCGCTGTGCGGTTCGGGCCAGTCGAGGGGCGGGAAGACGCGGCCCAGGACGCCAAGCTCGCGTGCACGGCTCATGGAGGCCTCGGGCGCCGGCTCTTGGAACGTGCGCTCCAGCTCTCTGCGCAGCCTGTCGCCGCTGATGGTGTCCAGGTAGTGGGCGTCCCCCCGTGCGTGCGTCTCGGTATCCGCGTCCATGCGAAAGCCCAGGCGCTGCTCGTAGCGGATGGCGCGGACGATGCGCGTGGCGTCGTCGGCGAAGCTTGCGGCGTGGAGGATGCGAACACGCTTCGCCTCCAGGTCAGCCCGGCCTCCGAAGGGGTCCTGTAGGCGTCCGAAGGCGCCCTCGTTCAGGCTAGCTGCCACGGCGTTGATGGTGAAGTCCCGGCGCGCCTGGTCGTCGGCCAGGCTGCCCGGGTGGACCGTGGGCAGCGCGCCGGGGTGCGCGTAGGTCTCGCGCCGCGCCGTGGCCAGGTCCAACGTGAGGTCGCCCACCTTCAGCTTGGCGGTGCCGAACTGGGAGCGTGCCGTGACCGCGCCGCCCTGCTCCTCCGCAAGCGCAGCGGCCAGGCGGGGGGCGTCGCCTTCAACCACCAGGTCGAGGTCGAGGACAGGTCTGTCCAACAGCAGGTCCCGCACTGAGCCGCCGACCAGGAACAGCGGCAGGCCCTGCCGCGCCGCCAGGGTCCCTGCGGCGCGCAGGAACCGCACCGCAGCGGGCGCAAGGAGCTCCTCCATCTGAACGGCGACGGTCTGCTCGCTGGCCATCACAGGCGCCCTCGAAAGCCCTCCGGGCTGGTGCGGTCAGACCCATTGTAGCACCGGCCCAGCTTTGACTTCGGGCCTCGCCCGCTAGTAGAATTGTTGTGCGAAATTGTGTTGGGAAAGGGCCGCTCGTCCTCAGCACCGTTCAGGACGGCGGCTCTGTGCAAGAGTATGGGTGAACAGGCGGTGGACAAGGCGCCGGCAATCCTCGCCGGGTTGCAGGCGGCGCTGAGCTTCGAGTTCCGGGACCTGGAGTTTCTGGAGTTGGCGCTGGTCCACAGCTCCTACGCCAACGAGCACGCCGACCTCTTCCCCGAGTCCAACGAGCGCCTGGAGTTCCTGGGCGACGCCGTCTTGGACTCGGTCATCGCCGCCGAGCTCTACCATCGCTTCCCGGCCATGTCCGAGGGTGAGCTGACGACGGCAAAGTCCGCCCTCGTCCGGGGCGACACCCTCGCACAGCTGGCGCAACAGATCGACCTGGGACGCCTGCTGCTCCTGGGCCAGGGGGAGGAGCGCCACGGCGGACGAGGACGCGTGTCCAATCTCGCCGGGGCGCTGGAAGCGGTGCTGGGCGGGGCCTACCTGGACCATGGCTACGACGCGACGTGCCGCATGATCCTCCGTCTGTTCAGCCCCCTGCTCGACCGGCTGCCGCAAGGCGGGGTCCCCAGGAACCCCAAGTCGAGGCTCCAGGAGATGGTCCAGCGCCAAGGCAAGGCGTCGCCATCCTACCGCATCGTCCTGGAGACGGGGCCGGACCACGCGAAGCACTTCGTGGTCGAGGCCATGGTGGACGGACAGCCCGTGGGCCGTGGCAGCGGCCAGCGCAAGGCCGATGCCGAGACCGCGGCGGCGCAGGACGCCCTCGCCCGGCTGGAGGCGAGGGCCCAGGATGCCGGCGCCGGCGCGCTCGATGGGGCGGGCGCGGCCCAATGAACCTGTTCGGCCGCAGAGACAAGGCCACGGACGGGCTTCGACGCAGCCGCGAAGGCTGGTTCGGCCGCCTGGCCGGCCTGCTGGGCCGGGAGCAGATGGACGAGGAGACCTGGGAGCAGGCCGAGGAGCTGCTGCTGGGCGCCGACGTGGGCACGGGCGTCACCATGGCCCTATTGGACCGCGTCCAGGATAGGATACGCACGCACTCAGCATCACCGGCGGGCGCGCTGGAGACGTTGAAGGAGGAGATGCGCGCCGTCCTCGCCGACGCCGGGACACCCTCCCCGGCAACCGCCGACGGGCCGCCGCCCCTGGTCATCCTGGTCGTGGGCGTCAACGGCGCGGGGAAGACGACCAGCATCGCAAAGCTGGCGGCGCTCTACCGCGAGCAGGGGAAACGCGTGGTCTTGGGTGCGGCGGACACGTTCCGCGCCGCGGCCATCGAGCAGCTTCAGACCTGGGGCCAGCGCGTGGGTGCGGAGGTAGTGGCCCACAGTCAGGGCGCCGACCCGGGCGCCGTCGCCTACGACGCATTTCAGGCGGCCCGCGCCCGCAGCGCCGACGTGCTTATCATCGACACCGCCGGGCGCCTCCACACCAAGTCCAACCTCATGGAGGAGATGACCCGGGTCGCGAGAGTGCTCTCCCGCCTGGAGCCCACGGCGCCCCACCAGACCCTCCTGGTTATGGACGCGACCACGGGCCAGAACGGTCTGGCCCAGGCCCGCGCCTTCACCGAGAGCGTCGAGTGTACGGGCATCATCCTGGCCAAGCTGGACGGCACCGCCAGGGGCGGCGTCGTCCTGGCCATCGGCGACCAGCTCCGCGTCCCGGTGCTCTTCATCGGAACGGGAGAAGGGCTGGACGACCTGGCGCCCTTCGACGCCAAAGAGTTCGTGGAGGCGCTGTTTGAGGGCGGAGCACGGGAGGCCCGTTCCTGAGACGGAGCGACGGCTCAAGGCGCAGTCGCCGGAGTGATGTGGTCTCGGAGCAAGTTTCGACGTCCCCGCAAACCCGAGGTGATCTGTGAAGATAGGCATTGGACTCCCCGCTGCGATTCCCGGTGTCGACGGCGAGCGCGTGCTGGAGTGGGCCAGGAAGGCGGACGCCGGGCCCTTTTCCAGCATCGCCGTCATCGACCGCCTGGTGTACCCGAACTTCGAACCCCTCATCACCCTCGCGGCGGCGGCCGCGGTCACGGAGCGCGTGGGGCTGATGACCACCATCCTCCTGGCGCCGCTGCGGAACGCGGGGGTCCTGGCGAAGCAGGCGGCCACCCTCGACGCCATCTCCGGCGGTCGTCTGACGCTTGGCCTCGCCGTGGGCGGGCGGGAGGACGACTACCTTGCGGCACCCGCCTCATACCAGGACCGGGGCAAGCGGTTCGACGATCAGCTTGCCCTGATGAAGCGAATCTGGTCCGGAGAATCCGCGGGGAGCGGGATCGGGCCCGTGGGGCCGCCGCCGAGCCGGCCGGGAGGCCCAGAGCTGCTCATGGGCGGGTCGTCACCCGCTGCGCTCCGCAGGGTTGGGCGCTGGGCCGACGGCTACATAAGCCCAGGCACGCCAGAGTCATTGCGCCCGGCATACGACATCGTGGAGGAGACGTGGGAGGCCGAGGGTCGATCAGGGGAGCCCCGGTTTGTCGGCGCAGCCTACTATGCCCTTGGCCCCGGCGCCGCCGGTGCGGGCGCAGCCTACCTTCGAGATTACTACGGCTTTGCCGGGCCCGCGGCGGAGCTCATCGCCCAGACGCTCCTCACGACCCCCGCCGCGTTGGCCGGTGCGGCACAGGAGGCTTCCGGTCTCGGGATGGACGAGCTCATCTTCTGGCCGACGGTAACCGACTTGGACCAGGCGGACCGTCTTGCGGACCTAGTGGCGTGATGCGCGGGGTCCTGTGCCGGCTTGGTCCTGGGCACGACGCCGGAGGGGGCCGATGCTGCGGGCGCACACGGCTGATGGCCATCAACCTCTCCCATACGCGCCGCACAGGGGCGGATGGGGCCCCGGCATCTGAGTTGGCGCAATGAGCGTCTTGCTCTGGCTGGCCGTCATCGAGGTCTTGGGCGTCATCGCCTTTCCCATCGCCTTCGTCACCCTCAGGCCCCTGCGAGACCGGGGCTACTCCGTCGCCAAGCCCCTGGGGCTGCTGCTCATGGCCTACCCCGTCTGGCTCGTGGGCTCCTGGGGCGCGGTACCGGTTGGCCGCGCGGTCGTCGTGGTAGTCGTTGCCGGCATTGCCGCCGCCTCCGGCTTCTTGGCCTGGCGCCGCCGACGCGAGATCCAGTGCTTCCTGAAGCAGGAATGGCGCCTCCTGGTTGCTGTTGAGGGCGTCTTCCTGGTGCTCTTCCTCGCTTGGGCGGCTTTCCGCGCCTACGACCCCCTGATCAACCACACCGAGCAGCTCATGGACTTCGCCCTCCTCAACAGCGCGGCTAAGGCGTCGTCGTACCCGCCGGAGGACCCGTGGCTGCGCGGCTTTGCCGTCAACTACTACTACTTCGGCTATCTATGCATGGGGCTGCTGACCAGGCTCACCGGAGTATCATCGGCGGTAACCTTCAACCTAGCGCTGGCCCTGGCGCCCGCCATGGCCGGCGTGGGAGTCCTTGGCCTGGTCGTCAGCCTGCTCTCCAGGGCCGGGGCGACCCTGCGCACGGCCTTCGCCCTCGGCCTCCTGGGGGTGGCCCTCCTGGGCCTGGTGGCCAACGGCGAGGGCGCTCTGGAGCTCGTGAGAGCCCGGGGCTTCGGGTCCACAGGCTTCTGGGAGTGGGTGGGGATCAAGGGGTTGCAGGAACCGGCGGCGGTGACCTCCTGGTTCCCCCGCGAGGGCTGGTGGTGGTGGAGGGCCACCAGGGTCATCGACACCGTTGTTGAAGGGCAGAGCCTGGACTACACTATCCAGGAGTTCCCCCTCTTCAGCTTCTTCCTGGGGGACCTGCACCCCCACGTCATGTCCATCCCCTTCCTGCTCCTGCTGCTGGCGCTGCTCTTCAGCGCGGTCAGCGGCGCAGGGCGAGCCGCGGGTTCGGGCTGGCTGCAGCAGCGCTGGCCCACCCTGCTGCTGACGGGCCTGGTCCTGGGGGCTCTGGGCGCCGTCAATACGTGGGACGCCCCCACCTTCGCCGGCCTGAGCCTGGGCCTGCTGGCGCTGAAGGGCTACCACGACGTCCGCCGGCGGGCCGAGGGACGAGCCGCAGCGTGGACCGGGCTGGCCGCCCTTGCCGTCGTGGGCCTGGCGGGACTCCTGTACCTGCCCTTCTACCTGGGGCTGCAGCTCCCGGACTCGAGCATCGCCCCCGTGCGGGGTCCGGTGACGCAGCTGGGCCACTTCGCCATCGTTTGGGCGGTGTTCATCGTGCTCCTGGCGCCGTTCCTCATTTCGCAGCTTCGCAACGTGGAGCGACCGTTCTCGGCGCCGTGCGTGCTGGCTGCCGCCGCCATCGCCCTCACGCCCTTCGTCGCCTGGGTAGGATTAGCCCTCTCCGCGGACCTCGATGTCGGCGCAATATCGCGCTTGGTGCACCTGTTCCCTGGGCTGCTCGTACTGGCGCTGCTGGTCTACCGGGCCCTACGGAGCGCGGCGTCTCCTTCCGACGAACCGCTCCTGTTCACGCTGTCTCTGCTGGCCTTTGCCGGGCTTTTGGTCATGGGGCCCGAGCTCTTCTACGTGCGGGACGTGTTCGACTCCAGGCTGAATACGGTGTTCAAGCTCTACTATCAGGCGTGGATCGTTCTGGCGGTGGCCGCGCCTGTAGCGCTGTACTACGGCGCCACCGGCTTTCGGCTGGGCGTCGGCGTGCGCGATAATGGAGCCGTTCGCCGGGCCGGCGCCGCGCTGGCGGGCGGAGTTTGGCTGGTGCTGATGGCGGCCGTGTTTCTGTCCGGGACGTACTATATGGGGGGGGCGCTTTGGGACAAGTCCGGCGGGTTTGGCCGTGAGCCCACCCTGGACGGCCTCGCCCACCTGAAGCCTGGGCGAGAAGGCGAGTACGAGGCCGTCCGGTGGCTGCACGAGAACGCTCGTGAGGGCGAGGGCCTGCTGGAGGCCGTGGGCCGCGACTATAGCGACTACGGCAGGGTGTCCGCGGCCACGGGCCTGCCAACGGTCCTCGGGTGGCCCGGTCACGAGCGGCAGTGGCGCGGCAGCTTCAAGCCCGCGCAGGGTCGCGAGCAGGATGTGGCAGACATCTACCAGGGACCCGACCCGGACATGGCGAGGCGCCTCCTGAGGCGTTACGATATCCGCTACGTGGTCATCGGCCCGCGAGAGCGGGACACATACGGCCAGGGGGGCTTGCCCGGAATGACCGACCTGATGGAGCCGGTCTTCGCCCACGGCGACGTGGTCATCTACCGAGTGATGGAATGAGCGCACACGAGTCCGCAGAGCGGGCCGGCCGGCCCGGGAGCGCCCTCGCTGCCCAAGATGCCGGCGGCGGTGGGGAAGCCGCCGGAGAGACCCTGGGCGGCCCCGGAGCGCCGCAGGAGCGCCGTGGCCTGGAGGAATGGCTGTCCGCCCGTTGGGAGGCCGGAGCGTTCGGACTGATCGCCGTAGTCGCCCTGGCCATGCGGCTGTGGGACCTGGGCTCTCGAGCCATGCACCACGACGAGAGCATGCACGCCGTGTTCAGCCTGTACCTCTTCCAGGGTCGCGGCTACGAGCACAACCCGCTGCTCCACGGCCCCTTTCAGTTTCACGCCAACGCCATGAGCTTCTTCCTTCTGGGAGACAGCGACGTCACCGCGCGCCTGGTCTACGTCCTCTTTGGCACGGCCCTGGTGGCGCTGCCCTGGTTCCTTCGAGGGCGACTGGGCCGGACCGGGGCGCTCACCGTGGCGTTGCTGCTGGCCTTTTCGCCCACCATGCTCTACTTCAGCCGATTCGCCCGCAACGACATCCTCATGGCGGTGTGGGTCCTGGGCATGGTCGTTGCCATGTGGCGTTACCTGGACGGCGGCCGGCCGAGGGACCTCTACCTGCTATCGGCACTCCTGGCCCTGGCCTTCACCACCAAGGAGACTATTTTCATAACGCTTGCCATCTTTGGCGTGTTTCTCCTGCTGGTGGCGAGGCCCTGGCGGTTGCGGCGGTGGCCCGGGGCCGCCCTGGACCGCCCGGGGACCCTGTTCCTGGTCCTGTTCACCCTCAGCCTGCCCTTTGGGTCGGCCCTGGCCGGTGTGGCCCAGGGACTCGTTGGGTTGGAGCTGGTGAACGCAGAACCCTCGGCGGGACGCGTTGGGCTGCCCCTGGCCGGGGCCGCGACGGCTGTGGCGGCCGGTATCACTGCCCTGGTGTTCTTGGGCGCCGCGGCCCTTGGACTGGCGTGGGACTGGCGGCGCTGGCTGGTGTGCGCGGCCATCTTCTATGGGACCTGGATATTCCTCTATACCTCCGTCTTCACCAACGCCTTTGGTGTGTGGACCGGTGTTTGGCAGGGGCTCGGCTACTGGATGGCGCAGCAGGATGTCGCCCGGGGCGGTCAGCCCTGGTTCTACTACATCCTCACCGGCTGGACCTACGAGTTCCTGCCTCTCCTCGCCGGCCTGGCCGGAATGGTCTGGTTCTACCGGCGCGAAGACCTCTTCACTCGGTTTCTCATCTTCTGGGCCCTGGGGTCCTTCTTCCTCTTCACCCTGGCGGGGGAGAAGATGCCCTGGCTCCTGGTCCACCTCTCGCTGCCCATGATCCTGCTGGCGGGCCGGACACTGGGGGGCTTGGTCGACTGGATGCCGTGGCGGCGCATCGCCGGCTCGGGCGCACTCCTTGGCGTCGCCTTCATCCCCCTCTTCCTTCTCCTGGCCTACAGACTGGCCTTCTACGATCCGGTCATAGACGGATTCCTGGGTTTCCTGCGGCTCTGGGGATGGTTGCTGCTGGTCTCCGGAGTGCTCCTGCTGGTCTTGTACTTTGCCACAAGGGCGGGGTGGCGCGAGGGCTTGGCCCTGGTGGCCCTGGGGGTGGCAGGCGTCCTGTTCCTATTCACCGTCCGGACGGGCGTGATTGCCGCCTACCAGAACGGCGACACGCCGCGGGAGATGCTGGTGTACACCCAGACCTCGCCGGAGGTCCCGCTCATTTCCCGGGAGGTGGGGCGCATCTCAGTGAGCACGGGGCGGAATCAGGAGATTCCCATCGGCGTGGACGGGTCGAGCGGCTTCGGCTGGCCCTGGTACTGGTACCTGCGTGACTACACGAGCGTCTCCTACGGGAGCTACGGCTCTTCCGCACCGCCTGAGGCCTCGGACCGCAGCGTGCTCCTGGTCCACGCCGATAACGACGATCGCGTCCGGGGCGAGCTTGGCGACGGGTACGTCCGGATCAAGCGCTATCCCCATCGGTGGTGGTTCCCGGAGACGTACAAGCAGTTCACGCTGTGGACGGCGCCGGGCAGCGTGTTCAACCGGGAAGCCTGGCGCAGGGTCGCGGACTACTGGCTCTTCCGCAAATTCGAGGCCCCCCTGGGGTCTACGGACGCCTACCTGTACTATTCGACCGACCTGGTCGCGCGGGCCCCAAGACCGTGACGTACGAGGCGAAGACCTGGCAGCGTCGCGGGGACCGGGCCGCGCGGCCGTCACCCGGGCCGTCAAGGAGACTATCGTGCTGAAGGGTCGCTCGTCGTGAGATCGCGCCGGTTTCTGCTGGGCCTGGCGGTGAGTGGTGTCTTCGTCGCCTTCTTCCTCTACCGAGCCGACCTCGGTGAGATGGGCGGGGCGCTGGCCTCGGCGGACTACAGGTTCGTCGTCCCCGGCCTGCTCCTCTACCTGGTGTCGATGCTGGTCCGCGCAGTCCGCTGGCGCGTCGTGTTGTCGTCCCTGGGCAGCTTTCCCATCCGGAGGCTGTGGCCCGTGCTCATAGTTGGGTATGCCGCCAACAACCTGCTGCCCGTCCGGCTTGGCGAGCTGGTACGCGTCCACTACCTGGGTTCCCGGGAAAACGTCAGCCGGTCGGCGGCCATGGCCACCATCCTCGTGGAGCGCTCCTTCGATGGTCTGACGCTCCTGTTTCTGGCCGCCCTCGTGTCCCTGTTTCTCCCCGTGGCGGGCCTGCTCCGGGGCCTGAGCGAGCAGGTCCCCGTGAGCGGGTTCGTGCTGGTCCTCGGCATCAGCGTTCCGTTCCTCATGGTCATCGCAGCCAACATTGGGCTGGCGGTCTGGCCCGCAGCTGCGCATCGGCTCCTCTCGCGGATGACGAGACCACTCCCGGAGCGGTTCCGAGGTATCGTGATGGACGTGGCCGGCGCCTTCATTCGCGGCTTCGCCATCCTACGGACCCCCCGCGGCGTGGCGACGGTCTTCGCCCTCTCGCTTCCGGTCTGGATCGCCGAGAGCATGGTCTACATCGTCCTGGCCCTGGGATTCGGAATGCACGGCGATTTCGATCACATGCTGACCCTGGCGGGTGTCCTAGTATTGACGACTACGACGTCCAACCTGGGCACGTCCATACCGTCCTCGGCAGGCGGCGTCGGCCCCTTCGAGTTCTTTGCCCAGGCGACGCTGATCTTCTTCGGGGTGACGGCTGCCACGGCCTCCGCCTTCGCCGTGGCGCTGCACGCAACCATGCTGGTCCCGGTGACCCTGCTGGGGCTGGTGTACCTGTGGGCCGGCAATGAGTCCCTCGTTGCATTGGCGCGGGCCAGCCAGGGGGGAGCGCGCGCCAATCGTGAAGAGCGAGCCCAACCTGCCGCAGAAGGAGGCCAAGAATGAGGGTCGGCGTCATCGGAGGAGGCGCCGCGGGCCTCGCCGCGGCATTCGAGCTGGTGCGGCACGGCCACGAGGCGGCTGTCTTCGAGCGCGCGCCTTTCCTGGGCGGTCAGGCCTCCACCTTCGAGATCGGCGGCGCTCCCCTGGAGCGGGGCTACCATCACCTGTTCACCAGCGACGTGGACATGCTCTGGATGGTGCGGGAGCTCGGGCTGGAGCACAGGATGGCCTGGATTGAGTCCAAGGTGGGGCTGTACCACGGAGGCCGCGTATGGCCGTTCACCACACCCCTTGATCTGCTGCGCTTCACGGACATCCCCCTACAGGACCGGATGCGCCTGGGGCTCTCCACCCTCTACCTCCAACGGACCCACAGCTGGCGCCGCTTCGAGGGCGCGACCGCCGCCCAGTGGCTGCGGGTCAGGGCCGGCCGCCGCGCCTACGAGGCCGTGTGGGAGCCCATGTTGCGCGGCAAGTTCGGCCACCACTACGACAAGGTGGGCATGGCGTGGCTCTGGGGCAAGATCGCCCTGCGCGTCACCTCCCGCGACAAGGGAATCGGGCGCGAGCGCCTCGGCTACCCCCTGGGGAGCTTCGGCGAGATCTTCGACACCCTTGGCGCGCGCATCGCCGGCATGGGCGGCGAGGTGCACACCGGCGCGTCGGTCCGACTGGTAGCCTTGGAGGACGGCCGCGCCACCGGACTGGACGTGGAGATGCCGGGTGCTGAGCCCGGCGTCAGGCCCTTCGACGCCGTCATCGCCACGGTCCCCTCCCACATCCTCCCGCGCCTGGCCCCGGAGCTGCCGCAGGACTACGTCGCGAAGCTGCAGGGCGTCACCTACCTCGCGGCGGTGCTGGTCGTGCTGGCCCTGGACCGCCCGCTGACCTGGGCCTACTGGCTGAACGTGGCGGACCGCAGCATTCCCTTCGTCGGCGTCGTGGAGCAGACCAACTTCCTGTCCCCGGAGCACTACGGGGGCAAGCACGTGGTCTACCTGGCCAACTACCTGGCGAGGGAAGATCCCCTGTTCGGCCTCGGCCACCAAGAGCTCCTGGAGACCTACCGGCCGTACCTCCAGCGGCTCAACCCCGCCTTCCACGATTCCTGGATATTAGAGAGCCACTACCACCGTGAAGAAGCGGCCCAGCCCGTCATCGACGCCGGATATGCCGCACGCATTCCCAGTCACCGCACCCCAATTCCCAAGCTCTACCTGGCCAACACCACCCAGATCTATCCCGAGGACCGGGGCACCAACTACAGCGTGCGCCTGGGCCGAAAGGTGGCCCGCATGGTTCTGAGCGACCATGGATTTCAGGTCGAGGGCGACTTGCCGCGGCCAGCTATCCCGGACGGCGTGACGTCCGCACCGGAGCTCTGACGTCATGGAGCACAAGCCTGTTCTCTCCAAGCTGCCGCGGTTGACACTGGCTAGGGAAGACTGTATCATCCACTCCCACAATTCACGGGCGGTATTTTGGATCTGGACGCCCGCATAGTACGTAGTATAAGGTGCGATTCTTGCCAAGTTCCGTTGAACTGTACAAGCCGAAAGGAGACGACGGCATGCTGAAACCCAGAAGCTGGTTGAACACCATTGTCCTTGGGAGCGCGCTGCTCCTACTCCTCGGCGCCGTGGGCGCGTGCGCCGGCGGCGCCGGCGAAGACGGCGACGCCATGACCGATACCGGCGCCTCCGCAGCCGCGCCTACGGATACGATGGCGGCCGCGACGCCCTCTGAGACCATGATGGAGAAAGAGGCGCCGTCGGGGGTGGCCGGAGAGCAGTTCAAGCTCTTCCCGGAGGCCGGGGAGCCCCAGTACGGCGGTGTCCTCCGGCTTGCGCACCTCGGCGGACCAACGACTCTGAGCCACATTGACCACACCACCACCTACTCCATGATCGCCGTTAACGGCGTCTATGAGACCCTGGTGAACCTGGAGTGGCGCGCCGACCCCAACACGTATACGGCGGCGGTGACCCAGGGCATCGCCGAGAGCTGGGAGGTCAGCGCCGACGGCAGCGTGTGGACCTTCAAGCTCCAGCCGGATGCCCGGTGGCACGACGGGACGCCGGTGACCTCGGCCGACGTGAAGGCCACCTACGAGCACATGGTGAACCCGGGCGACGCCACACCCCCGGGCCGCAGCTACACCCGGCCCTTGATCGGGTCCATCGATGCGCCGGACCCCAAGACCGTCGTGCTCAACCTCAAGGCCCCCAACCCGGTCCTCCTGAACAACCTGGCCGTCCACTGGACGATGATCGTCCCCAAGAGCGGCCTCGACCAGGGCTTCGACTGGTTCCAGACGAACGTCAAGGGTTCCGGCCCCTTCAAGTGGGTGCCCGACAAGTGGGAGCGAGGGATCAGCTACCAGTGGGTCCGCAACGACGACTACTGGGATGAGGGCGTTCCCTACCTGGATGGCAAGAAGGTCTTCGTGATCGAAGATCGGGCCGCTCAGCTCGCCGCCTTCGAGACCAAGAGGATCGACGACACCTGGCAGGCCAACCCAACCCAGGCGCAGGACCTTCTGACCAAGTACAGCGGCGAGATGAACCAGGTGAACATTACCGGAGGGTTCCCGCACATCCAGATTAACGCCGCCAACCCCCCCTTCGACAATCCCCAGGTGCGCAGGGCCCTGTACCTCTGGTGGGACCGTCAGGAGTTCCTCGACAAGGTGCATGAGGGCGCCGGCCGGCTGGTCGAGTGGATCAACCCCGTCTACTTCAAGTCGTCCACAGGTGAAGGCTACGGGACAGCGCCCGAAGCCCTGGTGAAGAACAACATCGCGTGGCAGCCCGACAAGACCGAGGCCCGCCAGATGGCCAAGGACATCCTAGCCAAGGAGGGGCTGACGGACCTGAGCCAGATTACGGTGAGGGTCGTCGTCGCAGGGACATCCGGCCAGGGTCTCCGGGCCGGTCAGGTGCTGGCGAGTCAGCTGCGGGAGCTTGGGTTCAACGACGATCTGCAGGCAATGGAGCGGGTTGCGGGGTTCAAGGCGCACCAGGAGGGGGAGTATGACATCCTCCAACGAGGCGGCGTGGCGCCCTTCCCGGCCCCGGACGGGATGCTCAACCGCTACGTCGGCCCCAAGGGGACGCGCAACTACACCAGGGTCGAGGACCCGGCCTACGAGGCGAAGCTCACCGAGCTCAACGGGACCATCGACGCCGCCAAGCGCGCCCAGCTGATTGACTGGTTCGACCAGTACCTCCAGCAGGGCACCTATCCATCGCACATCCTGTACTGGTTCGACTACAGCATCGTTCGATGGGACTACAACAAGGGACGAAAGTACCTCCAGCCTGCTGGCCACATGCCGGACGATCACTCCTGGCTTGGAGAGGATGCTCCCGGCAGGAGCTAGCACCGCAAGCTGACGGGTGGGCGGGGCCGTGGTGTGCGCATCCCGGCTCCGCCTGCGTCTATGAGGGACACCTCCACGAGGCCTACGGAGAGCCATGCGTCGCTACATCGCCAGGCGCCTGCTCCTGCTCGTCCCCACCGCGCTGCTGGCTACAATCATCATGTTCCTCCTCATGAAGCTCGTCCCCGGTGACGTGGCCACGGCCATCGTGCTCGAGCTGGAGGAGTCCTCGGGCGGCGCTGCCACCAGAGCGGAATCTGAGGAGCAGATCGCCAAACTCCGGCTGCAGTACGGCTTGGACCGGCCGCTCCCTCTGCAATACCTTGCCTGGCTGAAGTCGGTGGGCACCGGTGAGCTGGGCATGTCCGTGTGGCAGTTCCGCCCGGTGCGCGAGGTCATCGCCGAGCGTGCCCCGCGGACCATCGAGCTTGCCATAGCCATCATCGTCCTTGTCTACATTCAGTCCATCCCCATGGGCATCGTGGCCGCCCTGCGCCAGGACAAGCTGGCCGACCACGTCATCCGTCTCTACTCGATCATTGGCCTCAGTGTGCCCACCATCTGGGTGGGCACCCTCTTCCTCTTCATCTTCAGTCGATACGTCGGCTGGATCCCCCCCGTGGAGTGGAAGGGGATTACGGAGGACCCCTTGCACAACCTGACCGTCGTGATGGTGCCAGCCGCCTTGGTGGCCTTCGGCGGCGGGGCGTCCGTGATACGGCTGACGCGGAACCAGATGCTGGAGGTCGTGCGGGAGGACTACATCCGCACGGCGCACGCCAAGGGGTTGGAGTCCCAGGTCGTCATCATCCGGCACGCCCTCAGGAACGCCCTCCTGCCCGTGGTGACGCACTTTGGTAGTCTACTGGGCATCCTCCTCCTGGGCACCGTCGTCGTAGAGACGGTGTTCCACATTCCCGGCATGGGCAAGAGCATGGTGGACGCCATCGCCGTGCGGGACTATCCCGTGCTCCAGGGCCTGGTGCTCTTCAACGTCATGCTGGTCCTGGTCATAAACCTTCTGGTGGACATCTCCTATGCGTTCATAGACCCGCGCATTCGCTTTTCCTGAGGAGGGAGACGGGATGGAAGCCCCCGGAGTGCAGCCCGGAGTCCTCGCGGAAGCCGTGTTGTCACGCCCAAAGCGGTCCCGGATTGCGGGTGTTCACTTATGGGCGCGCACGTACCCCCTGGGCGTGCTGGGCCTGGCCTTGGTCGTTGTCATGGGGCTCATGGCGGCCACCGCCGACCTGACCGCCACCCACGACATCCTCGACCTGGGGTCCGACGCAAACCTGGGCATAAGCTCCGAGCACTACCTGGGCACCGACCCCGTGGGCAAGGACATCTACAGCCTCATGCTGCACGGCGCCCGCGTCTCCCTGGCGGTGGGCATCGCCTCCGTGCTCCTGGGCGTCACGGGCGGGGCGCTCTTCGGGCTCTTCACCGGGTACGTTGGCGGGCCCGCGGACCTCTTCGGGCAGCGCTTCGTCGATGCCCTCGTCGCCTTCCCGACCATCATCAAGGCGCTCGTCCTCATCGCCATCCTCGGCCCCAGCCCCGTCAACGTGGTCATAGCCCTGGCCATATCCTACATCCCACACTCCACGCGGATCACCCGCTCCGTCGTGCTGCGCGAGCGGGAGCGTGTCTATGCGGAGGCCGCCCGGTCCCTCGGGGCTACACCGCTGCGAATCATGATGCGTCACGTGCTCCCCAACTCCATCGCCCCGTACCTGGTCCTGGTCAGCGTGACCATCGGCAACGCCATCGTCGCCGAGGCGTCCCTGAGCTTCCTTGGCGCCGGCGTCGGCCCGGACGTGGCGTCGTGGGGCATCATGCTGGGCATCGCGGCGGAGAGCTACTTCGCCAGCGCTCCCACGCTGGCCCTGGCGCCGGGCCTCGCCATCACCGTCGCCGTCCTGGGGTTCAACCTCTTCGGCGACGCCATCCGCGACACCCTGGACCCCCGCCTCCGCAGGGCATAGCCCGGCCGCAGCCGCAGGCACACCGCTCTCGGGGGGTGGCGGCGCGTGCGGGATGGCGCTACACTTCCACGCGGCTTGTGGTAGCTGCCGCCGCTGCCTCGCCGTGCGCGGGGCGGGCGAATCTGAGTCGGCGCAGTGAGGTTCGACAATGGTCTCGTATCGAGTCATCGGGCAGCCCGTGCCGAAGACAGAGTTCCAGGGCAAGGTCATGGGGAGCGCACACTACAGCGCGGACGTCGACCTTCCCGGGCTCCTCTGGGCCAAGGCCCTGCGGAGCCCCCACTCGCACGCGCGCATCCGGAGCATCGACACCTCCCGGGCGGAGGCCCTGCCGGGTGTTCACGCCGTGCTCACAGGCGAAGACGTCAAGGGGATACGCTTCGGCCGACGCTATCAAGACGTACCCGTCCTCGCCCAGGAGCGCGCCCTCTACGCCGGCGACAAGGTGGCCGCGGTGGCCGCCGACGACCTGGAGACGGCGCAGCGCGCCCTGGAGCTCATAGACGTCGACTACGAGGTGCTCCCCGCCGTCCTCGACCCTGAGGAGGCGGCCAGGGACGGCGCGCCCATCCTTCACCCGGACGTCAACAGCTACTCCGGTCTCCCCGAGCTCCTCGAGACGCCATCCAACGCCTACGTCCGGGACGTCATAGAGAAGGGGAACGTGGAGGAGGGTTTCGCAAACTCGGACCTGGTGGTGGAGAACACCTTCACGGTGTCCCGCGTGCATCAGGCCTACCTGGAGCCCCACTGCTGCACGGCCTGGGTGGACGAGGAGGGCCGCATCCAGGTCTGGTCGCCAAACAAGTCGCCCCACAGCCTGAAGCAGACCCTCTCGGAGGCGCTGGGCCGGCCGCCGGAGCAGTTCCGGGTCAACCCCGTGGCCATCGGCGGCGACTTCGGCGGCAAGGGCGCGGCTGTGGACGAGCCCCTGTGCTGCTTCCTTGCCCTGCGCAGCGGCAGGCCCGTGAAGATGCCCATGGACTACGTGGAGGAGCTGACCGCAGGCATGCCCCGCCACGCCGGCGTCCTCTGGCTCAAGACCGGTCTCAAGCGCGACGGTACGCTCATGGCCCACCGGATGCGCGTCGCCTTCGACGGCGGCGCCTACGGCGGCTACAGGCCCGGCGCCAGCCTGGGGGGCGCCGGGCACGCCATCGGCTGCTACAAGATCCCCCATGCCTTCATCGAAATCATGCGCGTCTACACCAACAACATCCCCGGCGGCCAGATGCGGGCGCCCTCAGAACCCCAGGGCTACTTCGCCGCCGAGTCCCATATCGACCGTGTGGCGCGGGAAGTTGGCATGGACCCCGTCGAGTTCCGGTTGAAGAACCTCATCGAGGACGGCGATGCAACCATCGAGGGCAGTACATATCAGGGCGTGCGGGCCAAGGAGACGCTGAGGGCTGCCGTGGACAGGGCCGGCTACGCCTCCCCGAAGGCCCCCAACGTGGGCCGTGGCGTCGCCATGGGCTTTCGCGGGCCCGGCGGCGGCGAGTCCTCCGTGGAGGTCGCCCTGAACCCGGACGGTTCCGTGGTAGTCACCACCTCGGTCTTGGACCAGGGCACAGGCACCTACACGACCCTTCGGCAGGTCGTCGCCGAAGAGCTGGCCATGCCCCCCGAGGACGTTCAGATCAACCCCGTCAACACGGACCTGATGCCCTTCGATTCCGGCATCGGGGGCAGCCGGGGAACGCGAATCGTCACCGGGTCCGCCTTCCAGGCTGTCGGCGAGGCCAGGGAGGAGCTCCTGCGCGTTGCCGCGGAGCTGCTCGGGTGGCCGGAGAGCGACATGGCGCTGGAAGGCGGAGAGATCCTCCGCCGGAGCACCGGCGAGCGCCGGCCTTGGGACCAGCTTGTCGCCCGGCTGGGCCGGCCGGTGATGGCCCGCGCCGTCAACAAGGACACGGAGCGCGCCCCTGTGACAGCCTTCACGGCCCAGGTTGCCGAGGTCTCCGTGGACCCCGAGACGGGACAAGTGAAGCTCCTCCGGTTCACCACCGCCCACGACGTGGGGACCGTCCTCAACCCCATCGGCCACCAGGGCCAGATCAACGGCGGCATCGTCCAGGGCATCGGGTTTGGCATGATGGAGGAGGTCAGGGTGCAGGACGGCCGCGTGGAGACGCCCCACTTCGGCGAGTACAAGATCCCCACGTGTGAGGACATTCCAGAGCTTCAGACGGTACTCTTGGAGCCCCAGAAGGGGGTTGGGCCCTACAGCATCAAGGGGATTGGAGAGAACCCCATTTCACCCGTAGCGCCCGCCATCGCCAACGCCGTGGAGGACGCCGTGGGCGTCCGCGTCCGCGACCTTCCGATCACGGCGGAGAAGGTGCAGCGGGCCCTGCGCAACGCGCGCAAGAGCTGATCGATTTGCCGCCAGGCTGCCAAGCAGCAAACTCACACAGAGCAGAAAGGGAGGACAAGATGACTTCAGCTAGCACCGGTGAACACGCTCGGATGGGACCGGGTCTCGGAAGGTTGCGGGATAGGGTCGCCATCGTGACGGGCGCGGACTCCGGCATCGGCCGTGCGACGTCCCGCCTCTTCGCCCGGGAGGGCGCCAAGGTTGTGTGCGCGGACATCCAGGAGTCTGGAGAGCCGCGGGTGGACCGGCTGATCCAGCAGGAGGGCGGCGCGGCCGTCTTCGTCCAGGCCGACGTTTCCCAGCGCGCGGGCTGCGACAAGATGGTCGCCGCAGCCCTGGACAACTTCGGCGACTTGGACATCCTCTTCAACAACGCCGGCGCCGGCGTCCGCAAATACCTGCATGAGATGACCGACGAGGAGTGGAACTTCGTCGTAGACCTGAATCTCCACGGCATGTACCACGGCGTCCGCGCCGCCCTGCCCCACTTCCTGCAGAAGGAATCGGGCAACATCGTCACCACCGCCTCCACCTTCGGCATCCGCGCCTCGGAGCGCTACCCCGGCTACTGCGCCACCAAGGGAGCCATCGTGAACCTCACCCGGGAGCTCGCCCTAGACTATGGGCCGGGCATCCGCGTCAACTGTGTGTGCCCCGGCGGCACCGACACGCCCAGGTTCCGCGGCTTTCCCCCGCGTTCCTCCGTCGCCAACATGACCGAGGAGCAGAGGGCCAACATGGGGCGCAACAACAAGGCCATGAAGCGAATGGCCCAGCCCGAGGAGATCGCCTACGCCGTGCTGTTCCTGGTCTCAGACGAATCTTCCTTCGTCACCGGCCACGCGCTGGTCGTGGACGGCGGGCAGACCATCGGCGTGTAGCCTGCGGGCGGGCATTTGAGCAAAGGCGCGCGAGGCGGCCGTCTCGCGCGCCCTCAGCGTGGAGGCAGCAGAAGCGCCGCTGCGGGCGTCTTGGACGCGCGCGCAGAGCGCCTTGGGCGCTACAGGTCCAAGGTCTGCGGGGCGAAGAGGTCCTCGAGCTTCAGCTTCGCGGGCGTCAGGCCCTGCTCGAAGGAGAAGTCGACTATGGTCTGCAGCATCTCCCGGTTGGCGTTCAGTCCGTAGGGGTACGGGTCGTCCCCAAAGATCCTCCGGGTCTGCTGCAGGTACTCCCTGCCAAAGACCAGGCCGGAGGGAATGCTCTCCGCGAGCCGCTCGTCGACGTGCTGCTTCGCCCTGACGAAGGCCGTGTACAGGTTGAAGGCCAGCCAGGGGTACTGGCGATAGACGTCTCCGCGGATGACGAAGGCGTGGTTGGCGGGGATGTAGCCGTGCTCCTGGAAGTAGCGCGTCCCCTCCGCCATCCTATCGGCAAAGAGGGGCTTTACCTTGCTCCAGTCCCCGCCGGAGGCGCGGATCCGCGTGGAGCGGTCGATGACGTTGGTCTCCGGCCGGAAGGCCCTGCCGATGGGCGCCGCGTCGATCTCATTGTTCACCAGCATGGAGGCCAGGCTCTTCTCAGGCGGGACGCGATGGAAGGAGATCCCCTCCGGTGGCTTGAAGCCGGTGGCCCCGCCGTGGCTGAGCTCCTCCGACCGCTCCATGTACCAGTCCACCTTGTACTGAGAGACGCCGAAGTCGTGCTCCAGGATGCCGCGTGTCCACAGCGCCGCCGTCTGTTGGTACTCCCCCACGCCGATCCGCTTCCCCACCAGGTCGCCGGCGCTCTCTATGCCCGCGTCCGCGTGGATGGAGTACTCCGTGTGCATAAACCGCCGGGCGGGAAAGGCCGGGATCGCGATCATGTCCATCCCGTGCGACTTGGCGATCAGGTAAGAGGACAGGGACATCTCCGAGATCTCGAACTCCTGGAAGTTGAGCTGACGCCAGAACGTCTCTGAGGGATCGGAGATCGTGGGGATGAGCTCGACGCCCTCGGGCTTGATGGTGCCGTCTATCAGCGGCTTCACCCGCTCGTTGACGGCGGAAATGAAGCTTAGGGTCAGTGTTGCCATGGCGCGCACCTCCGCCGGTTTCCAAGCTACCCAGTCCGCAGGCAAGGGGAGTATGTTCTTCCGCCTGTCCTCGCGTCAAGGCGCTGCGCCGGCGGTCGTCTTTCTCCCCTTGGCGTCCGCGGAGTATACTGGGCCTTGTTCGGCAGGGAGGGCGACCGGCGTGCAAGGACTCAAGGCAGCCATACGCGGCCTCGCTGCGGCCCTCGCCATCCTGGCGGCCCTGGCCGCAGGCTGCGACAGCCCCGAGCCGCCGCCCACCACCACCGTCGCCACCGTGGCGCCCTCGCCACCCCCCGCCGCCACTCCTGAGCCTGCGGCCGACCAGCCGCCCCACGATAGGCCGGGGCCCGCCGTCGACCGCATCTACTTCCGCCAGGCCCAGCTCGACACCGCTCCACTGCTCGTGCTGAACGGAGAGATCGACCTCTATGGCTATGGCCTCAAGACGGAGGCCGCTCAGAGCCTGGCCAGGGAGGAGGGCGTCCGCATCTATGAGGCGCCCTCCCTCTCACTCTCCCTCCTCCTGAACCCCGCGCCCGCGCCCGAGGGGCAGATCAACCCCTTCTCCATTCGGGAGGTCCGCCAGGCCATCAACTACGTGGTCAACCGCGAGTTTGTCGCCCAGGAGGTCTACAAGGGGCTCGCGATGCCCAAGTTCGCCTCAGTCGACAGCTCCGACTTCGACTACCTGAGCGTGTTCGACATCGTGCACAGCCGCGGGTTCAGCTACGACCCCGAGTTTGCCCGGACTCTCGTCGCCAGGGCCATGACCGATGCCGGGGCCGAGCTGGTGGGCGGCGCGTGGCACTACAACGGCGAGGCCATCGAGCTCAAGTTCGTCATCCGGACCGAGGACGCGCGGCGTCAGATCGGCGACCTGGTCCGCGTCGAGCTGCAGAAGCTGGGTTTCACCGTCGACGCAGGCTACCAGGAGTTCAGCGCCGCTGTCTCCGCCGTGTTCAGCACTGACCCCCAGGACTTCCAGTGGCACCTGTACACCGAGGGCTGGGGCGCCGGCGCCGCCGGCCGCTACGACTCCGTAGTCATCAACCAGATGGCCGCACCCTGGTTCGGCAACATGCCCGGCTGGCAAGAGGAGAGCTTCTGGCAGTACGCCCATGAGGACCTCGACGTCCTGGGCCGGCGCCTCTACGAGGGAGGGTTCTCCGGCGCGGATGAGCGGGATGACATCTACCGCGAGATGACGCGCCTGAGCCTTGGCGAAGCTGTCCGCGTCTGGATCGTCACCGTGCTGAGTGGGTATCCCGCCACGGACAGCCTGCGGGGCGTGACCGAGGATATCTCTGCCGGCCCTCTCAACAGTCGCACACTGCGGGAGGCATACGTTCCCGGCAGGGACAGCCTCACCGTCGGTAACCTGTGGGTCTGGACAGAGCGATCGACGTGGAACCCCCTGGGCGGCTTCGGGGACGGCTACAGCCGGGACATCTGGCAGAACCTCTATGACCCGACCATGGCGCGCCACCCTTTCACGGGCTTGCCCGTGCCCTTCCGCGCCCAGTACGAGGTGGAGACTGCCGGTGCGGGAGGGACCCTGGAAGTCCCCGCCGACGCCGTTCTGTGGAACGCGGACGCCCGGACCTTTCGACCCGTGGGCCCGGGGACCCAGGCCGTCAGCAAGGTGACCTTCGATTACTCCCAGTACCTCGGCTCCAACTGGCACCACGGGCAGCCCATCTCTCTGGCCGACCTGGTCTACTCCATCTATCAGGCCTACGACACCGTCTTCAACGAGGAGAAGTCGCGCATCGAGACGGCCATCGCCAGCAGCAGCAAGCCGTACCTGGAGACCATCAAGGGTTTCAGGCTAGTGGGGGACTCCAAGATGGAGTTCTACGCGGACTTTTGGCACTTCGTCCCGGACATGATAGCGGAGTACGCCGGCATGGGCGGATTCAGCACTCCCTGGGAGATACGCGCTGCCCTCGACCAGCTCGTCTTCGTCGAGCGCAGCGGCGCCTACACGGACACGGCGGCGCAGCGCTTCGGGGTGGACTGGCTGAGCCTGGTGCTGGAGCAGGATGCCAAGGCCGTGCAGCGCGTGCTCCGGGAGTTTCAGGAGGCGGGCCACTTCCCGGAGCACGCCTTTCGGATCGGCGGTGCGAGTCTGACGACGAAAGAGGAGGCGCTCGAGCGGTATGCTGCGGCCATCGCCTGGATTGAGGAACACTGCACCGCAAACTCCTGCACCGCCGTCATCAGCAGTGGCCCTTTCACGCTCCGGCGCTTCGACGTCGCGGCCCAGTTCGCGGAGCTTGAGGCCTTTCGGGACCCAACATACCCCTTCAAACCCGGAGACTGGCGACTGGGCGCTGCTGAGGGCATCAGCTTCGCCAACATTCGGACCGCTCCCGTCGTCGCCGGAAGACCGGCGCAGGTCGAAGTGGAGCTGGACGGCCCCGGGGAGCTAGGCATCCTCTACCTCCTCTTCGACCCCGTGACCAGAGAGGGCGCCGCCTCCGGCAAGGCGACGCCTGCGGGCGGCACGAGCTTCCGCATCTCGCTCTCCGCCGAGGAGACCCAGAGCCTCCAGGCCGGGCTCTTCACCCTGCATATGGTGGCGTTCAGCGACGAGGTCGCGTCCATAACGGAGAAGCGCGTTGACCTGGAGGTAACCGTCGGCTAGGTGTCTTCCCGACGATTCAGGCGACATAACGTAATTGTGCATTGCTGCGCCGGCATAGCCTGCGCTCTTCCCGCGTCAACACTACAACCGCAGTCGGCATGGCGCCTCGATACGGCATTCGCCCCACGGAGGCCGGCCACTCCCCTCATCGTGAGGTCCTTGGGCCACGTGAGCTCGGCCCCGCCCCGCTGCCTAGCGCCGCGCCGGCCTCCGCGCCGCGGCCATGAGGACCGCTGCGCCTATGCAGACTGCCGCGAACGCTTTGAATGCCGGCTCGTACGTGCCTGCGGCGTCGTACAACACGCCCGCCACCAGCGGCCCGAGGCCCAGCCCGAACCCTCGCGCCATGTGCAGCACCCCCGCGATGGCTCCCAGGGACCCCCTGCCGTAGTAGCTGGCGAACAGCAGTGTCGGCAGAGACATGGACCCCCCCACCAGCATCCCGAACCCGAACCCAACGGGAAACGCCTCCGCCGGGCCCCGCACGTTCAGAAGCAGGCCGAGCAGCGCTGCCGCCACCAGGTAGAGGACCATCAGCAGCCATCGTGCGTTCACCCGGTCGGCGAGCCAGCTCCACGCGACGCCGCCCGTTGTGAGGCCCAGGGCGAAGGCGCTCACCACCAACGCGGCCGTGGAGGCCTGAATCCCGCGCTCCACGTAGTAGGCCAGCTGGTGGAATCCAACGCCGGTCATCACAAGGGACACCGCGAAGGTCGCGCCGACGATGAGCCAGAGCGCCCGATCGGCGGCGGCGGTGTGCACCGTGTAGCCCGCCGCAGCCTGCGCCTCATCCGCTGCCGGCCCTGCGGTGCCAGATGGCGCCGCAGAGTCGCCGTCGGGCCGCAGGCCCATGTCCTCCGGCCTCCGGCAGAGCAGCAGCGCCGCCGGGACCACGCCGACACCCAGGGCCAGCACACCGAGTGCCGCCCACGCCGGCCCCACCCCACCCCAGGCGATGAGCGCCTGCACGCCGGGCGGCGCCACGACGAGGCCGCCCGTGGATATCGCCACCATTAGCGCCGTTGCCGTCCCGCGCCGCCGCTCGAACCAGCGCACCACCGTCACCGAGTTCGGGAACTGGACCATGCTCTGTCCCGCCATGCGTACGATGGCGTACACCGTCACAAAGACGGCCGCGCTCCGCGTGACCGCAAGCGTCAGGCACCCAAGGCCGACCAGGAGGGCGCCGGCCGGCACCACCAATCGCGGCCCGTGGCGATCCAGCACGCGGCCGATGAGCGGTCCCAGAAGGGCGCTGGCCGCGCTGCCTGCCGTGGTCGCCGCGGCGATGAGCGTGCGGCTCCAGCCAAAGTCGTTCACCAGCGATGGCACGAAGACGCTGGAGACCTCGACGGCGCTGGAGACCCGCGACATGTTCGCCGCGGCTGCTACGCCCACCACGATCCACCCGTAGTAGACCGGGCTGGCCCTGGCCAGGCGCTCTGCGATGACTCCGATGGCTGTCTACTCCCTACCGTCCATTCGCTGCGTCACCGGACCCAGTCAAGCCTGTGTGATGCCGCCAAAGTCCAGGTTGCGGCGGCCTGCCGACGCAATCGCAGGGGCCGGAGCTATGGGCTGGTTGTGAGTATCTCGTGGCGACAGGTCTGCCGGCGCGGGCTAGGGCGTCTTCATGAAGACCACCTGGCCGAACATGGTCTTGCTGGCGTCGGTGGTCAGGAAGAGGACCGGGCCCAGCAGGTCTTCGGGTTGGCCCAAACGCTTGTTCACCGGAACGTCCGGAGTGACCGGCGGCGCCTGCGCGTTCGCGCCGCCTCGAAACATCGGTGTGTCCGTGCTGCCGGGGGCGACGGCGTTCACGTTGACGCCGTAGGGCCCCAGCTCCATGCCGAGGCTGACCGTAAATGCGATGAGTCCGCCCTTGGAGGCGGAGTAGTGCGCGCCGTTGATGGCCCCGGTAACGCCGCGCCCAGACACCAGGTTCACCATCTTGCCGCTGCCTTGGGCCATCATGGGGCCGGCTACGGCCTTGCAACAGAGAAAGGGGCCCGTCAGGTTCACGTCAAGGACCTGGCGCCACTCCTCCTCCGTCATCTCCACCACGCTGTGCCGGGGGTAGATGCCCGCGCAGTTGACCAGCACGTCGATGTGCCCCGATCCCGCCAGTACGCTCTGCACCATGGCGTCCACCGACGCGGACTGCGACACGTCCACCTCGACGGCAGTTGCGGCGCCGCCGCGCTCCCGCACCTCGGACGCAGTCTCCTGGGCCGCAGGGAGGCGGACATCGGCCACGGCGATGGCAGCCCCCTCCTCTGCCAGGCCCAGGCACAGCGCCCGGCCAATGCCTGAACCCCCACCGGTGATGATCGCCACCTTCCCCTCCAGTTGTCCACCTTCTGCCATCTCGTCACCTCCGTGCTTTCAATCTGCCCAGTGCTTGCAGAGAATAGCCCTGCCGGCGTAGCGTTGCCGCGAATCTCTGGGTTAGGATACCACCACGGCGGTACGCTGGCATGGCCTGAGCCGGACACCCGCTGCGCACCCCGGCGCCGAGGGAGCGCGCCTTGCCGCCACTGTGCAGTCGAGGCGGCCCAGCGCTGGGAATCTACGAAGTTGGAGGAGCGTGCAATGACCTACGACGGGTTTAGTCTCGATGGCCGCGTCGTGCTGGTGACCGGCGCCGCGCGGGGCATCGGTCGGGCCCTCTCACTGGGGCTGGCCCAGGCCGGCGCACACGTGGCGGTCCTCGACCTGCCCCACATGGCCGAGGAGGCCCAGAGCGTCCGCAAGGATATCGAGGCCCTTGGGCGCACCAGTCGCACCTATACGCTGGACGTGCGCGACATCCCCAGCGTGCAACCGGCCGTCGACCGAATCGCCGCGGACTTCGGCGCCCTGGACATCCTCATCAACAACGCTGGCACACGGATCCAGAAGCCGGCCTTGGAGGTCACGGAGGATGAGTGGGACCTGGTGGTGGACACCAACCTGAAGGGGCTCTTCTTCTGCGCCCAGGCTGCCGCACGGCACATGGTGCCGCGTGGTTCGGGCCGGATCATCAACCTCGCCTCTCAGCTGGGCCTTGTGGCGACGCCGGGCAGGCCCGCTTATTGCGCCAGTAAGGGGGGCGTCATCAACCTGACGCGGGCCCTGGCCCTTGAATGGATCAGGCACGGCGTCACCGTCAACGCCATCGGCCCCGGACCCACGGACACCGGCCGGGGCGCGCCCGAGCCTGACTTGGCGGAAGCTCAGCGCGTGATCGAGGCGCGCATGCCCCTGGGCCGGCGCATGCAGCCCGAGGAACTCGTGGGTGCGGCCATCTATCTCGCCAGCCCCGCCGCGGCTGCCATCACCGGTCACACGATGATTGTCGATGGCGGGTACGTCGCTCAGTAGCACGGGACCAACGCCGGCCCCTCATCGGCGTTGACGGGGCCAGGGAGGGCCGGTATCCTGTCGATGCGCCGCCACACGCACGGTACTCTCCAGGCGGGGCCCGTGCGTGCTGATCGGCCAACCAGGTGATACCAGGAAGGAGGATGCTGCATGGCGAAGCTCGTTGTCGCCGCCGGGGCGCCCCACCGCCCGGCGATGCCCCAGCAGGCTGCCCAGGCGCCGGGCAAGCACGGCTTTGAAGCCCTCATGACTGCAGTCCGCGAGCACGTGGAGGCCGCCGCTCCCGACGTCATCGTCGAAATCGCCACGGACCACTTCACCAACTTCTTCTACGACAACATGCCCGCCTTCTGCCTCGGCCTGACCGAGGAGTCCGAGGGGCCCGAGCCATCCGTCCAGATGCCCCACTACACGGTCCGGGGCAGCCCCGACTTCGCCCGGGCGCTCCTCGCCTACGGCCTCCGCTCCAACTTCGACCTGGCGGCGACCGAGGAGCTCCTGTTGGACCACTCCATCATGGTGCCCCTGCACTTCCTGACCCCTTCCATGAGCATCCCCGTGGTGCCCCTGTACACCAACGGCATCGCGCCTCCATTCCCCCGGGCCGCCCGCTGCTACTCTCTGGGGCAGATGGTGCGGAAGTTCGTTGAAGACTGGGGCGGGAACCAGCGCGTCGGCCTTGTGGTCAGCGGCTCCTTCGCCATCGAGGTTGGCGGGCCGAGGGCCGGCTGGGTCGACCAGCCGTGGGTCGACGTCATACAGGGCCTGCTGCAGCGCGGCCAGTACCGCTCCCTGACCCGCCGCGCCACCCAGGAGCGCATGGCCGCCGCCGGAAACGCCAGCGGCGAGCTCCTCAACTGGATAACCATGACCGGCGCTGTGGCAGAGGCGCTTCCCACGTTTCTGGAGACCGATGAGAATGGCAACGGCTACGCTGCCTGGAGGCTGGAGTAAGCAGTATGAGCATCTACGCCGTCAACAAGATAATGTTCAAGCTGAGGAATGACGATGCCTTCAAGAAGCGGATGCAGCAGGACCCGCTCGAGGTCGTCCAGGAGTTCGCTCTGAGTGCCGAGGAGCGCGATGCTCTGACGAGGGGGGACGTGCACACCCTCTTCGAGATGGGCGCCCATGCCTACTTGCTTCAGCAGCTCTCCGGCGCGAGGCTCTTCGGCGTGAACAACCAGAACTACCAGCCGAGAATCCGGGGCCAGGAACGCCCCGACTGAGGCCGTCCCAAAAGGAGAAACGGGACCGCTCACCCTTCGATTCGAAGCGCGAGCGGACCTTTTTTCCAGGTCAAGAAACCCGTGCGCGCCCTACTTGAACGCGGGCATCACCTTCTCGCTGACCAAGCGCATGGAGTTCAGCACCAGCTCTTGCGGCACCTGCCCGCCGAAGTTCAGGTCCAGCAGAAAACCAGTGGCCCCCATGCGCTCCTTGAACTCCTGTAGGCGCTCCACCACCTCCTCAGGAGAACCGTAGCACGCGCGGCCCTGGACATATTCGTCGTAGTGGTCGATCCAGTACTGGGACTGGCTCGCCCGCTGCTCGTTGCCCTGTCCGTACTCCCGCATGGTGCGGCGAAGGTCGTGGACCGTGCTCTCCCGCGGCTCGTTGAAGCCCTTCTCGGAAGTCTCGCCAACGTAGGCCGGGAAGCGCACCAGTATCTGCGGCTCCTGTGCATGCCCTGCTGCCTTCCATGCCTTCTTATACTCCTTGATCGGCTCATCCAGCCAGTTCCCCTGGAACCAGAGGAGCAGCGGGAAACCGCGTTCCCCCATGATGGGGAAGCTCTCCGGCGTGGAGCTTGCGACCCACACCGGAGGATGCGGCTTCTGGATGGGTTCCGGCGCAACGGTGACATCTTTGAAGGAGTAGTACTGGCCCTCAAAGGAGAAGGGATCGTGCGTGAAGATCTCCATGATGACGTTTAGAGACTCGTTGAAGCGGTCCCGGCTCTCCCCGTACGGGATGTTGTAGCCGTCGTAGAACTTGGTGATGCCGCTTCGGCCGACGCCCAGGTCGAACCGCCCCCCGCTGATCTGGTCCAGCATGTAGGCCTCTTCTGCCACGCGGAGGGGGTTGCACAGGGGCAAGACCGCCACCGCCATGCCAATGCGCACCCGCTTCGTGCGGGCCGCGATGGCGCTGCCGAACAGCATGGGCGACGGCAGAAGGGACGCCCAGGGCCGGAAGTGCTGCTCAACCATCCAGATGGAGTCCAGCCCCAGGGCCTCGGCGGCGTCCACCTGCGCAGTGGCGTCCGCGTAGGCCTGCGCGTGGCTCTTGTCTGCCCGGGCGTAGCATTCAGTCAGGAACCCAAAGTTCATGCATCACCTCCCAAGAGTGGGGCAGCCGGCTTCATGAGGGTTGAGAGACCCGCCAATGGCCCGTTCCGTTGCCCGCTGCACCGCAGACCGCAGCGGAAGCGGACAGGGCAAGTATAGGTCTGGCGGCGCACACTGTCTAGACTCCCCAGGCCGCCCCCCAGCGGCCGCGGCTGGCGGGCCCCCTCCGCCGTTGCGGAGGCAACTCCTGAGGCGGGGCCGAGGAAGACTGATTGAAACACCAACGCCCATGTGCTATCCTAGGGCGTCATTCGTTCAGGAATTCACGAGGGGTGTGCTGTGTCCGCCGAGCCCACTTCGCTTCGTGACCAGGTTCGCGCCGCCATCGCCAGTCAGACCCAGCGGACCGTCACCGTCCTATCGTCCCTTCTCGCCGTGGAAGACGGCATTGGCTACATCCCCCCCGAGGCCGTCGAGGAGGTGGCGGAGTCCACCGGGTCGACCATCAACGACGTCTGGGCCGTCGCCTCATTCTACACCAACTTCCGCTTCGAGCCCCAAGGACAGCACGTCGTCGAGGTGTGCTGGGGGCCATCGTGCCACCTCAGGGGCGCCCACGACCTCCTCAACGAAGTCCAGATGGCCCTGGGCCTCTCCCAGGAGGGCGATACCCCGGACGGCCGGGTGACGCTGAAGTACAATACCTGCCTCGGCGCCTGTGCCCAGGCGCCCGTCATGGCGGTGGACCACAAGACCGTGGGGCGTGTGACCTCCGAGCAGGCCAGGTCGATAGAGTCCCGCCTGCAGCCCCGCGTGTGAGGAGTTCCCGTGTCTGAAGCCTTCGACTCCCTCCGCGACGCCGCTCAGGCCAAGTGGGCCGCCCTGGAGGGCGGCGGCAAACCGTGGGTCCGCGTGGGAACGGCCATCTGCGGCCGCGCCGCCGGCGCCGAGGAGGTGCTCGAGGCCCTGCGCCGGGAGCTCGCGCGCCGCGGCATCGACGCCAACGTCCACGAGGTCGGCTGCCTCGGCCTCTGCTACGCCGAGCCCCTGGTCGACGTCAAGCTGCCCGGCGGGCCAAGGGTCCTCTACGGCAATGTGACCCCGGACATGGTCCCGGGCCTCGTGGAGGCCTGCCTTGTCAGCGGCAACCCCAGTCTCGGAGGCGCACTGGCGTCGCTGGGCGACGGCGCCGTGGACGGCGTGCCGCGCCTCGAAGACGCAGACGTCTGGAGGAGCCAGGTACGCATCGCCACACGCAACTGCGGCAGCGTCGACCCAGGCGATGTTGAGCACTACCTCGCCCAGGGCGGCTACGGGGCCCTGGAACGGGCGCTCTCATCCATGTCGCCCCAGGATCTCATGGATGAGGTGACCAAGGCTGGCCTGCGGGGCCGAGGCGGCGCCGCCTTCCCCACCGGCACCAAGTGGAGCTTCCTCGCGCGCACCCCGGGCGACGTCAAGTACGTCCTCGTCAACTGTGAGGAGGGCGACCCCGGCGCCTTCAACGACAAGGGGCTGCTGGAGAGCGACCCCCACACCGTCATTGAAGGCACGGTCCTGGCGGGCTACGCCACGGGCGCAACCTTCGGCTACATCTTCATTCGCCACGGACACGAAGGCCCCATCGACCGCACCAGGCGCGCCATCGAGCAGGCGCGGCAGGCCGGGCTGCTGGGCAAGAGCATCCTGGGCTCGGACTTCTCCTTCGACATGGAGGTGGCGCTGACGGGCGAGTCCTACGTTTCCGGTGAGGAGACGGCCCTCATGGAGGCCATCGAGGGCAAGCGGGCCATGCCCCGCGCCCGGCCCCCCTTCCCGGCCCAGGTGGGCCTCTGGGGCAAGCCCAGCAACATCAACAACGTCAAGACCCTGGCCTACGTGCCCGAAATCATCTCCCGGGGGAGCGACTGGTTCGCCTCCATCGGCTACGGGCGCAGCAAGGGCACGGCCATCACGTGCCTCTCAGGCGACATAACACGCCCCGGCATGTACGAAGTCCCCTTCGGCGTGACCATCGGCCAGATCATCGACGACGTCGCCGGCGGCGTGCCCGGCGGAGGTCCCGTCAAGCTGCTCCAGACCGGCGGGCCTCTCGGCGGCGTCCTGGGGCCCGACAGCCTGGGGATTACCCTGGACTTCGAGAGCATGGCGGCCGCGGGCGCTATCCTGGGCTCCGGCGGCATCATCGTGGGTGGCCAGCGTGTCTGCGTCGTGGACTTGGTGCGCAACCTCGTGGCCTTCTGCCAGTTCGAGTCTTGCGGCAAGTGCTTCCCCTGTCGCCTGGGAACTACTCACCTGCTGGACACCCTGGACCGCATCGCCTCCATGCGGGGACGGCCGGAGGACCTCGCGCTGATGGAGTCCATGGGACAATCGCTCACCCTGGGCTCCCTGTGCGGCCACGGCCAGCTTGGGTTCAACCCGGTCAGCTCCGCCATCCGCTACTTCGGCGGCGAGTTCCGCGCCCACATCCAGGACCATCGCTGCCCCACCGGACGATGCCACGGCCCCTTCTTCAAGCCCTCGCGCACCCGACCCTTAGCCTCAGGAAGCTGGTATGCAGAACGAGATTACGCTCACAGTTGACGGCGTCCAGATAGGCGCGAAGCGCGGCCAGACCGTCATACAGGCGGCCATGGACGCCGGCATCTACGTCCCCTATCTCTGCTACTGGCCGGGCATGAAGCCCTACGGCGCGTGCCGCATGTGCGTCGTGGAGGTGGAGGGACAGCGGGGGACCCCGGCCTCCTGCACCCTCCCCGCGGCTGACGGCATGGTGGTGCGCTCCGTGACGCCGCAGCTCGAAGGCCTCAGGCGGGGCATTATGGAGCTGCTTCTGTCGGAGCACCCCCACGGTTGCCTCACCTGTCACCGCATCGAGCTCTGCGGGCCGCAGGACATCTGCCTCCGCCACGTCCGCGTCACGGATCGGTGCGTCGTCTGCCCCAAGAATGAACGCTGCGAGCTCAAGGACACCGTCCGGTACGTCGGCATGAACCTGGAATCTCCCCTAGCCTACAACTACCGCAACCTGCCGGTGGAGACCGCCGATCCCTTCTACGACCGGGACTACAATCTCTGCATCATCTGCGCCCGCTGCACCCGCGTGTGCGAGGAGGTCCGCGGAGACGACGCCATCGCCATGGTGGACCGCTCCGGCACGGTGCTCGTGGGCACCTCCCGGGGCACGTCCCTGCTGGAGTCGGGCTGCGAGTTCTGCGGCGCCTGCGTGGACGTGTGCCCCGTGGGCGCCCTGGTGGAGCGGGAGTTCAAGTGGGAGAAGGCCGTCAACACCGTCACCACCACCTGCACTCACTGTCCCGTGGGCTGCCAGGTGAAGCTGGATGTGGATGGCCGCGGCCGCATTATCCGCTCGGCAGGCGACTGGACGGCGGAGGCCAACCAGGGCCAGCTCTGCTACAAGGGCAAGTTCGGCATGACCTTCGTCAACAACAGAGCGCGGCTCACCAGTCCCCTCGTGCGCCGCGGCGGCCATCTCGTCGAGGCGACGTGGGAGGAGGCCCTGGACCTCATCGCTGAGAAGCTGCCCGCCTACAGGGGCGGCGCCTTCGCCATGCTCGCCAGCCCCCGCGCCACCACGGAGGAGGCGTACCTGGCGCAGAAGTTCACCCGGTCCGTCATGGAAAGCGCCAACGTGGACGTGGCCTCCAACACCCGCCCAGAGCAGGTGCTGCCCCTGGCCGGGAGCGTGGGTGTCCTGGCTGCCACGGGTACAGTCCAGGACTTGGAGCGCGCACGGTGCGTCCTGGTCGTGAACAGCAACACCACGGAAGAGCATAACGTGGCCGCCGTGCCACTGAAGAAGGCCCACCGCGCCGGCACCCTCAAGCTGGTGGTCATCGATACCCGGGAGGTGGAGCTGACCCGGTACGCCGACCACTGGCTGCGCCCCTATCCCGGCACCGAGGCCTTGCTCGTGGCTGGCATCCTACGCGTCATTATGGATGAGGCCCTGGAGGACAAGGACTTCGTAGCCGAGTCCTGCGAGGGCTGGGCCGGCCTGGTCCGCATGTTGAGCCGCGTCGACCTCCTGCACGTGGAGGAATCCACCGGCGTTGCCGCGGAGCAGGTCCGCGCCGTTGCGCGCCTCTTCGCCGCCCAGCGCCCGGGAGCCGTGCTTTACGCCCTCGACAACGTGCCCGTGGAGCAGCGCACGGCTCTGGTGCAAGCCCTGGCGGACCTTGCCCTAGTAACGGGCAACGTAGGCGCGCCGTCCTCGGGCCTCTTCCCCCTCCGCATGGGCGCCAACGAGCAGGGCGCCTGGGACGTCGGCTGTGTGCCCGGATTCCTGCCGGGCCACGTTCCCGCTTCGGAACCTGGCCTGGGCGTTCGTGAGGTGTTCGAGGCCCTCCGCGGCGGCCAGGTCAAGGCCCTCTATGTGGCCGGAGACGACCCCAGCTTCGACGTCAACGCCCTCGAGGCACTGGAGCACGCCGAGTTCGTTGTGGCCCACGATCTCTTCCTCAGCGAAGTCGCTCAGCGGGCCCACGTCGTCCTTCCCATGACCGCCTTTGCAGAGCAGCAGGGGAGCTACACCAGCCTGGACCGCCGAATTCAGCTGCTGCGCCCCGCTGTCGCCCCAAAGGGCGATGCAAGACCCGTGTGGTGGACTCTCCAGGAGATTGCAAGACGTATGGGCGTCTCGGCCTTCAACTTTGCCGGCCCCTCCGAGGTCATGGGGGAGATCGCGTCCGCGGTCCCCTTCTACGCCGGCGTTAGCCATGAGCGGTTGGAGGGAGGCGGGCTCCAGTGGCCCTGCGCCGCCACTGATGACCCCGGGGCCCCCAACGTGCCCGTGGGCGGCTTCACCGCTCGCAAGGCCCAGCTCCTTCCCTTCGACGTGGCCATCCACACCAACGGCCTGCTGCCCGAATTCCCCTTCCTCCACGCGCCGGGGCGCGTCCTCGCACAGCCCCATGAGGACGTGGAGATCATCAGGGGCAACGGGCAGAATGCCATCCGGCGCGATGAGGCCATCGTACTGCACGCCGATGACGCCCAGGCTCTGGGCATCGGCCCGGGCGACGCAGTCGAGCTCGTCTCGCCCGTGGCCCGGCTCCAGGGGCGGGCAAGGGTCACGGGGAAGCTGAGGGGCGTCGTATCCACCACGCTGCTCTTTGGGGAGTTGGCCTCGGCCCTTCAGGCCAGCGAGGCGCCGGACCCCATGTTGAAGGTGCCCGGCCTGGACGTCATGCCCTGCCGCGTGGCCAAGCTGTCCGTCTAACCCACCGTACGGCCTGTTGCGCCGAAACCTGCCATGCGTTAAACTGGCTAGGTTGTCAACCTAGCCGCGAATCCCATTGCTCCAGGAAACCGCTCAAATGGATGCTCATCACCTCGTCAGCACAACGCCGAACCCCAAGGTGCCCGCCTTCCGGCCCGGGGACACGGTCAAAGTGAACTATGAGATCCGCGAAGGGCAGCGGGTCCGCCTCCAGGCCTTTCAGGGCGTCGTCATCCGCTGTGTCGGCGGCAAGAGCCCCGTCGCCAACTTCACCGTCCGCCGCGTCTCCCACGGCATTGGCGTCGAGCGCATCTTTCCGTTCTACTCGCCCCACGTGGACTCCGTGGAGGTCCTGCGGCACGGCAAGGTTCGGCGCGCAAAGCTCTACTACCTGCGAGGCCGGTTTGGACGTGCTGCGCGCCTCAAGGAGCGCACGCTTCGCCCCAGCGAGCTTCGTGCGGCTGCTGCAGCCGCAGCGAGGGCCAAAGAGGACTAGCGCGCCGCTGCACAGGCCGAAGCAGCGGCGGCCCAGTGGGGAGGTCACTGCCGCCCCGGCTCCTGCCCCCCAACCGCGCATGCTCCCGCCCACCGGAGCCGATGGAGCGAAGCAATGGAGCGGTACGCGGAAGTCGCCGTCGATGCTCCCATTGGCCCTGAACGGACCTTCACCTACGCCATCCACCCGGACCTGACCCTATCCCCGGGCCACATGCTGTGGGTGCCTCTGGGCTCGCGCCTGGCCGCGGGCATCGTCTTCGCCCTCTCCGACTATACGGAGGTTGCAGGGATACGCCCCGTCGCCGCCCTGCTCGACCCCAACCCCATCCTCTCCTCACGACAGCTTGAGCTTGCCCGCTGGCTGAGCCGTGAAACTCGGTGCTCCCTCTACGAGGCTGCCGCGCAGATGTTCCCCCTGGACTTCAGGCAGCACATCGTGGCCATGCTCACCCTGACCTCCTTGGGACAGGACGGACCGAACGACGACTCCCCGGCGGGCCGCATCCTCGCATACCTGCGGCGACACGGCGCCGTGCCGCAGGAGCGGCTGCTTCGCGCCGTAGGCGGTGAGTCCGCCCTGCGGCGGCTGCTGCGGCAGGGCCGCGTGGCCCGGGGCTGGCGGTGGCCCAGGCCGAAGGGCGGCCCCAAGCACAGGGAAGTGCTGCGGCTTCGGATGTCGCCCGAGGCCGCTCATCAACAGGCTGCCGCCCTCGACCGCGCCCCACGCCAGCAGGCGCTGCTGGAGCGCTTGGCTGGTTCCGGCGACGTCGAGTCGGACGCAGCCCTGCTCAGAAAGGAGTTCGGCCCTAGTCCTGTTGCCGCCCTGGAGCGCAAGGGTCTGGTGGAGCTGGGGTGGCGGCAACACGTGCGTGACCCCCTCGCCGGCCGGAGCTTCGCTGTAGAGTCGCCGCTGTCCTTGACCCCGAGCCAGCAGCGAGCAGCGGAGGCCATTCGGGGGGCGCTGGACGGCGGCGTCCGGGGCAGGGCCTTTCTCCTGGAGGGCGTCACCGGCAGCGGCAAGACAGAGGTCTACCTCCAGGCCCTCGCCCACTGCCTCGACGGGGGAAGAAGAGGCATCTTCCTGGTCCCGGAGATCTCTCTGACCCCCCAGTTCGTCCAGCGTCTCTCCAGCCGGTTCCCCGGCCGCGTGGCCGTCCTCCACAGCGGCCTCGCCACGGGACAGCAGTACGACACCTGGTGGCGCATCCGCCAGGGTGAGTTCGACGTTGTCCTGGGCTCCCGGAGCGCCGTCTTCGCTCCCCAACCCGACCTGGGGCTCATCGTGATCGACGAGGAGCATGAGCACACCTACAAGCAGGACGACCCGGCGCCCAGGTACCACGCCCGCGACGTTGCGCTCAAGCTAGCGCAGCTGGCGGATGCCACTGTCGTGCTCGGGGGCGCCACCCCGGACGTCACGACCTACCGGAGAGCGCAGCAAGGCGAATTCCGCCTGCTCCACCTCCCGGACCGGCTGACGACGGGGCCCGCAGGGGAACCGGTCCCGGCCCCGCTGCCCATCGTGCGCCTCGTAGACATGCGCCAGGAGTTGAAGGCCGGGGTCCGCAGCATTTTCAGCCGCCCGCTTCACCAGGCACTGTCGGAGACCCTGGCGCGCGGAGAGCAGGCCCTCCTGTTCCTGAACCGTCGCGGCACTGCGGGAACGGTCCAGTGCCGCGACTGCGGCCACGTGCTCCGGTGCCGCCGCTGCGATGCCCCCCTCACCTACCACGGCGTGCAGGACCGCCTCATGTGCCACCACTGCGGCGCCGGCGCTCCCGCGCCCCAGCGGTGCCCGCGCTGCCGGAGCCGCCGGATCCGCTATCTGGGCCTGGGCACCCAGAGGGTTGCCCAGGAGGTGGAGCGGACCTTCGGCGTCCCGGCCCTCAGATGGGACCGCGACGCAGCCCGGGGGCATCGGGACCACTTTGAGATGATGGAGCGATTCCTTCACGGCGAGGCGCCCGTGCTCGTCGGCACGCAGATGATCGCCAAGGGACTGCACCTGCCCCAGGTGACCCTGGTGGGCGCCATGCTCGCAGACCTGGGCCTCTACCTCCCCGACTTCCGCGCCGGGGAGTGGGCGTTCCAGCTCCTGTGCCAGGTCGTGGGGCGCGCCGGTCGGGGCGGCAAACCCGGCCAGGCCATCATCCAGACCTACTCGCCCGACCACTACGCCGTTCAGGCGGCGGCCACCCAGGACTACCCTGCCTTCTACCGGCAGGAGCTGGAGCTGCGCCGGAGCCTCCTCTACCCGCCCTTTGGCCGGCTGGTCCGGCTGCTCTACGAGCACACCAACGCAGACTACGCCCAGAGACATGCGGCCGATCTGGCTCGCGGAATCCGGGAAACCCTGCGGCGCCAGGGCCTTGGGGAGGTTGGCGTCATCGGGGCGGCGCCCCGCTTCTTCGCCCGCGTCGGCGGGCGCTACCGGTGGCAGGTGGTGCTGAGGCTCCCGCCCACGGCGGCGGTGGACCTACCCAGCCTCTTGGACTCGCTGACGGCGCCCCCCGGCTGGCGCGTCGACGTAGACCCTGCAACTCTCCTCTAGCGCCCTGGCGGCCCAACCATGCGGCCCTGGGCGCCCGCACCCCACAGACCCAGGCGCCCCTGCTCCGGCGACGCTCGCGGCCGGGTCCCAGTCGAGCGCCGCCGTCACGCGGAGGAGACCGGCCGGCCCGGAGCAGCACTGCCCGCGAACAGACCGAGTGAAGCCGTCGGTTGTTGATGCTCCCACGGGCGGAGGCTATACTCACAGGCGCCATTGGCAGCGTCGGGCCGGCGTCTCCGCCAAGACGGCCGGACCTCTGGGCGTCCCCACCCGGCTGGCGCCTAGGACACAGTCAAGCCACAATCCGACCAGGGAGGAGTATCATGCCGAACCCTGTTGTGCACTGGGAGATCGCCGCCAAGGACGCCAAAAAGCTGCAGGGCTTCTACGCCGACCTCTTCGACTGGCACGTGGATGCCAACAACCCCATGGACTATGGAGTGGTCGACACCCACGCTGAGGGCGGCATCAACGGCGGCATCCACGGCAACGAGAACCCCGCCAAAGTGATGATCTACATCCAGGTCGACGACCTCGACGCCTACCTGAAGAAGGCGGAGGGCCTGGGCGGCAAGACCGTCGTGCCGCCCACAGAGATCCCCAACATCGTGACCATGGCACAGTTCACCGACCCGGAGGGCAACCTGATCGGCCTCGTCAAGGACGCCTAGGGAGCGTGTCGGCCCTCGGGGGGCCTCTCGATCTCACGGCCCACGCCCGTGAGGGCCCGCCTCTCGCAGACGCGGCTGGTCCGATCCTAACCTGCACCGCATCGAGTGCGTTGCTATAGGTAGACGCTCTATGCAGGACGTGTTGTCTCGCTTGACCACAATCGCGCATCATAAGGAGTAGTAGAGTCAACGGCGTGCATTGAGGGTCGCGGTGCATCGGACATGTAGAGAATTGGGGGTGATTGCATCATGAAAGGCTTTTTCGCTGCTTCAGTGCTGCTTCTTGCTCTCGCCTTCGCGGCGTGTGGCGAGAGGTCGGCGCCCACCGCCGCATCGGCGGGCGAGGCCGGCGGCGCTTCGCTGGCTGCGCCCACCGCGGCCCAGGACGCCGCGCTCACCACGCCCGCGACGGCAGACGTCCCCGCCGGCGTCATCGACGCCATGCTCATGGATTCCGACTTCCTCGTGGCCGCCCAGGAGGAGGTGTTGGGCAGGATCTATGACCGCGTTCAGCCTTCCGTCGTCCACATCCGTGTGGCCGTCCAGGTCAACCAGGACGAATCGGGAGGCCAGTTCCCATTCCCCTTTGATTTCGACCGCGGGCCGCGTGATTTCTTCCGCGGCGGCGAGGGCTCCGGGTTCGTCTGGGACAAAGAGGGGCACATCGTCACCAACTATCACGTCGTCCAGGACGCCACCCACGTGACCGTCATCTTCCCCGACGACTCCGAGGCCCTCGCGGAGATTCTGGGCGGCGACCCAGGCTCAGACCTCGCCGTCATCAAGGTCGACCTCCCCGCCGACCAGCTCCACCCCGTCACCCTCGGCGACAGCGACGAGGTGCGCATCGGCCAGCTCGCCGTCGCCATCGGCAACCCCTTCGGCCAAGCCTTCACCATGACCGGGGGCATTGTCAGCGCCGTTGGGCGCACCATTCGCAGCGGCACGAGTCCCTTCTCCATCTCCGAGGTCGTTCAGACGGACGCCCCCATCAATCCGGGCAACTCCGGCGGGCCCCTGTTGGACCGGCAGGGCAGGGTCATCGGCATCAACACCCAGATTATCAGCCGCACCGGGGTCAGCTCGGGCATCGGCTTCTCCGTCTCCGTCAACACTGCCAAGCGCGTTGTCCCCGCCCTCATCCGCGACGGCTACTACGAGTACTCCTGGCTCGGCGTCAGCGGCTCCACCGTGCGCCCGGACATGGCGAAGCCGATGGACCTCCCGGGGGGGACCCGCGGCGCACTCATCGTCCGCGTGACCGGCGATGGACCAGCGGAGCAGGCTGGACTCCGCGGCAGCAACGACACCGCCACCCACAACGGACTGGAGATCCCCGTCGGCGGCGATATGATCGTCGCCGCGGACGGCGCTCCCGTTCGCAGCATCGATGACCTGATTGCCTACCTGGTCGACGAGACGAAGCCGGGCGACCGGGTGACCTTCGACGTCCTCCGGGACGGCGAGCAGGTCCAGGTCGAGGTCGTCCTGGGGAAGCGGCCCTCCCTGGAGGAGCTGATGAGGGGCTGAACGCAGCTTGGGAAGCCCCGCAGTAGGGACGAGAGGCCCGGCGCTCGCCGGGCCTCTCCTTTGCCGCGGCGCCGTCGTCCTAGCCGCAAGGGCGGAGGACTGCCCCCCGGCACACAATTGCACGATGATATGATGATATATAATATGTATGCAAAGGGAGGTGCTCGTATGGGTGCAAGGTCGCATATCTCCAAGTGGGGAACCAGCCTGGCCGTCCGCATCCCCAAGTCCATCGCCGAGCAGTGGGGCGTCCACGAGGGCTCCGCCATCGAGATCCTCCCCCAGGGCCGCCACGTGCTGCTGCGCAAGAAGAGCTATGACCTGGCAGGCATGCTGGCCCAAGTGGACCCCGTCAATCTGCATCCCGAACTGGATGCCGGCCCGGCCCAGGGCAGCGAAGAGTGGTAGTCCGCGAGTATATCCCCGCTCGGGGGGACATCGTGTGGCTGAGCTTCACGCCTCAGGCTGGGCATGAACAGGCTGGCCACCGGCCCGCCCTGGTCCTGAGTCCGGCGGCCTATAACGAGAAGACCAGCCTCGCGCTCCTCTGTCCCATTACGTCCACGGCCAGGGCATATCCCTTCGAGGTGCGCCTCCCCTCCACCGGCGAAGTTTCGGGAGTGATATTGGCTGATCAGGTCAAGAGCCTGGACTGGCGGGCGAGGCGCGCGCGCTTCGCGTGTAAGGCGCCGGGGGGGGTCGTTGGCGAGGTCTTGGAGAAAGTCCACGTTCTCTTGGAATGACGATGTGCCCCAGAATCCATTGCGCAGGAGCTTGGCTGGACGGACGGCACTCCCGTTCGCAGCATCGATGACCTGATTGCCTACCTGGTCGACGAAACCAAGCCGGGCGACCGGGTGACCTTCGACGTCCTCCGGGACGGCGAGCAGCTCCAGGTTGAAGTCGTCCTGGGGAAGCGGCCCTCCCTAGAGGAGCTGATGAGAGGCTGAACGCAGCTCGGCTATCCCCGCAGCAGGGAAGAAGAGGCCCGGCGGCGGAATCGGGGCACGGCGCCCCGGTCCCGCCCTGCCGATACTCGCCCCATGCGAACGGATGCTGCTGTGGCGAGGGGAATAGTATATTGTAGGAACGTCACAGTCGGCCCATACGGGCGGGATGGCAGGATAGAAGGGAGAAGGCTGTGGCTGAGCAGGGCAGCTTCCCGCCTCGGCCCATGGCAGGAGATTGATGATGCCGGTTGAAGGCAAAAGGTATGACTTGGTTGTTGTCCTGCACGACCCATCTCAATCCACGGAACCCGATATGTACATGGCGGAAGCCCCGGCCCTACCTGGCTGTAGAGCGTGGGGCAAAACGCCGGATGAAACGCTCAGCACCCTTGCCGAAGTGGCCAGGGCCTTCATCGAATCGTACGTGGAGCATGGAGACCCGCTCCCTCCTACGGTGGTGCCCACGCCGATGGGTTCGACGAGCCATCTCGTCGCCGTGTGACCTATGGAGAGCTGACACGGAAACTGCTCACCCTCGGCTGTAGATTTGATCGGCATGGCAAGGGCAGTCATCAAATCTGGATCAATGAAGCCACGCATGCTCGAACAACGATACCCGACCATGGGCATCGCGATCTCAGTCCAGGGACGGTAAGCGCCATCCTGAGAGACCTTGGCATACCGCGGAGCAAGCTCTAGCACCATCGTCTATCAGGTCCGTGCCAGGCATCCACCCTTGCCCTGCGGCATAGCACCTCTTGGAAGAATGGTTCCCCTTCGCAGTGACGTGACATAAGTCGGCTATGCCGAGCCGAATGACCGGCGGCCCCCTCTTCGCATCTGCCCTGACGCCGGCGCCCCGTGGCTTCTCGCCGTCATGCGCCTCTGCTATCCTACTGCTACACTCCCCACTGAGGCGCACCGTATGTTCGTCATCGGCACCGCCGGGCATGTGGACCACGGTAAGTCCACCCTGGTCAAGGCACTGACCGGCATCGATCCCGACCGCCTCCGCGAGGAGAAAGAGCGGGAGATGACGATCGAGCTGGGCTTCGCCTGGCTCACCCTCCCCAGCGGCCGTGAGGTCAGCATCGTGGACGTGCCCGGCCACGAGCGCTTCGTCAAGAACATGCTCGCGGGCGTCGGCGGCATCGACCTCGCCATGCTCGTCGTCGCCGCCGACGAGTCCGTCATGCCCCAGACCAGGGAGCACCTGGCCATCCTGGACCTGCTCTGCGTGAACAGGGGCCTAGCCGTGCTGACCAAGAAGGACCTGGTCGACGATGAGTGGTTGGAGCTCGTCCAACTGGAGCTGGAAGAGGCACTCCAGGGGACCAGCATGGAGGGCGTCTCAACAGTCGCGGTGTCGGCGGCCTCCGCCCTGGGGCTGGACGAACTCAAGGACTCCCTCGACCGCCTGCTGGAAGAGACGCCTCCCCGGGCGGATCTCGGCCGTCCGCGCCTGGCCGTGGACCGTTCCTTTACCATGTCCGGCTTCGGCGCCGTCGTCACGGGCACCCTCTTGGACGGCGCCCTGTCTGTGGGGCAAGTTGTGGAGCTGGTGCCATCGGGCCGCCGAGGACGCATCCGCGGGCTCCAGAGCCACCGCCGGGGCATCGAGAGCGTCGGCCCCGGACGCCGCGTCGCCGTGAACCTCTCGGGCGTCAGCCGCGAGAATGTTCCCAGGGGCGAGGTACTTACGGTCCCAGGCTGGCTCGGGACGACCAGAATGGTAAGCGTGGAGCTGCGCCTCACCCGCTGGGCGCCCCAGCCCGTGCGCCACAACCTGGGTGTCACCTTCCACACCGGCACCAGCGAGACCAACGCCCGCGTACGGCTCCTGGACACCCAGGAGCTCAAGCCGGGCGAGCATGGTTGGGCACAGGTCCACCTGGAGCGCCCCCTGCCCCTGGTCAAGGGCGACCGCTTCATCATCCGATCGTCCCAGTGGACCCTGGGCGGCGGCCAGGTCGTGGAGGTCTCCCAGCGTCGGTACCGCCGCCTCCAGCCCGCCACCATCGAGCGGCTGGAGGTGATGGCGGCAGGCTCACCCCGCGAGCTCCTCCTCCAGGCCCTGGGCTCCGGTCCGCCTGTGGCCCTTGACGCCCTGGTGACTCGGTCCAACCTGTCCCAGAGTGACGTTCAGAAGGACCTTCAGGCCATGGTCCTGGACGGCGCAGCCGTGCTGTTGGGGCGTGATGCCGTGGGGCCGGGCAGCCATGTGGCGTCGGCGGCTGGGTGGCTGCAGCTGAAAGAGCAGGCTGCGGGATTCCTGGAAGCCTACCACAGCCGACACCCCCTGCGGCAAGGCGCAGCGCGAGAGGAGCTGCGCGGTCGTCTGAAGCTGGCCGGCGGGGTCTTCCCCCACGTTCTGGCGCGGCTGGCGGCCGAGGGCGCCCTGGTGGAGGAAGGACCCCTGGTCCGCTCTGCGGCGCATCGGGCGCGAATGAGCCCGGAGCAGGAGCGAGCCGTGAGTCTCTACGTAGAGTCCCTGGAACGCGAGCCCTTTTCGCCCTCCACGGAAGCAGGCATCGACCCGGAGCTGTTGGGCGCCCTCGTGGCCCAGGGACGCGTCGTCAGGGTGGGCGATGGAGTCGTCTTCGCCGCCCGCGCCTACAACGAGATGGTGGAGCGCATCGTGGGGCGGCTCAAGGAGCAGGGCAGCATCACCGTCGCCGACGTCCGGGACCTCTTTGGCACGACTCGCAAGTACGCCCTGCCGTTAATGGAGCACCTGGACCAGGAGCACATCACGCGGCGAGTGGGGGATCAGCGCGTGCTGGTGCGGCGGGAATGAGCCTGGACCTGCAGGAGACCATGGCCCAGCTGGACGCCCTGGGGGAGCGCCTCCAGCGGGCGTGGCAGGCCCGCCGCCGGCGGCTTGCAGCCTCGGTGGATGCCCTGCGGCGCACGGATGCGGACGCGCTCAACCGCCGCGCCGGCCAAGGGCGCACCTTCTTCCGGCCCGCCGAGCCTTTGGAGGCCCCGGGCCTTGGGCGCCCCGCGCCGGACCCTCCTCTCCACTACTGCGCCATCTCGGCGGATGGGTCCCACATAGACGTCGACCGGCACCTGCCGGTCCGCTGCTTCTTGATGAACATTGGTGGATGCAGATTAGTCTACGATCACAAACCAACTGCCAAGCTCTTCCAGCAGCCGACCCTGGCGGCCAGCCCCCACGAGCTCTTCATCGCCGACCCGGCTTCCCCCATCGACTCTCAGCCCCTGGAAGGCGCCCTCCTCAGCATCAAACGATCCGTGGAAGAGCTGACGGCCCTGGGCCGCTGGGTCCGGGACACGCCGCCCGGCCTGCCGGTCCTGGCGCTCATGGACGGCTCCCTTATCCTGTCCGAGGTCCTCGGCGAGGCCGGCCGCTACCGCGAATACGTGCGCAAAGCACTGCTGGACGATGGCTATCTCGCCGCCTTGGACGCGCTCCGGGAGGCGGCCGGGGAGCGTCGCCTCGTTGTCGCTGGCTACGTCAGCCTGCCGGGCCGCCGCGAGGTCGCCAACGCGCTGCGCCTCGCCCTCTGCACCTACCCGGCCCCGCGTTGCCGTGACCACTGCGCCGAAGTCAAGCCGGGGGACCGCCCCTGCGACGAGGTGCACGAGTTCACCGACCGCGAGCTCTTCGCCCAAACCCTCCAACCCGGCGAGCGGTCCGCCCTGTTCGGCACCCGCACCTCCGTGGTGCAGGACTACTACGCGCCCCGGGGCCACGACATCCGCTTCTTCTACCTCAACGTGGGTGAGGAGATCGCCCGCGTCGAGCTCCCAGCCTGGGTGGCTGACGATCCGGCCCTCCTGGCCTTCGCCCATGCCGGCATCGTCGACCAGTGCCGCCGCGGGCAGGGCTATCCCGTCGTCATCCAGGAGGCCCACGAGCAGGCCGTCATCACCGGCCCCGACCGCGAGGAGTTCCGGCGCATGGTGGAGCTCGTGCTGGACGGCCGCCGCCTGCCCGTCTACACGTCAGAGAAGCAGCGCTCCAAGCGCCTGCGCGGAGTCTAGCCCCCGGAGCGCCCGCACAGGGACGACCGCCTCCGCCTCCGAGCCCCTGCGGCTACTCCTCCCGCCCCGCGATGCGGAACACCGGGTGGCGTGGCGCCTCCCCCACAAAGGCGGTTCCATGCGCAGGCCAAGCGGTCCAGACGCCCCTGGGGACGGTTGGTCCATACCTTGGTCTCATGCATCTGGCCCCTCGTCCAGGCCCAGGACCTCCCTGTAGTCCGGGTCGTGGCGCTGGATTGCGTGACGGCGCAGCAGGTCCTGGGGCCGCTGCGTCTCCGGCGGCTCCCGTTCCCCGGCGTCCGGCGCGGTGGCAACGACCCCCTCCGCTACCAGTTCGTCCACCTCCCGCTCGCTCAGCCCCAGGAGCTCCCGCAGCACGTAGTCGTTGTCGGCGCCGAAGGACGCCGCCGGCCCGCTGGCCCCCGGCGTCCGCGAGAGGCGGTAGGGCCGACCGGAATAGACCCGCGTTCCCACTCGCTGCACTGCGCTGTCGCGCCGTTCGAAGAAGCCCCGGACCTGGAGGTGCCGGTCCAGCAGCAGGTCCCTGCCGTCGAGGACGGGGCCGGCGGCGAGGCCAGCTTCCTGGAGGCGGAGGAAGACGTCGCTGGCGTCCTGCGTCGCCGTCCACGCGCCCATCTCCCCGTCCAGCTCCTCGCGGTGCTCCCAGCGGCCCAGCGTCGAATCGAAGCGCGGGTCTTGCGCCCAATCCGGCTTGCCCATGACCACCCGCAGACGCCGCCATGCGTCGTCAGAGTCGACGGCGATGACCACCCAGCGGTCATCGCCCCGGCAGGGATAGCAGCCGTGGGGCGCCATCCAGTCGTGCTGGTTGCCGGAACGTGGCGGGCTGGCCCCCGTACGCTGCGCTTCCAGCAGGGCCGGCCCGATGGCCGTGATCCCCGTCTCGTACATGGACGCGTCCACGTGGATGCCGTGGCCCGTCGTGTCGCGGTGCAGGAGACCCAGCAGGATGGCCTGGGCGTTGTTCAGTGCGCCCGTCATGTCCATGAAGGACGGATTGGCGCGAACGGGTGGGCCGCCGGCGTACCCCGTGAGGTGGGAGAGCCCCGTGAAGCCGTCGATCGTTCGCGCAAAGGCCCCGTAGCTGCGCCAGGGCCCCGTCTGCCCGAACCCCGTGACGTTGACCATCACCAGGTCCGGCTTCACCCGGCGAAGGACCTCGTACTCCAGGCCGAGGCGCTGCGTCACGTCTGCCCGAAAGTTCGACGCCACAACGTCCGAGAGCTTGACCAGCTCCTGAAGCAGCGACCGACCCCGTGGCGACTGCAGGTTGATGGCCGCGCTGCGCTTGTTGCGGTACCAGAGGTGGTGTGTGCCGCTCTCCTCCCACCACTGGGGACCGGGTTCGCTCTCCGGAAACGGGACGAAGCGCCGGCTCACCACGCGGCTGGGCCCTTCTATACGTATGACCTCGGCCCCCAGGTCGCCCAGGAGCATGCTCGCCCAGGGGAGCACCAGGAAGTCCTCGGCCGCTAGCACGCGCACGCCCTCCAGGGCCCTGGGCGCCGTCATGCCAGTTCCCCGGGTGCGCACGCCGCCCGGGGCGTGCGAGGCGCAGGTGCGGCCTGGGCAGACACGGTCTGGAACGGCGCGCTCGACAGAGGCATGGCTAGATGACCCCGGACTCGCGGAGCTGGACGACGTCCTCCGCAGCATAGCCGAGCCGTTTCAGCACCTGGCCCGTGTGCTGGCCCAGCAGCGGCGCGGGCTGCGCGCCCTCCAGGGGGTTCCGGGCGTCCAGGCGGTACCCTGGCCCCGGGTACTCGTAGGCGCCGCCCACGGGGTGGTCAACCCGGACAAAGGCGTCCCGCTCTGCGAGCTGCGGGCAGCGCAGGATCTCCTCCGGGCTCTGCACTACCCCCACGACGAACCGGTTGTCCATGGCCCTGCGCATGAAGTCGTGCTTCTTCTGCCCCTGGAGCGTGCGCTGGAACATCTCGTCCAGCTTGGGCCAGTTCAGGTGCCGCTTGGCCTCGGTCTCGAAGTCCGCGTCGAGAAGCTCCGGCAGGTCGAAGAAGAGAGCCCACTGCTCCATGGTGTTGCCCCCGCCCGTGGTGAGGCAAACGAAGCCGTCCGCGCACTCCAGGTAGTCGCCGTCCATGACGTTCTTCGTGTCCGGCCCGCGGCCCTCCACGTTGCCCGCGAAGCTGTAGTTCGTGATGTGAAAGGGGGGCATCATGGCCATGGACTCCATGATGGAGACCTCGACGTGCTGTCCCTGGCCCGTCCTACGCTGATGCAGCACGGCGCCCAGTACGGCCACAGCCGCGTACCGGCCGGCCGTCAGCTGGGCCTGGTCCAGCGCGGCTTGGACGGGCTCCTTGCCGAAGGCCCCGCTCAGGTACATGAATCCGCTCATGGCCTGCTGGACGATCTCGGCGCTGGCGAAGTCACGGTACGGTCCGTCGGCGCCGAAGGGGGTGATGGAGGCGAGCACCAGCCGAGGGTTGACGTTACCGATACGCTCGTAGCCGATACCCAGGCGCTCGGACTCCGCGGGCGCGTGGCCCTCCACGCAGATATCGGCCCCAGCAAGGAGCTTGTCCAGGATGGCGCGGCCCGCTGGCTTCTCCACATCCAGGGTGACGCTCTGCTTGTTCGTGTTCAGAAAGAGGAAGTGGGTGCTGCTCTCTCCTGGGTTGGCCTCGTCCAGGAAGGGGGGCATGCGGCGAGCGGGGTCGCCGCCGGGCGGCTCAACCTTCACGACGGTTGCGCCCTGGTCCGCCAGCATCTTGGCGCAGAAGGGCCCGGCGACGCCGCCGCCAAGCTCGATCACACTCGTGCCCTGTAGGATGTTCTTCATGGAAACAGCGCCTGTCCTAGGTTGCCTTGCAGAGTGTAGTCCCGGCGCGTTGCCCGGACAAGACCTCGGCCCCGCATCGCACGCCGGCGGCGTCTGCCTCATTGCCTTCTGCCTCCCCATGTCGCTACGATAGTCATATCAGAGGTGCATGTCATGCGCGAGAAGATCGCGGAAGTCGTCGAAGCCACGTCCGCCGGCTTCGTCGGCCAGTGCTATGAGCTCTACCGTGCCCCCTCGCTGGGCGCATTCGTGCGCGTCGGGGAGCCCCCCCTGTTCGCCGTAGTCCACAACGTCACCACCGGTGCCCTAGACCCCGGCCGGCGCGTCATCGCCCGGGGCGCCGGGGAGGAGAGCGAGGACGCCGTGTACGACAGCAACCCCCAGCTCGCCAGGCTCCTGTCGACCCACGTCGAAGCACTGTTCGTCGGCTATGCCGCCGATGATGGCCTCCGGCACGGCCTGCCGCCGTCGCCCCCGCGGATACATGCCTTCGTCTACAACTGCTACTCCGATGACGTGGCCTCTTTCACCCAGCGCTTCGACTTCCTACGGCTCCTCGCAGGCGCCTCGTCGTCCACCGCCGACGACACGGTGGCGGCCTGCCTGCGCAGCGCCGCCTCCTGCCGGCCGGAGCCCGAGCGCTTCCTGCTGGCGGCGGGCAGGGCCCTGGCGCAGGTGTTGGCCGGCGACGTCGGGAGGCTGAGCGCCATCCTGCGGAGGATAAGTGGCTAGAAACTGCGCAGCGGACGGGGTGAGGCCACGCAGGCTTCCGCAGCACCGGGTGGCGCGGGCCGGCCGCCGGGCCGAACACTCCGGGTCGGTACGGCCACCAAGAACACCCTCCATGCTCCTTTGAACATCTAAGAAGTAAGCGACATAAGCATAAGCCGCCCAGGTGGAATGCGGTCATCGTGGGCAGCGGCGGGTCCCGCAACCCCGCGTTCCTTGCCGCACACAGGATGACTCAGAGGTGGAGAAGGCCGAGATGGAAGAGACCACGAGCCACCAGGTTGAGCCGTCCTTCTTGGACGCTAACGGCGCCGCGCGCCAGCCGGACGTCGGCCCGGGAAGCCCGCTGGGCATGGTGGTGGGCGGCTCCCTGTCCGAAGGCATCGAGGTCAGGCTGGACTCCGGCGCCTCCACAGAGGACATCCAGGCGGGGGCCTTCGTCACCATCCAGGGCGAGCAGCGCCGCTTCTTCGGCATGGTGAGCGACGTCGAGCTGGGCAGCGCCGACCCCCACCTCCGCACCTCGCCCCCGGACGTCGCTAATCCCTTCGTGGCTCGCGTGCTCTCCGGCACCGCCGCCTTCGGCGCCTTCCGCATGCGGCCCCGCTTGGTGCTGCCTCGTATCGCCGGCCTCACCAGCGAGTCCCAGGGGCAGGGCGACGGCATCGCGCCCGCACGGACCGTGCCCGCACACTTCTCGCGGGCCTTCAAGGCATCGGACGCGGACGTGTCCCAGGTCTTCGGCGCCGAGGACGCCCGCCACTTTTGGGTGGGCAACCCCCTGGACATGGAGACGCGCGTCTGCCTAGACATGGACACCTTCGTGCAGCGGAGCAACGGCGTCTTCGGCAAGAGCGGCACCGGCAAGAGCTTCCTCACGCGGCTCCTGCTGGCGGGCGTCCTCCAGAAGAGCGACGCCGTGAGCCTCATCTTCGACATGCACAGCGAGTACGGCTGGCAGGGCGTCGACCCGGAGCACGCCCGCACCGTCAAAGGTCTGAAGCAGCACTTCCCGTCGCGCGTGGCCGTGTTCACCCTGGACCCGGAGAGCTCCCGCACCCGCGGCGTGCCCGTGGAGGCCGAGGTCCGCGTCTCCTACCAGGAGATCCAGCCGGAGGACGTGGAGCTGATCGCCTCCACGCTGCGGCTGACGCCGCTGGGCGTGCAGGCTGCGTACAGACTCCCCCGGCATCTTGGGCCACGCTGGCTGGAGGAGTTCCTCAAGCTCGACGGCGACAACGCCATCGACGAGCTGGCGGGCCGCATGGGTGAGAGCCCCAGCACCCTGAGCGCCCTGCGCCGTCGGCTGGACCGTTTGGGGAGAATGCCCTTCCTCGTGCCCCATGCGCCGGAGGAGCCCCTGCGGCGCATTCTGGACTCCCTGGAGCGCGGGCTCCATGTCGTCCTGGAGTTTGGCGCCCACGGGCGCTCCCTGGAAGCGTACATGCTGGTCGCCAACCTCCTCACCCGGCGCATCCACCAGCGCTACGTCCAGCTCGTGGAGGAGGCGCAGGGCCGCAACGAGAAGGGACCGCGCCCCCTGGTCATCTGCATCGAAGAAGCACACCGGTTCCTCGAGCCCGCCGTCGCCTCCCAGACCATCTTTGACACCATCGCTCGCGAGATGCGCAAGTACAACGTCACCCTCCTGGTCATCGACCAGCGCCCTAGCGGCATCGACCCCGACGTGATGAGCCAGATCGGCACCCGAATCGTCTACCCCCTGAATGACGAGGGCGACATCTCCGCCGTCCTCTCGGGCGCTGGCGACGGCCGGGAGCTGCGCGGCGTCCTCGCGGGCCTGGAGTCGCGCCAGCAGGCGCTGGTCTTCGGCCACGCCGTCCCCATCCCCGTCGTCGTGCGCGTCCGCGAGTACGGCAGCGCCGCCTCGTACGAGGAGCTCACCCGGGGCGCGAGAGGACAATCGCCCGCCGCGAGTGAGCGGGCGGGAAAGGAGGTGGAAGACGAGCTGTTTGGGTGAGGCCCGGTGGGGGGGCGCATGGTGAGTGGACGATGGCGGCGAGCAGCTTGGGATTCTTCAACCGGAGGAGCGCCAATGAACGTCATCGAGTACATGGAGCAGGGGGAGTACGAGCAGCTTGTGGTCTGCGTGGACCGGCGTGTCGGCCTCCGCGCCTTCATCGCCATCCACAACACGACCCTGGGTCCGGCCCTGGGCGGCTGCCGCGTCTGGAAGTACGCCACCGAGACGGACGCCGTGACGGACGTCCTGCGCCTGTCCCGCGCCATGACGTACAAGAACGCCGCCGCGGGACTCAAGCTCGGCGGCGGCAAGGCCGTCATTTGGGCCGACTCCCGCACGGAGAAGACCGAGGCCATGATGCGGGCCTTCGGCCGCTTCGTCGACACCGCTGGCGGCCGTTACGTCACCACCGAAGACATGGGAGTCACGCCCGAAGACATGATCGCCATCCGGCAGGAAACGCGCCACGTCGTGGGCCTGCCCGTGGGCATGGGCGGCAGCGGCGACCCCTCCAGGGCCACGGCCTGGGGCGTCTACCACGGCATGAAAGCGGCCGTGCGCGAGGCATACGGCACGGACTCCCTCGCGGACGTACGCATTGCACTTCAGGGCTTTGGCCGCGTGGCGTCCCAGCTCGCCGCTCACCTCAAGAAGGAAGGCGCCTGTGTCACCGTGTCGGAAGTGAACAGGGAGTCGTTGGCCAAAGCCGAGGAGCTCGGGTTCACCGTCCTCCAGGACCCCGGCGCCATCTACGACACGCCCTGCGACGTATTCTCGCCCTGCGCCATGGGGGGCGTGCTCTCCAAGGACAGCATCCACCGTCTCCAGTGCAGGGTCGTCGCCGGGGCGGCCAACAACCAGCTCCTGACGCCTGAGGACGGCGACGAGCTCCTGCGCCGGGGCATCGTCTACGTGCCCGACTACATTATCAACGCGGGCGGCGTCATCAACATCTCCTACGAGCTGGGCAGGCCCTACAACCAGGAAGCGGCCATGGACCGCGCCGCAGGCGTCGCCGCGACGGTCGCGCGCGTCCTCGGCGCCTCCAGGGAGTGCGGCATATCCACGGCCCGCGCCGCCGACCAGCTGGCCGAGGAGCGCCTGCACGGCGTGCGCCGGCTCAAGGGCATGTTCCGGGCGGCGTCCGGCCCGTGACCCCGCGCTTGACCTCCCGCCGCGACAGCCGCTTGACGAAACGACAGCAAGGAGGAGGAGATGCGTGACAACACGCGCTACGACTACTCGGCCATCATCGACCGCCCGCCCTTGCGCTGGCCGGAGAACGCCCGAGTGGCGCTGTGGGTCATCCCCAACATCGAGCACTTCAAGATAGACGCGCCGATAGCCTCCGCCTCCGCGGGCGGAGGCTCCCCGGTCCCGGACATTCGCAACTTTGGCGTGCGGGACTATGGCGCCCGAGTCGGATTGTGGCGACTCATGGATGTCCTGGACAAACATGGTGTCCGAGGCACCATTGCCCTTAATGCCGAGGTCTGTCAGCAGTACCCCGCCATTATTCGGGAGACGCTCAGGCGGCGGTGGGCCTTCATGGGGCATGGCATGACAAACTCCCAGCGCCTCTCCAACATGCCCCCGGAGGAGGAGCGGCAGATTGTGCGTGACACCATCGCGGTGATCACCGAGGCTATAGGGCGGGCGCCCAGGGGATGGCTGGGGCCTGGCTTGACTGAGACCCTCGAGACGCCGGACATCTTGGCGGAAGAGGGTATCCAGTACCTTTGCGACTGGTGTGCCGACGACCAGCCCTTTCCCATGAACGTCCGTCAGGGCTCGTTGATTTCCATCCCCTACACACTAGAGCTGAACGACCTGCCCGCCATGGCCGGAATGGGTGTGTCGCCGGATGATTTTCATCGCATGTGCTGCGACCAGTTCGATACTCTGTACGCTGAAGGCGCCCAGACTGGACGAGTTATGGCCATCGCCCTCCACCCGTACATCATCGGCCAGCCCTTCCGTATCAAGGCACTGGACCGGACGCTGGAGTACATCACGCGGCACCGGGAGGTCTGGATCACCACTGGCGATGAGATTGCGGACTGGTACGTGACTCACTATTTGCAGGGGGGCCAAGGACGCCCGCAGTGAGGCTCCCAGCGCCCCTGCTGTCTCAGGACCGGAAGCCGGCGGCTGGCTCGCCTTCCGGGTCTCCCCCGCGCCGCGCCGGCCCCAGGAGACTACGCCAACTCCATCCGCTCCAGGTCCTCGTCCGTCCAGCCCACGTGGTGCGCGATCTCGTGGATGATGGTGTGGCGCACCTCGTCCTCCAGCTCCTCCCGTGAGTCGCAGATGGACGCCAGCGGACGCCGGAAGAGCGTGATCCGGTCGGGAAGGGCGAAGTTGTAGTGTCCGCGGTCCGTGTGCGGAATGCCCTCGTAGAGCCCCAGGATGCTATGGGGATCGCTCGGGTCGCCGCTCCTGAGCTGCTCAGGCGTCGGCCAGTCCTGGACCATGATGTTGGCGTTGTCCAGGATATCGTGGACCTCTTGGGGCAGACCCTCCAACGCCTCTGCCACCAGACGCCCAAAGTCCTGTCGAGAGATGCGCATGCAGCCTGCCTGTTACCCTTCTCGGTCCACGCGAGAGTCCCGATTCGCGGCGGGGGTCCTAGTTATCGGCCCCAACCCTGGTCCGGATCGTCTTGAGGCGGTTGACGTTGTCCTGGTCCGGGCCCTTCCGCTCCGTGCCGGGCACCTCCAACAGGAACGGCACGCCCCGGAGGGCCGGGTGCGCCATGATGGACTCGAAGCCCTCCAACCCAATGTTGCCTTCGCCAATGTTCTCGTGGCGGTCGACGCCTCCCCCCAGTGCGATCTTCGAGTCGTTGGCGTGGACGGCCGCAAGGTGCTCCAGACCCACCTCAGAGTCGAGCTCCTCCATGGCCCGGTCCAACTCCTCCTTGTCGGCGACGTTGTACCCGGCGGCAAAGCAGTGCTGCGTGTCCAGGCACACCTTGACCCGCGGGTCCGCCAACGCCTTCAGGATCCGGCCAATCTCAGAGAAGGCAGCGCCGATCTGGTTGCCCATGCCCGCGCAGTTCTCGATGATGAGCTGCGCGTCCTCCGGCGAGCGCTCCAGCACCTCGCCGAGGCGGGCTACGGTCTGCTCGAAGACCGCGTCGAACCCGGCGCCCTTGTGGCTGCCCGAGTGGAATATCACGCCTCGGGCGGCAATCTGAGAGGCCGCCTGCATGTGGCTCACCAGGGATGCCTTGGACCGGTCCAGGTGCGCTGTCTCGGGACTGCCCAGGTTAACCAGGTAGCTGCCGTGGAGGAAGTTGGGCCCGACGCCTTCCCTAGCTGCCTTTTCCCGGAAGGCGATGACCTTGTCCTCGGCCAGGGGCTTGAAGGCCCAGCTCTGCGGGGAAGAGGGGAATATCTGCACGCACTCTGCGCCAATCTCCAGCGCCCGGTCGATGGCCTGGTCGATGCCGCCCGCGGTGGAGACGTGCGCGCCGATCCTCATGCTGGAAGCCTCCTTGCCGTGAACAGACCGTGGATTCACCCCTATAATAGACCATGTCGCCCAGGGCATGGGAAGACCGTCCGCTGTGCCTTCCCTGCCCTGGACCGCGGCCCGCTAACGGTCGGTCTGCTGAGGAGTGTCCATGGCCTTGCAGGAAATGGTGAGCGTCGAAGACCTGGTGAAGGTGTACCCCGGCGGCGTGCGCGCTCTGGCGGGCGTCAGCTTCGCCGTGGAGGCCGGCGAGTTCTTCGGCTTCCTGGGGCCGAACGGCGCAGGAAAGAGCACGACCCTGAAGATCCTGGGGACCCTCCTCAGGAAGACGTCCGGACGCGTGCTGGTGGCGGGACATGACCCGGACCGCGACCCCAGGGCCGTGCGCAGGTCCGTGGGTTTCGCCATGCAGGACGTTGGCCTCGACGACCTGTCGTCGGGCCGCGACTTCCTCGTCCTTCAGGGCATCCTCTACGGGCTCTCCCGCCGTGATGCCCGCCGCCGCGCAGACGACCTGCTGGACCTCGTCGGCCTTGTGTCCGTCGCACACCGCAAGGTGGGCACCTACTCGGGCGGCATGCGGCGCCGCATCGACCTCATGGGCGCCCTGATGCACAGCCCTCCCCTCCTATTCCTTGACGAGCCCACCACCGGCCTCGACCCCCAGAGCCGCCTCGCCATCTGGGACCACCTGGTCCAGCTCAACCGGCAGGGCGTCACCATCATCCTCACCTCACAGATGATGGACGAGGTCGACCGCCTGTGCCAGCGCATCGCCATCGTTGACCGGGGGGCAATCGTCGCGCTGGACTCGCCCCGCGCGCTGAAGGCCCAGGTGGGCGGCGACGTCGTCCACGTGACCTTCAAGGGGGACAGCGCGCTGGAGCAGCAGGCGCACGCGGAGCGGGCCCTTGCCCTGGTAGCTGCGCGCGACGACGTGGAGGCCGTGAGCGAGGTGGACGGCGGCCTGGCCTTCCAGGTTCGGAACGGCGGAGCGGCGGCGCCGGACCTCCTGCGCCTGCTCCACGAATCGGAGGTCCTTGTGGACAGCCTCTCCCTGGCCTCCCCCACCCTCGACGACGTCTTCCTCAGCTACACCGGGCGCACAATCCGCTCAGAAGAGACCTCGGGCGACGAGGGGGCGCAAGCCATGCGCCCCCTGCTCGGCGTCCGGCGGCGATGATACGCATGTCCGTTGCCCGCCATACCTACTACATCTTCATCCGCAACCTGAGGACCTGGCTATCCCAGCCCGTGGCCGTGGTGTCCACGATCCTCCTCTCGGCCTTCTTCATCCTCTTCTTTGGGGCGCCGCTGGGCCCGGTGGTCCAGATCGAAGGGTTCCCCGTCGACGACTATGAGGCGTACCTGACCGGCATGATCATCGTCATGTCCGTGGTGTTCAACGGCAGCGACATGGCGATTTCCATGCTCACGGACATCCTCTCGGGCTACTTCGACAAGCTGCTGCTGGCCCCCATCAATCGCTTCGCCATCCTCCTTGCCAGCCTGATGGTCGCCGGCGTGCGGGCCATGGCCCAGGTCGTGGTGATCGTCGTCCTCGCCCTGGCCCTGGGCGTCTCATTCAAGGGGGGCCCGCTCGGCATCCTGGCCATCATCGTGATGTCGTCGACCTTCGGCATCGCGTGGGCCTGCCTGGGCCTCATCATCGCGCTGACCAGCAAGAACGCCCAGGTGACCCAGAACTCCTTCCTCGTATTCATGCCCCTCGTCTTCCTGACCACCGCCTTTATGCCCAGGGAATTCCTCAGCGGGTGGTTCAAGGTAGCCGTGGTCCTCAATCCCGTGGACTACGTTCTGATAGGCGTCCGGGCCATCATCATTCAGGGCTGGAACTGGGAGGCCATACTGCCGGGGCTTGCGGTCCTGCTGGCGGTGACCTTCGGCCTCATGGCCCTGGCATTCTGGTTCTTCCGCCGCGCCACGGTGTAGCGGCGACTATGAGAGCCCTCCTTCTCGTTGAGCCCGGCGACCCGCCCAAGCTGGAGGTGCACGACGTCCCCCTGCCGGCCGTCGGCGACAGGGAAGCCCTGGTGAAGGTCAGCGCATGCGGCCTCTGCTATCACGACGTCCTGGTCATGAGCGGCGCGCTCCGCCGCGGCGTCAAGCCCCAACTCATCCTGGGTCACGAGATCTCCGGCGAAGTCGTGGAGTGCGGCGCTCTGGTCACCACTGTGTCTCCCGGCGACCGCGTCGCGTCGATCCTTACCAACGCCTGCGGCGCGTGCGCCAACTGCGCCCGCGACCGCGAGCACCGGTGCCTGCTCGGCGTGGGCATCGGGCACGGCGCCGACGGCGGTTTCGCCGAGTACGCGACGATCAGCGAAGCCAGCCTGGTCAAGCTGCCGCTCGGGGTCGACGACGCCGGCGCCTGCCTCTTCGCCTGCCCCATGGGTGTGGCCCTGCACGCCCTCCGCGACGCCTCCGAGCTTCGCGCCGGCGAGACGGCGGTGGTCACGGGGGCCGGCGGCGGGTTGGGCGTCCACGCGGTGCAGATTGCACGGGCCCTGGGGGCCCGCGTGCTGGCCATCACCAGCTCCCAGGAGAAGGAGGCGGCCCTGCAAGAGCTGGAGCCCGACGAGCTCATCGTCGCGCCGGACCTGGACTTCGGCGAGATCGTCCAGGCGCTGACCGGGGACGCGGGCGCGGACGTCGTCATGAACAACCTGGGCGCCGTTGCCTTCGAAGCGTGCTGGACCTCCATGGGGCAGTTCGGACGCATGGCCTTGGTGGGCGCCGTGACGGGCGGCGCCGTCTCCTTCCAGCCCGCGGAGCTGCTGTTCAAGGACGCACGGCTCATCGGGGTTACGGGGGTATCCCGGGCGCAGCTTCGCGACGTGGTGGCCATGGCGGCGGCGGGCCTTGTAAGGCCCGTCGTATCGCGGACGTTCCCACTCGAGGGGGCGCTGGACGCATACGGGCTCATGCGCACGAGGGGCAGCTTCGGGAGGCTCGTGCTGACGCCCGGGGAACATCTGAGCAGCCCCGCGTAGGTCGCGGTGGGTCGCACCCGCCGTCAACCCCTTCGCCGCGGTGGGGGATGCCCCACGCCGCCTCGCTGCCCTGGATTCCTGGTCGCCGGCGCGACGGCCATGTGGGGGGAAGGTTGCGGGGTCGCCACGGCGGGGAAGCTCGGGGTGTTTTGGTCAGCAAGAGCGCCATTTGATTGTTCTCCTTCGGTTGATTGTCGACACTTTTTTTCAGTCGTTTTTTGAAGCTGGGCGATTCTCCTTCAGATAGGCGAGGATGGGATTGTTTTTGGCGGGAGAACCCTGCAAGAGCTCCAACAAGGCCTTGCGCAGCACCGCGGCTGCAAGGCGCTCGCTGCGGAGCTGTCGACGACGGACCAGGGCGAAGTAGTCGCGGACCTCCGGAACCTGGGACATGGCGGTGCGGACGGCCTTGAAGCGCGCCGAGTGGCGGCCGGACTTGAGGGCGTTGGTGTTGCCCTTGGGAGCGCCGGCGCCGGACCTGCGTCCGCCGTAGGGCATGGTGACCTCCTTTCGCGCGCTGGTGTGCTGGGCACAGGATAGGGCATATGTTCTGTTCCGGGCAACGGGATCGTGGCAGAGGAGGGGTGCCCCGCCCCCAGTGGATTCCCCCGAAAGCGGGAATCTCTCATGTTGGCCTCGCCCAACACCACAACCGACGAAAATGGGGGAGTGGGGCACGGTCCCGTTGTGCCGCGCCGCCCCTCGCCTCCCTGGACTCCCGCTTTCGCGGGAGTGACGAGGTGGGGGGTGCGGGCGAGCTTGACGCCTCCACGGGGCGGGAGTACCCTCGGAGCGGTCCCGGGCGGCACGCGGCGGCGCCTGTTCGGGCGTCCTCGAAACCCGAATCGGCCGGGGGCAGGCCCGTCAATCGAATCTGCGCTACGCAGACCGCGGAGCGGACATGGGGCGCCTGTGTCGCCGGCGATGCCTGTACTGGGTCAGGTTGAGGCGCGGGAACCCACACTCTGGTGAAGCTGGAAGGAGCAGACATGCGGCTTGAGAACAAGGTTGTCATCATAACCGGAGCGGCCAGGAACATCGGGCAGGCGTACGCCGTGCGAGCGGCGCAGGAGGGGGCCAAGGTGGTGGCGTGCGACCTGCGGGACTGCGCCGAGACCGCGGAGCTGGTGCAGGCCGCCGGGGCGGAGGTCCTGCCGCTTCAGGTGGACGTTTCCAACGAGGAGCAGACCCAAGAGATGGCCCGCCGCGCCAGGGAGCAGTTTGGCCGCATAGACGGCCTCGTGAACAACGCCGCTCTCTTTCAGGACCTGCGGGAGCTGGAACCCAGCCGGGAAGAGGGCTTCCTGACCATAGACATGGACGTGTGGGACCGTGTCTTCTCCGTCAACGTTCGCGGGACCTTTCTCACAATCCGTGCTGTCTTCCCCTACATGCGCGACCAGGGCGGCGGTAAGATCGTCAACATCGGCTCCGGGACCTTCCTCCACACCTCTCGAGGACGCGCCAGCACCAATCCTCACTACGTCTCCTCCAAGGCCGCCGTCATGGGGCTGACCCGGGCCATCGCCAAGGAGCTGGGGCAGTTCAACATCAACGTGAACACCCTCTCCCCCGGCAGCACCGATACCGCGCAGTCGGCCGCCACCGTCCAGGCGTTCCCTACGGACACCGGCAGGGCGTTGAATCGACCCGAGACCCCTGAGGACCTGACGGGCACCATGGTGTACCTGCTTTCGGAGGACAGCGACTTCGTCACGGGACAGATGATCCTGGTCAACGGCGGCAATGAGACCTACTAGCGCGCACCGCCGGGGCTGGTCGGGCTACCAACGACACTGAAGGAGAACGGCATGGCTGTAGAAGGGAAGGTCGTCATCATCACAGGCGCCGCCATGGGGATCGGACGCTACAACGCCCGCCTCTTCGCCGCTGAAAAGGCCAAGCTTGTCGTCATGGACATCGCCCCCATGGACGCCGTCATCGAGGAGGTCGTGACCGCCGGCGCCGAGGTCCTCCCCATTCAGCTCGACATCCGTGACGAGGACCAGGTCAAGGCCGCCATGGAACGCGTGCATACCCACTACGGCCGCATCGACGTCCTCATCAACGACGCGGCCATCGTCACCCACTTCCAGGCCGGTTCCCCGCGCTGGGCCCCCATCCGCGAGATGGAGTCCAGCTTCTTCGAAAACATCATGCGCACCAACCTCACCGGCACATTCCACTGCACCAAGCACGCCCTGCCCTACATGGAGGCGCAGCGCTCCGGCCACATCATCAACTTCGGCCAGGGGAACGTGAGCAATGACCGCCAACCCGATTCCCCGGGCGCCTGCGTCTACCACGTCTCCAAGGTCTCCATCAGGGCCTTTACCAAGGAGGTGGCGGAGGAGGAGCGGGAGTTTGGCATCTGCATCATGAGCATGGGCCCCGGCGGCGGCGGCAACGCAGAGGCGGAGCGGGGCCGGCAAGAGGGCCGCAGGGCCATCGCCACCGACGAGACCCCCGTCGAAAACCGCGAGCGCATGGTCTGGGTCGCAGACGTCGTGGAGGACCGCTACGTCATCGCCGCCGAAGCCCCGATGGAGTTCACCGGCAACCAGGTCATGGTGCAGGACGGCGCCCTCGTCATCACCAGCGACTAGGGCCGCACCTGGCCTTGGGGCGTCGTCGATACCGGTGCCGCCGCGCTTCCGCCCCCGGGAATTCGGCCACCGCTCAGCGAGGCGCGGCTGTGCAATTCAACAGCTGTTGCCGCGACTGCTCTTTCCGTGTCGATGCTTGACAGAGGCAGGCGTCGTCACATAGCCTACCTCGCACTTCCTCCCCGCCCGCTGGATAGTGGCCTCGGTCATATCCCCGGGCGCGTGTTCTTTGCTCATGTGGACCATAGTCTTCACTACTACGCTCTCCTTCTCCCACCCACGCCGTCTGCACCCTGGCAGGGACTGGGCCGGAACCTTATAATTGCACCACGGGGGAGGCCCGGCGCGGCTGGCTGAAGGATGGCGCTGCCCCGCCTCCCTGACAGGCGTGCCAAGGCGCCTGGGCCTGGATCGCACGCCACTGAAACTGGCAGCTGAGAGCCAAAAGGGGAAACGGACTCCGGCAGGGAGGGTTGCCGTGACCACGAGGGCCCAGTCTAGGGCCGACTCCGGCGGGATGACCTCGGAGGACCTGCTCCAGGTCTACTATCAGATGCTCCTGGCGCGGTTCGTGGGTGATCGTGTGTGGGCGCTGAATCGCCAGGGGAAGGTGGCCATCGTTGGCTCTGCCCATGGCCACGAGGCTGCGCAGGTGGCGGCAATCTGGGCCCTGGACCGGAGCACGGACCTCTTCTATCTCTACTATCGAGACATGGCGGCGGCCATCGCGTTGGGCGTCACTCCCAGGGAGCTGCTCCTGGGGTTCATGGCCAAGGAGGGAGAGGTCTTCAGCGGCGCGCGCCAATTCCCACTGCACGGCGCGTACCCCGCGCGGCGCATCGTCAACTCGTCAAACGTCGTGGCCGTCAACGCGTCCCACGCCGTGGGCGCCGCGCTGGCCGCCAAGATGCGCCGCGAGCCAACTGTCGTCCTCTGCACCTTCGGCGACGGCGCCACCAGCGAAGGCGAGTGGCACGAGTCGGTAAACTTCGCCGCCGTCCACAAGCTCCCTGTCGTCTTCCTGTGCGAGAACAACCGCTACGCCATTTCCGTCCCGATAAGGAGACAGATGGCCGTGGAGAGCGTGGCCGAGCGCGCTGCGGCCTACGGCCTCCCCGGCCTCTCCGTGGACGGCGTCCAGCCCGACCCTGTCTTCCAGGCAGTCCAGGCCGCCGCCGAGCGCGCGCGTGCGGGGGATGGCCCGTCGCTCATCGAGGCCCGCGTGGAGCGGCTCATGCCCCACACCACTGACGACGACGACCGCCGCTACCGCAGCGATGAGGACCTCGCCGCCATGCGCAAGCGCGACCCCGTGGACCTCCTTCAAGCCCGTCTGCTGGAGCAGCGCCTGTTGACGGCCGAGGAGGACCAGGCGTACCGCCAGCGGGCCCAGGCTGAGGTGGACCAGGCCACCGATGACGCGGAAGCGTCGTCCTACCCCGACCCGTCCACCATCCTCGACCACGTCTACGCCCCTGACCCCACGCACGGAGATTGCTGATCGGACAACCCGTAGGCGGAGGTGCACAGCGGGTCGCCAACCTCCTTGCCTCCGGGAATAAGGGATTGCCATGACTATCAAGAACGTCATCACGGCGGTGCGGGAGGCGATGCAGGAAGAGATGCGCCGCGACCCCTCCGTCTTCGTCATGGGCGAGGACGTCGGCGCCCGGGGCGGCGTCTTCCTCGCCACCGACGGCTTCTCCGAGGAGTTCGGCGAGGAGCGCGTCATCGACACCCCCCTGGCTGAGGCCTCCATCGTCGGCATCGCCATGGGGGCCGCGCTGAACGGGATGCGGCCCATCGCTGAAATCCAGTTCACCGACTTCATCTGGCCCACCGTCAATCAACTGGTCGGTGAGGCGGCCCGGTTCCGCTACGGCACCAACGGGCACATGGGCGTGCCTCTCGTCGTGCGGTCCCCCTATGGCGGCGGCGTACGGGGAGGCCTCTATCACTCCCAGAGCGCCGAGGGCTTCTTCTTTCACACCCCCGGCCTCAAGGTCCTCTGCCCCGCCACTCCCTACGACGCAAAGGGGCTCCTCAAGTCGGCCATCCGGGACGACGACCCCTGCCTCGTCTTCGAGCACAAGCGCACCTATCGGCTGGTCCAAGGCGAGGTGCCTGACGGCGACTACACCGTGCCCATCGGCGTGGCCGACGTCAAGCGCCAGGGCGAGCAACTCAGCGTCATCACCTACGGGCTCATGCTCCACTATTGCCTGGAGGCCGCCGAGGAGATGGCGCGCCAGGGCGTTTCCGTGGAGGTGCTGGACCTGCGCACGGTCAAGCCCCTGGACACGGAGGCCATCGTCGCCACGGCCCGCAAGACGGGCAAGGTGCTCATCGTTCACGAGGACAACCTGACGGGGGGTGTCGGCGCGGAGGTGGCCGCCCTGGTGGCGGAGCATGCCTTCGAGCACCTCGACGCGCCTGTGACGCGCCTTTGCGGCCCGGACGTGCCCGCCATGCCCTTCGCACCCACGCTGGAGGCCGCGTTCATGCCCAGCGCCGCATCCATCACCGCCGCGCTCCAGCGCCTGGCGGCGTATTGAGGAAGGCCGCCGGAGCCAGGCGCCGCATCCATTTCCGAGGGACCAGGTGAGACCATGTCCACCACCATAGAGCTGCCCCAGGTCGGGGAGTCGGTCACCCAGGGCACTGTCCTGCGCTGGCTCAAGAAGCCCGGCGACGCCGTAGCCCGCTACGAGCCTCTCGTGGAGGTGGAGACGGACAAGGTGACCATGGAGGTCCCCTCCCCTGTGGCGGGTGTGCTCCAAGCCCTCCTGGTGGAGGAGGGCGCCACGGTCCTCTTCGGCGCCCCCATCTGCCAGGTGGACACGGAAGAGGCGCCAGCCGGCCATGCGGCGCCACCCATCGGGACCACCGGCGTGCTGACGGAGCCCGGCGGATTCGCCGTCGGCCCCACCGGCGCGCGGCCCATCGATGCCGAGCAAGAAGGCCCAATGCAGGCCGTGCCCCAGGCTCAGGCGCTTGCCCCCTCGCCGCCGCCGGCAGCCCACGCTCCGGAGCCTGGCCCTCCCTCCACCCAGGAGCGCCCGCGGCGTGGCGCCCAGCGCTTCTCTCCCGTGGTGCTGAACCTGGCCAGAGAGCATGGGCTGTCGCCGGACCAGGTCGCCGGCATCCCCGGCAGCGGGCTCGATGGGCGCGTCACCAAACAGGACGTGCTGACCTACATCGAGGGCCGCGGTGCACCAGCCCCGGCACACGCCAAATCCGCCGAGCCTCCGGCGCCGCCTCCCTCCGCCCCCCTGCGGGCGGACCCTGACGAGGAGACCGTACCCCTCTCCCCGGTGCGCCGCCGCATCGCGGAGAATATGGCCAGGAGCGCTCAAGAGATCCCCGCGGCGTGGAGCCTCGTCGAGGCCGATGTGTCCGGCCTGGTACGCCGCCGACAGGCCGCCAGGGAGGAGTTCCGCCAGCGCGAGGGCGTGGAGCTTACCTACCTTCCGTTCGCCGTGTTGGCGCTGGCCGAGGCCCTGAAGCAGCACCCCAGGCTCAACTCCCGGTGGGGCGGCGACGCCGTACTGCTCCGGAAGCGCATCAATATCGGCATCGCCGTGGCGGCCCCGCAGGGCCTCGTCGTGCCTGTTGTTCACGATGCCGACGGCTACTCCGTCGCGGGGCTGGCCAAGGCCATCGCCGGCGTCGTTGAGCGGGCCCGGCAAAACAGGCTATCCCTGGAGGACGTGCAGGGCGGCACCTTCACACTCAACAACACAGGCGCCCTGGGCTCCGTCGTGTCCCAACCCATCATCAACCACCCCCAGGCCGCCATCCTCACCACCGAGGCCATCGTCAAGCGGCCCGTGGTCGTGAGCGATGCTATCGCCATCCGCAGCATGATGAACCTGTGCCTGACCTTCGACCACCGCATCATCGACGGGGCCGAGTCGGCTGTCTTTCTGCAGTTGGTCAAGCAGCTACTGGAGGCCGTGGACGACGAAACGGCCATCTACTGATGCCGGTGCTCCAGCCCTCCTCCCGGGTGGAGGGAGCCGTTGGCCTCCAACACAATCCTCGAAGGAACGACGTACGTGGCCGGACCATGACCGGACGCACCTGCACCGTGCTCACCCTGGGCGCAGTGGAGTACGGCGTTTCGTGGGAGCTCCAGAAGGAGCTAGCTCGGCGACGCGCCGAGGGCGCCATCGGCGACGTGTTGCTGCTCCTGGAGCACCCCCACGTCTACACGCTGGGCCGGAGGGGCCGCCCGGACGATCTGCTGCTCTCGACGGAGGCGTTGGCCGGGCGGGACGCCGCTGTCTACGAGGTGGACCGGGGAGGCGCGACCACCTACCACGGTCCGGGCCAGCTCGTCGGGTATCCCATCCTGGACATTCGGCGATGGGGAGGCGGCCCCGTTCGCTACGTGCGGGCTCTTGAAGGGGCGCTGATTGAGACCCTGGAAGGCCTCGGGGTTGGAGCGCACCGCGTGGAGGGGTTTCCCGGCGTTTGGACCGGCGCCGAGCGCAGGGACCCCACGGCCCGTAGCCCGCGGCCCGGTGCCCGGAAAATCGCGGCGATAGGGGTGCGCATCAGTCGAGGCGTGACCACCCACGGCTTTGCACTGAACGTGCGGCCGGACCTGACATACTTCGACGCCATCATCCCGTGCGGCATGGAGGGACTCATCGTGACCTCCATGACAAGGGAGCTGGGTCGGCAAGTCGACATAACGGACGTGCACGAGCCCCTCGTTGACGCCCTGACGCGGAGCCTGGGCCTGCCCATGCGCCGGCCCGGCGATGCGGAACGCGATGCCCTGCTGGCGCCTTTGCTTGACCGCACCGGCTCACCCGCGAGCTGACCGGCCCGGCCCAGCGTGGCGTCCGCATCCTCACGGAAGCCGACGGAGGCGAGGCCCTGCTCGTACCCGGTACGACTGCGACCCCGTGGAGCGGCCGTGTGCGCGCTGCTGCTCCACGGGCCTGGAAGCGGAAGAGTTCTATCCGAGCGGGCGGATCAGGCCGCCGGTTGATCGGGTTCTTCCGCTGGCGACTCGGACTCATCCTCCGCCGAGGCGGACTCTTCCGCCGGCGGCCCGGGTTCTTCTGGAAGCACCAGGACCTGGAAGCGGATGAAGTCTATCCAGCCTCTCCACTGCTGAAGGTCGACCCGCTGCGTCTCGAACTCACGCCAGAGGTCCGGGGACCACTCGGCAGCGTCGTCCAGAAGTAGCAGGGCCGCTTCGATCTCATCCTCGGCCTCGTTCGCCAGGTCCTCCCACCGTTCAACGTCCCCTACCGTGCCGGTCCGGTCCTGCTCCACCCACTCGTCGATGATCTTCGCCAGCTTGCCGGCGGCGCGAAACTCCGGCACCCGTGCGCTCACGGCCCGGTAGCGCCCCTCGGCCTGTTTCTGCGCCTGCGTGTAGGAGTCGCGCCTCTCCGGCGGGATCAGGGACGCCAGTTGCCTGGCCTTCGCGGGCGTGACCTTCGCCTCCTCCTCCGCAACCTCGAAGGCGACGACGGCGTCCTCGTAGAGCTTCATCGCGTTGCCGAAGCTCCCGCGGACCCAGGCCTCGTCCCCGCGCAGCGCCACCAGCGACGCGTCGCCCAGTGCTGGGCCCAGCTTCTCCGTCATGATGGCCATGATCTCGGCCTGAACGTCTATCGCGGCCCGCAGGTTTCGCTGCTCCCGCCCCAGGACTCCCACCAGTCCCTCCAACTCGCTCACCCTGGCCTCCGCTGCATCCAGGGCAGCGCTTGTGGAACCCTGCTCCATTCGGAGGGCTTCCAGCCCTCGCTGAGCGTCTGCAAGCCGGGCCTTGGCCTGTTCCAGAGATGCATTCGCGCTCTGCAGGCCGGCGTCTAGCGTTGTCCGCGTCGCCGTGAGGTCGCCCACCTCCGTCAGGGCCTGGTCCAGCCGGGCGCTGCGTTGGGCCTGCAGGGACTTCGCCGACACCAACTCCTGCTCCAACTCCTGCTGGGTGCCCCGGAGCGATTCGACCTGGGGCTCATACGTAATGTACCCAATGCCGTAGCCGACACCGCCAGCAATCAGCAGCACGATGGTGAAGACCACGAGCTTGATCAAATTGATGCTCCTTGCCGCCGCTTCCCTCGTCTCCCTGTGTACTGATTGTACCACCTGGGAATTGGCCGTCATAGAAGCCTGTTTGGGCATCGTGCAAGCAGCCTTGCGACCGACTGGAAGGTGAGCGGTCCACCTGCGCCCCGCTGCGCCCCTTGCGGGGCGCTGCCGTGGCAGCTAAGGTTCTACAGGCGGCACAACCTACCAACTGAGGCCCGGCCACTCATGGCTCCCCTGCTCCAGCTCGACGGCGTCAGCGTCCACTTCTCCGTGCGGCGCATGCTCTTCCGGTCGCAGCCCGTCCGGGCCGTCGACGACGTCTCCCTGACTCTGGACCGAGGCGAGACCCTCGGCGTGGTCGGCGAATCGGGCAGCGGCAAGACCACCCTGGGACGCGCCAGCCTGCGCCTCGCTCCCCTGGCCGCCGGTCGCATCAGCTTCGATGGCGCCGATCTGAGCCGCGTCCCCGAGTCGCGCCTCAGCTGGTTCCGCCGCCGCGCGCAGATGGTCTTCCAGGACCCCTACTCCAGCATCGACCCCTTCATGGACGTCCACCAGATCCTGGAAGAGCCCCTGGCCATTCACGGCGTCGGCGACCGGACCGTCAGGGTCCACACCGCCCTCGCCGACGTCCGCCTCACGCCCACCGAAGAGTTCGCCCCCAAATACCCCCACATGCTCTCCGGCGGGCAACGCCAGCGGGTGGGCATCGCCCGTGCACTGATGCTCAGCCCCGACTACATCGTCGCCGACGAGCCGGTCTCTATGATCGACGCTTCCAGCCGCGTGGAAATACTCTCCCTCATGCGGGACCTGCAGCAGCAGTACGGCATCGCCTTCCTCTACATCACCCATGACATCGCCACGGCGCGCCACTTCTCCCATCGCATTGCCGTCATGTACCTCGGGCGCGTCGTGGAGCTGGGGCCCCCGGACGCCGTCGTGAGCAGCCCCATGCACCCCTACACCCAGGCGCTCATCGCCGCGGTGCCGGACCCCGACGCCGGCAACAGGCTGCGCCTGCGCGACGTCATCCCCGGCGAGCCGCCCAGCCCCGCCAACGCCCCCCCTGGGTGCCGCTTCCATCCCCGGTGTCCAAGCTTCATGCCCGGCCTCTGCGACGTCGTCGCGCCGCGACTCCTGGCAGAGAGCGCACCGCACCAGGTCGCCTGCCACCTGTACACGGAAGAGGGCGACGCCAGGCAGCGGCAGGTTGCCGAGAGCTCGCAGCCGGAGAATGCCCACGGGGGCCCGGATGGCGATGGACCCCCGCCGGAGGTGTGAGTGATGGACCTCTCCACGTACATCCGGGACATCCCCGACTTTCCCCGGCCGGGCATCCTCTTCAAGGACATCACCCCCCTGCTGAAGGACCGCCTGGCCTTCACCGCCGCCGTGGATGCCCTGAAGGACCGGCTCAGTGGCCAGACCTTCGATGCCGTCGCCGCCATCGAGGCTCGCGGCTACATCTTCGGCGCTCCCCTCGCCTACGCCATGGGCCTGGGCTTCGTGCCCATCCGCAAGACCGGGAAGCTGCCCTGGCAGACCTTCCAGGCCGAGTACCTGCTCGAGTACGGCGCCGGCGCCATCGAGGTGCATCGCGACGGTCTTGCGCCCGGTCAGCGCGTCCTCGTCGTTGACGACGTCCTGGCCACCGGAGGCACGCTGCAGGGTACAGCGAAGCTGGTCGAGCAGTCCGGCGCCACCGTGGCCGCTATGGGCGTGCTCCTGGAGCTTACGGCCCTGGGCGGTCGGCAGCGGCTGACGGGCTACCGCCTGGAGGCGCTGCTTCAGGTCTAGGGCCGTCTGTGCGCGCCGGCGCCCTACCCCAAGGAGCGCCGCGTCGTAGGGCGTCGGCGGAGGTGCGGCTAGAGGAGATCGGGTCTAGGTAGGCCGTGGTACTGGGACATAGTCCAATTGCCCAGGAATGGCCCTGGGTTTAGACCACACATCACGCATGATCTTCTGTCCAATTGGATTGTCTCCAGCGAACAGTACGTTGTATAGGTTGCGGTGACCATATTTCAAAGGCCCGTATACATCCACGTACTTATACCCCAATCCTACTAACTTGTCTCGATAAGAATTGACGAACCGTTCACGTCTGGCATTCTCGTCTTCACCCCGCGATAAACTGTCTTCGTGCGCTACCCGCCAGGAATCGCCGCCATGGATTGCAGTTAGCGTCTCACTCATCGCTGGCTTGGAAATCCACCGGTTAATGACCATGTCATAAGGGTAGAGGATGAGAAGTTCCATCTTCTGAGTGCCGCGACGGTGGCTGGAAAGCTTCTTTACCGTGTTCCAATGCAACTGCAAGCCCGATGGGTCAAGGAATGCGAAGGAAAGGGCCGTCCGCGGGACCTTTGGCAGAATCCTGTCCACGGCTTGGTTACAGTCGCCTGTCTCAACTTGAAAGTTTGATATCCCCTCAGTGCGGATTCTTTGGCGCAGGTGTTCCGCTTGCTCTGGATCCTTCTCCACAAAGAAGTACCTTGTGAAATGTGGGACGGCGGATAGGGCCCGCCACGCGGAGCCCGGTACCATTGTCCCATGCCTCCTGAGGGCACAGTCTCCTGAACCCGCAAAGAGGTCCAAATAGAAGGCCTGTGGCGCCTTTTTTGTCACAGTACGATACGCTTGGAGATAGTGGTCCAGGCATTCCAGCTTCAGGGCTGTCCATGTGCCGATGATTTTGGGAATAGCATTCATGTTCCCCTTCAATCTCCGCCCGCTAGGCCGTCGAGCAATGTCCAGCCGGAATTATTGGCAGCTGATCCCATTCCTTTCCTTCCAGAGACCGCCCGCCTGCTTTGCTGTTCCTTCCTCCCCACTGCTTGAAGAAGAACGGAACGCCCGCATCGGAGCACTGGTCCCGCAGGGCTGCCACCCACCGGGGGTCCATTCTTCGCGACCTGCGCCCGCTTTCGCCGCCCACGATGACCCACTGCAAGCCGTCAAGGTGCGCCGTCAGGTCGAGGGGCCGCAGGAGCGGCTCGCAGGAGAGGAACCGCACGGCGGCGGGGACCTGCTTGAGAGCGGGGATTCTGCGCTCCGCCCAAAACTGATTCTCGACGGAGACGCCCATCCAGACGTTGCCGGGCCATGTAATCTGCGAAGCAACTTCGGCGAGTCGCTCATGTCGCTTGGTGAGAATCTGGAAGGTGTGACGTCCAGCCTGCTCCATGACGGAGAAGATTTCCTGTATGAAGTCCAGCGGGACTTCCTCATGGAACAGGTCGCTCATACTGTTGACAAAGATACGCCGCGGGGCCCTCCAGGAGAGGGGGTAGCGCAGGCGGTCGGGGTGGAGGCGCACCGTGGACTTGCCCGGCAGGAAGGGCCCGCCGCGCTTGAACCGCAGCGTGATGGTCTCCGCGTAGCAGTACGCGCACCCTGGGCTGATCTTGGTACACCCGGTCACGGGGTTCCAGGTCGCGTCCGTCCACTCGATGGCGCTCTTACTGCCCATGGCAGCGCTCCTTGCTGCGCCAGGTTTGCCGCGTGCAATGGGCAAGAATAGAACATATGCTCTGCATTGTCAAGCACTCCCTAGTCGCAGCCAGCACCGCGCCGCGTGGCCAGGCCCCACCGGCAGCAGCGGCGGGTCCTCCGCGCATCGGTCGAAGGCGTAGGTGCATCGCGGCTGGAAGCGGCACCCCGGCGGCGGGTCCGCCAGGTCTGGCGGCGTCCCCGGAATGAACTCCGGCTGCACGTCCGAGTGCAGTCGCGGCAGGCTGGCCAGCAGCTTCTCCGTGTAGGGGTGCTGCGGACTCGCCAGGACCTCCTCGATGCCCCCCTGCTCTACCACCTGTCCTCCGTACACCACCGCGATGCGGTCGCAGATGTCGCTGACCAGGGCGATGTCGTGCGTGATGAAGATGAGCGAGAGTCCCAGCTCCGCCCTGAGCTGCTTCAGCAGGTTCATGATCTGCGCCTGCACGGACACGTCCAGGGCGGACGTTGGCTCGTCCAGGATGACGAGCGCAGGGTCCTGCACCAGCGCCATGGCGATGACCACCCGCTGCTTCATGCCACCGCTGAGCTCGTGGGGGTAGCGCTGCGCCACCTCCGGCGATAGGCCCACGCGCTCCAGGAGCCCCCGCACCTTGCGCTGCACCTCGCTCTTGGGCACGCCCTCCAGCAGGGCCGTTTCGCCAATCTGGCTCCCCACACGCAGCACCGGGTTGAGCGCGTTCATGGCGCCCTGAAAAGCCATGGAGAGCTTCTTCCACCGGACGACGCGGCGAAACTCCTCGTTGCTGAGCGTCATCAGGTCCGCACCGTCCATAAGCACGCTGCCCTCGTAGCGCGCCACGTTGGCCGGCAGCATGCGGATCAGGGCGGCCGCAAGGCTCGTCTTGCCGCTGCCGGACTCGCCCACGATGCCAAGGGCCTCGCCCGGCTCCATGGCGAAGGACGCGCCGTCCACGGCGTGAACGTCCCCGCGCGGCGTCGTGTAGTACAGCCGAAGGTCTCCTACTTCCAGCAACGGCATGTCGTCTCTTCCTCAGCCTGCGGCTATTCCGGCCCTTCGCCCTTTGCTTTCCTCGTCTCGGTTAGCCTCGTTCCGCGGCACTACGCCCGGCCCCGGAGGCGCGGGTTGACCACCGGCTCGAGCGCCAGGGCCAACAGCGCGAACGTCACCGCCGTGAGCACGATCAGCAGCCCCGGCGGCAGCACCCACCACCAGTAGCCCACGTACACTGCGCCGGTGCGGAACCCCTGCTCCAGGATCTGGCCCCACGTGGGTATGGACGGGTCCCCCAACCCAAGGAAGCTCAGCCCCGCCTCCGCAAGGATGGCGGCGGGCGTGAAGAAGATCATCTGCGCGAACACGAATGGCGCCACCTGTGGGAATACATGCCGCAGCATGATGCGCCGCCGCGAGGCGCCCAGTGCCACGCTGGCCTCCACGAACTGGCCCGACTTCAGCTGCAACACCATCGAACGAATCAGTATCGTCAGCCCCGGCCAGCTGAACGCCACCAGCAGCAGGATGATCAGAAAGAGATTCGAGCCGAATACAAAGACCATGAAGATCAGGATCGGCAGAAGCGGGATGTTGGCCACCACGTCCGCCAGCCGCTGTATCGCCGTGTCCACCCAGCCGCCCAGGTACCCGCTGGCGATGCCCAGGGCCGTTCCCGTCGCCGTCGTTAGCGTCGACGCCAGCAGGCCGATGAACAGCGCCACCGGGAAGCCGAAGAGGAGCCCCACCGCCAGGTCCCGCCCCAGCGAGTCCGTCCCCATCACGCCGAAGACGGAGCCCCCCAGCACCACGGACGCGGCGTCCAGCGTGTCCGCTTCGTTGGACGCTACAACCTGCACCATGAACTCGTAGACCCCCGGCAGGATACGGAAGCTGAGCTCCTCGCCCGGGACCGGCACGCCGAAGCTCGCCTGGTCCTCCAGGCCGCGCAGGTCGCGCTCCGTCAGGTCCATCCCATAGCGATCGTTGTGGAACTCCGCCAGCGCCCGCCGCGCCGTCTCGTCGGCGCTGACCAACACCCGGAGCGGTGTCTCGTCGTGCCGCGACACCGGGGCCGCTTCGCCGGGCCGCGCCCCCGGTGGAACGTAGCGGTAGAGCGTGACCGTGCCCCCGTCCGGCCGCTGCATCGTGAGCGTGATCAGGGAAGGCCTGCCAACGAATGTGATGTTGGAGAGCGAGAGCGAAACGAAGCTGGGCGGCTCGCTGTATTCGTAGTCCACGGGCATCCGGTAGCGCCGCACCGTGACGCCGCCGACCTGCTGCGTCTCGTCCGGTGCCGTGGCCCTGAGCGCCGTGTGCACCGCGCGACTGTCGCCGCCGAACGCGTTGGTCCACGCCGGCGGGACCGCCTTCGGGTTGTCGGCCCAGACCAGGGGAGCGCTCCACCGCGTGTCGCCGAAATTCAACGGGTACGAGACCAGGACGTACGCGGAGATGAAGATCAGCCCCAGCAGCAGGGCGATGCCGGCCTTGCCGGTCCCGCTCGCCAGCATCATCTTCAGGGCGTCGCCCACCCGCGCGTTCATATCCCCGCCCCCTCGGCCACTATGGCGCCCGCGTGGCGGAGCACGGCGAAACCCCATGTTCGCGGGAGGCTTCTCATTGGCGCTCGTCTGTCTCCGATGCTCATGTGTACCGCACCCGCGGGTCCAGCAGCAGATAGAGGACCTCCAGCACGAAGCGGGCCGCCACGTAGAGCAGCGTGAAGACGAACGTGAGCGCGACGATCACGCCTTCGTCCGGCGACCCCGCCACGGCCTCGAAGTAGAGCCGGCCCATCCCCTGCCAGTTGAACACCGTCTCCACCAGGATGGACCCCCCCAGTGACCCAATCAGGCTGAAGATGAGCCCCGTGACGATGGGAGGCGCGGCCACGCGCAGGATGTGGCGCCGCAGCACCGTCCCCTCGGGCACCCCCTTCGTCCGCGCCACGTTCACGTGGTCCTCCTGCGCCACGTTGAGCGTCATGGTCCGCACCGAGTACAGGTACGGCCCGACGCTCACGAGGACCAGCGTGATGATGGGCAGCAGCGCGTGCTTCAACAGGTCGAAGAAGCGGCTCAAGCCGGACTCCGGCGGCGGTGTGCTGTACATCCCTCCGGACGGCAGGAGGTTGAACTGGAACGACAGCACCAGGATGAGGAGGATGCCCGTCCACCACGCCGGCAGGGCGAAGGACACGGCGGAGCTGAAGGACACGACGCGGTCCGTCTTCGTCCCCACCTTCGTTGCCATCTTGACCCCAAGGCCCAGCCCCAGGACCGCCGTGATGACCAGCGACGTCGTCAGGAGCAGCACCGTGTTCGGCAGGCGGTCGAGGACGATGTCCGCGATCCTGCTGCTCCCCTCGAAGCTCCGCAGCGTCCGCGCCTCGCCCAGGTCCAGCGTCAGCACGCGGAGCACCGTATCCGGCAGGCGGAAGTACCACGGCTGGTCCAGGTTGTAGAACCGCTCGAGCTCTCTCTCCCGCTCCACCAGGACGCGCTCGATCTCGTCCGGGTTGCGGATGGTCTGCGCGAGCCCGGTGCGGATCCCCCGCAGCTCCTCGCTGATGACCGCCTCGAGGATGCGGTCGGAGAAGCCCGTCGCTCCCAGGGTTACGACCAACAGCACCAGCACGGCCAGCAGCACCCCAATGAGGGTCGCCGCGCGGAGGACCAGGGCTCGAGCAAGGGCCACGTATACAGTCTCCTTCGTATGAAGCGCGGACAGGCTCTCGTCACCGCGCTCCGGTATCGGGAAGTGCGCGTAGCTGCACTTCTACCGACCGTGGCAAGGGTCTCTGCTTCTCCCCCGGTCGTGGGTCCGCAGGGACATGAACGCACACGGGACCCGTCTGCGCTCACCCCCGGGCGCACACAACGCCGATTGTACTATAGTTGCCCCGTCCGCTTCGGCTTCTCACGGCTGTGCTACAATTCAAGCTGATTCCTCCCGGTAAGTCTGCCCGCAGTTGAGAGCCCCCGTGAGAACGCCCAGCGGCGTGGACATCGGCATCAGCCTGCCCCAGAGCTTCGGCGATGGCCGCGTTGACCTGGACCTGGTACGCAGCTTCGTCCATAGGGCCGAGGCCCTGGACTACCACAGCCTGTGGGTCGTGGAGCAGATCATCGGTTCCGTGGCGGTCCTGGAGCCCGTCAGCCTGCTCGCCTACATAGCCGGCATCAGCTCCAAGGCGCGACTCGGAAGCTCCGTGCTCGTGACCAACTTGCGCAACCCCGTGCAGCTGGCCAAGAGTCTTTCGACCATCGACCACCTCAGCGGCGGGCGGCTCACCGTCGGCCTGGGGCTCGGGCCCAGCGTCGATCCATACGCGGCGTTCGGCGTTTCGCCGGAGCACCGCGTCAGCAGGTTCGTGGAAGGGGTCCAGGTGATGAAGGCCCTGTGGACGCAGCCCTCGGCCCGGCTTCCGGGCCGGTTCTGGCGCCTCGACGGCGTGCCCATGGAGCCCAAGCCCGTGCAGACGCCCCATCCCCCGCTCTGGTTTGGGGCGCGGGCTCCGGCCGCCCTGAAGCGGGCTGTCGCCCACGGCGATGGCTGGATGGGCGCCGGCTCTTCGTCCAACGAGGACTTCAAGCGGGAGGTCGGAGAGCTCCGGCTGCTCCTAGAGCAGGCCGGCCGGGACCCCGCAACCTTCACCCTCTCCAAGCGCGTCTACCTGGCCGTGGACGATGACGAAGCCCGCGCCGAGCGGAGGCTCATGGAGTGGTTCGGCCACTTCTACAACAACCCGGACATGGCCAAACGTGTCTGCGTATGGGGAAGCGAGCAGAAGTGCCTCGACCACGTCGCCGAGCTTGTCGAGGCGGGCGCACAACACCTGCTGCTCAATCCGTTGTACGATAGCATGGAGCACATGGAGCTCTTTTCCGAACGGCTGATTCCAAACCTATAGGAGGTCTCACTTTGCCCATTCAGCTCGACGACGAAATGACTGAGAACATCAACACGGCCCGGTTGAGAGGAAAGTCGTGCGTGCTCGCCACCGCAGCCCCCGACGGCTTCCCCAGCATCGGCTACCGGGGCAGCATGATGGTCTTCGACTCCGATCACCTCGCCTACTGGGAGCGCTCCAAGCGGGACGGCCTGGCCAACATTCAGAAGAACCCCAAGGTCACTGTCATGTACCGCGACAACGATACCAGGGTGGGTTGGAAGTTCTATGGCCGCACCGCCATCCACGAGGACGGCGACCTCCGCGAGCAGGTCTGGGACCGCGTTGTGGACGTGGAGAAGACCCCCGACCCTGAGAAGAAGGGGTTCGCCGTCCTCATCGAGGTCGATAGGGTCGAGATGTTCAATGGCACGGTCCTCCAGGAGCGCGAGTCCTAGCAAGGGCCCCGGCTTCCACAACAGCCCCTCCAGCGGGAGCGGGCGCCCCGGGTGGCTGCCCGCGGTGAAGGGGCTGTGCTACGTGGCGGGCGATTGGCGCCCCGCCCCACTCCGATGCCGCACCTGCCACGTGGAGTGGCGTGGGGCGCAGTGAGGCGTCAGCGGGCAAGCTGATACTCGTCCTATCGCGCCCTGCGCGAGGGCTAGGGCCGCGGTGGCCCGGCTGCTACAGCACTGATCGCCGACGCAGCGCCGCGAGCCCCACCAGCATCCCCACGCCGCCCAGCGCCGCCAGGTCCGTCGCACCGCTGCTCCCGCAGCCACCCCCGTCGGGCTCCTGCTGAGGCTGGGGTGATGTCTGTGCCGCGGGCGTCGCGGCGCTCGGCGCCGCAGACGTGGACGGGGCGGGCGCGTCCGGCGTCGCAGCCATCGCCGGGGCCTGTGTGCTGGGCGCCTCCACTGTCGCGTCCAGGTCTACGCGGCGCTCCGTCATCAGCGATACCTCGCTGCTGTAGCCCGCCAGAAAGAGCTGGTACAGGCCCGGCTGAAGCCTGCCGCCGACGTCTGCGCCCAACTCTACCGTGAACTGGCCGCCTGCGCCGGGCTGCGCCTCACCTGATGCCAACGTCTCGCCGCTGGCGGGGTCCAGGAGCAGATAGTGCAGGCCCAGCGTCCCCGGCCCCTGGAGGCTGACCGGTATGCTCTGGGCCGCTCCAATCTGCAAAGAGCTGGCGCCCACCTCTTGAAACTCCACCAGCTCCGGGACACCAAAGCGAAAGTCTCCAGGCTTGAACGGGTAGTTGGGTTCCCGGAAGGCCTGCAGCTCCGCGAACTGGGCCGGTGGGTCGTAGCGGGTCAGCATAAAAGGTCCATTGCTGATCACCATGAGGCCGTGACTGTCCCACCAGTCCAGCACCGCCTGGTACCGGGCCCCGGCGTCCTGCGTGGAGGCCAGCGTCCTCCCGCCGATAGTCAGGACACTCGTGGGGATCTTGTTGTCGCGGGAGAGCTCCCGCAGCGTGTTGCGCACCAGGCGCGAGTCGCGGTCCATCACCAGGCTTATCCACGGCACCTGGAACCGTGCCGCGGCCGTGGCGCTGTATGCCGCCTGTCGCTTGTCGAAGACCAGCGTGTCCATCGCGTACAGCAACTCCCAGGGCATTGAGAGGCCCGTGGGCGATGCGTACGAGGCGATGTAGTTGTCCTCGAAATTCCAGAAGTCGACGTACACCTCCAGGTGATTGTCGTCCAGTACCCGGAACCCGCGGAACGTGTCTAGGTATGGGCGCGCCGTCACCGCCATGGCCGTCTCGATGCGCGCCTTCTCCGTGTCGTACGCAATGTCGAAGCCCTGGTGGATCGAGTAGATGACGTCGGCCATGGAGATGGGCTGGCCGTGGTGCCACGTTGACTGGAAGTACCGCGTGTAGTCGAAGGTCACCTTGCTCGTGGCCTGGGCCCCCTGGCCCACCGGCCGCCACGTGTCCCTGTCGTGGTCAACCATCACGGCGTCGGCGGGCAGGTCCAGCTTACCGCTCGGCCCCGCCGTTTCCACCTCGTAATCGGCGCGGAAGGGTATGGGGACCCCCGTAAACGGATGGTTCCACGTCGGCGAGTCGTGGATGTTGCGCCAGATGTCGGTGCTGTACACGTCGCCCAGACCGCCAATGGGGTTCCACGTCGTGCGCTCGGTCCACACCCAGAGATGCCCCAGCGTCAGCTCGCTCTTGCCGGGAATGCTGGCTTCCCGCAGGGTCCAGGGCGCCTTGGGGCCGGCCACCAAGTCCTCCGTCACGTTCTCCAGCTCGCTGCTGGCGGCGAAGCTGTTCACGACGGTGGCAACCCATAGCCGCACCGACTCATCCAGGGCGATCTCCGTCGCCTGCCGGTACAGCGTGTTGCGCTCCTCCAGGCTCGCGAACTGTCCCGTGAACAGCCGCTTGCCGATGCCGTCCAGCTCCTCGTTCTCGTACTGCCAGAAGCCGGACGCCCGCCAACCCGGCATATTGCCCATCCACGGCGCGGCCATCTGGTTGATCTGAGAGAAGTCGTACCGGTCCGGGGCGGAGCGCCCCCAACCCTCCGTGTAGAGGTGCCACTGGAAGGCCTGCGGGTCAGAGGAGTATACCGTGAAGATCGCCGGCGCAAAGGTCTGGTACGCCGGCGCCACCGAGAACCCCGCGCGCTCCAGCTCCTTGCGCAGCAGGTCCCCCACCTCCCGCCGCTCGTCCTCCGTGCGAATGATGAACTTGAGCCGGATGGGCCTGCCTCCGTAGTTCCAGACGTCGTCCACCAGCGTCGCCCCGGCCTCCTCCATTGCCTCCTTGATCTGCGCCCGGGCAAACTCCGGGTCGTAGCGAATGTCGGATTCGCGCACCTGGTCGTACACCGTGAGCTGGTCGAAGTCGCCCGGGCTCAGGTGCGTGATCATAGGCAGCGCCATGCCGCGGTACACGTCCCCCACTACAAACTCGCGGTTCACCAGCCGCTGCACGGCCTGGCGCACCTTCTTGATGGAGAAGGGGTTGAGCTCCCCGGCGGGCGCGGGCGCCGGGTTCAGGATGATGGAGAGGTTCGTCGCCGGCGCCTCGTAGATCCGCACGCCCGGCGTGCCTCGGAGCTCCGTGGCAGCCTGAATCTTGAGGCCGAAGAGGTAGAGGTCCATGTTCCCCTGGCGCAGGTCCAGCGGGGCCCGGTCCACGTCGAAGGCCTTGAAGTAGACCGTGTCGACCACCGGCCCAGGCTCCTGCGTAGGCGGCACCGCGTACACTGCGCCACCCGCGCCGACGGCCAGGAGCGCGACGGCCAGCGTCAGCGCGGCCGCAATGCGGCGGACCGCGCTCCTTGGTCGACCCTCGGATGCTCGACGATCTCTCAGCATGGTTGCTCTCACGTTCCTCTGCGTTGTGCCCTCTGTCAGCCCAGGATGGCCGACCTCTTCACCCCAGCCAGCCTCTCCTCAGCCTTGATAGGGGACTGACCGCTAGCCCAGGTTGTCCCACCTGCGGTTCTGCTGCCGTCGGGCGCCTGTCATCCGCACCACAACCACCGCCGCCGCTGACCCGACGACGAAAGCCGCCAGGACGGCGATGAGCAGGACCCACCAGTCCGCGCCCCCCGCCGGCGCTGGTTCCATGGCGGGTCCGGGGGCCGGCGTCGGTGCAGCCGGCGCCGGAGCCGTCGGCGCCGATGCCAGCGCCCCGCGCAGCTGATCGAGCTCGCTGCGGACCGACTCCGCGACCCGCGCGTCTATCCCTTCCACCGTTCCACTCAGGGCCTCCACCTGCTGCGCCAAGTCGTCCTGCACCTCCTTCACCGTGTCGAACCCAAACTCCATGAAGAAGGAGGACGTGGCGAAGTTTCCGGACTCATCGAAGACCTGGACGTTGTGCGCGCCGTACCCCGCCACAGGTATGAAGAGCTCCGTCGTGAAGCGCCCCTGGTCGTTGGTGCGGAGCGTCGACACGACCACCCCGCCTACCTGGATGAAAACGCTGGTGTCCGGCTGGAAGTTGAACCCCTGCAGGTCCACGGACTGGCCGCCGGACCCCGCCGGTGGGCTCATGAACACCTCCGGCGCCTGGATCGCGGAGCGCCGCGTGAAGCCGATCTTCTGGTTGATCGGCCCGTACTCAGCCAGGCGTGTGTCCGCCCAGACCAGGAAGACATCACTCTCGGATGCCGTTATGGAGAAGTAGTCCCCAATGAACAGGCCCCCCGGAAAGCCCTTGTTCGGGTTGGAGGGGAAGTCCGTCACACGAGCGTTCCGCGTGCGGAAGTCCAGCTCCGGGTCCACGAACCCCCACGTGTCGCCCCGGTCCTCTGAATTCGTGTAGTAGATGTGGTAGCGGGTGGACGCCCGGTCGTCGCGCATGTCCCCCCACATGGCGTGGACCACCCCGTTGGGGTCCACCGTGACGGACGGGAAGAACTGGAGCCGGCTCGTCGCGTCGTCGTTCAGGCGGGTGGGCCGGCCCCAACTGTCTCCCCGGTCCAGGGAGCGCACTACGTACACGTCACCGTCGTCGTTCTTCTTGTCCGGCGGCAGTGCCGTGTAGACCACGTACACCTCCCCGTTTGGCCCCGTGTCGAGCTGCGGAAACACGGAGCCCCAGTACCGGAAGAACGAGCTGCGGGGCGCAAACCCCGGCTCGTTCAGCACAGACGCCCGCACCGGCTTCTCAAACGTCGTCCCCCCGTCCTCGGACCGGGCCAGGTAGATCTCCGCCAGACCCTGGAACGCCTCATCGTTCGTGCTGTCCATCCACGCCACGTAGACGTCGCCGTTAGGAGCCACCGCGGGCTGCGATCCCTGGACCGTCCGCTTCGTCCCGATGGCCTTGGACGACTCCTCTTCCCCTTCCTCTCCATCTTCCCCGCCGCCATCTCCATCGCCGTCGCCGCCGTCCTGCAGCCGTTCCGTGCCCTGGTCGGCCTCATCCGCTTCGGGGTTGTCGCCGTAGATGCGCCGCACCGTGGGGCTCACCGCCACGGGGTCCGTCCACGTTCTGCCCCCATCGTCAGAGCGCACTATCTCGATGACCGTCTCCACCACGGGAAGCCCAAAGAAGGGCAGCTCCCCAATGCTGAAGATGCTGTACTGGGTCGTGAACTTGGTGTACGTAACATAAATCGAGTCTTTGCTGGGGTTGCCCGGGCTCGGGCCGATGTCTATCCAGGGCTTGTCCAGGAAGCTCAGGCCAATCACGCCGCGCGTCCTTCCCTGCTCGTCGCTGTACACGTCCCGCTCGAATCCGCTGCGGGCCGAGGACACGGGCTCCTCCCACGTCAACCCGCCATCCGTGGAGCGCGACATCGCGATGCTGGAGACCGTCGCGAAGTCCAACGCCGGCCCTACGGTAAACTCCTCCACGCCGATGGAGATGAAGCCCAGATAGGCGTTGCCCTCCCGGTCAAAGCCCACGATGGGGTCTCCGCCGGCCCCAAGGTCGTCCCGCAGGAACTGGGGCTGCTGCGGTCCCTCCCATGTCGCGCCGCCGTCAAAGCTCACGTAGGCGGACACGTTCGGAAAGTTGTAGTCGATGGTGCCCAGCAGCAGGTGCTCCGGATCGTTGGGGTTCACGGCGATCATCGGCTCGGTTTGGAGCGGAGAGTTGCTGAAGTCGCGCGTCACCAGGATGTCCCGGCTGAAGGACGGCGCCGGGTCTCGGAACGGGACCAGCGCCTGGGCCGATGGCGCCGCCGGCGCCGACGACTGCGGTTGACCGGGTCCCGCCTCCGGCGCTACGTAGATCTCCCGCAGCCCCTGCCACGCCAGCCCCGGCGAGGGCGCCAGACTGCTCGCGCCCGCCACCCTGGACAGGGCGCTGGTACGCGGGTCCAGATTCATGGTCATGAGCCACACGGACCCGGAAAGCAGGTCCCGGATCGGCGTCAGCAGCCTGAATGGCGCCGGCGCCACCCCCGCGGGCGCCTGGCCCAGCCTCGGCGCAAAGACCGCCGACGCCTCCCCCGAAAGGCCCTCGGCCGGATCTGTGCCGCTGTTCCCGTCACCATCGGCAAGGACTGGACTCGCGCCGAGCAGCAGCAACAGCCCCAGCAGCAGGATACCGGCCCGAAAGGTGCTCCTGTTCATGGCCTACTCCCCCGTATGCCTACGATTCTCCGCGAATGCGCCTATCGGCCCCGCGTGCCGTCCGAATGTCACATCTCCCGGTCATTCCGGCGGGACCCGCAACGACCGGTGGTGGGTCTGGCTGGCCCACCCCCTGGCCCTCGACTCTGTCTCCCGGGCCTTTCTTCCGCCCGGGACGCCTGCGTCCGGCCCCTTCACAGCCTGCCGTCCGGGGCCTCCGTTCCGCGCTCCGCCTACTCTTCCGTCAGTACGATGAGCGAGTCCAGACGATTGATAAGGACCAGGTACAGGTCTCGCTCAAAGTCGCTCTCCACGCTGAAGTAGTCGATGACGCCGGATGTGAAGTAGGCGTCGAAAATCCCCTCGCAGGTCTGCGCCTCGCCCGCAGCCTCAATGTAGTCGAAATAGGTCGGAATCAGCCGCAGCACCCGGTCGGCCTTGGGTCCCAGCGAGGGGTCCGACTGCACCGCCAGCTCCTTAACGTTCTCCCAGTACTCCCGCGCAGCCTCTCGGTCGCCGGGCGGGTCCTTCCGGAGCTCGATCAGGAGCAGCCGGTCAGGGTCCACCGGTTCCAACGCCGACTCATAGAGGCTCAGCCGGTCCTGTAGCGTTGAGATCTCTGCCGCCTTCTCCTCCAGCTCCGCGATTCGTTCGTCGCGCTGTGCCACAAGGATGTTGGCCTCCTGGACCGCCGCCTTCGCCCGCTGCGCCCCGGCCCGCTCCTCCGCCACCGCCGTCTCCAGGCCCCCGATGGTCGCCTGCGCCTCGGCCAGCTGCTGCTTCAGCTCCCCCTGGCCGGCCAGTAGCTCCTCTATCCGCTGCTCCCGGGCCGCCGCCTCCGACTCAAGCTCGTCGATGCGAATCTGGCGTTGCTCCACCCGCGCCTCCGCGCGGCTCTTCGGCGGCTCGAACACCGCGTAGGCGATGCCCGCCCCCGTCCCTGCAGCGAAGATCAGGACTCCAAGGCCAATGGCAATTGGCAGCAAGAGGGAAGTCCAACGCACCATGATTCACCTCATCCTATGGGAAAGGGTCCGAGCAGTTGGCTTGGACACGGAAACCATGCCGCCGTCTGAAATCGGGGTTGTTCTGTCACGCCCGGCTGTTCCGCCGCCTAAGACTGAGGAGCGCTTTCGCTTGTCTCCGTGGCACCGGAATCATCCTCCGCAGCCGCCTCTTCCATCTCCTCGGGTCGCTCGTGCATGGAGAAGAAGGCTGTGCTGCGATTGAACCAGTCGAGGCCCCAGACCAGCACGGGATTCCTGTCTTCTGTGGCGACCTCCCAGGTGGTCCAAGCCTCGAAGACGGAGCCCGGATAGAGCCTGGCGGAGAGGAACGGCCGCACCGGGACCACACCGAAGGGCAGGTCGTATACCACTCCCGGCCCGGACAACATGCGGAAGTCAACCTGGTGTATCCAGTCGCTCCCTGTCGTGGGCCCGCGAACGTAGCGGACCCTGATCCGGGCAAGCAGGTACTCGTTCCCCTCAAAGGGCGGCGGGTTCCACTTGTAGGCCGCCGCGACTATCGGCGCGGCCTCCTCCCCCCGGATCACCTGCTCTATGCTTATCTCGTGGATGCTGCGGGTTGTATTGCCAAAGTAGGACGGCGGCCCCACTACCCGCACCGTGTGGCCTATCGGGGCCGGGTTCCTCTGCGACATCCCAAGGCTCGCCACCTCTGGCGCCAGCATCAGTTCTCCCGCCTTGAGGCGCGACACCACCTCCAGCACGGCGTCGTCGATGCCGATGGCGTAGCCCGCTTGCAGCGCCGGCGTGCTGTTGATGACCCCGATCACCGCACCGTCCGACGTGAACAGCGGCCCGCCGCTCAGTCCCCCATACAGTGGCGTGTCCGTCTGAACGAAGCTATAGCCCTGGATATCGCTGGACACAAAGGCGGACACGACCCCGCTCGTCGTGCTCAGCTCACTGTTGAACCCCGGGTATCCAATGGCCAGGACCCGGTCCCCTATCCGGACGTTCTTCAGGTTCCCCAGCTCCGCCACGGGCAGGTCCGGGCGCCCGCCTATCTTGAGGACCGCCAGGTCGAGGACCTCGTCGCGGCCCACCACCAGGGCCCGCTCTTGCTGGCCGTCTCTGTGCGTGACGATCACCGATCCCGCGTCCTCTATGACGTGGTTGGCTGTGAGGACAAAGCCCAGCCGGTCCACGATGATGCCGCTGCCGCTCCCGCTGACCCCCCCGGCGGCCGTTCCCGTATCGATACGGACCGTGGCGTTGCTCACCTTGTCCAGGACTTGGAAGACCGTGGGTGTGGGCGTCGGGCTTGGCGTTGGGACCGGCGAAGGCGTGGGTGTCGGCGTGGGCGTCGGTATCGGCGCGGGGGCCGGCGTCGCGGCAGGTGCCGGGCTCGGCGCCGGTTTGGCCGTTGGAGCTGGCTGTGGTGTGGCCTGCGTCGGAGCGGTTACTTGTGCCGCCGTGCTGGCGGAACTGGCCGCTTCACCCGCCGCGGCCTCCGGATTGGCGTCGGAGCTCTGACAGGCCGTGAGTGCCACGGAGATGGCTAACACGGACCCGGCCAGTATCCATCTCAATGCCTCTTCTCCTTGGAACTGCAGGCGGTTTCATCAGTATATCACGGCCTGAGAGGGATTAGGAAACATGGCATGCCCAATACATCGCCTCTCTAACTTGTACGATGGCTGTCCGCTCGGAGGATTCACGCTCCCGCCGCCAACCCGGTCCGGCAGCGCGGACCCGAAGCGCGCCGCGCTACTCGGCAGGATAGCGCTACAACACCCGCGGCACGCCGGTTGTGGGCCCGCAGTTCCCACTACAGCCGGCTCAGCGGCAACGCCGAAGGGGGCGTCCGCCTCCACGAGACGGACCGCGAGGGCGCCCCCCTAGGGCTCGCGGCGCCGGTCGAGGGTGGCCGTCACCGACGTGTGCAGCCCGCCCCTGGTCTTGTAGTCCAGGGTTAGCGTCATGGTCACCGGCGAACATGCCGCCGCCAGGTCCCGCAGGATGCGGTTGGCCGCGTGCTCCTGGTAGATGCCGGCGCTGCGGAACCCCAGCAGGTAGTACTTCAGCGACTTGAGCTCCAGGAACAGGCGGTCCGGGACATAACGCACCGTGAGCGCGCCAAAGTCCGGCAAGCCCGTCAGTGGGCACACCGCCGTAAACTCGTCTGTGTCGATGGTCACCTCGGCGCCGGAGCCCGGGTAGTCGTATGGGAGGGCGATGAGGCACCCGGCGTCCACCGCCTCCTCCCCCTCGATGGGCCCCTTCCAGTCGAGGCTGCCATAACGTTCCTTGAGGTCGTCTAGGCTCTGCATAGCATCTCCTGTGCCCTGTGGTAGGACGCGCCCTTCAACACCCATTGCCAGCGGACCCGCCGGGTGCGCTCAGCGTGCGGGCGTGCGCATTGGCGTCGTGGGTCACGTCGCATCCCCGCCACGGCCCGCAACTCCTAAGGCGGCCACTCCCCCAAGCCCCACCGCCATCCTGGGCCTGTCGAAGGATGAGCGGCCAGGCCGTACAGGACGCGCATGAGGCTGACGAATGCAAACGCCGCCGGCCGGCGCGATGGCCGCGCGGCCCCTAGTGGTCGTGGGTGCTGCGCAGCAGCAGGTCGTGCCGGTGGCCCCACTTGCGAGTGAACCGGCGGAAGTTCTCGTGGCTGAGCTCGTCCCGCATCTGCTCGCTGAGTGCGCTCCACACAAAATGCTCGTGCCGCACCAGCGGTAGGTCCGGCAGCGTCAGGATACTGTACCCCTTCTCCTTGAACTGGAAGCTGAAATCGATGTCAAGGTTGCGGTAGAACCGGAACCCCTCTCGAAACAGCCCCACGTCCTGCAGGTTCGCCCGGCGGAACCCCATGCAGTAGCCCTGCATCGCGTCCACGTAGCCCGTGCTCTGCTCCTCGAAGTGGTGCAGGTCCGTCGTCGTCAGCCCCCACGGGCCGGCGACGCCCACATCCGGGTCCTCCAGCGCCTGCCCCACAGACTCGAAGATGTCTCCCGACACCTCCACGCTCGGGTCCAGCACGATCACGATCTCTCCCAGGGACAGCCGGAGGGCCAGGTTCTTCGCGGCACCGTCCCCCAGCACGTGGTCCGTGTGGACCACCCGCACCCTTCCGCCCTGCCCAAGACTCTCCAGCCAGTCCTGCGTGCCGTCCTCCGAGTCGTTGTCCACGATGACCAACTCCGCGTTGGTCCGCTCAAGCCAGGGCAGTATCGAAGCCACACAGCGCTGGACCTCGGCCATGTAGTTGCAAACCACCAGACTCACCGTGAAATCGTGCGTGGACCGCTCGTCCAGGAAGCTCGGCGCCTCCACCGGCGACGAGTAGCTGCGCCACGGCTCCCTGCGGCGCTCCCAGGACGAGAGGGGCCGCACCAGCGTCTCGTCCTCCACGTCCTGCACCAGCAGGTCCGACTCGTTGAGTTGCCTCCGGATGGAGTCCGCCCGGGAGTACTGCGCCCCCGCGCGAAGCACGGAGCGCTCCTCCAGCAGTGGGAACGTCTCCGCGGGGGCCCGGTACTGATCCGGCACCAGCGCCAGACCCAGGCCCAGCACCTGGTCGAACTCCAGGGCAAGGGCCAGTTTGGCCTGGTCCGGCGTGTCGCTGTGCGCCATGTCCCAGAGGATGCTCAGCGCCCTGGGTAGGTTGAGGTTGTCCCTGACCGCGCCGAAGAACGCCCTCCGCCAGGGCTCCATCACGGACGCCTCCGGCGCCTCCGGAGTCGACAGCGACCAGCGCCACACCCGGTCCTTCAATCGAATGAACCCCTGCTGCGCCGCCTTCAGCGCGCCGAACGTAAAGTTCATGCGCGTGCGGTAATGCACCGTGAGGCAGAGGTAGCGGAACGCCAGCGCCTCGAAGCCCTTGGCAGACAGCTCAGCGAGCGTGTAGTCGTTGGCCTGCGACTTGGCCATCTTCACGCCGTCGGCCAAGAGGTGCTGGCCGTGTACCCAGTGACCGACGAACGGTACCCCGTAGGCCCCCTCGCACTGCGCCAGCTCCCCCTCGTGATGGGGGAAGATGTTGTCCACGCCGCCCGTGTGTATGTCCAGCTGTGGCCCCAGGTACTTGACGGACATGGCGGAGCACTCGATGTGCCAGCCGGGGAAGCCCTCGCCCCAAGGGCTCGGCCATTTGAGCGCCCGGCCCGGCTCGGCGGCCTTCCACAGGGCGAAGTCCCGGGCGTCCCGCTTCAGTGGGTCCACCTCCGCTCGCACCCCCTGCATCAGGCCCTCCGCGATGTTCCCAGAGAGGTCCCCGTACGCCGGAAAGCTGCCCACCGAGAAGTACACGTTGCCCTGGACCTCGTAGGCGTGGCCCCGCTCCATCAGGCGCTGCGTCACCTCCAGCATCTCAGGGATGTGGTCCGTGGCGCGGGGGAAGTGGTCGGCCGGAAGGATGTTCAGCGCGGCTTCATCTTCCATGAAGCCCTTGGTGTAGAACTCCGCGATCTCCTGCGGCGTCTGTCCCGCCTCCAGGGCGGCCTGGATCACCTTGTCCTCGCCCTGGTCCAGCAGCTCCTGGCGCATGTGGCCAACGTCTGTGATGTTCTTGACGTGGGTGACGCGGCTGCCCTCCGTCGTCATGGCCCTGCGTATCCAGTCTGCCATGAGATAGGAGCGCAGGTTGCCGATGTGCACGGACCGGTACACTGTCGGGCCGCACGTGTACATCCGTACGACCCCCGGCTGCCCGAGGCGCACCTCTTCCACCTGGCGGGTCATCGTGTTGAACAGACGCATCCTGTTGACACGCTCCTGACCCAGATTCGGCCCCATTCTACGCCAAGGCAGCCGGACTGCACAATCCCACTGCCGCCGCCCAGGTCCGCCGCCTGATTCCCGCGCAGGCGGGCATGCAGGGCGGCGCGAGGCGTTACCCCACCACCTCAAATCGTCGGTAGGGCTTGGGTGGCGGGCGTGGCGCGGGTCAGTCGCGTTGACGCTCCAAGCCACCATGCCTACAATGAGGCCACTCTGCTCCTTCGAGGCGTTGCCGTGGCTCCGGCGAAGCAGCTCTACGAGTTTCAGGTGCTCGAGACAGGGCTGGCCCAGTCCCAGAAGGCCTTGGCCCAGGTCCGGGCCGGCCTCCAGGACTCCCAGGCCCTCGACGCCGCCCGCCGGGGCTTGGACCAGGCCCGGAAGTCCCTGGAAGCCGTCCAGGCCGAGCAGCGGGACCTGGAACTGGGTCTCGGCACCCTGGAGTCCCACATCCAGCAGGTCGAAAAGAAGCTCTATGACGGCAGCCTCTCCAACCCCAAGGAGCTCCAGGGCTATCAGCAAGACCTCCGCATGCTCCGCCGTCAGAAGAGCGAACAAGAGGACGCCCTCCTAGAGGTCATGGACCGCGCGGAAGGCGCAAACGGCGGCGCCCGCGCCGCACAGAGCGCCCTGGCCTCCGCCGAGGCCGCCTGGAACGCGCAGCATCAGCAGCTCATCGGGGAGAGGGACCGCCTGACCACGAACGTGGCCCGCCTGGAGCAGCAGCTCCAGGCCGCGGTCTCCAGCGTCGACCCCCGGGAGCTGAAGCTGTACGAGAGCATGAAGAGGTCCCGCGGCACCGCCGTATCCCGCGTCGAGCAGGGCATCTGCCGCGCCTGCGGTCTCACCCTCCCCTCCCACGAGCTCCAACGCGCCCGCGCCGCCGTGGACCTGGTGCGGTGCAGCAGCTGCGGGCGCCTGCTCTTCGTGGTCTAGCGGTGCGCAGACCCCGGCTCCCCGCACCGAACGCCCTTCGAGCCGCCCGCAAGCGGGCTGCTATAATGAAGCGGGCCGGTGGGCCGGATGGCCGCTCTCCGCGCAAGCGGGGAGAGGAAAGTCCGAGCTCCATCGGGCAAGGGTGCTGGGTAACGCCCAGGCGGGGTAACCCGACGGAAAGTGCCACAGAAACATACCGCTCCGCTCGCCGGAGCAAGGGTGAAATCGGGAGGTAAGAGCTCCCGGCCGTCCGCGGAGACGCGGCGGCGGGCAAACCCCACCCGGAGCAAGGCCGCACAGGGGGCTATGGGCGCCCGGCCCGCCCCCGGGTAGGCTGCACGAGACCCCGGGCAACCGGGGTCCCAGAGGGATGGCCATCGCTCCGGCGGTGACGCCGGAGTACAGAACTCGGCTTACAGGCCCACCGGTCCCATCGAATTCGACGGAGCGCCAGCCGTAGCGGCCCGCGCCCCTCGCTCCCTCTCCACGCCGCCCTGAGCCGCGCGGTTGTGCCAGTGTGGACAGGGCGTGCTGGACAGGCCGGAGACCGCGGACCCCCGCCCTCCGTCCTATCGGCAGCGCTGATCAACTCTCCGTAGCAGTCTCGGTCTTGGGCCCCCGGAAGGCGCCGCTCGCCGGGAGGTGCAGCGAGTAGTCCGCCTTCGATGCAAACACAGACGGCAGTCGCTCCCCCTGGCCGCCGCAGGTTGGGCACGCCGCCGGCTCCGCCATCTTGCTCATGGGCCGCATGACCTCGAACTCTTCATTGCACGTCGCGCACCAGAACTCGTACAGAGCCATGGAAACCGCTCCTTCAAAGAATTGCCGTCTCTCCACGATACTCTATTCTGCCCAGTCGCCTGTGAACGCTCAAGTGGGAGGCCGCATCCCGTACAATGGAACGCGGCCCCAGGATCCTCAAGCATCGGAGAGCACCCACCGACATGGAGCAGGAAGCCCTGACCCCGGAAGCCGTCACCAGCGGGCTCGGCACGCGGACCGTCGGGCGGCGAGTCGTGTGCCGAGCCACCGTCGAGTCGACCATGGACGAAGCCCGCCACGAGGCCGAGGCCGGAGCGCCCGAGGGCGCCGTCGTCCTCGCCGAGGAGCAGACCGGCGGACGCGGACGCTTCCACCGGGCGTGGCTCTCACCCCCGGGCGCCAACCTGCTCCTCTCCGTTGTCCTGCGCCCCAGCCTCCATGAGCTGCGTCGACTGAACATGGCCGTCACCCTCGCCGTCGCCCGGACCGTTCGCGCCGTCACCGGCATCGATCCCACCGTGAAATGGCCCAACGACGTGCTCCTGGACCGCCGCAAGGTCAGCGGCATCCTCATCGAGAGCACCCTCGAAGGCGATGCCGTGCGGTGCGCCATCGCGGGCATCGGCCTCAACGTGAACTTCGATCCCGACCCGTACCCCGAAATCGCCTCCACCGCAACCAGCCTCATGGCCGCCGTGGGCGCGCCGGTCTCCCGGTTGGCGGCGCTCCGCACGCTCCTCCGGGAGCTCGACGAGCTCTACGCGTCCCTGGGCCGGAGCGACGCCGTCTACGAGGAGTGGCGTGGGCTGCTCGACACTCTCGGTCAGCGGGTCCGTGTTCGTTGGGGCAGCCGCGTGGAGGATGGGGTCGCCGTCGACGTGGACCCGGAAGGCAACCTCATCCTGGAGCGCAGCGACGGCTCCAGAGTGACCATGCTGGCCGGCGAGGTTACGCTTCGAGGCTGAGGTGGCATAGGGCCCAGTCGAGGGGCAGGTCGCCGCCGACTACCGCATCCCGTGTGCCAGCCCACGCAGGTCCGCTTCCGGGCGCGCGCCCATGTGCCCGATGACCTCGGATGCCGCCGCGGCGCCGATGCGCCCGCTCGTCGGCAGGTCGTAGCCGTGCGTGAGCCCGTACAGGAACCCCGCGGCGTAGAGGTCGCCGGCCCCCGTGGCATCCACCACACGTTCCACGGGCACGGCGTCCACCACGTGTACGTCGCCGCCCGCCGCGATGACGGAGCCCTTCTCGCTGCGGGTCACCGCCGCCAGCTTGCAGTCGCCGCGAACGCGCTGCAGCGCCGCCTCGAAGTCACGCGCCTGGTACAGCGAGATGATCTCGTCCTCGTTGGCGAACAGCACGTCGACGTGCCCGCGGACCAGCTCCCTGAACGAGTCCCGGTGCCGGTCCACGCAGAAGGGATCAGACAGCGTCAGCGCCACCCGGCGCTGGGCCGCATGGGCTGCCTCCGCCGCCTTGACCATCGCCGCCTTCGCCTGGGGCAGGTCCCACAGGTACCCCTCCAGGTATACGACCTGGTGGCCCCGAATCGTCTCCGGTTCGATGTCCTCCGGCTCTAGTTCGACGCACGCGCCAAGATGCGTCGCCATCGTCCGCTCGCCGTCCGGCGTCACGACGACAAGGCACCGCCCCGTGGGTTGGCCGTCTTGCGCCGGTTGGCCCTCCGTGCTGATGCTCATGGCGTGCAGGTCGTGCCGGAACACGGCCCCGAACGGGTCGTCGCGCACCTTGCCGATGTAGGAGCCCGTGCCTCCCAGGGCGGCGATGCCCGCCATGGTGTTCCCCACCGAGCCCCCGGACTGCTCCATCGTCGGGCCCATGGCCTCGTATATCCTGGCAGCCTGGTCCGCGTCCACCAGCGTCATGGCGCCCTTGACCATGCCGTGGCGCGCCAGAAACCCTTCGTCCGCGTGCGCCAGGATGTCCACGATGGCGTTGCCGACGCCGACGACGTCCTTCAGTCCGTTCTCTGCGGTGTCCATCTTTCATGCATCCTGGCGACGGCTTCGCCCCCCGGCGTCTCTCCCAGCCCGTCGCCGGCGGCCTGTATCTAGGTGTGGGTTTTCAGTCCCTGTGCACCTGCTCAGGCCCCGGCCGCAGGGCAGTGCTTGGCCTGCTTGCCTGCTGCTGCGCGGCCGCGCGTAGAGACCCTCACGCCAGGTTGTAGAGGCGTGCGCAGTTGTCCCAGAGGATCCTGCGCTTGCTCTCGTCGGAGACCCCCTCCAGGCCCAGGAAGCTCTCCGTCGCGTGCGGGTAGGCTGAGTCGTCGTGGGGCCAGTCCGTCGACAGCACCAGGTTCTCGTCCCCGATGGCGTCGATGGTGTACCGGACGAGCGCCTCGTCGGGGTCGACCGATATGAAGCACTGGCGGCGAAAGTACTCGCTCGGCGCCAGCTTCAGCCCAAAGCGCTCCTTGTCCCCCATCTTTGCCTCGTGCTCGTCCAGGCAGTAGAGCCACCACGGCGCCCAGCTGGAGTGGCCCTCCAGGAAGGCCGCCTTCAGCCCCGCGTGCCGCTCGAAGACGCCGCCCGTGAGCATGGCCCCCAGCGTGCAGATCAGCTCCACCGGGTGAGCCACGGCGTGGCCAAGGGCGTGGTTGTCCATGTAGCGGCGCGCCAGGTGGTCCTGGTACGCCATCTGGATGCCGTGGAAGGAGACCGGGACCTGCAGGCGCTCGGCCTCGGCCCAGAAGGGTTCGTAGTAGTCGTCGTACCACGGGCGGTTGCGGACCGGGTTACTGGGGAGCACCAGCGTCACCGCGCCCAGCTCGGTCACCGCCCGCCGGGCCTCGGCCGCGGCGAGCTGGACGTCGTGCATCGGGACCATCGCGCCAACCTTCATCCGCTCAGGTTCCTCGTCGCAGTAGTCCCGCAGCCAGTGGTTGAACGCACGGCAAATGGCGGCGGCGACCCCCGCGTCCATCTCGTCGATGGCGATGACGTGTGCGGCGTGCGTGCGAAAGCAGACTGCCACGTCGATGCCCTCTACCTCCATCGCCCTGAGCATCTCCTGGGGCCTCGTGCCCTCCCGGGTCGTGTCACCCTCGGCCTTCGTGGAGGCGCGGCCCGTCTCCGCGCCGCGCTCCTTGGCCAGATCGCCCCGGATCTGGAGCGTTCGGCTCCGCTCGGGCAGGTCCGAGTATGCCGGCAGGGCCTTCCCCATGGAGGTCCACCCGCCGCCGCGGTTGGAGTCCACGGCGTCGTTGATCCGCGGGGCCTGGTCGCGGTAGCCGGGCTCCATGTACTCCAGCCAGAGGTCGCCCGGCTCGCGGACGTGAATGTCGCTGTCCAGGACCTTGAAGCCGTGCTTCGCCATGTGGGCCTCCATCCTTCCCGGGGTGCGCAAGCGCCCGTGTCCAGCCCTTGGTCGGGGCTGCCTCGTCAGCATAGGAGACTAGCAGTGCTGCCTTGAGGCGTCAATTGGATGGTCTGCGCGACGGATTGTGGGGTCGCTAGCGCGACGGCCTTGTGGAGGTGGGTTGCGGTGGCGGCTGTGATGGGGGGATGCCCCACGCCGCCTCGCCACCCTGGATTCCCGCCTGCGCGGGAATGACGGAGTGGGGGGCAACTAGGGGTGTTTTGGTCAGCAAGAGAGCCACTTGATTGATACCCCCTATATGATTGAGAAAACAATTGTTTTTCGGCTAGTGAAGCTAAAAAGTGCAGATAAGGGTGATTGTTTGCTGGGCTGATCGTTCTTCCTTGTTTGGATGCCGCAGGGGTACGCCGACGGGCCGGTTGAAGCTGGACCGTCCTTCCGCAGGTGGGTGCGGCGCCGATTGTTCTGTGTGGGGTGTGTGTCTCGGGCGACTTCCACAGCGGCAAGGTCTGGGGCCTGCGCCACGCCTGCGCTACAACCGGTCCGCATCACGGAGCACCGGGAGGCGGCGACTGACACCCCGCTCCCCATCTCCGCCTTTGGGGAGGACACGCAGGGCGAACCCTACGTCCTCTCCTTGGACCGCGGCCTGCATAGCGTTGCCGCGGGACACCGCGACCTGCGCCGCGCACCTTCTCGCTGAGGAGCAGCACGTCATGGGAGAGCTTGGCCGCCCCGCTGCAAAGTGACCTCCTTTCTTCGGCTGGTGTGCTGGGGAGAGTGTAGGGCATGTGTTCTGTTTCGGGCAATGGGCGGATGGCAGGGGGGTCCTTCGACGGGCTCAGCAACTGTCTTAGCTGTCAAGAGTTGAAACCGGCGGGGTCCCAACGGCGATAGTCCCGTACCATGACGTTGAGGATGGTCAACAGCTTGCGCATGCAGGCGGTAAGGGCTACCTTCTTCGGTTTCCCGGCAGCACAGAGGCGTTGGTAGAATGCCTGGAGCACGGGATTGTACCGGGTGGCAACCAGGGTTGCCATGTAGAGCGCAGCCCGGACATGCTTGCGACCTCCCCACACCGATCGCTTCCCGCGAAAGGCGCCGCTGTCTCGGTTGAAGGGCGCCACCCCCACTAGGGCAGCGATCTGCCCGCGGTTCAGGGCGCCCAGTTCCGGCAGTTCCGACAGGAGGGTCATAGACAAGACCGGCCCCACGCCGGGGGCGCTTCGCAACAACTGGTCTTTGGCCTTCCACATGGGCGAGGAACGGATGGTATCGTCCAGGTCTCGATCCAGCTGCTCCAGGTTGTCTTTCATCCACTGGATATGCTCCTGAACCTGGGGGCGTATCCGCCGGGTGGCGGTGCGGAGCCGGTTCCCTTCCGCAGCGATCATCTCCACCAGTTGGCGGCGCCGGGCTACCATGGCGACCAGTTCCCTGGCGGTGGCATCGGGCAGCGGTCGTACCGCGGGCTGGACGGCTTCGGCAAAGTGGGCCAACGCATGAGCGTCCAGGGCGTCCGTCTTGGCCAGCTTCCCGGTGGCCCGAGCAAAGTCCCGCACCTGCCGGGGATTCACCACTACGACGTGCAGTCCCGTTGACGCCAGTTCCGCTGCCACGAGCGCTTCCATGCCACCGGTGGCTTCCAACACCACCAACTCCGGCCCTACCCCCTTGAGGAAACCCGCCAGAGAGCTGATGCCCTCCGGGGTGTTGGAGACCTCCTGTGCTTCACCTGTTGGACGGACCGCCAGGTCCAAGCGCTCCTTGGAAACGTCAATGCCAACAAACACTGGGGCTTCCTTCATTCAACTCCCTCCTTTCACGTCAGTCCTCCTACTCCGGCCCTTCCTTGCTCATCCGGGCTCCATGGCCCGATCAACTTGTATGATCAATACGCTCGGTCAATAGGCCTATTGGCTGGGCAGGCGGGGAGGGCGCGTCGTAAGCAACTGGGTGAGCCAGGCGGAACCCTGGACTGCACCGGCGAACAGTGAGACACCCTTCCCTCCGTACTGGTCGCTCCGAACGGATACACGGGCTTCGGGCCCGCATCTACAAGTGTGGAGGACACAGGCACCATCAAACCGGGAGGGTAAGGCATGGAAGTGGTAGCAGGCATTGACGTAGGCAAAGCCAGCTTGGACGTTTCGGTATCAGAGGGTCCGGTACTCCGGTTCGACAACACGGCGAAAAGCATTACCAGGCTGCTGAAACATCTGAAGGAGCAGTGCACCACCATGACCGTGTGCGAATCCACCGGCGGGTACGAGCGGCTGCTGGTCAGCCGGTTGCGGAAGGCCGAGATAGCAGTGCGCGTGGCTCACCCGAGCCGGGTGCGTTCCTTCGCCCGGGCTTGTGGCTACGAAGCCAAGACCGATCCTAGAGACGCTCAGGTGCTGTCCCGTTTCGGCCAAGTGTTCCCTGATTCAGACACGCCGGAACTGGAGCCGGAACGCGAGGAATTGCAGGACTTGCTGCGGAGGCGGCGGCAGTTCGTGGAACAGCGAGTCCAGGAGCTGAACCGGCTGGACAAGGGCGTCTCCGCTGCCGTTGCCAACTCTACCAAGCGCCACATCGCCTGGCTGGACAAGGAGATTGCGCAGCTGGAGGAGGAGTACCAGGAAGCGCTGCAGAGTAGCTCTTCCCTGGCAGAGCGCGCCGCGTTGTACCGCACCGTGCCTGGCGTGGGACCATTGACCGCTGCCATCCTGGTAGCCCATCTGCCCGAACTGGGCCATTGGGACAGCAAAGCATTAACCTCCCTGGTGGGTCTGGCCCCCTGGTCTCGAGATAGCGGCCAGAAGCGAGGCCAGAGGGCAATCCGGGGCGGCCGCGGCATAGTGCGTAAAGCCCTCTACCTCTCTGCATGCTCAGTGATTCAGGTCAATGGCGAACTACGCCGTTTCTATCAGAACCTGCGTCAACGTGGGAAACCTGGAAACTTGGCCTTGGTGGCAGTGATGCGCAAGCTGCTGTTGCAGTTGAACGCGCTAGCCCGGCGGCAAACACCCTGGGTTGTTCGGCCCGGATAGAGGTATCTACTCCTCAATTTGGCAAAGACCTTGACACCCAACCACGGATACTGTTCGGGCTCTGAGCAGGTTGGGCGTGACGACCTCGCTGAGCCACGGTCTTTGAAGACCCAGGACGGATCGGTCTGTCACGCCCTATCCAAGATACAAGGATGGCGGAGGAGTGGTGGGGAGGGGACGCGGGGCACCCCCCGTGCCCACGGACTGGTCAGCGGTTCCCTACAGCTTGAGCAGTTTGGCGAGGCGCTTCCTGTGGTGGTTGGCGTCGCCGAGGTAGTGCTGGAAGGTCCGGGCGCGCTTGGTGTGGTGGGTGAGGCCGTAGTTGAGGTCCGTGCCGATGCCGGCGTGGACGTGGTGGGAGGCGTCGCAGGCGAGGGGGAACTGGTCGCTCGCCACGGCCTTGGCTGTGGAGACAGCGATGGCGGCGTCCTCCCTGCCTTCGTCGAGCTTCCAGAGGGCCTCGTAGGTGGTCCAGCGCATGGCCTCCACAGAGTTGAGTGCATCGATGATGCGGTCCTGCACCCGCTGGAACGTCCCGATTGGTACGCCGAATGCGACGCGGGTCTTGGCGTATTCCACGGCCATGTCCAGGGCCTGTTGGGCGCCGCCCGTCATGCAGGCGCAGAGGACCGCAGTGGCCCGGTCGAGGGTGCGCTCGACGGGGACCCAGGCGAGGCCGGCCTCGCCCAGCAAGGCGGAGGCGGGGACCTCCACGTTGTCCAAGGTGGCGTGGCACAGGTTGTCGCCAAGCCATCCCGTCTGACGCCGCACGGACAGGCCGCGAGCGCCCTTGTCCACGAGGAACATGGACAGCCCCTGTTCCGGCGGGCCGCCGGTGGAGGTGCGGGCAAGGACGATGATCTGGTCGGCAGCGTGTGCGTCGGCAACGAATAGCTTGTGGCCGTTGAGGGCGAAGCCGCCGTCCGCGGTGGCGGCGCTGAGTTGCACCGACTCGGGGCCCCAGCCGTAGTCGGGCTCCGTAAAGGCGAAGGAGAGGATGATCTCGCCGCGGGCGACGGCAGGGAGAAGGGCCTGCTTCTGATGGACGTCGCCGGCTTCCAGAATGGCCTGCGCGCCGAGCAGGCCCGACGAGAGCAGGGGGCTGCTGCACGCCGCGCCGCCCAGCACCTCGTGGAGCACGCCCAGGTCGGTGAGGGAGTTGCCGGTGCCGCCGAACTCCTCCGGGATAGCCATGCCCGGCCAGCCGAACTCACCCATCTGCCGCCACAGGTCCTGGGAAAAGCCCGTGTCGCTTTCGTCGATCTCCCGGACGCGGGTGGGGGAGAGCTCCCGGCCCACGAAGTCCGCTGCCATCTCCCGGATCATGGTCTGTGTCTCGTTCAGCGCCAAGTCCATGTTTGTGTCCTACGTGAAGAGGTTTTGCGAGTCCCGTCTACTGTGGGGTTGTGTGCGAGTCGAACCCGAGAGCGGCGCCGATGGTCTCCCTGTGCCGGATCGTATCGGTCCCGGCGGCTATGCTGCTGCGCTGGATCGAGGAGAACTTGCCCTGAATCGGGGACAGTGGGTCGGATGCATCCAGCATGGCATAGGGGCCCAAGACGTCGGAAACGATGAACGCCAGGCGCACCGACGCCTCGGCGGCCCACAGCGCCGTCTGGCTTGAATGATAGGTGGTCTCCCTGCCCGTGTCGTAGATGCGCCAATCGCGGGCCTCCAGGAGCCGGTTCACCTGGGCGTCGATATAGGCCCGCACAAGCAGGTCCCGGAGGACCGGGTCGCGGCTCACGGGAGCGCCGCGGCGGAGCGTCGTCCGGGCGTAGTCGAGCAGTTCCGGGACCGGAGTGCGCCGCATGACCCCTCAGTTGCATCGCTGCGCTCATGGGCAGGCACGACCGCCCCGCGTGAAGGGGAAGAGACCTGCCGGCACGCGACCCGTTAGCTGCCGTGGGCGGTGGCGGTGGCCGGGGTGCGCGCCGCCCTCTCCCGGGTGCGGCTGACGCCGAGGCGCCGCGCCACGATGATCTTCTGAATCTCGATGGTGCCTCCGGGGTGGGCCTGGGTGAGGCTCCATCGCTGGCGGAACTCGGGGGCGCCGTGGAAGAGGCCCGCCGGGTCTCGGCGGTCCAGCAGGGCGTAGGGTCCCAGGACGCTGCGCTCCCGGTCCGCGTTGCGCTGGCGGAACTCCTTGCGCCACAGGGCCGCCTGGGAGCCGTGGTAGGTCATCTCCGTGCGGCCGGTGTACATCGCGTAGTTGCGCAGCTCCAGCAGCCGGTGGACCTGGCTGTCCAGGTAGGACTGCACCACGTCCGCCTGCACAAGAGGGTCGCTGCCCATGGGCCGGTCCTGACGCCGGGTTTCCTGGACGTAGCGTTGGAGCTCAGCCAGGCCCTCGTCGCGGTAGAAAGCGAGGCCCCTGCCGCCGTGCTCCTGCTCCAGCGTGGTCAGCGCGACCTGCCAGCCGTCGTGGTCGCCGCCGATGAGATTGCCGCCGGGAACGCGGACCTCGTCGAAGTAGATGAAGTGCTGGTTGCGACCGTTGAGGAGGGCCATCTTCTCCACGGTCAGGCCGGGCAAGGGGTTGGGGATGAGGAAGTAGCCAAGGTTCTGATGCCGAGGGGCGTTGGGGTCGGTGACGAAGGGGCCGTAGAGGAGGTCGGGCACGCCCATGCCGCTGATGAAGACCTTCTGGCCGGTGATGGTCCAGTCGTCGCCGTCACGAACGGCTCGGCTCTGGAGGGCCGCGAGGTCTGAGCCGGCGTTGGGCTCGGTGAAGGTCTGGAAGGCTATCGTCTTGCCGGTGAGGAGGCCTGGGAGAAAGCGCCGCTTCTGCTCCTCGGTGCCCCAGACCAGGATGGAGGGCAGGACCAGGTTGTTGCTGAAGAGTCCGCCGCTGGAGACGCCCGGGATCTTGCGCCGGTACAGCTCCTCCAGGAGGATCATCTCGTGCTCCGGGGTAAGGCCGCCCCCGCCGTACTCCCTGGGGTACGTGGGATAGAGCCACCCCCTGGCGCCCAGCTCCTGGTGCACGGAGCGGAAGAAGCGATAGGTCTCCTGGTCCAGGTCCTCAGGGTCGGCGGGCATCTCGTGGCCCGGAGGCACGTTGGCGTCCAGCCAGGCGCGGACCTCATCGCGAAAGCGCTGCTGCTCGTCGCTGTAGTGGTACTCGAAGTCCATGTTGGCCCTCTGGCGCTGTTGTCGTGGGCGCTTCTCTCCGCCCGGCGCAGGGGCAGTTGCGCAATTGCGCCTTCCGGGGCCGCCCCTACGTTACGGGGATGATAGGACGGGGTTGGCAGCGTGTCAACGATGGCGGCCAACTCACTTGGGCGAGGGCAGCAACGCTCTCCGCAGCCCAGCTGGTCAAGCACGTCCCGGACGCAGGGTCATGGGCAACTCGATGTCCGACCGCTGCGTCCCGAACGCGGCGCCCTGAGAAGCTTCCCTACGGACCCGGGGTCACGCTTCCTTCAGCAGGCCCACCCCAAGCCAGACGCTCCAGATCACCCAGGGGAAGTAGCAAGCCCTCGATATCGCGGTCGCGTTATCGAGATTATCGGGTGAGCTGACACCGAAGATGAGGCTTAGGAGAGAGACCAGCGCGACAATGGCCACCACGAAGCCGGTGGTCTTGTACAGACCGCCCCTGGACGTCAGACCCAGGCTGAAGAGGAGGAACCCCACCGAGACGACCAGTCGACCCATCAGGGTAGCGCCCGCATCCACTTCGTAGATTGGCGTTGCGGCCGCAATCGCCTCCGGAGACTGCTGGACGCCGGCCAGCACGACGTGTATCCCCTGCACCAGGACCCACCCGGCGCCGCCGATCAACAGGAACAGAACGCCATATCCTGCCAGCCCATAGGCCCTTCCACTGTCGCGGAGGTTGAGCACCAAGGCGGCCTGTCCGTACAGCATCATGACCAGCCCGAGAGCTATCACCATCGATGTGATCCTGGTCAACGCGGGGTTCGATGCGTAGGCCGTGATCGCCCCAACCGCATCACTCGACTCTACTCGGTCGATCAAGAGTCCTCCCGGCTGCAGGAGGAAGAAGACGAGCGCCAGCACTGGACCGAGGAGAAGTGAAACGCCGCCAAGCTTGTTTGCCGATATTGCTCCCATACTCACCTCCCGCGTTCCTGGATTGGCAAATATCGTAGGCCTCATGACCGCTTTTCGCAAGACCCGTTCATCTTCCCAACAACCATCGGCTGATTTGGACGACCCCCCATCTCGACGCAGCCCCGCCTCGGAGCCCCTCACCACCCCCGTCATTCCCGCGAAAGCGGGAAACCAGGGTGGGTCGCCGGCGCGGGGGGCGTGGTGTGGGGGGATGCCCCGCGCCGGCGACCCACCATTGGCGCCTTGGGTCTCGCCTGGTATATCCTTGCATGGCCCGCCCGGCGCTGCCTCTTCGCCGACCCGGTGCCACCGACGGGCCGACCCGTTCATGCCAGGCGGACCCGACTCAGCAAGCAGGAGGAGAGTGTCATGCAGCAGACCACTACAGCCGCCGCCCGCACTGGGGGACGGCCCAGCGAGGCCGCCTTTGGCTCCGACGTCATTGTGGAGATGCTCCGCGCCCTGGACATCCCCTACGTGGCGCTCAACCCCGGCGCCAGCTTCCGGGGGCTCCACGACTCCCTGGTCAACTTCAAGCGGGGCCAGGGGCCGGAGATGCTGCTCTGCTGCCACGAGGAGACGGCGGTCGCGATCGCGCACGGCTACGCGAAAGCAACGGGCCGTCCGATGGCCGCAATAGTGCACAACGTGGTGGGTCTCCAGCACGCGAGCATGGCCATCTTTAACGCGTGGTGCGACCGCACGCCGATGCTGGTGCTGGGAGGCACGGGCCCGATGAACGCCAGCAACCGCCGCCCGTGGATCGACTGGGTGCATACGGCGCTGGTCCAGGGAACGCAGGTGAGGGATTACGTCAAATGGGACGACCAGCCCGCCGGCGTGAACGCGTTTCCCGACTCCCTTGTCCGGGCGTACCGGACGGCCACCACGGAGCCCCAGGGGCCGGTCTACGTCTGCTTTGACGCCGACCTTCAGGAGGAGCGCATGACGGAGTCGATCGCGCTGCCGGACGTGGGCCGGTTTGGGGCGCCCCGGCCGCCGGGCGGGGACCCGCAGGCCCTGGACCAGGCCGCCGAGCTGCTGGTGGGCGCGCGCTGGCCGGTGATCATCTCGGACGACATGAGCGCTCACCCGCCGGCGTTGCCCGCGCTGCTGGCGCTGTCCGAGCTTCTGGCCTCCCCCATGCTGGAAGGCGGCAACCGCTTCGGCGTGCCCAGTACCCACCCCAACGACCTCACGTACGCCCAGCAGCAGACCCTCCAGGACGCCGACGTGGTGCTGGCGCTCAACTGCTTCGATCTCCAGGTGTCCCTGGGCGCCGCGGCGAGCCGGACCAGGGACGCGGCGACCGCCGTCTCCTCCGACGCCGCCATCATCCACATCAGCATGCGAGACTTCTCTCCCAAGAGCTGGGTTGTGGACGAGAGCCGGATCCAGCCCGTGGACCTTCCCATCGCCGCAGACACGGGGGTGGCCCTGCCACAGCTGCTGGCCCTCTGCCGGGAGCGCATGGCCGCAGACGGCGCAAGCGCGGACCGGGTGGCGGCGCGGCGGCAGCGGGTCCGGAGCGCGCGGGAGCAGATAGCCCGGCAGACGGAGGAGTGGCGGCGGAAGGGGTGGGACAACCAGCCCATCTCCTCGGCGCGCCTCTACTCCGAGCTTTGGGACCTGGTGAAGGGGCAGCCGTACTCGCTGGTCAACGGCGCATTCAACGGGACGGGCCGCCGTATCTGGGACGTGACGGACCCCGCCCAGTGGCTGGGGGGAGACCGGGGCGGCGGGCTGGGCTACGGACCCGGAGCCTCGGTGGGCGCCGCGCTGGCCTTCAAGGGCACCGGACGTCTGTGCATCGACGTGCAGGGCGACGGCGACCTGCTCTTCACGCCCAGCGCGCTGTGGACGGCGGCGCACCACCGGATTCCCCTGCTAATGGTGGTGTACAATAACCGCTCCTACTATCAGGACTACGGGCACCAGATGCACATGGCAGTGACACGGGAGCGGCCGGTGGAGAACGTCGGGGACGGCATCGACATCCGAGACCCGGATATGGACTTCGCGGGTCTTGCGCGCTCCTATAGCGTGGAGGGCTTCGGCCCGGTGACGGATCCGGCGGAGCTGCGCTCCACCCTGGAGCGCGCCATCAGCATTGTGCGCGACGAGGGACGGCCTGCGCTGGTGGACGTCATCATGCAGCCGCGATAGGGAGTTGGGCTGTGTCGCCATGAGCAGCGCGACTACTCCCCTGGGGATCTGAGGACCCGCACGTTGAATAGCACGGTTGCAATCGGATGACCACGGCACGAGGGGTCCTGGCAAGGCGGGTCGAGTTCCTCTCGGTGCTGCGGGGCCGCGACTTTCGCACCTACTACATTGGGCACCTCAGCAGTGTCGGCGGCCACCAGATGATGATCGCGACGCTAGGGTGGCTGGTGTTCCGTCTCACGGGGTCGCCCCTGGCGCTGGGGTTGGTGGGCGGCGCACAGGCCGCGCCCGGCATCGCCCTGAATCTCCTGGCAGGCGCCCTGGCGGACCGGATGAACCCAAGATACCTGGTCATGGTGAGCCAGGCAGCCTCCGCTCTCCTGCTTGCGGCGCTGGCGACGCTCATCATCACCGGGGCTGTCCAGCTGTGGCACATCCTGGTCATCTCATTCCTGACGGGCCTCACGACCAACTTCGACGGACCGGCGCGGCGGACGCTGTGGCCCCACTTGGTCACACGGGACCAGTTCATGTTCGCTTCGTCGCTGAACCAGTCGGTGTGGAGTGGCACCCGGATCGTGGCGCCGGCGGTTGCGGGGCTCATCATCGCGACGTCGGGTAGGTTGGTGGGGGACGACCTGGTGGGCGCCGGCATCAGCACCTATGTCTCCTTTCTCGGATTCCTGGCCATGGCCGTTGCCGTGGGACTGATCAACCTGCCTCCCATCAAACGGTCCACGGGCGCAACCGTCTTCCACGACATCGTCGAAGGGCTCCTCTTCACCAAGCGTCACTCGATCTTCCTCGTGCTGCTGGGCTTGACCTTTGTCAACGGCTTCTTCGGCATCTCCTACATGTGGCTCATGCCCGTCTTTGCCGAGGAGTACCTGGGCGTGGATGTCCAGGGCTACGGCATCCTACTGTCGGCCAACGGCATCGGCGGAGTCCTGGGCACCCTGCTGATCGCATCCTTTGGGCAGTACCAGAACCGGCCGTGGCTCATCGCGGGGGCGCCGGCGCTGTTCGGCGTCAGCGTGCTCCTCTTCGCCGTCACCAGCGCCGTTCTCCACTCCTTCACCCTGGGCTTGGCGTTGGTCCTGATAGGAGGCGCCATCTACTCCGTGAACCAGGTGGCCGCGGTCACCGTCCTGAACCTGCTGGTGCCCGACGAGTTTCGCGGGCGAGTGATGGGACTTCGGTCCCTGACCTGGAGCATCGCACCGCTGGGGAGCCTCACGGCCGGGGCCCTGGCGTCACTGGTGAACACGGCCTTCGCCGTGGGACTGGGCGGCGGCGTCGTAATCCTCTTCGTGCTGCTGTTCGTCGCCACCAACCCTCACGTCCGCAACCTGCGCACCCTGGCGCCCGGCCCAGCGGAGCGCGCAGGGGGCCAGGCGACGGTGGCGTAGGCGGGCCCAGAGGTAAGGCCCGACGCCCCGCCGCGGCGCGCCTCGCTGTAGGGGCCGCACCCATCACCGTAGCGGCCCCGCAACCCTCCCCCCACAAGGCCGTCGCGCCAGCGACCCGTCATTCCCGCGAAGGCGGGAATCCAGGGTGGCAGCGCGGAACGGGGCGTCCCTCACCCCGCCCGCCCCACGCCACCCCCGTGGCGACCCCTCAACCCTCCCCCCACAAAGCCGTCGCGCCAGCGACCGCCAGCGACCTGTGCCATCCGTCTCTTGTCAAGACAGCATATGCGTTCTATTCTTACAGGCATCAGCCGTCCATGAAGGCGGCCAGGGAGGTGGGATGCCGTAGGCAACCGGTCCGATGGTGACGGTCCTGCATCGCCGTCCACGTCGGCGCGACGTGGCGGCGCACGGGCCGTCAGCGGGCAGTGACCGCCGAGGGAATGCCCGGCGGGACAGCGGCGGAGCGGAGGCGCGGGCGCCGTATCGGCGCCGACGTGCCCACTCTCACCAGCCCGGACTTTGTTCTGACAAGTGGGGCGCAAGTTGCCCCGACGTGTGGAGCCGTGGCCGGCGAGCCTCGCCGCGCTGGCGATGCTCGTGCCAATGGCCGCCGTCGGGGCGATGTCGTTCCTGGTCCTACGAAGCCGGTCCGGCCGCTGTCGGCGCCTCAGCGCGGAGCGTCCTCCCGTACACCCGACCGCCCGCAGCGACCCCGCAACCCCCCAACGTCATTCCCGCACCCTCCCTTCGTCATTCCCGCGAAAGCGGGAATCCAGGGGGCGGAGCGGGGCATCCCTCACCCCGTCGCGCCAGCGACCCCCACCATGCCATCACCCCATTGCCCAAAACGGAACATATGCCCTATTCTCCCCTCAGCATACCAGACACCGAAAGGAGGTCACCATGCCCAGAGGCGGACGCAGGCCCGGCGCCGGCGCTCCCATCGGCAACACCAACGCCCGCAAGTCCCGGGGCGGCGCTCCCAAGGGCAACACCAATGCCCTCAAGTCCGGCCGCTACTCGAAGCGCCTCAAGTACGTCTTGGGTGCAATGGCCAGGCAACCGGAGCTCTGCAAGTTCCTCACGGACTTCCGCCGCAGGCAGCTCCGCAGCGAACGCCTCGCCGCTGTGGAGCTCCGCAGAGCCCTCGCGGATTTCATGGAGGGCAACCCCGCTCCGGACAACCCTCTCCTCTTGTTCGTCCGGAAGGTCCGCCCGTCAACAGACCCCCACGACAGCCAGTCAAAGGATGCCAATCCATCAAAAAATCAACCCCCCCTTTTCCCGCCAAACCCGCTTCAAAAGTCGGAGAAAAAAGTAAAAGATAACCCAAAGTGGAGGATCAACTAAATGGCACTTCTGCTGACTGAGGCGGCCAAGCTCTCCAACGACGTGCCCCGCAATCCTCCCCCACAAAGCCGTCGCGCCGGCGACCCGCGTTGACGCCAAGGCTGTCCGCTGGTGTATCCTTGCCCCTGGAGGTGGCCCATGAGCACTGTAACCGAGGAGTACCACGCCAAGCACCGGAGGTCGGCGGAGCTGTTCCGGGAAGCCCAGGATCTATTCCCCGACGGCGTTACCCACGACACGCGGTACGCCACTCCCTTCCCCATTACGGCGACTCACGGCAAGGGAAGCCGCAAGTGGGACGTGGACGGCAACGAGTACATCGACTACGTCATGGGCCACGGGGCGCTGATGTTGGGCCACTCGCACCCGGACATCGTCTCGGCGGTGGCGCAGCAGGTGGCCAGGGGGACGCACCTCGGCGCCAGCCATGAGCTGGAGCAGGAATGGGCGCGGCTGGTCCGCCGCCTGATTCCCTCGGCGGAGAAGGTGCGGTTCACGTCCTCGGGCACCGAAGCGACGATGATGGCGCTCCGCCTGGCTCGGGCCTTCACGGGGAAGCCGCGAGTCATCAAGTTCGAGGACCACTTTCACGGGTGGAGCGACTACCTGCTGGCGGGGTCGGGCCGGGGCACCGGCGGCATCCCGGAGACGACGTGGGGCGCCATGCGAGTGCTGCCCCCCAACGACATCGGAGCCGTGGAGGGGGCGCTCCGCGATGACAGCGGCGTGGCGGCCATCATCCTGGAGCCGACGGGGGCCCACATGGGAAGGCTGCCCGTGCAGCCGGAGTTTCTCCAGCAGCTCCGCGAGGCCGGCAGCCGCCACGACGTCCTCCTCATATTCGACGAGGTGGTCACGGGGTTCCGCATCTCCACGGGCGGCGCCCAGGCCAAGTACGGCGTCACGCCCGACCTGACGACGCTGGCCAAGATCCTCGGCGGAGGCCTTCCCGGAGGGGCCGTAGCGGGGCGGGCCGACATCCTGGACATGATCAGCCATCGAGAGGACCCGGAGTGGGACGTGGAGCGCCGCGTATCCCATCCGGGCACCTTCAACGGCAACCCATTATCGGCGGCGGCGGGCGTCCGGTGCCTGGAGCTCGTGGCGACGGGGGAGCCCAACGCCCGGGCCGACGCGGCCGCGGCGCGGCTGATCAGCGGCGTCAACACCATCATGGCGAGCATGGAGATGCCTGGCTGCTGCTATGGCGAGGCGTCCCTGTTTCACCTTCGCCTGGGCCGGGCGTGCGTCTGCGGCCTCTCCGGTGCCTGCACGGCGCCGCACAGCGAGGTCGCGGCGGGGATGACGGCCGCCATGTCTATGAGTCTGAAGCGGGCGATGCTGAACGCTGGCGTGGACCTGATGGGCGGTCGCGGGGGCATCGTCTCAGCCACCCACAGCGACGCGGACGTGGACCAGACCCTGGCGGCCTTCGAGGCGGGCTTCGACGCGCTGCGGCGTGACGGGATGGTGTAGGCGCGCCGTGGGCAGAGCATAGCCAGGAGACGCCTCCTCGGGCTGCACGGCGGCGCTCAGCGCCCTCGCAGGCTAGACCCGTGGACGTTGGCGCGGGCTCACGGGCCTGGGGTCTCGGCGGGCCGTGCGCCCAGGGACTTCAGGTCCATGGCCAACCCGGCCACCATGAGGTACACGCGGTCGGCCCGGCGCGCGACGATCTGGTTGACGCGGCCTAGGGCGTCTCGATACTCGCGGCCCAGCGGCGTCGGCGGCACCAGGCCGAGGCCAACCTCGTTGCTTACGACGATCCACGACGCCGTGCCCTCCTCGTAGGCCTCCAGGAGCCGCTCGGCCTCCGTCACGGGGTCTCGTGCGTGCTCCTCCGGCAGGAGGAGGTTGCTGACCCAGAGGGTCAGGCAGTCCAGGATGACCGCGTCGTACGAGGGAGGAGCCTTGGCCAGGGCCGCGGGCAGATTGAGGGGCTCTTCCAGGGTCACCCAGTGGGCGGGGCGGCCGGCGCGATGCCGGGCGATGCGCTCCGCCATCTCGGCGTCCCCGGCCTCGGCCGTGGCGACGAAGAGGACGTTGCCGGCTTTCTCTGCCAGGCCCTGAGCAAAGGCGCTCTTGCCCGCCCGGGCTCCCCCTAGGACCAGCACCAGTTCTCGTGTCATGCCGTGCGCACTCGCTGCGTGCCTCGCGCCGGGTCTTCCGCCCCGGCGCTGGTCACGGCGCATCCTCCAGGTGACTGGTGTTGTTCCACCCCTCCAGGGTCGCCCGGTCCTGGTAGACGCCGATCACGGAGATGCTAGCCGGGCCGAGCACAAACCGCGTGATGTAGTCGTGTGGCAGGTCCAGCATCCGCACCAGGAAAGCCTGCAGCGACCCCATGTGCCCGACGATGAGCAGGTTGTCGTCGACGCTGTGAGACTCCCGCAGGCTCGAGGCGAAGCGCCCGACCCGCTCCAGCATCGCCTGAATGCCCTCGCCGCCCGGCGGAACGAACTCGGTGGGCCGCTGCATGAGGGTGTCGTAGCGGACGGGGTCCTGCTGCTGGAGGTCGCGGAAGACCCTGCCCTCCCACTGGCCGTAGCCCTGCTCTCTGAGGTCGGGGGTGAGGCGCAGGGGCACAGGCCTCGAGTGGAGGATGGCCTGGGCCGTCTCGACGCAGCGGGGGAGGTCGCTGGCATAGGCGCAGTCGAAGGAGGCGCCAGCGAGTCTCGCTGCCGCCCGTTGCACCTGCACGCGGCCAGTCTCGCTGAGCGACGTGGGGTTGTGGCCCTGGATCCGGCCCTCCTCGTTCCAGGGGGTAACGCCGTGGCGCACCAGCACCCACCTACCCACGGGGCGCCGCCTGGGCCGGGTGGAGCGCTGCTTGCGGGCGCCCGGCGGCGGCGCGACGCGACGGGAGGGTCCCGTGCCGTTGATCAGCTTGCCTGCACATGACCGGGCCCCTCTCTCTTCTCAGTGTCGTGATGATGTATGTCAACTTCGACTCTGGGGCGCCAAGACCTCGGGAGCGATGCGACGTTCCTATTCCTGGCCCGGTCCACGCTGCGGACGCCGGCGGACCGTCCCGCCGCGACAACGCTCTGCCCAGCTTCCCAGCGCCCATGATAGCCTATCATGCACGCTGGTGTCGGCAGGGCGGTTGGCCACCGCGCTCAGGAACGTTGGCGAGGTCATCCTGCCCCCTGCACGGGGTTGCGCTATTCCGGCATTAGGCCTGGGAAGATGAGGGGGCCGGCGCCGGAGAGCGCCGCGGCGAGGACCAGGACGGTCACCTCAAGGACCTCGTTGACGGCGCCGTAGGTGTCGCCGGTGAGGCCGCCCAGCATCCGGCTCATCCACCAGCCGAGGAGCCACGCCAGGCCGGTCGCCACTGCCAGGAGCACCAGCCCGAGGCCACCCGCCAGGAAGAGGGACGGCGCCAGCGCTAGGACGCCCGCCACGGCGAGACGCCATCCTCCATGTCCGGGACGGAATGCCGTCGCCAACCCCTGGTCCCGGGCGTAGGGAAAGAGGCCTATGGTCAGGGCCATGCCCCAGCGGGAGAGGCACGGGAAGAGGAGCAGCGACGGAAGCCGAAGGGGCGGCCCCACGGCCGTCAGCGCCGCCCACTTGACCAGCAAGAGGCAGACGCCGCCGACGACGGCGAATGCGCCGACGCGGGAGTCCCGCATGATTTCCAGCTTCCGCTGCCTTGTCTGGCCGCCAAGAAGCCCGTCGCAGGTGTCCAGAAAGCCCTCAACGTGCAGGGCCCGAGTCGCCGCAACGAGGGCCGCCAGAAGCAGCGCGCTCGTGAGCGGCACTGGCAGGGCCAAGCGCAGCAGGACGTCGAGGCCGGCGATGAGGCTGCCGAGAAGCAGGCCCACCAGGGGGAAGTAGGCCCGGGAGGCGGCGAGGTCGCCCTGCTGCGGCCCCACGGGCAGGGCGGTGAGGAATGCCATCGCCGTGAGGAAGCCCCTCACGAGGCAGGCGCCTCCTCGGCATCCCGCCCGGAGACGCCGGCCTCCTGAAAGGTCGCCATCTCCTCCAGGCACCGCGCTGCGGCTTCGATGAGCCCCATCGACAGGACGGCGCCCGTGCCCTCGCCAAGGCGCAGGCCCAGGTCCAGCAACGGCCGGAGCCCGAGGTGCCGGAGCTGCACGCGGTGGCCCCGCTCCGCGGAGCGATGGGAGGCGATCATGTACTCGCGGGCCTGCGGACTCAGGCCGCAGGCGATGAGGGCGGCGGCGCCGGATATGAAGCCGTCGAGCACGACGGGCCGCCGGGCGGCGGCGGCGCCCAGCGCCACGCCGGCCAGGACGCCGATCTCGAAACCTCCCACTTTGGCCAGAACGTCGAGGGGCGACGCCGGGTCGGGGTCGTTCACGTGCAAGGCGCGCTGGACGACGGCGGTCTTGCGGGCCAGGCCCGCGGGGGTCACCCCCGTGCCTCGGCCCGTGGTCACGCCGGGCGGCTGACCCGTGAGGGCGGCCGTGACGGCGCTGGAGGCCGTGGTGTTTCCGATGCCCATGTCGCCCAGTCCGAGGAGGTGAGCGCCCCGGTCAACGTGCTGGGCGGCGAGCCTGGTCCCGGCCAGTACCGCCTGCCGCGCCTGGTCCATGGACATGGCGGGGCCGCGGGCGATGTTCCGTGTACCGGGGCCGAGTCGGAGCCGGACCAGCAGCGGGTGGTCCGGAAGCTCAGCCGCCACGCCTGCGTCGACGACGACGACGCTCACGCCGGCATGCCGGGCCAGGACATTGATGGCGGCGCCCCCGCCGAGGAAATTCATCACCATCTGGCCCGTGACTTCCTGGGGGTAGCCGGTGACACCTTCGGCGACGACGCCGTGGTCGGCCGCGGCCACGACCACGACCTTGGCGGCGGGCAGGGGCATTGGGCCCCCGAAGATGCCCGCCAACCGGACCGAGAGGGCCTCCAGCCGGCCCAGGCTCCCTGGGGGCTTGGTGAGGTGGCCCTGTCGCTGCCGCGCCCGGCGCATCGCCGCCGCATCCAGGGGCTCGATGCGAGCGAGCACGTCGGTCAGGGAGGACCCGGTCACGGCGCAACTCCGGGGGCGAAAATGCCGGTGAGGCCCAAGACCGTGGCGGCAACTCCCGCGCTGTAGGCGGACCCCGCTGCGACGATGCCGCGCGCCATTCGCACTCCTGCCCCCTGTCTGTGTGCGCGCCCGTGGGGCGACAGGGCGCCAGGCCGGCTGCCGCAGGGGGGGCCGGCCCGGGTCCGCCCGTATCGGGACTGTGGACCGGCTAGCCGGCGTACTTGCCGGAGACCTGGGGCGTTGAGCCTTCGAGGCCCTTTTCGGTCCGCTCCAGCCGTGTTTCGCGGAGCCACGTCCGCTTCAGATCGTCCTGGATGTTGATGCGGAGCATGCCCAGGCCTTCGACCTCAAGGGACACGACGTCGCCGTCCATGAAGGAGCTGAGGCCGCGGTGGTTGGTGCCGGTGGAAATGACGTCGCCGGGGTTGAGGGTGTGGACGGAGCTGACCCACTCGACGATCCTGGGGATCTTGTGGGCCATGTCGCTGGTGTTGTAGTCCTGCTTGAGCTCCTCGTTGACCCAGAGGCGGACCTGGAGCTTGAGGGGGTCGGAGATCTCGTCGGCGGTGACGAGCCAGGGTCCCATCGGGGCGAAGGTCTCGCGCGACTTCATCTGATAGAAGGTGTTCCCGTCGGGCGGGAGGCCCCGGGCGGAGCCGTCGATGAAGTTGATGTAGCCGAAGATGTGGTCGTAGGCGTCTTCGGCGCGGACGTTGGAGGCGCGCTTGCCGATGACGAAGGCGATCTCGGCTTCGCCTTCGAAGATGGTGGCGGGGACATCGGGCAGGACCATGGTGTCGCCGGAGCCGATGATGGCGTTGGCGGACTTGTGGAAGGCGTTGATGGGGGCCGGCTCCGACCGGGTGCCGTTCTCCATGTAGTTCACGGCCATGGCGACGATGTTGGTGGGGCTGGGCACGGGGGGCCGGACCCTGACTTGGCCGACGGGGACGCCCGCCCCGCCATCGATGGCCTGCTGCAGTCTCTGGCGGTAGTCCGGGAACCGCTCTATGAGCTGGTTGAGCAGGTCCTGAGGCGAGGTGTGGGCGATGTCTGCCACGGCATCGGACAGGTCAACCACGGTATCGCCGGTGACGGCGCCGAGCTTGAAGTCGTCGTAGAAAACCAGCTTCATGTGTCCTCCTCCAGGTGCAGCGTTTGGACGTGGGGGTTGTGGCCCCCTGTTGAGCTATCACATGGTAACCATACGGGGGAAACCCTTCAAGTTTCTCCGGGTCATTGGGAGCGCCGTCACCCGCACCCTCCCGCCGTGGTTGGCACGCCACCCCACGATCTTCTCGCGGCGCTTGGCTTCTGCGCTGGGCCCCGCCGGGAGCCGCGAGGGTCAGCGCGGCGTCGTCGGCTGGGCCCCCCGGGGCGGCAGCGGGGGGTAGCGCAGGATTAGGGCCATGACGGTGGAAAGGCTCAACAGGGCAAAGAAGACGAAGAGCACCGGCGTGTAGTCGCCGGTGAAGTCGAAGACGAGGGCGCCGACTAGGGGCCCCATGGCGTTGAAGCCCATCTGGAAGGGCGTGGTGAACCCGCGGATGGAGCCCAGGTGGCCTCGACCGAAGTAGTTTGCGAAGACGAGCATGTTCACGATGGGCATAGCGCCGAAGACCATGCCGAAGACCATGGCGAAGCCGAAGGCCATTGGGACGGTGGTGACCTGTGAAACAAAGGCGATGGCGAGGGCCCAGGAGCCGTAGACGGTGATCATGAGGTGCCGCACCTGTATCTTCTCGGCGAGGAATCCCGACATGAGGGTGACGCCGGATGCGAGGAATGACCAGGTGGCAACCAGGGTCACGGCGAGGTTCGGGGAGAATCCTCGGTCGGTGAAGAAGGCGAGGGCGTGCAGATTGAACCCGGCGCCCACCATGAAGGCGCCGCAGGTTGCAACGAGGAGAATGTATAGGGTCTTGGTGTGGAGGGCTTCGGTGAGGGTGAAGGAGAACTCGCGGGTAGGGATGGGCCGCGGCGCCTGCTGCGGATGGGGGCGGTCCTGGGGAGGGGCGCCGCCGGGCGGGTCGCCGTCGGGGCGGAGGCCCATGTCTTCGGGCTGGCGGCGCAGGAAGAGGGACGTGGGGATGAGGGTCGTGGCCCAAGTCAGGAGGCCCAGGGCAACGGTGGCGGTGCGCCAGCCGTAGGCGCTGATGAAGGACTGCACGTAGAGCGGCACGAGGCCATTGCCGAGGCGGGAGCCGGTGTGGGAGAGGCCGACGGCTCGGCCTCGCTGGCGGATGAACCACTTGGCGACAACGACGTTGGAGGCGACGCTGCCGACGCCCTGGGTGAGCAGACGGCCCATGCCCATGAGGATGTAGAACTGCCAGAGGTGGCTCACCTGGGACATGAGGACCAGCAGGGCGCCGATGACGAGGAAGGAGCCGAAGAGGAGCCATCTGGGGCCGTACCTGTCCAGCATTGGCCCGACCACGGTGGCCGTGAGCCCGCCGAGAAGGGTGCCCATGCTGATGGCGCCGACGAACTGGGACCGGGTCCAGCCGAACTCCCCGGTCATGGGCTTGATGAAGGCACCGATGGTGGGGTGAAACTCCGCGTTTTCGGCGATGCCCACGAGGGCGACGACGGCAACGATGACCCAGCCATAGTAGATGCGCGGCCGCGGGAGCTTGCGGGCGCTCCGCGGTTGGGACGTGACTTTCAGGGCGACTCTCTTTCGTGGCCGGGCGGGGCCGAGGCGCCCTGCCGCGTGCAGGGCCGCCAGGAACGCGGCAGGGTGACGTGGGGGCATACGGGGTGCGGGACCACGGAGCATTCTTTGGCCACGGCAGTATCGCAGATGCGGGCACGGCGGGCAAGACGAGCCGGGGTTGCCTTGACTGGGCATGGGGCGGCGGCTACGCTTGGGCCCACACACCGGACGCGGCAGGAGGCGCCTTGATCACAGCACAGTCGTTCATCATCGATAGCCTCCGTGCCCTGCACGAGGACTGGTCGAGGGCGGTGACGGGCCTGACGGTGGAGCAGGTGCACCATCACCCCGGCGGCCTCACGAACAGCATCGCCTTCCTTGTGTGGCACTACGTGCGCACCGAGGACAACCTGGTGCAGTTCATCTTCCGGGGCCGCAAGCCGACCATCTGGATGTCCGAGGGGTGGGACCGGCGCTTCGAGCTGGACGCTCGCGCCCAGGGGACCGGGTTTTCGTCCGAGGACGCGCGGCAGGTGAGAATCGACGACCTGGAGGGCTTCGGGGCGTACACGTCGGCAGTGTTCCGCTCCACGGAGGCGTACGTGGAGACGCTGACGGACGAGGAGATGGCGCGCATCGTGACCGTGCGTCCCCTGGGGGAGCTGAGCATCGGGGGGGTCATCCGCAAGAGCATCGTCACGCACGGGTTCAGCCACCTGGGCGAGATCTGGGTGCTGCGCGGGCTGCAGGGGCTCCAGGGCGCCGGCTTCTAGCGCTCGGCCCCCCGCCGCTCATCTGGTTCGACACACTCAGGACGAGCTCAGGACAGGCCGCTAGGACCCGTCCCTTCGACAAGCTCATGGCAAACGCTGGGTCTTACCCTACTTGCAACCCCCACTGGACCGGCACGGGAGCGGCTTCCTTGACCCCGTCTGTAGCGGCTCCTATAATGAGCACCGCTCGGACGCGGCCACGTCCGCGTAGTCCATAGCAACCCCACAGGAGCTTGCCGTTGAGCTACCAGACCATTGTCGTAGAGCGTGCTGAAGGGGTGGGGACGATCACCCTGAACCGCCCCAAGGTGCTGAACGCGATGAACCGGGGGCTTCACCGCGAGTTCGACTCGGCACTGACCGAGCTCGAAGACGACGATGAGATCGGTGCGATAATTGTCACGGGGAGCGGCAACCGGGCGTTTTCGGCTGGCGGCGACATCAAGGAGATGGCCGAGCTTGCCAAGGGTGCGGACCTGCCGCCGGCCGACCCGAACAGGGCGCGCCCCGGATGGCATCTGGCTGCGTCTACCAAGCCAACCATCGGCGCCATCAACGGGCTGGCCTACGGCGGGGGAGCGGTGATGGCCTCCAGCTTCGACATACGAGTGGGCTGCGAGAACACCAGCTTCCGGTTCCTCGCAGCGTCGTACGGTAGGGTGAACTCGACTTGGAGTCTGCCCATGCAGGTAGGGTGGCCGGTGGCTAAGGAGCTGCTGTTCACCGGCCGGGTCGTGGACGCCAAAGAGGCCCACCGCATGGGGCTGCTTAACCACCTGGTCGCCGCCGACTACCTGATGGACAAGGCCATCAAGTTGGCGCGGCAGATCGTCTCGAACGACAGCCGGATGGTGCAGGGCATCAAGGACCTGATGATCCGGGACGTCGGCGAGGCTTGGGAGCAGATGTACCGCAACGAGCTCGAAGCGCAGGCCGGAAAGCTGGCCCCTACGCCGGTCGCCGAGGGGTTCAAGGAGTTCCTGGACCGCAAGGGGCCGGACTGACCCGCGACCAGGGTCTCCAAGGAGGTAAGCAAGAAGACAAATGACCTCCTCTTCCATGACCGTGCTCGAGGGCATAAGAGTGCTCGACCTGGGCCGTTACCAGGCAGGACCGGTGCGCGCTCATGTTCGCCCGCATGGGCGCCGAGGTGATCAAGATAGAGTCGCTGGATGGGGACAAGAGCCGCGGCAACGGCCCGACGGTGCAGGGGCAGAGCGCGCGTACTGAGTACAATACAACAGCGGCAATAAGAGCCCACCTACTGGGAGTCGAACCTCACCAGTGGATAGTTACGTGCCGTCGCCTTCAGAGGACCCTAGGTCTACCGCCCACAAGTACCGAATTGTTCCGTCCCATTGCCTCGCACCCAGGACGTGGATGAGAACGCGGCGACGGGCGTCGCTTTGGGCGATCCAGTGGCAGCCACGGGCTCCGACGGCGGCGATACGCGGACCCATTCGCTCGGGCACCGCGTCCCTCGCCATCGTCACATCCAGCGGCAGATGAAGACCAAAGCGCGGACTACGAGGGCCTGGATGGTACGCGGTTCGTTGGGGCGGCTCCACATGGGACGGTCCTGAGCCTCGACCGGCCGCTTCATCCAGAAGAGTCGCCCTTGCCTCACCACTGCCGTAGGGGATGGGCGAAGCAGCCGAAGCACCGGTCACCGTTCACACACCACGCCGTCGCGGGCGCTCGGCACCTTCATCCCAGCGCCTGCGCACGCTCGAATGGATATTTGAGCCTTCGGGAATACGATGCAGCCATCTGCGCTGTCCGCCAGCAGGGCAGCTATCGCGGAGGCGGACCAGCCTCCAGAGAAAGGGTTAGCAGCTTGCCGTGTACATCGGCGAGATCGTCCTGGTACGGGTTTGACTCTAGGGGGCAGGGTGGCCGAGTATAGTCCCGTCGAGGTGATGATGACTCTTCCTCAAAATAGCCGGTTCGATTTGACCAGCGGTCTACCGATTTGCCGCATCCTGAACGGCATGTGGCAGGTCTCCGGCGCTCACGGCGCCATTGACCCCGACGCTGCTATTCCCAGTATGTTCGACTACGTGGACGCCGGGTTTACCACCTGGGACTTGGCCGACCACTATGGTCCAGCCGAAGATTTCGTCGGCGAGTTCCGGCGCCGGTTGGCCTCGGCCCGCGGCGGGGAAGCCGTGTCCGGCATCCAGGCCTTCACCAAGTGGGTGCCTCGGCCGGGACCCATGACCCGCCAGGTCGTCGAGAACAACATCGACATCTCCCGCCGCCGCATGGGCATGAACAAGCTGGACCTGCTGCAGTTCCACTGGTGGGACTACCGGGATAGCGCCTACCTGGAAGCCCTCACCCACCTGTCCGATCTGCGTGACGAAGGCAAGATTCAGGAGTTGGCCCTGACCAACTTTGACACCCAACGGATGCAGGAGATCGCCGGTCAAGGGATTCGAGTGGTGTCGAACCAGGTCCAGTACTCCCTGGTCGACCGTCGCCCCGAAGCCGCAATGGTCGGGTTCTGCCAGTCGCATGAGGTCTCGCTGCTGGCCTACGGGACCCTCTGCGGCGGCCTGCTGTCGGACCTGTACCTGGGCCGGCCGGAACCGACTCCTGCCGTCTTGAACACCGCGAGCTTGCGCAAGTACAAGCAGATGATCGACGCCTGGGGAGGCTGGAGCCTATTTCAGCAGTTGCTGGCCGTGCTCAGGACTGTCGCCGACAAGCACAACGCCAGCATCGCCAACGTCGCGGTGCGATATATCCTGGACCGTCCGGCCGTCGCCGGCGTCATCATTGGCGCCAGGTTAGGGGTAGCCGAACACATCAATGAGAATGTCCGGGTGTTCCGCATCCAGCTAGACTCCAAAGACGTGGAAGCCATCGAGCGCGTCCTCGGGCAGTCCCGCGACCTCTATCGGATGATCGGCGACTGCGGCGACGAATATCGCCGGTAGGAGTGGTTCAAGGGAAGGGATAGCCAATAGGTGCCTCTCATCAAGCGTCTCTACGTCCCGCGTCGCGGGATTTGCCGAAGCTCCCGTAGGTGTAGATGGCCCCTTGGGCCGCCGATTCGGGGTGGCTCCACGCGGCCCCCCGAGGTCATCCACCGCCTGTAGGCCTCCGGCCCACCTGCCGAGACTCGAACCAGCTAAGGAGACCGTCCTGCGTTAGCTCGCTGGTCTGGTGCGCTGCACCAATTAGGGGATACCGGCGTCTCAGTTGGCTGCCTCCAAGTCGACGGCCCACGAGTACCGCAGTTTTTGGTGTCGATTGAGTAATAGGTATGGAGAGCCGCACCAAGGCAACTCTATGATCACCCTCCCCCGCATCCTTACAGCCCCCCTTGTCATCGTCCTCCCATTCCTCCTGCTGGCCGCCCTGTTGGGGTTTCAGATCAACGCAACCTTCGCCCAGCCGGACTTCTACGTTGAAGAGCTTCGCCGGGCACAGGTGTATGCGTTCTTGTATGACGAGGCGATCCCCGAAGCCATCGCTAAGGGCATGGAGCGTACTGGCGAGTTGCCGCTGGGCCTGGAGCTCAGCAACGAGGATCTGGCCTCGGCCGTGCGGGAGATTGCGCCGCCGAAGTGGACGCAGGAGCAGGTGGAGCGCGCCACCGCAGAGCTTGCGCCCTACGTGACCGGCGCTGAAGAGACCTTCCGGATCGTCGTGCCCGTCGAAGAGCGGTCGGAGGCGGTCCTGGAGGTGCTCAGGGAGGAGCTGCAAAGCCAGACGGACGTCGTCTACGCCAACGTCTTCGACGAGCTGCTCCCCCAGGCCGTGGACGAGCGGCTGGCCCAGCATGGCGACCTGCCCTTCGGACTGGACCTCAGCGGAGCGGAGATTGGAGCAGCCCTCAAGGTGGCGATGCCGCCCGAATGGGCCCGTGAGCAGATGGGGTTGCTCATCGACGAGGCCGGGCCCTATCTCATCGGCCGGCAGGACAGCTTCTCCGTGACCATCCCCTTGGAGGAGCGGTCCGATGCGCTCCTTGGCGTCGTCAAGGAGCGCCTGATCGAGTCCGACCTTCATGACTTCCTTGTGCAGGACTACATCCTCCCGGCGATTGAGGACGGGATGGAGGACGCGCCGCTGGCGGCGCCAGGAGTCCGATTGAGCGGGGAGGAGATCGTCGCCGCCGTCGCCCCGGTCATTCACGAGGAGTGGTTGGAGGGATGGACTGGGAGGTTGATCGACAGCGCCGGTCCCTACCTGATAGGCGGGGAGGATGAGTTCGAAGCCAACATCTCCCTGCTGGACATCCAGGATGCGGCCGCGGAGGCCGTGGCCACCCTGGCCCAGGACAAGCTCATCGAGCGGTTTCATTCCCTGCCCACGTGCATGCCGGACCAGACTGCGGCGCAGCTGTCCGCCATTCATGTGGGCCGATTCCCCTCATGCCAGCTACCCGTGGTCCCCATGTCGGACCTCCGCGCCATGGCAGAGGCACAGGCGGCCCCGGCTGCAGCCATCGCGGAGCGGGTCCCCGATGCCGTCGTCTTCACGGAAGCGGACCTGCACGGCGCGCTGGACGAGAGCAGCTTGGCTCTCCTGGACCGGCTCCGCGAGGCAATCGGCCGGGGTTGGACCTTCAACAACGAGGACCTGCGAAGCCACCTGGACCCGGACTCCCTACGGACTCTGGACCGGCTGCGCGAGATGATTCGAGAAGAATTCACGTTCACGGACCGGGGCCTGAGCCGGCGATTGCAGGACGCCGGGCGGCAGGACACCGTCGAGGAGTTGGACCGCGCGCGTGGCTGGGTCGGCCTGCTCCGCCAGCTGCGCTACCTGCTCCTCCCGCTCACAGCGGCGCTCCTCGTCGGAATAGGGTTCCTCGGTGGCCGGAGCTGGCCGGACCGGCTGGCGTGGGCTGGAGGAGCCCTGGCCCTCTCTTCACTGACCGTCTACGTTGGAGGCGGCATCGCCATGGGGTCGCTGTTCGAGTCGGTCCTGCCGGAGATTGAGCCCCAGGGAGAGCAGGGGTTTTCCTACATCGTTTCGACGAGAGCCTTGGAGGTCGTCGAGGGCATGACCGGTCGTTTCCGCTCCGCCGTGACAACCCGAGCGCTGTTCCTGTTCGTCGCGGGGCTGGCGGCGCTGGGAGGCGGCTTGGCATGGCGACTGCGGGCGCGCCGCAGCGGGGCGGGGCCAGTGGAGCAGGGACCGGGGTTCTGCTAGGATTAGGACAGCCGCCGATGCTGTCCGGGGCGCGGGCGCTACCGCATGGCGGGGGGCGAGCCAGATCGCACACGCATGCTTGGAGGCACGTAGGATGAGCCAGCCAGAGGAAGCCTATCGCAGCGCCATGGTGGTGGTAGCCCACGCGGACGACGCCGAGTTCGGCTGCTCGGGCACCGTGGCGAAGTGGTGCCGGGAGGGAGTGGAGGTCGTGTACGTCATCTGCACCAATGGGAACAAGGGCAGCGACGACCCGGAGATGACCTCCCCACAGCTAGCGGCGACCCGGGAAAGCGAGCAGCGGGAGGCGGGGAAGGTGCTGGGGCTCAAGGACGTGGTCTTCCTGGGGTATGAGGACGCGATGCTCCAGCCGTCGTTGGAGCTCCGCCGGGACATCAGCCGGCAGATTCGGAAGCACCGGCCGGACGTCGTGATCACGACCAACCCGGTGCGGAGCTTCCACCAGGGGGGGTACGTGGGCCACCCGGACCACATGGCGGCGGGAGAGGCAGCGCTGTCGGCGGTGTTTCCGGCGGCGCGGGACCGGCTGACGTTCCCGGAGCTCCTAAAGGATGGCCTGGAGCCGCACAAGGTCAAGGAGGTGTGGATCCAGGGGAGCGAGGCGCCGGACATGTGGGTAGACATCACGGAGACCATCGACGTCGCCATCGAGGCGCTGAAGATGCACGCGAGCCAGGTGAGCGGCGACGGGATTGGCAAGCGCCAGCGCGAGTGGAAGCAGCGCAACGGGGAGAACCACGGCATGAAGTACGCGGAGGCGTTCAAGCACTTCCACCTGAGGTAGGGGATGGTCGTGGTTGGCGGCCCCGCGCCCCCCGATCTACCGCTTCGAGTGCCTCACCATGAGGAGACCTTTGCACAACCGTCACCCCCGCACCTCCCCCGCCGTCCTTCCCGCACCCACCGTCATTCCCGCGAAAGCGGGAATCCAGGGTGGGGCGGGGCGGGAGCTGCTTCGCTCTCACGACCTCGCCACCCACGGGGAGTTACGCAAAGGTCTCCGAAGGCGGGAATCCAGGGCGGGGCCGCGGCGTGGCGGAAGCTCCTTCGCTCTCACGACCTCGCACCTGCGGGGAGTTACGCAAAGGTTTTCCATGAACGGAGAACGCATGGGTGAGGGCAGGCAGCGATGCCGCAGGTCCTAGAGGGAATCACCATCTTGGACTTCACTCGTGGCATGCCGGGGGCCATCGCCACGATGGTGGGCTCCGACTTTGGGGCGGAGGTCATCAAGGTCGAGCCGCCCGGGGGCGACCCCTTCCGCTCAATGCCCGGGGCCCTGCAGTGGGACCGGGGCAAGAGGAGCGTGGTCCTGGACCTCAAGAGCAGCCAGGGGCAGGCCCAGGCGCAGACGCTGGCCGGGCGCGCGGACGTGGTCATCGAGAGCCTTCGTCCGGGGGTGACGCAACGCCTGGGGATCGACTACGACACGCTGCGGGCGCTGAAGCCGGACCTCGTGTACTGCTCCATCACGGGGTTTGGCGCCCGGGGCCCGTACGCCGGCTACAAAGGGTACGAGGGCGTGGTGGCCGCCAAGTGCGGGCGGATGGCGGCCTTTGGGGGGCAGGTGGAACGCGAGGGTCCGGTGTTCAGCGCGGTGCAGGTGGCCAGTCACGCGGCGGCCCTGGCCGCCCTTCGCGGCGTGGTGGCGGCGCTGTACGTGCGCGATCGGACGGGGCAGGGACAGCGCGTAGAAACGAGCCTGCTCCAAGCCATCACGGCCTACGACGTGTACCACTGGATCACCTGGCAGATGATGCTGAAGGACCCGGAGCGGTTCCACGGGGACCCGACGCTGGACCCGTCCAGGCTGCCGCGGGTGGGCTATCTGCCTGCGCGGACTCGGGACGGACGGTGGATGCAGATCGCCAGCCTGCTGCAGCCGCTCTTCCAGGCGACGCTGCGCTCGATAGGCCTGGGCCATGTGCTGGAGGAGCGCCGCTTCGCCGACGCGCCCCGGCTCCTTGACGAGGACCGCGCCGAGCTGGTGCGTATGATGCTGTCGCGGCTGCAGGAGCGGACGCTGGAGGAGTGGATGCACTTCTTCATCCGCGAGGCGGCGGACGTGGCGTCCGAGCCCTTCATGACCGCCCAGCAGGCCATGGACCACCCCCAGCTCCGGCACAACGGCCATGTGGCGGAGGTGCAGGACCCGAGGGTGGGGCCGATGCGCCAGCTGGGACCGCTGCTCCTGATGGAGGAGACGCCCGGCAGTGTGAGGGGTCCCGCGCCGGAGGCGGGCCGGGACACTGCCGCAGTCCTAGCAGGCCTGGAGGAGAGCATGGCTACCTCCCCAGCCGAAGGAGGGGCGGCGCTGCCCGGGCATCCACTGGAGGGGGTCACGGTCCTGGACTTTTCGACGGTGATCGCGGGGCCCTTCGGCGGGTCGCTGATGGCGGAGCTGGGGGCCAGGGTGATCCGCGTCGAGACCCTGGACGGCGACTACATGCGCATCAACTACCACGGCCTGGGGGCCCAGAAGACCATGGCCGGCACGGAGAGCCTGTCGGTGAACCTGAAGACAGAGGAGGGGCAGGCGATCATTCACGCGCTGGCGGCGAGGGCGGACGCGGTAGTGCACAACATGCGGCCGGGGGCGCCGGAGCGCATCGGGATTGGCTACGAGCGGCTGAAGGAGATCAACCCCCGGCTGATCTATCTGTACTCGGGCGGCTACGGGTCGACGGGCCCCTACTCTCATCGTCCGGCCATGCACCCCATTCCGGGCGCCCTGATGGGGGGCGTGCTGGCGCAGATGGGCCGGGGCGCGATACCGCCGGCGGAGACGCCGATGACGCTCGACGAGGTCGCGGCGGTCTCGGGGCGGCTCAGCCGGGCGAACGAGCCCAGCCCAGACTTCAACACGTCGATGGTGATCGCGACGGGGTTGATGATGGCGCTCTACGCGCGGCAGCGCTTCGGCACGGCGCAGAAGCTGGAGACGTCGCTGCTCTGGGCCAACGCGTACGCCAACGCCGACGACTTCTTCGACTACGCCGGGAAGCCGCCGCGAGGGATATCCGACGCCGAGGGCCATGGTCCGCACGCGCTCTACCGGCTGTACGCGGCCCGGCAGGGGTGGGTGTTCCTGGCCTGTGTGTTCGAGCGCGAGTGGACCGCCCTGTGCCGGGCCCTGGGCCGCGATGACCTGGCAGCCGACGCCCGTTTCGCCGACGCCACGGCGCGGGCCGCGAATGACGAGGCGTTGGCGACGGAGCTGGGACGCATCTTCGCCGCCCGGGACGCGCCGGAGTGGGAGCGCGACCTTACCGCCGCGGACGTCGCGTGCGTGCAGGCCGAGGAACGGGGAATGTTTCACTTCTTCGAGGAGGACGCGCACGCCGCGGCGAGCGGGTGCACGACGGTGGTACGGAACCGGGGTGTGGGGGAGTACTGGCGCTACAGCCCGATCATACGGTTTTCGCGGACGCCGGAGAGGGCCGGGCCGGGCGTCCTGAAGGGGGAGCACACGCGGGCAGTCCTGTCGGAGCTGGGGTACAGCCGGGAGGACGCAGAGGCCCTCCGCGCGCGGGGCGTCGTGGCGTGGGAGGAGGGATAGGGCGGCGACGGCGTTGCGCTGTGCGTCGTGGCCCCGGTGCTCCTGGTACGGGAGAAGAGAGGGCGGAGCAGGAGAGCAATCATGTGTCGAAGCATCAGGACGCTGCGGAACGCGGACGCGGCGGTCACCGACGAGGAGGTCCACGCCGCGGCGCTGCAGTTCGTGCGCAAGATCAGCGGCTACCGGAGACCGTCGCGGGCCAACGCCGACGCCTTCGATGCGGCCGTGCGTGACATCGCCGCGGCGTCGCAGCGGCTCTTGGGCGACCTCAGCACCGCTGGGACGCACTCGTAAACTCGCACAGACAGGGAGGGATCGATGGCGGCAGAGATCACAACCTTCAGGTACCCCGGACGCGATGCGGAGGGTGGACGGGAGCGAGAGGGCGGTACGAAGTCCTTTGCGATGTACTCCAGCGACGCGGTGATAAGCACGGTGCAGGTCTTCCCCAAGGGGACCGGCAACAGTCTGCACTCGCACGCGGCCCAGGACGGCTACTGGCTGGTCCTGGCGGGCCGCGCCAAGTTCCTGGGGGAGGGCGGCGTGGAGTTGGCCAACCTGGGCAGGCATGAGGGCGCCTTTGTGCCCCATGGCACGAGGTACTGGTTCGAGTGCGCCGGCGAGGAGCCCCTAGAGATCCTGCGGGTCAGTATGAACCTGCCGGGCCACACTGGCGGCGGGGACTAGAGGCGCGACAGGTCGATACGGCGGCTGAGTGCGCAGCACCGGACGCATCGAGACAAGAGGGAGTGCGCTCATGTGGCAACGACAGCACGGACTGACACGGCGCGAGCTGCGCCAGGGCTCGGGGACCTATGTCGCCAGCGAGCACTTCGACGAGGTGCTGGGCAGCAGCGAGTTCTATATCTACATGACGCCCAACAAGAAACCCAAGGGGTTGGAGTCGTTGAAGAAGTCGCTGGACGCGGAGGGGTGTGAGACGGGCTTGACGACGGAGTCGCCGGTGCGCATGGACGAGCGGTACGAGACGCTGCGGATCACGCGCCAGGGTGAAGTGATCCCGGACTCGCCCCTGCGGCGCGCCCACAAGTGGGCGCACAAGCGCAACTACCTGCACAGCTTCTTCCGGCCCATCGGCAACGCGCCGAAGCTGACCTCGTAGTCGCTCGCGGTGGGAGCTTGCTCTCCGCCACGCCCCCTGCTCATTGGGTTCGAGCGCCCCGCCATGAGCCGCCACGGGAGAACGGACGCGGGGAGGACGGCGGTCAGCCGCCGCTCACGGCGGGGAGAATGTGGACCTCGCTGTCTTCGCCCACGGGCTCAAGGAGCTCCAGCAGGGCCTGCTCCCCATCGACGAAGACGGTGACGCTGGGGTGGATGCGCCCGTCCTCCATGATGCGCTCGTAGACGCCGGGGTGGGCAGCCTCCAGGCTGTTGATGACCTGCCGTACGGTGGAGCCTGGGACGCGAACGCGCTCCTGTCCGCCGGTGAGGTGGCGCATCAGGCTGGGAATGAAGACGACCGGCATGTGGAGCGCCTCCGGAAACCGGGCGGCGGGCAACTCGTGCCCTGTCTCTGAGGTCCACCGGCCAATGCCGCCGGGCGTGACGCCCAGTAGCATAGCCGCAGCTTTCAGAGCGCATAGCTGACTTGAGCCGGAGCCCGGAGTGCTATGCAGCGAGCTTCGGGACTAGGACGCTAGGCGTTGGACTCCTTGGCCCAGAGGGCTTCCAGGATTTTGGCGGGGGTCATGGGGAGGGAGTTCATGCGGACCCCGATGGCTCGGGACACGGCGTTTGCCATGGCGCCGAGGGGAGGCACGATTCCGGTCTCGCCGACGCCGCGGACGCCGTAGGGATGGGCGGGGTTGGGCACCTCCACGATGACGGCGTCGATCATGGGGAGGTCGAGGCAGGTGGGCATACGGTAGTCGAGGAAGCTGGAGTTGGCCATGCGGCCCTGGTCGTCGAAGAAGTACTCCTCGTTGAGCGCCCAGCCGACGCCCTGGGCGACGCCGCCCTGTATCTGGCCCTCGACGTAGCTGGGATGGATAGCCCTGCCGGCGTCCTGGTTGGCGGTGTAGCGGAGGACCTGAACCTTGCCGGTCTCCGGGTCCACTTCCACGTCAACGATGTGGGTGCCGATGGAGGGGCCCGCGCCGCGGGGGTAGACATTGGCGGTCCCGGTGATATGGCCGCCCGTGGATCCGAGACGGCCGGCCAGGTCCTTGAAGGTCATGCGCAGCTCAGGGTCGGCGGTGGAGTGGAAGGCGCCGTTGGTAAACTCGACGTTCTCCGCGTCAATCTCCCAGATCTTGGCGGCCCGCTCCTTCATCTGCCGCAGGACCTCCTGGGCGGCCTCGTAGGCGGCCCAACCGGTCTTGAACGCGGTGCTGCTCCCGCCGGTGACGCCGGTATAGCCGACGCTGTCTGTATCGACGACGGAGGGGTGGACGTCCTCCGCCGGCAGGCACAGGACCTCGGCGGCCTGCATGGCGATGGACGCGCGGGTGCCGCCGATGTCCGGGGAGCCCTCCACAAGGCTGACGGTGCCGTCCGAGTTGACGCTGATGGCGCAGCTTGCGGCGAAGCCGGCGTTGCCCCAGTAGCCGGTGGCGACGCCGCGTCCGCGGTAGGGTCCCTCCAGGGGGGCGGCATTGTGGGGGTGGTCCTTGGCAGCCTGGAGGCTCTCAACGCCGCCGACCTTGGGGAGGGGGACGCCGTCCGCCTTGCGGTCTCCCTCCTTGGCGGCGTTGAGGAGGCGGAACTCAAGGGGGTCCATGTCCAGATGCTGGCAGATCTCGTCGATGAGGGCTTCGGCGGCGAACTCCGCCATCGGGGTGCCCGGGGCGCGGTACGCCTGCACCTTGGGCTTGTTGACCACGACGTCGTAGCCGTCAATGAGGACGTTGTCGACGAGATAGGGAGCGAACATGTTCGTGGCGCCGGAGGCGACCTGCGCTCCGGGGAAGGCGCCGGCCTCATAGATGAGCGTGGCCTCGGCGGCGGTGATGCGGCCTTCCTTGGTCACGCCGACCTTGGCCCTGGTGAAGGAGCCTGGCGCCGGCCCGGTGGCCTCGAAGACCTCGGTACGGGTCATCACGAGCTTCACGGGCCTGCCGGACTTGCGAGAGAGGAGAGCGGCGAGGGTGGGCAGGTAGGCGGTGATCTTGCCGCCGAAACCGCCGCCGATCTCCAGGGGAACGACCTTGATCTTGGAGTTGGGGTGGCGGAGGATTTCGGCAACCTGGTCGCGGACGCTGAAGCTGCCCTGGCTGCTGCACCAGATCGTGATGTTGCCGTCGGGGTTCCAGAGGGCGGTGCCGTTGTGGGGCTCGATGTAGCCCTGGTGGACGCTGGCCGTGTCGAACTCGCGCTCCAGGACGAGGTCAGCCTCGCCGAAGCCCTTTTCGACGTCTCCGCGCTTGAACTGGAGGTAGTTGGCGACGTTGCTGACCACGCCGGTATCGGTCCTGGGGCCCGTGCGGTCCGCCATGGTCTTGGTGGTGATCTGGGGATGGATGATGGGGACGCCGTCCTTCATAGCCTCTCTGGCGTTGAGGACGGGCGGAAGGACCTCATAGTCGACGGAGATGAGGGCGAGCGCCTCCTCGGCGACGTGGGGGCTCACGGCGGCGACGGCGGCCACGGGGTGGCCCTTGTAGACGACCTTGTCCTGGGCCATGAAGTTGTTGCTCAGGAACTTGAAGTTGAGGGAGCCTTCGCCGCCGAGGTTTTCCTCCCGGTCGCTGGCGACGGGGAAATCGGCGCCCGTTACGACGGCGTGGACGCCGGGATATAACTCCGCCTTGCTGGTGTCGATGGAGCGGATGTTCGCGTGGGCGTGAGGGCTCCTGAGCACCTTGCCGTGGAGCATGCCGGGCAGGCTGATGTCCGGGCCGTAGACGGCGCGGCCGGTGACCTTGTCGAAACCGTCGTGGCGAATGGGCCGGGTGCCGACGACCTTGAGTTCCTGTTCGGTTGTGGTGGCCATCAGGCTTGTACCTCCGTGGTGTGCCCGGACTGGGCCGACATGACCTGAGCGGCATCCTGGACGGCCCGGACGATCTTGTCGTAGCCGGTGCAGCGGCAGAGGTTTCCCGCAAGCCAGAGGCGGATGCGCTCCTCCGAGGGATTGGGTTCCCGCTCCAAGAGGGCCTTCGCGGCCATGAGGAAGCCTGGGGTGCAGATGCCGCACTGGAGGGCGGCTTCTTCCAGGAAGCTCTGCTGGAGGGGGTGGAGGACGCCGTCCTGGGCCATGCCCTCGATGGTTTCGACGCGGGAGCCGGCCGCCTCGACGCCGAGGACGAGGCAGGAGTCGACCAGGCGGCCGTCGAGGACCACGCTGCAGGCGCCGCAGTTGCCGTCGTTGCAGCCCTCCTTGGTGCCCGTGAGGCCGAGGACGTCGCGGAGGATCTCGGCGAGGCTCTGGCGGGGCTCGCAGAGGAGCTCGACCTCCTCGCCGTTGACGTTCATTTGGATATGAGACCGTGAGAGCACTGTCTAACCCTCCCTTGCACGCTGGATGGCGCCGCGCAGGGCGCGCCGGGTGAGAACACCGACGAGGTGACGACGCTGGTCGACGGTGCCGCGCATGTCCGAGATGGGGCGGGCAGCGGCCATGGCGGCTTCGGCGGCGTCATTGATGGCGTCTTCGGTGGCGTCGCGCCCGGCCAGGGCAGCGCCCGCTTCCTCCACGGGGAGGGGTGTGGGGGCCACGGAGGCCAGAGCGACGCGGGCCGAGAGGAAGCGTTGGCCCGATTCGTCCAAGACGACGGATGCGCCCGCGCCTGCGACGGCAATGTCCATCTCATTGCGGGGGATGAAGCGCAGGTAGTGCGCCCCGGATCGGGGCTGGGGAGGCGGGAGGCGCAGGGACACGAGAAACTCGCCGGGTTGGAGGACGGTCCGGCCGGGGGCGGTGCAGAACTGGTCGACGGGCACCTCCCGGAGGCCGCCGGCGCCCGCCACGTGGCAGGTGGCGCCAAGGACGATGAGGGGCGGGATCGCGTCCGCGCTGGGGGCGGCGTTGCAGAGGTTGCCGCCGACGCTCGCCCGGCCCTGGATCTGGATGCCGCCGATCATGGATACGGCGTCGATGAGGCCGGGGTAGGCGCGGGCGACGGAGTCGTCGCCATAGATGCGGTAGCAGGGGACGGCGGCGCCGAGGTAGAGGCCCTCCTGGGGATCGTAGGTGAGCTGGTTGGACTCTGCGACGGTCTTGACGTTGACGAGGCGTTCGAGGACGCGGCGGCCGGACCGGAGCTGGACGAGGATGTCTGTGCCTCCGGCGATGGGCCTGGCGCCCTCACCCTTTTCGGCCAGGAGGGCTACGGCCTCATCGACGGTACGGGCGATGGTGTAGTCAAAGGCTTGCACTCTTTACACACTCACTTTGGCTTGGATAAGCACGGTGTGGGGACATACGACGCCGATATTATACTCCAAGGTTTGCGTGGGTGCGCAAGGTTGTATGGAGTCAGGAATCCGCCGCCCGCCGTGGGCAGCGCCGGCGGGGGTTGGCGCTCCCGCCGGCATGGCGTACAGCCCCGGCGAGAGCTCCCGCGAACGGGGAGGCGCTGACCGCCCTGGGGATCGAGGAGGTCCTGCAGAACCGCGTCCTCGGACGCGGCCGGCAACGGGGCCTTCGCTACCTGCGGCCGAACGCGGGCGGGCAGGAGGGCGGCATGGAGTTCCTCCCGAAGCGGATGGCGGTGTGGCTCGTGCCGGACGAGCAGGCCGACCTCGTGGTCGCCACGATCACGGAGACCAACGCCACGAACAACTACGGAGACGGCAAGATCTTCGTCTGCCCCCTGGAGCCTGAGACCCCGGCGAGCTAGATCAGCGAGAGGCGACACGGAGCATGTGCATGCACCGAGAGGGAATCAACTACCCCAGGTTCAAGGACCAGTTTGCGGCCATGGACTTCGAGGCTGAGCCGATGCCGGTGCTCTCCCTGTTTCCCATGCCCGGCGCGACTCCGCTGGACGACTGGGAAGTCCTGCTGATGGACGCGAAGGGCCAACGGCGAAGCGTGCGCGGCGCCGACCTGGGCGCCCTGCCGCGCGTCCGGCAGAAGTCGCTGCTCGTGTGCCAGATCTTCAACTGGGTGGAGCGGCCGGAGGTGGACGGGGTCCGGCTGGTGGACCTGTTGACGGCGGCGGAGATTGAGGCGCCGGAGAACGGCTACCTCTCCTTCTACTCCAAGGACGGGCTCTACTTTGAAGGGCTGCCCAGGAGGATCGCGCGGGACCCGCGGGTGCTGCTGGTCTTTGGGCTGAACGGCGAGCCTCTGGCCAGAAAGTACGGCGGGCCGCTGCGCCTGTGGGTGCCCTTCCTCCAGGGGTACAAGAGCGTGAAGTGGGTACACCAGATCCGGGTCTTCCAGAAGGACCCGGTGGGCATCAAGCGTCTCCTGGGGCAGAGCAAGACGGCGACGCTTGCAGCCGAGGGTCAGGACCTTGCGGGGATTGTCGTTGCCAGGCCTCACAATGGAGGGAGCGCAATTGACATCTGATCCTGCCGCCATCGAGAGAACGGGGGCGGTCGTTGCCGTCGATCCGGTGACGGGCAAGGCGGCAAGGATCCGGCTCTTCAGCTTCGCCCGCCCCCACATGTGCGTATTCCACATGTCGTGGATGGCTTTCTTCCTGGCCTTCTTCGGGTGGTTTGGCATCGCGCCGCTGATGGCGGTGGTGCGCGAGGACCTGGCGTTGACGCAGGCGCAGGTCGGCAACACCATCATCGCGTCGGTGCTGGCGACCATCGTGGCGCGCGTGGCCGTTGGCTGGGTGTGCGACCGCATCGGCCCCAGGCGGGCCTACACCGGGCTGCTGGTCCTGGGGTCGGTCCCCGTGATGACCATCGGGCTGGCCAACAGCTACGAGAGCTTCCTCCTGTTCCGCCTGGCCATCGGGGTCATTGGCGCCTCCTTTGTCATCACGCACTACCACACGTCGGCGATGTTCGCGCCCAACGTTGTGGGGACGGCCAACGCGACGACTGCCGGGTGGGGGAACCTGGGGGGCGGGGCGACGCAGATGGCGATGCCGCTGGTGCTCTCGCTTGTGGTGGCCTTTGGGGCGGACCACTTCCTGAGATGGCGGGTGGCGATGGTGGCGCCGGGTATCGCGCTGCTCCTCATGGGCATCGCCTGCTACCGGCTGACGCAGGATGCGCCGGCAGCTCCAGACGAGGCAGCGTCCGACGCCCCGCCGACTCCCGCCCCGCGCGGCGAGGCAAACGCGTTCCTCGCGGCGGCCAGGGACCACCGGGTGTGGGCGCTGTTCCTGGTGTACGGGGCGTGCTTTGGCATTGAGCTGACCATGAACAACATCGCCGCGCTCTACTACCATGACCGGTTTGGGCTGGGGATCGCGACGGCGGGGCTGGTCGCCGGGCTGTTCGGGCTGATGAACCTGTTCGCCAGGACGTTGGGGGGGGGATGTTTGGGGACAGGGCGGGCCGGCAGTTCGGCCTGAGGGGCAGGACGGGGTTCCTGGGTGGGGTGCTGCTGCTGGAGGGGTTCGCTCTGATGCTGTTCTCGCAGATGTCCCTGCTGCCTCTGGCGATTCTCTCCATGCTGGTGTTCAGCCTGTTTGTGCAGATGGCGGAGGGGGCGACGTTCTCCGTGGTGCCCTTCATCAACAAACGCGCCCTCGGTGCGGTGGCGGGGATAGTGGGCGCGGGTGGCAACGCCGGGGCCGTGGCGGCGCGGTTCCTGTTCAGGATGGAGAGCCTGAGTGTCGAGCAGGTGCTGCTGTACCTGAGCGTAGGGGTCGTCGCAACATCCGCCGCGGTGTTCCTCGTGCGGTTTTCGCCCCAAGCTGATGCGGAGGAGCGCGCGACGATGGACCGGATACTGGGCACGGCCGCGGCCGCGCTCATCCCCGCACGGCCGCAGCCTGTGCTGATGGCCCCCTACCTCTAGGGCAAGGAGAGCTCGCCATGAGACCTGGGGCCAACCCCATCGAGAAGATAAAGGCCGAGAAGGACGGCCTGGACATGCTGGGAGAGATTGGGGAGTTGGCCGCCCGCCACGAAGGCTGGGAGACGTTGGACAAAGGAGACCGGGAGCGCCTTAAGTGGATCGGGACATTCCTCCGTAAGCCAACGCCGGGGCAGTTCATGATGCGCGTGCGCATCACGAACGGTCAGGCGACGTCCACGCAGTTGCGGGCGCTGGCTGAGATCGCCGGGCGGCTGGGCAACGGCTTCCTTGACCTGACGACGCGGCAGCAGGTACAGCTGCGGGCCATCAAGCTGGGAGGGGTGCCGGAGATCCTGGAGGCGCTGCAGGGGATCGACCTGAACTCCTTTCAGACGGGCATGGACAACATACACAACGTAAACTGCTGCCCGCTGGCGGGGCTGACGGCTGGGGAGCTCTTCGACGCCTCTCCGGCCGGCGCCGAATACACGGACATCTTTCTGAAGAACCCGGCGTTCACCAACTTGCCTCGGAAGTTCAACGTGACGATCACGGGCTGCCTGGAGAACTGCACGCACAGCGAGACCCAAGACATTGCGATGACGCCCGCCGTCCGGGACTCGGACGGGACGTCAGGGTTCAACGTGGCTATCGGCGGCAAGACGGTGGCGCAGCCGCTGGACATCTTTGCGGCGCCGCACGAGGCTGGGCGCCTGGCCGCCGAGATCACGCTGCTCTTCCGCGACGAGGGTGCGCGGGGCCCGCGGACCAAGGCCCGCCTGGCCTTTCTTGGGCAGGAGTGGGGGGTGGAGCACCTGCGGGCGAAGCTGGAGGAGCGGTGGGGGACGCCGCTGGCCAGGGCGGGTCGGGATGCGAGGAGCGCCAGGAGGACGGACCACCTGGGCGTGCAGCCGCAGGGGCAGGACGGGCTTCACAGCGTAGGGCTCTGCGTCCCCACGGGCCGCATCGAGAGCCGGCGCCTTTCGGAGGTGGCGGACCTGGCGGACAGGTACGGGACGGGCGAGATTCGCCTGACGACGGACCAGAACGCCATCATCGTGAACGTGCCTGAAGCCAAGCTGCCGGCGCTGCTGGGTGATCCGCTCCTCGAGTCCCTGTCGCCCAATCCCAATCCCCATCCCTTCACGCGGGGGCTGGTGACGTGCACCGGGGTCGACTACTGCAACCTGGCGCTCATCGAGACGAAGAGCACGGGGAGGGAGCTGGCAGAGGCGATGGCCAAGCGGTTCCCACAGGCTGGGCCGCTGCGGATGCACTGGTCCGGGTGTCCGGCGGGGTGCGCCAACCACCAGGCGGCGGACATCGGCTTCCAGGGGGCGAAGGTCCGCGTCGACGGAGAGGTGGTGGACGCAGTGAACATATTCGCCGGAGGGCGGACGGGCGCCCACGCCAGGACCGCGCAGAAGGTGATGGATCTGGTGCCGGTGCGCGATCTGGAGGATGTCCTTCCAGGGATCATCGAGCAGTATCAGCCATGACGACGATGCGTTATGTCCTCAGAATGCGCGGGATAGCGGGGAGAGCCGGAAGAGGGAGCCGGGGCGTGGGCGGGCCCGGCCGCCACAAGGGGTCTGACACGACAGAGGAGGAACAGGGATGAAGATGGTCCGCGCGGTAGTGCGTCCGGAGAAGGAGTCCGTCGTGACGATAGCCATCGCCAACGCCAGCTTCCCTACACTGACCAAGTGGGACGTGCTGGGCCGCGGGAAGCAGCAGGGGATACAGGTGGGGAGCAAGCTGTACGAGGACCTGCCGAAGTCGATGATCCTCATCGTGGTTGAGGACGATCAGGCGGAGTCGGTGGTGGGCGTGATCCGGGACGCCGCGTTCACGGAGTATCCCGGCGACGGCAAGATATTCGTGACGCCCGTCGAGTCGGCCCACACCATACGAACGGGCAAGGCCCAGCTGTAGCGCGGGAGAACGCCGCGTAGGCGAGAGCCTAGCCGAGAGTCCCCTTGGTGCTGGGGGCCTCGCTCCCCAGCCTGGGGTCGACCTGGACGGCGTCCCGGAGGGCGCGGGCCAGGGCCTTGAACAGGGCCTCCGCCTTGTGGTGGGCATTGACGCCGTAGAGCACTCGGGCGTGGAGGGTCATGCGGGCCTCCAGGGCCAGGCTCTCCAGGACGTGCCGCACCAGGTCGCCGGGAAGGGTCTCCACCGTGTCGCCGGTGAGGGCGGTGTCCACGACGGCATAGCCGCGCCCGCTGAGGTCCACGACGACCTCTGCGAGGGTTTCGTCGAGCGGCACGAGGGCGTGGCCCATGCGGACGATGCCTCTCCCGTCGCCGACAGCCTGTTGCAGGGCTCGGCCGAGGGCAATGGCCACGTCCTCTACAAGATGGTGCCACCCCGTGTCGAGGTCGCCCTGGGCTTCTATGGTTATGTCCATCAGCCCGTGGCGCGATAGCTGGGCCAGCAGGTGGTCCAGCGTGCCGTTCCCCGTGCGGATCTGGTAGCGCCCTGCCCCGTCCAGGTCGATGTGGACCTGGACGGTGGTCTCGCCGGTCTCGCGCTGTACCGTGCCGTGCCGCTGGGTCATAGCCGCAACCCTTCTATTGCTTGAGTAGCTCTTTCATCGCGTCAACGAGCGCGTCCGTGTGCTCGGGCTTGCCGGAGGAGATGCGCAGGCAGCCGCTGACCTGGGGGTCGGAGAAGTGGCGGACGAAGATGCCACGTCTTGCCAGCTCGCCCTGGAGCCACGGGGCGGTGCCCTCGGGAAGCCGGCACAGGACGAAGTTCGCCTTGGAGGGATAGCAGTGGACGCCGGGAAGCTCCTGCAGCCTGGCGACCATGCGCTCGCGCTCCTCAACCAGGAGGCGCACGCGGTGGAGCAGAAGGTCCGTGTCCTCCAGGCTGGCGAACAGCGCAGCCTCCGCCGACGTGCTGACGTTGTAGGGCTGCTTGATGGCCATGAGCCGCTCCACCAGGAAGGGGGCCATGATGCCGTACCCGAGGCGCAGGCCGGCGAGCCCTGCCCACTTGCTGAGGCTGCGCAGGACGATGAGGTTCTCATACTCGGGGACCAGATGGGCCACGGTGAAGCCGCAGAACTCGTGGTAGGTCTCGTCCACGACGACCATCAGGCCCAGGTCGAGGAGCCCGCGAACACAGGACTCCGGCGAGACGTTCCCCGATGGGTTGTTGGGGTTGCAGAGGAAGAGCAGCTTGGTGCGGTCGTCCACGGCCTCGCCGACGGCGGCCACGTCGACGTCGAAGCTGTCGTCGCGGGGGACGCGGACGACGCTGCCGCCCTGGATCCGGGAGCAAACGGCGTACATGCCGAAGGTGGGGGTGAGGTCGATGACGCGGTCGCCGGGGTCGATGAAGAGGCGGAGGACGAGGTCAATGAGCTCATCCGCGCCGGACCCGGCGATGATGCGGTCGACGTCTGTGCCCGTGTAGGCGGCAAGGCCGGCCCTGACGCGGCGTTGGGCCGGGTCCGGGTAGATGCTGGTCCATGGGAAGCCGGCCAGGGCATTGACGATGTGGGGCGAGGCGCCGTAGGGGTTCTCGTTGGCGTCCAGTTTGACGACCCGGTCTGGCGTGATGCCGACGCGCGCCGCGAGGACCTCCGGGGGTTCGACGCCCTCATAGGGCGCCAGGTCCTTGACGTGGCCGCGAATCAGGCGGTCAAGGATGTGTTGGGTGTCAGCCCCGCTCATGTCACACCGCGCTTTCGCGCGCGCTTGCCGCGGGCCGTCATCGCCCGGGCGTGGCCCTCGAGGCCTTCGGCGCGCGCCAGGGCGGCGCCGTCGGGGACAAGGCAGTCGAAGGTCTCCCTGCTCAGGGTTACCAGGGAGCTGACCTTGAGGAACTGGTGGACGCCCAGCGGGGAGCTGAAGCGGGCGGTGCCGCCTGTGGGCATGACGTGGCTGGGACCGGCGACGTAGTCGCCCATGACCTCCGGCGAGTGCTCTCCGACGAAGACCCCGCCGGCGTGGCGCACCTTGCCCAAGAGCTTCCAGGGCTCGGCAACCATGAGGCACAGGTGCTCCGGCGCGAAGAGGTTGGCCAGGGATACGGCCTCTTCGAGCTGGTCCACGATGACCGCGACGCCGCCGTGGTCGAAGGCCTGGGCGGCCACCTCGCGTTTGGGGAGCCGGGCGAGCTGGCGTTCGACGTCCCGCTCGACGCGGCGCCAGAGGGGCTCGGAGGTGGTGATGAAGACCGGGGAGGCGAGGGGGTCGTGTTCGGCCTGCGCGATGAGGTCGGTGGCGCAGAGGGAGGGGTCGGCGGCATCGTCGGCCACGACGACGGTCTCGGTGGGACCGAAGAGGCCATCCACGGCGACGTGGCCGTAGACCATCTGCTTCGCCAGCGTGACGAAGAGGTTGCCGGGCCCGCACACCATGTCGACCTTCGGGACCTGCTCCGTGCCGTAGGCCAGGGCGGCGATGGCTTGGGCGCCGCCGATCTGGAAGACGCGGTCCACCCCCGCGGCGTGGGCGGCGGCCAGGACGGTGGGGCTGGGTCCCTCGTCGCCGCGTGAGGGAGTGACGAGGATGATCTCTTCGACGCCCGCCACGCGGGCGGGGACGGCGGTCATGAGGACGGTGGAGGGGTAGGCGGCGCGGCCGCCGGGCGCGTAGACGCCGACGCGCTCCAGGGGGGTGAACAGCTCGCCGAACCCCTGGCCGAAGTCGACCCAGGTGCGGGGCATGCAGGCCTGGTGAAAGGCGCGGACGCGACGGGTGACCGTGTCCAGGGAGCGCTTCAGCGCGGCGGGGAGTTCTTTGTAGGCCTGCTTCCAAGCCTCCTTGGGCACCTCGAGGGAGTCCTGGGAGGAGGAGACGCCGTCCAGGAGGCGGGCGTAGCGGCGCAGGGCGTCGTCGCCGCCGTCCCGGACGTCGCTTAGGATCCGCGCCACGGCCTCCCGGGGGGTCAGGCGCTCGCCGAATATGCGCTCGCTGTCGTCGAGCATGGCAGGGGTGACGTCGTCCCAGTCACGACGGAGGCCCCGGTCCAGGGCTTCCCGTCCTTCCTCGTACCCGCGGACTACTCGCACGGTGGTCTCCGTCTCACGTCCAGCTTCAAGCTGTGGGATTGCGGTTTTCCGCGTCCAGCATCGCCAGGAGGCGCTGGTAGGCTGCGCACTCGGCCTCGAAGAGGTACGCCGCGGCGACGACCGCGATGCCGTTGCCCCCGATGCTCCGGATGTGCTCCACGGCGTCCATGGTGCGCTCCTTCCTCACCAGGATGGTCACGGCGTACCAGTCCTCGGCGTCCGGGGTATGGACGGGGGCGACGGTGGGGCCCTCGACGCCGGCGAGGCCGGGCTGCTCCATGACGCGGGCCGCGACGGCGTGCTCGGACGGGCCCCGCACGTTGGCCATGATGGAGCAGAAGCCCCTGGCGCGCAAGTGGGCCTCTACGCGCTCCAACACGCCGCGGGCGCCGTCGAGCTTGGTCGGCGCGTGGGCGAGGATGCGGCGGTTGGCGATGAGACAGGCCTGGGACACGAGGACTGAACCGTCGGTCAGGGTCTTGAGGTTGTTCTCGCGCAGGGTGACGCCCGTGGCGGTCAGGTCCGCGATGAGGTCGGCGTAGCCCATGGCGGGGGCGGCCTCCAGGGTGCCGCTGGTCAGGACCAGCGAGAAGTAGTTGACGCCGCGGGCGTAGAGGAAGCGCTCCACCAGGAGGGGGTACTTGGTGGCGATGCGGAGCTCGCGGCCCTTTTCCCGGAACTCGACGGCGAGGTCGGCGAGGTCGGCGGTGGACGTGACGTCCACCCAGGCCTCCGGGACGGCGAGGACGAGCTCACAGCCGCCGAAGCCGAGGTCTTCGACGATGACGGCGGCGGCGCCGTCTTCACGGCGCGACTCCATGAAGCGGTCCAGGCCGACGACGCCCAGGTCGGCAGTGCCTTCCTCGACCTTGGCGGTGATATCCGCTCCGCGCTGGAACAGGGCGAGGGCGCCGGGCACGGAAGCCAGCTCGGCGGTATAGCGGCGGCTGCTGGCGCGCTCGACGGGGATGCCGCAGGCGGCCAGGAAGCGCAGCGTGGACTCGTAGAGCTCCCCGTCGCTGGGGAGCGCGAGCCGCAGGCCGTTCTGGCTGCCGTTAGATTGGTTCTCGTTGGCTGCTTCCATCCGCTTCCACCAGAACGAGTGCGTCCATGTTCTTGTCGCGGGCGAGCTCCCTGCCCGTCGGGAGGGCTGTGTGACTGGCGGTGACCTCGGCGGCCTCGCCGCCCAGCCGGAGGGCGGCGGCGACCCTCAGGGCGGGTCCGTATGCCTCTGGGCTCCGTGGGGCCACCAGAACCCTGCGGAGGGGCCTGTCCCCGGGGTCCGCCGGGCCCAGGGTCTCGAGGACGCGCTCCGTGGAGCAGGCGAAACCGAGGGCTGATACGCCGGGCCCGCCGCCCAGGGCCTTGAGGAGACCGTCGTAGCGGCCGCCGCCGCCGAGGGAGGCGTCCCGGGCGCTGGAGGGGCGTCGAATCTCGAAGACGATGCCGGTGTAGTATGCGAGGCCGCGGGCGAGCCCCACGTCCAGGCGGGTCTCGACGCCCTTGAGACCGTGGAGCTCCAACACAGCCAGGGTCTTCTCGACAGCGTCCAGGGGGGCGGGGTCCAGTCCGTGCCGCTTCGCCAGGATCTTGGCTTCGGTCAACGCTGGTCCGGGGTCGCCCCGGACCAGGGCCAGCTGCGCGGTGAAGTCCAGGGCGCGCTGCACCAACTCCGGCGTGTCTCCGGCCTGGAGCTTCCGTGAGAGCCGGTCCAGGATCTCCTCCCGCGTCCGCACGCCGACGGGGTTCTCGAGGGTGGGCATGAGGAGGCGGTGCGGCAGTGTGGCCGCGCGGGCGCCGGGATCGGCACCGTCCTCGGTCTGGCGGAAGAGGCCCATGGCCTCGGCGCGCTCCTTGACGCGCGCCACGCCGGCGCTCCCGTCGCGCATGTCGCCGACGCCGGCGAGAAGGAGGAGCTGCGCGCGTTCCGAGAGTCCGAACTGGTCCAGGAGGGCATGGACGGCGCCCACGTCGCCGATGGAGAGGCGGAGGTCCGTCAGGCCCTGTTGGGTGAGGAGCTGGCAGGCGAGGGAGAGCACCTCGGCGTCGGCCTCAGGGCCGGAGGCGCCGATGAGCTCTGCGCCAACCTGGTGGAACTCGCGTTGGCGGGTGGGGGAGGCGGGGTCGTACCGGAACACGGGGCCGGCGTACTGGTAGCGGAGGGGAAGCGGCTCCCGCTCCTGCTCGCTGAGGAAGAGCCGGATGACAGCCGAGGTGTACTCGGGGCGGAGGCTGACCCGGCGGCCGCCGGGTTCTGTGAAGGTGTACATGCGGGAGGCGAGCTCGCCGCCGGACTTGCGCAGGAAGAGCTCGGTGGGCTCGAGCACGGGTGTCTCGACGACACGGTACCCATGCAGGGCGAGCGTGCGCTGCATACCGTCCTGGGTGCGGCGCATGCGGGCGTACTCGGACTCGGTGAGGTCACGCATGCCCGGGAGGCGGCGGAGGGCGCCGTCCAAGGCGGTGGCTGCCGCGGGCCCGGTATCTTGGCGCGATGCCGTCATCATCCGGTCACGTCCGACTGTTCAACTCGATTGAGCATATCACTACTGCCCGCGCCCTCTGAGGGCGCTCCAGGAGAGGTCCCGCGCTGTGGTCCGCAGGAGACCTTTGCATAACCGTCATTCCCGCACCCCCTTACCGTCATTCCCGCGAAAGCGGGAATCCAGGGTCGTAGCAGGGGTGGGCGGCAACTGCTTTACATTCACAACCTCGCCCTCTACGGGGAGTTACGCAGAAGTCTCCATACACAGACGAGACCTTGGGGGCCGCCCCAAGGTCTCGTTCATCTGCTTCTGTGCGGCGAGTCTCAGGGCGCGGCATCAACCGGCGGATGACCATGATGATGATGCATGTGAAGCCGACTCGCAAAACCCGTCATGCCGAAGAACCCTCTCGCTTGCTTCAAGCGACTATACCATTGCCCAACAAGCCCGGTCAAGCCGGTGAAGAGGGTCAGACACATATCGGACACCAGTGAGGGAGATGAAGGGACGGTATGCTGGTGTTCATATGAACAGCTATGGGGCCATCCTGCCGGGAGCGGCGGCGTTGGCGCGGCTCCCGGCGGAGCCCAGCGCAGAAGCCAAACGCCGCGAGAAGATCGTCCGGTGGTGTGCCAACCACGGCGGGAGCGTGCGGGTGACGGCGCGGCATTATGGGTACAGTCCCGACACGATCAGCCGCTGGACGCGGGCCTACGCCGACGCGGGTCTGGCGGGGTTGGAGTCCAAGAGCCGGCGGCCCAAGCGGGTGCGCCAGCCGCAGACGCCGCTGCCCGTGGTCCAGCGCATCCAGGCCTTGCGGGAGGAGTATCCCCGGTGGGGGCGGGAGAAGCTGCGGGTGCTGCTGGCCCAGGAGGGAGTGACCCTCTCCGCCAAGAGCATTGACCGGGTGATCCATCGCCTCAAGGCCCGGGGCGCGCTGCGGGAGGCAACCCAGCCCCGCCGAGCGCCTCACACGCAGGTTCCGCGGCAGCGGCGGCCCAAGGAGTTGGTGGTGGACCGCCCCGGGGTCCTGGTGCAGGTGGACAGCAAACAGGTGTCCCTGGGCCACGGCACGGTGGTGTATGAGTTCGGGGCCGTGGACTGCTTCACCCGCAAGCGGGTGGTGGCCCTGGCGCCCCGGCTGACCAGCGCCCAAGGCGCAGCCTTCCTGCGCACGGCGGTGGCCCAGTTCCCCTTCCCGGTCCGGGCCATCCAGTCTGACGGGGGCAGCGAGTTCTTGAAAGACTTCCAGGCCGCCAGTGCAGAGCTGCGCATCACCCACTACTTCAACCGGCCCCGCTACCCCCAAGGCAACGGCCGCATCGAGCGCAGCTTCCGCACCGACGAAGAGGAGTTCTACCAGGTGGTGGACCTCCCCACCGACATCGGCGGGCTGGAGCAGGCCCTTATCGCCTGGAATCACACCTACGAGACGGTGCACCCCCATCAAGCCCTGGGCTACCAGACCCCAGACCAGTTCTATCGGCGCTGGCTCGCCACCCACCCCAATGGAAAGGAGGGGTTGTCCGATATGTCCTGACCCCATACAGCCGGCGGTCGCACCCCCCACTTCGTCATTGCTTCGAAAATAGATGTCCACCTCCCACCTCGTCATTCCCGCGCCGGCGGGAATCCAGGGTGGCGAGGTGGCGCGGGGCATCCCCCTCCCCTCCTTCCCCCTCCCCCTTTCCGTCTTTCCCGCCTGCGGAGACCTTTGCATAACCCTGGGGGGAAGGGATATTCTTGGGGAAAGTAATGGTTACGGCAAGGAGGGTCTGATGCATCGCACTCTGGGACAGCCGGGGTTGGTGGAATCGTGGTTGCCGGAGACGTTGGGGCAGAACGCTCGCTTGGAGGCCATCAGCCGGGCCGTGGACTGGGAGCCGTTTGCCCAGGCCGTGGCCGGGGTGTACGCGGCGCCGGAGGGACGCCCCAGCTACCCGCCCTTGGTGCTGGTGAAGGTGCTGCTGTTGCAGCAGTGGTACACCCTGTCGGACCCCCAGACGGAGGAGGCCCTGCAGGACCGCATCTCCTTCCGGCGCTTCGTGGGCTTGGGGCTAGCGGACGCCACTCCGGACTACTCCACCATAAGCCGGTTCCGCACGGCCCTGGAGGCCCAGGAGCTGAGCCAGAAGCTCTTCGAGGAGTTGGAGCGGCAGTTGGAAGCCCGAGGCCTGCTGCTGAAACAGGGGACGCTGGTGGACGCCACGCTGGTGGAGGCCCAGGTGCGTCGGCCGCCCCGGTCTGCGGGGCTGGGGGCAGGCAGTCCTCGGGACCCGGATGCCACCTGGAGCTACACGGGCCGGGGGTCCCGGACCCACTTTGGGTACAAGGTGCATATTGGGGTGGACCAGGGGGCCGGCCTGGTGCGGCGGGGGGTGTTCACGACGGCGAAGGTGTATGAGAGTCCGGTGGCCGACGCCCTGATCTGCGGGGATGAGGGGCGGTGTACGGCGACAAAGCCTACGAGTCCCAGGTCCGGCGGGCGTGGCTGCAGACCCGGGGGATTAAGGACCGCATCCTGCACCGCTCCCATACGCATCAGCAGGCCCTTCCGCACTGGCAGCAGCGGCGGAACCGATTGATCGCCCCCCGGCGGGACCAGGTGGAAAGGGTGTTCGGCACCCTGAAACGCAGCTATGGGTACACGCGGGTGCGGTACCGGAGCCTCCGGCGCAACGCGCTGGAGATGTATTTCAAGCTCATGGCCTTCAATCTGCGCAAAGTGGTGCAGGTGACCGGTTGATGGGGGCATGGCACCGAGACCCGGGGTTGGCAGGGCCCCCGCGCCCCCGCCGAGGGGCAGAGCGAGCCACCGTCCGCCCCGCCGGGCCCCGTTCCGCCCCAGGGACCCCGCCAGAAAAGGGACTACCCAAGGTTATTCAAAGGTCTACTTTCGCGGGAATGACAGTGGGTGCGGGAATTGTATATGTCAGCTAATTCGTTGACAGATTTTGCAAGGTTTGGCGGGGGGTCTTGCCCCCGAGGCCCTGGTGGGGCCGCTCAATGTTGTAGTAGAGGAGGTACTGCATCAACTCCTCCTTCAACTCCGCCACCGACTCGAAGGTCGTCCCCTCCAGGAGGTCCTCGTTCAGCGTCCGCCAGAACCGCTCCACCTTCCCGTTGGTCTGCGGCCGGTAGGGCCGGGTGTAGCGATGGGTGATGCCCAGCTCCAGGAGCATCCGCTCCATCGGATGACCGGCCTTGTTCCTCGGCGAGGCCACCTCCGCGCCGTTGTCGGTCAGGATGGCCTCGAAGCGCACCCCGTACTCCGCGTGCAGCAGGTTGATGCTCTTGAGCGCGGCGAACATCACGCTCAGGCTCTTCAGGTCGTCCACCACCTCGGCCCACGCCAGCCGCGTGCAGGCGTCGATCACGCACACCAGGTAGGAGCGCCCTCTGGCGCCCACGAGCAGGTCCTTGCTCAGGTAGTGGCAGTCCAGGTGGCCCAACTCCCCGGCCCGGGTCTTGATGATCCGGCGCTTGGACTGCTGCATGGGCTTGGTCATCTTGTTCAGGCCGTGGCGCTTGCTGATGGCGTAGATGGTGGAGGGCGCTGGGGTGTGAGACTGCAGCACCGGCTTGAGTATCGCATAGATCTCGTAGCGGTTGGCACCCGTGCGCCGGAGTTCGAGCACCTTCTCCTCGATCAAGGGGATGGTGCGCCGGCTCTTCCACCGGGGCCCCCGCTTGCGGGGCAGCAGGGCGTCGCCGTCGCCGGACTGCCGATAGCGGTTGTAGTACTTGGCGAAGGTCTGCCGGTTGACCCCGTGGGCGCGGTAGAAGTCTTGGACGAAGCGAAACTTGGGGTGGCGCTTGGCCTTGACCTGTTCGTACTCCCGGACGACGAACCGCCACTTCTGGACGTAGTTCCGTTCGATAGTGCGGTCATTGCTATTGTCGCGCATCTTCGCCTCCAGACTGGCTCGTTCTCCAGCCAATTCTGTCAGCGAATTACCTAACATCTACAGGAATGACGGCGGGTGGGTGCGGGAGTGACGGTTGTGCAAAGGTCTCCGAAGGCGGGAATCCAGGACGGCGTGGCGCGCGGGACGGTGCGCGTAATGACCGAGGCAAACAGCGGCACCCGGAATCAGGGGACGATGGTCCCTGCTTCTCGGGTCCACACCCAGTAGGCCCGGCCGATCTTGAGCTTCGGCGGGTCTGCCGAATCCCCTGCAGCGGGCCGCTCTATGGTCACCCACTCGTGCAAATGGGGCTCATAGCTTACGGCCTTCACCCAGTCCGTGGCGGACAGGTAGCGTGCAGCGTCGATCTCCACCGGCAGCGGCCGCCGGCTGCTCAGCACGGGGATCAGGTTCCACCCCTTCTCGAGCCGCCGGGCCGGAAACTGGGGAACGTCGGCGGCGCCTCCGGGGGCCGGGCGATGGATCGTCAACGCCTGGAAGCTGTCGGTATGGACAAAATACCCGGCTTCCGCGTTCACAACCGTGACCTCGCCCGCAAACTGCCCCGATTCGGGGTCGCGCCGGGAGACCGACCACTGCTCGGTTGCCTGCTCATAGCTCAGCACCACGGACACCGGGTGCCCTCGCGGTATGACGGTGCTCAGGCGACCGTCGCGGGGCGAAAAGGGAAGGGAGATCAGGTTCCAGCCCGGCGCCAGGGGGATGTGGAACGGCTCTGCCTTCACGACGATGAATCTGGCCTGGAAGGTGTCGGGGGCCCCGATGTTCCAGCTCCGGGATACGTTGCCCGCTTCGTCCTGGGCCTGGACGCGGATCGTGTACCTTCCGAGGTCCGCGCCGGGCACCAGCAGCGAGAACCGGACGCCGTCTGAGCCTGCAACGGTCACCGGCAGGCTCTTCTCCCGCCCACCGGCCTGGGTCACGACGGCCGTGACGTTGGTGAGCCGGACGGTGTCGTGGGTGTCCCCAAAGTACTCCTCCGCTTCGCCCCTGTTCGCGGGGCCGCTGAAGCACTTGGCCACGTTGCCGGCGGCGGGGTCGGCGCCCATGCCGCACTGCCGTCCGAAGTCGACGGTGACGCGCAGCACCGCCTCTGTATCGACCTCCGCCGGGGCGCCCGCGGTTCCGTCGCTGTTCTGGATGCTCCCGTCGATGATCCTGCTGGCGCCGATGACGAACTCCGGGTCGAAGCCGTTGTTGAGCAGCGGGTCCAGCCCAAAGGTAAAGGCCTCCAGCGACTCGGCGTTCAACGAGTCTCCCGTGATGCACTCGACCTCTTGTGCGACCTTGTCGGCGAGGGACCGGTCCGGACGCGGCTCATGGCGCACCACGTCGGCGCCGTATCTCACCACCACGTTGATCTTCCGCGCCTCCATGGCGCCGGGTTCGTCGTCTACCTCGACCACCGCCCTGTAGACGCCCGTGGCGATGGCTTCGACACTGGCTTCCCCGATCGCGGGGTCCAGTGCCCCGGCCCCGCTGGCCTGGGCGGCCAGCTCAATGACGGGCGCTTGGCTCAGGGCCTCGTCCGCGTCGACGGTGATGGTGGTCTCGTCGCGGCTCAGGTCGCGGTCGCGCCGCACGGTCAGCCTTGGCGGCAGGCCGTCCCTGGCCTCCCCACCGGTGCCGTAGTCCGTGGCATTGCCCGCCAGGTCCCTGATCTCGCCCACGATGCGCACGTCGGGCTCGGAGTGCGCGGCCAGTGCGGCAGGCAGGGTCAGGAAGACGTCCCGGGGCTTCTTTGCGTCGAAGGCGGCCTCGTTCTCCGGCGCCGTGTCGACGGTCAGGACGGCGGTGGGCGTGACGTTGTCCACGGTGAAGTCGCTGGGCTCGATGGTCCGGGGGTCCAGCCCGGAGTCCTCCAGAAAGTGCACGCGGAGGCTCGTCCTGCGGGCGTCGCACCCGTCCCTCAGCCGTCGCCGCGGGGCCTCGGTGGGGTCCCACCAGTGGCCGGTGACCGAGACGGAGTAGGCCGGCTTCTTCCCATCGATGCTCAGGGTGCGCGAGCGGCTCTCGCGGTTCCCCGCCCGGTCGACTCCCGTGACCTGCCACTCCAGGCTGTCGTACCCGCCGCGCGAGCCCAGGCTCACCCCGGCTCTCATGCGCCAACCCCCCGGGACCTTCTCCCAGGCGATGTCGTCCGCGCTTACCTCTGATCCCCCGGAGGACGGTCCGCTCATCAGGGCCAGGGTGATGGCGCCGCCGCCGGGCCGGTTGAGGTCGTCCGCGTCGTCGGCGAAGGCGGAGTCCGCGTCGGTTACCGTGGCTTCGAAGGTGAACAGGCCCGGCGGCCCCGCGGCGTCGTCCACCGGCGAGACCAGCTCGACGGTTGGCCCGATGCCGTCTACCTGGACTCGCTGGGTGAAGATGCCATAGCGGAACTCGATGGTCTGGCCGTGGGCGCCGGGCATCGCCTCGGAACCCACCGTGGTCACTGGGTCCAGGTCGTCCGTGACCGCGACCCTGACCTCATACGCTTCCGTGCCGGGCCCCGTCTCGACGGCCGTGTAGGCCGCTTCCCGAGCGGCGGCGCTGTTCCTGGCCGCCACCCACACCGCGTTGACGGTCGAGTTGCTGAAGGGGACGCCGCGCGCGTCGTTCCCCGAGTCGCTGTCGTCGAGGACATGCACGGTGACCACGCCGCCAACGTCCAGGTACTGGGGACTGACGCTGATGTTCTTGGCCGCGAGAACCCCCTGCACACGCCAGCCCAGCATCGACAGCACGACAAGCAGGAGGAGAAGGCTGAGGGTCGGGACAACGAGACGGGTCCTTGAAAACCCGGTACGGACCTTTGCGGTCACAAGGGGAGCTGCCGGCCCAGGGTAGAGAGAGGGATCATAGTGTTCCTACGGGTTGGGTTGGGGCATGGTAACACATTGGCGGGTTAGGCACTGGCGCGGCGTTGGCGGTCAGAGAGGAAACAGGGATCGGACGGCGCTGTGGACTTCGGCTTGTTTGGCATCAGTCAAATGGCCATAGGTATTCCCGAACAGCCGAGTGTTCAATGCATACAGTCTGATAGGACGAATAACGCTTCGACGCGGGATGCTACCGCTGAGGAAATCATCGGGGTCAATCGCGATGTCGCCTTCCCGAGACTGCCGGTTGGTAGTTATCTCACAAACTATCCAATCTTCCATTCCAACTTCACTCAGAACCACGACTGGACGCTCTTTCTCATCGCTCCAGTCCGTATAGGGAAACGAGCATTCCACTACGTCTCCGACCATGCAGCCTCCCATTCGGGGTCCTCAGGACGGTCGGCCGACTGCGACAGGCTCAGCATGGCCAACTCGTACTTTTCACGGTCGCCGAACACCAGGAGCTTGCCATCGTCAGTCCAGCACGCCATGCCGTCCACGATGTTCATGGTCTCGACGCTGACGGTGCAGACGCGGCGCAGCAGGTCTATGACGCGCTCCTTGTGGTCGGCGAAGCGGTAGGTGTTGAACTTTGCGGCGATGGTCGGGTCCCGGGGCTTGCGCTCCTTGTACTGGTCGAGGACCCACTCCAGCGCGGCACGCTTGCCCGGAGCGCTCCGGGCCCGCACTTCGTTAATCGACATCTTGTCGAAGGTAGGCATGGGTTCCCTGCCTTAGGTGGTGGCGCTGCCCCAATGGCGTATTCCAGGCGCGGAGCATACCACGGCTGACGCTGGCGGAGCGGGGGGCACGGGGTGAAGCTCCTACTCTCCTGGTCCGGCAGGCCAAGGGGCCCTAACGCGATACTGGAACCTCTTGCTTTGCCCCCACGCAAAGGGATGTATCATTCCGCTCCCCCTCGTGCTCCGCAACGTACTGCTGCGCAAGCGCAAGGAAGGTGGGGCTGAACTCTGAGGGGAAATCGGCCTCGTACTCTAGCAAAAACCACTGCGCCCATTCCCTTTTGTCGTGCACTCGTTGTCCTTTGGGCTGCTTGTCGTACCATAGCTCCAGATTCTCCAAGCGATTGTCTGCGCGCTGCCCGTTGAGGTGGTGGACGTTTTCCCCGTCCCGCAAGGGGCGGCCCAATGCCTGTTCCATGACCAGGCGATGTTGCTTCACCCATTGCTTCGGGCTGATACGTTCTTCGGCATATCCGGCTTTGTTTATTCGCACCCCGCCAGGGTTTTGGGACAACCTAGCGCACCGCACACTGCAAAACCGCCCTTGGCCGTGCTCGACATAGTAGGGGGTGATTGTGAAGGGTGTTCCGCATGTCTCGCATTCGCGGTCAACTGGTGTGGCCCGTGACGCTCCCATACAAGCGTAGCTGCAAAACCGGCCTTGGCCGTGCGCGACAGCGTAGGCCGAGGCTGTGAAGTACGCACTGCACTGTTCGCATTCGCGGTCAACACGTGTGCGCCTTGACGCAGCGTAGCATTCCCTACCGCAAAACTTGCGGCCCGCTGAGGTGTGCGCTGTGTAAGGCGTGCCGCACTGCTGGCACTTGCGCTCAACCTGCCTGCCCCTTGACGACTCGAAGCACTCTTTGCTGCAAAACTTGCGGCCCGCTGAGGTGTGCGCTGTGTAAGGCGTGCCGCACTGCTGGCACTTGAGCTCAACCTGCCTGCCCCTTGACGACTCGAAGCACTCTTTGCTACAAAACTTGCGGCCCCGCTTGGTCTCAGAGGGCAACGGCGTGAAACCCTTGCCGCACTGCGGGCATTCCAGATCAACGACAGGGCCGGTGCGCCTTGACGCAGCGTAGCATTCCCTACCGCAAAACTTCCCGCCGCCCTTCGCGACATTGGTGGCGGTAGGCGTGAAAGGAGTGCCGCACTGCTGGCACTCGCGCTCAGTTGCCACTTTCTTTGTCTCCCAACAAGAGTTCATCTCCGTCCGATGGTGCAGCAATCTCTCGTCCACTGAGGTGCCGGGCGATGTATCGCTGCATCAACGCAAGCAAGTCCGGGCTATATGCTGTGGGGAACTCCTTCTCGTACTTCACCCAAAACTCTTGCGCCCATGCTTGAATGTCTTGCACCCGCTGTCCCTTAGGTTGCGAGGTACTCCATAGCTCCAAGTTCTCCAAGCGATTGTCGTCGCGCTGTCCGTTGCGATGGTGGACGTTCTCCCCGCGCTGTAGAGGCCGGCCCAAGGCCCGCTCCATGATCAGGCGATGCTGCGGCGCCCATTCTGTTGGTGCGATACGCTCTACGAGATACCCGTTTTTGTCTGGCCTCACCCCGTCAGGGTTTCTACCTATCCGGTTACAAGCCATACTGCAAAACCGGCCATTGCCATTTTTGACCTCGGAGGGGTGCGTTGTGAAGGGTTTACCGCACCATTCGCATTTGCGCTCAATGCGTGTGCGCTGCGCTGCGCCGTGGCATTTGTGGCTGCAAAACCGGCCAAAGCCTAATGCGACAGAGGCGTTGGGGGGCTTGAATAGTGCGCCGCAGTGTTCGCACTTGCGCACAATGCGTTGGTCCCTCGACGCCGAGTAGCACTCCCTGCTGCAGAACTTGTGGCTCTTCACGGCAGGGGTGAATAGTGTTCCGCACTGCTGGCACCCGCGTTCTGTAATTGTGCGCTTCCGGGCCATGTGGCACCTCCCTACCACAAAGAACGGGGTCGTCAGACGACGAAGAGCTGTCTGCTGCAATTGTACGTCCCTGGCAGAGCAAGGCAAACGGATTTCGTGCGCATGTTGCCCATTATCCGGAGGTTGTAGCGGCCCTCGCCCACCAGCGCGTCGCCTTGCATCGATGCTTCTCCATTCTATGGCGTGGCGGTCCTCGTCGGTTAGGGGACCTGTGAGCACCGGCACGGCGATTACTGCGGATAGTGCCAGCCCATGCTGACGGACCGTGACCGATTCCAGATCGCGAGGCACGCTAATTCCATCTCAACTACGCTTGGCCATCCCTGAGTGCTTTAGTGTCACAGCCCAAGAGTACTTGACGACGTTCAACAAATTGCCCCGTCGAAATCGTCATTCCCGCGCAGGCGGGAATCCAGGGTGGGGCTCCAGGCTGGCGGGGTCTGCTTCACCCTCCCAACCTCGCCCTCCACGGGAAGTTACGCAAAGGTCTCCGAAAGCGGGAATCCAGGGCGGCGGTGCGGCGCGGGGCCCCCCACCGTGCCGCCCAGCACACCCTCCCCCCCCAAAGCCGTCGCGCAGCGACCCGCTGTGCCACCCTCCCGTTGCCCGTACTAGACCATATGCTCTACTATCCCTGTAACAGACCCGCACAAGGAGACCTTTGCACAACCCTCATTCCCTTACCCACCCCCGTGGCGACCCCGCAACCCTCCCCCTACAAGGCCGTCGCGCCAGCGACCCCCCGCCCCAGCAACAATCAAAACGCCAACCCACGCCGAAGCTGCCGCGCGACTCCCAAAAGCAAATAATCAGCCCTTTGTGCACCTTCCAGCTTCAGGAGCCGCAAAAAAAAGCTTTCACTATCATACAGGCGCAAACATTCAGACCAGGTCCGCCGCCCACCTGCCTCCGACGGTTCCCGCCGCTACGGCGATGGCGGGGTGGGGGCTTCGGGCGGGGTGAGGCTGTCGGCGAGGATCTCCATGAGGTCCTTGGCCTGGTGCTGGTCCTCGAGGCCCTTGGCGCTGATGCCCTCGGTGAGCATCTGGAGACAGAAGGGGCAGGAGACGCCGACGGTTTGGGCGCCGGTCTCGAGGAAGTGGCCCGTGCGGATGTGGTTGACGCGGGGCGCGGCCTCGTCCATCCACATGCGGCCGCCGCCGGCGCCGCAGCAGAAGCCGCGCTCGCGGTGGTGGGGGGCCATTTCAACGAGGTCGACGCCGGGGATGGCGCGGGCGATGTCCCGTGGGGGGTCGTAGACGCCGTTGTGGCGGCCCAGGTAGCAGGAGTCGTGGTAAGCGAGGGTCGTCTGGATGGTGCGGAGGGGGCGGATGCGGCCCTGGGCGATGAGCTCGCTGACGAACTGGGTGGCGTGCACAACCTCGAAGTCGCCGCCAAGCTGCGGGTACTCGTTGCGGAGGGTGTTGAAGCAGTGGGGGCAGGGCGTGACGATTCTGCGGACGTTGTGGCGCTGCAGGGTCTCGATGTTCTGCTGGGCGAGGATCTGGAAGAGGTACTCGTTGCCCATGCGGCGGGCGGGGTCGCCGGTGCACGTCTCCTCGTCACCGAGGATCGCGAACTTGACGCCGGCGACCTTGAGGATGGAGGCGAGGGCTCGTGGGACGGCCTGGGAGCGCTGCTCGAGGGCGCCCGTGCAGCCGACCCAGAGGAGCACGTCGACGTCGGGGTCCTGGGCGATGGTGTTGACGTCCATGCCTGGGCCCAGTCGGTGCGGGAGTAGGTGGTGCCGCGCCAGGGGTGGCCGCGCTGCTCCATGCTGAGGAGGGCGTTCTGGGCGGTGTCGGGCATGCTGGCCTGCTCCATGACGAGGTAGCGGCGCATGTCCACGATGGTGTCGACGTGCTCGATGAAGACGGGGCACGCCTCCATGCAGGCGCGGCAGGTGGTGCAGGACCAGAGGACGTCCTCGGACACGGCGTCGATCATCGAGGTCTGGGGGGCCGGCGGCTCCTGGCCGGGGGCGGCTGCGAGTAGGGCGGGGGCGCGCTCTTGGGTGTAGAGCCTGAGGTCCTGGATGAGCTTGCGTGGGGAGAGTGGCTTGCCGCTGGCGTAGGCGGGGCACTGGTCCTGGCACCGGCCGCAGTTGGTGCAGGCGTCGAAGTCAAGGACCTGCTTCCAGGTGAGGTCGGTGACCTCGGCCGCGCCGAAGCGTTCCAGGGTCTCGATGTCGCCCATGGGGCGGAGGGCGCCGAGGGGGCGGTTGGAGCGGAGGAAGGCGTTGACGGGGCTGACGAAGATGTGGGCGAGCTTGCTGAAGCCGACGGCGATGTAGACGAACCCGGCCGCGTAGATGAGGACGTGGAGCCAGTAGATGGCGAAGTGGGTCATTTCGCCGGTGGCGGGGGTGAGGCCGAGGCCCCGGAGGGCTAGGGCGGCGAGGTAGCCGATGGGCTCCCAGGGGGCGATGGAGGGATCGTAGAGGGTGCTCTGGGGGTTCAGGGTGGTGGAGGCGATGCGGAGGCCCTCGATGAGGAAGCCGGTGACGGTGAGGGCGGTGAGGAGGCCGAGAATGACGGCGTCGTCGATGAAGGTGTTGAGGCGCGGGGGCCTGAGGACGTAGCGTCGGAGGATCGCCATGAGGAGGCCTGCGGAGAGGAGGCCGCCGCCGAGGACGTCCCAGAGGAGACCGGTGTAGGGGCGGGCGTAGGCGGTGGGGAACTCGAAGCGGAGGGTTGGTGCGGCGTAGCTGTGCCAGTTGAACTCGAGGGCGGTGACGGTGGTGGCGATGAGCAGCCAGAGCATGCCCCAGAACAGGAAGAAGTGCATGAGGCCGGGGTAGAGCTCGCGCTTGAGGAGGCGGCGATGGCCGAAGACGTCGAGGAAGGCGAGCCGGGAGGAGCTGTCGAGGCGCCGCCTCCAGGGGCCGAGGTCGGGCATGGGTTTACCGAGGCGGTAGACGCGGTAGCGCTGGTAGGCGCCGTAGGCGATGGCGGCTGTGGCGATGAGGATGGTGACGTAGACCAGTGCGCCGAGGAGGGGGTAGCCGACGTTCCAGAACTCGAGGCGGCCGGGGAGATCGGGCATGATGGCACCTGGCGGGACAGGATTGGAACTGCGCGCACTGTCGCGGGGGCCGGCTGGGTGAGCGCGGGCGGAGGACCCCAGGGTACGCCAGGGATTGTACAATGCCCCACAAACTGGGAGCAACGGAAGGAGGCGAGGATGGTCAGACTCCCGCAACGGGGGAGGATAGCGGTGGTGGAGCTGTTTGGCGCCATCGGCACGGCTGTGCGGCCGAGCGTGTACGTGCCCCTGCTGGAGAGCGTTCGCAAGAACCGGCGGATCAAGGCCGTGGTGCTGGACGTGGACTCGCCGGGGGGCGCCGCGCCGGGGTCGGCGGAGCTGTACGCGAGCGTCCGGCGAGTGGCGTCGGAGAAGCCTGTCGTCGCGTACATCCGGGGTGTGGGCGCGTCGGGGGCGTACTACGCAAGCTGTCCGGCGCAGCGGATTGTGGCGACGCCAGACGCGCTGGTGGGTTCGATTGGGGTGATCCTGCTTCGGCCGGTCCTGTCGCAGCTGATGCAGCGGTTGGGGGTGCGGATGTCCGTGAGCAAGCAGGGACGGCTGAAGGATATGCTGCAGCCGTGGCGGGAGCCGACGGACGAGGAGCTGGAGCGGGTGCAGGGGCTGATCGACGACACGTACGACGCGTTCGTGGAGGCGGTGGCGCGGGGGCGGAGGATGGAGGAGGAGCGGGTGCGGGAGCTGGCGACGGGGGAGGTGTTCACGGGCCGGCAGGCGCTGCGGCTGGGGTTGGTGGACGAGCTTGGTGACATGGAGACGGCGCTGGGCGCGGCGTCGGCGCTGGGGCGTGTGCCGCGGCGGATGGTGCACTTGCGGCCGCACCGGCCGCTGGTGCGGCGGGTGCTCGGGGGGGCCGCGGCGGAGGTTGCGGATGCGGTGGCGGACGCGCTGGAGGCGCGGCTGCGCGGGAGGGTGGAGCTGTAGGGGCTGCGGCTCAGCCGGCGGGGGACTGGTCGGGGGCGGTGCGGCGCTTGGCTTCCTGCCAGAGTGCCTCCCTGGCCTCCATGGAGAGGTCCGCGAGGGTGATGCCCTGTTGGCGGCAGGCGGCCTCCATGTGGGTGAAGCGGTCGTAGAAGCGCTGGTTGGCGGCGCGGAGGGCGGTCTCGGCGTCGATGCCACGCCAGCGGGCGATGTTGACGAGGGTGAAGAGCACGTCGCCGATCTCATGCTCGCGCTCCTCGTGGTTGCCGGCTTGTTCGAGCTCGGTGAGCTCCTCGGCGAGCTTGGCCATGACGCCGGTGAGGTCGTCCCACTCGAAGCCCGACCTGGCGGCGCGGTTGGAGATGGACTGGGCGCGGGCGAGAGCGGGGGTGGAGGGTGGGACGCCGTCGAGGGCGGATGCGTCGCCTCGCTCGGCCTGTTTGATGGCCTGCCACTGCTCTTCCACGGCGCTCGTGGTGGGGGCGTGGGCGTCGCCGAAGACGTGGGGATGACGGCGGACGAGCTTGTCCTGGACCTGGCGGAAGAACTGCTCGTAGGTGAACTCGCCCTGGTCCGAGGCGATCTGGCAGTGGAAGACGATTTGGATGAGGAGGTCGCCGAGCTCTTCCATGGTGGCAGAGGGGCTGCCCCGGTCCAGGGCGTCGAGGGCTTCGTAGGACTCCTCCAGGAGGTTGGGGCGCAGGGAAGCGTGGGTCTGCTCCCGGTCCCAGGGGCAGCCGCCGGGGGCGCGAAGGCGGGCGACGATGTCGCTGAGGGCTTCGAAGCTGGGTTGCCGTTCTGACGAGTTGGTCATACTCTCCGGTCCCTAGTGTCCCGTCTCACCAAGCCCGCGCCCCCACTCCGTCATTCCCGCGAAAGTGGGAATCCAGGGTGGTGGCGCGGGGCATTCCCTTCGCCCCCAACCCTCCCCCCATGTGGCCGTCGCGTCAGCGACCTCCCTTGAAGGTCTGAAGCATTATACTGAGGCTATGGAAGCGGAACAAGGGGAGAACATGGAACAAGACGCGGGGACGCAGTCGGCGTCGGCGATGGGGCGCCGGAGGCTCGCGGGTGTGCTGGTGCAGGTGCTGGCGGTGGTCTTCATCCTAGCGGTGCCGCCGTTCCTGGTGACGAGCAACCTGCGGGCGGGCTTCAATGGGTTGTGGCTGTACTCGTACGGGTTTGAGCGGTTCGAGATCAGCACGGCGACGGGGTTCCCGGAGGAGGAGCTGCGGCGCGTGGCGGGGGAGATCATCGAGTACTGGAGCTCGGACGCTGAGTATCTCGACATAACTGTGTTTGACCGGCGGCTGTACAACCAACGTGAGGTCATCCACATGCGGGACGTGAAGGGAATGGTGCAGGGAGTGTTCCTAACGCAGCAGATAGCGGGAGGCTTTCTGCTGCTCTGCGTGCTTGCGGTGCTTGTGGCACGCCGGCGCGAGCTGGCCGAGCGGCTGGCCAAAAGCACGCTATGGGGGGGCGCACTGACGCTGGGGCTTGTCGTTGTAAGCGGGCTGGCGCTGGCCGTGGCGTTTCCCTGGATCTTCTACCTGTTCCACGTGATCAGCTTCAGCAACGATTTCTGGCAGCTGGACCCCCGAAGGGACTTCCTGGTGCGAATGTTCCCGGAGGGGTTCTGGTTCATGGCGACGATGCTGGTAGTGGTGCTGACGGTGGTGGAGGCTACGGTGCTGGCGGTGGGTGGCTGGCTGGGGCTGCGTTGGGTGCGAGGGAGGAGCCGTCAGCACCGCGGCTAGTGGGGGAGGGGAGACGAGGCGTGAAGGGGCGCACTCGATGCGCCCCTTTTCCGTATGGGGAGGAGGAGCCGGGCCTAGTGGGCGCAGGCGCAGGCGCCAGTGGCGCAGCCGCCGCATCCGCCCATGCCGGCGAGAGGGGCGGGTGCTTCGCTCTGGCCGGAGCTGCCGGAGTACGCGGCGAAGACGGAGAGGACGCGCGGGGCTGGGGCCTCGCACTGGGGGCAGTCGGCGGGGTCCTTGGAGGCGCTCATGGGGCGCAGAAGCTCAAAGGTCGAGGTGCAGCGCTCGCAGTGGTACTCGTAGAGGGGCATGTCGGCCTCCGCGGTTGGTGCTCTGATTGGTTGGGTGGATTGTAGCGGCAGGTAGGTGGCTGGGTCAACTGGGGCCGCCGCCGGGTTACTCCAGGTCGCCCCAGGTGGCGCCGAGCTTGACGGTGACTTTGAGGGGGACGGCGAGGTCCATGGCCCTCGGCATGGTATCCACGGCCAGGGACTTGAGGGGCTCGATCTCCTCCGAGGGTGCTTCGAAGATGAGCTCGTCGTGGACCTGGAGGAGCATGCGGCTGCGGAGGCCCTCCCGCTGCATGTTCTCGTAGACGTCGATCATGGCTTTCTTCATGGCCTCGGCGGCGGTGCCCTGGACGGGGGTGTTGATGGCCTCCCGCTCCGCCGCTTGGCGCAGGTTATTGTTGCTGGAATCGATCTCCGGGATTCTCCGCCGGCGCCCCCACATGGTCTGGACGTAACCCTGCTCCCTGGCCTGGGACTTGGTGCGCTCGATGTACTCCCTGATGCCCGGGTAGCGGTTGAAGTAGCTGTCGATGAACTGCTTGCCCTCCTCCGCGGTGAGCTCCGTCTGCTGGGAGATACCGAAGGCGCTGAGGCCGTAGATGACGCCGAAGTTGAGGACCTTGGCCAGGCGCCTCTGGTCGGCGGTGACGTCGGCGAGGTCCACGCCGAATACCTGGGCCGCGGTGGCGGCATGGACGTCCAGGTCTTGGTGGAAGGCGTCGAGGAGAGCGGGGTCCTGGGAGAGGTGGGCCAGGACGCGGAGCTCGATCTGCGAGTAGTCCGCGCCGATGAGGCTCCAGCCCGGCTCGCCGGGGGTGAAGGCGTTGCGGATCTTGCGTCCGAGCTCGGTGCGGATGGGGATGTTCTGAAGGTTGGGGTCGTTGGAGGAGACGCGGCCGGTGACGGAGCCGGCCTGGTTGTAGCTGGTGTGCACGCGGCCAGTCCTGGGATTGACGAGGACGGGCAGGGCGTCAACGTAGGTTGATTTGAGCTTGCTGAGCTGGCGGTGTTCGAGGACCAGATCGACGAGGGGATGGGCGCCGCGCAGGGCCTCGAGGATGGAGGCGTCGGTGGAGTAGCCGCCCGTCTTGGTGCGCCTGGGCTTGCCCCAGCCGACCTGCTCTGCCAGCTTGAGCTCTCCGAAGAGGATCTCGCCGAGCTGTTGGGGGGCGGACAGGTTGAAGGTGTGCCCCACCGATTCGTATGCCTTCTCAACCAGCTCAACCAGGCGCTCACCCAGGTCGTCGCCCATGGTCTGGAGCATGGGCGCGTCCAGGGTGATGCCCTGGAGCTGCATGGCCACGAGTACGGGGGTCAGGGGCATCTCGACTTCTGTGAACAGCTTCCAAGAAGTGTCGCGCTGCATGTCGACGAGGAGGCGGTCCCAGAGACGGAGGGTCATGTCGGCGTCGGCGCAGGCATAGGGGGCGGCCTTCTCCACCGGCACCCGGTCCATGGTGGTCTGGTTGCGGCCGGAGCCGATGAGCTCCGAGATAGAGGTCATCTCCACGCCGAGGAGGTCCAGGGCCAGGTTCTTGAGGCCGATGGCCTTGTGGCCCAGGAGGTGGGCAGCGACCATGGTGTCGAACTCGAGTGTGGAGACAGTGACCCCGCTGCTGCCGAGGACGGTCATGTCATAGTTGGCGTTGTGGGCCGCCCTGGAGAGGTTCGGGTCCACCAGGACGGGCTTGAGGCGCTTGAGTACGACTGTGGGTTCCAGCTGGGGGCCCTCGGTGTGGCCGATGGGGACGTACCAGGCGACGCCGGGGGAGGTGGAGAAGGAGAGGCCGACGATGCGGGAGCGGACGGGGTCCACGGCCTTGCTCTCCGGGTCCAAGGGCGCGGTCTCGGTGTCGAAGGCGTAGCGGCGGGCGGTGGCGAGGGCTTGGACGAGGGCATCGAGTCCGGCGTCGTCGGTGACGGTCGTGTAGTGGAGGGGCACGTCCTGGTCAGGAGAGCTGGCGGGTGCGGCGCTGCGGTCCCCGCTGACGATGGCGCCCTTGGGGACCCACCTCACGAGGCTATGGAACTCCAGGTCTCGGAGGACGTCCAGGACGTCGGCGCGGTCGTAGTTGCCCCAGCGGCACTGGTCGAGGTCGAGGTTGACGGGGGCGGCGCGGTCGATGGTGATGAGGCGGACGCCCTGGAAGGCCCGGTCGCGGTGCTGCCGGAAGAGGTCCTGCTGCTTCTGGGGCAGGGCGTCCAGGTTGTCATAGATGCCCTGGACGGTGCCGAACTGCTGGACCAGCTTTATGGCGCCTTTCTCACCGATGGTGGGGACGCCGGGGATGTTGTCGGAGGGGTCGCCCTTGAGGGCTTTCATGTGGACGAGCTGCTCCGGGGCGAGGCCGCCGTAGCGCTCCCGGACCTTGATCTCGTCGAAGGTGAGCTGCTCGGCAATCTTGTACTGGAGGAGGACGCGGACGCGGGGCGACACGAGCTGGAGGAGGTCGGTATCGCCGGTGAGGATCATGGAGTCGAGCCCCTGGGCCTCTGCCTGGGAGCTGAGGGCGCCGAGGAGGTCGTCGGCCTCGTAGCCGTCCATCTCCATGATGGGGATGCGGAAGGACTCCATGAGGCGGCGCACGTGGGGGAACTGGCGGCGGAGGTCGTCGGGCATGTCCGGGCGTTGGGCCTTGTACTCCTGGAACTCCTCGTGGCGGTAGGTGGGCGCGGCGCTGTCGAAGGTGAGGATGACGTGGGTGGGACGGTAGTCTTCCACGGCCCTGCGGACCATTTGGGCGAAGCCGTAGACGCCCCGGACCTCTTCTCCGGTCTTGGAGAGGGTGAGGGGGTTGCGGATGGCGTGCCAGGCGCGATGGACCATGGCGTGGCCGTCCATGAGGAGGAGGAGGGGTTCCCCGTCCATGGGCATGTGCGTTTGGTTGGGGTTGGTGTTTGGCATGTCAACGCCTCCCTGAGCGCGTGGAGGCATTATAGCGTGCGGAGGGGCGGTAGCCAAAGCGGGCCGCCGCCGTGGGGGCTTGCGTGGGAGTAGGCGGCGCAGGCGCGGATTGGAGGAATGGGTCTGGACGCCTCGCTGGCAGGACCGGGGCCGGCGACCAACGACGCCCGGCCCGCCAGCGAGGCCCCCCTCGGTCCAGGCCGGTATCCCTAGTGCCATAGGGCCGGCGGGTCAAAGGCGCGGATGGGGAGCGCTCTCCAGAGTTGTACAGGGTTGGCGAGGGAGGAAAGGGTTAGGCGACCTTCTCCCGCTGGTGCTCCTCCAGGCTGTCCAGGCCGCGGCGAACGGCGTTGAGGACGGAGGCGAGCTGCTGCTCGAGGCGGAAGAGGGTCTCCGTCGCGTACCGATTGGACTCGCTGATGCGGCTGTCGCTGAAGCTCTGGGCCTCGCTCATAGCGTCGTGGGCCTTGCGTTGCGAGTCCTGGAGGAGGGCATCGGCGCGGCGCTTGGCGTCCGCGAGGATTTCTTCGGCCCTGACCTCAGCATCCTGGGAGATGGTGTGCTGGTGGACCTGGTTGCGGGACTCCTCTTCGGCGGAGGCCTTGATGCGGCGGGCGTCGAGAAGGGACTGGTTGATGATGGCTTCGCGCTGGGCGAGCATACCCTGGGAGTCCCGGACGTCCTTGGGGATGGCGACGCGGAGCTGGTCGACGAGCTCAAGGAGCCGGTCGCTGTCGATCATCACCTTGTGGGTGCCCGGGAGGCGCGCGCTGGCGGATGCGTAGGATTCCAGCTTGTCGACGAGGCTCAGGATTTCCATGGTTCCTCCTTTTATCTATCGGCCGCGTTGGGCCGAATCTGCCAGCTTGGAGTTGAGAGCTGTGGCGACGTGTGGTGGAACGAGGCCGGTGACGTCCGCTCCAAGGTGGGCAATCTCCTTGACGCGGGTGGAGCTCAGGAACTGCCACTCCAGGCTGGTCATAAGATAGATGGCCTCCACGTCCGGGGCGAGGCGTTTGTTGACGAGGGCCATTTCGAACTCGTCTTCGAAGTCGCGGCCGGCGCGGAGCCCGCGGACGACGACGGTGGAGCCGAGGGTGCGGGCGAACTGAACCATGAGGCCGGTGAAGGGGACGACGTTGACGTTGGTGAGGTGGCGGGTGGCCTGTGCGAAGAGGTCGATGCGCTCCTCGGTAGTGAAGAGGAGGCTCTTGGGAGGAGTGTCGTAGACGGCGATGGTGACGCGTTCAAAGAGCTTGCTGGCCCTGGCGACGATGTCGACGTGGCCGTTGGTGGGGGGGTCGAAAGAGCCGGGATACATGGCAGTTACCACGGGCTGCCTCCGGGGCGGTAGAGGGAGGTGCAGGTCTCGCCGTAGGTGCGGTGCTTGCCGCGGGTCAGGCCGCCGTAGGTGTCGGCCAAGGGCTGTCGCTTGGAGTGCTCGACGGCGACGATGGTGTCCGGGCCAACAAGGGGGGAGCCTGCGATGGTCTCCAGGAGTTCGCCCAGGTTTGGGTAGGCGTAAGGGGGGTCGAGGAAAATGAGGTCATAGGGTCCGGGCATGGAGAGGATGGCGCGCTCGACCTTGGCCCGGTGGACGGCGGCGTGGTCTGCGTAGGCGAGGTCCCGCAGGCTGCTGCGGATGTCGGCGCACTGGCGGGAGTCGCTTTCGACGAAGTGGGCGGAGGCGGCGCCACGGCTGAGGGCTTCGATGCCGAGGGCGCCGGTGCCGGCGAAAAGGTCGAGGACGCGGGCGCCGGAGACGCTTTGGGCGAGGGCCGAGAAGAGGGCGCCACGGACGAGGTCAGTGGTGGGGCGAACAGCGGAAGTGCGGGGTCGCCTGAGGGGGCGGCCCTTTGCCTGGCCGGCGATGACCCGGACACTCATGTATCGTGCTCCGTGGCGTGCTGCTTCGTTTTGGGACAGCTGCCCGGAAAGTTGTGACGCTACCCTTACAGAATAGCGTATTCAATGGGGGCATTCTACTTTCAGATGCGTGGCCTGTCAAGCCCATGCATGGCGCACTTTCCGAGACCGATCGGCCAACGGGAAGCCGGAATGCCGCTGGGCTTGGGGGTGAGGACGGTTGGGGTCGCTTGACATGGCGGGTGGACTGATGCTAGCGTGCAGCCAGGGATTTTGACCGTATCCGGGCGTGAACGCCCGATGCATGGACGCTGAAGAGAGGTGAGAGGCCATGACAGTCGTCGATTCCGATGCGCATGTAGTCGAGACCGAGCGGACGTGGGACTTCATACCGGAGTCGGACCAGCACCTGCGGCCGGTGATTGTGGAAGTGCCGGACGCAACGGGGAAGGGGAAGCCGCACTGGCTGATAGACGGGAAGCTGCGCGGCGGGGCGCGGCAGCCGATAGGGAAGCGCGCGGAGTGGGACCCGAACCGGGTGGCCGAGGACATGGCCATACTCTCCAAGGCGTCGGGCCGGGATATGCAGACGCCTGACGCCTCCAAACACATGGAGGACGTGGGGGCTCGGCTGCGCCACATGGACGAGCTAGGAATCGACCTGCAGTTCCTGTATCCGACGATCTTCCTGCGGAAGCTGGCTGACCGGCCGGAGGTGCAGGTGGCTTTGTGCAGGGGGTACAACCGGTGGCTTGCGGACATCTGGAGCCAGTCCGAGGGGCGCCTCCGCTGGGCGGCGGTGCTCCCCTTTGGGGAGATGGACGAGGCGCTCGAGGAGCTGCGGTGGGCGAACGACCATGGCGCCCGGGGCGTGTTCATGCGGGGCATCGAGGAGACCGGGATGCTGCATGACCCCTACTTCTTCCCGCTGTACGAGGAGATGAGCCAGCTGGACATCCCGGTGACGGTCCACATTGGCAATGGGGACCCGGACATCGAGAGCCTGATGAACCACGGCAAGGGCGGGTCTCCGTTTTCGTCGCTGCGGCTGATGTCGGTGGGGGCGTGCCACCAGTGGATACTGGCGGGGATACCGCAGGAGTTTCCCAAGCTGCGGATCGCGTTCGTCGAGGCGGCGTCGCAGTGGGTGCCGTACATGGTGACGGACCTGAAGCGCCGCTTCCCGGCCCGGCACGGTCACGAGGCGGCGGACGACCTGCTGAAGGAAAGCCGGGTGTGGGTGACGTGCGAGACCAGTGACGATATCGAGTACGTCCTGGGCTACGCGGGCGAGGATAACCTGATGATTGGGACGGACTACGGTCATACGGACCAGTCGAGCGAGATCCAGGCGCTCCAGAAGCTGCGCGAGCGCGGCGGGATTGCGCCGAGTGTCATCGACAAGATTCTGGGCGACAACCCGCGGGAGCTGTACGGGTTCTAGACGATCGCTAGCGCGACGGTTTTGTAGGGGGCGGCCCGCGCACGGGCCGCCCCCTACGTTTGTTGTGGGTCCGGCGGCGGGTGAGTGCGGGGATGACGGAGTTGGCGCGGCGGGTTACTAGGGCTGGGCGTGGTGGGGCTCGTAGAGCTGGACGTGTGCGCCGCCGGGAATCTCGAAGGTCGTGACGAGGCCGAAGCCGAGGTCCTGGACGGGCGAGGTGAAGACGACGCCCTTTGCTTCAAGCGTCTTGATGGTGTCCTCGATGTCGTCGCACCAGAAGGAGAACTGTTGGTGTGGGTCGTCGCCGGGGTGGACGCCGAACTCGGCCTTGGGAACGTTGAAGATCAGCCAGCCCTCACCGGCGTCGACGTAATCGAAGCCGAGCTTGTCTCGAAAGAACTCGCGAACGGCCTCGGCCTCGGGGTTGAAGAACAGGCCGTGCATGCCGCGGATCATAGCTTCCTCCTGTCTGGGGTTGATTGGCGCAGGGCGCGGTATACCTTCTCAGAGGTGATGGGGAGGCTGTGGATGCGCGGTCCGGCGTCGGCGACGGCATTGGCCACGGCGGCGGCTACCCCCTCGATCGCGTACTCGCCGATGCCCTTGGAGCGGTAGGGCCCCAGGCCGTTGTCCGTTTGCACGAGGGCGGTGCGTAGCTCGGGGAGGTCGCGCATGGTGGGCAGCTTGTAGTCGCCAAAGTGGGCGGTCTCCACCCTGCCCTCCGACACGCGCAGCTCTTCGGTCAGGGCGTAGCCGATGGCTTGGACCACGCCGCCGTTGATCTGTCCCTGGTGCCCCACGGGGTTGAGGATGCGTGCGACGTCGTGGGCGCTGGTGACTCTGAGCAGCTTGACCTCACCGGTCTCGGAGTCCAGGGCGGCCTCGACGATCTGCGCCAGGAAGTCGCTCACGGGGGCCTCGCCGGTCTCCTTGTGGGTGGCCTGGCCGGTGATGGACCGGCCGACGCTGGCCAGGAGGTCCCGCCAGGGGCGGCGCTCTCCTGTGACGCTACGGGTGACGGCATCGCCGTGGAGGGCGAGTTGCTCCTCGGGCCAACCCATGAGCTCTGCAGCGAGGCGAAGCAGCTGCTCCCGCGCAAGGGAGGCGGCGCGAAGGGTTGCGGGCACGGCAACCCTGGTCACGCGGGAGGCGCCGATGCCGGTGTCGAAGGGGGCCTCGTCGGTGCTCCATGGGTGGACCTGGACGCGCTCCGGATCGAGGTCCAGCTCCTCGGCGACGATCTGGCGGAAGGCGGTGTAGCTGCCGGTTCCCTGCTCGAAGACGGAGGTGTTCAGGACCACGGAGCCGTCGGGGGCCAGGGTGACGGCGGCGGAGGACTCGCCTTCGCCCTGGCTCTTGAAGGCGACGGCGATGCCGCGGCCGACGTTGGCGGCTTTGGGGGAGTGGTAGTCGGCGGCATTGGCGGCCGCATTCAGGGTCTCCAGGCCCTGCATGCCGAAAACGCGGCGCCCGGTCGGGGACTCCTCCCCGTCGCGCAGGAGGTTCTTGATGCGGAAGTCCAGGGGGTCCATTCCCAGGCGGCGGGCGACGATGTCCACGTGGGACTCCAGTGCGAAGATGGCCTGAACGGCGCCCGGTCCGCGAAAGAACCCGCCGGGGACGCTGTTGGTGTAGACGTGTATGGCCTCTATGGAGGCGTGGGGAATTCGGTAGGGCCCCGCGGCGTGCTCGGCGCCGGGCAGGTTGGCCCCGGGCACGGGCTTGTAGCCGCCGTAGGCGCCGCTGTTGAAGACGAGCTTGGCTTGGTGGGCCACAATTGCGCCGTCACGCTTCATGCCGGTCTTCATCCACGCTGTACTTGGGTGGCGTGGGTTGGCGGCCATGAACTCCTCGGCGTAGTCCATGACCATCTTGATGGGCCGGCCAGTCCGCTGGGCGAGGAAGTAGCAGAGGGGCATGTCCATCGGCGAACCCTTGCCGCCGAAGTCCGCCCCGATGGTGGAGTGGTTGACGCAGACCTGCTCTTCGGGCAGCCCCAGGGCGGCGGCGAAGTCATGCTTGAGCCTGTGGGGGGCTTTGTTGGGGGCCCACAGCTGGACGCGACCGGTGTCGTCGAGCCAGACGATGCAGGAATGGGGTTCGAGATAGGCCTGGTGGACGCGCTGGGTCGTGAAGCTGTTCTCCACCACCAGGTCGACCTCGGCGAAGCCGGCGGCGACGTGGCCGCGGCCCCAGGTGTCGCGAATGAAAGCGTTGGAGGGCTGGTCCAGGGGTCTGGGCAGGCCGGCGTAGACGTTCACGTTGGGGTGGAGCAGGGGCGCGTCTTCGGCCAGGGCGTCATCAGGCTCGAATACGGCAGGGAGCGTCTGGTAGTCGACGTCGATGAGGTCCAGGGCGGCCTGGGCGAGGTCAGGGTCGTCCGCGGCGACGGCGGCCACGCGCTCGCCGATGAAGCGGACACGGTCGCGGGCCAGGGCGGGTATGTCGCGGATGCGGCGGCCGTAGAGGACTGGCGGGATGTCGGCGCCGGTGAGGACGGCGTGGACGCCGGGGACGGCTGCGGCCCTGGAGGCGTCGATGCGGAGGATGCGCGCGTGGGGGTGGGGGCTGCGCAGGGCCCTCGCCCAGAGCATGCGCGGGAGGGAGGTGTCGGCGGTGTAGCGGGCCCGGCCGGTGACCTTTTCGAAGCCGTCTGCGCGGGCCAGCGGCTGGCCGATGACGCGGTATGTCGTCATGGGAGTGTGTCTCTCCCTTGTCCAGGTTATCTCGCGTGGAAGAGGGAAGTGCCGTTGGTGTCCAGTGTAGACCGTCTGTCTGCCGAAGGGGAGGGGGAATAGCGTCCTTCGCATGGTTCAGGGTGCCGGCGGCGCTCCTCCCCGGCTCAATTGGTTCGAGTGTCGCACTATGTGTGGGGGAAGAGGAAAGACGGCGGAAGACTCCCTGCATGAGCACAGATATCGTCGCACCTATAGACAATATACTGGATATATCTATGTAAATATGCATATGAAAGCGATTTCATTGAGTAATGCGCCGTAGATACGACTCAGCACTGACGTTCTCTTGACAAGGAGGGTGTGCAGTTCGTAAGGTCTTGGTTGCGGGGCCGGAGGAGTATTCGGCCATTAGCCTCGACAGCGTTTACTCGCACAGGCGACGCGGGCGAGAGCCCGGCTGCTGAATTTGATTGGCACGATCCGTGGTCGTCCTATGCCCCGCGCTAGGGGGGAGCGACAGGGCTGAGGTTGCTCCGTTGGAGGCGTCCGGGCGAGGACGCCAGGAGGGTTGAGCGGGTCCGGCGAGCGAATTAAAGCCGGGCGCGAGAGGGACTGCCGATGCAGCAGCCTCCCGCAGCCAGGTCCCGCGGGTATGTCCCGCACGGGAAAGGAGGGTGGCCATTAAGATTGGAAAACTGGAGATACACCTCCTCAGTGACGGCGTGTTCAAGCTGGACGGGGGGGCGTTATTTGGTCCGGTGCCCAAGATCCTGTGGTCGCGGCTTGTGAAGGCTGACACGAAAAACCGGGTGCGACTGGGGATGAACTGCGTTCTGGTGAAGTCGCCGGAGGGGAACATCCTCGTAGATACGGGAGCGGGCAACAAGCACGACGACCGGGCGCGGGAGAACTTTGGTCTCGGCACCAGCAAGCTGGCGAGGAACCTTCGAGACGTTGGGGTGTCCCCCAAGGAGATCAACAGCGTGGTCATGAGCCACCTTCACTTCGATCACGCGGGGGGCGGGACCAAGACGAACCGGAAGGGTGCGATTATCCCCACGTTTCCAAAGGCGGAATACGTTATCCAAAAGGCGGCATGGGAGCACGGCACGGAGTCCGATGAGCGTGGGAGGGCGTCCTACAGGCAGGAGGACTTTCTCCCCTTGCTGGAGAAGGAGAAGGTGCGGTTCATTGACGGCGACCATGAGCTGGCCCCGGGCGTCTCGCTGAAGATGACGGGGGGGCACAGCCGCGGGCATCAGGTGGTGCTGATCAATGGTGGCAGCGTCAAGGTTGCATTTCTTGGGGATCTGGTGCCCACGCCGTATCACCTGGCGCTGCCCTATATCAGTGCCCTGGACCAGTACCCGGAGGAGACACTGGAGAAGAAGCGCGAGCTCCTGGGCGTGGCGGAGCGGGAGGGGTGGCTTCTCCTGTTCTCGCACGGCTACGAGCATCGGGCGGGGTACGTGGAGCGGCGCGACGGGCGGATTTCGCTGAGGCCGGTGGAGGTCTAGTCGGCGGCTGAGGGGATGGACACCGGGCGGCAAATGAAGCTCTACGACATTTCGGTACCGATCAGCCCGGAGACGACGCCCATCTTCCCGGGCGACCCGCGCGTGCGGGTGCGGCCTGTGGCGCGCATCGCCAAGGGGGACCCCCTGGACCTCACGATGCTGTCGCTGGGTGTGCATACGGCGACGCACATCGACGCTCCGTCGCACTTCGTGGCAGGTGCGCCCGCCGTGGAGGGGGTCCCGCTGGAGGCCTGCTTCGGGCCGGCGCTGGTGCTGAGCGTGGACACGGCGGGCGCCATTGACGCGGGGACGCTGGAGAATGCGGGGGTGCCCCCAGGTACGACGCGCCTGCTCTTGAAGACGCGAAACTCCGGGCTCTGGCGCACGCAGGACTTCGACGGGGGCTTCGCGGCTCTGGCGCCCGACGCCGCTCCCTGGCTCTTGGAGCGGGGGATTGTGCTGGTGGGTATCGACTATCTTTCCATCGAGCCCCTGGAGGCCAGCACCCTGGGGTTTCCGGTCCACAAGGCGCTGCTTGGAGCGGGGGTCGTCATCCTGGAGGGGGTCGACCTGAGTGAGGTTGAGGCGGGGGAGTACACGCTGGCGTGCTTTCCCATCAAGATCACGGGGTCCGACGGCGCCCCGGTCCGCGCGGTGCTGATGGAGGCGGACGCAGGCGGAGCCGCCGTCTGAGGAGAGGGGATGGGCTGGGCGTTTTGGTGGAGGCGGCGCGGGTGTGGTGGAGCAGATTCCCCGGCTCTTTCCGCTCTGGTATAATCTGCCAAACGCTGCAATCGGACCTGTCGGGGATGCATGACGCCAAAGATGGTGTTCACCCCGGGGCTGCAGGCGCCAGAGACTCCGCCCACGTCTTCGCGGGACTTGCGGAGGGCGTGGGTTGGACCACAGAAGCCTGGCTCCAACTCCAAGGTTGGAGGAGAGAGGGCATGAATCCAGTACGCGTCGCCGTTACCGGCATCGGTCTCATCACCCCGCTAGGTCTCGATGTCCCTGCCACGTGGAACGCGCTGCTGGCCGGTGAGTCCGGCGTCGACCGGATCACGGCCTTCGACACGGATGGATTCGAGACGCAGATCGCCGCGGAGGTGAAGGGGTTTGATCCGACGGCGTACATGGATGCCAAGGAGGCGCGCCGCGCCGACCGCTTCTCGCAGTTTGCCGTCGCGGCCAGCCGGGAGGCGCTGTCGTGCGCTGGGCTGGAGATCGTGGACGGCATGGCGGAGCGGGTGGGGGTGCTGGTGGGGAGCGGCGTGGGGGGAATCGTGACACTGTCGCAGCAGTTTGACGTGCTGCACGAGAGGGGTCCGAGCCGGATCAGCCCCTTCCTGCTGCCGATGATGCTGGTGGACATGGCGGCGGCGCAGGTGTCCATCTCCACGGGGGCGAAAGGGCCCAACTTCAGCACGGTGTCGGCGTGCGCGAGCGGGTCCGACGCAATTGGCGAGGCCTACGAGATGATCTGCCGCGGCGAGGTGGACGCGGCGCTCTGCGGTGGGGCGGAGGCGCCGGTGTGTCCGATCGCGGTGAGCGGGTTCAACGCGTGCGGGGCGTTGTCGCGGCGGAACGACGATCCGAAAGGGGCGTCCCGGCCCTTCGACGCGGACCGGGACGGCTTCATCATTGGCGAGGGATCGGCGATCCTGGTGTTGGAGCGGCTCGAGCACGCATTGGCGCGGGGGGCGGAACCCCTGGCGGAGCTCAGCGGGTATGGGGCAACGTCCGACGCGGGCCACATTGTGCAGCCGTCGCCGTTTGGCGAGGGCGGCGCGCGCGCGATGCAGCGGGCCGTGGCGAGGGCTGGGTTGGCGCCGCAGGACGTGGAGTACATCAACGCGCACGGCACGTCCACGCCAATGAATGACAGGGCCGAGACGATGGCCATCAAGAGCGTGTTTGGGGAAGAGGCGTACAAGATAGCCATCAGCGCAACGAAGTCGATGAGCGGGCACCTGCTGGGCGCGGCGGGGGCGCTGGAGGCTGCCATCTGCGTGCTGGCGATCAAGCACGGGGCGGTCCCGCCGACGATCAACCTGGAGACGCCGGACCCTGACTGCGACCTCGATTACAGCCCGTGGACGGCCCGGCGGGCGCAGATCAACGTCGCCATGAGCAACTCACTGGGATTCGGCGGCCACAACTCGACGCTCGTCTTTCAGAGCTACCAGGGCTAGCGGGGAGTGGCCTCCGTCTCCGAGGACGAGCTGGCCGGTCCGCGCGCCCGCGTCACACCGCGCCGCCGCTGGGATGTCGCTCCGCCCGCGCCCGCTGATCTGAGCCTTCTCCTGGGGATGCCGCCGCTGTGGGCGCAGCTCCTGTACAACCGGGGCATCACGGACGAGCCGTCGGCGCAGGCGTTTCTGGGCACGGAGGGCGGCGACCTTCCAGACCCATTCCTCCTTCCGCAGATGGAGCGGGCCGCGGACCGGATTCTCCGAGCCGTCGATGACGGGGAGACCATCGCCGTCTACGGGGACTTCGATACGGACGGGGTGACGGCGACGGCGCTGCTGCACGAGGCGTTGACGGGGCTGGGGGGGAAAGTCGTTGCGCACATTCCCCATCGCATTAGAGAGGGCCACGGCCTGAACCGGGAGGCCATCAGCAGCCTGGCTGGGCGAGGGGCGACGCTGCTGATCACCGTCGATACGGGCATCACGGGCGTGGAGGAGGTGGAGCTGGCGCACGACGTTGGGATGGAGACCATCATCACCGACCATCACGTGCCGGCGGAGGTGCGGCCGCGGGCCTACGCGACCATTACGGCAGGCGGAGGTGTGGACAGCCCGACGGCGTACCCGAACCCGCACCTCACGGGCGCAGGGCTGGCGTTCAAGCTGGCGCAAGGGGTGTACCAGCGGCTGGGACGGCGGCCGGACGAGGCGATGTTGGAGTTGGCGTCGCTGGGCACGGTGGCGGACATGGCGCCGCTGCGTGGCGAGAACCGGGTGCTGGTGCAGACGGGTGTCGCGGCGCTGCGCCGCACGGCCAACGTGGGGCTTCTGGCCCTGCTGGAGCGTGCGCGCGTGGCGCCGGGCGACATCGACCATGAGACGATCCCCTTCGTGCTTGCGCCGCGCCTCAACGCCGCAGGGCGCATAGACGGGGCCGAGCCGAGCTTTCGGCTGCTCACGTGCAAGGATCCGGGTGAGGCCCGGGAGCTTGCCGGCGCCCTGGAGTCGCGGAACGATCAGCGGCGGAGTCTGACGGAGAGCATGCTGGGCCGGGCGCTGGAGGAGGCGCGGGGACAGGCGGAGACGGAGAGCCTGCTGTTTCTGGCGAGCGAGGAGTTTGCCCCGGGGATCAACGGGTTGGTGGCGTCGCGGCTGGTGGAGGCGTTCTATCGTCCGGCGGTGGTGGCTTCCCTGGACAGTGAGCTGGTGCGGGCCAGCGGACGGAGCATTCCGGAATTCGATCTGGCGGCGGCGTTCAATGGATGTGCGGACCTGCTCCTGCGGTCGGGAGGACACCCGGCGGCGGCGGGTCTGGTGGCCAGGAACGGGGAGCTTGCTTCGATTCAGCAGCGTCTCGGGGCCCTGGCGCGGAGCGCGCTGGAGGGAACGGACCTGACGCCGAGGCTGCGGATCGACGCGGAGATCTCGGTGCCGGAGCTGCTGGGTGACACGTTCAGCTTTCTCGGCACGCTGGCCCCCTTTGGCCAGGGGAACCCGCCGCCTGTTTTCCTTACGAGGGGGATGCGCGTGATGGGGGTGCGGGCTGTGGGAAGCGAGGGGCAGCACCTGAGCTTGACGCTTCGGCATAAGGGTGCTGTGTGGAGCGCCATCGCCTTCAATCAGAGATGGGGGGGCAACTCGTTGCCCAGCCGCGGCGCGTTGGCCGGTCCTGAGGAGACGCTGATGGACGTTGTCTATGCGCTGGGTCTGGACAAGTTCCGAGGCGGGGCGGCAGTGCAGCTCCGGGTGCTTGACTTCCGGGAGAGCCCTGGATGAGGGGATCTGTTTCGCCGTTGGGTGGGGCCTCGGCGTGAGCGGCTTCCAGGCCCAAGCATCGCTCTGATGGTGCGAGGGACTAGGGGTGGGGTTCTGAGCGATGCTGGCTCTCGCGGCGGGCTTGGCGGGCTGCCCGGCGGCGGCGCTCGGCCCTCGGGCGGGTCGGTCTGGAGGGCCGGGAGGGAGGCGTGGACTCGGGGTAGTCGGGCGGCTCCTTGGGGCCGATCCGTGCCTTGAGTCCCAGGAGGGGCACGGTGACGACCAGCACAGCGATGGAGATGAGCTGGAGCTCGTTCAGGTCCCCGATATAGTCTGTGTAGGTATGGAGGAAGCCGACGAAGAAGCGCCCCGCGGCGTAGAGGGCCAAGAAGGCGGCCATAACCATACCGGCTGGGCGTATCCGGTCTTTGAGGCCCCACCAGAGGGTGGCGGTGACGAGCCCGTTCCAGAGCATTTCGTAGGCAATGGCCGGGTGCATGGGCGGGCTGGGGATGACGCCAAAGCAGAAGCGGGCCGGGCTGCCGGAGTGGGTGTAGATGAAGCCCCAGAACTGGTTGGTAACCTCGGCGCAGTGCTCACCGTTGATGATGTCCCCCAAGCGGCCGATGATGAGGCCGATGGCGAGGGCGGGAGCGACGACGTCTGCGAAGCGGGCGAAGGGGAGGCCGGCCCACCTGGCGTAGATTGCGCCGCCCGCGAGGCCGCCGAGGACTCCGCCCCAGATGGCGACGCCCCCGCGCCAGAAGGCGACTATCTGGAGGGGGTTGTTAACGTAGAAATCGAGGTCGTCGAAGATGGCCACGACACGGGCGCCGATCACGCCGCCAATGAGGACCCAGATGGCGGTCTCGTACACGGTGTCCTTGGAGATCCCGTAGGCGGGCGCCCATCTGGCGGTGAGGTAGACGCCGACGGCCACGCCGACGACGCTGAAGATGCCGTGCCAGCCCAGAACAAGGCTGCCTACGTTGAAGATGATGGGATTGAAGGGAATTTCGATCATGGCTGTCCAGCTCTGGAGATGTGTTTTCCTGCGCGGCGGCTATTCCTGATTACCCGGCCTCCTGGCGTTGCGCGAGCGGAACTGCTATACACGAATGCCCAGCTCCATCATGACGTCGTAGGTGGAGATGATGTGGCGCGCCAAGCCGAGCTTGGCGGGATCGACGCCGATGGCGAGCCCGATGAGCTGGGGCAGGTGCAGGATGGGCAAGTCGATATCCTGGCGCGCCTGGCTGGAGGCGGTCGGCTGGTAGCCGTCCAGGTTGAGATGGCAGAGGGGGCACGGCGTGACCATGGCCTGTGCGCCTTCCGACTTCGCGTCCAGGGTGTGTTTGGCGACCATGGCGACGGAGTTCTTTTCATTGATGGTGAGGATGGGGAAGCCGCAGCAGCGGGTCTTTCCGGCGAAGTCGATGGGCTCTGCGCCCACGGCCTCGGTCACGAGCTCGAGGGCGTTCTCACGGAGGGGGTACTTGTCGTATTCCAGGACGTCGCTGGGGCGGACGACGTAGCAGCCGTAGAACGGGGCGACCCTGAACCCGGTCAGAGGTTGGACGACGAGGGATCTAAGATGGTCCAGCCCCACGTCCTCGACGAGGACCCACAGCATGTGCTTGATCTCGACGTCGCCGGAGTAGGCGAGGCCCTCCTCGGCGAGGACATCGTTGACGCGCATGCGGTACTCGTCGTCTTTGAGGCGGTGCTTTGCCTGGGCCATGACGCCCATGCAGGTGCTGCAGATGTTCATGATGGGCAGGCCCATCTGCTGGGCTTGGGCGAAGGTGCGGGCGTTGAGGCAGTCGGTGAGGAAGAGATTGGCCTCCTGCATGACACCGGCGCCGGTGCACGAGGCTCCGTGCATCTCCTCCAGCTCCAGGCCGAGCTTCTCAGCCACGGCAACGGCGGCGGGGTAGAGCTCGGGGCACCCTCCGCGGGAAACGCATCCGGGGAAGAAGGCGTATTTCACCCAGGTCCTCCTTTTGGGTTAGTGGCTGGCGGCTGCGAGCCGGGTTTGCGCAGTGCCCAACGGTCCTGATGCATGGCGGCTCAAGTCCAGGATGGCCGCTTGGTCCTTGTTGGGCTCTGGGTGACGGCTATGCATGTTCCGATGGAGCGCCATGGGTGTCTATTGGCCCTGGCGCTGGATGGTCTTCACCTTCTGGACGACGCGGCGGAAGCCCTCCACCCCGGGGATGTTGCGGTGGAGGATGGGCGGGACTTTGCGCCTGTAGCCGGCGCGGATGGCGACCGGCATGAAGCCGATGAGCTTGGGGAGATTGAAGAAGCCGAAGGTTTTCAGCGGAAGCTTGAGCTCGTCGAGGCGGCCTGAGTGGCCGACGAGGTCCGTGAAGGCCTCTGCGTGGCGGGCGCCGTAGCTCTTGGTGAAGCCGGCTTCCATGGCGCGCTCCCGGATGCCCATGATGCGGTCCATGGGAGCGACGCCCTTGGGGCAGACCTGCACGCACTCGAAGCAGCGGGTGCAGTCCCACATGCCGCCGGGTTCGTTGTAGAGCGTGAAGCGGGACTGGTCGGCGTCGTCGCGAGGGTCGGCGACGAAACGGTAGGCCTTGGCGAGGGCGGCAGGGCCGAGGAAGGACTTGTCGACCTCCAGGACGGTGCAGTCCGAGACGCAGGCGCCGCACATGATGCACCCCATGACGCCGGTCAGGTGCTGCATGGCTTCATTGGGGACGACGTACTCCTGCTCCGGCTCCGGGCCCTGGGGCTGCATCCAGGGCTGGATGTCCCGGACCTTGCTCCAGAAGGGTTCCATGTCCACGACCAGGTCTTTGACGACGGGCAGGTTGCCCGCGGGCTCCACCTGGACGGCGCCGTTCTGGTCGATAACGCTGGTGATGCGGGTCTTGCAGGCGAGGCGGGCGTGGCCGTTGACGCGCATTGCGCAGGAGCCGCAGATGGATGCGCGGCAGGAGCAGCGGAGAGCAAGGGACTCGTCCACCTCTTCCCGGACCTTGATGAGGGAGTCCAGAACGGTGAAGTGGTCCTCAATCTCCAGGGGGAAGGTCTCCTGGTATGGGGCGGCGTTCTCAGCCTCGGGGTCGAATCGTTTGACCTTGAGTGTGACCTGCATCAGTAGACCCTCACTTCGGGCGGCCAGCGGGTGATGGTTACGGGGGAGAAGTCGACGTGGGGCCCGTCCGGCGAATGCGTGACCACGGTGTGCTTCATGAAGTTCTCGTCGTCGCGGTCGGGCATGTCGGTGCGGTAGTGGGCGCCGCGGCTCTCCTTGCGGTTGAGGCCGCTGAAGGAGATCGTCTCCGCGCAATCCAGCATGAAGCCGAGCTCCAGGGCAAAGACGAGGGCGGTGTTGAATACCTTGCCCTTGTGCTGGACGGGGACCCTGGAGAAGCGCTCCTTGAGGTCGCGGACGGTGCTGAGGGCGGTCTGCATACCCTCCTCGTTGCGGAAGACCGCCAGGTGCTCGTTCATCGTTTCTCCCATGGCGAGGCGGACCTTGGCGACGCTGTCGCCGTTGCCGTCGCGGTCGAGGAGGGCGCGGATTTGGGCCTGGTCGGCGGCGACCAGGGACTCGGAGAGGGAGGCGTCGGGGTGGTCGGCCGCGTAGGAGGCTGCGGCCTCGCCGGAGCGGCGGCCGAAGATGACGGTGTCGAGGAGGGAGTTGGCGCCGAGGCGGTTGCCGCCGTGGACGCTGACGCAGGCGCACTCGCCGGCGGCGTAGAGTCCGAGGACGGTGGTGGCGCCGAGGACGTCGGTCTTGATGCCGCCCATCTGGTAGTGCATGCCGGGCCGGATGGGGACGGGCTGCTCGACGAGGTTGAGGCCGAGGAAGTCCATGGTGACTTCGTTGATGTAGCTGAGGCGGGTCTCGATGAGCTCGCGTCCGAGGTGGCGGAGGTCGAGGAGGACGCAGCCGTCGACGTCGCGGCCCTGGTTGATCTCGGTCTGCTCTGAGCGGGACACGACGTCGCGGGAGGCGAGATCGAGCATCTTGGGGGCATAGGTGGACATGAAGCGGTCGCCGTCTTTGTTGATGAGGAAGGCGCCCTCGCCGCGGGCAGCCTCGGTGATGAGGACGCCGTTGCCCTTGAGGGTGGTGGGATGGTACTGGACCATCTCCATGTCCATGAGGGGTGCGCCGGCGCGGTAGGCGAGGGACATGCCGTCGCCGGTGACGATGACGCCGTTGGTGCTGGGCTCGAAGGCGCGGCCGAGGCCGCCGGTGGCGAGGATGACGGTCTTGGACTTGATGAGGTGGAGGTCGCCGGTCATCATTTCGAGGGCGACCATACCCCGGCACTGGCCGTCGTCCATGACGAGGGAGGTGACAAACCACTCCTCATAGATGCGAACGCCCGCCTTGATGATCTGCTCGTAGAGGACCTGGAGGAGGGCCTGGCCGGTGATGTCGGCGACGAAGAAGGTGCGGGCGCGCTCCTGCCCGCCGAATCGGCGTGTGCCGAGGCGGCCCTCTTCGTCGCGGCTGAAGATGACGCCCATGTGTTCCAGCTCGATGATGGCGTGGCCGGCCTCCTGGGCCATGATCTCGATGGCGTCTTGGTCGCCGAGCCAATCGCTGCCCTTCACGGTGGAGAAGGCGTGGTCTTCCCAGTCGTCGCCGCGGTCGGTGAGGGCGGCGTTGATGCCGCCCTGGGCCGCATTGGAGTGACTGCGCACGGGATGGACCTTGGTGACGATGGCGACGTTGGCCCCGGCCTGGTGAGCCGCGAGGGCGGCGCGCATGCCCGCGAGACCGGCGCCCACAACCACGACGTCATGTTCAAGCATGGGGTCTCTTCCTGCTATGGGCTGGGTTGCGATTATCGTCACACACACTATACCAGGGTGTGGCGGTGGCAACAACGGTTTGCGGGGGCAGTGATGGGGGAGTCGTGGTGTGGGGCGTGGGCCGGGCGCCTCATTGCGCGCAGAGAAACATGAGCAGGGCCGCGATGCTCTTGGCGTCCCGGATGCGGCCATCGCGGATGAGGCCCGGCACGCTGTCAAGGGGCACCGGGGCGACGCGCACGTCCTCATCCTCGTCTTGGGAGAGCGGGGAGGCGGTGAGGCCGCGGGCAACGTAGGCGTGCATGTACTCGGTGCACCAGCCCGGGGCGATCCAGAAGGAGGTGAGGCGCTGGAGCTCACCGGGTGCGAAGCCGGTCTCCTCCTGGAGCTCGCGCCTCACGGCATCCTCTGGGCTTTCGCCGGGCTCCATGCCTCCTGCGGGGGCCTCCAGGAGGGTCTCGCCGGTGGCGTGACGGTACTGCTCGACGAGGAGGACGTTGCCGTGGCCGTCCAGGGGAACGACGACGATGGTGGGCGCGTGTTCGACGACCTCCCGTGTGGCCTCGATGGCGGCGCCGCCTTTGAGGACCCGGGTGGTATCGACGCGGAGACTGACGACGCGGCCTTCAAAGACGCGCCGGCTTTCGAGGAGGAGCTCTTGCTGCATGGTGTCACACCTCTTCAGACCATTGCACAACCGTCATTGCTCGCTCCGACCCGCCGTCATTCCCGCGAAAGGAGACCTTTGAGTAACCTTGGGTAGTCCCTCTCCTGGCGGGATCCCTGGGGCGGAACGGGGCCCGGCGGGGCGGACGGTGGCTCGCTCTGCCCCTCGGCGGGGGCGCGGGGGCCCTGCCAACCCCGGGTCTCGGTGCCATGCCCCCATCAACCGGTCACCTGCACCACTTTGCGCAGATTGAAGGCCATGAGCTTGAAGTACATCTCCAGCGCGTTGCGCCGGAGGCTCCGGTACCGCACCCGCGTGTACCCATAGCTGCGTTTCAGGGTGCCGAACACCCTTTCCACCTGGTCCCGCCGGGGGGCGATCAATCGGTTCCGCCGCTGCTGCCAGTGCGGAAGGGCCTGCTGATGCTTATGGGAGCGGTGCAGGATGCGGTCCTTAATCCCCCGGGTCTGCAGCCACGCCCGCCGGACCTGGGACTCGTAGGCTTTGTCGGCGTACACCGCCCCCTCATCCCCGCAGATCAGGGCGTCGGCCACCGGACTCTCATACACCTTCGCCGTCGTGAACACCCCCCGCCGCACCAGGCCGGTCCCCTGGTCCACCCCAATATGCACCTTGTACCCAAAGTGGGTCCGGGACCCCCGGCCCGTGTAGCTCCAGGTGGCATCCGGGTCCTGGGGACTGCCTGCCCCCAGCCCCGCAGACCGGGGCGGTCGACGCACCTGGGCCTCCACCAGCGTGGCGTCCACCAGCGTGGCGTCCACCAGCGTCCCCTGTTTCAGCAGCAGGCCTCGGGCTTCCAACTGCCGCTGCAACTCCTCGAAGAGCTTCTGGCTCAGCTCCTGGGCCTCCAGGGCCGTGCGGAACCGGCTTATGGTGGAGTAGTTCGGAGTGGCGTCCGCCAACCCCAAGCCCACGAAGCGCCGGAAGGAGATGCGGTCCTGCAGGGCCTCCTCCGTCTGGGGGTCCGACAGGGTGTACCACTGCTGCAACAGCAGCACCTTCACCAGCACCAAGGGCGGGTAGCTGGGGCGTCCCTCCGGCGCCGCGTACACCCCGGCCACGGCCTGGGCAAACGGCTCCCAGTCCACGGCCCGGCTGATGGCCTCCAAGCGAGCGTTCTGCCCCAACGTCTCCGGCAACCACGATTCCACCAACCCCGGCTGTCCCAGAGTGCGATGCATCAGACCCTCCTTGCCGTCCCCATTACTTTCCCCAAGAGTATCCCTTCCCCCCAGGGTTATGCAAAGGTCTCCGAAAGCGGGAATCCAGGGTGGCGAGGCGGCGTGGGGCATCCCCCACATGGCCGTCGCACCAGCGACCGGGAATCCAGGGGCGGGGCCGCAGGTTGGCGGGAGCTGCTTCACTTTCACGACCTCGCCCTCCACGGAGAGTTACGCAAGGGTCTCCCATTGAATGAGGTTTGGTGACGTACGCTGGAGGCGCCGCACGCTCGGACGGCCTCTCACGAGGGTTCGGGCCATACGGCAGGGGCCTACTCCTCCGGCTGCTGCGCGCCCCAACGGTCCCAGTGGGTCACCTCCCAGGCGGGACGGCGCGTGGTGGGCCCGTAGCGGTGGCCGTCCTGGGGCCACCCGAGGGGAATCATGGCGGCGGTGGACCAGCCGTCCGGAATGCCGAGCCACTCTTTGATTTGGGGTTCGTAGCCGCGGCGGACGCGGGTGGTGAGGACGCTGCCGAGGCCCAGGGCCCTGGCGGCCAGCAGCATGTTCTGGACGGCGGGGTAGATGGATGCGCCGTTGCTGATGTCCGTGCCGGGGTTCTGGATGCAGGCGAGGATCCAGACGGGCACCTCGGCGGCGTGCTCGCCAAGGTAGTCCGAGGAGGCGGTTGCACGTTGGGCGGAGGTCGACTCGACGGGGCCATGGTCGGGCCGGGCGACGCCGCCATAGAGGGGGGCCATCTTGCGCTTGATTTCCGGGTCCTTGATGACGACGAAGGCCCAGCGTTGCTCGTTGCCGCCGTTGGGGGCGCGGATGCCGGCGTTGATGACGCGCTTGATGAGATCGTCAGGCACGGGGTCCGGCTTGAGGTAGCGCAGGGCGCGCTGGGTGTTGATGGCTTCGAAGAGACCTATGTCCTCGGCCACGGTGTGCCTCCTATGGGTGCTGATGAGATTATGAACGCAGGGCTGGGGAGAGTCGAGGGATTGCGGCGAGGCCGCCGCATGGGGGCATTGGTGGGGGGCGGACGAAGCGGGGGCGCACCTTCAGGTGATGCGCGGAGGGGAGCGGACACTAGGGGGACTGCTCTGCTGGCCGGTGGTGAGTCTCAGCGGGACGGACACGCGTAACAGCCTCTCGCGTGCGGCCGTACACCGAGGAGAGCTCCGCGCCGAGGATGAGGATCAGGGCGGACGCATAGGCCCATATGAGGAGAGCGACAACCGAACCCAGGGAACCGTAGATGAGATCGTACTTGGCGAAGTTGTCGACGTAGTATGCGAAGAGGCTCTTGCTCAGCTCGAAGCAGACGGCCGCGAAGACGGCGCCGGGCCAGATGTAGGTCCAGCGGGTCCGGACGCTGGGGACCAACCTATAGACCAGGATGAAGATGGTCAAGCTGAGGAAGAATGGCAGCAGCCTTGCGGCAGCGTTGATGGACGCGTTTTCGAAGAAGGCGAGCCTGCTGAGAAAAGGGAGGTTGATGTTATCGAGGAACTGCAGGAAGGTTGTTGCGGTGACGGAGAGGATGAACAGAACGCCCACTCCGATGGACATGCCCATGTGGCGCAGCTTCTCAATATAGAATGGCCGTCTGCGGCGGGAGTCATAGGCGCGGTTCATGGACCTGCTGATGGCGCCGAAGATGGCGAAGGAGGTCCAGAAGAGTCCAAGAAGGCTCAGCAAGCCCAGCTCGCTTCGCAGACGTGCCACGGACGCGATGTTGGTCTCGACGGTCACCGTGGAGCCGGGAACGTAGGAGTGAAAGAAGCGGATGAGCCCCGTCTTGACCATGTCCGATTCCAGGACTGGGCCGAGAAGGGCGATGAGGCCCACGATCAAGGGGAAGAGCGAGAGGATGGCGTAGTATGCGACACCTGCGGCCATGTGCGGGCCGTCGTCCTGAATGAACTCCCGAATAGTGCGCCATGCCAGCATGAAGACCGGGTTCTTGATGATCCGTGACTGAAGTGAGCGTGTAGTGGATCCGTTGTCGTCGTCGTCATGCAGGATTTCCCGTGCTGTGTGGACTGCGTGCACGAGGGTCGGATTCCTGAGGACGCGGCTGGGATTCACGGGTGGGACGCGCAACGTTGGTCTCCCGTAATCGCAGGCAGCACTATCGACCCGACGTCAATGGCGGCGGCCCGACCCGCTCGAATGGTCCTCGGGCTCTTCCGCACATGGGGCAGTATACAGGTCTCATTCCCTGCGCGCTCCTGAGACATCTCAGGCTATCCACTCAACCCTGGGGCGTTCCATGCGGCGGACGGAGCGCGCGGGGGGCTGCCTCAGCCGATTGGGGTCCCATTCGGTGACCGTCCATCAAGCTCGTTTATTCGAGTATAGCACGGCGTTGTCAACCGGGTTGGCCGCGAGGTGATGGCCCACCTGCAATAGAGTACGTGCGATGCGGTGTCGACGGATCGGTGGGGGCGATGCGGCTGCACGCTGTGGAAGGCGGCACCCGTGTGCAGCGAGACGGGAACCAACACGCAGCTTTCCGCGTCTCTGTATCGCGGGTGGTATGATTGGGACTTGGCGACGTTCAGAAGGGTATACGAAATGAAGCTGCGTGTTGGGGCGCTCTTGGCTTTGGCGGCAGTGCTGGCGACGGCGGCGTGGGGGTGCGGCGCCGGCGCCGACAGCGAGTTCTACAGCGCCCCCGCCCCCGCTGCGGAGGCAGCGGCGGCCCCGGTTGCGCAGGCAGTGCCTGCGGGGGAACGGCCGGCGGTCCAACCCACACCGGCGCCGTTGCTGGCCATGGAGGCCCAGGAGGGCGCCGCCAGGGCGCAGCTGGCGTCCTATGCCCAGAACCGGATCATCGTGCACACGGCGCGGTTGTCGCTGGTGGTGAGCGACGTGGCGGCGTCCATCGACGGGGCGGCGGACGTTGCCGGCGAGCTTGGGGGCTGGGTGGTGAGCTCGGACCGATCGTCGAGGCACAGCGGGTCGATAGCCATCCGGGTGCCGGCCCATTTGCTGGAGGAGGCTTTCAGCCGGCTGGAGGGGATGGCCCTCGATACGGAGTCCCGCGCGGTGACGAGCCAGGACGTTACCGACGAGTACGTCGACAGCGAGGCGCGGCTGGTGAGCATGCGGGCCACGGAGGCACGGCTGCTGTCCTTTGTGGATAGGGCCATCGACGTGGAGGACGCCCTGCTTGTCCAGAAGGAGATCGCTTCGCTTCAGGAGCGGATCGAGGAGACCCAGGGCCGGCTGAACTTCCTGCGGCAGACCGCGGCGTTTTCGCTCATCGAGGTATTCCTACGGCTCACGCCCGCGACGCTCCAGGTGGATGCGGGGCCTGACAGCGCCGTGCGGGTGGGAGAGGCGAAGCGGTTCCGGGCGATGTTCAACGCGCCGCGGGACATAGATGATTTCTCGTTTGTCTGGGACTTCGGCGACGGCACGACTCTAAGGAGTGCCGGCAGCGCGCCGGTCTCGAGCGGGGGGCGCGTGACAGCCACGGTCAACCACACGTACGGCGATGATCTGGACTCGCCGTACATCGTGACGATCACACTCACCGGCTCGGGGGAGGGTGGGCTGGCCGAGGGGAGCGACAGCCTGCTGGTGTCGGTGAGCCGGGTGCCCGAGATCGACGTGTTCGCGGGCGACGACCGGACGGTGGAGGAGGGTGACAATCAGGTGTACAGTGCCTCATTCACGAGGCCGGCGGAGCTGCGGGACTACGAGTATGCGTGGGACTTTGGCGACGGGTCGCCCACGCAGCAGGGGAAGCTGGAGGAAGGGGCCACACGGATAGAGGCTGAGCACACGTTCGCTGACTACCGACCCTCCGCGTACAGGGTGACGCTGAAGGTCAGCGCCACGAGCGACGCGGGCCGGGTGTCCGGCAGCGATGGGATCTCCGTGAGGGTGACGGAGGCGGAGAGATTCATTGTTGGCGGGTGGGACGTGGGCGGCACCACCAAGGAGGCCGTGCGCGCCCTTTCGGTTGTTGGGCGGTCGGCGACGGTGGTCGTCATCTGGCTGGCCGTATTCAGCCCTGTGATACTGCTGGGAGTCGGCGCTGTCTACCTGGCCAGGCGCCACGCGGACCGGGTGAGCGCCCGGCGGCCACGCCGCCCGGACACGCCGCCGCAGTCGCCGCCGGCACCCCAACCGCCACAGGAACCGGAAGCACCCCCGCAACCTGGGGCAGCGCCGGGAGCGGCGGAGGGACCCACGGGCGAGGGTCGCGCCGCTTCATAGTTGTGAAGCGGCGCCGGGCCCGGGCACAGTTGGCTGGTCGCACCAGCGCCCGGATCGGAGTGGGGAGGCCGTGTGGCTAGGCTGCGCCGCGTGTGATCTGGATTATGGTGACGTAAGCGCCCTGCGGGTCCTGGATGAAGACGAACCTGCCAACCTCCGGGACCTCCAGCAGGGGCGTGATCTCCCTGGCGCCGAGCTCCTTCGCCTTGGCCCTGGCGGCGGTGAGGTCGGCGACGGCGAGGTATATGGACCAGTAGGGCGGGACCTCGCCCCACTCCTTGCGGATGGCCATCATTCCCGCGGCCGGCTTGCCCCCGAGCCGGTACTCGACGTAGTCCCCGCTGTCCGCGCTCATCCTCCTGTTGGCGGACCAGCCAAATAGGCCGGCGTAGAACTTTTCGGCGGCGTCCGTGTCGTGGGTATAGAGCTCGTTCCACGCGAGGGCGCCGGGTTCGCCGAAGATCTGGGCGCCGATCTCGCTCTTGGGCTGCCAGACGGAGAATGCGGCGCCCGTGGAGTCCCGGACTACGGCCGTCCGGCCCGCTTCGAAGACGTCGAAGGGCTCCGCTACGACGGCGCCGCCAAGCTCGCTGACGCGCCTTGCCGCGTCGTCCGCGCTCTCCACCGTGAAGTAGCTGTGCCAGACGGCCTGACCCCGCAACATCTGCTTCATCTCTTCGTCCATCTGGTAGATGGCGCAAGTGTTCCTGCCGTTCTTGTTGAGGGTGGTGTAGAAGGCGTCTGGTCCGGCCGCCATGTCGGTGGCGTCAACCTCCAGCAGCTCGGTGTAGAACTTCTTGGAGCCCGCAGCGTACGGCGAAGCGAGGTCGGCCCAGCTGAACATCCCCGGTTCGTGCCTGGTGACTTCCATCCGTACCTCCTTGTGTAGTTGCTGGATTGACGTCGATTAACATTGTATTGGGCGGCAGTGGGTCCTGCTAGATTGATGTGTCAGGCCCCGACCCTCGAAGGGGCAGGGACACAGCGTCCATATCGTTGCGGCGGACTGAGCTTCCAAAGTAGGAGCGCGCCTGGTGGGTGCTAGGTAGACCGGGGGGGCGAGCCGAGGCGCTGGGTCAGGGCCGCGGGCAGCCGGGGGCGAGGGTCGGAGCGCAGGAAGCGCGCGGTGTGTGGGCTTCGCTGGACGCGGACGACGTCGCCCTGGGCCAAGTCTACGTCGACGAAGCCGTCGACGCAAAGGGCGGCCTGGCCGTTGGTCTGCGTGGTCATCTCGACGACGCGGTCGGGATGGAGGACGAGGGCCGCACTCAGGCTCAGCTGCGGTGAGACGGGCTTGATGAGGAGAGACTGGGACTCGCCGTAGAGGATGGGACCTCCCGCGGAGAGGGCGTAGCCGGTGCTGCCGGTGGCGGTGGCCACGACGACGGCGTCGCAGGAGTAGGTGGCGACGGGCTGACCATCCACGCAGACGTCGACGTGTACCAGACGGGCTAGGCCGCGGGAGCCGACGACGGCTTCGTTCAAGCCAAGGAGGATACCGACCTTCTTGGTGGGATCTGGGCTGGGCGTGCCGGCGGATTGGACCTGAGCCTCGAGCAGGGTACGTTCTTCCAGCCAGCCCTCGCCGCGGGCGTATGCGGCGATGCGGTCCGGTGCTTCGTCGGCGGAGAGCTCGGTCATGAACCCGACGCGGCCCATGTTCACGCCGACGAGCGGGACCTCGGACGGGGCGGTGGCGCGCACGACGCGCAGGATGGTGCCGTCGCCGCCGACCGTGACAAGGAGGCCGGTGTCCGCCGGGAGCGCCGCCTTGTCTTCCACGTCCAGGAGCGAGGCGACCCATGCTCCGCCATCGCGGCTGACGCGCTGGGCGAGGGTCTTGGCGATCTGGTCGGCGCCTGGGACCCAAGGGCTGAATACGATGCCGGTTGAGCTCATGTTTCGCTGTCTACCGTGGGGTTGTGGAATGGCCGTAAGAGGATACCACACCGGGTGCTGCTCATGGACGTGGTCGGTTTCCCGCTGATCGGGGCAGCGTGATTGGAGCTCCGGTGGAGCGCGCCGCGGGGCACTAGGCGAGAAGAACCCGGGCCGCCTGCTCCGCGACGGACAGCAGGGCATTTGGCCAGACGCCGAGGACAAGCACACCGACGGCGGAGAAGGCGACGGCAAAGCGCAGGAGGACGGGCGGCGCTATGGGCTCCCGGGATGCGGGCGCTTCCAGGTACATGGTCCGAACGACGCGGAGGTAGTAGTAGGCGGAGACGATGCTGTTGATCAGGCCCACGAGGGCCAGCCAGGCGAGGTCGGCGTTCACGGCGGCGCTGAAGATGAACAGCTTGGCCATGAAGCCGACCGTGGGGGGAATGCCGGTCAGGGAGACGAGGCCGATGGACAGGACGAGGGCGAGGAAGGGTGAACGCTGGCCCATGCCGGAGAAGCTGGCGATGGTCTCGCTGCCGGTCTTGTTCGTGATGGCGATGATGGCGGTGAACGCGGCCAGGTTGGTGAAGGCGTAGCCGACGAGGTAGAAGACGAGGGTGTTGGGGCCGATGCCCGGTGCGTCGTCGGCGCGCGCGGCGACGGCCGCCAGACCGACGAGGATGTAGCCCGCGTGGGCGATGGTGCTGTAGCCGAGCAGCCGCTTGATGTTGGTCTGGGCGACAGCCACCAGGTTGCCGATGGTCATGGAGGAAGTGGCGATGGCGGCGAAGAGGAGCCCCCAGTCCAGCTGCAGGTTACCGAAGGCGGTGTAGAAGACGCGGAGCAGCACGGCGAACCCAGCCGCCTTGCTGGCGACGGACAGGTAGGCGGTGATGGGGGTGGGCGCGCCCTCGTACACGTCGGGGACCCACATCTGGAATGGCACTGCCGCGATCTTGAAGCCGAAGCCGGCGACGATGAGGGCGATTGCGAGGAGGAGCAGCGGTTCGCCGAAGGGACTGCCGCCGGGAACAGCCCGCGCGGCGATGTCCGCCAGATGGGTGGTCCCGGTGAAGCCGAAAGTGAGCACCATGCCGTACAGGAGCACAGCAGAGCTGATGGCGCCGAGCAGGAGGAGCTTGATCCCGGCCTCCGCGGAGCGCGAGTCTCCCATGAGGGCCACCAGGGCGACCATGGGCAGGGCGGAGAGTTCCAGGGCGATGTACAGCGTGATGAGCTCCGTTCCGGCGGCCAGCAGCATCATGCCGGTGGTGGAGAGAAGGATGAGGGCGTAGTACTCGGCTCGCAGGCGTCGGATGCGCCCCTCAGCGCCGGCAGAGGCGAGGATGACGAGGGCCGCCGTCCCTATGAACAGGAACTTGAAGAAGAGGGCGAAGTGGTCGACGGACAGGGTGCCGGAGATGCCGACGATGGCCTGACCGGCGGTGCGGTCCGGCAGGCCGCCGGCGAGGCTCCACCACCCGGCGACCTCGCCCCAGAGCATGACGGTGAGGGCGGCGGGTACGAGGAGTCCGGAGAGGGCCTTGGCGGTGAGGAGGCCCGGCCGACTGCCAAGGAGGTCAAGGGCCACGACGGCAGCGGCCAAGACCACCATGCTGATCTCTGGAGTGAGGAGGTATAGGTCGGTTGGCGTCATGGTCTATCGCAGCTGTACGAACCGCTCTGAGATGAGAGACTCCATGCTTGCTCCAAAGACGTCGGTGATGATTGCGGGGTAGAGGCCGACGGCCATGATGGATATGACGAGGACAACGGGGGCAACGGCCTCGACCAGGGTGGCGTCGTGGAGGCTGACCCAGCGGGGCAGTGGGGGGCCAAAGAAGCTGCGCTGCAGGGTCCAGAGGATGTAGCCCGCGGTGAGCAGGATGCCGATGACGCCGAGGACCGTCAGAAAACCGTGGACGGGGAAGGCGCCGAGGAACACCATGAGCTCGGAGACGAAGCCGCTGGTGGACGGCAGGCCCAGGGAGGCGAGGCCCGCGACGACGAACATCACCGCGGCGAAGGGCATCCGGCCCGCGAGGCCGCCGAGGTCGGGGATATGGCGGGTATGAGTCTTGTCATAGACGAGACCCACCATGACAAAGAGGAGGCCGGTGATGGTCCCGTGGGTGAACATCTGCATCGCCGCGCCGGTGAGGCCCACGGTGGCCGCCGCGCCCACGGCGCCGACGGAGGAGAGACCCAGGAGGACGTACCCCATGTGGCTGATGCTGCTGTACGCGATGAGACGCTTGAGGTCGCTCTGGCGCATGGTGACCATGGCGCCGTAGAGGATGTTGACGGCGGCGAGGACCGCCAGGGCGAGGCTGGCGTCCCGGGCGATGTCCGGGAACATGGAGACGTTGACGCGGAGGAGGCCGTATCCGCCCATCTTAAGGAGGACCCCGGCGAGCATGACGCTGACGGCGGTGGGGGCGTCGGTATGAGCGTCGGGCAGCCACGTGTGGACGGGCCAGACGGGCAGCTTGACGGCGAAGCCGATGAAGAAGAGTGCGAAGACGATCTGCGCGGGTAGGGCAAGGGTGCTGAGGTCCATCCGGGCCAGTCGCATCATGTCGAAGGTGCCGACGCCGTCGGAGAAGTAGAGTGCGAGGATGCCCAGGAGCATGAAGGCGCTGCCGAGGAAGGTGAAGATGAGGAACTTCATGGCCGAGTATTGCTTGCGCCCGGTGCCCCAGATGGAGATGAGGAAGAACATGGGCACGAGCTCCAGCTCCCAGAAGATGAAGAAGAGGATGAAGTCCTGGGCCGCGAAGACGCCCATGACGGCCGTCTGGAGGACGAGGAGCCAGGCGAAGTATTCGCTGTGGCGCTGGTTGATGCTCCAAGAGGAGAAGACGGCGGCCACCCCCAGGATGCCGGTCAGCAGGACCAGGGGGGCGCTGAGGCCGTCGACGGCCATGGAGTAGCTGATGAAGGTATCGCCGAGCAGGGGTATCCAGCCGTCGTAGACTTCCGCGAGCTGGAAGCCGCCGGCCTGGGCGTCGTAGCTGGCGAAGACGATGGCTGCCAGAGCCAAGTCTACGGCAACGACGGCCACGGCAAAGGCGCGCGCCGCAGAGCCGCGCAGCAGGGCGGCTATGACGATGGCGCCGGCCAGGGGCAGGAAGACCGTGGCGGTCAGCACGTGGTCGTTACCCCCAAATCAGATAGACAGCTACGATGATGGCTAGGCCCGCGGCAATGGCTGTGCCGTAGCCCTGCAGCTGGCCCGTCTGAAGCTGGGCCAGGACCCGGCCGATGTTGCGGCCGAACCAGCCGATGGTGTCCACCGCGGCGTCGACGACGTTGCTGTCGATCCAGTCCAGGGTGGCGCATCCGGTGCGGTAAAAGGCGCGGGATGTGATGAGGTTCTCGGCGAGGTCGTCCATGTGGTACTTGCGGCTCAGAAGGCGGTGCAAGGGGCGGATGGTGACGCGCTCCACGCTGACGCGTTGTGCGCCGTAGAGCAGCCACGCGACGAGGATGCCGGCGCCGGCGACGACCAGGGAAAGGGCGGCGATGGCCAGGTTGGCGCTGGGCGCCTCGGCGTGCTCGCTGAGCGGGGGCACCAGGTACTCGGATATCCAGTGGGCGGGAATGGGTCCCAGGGCCACGGGGGGGCTGGCAAGTGCGCCGGCGGCGACGGACATGACGGCGAGGACGAGCATAGGGCCAACCATGACCCAGGGCGACTCGGCGAGGTGAACGCGGCCGTGGCCGCCCGCGTCGTGGCCGGCGGTGTCGTGGGAGTCGTTGGCGCGGGCGGCGCCGACAGCGCCGCCGTGCGTGCCCTCCTCGGCTTCAATGCCGCCCCGGAACTGGCCATGAAAGGTCATGAACAGCACGCGGAAGATGTAGAAGGCTGTCATGAAGACGGCTATGAGAGCGAGGAAGAAGACGATGGCGGCTGTTGTCGAGTCGCCCTGCAGGCCGCTGTGAAATGCCTCGGCCAGGATTTCGTCCTTGCTCCAGAAGCCGGCCAGGGGGAAGATGCCGGCCAGGCTGAGGGAGGCGAGAAGGAATGCGGCGTAGGTCCAGGGCTGGTGGCGGCGGAGACCGCCCATGTAGCGCATGTCGAAGGTGCCGGTGGCGTGGTTCACGCTGCCGGAGCCGAGGAAGAGGAGGGCCTTGAAAAAGGCGTGGGTGAAGAGATGGAAGATGGCGACGGAGTAGGCGCCGATGCCAAGGGCGAGGACCATGTAGCCGAGCTGGCTGATGGTGGAGTAGGCGACGACGCGTTTGATGTCAAACATCACGAGGCCCATGGATGCCGCGAAGACGGCGGTGACCCCCCCGATGATGGCTACGACGGTCATGGCGTCGGGGGCCGCCTCGAATGCGGGGAAGAAGCGGGCGACGAGGAAGACCCCGGCGGCCACCATGGTCGCCGCGTGGATGAGGGCGCTGACGGGGGTGGGGCCCTCCATGGCGTCCGGGAGCCAGATGTGGAGGGGGAACTGGGCGGACTTGCCGACGGCGCCTGCGAAGATGCCCAGGGCGATCCAGGTGATGGCGGCCGTGCCGAGCAGGCCCGCCTTGGCGGCGGCCTGGATGTCGGGGACTTCCATGCTGTTCAGGCCGCTGGCGGCGAAGGTGTCCTGGTATGAGAAGAGGGCCAGGATGGCGACCAGGAATCCCAGGTCTCCCAGCCGCGTTACGGCGAAGGCCTTGACGGCCGCCCGCGCCGCGGAGGGCCGGTGGTACCAGAAGCCGATGAGGAGGTAGGAGCAGAGCCCCACCAGCTCCCAGAAGAAGAAGATCTGGATGATGTTGCCGGCCATGACGAGGCCGAGCATGGAGGCGGTGAAGAGCGACATGATGGCGTAGTAGCGGGCGTATCCCCGGCCGTCGGGGGCGGCGCCGAGGGCGTCGGAGCTCTCGCGCATGTAGCCTTGGGAGTAGATTTGCACCATGAGGCTCACGCTGGACACGACCACGGCCATGATGGCGGTCAGGGGGTCCATCATGATGCCGATGCGGAGATCCAGGGAGCCCACAGTCAGCCACGGATGGAGGTCCCAGCCGATGGGATTGCCCTCATGGCCGATGGTGGACTGAACGGCCCAGAGGGAGAGGGCGAAGGACGCGGCAACGGCGAGGATGGTGACGTGGCCGGCGGCCCAGCTGTACTTGCTGAAGAAGGGGCGAATGACCAGGGTGATGAGGAGAAAGGACGCCAAGGGGAAGAAGAGGATGGCCCAGGCGGCGTTTTCATTCATCTGATGCGGCTATTCCTACAAGGGTTTCGGGGTTGCTCTGCGGCTGCGAGCAGGGGGGATGGGGCATTGAGGCGCCTCCCCTGCTGCGCATGTCCGCTTGGTCCGGTGCTGAGACTCACAGCTTCCTCAGGATCTCGTCGGCGACGTGCTCGCGGCCCTTGGGCACGTACACCACGAAGGGACTGCGCTCGCTCCAGCTTCGGATGTCGCCGTTGGGCAGGATGCGGCATGGCAGCCCTTCGGACTCGAAGGTGTCCTTCCACATCTCGGCGGCCATCAGGTTCGGGACGCGCTTGAACTCGACCCACATGCTTCGATGTACCTCGGTGTCGGGCGGCTAACGCCGCATGAGATTGAAGCGGCTGATGTCGACGGACTCTCGATTGCGGTAGATGACGATGACGATGGCGAGGCCGAGGGCGACCTCTGCCGCGGCGACGGTGATGATGAAGAGGGCGAAGACCTGGCCCGTAAGGAGTGCTTGGGCACTCTCCAGGGAGTTGGGGGCGATGTATCGGGCGAAGGCGACGGCTGCGACGTTGACGGCGTTGAAGAGGATTTCGATGGACATGAGGACGGCGATGGCGTTCCGCTTGGAGAGGGCGCCATACAGCCCGATGCTGAACAGGACGGCGGAGAGGAGCAGATAGTGGCTGAGGCCAATCATGCTACTCCTCCCGCACCAGGGCGAGGGCGCCCAGGACGCTAGCCAGGAGCAGGACGGCGGCGGCCTCCACGGGGAGGGCGAACTCCCTGAGGAGGAGCCCCGCGAGGACGGGGCTGGTGTTGCTGTAGGTGGCGCCGGCCTGGGCCATGTAGCTGCTGCCGACCTGCGCGTCGCGCAAGAGCGCCCAGCCGGCGTCGGTGAGGGCGAAGACCATGATGGCCAGGACGAAGGTGGATAGGAAGAGAGCGGGGACGCGAAGGCGGTTGAAGGGGCTGCCGCGCTGGACGTCCCGAAGGAGGAGGACGGCGAAGATGATGAGGATGGGTATGGCGCCGGCGTAGATGAGGAGCTGGACGACGGCGAGGAACTCCGCGTTGAGCATGACGAAGAGGCCCGCGATGCCGAGGAAGGAGGCGATGAGGGCGAGGGCGGCCTTCAGCAGGTCATGGAGGTGCACGACGAGGAAGGCGGAGACGACGACCATGGCCGCCACGCTCCACCACAGGACGCTGAAGAGGGTTGACTGCTCTATCCCGGACGGGATCATCGTTCCTTGACCCACCGCTCTTTCATGTCGTTGTAGGTTGGCGCGACCTGGGCCTCCCTGCCGACCTGGGTCCAGGTGAGAGCGGGGCCGGTGTGGGGATCGTAGCCGCGTTGCTCCAGCTGGGGCCGGAACCAGGTGCTGGGCTTTTTGGGGGCCTTGCGGAGCTCGTCGATGGGGATGACGAGGCTCGGGAAGTATTCCCGGGCGCGCTCGAAGCCGCTGCCGAGGTGAAGAGCGTCGTAAGGGCAGGCTTCGACGCAGAGGCCGCAGAACATGCAGCGGGCGAGCTCGATGTCGAAGACTTCGAGCTCGTACTTTTCGCCCTCCGAGGTCTGGGAGGCGCCCGGTTTGGTCACGATCTTGATGATGCCGAGGGGGCAGTACTTGGCGCAGCTCGCGCAGCCGGTGCAGCGCTCCTCATACCAGGCGAACTCCTCGCCGCGGAACCTCGGGTGCTGCGTTACGCGCTCCTCCGGGTACTGCACGGTGGTGGGCCGGCGGAAGAGGTTGACCAGCGTGACCATCATTCCCTTGGCGATGCCGAAGCCGTAGGGCATATCAGCGCACCTCCGCGGAGACTTGCTGGAGCGTGACCGAAGCGGCGGGCCGCCGCCGGTTGGTCTCCATCAGGGTGCCGAGTCCCAGGAGACAGACGATGGCGGCGCCCCAATTGATCGCCACCATGGTCCAGAGCTGGCCCGTCGTGGGAGAGGGCCAGAGGACGATGAGTGCGCCGTTGATGATCATGTTGACGATGGCCAGCGGGAAGAGGACCTTCCAGGCGAAACCCATAACCTGGTCCACGCGGAACCGGGGAATGGTGGCCTTGATCCAGATGAAGCAGAAGATGAGGAAGAGCACCTTGAGCAGGAACCAGACGTGGGAGGGAAGGATCTGCGGCCCCCCTGTTGGGACGAAGGGGTTGTTCCAGCCCTTCAGATAGAGGGTTGTAATGATGGCCGAGGTGGTGATGACGGTGGCGAACTCGGCGAGCTGGAGGAGGCCGAACTTCATGCCGCTGTACTCGGTGTGAAAGCCGGCGGTGAGCTCGGACTCGGCTTCCAGGAGGTCGAAGGGGGTCCAGTTCATCTCGGCGGACGCGGCGAGGAGGAAGACGAAGAAGCCGATGGGCTGGAGGAGGAGGAAGGGCACTCGCTGGGCATCCACGATGGAAACGAGGGACATGCTCCCCGCCAGGATGAGGGCGCCCGCCAGGGCGAGGACCATGGGGACCTCGTAGCTGACGAGAGCAGCCACGGCTCGAACGGCGCCGATGAGTGCGTAGCGGTTGCCGGAGCCCCAGCCCGCGAGGAATATGGCGATGGTGGCCATGGTGGTCACACCGACCACGTAGAGGACGCCCACGTTGAGGTTGGTGAGATAGGAGCGATGGCCGAAGGGGATGACCGCCAGAAGTAGGAACACGGTGGAGACGGCCAGAACGGGGGCGAGACTGAAGGCGAGGCGGTCGGCCATGGCGGGCCGGAGGTCTTCCTTGATGAGGAGTTTGGCGATGTCCGCGAAGGGCTGGAGCACGCCGAAGGGGCCCACGCGGTTGGGGCCGAGGCGGCTCTGGAAGCGCCCGAGGATCCGGCGGAGCATGTAGACGACGACCGAGGCGAAGATGAGGAGGGCGTTGACCAAGAGGAAGACGATGGCAAAGCCGGCGATGAAGTAGGAGAGCCACTCCAGGCCCTGTGGGAAGACGCCGCCCCAGGAGCAGGTGACGGCCTGCCCGTTGGGGCCGGAGAGGAGGCAGTAGATGCCCTTGAAGATGATGTTGTCTTCCATGAGACGCAGGGGGAGCATCAGCGGTCCACCTCGCCCATGTTCACGTCGATGCTGCCGAAGATGACGATGAGGTCGGCAACCTTCCAGCCGATGAGCATCTCCTTGAGGGCGGAGATGTTGATGAAGGAGGGCGACCGGACGTGGCAGCGATAGGGGGAGATGCCGCCGTCGCTGACGAGGTAGAAGCCGAGCTCGCCCTTGGATGCTTCCACGTGGCCGTAGGCGTCACCGGCGGGTGGGCGGAGGAAGAAGGGGGCCTCGGTGCGCGGGGGTCCCGGCGGGATGTCCCTGGCGCACTGCTCGACGATGCGCAGGCTCTGGCGCACCTCCAGCAGGCGGACCATGAAGCGGTCGTAGGTGTCGCCGTTGGTGCCGACGGGGACGGCGAAGTCCATGCGGTCATAGACGTCGTAGGGGTCGACCTTGCGGATGTCCCAGGGCACGCCGGAGGCGCGGAGGTTTGGTCCGCTGATGGACGCGTTGATTGCGAGTTCTCTGGGGAGGGGTCCGACGCCCTTGGTGCGGACGAGCAGGATCTCGTTCTCTGTGAGGAGCCGCTCGAGCTCGTCGACGTAGCCGGGCATCTCGTCCAGGAAGGTGCGAAGGACGGGCCAGAACTCCTCCGGGGCGTCCTGGAAGACGCCGCCGGGGCGCATGTAGCTGACGGTGATGCGGGCGCCGCAGAGCATCTCGAACATGGAGAGGATGCGGTCGCGCTCCCGGAAGCAGTACATGAGGGGTGTGGCGAAGGCGCCGAGGTCCTGGAGCAGAAAGCCCGTCGCGACGAGGTGGCTGGCGATGCGCTGGAGCTCCGAGGTCAAGACCCGGAGGTACATGCCCCGCTCCGAGGGCTCGATGCCCGCGAGCTTTTCCACGGAGAGGACATAGCCGTGGTTGCCGGTCATGGATGAGACGTAGTCCATGCGGTCGGTGAGCGTGACGACCTGGGTGTAGGTGCGCTCCTCGGCCAGCTTCTCGGTCCCGCGGTGGAGGTAGCCGAAGACGGGTTCGAGGTCCTCGATGACCTCGCCGTCGAAGGTGACGCGGAGGCGGAACACCCCGTGGGTGCTGGGGTGCTGGGGGCCGATGTTGATGGTGATGGGCTCGGTGCGCAGCGTCATGCAGCTAACCGCCCAGGTGGGTCTTCTGGAGCGCGTGTCCTGGGAACCCCTCCCAGGTGAGTATGCGCTTCAGGTTGGGATGTCCGGTGAAGGCGACGCCCATGAGGTCCCAGACCTCGCGCTCCTGGAGGTCCGCGCCCTGCCACACCGCGACGACGGAGGGGAGCGCGGGCTCTTCGCGGCTGTAGACCCGGGCCTTGAGCACGGTGGCGTGGTTGTGGGCTATGGAGGTGAGGTGGTACACGACCTCGAAGTGGTCAATGTAGTCGACCGCGGTGAGTGAGGCCAGGTAGTCCATGCCGAGGGCCTCGTCGGCCTTGAGGAAGCGGCAGACGTCGAGGACGCTTTCAGGCTTGACCCATATGTCCGAGCCACGCCCCTCCTCCACTGCGCCGGGGAGCGCGGTCTCGATGCGCTGGGCGACGTCCTGGGCTGGCAGCTGTGCGGTCACGAGGACCCCGCGGGCTGGCGGACGATGCTGTAGCGCCGGATCTTTTCGTGGAGCTGCATGATGCCGTAGAGGAGGGCGTCAGGGCGGGGTGGGCAGCCCGGGACGTAGACGTCCACGGGTATGATGCGGTTCACACCGGGGACGACGCTGTAGGAGTCGTAGTAGGGGCCGCCACAGGTGGCGCAGGCGCCCATGGAGATGACCCACTTGGGCTCGGCCATCTGCTCGTAGATGCGTTGGATGGCGGGAGCCATCTTCCAGGTGACGGTCCCGGCCACGATCATGAGGTCCGCCTGTCGCGGCGTGGCGCGGAAGACCTCCATGCCGAAGCGGGAGATGTCGAAGCGGGACATGGCGCTGGCCATCATCTCGAAGGCGCAGCAGGCGAGGCCGAAGGCGACGGGCCAGACCGCTGAGCGGCGGCCCCAGTTCACCAGTGCGTCCAGGGTGGTGGCCATGATGTTGCGTTGGAACTCTTCCGGGACCTCCAGGATGGGGTCCGGGTACTGCTGCGTGTGGGTGGCCTTGAGATGGTTGATGTAGGCGCCCTCGTCGCGGTCCAAGCCGTGGGTGGTCTGGAAGAGGGAAAGGGCGTTGGCTGGTTCGGCAGACATGGCTATTTCCACTCCAGGGCGCCCTTGCGCCAGGCGTAGGCCCAACCCAGGCCCAGGATGAGGATGAACGCGGTGATCTCCAGGAATGCAAAGAGGCCGAGGGACCTGACCTGGATGGCCCAGGGGTATATGAAGATGACGGTGACATCAAAGACGAGGAAGAGCAGGGCGTAGAGGTAGTAGCGGAAGTTGAATTGGACCCATCTGCCGCCGATGGTCTCCATGCCGCACTCGTAGATCTCCGACTTGACGAGGCTGGGCTTGCGGGGGCGGATGCGGACGAACTGAGCCAGCCACGACAGGAGGAGCATGCTCGTGGGGATGACGACGGCCACGGCGGAGAGGATGAGTATGAGCCCGTACTGGCGGTAATAGTCGTCCAGCATCGCGGCGTAGCCCTCTCGAAGATTGCCCACACTATAGCACAGGGCCCGAAGGGTAGCAAGGTGAAAAAAAACACAAATGCGGCGCCCTGCACTTGGTTGACGGCTGTTTCTCGGAGGGCCTATAGTCGCCGCCGTGGAGACGGGCCGTACTGGGTCGAGTGGGGAGGGGTGCTGCCGACCGGCAACGGCGGGGCCCGGGGTCACGGCGGCAATTCTTGCTGAATGCGTGCAGGAGGCGACATGGCGTGGAACGGTTGGACGGTCATCGACATGGACTCGCATATCATGGAGCGCCCGCACGAGATGTACGGGGACTACATGGACCCGGAGCACCGGGAGAAGTTCGACCGCTTCAAGCGGGCGATCGAGGAGAACATACGCAAGGGTGGCGGGGGTTCCATCGCGTCCAGCAGGGGCGCGGTGGTGGCGCCGGTGCTGTCGGACAACGCGCTCGGGGACGCGGACACCTTCGGCCTGGTGGGGAGGGAGTTCATCCTGCACCCCACCAGCGGCCGCGCCAACTTCGGGCGGCCGGACCGGGGCGAGCTGCCCATGATTCGCAGGGAGGCGAGTTGGGACGCGGCAGTGAGGATCGAGGACATGGACACGTCGCACGTCGACGTGGACGTGCTCTATCCCACGCACGTGTCGAGCTACTGCGCGCTGCGGGACCCTGACTTCGAGAACGGGCTGTACCGGGCGTACCACCGCTGGGTGAGCGACTTCTGCTCGCAGGCGCCGGACCGGCTCAAGTGGACGCTGGTGGCCAACATGCGGGACACCCGGTCCGCGGTGGAGGAGGTCCGGCACTGGGCGGAGGCGGACCCCAACATGGTGGGCATCTACTTCTCACCGCAAGGCCCCGACAACATGCTCCTCGACGACCAGCGGCTGGACCCCATCTATGCAGCGGCCCAGGACCTGGAGCTTCCGATCCTGGCCCACGGAGGCACGGCGCGGCCGCCCTATGGGCCGGGCACCTTCGACCTGCAGGGAGCGTGGTTCCTGCAACACGGCCTGTGCAACCCCTGGGCGGGCATGGCGGCCATGGGCGCGCTCATCGGCGGAGGCGTGCTGGAGCGGTTCCCCAGGCTGCGGGTGGGCATCGTGGAGACTGCTGCGGGCTGGCTTCCGGCCATCCTGGACCGTTTCGACGCGCACTACATGATGTCGCCGGGCCACGTGCCGTGGCTGCGCAGGATGCCCAGCGACGTGGTGAAGGAAGGGCGCTACTTCCACGGCATCGACACGTGGGAGCGCACGCTGGAGTCGGTCGTGCAGTGCGTGGGCGAGGACGTGCTGCTGTTCGCCACGGACTGGCCGCACGGTGACACGGCGTGGCCCGAGGCGGTGCAGCAGGTGGTCGAGTGGCCGGGCCTGACCGACAGCGCCAAGCGCAAGATCCTCGGCGAAAACGCCCTGCGGCTCTGCCCCAGGCTGAAGGCGTAGGGGGCCGCTGCGAGACGGCGACGGCCCGTACTAGGCCGTCGCGCGCTCTCCGACAAACTGGCGCATCTTGGAGTTGATGCTGCGCTCGGCCAGCTCGTGCTCGAAGAGCTCCAGGATGCGGGGGTCTTCGTCCTCGTACTCCACCTGCATGCCGCCCTTCTTTTGGGACTGGTCCATGCCCTCGTAGCCCTTGAACTTGCTTTCGAGGACTGGGTAGCGGGCGCCTCCGAAGTCGAAGACGAGGTAGCGCGATGGCACCCTGGAGACGTTGAAGTGCTGGTGGTAGGTGGGGCCGTCCGGCGGGGCGTAGAGGGTGCCGGGCTTCCAGTCCACCCGCACGGTGTCCACGGGATTATCGCCCTCCTTCCAGAGCAGCGAGTAGCCCTCGCCCGTGACGCACCAGATGTGTGCCCCGGCGTTGTGGGCGTGCGCCTTCTTGTATGTGCCGGACTGGAACTCGGAGATGTGGCAGTGCATGGAGCTGTCGGCCAGGAGGAACTGGATGTTGTTGCCGCTGGCGCCGCGCTCGTGCCAGATGGGCAACTCGAAGTTGACGAGCTCGGGGACGAAGTTGGTCTCCCACTGGTGGCGGCCGGCCTTGACCTCCCGGAACTCGCCCTCGCCGCGGAAGTAGCGCTCGATGTCGGCGCGTTCGGGGAACTGGTAGGGGTTGTCGTAGATGAAGGTGGGGTTGTGGAAGATGTTGAGGATGATGGGGAGGTCGGTGACGGCGGCGAGGCGCGCGGGCTCGGAGCCGGAGCCGTTGAAGATCTGGTGCTTGGCGTTGAGGGGGATGCCGAAGATCGACGTCGGGCCCCACTCGAAGGTGTGCGTCTTGCCGTTGGGGAGCTCGATGGTCGTGGCGCCCCGGCCCGAGACCACGTGCATGAGCTCGTCATGCATGTGCTGTTCGGGCTTGAGCTGGCCGCCGGGCTCGATCTCCACCACGTAGGCGGAGAGGTAGTCGGAGCGGCCTGCGAGGTGGACGTAGGCGCCGCGGCCGCCGAGGCGTTCCCAGGGCTCGAGGGGGACCGTGTGGCAGTCCACGCTGTAGGCGTCGATCACGGGGACGCCCTCGGTCTTGAGGAAGTCGAAGTAGGGGAAGATGCCGTAGTAGGGGTGCTGGCCGCCGTTGCTCTGAGTCGTCATGTGATGTAGCCTCGCGTGTGGATTCGGGGGACGTGTCCTGCATGGTATGGTGCGTGCCGGAGCGTGTCAATCGCCGGCCGTCGGCTGGGTCCCCTCCGGCCTCGTCGTGGCGTCACGGAACGGCCGGGCACACCGTAGGGGGCACGGTTGACGCCGTCGAGCCCATAAGCGAGAATCAGCCTGCCCGACCGCAGGCCGGCAGCTGAAGCAGCGCGGGATGGGCGCGACCGGCAGCAGGCGCCTTGCGCTGGAAACCGGTCTGGATTCAGCGTTACGATACTCTTGAGTATTCGTCATGGAGGAAAGAATTGCCGAAGCCATCCCCGGTTCCCGATGAACTGAGCAAGCCCTTTTGGGACGCGTGCAACGAGGACCGGCTTGTTGTGCAGAACTGTACGGAGTGCGACAGGATGCAGCACCCGCCGCGGGGGACGTGCGTCAAGTGCGGCGCCGCGGACCATCTGGAGTGGCAGCCGGTGAGCGGGCGCGGCAGGATCAACGGGTACTGCGTGCAGCACGACTCCAGGATTGTTTCCTTGAAAGAGGAGCAGCCGTTCAACCTGGCCATCATCGAGCTGGCCGACCATCCGGAGATCAAGATGTTCTCCCACCTGCCGGGGACGCCGGTGGGCGATGTGCCGGTGGGAGCAGATGTGCAGGTGGAGTTCGAAGTGACGCCGGAGACGGGGCAGAAGGTCGCCGAGTGGCGAGTTGTCGTCTGAGGTGATCCAGCCCAACTGACGGGATAGCCCAAGCAGAGAGGGAGTGAGCATGGCAGCGACTCAAATGGCGCCGGATTCAATGTTCCGTGGCAAGGAGGGACTGGGAGTTTGGGAGCACCGGGGGAAGGTGGCCATCGTCGGCGTTGGCCATTCTCCGGCTGAACGCGCCTGGGATGGAGACCTGGAGACGAGCCTGGGTGCCTACGCCCTTATCGCGGCGCAGCGGGCCCTGGACGATGCGGGGATCACGGCGGATGACGTGGACAGCGTGGCCGCCGGGCCGGACGGGATGGGGTCGAAGTGGGCCCCGCGCGAGTACTTCCCGCCGCCCTACGACTCCGAGGACGGCCTGTCCGGGGTGAGCGCGGACTGGATGATCAACCAGATGGGGCTGAAGAACATCAAGTACAGCGTACACTCGGGTGACATATCGCCGCTGATGTGCGCCGCTGCCCAGTCCATCGGCGACGGCCTGGCGAACACCATGCTTGTGGTGCGGGCCGTGGGCAACATGCCCGGAAGGTACGCTCAGAAGCCTTCCAACAAGGTGTCCGGACCGGCGCAGTGGACCGACGTCTGGGGCTTCTGGGGAATGGCCCAGCAGGGCTACAACTTCAACCAGTATTGCCAGAAGTATGGCACCAACCACGACCGGATGGCGCCCCTGGTGGTCAACCTGCGGAGGAACGGCTTGCTGTTTCCCGAGGGGTTCTACGCACAGAAGCGGCCCCAGCCCCTCACGGTCGAGGAGTACCTGAGCTCGCGGTGGGTCAATGAGCCCATATGCATGCACGACTGTGACATGCCGATCCAGGCCGTGGCCGCCTACGTGGTCGCCACGGCGGAGCGGGCGAAGGACATGAAGCAGAAGCCGGTCTATTTCCTCTCTCACGCGACCCAGACGGGCCCGGTGCGGAGCAGCGCCCAGACGCTTGACGAGGTGGAGGAGTCCTGCTCCTCGATTGCCCGCAAGCTCTACGACGGTTCGGGGCTCAATGCCAGCGACATCGACGTCTTCAACCCCTACGACGGATTTACTGCCTTTACGCAGTACTACCTGGAGGGTTTCGGCTGGCACGGAGTGAAGCGGGGTGAGGCCCACGACTTCTACGCGGGCGACATAACCGTCGAAGGGCCCCATCCGCTGATATCAAGCGGCGGGAACAACGGGAACGGCCGCTCGCGGTGCTGGCACTGGACCGATTGTGTTCAGCAGCTGCAGGGCCGGGCGGGCGCGCGCCAAGTGAACGTGAAGGCGGAGACGGCCCTGGCCGGCGGGCCCATGCCCACCAGCGGGAGCTGGGCGATACTCAGCACCGTACCCGACTAGGGTCCCGCTGATTAGACGTGGTCCGGAGGGAGAGCGGGGGGTCACGCGCCCCTCAGCCGTCGCAGCTCTCCCTCCAGCTCCGCGATGCGGGCTGCCCGCGCCGCCTCTGTGTCCTCCGCAGCTACGAGCGATTCCCCGGTCGCTGCCCCGCCGTCGCCGGGCCCCTCTACGAGGCGGCGTGGCTGGCGGTCCAGCCACAGCCGGGTGACGTCTGGGCGGGCGTAGTGGCCGGCGGAGTCCATGCGAATCTTGCGGCGCTGGATGGCGCTCATATCCAGGTCGGCGACGACCATCCCCTCGCCTTCCCGCAGAGGCTGTGTGACGTGGCGTCCGTCCGGGCCCACGATGGCGGTGAATTGGCCGTCAGTCGCCAGGCGCTCCCTGAGGTTGGGGTCCGGGCAGAGCTGGGCGACCTGCTCCGGCGTGAGGCAGCCGGTGGCGTTGACGACGAAGCAGCCCGACTCCATGGCGTGATGGCGGATGGTGGCGTCGACCTCGTCGGCGAAGCCGCGGCGGCCGATGGCACCGGGGAAGTGGGAGCAGTGGATCTCTTCTCGCTGCGCCATGAGGGCGAAACGGGAGAGGGGCATGTAGTGCTCCCAGCAGATGAGGGGCCCGACGCGGCCCACCGCTGTCTCAACCACCTTGAGGTCTGAGCCGTCGCCCCAGCCCCAGATCATGCGCTCGTGGTAGGTGGGCATAAGCTTGCGGCGCTTGGTCAGCAGCGCGCCGTCGGCGTCGAAGACGATCTGGGTGTTGAACAAGCTGCCGCCGTCGCGCTCGTTGACGCCCAGGACCACGACGACCCCCGCGCTCCCGGCGGCCCTCCCCACGGCATCGGTGACCGGGCCAGGCACGTCGACCGACTGCTCCCAGAGCCGCAGGTGCTGCTCCACGATTGCGGCGGGCGGCTGCCAGTTGGCGAAGTAGGGGTAGTTGGGAATGATGGTTTCAGGGAAGACCAGGAGCTGCGCGCCCTGGCGTCCGGCCTCCGCGATAGCGTCGATGACCTTCCGTGTGGTGGCCTCGCGGTCGAAGAGGACGGGCGCGAGTTGGACGGCTGCGGCGCGGATGGTACGGTTATGCTCCATGACGATTGCTCCCACGTGCCACGAGGTCAGCGGTCTTGGGGCGAGTCCTCAGTGTGATGGCGGCCGCAGACAACGCTCGGCCCCGTCCGCGCCCGCCATGGGCTGAGGCGGTGCGCTCAAGGCAGCGTCCGCCCTTTTTGGCTCAGCCCCCTCTCCCGTATGGGGGGCAGGGCCGCAGGGAGGAGCTAGCGAGCTATGCTGTGCTTCTCCCGGAGGTAGTCGCGCATGATGGAGCTGTTGCCCGTCTTGCGGCACTCCTCCTCGAAGAGCTCGAGAATGCGGGGGTCCTCGTCCTCGTACTCCACCTGAATGCCGCCATCCTTCTGCGAGACGTCGGCGCCGTCGGAGAACTTGAGCCAGCTTGGGAGGACGGCGTAGCGGGAGCCCGTGGGGTACAGGGCGAGGTAGCGGGAGGGTTTGTCCGCCGTGTTGAAGTGCTGGTGGTAGGTCGGGCCGTCCGGGGGCGCGTACATGACGCCGGGCTTCCAGTCCACGCGCACGGTGTCGATGGGGTTTTCGCCCTCCTGCCAGAGGAGGCTGTAGCCGTGGCCGCCGGCGCACCAGATGTGGGCGCCGGCGTTGTGGGCGTGGGCCTTCTTGTACGTGCCCTGGGGGAACTCCGAGATGTGGCCCTGGATGGAGCTGTCGGCAATCACGAAGGTTACGTTGTTGCCCCCGGCGCCGCGCTCGGGCCACGGCGGGAGCTCGAAGTTGTAGAGGTCCGGCACGAAGTTGGTGACCCACTGATGCCGGCCCGGTTTCACGGGCCAGAAGTCCCCCTCGCCGCGGAAGTGCCGCTCATCGGAGGCGCGGCCCTTGAACTCGTAGTCGTTGTTGAAGATGAAGTCGACCTCGTGAGTGAGGTTGAGGTAGATGGGGAGGTTGGTGATGGCGGCGAATCGGGCCGGCTCGGACCCGGAGCCGTTGAAGTGCTGGTGCTTGGCGTTGAGGGGAATGCCGAAGAGGGAGCCCGCGCCCCACTCGAAGGTGTGCTTGGCGCCGCCGGGGAGCTCGATGGTGGTCGCCCCGCGACCGGAGACGACGTGGACGAGCTTGTCGTGCATGTGGCGCTCCGGGTTGAGCTGGCCGCCGGGGAGGATTTCGGCGACGTAGGTGTTGCAGAGGTCGCCGCGGCCCGCCAGGTTCACGTAGGCGCCGTTGCCCCCCAGGCGGTCCCAGGGCTGCAGCTCCACGGTGATGCAGTCCACGCTGTACACGTCGTAGATGGGGATGCCCTCACTCTTGGCGAACGCCATGTAGGAGTCGACCTTGTGGTAGGTGTCCAGGGGCTGGTTGACCGGTGTTGCGTTGACTGGCGAGGTCGCCATCCGTTCCTCCTCTGTGCATCCGGACGAGTTTGAGTGGAGTGTAGGCAGCCGGTGCGACGGTGTCAAGAAACGGTTGGGCGAGCCGAGGGCTGAAGGGATAACTGGCCGTGGAAAAGCGGAGAATAGCACGGCGCCGCTCTCTCCGATGCGTCTTCCAGGGACATACCATTCACCAAGCAGCTACGTCATGGGGACGTCGAAGGGCATGCTGTCTGCCCTATAATGCCGAGAAGTCCTGGGATGACCTGACGAGGGTAGGCTGTTCAACTTGCGTGAGCCACAGACCAAGAAGCCCCGCTTCTTCTACGGCTGGTACATTGTTGCTGGCGCCTTCTTTGGCAACTGGCTGGGGGGCGGCCTAGGTGTACCGGTCTTCGGACTCTTCTTCAAGCCCATGGCCCAGGAGCTCGGGTGGACGCGGACTGGCATGACATGGCCCCTGGTGGCCCGCGCGGTGCTGTCTCAGGTCACGGCGCCCGTCGTGGGGCCGTTGCTGGACCGGTTCGGACCGCGCTACCTGATGACCATTGGGGCGCTGGTGGCCGGCCTGGGGACGGTGTTGATGTCTCAGGTCAACTCCGCGTGGCAATTCTTCCTCTTCTTCTCCGTTCTCGGCGCTCTGGGGAACGCGGGCCTGGGCTTCCTGGTTACCAACACCGCGGTGGCCAAGTGGTTTGTCCGAAAGCGCGGGCGGGCGACGGCCATCGCCAATACGGGCATCAATGTCGGCGAGGGGTTCATGACACCTCTGGCGCACCTTCTCATCGCGTCGATGGGATGGCGAGGCGCCTGGATGGTGCTGGGGCTGGTGCCGTGGCTGATCATCGCTCCTGCATCCTTCATCCTCATGCGGCGAACACCGGAGGACATGGGACTTCGACCCGACGGGCTCCCGCTGGACCAGGGGTCGGGCTCAGATACTCAGATGGGTGGCGGGCCCCAGCTTGATCCCTCTGGCGAGTATCCGTGGACTCCCGGAGAGGCCTTTCGAACGCCGGTGCTGTGGGTGTTGGTCGTGGCCCTGAGCATGGCGGGACTCTCCGTCAGCGGCGTCGTGGTTCACCAGCTCCCGTTCCTGACGGACCAGGGGCTGTCGCAAGGTACGGCGGCCATGAGCCTGACGCTCTATGCCACCTTCGCCATCCCATCCAAGCTCATATGGGGCTATCTGGCCGAGCGGATTCACATCCGCTATCTGACTGCAGCGTGTCTGCTGGGCAGCGGGGGAGGCCTGCTGATTCTCTTGCGGGCGGACACGGTGGCCGAGGCTGCCGCCTTTGGCATCGTGTACGGGCTGGCGCGGGGGTCCTGGGCCGTGGTCATGGCCCTTATCTGGGCAGACTACTTTGGACGCCACTTCCTAGGGACGATCCGTGGCTACGTGACGCCCATTACGCTGCTCTCCAGCCAGGCAGGCCCACTGCTGGCGGCCTTTGTGTTCGACTCGACCAAAAGCTACCATCCGGCCTTCTGGGCGTTTGTGGTCAGCTACGTACTGGCGGCCCTGCTGGTGCTGATGGCCACTCCGCCTGTTCCCTCGCGGACGGCTTCAGCGGGCGTGGTGGCCAGTTGAGCGCGCGAAAGCGGGGCGGTGCACGCATCGCCCCGCTGTGGTTTCGAGACGTGTGAGGCAGGCCGCGCCTAGCTGAGGCGGTCGGCGCCGCGGACGTATCCGCCGAGAGACTGCTCCGGGTTCCGGTTCGCCAGGTCGCGCATGAACATGGGATGGCGCATGCTGCGCACCTCGTGCTCGATGGTGAAGAGGTTCTCGTGCGTATCCGGATCCACGAGCTCCTCGAAGCGGTACATGTGCTGGTTGCTCTCCTCGGTGACGAGGCCGTGCTCCTTCATCCAGATGTAGGGGGCGGAGAAGTCGGCGGTGTAGATGGCGATGTGGTGGTGGTCGTAGTCGGGGATGTCGGCGGCGGTTTCCCGGAAGATGAGGGACTGGTTGCGGCCGACGCTCACCCTCGCGGCGGGGCCCTCCTCTTCCTGGACCATGGAGGAGGGGGCGAGCATGACCCGCTGGTAGAAGCGGCCGATGCCCGCCGCGGCGCCCTGGGGGACGGCGAACTCGACGTAGGGGATGCCCATGGCCATTCCCTGGCTGCCGTCTGCCTGGTAGAAGCGGAAGCGGTTGCCCCAGGGGCCGGTGACCGCGAGGTACCCGTCCTCCTCCTGGAAGCTGAAGGCGGTCTCCGTCAGCCCTTCACGAACGCCTTCGAACCGGGTCTTGAGGGCCTCTAGGTCCCGGACGACGATGCCCATGTGGCCGCGGAGGACCTGGGGGCCGCGGGTGGGCAGGTGGAACTGCTGCTCGCCCAGGTTGACCCACATGTTCTCCAGTCCCACCGTCATGTAGGGGTCCCGGGTGAAGCCCATCCCGACGATGTAGAAGAGGGTGGCCCAGTCCTGGCGCCCGATGGTCACGTTGACGTGCTCCATCGACACGATGTTGCTCATGTCCTCCTGGGTGCGGTCGTAGCTCTTGGCTGCCGTTGTCATGTCGCTTCCTCCTGCCTCCCAGCGTACGTGTGCGGCTCGATGGCCGAGTGTTCCTCATTATGCCAGACCCCGGCGAAAGGGGAAAGGCGCGGCGGCCGCGCCGCCTGCGGTCGGTTGGGCTGGGCCTAGAATGGGACGAGGGCGGTGCCGAGGGCGATGTCCGACATGAGGGCCCCGCCGAATAGGACACTCGCCGCCCCCGCGATCCCGGCTATGGAGCGGTTGAGGGACTGGAACCTGCCGCTGATGGCGAAGGGCACACCCAGGACCAGGGTGATGGCCGCCATGGAGAGGACGGTCCCCACTCCGAAGAGGACCAGGTAGCCGAGTCCCACGGCGAAGGAGGTGATCTGCGGCAGGAGCACGAGCATCACGGCGGCGCTGCCGGCCAGGCCGTGGATGATGCCGATCATGTAGGACTTGGCGCGGAAGAAGGGCCGGCCGAGCTTGAAGAAGCCGTGGGACTCGAGGGAGACCGCCTCCTCCGACGCTTCATGGGTCCCATGAATGTGCACATGGGCCCGGGCATCGTGCTGGTGCTCATGGACGTGCAGCCGGCCGCGCCGCAGGTTCCAGAACACCTGAAGTCCCAGGAAGACCATCATCACGCCGACGCCGAACTCGAACACGGGGGCGATGGGCTCGTAGCGGCTGAGTGCGACGTCCTTCAGGAGCAGGATGACGATGCCCAGCGCCAGGAGCGGCGTGGTGTGGCCGAGGCCCCAGGACGCGCCGACCCAGATGCCCCTCCAGGCGTTGCGGTACTCGCTGACGATGGTCGACACCGCGACGACGTGGTCGGCGTCGGTGGCGTGCTTCAGACCGAGCAAGAATCCAAGGGTCAGGGCGATGATGGCGCCCGATTGTACCTCCATACTGGATGGTCCCCCTCATAGGTGTATCGCGGTTGTTCGCGTTGCTGGTGCTGATCAGCGGCGGGATGACTGGCCGCCGCTATCCTCCACACGCGGCGCAGAGGCCGGGGAGGGTGAAGTTCTCCAGGTCGGGCTCGAAGCCGAACGTTGTCCGCAGCCGCTGGCGGAGGCCGTCGAGGAAGTCGAGGGGCAGGTCGAAGGCCGCGCCGCAGGAGCGGCAGATCAGGTGGTTGTGGCGCCGTTCGCCGGCGAGCTCGTACTGGCTGGCGCCGGTGCCCAGGTCGATCTCCGTGACCAGAAGGAGCCGCTTGAAGAGCTGGAGGGTACGGTAGACGGTCGCCAGGTCCATGTAGGGATAGATTTCCTTGACCTTGCCGTGAATCTCCTCAGCGGTCATGTGGCCCTCTCCGCCGGTGATGGCCTGGAGGATCATGACCCGCTGGGGGGTCAGCCGAGACCCGGTTTCCTTGAGAGCTTCCAGTGGCCTGCTGTGTTGCATAATGGTTCTTCCGCAATCATTTGCAAGTAAGTGTAACCGCATTCGCAGTGGCAATGCAAGAGTTCTGATTGGCAGGGGCAGTTGGCACGACGCCATTGCTGGGGATAGGACGGCCGGGAGGGGCTGTTGAAAGGGGCAAGCGTGGCCGGTATGATGCGGTCTGTCGAAAGGGGAAGCCTAGATCGCGTATACGGGGGTGCGCAATGAAGATCGCAGTCATGGGCGCCGGGGCCATGGGCGGCATCGTGGCCATTGGCCTGCACCGGGGCGGCAATGACGTGACGATCATCGACCCGTGGAGGCCGCACGTCGAAGCCATACGCACGACGGGCTTCCTGATGACCGAGGGGTATACGGGAGCGCGGACCGAATGGCGGGGCGTGATTCCCGCGCTCCATACGGATGAGCTGGACCAGGTTGCGGGGAAGCTGGACTTCGTGGTCCTGTCGGTGAAGGGCTACAACACGCGCAAGTACGCCGAGCTGATCAGGCCGTACCTGGCGGACGACGCAATGGTCGTGTCGGTGCAGAATGGCATTAACGAGCCGATCATCGCGGAGGTTGTGGGGCCCGAGCGCACCATCGGGTGCGAGACGCTGATGGCGGCCCAGACGTGGGAGCCGGGGCACATTCATCGCACCCACGGCGGGGGCTCGACGCCCGGCGCGGTGGAGTACATGATCGGGGAGTACTCGGGCGGCACCACGCCCAGGGTGGAGGCGCTGGCGCGGATATTCCGCGAAAGCGTGGGGACGTGCGAGGTCTCCGACAACGTGATGGACGAAGTCTGGACCAAGTTCATCGTCAACTGCGGCGGCAACCTCCTGGCGGCCATTACGTCCTGGGACACGCGGGAGCTCACGCTGAACGGCACGGCGCGGCTGCGTTGGGCGCTGCAGGCGGAGGCCATCGCAGTGGGGGAGCAGCTCGGCGTCAAGTTCGGCGGTTTTGGCGGGAGCGTGGGGGTCATCTTCAGCGCACAGGACGTCAAGGAAGCCGCCGCGGGGAGTAGGCCGGACCTGGAGGAGATGGTGGTCGAGCAGGCCAAGTCGATGACGAGGGTGACGCGCCCGTCCACGCTCCACGACGCGCTGCGGGGCATGCCGATGGAGGTGGAGCAGCTGAACGGCTACGTGGTGGAACGGGCGGAGGAGCTGGAGATTCCGACCCCGTACAACCGGGCCATCGTCAGGGTGGCCCGCCTCGTCAACGAGCACACCCTGCGCCCCTACCCAGCCAACCTGGCGCTCCTGGAGGAGTACGTCCAAGAGGAGCTGGCCCGAACCGGCGCCTAGGCAACCCCCGTACCCCCCTTCGTCATCCCCGCACCCCCTCCCGTCATTGCTTCGAAAATAGGCGCTTACTCCCCACACCTCGTCACGCCCGCGAAGAGGGACTTTGCATAACCGCATACCCGCACCACTCCCGCCGTCATACTCGCGAAAGCGGGTATCCAGGGGAGGGACCGCAGGTTGGCGGGAGTTGCTTCGCGTTCACGACCTCCCCCTCCACGGGGAGTTACGCAAAGGTCTCCGCAGGCGGGAATCCACCGCTCGGGGCCAGCCTCTACAGGCGAGGCCCCTTTCCGCCATGGTGAGCTTGTCGAACCATGCGCGCGCACACCGCCGCGGACCGCACCCACGCCCACTGGGCGGTCGCGCAGCGACCGGGAACCCACGGGGCGCGGCGGCGGCGGGGCTTCCCCCCACAAAGCCGTCGCGCCAGCGACTGCCATCCCCCCCCCCCCTTGCCCCAACAGAACATATGCCCTACACTCTCCCCAGCACACCAGCCAAAGAAAGGAGGTCACCTTGCAGCGGGGCGGCCAAGCTCTCCCATGACGTGCTGCCCCTCAGCGAGAAGGTGCGCGGCGGTCGCAGTGTCCCGCGGCGGTCCTATGCAGGCCGCGGTCCAAGGAGAGGACGCAGGGCGAACCCTGCGTGTCCTCTCCAAAGGCGGAGATGGGGAGCGTGGTGCAAACCCCTCCTGTCGCTCCGTGATGCGGACCCGTTGTAGCGCAGGGCCAGACCTTGCCGGTGCGCGGCGCCGGTCCCAGTGTCCCGCGGCGATGCCATGCAGGCCGCGGTCCAAGGAGAGGACGCAGGGTTCGCCCTCCGTGTCCTCCCCAAAGGCGGAGATGGGTAGCGTGGTGCAAACCCCTCCCGGCGCTCCGTGATGCGGACCCGTTGTAGCGCAGGCATAGCGCGGGCCCCAGACCTTGCCGCTGTGGAAGTCGCCCGAGATACACACACCACACACAGAACAAGCGGCTCCGCACCCGTCTGCGGAAGGATGGTCCAGCTTCAACCGGCCCGTCGGCGTACCCCTGCGCCATCCAAGCAAGGAAGGAACCATCACCCCGGCGCACAATCACCTTTTTCCGCACTTTCCAGCTTCAAAAGTGCGGAAAAAAAAGCTGCCGACAATCAACCGAAGGAGAACAATCAAGTCAGGCCCGCCACCCCGCCTCGGGCGGGTACGAGACCCGCCCCTACGTGAGAACGAGGCTCGGGGAGGTGAGCCGCGGAGGGGCCATTGGTTGACATTGGCGGGGGCCGTCTCTAGGATGCCGGTGACTGGCGGACAGCTGAGCGGCGGGTGTTGGCAGGCCGTGGGGCAGCATGATCGCGCGCGGCGACGCACAAGGCAAGGAGTGAAGCGATATGAGCGTTACGTTGGGCACGGGCGCCTTCACCTATGAGGCATTGGATGAGTGGGCCAAACTTCCCGATGGCTGGACGCTGAAGGAGACGCCGGGGGTTGCGGTGGACTCCCAGGACCGGGTCTTCGCGTTCACCCGCGGGGACCATCCGCTCATTGTGTTCGACCGGGAGGGGAACTTCCTCAGGTCGTTCGGCGAGGGGCTGTTCACGCCGCGGACCCATGGGCTCTTCATCGGCCCGGACGACTCCGTGTACTGCGTGGATGACGGGCACCACACGGTCACGCAGTTCAGCCCGGAGGGCAAGCTGCTGCTGACCATAGGGAGCGAGGACAAGCCGGCGGACAAGTGGAGCGGGCTTCCCTTCAACCGCCCGACACACCTTGCGGTTTCCCCCAAGACGGGCTATCTGTATATCAGCGACGGCTATGGGAACTCGCGGGTGCACAAGTATACGCCGGACGGACGCCACGTGATGTCCTGGGGAGAGCCAGGCGTGGACCCGGGGCAGTTCTACCGCCCCCACAACGTGGCCATAGACGCGGACGACAACGTGTACGTGGCGGACCGGGAGAACCATCGAGTGCAGGTGTTCGACGCGGACGGCAAGTTCCAGGCGGAGTGGCACAACATCCACCGGCCGGACGGGATGACGCTGGGGCCGGACCTGAACATGTACATCGGAGAGCTGAACGGTTTCGACGACGCGCCGGGGCTGGGTCACCGCGTTAGCATCCTGAACCTGAAGGGCGAGCTGCTGGCGCGCTTCGGCGACCCCGAAGAGGGCGAGGACCCCGGCAAGTTCGTGGCGCCCCACGGCATCGCGGTCGACTCCCACGGCGACATCTACGTGGCCGAGGTCTCTTTCACGATGGGCGCCAGGCATCTGGACCCGCCGAGGGAGCTCAAGAGCCTCAAGAAGCTTCGCAAGGTGGGCTAGGGCGGCGCGGCTGCTCCGGCTATTCGACGATTCTCTGGCGTTGACGGAAGACGCCGAACGAGCTGGTGTAGCCGTGGAGGAACGTGGCGCCGCCCACGGGCCCGATCTCCCCGTTGCAGAAGAAGCCGGTGAGGGGGACGGGGCCCATCTTGCTGTGGAACACCTCGGTGTCGTGGTCGGGGCGGCCGTAGAGCTGCTGCCCGCGGCCAAGGCACGAGAAGAGCAGCGCGCCCTCTGTCGCCAGGCCCTCCCGCATGCCCTCGTACCGTGAGAGCACTGCTTCCAGGTCCTCTGCCGACGTAGTGGCGTCGCGCAGGTGGAACTGGACGGTCTGACCCTCCCTCAGCGTTTCCCCGATGGCGAGGGCACCGCGTTCGCCGTCGGCGCCCATGATGTTGCGGATGAGGAAGTCGCCCTGCTCCGGGCGTTCGATGAGCTCGTCCATGACGACGCCGAGGAAGAGGGAGTGCCGCGCCAGTTCCTGGTCGCGCTGGCTGAGCCGGCCGAAGAGCTCGCGGAGCACGTTCAGGCACTTCTCGCCGTCGAGCTCCAGGAGGAGGTTGCGGACGCAGGCCGTGATCTGCATAGGCTGGCCGATGGGGCGGCAGCCCTGGGCGACGATGGTGTCCATGGTGACGTCCCCGTGCATCGCCACTCCGACGGCGCCCTGGCGCAGGGCGGTCTCCCCCAGGAAGAGGGCGTTCCCGCCTGGCCGGCTGGCGCCGCTGGCGAGGCCGCCGATCTTGGCGCTGGCCGGAAAGGCGTAGTCCAGCCCCGCCAGGAGCCGATCGGCGCCGAGCGTGAAGGGGTCGGCCAGCAGGATGAACTGTGGCGCCGCGTCGACGGTAACGCCTGCCATGGCTTCCCAGCGGTCCGGGGGGGCGTCCGGGTCGGGCATGGCGGCGTCATCCACGCTGAAGGGTTGGAGGGTGACGTCCGGCATGCGGGCGGCGGCCAGGGCGAGTCCCGGGCGCTGCTCGATCTCGCGGCCGCCGCCGATGACGCCGCCGGCGGAGCACCCGAGAAGCAGCGCGGGGCCGAGTGCCTCGCGGAGGAGGGCGGGGAGCCGGTCGTACTGTGGGCTGTGGTGTGCTGAGGGGAAGGCGAGGACGAGGTCCGGGGAGCTGTCGCCGAGTCCAACGCTCAGCGACTTGACACACTCTCCCACTGCCTGGTCCAGGGACGCGCGGTCGGAGACCGACGAAGCCCACTTCATGGCATGACCTCCCATCAATCGCCGGAGGGTTGGCTCTTGCGGCTGGTGCCATAGTACGAATTGCGGCGTGCAGGGTCAACCGGACGGAGGGTGGCGCCCGCAGCCTTGACAGGGTTGGCGGCGGGGATACTATGCTGGGCGTCAGCACCTGATACTCGATTGAGGGGAGGAGTGGAATGGCCGCTACAGAAGTGCAGCAGCGCAAGCTCTTCATCAATGGACAGTGGGAGGACGCGGCATCGGGCCGGAGCTTCGAGAGCGTCAACCCGGCGAAGGGGGAGGTGTGGGCCACGGCGCCCGAGGGAGACGCGGCCGATGTGGACCGGGCTGTGATGGCCGCCCGTACAGCCTTCGAGAGCGGACCCTGGGGGAACATCACGCCAACGGAGCGGGGACACCTCATCCGCAGGCTTGGGGACCTGGTGAAGGAGAACATCGACTACCTGGCGGAGCTGGAGACTCTGGACAACGGCAAGGCCATCCGGGAGACGGGCGACGTGGAGATGCCTGCCATCGCCAACTGGTATTACTACTTCGCGGGGCTGGCGGACAAGATCCAGGGAGAGACTATTCCCCTGGGCAACAGCATGCTCAACTACACGCTGCGGGAGCCCGTTGGGGTGGTGGGCGCCATCGTGCCGTGGAACTCGCCGCTGCTGATGATCGCCTTCAAGCTGGCGCCCGCACTGGCTGCGGGCAATACGGTGGTCCTGAAGCCGGCGGAGCAGACGCCGGTGACGGCGCTGGAGTTTGCCAAGCTGGTTGAGCGGGCGGGGTTCCCGCCGGGTGTGGTCAACGTGGTCACGGGGTTCGGCGAGACAGCGGGGGCGGCGCTGGTGAAGCACCCGGAGGTGGACAAGATCGCGTTTACGGGGGAGACCGTCACGGGGCAGATCATCGCCCGGGAGGCGGCGGCGACGCTCAAGCACGTCTCCTTCGAGCTCGGCGGGAAGTCGCCCCACATCGTCTTTGCGGACGCGGACATGGACAACGCGCTCATCGGCGCGGCGTCGGGGGTCTTCGTGGCGGCGGGGCAGACGTGCGTCGCGGGATCGCGGCTGTTCGTCCAGCGGCGTGTCTACGACGAGTTTCTCACGAAGCTGTCGGAGCGGGCCAAGCGGATTCGTGTGGGCGACCCGCTGCAGCGCGAGACTCAGATGGGCTCCCAGACCTCCGAGGAGCAGGTCCAGAAGATCATGAGCTACGTCGATATTGGCAAGGAGGAAGGCGCCACGCTGCTGGCCGGCGGAGGGCCGCCCGAGGACCCGGCGTTGTCCGGCGGCTACTTCTTCATGCCGACGGTGTTCGGCGATGTGGAGAACGGGATGCGCATTGCCCAGGAGGAGATCTTCGGCCCGGTCATTGCGGCGGGGGTCTTCGACGATGAGGACGAGCTCATCGCCAAGGCCAACGGCGTGAGGTATGGGCTGGCCGGCGGCGTGTGGACCCAGGACATTAAGCGGGCGCACCGGGTGGCCCGGAGGATCAAGGCGGGGACGGTGTGGGTGAACTGCTACCGGCGGCTCCACTGGGCGTCGCCCTTCGGCGGGTACAAGATGAGCGGGTACGGACGTGAGAACGGCCTGGAGGTGATGAGCCTGTACACCCAGGTCAAGAGCGTGTGGGTGGACCTGGCGGAGAAGACACCCGACCCCTACGCCTCGTAGTCGGGTTCCGCTGCGGCTGGCTGCGCCGCCGCGAAAGAGCCGTCCCATCGGGGTGGGGCGCCTCTGGATGGGACGGCTGAGGTTTCGGCCTGGGGTGGCGTGTCTAGGTCTTGGCTTCTTCCGGGGCCGCCGTTCCCTGCACGCGCGCCAGGTAGTGCCGGAGCCCGTTGGCGGCCCAGGGGGCAGGGTTGACCCAGGGCTTCAGGGGTTCCTGCACCTTCGCGCGGGCCACGACGCCGTCCTTGCGCACGGACTTGAGCCCCTGGGCGGCGCCCTTGGACTCGTTGGGAAGCTCGATGCAGACGTTGGCGGCGGGGTTGCGGAAGGTGTTCATGGGGTCGCCGCCGTCCTCCACGATGCGTATCTGCTGCTTGAGGAGACGGCGGTAGAGGATGATCCCCTTGTCGGACTCACCCAGGCGCTCCAGGTGCCGCTCGGCCAGGGGCCCCTGGCTCACCCAGGCGAGGATGTCCTGGGCGCGGACGTAGCTGGCGTCGAGGCGTCCGCCCTCGTTCCTGAGGGGGCGGTAGTAGACGGCGATCTCCTCCAGGGGTGGGGCGGGAACGTCCAGGGGCAGGGCATGGACCTCGTACTCGAGCTCCATGGTGTGGGTGTCGTCGATGGGGACGCGGAACTCGTTGGGGTTGGAGAGGATGTTGGGGAAGAGGACGGGATGGCCGACGGCCCAGTCGGCGTCCTGCTCGGTCTCGCCCTCAAAGACGCGGCGCTTGATGAGGCCGTACTCGAAGATGTCGAAGCCGATCTTGAGGTGCTTAGGGACGGTGCGTCGGAACTCCGGGGGCATGCCCCTGCGCTCGTAGACGTAGTTGGAGAGGTGGCCGTGGAGCCATTCGAGGTGGATGGGGTCCATGGAGTTCTCCATGCACTGGAGCCAGTTGCAGGGGAGCACGGAGATATCCACCTGGCGGTAGGCGTGCTCCTGGACGAGCCACTCCCAACGGGGGAGAAGGGGCGCGGGCTGGGGGCCGAGGTAGGCGAAGATGAGGCCGCCCAGGGACTCGACGGGGTAGGTCACGGCGGTGACGCGGTCCTTGAAGGTGCTGTCCGGGGCCTCCGCCGGCATTTCGAGGCACCTGCCCGTCTCGTCGAACATCCAGCCGTGGTAGGGGCATCGGATGCCCTGCTCCTCCGGGATGCCGTAGAGGAGGTTGACACGGCGGTGGGGGCAGGACTCCTGGATGAGGCCGAAGGTGCCGGAACGGTCCTTGTACAGCACCAGGTCTTCGCCGAGGATGCGGACGGACTTGGTGGGGTTCTCCACCAACTGGGAGAGGGCGGCGATGGGGTGCCAGTAGCGGCGCATAAGCTCCCCCATGGGGGTGCCGGGGCCAACCTGGGTCAGGACCTCGTTCTCTTTGACGCTGAGCATGTTCTTCTCCTGCGCGGGTGTGCGTGAGCGGATGTTGGGGCGGATTCTACCGGCATTCGCCTCGAGCTGTCAACGCGCGGCTGGACGCGTCGGGGGGCGCAGCGGCGAAGTGGAGGCAAGCTGCGGCTGTACTGTCTGCGCCGCTCGCCTTAGCATGGTTTAAGGGGAGGCGCTGTCTGCCATGACTGTTACCGGGTCGCTTGTTAGCGTACTCATTACGGCGGGACTATTCGGCGCGGTAGGTGCGGCGATAGTCGGCGGCGGCGTCGTGGCGGTGCGGAGGAGGGGCGGGTTCCTCGTCCGGACGCTGGCCATCGCGGCGATCTTCCTGGGAGTCCTGCTCGTCATCTACAGCATCGGGATCCTCACGTTCTCGGCGGTGGTCGTCGACTTCTCGTGAGGAATGGCGATCGGTCTAGGGCACTGGGTCGCCCTCGATGCGGGTCGACGATCACTGCCGGCGTAAGGGCAAGAACCAGCGCCGTTAGCGGGACTGCCGGGGATGGAAGCGCTAGCGACCTAGCGCCGGGTCATCAGCTCGTAGCTGTGGCCGTTGGGGTCGAGGAAGTAGAAGCCCCGACCGCCCAGGCGATCGTTGAACTGCATGTTGGTGGTCTCCCGGGGGCCGCTGCCGTAGGCGAGGCCCTCTTCCTTGACGCGGCCGAAGATGGCGTCGAAGGTGATGTCATCGACGTGGAAGGCGTAGTGGTGGTGAGGGACCTCGGGCCGGTCGGCGAAGTCGAGGGTGGTGGCGTCGCTAATGCGGACGGGCGCGAAGGGACCGTGGATGCCTTCGTAGGTGAAGCCGAAGATGCGGGCGAAGAACTTGGCCGAGGCTTCCTTGTCGTGGGCGGGCACGATAGTATGGTCCAGGTTGATCATCATCCACCTCCTCTGAACTGCTTGGCGATGGGTCAATTGTAGCATGTGCGCGGACGCCGCGCCGACTTCTCCCCGGCGCGGCCAATCGTTGACATAAAGGAGGATGGCGGTGCCTGCTCCCTTGGGCCCCTTCGACGTGGTGGTACAGCGCGACCTCATGGCGTCCATGCGCGACGGCGTCCGGCTGGCTGCGGACCTCTACCGCCCGGCGCGGGAGGGCCGCGTCGTCGAGGAGCCGCTGCCCGTGCTCTTGGAGCGCACGCCCTACGACAAGGGTGACCGGGAGCGGTCGCAGCGCGACCGGCTCTTCGCGAGCTACGGCTACGCCGTGGTGACGCAGGACTGCCGGGGCTGCTACGCCTCCGAGGGTGAGCTGGAGTTTCTGGTCCAGGAGCCGAGGGACGGGTATGACACCGTGGAGTGGGCGGCGCGCCAGCCCTGGTGCAACGGCAGGGTGGGGATGTTCGGGACGTCATACCTGGGGTGGACGCAGAGCGCCGCCGCCACGCAGGACCCGCCGCACCTTGCGTGCATTGTGCCCAGCATGAGCGGCTGGAACGCCCACAGCAGCAGTGTGCGGCAGGGCGGCGCCATGGAGCTGCGGTTCATCGCGTGGGCGTTTTGGCACGCCGCGTTGAATAGCAACGCCAAGCTCAAGCGCGACCCGTGGGTCGACCGGACGCTCAACGGCGTCGACGCCCGGGACTGGCTGCGGAGGCTGCCGCTGCGCCGGGGCGCCTCGCCGCTGAGCCTTGCGCCGCACTACGAACGATGGGCCATGGAGCTGCTCAACCACAGCGACTACGACGAGTATTGGAGGCAGGCCGGGTTCAACATCGAGGGACACGTCGCCGACCACTCCGACGTCCCCGTGTACGTGGTCGGCGGCTGGTACGACTCCTATCCGCGGGCAACGTTCGAGATGTACGAGGGACTGGCCGGGGCGAAGCGGGGGCCCGTCAAAGTGATCGTGGGGCCCTGGTATCACGGCACCTACACGCCGGAGCTCTCCTACGCCGGCGACGTGGAGTTTGGGCCGGAGGCGGCGCTGGGCTCCTTCGACGAACTCCACCTGCGGTGGTTCGACAGGTGGCTCCGGGGAGAGGAGAACGGCGCGGAAGCGGACGACCCCATCCGCATCTTCGTTATGGGCGGCGGCGACGGCCGCAAGACGGCCGAGGGCCGCCTGTTCCACGGCGGGGCGTGGCGTACGGAGCGGGAGTGGCCGCCGGCCCGCGCGCGGTCCACGCCCCACTATCTTCATGCCGACCTGTCGCTCTCACCGGCGCCGCCGACGGGGCAGAGCGAACCCACGAGGTACATCTACGACCCTATCCACCCCGTGCCGACCATCGGCGGCAACTTCTCCTCGCTGGACTACCTCGCGCCGCTGCCTGCGGGCGTCGATCCGGCATCCCTGCCGGGGGTCTTGCGGCGCAGGCCGGTGACGCCCAACGGTGGATTCGACCAGGTGGAGGGGCCGGCCTTCTTCGGCAGCGGAGAGGCGCGCATGCCGCTAGCGTCGCGGGATGACGTCGTGGTGTTCCAGACGCCCCCGCTGGAGGCTGAAGTGGAGGTGACGGGACCGGTCGAGGTCAAGCTGTGGGCGTCGTCGTCCGCCGTGGACACGGACTTCACCGCCAAGCTCGTGGACGTGTACCCGCCTAGCCTGGACTACCCTATGGGCTACGCGCTCAACATTTGCGACGGGATCATACGTGCGGTCTACCGGGAGTCGTGGGAGCGCGCGGAGCCCCTGACGCCGGGCCGGGTCTACGAGCTCGCCATCAGTCTGTACCCCACGAGCAACGTCTTTGCTCGGGGCCACCGTATACGCCTCGACGTGTCCAGCAGCAACTTTCCCCGCTTCGACGTGAACCCCAACACCGGCGCGGCGCCAGGCCGGCGCCGCGGGACTGTTGCGGCGGAGAACGCCATCTACCACGACGCGGAGCACCCTTCCCACGTCGTGCTGCCGGTGGTCCCGGGGTAGGCGTCCGGCAAGGGATCTGCGGGACGCGGTGGGAGCGCGGGGCAGTCTAATCTGAGGCCAGCCCTTCGCAAAGGGTTGACAGGCCTGCGGAGGGTGGTTGTACAATCGCGGGGCTTCATAGCGAGATTGGTGGAGGCTTCGAACAGACCACACGCGGAATCGAGAGGAGGACTAGATGTTCAAGGGCACCCGAGTTCTAGATGTCCACGGTCACGTATCAGCGCCGGCAGCGGCGCGCAACTGGATCTTGATGGGGTTCTCTTCCGGCCACGTTGGACCGAGCCCGCTGCGGGGCACCATGTCCAGCACGGGGCCCATGAGCGATGAGGCGTTCATGGAGCGCAACCAGTACCACGCGGACTTCATGGACGAGCGCAACATCGACGTCCAGGTGCTGGGCCCCCGGCCCTTCACGATGATGGGCTGGATGGCGCGCCATCTGCTCTACCGATGGTGCGAGTTCACCAACGACACCATCCAGAAGCAGGTGCTGAACTTCCCCAGCCGCTTCCTGGGCGCGTCCATGCTGCCCCAGATCGCGGAGGCGCCGGACCTCAGCAACTGCATCCCCGAGTTCGAGATGAACGTGAAGGAGTACGGGTTCGCCGGGACGTACCTGAGCCCCGACCCGGACGGCAAGCACAACTCGCCGGGGATGCACGAGCCCTACTGGCACCCGGTGTACGAGAAGTGCCAGGAGTGGGACGTGCCGGTCTTCATCCACGGCACAAACTGCCTCGACCCCCGGATCGGCCACATACCGGGCAACTACCAGGTGGGCTTCGTGGTGGAGACGTTCCTGGCGACTCGGATCCTGGCCTACAGCAACCTGTTCGACACGTTCCCGAACCTGCGCATCTGCATTGCCCACGCGGGCGGCGCGCTGGACCGGTTCATCATGTCGTCCGGGCACAAGGGGAACTGGAAGGGCAACAACCTCTTCTTCGACACCTGCGTCTACGACATCGACTACCTGGCGCTGGCCATCAAGCAGTGGGGCGTCGACAACATCTGCCTGGGCACCGAGGCGCCGGGCTCCGGCGGCCACGTGCGGCAGGAGGACGACCACCCGTCCAAGGTGGGCGTGGGCCTGACCTCCGACAACCTGCTGCCGGTCATCGACTACCTGCCCACGTTGTCCGAGGAGGACAAGCTGGCCATCGTCAACGGGAACCCGGCGAAGGTGTTCCCGAAGTTCGCAAACGTTCCGGCCTAGCGGCAGCGGCACAGACAGCAGCAAACGAGGGGCGCTCCCGTGAGCGCCCCTCTTCTTGTGGCTAGGCGTAGGCGACGGGAGCGTTTCCCCGGCCGGCAACTCACCTGGTGCGAGAGCCTCCCCATGAGCGGGTCGCTGGCGCGGCGGCCTCGTGGGGGGAGGGCCGCCTACTCCTCGTGGGAGGCGTGCTCTCCGGGGCCGTGCATGTCCAGGTCCAGGGCCTTGTGCACGGGCTCGCCGCTATCAAGCCGCCCGACGATCTCGTCCATGTGCTCGTTGGGGCCGTCGTGGAAGGTGTCCTGCATGCGGCGGAAGAAGGAGGACATGGAGGCTGGGTCCGTGTAGTTGACGCCGTCCAGGAGCTCGGCCTTGTTCACGTTGGCGGGATTGAAGGGGGTGCTGAGGACGCGGAAGCTGGAGAAGCGGCGTTGGAGGTCGGGGCTGTTGCAGCGGTCGCAGACGCCCTTGGCGTTGGTGGTCATGGTGCGGAAGTAGAGGGACACCCTGGCGCCGCAGCCGTTGCAGTGGAACTCGTAGATAGGCATGTTGTGGGAGAGGATAGCGCATATCGACGCTTCCGCCAAGCCCCCGGCGTTGGCCGGGGGGGGGCGCCGTGGCGTTAGCAGGGGCGGGGTGTTGCGGGGTGCGCCGGAGATCAGGACGAGGACGCGCTGAGGTCCTCGACGGCGGCGGCCATGATCTCCAGGCTGCGCTCGACCTCTTCTTCGCCGTGGGCGAGGGAGACGTAGAACTTGCTGGGGCCCTTGAGGATGCCATTGTCCAGGAGGGCGGCGCTGAAGCGCCTATACATGGCGACGTCCGCGGCGAGGGCGCCGCGGTAGTCGGTGATGGGTGGGTGGCCGGCCGGCGTGAAGTAGACGTCGAAGACGGGGTCGTCGCCGACGACCTGAGCGGGAATCTCGGCTTCTTGCAGCATGCGCTGAAGGCCGGTGCGGACGCGGGCGCCGGCCTCGAAGAGGCGCTGGTAGGCACCCGGCTGACGGAGCTGCTCCAGGGTGGCGAGGCCGGCGACGGCGGCGATGGGGTTCCCGCTGAGCGTGCCGACCTGGGGCACGAAGTCGAGCTGGTCCACGAGCTCGGGGTTGAAGTGGCGCATGATCTCATCGCGGCCTGCCACGGCGGCCAGGGCGAATCCGCCGCCCACGATCTTGCCGAGACAGGCCATGTCCGGGACGACGCCGTAGTACTCCTGGGCGCCGCCGTAGGCGAAGCGGAAGCCGGTGACGACCTCATCGAAGATCATGGGTATGCCGTGATGCTGCGTCGCCTGGCGGACGCCCTCCAGGAAGCCGGGCTGTGGCGGCAGGGTGCGCTGGAAGGGCTCCAGGATGACGGCGGCGAGGTCGTCGTGGTGCTCATCGATGATGGCGGTGGTGGTCTCGACGTCGTTGAAGGGAGCGATGAGGACTTCGTTGAGGATGCTGGCGGGAACGCCCGCGGAGCTGGGTGTGGGCTGGGGGAAGGGGAGGGGGCTCCGGGGTGTGGCGCTCATGACGGCGTAGTCGCTGTTGCCGTGGTAGCCGCCCTCGAACTTGAGGATCTTGTCGCGGCCGCGGAAGGCCCTGGCGATGCGGAGGGCGTAGAAGATGGCCTCGGACCCGCTGGTGGTAAAGCGCACCTTTTCGGCGCAGGGGACGGCATCCACGATGGCCTCGGCGAGGCGGATGATGGGCTCGTTGGTGGCGAAGAAGGTGGAGCCCTGGGCGAGGTGCTCCTGGACGGCGCTGACCACGGCCGGGTGTGCATGGCCCAGGGCCATGGGTCCGGAGCCGAGGAGGAAGTCGATGTACTCGTTGCCGGTGAGGTCCCAGATGTGGGCGCCCTGGGCCCTGGCAATGATGAAGGCGCGCTCCGGCGGGGTGTAGACGTTGCCCAGAGTGCCGCCGGGGATGACGCGGTGCGCACGTTGGACCAGGTCCTGCTCGTGGTCGGAGCGTGGGGTGCGGGGGGCCATCGCGGTCTCCTTGGTGCGGGCTGTGGAAGGGAGTGAGTTCCTTGTGCTGGGTGTTGGGGGCGGTCTACCAGTGGTTGCGGCCGCCGTTGATGTCGATGATGGCGCCGGTGGTCCATGTGGCGGCGTCGGAGGCGAGGTAGACGACGGCGCCGGCGACCTCGTCGGTGTTGCCCATGCGGCCCATGGCGATGTGGCTGAGCCGCCACTCGAGGATGTCGGAGGTGCGGAGGGAGGCGGAGCGGGCGGTGTTGATGCGGCCGGGGGCGACGGCGTTGACGCGGATGGCGGGGGCCCACTCCATGGCCATTTGCATGGTGAGGCTCATGACGGCGGCCTTGGCGGCGGTGTAGGCGGCGAACTCGCGGTCTGGGCCGTGACCGCCCATGGAGGCGTTGTTGACGATGGCGCCCTTGCCCTGCTGCAGCATGATGGGCGCGACGGCCCTGCTGCAGAGGAAGACGCTGTTGACGTTGAGGCGGAGGGTCTCGTTGAGGTCGCGCTCGGTGATGTCGAGGACGGGGCCGCGCTTGAAGTCCTGGCCGTAGCTGCCGCCGGCGTTGTTGATGAGGATGTCGATCCTGCCGAAGGCGTCCATGGTCTGCTGGACCATGGACGCGACCTGGTCGGCTTCACGGACGTCGCAGGGGACGCCGAGGGAGCGCCGGCCCAGGGCCTGCACGTCCTGGGCGGCCTGGGCCACGTTCTCCCTGGTGCGGGCGGTGATGACGATATTGGCGCCCTCTTCGGCGAGGGCGAGGGCGATGGCCTTGCCGATGCCGGAGCTTCCGCCGGTGACGACGGCGACGCGGCCGGTGAGGTCGAAGCGGGACATGGGCGGCTCCTGGGAGGGGATGCCCTATTGTACCGTGCCGCCCGGCGACTGGACAGCGGGGTTGGGACCGATTCGATATTCGAGTTATGTTTTTCTGAAGCTAGAATCGACAGTGGGGGGCGAAACGAATCGGTTGGGCCGTCGCTGGGAAGGGCGGCGCGGCCCTCCGGGCGGTTGCAGGCGGTTAGGAGTGCGCAGTCACGTGCGATCTGAGCAGCCATGCGTTGAAGATTGGGGTAGGGGGGGATTGCAGGGGTGGGGGCGGATGGTTGCCGCGGGCGCCGGCGGCTGATGCGGTGCTGCGTATCGACCAGGCGTATGAGGGCGCCCATGGCCTTGAAGAAGAGGGTCGGGGGCGCCTGTGGGGTTTCAAGGATGGTCATGATCTTGACTCGAATGAGGGCTATCTCGGGCTCGAGATCTTCGATGCCGGCGGCTAGGGTGAGGCGCCGCTGGTCCTGGGGGGTGAGGGCGTGGGAGTAGAAGCCGTGGGTGCGGGCGTTTTGGTTGCCGGGCTGTCCGCCACGCTTGCGGCTGGAATGACGGCGGCGCCTGGGGCGGGAGCTGTCGGCGGCAGGCTGTTTGATTGATGCGGCCTGTATGAATGTCTCTTGCTCTTTTTCAAGAAACGAATGTACCTGAACAGGTGTGCCACAGATAGGCGACGGCATGATTGATTGTTGCGTGATGGCGACCTCCTTGGCGTGGGTTCCCCGTTTGGGGTGTTGGATAGAGGGTAGGGGATAGGTGCTGCTTGGGGCAATGGGAAGATGGCACGGTGGTCGCTGGCGCGACGGCCATGTAGGGGTGGGTGGGAGCTGGGGTGGGCTGCTTGTTGGCGTGCGGGCCGCAGCAGGGGTGGGGGGATGCCCCGCTGTGCCCCGCCCCTGGATTCCCGCCTGCGGAGACCTTTGCGTAACTCCCCGTGGAGGGCGAGGTTGGGAGGGTGAAGCAGACCCCGCCCAGCCCAGCCCCACCCTGGTTCGCTAAGTTCACAAACGAAGTGCACACCAGAGTAAGGTGTTGCCATGGAAAGAGGATACAGGCACATCACTATTGAAGAGCGGTGGGAGATTGCCCATCTACTATCCCAGGGATACTCGGTCCGCCAAATCGCAGCAGCTCTGGATCGCCCGCCATCGACCGTGGCTCGAGAGATGAAGCGCAACGGCTCACGGACCCAAGGCTACCTGCCGGTGTACGCGAACCAGCAGGCCCATGCCCGTCGCTGACGGGGTTCCAAGCTGGAGCGGGATGGTCCGCTGCGAGCGGAGGTGCTGTCCCGCCTGGGTCAGGGCTGGTCGCCAGAGCAGGTGGCGGGCCGTCTGGCTCTGGAGGAAGGTCGGCAGGTCATCTCCCATGAGAGCATCTACCGGTTCATCGACGGGCAGCTGCGCCGCACCAAGGACTACTCCTGGCGCTCCTACCTGCCCCAGGGCCGATCCCGACGGGGGCGGCGGGGCCGCCGCGGGGGCATCGCCGCCAGCCGCATTGCCCACCGGCGCCCCCTGGCCCAGCGACCGCAGGAGGCCGAGGACCGGGAAGTCTTCGGGCACTGGGAGGCAGACCTGATGCTCTTCGGGCGCTCCAGCCCCGTGCTCCTGGCCGTGCACGAGCGCAATTCCCGCCTGCTGCTGGCGGTGCGCCAAGCGGGGAAGGCGGCGGACCCCGTGGCCGCCGCCCTGGAACGGCTCCTGGCGCCCCTGCCGCCCCCGTGGCGCCAGACCGTGGCGTTCGACAACGGATCCGAGTTCGCCGGCCACCACCGTCTCCACCGGCTGGGCATCCAGACCTTCTTCTGTGACACCCACGCCCCCTGGCAGAAGGGGGGCGTGGAGAACGCCATCGGACGGATGCGTCGCACCCTGCCCCGGAAGACGGACCTGGCGGCGTTGTCCGAGGAGCGCTTTACCCAGCTGATGCTGGCATACAACAACACGCCCCGCAAATGCCTGGGCTACCGGTCACCCGCTGAGATATTTCTCAATCAGGTGTTGCACTTGACATGTGAATCCACCTTCCCGCTTTCGCGGGAATTGTAGATGTTAGGTAATTCGCTGACAGAATTGGCTGGAGAACGAGCCAGTCTGGAGGCGAAGATGCGCGACAATAGCAATGACCGCACTATCGAACGGAACTACGTCCAGAAGTGGCGGTTCGTCGTCCGGGAGTACGAACAGGTCAAGGCCAAGCGCCACCCCAAGTTTCGCTTCGTCCAAGACTTCTACCGCGCCCACGGGGTCAACCGGCAGACCTTCGCCAAGTACTACAACCGCTATCGGCAGTCCGGCGCCGGCGACGCCCTGCTGCCCCGCAAGCGGGGGCCCCGGTGGAAGAGCCGGCGCACCATCCCCTTGATCGAGGAGAAGGTGCTCGAACTCCGGCGCACGGGTGCCAACCGCTACGAGATCTATGCGATACTCAAGCCGGTGCTGCAGTCTCACACCCCAGCGCCCTCCACCATCTACGCCATCAGCAAGCGCCACGGCCTGAACAAGATGACCAAGCCCATGCAGCAGTCCAAGCGCCGGATCATCAAGACCCGGGCCGGGGAGTTGGGCCACCTGGACTGCCACTACCTGAGCAAGGACCTGCTCGTGGGCGCCAGAGGGCGCTCCTACCTGGTGTGCGTGATCGACGCCTGCACGCGGCTGGCGTGGGCCGAGGTGGTGGACGACCTGAAGAGCCTGAGCGTGATGTTCGCCGCGCTCAAGAGCATCAACCTGCTGCACGCGGAGTACGGGGTGCGCTTCGAGGCCATCCTGACCGACAACGGCGCGGAGGTGGCCTCGCCGAGGAACAAGGCCGGTCATCCGATGGAGCGGATGCTCCTGGAGCTGGGCATCACCCATCGCTACACCCGGCCCTACCGGCCGCAGACCAACGGGAAGGTGGAGCGGTTCTGGCGGACGCTGAACGAGGACCTCCTGGAGGGGACGACCTTCGAGTCGGTGGCGGAGTTGAAGGAGGAGTTGATGCAGTACCTCCTCTACTACAACATTGAGCGGCCCCACCAGGGCCTCGGGGGCAAGACCCCCCGCCAAACCTTGCAAAATCTGTCAACGAATTAGCTGACATATACAGGAATGACGGTGGGTGCGGGAATGACGGTTGTGCAAAGGTCTCCTTCCACGGGGGTGGACGCACGATGAGCGGGGGTGGGCCAAGTTGACGGGGGTATCCCGCAAGCATATGCTAAGGCCTGCGCTGGTGCGCCGAGTGGAGGCGCCTGCGTTGCGAGAGCATGAGGTCGTGGGCGCCCGACAAGAAAGGTCGCAAGCGGGTTGAGCACCCAAGACGGGGGACGAACCGGCACGATAGAGCCACCACGACAGCGCCGCCCGCGAATCAAGACCTTCTCCTCCCTCAAGTACCGCAACTTCCGCTATCTGTGGACCAGCACACTCTTCACGAGCGCGGGCAACTGGGTGCAGCAGGTCACGCTGGGCTGGCTGGCGTATGACCTAACCGGGTCCGCGCTGCTGGTTGGGACGCTGTCGGGGATTCGGGCGCTGCCCTTCCTCTTGGTGGGCCCCATCGGTGGGGTGCTGACGGACCGGGTGGACCGGCGCAGGCTGCTGATGGGTACGCAGCTCTGGCTGCTGGTGATGGCGCTGGGGTTTGCTGTGCTGATTGCGTCCGGGCGTGTCGAGGTCTGGCACATGTTCGCTTTCAGCCTCCTTAGTGGGGCATCCTGGGCGATCAGCAACCCGATACGGCAGGCGTTGGTGGCGAACTCGGTGCCGCGGGAGTCGCTGATGAACGCCATCGCGCTGAACTCGGCGGCGTTCAACGCGATGCGGACGGTGGGCCCTGCGATCGGGGGGCTTCTGATCGCGCTCACGGGGCCGGCGACAAACTTCTTCATCCAGGCGCTGTGTTTTCTGGGGGTGTACCTGGCGGTGTGGCCGCTGGACATTCCGCGGGTGGGCACAAGCGCGCACCGGGGCGACTCGATGCTGAAGAGCTTCCGGGAGGGGGTCCAGTACACAGTACGAGATCCGGTGATTATGGCGCTGATGATCGTCGCGCTGATCCCATCGCTGTTCATGATGCCGTTTACGATGGGTCTGATGCCGGTATTCGCCGAGGACGTGCTGAAGGCGGGCCCGGACGGGCTGGGGCTGTTGCTGGCCGGCAACGGGGTTGGGGCGCTGATCGGGACGTTGACGCTGGCGTCGGCCGGGGACGTATCGCGCAAGGGACGGCTGTTGCTGGGCTTTGCGATGGGCTCGGGCGCCAGCATCGCGCTCTTCTCGTTCACGACGTGGCTGCCGGCGTCTTTGCTGACGCTGCTGGCCGTGGGTGCGTGTCAGCAGCTGTACATGTCCACGAACAACACGCTGCTACAGAGTCTGACTACGGACGAGTACCGGGGGCGGGTGATGAGCCTGTACATGCTCGACCACGGGCTAATACCGGCGGGGGGGATGCTGGCAGGGGGGCTGGCGCAGATGCTGGGCGTGGCGCGGGCCGTGTTCATCGGGGGGGCGACGACAGTTGTGCTGACCGGAGCGATGGGGGCGGGGTTCAGGAGCCTCCGGGACGTCAAGTAGCGCGTCTGAAGGCGGGATCAGGCGGCCAGCCCAAGCTGGTGAAAGGTTGCAGTCCAGGGTGAGCAACGATAGCAGGGAGCGCGCCGCGCCGGCGGAAGAGACGAGGCAAGGCCCGCGCCGGTTTCAGACCTTCTCCTCCCTCCAGTACCGGGACTTCCGATATCTTTGGACAAGCACCATGTTCGCCAGCGCGGGCAACTGGGTGCAGCAGGTCACCCTGGGCTGGCTGGCGTACTATCTCACGGGCTCCGCCTTCATCGTGGGGGCACTGTCGGGCGTGCGCTCGCTGCCGTTCCTCATTGCCGGGCCCATCGGCGGGGTGCTGAGCGACCGCATGGACCGGCGCAAGCTGCTCATCGTCTCCCAGTCCATTTCGGCCGGGGTGGCCCTGATCTTTGCGGGCGTGGTGAAGTGGGGCGACCTCCAGGTGTGGCACCTGTTCGTGTTCAGCCTTATCAGCGGGGCCGGGTGGGCGCTGAACAATCCGTTGCGTCAGGCGCTGGTGGCGAACTCGGTGCCCCGGGAGTCGTTGATGAACGCCATCGCGCTCAACTCGACGGCCTTCAACGCGAACAGGGCCATCGGGCCGGCGCTCGGCGGGGTACTCATCGCCCTGACGGGCCCCGCGACCAACTTCTTTCTCCAGGCCGTGCTCTTCATGGGCTTCGTGATCATGATCATCCCCATTCGCGTTCCCCAGGCCGACGTCACCGCGAGCCGCAGCGAGTCCATGCTGGAGAACTTCCGCAGCGGCGTCCGGTACGTGAGACGGATGCCGACCATCCTGGCGCTGATCATGATCGCGGTAGTGCCCTCCCTGTTCATCTTTCCCTTTACCCAGGGGATCATGCCGGTATTCGCCGAGGAGGTGCTGCACGCGGGCCCGAGCGGGCTGGGCATCTTGCTGAGCTCCAACGGGTTCGGGGCTTTCCTTGGGACCCTCATGCTGGCATCGGTTGGCAACGTCACGCACATGGGGATGCTGCTGCTGGGGACCGCGACGGCCACGGGGGCCGGCATCGTCTTCTTCTCCTTCACCACCTGGATGCCGCTCTCGATGCTTGCGCTCATCCTGGCAGGGGGGTTTCAGCAGGTGTATATGTCCACAAACAACACGCTGATCCAGAGCGTGACCAGCGACGAGTACCGTGGCCGGGTGATGAGCCTCTACATGCTGGACATTGGCTTTGCGCCGCTGGGGGGGCTGCTGGCGGGGGCGCTGGCCCAGGCGATGGGAGCGCCGAAGGCGGTCCTGATAGGCGGGATCACGGCCATGGCGCTGGTGGTCATCATGGGCGTGCTGAACCGGCGGATACGGGAGGCGCGCCCCGGTCGCTAGGTCGCTAGCGCGACGGCTTGTGGCGGTTGGGTGGGGGCGGGGGTGGGTTGGCGGTTGGGTGGGAGGGGGTGGCCAGAGGTGGGGTGAGCGGGAGGCTGACCAGCCCTCCGGTCATGCGGTCCGGGGGGCTTAGGATGAAGGGCGGAAGAGGGTTGAACGGTATTGAAAGCGCGTCGTTCAGGGGCTAAGGTGGCGTGGGGTCGCTGCCGCGACGGGCTCATGGGGGGAGGGTTGAGGGGTGGCGGTGGCGGGTTGCCGAGACGGTCGGTGGTGTGTAGGGGAGGATGGGAGAGGGGGGATGCCCCGCTGCCCCACCCTGGATTCCCGCTTTCGCGGGAATGACGGTGGGTGGGTGCGGGAATGGCGGGGGTGGGGGTAGGCCCGGAGGATAGGGAGCATGGAATAGGGGGCGCCGTTGACAGAAGTAGCCGCATCGCAAGAGGGGACATTGAGGTTTGCCATCGCCGGCCTTGGCCAGGCGGGGAGCGGGATGGTTTCGGCCCTGGTGAAGAATCCGAGGGTTGCCATTACGGCGGCCGCGGACCTGAACCCGGAGACGCTGGGGCGATTTCAGGCCGATCACGGGGCGGAGACATTTGGCAGCCTTGAGGAGCTTTGCAAGAGCCCCAACGTGGATGCCATCTACATTGCCACGCCGACGTACCTGCACACGGAGCACGCCGTGGCGGCCATGGAGCAGGGGAAGCACCTGGTGGTGGAGAAGCCGATGGCGCTGACGCTGGAGGACGCCGACGCGATGATCGGCGCGGCGGAGCGCAACGGGGTGCGGTTGGTGGTGGGGCACTCGCACAGCTTCGAGCTGCCGATACGGCGGATACGGGAAATCGTGGCGAGCGGCGAGCTCGGGGCGCTGCGGATGGTCCACACCTGGTACTACAACGACTGGATGTACCGCCCGCGGCTGCCGGAAGAGGTGCAGACGGCCATGGGCGGGGGCGTGACCTTCCGGCAGGGCTCCCACCAGTTCGACATCATCCGGATGATCGGCGGGGGGGTGGTGCGGAGCCTGCGGGCGAACGCGGGGGTGTGGGACGAGAGCCGGCCCGCCGAGGGCGCGCACACGGTGTTCCTGGAGCTGGAGGGCGGCCCAACGGCGACGGCGGTGTACAACGGCTACGACCGCTTCCACACCTCGGAGCTGCTGCACGGCGTGCTGGAGCAGGGGGCGCTGGCGGACGAGTCCGCGTACGCCCGGTCGCGGACGGCGCTGCGCAGCACCGGCGGCCCCGAGGGCGAGCTGGCGTTGAAGCGCCGGATGGCGTACGGGAGCGGCGGGCGCCGGGAGCCGGGGCCGCCGCCCCACCAGCCGACCTATGGGCTGATCATCGTGAGCTGCGAGCGGGGCGACATTCGCCAGAGCCCCGACGGGCTGCTGGTCTACGGCGAGGACGACGTGCGCGAGGAGGTGCTGCCGAAGGGGCAGACCGGGCGCGACGCAGTCATCAGCGAGCTGTACGAGGCGGTGGTGAACGGCCGCGCGCCGCTGCACGACGGCCGGTGGGGGAAGGCGAACCTGGAGGTGTGCCTCGCGGTGCTGCGCTCGTCGTCGGAGCGGCGGGAGGTCTTCCTGGAGCACCAGGTAGCGGTGCGCGACGGTGGATAGGCGGGAGGCGGCGTCCGGGGCGCCGGTGCAGCCGAGCCCTCAGAGCGGAGTGGCCGGCGCAGCGAGGCAACGGGTGTTCTACGGGTGGTGGGTCGTCGTGAGCCTGGCGTTCCTGCGGTTCATCGGGAGCGGGGTCGGGTTGGGCGGCCGGAGTCTGTACGTGCTGCCGCTGCAGAGCACCATCGGGGTGAGCCGGGCGTCGATATCGTCAATCTTCACGGCGTCGCAGCTGAGCATTGGGCTGACGGGCACCTTCGCGGGCTGGCTGGTGGACCGGTTCGGGGCGCGCAAGGTCATGTTTGTATGCGTGCTCATCTCCGCGGCGGGCTTCTATGGGCTGGCGTTCGCCGACAGCCTGTGGATGCTGATCATCATCTTCAGCATCCCGCTGGGACTGACGTACAACTGGGCGGTGACGCAACCGGCTACGGCGATCACGAACAACTGGTTCGAGCGGCGGAAGGCGACGGCGCTGTCGCTGCTGAACGTGGGCACGGGCAGCGGGGGCCTGGTGATCCCGGTGCTGGCGCTGATCATCGGCGAGATGGGATGGCGTTGGGCGGCGGCGCTGAGCGGCGCGGCGTTTCTCGCGGTGGCGCTGCCGGTGGCGGCGCTGGTGCGCAACAACCCGGAGGAGATGGGCCTGGCCCCGGATGGCGATGAAGGCGTGACGCCGCCGGGAGCGCGGGTAGGCGACAGGTCGGCGGCCCCCGTGCTGACGGGCATCACGCTGCGGGAGGCGCTCCGAGGGCCGCTCTTCTGGACGATGGCGGTGGGCTGTCTCTCCCTGATGCTGGCCCATGGCACCATCACGGCGCACTTGGTGCCGATGGTTGTGTGGAAGGGGGCCACGGAGGCGCTGGGGGCGCAGCTGCTGACGGTGCACCTGCTGCTGGGCATCCCCGTGGTGGTGGCGGCGGCGCGAGCCACGGACCGCTTCGACGGCCCGCGGGTGCTGGCGGTCATGGCCGCGCTGGCGTGCCTGGGCTCCCTGGTGTTCCTGGAGGCAGAGCAGGAGTGGGGCTATTGGCTGGCCTTGTCGCTGCTGGCGCCGGCGGGAACGCCCATGTGGGCGATCCTGTGGGCGGTGCTGGGGCGGGAGTACGGCCGCCGCCACTTCAACGTGATCAGGGGGACTATCTACGGGCTGCTGCTGACGGGGTCGTCGCCGGGTCCAGTGTTGGCGGGGTTGAGCTTCGACCGCAGCGGGAGCTATGAGCCGTGGCTGTGGGCCACGGTGGGGGTGGCGCTGGTGAGCGTGGTTGGTTTCCTGGGGGCGCTGCGGGCGCAGAGTCGCTAGGTGTAGTTCCCATAGAGGTTGTTGACAGGTGAGGGGCCTCGCTGAGACTGTTGTGGTGAACACAACCCAGCAGTGACAGGAGGCCCCTCATGAGCCATTCTAACGCACGCTTGACCCCGGTGACCCGAGCCGAGTTGGTCGCTCAGGTGCTGGCCGGCTGGCCCCAGGCCGAAGTCGCCCGCCTGTTCCGCGTCTCGCGCGCGACCGTCGCCAAGTGGGTGCGCCGGTCCCGCGAAGGCGGGCCGGATGCGTTCCTCGACCGCTCCAGCCGTCCCCGGCACAGCCCCCGCCAGACCAATCAGCTGCGGGAAGCAGCCATCTGCGCCGCCCGCCGTTCCCTCGGCTGGGGGCCGCACCGCATCGGGTGGGCGTTGGGCATCGCCCGCTCCACCGTCTACGCCGTCCTGCGCCGCGCGGCCATCCACCGCCTTGCCTGGCTCCACCGCACCACCCGGGAGGTCGTCCGCTACGAGCTGGCCCGTCCCGGCGCCCTGGTCCACCTGGACATCAAGAAGCTGGGCCGCATCCCCCAGGGCGGCGGCAAGCGCATTCTGCCCGGCTTCGCAGAGACCCGTAGCGGCCCCCGGCACAGCCCCCGCCTCGGCTTCGACTTCCTCCACGTGGCCGTAGATGATCACTCCCGCTCCGCCTACGTCGAGGCCCGGGCGGACGAGCGCGGCGCGACTGCCGCTGGCTTCCTCCAACGAGCCCTCGCCCACTTCGAGCGCATCCTGACCGACAACGGCGCCTGCTCCGTGAGCCGCACCTTCGCAAGCACCGCGGCGGCACGGGGTGTGCGGCTGAAGCGCACGCGGCCCTTCCGGCCTCAGACCAATGGCAAGGCGGAGGCGTTCATCAAGATCCTCCAGGCCGAGTGGGCCTACCAGCGGCCGTATCACTCCAACCGCGAGCGACTCGACGCGTTGCCCGTGTTCCTTGTGTACTACAATCAGTACCGTCCCCACGGCGGCATCGGCGGCGCCACTCCCGCCTCCCGGCTGTCAACAATGTCCTTGGGAACTACACCTAGCGGTCGCTGGCGCGACGGCCCTGTGGGGGATGGCCGCGCATGGGCGGCAAGCTGATGGAAGGGCGGCCTGGAGTTCCTCACCGCTTGACGTGGGGCTGGGCGAGCCCGGAAGCTATGAGTGGCGGCGAGACAGCGGGCCAGGGTATGGGGGCGAGAGATGAACCTTCGTCAGTTTGAACGGGGAGCGCGGGTGCTGCTGAGCAACGGCGCCACGGCGGAGGTGGTGGCGCCCACGGAGGACGGTGTGAGGATGCGCATCCGCTACGTGGACTCGCCGTTCTCGCCGGAGCAGGTTGGGAGCGAGGACTGGTGCACGGAGGACGAGGTGGTGGCGGAGGCGGAGGGCGGCCAATCGGCGTCGCGGTGGGAAGCGCGGAACGGGCGGGCGCACAACTTCTCGCCGGGGTCGTCGCCGGGGCGGTAGGGGGCGGCGGGGCGCGGCGTAAGCGGGCGTACTAGGGATGGTCTGAACAACCCTGCTGACGTGCTCGGCGACCGGCTTGCCATGGACGCCTCGGGCGCCGGGCGATGGATTCCCGCTTTCGGAGACCCTTGTGTACCTCTCCGTGAAGGGCGCGGTTGGGAGGGTGAAACAGACCCCGCCAGCCTGGGGCCCCACCCTGGATTCCCGCTTTCGGAGACCCTTGCGTAACTCCCCGTGGGTGGCGAGGTCGGGAGAGCGAAGCAGCTCCCACCCAGCCATGCCCCACCCTGGATTCCCGCTTTCGCGGGAATGACGGTGGGTGCGGGAGTGACGGTGGGTGGGTGCGGGAGTGACGGTGGGTGGGTGCGGGAGTGACGGTGGGTGGGTGCGGGAGTGACGGTTGTGCAAAAGTCTCCTTTCGCGGCAATGGGGAAGGGGGGCGGGAGCGGCGGTGTGCGGCGCACATGGTTCGACAAGCTCACCATGGCGGAAAGGGGTCTCGCCTGTAGAGGCCGGCACCGGCTTGGCGCACGCCCACGGACATGATCAGACTGTGCCTAAAGGGGGCGATGTTGGCATCGCCCCCTGTTTGTTCTTGGGAATGGGGCTGTCTCGCTCCTCAGCTCACATGGTTCTAGGACCGCAGGATGAGCAGGGACCCCCGGCGCTACTGCTGCTTGGCTTTGAGGGCTGCGCGGACTTTTTCGGCGGTGATGGGGAGGTCCGTGATGCGGACGCCGACGGCGTCGGCGACGGCGTTGGCGACGGCGGCGGCCATGGTGCAGTTGCTGAGCTCGCCCACGGCTTTGCCCTGGTAGGGGGTCGGGCCGGAGGGCTCGTCGAGGGTGATCTCGGTGAGTGGGGGGATGTCGGGCATGGTGGGGATCTTGTAGTCACCGAAATGGACGGTTTCGACGCGGCCCTCTTCGACGGGCATCTCCTCCATGAGGGCGTAGCCGAGGCCCTGGATGGCGCCGCCGACGATCTGGCCGCGGTGGCCGATGGGGTTGAGGACAGTCCCCGTATCGGCGGCGGAGGTGATGCGGTTCACGGTGATCTGGCCGGTCTCCGGGTCCACCTGGACCTCGACGATGGCGACGAGGAAGGCGGTGACGTCCTCCGGCCCCTCCGGCTTGTAGAGGGTCTGGACGTTGATTGGGCCGCCGGTCTCGGCGGCGCGGGCGGCGACTTCGGCGAATGGGATGGCCCTGCCCGCCTCACCCTGGACGATGAACTGCCCGTTCTGGAGCTCGATCTTCTCCGGGGGGCTTTCCATGAGGTCGCCTGCGACCTCGGTCATGCGGGTGCGGACTTCGCGGACGGCGCGGAGGCCCGCCTGGCCGGCGACGTTGGAGACGCGGCTGCCGCCGACACCGGAGTCGAAGGGGACGGAGTCGGTGTCGGCGGGTCGAACGTGGACGCTGGAGATGGGAATGGTGAGCTCCTCCGCAAGCACCTGGGTGAGGATGGTATGGGTGCCGGTGCCGGTGTCGAAGCTGGGACTGAGCATGGTGACCTCACCGTTGGGGTCGACGATGATGGTGGCGTTGCTCTCGCCCTGACCGGCTTCACGGTCGTAGACGCTGATGCCGCGGCCGACGTAGGGGGCCTTGGGGGCGCCGTAGCCGGCGGCTTCGGCGGCGGCGCGGAGGGTCTGCTCGCCACGGATGTCGACGAACTTCTTGCCGATGCCGGAGACGTCGCCGTCCTGGAGCACGTTCTTGAGGCGGAGCTCCATGGGGTCAATGCCCATGTCCTGGGCGATCATGTCCAGATGGGACTCCGAGGCATAGATGGACTGGGGGCCGCCGGGGGCGCGGGCATGGCCGCGGGGGACGGTGTTGGTGTAGACGCAGTCGCTGTGGACGAGGACGTTGGGGATGCGGTAGGAGCCTGCGAGATGGGTGGAGCCGGCGAGGTTGACGCCGGGCTTGAAGGCGGCGTAGGCGCCGCTGTCGTAGATGGCGCGGGCGTAGCGGGCGTGGATCGTGCCGTCCCGCTTGAGGCCGGTCTTGATGGTGATGACGCCGGGGTGGCGGGGGTTGCCGGCGAGGAACTCCTCCATGTAGCTCATGACCATCCGTACGGGGTGTCCGGTGGCCTTGGCCAGGTAGTAGATGACGGGGACGTCCATGAAGTCGCCCTTGCCGCCGAAGTCGCCGCCGATGTTGGTGACGTTAACGCGGACGCTGGCGGGGTCAATGCCCCAAGCGGTGGCGCACTGGCGGATGAGGCCGTGGGGGGCCTTGTTGTTGACCCAGATCTGGACGCGCCCCTCCTCGTCGATATGCATGAGGACCGCGTGGGGCTCGAGGTAGGCCTGGTGCGCCATGGGGAAGCTGAACTGGTGCTCGAAGACGAAGTCCGACTCGGCGAAACCCTGTTCGACGTCGCCGAGGGACCAGGAGAGGCGGGAGAAGTGGTTTGTGGGCTCTTCGACCGGTTTGGGGAGGCCCTGGTAGCCGTTGATATTGTCGTGGAGGATGGGGGAGTCGGGGCCGAGGGCTTCGAGGAGGTCGGAGACGGCGGGCAGCTCCTCGTAGTCGACGTCGATGAGCAGGGTGGCCTCTTCGGCGATGTCCGCGTCGTCGGCGGCGACGACGGCCACCTTTTCGCCGATGAACCGCACCTTGCCGCGGGCGAGGATGGGCATGTCCAGCATACGCCGGCCCATCAGGGCCTCGGAGACGTCGTCGGCGGTGATGACGGCGTGAACGCCGGGGAGCTGCTTGGCCCGGGAGGTGTCGATGCTGCGGATGTGGGCATGGGGCATGGGGCTGCGCAGGGCTTTGCAGGTAAGGGTGCCTGGGATAAGGACGTCGGCGGGGTAGTGTGCGGCGCCGGTGACCTTTTCGGGACCTTCGACGCGGCCGATAGGCTTGCCGACGTAGGTGTACTGGGCAGTGGTCATGGGGGCCTCGCTAACTGTGGGTTTGGCAGGGGCTAGTATACCTGGGTGACTGTGGGCCGTACAGCCCTGAGGGGAGGTGTCGGAGGGAATGCGGGCGTTCACGAGGGGGTACCGCTGCGGGGGGTTGGGATGCGGCAAGGGTTGCCCGGCAGCGCATGAGCCTTTATACTCGCTGTGGCCTCCGAAGGGGGCCTGAGCAAGAACACCCGCAATGAGCATGGACGAGGAGCCGCCTATGGACCAGCAGATCAGCGTTACGGTGAATGGCCAGCAGCACAGCGTAACGGCGCCGTCTCGGCGTCTGCTGGTGGACCTACTTCGATACGACCTGGGGCTTACGGGAACGAAGGAAGGTTGCAGCGTCGGCGTGTGCGGGCTGTGCACGGTATTGGTGGACGGCAAGATGATCGCTTCCTGCCTGACCCTGGCTGGGCAGGTGGACGGCCAGGAGATAACGACGATTGAGGGGATTGCGGTGGAGGGCCGGCTGCACCCGGTGCAGGAGGCGTTCATCAAGTACGGCGGGTTCCAGTGCGGGATCTGCACACCGGGGCAGATTGTGGCCGCGAAGGCGTTGCTGGACGTGAACCCGCACCCCACGGAGGACGAGGTCAAGGAGTGGATGATGGGGAACCTGTGCCGGTGCACGGGCTACTATCAGATCATCGAGTCCATAGTGAATGCCATGGCGGAGGCGAAGAGCTGAATGCACGACTTTGATCTCCACGTACCGACTTCCATCCAGGAGGCCACGGCGCTCCTGGACCAGCATGGCGAGGACGCGCGGCTTATGGCGGGGGGCACCGGCTTGGTGCAGCTCATGAAGCTCCGGCTGTCGCAGCCGGCGCACGTCGTTGGGCTCCACCGGGTGGCGGGGCTGGACGGCATCGAGGAGCGGGACGGCGAGGTGCGGATTGGGGCGCTGGCGACGCATCGGGACGTAGAGATGTCCGCGCTGGTGCAGGAGCGGTTGCCGCTGCTGGCGGAGACGTACCGGCGCGTCGCGACGGTGCGGATCCGCAATGCGGCCACGGTGGGGGGCGGGCTGGCGCACGCGGACCCCAACCAGGACCCGGAGCCGGCGCTGATTGCGCTGGGCGCTCGGGCGGTACTCACGTCCTCGCAGGGGGAGCGCGAGGTGATGGTGGAGGAGCTGGCGACGGACTACTACGAGACGACTATCGAGCCCAACGAGGTGCTCACGCAGGTCATTGTCCCGGTGCCGCCGGGCGGAGCGGGGGCGTACCTGAAATTCCTGCCACGGTCTGCGGACGACTACGCGACGGTGTCCGTGGCGGCGTTGGTTGCGCTGGACGCCAACGGGGCGTGCAGCGACGTGCGCGTCGCGCTGGGCTCGGTTGGGTCCACGGCGATCCACGCCCGGGCGGCGGAGGACGCGCTGCGGGGGCAGAGCCCAACGGCGGCGCTGCTACGGCAGGCGAGTGAGACGGTGGCGGACGTGGTGGACCCACTGGAGGACCTGCGCGGGTCAGCGGAGTACAAGCGGGAGATGGCGACGGTGTTCACCCGGAGGGCGCTGGAGCAAGCGGTGGCCCTGGCCGGAGGGACCGTCGGATGAGGTTTGAGAACCAGGAGGAGATCGAGGCGTCGCGGGACCGGGTGTGGGACCTGCTGCTGGACGTGCCGAGGGCGGCGCGGCTGATGCCGGGGGTGGGGGAGGTGGTGCAGCAGGATGACGGGTCCTACTCGGCCACGATGAAGGTGAGGCTGGGGCCGGTGGCGCTGGGGCTTCAGGGGAAGATCAACCTTCTGGTCCAAGACCGAGACAACTATCACGCGGTGATGCGCCTGGAGGGGGCCGACCGCCGGGTTGGCGGGTCCGCTACCGGGACGATTGACGTGACGCTGACATCGCCGCGCGAGGGCATGACGCTGCTGGACGTGGTGACGGACGCGAACCTGATGGGCCGGCTGGGGCAGTTTGGTCTGCCGCTCATAAGGAAGAAGGCGGACGCGACGATCACGGAATTCGTGCAGGCGCTGGCGAAGGAAGCCTGAGGGCCGGGGTCGCCAGCGCGCCGGCCTTGTGGGGAGAGGGCGAAAACAGGGTGGTCCCCGCTCACCTGGTTCGAGTGACCACGATCCAGACGATTCCGCTCACTGTGCCCAGCGGGTCCGAGACCGAACGCCGCGTTCACTGATTGGTCCGGGAATAGTCAGAGTGAGGCGTTCAGCGCTCTGTCCGGAACCTTCAAGCCAAAACAGGCGTTCCCTTCCTATGGTTGGCTTGCACCCAGCTGGTGTCCCTAGCAGGCGTCGGGCGATTGGTCATGCCTCCTCGACTTAGGCGGAGACGGGCTTGAGGCCGTAGAAGCGCTGAGCGTTGCCGTGCAGAATGGCGGCCTTGTCCTCTGCCGTCAACTCCTCGTTCTCCAGGAGCTCGTGGATCTCCTCCTTGCAGCTCTCGTTCGTCACCTCGTGGGGAAAGTCAGAAGAGTACATGAAGGGCTCCCGGCCGATGGCCTTGACAGCGCAGCCCAAACTGAGCTCGGGCCCTTCGCAGCCCACATAAATCTGCCCGGCTTGCACATGCTCTCGGATGGATTCACTGACCTTCTCATCGGCCCCCGGGCCCCGCAACTCCTCCCGCCGCAGGTGGTACTCAGTGTGTGTCTCATGGGAGCGGTCGAACCGCTCAAGACAGAGCAGGAACCAGGACACCCCACCCTCCAGGAAGGCCATGCGGAGGCCAGGGTAGCGGTCAAAGATGCCGTTGAAGAGGATCCCCGCAAAGGATATGGTGATGCCAAAGGGGTGGCCCAGGGCGTGAACAGGGGTGTAGACGTTCATGTAGTCCAGGCCAATACCGCTGTGGGCGCCCCCGTGGACGGCCAGGCAACAGCCCAAACGCTCTGCCTCCTCATACACCGGCCAGTACTCGATAGCCCCCAGATGATTGGGAAGTCCCGTGGAGGGGAGCATAGCCCCCACCATTCCCAGCTCCTTCACTGCACGGCGCAGCTCCTCCACTGCAGCCTGGGGCTCCTGCATGGGAATGAGGGCCATCCCCTTAAAGCGAGGGCTCCGTTGCACATAGGTCTCAGCCAGCCAGTTGTTGTAGGCCTGGCATAAGGCGATGGACCAGTCCCGGTTGACAATCTTGCCGTAGGCCAGGCCTCCCGTGGGGTAGAGGACCGTAGTATCAATGCCCACGTCTTGTAGAAAGGCAGACCACTCGTCCGGGCCCACCCGCGCGCCCTTCCGGGCCCGCTGCCCCGGGGTCACCACTGCGTGGGCCGAGTGCAGGTGGTCCAAGGGCGGAAACAGGGAGAAGCGGAGGGCATCGTTCTCCTTGTAAAAGGAAGGCATAAAGGAACTGATCGCCTCATTGTCCTCCTGGATATGTCCGTCACCGTCTATGATCACCTCAAGGTTCGTTGTTGTCATGACTACACCTCTTGCCAAACTAGGAACGGACCCTTTTCTCTTCTTGGAGGGCACTTATGGCCACCCTCACAATGTCTGTTCATCCTGCCATGTAGAGGTTTCGGCGCGCTCCCTCCTCAGGCGCCACGAAGACGGGGATCGAGGGCGTCCCGCAGAGCGTCGCCCAGGAACGAGAAGCTGAAGACCACCAAAGTCAGAGCTATCCCGGGGAAGATGGCTAGCCAGGGAGCAGCCTCCAAATAGCCCCGAGCGCCGAACTGGAGCATCCCTCCCCAGGAAGGATGGGGAGCAGGCACTCCCAGGCCTAGGAAGCTCAGGCTCGCTTCTGCCACGATGGCTGTGCCCAGATAGGAAGTGGCCAGCACAAACACTGGCGCCAGGGAGTTGGGGACTATATAGCGCAACACTACCCGCGTACTACTGCACCCTAGGGCCTGAGCCGACAAGACGTACACTTCGGATTTGACGGAGAGAGCCGAGGAGCGGGAGATTCGGACCATCCGGGGGACTAGGGTTATGGCGATGGCCAGGGTGACATTCGTGAGAGACCCTCCCAATGCCATGACGAGGACCAGGGCTAGCACGAGAGAGGGGAAGCCCATGAAGGCGTCCACAACCCGCTGAATCTGAAGGTCAAACCACCCGCCAAAATATGCTGAAGTGACCCCCAAGAAAGTCCCTGTGGTTGTCCCGATGGCAACGGAGATGAGACCAACAAATAGGGAGATGCGCGAGCCGAAAACCAGGCGACTGAAGGCATCCCGCCCCAGCGAGTCCGTTCCAAACCAGAAGTCGATACCGGGCCCTTGCAGCCGGCTGGGCGTATCCTGGAACAGGGGATCGTAGGGGGCTATCTGGGAGGCGAACACCGCCACGAACACGAGGACAAGCAGAGTGGCACCGCCGATGGCACCGAGAGGGTACTTCAGCGCAAACCTTCCTACATGGGATGCCCACCGCACTGGGGAGCGTGTGCTCAATGCGGCTTGTAGCGCCTGTGCTGTGCCGCTCTCCCCACCGATCTCGCGCATGATACGCTGCACTTTCCTCAGCTATGAATAGCTGATTCGCGGGTCGATGAAAACGTAGACGAAGTCCACGATCAGGTTCAGGCCAAGTACCATAAAGACCAGGAGCACCGCCAGGCTCTGGATCACTGGATAGTCCCGGGTAGTGGCCGCGTCTATGATGCCCTGCCCTAGGCCGGGGATCCCGAAGATGTTCTCCAGGATCACGGTGCCGCTCAACAGGGCAGCTAGCTGCAGACCTGATATGGTGATCACGGGAATGAGGGCGTTGCGCAGGGTATGCCGCACGATGACCACCTGCTCCGCCAGCCCCTTGCTCCGGGCGGTGCGGACGTAGTCTTGGCGCAAGACCTCCAGCATGTTGGAGCGTGTGACCCGCGTCACGTTGGAGCTAAATCCCCAGGCCAGCAGCAGAATAGGCCAGATGGCCTTCAGGAAGAAGGTCTGTGGCGATTCCCAGACATCCTTGTAGAACAGAGGTGGCGCCCAGGTGAAGAAGGTGACCATAGCGAGAAGGAGCATCAGCGCCAGCCAGAAGTTGGGCACTGCATGCCCTGCTATAGTCGTAGCGCGGATAAGATAGTCGGGCCACCGGTTCTGGCGGAGCGCCGCCACCACTCCCAGGGGTATCCCAATCACCCCAGAAATAACAATGGCGAACGCGGCGAGCTGGAAGGTCACGGGCAAGCGCCGGCCAACGATCTCCGAAAGGGGCTCCCGGTCAGTCATGGACGCCCCCCCGAACTCCCCATTGACCATGCTCCACATCCATTTGCCGTACTGCACCGGCAGGGGGTCCGTCAGGCCCAGCTGCTCCCGCAGGGCATTCAACAACTCTATATCGACCTCCTCGGTGTCCTCACTGCCCGCGATGGACAGGGCTACATCCCCGGGCAGGATGCGCATGATGACAAAGATGGCCAGGGAGGCCACAAGAAGAGTGGGGAAAAAGAGCAGCAACCGCCGCAGCAGATATTGCTGCATGACATGCTCCTCGCTATGAACCGCGTTGGTACGCCTGGGCCCCGCGGTGTTGGGTGCAGCTCCAGGTCATATCAGAGGGTGGCTTTCGCGGAGGCCACCCCCTGATCCTTATGACTCTTTCCAGCTACTCGCCCTCGGCTAGCCACACGGTGGCAAAGTCGTTGCTGTTCCATATCCCCGCAGCGGGCACAACATAGCCCTTGACCCGGGAGCGGAACGGGATGACACCGATCTCGCCAACGAGAGGGATGGCGAATACCTGGTCCACCAGGATGTACTGCTCCATCTCTCGGTAGACCCTTTGGCGCTCGGCGAAGTCGGTAGTAGCCTTCAGCCGCGCAAAGAACGCATCGATCTTGGCGTCTTCGTGTTTCATGTAGCTGGCGGGATTCAGGCTGTTCCGGGCCAGGGTTGTCTCCAGCTCCTCGGGGAAGGTGCTGCTTCCACCGCCTCCACCCCAGCTGACCTCCCAGTCGCCCGTGATCCCCCGCTGACGATAGGTGGCTGGATCGCTAAACGACAGTTTCAGGTCGATGCCCAGCCCAGCCATCTGGCCTGCGACGAACTCGGTCCGGGGCTCCCAGTCCTGGCGGGCAATCATAGTGGCTGAGAAGCCATTGGGGTAGCCAGCGGCTGTCATGAGGCGCTTGGCCTCAGCCCGGTCCGCCGCTTTGGTCGCCTGGCCAAAGCCTGGCCACTGTTCAAAACCGGGAGTGACCCAGGGAGAGGCCGGGCCCAGGATCGTGTAGAGCAGCCCTTTGCCCCCCAGCACGGCTTCGGTGGCGGCCTGCTTGTCCATGTGGAGGGCGATGGCCCGCCGGACATTGACGTCCTGCTGGGGCCCCTCCCGCAGCGTGTTGAAGGAGACGCTGAAGAGGACGTGCTGGTACTCGGCGAACCAGACCTCGTCCCCCAGCTCCTTCTCGTAGGTCGCCCGCTGGTCCGGCCGCAGCTGCATCTTGGTCCCTGGGGATCCGGCATCCAGTTGCCCGGCGCGGAAGGAAGCAGCCATGGCCGCGGGGTCTCTGATGATGGCCCAGTCGATGCCATCCAGGAAGGGAAGCTGGCGGCCCGCTTCGTCCTGCTCCCAGTACTGATCGAAGCGGCGGACCTGGACAATTGTCCCCTTTTCGTGCTTTAGGAACTTGAAGGGCCCCGTACCCACTACTGCCACGTCCTTGGGGCTCACGTCCAGCGTTCCTTGCGCGATAAGGGGCTGCATCAGGTGCCGCGGATGCAGGAGCCTGTTCCGCGGGTTGCCCAGCACCTCCAAGTAGAGGGGTGCGGACTCACCCAGAGTGATCTGCAGACGGTTGCCGCTCAGGACCTCCACCTTCTCAGGGGCGCCAAACTTGATCTTGTGTCCGGAGGGTGCGCGGATCTTGTCTCCCACCTTGGCCCCATCGACGGAGAGGTCAACCCACCACTTGGCGTCCTCGGCAGTGAAGGGTGTGCCGTCATGCCAGAGAACGTTGTCACGAATTTTGAAGGTCCACACAGCGGAGTCGTTGCTGTTCTCCCAGCTCTCGGCCAGCCCGGGGCAGACCTTGTAGATGTCCTCGCGGCAGAACTTGACCAGGTTCCCGTCACCGCTCATGCTCCCGATGACCCAGTCCAAGGAGCTGCTGCCGGCACGCATGGGGTCAAAGGCGCCGGGAGGGTCAGCCCGATTGGTGAAAATGGGAATGCCCCCATACTTGGGCTCCTCCATGGCAGGGGCTGCCGGGGCGGTGGGCTCCGGGGCTGCCGCCGGGGCAGGCGCCGTGGTAGCGGCCGGCTGGGGTGTTGGCGTTGTCGTCTCGTCGTCATTGCCGCCTGCGCAGGCCGCCGTGACCAGGAGCAGGAGCGCCAGCAGGGCTGCCCCCAGAATGCTCCCCCGGGCCATGCCCGTCGAGGTTCGCCTTGAACTCTCTTTCGTGAACATGCTCTCTCCCTTCGTTCTTCTTGGAGCTACGCTGAGAACAGGACTAAGAGCCAAGCTGGATATGCCTACGGTAGTCGGCAGTATAGGGTTCGACTGAAGCTGTGTCAAGCCTGTATTGCTGAATGAAACCGACGCTTTCCGTTACAATGTCGCTCATATATGTTGGAAGCCTCTATCCGGTTTCCATGTCCCTTGAATGGGTGCTCTCACGGCCTGTGCAGCTCAACGGCAGGATGATAGAATGCCGCTCGTAGAGTTGCTGTTCGTTTGGAGATCCAACTTAGGCCCGGAAGGGACCGGAACGAGAGAGGAGGAGCCATCATGGCCGAGAGCCTTGTGGCCGTTATCACAGGACCGAAGCAGCCGCTGGAAATGCAGCGTGTACCGATCCCAGAGCTCGGACCCGGCGCCATGCTGGCCCGTGTCGACGCTGCCACCTTGTGTGGGACGGACGTGCACCGCTGGCAAGACGCCCAAGACCTGGTCCCCTTCATACCTGGACACGAGACTGCTATGAGCATCGTGGACATGGAAAGCCCGCGGTGGGACAACCTAGGCCAACCCCTGAATCTGGGAGACCGGGTACTCTCGGCCTATCCCTCTTGCGGCCACTGTTACTACTGCTCGGTAGCGCTGCAGACGAACCTGTGCGCCGAGAGGATCTCCTACGGCCATCAGCGCCCCCCTCAGCTTTTGGGAGGGTGCGCGGAGTACCACTACATCCCACCGGGCGGCGACATCGTTCGGATTCCCGAAGAGGTCTCCTCGCCTCAAGCGGCCTCAGCGGCGTGCGCCCTCCGGACCGTGATGCATGGCTTCGAACGGCTGGGACCCGTTCTACCCCACGAGTCGGTGGTGGTCCAAGGGTCGGGTCCCTTGGGACTCTACGCCACGGCCGTGGCCCGGGACCGTGGCGCCAGCCGGGTCTTCGTTATCGGCGCTCCCGAGCACCGGCTTGAGGTGGCACGGGCGTTCGGGGCCGATGACGTCCTCAACATCGAAGAGTACCCTGACGCCGCGTCACGCAAGGAGTGGGTCAAGGAGCACACCTCGGGCCGCGGTCCGGACGTCGTTATACAGGTGGCGACTTCGAACACCGCTGTCGTGGAGGGCCTGGACTTCATCCGGCCGGGCGGACGCTACGTCAATATCGGCGGAGTCGGTAACGCTACGGTGCCTGCGAGCTATCTGGGCTTCAAGTACCTGACCGTCATCGGCATTGCCAACACGCTGGGGCGTCACTTCCATCAAGCGTTGCAATTCCTGGCGACGAAACAGAAGACGTTCCCCTTCGAGCTCATCCTCTCGGCCACGTATCCCCTGGAGCAGACGACTGAAGCGATACAGGCCATGGCGGACTTCAGCATCGTGAAGCCCGTGATCCTCCCGAGCGGAGAGTAGGGTGAGGTAGGCCAAGGAAACCGGACAAGTGGCTAAGCGAAGGTCCTGCTCCTAAACTGAAGGCAGTGGTTGCTGCCAAGGAGGAGTGGGAAATGTCCAAAGGACGGAGAAAGCACAGCCCGGTCCTCAAGGCAAGGTGGCTCTGGAGGCGGTGAAGGGCGAGGAAACGGTGGCCCAACCGGCTGGCCGGAACCAGGTCCACCCCAGCCAGATCCAGGCCTGGAAGAAGGCCCTCACCGATGGCGCCGCCGGCGACCTCTCGCACGAGCCCAGCCAACTGATCAGCGGCAATCGTCCGGTCGTAGCACTGGCCGTCGACAATGCCTATGGCCGCTATCTGCACCGCCGAGCCGTTGTCGCGCCGCATACCATCGCGCCGCATCCTGCAATGGTCGCCGGCAAGAGCGGCATGGGTTTGGTTGGCGACGGCTGAGGTCGGCGCCGTGCTACCCGCACTCCTTCCGGACTCGGCTAGAGTCCATGCGTGAGTGCTACCGGCTCACTCCTCACTCACTGCGACGAGCAGCAGCAGCCCCAGGCAAAATCTAGTCGGCGATTCCAAGGGTCTGGTGTGAGAGCATCAGGGCGGAGGGTTCTCGAGGCTTTCACCGGCTCAGACGCGGCACTCCCTATAGTCTCCGTAGGTAGACCCTCAGGGGCGGGAAGCGTGGCACAATAGCAGGATGTGCGACCGACCCTCCGCCAGGGGAAAGCGGCCAGGATGGCGCAGGTTGATCTGTAGGTATTGGGCGGGCGCGGCTCCACTATCGATCGGGACGCTGCTGGTCAGTAAACTTGACGCCCTTGCTCTTGGCCCCAGCTAGGTCTACTGCCCAGAAGCACCGCAGTCTTAGGTGTGCAGTGGAATACTGGTAACGCCGTCTGGGGCCGGACGTCGAGGGGAAAGAACGACTCGGTGAGGGTTGAGAGAGCGTGGCCCGCGCCGATTTCGAGGGAGCTTTTCGAGGCCGTTCAGGAGGCGATGCGGGACCGAGCGCCGAAGCAGCGGAGACCCGCCAGGGTTGGGAGCAGGTTCCTGCTCAGCGGTCTGCTCAAGTGCGGCATGTGCGGCAGGCCCTTCTCCGCCCAGGGCGCCAAGAGTGGCCAGTTGGCCTACTGCATCTGGAGACCTTTGCGTAACTCCCCGTGGAGGGCGCGGTTGGGAGGGTGAAGCAGACCCCGCCAGCCTAGAGTCCCACCCCGGATTCCCGCTTTCGCGGGAAAGACGGTGGGTGGGTGCGGGAGTGACGGTTGTGCAAGGGTCTCCCTTCGCGGGAATTGTAGATGTTAGGTAATTCGCTGACAGAATTGGCTGGAGAACGAGCCAGTCTGGAGGCGAAGATGCGCGACAATAGCAATGACCGCACTATCGAACGGAACTACGTCCAGAAGTGGCGGTTCGTCGTCCGGGAGTACGAACAGGTCAAGGCCAAGCGCCACCCCAAGTTTCGCTTCGTCCAAGACTTCTACCGCGCCCACGGGGTCAACCGGCAGACCTTCGCCAAGTACTACAACCGCTATCGGCAGTCCGGCGCCGGCGACGCCCTGCTGCCCCGCAAGCGGGGGCCCCGGTGGAAGAGCCGGCGCACCATCCCCTTGATCGAGGAGAAGGTGCTCGAACTCCGGCGCACGGGTGCCAACCGCTACGAGATCTATGCGATACTCAAGCCGGTGCTGCAGTCTCACACCCCAGCGCCCTCCACCATCTACGCCATCAGCAAGCGCCACGGCCTGAACAAGATGACCAAGCCCATGCAGCAGTCCAAGCGCCGGATCATCAAGACCCGGGCCGGGGAGTTGGGCCACCTGGACTGCCACTACCTGAGCAAGGACCTGCTCGTGGGCGCCAGAGGGCGCTCCTACCTGGTGTGCGTGATCGACGCCTGCACGCGGCTGGCGTGGGCCGAGGTGGTGGACGACCTGAAGAGCCTGAGCGTGATGTTCGCCGCGCTCAAGAGCATCAACCTGCTGCACGCGGAGTACGGGGTGCGCTTCGAGGCCATCCTGACCGACAACGGCGCGGAGGTGGCCTCGCCGAGGAACAAGGCCGGTCATCCGATGGAGCGGATGCTCCTGGAGCTGGGCATCACCCATCGCTACACCCGGCCCTACCGGCCGCAGACCAACGGGAAGGTGGAGCGGTTCTGGCGGACGCTGAACGAGGACCTCCTGGAGGGGACGACCTTCGAGTCGGTGGCGGAGTTGAAGGAGGAGTTGATGCAGTACCTCCTCTACTACAACATTGAGCGGCCCCACCAAGGCCTCGGGGGCAAGACCCCCCGCCAAACCTTGCAAAATCTGTCAACGAATTAGCTGACATATACAGGAATGACGTTGGGTGGGTGCGGGAATGAGGGTTATGCAAAGGTCTCCATCTGCGGGACGCTGTTCGGGGAAGGCGCAGTGACGTGCAGCGCCCGCTACCTGAGCGCAAAGCCCTTATTCGCAACTTCGTGGAGGGCATTGAGGTCAACGGAGACGAGGCTGTTCTGACGTACACCATACCTATGCCGAACGACGGAGTGACGTCGGAATCGGCCTCGGTTCTTGATTTTGTCCACTCAGGCCCACCTGCCGAACAAGACTGAGATCCCTGGTTCGGGCATTTGTTTGAGAGCAGTAGTCGCGAGCTGCGAACTCCATGATTGGGAATGTCCTCGTTCCGGGACAAGCATGGTGGGGGGTGCGAATCAAGCGCGTCATGCTGTCGCATGAGGATGGGCCGTGTCTACCGCAACGCGAGGCGTTAGCGGGTGGGAGCATCCACGGGCAGATCTGTGGTGATAATGGCGAAAACACCCTCGGCATCGCGCAACGGGACAGAGCGGGTGATCATCCATATCTCACCGCCGCCCGTGTCAAAGTAGGGCGCCGTCCAGACGCTGGCATTCGCGGCCAGTGGCGCCGTGAACCAGTCCTGCGCCTCGATGTTGTAGGAGGGCACGGCGATGTCTTTGGTGGCATAGCCATCGGCTGTGCGATAGACGTAGGGGCTGCTGATGACGGCGCCAGAGCGGTCTAGCAGCGCAGCGGCACTGCCAAAGAATGCCGGATGTGCCTCTAGGTAGGCCTGCAAGCGCTCCGTATACGCGGCCGCATCGGCCGGCCGTTCCGCCACCAGCTGCGCCGCCAGGCTATCGAGAGCGGCGACCACGGCGGCCCGCGAAGCCTCCTGGTTGGACGCGCTGTCGCTACACGCCTGCGTGGTCACGAGGGCAAGCAGCATGAGCCATAGGGCGATCAGCGTGCGCGTCGTCCGCGAACCGTCGGGAGGAGCTCGATGGCGACCCCCAAGAAGAGCGCGATGAGGGGGACAGCGGCGGCCGTGATGAAAAGGGTCGCGGGTCCGGCTCCCAGCGCGGTAGGCGCGGAAGCGCGGGTCCAGCACCTCCGCCGCGGGATCCGGGTAACGAACCATTCCCTGATCCCAGCGTCGGCTCAGTTCAGGAGGCCATTCAGAATTGCCGGCCACTGCTCACTTCCTCGATTCTTAGCCCTTGACCTGATCGAACAGCCAGGTCCTGCATTCCCATGCTCCGCTGCGGATCCTGGCACTATGCCCTACATCAGGGCAACCGCGTCTGACATGAATGTCACTCCAAGGCGAAGCCGAGAAATCGAACTTCGAGACGGCAATTCACCCCAGGGTGTCGTGTCAGGGTCACTCGGCAGGATTCTACACCCTGCGGCAGGCTCATGGTGACATCTACCCGGGCTCGGGTGAACGGAGGCATTGAAGACGTGATTGACCTGAGGAGCAGGGCCTCTTCGCGGACAAAGGGAGCGGATATCTCCAAAGGCCCCGCCCTGGCGGCGGGGCCTTTGTTTCTGAAATCGTATTCGATTCCCAACGACCAATGAAGACCGAGCAGGAAGCTGAGGGATCGACCCTGTTCCTGGCCCTCCCCGCCGCACGGGCGCGCTAGCCCTGCATGAACCTAGTCTCCGGCATTGTCGCAGTGCTCCAAGAGACCCGGCATAGGAGATTGCCGGAATGAATGCGGTAGACGTAAATCGTCTGTCCTAACCCAATACTTCACCCTAAACATCCGTGGAATAGACTTTCGGCGTACTTTCTGTTGTCGAAGTAGTTCCTGCGCGGCACTGTTGCGGCACACCGATTGACGGCGAGGCCCCAAGGCTCTAACCTAGGCTCATCCGCACCTGAAGTTCAACTGGCTAGAGGGAGTTTGGCATGGCTATCAGCAAACAGACCACCCATGAAGTCCAAATCGAAGACGTGGAATACCTCCGGCACGGTGATAAACCCTTCCTGGCGCGCCTCTTCAAGCCTCAGGGCAGCGGACCCTTCCCGGTAATGGTCGAGTTGCATGGCGGCGCCTGGGTGAATGGCAACCGCGAGAACGGCAATGCCGGCAACGAAGCGTTGGCCATGAACGGCGTCATCGTGGCGGCCCTGGACTTTCGTGTTCCGCCGGAAGCGTCATACCCCGCCTCGCTGGCCGACATCCACTATGGAATCCGCTGGTGCAAGGCCCAAGCCGAAAGCTGGAACGGCATGTCGGACAAGATCGGCGCCATGGGCACCTCCAGCGGCGCCCACCAGGCTATGCTGCTGGGCATGCGACCCCACGATTCCCGCTACGCGGCGCTGTCCCTCACCAACGGCGCGACCGAGGTCGATGGCACCTTGGGCTGCGTGATCATGGTCTCCCCGGTGATCGATCCCCTGGGTCGCTATCACTACGCCAAGGGTATTCGAGATGATGTCAAACCCCCCGAGTCAGTTGGCGAGCGTATTGTGGCCATGCACGACATGTACTGGGTGACGGAAGAGGCAATGGGAGAAGCTGCTCCGGGACGAATGCTGGCTCGTGGGGAGCGCACGGAACTGCCGCCAACGCTGTGCCTGGCGCGGACCTACGAGGCACCGCACCCGCGCCCGGATCTGGACGAGTTCATCATGCAGTACCGCAAGGCCGGTGGGCAGATTGACGTGACGATCTTCGAAGGGGAGGGCGAAGGAGTGCTGCGGGACGTTTCCACGGATGTTGCGCAGCAGGCCCTCGAACAGATGACCACGTTCATCCAAAAAAACCTGGTGTAACCAGGGCCGCCCAGAATACAGGGGCAAACAGCGACGGCGGACCGGCCCAAGGGGCTGAGTCTGCCATGATGTCCCTTTTGGACACGAAACTGACGGCTTTGGCTCTGGCGCACCAACCGATGTATTGTTGCCAAGCAGGTTTCTGAGCACTATCTCCGGGAGGTGGGGAAGGCTTTTTCAAGAGACTCGGGTGCCACGGAGGGCATCAGCCTTCTTATTTGGAAGCAGGCATCCGATCAGTTGGGCTGCTGGCTGACTACTCCCAGACAGATGCAGGATGCCAGCAATCTAGGGAGCATGCGTCGTGGCAACCAAGGTCCGCCTGGGGTTTGTGGGTGCGAACGTAAACGCGACCTGGGCCTCTCAGTCGCACTTCCCGGCGCTACTGGCAAGTCCAGATGTCGAATTGACCGCAGTTTGCACCACCCGTCCAGAGAGCGCGGAAGCGGCTCGCCAAGCCTTTGGAGCGAAGCTCGCCTTCCATGACTTCCGAGCAATGGTAGTGTCGCCGGAGATCGACGCAGTGGCTGTAGTTTTGCGGGTGCCATTGCACTATGAGGCAACCAAGGCTGCCATCAACGCCGGCAAGCACGTCTACACCGAGTGGCCCTTGGGACGGAACACTGCCGAAGCGGAGGAACTTGCAGGTCTGGCCCGGGACAAAGGTGTGCAAACCGCAGTAGGTCTGCAATCGCGAGTCAGTCCCGCGTTGATGTATGTCAAGGAACAAATTGAAGCCGGCTATGTTGGCGACGTGCTCTCGTGTCATGTGACCACCATGCGCGACGGCTCGTTGGAACGCCCTTCAAGCCGCACCTGGCAGCGCGATGCCAGCCTGGGCGCAAACACCCTGACCATCGCCAACGGACACGTCATTGACGCCCTACGCTTCGTGGCTGGCAACTTCACCTGGGTGGCGTGCATGGTCAGCACTCAGGCAAAGCAATGGTACGAGACCGATACGCGGCATTTTGTGGAAGTCACATCCCCGGACAATGTGCACGTCAGTGGACAATTGGAGAGCGGCGCCGCAGTGTCGGTCCATGTCGGAGCTGTCCCATGGGCCGGCAGCGGCTATCGAATGGAGATCTACGGGCGGGAGGGCACGCTGATCATCACGGGGAGAGTCTCGTCCCAGCGCGGTGAGATGCTGCGGGTGCAGGGCGCACGGCGCAGCCATGAGCTGCGGGACCTGGATACACCTGAGCGTTTCGTCTATGTGCCATCCTACTTCCCTCGCGGCGATCCCTACAACGTTGGGCAGATGTATGCCCTGTTCGCCGATGCGGTCCGAACCGGGCAGAATCGCCTACCGACGTTCGATGTAGCGGTTGACCTGCATCGTTTCATCGATACTATCCAACGGGCGTCGGACATGGGCCGGGAGTTGCCGGTTGCGTGAGGCCGCACTTTCTCAAGAACCATAGGCGACCCGGAGTTTGCGTTGGACTCGTACCATGCCGCCGTCCTGGTTCACGCCACATTTGTGCCCGGGACCCGTGAACTGAACTGGCGGCTGACCTTTGCAGCCGAAGCCCGAAGGCCCCGCAACTTCCATTCATCAATCGGTGATGATGGGAAGCCGGCGGGGCCTTACTAACGTTAGCAGTACGGAGCTGTCAGGCTGTCGCGGTTGCCGGCGTATGGGTCTTCAGGAAGCACCGCGCGTGTTCCACGACCTCGTCGATGTGCGCTTGCGAGTCCTTCCAGGGATAGATGGTCACCTCGGAGTTCGGGGCGAGGCCGGCGACCTCCATCGCGCACTGGTATGGGTGCGCCGGCACGTCGTCGGGCGCTATCAGCAGTGGTGACTGCATGCCACGCACGAAGTCGCGGGAAACGGTGAAAACGAAGTCGGCGCGGTTGGTGTACATATTGGTCAGGAAGTCATGGACCATATCCATTGTGATTTCAGGACGCTTCTCGCAAAGGGGTGGCCCCCACCCCGTTATGTTGTTGTGGTAGAAGATATCCGGGATTTCCGGCCTGAACCCGCTGGGTTGCATCATCGCCGCCGCCACAATGCGCTCCGGGGCCAACCGGAGCAGGTTATGGATCATCGGCCCGCCGATGCAGAAGCCCATGACCAGGAACTCATTGATGCCAAGATGATCCATCAGCCCAAGCTGGTCCTCAGAGTAGGCATCCCAGGGGCGGTCGATCTCCAGTGGCCCGCTGGATTGGCCCAGGCTAGCATTGCGCAAATCGGCGGCGATACAGCGGAAGTCGTCCTTGTAGGTCTCCATCGGGTTGAAGGGCACCGACGTCTGCAAGGACCCCACGGTGGAATTCAGTCCGCCCCCCGGGATGATCAACAGGGGGAACCCGGACCCGACCTCTTCGTAGTAGATGCGGCTGGCTCCTCTTTCGTAGAACGGCATGGCGACTTTCCTCCATCAGCGAGCTGCCAAGCTATCTTGGTATCCAACGAGCAGGCTGGCCGGAATCTGCGGCACAACACCCGGATGCGGCGTGTTGTGCGGGCCCATGCTCCGTCTGCCCATTCTGCCGTGGAACCTAACCCAAGATGGCTCAAGCGGTCAAGGCAGCGGCCTGGAGCGCCGGAAGCTGTTGCCCCGGTGATGGCGCCGCGCCAGCCCCAACAGGGAATGGGCGGCTTCCTTGCAAACTCAACCAGTTGCTGCTGCCTTGACAACACGGGTCACCAAGTGAGGATTGCCTTGTACGCCGATAATTGGCTCAAAGGGGAGAGGCTGCTATGCCGTATTTCGAGAAAGGCGATGTCCGCATTCGGTATGAGGAGGTTGGGTCCGGTTTCCCCCTTCCGGTGACCCCCGGCGGGGGCTTGAATTCTAAAGTCGACTATTGGCCTCGACAGGTGTTCAACGCAATGGAGGAGTTCAAGAACGACTTTCGTTGCATCACCATGGACCAGCGAAACGCAATTGGCGGGGAGTCCAGCGGGCCTGTGCAAGTCGAAGACCCGTGGGGCGCCTTAGCAGATGACCAACTGGGGTTGATGAACCATCTCGGGATACGGGAGTTCTTCTTCATGGGCTATTGCATCGGCGGCACTTTTGTGGTTCAGCCGACCACGTGTCCCGGCGTGGTGGGGGTTTGGCCCCGGGCGCCGGGGCGTTCGTAGCGTGCAGCACCGATTGGTGGGCCTTCTCAGGCAGTCGGTGTACAGTCGTCTGGCGGGCTACGAGGACACCAACGACGCCGAACGGTTGGCCGACGATCCGACGATGCGTGTGATCGTTGGACGGCGAGGTGGCCCTGAAAGATCGGCCGCCCGCACCAACACCATGAGCTGGTTCGAGACCGAGGTGCTTACCCAAGACAGCAATGTGGAAGGGTTGGGCCGAGTGAACGCTAAGTAGGTGGACGGAGCTATGTCCCGCACGCCGCACCGTCGCGTGATCTTGGACATGGACAGTTCGGATAGACCGGAGATTGATTGGCTTTGCAGGACCTGAATAGCATGCCATTATCTCGTTTGGGCTGCCCTATGAGCCTGAAGACTCCCAATATGGGAAATCCTGGCTTGGAACCATTCAGCCTCTGGGAGCGTCTTTTTTGGTAGAGGAATAGAGCAGAGGCGCTCAGGAGTAAGGGTAAGGGAATAGGTCATGCGGCCAGTGTTTGCAAAACGGCAACGGATTGGGTTCACGCCTGTATCAGTAACCGCAGTGAGCCTCGCGCTCATGATGAGTGTCCTCTGGTTCCTTGGGAACCCCGAGCAGGTCCACGCGTGCTTGTGCGTGCAACCTGGGACTCATTCCGAAGAACTGGGAAGTTTTCCGCGGTCTTCGCGGGGAGAGTCATCTCGGTTCGACACTCCTTCGACCCTGATGCAGCGTCTGTCTCCCCTGAGGATCGCACCACGGTTGGCTTTGAGGTAGACGTGGTGTGGAAAGGCACTGTCCATGAGGAAACGTATATCACCACACCACCAACCGGCGGGAGTTGCGGGTTTACCTTCATCGTAGGAGAGGAGTACATCGTCTATGGTCACGACAGCAACTATGCTGCCGGCGGCTATACCAGTGGCATATGCAGTCGAACAGCCCTCCTCGGGCAAGCGCAAGCTGACATCGATGCGCTCGGGGTGGGGCGTGTTCCTCAAGCCGGGACGGGTGGACCAGCGCCCGAACAACCACAAGACACGGGTGTGGGTGGAGCGTGGATAGTCATTCTGGTGGTTGCCGCGACGGTGCTTGTAATAGGGGGGATCGTGGTGTACGTACTTGCGAGGCGTCGTTAGGCTGGACCTAACCCCCAATCCACCGAAGGAGGGTGTGTAGCGGGGTCCGGAAGAGACAAGAGAGTGCTCCTGTGCTTCTAGGATAATGGTTTTCGGGACAGAAGACCGATCCCAAAACAGGAGCACTCAATAGATGCTACCACGCAACCACTCCGACCGCATCCGTATCGTCTTCGACGACACCCGCCTGGCGGCCAACGCTGGGCTGCTCCTTCCGGCCACCCTGGCACCTCGGCCTTCCGAAACTGGTACAGGAGCACCTGGACTTGGGCGAAGCGCCTTAGGACACTTTCGCTGGATGTCAACACACGTGGCGGAGCAAAAGTGTACCACTCGGGCTTAGATGTTCAGCGAAAATGTCCGCCTGCCACGGGCGTCGTCAGGAGCCCTTAGTGGCAGCGAGTGCGATGGAGTCCAGGCGGACCCTTCTCCTGCTGGGTCCGGGCATCCAGAGGTGGATCAGAGAGGCGCCATGGGCGGCGCGACCGTGACTTGCGCGCTACCGCGCGGGAACGATAGAGAGAGGATGCCCAGGATGGCAGCGGACAAGTGCACGCCTACGGGTGATGATCGTTGACGACCGTTCGATGGTGAGGGTCGGCCTGAAGCAGGTCCTGGCGCAGTCCGGCGAATTCGAGGTGGTGGGAGAGGCGGCTGATGGCGAGATGGCGGTCAAAGTGGCCCCTGACGTGTCGGCGGAGCTGGGGCGATGGACGTGATGATGCCGAAGAAGGATGGAGTGGAGGCGTGCAGGGAGATCATGGAGTCCGCACCGGAGATCCGCGTGCTCATGTTAACGGCCTCGACGGAGGAGGACGCAGTCGTGGAGGCCGTGGCCGCCGGTGCTACCGGTTACCTTCAGAAGGAGACCAACAGGGAGCAACTGCTGTCAGCCGTGCGGAACGTGGCCCTGGGCAATCTTCGTTTGCCAACTGAAAGTGTGCGAAGGGCGTTCGAGGCGATACGAGGTGGCGGAGGGCCGGAGGATGCCGCCACCGGGCTGACTTCGAGGGAGCGGGAGATTCTTGTCTCCTTCGCCCGGGGTATGTCCTACGCACGGATAGCGAAGGCAAGGGGGATCAAGCCCGTGACCGCGCGGAACGCCATCTACGGGATCCAGCGAAAGTTGAGTGTCAGGTCAATGCAGGAGTTGGTGCTCTGATGCGTGCACAACGGGCTCTTGGACAACTATACAACGGACGGCTTGCACAGGCGCCTCTGAACATGTTCATGTTGGCCTTGTCCTCACAGAGACGCAGAGGAGACCATAGGGAGGCCCAGCCCCAAGACCTCAAGGGACTCGAGGTTGAGGTGACCAGGATTGCGATCATCTGACCGGTTCCTTATGCTGGGACCTCCCACCGAAAAGTTCGCAGTGCTCGCAGTGCGATACGCCTGGACCCACCAGACTGGATCGAACGCAGGCAGCGGGTTGTCAACCGTCCCTTGCTGCCTAGAGCGCTCGGTCTACAGCCCACGAACACCAGTAAGTCTTGTTGCTGTTGCGTCTCACCCATACGGGTCACGCGCTGAGTCTGATTGACTGCGCCCTCGGCCGTCTAGCCGCATCCGGCCTCGTCCGTGTCACCGGTTGCCCACGGGTTGGGGAGATAAGCTCTCCGGTACGCCGAGTCGGCGGCCGCCTCGTACGAGCAATATCCGGCGCCAAAGGCACCCCGCAATTGCCACACGAGTAGCTGTTTCGGGAATGGGTCGAGCTCTTCAAGGGCGATGACGTCCTTCCAGACTCGACGCAAAGCAAACCCGCCATCCGGCAGTCCATATTCTTCCATGAACCAGTCTGGGTATTGGCCGTCCAAAAGACTCTGCACGATGGCATGAGCGCCGTCTTCGTCAGGAGGGTGATGCTCACCCTTACAGGTGAACCAATTTCCGCCCCAGGTTGCTGGGAACGCCGTAACTTGGAGCGTGTCTGCAAGCAGTTCTCTGCCGTCGCAGTAGTAGTTGGTTGGGACGCTGTGTTGCTTGAATAGCGCCAGCATTGAGATTGCGTTGAGGTCAGGGCGTGGACCTTGGCCGTCATCGGGTGAAACGAGAGAGGACATTGTGTAGATATGTGCAAGTTCGTGCGCCATCGCGCTCCACAAGATGTGCGACAGCTTCCCGACAATGTACTCGTCATCCAGGCGTGATTCAGGAAAATCCAGCCTCGATGGAGTGCAGCGTGAAAGGTATTCACCAGGTTCTACGGAATAGCACTCCAGAATGACGATCGGAATCTCCCCTTGGAATTCGATTTCAAATTCGTAATTCATTTCAGCATAGTTTCCCGACTTGGTTGCGTAGTCCCATGCCTGCCTGAGCCAGGGACTCTGCTCCTCTACGGTCATTGATGCATCGTGCTGTGAAGGTGACGCGAGCATCCGTTCCATGGCAAAAGCCAGCCTCTCCATGTGGCCATCAGGCGGCGTCGGTGTCTCCTCTGCCAGTGGGAGCACCATAATCTCCATGTCGGCGGATGAGAAGCCGCCGTGGGCGTCTCTCACCGTCAGCGCTATCGTGACGACTTGAGCTGAAGTGACCTTGGGTGCGAACCAGGCGGGGTTGCGGGGGAAGGCCTGCACCAGTTGACCGATCATGGGCGTCACCGACCACTCGTAAGTCAACTGGTCGCCGTCCGGGTCATAGGCTTTGGCGTTCAGCAGCACGGGGACCCCCCCCCTGGATGGCCAACGACTCATGGACCATGGACACGACCGGGGCACGATTGGTCGACGTCTCTTGAGCATCTGGCTGTGCTGTTGCGGTGGGAATAGGCGGGGGGGGGGGGGGGCCAACGTGGGTTTCGGGGTGGGTGTAGGAGTAGGGATGGACGTAGGGGTCGGGGTTGGGGTGAGGGACGGTGTTGGGGTTGGTGAAGGCGTCGGGGCAGGTGTAGAAGTAGGCGTAGAGGTAGGGGTCAGGGTTGGGGTGAGGGACGGCGTTGGGGTTGGTGAAGGCGTCGGGATAGGTGTAGAAGTAGGAGTCGGGGCTATGGTAAGGGACGGCGCAGGGGTCGGCGTTGCCTGATCGCAGGCGGCGAGCGCGAGGAGCGTCAAGGCGAGGAAGGCAATTATTCGCAAGGGTTTCGCTCCGACCAGGGAGGGTTTGGGAGTGCCTTGAACTGCCCCCAATAGTTGTACCACCGGCCATGTTAGTCAGGCAAGCAGGTGATCTTGCCCCGTTTCTTGTACCAGGCTCAATGGGAGTCTTGCGGGTCAATCCGCCTCTGTAGCCAATGCGGCAGATTCCCTCAGGGACAGGTTGTTCAGCACACTGTGGGGCCTCTTTCCATTGAACTGTCGGCCACGCCCCGTCAAGTGGAGTAAGAGCGTCACCCTCGCTGATTGATCAGGCTGCACCTGCGGGCAGCATCATCGATGCTTCCATGCCGTGCCGATCGCCGACGTCGACGACAAGAGCGGGCAGATAGCGGCAGGCGACCTGCCACTCGTCGTGCTGCTTTGCGAGGACCGCCCCGATGAGCTGCCGGACCGCCCCCTGGTGGTCCGGGATGATGCCCACCACGTCAGTCCGGCGTCTGATCTCCCTGTTGAGGGGCCCCCGGGGGGTCGTTCGACCAGACCTGCCTCCAATGTGCCACGGGGAAAGCGGTGCAGGCGAGGATATCCCGGCCCACGTCGGCCAGCAGGTCGGCGGCCTGCGGGAAGCGCTCGTCGATCATGCACACCATGCGCGCATGCTGTGCGTGGGCCTCCTCAGGGGAGGGCTGCTGGTCCCGCTTCCCTTCGCGATTGACCCCAGTGGCCACCGCGACGCTCACGTTGACGGTCCGTCCGTCCTCACTGACCTTCTGGGCCAGCGCGTCCAGCCACAGGTAGGGGTAGAGACCGCCGTCCAAGGGACGGCCGAGGAAGGAGTCGACCACGGCGTCCGACTCCTGGCAGATGCGCGAGACCTGGCTCTTGGAGATGCCCCCGCAGCCATGCGCTTGCACGAGGTCCTCGACGCGGCGGGTGGAGGCACCCGCCACGTCGGCCTGCTGCACGACGGCGAGCAAGGCCTGCCCGCTGCGCCGGCGGGGTTCGAGCAGGGAGGGGAAAGAGCTGCCCTCCCGTACCTTGGGGACCTGCAGCTCTAGGGCGCCCACGCGGGTGTCCGAGGGCCGGGCCCGGTAGCCATTGCCGTAGGTGGTCCGCTCCGAGCTGGGCTCGCGAAAGCTGGCCCCGGTCTTGGTGGCTACCTCGGCCTCCATGACCGGAGCCAGCACCCGCACCCCCTCGCGCAGGAATTCGAGGTCTGCGTCGGGCGCCTCCTTGCGCAGCAGCTCCAGCACGTCCATCCTGTCCTTGGCCATCGCCGGCACCTCCTTCATCTTCGTCGTTGATGAGGGTGACGCGGTGGCCCTTGTCTTGCCAGGCCCTGCTGTCTCTTGCACCATCTCCTGGGACACTGCTGCTTCCTATAGCGGACCTCCCAGCGGAAAGTTCGCAGTGCGGTACGCTTGGGCCCACCATCGGGTAAAGTAGGTAGAACAGACCCGTTCAGGGCCACCTTTTCGGCTGACGTCCCAGGTATCAAGCTGTCGTCTGGCATGGGGACGGTGTATCTGAGAAGAGCGTCGCCGGGCACGACGATAATCTCCTTGACGAAGGACTGGATGAAGGCCCTGCGTTCCGTCGGCTCGCTCTCGCTGAGAAAGTCGCTCATCTCCTTGGCATAGGCCGTAATCGTATTGACGTCGTCGAGGACCTTGAGGCGCTGGGCGAGCATCGCCCTGGCATCCTCCGCCGCATCCTCCAAGCGCTCCTGCCGGTCCCGGAGTTCCTTGATGTGGACCGAGGCGTCGGCCATGACGGTGTCGGACGTTGCTATGTAGCGCCAGATGCGGTCCATCTGCCGCTTCACATCCTGAAGCTCATCCTCGATGGTCTTCAGCCTCTTACGCTGCTCTCGGGCCACGCCGCCCATCTCCTCGTCCACCACCTTCACGAGTTCCCGGATGTTGCCCTTCGTGAGGACGTTGGAGCGGATCTTGGCGACGACCCGTTCCTCGAATCGGCGGGCGTTGAGCGTGGGAGTGTTGCAGGCGTCCTTGCCGAAACTGATGTTCGACTAGCAGACGTAGTAGGAATACTGGCCGCTCTTGGCGAACCGGCCGGTAAGCGGCATCTTGCACGCCTCACACTTGACTAGGCCGCTGAGCAGGTAGGAGCTTCCGACTCTGCGGGGGTGGCTGAACTTGGGCGCCCGGGAGCTCAGGTGCTTGCCAACGAGTTGGAACTGGGCCTTGGTGACGATGGCGGGGAACGCCTTCTCCACCCGGACGGGTTCGCCCTTGTCCTTGGCGTTCGCGCCCCAGACCAAGGTGCCCGTGTACGCCTCGTTGGTGAGGATGTTGTGAACGCTGGTCCTGGCCCAGAGCTTCCCCCTGGGGCTGGAGCTGCCCTCATTGTTGAGGGTGCGGATGATTTCGAGCGTCCCGTTTCCTGCCTCCGCCATATCGAACATGCGCTTGACGATGGGGGACGCATTCGAGTTGATCTCCAGGGTGGGTCTCTTCTTGGGACCGTCCTGCACCATGACCCGGTTGTAGCCGTAGGGGGCGTGGCTGGAAACCCAGAAGCCTCTCGATGCGGCCTCCCGCATCCCTCTCGTGACCTCCTGGGCGAGGATATCGGTTATCCAATCGAGACAAAAGGGTTCGGTTTACGAGGGTGGTGGGACTTGGACCGAGTTGACTACAACCACGAAGTCATGTGAAGCGGCTACGTTATGAGGCAGGCGTCTCGCCGGTTGTGGCGCATTGGGCAGACCTGCCCGGTGAAGGTGGTTTCACGTTCTACAAGAACACCCTCCAGGCTGACGCGCTCAAGCTGGTGGTGTAGAAGTCGCAAGGCTCCCCCGCGGTGGGGGTGAGTTGCCCGGGGACGATCTGGCGACCATTGCAGACGAGCTGATGCTGGCCACTGCCAAGAGATCGTGAGCTAGGATCAGGAGCACGCCGAGTCGGTGGAATCAGTCTTCGCCCACACGTGCATGGACAGGGTGATAGATCGTCTCAAGGCGTGTGAGGTTCTCCGTGAATCAGTACAGCCCCGCAATGTCATCAGGTGGCAGTACGAGAGGCTACTAAGCCCCAGGGAGCTTTTGTTGGACAGTCCCGGAGCACAAGTGCAAATAGACAGCAGGCATGTGGCCCTACCGAGTGAAAGGCGATGTACCAGTTTGGGACAGTGGATTACTTCACCCACAAGAGCGTGCAGTGCTAACGTGTGCTGTATTGCGGACTCTTCGTTGGGGGGTATTGATATAGGGAGTCGGTCAGACTACCCCAGCTAAGTCTACACCCGCCTCTGGGTCAACAAGTTGATGGCTCGTCCGCTTTTTGTGGCGGACACGCCCTTGCCAACAGAGGTTCGCAAAGGACGACGCGACAAACGGGGGATGGTATGGTGACGAGTTCCTAACCGAAAGTTGGGAGCCAACGATTTCGAACAATAGACTGTCAGCTCGAAACATGACGTCCAGGTGCCATTCTTACAAAGATAGACCGCCAAGGGGCTTGCCCTTTCTAATTCTTGGTGGTAGGGGTAGCAACCTTCATGAGACATTCCGATGAACATCGACTGACGGCGTGGGTGCCAGCCCGACGCTAGGCTCACAGCAACTCGCTTGCCCATGCGTAGGCTTCAGCAGTTAGGAGATTCTGGTCGGTCTTTAGCGCGACGGCCGCCGCTGCACATCCCCATTTTGCTGCTGCGACTACTGACTCGCCATGTGCCAAACGTGCGGCAAACGCTCCAGCGAAAACATCGCCACTACCTACCGTAGATCTAGCACTCACTGGAAACGATGGGACAGTAGTGAAGCCAACCTCGTCGAACCTTCTTTCGATAACTACGACCCCCGACGCACCTCGCTTCACCACTGCAAAATCGAACCCACGGGCGGGCTGGCGCGCTATTGCCTCATCAAACGAACCTGCTTGGGCGTCCTCAATCGCTTCTTGCTCATTCGCCACATAGATCCGCCTGAGCGCTTTGAGTCCCAGAATCTCCCTAGCATCCCGGGCGCGTGACAGCCAGCCCTGTCTATCCCAAATGACTGTCGCCGAACTTTCGAGCCTGCTCAACCACCCCATCTTGACAGGATCACAATCGGGGATCCCGAACACCACAACAATTTCAGTTGCGGGGATCTGAGGCGTTATGCCCGGTTGTGCCTCGGCAGGCCGGTACATGGGTCCGATTTGCTTCTGATGTTCTAACGTTGGGAATACAAATGTTCCACATGTGCCGGGGACGGAAACAACGGCCCGGCCGTCTACGCCGGCCATCTCAAGCTCCGCACGGACTGCTACCTCGTCGTCGGCACCGACGTAACTGGCTAACGCAACCCTAGCACCGAATCTCGCAGCAGCAACCGATGCCGTGAGCCCACTGCCACCATATCGACGACGAGGCTCAGTGTCAGCATTGAGTACCTCGCGGAAAATGCCACCAACTACGAGAACGTCCACTTATGTGGTCACCAAACTGCCTCTCTGCCAGTGCCATACAAACAAGTCAAAAGCCGCAGCCGGGGCTCCTAATTCATTACACCAAGCGAGAAATGCTTCTTCTGCCACCTCGTAGTCTTTTGGGATCTGAATACTGTCGGGGATACGCTTAGCACCAACTAGAGCTCGAAGTACGTGGATATCTATGATGGCGAGTTCATCGCCCAAGGCTAGATTCCTAAGAAGCCAGCTCGCGCTCTTGAGCCCTATTCCTGGGCATTCACTAAGAAAGCGGCGGCGCTCCTTGGCACTACCCAATCGTAGTAAGTGCTCATCAAGTGGCTCTTGGTCCCAGACCCACTTGCGTGCCCTTACGAGGACCGAGGCTTTCTGTTTTGGAAATCGATAGCGTCTGAAACCACCGTCCACCCGCCGTGGTTCAAACTGTGGTCGCATCAATTCGGCCGAAATCACTTCGAAGAGCTCATGATCGCTCCCCTCGTTCGCAAAGGGCCTCAGTTGTCGAATCTTGTCGCACGCCGATCGCCCATGCTCATACGTGACGGCAAAGCCACCAAGTAGGCAAAACAACAACTCGTCCTCAATATTGTATCGTTGAACAATTCCGGGAGGATATACGGCCTGACTGTACAAATCACCGACAACACGCCAAGCTTCCTCGAGTAATTCTGTGTCGCCGGACAACCGACGTCCCATTCCCATCTCAGTAATGTGTCTGCCTGCCTTTCAAATCCTCTATCATAGACCGTGCTCTCACTCTGATCTGTTTTGTACAAACAGCTTCATTGGATCAGTCCCTGCCAGTCCCCGATTGATTGCGAGTTCTCCATGGTCCGCGCAAGTCCTCCGAGCCTGCGTGATAGTGCTCGACGGGCGGCCGAATTGCTCTCCCCCAAACTCTCATCTACATAGCGTGATTGGCCGGTATCATCACGGACCGGCCGCAACACCCGTTCGCTTGCGCTCCTAACGAGGTGAGTAGCCATAGCCTTAGGCGTCCTTGGCCCGGAATACCGCCGAAAGGCTTCGACTGCAAGGGCCTCGACATGATACCCGCTTGGGCCATCATCCCCCAGCTTGTTAGCAAAGATAGCCTTTGCGACCTTGATGGCGGGGATGACGGCTCCGCCCAGACTCTGATTCGTCGAGGTTAGTGACCTAGCGAAGTTGTGTGGTCGAATAGACATCCAGGATTTAGAATCCCAAGACGAGACGGCGATTTCACCTCCTACCCTGATTGTTGGCAGCAGTTGGATCTCTGTACCATCCAGGTACTTAACCGTGACGGCCATACGTCCTTCTCGGATGTCCTCTACGGCACCCTGTGGAAGAGCCTGCTTCAGGGCCTTTGCAAAGTTACTTCTCACTTCATCGGGCGAATGCGCTGCCATGCGCTCGTCGGCAATTTCCACTAGAGCATCAATGTCGCTCAGACCATTCACAAATGTGTGCTTAGCTACAGATCCGCCAAATATCAGACGCTCTACTTCGCCTATTCTACTGCCCAACGCCTGTTCGATGGCTTCGAGACGCTCGTTAGTCAAATCGGTATCGCGATCGTTGATATCAGTCAACTCGTGTTGCAGGAGCGAATTGACTGCTGAGTCCAGTCGACTTTGTTCTAGGCGCTTTCGAGCTTGTTCCTCGAGCGTTCTGGCATCGCCAGCGCTAAAATAGCTACCTGTACCACCGCTGCCACCCATGCTACGCCCCCAATCTTTCCTGCAGGCTTTCGAAGATAGGTTTCAAACTGTCGCCGCGACTATAGACCCCCCAGTCCCCCTCTCTGTGGACAAAACGCTTCATGTCCTCTGAGAGCAGGTTGAGCGCATCTAGATTCTGGAGGGAAACCCATTGCTGCGCCAGGGCAGTGCGTTTGTTGATTTGCTGATCCAACAAAGTCCCAGCGGTCCAGTGCATCGCAACGCCTTCTCGGTACGCATAACGTAGCCATCCCAAACCGTCGAATATCTCGGCACCGGCGGCAAAATAGAGCGGCGTAGCAAGTGGGTCTAGACCCCCAAAGATATGTATTGGATGAGAAACTCCGTTTGCATTCAAGAGTTCCCGTAGTTTGGAGATATTGACGAGACGACTAAGTATCGACTCGCCAAGTTCACGCTCTGTGACGCCAATGATGTCAAATGCTCGCAGATTGGCAACATGCTCTCCCGACAACTTGTCGAAATGATGGAATCTGGAGTCAGATGGTGGTTTGAGGAGAAGAGCCGATGCGAGATGGCCACGGCCACCGAAAAAGTGCTGGGCTCGTTGAATCTGTTTCTCATACGGACCAGTATGGTCCCAGCTGACTACAATGGGAGAAACATCTTCGTCCAAGCCATCAATAACATATGCATAGTCTGTTTCGTCCCAAGGACGCGGCTCACCGACATCGACAGCAAATGGACTTCCCGGAGGACTTCCATTCTTCTCATACCATCCGCTGTCGATTACTAGCACGCGGGGCTGAGCATAGCGAGAGTGTCTGAAGCCAGTGTTAAAGGCAGCCCCATCTTCGAGCAAATCGTACTTAATGTCGTACGCGGAAATCAGCAGTGACTCCTCGATAGCGCTGATAAGGCTCCTACTATGTACAAGCGAACAAGGTGTCATTTCGGGTGGTCTCCCCGGAGACTCCTGAGATGGCATAGGGCCGAGCGCGCCGCTAGACAGGCTCGGTATCAGTAGAGGCGTCGAGAACTCAACGCCATGCCGGAGTATGATCTGGCGACTGTGGGCTAACATGTGGCGGGCCCGGTTACCAATAGAGTTCGGTCTTGACAGGATCGACACTGTCCGCAGGGAAGGTTGGAGTTCTCACAGCTGTAGGTCTGTGCGACCGGTACGTTGAGCTTCGCGGCTAGACTGTACACATCCTGCTTCGTCCAATGCAGAAACGGGGCCGTCGCTGTGATCGCGCCCCCAGTATGTAACTCGTATGAACGCTCCATGACTTCCATGAACTCAGGACTACAGTCTGTGTACCCCGTTCCTGCGTGTATGCCGAGTGCAACGACGCCAGAAGTGGACGGGAACTCTAGTAGTGCCATGTGCAACAGGAAAGCGTTGCGCCCACGGATTTCACCGGCACCAATTCTAGCACCCTTGTATCGCACGCGACGGCATGGTACACGCAGACTGCTGCAAATCTTCGCCAGCGCCTCTCCTTCGGCCTCCGCAGCTGGCTGGCCGTAGTCTACAAAGAGAGCGGTCGGTGTGAGGCCTTGTTGGGTCGATAGCCATATGAGTGTTGACGAGTCAACTCCGCCGCTCGCCAATATAAGGAACGCTTTTTGCTCTTCTGGGCCCTCAGAGAATTGCAACGACATGCTCCGATGACTGAATTGCTCTATTCTACAGTTCTTACATTGGAGGTCTAGTGGAAGCAACGAAAGCGGACACTCTGTCGTATATGCGAGTAACCAGCCTGCAAATAGCAAGCCGGGATATCCGCAAAGTTGGATTTTTTAGAACTCGCTTGCACGTCTGCACCTAAACTGGAGAGTCTACTAGGCGGCTGGTAGCCCCATCCGCCTGCTTTGTCCCTACGACATTCGCCCCCATTTCTACCATGTTAGCGTTGGCGGGGCTATCGGGAGTCAGCAAAGGCTTGCCCAAGGCGGCGAGCTTGCGGGCGAATGCCTCGGTCTTGCTGCCTAGGGCAGCGTGGGCGATGAAGACTTGGGCTGCGAGCTCGGCTACCAAGTCGTTGCGCTGGGTTGCGAGCTCCGCTGTGGGTCGGCGGCGAGTGGATGGGAAAGGCGACAAGACCAGCAGTCGGTTTTCTTCTAGGGCGGTCCTCCAGTCGCGTGGGACTCGCATGCTGTCGATGCCGCGTGCAGGGCAGACGACCACTGGCTGGCTACCGCGCAGCAGCATGCGAAGGCACTCCTTCTCCATCGGTGTCTGAAAACCCCCAATGACAGGGACTCCCGCGTCGCGCATGGCCCTGATGAGGTCGTAGGTCTTGAGGATGAGGTCACCAGGGCAGCGCTGGGAACAGAAGAGGGCGGTCAGCGGCTCTTCGAGCAGCCGAGTGTTACCCTTCGACTTGATCTGTGGCAAGACTCCCAGGCTCATTGATCCTCATTCATCTCTTCGGTTCACTACCCGAAGGGGAGCAAACCCTTCACCCATTCGATGACCTTGATTGCTGATGCGAAGAAGGGAAGTGCTTTCACGAACCGCCATCCAGCAACAAATCGCCGCTTGGCGTTCGCGCGTCTTTCCGGCAGCAGAGTGGCCTCTAGCTCTCTGGCGAGCATCTCGGCTGACACCCGCGCTACGGATTTCGCGTCGTTGATTCCCCGGTCTAGGGAGACCAGCCCAAGTCTGTTCATCACGTCTTGATGGGTGCTGGGAAAGAACCGATCAGGCTCCGTTGCCAATTCCCTGTGCAAGGCAACGGCCCCGTCTCCGTCGTCGGCTGTCGAGCCTAGTTTCAGGTCGAGCGGCAATACGGGCTTACCGAGCTCAATCATCCCCGTCCCTGCGGCATATGTGCCCTTGCCACCACCGACTGCGAGCATGGCATCGGCCCATTCTATCATTGTCTTTCGGTACTCGCCGCCAGTGAATACCTCTCGCCGTATAGGACAGAGTACTACGGCGTTTCTTTGCTCCAGGTCTCTCAGCAGTCGCAGATTGGCATCGCCTATCTTTGACTCCGGCGCTTTGTCGGACATGACGACTCGGACGTAGGGGCGGGGGTTTCCGGTCGTGCTCTTGGCGTAGTCCTCGATTTCTCGCAAAGTGAGCCAGTCGAATATGTGGGGCGTGCCGCGGTCGTCTCTGGTAGACTCCTCATCCCCGGCAAGCACCACGAGGCCCCCTCCCCGACTCAACACCTCTCCGGTGAAGCTCCTGATGAACTGAATGGCGATGTCCAGCTTATCGGCAGGGCATGAAAGCCCTGCGCTGCCGGAGAGCAGTATAAACTTGCCGTTCATCACTGATTGCCTGCCTTAGTTCCCTTCGCAGAACAGGTTGTCAAAATCTGCCCTAGTTCCACAGGAGTTGACCCTGCCCCGCATCTGCCCAAAGTAAGTTGAGGTCCGCTGGCGGCCTGCGGAATCTGTCGGTCCCAGGTGCTCGTCCACATATCTCGACTGTCCCGTGGAATCTGTGATTGGGCTCATCACGGCCTTTGTCGAGTGTCTGAACAAGCGATTGAGCATGGCCTTCGGGTCGAGGGGGCCTTGATAGTCCTTGAACGCATCGATCGCCAGAGACTCCATATGGTATCCGCTGAACTTCCTGCTGGGACGGCTGACGAAGCAGTCCGCCATTGCCTTGGCTAGCTTGATTACCGGTACGACTCTGCCATCCCTCGCCGTGTTGACCTCGGCGAGCTTCTCAGCGAATTTCTCGGGATGCGCCACGTTGCTCCACTTGGTGCTTCCGGGCTCGGCAATCCGAACGCCGCCAGTCCTTGTCAGTATGGCGGGCAGCAGCTGAATCTCGGTCCCCTTGGCGTAGCTGACTGTCACAGCCAGCTTACCCGCAGTCACCTGATTCTGTGGAAGCCGTCGCTGGATGGTGTCCCGTACGTACTCGATGACATCTGAGGGGGACTGGTTGGCCAAGGAAGACTCGTTCACTATAAATAGGACATCGACATCACTGAAGCCGGTCACATACGTGCCCTTCTTGACGGAACCGCCGAACATGGTTTGCACCACATTGCCCTTCTGCCTGAGGAACTCGCTCAGGCTTTCCAAGCGCTGAGTGACGGTCTGCGTGTTCCTTCGAGTGTACTGTGCGAGTAAAGTCTCGCAGTACTCATTGAACCTATCTTCCGGCATAGGTCTACCCCTCTACGCCTCGACCAAGTCATCCAAAACGACGATGGGCAATCCTTGGACGCGGCGGAAGTCGGTGTCATTGGTGATGAAGAGCGCGCAACCGGCGCGCAGAGCTGTCGCGGCGTGAAGTGCGTCGAGTGTCGCCAAGCCGGTCTCGGCACGCAGGCGGGCGGCGTCTTCGAACACCGCGTATGAGGCTTCCAGCAGTCTCACTGCATTGGACTCGAATAGCTCACGGTACTGCATCTCAATCTCTACGTTGCCATCTCGAAGCGGCTTCACCAGCGCTTCCACGACGAGGATAGGGCTGCTTACGATGGTGAGATTGCCATCCTGTGCGTCCTGCCACATCGGTTCCATCAGCGTGCGGTACGGCTCCACCCGTTCGACGCTGTAGATAAGGCTGCTGGCATCTAAGTAGACCAGGCCGGTCGCGGGTAGGATTAGCGGTCCCACGCCGCCTTCTCTTCCGCCAAGTACGCCTTCACCTCTGCGGCTGTCTGGAAAAGGCGGCGCTCGGGACCACCGTTGAGGATTTCCATGACAGGGCGCCCCTTCGCATTGGACTCGTGCAGCACCACCACGTCCACCGTCTGCCCGGCGTCCAGCTCCGGGCTGGCGAACTCCACCTTGCCGCCGGGTTGTACCGTCGTCCGTATGTGCAATGCTTTCTGCATATCCTCGCCCTCCTTGGTTACAACCTAGTGGCCGCGCAGCGACCCCATGCTTCCTTCTCTTCTGCCAAGTAGGCTGCTACGTCCGCGGCAGTCTTGAAGAGGCGATGCCCCGGCGCCTCAGCCAGGATGTCGACTACGGATCGCCGTTCGGTAGACGAGGAGCGCGTCACCACCACGTCGACCGTCTGCCCCGCCTCCAGCTCCAGGCTGGCAATCTCCACTTTGCCGCCCGCCTGGACCGTCGTTCTTATGCGCAGCGCTTTTTGCATCAGGTGTGTCTCCTTTCACAACGCGGGCATCCTCCCGAAACCGGATCAACCTGCCTTGACACTATGGAGGGGCAGCGCCTCGGTTTCCAGCGTGTGCAGGTCCAGGCGGCGGGACGCCTGGTCGATGTCGAAGCCAACCACCTCCCCGTCGGCGTCTATGTCGACGTTTAGCCGTTCCGTGACCTCAATGGTCTCCGCGCCCGGTTTCGCCTTGAATTCCACGTAGAGGCTGTCGGTCTCCGGGTAGTAATGAAGCTCCATATCTAGTCCTCCTTCCTAAAGCGTCGATCAAAGAACGCGTTATGAATAGTCTCGCCGTCTTCCAGCGTTATGACGTGCAGATAGCGCGGGGAGCTTTCACCGGGCAGGGTGACCTCTCCTCAAAAGCGCATGCGTCCATTTCCGTGCTTCTCCATGCGGATAGGCGCAGTCATGACTTGAGCGCACCACGCCAATTCGATGTAGGGACGCTTGCGGCGCACCTGCTCATCAAAGTAGCGCGTTGTCTTCATGCCCCTCACTCCTCCCGAACCATGCTGCACTTGATGCCGTAGTTCGTCGCTATTCCACACCTATGCCACGAAGCTGATTACCTAGCTCAATGTTCTCTCTGAGTGGATAATCAGAGGGGTCATGCGGTAAGGCTATTTTGTCGCTCATCTGACGTCTGAACTGCAGGACCCCATCAATCCTGCGCACTCTTACAAGGTACTTTCGACGCACATGATTGATAAGAATATTGTAATTGGCATCGAGATATACGAGACTCGTATCAAGCGATCTGTGGTGAAGAGCGCACAGGGCAATACCGTTAGAGACGGTGTCCAGGCCTTTGGGGTGATTGTGGGGAACCAGATGTGCAGCCTCGATCAGTTCAAGCTGGACACCGCACATGGCACAACGATTCTGGTAAGCCTCACGGACGGCCTCACGAAATTGAGGGCTTCTTTCATATTGATTGTGGGTTACCTCTATCCTCCGTCTCGCGACGGCAACCAGCTTTCTGGAAGCAACCCCTGAGCGCGTATCTCGGTGGGCGCTCACGAGGTTCTGTAATGCTTTGTCCGTCGCTTGGTGCATGACCTCCGTATTTCCAATGTATAGGGCCATGAACTCGGACCGAAACGAAAGCACATTTTGATGGGACGCATCCCGATATATGGAAAAGCCGTCAGTCCTTGCCCGCTGATGAGTCGACAAGCGTGTGTACAGTGAGAACCTCTGGGTGACGCGGCTCCTTTGCACGAACCGCTCTGGATCCCATGCACTAAAGGTGTCTGTATCAGCGTTATAGCCCAAAACACAAATCAAACCGCCAGCTGCCCTTAGTGCCGCAAGCTGATCAGGAAGATCACCCGGACACTGGATTCTGAACTCGTCTGGATCGTTCCTACGAGCGTGGCTGATATTTGCGACAAATAATGTCACTTCAAGCCCGTCAACCGACATTGAGAATGGGTTACGGCCTTGGACATAAAAGACTGCTTCGGTGCGATACCGACATGCGTCGATGACTGCTTGGAGTAGTTCTCCCGTACTAAAGATTGGCATTGTGCGTTGCCCCTTCGGATAGAACGTATTGCTCAAGTAGTCGCTCTATTGGGATGTCGAAAACACGAGACAACCATCGATCGATCTCCTGTAGTCTTTTCTCCCCACAGGCCCTCACGGGGATGGCGGCAGGGAACTCCGCCTTGATCTGTTGGGGGATGTTCTTCTCGCCCGCCGCTTCATTGATCGCCCGGACCAACGATGAGAATGCCAGCAAATTGTCTACATCGCTCCGGTTAGCTCCTAAGCCCGCCAAAAAAACCAAGTCTGCTCGCACTGTCAACCTGTCTAGACCTGTGTAGTTGAAGTTCCCGACATACTTCCCCGCATTCTTCTTAAAGACTAGAGCGGCATTCCTCGACTCATGGAGTAGCTCGCCAATCAATTCCAGTTTGTGCTGGCACTCGCTCGGCAGCTCCGATAGAGGGGCAAGGTATTCGGATAGAAGCGAATTTGTTACGTGAAAACCATCTCCTCGAGTGAGCCAGTACCAGAAACAGGCTGTGCCGGATGTCGCTGCCAGTGCCGCTCGAGCAAGTTCGGCCGAGGCAAGCGCTATTGATGATCCCAATTCTGCATCTTGTATTACTCTCCCGTCCAGGTCCAATGTTGGAGGAGGTTCTAAGTAGGTCGATATGAAGTTTCTGGCTGTTGGAGAGAAGCCGAGCACCCCCTGCGAATCACTGGGGGCCACTCCGTTAGTTGAAGCCTTTCTAGCGATCTGCGAATGCAACTGCAATAGGTGCTCGCCCTGCTTCCCGGAGAGTCTCGGAAACCCGAAAGATCCCACTTCGTAATCTGATGGCAGCGCTGTATAAGAAATGTTTGCTATGAGGCTAGGCCGGTATTGAGCGCGCCACCTATTGAGGCGAGTGGTGAAAGAATTGTGGCCTGACGGTGCTGCCACCAAGACCGTGCAGCGTTGACTGACCCCTGCGAAGAGGGCAGCAGGGATATTATCAAATGACGATAGCCAAGACGTCCCCCACCCTCGAACGTTCTGACGCAGTTCTGAAAAGTCGCGACTGAAGGTAATCGAAAGTGGGAGAATCATCCCGCATCGCCCTATTTTCGACGTCACCTGCATCGACCTCTCAAGGACGTACGCATAAATGTCGGGGTACCGGTGTTTCACGTTGCGGCCAAGTGAGTACTCAATGCTCTTGGTGGCCACATATGGGGGGTTGCCTATCACCACATCGAAGCCGCCCTTGGCCATGATCCCGTAGAACTCAACAAACCAGTGGAAGGGCTGGTGGCCGGCGCGCCAAGCGTTGTATGCCACGGTATTGTTGAGATCGACGCCGTACTCTCGGGCGAGGAAGCGGTCCAGTTCGCCACCGAGGCTACGTAGGCGGTCGCGGAGTTCCTGCTTGTGGGTGGAGGTCACATCGCCGCCGTGAGTGGTCTGCTGGTCCCTAAAGTGGCCGGCCAGTCGGTCTAGGTCGTTCGCCTTCTCCTCAATGAGGGCGAGCGCTCGCTCCTCGTCTTCCGACAACATTCGCTGCTGGCCGTTGGGCATGACTGTCATGGCTTGTCGAAGGGTTTCACGGGATGTAAGGCCCACCAGGGTGTTCCCGGGACGAACGTTGAAGTCAATGTCCGGCAGCGGCTCTATCTGGTCGTAGTTTTCAAGCTGGGCGACGAGTTTCAGGAAGAGGCGCAGCTTGCATATCTCGACAGCCCCTTTCTCGATATCCACGCCGTAGAGGTTGTTGAGGACGATGGACTTGAGGACGAAGTACCGCTCGCTGGGGTGCTTGTTGACCTGTGCCAGCACACGCTGGAAGTCCTCCAGGAAACTCGCGCTGCGCTTGCGCTCAGACCTTGCGGCGTCGTCCAGGAAGCCGCGCATCCCCTCCAGGCAGGCGGTGTAGAGCGGTTCCAGGATGTTCAGGGCGGCGAAGAGGAACGCGCCGGAGCCGCAGGTGGGGTCCAAGACAGATATTCCGGTGTCGCTGCGTTCGCGGTTGCCATAGAGGGCGTGCCAGAAGGCGCGCAGGAGCTCATGCCCTGCGCTCTGGGCGATGACGTCTTTGGCGAACTGCTCAATGTCCAGGTTCAGGGTAATGAGGTCGTTGACGTCCTGCACCTCGCCCGCCGCGAGCTTGGCCCGGACCTCGTCGTAGCGCTGGCGGCGCGCCACCACCTCGCGCCACGTCTCGGTGGGCAGCGCGTAGTCGTCGGGCGCGGGGCGGTTCCAGCCGCCGCGCTTGGTAACGTCGCCGATGCCTGCGGCAATCTCCTCCGGCAGCTCGAAACGTGCGTCGAGGGGCACCGGACTCTCCGGCTGCCGTGCGTTCCAGGCGATGCCGTGACCGACGGCCGGGTAGATGTAGCGGTCGGGGTCGTCCCGCAGCAGCCGCCAGACGCCGCCGTCCGGCCCGAAGGCCACGGGGCACTCCTTCCGGGCGGCGTCGAACAGGAAGGGGATCACCGTGTTGCGCGAGATGTAGCCGGTGATGTCCTCCTTGGTGTAGTAGGCCCCCATCTGCTTCTGGTTGACGTACTTCTCGAAGATGTAACCAAGCACGTCCGGGTTGATCTCGTCGTCAGCCTGGCCGGGCCGCTCGTCCAGGTGCCAGCGGTAGCCGTCGAAGAAGTCGAAGACCTGCTCGAAGGCGGCGTCGGGAATGGCGATGCCGGGGTTGTCCCGCTCCAGCTCGTGCTGGTCGAAGAGGCCGCCGTTGAGGAAGGGAACCGTGCCGAGGAGGTCCTTCAGTTCCTGGTTACGCTGGTTCACCGGCCGCCCCAGACCATCGTGGAACAGCTTCAGCAGGAACGCGCGATAGAACTGCTGAAAGCGGCCGTCGCCATACCTGCTCTGGACCTCGCGCAGCTTGGTGCGAAGGTAGTCGGTGTTCTCGTCCAGGAAACCCTGCTTCTGGACGAAGTAGACGAACATCATGCGGTTGAGCATGAGGGAGGCGTACCAGTCGCGTTTGTCGGTGTTCTCACCGATTTCGGTGATGCCCTCGATGAAGCCCTCGAACGCGGTCAACTCGGCCCGGAAGCGTTCGTAGAAGCGCTTGGTGACCTTCTCGACGTCAAAGGCCTTGCTGACGCCTGCTGTAACGTCGCTTATACCGATGCCCTTTGCCTCGTCCTCCAGGGTGAAGAGGAAGCTATCGAGGCGTTGCAACAGCGGCTGCCCGGTCTGGCCTGTGTGGAACCGGCGCTCACGGCAGGCGGCTGGCTTGCCGGCCTCCCGCCTGACCCACTGCCAAATCTGCTGGGTGCGCGCGGCGTCAACAAAGATGATGAGGTGCTCAAAGTGGCTCTTGACGGCTATGCTCTCGATCTTGCGGCGCACCGGGTACTCCGGAATCACTCCATCAGGTCCCGGGCCACACTCAAAGACGGCGAAGCTCGCCTTCTCCGCGATGGGCTTGAGTGTGTAGTCCCGCTCGTTGACACGGACGACGAACGGCTCCGTGACGTAGTGGTTCCAACCCAGACCCTCCACGAAGAGGCGTGGAAAGTCGGAAGCCTGTAGGTGTGGCCGTAGCTCTTCAATCGAGACTGGCATCACGCGTCGCCCTCCGTATCGAACAACCCCAGAGAGCAGATGATCTGTGGCTCCTGGGGCTCGGCGTCGTCCCCTGTCATGCAGAGCCGGTCCTCCGCAAGCAGCGACATGACGATTTCGGCCAACTGGTCATTTGAGACGCCGCTGCGGAGCTGCCGGTTCAGGGCGTCCACGGCCGACGGGCGCAGAGGATAGCGGTAGACGTCGTCGATGGCTTTGTGGAGTGCATCCACGTCGAGCAGCTGCCCCTTGACCGCCTCTGCGTGCTGCTTGAGACGGGTGTACGTGCGGAATCGGGCGCCGGAGGGACGCCCAAGCTGGCCGCCGACGCGCTTCTCCTCCCTGACGACGTGCCCGACGCCCTCGGCAACAAGCTCGTGGTGGCTCTCGTGATGAGGCTGCGCCGGGGTGTCCGGTTTGCACTCGGCCGCTGACAGGATTTCAAACTGCGACTCGGTGATGCTTTGGCCCTCGCGGTCCACGTAAGCGAGGGCGTCGTTGCCATCGGCGGTGCGCATGAACGCGAGCACGCCTTCGGGCCGTTGAGCGATGGGCGTGTGTTGGCGCGAGGAGAACACGACGTCCGGCAACCCGGCTACGGCCTTCTCCAGCGACGGGTCCGCGCCGATAGCGTTCTTCCATATCTGATAGGCGTGGGACGCCAGGTCAACCTCACCGTCAGGGTCGCCGTCGAGTATGCCGGCGCGCTCGTGGTACAGGTTGACGATGGCCCCGTCGTCCTCGTCCTCGAAGAACGCCTCGTCCGCGCCAACGACCTCGGCGTTCTCCCGGAGTCGGGTCCGGACTCGCCCGCGCAGGTCGATGATGCGCTCCACGCCCTCCGCCGGTAGGAAGGAGTGGCAGAGTATCTCCTCCGCCTCCTGCCCGATGCGGTCGACGCGGCCCGCCCGCTGGATGAGGCGGATGATGGCCCATGGCAGGTCGTAGTTCACGACGACGTGGCAGTCCTGGAGGTTCTGGCCCTCGCTCAAAACGTCGGTGGCGACGAGGACGCGAAGCTCCTGCTCCGGTTTGTCCCTGCCCGGCCGCTGGTTGCTCTTGGGGCTGAACCGCCATGCAAGCTGCGTGGGGTCGGCGGAGCTGCCGGTCACGCCTGCCATGTCCGCAACGCCTCTGTTCTTGAGCTGCGCTTCCAGGTAGTCAACCGTATCGGCAAACTGGGAGAACACCAGCACCTTCTTGTCGGGGAAGGTCTCGGTCAGCAGTGAGTGGAGTGCGTCTAGCTTGGCGTCCTTCGCGGGGTCCCACGCTCCGTAGGTCTGAAGAATGTTCATGAGGGCGTCGGAGTCTGACTGGAGCTCACTCTCAAGGGAAGGCTTGAAGAGGTCAGCACGGAGCCACTTGAAGCGGCGGCTGTAGCGACCTTGGTACTCCGCATATATCTCGGAGGCCCGTGCCTCGAAGTCGGAGGCAGTCCACGCGCCGCCGGTCTTTTCGACCGCTTCCTCCTGGTCATCGTCGTCAGGGTCGAAGAGAGCGCCCTTCGCTTGGTCGGCGTCCTCGTCGGTGAATCGCGAGTCCAGCATCTCGGCGTCCTGTGTGCCTAGGGGAAGTGGCAGGCCGTTCTTGATCGCGTGAAGGAAGACGTAGTTTCGGAAAACGTGACGTTCGACGGATTGCAGGAAGGCCGCGCCGCTGCTCTCAAGACGCTTGAACAGGTTCGTGCGGCAAAAGCCCATTAGCCGCTTGCCCGCCCGCGAGAGGTCGCCTATCTGCCGCTCCTCCTCAGTGGTGGGCGGCGCCCCCGGATGGTCAGCGACGTAGTTGCCGAGGCCGTATCGTGGCAGATACAGATCGTTCACCGTATCGACCACTTCCTGCGAGTACAGCTGAGCGTACTGGTCGTTTGGATTGGACTCGTCGATCGCGAACTTGACCGTCTTAGCGATACGGGTGGGGAAGAACGACTGGGTTCCGTCCGCGTAGGTGAGGAACTTTCGCCCTGTTTCTTGTTCCGTCTCCGCGTAGTTGTCCTGGATGAAGCTCCGGGTCCGGCGCACGAGGTAGAGGCGCATCAGGTCGCGCCAGTCGTCTGCGTGCTCGCTGAAGTCAAAGGCCGTTAGGCTGCGCGGAGAGGCTTGGTGCTTGCTACTGAACCCTACATTGCCGTCAAGGGCGCTGATGTACCGCTCCGGCCGGATGCCCAGGTCCTGGTCGTCCTCCACGAAGATACGGAGCTGGCTCGACAGGTCCAGGTACGTCTTGTTGTAGGGCGTGGCCGATAGGAGGATGCACTTACTCTCGTTCGCCCGGACGTACTCCTGGATAGCGCGGTAGCGGCGCCCCTCGCGGTTGCGGAGGTTGTGGCTCTCGTCAATGACGATAAGCCGGTAGCGGCGCAGGCTGGGCAACTCCCCAAGCACCCTGCTTAGAGAAAGCACTCTGGCCCGCAGCTGGTACTGGTACACGTAATCTTCCCACATGGGGACGAGGTTCTTCGGGCAGATGATGAGCGTCTCCAGTCCATAGTCGTCCTCGAAGATGCGAGCGACGGCGGTGGCCATCAAGGTCTTGCCGAGTCCTACCACGTCCCCGATGAGAACACCGTTGCGCTTGTTCAGGTGGTGTGCCGCTATCTTGACCGCAGCGGCCTGGAAGTCGAACAGCCGGTCACCGAACACCTTGGGAATCCTGAACTCGGCGAGACCGGCGCGGGCTTCGTGGGAGAGGTGGTAGGCCATCTTCAGGTAGACGTAGTAGGGAGGTATCAGCGCCTCCCGCGCCCAGCTCTCTTCGATTATCTGCAGGAGTTCGTACGTGATGTCGACGCAGAACCGGTCGTTCCACCGGTCCTCGAACCACTGCTTTAGCTTGAGTGCGGCGTCATGATCAAGCACGTCCACGTTCAACTCGCCCTGCCCGGAAAGACCTGCGAAGGTCAGGTTGCTGCTACCCAAGTAGCCGACGATGGGGTTGATGGGATCATTGCGAAACAGCAGGTAGAGCTTCGCGTGCAGCGGATGACGGAGGAAGAGCTTGACGACGACCTTCTTGGCGCGAAGCTGTGCGGCCAACTGCCGCAAGGTCCGCTCGTCCGCGTTGGTAGGAACTCCAATAGTAAGCTGCTGGCGAAGCTGCTCGGCCAACTGGACTTTGAGACGGAGTGCCGTCTGGTTGTCAATGCTGGAAGGCTTGTCGAGCAGGCTCAGGGCTTCCCTGAGCTCTTCGTGTGGGAGACGCTGCATTCCAATGAGGACGCGGCATGGGCCGTCGTCGTTGGTCCAGTCGTCCACATGGGGCGCAAGTCCGCCCCAACCGCGTAGGTTGAAATAGCCGACGCAGAAGTCCGCACGCGAAGAGAGTGTCAAGGTCTCCTGCAACGCAGGAAGGAGACTAGAGCCAAGCTCAAGGTTGTCGAAGATGCGCGGCATGGACGTTCTTACCCTCTGCTCTCGAACGTTCTCACTTGGATTTCACCTGCCTCGCTGGAGATGAATGTCTAGGAGAACCCGGTTCTGGACCGCTCCCTCCTCCGGTCCTCACCCACTCATCCACCTCCGAGAGTCGGAAACGAAGGAGCCGCCCCACTCTGTGCGCAGGGAAATCCTTGGAGTCAACCCAACGGTAGATGGAGTCTTTGGCTACACTCAGGTGGGCAGCCACGTCTGCGATACCGACCCAACCTTCTTCAGACGCCATCTTGACTAACTCTTCTCCAAGAGAACGAAGAGATACCTATGAAAGTATATGACAGTAGATATGCCTCGTCAATTCTGTGCGCAGGGATTCGACGGACGCGTGGAATCAAGGGAGCAATTTTGGGCAACAAAGAGGGCCTACACGAATGGCCTTGCAGGGGAGGACGCCGCGCCCACCGGCCCCTCGGCCATGAATTCCGCCCAGGAGCACAGCATCGGCTGCGGCTCGTCAGCCTCATTGTGACGGCCGTTGCCGTTTTCCTCGCACAGTCACCAGCTTGACACCGACTCACCTCAGCTATCGCCTGCCCAGCAGTCCCACAACTGTGCCCTTAGCCTACTTCGGCCATATCGTGCGCAACTCGCTTTGATTGGGCATACCTCCTACGCGACTGCAGAGTCGGTCTGGGAGTGCGGGGCTTGTCGAGCGCATGAGCACTGTCGTCACGCACGGCGAAGTCGGGGACCATACCCCAATCCATCGCTATGCCCAGACGCTCCTCGGCAGCGAGGAGCGAGTTCCGGGCCTGCCGCCACTCGTGAATCATGTCCGTCAGGTCGCGTTGGGCCGCCTCACCTGGACGCCACCAGGGTGGGCCACTTCTAGTCCCGGAACCTCCACTCTCAACGGGGCCGGGGTTCTCTGGTGCCGTACCTGCGTGGCCCAGCAACAAGGCGGCCAGCTGTCTCTTGACTCGACGCCGGTGACTGGCATGCTCCTTCCTCTGCCCGTCGAGTGCGGCTCTCAACTCTGTGAGGCCGCCGCGAAGCTCCTCCTCCAACTCATCGAGCCGATCCTTCAGCTCATCGTTGCGCTCGCGCCGCTCGACGGAGATAGAGCCCTCTCCATACTGAAGTCTCTCCAACGCCCAGCGCGTCTTCTGGGACAGCCTGCCCGCCTGCATACTTCTCGCCAATGTCTTGTGGTTGACGCCCAGCATCTGAGCCGTGGTCATCTTTCCCTTGTCCCTGATTAGCCCTTGCAGCAACGCCATGAGACTCAGGTGGTTCATATCCTCAAGGACCCTGCAGCCGTCGATCATTGGCTTATTCTGGTTCATTCGGTTCCTCCTCTCTGTGTCACCCATCCACTTCCTTGACCTCCTTGTTCCGGCATGACATCGCCTCGCTGGCCAGAACCCTGCAGCACTCTCGGTCCGTCTATTTCCACCATAGTCCGAGGGTGCATATGCGCCGCACCCAGCGCAGCAGCTTCCGTTTTCTCAACGCCACCCGCGTGTCGTAGAGCGCCGTCCAGCGCCAGCTGGTCTGTCCCCTGCGCCCGAAGCCCCGCAGCGGCTCCGTCTCCGGCGGCAGCGTCAGCCCGTGCTCCTCCAGCATGGCCAGCTCCAGCCCGAGCAGCCGCTCCTCGGTCACGAGCCACGACAGGCTGTTGCCCTGGTGGGGATGCCCGGCCCGCAGCCCCCGCCACTCCTCCACCAGCGCCCACGCATCGCCGTAGACCTCAGGGTCGTCGTCGGCAGGCTGTTCGGTGACAACCTCCGGGTCCAGCCGCCACTCCGTCTCGCGCTTCGCGGAGCGCAGCCCGGCCACCGGGGGGGCGGCCCCGGTCTCTGACCGGCCCGCCTCGCCCCGCGCCTGGGCCCGGTCCTCGCCGCCGGCCTCGGCTGCCGCCGCCGTGCCCTGGCCCTCCGCCAGCCCCGCGGCTTCACCCGCAGCCGCCGCACCCAGCGGGTCGAGTGTGCCCTGCGGCGCTCCCATGCCGTCCTCCAGACCCTCCATGCGCTGCTCCAGCGCCCCGACGCGCTCCCGCAGGCCGACAACTTCGGGGTCGTCCCCTGTGCTCAGCAGCCGCTCCAGCGCGTCGCTCACGCGCCCGGTCAGCTCCCCCGACTCCTCGGCCTTGACCAGGGTGCGGTAGGCGACTCCCAGCAGCTCCGCCGCCTCCATCCGGCCCTCCTGCCGCACCAGCTCCCGCAGGAACCCCCGCAACCTGACCCGACGCAGGTCCTCCACGTCCTGGCCATCTTTCTCGTTGCCGTCCGCCAGGGTCTCGTCGTCCAGCGTCCCGTCAGCCTCGGCCTCGGCCCACTGCGCCTCAGTCCCCTGCGCCTCGTCGGCCTGTGTCCCGTTCGCCCACGTCTCGTTCATGCGTCAAACCTCCTTGCTGTCATGTCCGGTAGGGGGGCTCTCCTGTAGGGGGTCTCTCCCCAGAAAACGGCCCCTCCACCGAATTGCTCGCTCTGATGTGGCTGTCTTGCCGACTTGACTTTTTGCAACTCGCCCCAAATCCGTGGAACCAGCCCCGACTACACATTGCTTGCTACCTTGCTCCAACTCGCCTCTCTCCCTCCTGTTTCACGTTGGAATCTGCCCGGACTTGCCTTTCTGCAACTGACGCCATTCCCTGTACACCCCCATGACATCACATCAGGCCTCCCATGGGCAGGCCCCGTGAGGGGGGCCCCTGCGCGTGCCCCCCTCACGCACCATTCCTCAGCGGATTCGGTCTCCCCAGACTCGACGGCACGCAGACGGCCGCACCTGCGGCCGGGAGGCGAACCGTGGGAGCGCAATTGACCGCCTTCTCCCGACCCTCCAGGGCCTTGTCGGCGGCATGGGTCTCGATCCCATGCCGCCGATGGCGACAGTCCGGCGAGAACTCACGTGCGACCGGAACGATGAGACAGAGAGATTTGAAGAGTAAAGACAGACAGAGCAGGCGGGGGAGACCCGAAGGGGACGCTTCCGAGCTGGGGGTCGTCAGGGTCGTCTCCAGGCCCGCTCCCGACGCTGAGGACCGACTTCGCCGTCTCTTTACCCTGCTGCTCAAACACGCAGCCAGGGAGGGGCAGGCCGCGCCCGGGAAGGATTCCCCTCCAGAGGCAGAAGCCTGATGCAGCCGGAACCGTTGCCAATCGACGTCACCCTGAGCCGGGGCGTCCAGCCCACATCTGCGCCCCTCCCGGCGAAGGAGGGCGCGTTGGGCGAGCACAACGTCCCCTACCAAGCCGTCTTCGGAGACGTGTCGAAGATCATCGACGCGGCCAGGGACTCGGCCGCCCGCTCGGTGAACGCCGCCATGACCGCCGCGTATTGGCTGATCGGACGCCGCATCGTCGAGTTCGAGCAGTCGGGAGGAGAGCGGGCCGAGTACGGAGCCGCGCTGATTGAACGACTGGCGGAGGACCTGACCGTGCGGTTTGGCCGCGGCTTCTCCAGTCAGAACATCTACAACATGCGTCTGTTCTATCTCTCATATCAGCCCGACCGGATTCTCCAGACACTGTCTGGGAAATTGGCTCCACCTCCAGGGCGGCAGATTCTCCAGACGCCGTCTGGAGAATGCGATCCCCCATCCGTCGAGGTGGGCTTTGACGACCTTCTCTCGGCATTCCCGCTGCCCTGGTCCGCCTATGTGCGGCTGCTGTCGGTCAGGAACGAGAGCGCCCGCGCATTCTACGAGACCGAAGCGCTGCGAGGTGGATGGTCGGTCCGACAGCTCGACCGACAGATCGGCTCCCAGTTCTACGAGCGCACCGCGCTCTCGAAGAACAGGGCCGCCATGCTGACGGGCGGACAGAGGGAGCGTCCCGAAGACCTCGTGCTTCCTGACGAGCAGATCAAAGACCCGTTCGTCCTCGAGTTCCTGGACCTCAAGGACGAGTACTCCGAGAGCGACCTGGAGGAGGCGCTTATCCGCCACCTGGAGACCTTCCTCCTGGAGCTGGGAGACGACTTCTGCTTCATCGGCAGGCAGAGGCGGCTGCGCGTAGGCAGCCAGTGGTACCGGGTGGACCTGCTGTTCTTTCACCGGAGCCTGAGATGTCTCGTGGTCATCGACCTGAAGATCGGCAGCTTCACCCACGCCGACGCCGGGCAGATGCACTTCTATCTCAACTATGCGCGGGAGCACTGGGTCAGGGAGGGCGAGAACCCGCCCGTCGGCCTGATCCTCTGCTCCGAGACGGACGAGGCGCTCGCCCAGTATGCCCTTGAGGGGCTGTCGAACAAGGTGATGGCTGCGGAGTACCGGATCACTCTGCCCGACGAGACCGCCCTGGCAGCGGAGCTTGACCGGACGAGGCAGGCGATGGAGCACCGCCGCGCAATCACGTCGGAACCTCCTGCAACGGGCAGGGCACTGTCACCGGACAACCCGGAGGAATGAGCGAGCGCAGCACGGAGACGCGCTTTGACGCCGCCTGTCCAGCGGGGTAAAATGGAGGGCAGAAAGAAGTTGGCCCGGCGATGCTACAAACACCCCGGGCCGTGGCGCCACCTGAGCGAAGCAGGTGATGCGAATGGATTGTACTACTCGCAGACCCGCTCCCGACAGGAGGCGGGTCTTCTTGGTTTCTGAGGGTGCGAAAGGAGGCAGTCATGGCGAAAACCGCCTATAGGAAGACGGAAAGGACTCAGGCGGCCATCTACGCCCGCGTCTCGGACAAGAGCCAGGACGCCGAGGACAAGACCTCCATCTCCGAGCAGATCTCCGACATGGAAGCCCACTGCCAGCGCAGGGGGCTGACCATCGTCGCACGCTACCAGGAGGTGGGCAAAGGATGGTCGAAGAAGCGCCCGGAGTTCCAGAGGATGCTGGCCGACGCCAGGCAGGGACGCTTCGACACCATCGTCTGCTGGAAGTCCGACCGGCTCAGCCGGGGTATGTACCCCGCCGCCGCCCTCATGGAGGTCGTCGAGGCCCACCGCATCAATCTCGAAGCCGTCATGGACGCCATCGACATGAAGACCTTTGGGCTGATGGCCGCCGTCGGCAAGATAGAGCTGGACAACTTCAGGGAGCGCTCCTCAATGGGCAAGCGCGGCACGGCCAAGCAGGGCCGCATCCCCATCAGCAACGTCCCCTACGGCTACCGCATCGGGGAAAACGGCAGGCCGGAGGTAGAGGAGGTTGAGGCCGAGGTAGTGCGCCGTGTCTACAGGCTTTACGTCCGCGATGGGAAGGGAGCGCCCGCCATCACCCGGCAGCTGAACGCCGACGGCGTGCCGTTGGCGAAGGAGGGCAAGCGGTGGTACGACGGTACGGTCCATCGCATACTGAGCAACGAGACCTACAAGGGCATCTGGTGGTACGGCAAGGCACGCTATGTCTCCACCGAGGAGGGAATCCAGGTCTACGCACAGCCGGAGGACGAATGGATCGGGGTCCCGTTCCCCCCGCTCGTGGATGAGGATACCTGGGAGCGAGCCAGGGTTCTCCGCAGGAAGCGCTGGACCAGAGCCAAGCGCAACACCAAGGTGTTCTACCTGTTGCAGCACATGATGAGGTGCTCGGAGTGCGGGTTCCTCATGGGCGGATCGGCGAATACGAAGAAGGAAGTCAAGCGCAACGGCAAGCTCTACAAGTACGACTTGGACCCTCCCCGCCGGTACTACAGGTGCTACGGCTATCAGCAGATGCGCCTCCAGTGCCGGGCGAAGCCGATGATCCGGGCCGAGCGACTGGAGAGTCTCGTCTGGGGCGAGGTCAAGAATGCCCTGGAGAATCCCGGCCTGATCGTCGCCGGCATCGAGGCCATGAACGCCCGGGAAGACGGCGGCGGATTGGCCGAGGAGCTCGCCGAGGCGGAGCGCGACCTCCAGAGAGTCCAGATGGAAGAGGACCGGGCCATCAGGCTCTACGTGTCGGGGAAGATCACCGAGGACCAACTGGACCGTCAGCGCAGGTTCATCACGGAGCGGCTGGAGACACTCCGGGCCAGGCTGGACGAGTACCGCTCTCAGCAGACGGCGCTGGCCGAGAAGCGCATCCTGATTGAGAACATCGTCACCTGGGCCGAGAAGATGGGCGACAGCCTCGACGACCTGTCGGACGACGGACGCCGCGAAGTGTTGGAACTTCTTCTCGACGGGGTGACCATCGACCGCGACAACAACGTCGAGATCACGCTGGCTGTCCCCACGGATGAATTTGTCTCGATTGAACCACCGGCATCAGATTCTCTGAGTAGAATTCGTCCACGCTCTCGATGATGGCCTCAAGGAGCTTGCCCGTCGGTGTGTCGTCGGCGTGCTCGGTGATGGAGACGACGCGAACTCCCTTACGCCGGAGCATGGACTTGAAGGCGACGGCGTGCTCGCGCTTGCGGGTGAACCTGGAGAACTTCCAGACGAGGATTTCCTTGAAGGGGGCCTCGGACTTGGAGGCCTCGTCGATCATCCTGCGGAACTGCGGGCGGTCGGCAATGCGTCCGCTCTCGGCCTCGTCCACGAACTCTCCGACGACCATGTACCCGTTCTTGCGGGCGTGGTCTCGGAGCGCCCTGAGCTGGGCGGCCACTGACAGGTTCACGTCCTGGCGGTCGCTGGACACCCTGGCGTAGAGGGCCACAGGCGTGTATCCGTGTTCTGGTTCATGGGTGCGTCCTCCTTGCTCATTCCTGGTCGTTCCGGCGGGCCTTCGCCCGTTGGCGGCGCTCTTGCCGCAGCCACTCCCGCTCCTCCATGTACAGGCGGATAGCCTCGCGGAGGAACTCGCTCACGGTGCGGCCATCCTCCTCGACCACCTGCTGCACCTGCTCGGCCATCTCCGGGGGCATGGAGAAGCTGATGACCTTCGACTTCCTGGGAGTGGGCATGCTCTCTTTTTGCCTCTAACTGTATTACAATCTCATACTCTTATCATGGACGAAATGGCCTGCCGTTGTCAAGAACGTGAACGCGTTGGCGCGCCAAACCCCGGCGGAGCGCAACGACCACCAGGTTCGTCAGTGCATCAGTTAGGTGCCCGTACGTCGTACGTGCGGCGCTGTCCGTGATGGTCGACTATGAGGCCCCCGGCAAAGCCTAACCACTTCTGGTTCGGCGAGAACACGTCCTCGGGCAAATAGCAGAGCCATGGAAGATTGAGGTCCCCCGCCGGTCGCTCGAAGAATGTGTTCTGAGCCAGTTGCTGGTATAGGTGCAGGGCGGCTTCGATCACTATCGCGTGGTTGTAATGGACGCCACCGACTAGCAGGTTGCTCAAGATGTGAGCGTCGCTGTCTGCAATCATCTTATCTCTGACGTCGTCTTGCCCTGCGACCTTCATCAGACGGTCCGTGGGCGGGGAATGAGCTCCCTCCGTGTTGGCTGTTATCTCTAGCACCTTTCGCAGAGATACGCCCCGGCGGTTGAGTATCACCAATTGCTGACCGAGCCAGGCATCACAATCAAGAGTGGGAGTCGCGGTGAAATCGAATAAGCTCTTGCTGTGAATCACCCACGGATTGTCGTCCGTCGGTTGGTCGACCCATTCTGCCATTCCGGGCAATGGCCAGTCGATGGCAAATGCAAGCTGCTGCCTCGACGGTCTAGAAACATAGGTCTTTCCTGCGTCTGGCTTGTCTACCTTCGTCATTTGCATAGCGAAGATGCAGTCCCTTGAGAGGGTCAAGGTTCTGCGGTCTTTGGGAATCTTACGCATGCTGCTGAAGTGCAGGTTCGCTTCCCTGCATATGTCGTCGCTCAGCAGCCGAGTCCTTCGGTCACCTCTGTCGCCGAGTACCAGCTTTCTCACGAAAATCGAGCAGGCCCTGGCCAGAGCCTTGATCGTCTCGCCCTGGGTGTAGGTCGATTGCAAGGCGATGCAACCCTCGATTACCACTTGGAGGTCAATCATTGTCTCTAGGATTCTCGTGGGTTTGTCTCTCGCCGGATTAGGGGCTATCGGCACCCCTTGTGTTGGAACAAAAGGTAGTTCTTCCGGCTCTGCGTTGCGCATTATCTGCTCTCCCCTTCTCGTTCAGTGAGGGGGTATGCATCCCGATTCTGTCCACGACCACCCGGTGCAAAGACTTGGCAGCCACTTTCTGGCATGCTATCCCTCTGTATCGTCCACGCGACCGGCGACACTCACGGGACCACGCCTCCCCGGAGTCACCTCAACCGGCGTGGGAATCAACCACTCCGCCCCGGCTTTGGTCGCCCCGAGAAGCCGTCCGTCGCTGGCCAACTTACGCACCCTTCGCTCCGACACGCCCAACCGAACCGCCGCCTCCCGCACGGTGACGTTGGCGACGTCATCGGCCGGCGCCTCGGACGCCAACTCGAACTCGACGGCGTCAGCCCGCTTCAGGGTGCTCATCTCGTGGATGAGGAACCCGATGACCTCGCCGTCGTCGTCCAGCCGCTTGAGGATGCGCTCGTCGGCGGTAGGCGTGAAGTACCCCTCTCTGAGCGCCCACAGTACCTCTAGCATGTCTCCTTCATGGTCGTACGAGACAAACACCCTTCTGGTAGTCATGGTCACTCCCCCTTGATCTTCCGGTCGAGATAGGCAGTAAGTATGGTGGCATGGCCGCTCCCCTGCGTCACTACCAGGCAGACGTAGCGGTTTCTTCCTCTCAGGTCCGGGTAGAGCCGGTAGTAGAGCTGGACCGTCGGGCTGGACCCCGAGGGCCTTACCGCGTCTGGCGTGGCGAGGGTTTCGGCGAACCGGTGCAATGGAAGGCCATCTCAGGGTGCCTTCGCAGGATGTGCCGAAGCCTCTCGTCGGTGAGCCTAACCTCGTTTCCGCGCTCATCTGTGTAATGCCGCACGCCGGTCTCCATCACCAGATACCGTACCGATAAGTATACCGGGTGGCGGAATATACCGGCAAGGTCTTGTGTTCAGTCGCAGTATTGATGGTTGGAAGGGAGATCATCATCCCTGCTCCTCCCCGCCGCCGCGCTGCTCGGCTTCAAACTCTGCCCCCACGCGCTTCATATGGGCGCGTATGGCGACCTTCGCCAGGATGCGGAAACCCTTCAGGAAGGTCTCCCGCTGTTTCGGGGTGTAGGAGGACAGCAGCTCGCTCAGGGTCTCGTCCCCGTCGGGCCTCTCGCGTCTGTTGTGTTCGTTCTCTCCGGTGGCATCTTTCATTGTGCGTAGTCGCAGCGGCGAGTCGGCGGGCCGCTGGCCTCTCCTTACAGGTCGGTGGATGGGGGCTGCCCGGCGCGGACGGAAGGGGCGAGCGCCGGGCGGCGTCTATGCCGACTCAGGCCCCGCCGTTGCGCCTGCGGGGGCGGGGCGAGCCGGTCAGTCCTTGAAGAAGGTCATCTGGAACCCCTCGCCGAAGAGGATTTCCAGTCCTCCGGGGATCCTGCTTGCGAACAAGACGAGGGAGTGGTAGGCGCCCCCGCTCGGCTCGACGCCATCGTTGTGCCAGCGGTACATCTGCTTGTAGTCGATGCCGATGGCCTTGGCGAAGCCGCTCCAGGTGAGGCCGGCGGCCTCCTTGAGGCGTTCGAGCCGCTTGGTGAAGTCGCCCGGCAGCAGGCTCACGTAGGGCAGGCGCTCCACGTCGGCCGCGGTCAGTTCCATGCTCCCGTCGAAACGGGGCGAAACGTTAGTGTTGGTCATTTCCGTCCTCCAATCTGTAAAGCTCGTGAAAGTCCTCTACTCCGAGGGCCTTTTGCATCCGACGTCGGATACGTCCCGAGGGCGCTCGCCCCTCGTTGACCAGCAAGGAGAGGTATCCGGGGCTAATCCCGACCTCCCTGGCGAGCCAGTTCTGGGAGCGGTTGAGCAGTGCCAACCGCTTCCAGAACGCCGCCGCGTCAAGCCGGACAACGGTCCGTCCTCCGCGCCTCGGGCGTCCCTTTGCTTCGTTGGCGTCTCGTGAACGCATGGCTTTCATTCTCCTGTATTCGGTAGAGATATTCAGTAGAGACGGGAGCGGCGCCGGGGCTCAAGCTCCCGCCGTTGTTCCCTCGTTCATGGGGGCGGCAGGGCCTGGGGCGACTCCCACTCGCCGGGCGTGCGCCAGGCGCGTCCCAGCGGCCTCAGGGCGTCTATGGCCTCCTTGTGGGACACCCACAGGGGCACGGTGACCCTCTCCGCCCGCATCTCCTCCCGCGCCACGCGCAGGAAGTGGGTCTGGGCGATCTCGTCGTCGAAGACGACCAGGACGGCGGGCCTGACTCCGTGGTCGTCGGTGGGCCTGTGAGAAGAGAAGTAACGCAGATAGGGGGCGAGCCTCTCCGACATGGTGGAGGGCCGCACGGCGCGGCGCTCCCACTCCAGGAAGAAGGGCCAGCGCGTGTCGTCCCTGGTGAGGACGCCGAAGGCGTCGGGATTGACGGCGCGCATCCCGCCGTCGTGCCTGAAGTGGCGGGAGGCCCTGCGGGGCGGGTCGAGCTGGGCGATCTCCCACCCCAGCAGGGGAGCCTGCGCGGTGAGCGCTGCCAGGAAGCCGTGGACGGCGGCGGTGTGCTCGATGTTCCTGAGCAGCTGGCGGCTGCGCCGGCCGGTGAGGTTGCGCCACTCGACGGGGGCGTCGGCGTCCTCCGGGGCGATGCTCCACCGCCGCTTCGCCACGCCGACGGAGGTGCGGTCCCTGCGGGCCAGGAGCGTCAGCCCCCGGTCGGTCAGGGCCAGGCGCCGGTCCGCGTGGCGGGGCCGGGCCACGAGGCGGAAGCCCTCCAGCGGGTTGACCAGCTGGGTGGCCCTCGGGACCGAGACGCCCAGCAGCCCGGCTAGGTCCGTGAGGGTGATCCAGGGCCAGTCGGACCCCAGGTCGAGGGCGCGCTTCTCGGCGGGCTTGAGAAAGACGGGCAGCAGGTGGTCGGCCATGTCCCACGCCGCCCCTTTGTCGGGGATGTCGTCGGGGGCCGAGACGCGCTGGGGCTCGTCCTCTACGGGAAGCTCGCCGCCGGGGTCGGTGCGGTCGAGGACGTAGCGCAGGTCGACGGAAGCGCCGACCCTGGGCGGGCTCCATATCCGGTCGCCCGCTTTGGCCAGGACCGCCTCGCGCTCCAGGGCGAATAGGGCCGGTACGTCGGTGGTCGAGAGCAGCCTGCGGGCGTGCCTGAGCTGCACGTCGTCGGCCATGAGGACAAGGACCGCTCCGGGCATGGGCTCGTCGCGCAGCCGCCAGAGCCGCTTGGCGAAGCCGGACCGGTCGGCGGTGCGTCCCTGCCTGACGATGCCGACCGTCTTCCCATCGGGAAACGTCACGGCGGCGTCCATCCGCACGGCGCGGTACCAGCGGAAACGTATGGGGAAGGCGACGATGGAGAGGAGGCAGGCCAGGTGATATACGGCGGCCAGGGCGTCGAGGCGCTCCATCAGGCCGCGCCGCCACTGGGCGGAGACGGGGCGGGAGCGCACCAGCTCTTCGAGGGGCGTTTCCTCTTCCTCGGCGAGCCTGCGCAGCCCGGCGGCGGTGAGGTGGAACCGGCGCGCCGGGGGAAACGGGTCAACGGCGTGGAGCACGGAGGCGCACAACCCTCCCGCCTCCAGCCTTTGCACCGCCTCGTAGACCGCGGCCCTGGACCAGCCACAGATTGTTACCATCTCCATCCGGTCGAGGAAGGGCATCCACGCCAGGGCGCGGAGCAGGTCGGCCTCGCATCCTTCGGGTCTCATTCCTCCGCCTCCTCTTCCCCGTCAGCGGCCCGGCGCTTGCCGGTCTGCTTTCCGCCCTTCGGGTCCTGCTCCGCCGCCCGCTCCTCCTGCCTGGCCTTTTCGAGGTCTTCGACGCCCTTGCGGTAGTCGCCCACCTTCCTGTGGCCGTCGGCGTCGGCGTAGCCCGCCTGCCGCGCCGAGACGGTGTACGTGGATGCCGCCTCGCGGATGCGGGCGGCGACGGCGGGGTCTCCGTCCTCCGGCTTTCTGACCATCATGGAGAAGGCGGGCATCCGCTCCGTTCCCACGGTGGCGCGGACGTAGCAGTGGTGGACGGGCAGCGAAACGATGTCGTCCTCGGACACCCGGTCCTTGCCCAGCTCCCACACCAGCGTCCTGGCGTCGTTGCCCGCCACCTGGAAGACGGCCAGGCAGCCCACGTTGGCGAGCAGGGTGTCCCGCATGGTGTGGGAGAGGTCGTCGAGCTTGGCGAGGCTCTGGGTGGCGAGCACGAATGACGCCCCGAACTTGCCGAGCTCGGAGAGCATCGACTCGTAGTCCACGCCGGGCATCGACTGCATCTCGTCCACCGCCACGAGAGCGCCTCGCCGCTCCCGGAGCGCCACGCTGCCCTGCTCCCGTATCACGGCGTCCACGAGGTTGAGGAGGGACGCGCCCACCAAGGCGGCCACGTCCCTGCCCACGGTCCCCTGGGAGGTGGAGACCAGCAGGACGCCGCCGTCGTGGATGGTCTTTCGCAGGTCGATGGTGGAGCGGCGCTGCCCCAGGATGGCCCGCGCCCGCTTCGACGACGCGTAGTAGGAGAGGCGGGTCTGGACGGGGGCGAGGGCCTCGGCCTTGTACTGGCGGTGCCAGCTGCCGAAGTCCCTGGCCCACCACTCCAGGAGATAGGGGTCGGAGACCTTCTTGAGCACGTCCTTGCGGAAGGGCTCGTCCGACAGGAGCTTGAGGCCGTCGAGGATGGTGTACTACCTGTCCGCCTCCACCTGCTCGTTGGCCTCGTGGAGGGTCTTGACGGTCTGTTCCAGGATGGACTGCATCCTCGGCCCCCACTGCTCCCACAGGCCCTTGGCCACGCGCACCACCGAGTCGGCGGTGCGGTCCCGGTCGGCGAAGACGCGGGTGTCCAGCAGGTTGATGCCGGGCGAGCGTGTCTCGTCGGACAGGTCGATCAGTCGGACGCGGTCGATGAGGGACTCGGGGACGTGCTCCATCAGCCCGGCCACGAGGTCGGTGTGGGGGTCGATGACCACGATGGCGTCCGGGTCCCTGCCCTCGGCCTTCTCCCGCAGCTTGTGCGTGACCAGGTGATGCATGAGGGTGGACTTGCCCATGCGCGTGCGGGCGACGTAGAGGTGGTGACGCCGGAGCAGGTCCTCGGGGAAGCGGATCTCCCGCTTCGCGCCCGCGGTGGTGTCCTCCACCAGCGCACCGCCCCTGACGCCCTTGGCCGAGGGACTGAGCGCCCTTGCTCCGGACCGCTCCACTAGCGGAGTCTCGTCCCCGGCGCCGGGCGGGTGCCACAGGCAGGCGACCTCGCGGACTCCCAGCACACTGCGCCCGCCGAAGAGTCCGGGGCCGGAAGGGTGCAGGATCTCCGGGTCTGGGGCAATGGGCCGGACCCTGCCGACCTTGAAGCGCGCACCGGCGGGGTTGTCGTAGTGGCGGTAGGCGGCGGAGACCTTCCCGAGAAGCTCCCCGGCCCGCTGCGGCCCCGTCCCGGCGGGCACGACGGCGACGACCTGAAGCTCGGCGTCGAAGGCGATGCGGGAGACCTTCTCCCGTATCAGGATGGGGTCCTCGACGCGCTTGCGGGCCTTCTTCCAGCGGTGCCATGCCCAGCCGCCGACCGCCAGCCCCAGGGCGGCGCCGGTCCCCAGGAGCGCCGCCTTCCATAGCTCGCCGTCCTGCACCCACAGGTAGCCCTTGAGGGCGGCGAGAGCGCCGATGCCGAGGACGGCCATCGTCACCCCGTCCATCTGCAGGGGCTTGGTCTGGTAGGTGTAGGCGGGCTCCCGCGGCTCCATGCCGGGCCGCTTGTGGGCCTTGTCCATGTGGGCCTGCGACCAGTCGGGTCCCAGGGAGCGCAGCAGCAGCCGCGCCACGACGCGCTCCCCCTCGTTGAGGGCCGTCAGCGCGCCCATGAGGGCGATGAGGGGGTCTGAGCCGAGGTCGAGCAGGTCGTCGTCCCGGAAGGTTCTCAGGGGGACGTACTCGGGGCCGTCGGCCCGGAGGGTGATAGACCACGCCTGCTCGCCCTCGCCCGTGCGCAGGGGGTCGTCCTCGGGGTCCAGCTTCTGGATGCGGGCCTGGGGGTAGTGGGCGGAGAGCTGGCCGCGCACCACCTGGTCGTCGCGGCAGCGGGCCATGAGCGTCACGCCGTCCATGTCCCCGGCCAGCTCCAGGGAGAAGGGCTCGGGCACGGCGATGGACTGGAGCAGGTTCTCCACGCCCAGGAGCGTGCGCTCCCCGGCTCGCGGCGGCGTCACTGCCAGCAGGACGGGGCCTTTCTTTTCTTCGTCGTTTCCGAACAGGATGTTCTTCGGGTTCAGCTTCATAGGGGATAGTCCTTTCTCTAATGGTGTCCGGGCCGCCACTCGATGACCGCCGTCTCCTCCGGGGTGGCCTCGATGCGGACGGGGAAGCGGTTGCCCTTTGCCAGCAGCAACCCGTCTCCCCTGGGGCAAGACAGCAGCCAGCGTTGAAGGTCCTTGGGCAGGTCGAAGGCGTCGCCCACGGTGCTGATGGCGGCGGCGTCCTGCTGGAGGAGCAGCTTGAAGGCGGCGTTCTGGAGCAGGGCGCGACCGGAATGGCCGGTGATGGTCCTCGACGTGTCCTCGGAGAGAAGGTCCTGGACGTCCTGGGTGATGAACTGGAGGCCGAGGCGGTGCTTACGGGCGCGCTTGGCCATGCTGACCATGAAGGCCGCGCCTTCGGGGTGTTGCATGATGCTCCACACCTCGTCCACGACCAGCAGGCGGGGCTTGGGGTCCTGGGCTGCCGCCGCCCACACCGTCTCGGTGCAGACCATCGCGGCGGCGGGACGGAGCTCCGGCTCCAGCAGCCGCAGGTCGAAGACCGTGACCAGGGCCTCGTTGCCGAGCAGGTCGTCGCCCTCGTCGGATAGCAGGTGGCGGAGGCTTCCGGTGGCGAAGGGCCTGAGCAGGCGGGCCAGGGCCTGCCCCGAACTCGATTCGGGGTCGCGGTCTCCCGCCTCGCTCTCTTGCAGATATGCGTAGAAGTCGCGGAAGCCGGTGCGCTCCCTGGGCTGGGCGTAGTAGCCCGCCAGGGCGTGGTCGAGGGATGCCCTGCGCTCCGCGCCGAGACTCTCTCCCACCATGACCTCGATGAGCCGGCGCAGGCTGCCGATGCGCTGGAGAAGCTCCTCGGAGTCGCCCTTGTCGATGACGAAGGGGTTCATGCCCTCGCCCGGCACGCCGGGGGACAGCACCCTGCCGCCCTCGCCATGTCCGTGTACTCGCCCTCCGGGTCTATGACGTAGGCGGTCACGCCTCTGGTCAGACCCCTGAGCACGCCAAGCTTGGTGGCAAAGGATTTTCCAGAGCCGGAGCGGGCCAGCACCGCGGTATTGGCGTTCAGGTGCGTGCCGTCCCAGGGGTCGTAGACCACCGGGGAGCAGGCCCGCATGTCGATGCCGTAGAGGGTCCCGGAGCGGGTGTCCAGGTCAGGCGGCGAGAAGGGGAAGAGCCGGGCGATGCTGGACGTGTCGAGGCTGCGCCACTCGGCCACGGCGTTCAGGGCCAGGGGCAGGGTGGAAAGTAGCTCCTCGCGTTGGCGGAAGGCCAGGTCGTCGAGCTTGCCCAGGGTGGCGGTGAAGTGGGCCTTGGCCCGCTGGGTCATTTCCTTGAGGGCAGCCTCGTCCTTGGCGTGCAGGGTGATGGAGAGGGACGAGTGGAAGAGCCGTTCCCGCCCCCGCTGCACCTCGTCGCGCAGGCGGGTGATGTCCTCCAGGGCGATCTCCGCCTCCGGGGACATGGTGCGACCGCGCTTGAAGGAGAGGGACTGGGCCGACTCGAAGCGCACCTTCTGCCACTCAAGCGTCCTCGCCGCCTGCTCGGTGGGAATCGGGCCGACGTGGACGGACAGGTCCATCGGTGCTCCGGCGGCCATCAGCCCTTGGAGGAAGCCGGGAGCAAGGGATCGGGGCCACTTGCCCAGGTGGAGGGAGCGCACGAGGGTCCCGCCTATGCGCATGGCGCGGCGGCCTATCTCCACCTCGACGGGGGCCTCCTCGTCGAGCTCGGCGGGGGAGCCGCCCAGGGCGGCTGCTACGAGAAACATGCGAAGCTGCCGCCCCTTGAGCCGGTGGACGGACAGCCCGGCCCTTGCCAGCAGGCCGCGCAGGTCGTCGATGCGCCCGGACTCGCACACGGCGTAGAAGCGCCGGTCGAGGATGCCGTCGCGGGCCTCAAGCTCGGTCAGCAGTCGCCCAAGGGACTCCGAGGCCGCCCTCGTCTGCGGGGGCAGGTCCTCCGGTTGCGCCCGTTGAAGGTCCTCTCTCAGGCTGTCCAGGCGGGGCGGGTGCTGCCTGATGAGCAGCTGTGCCGGGAAGTCCAGGGCGTTGAGTGCCCCGGCGAAGGCGCCGAGCTTCGGCTCGTCCAACTCCAGGCCCATCACCTCGCAGACGCCGAGTTTCACCCTATCGAGGCGCACCGGCCCGTCGTCGTCCAGGTGGGACAGCATGAAGAACAGGGGCGGCTCGGGCGGGAGCTTGGGCGCGGCTTCCATCGTTCCGCCGGGTTCCGGCTCCGTGGGGAGTCCGTCCTCCGGGGTCTCCTGCGGAGCGGCATTCTTCGTTTGGGTGTCCGCTCTGCGTCTGGTGATTCGTTCAAGCAGCTTCTTCAATTCGCTAGATTCCTTTGCTCTAGGGTGTTGGGAAGGGGACAAGGCCGCTGCTCAGCAGCGCGGCAACGCCCTTGGCCGACAGCACCAGGACCAGGCCGACCACCGCCATGACGACGGCGGCCTTTGCCTTGCCCCCGCCCCTCTCCTCGCCGCCCTCGGCCATCAGGATGAAACCGGCCCAGACGATGGCGAACAGGCAGAGGCCGGAGGCGGCGTAGGCCATCGCCGTGAGCACCCGGTCGAACTGGCGGAGCATCTCCTGCTCCTCCGCCGGAGCCGCGCCGGTCGTCGCCAGCGCGACCCCGGCCAGCAGGGTGACCGCAATCGCGGGCCTCACCAGGGCCACTCCCAGCCCATGTCTTCGAACCAGCTCCGCAGTCCGTCGGCAGACTCCTGCTCAGCGGGCGGGTCTTCCGGCTCGGGCTCCGGCAGCGCCAGGGCCTCGTAGGGGTCGTCGCTGCCAATGCCGGACGCCAGGGACAGGGCCTCGTCACGGCTCCGGGTGATGGGCTAGCGCTCCACCACCTCGGCCTTCACGTGCTCCGGGTGCAGGACATCCACCGTCACCTCCTTGGCGATGGTGGCGCTGGGGACGTAGGCGTAGGCCGTCGCGGTGGCGGACTCCGTGGTGCCGTCCTCGTTGGTCACGGTCACCGTCTGACTGTCGTAGTCGCTGTCCCCGGGGCGATGGAGGTGCACGGTCCTGGTGACCTGCTCCACGCGCTCCGGGTGGTGGGTGAGCTGAGTCAGCGGGGGGATGGGGATGTTCAGGGTCGCCTCCAGGCTCACGTCCACGCTCACGGCGTGAATCGCCGCGCCCGTGGACACGCTGAGACTGAAGCGGGTGTCGCCGTTGGGGACGAAGGCGACGGCGGCGTGGGAAGCGCCGGTCGCTGCGGCCACCGTCCCGGTGATGGCCGTCACCTGGGCGTCCAACAGGGCCGTCTCGGTGACGCTCTCGTGTCCCGCCACCGTCTGAAGCTCCACCGGGTGCTCGGTGTGCGTGACGCACTCGGACTCGATGACGCCGCTGACGGCGTCCGGCGTCCAGCCGAGGGAAGTCATGCGAAGGTCGCAAAGCTCGCCCTCCACGGCGGGCAGGGGGTACGGGATCTGCTCGTGCTTGAAGGTCAGCGCCCCGGCCTGGCCCAGGGTGTCCTCCCACGAGACGGTGAAGGACGGCGCCGGTCCGTGGAGGGGGAGCGAGTAGTCGATGCGCCCCCCCTCGGCCAGGCTTGCCGACCCCCAGAAGCGCAGCCAGCTCCCCTCCGGCCCGCCGTAGGCCCGCACCCAGATGTCCAGGGCGGTGGCGGCACGGAATGTGACGGCGGCGCGGTCGCCGGAGACGGTCAGGCCCTCGACGAATATCCGCCGTCCGGGGACCGGCTCCGGGGGCTGGAACTCGATCTCGTCGGAGCTCCAGCCCCCGTCCTCGTGTCCGTCGGCCAGGGCCGATTGCGGGACGGCGACGACAGCCGCCATGAGGACGGCCAGGGCCACGACCGGGATCCAGCCCATGCGGGGCTTCCTCCGCCTCGTCTCCAACGACTCAGCCCGGTGGTCGCGGCTCGGCTGGTTCCCGCTGTCCTTTCCCCTGCGCTTGCCGAACCAGCGCATCCGCCCGTTGCGGCGCTCCTTGCCCTTGCGCAGCCTCCGCAGGCCGCGCCCGACGCGTTTCGCCATTAGGCTCAGCGGGCCGGGGCCGCTCTTCACCGGCTGCGCCGGCGCGGGCGGCTCGGCTCTCACCAGCTGGGCAACCGGCCCGGCGTAGCGCCGAGCCCCCAGCCGGTACTTCAGCAGGTCGGCGGCCACCAGGGGCAGCCGCCGGCCGCCTATCTTGCCCACCACCATCCCGACCCCGACCAGTCCGAAGAGGACTGCCAGGGCCATGCGCACCTCGGACGGGCCGACGGGGGCGTAGCGGTAGGCCCCGTAGGACAGGGCGCATACGGCCACCACCGCCACTATCTGCGGGAAGGTGAACCCCAGCAACACCCTGTCCTCGGCCTGAACGTGAGTCGGGACCTCGTGTTCTCTCATGTTTCGTTCTCCTTCCTAACGCGGCCTAGCTGTCAGCCGGCGGGATAGACGTGGCCGCGTCCGGCTTGGGCACGCTGTCGATCTCGACGCCGGGGTTCACGACGGCGTTCATCACCAGCTCCACGACGCCATAGGCGACCAGGGCCAGCACGATGCCCGCCAGGGCGGTCATCATTGCGCTCTTGCCGCGCTCCATCTGGTTGGGCGCTCCGCTGGCGGTGAGGTACATGTACGCGCCGTAGATGAAGAAGCCGACGCCCACCGCTCCCACGACGCCCAGCAGGATGCCCATCAGGTTCGAAATCGTCTGTGTAAGGTCTTCCATTTCTTGCTCCTCTCTGGTTGCGAGCCTTCCGCTCGCCTCTATCGGCCGGTGTTTCTAAGCTCCGTTAGCTGCACATCGCTCCGCCTCCGTCGTGGTATTGGTTGGCGCGGGTCTCGTCCGCGCCTGTGGTTGTCGTCGTTACTCCCCGCTGCTCCTGGGATCGCCGCCGCCGTCTCCCCCGCCAGCCGATGGGGTGGCCAGGGAAGCCGCCGAGCTGAGGCCGCTGGCGGCTGCTGACAGGCCCGCGCTGGCCGCCATCGCTCCGACGGCCGCGCCGCCCGGCCCCCCTGCGGCTCCGCCTGCGACCAGCCCGATGGTCCGGGCCGAGCGCATCAGCGACGAGGGGAGGTTCATGCCGAAGTAGAGGGTGCTCAGCCATGCGTCGAAGGTGCCGGCGTTGCCCAGCATTGCGGGGACCCTGGTCGCCATGTAGACGAAGGCAATGGACATGAGCAGCTTCCAGATCAGGTCCTGCACCGGCTCGAAGGCGGCGATGGCGGCGACCTCGTCGAGGAAGCCGAACCCAAGCGCAAGGGCGATGAGCTGGATGGCCTGCTGGAACACCGTCGTCATGAAGAGCCGGAGCCAGTGCCGTCCCCAGCCCGCCGTGTGGGGCAGAATCCACAGCCCCAGGGCGATGGGCGCCAGGGCCAGCAGGATGTCGATAAGGGCCAGGCGGAGCACCATCTGGACGATGACGTAGAGGACGAAGAAGCCGTAGACCAGGTAGAGGACGGCCAGCAGCAGGGCCATGCCCACGCTCCCGGCCTGCACGCCGGTCATCAGGGTGTGGAGGGTGGAGCGGAGCAGGTCCCCCGCGGTCACGTCGAGGGCGACGGCGACGAAGCCGGACACGGCGTCGGCAACGTCCAGGACGAGGGCGCACCACCACAGCGACGACGCTGCGGCCACCAGGCCGAGCACGAGGCGGGGCACCATCTCCCGCCATCCCGCCTGACGGGTCCCCAGGTGCTCGGCGACGATGAAGCTCAGCCCCATCCAGCCGAGGATCACCACGAGGGCGCCGGAGGTGATGGCCCAGACGACCATCCACGCCTGGCGCACCAGGTCGTGGGCGTAGGTGAGGTCGGGAGGGGTGCCGGTGAGGATGTCGCTCATGCGCTACCCACCCCCGCAGTTGTCGGCGTCCTCGCCGGACGCCCGTTCAACCACGCCGCAGAGGGTCCCGTGGGTGCCCTCGATCACCCAGCCGGCGAAGGCCCTCGCCCAGCGTCCGGGGTTGAGGGCGGACAGAATCTTGTCCCAGATGCGGCCCGGCTCATGGAAGGGGATGACGGCGTGGAACGCCTGGGTCTGGTTGCCGCCGGTGACGGTCATCATCACCAGCAGGTAGGCGCGGTCGGGGTCGAGGTCGGGCTGCTCGTCGAGGGAGGGGTACTCCCAGGAGTACTCCCAGCCGTCGCTGCGCTCCTTCTCCCCGCCCTTCACCTGGTACATGGCGCTGACCCAGTCGCCGGTGTCGGCGTCGCGGACGGCGTAGAAGAGGTCCACGATCTTCCGGTCGAAGACGGGGCGGGCGACGAACTCGCCGCCTCCCTTGCGCTCCACGAACTCCCGGTCGGCGTTGACGAGGGTCAGCTCGCCGGGCGGGGTCTGGGCCTGGACGATGCCGCTGGACGGAATTGCTACAAGCGCCGCCAGAAGCAGCGCGGTTGCCAGGGGCAGAAGCCGCCTGAGCGGCCGGGGTTTCGATTTCAGCGCCAACTCGTTCACCTCTCTGCGATTTGCTGCGATTCATCGGATCGCGGCACCCGCCAGAGAGTTTGAACAAGCGAATTACGGGTGAAAACGGCCTGAAAGGTATAGCAGAAATGATGCACCTCATAAGGGACTTGGAAACCGGCCCCGTCCGTGCTGCTATTGGGGTGTACAGGAGATTTACTTTGGTAACAGAGTGTCGAGAGTCGTGAATTCGTAGCTGGTGCAGGGGGAAATCACCCCCTACAGGAGGTAAACAGTGAACACTTTAAGTTAAGGGTGCGTTCCGGTCTGAAACGCTGAAACCCGCTGGATGGTGGGGGGCAGGCATGGCCGGAACAGCGGCTACTGCGTCGGGAAACGCGGCGTGAAAGGCGACTGATGTGGGGGTGCATGACGCCGGGAAACGGCGGGGGCCACAACGCACCCCAAGCTGGGCCGAAGCTGAGGGCAAGTCATATGAAGGAGGAAATCCCATGAAAACCACTGAACACGACATCGAAGAGAGCAGGGACGTGGAGAACATCCACTACATGAGGCTGATGGCGCTGCTGCAAGAGCTGGTGCGGGAGAAGGGCTACAAGGGCGCGGCGCGGGTGCTGGAGATCGACCCGCAGACGGTGACCGAGAGCGCAAAAACGGGGCGGCTCACGCGGCGGGTGCGGGACTCGTTGGAGCGGGCGTTGCAGGAGGGCGTCGGTTCGGCGGCGGAGCGGCAGCGCAAGCGCAACGAGGAGCTCGAAGGACGGGTGGAGGGCGTGGCGGGCGCGGTCGAGACCCTGGGCAAGGAGGTGCGCAGGCGTCTCTCGGCCATCGAGGGCGCGGTGGCGGGCCCGGGGCGTGACGACCCCCAGGGGACCGGGGCCGGTCATGCCGGCGCCGGTCCGCAGCCGGAGGGTTCCGGCGAAGCGCAGGCCGGTGCGGCGCGGCCGGGACGGAAGCCTCCGACGAAGCCGTCGATGCGGCGGGAGTACCCCGACCTCGCGACGCGGGAGCCGGCCCCGGACGACGAGGTCCGGCGTGCCTTCGCCAAACCGGGCAACGAGCACCTCATCGCCCTGCACTGGCGGCGCTTTCTGGAGGGGGCCCTGGGGAACGGGGTGTCCGAGGAGACCACGCGGAGGATCTTCGCCAAGGTCAACGGCCACTACATGTTCCCGGAGTCCCACTCCCACGCCTTCGCTGTCACCGCCTACCAGGCGGCGTGGCTGAAGCGCCACCACCCGTTGGAGTTCTTCACCGCGCTCATGAACAACCAGCCCATGGGCTTCTACCCCCTGGAGACCCTCAAGCAGGACGCCCGGCGCTTCGGCGTGCCCTTCCGCAACCCCTGCGTGAACCGCAGCCGGGCGGTGTGCGCTCCTGAGGAGGGCGCGGTGCGGCTGGGCCTTCAGCTCATCAGGGACGTGGGCGAGGAGGCCGCACGTTGCATCGTGGAGGAGCGTGAGGAGCGCGGCCCCTACGCCGGCGCGGGAGACCTGGTGCGGCGGACGGGGCTCAAACCCCAAGCGGTGCTGTCGCTGGTGCAGGCCGGGGCCTTCGACGCCCTCACCCCCAACCGCAGGGCGGCGCTGTGGGACGCTGGCCTCTCCATCCGCCCCTCCGGGAGCGGGCAACGGGCCTTCCCCGTGTCGACGGAGGACAGCGCCCCGGACCTCGCCGACTTCACGGCCTACGAGCGGATGGTGGGCGAGTACCGGGTCATGGGCGTCTACCCCAGGGGACACCTCATGGAGTTCGTGCGGCCCACGCTGAGCCCCCGGGTGCTGCCAACCGCCGCCGTGGAGGAGGCCGACGAGGGGGAGGAGGTCCTGCTGGCCGGCTGGCCCGTGGCAAGGCAGCACCCCAGGGGCAAGGACGGCACGGTCTTCGTCACCATCGAGGACGAGACGGGCGACGTGCAGCTCATCCTCTGGCCCCACGTCTTTGCCCGCCATCGGAGGGAGCTCGGGAGCCGGGTGCTCCTGGTCCGCGGCGTCGTGTCGCGCTGGGACGGCACCACCATCGTCATCGTCTCCCACGTCCGGCCCATCGACGCCCGCGTCCCCATGCCCGCCGCCCACGACTGGCATTGATCGGCTATGGGGCCAGAGAACGAGGAAGCGGCGCCGACGTGACAGTCCCGCCGTCCTTGGCACACAGCAAAGGAACAGAGAAGGAACTCCGAAGAAACAGCTTCTGGCGGTAGAATATACAGGACCATCCTGGTCTTTCGACCAGCAGGCAGGGAGCTATCTGCGTGCCCCATTCCACCAAGGACGACCGGGATGAAGGACAGGGCGAGAACGCTTGGCTCGACAGGAACTGCAGCGGCGTTGACGACCGCGCCCACGGCGTTTTCGTACGAACGTCGCAGTTGTTGGCGCGTCCGGCGCCGGCTTGCGCAGGAGCCACGGTTATGGCGGCATGCACGGGGACTATGCCCACGCGGTACCGGAAACCACGGCACGCTGGAGTCGAGGCGAGAAAGCTGAAGACTGAGATGAGAAAGGGAGCGACAAGATGGCGGGAAAGACGGTCGTCATCCTCGGAGGTGGCGTTGGGGGACTCGTAACCGCCAACGAGCTGCGAGAGCGCCTCGGCAAAGAGCACCGGGTTATCCTGGTAGACAGGGAAGGCAGGCACATCTTCTGGCCTTCGCTTCTGTGGGTTCAAGTGGGGCTGCGCGATCCTCGCAAGATCGTTCAAGACCTGGCGAGGTTAGAGAAGAAGGGCATAGAGGTGCTAAAGGGGGAGGTGGAGTCAATCGACCCCGAGGGGAAGACCGTGCGCGTCGGCGACGCGGAGCTGGCCGCAGACTACGTCGTGATCTCCCTTGGGGCCCAGCTGGCACCGGAGAAGGTCCCCGGCTTGGCGGAAGGAGGCCACAACCTCTACTCGTTGGAGGGGGCCACGGCTATCCGTGACTCCCTAAAGAAGGTAGACGAAGGCAGAGTCGTTGTTCTGACGGCCGGGTTGCCCTACAAGTGTCCGGCTGCGCCGTACGAGGCGGCCATGCTCCTGGCCCACGACCTGCGCAAGCGCAGACTGCGAGACCGTGTGGAGGTGGCCGTCTACGCATGGGAACCGGCGCCCATGGGGGTGACAGGCCCGGAGGTCTCGGCCGGGGTCAAGCAGTTCCTGGCGGAGTGTGACATACCCTACTTCCCCCAGCATCAGGTTACGCAGGTAGATGCGACCGGCGGTACGCTGCATTTCGGCAACGGCGCCGAGGGCAACTTCGATCTCCTGGTGTACATCCCGCCGCACGTGGCGCCGACGGTGGTACGGCAAGCAGGGCTCACGGGGGAGAGCGGCTGGGCGCCCGTGGACCGGCATTCCATGGAGACGAGATTTCCGGGTGTCTACGCCATCGGTGACGTGACGGACATCCCTCTCGCAATGGGCATGCCACTGCCGAAAGCGGGCGTCTTCGCCCACCACGAGGGTGAGGCGGTGGCACGAACCATCGCTAGCAAGATAAGCGGCGAGGGAAGGCCCGGCAGCTTTGACGGGGACGGAGAGTGCTTCATCGAGGTTGGTGGCGGGAAGGCGGGATTCGGTCGAGGCAATTTCTACGCCGAGCCCACCCCGGAGATCAAGCTCCACAGGCCCAGCCGGTACTGGCATGCAGGCAAGGTTGTTTTTGAGAAGGACTGGCTGTGGAGGAAGTGGTTCTAGTCTGGTCCAGGCATGTGCGAAGGCTTGTCTGCCGTCGAGCTAGGCGGGATGTAGCCTGCTCCCATGCGATGAGCGGAGGGAGAGTGTACCACCGAGGGTCATGGTGTAAGAGTTAGCTAGTTCGCTGGCAGATTTTGCTGGACGGCCAGTGGGGTCTTGCCGCCAAGCCCTTGGTGGGGCCGCAGGGTATCGTCGTAGAGGATGCTCTGGGGCACCCCGCCCAGGAAGGCGAAGGCCGAAACGTGGTCGTCGCAGAAGGCTTCGGTGATCTCCGCGGGGTAGGCCTTCACGAAACGGCCGTCGGTGTGGGGCAGGTTCTGCCTCCGGCAGCCCGGCGGCACGGAGTAGGCCAGCATCTTGCGCACCGTGTCCCGGTGCAGGCCGAACACTCGCGACGACTCCCGGATGCTCGTGCCTTCGACCATCACCGCCCGGCAGACCCGCAGTTACACGTCCACTTCGTGCTTCTGCCCCCGCCATCCATAGGCTCAGCTTCCAACCTATGGATGGCGGCGGACGGTACACTTTCCAACCGCCACAAGTCAGCGGCCAATCCGCCCACGTGGTCCACATTGCCTCCGCCTTTTGCAGTCGTTCACCTGAAACTCAAACCCCGATTGAATCTCAGTTTCAGAACGAACCCTGCCCCTAACTGGAAAGGGAGGAGGGAGATTGATGTCAACATCACTATTCAGTCTATACATTTGAAAGGAGACATTCCCATAGGAAGGGAGGTGTCAAGACTGGCAAGAACCACGTCTCGAATACTGTCTCGGCACACGGCATCCAAGGGGAGTGGCGCACCAGACGTCCGGCTGAGCGTGCCGGATGTCTAAGCGGCCATACCGTAATGGGACACAAGAGTCGCCGCCGTGTTGCCCCGCAGCCTAGCCGGGGCCGGCCGACGCGTCCTCCTCGGACACGTAGTCCCCCACCGCCGCGAGCTCCGCTGGGAGCGCCTCGCGCACCGCCTGCAGCGCGTCCCCGCCTGAGGCGACGGCGGCTTCCAGGGCGCCCGCGGCAAACGCGGTGTCGGCCGCCTCCAGCGGCACGCCCAGCTCCTGGGCCGCCTGCCGGGCCGCTTCGAGCGCTTGCGTCGTCGCCTCGGCGGCGCTCCCGCCCGATTCCAACGTGCCCTGGACGACGCCGTAGCCCGCGCCACGCAGAGCCACCAGGATCGGCACCTGCCGGCGGGTCAGCGTCCGGATGGTACCCAGCACCGCTCCCCGGGCCGCGCGGCCCACTTGGTTGGTCAGGTCGTCGCCCACCTGCACGGCGCCGCGCGTGGCGTGCCGCGCCAGTTCCAACCCCTGCCCGGCAAAGTCGCCCATTTCGTCGATGGCGTCCTCCACCACCTCACCCACGGCCTGCGCCACCTCGCGCACCAGCATGCGGCCCTTGCTGGCCGAGGTCACTGCCGCCTGCGTGGATGCCGCCAACTGGTACGCGGTCACGCCCAGGGCGACATCCGCGCCGGGCAGCCGCTTCAGGTACCCGTAGGACAGCGACGTCAGAGGGCCAAGCACCGGCATCGACGTGACGGCCCGGGCGGCAGGCGTCGTGTGCGCCATGAGCTCGGCCAGCGCCACGTCGCGAGGCAGCTCGCCCTCCTCGTGCAACGCCACGAGCAGGTTCAGGGAGAGCAAGCTGAAGATGAACGCTATGACAAACAGAAAGTCAAAGCTGGTCAATTGCAGCGCCGGGATCTCCACTGCGCCCGCCTGCGAGACCCACGTGAAGTCAAACCGCAACGTCTTGGTGGCGAAGAAGTCCGCCAGGTACCCGCCAATGACGGGTCCTATGCCCATGCTCACGTAGGCGGCGATGCCCGCAACTCCCAGAAACGCCGTCGCCTTGCCTTCCGGCGCCACCTTCAGCACCAGGGTGTTCAGCGTGAGCATGACGCCGGCCCGGGCAACGCCCACAAAGGCGTTCAAAACGACCAGGAGCGGCATCGTCAGGACATGCTTCTCCGTGTGCGCCACAAAGATCCACCCCAGGAAGATCAGGAGGAAGAGGGACGCCGACAAGGACATGACCGTCTTGCTGCCGACGCGGTCCGCCATTGGTCCCCAGACCCGGAGGAAGAGCACGTGGGTAACGTTGCTCAGTACGACCATTCCGATGACGGCGGGCAACTCCATCTCCAGCTCCGTCAGCATGTACACCACGAAGAAGGGAATGGCGATGTTGGAGGCCACGCCCCACACCCATAGGAAGCGCAGCAGTTGCGAGAAGTTCTTGTCCTTCAGCGGTTCCGTGAGGATGCTGAGGGAGGAGCGCCTCGGATCCGGCGTGGCAGGCATCAGCGGCTCCCTCGCCCTTGCAGCCATAAAGGGGCCGATCAGTCCAAGGGTCAGCGCGCCGACTATGAAGATGAAGGAGTATGCGTAGGTTTCCTCTCCCGCCGGCGCACGCCCCTCCCACCAGCTGACCAGGAAGCTGCTGCCCAGCCCGAGCACGGCTATGGACGCGGTCGAAGCTGCCAGCCTTCGCCCGTAGTACCCACCGAGGAGCTTTCGCGGGACCAGGTCGCGCATCCAGCTCATCCACGACGTAATCCACAGAGGCGCAAAGAGGCCGCGAATCGAAAGGATCACGATCACAAAGGTGACGGCCAGGGGATTGGGCGTATCGATCAGGAACGGGACCGCTCCGATGGGGACCATGAGCAGGTGGGCAATGAGCCACGCGGGGAGCCCAATCGCCTTGCGGACGCGAAAGCGCTCGATCAGTAGGATCGCTGGGAGCTGCACAATCAGGGACACGAAGGGCAGCCCGGAGACAATGCCCACCTGGAAGTTGTTCGCTCCCAGCGCCAGGGCATAGGCCGCCAGAAAACCCATAATGTGGACGGTTACCAACGCCTCACTCGTGACGCCTTCCCAGACCATCATGCGGAGGCTGGAGCGCACCTCACGATTCGAGAGCGTTGGGCTCGGCCGAAGGAACCAGAGCATCGCGTGGGGTCCTGAAGCAAGTGTAGCGGTTGGGTTGAGGCAGACCGCCTGAATTCAATTGTACTGGCAGCAAGTGACGATTGGGGAGTAGGGCGTAGCTGAATGCTCCTCGCTGAGCCTGTCGCAGAAGTCCTCGCCCATGATTTCCACAAAGAAGGGTGAGACGAGGTGCGCCGATCACTGGGCACACACACTATTGAATACGTCGCAACTTACCGTCATTCCCGCAAAGGGAGACCTTTGCGTAACCCCCCGTGGGTCGCTGGCGCGACGGCTTTCTGGGGGGATGCCCCGCGCCGCCCCCCGTGGATTCCCGCTTTCGGAGACCCTTGCGTAACTCCTCGTGGAGGGCGCGGTTGGGAGGGTGAAGCAGACCCCGCCAGCCTGGGGCCCCACCCTGGATTCCCGCTTTCGCGGGAATGACGGTGGGTGGGTGCGGGAGTGACGGTTGTGCAAAGGTCTCCAAAGGCGGAAACCCAGGTGTTACGGAGCACAGCGGGGCATCCCACTCACCCCCAATGAAGGCGGCTCCCCCGCGTCCCCCGAAACGACGGCCCAGGGCCGGTGCGGGACCCCCGCGGGGCCGCTCGTGGTGAGGCGCTCCATATGTATTACTCAATCGACACCAAGAGCTGCGATACTCGTGGGCTGTCGACTTGGAGGCAGCGACCGGAGACGGTCGCATCCCTTGTTTGGTGCGGCACACCAGACCAACGGGCTGGCGCCGGACGGTCTAATTAGCTGGTTCGAGTCTCGGCAGGTGGAACCGAGGGGGCTGTAGACAGCACCAGCTTTGATCTGGTGGTCGCATTGTAGGCCCCATCAGCGGTGCGGTAAGACCGAGAGCTGAGCGAGCGTGAGGGGTCTAGGCAAGAGCCAGGCAGGAAACACACATGAGAAGACTCATTGTCGTCTTGGCCGCTGCCCTACTGGCGAGTGGAACGGCGGTCCTGGCAGGTTGCGGGCGCCTCTGCCTGACCCTCAGACTGCGGCTGACCTGACACTCACGTCTGCGCCCAGGGCCACGACCGGACACGATTCGACGCCGTCGGGCTGCACTGCGCCCACGCTGACTCCCACGCCTTTGAAGGGCGCCGTGGTCCCCGGGCTTGCGCCCACGCCTAGCCCTGCGCCCCCGAAGGATGTTCCGGTCTCGGTCGCCACGGAGCGGGACGACACCGAGAAAAGGGCGACCCCACGCCCGCCCCTGTCGAAGTTAAGGTCTACACTTGGGAAGACAGCGACAGGACATTGACGGTGCGTCTTCAGACCGACCTGACAGGTCAGGCGGGCGCTGTTGGCTCGTCCGACAACGGCGTCATCGTCAGGAGAGATGGCGACCAGGCGATGAGCGATGCCATGCCCGTCTTTCGCTCTGAGCCGGGGGCGCTGACGACCTTGCCGGACGGCGTTCTACTGGCCCTCGACGCGGACTGGAACGAGGCGGAAACGGACGCCTTCTTCTCGGACAATGGCACCGAGCTCGACCGCGTATCGGAGCTGGACTACATCGCCAACGGCTTCTTCGTGGAGACCGATCCGAAGTTTCCCTCGCTGAATCTGGCCAACCAGTTGGCGGTGCTGGACGGAGTAGCGGTGTCCAGCCCAACTGGTGGACGGAAGCCGCTACGAAGTGAGGGGCGGCGCATCGGATTTATCGATGCGGCGCGGCTGCCTCGCCTCTCATGTATGCTAGCGCATACGTCGAACGGTTGACTGCATGACCTGGATGTTGCGCCCAGTCGGAATGCCACTGCTTGAGGAGAGCTGCGCTATACTCTGTCCGCTGGCCGCTCTGAGTTACGTGGAGGCGTAGGCGAACGAAGCCCCCATCTTCGGCTCAGTAACGGCGGGCGGCGGCGAACTGTCCGTCGGATGGAGCGCTACGACCGCTGGGGCGACCCCAACTCCGACGCGCTCCGCTCCAATCCCCGTACGGTCCGGTCAAGTCTCTCCTCCCTGGATGACGGCACGGCATCTCCTCGTCGCTCAGTTGCTCCGCCCCGTGCATCCTCTCGTAGACCCGGCGGTCCTCTCTGAAGACCTCAATCCTCCCTTCCTGATCTGGGAGTCCGGCGCGTGGAGGCCAACTGCGCCGCTCGGCAGGTTCGGACTAGGGCCTGTTCACACAAAGCAACCTGAATTTGATACAATACAGGTATGGAAATTACAGAAGCTCAGTACGAACGCATAGCTCCAGTCTTCCCTGTTCAGCGTGGCAACGTGAGGCTGTCCAACCTGCAAGTGCTGAACGCCATGCTGTATGTCGCCGAGCAGGGGTGCAAGTGGCGGGGGTTGCCCAGCCGGTTTGGCAACTGGCACACTGTATACACTCGAATGAACCGGTGGTCGAAGAACGGGGTGCTCGACAGGGTGTTCGAATACCTGCAACGAGAACAGATAGTGCGCATCAAACTGGAGGCGGTCTCGATGGACAGCACCATAGTCAAGGTGCATCCTGATGGCACTGGTGCGTTAAAAAAACGGACCGCAGTCCATCGGCAAGTCCCGGGGCGGCTGGACCACCAAGATTCATATGGTTGCCTCGGATGCTCGAACAGCCATAACCTTTTCCCTCTCTCCAGGCCAAGCCCACGATGCGCCGGAGGGGCGCAAGTTGCTCAACAGGCTGGGATCGCAGGTTCAGAACCCGTACCTGTTAATGGACCGAGCATACGAGGGCAATGAGACCCGCCAGCTTGCATTGGCCTTGGGGTTCACTCCCGTTGTTCCGCCCCTCAGCACCAGGGTTCATCCGTGGAAGTACGACCGGGAGATGTACAAGAGACGCAACGAAATAGAGAGGCTGTTCCGGCGGTTGAAGGGGTTTCGTCGCATCTTCTCACGTTTTGAGAAGCTCGATGTGATCTTCCTTGGGTTCATCTCATTTGCACTCATCTTCGATGTACTCCGCTTTGTGTGAACACGCCCTAGTCCCCGCCGTCTCGCTCTCGGTGACAGGACCACTGGAGGATCGGGCTCGTGGACGCGGAACTCCCCTTCGAGAGGCGTCTCAGAATTTCCGCGCCCAATGGCTACTCAGCGACCGTTACACCCAATATAATTTAGGGACATACAGGTGGTGTGACATGAGAAGGCTCGTAGCCCTGCTCACTATAGTTGCCCTTGTATCAAGCGTGATGACGGTCCTGGCCGGATGCGGATCGTCTACACCGGCGGCCCAGCCCGCTGCTGCGCCCACGGAGACCACGTCGCCACTCCTGAAGCCCACCGCCACCGTATCCACTCCTCTCGTGGATGACTCCGCGTCAACACCGACTCCCGCGGCGTCTGTTAGCGACGGGATTGAATTCGCGCCCGTCGACTCTTTCGGAACGTCCGGGAAGCAGGAACCCATAACGGTTGCTGAGCCGAATTCTTCCCAGAAAGGCGGCGCCGGCGCCACCGGCCCGGTCCAGGGTGACCCCTACACGTGGCAGGATGGCGACCGGACCATGACGGTGAGGCTTCAGACAGACCTGGTAGTCGAGAAGGGCTCCGGCGGACTGCCTCGTGACGCCGTTCCAGCGAACGAGGGTGGAACCAACGTGGTCAGGAGTGCGGATGGGCAATCGAAGAGTGATACCCTGCCCGTCTTTCGCTCGGAGTCGGGCTCGCTGATGACCCTCCCCGGCGGCGTGCTGCTGGTGCTCAGCCCTGAGTGGAGCCGGGCGGAAACGAACGCCTTCTTCTCCAGCAACGGGATCAAGATGGACCGCGTGTCGGAGCTGGGCTTCGTTGCCAACGGCTTCTTCGTTGAAACTGAGCCAGGGTTTCCCTCGCTGGACCTCGCCAACGCGCTGGCAGTGCAGGACGGTGTGGAAATCTCCAGCCCCAACTGGGGAAGAGAAGCCACCCGGAAGTGATTGTTGCCTGTGAGTACCCCGGGTCGTTGTGACCCACTGTTCCCGTGAACACTAAGGTTTCTTCAGAGACATCTGTCCCATGACCAGGATGTTCAGTCCGGCCAGACTGCTGCCGGCGGCGGGATGCGCCCTGCTCTGCCTCGTGCTGGCCCTGGGCTACGCCAGCGCGCAGTCTCCTCCCGCCGCGCCTGCCATCGACTCTGTATCCTCCGGCGATACCACACTCACCGTGGCCTGGTCCGCTCCCGCCGGCGCGACCGGCATCACGGCCTACGACCTACGTCACATCGAGACCAGAGCGGATGAGACGGTGGATGCAAACTGGACCGTGGTGGACGACGCATGGACGTCCAGTGCGCTGGAGCACACCATCACGGGCTTGACCAACGGCACTGAGTACGACGTGCAGGTGCGCGCGGTGAACTCCAACGGAGACGGGACCTGGTCCACAACTAAGGTCGAGACGCCGGCCTTGCCCGCGCCCGCCGTCGATTCCGTCCGCGCCGACGACCGGGCCGTGCTGGTTTCCTGGAGTGCTCCCACCGGAATCACCACCGGAGTCGCGGCTTACGACGTGCGCTACATTGAGACCAGCGCTGATGAGGCGGTGGACGCCAACTGGACTGTGGAGGAGGACGCCTGGGAAGACGGCGGCGGCAGCCTGGCCTACGCTGTCACCGGCCTGACCAACGGCACGGAGTACGACGTGCAGGTGCGCGCGGTTGACGAAGACGACGTAGACGGCGGCTGGTCCGCCACGACCAGCGCAACCCCCGCGGACCACGGCGACACTCGCGCCGCAGCCACGAGCGTGACCGCGGGCGCGAGGGTGTGGGGTGCCATTGACCCCACCGACGAAGAGGACTACTTCAGGTTTAGCGTGTCAAGCACAGCCGATTATTGGATCAACACTTTAGGCGACCTGGATACCGTGGGTGAGCTGTTGGATAGCAACGGTATGTCCATCGAGAGCGTTGACTATGGCGCCGTGCTGCCCAACCCGGACAATTTCTTCCTGTGGCGTAGACTCCAGTCCGGGACGTACTACATCAAGGTAACCGGCTACGGATCTACTGACGAACCATATGTCCTTCGGGTCAGGGAGTTCACGGACACCACATCCAGGAGCAACGCTGCCACTCTGAATATCAACGGCTCCGCAAGCGGCACCATAGACCCGGAAGACGACAACGACTACTTCAAGCTGGAGCTTTCCGAGACAACGGAAGTTGCCATTCGCGCTTCCGGGTTCCCCGACACCGTCGGTGAGCTGCAAAGGAGCAACGGCACGGTGATAGCATCCAACGACGACGGCTATCTCCCCGGCGGCAGAAGAAATTTTCTCATCCGGGAAAGCCTCGCCGCCGGGGTGTACTACGTCAAGGTGAGTTCATTCGATGAGAGGTCCGATGGGCCGTATTCGGTGTACGCCGCAGCCATCACCGAGCCGGGCAGCGTCGTCGCCGATGCTCAGCCGCTGACCCTCGGCGGTACGGCGGGCGGAATCATAGACCCGGCCGGCGACGAAGACTACTTCAGCCTTACCCTCGAAGACACAACCTACGTGATTATCGGGGGAGTGAGCAACGTCACTAATATCAGCGCAGGCCTGACCGATGAAAACGACCTCGCGGCCCCGGTAGATTCTGTTCACTTTGACGACGCATTCTTCTTCCAGGGCCGATTGAACGTGGGCACATACTACTTGAAGGTGACGGGCAAGGACGCCACAGACACGGGACGTTACACCGTCAGGGTTATTGTGGAGGGCAGCTACACCTATTTCGAAAACCGCTGCTCCAACATCCCCAGGAGTGCAGGCATAGATGACCCTCTTTACGGCTGCCAGTGGCATCTGAATAACGACGACCAGTTTCGCAACAGCGCCGGTCAGGATATCAGAGTGGAGGAGGTATGGCCCACTTACACAGGCGACGGCATCAACGTGGCGGTAGTGGACGACGGTATGCACCACCAGCACGAGGACCTGACCGACAACGTCCTCACCTCCTTCAATCACAACTATGACCCTGACCTGACTGACATATACCATCCATTCGAAGACCACGGCACCGCTGTGGCCGGCCTCATCGCGGCGAAGGACAACAGCCTCGGTATGCGCGGCGTAGCCCCAGACGCCACGATTTACGGCTACAACCTCCTCGTAAACAACACCGATATGAATAGAGCGGACGCGATGGACCGGAATGCGACATCCACGGCAATTTCCAACAACAGCTGGAGACCTCCCGGTTTTGGCCTACCGATATTTGCGTCTCCTTTGTGGGAAGACGCTGTGGAAAACGGGATCACCACTGGGTACGAGGGGAAAGGCGTGTTCTATGTATTTGGCGCCGGCAATGGACATCTAGTCGGTGATCATGCCAACCTTAGCGAGTACGGCAACTTCTATGCCGTGACAGCCGTCTGCGCCGTAGGCCACGACGACAAACGTAGCAGCTACTCGGAGTCCGGCGCAAACTTGTGGGTGTGCGGGCCGTCCAGCAGCGGGAGGGTAGGCCAACCCAGAATAGCCACAACAGATAACGGCAACCGCTATCAAGGCTCATTCGGCGGCACCAGCGCCGCCACTCCCATAGTCTCCGGCGTGGTAGCGCTGGTTCGAGAAGCAAACAGCGCCTTGACGTGGCGGGACGTCAAGCTCATCCTGGCGGCCTCCGCCCGCAAGAACGACCCGGATGGCACCGGCTGGGAGGAAGGAGCTTTCAAATACGGGTCGACCACGGATCGCTACAACTTTAACCACGAGTACGGCTTCGGAATGGTGGACGCCAAGGAGGCTGTGGACCTGGCTCCGGGCTGGACCAACGTCCGCGACTTGAGGGAAAGTACCTCTGAGTCCAGCGTCATCAACCTGCGAATCCCCGACCTGCCGTCGTCCGGGACTCCCACAATCGTCATTGCCACCCTGACCGTAGACCCTTATGTGGAGTTCGTTGAGTTTGTGGAGGTCAACGCCCATTTCAACCACCCTTACTTCCGGGACCTGGTCATTGAGCTGGTCTCGCCCTCAGGGACTGTTTCAACGCTGTCCACTTCCGCCCCGATAAGCGGGGAGTTGACCACTGAGTTCCGCTTTGGTTCGGCCCGGCACTTGGGCGAGGATCCGGCCGGCGAGTGGACCCTTCGGATTAAGGACGCTCAGGACGGAGATAGCGGGACCCTCAGGTCGTGGGGCCTCACCATCTACGGACACGGCTCCATCCCGGGCGCGCCGGAGATCGATACGGTTACGCCGGGCGGCGGCACTCTGGCCGTTGAATGGAAGGTCCCGACCGACACTGGGGAGACGGCCATCACCTCATACGACCTCCGCTATATCCGAGATGACGTCACCGACAGGAGCGATGACAACTGGTCTTTGGAGACGGGCGTGGGGACACCGAGCAACCGGAACCACATCATCACTGGCCTTGAGGGTGAAACCAAGTACGAATTCCAACTGCGGGCCCACAACGATTCCGGACACGGCCCCTGGTCCCAAGCGGAAGCTGACGAGCCCACTACAACCACGGCGTCGGCTCCCGACATCACCTCGATTACTCGTGGCGATAGGTCTCTGGCCGTGGTGTGGACTGCTCCAACCGATAACGGCGGTGGGACTGTCACCGCCTACGACGTGCGCTACATTGAGACCAGCGAAGACGAGACTGTGGACTCCAACTGGACGGTGCGGGACAACGCCTGGAGAAGCGGCGACCTTCGATATGTCATCTCCAATCTCACAAACACGACGGAGTACGACGTACAGGTACGGGCCGTCAACTCCGCGGGGGATGGAGAATGGTCTGACACAGAGACCGGCACTCCGCTGCCGGACGACATACCAATAACCCTGCAATGGGAAGAGACTTCTTTGGAGGTGGCGGAGGACGCAGGGAGCGTCGTCTTGAGGGCAGTCTTCACAACGACACTTGACGCGCCACCAAGAGCGGATTTCACCTTCGATGCGACTCTGACCACTACCGATATCGGCACAACCCAGAACGACGACTACACGGCTCCGCCTTCGTCCGCGACCTTTATCGCTAGCGACTTCAGCCAGACCGACGTGAACGGCCAGCAGCGATATCGCGCAACCAGGGATTTCACCGTAGCCATCATAGACGACACAGCGGATGAATCGGACGAAGCCTTCAGCGTAAGGCTGGCCTACCTGACTCCCGGCCTCACGCATCTCCGGGGAGGCCCCTCTACGGCGGTCATCACAATAAAGGACAACGATCACGTGCCGGTGACCATCAGCTGGGAACAGTCTGACATAACGGTCGGTGAGAACGCCGGAAGCGTTACACTGCGCGCCTACGCCGTCACCACGGTGGATAAGCGACCTGAAGACGGGTTCTCCTTCGATGCCTCCATCAGTACGTTTAACGGCAGCGCGGCCCAGCCCGGCGACTATACGCAGGTGGACGATACCGTCACTTTCAGCCGGAACGACTTCAGCCGGGCGACCGTCAACGGCCAGCGCCGCTATCGTGCCGTGAAGCAGGTCACGGTGAACATTGAGGATGACACATCCGACGAAGACGAGGAGGACTTCACGGTAACCATTGGGTACGCGAACCCCGGCCCGCCTCATCTTCAGGGCGGACCAGCCACCATGAGTGTAGTGATCACCGACAACGACTTCGTGCCTGTCACCATCAGCTGGGACCGGTCGTTTGTGAGCGTCGACGAGGATGCGACAACGGTCACCCTGCAGGCCCGGGCTACCACCACGTCGGACAGAATGCCGGAGAGCGGTTTCACCGTCGCCCTGTCCGCGACGACGGCCGGCGACACCGCCACCCAGGGCTCGGACTATGGGAGGCTGACCAGCAGCTTCAGCTTCGGCCGGGGCGACTTCACGCGCGCAGACGTAGGGGGCCAATTCCGTTTCCAGGCAACCCGGGACATCAGCGTCTCCATCATCGACGACACCGTCGACGAGCCGGACGAGGACTTCACAGCAACCCTGGCCTACTCCAACCCAAGCCTCCCCCATCTGCGGGGAGGCCCCGACACTGCGACGGTGACCATTGCCGACAACGACCACGTGCCGGTGACGCTGGGATGGGAAGAAACGGCGTTCACGGCGGAAGAGCCCACGAGTCCAGGGACAACTAAGCCGGTTGTCCTGCGCGCGATGGCGGTCACGGCAACGGACAAGCGCCCCGAGAGCGGGTTCACGTTTGGTTTCACAGTCAACACCGCTGATGGCAGCGCCCGGCAGCCCGCAGACTATGAGCGGCTGTCAACGACGGAAACATTTGGTCGCAATGACTTCTCGCCGACTACCGTTGACGGCCAGTCCCGCTGGGTGGCCTCACGCGGCGTTACCGTCCTAGTCAAGCACGACACGATCGACGAACCGCTCGAGACGTTCAGCGTCCGCCTGGCCTTCGACGGCCCCAGCGTGCCGTACCTGCGTCGGGGCGACTTGACCGCGACGGTGACGACCACGGACGACATCGCGTCGCTGGCGGACCTGAGGGCGACGGTGAACAGCGACAAGATCCGCGCTGAAGTGGGCGACGAGATCACCTATAGCTGGACGCTGAGCAACAGTGGGCCCGCTTCAACGACGAAGACAGTCCTTACCGGATCACTGGACGCGGGCGTGACCTTTGTCTCCGCTACCGTTTCGACGCCGTCAACCGGCCAGTGCAGGCGCTCAGGCCGCACTGTCACGTGCACGCTTGGGACGTTGTCACGATTTAGTTCAGCGGACGGCACAATAGTCGTCAACGTGTCCAGCAACGCCTCGGCGGACATAACCTTCACCGCCGCCGCGGAAGGCGACCAACTGGACAGAACTCCGGCCGACAACGATGACTCGGTAACCACCGAGCTCTTTGCGCCGCCCGAGCAGGTGAGGAACCTGTCGCCCGTTCGGAGCAGCGCTGCTTTCATCGAACTGTCGTGGGCCTGGCCCTCGGACAAAGGCAGTCCCATCACCCGATATGAGCTGGAGCGCAAGGAGGCCGACGAGAGCTATGCCCTCGTCAGTCCCGGCCCCGGTGTCGCGGCGACCACGTACCGGGACAACCAGGTGTCCGCTGGAACGACCTACACCTACCAGTTGCGCGCCGTCAACGCCGACGGCGACGCCGAATGGTCCAACGAGGCGACCGCAACCGCTACGGAACCACCCCCGCCCCCGCCACCCCCTCCCCCACGACAAACGACGGCCATCGGCGGTGGAGGCGGTGGCGTCCCTCGGAACCGGCCGCCGGCGTTCGCCGAAGGCGACGCGGTCACGCGCACGGTGGCCGAGAACACGGCGTCCGGCCAGGACATCGGCGCTCCGCTGGAGGCCACAGACCCGGACCGGCGGGACACGCTGACCTACACCCTGGAGGGCGAAGACGCCGCGTCCTTCGACATTGACGCGGCGACAGGCCAGCTGCGGACCAAGGCCCCCTTGGACTACGAGACCAAGAGCAGCTACACCCTGACCGCGCGCGTAGCGGACCGTCGGGGTCGCAGCGACGCCATGGAGGTGACGGTCGAAGTGACCAACGTGGGGTTGGACGGCATGGCTGGCCAGTATGACAGGGACGACAACGGGGCCATCGACAGGGATGAGGCCATCGCGGCGGTGGTCGACTACTTCAATGGCGTCATCAGCAAGGACGAGGCGATAGAGGTCGTCCGGGTCTACTTCGCCGGCTGATATGCCATTCGCTCAACTTGAGTGGGCGTCAGGTACTCTTCTGGATACACCAATTGTTCCCCATCCGCAGCCCTGCTGACGACGCGGAACTTGACAAGGCCGGTCTTCTCCGTAACCAGCACTCTCCAGGAGAACCGGTAGCCCTCCTCCGTCCAGCGTACGTTCCCCGGGTAGGCCAGATGCCGCAAGGGGGCCAACACCTGGACTGCAAAGACCGCAACCAGCAGGAAGACGGCCGCCCGGGCCTGCCACGATAGAGGGCGCGCTTCTGCCGAGGGCCAGGTGACGGGAGCGTCCGCATGCCCCTTGCCGACTAGCCTGCGCAACCGTTGTGCAAAGCGTATAGGCCAGTCGGGGTCGAAGAAGATGAGCGTTGCGCCGACCATTATCCATGGAAACATGCCGATGGACGGGAAGAGCATCCCCGTTGCCGCGTGGAAGGCCACGAGTACGCCATACGCAAAGGGCCGAGTCCGCTTCCAGAGCAGCCAGCCCACGATGGTCAGGTCGAAGAACGCCCCTGCCCAGCTCATGAAGTACGGGAGCCACGGTTCCCGGACGAAGGGACCGATGAGCGGCGTATCGGCGCTGTTGTAGAGCCAGATGCGCAGCGGCTCGGCGTGAAGCAGCCAATCAGGGTTCAGCTTCGCAATCCCCGCGAAGACGTAGACCAAGCCAATCTGCGCCCGGAGCGTCCACAGGACAGCCCGGGGGATGGGCGGCCTGGGCTTCCCCGTGGACGCCCTTCGAGAATCCAGGGACGCCATGCGGCTGAGCGGCAAGAAGACCATCGTAAAGCTGATGAGGCTGATGAAGTAGTAGTGGTTGAGGTACGTCGTCTGATCGATCAGCTCTATGTAGGTGAAGAGCAGAAAGAAGGCGGCGATGGAAAGGGGCCAACGGTACCCCAAGGCAACGCAAAGGCTCGCGAGCCCGAGAAGCGCGAAGTGGGCGTGCATGCCCCAACCGGGCCACGCTTGCACCCACCCGAAGCCGTGGTAGCTGAGGTGGTGCGCAGGCTCGACGTACAGGTCAGAAATCCAGCCCTTTGCGGCGAATCGGACTACCGCGGCTGCCCCCAGGAGGCCGAAGATGATGCGGAAGGCGGCCGCGGAGGCAGGCGAAACCGGCTCGGCTCCAGCTTGCATGGCCTTGCCGGCAAGGCCTACGGTGCTTGCCTTGGAGCCGCTCGCGTCGGCTTGTTGCTCGGGCATGGCAAGAGAGGAAGCCATGGGGCGCCCTCTAGCGCAGGCTGTCGCCGTCTGTGTCTGAGAACCCCACCGACACCCCCAGGAGGCTGACGACCTCGACCGAGATGGTCCGCTGCACGTCCGACAGTCGGTCGTAGACGCCGCGGACCTGGACGGGACGCTCCAGTGCGGCAATGCGCAAGGGGCCTTCCACACCATCGATGGCTGCAATGGCGGCGTCGAATTGTTGGCGCAGACGGAGGTCGGTTTCCTCCGATAGCGGCTGGACCAGTGCCGAGACGCCAATAGCGTCCTGTCCGGATCCCTCATAGACGGCCTGCATCCCGAGGACCTCCTGGCGGAGGTCCTGCAGGCCATTGTCCGCCGCGTCTCCCGGGACCGCGGACAGGTCAAGGCCATCGCCTCGGAGCCCCAGAACCGGCGCCAACCGCATGTCCACCATAACTCGTATGAGAAAGACCTGGGTCCGTATTACTTGGGCCATGGCTGCGCTGGAGACCAGCGCTGAGTTGGCCCGGTCTGTCAAGTAGTCCTGGTACGGGGGTCGATGGTCCGTTCCATCCACCCATTCGGACAAGATGGCATCCACTTCTTGCCGGGTGGCCGCCGTCATTGCCCCGAGATAGGAGCAGTAATAGGCAGACTGACTGAGGCCGGCGAGAGCGCCACCGCTGAATAGGAGGCGCTCGATCGCGCCGAAACCGCGCTGATTGGCGGCCAGTGCGTCGCGGGCCTCGAAGATGCGGCGCAGGTCTTGGGGCAGGTTGAAGCCGTTGCCTTCGGGGTCCACCAGAGGGGCCAGGATGACGCCCTCCCCAGCGCATTGCGGGGTCTCGGATGGTCCTCCCACCGCCGCAGCTCAGCTCTCCGCACGCCTCGGCGATATCGGCGCCGGTGAATCCCAGGCCGGTGGAGCGGTACTCACCATTGCCCCCACCGTGGAGAGCCACCACCACGTCGTCGTGGGCCAACTCGGCCCAATTTCGCTCATGCAGCCTCAGTCGAGACCTGCTCGTGCCGTGTCGCCGGCCGGAGAGCATGCTAGGGCGCATTCTCTCGATGCCGTGCTCGCGGCGGAAATGGCAGGCGGTGGAGGGTGTCTCACAACACCGCGACCTCTGAATGCACGTGTTTCTGGATTCCCGCTTTCGCGGGCATGGCGGGGTTGTCATGCGGCGCCACATCTCGTTATCCTGCTGAGGGACGGGATCGGAGGGATTGGAATCCCGGACGAGGACTTGTGCCAGAGGGGTTGGCGTTTGCCTGACCTGACAGCCGGAGAGGACGGCGACCCGGGATGACGGAGAATAACGCCCAGGACTATCTTCCGGTGACGCAGGCCGTCGTGCTGGCCGCGGGCAAGGGCGAGCGGCTCTACCCGCTGACGACGCTTCGCCCCAAGGTCATGCTGCCGGTGGGGAACAAGCCTATCTTGGAGTACGTCATCGAGGCCCTACGGGCCAACGGCGTCACGGAGGTCGTGATCGTAGCTGGGTACAACCGCGAGCAGATCCAGGACTACTTTGGGTCCGGCGACGAGATTGGGGTGCACATCCGTTACGCAACGCAGGAGCACCAGCTGGGCACGGGGCACGCGCTGCTGTGCGCCAGGGGGATGACGCGGGAGCGTTTTCTGGTGCTCCCGGGCGACAACATCGTCAACCCCGCGTCGATTCGGGACCTGGTCCGGTGCAGGGAGGACTCGGTCCTAGTGAAGGAGGCGCCGCCCCAGGACTACGGCGTCGTCATCATCAAGGGCGACGAGGTGCGCGGCCTGGTGGAGAGGCCCGAGCAGCCGACGAGCCCGTGGGTAAACACGGGCAGCTATCTGCTGGGCCAGACGGTCTTCGACTACCTTGCGGAGGAGCTCGACCTGCCGATGGCCGTCGACCGGATGGTCCGGGCGGGCCAGCGGGTGGTGGCGCAACAGACGGCGGGGGTGTGGTGGGACGCGGCGTACCCCTGGGACCTGCTCCAGTTGAATGGGCTGGCCCTGGGCGGGCTGGAGGGGACGCCGGGCGGCAGGCGGGAGCCGGGGGTGGTCGTGAAGGGGCCGGTGCAGATGGGGGAGAGCAGCGTCCTGAGGGCGAACAGCTACGTGGTGGGTCCCGCGGTCATCGGCGAGGGGTGTGAGATTGGGCCGTGCGTGTCCATCTTCCCGAACACGAGCATCGGCAACAACGTGGTCATCGACTCGTTCACGCAGCTTCGCAACTGCATCGTGGGAGACTCCGTGCAGATTGGCAGCCACTCGGTGCTGAGCGACACGATCATCGCGGGTGGCTGCACGATAGGCGCCCGTTTCACCGCGCCCTCCGGGAAGGCGACGATGCAGGTGGACGGGGAGACCGTGGCGGTACAGATAGGGTCCATAGTGGCGGACAACGTAGAGGTGGGCGCGGGGGTGTCGCTGCGCCCGGGGATAACCATTGGCCAGGGGGCGTATATTCGGGACATGAACCAGGTGCGGGAGGACGTTCCGGAGGAGAGCCTGGTCGTCTAGCGGCCGAGGCTGCCTGACCTTGAGAAGTCTGGAGGGGGACTGTCCGTGTGCGGGATAGCCGGCTACACCGGCCATAGAGACGCGTACCCCATTCTCCTCAACGCGCTGCAGCGCGTTGAGTACCGGGGTTACGACTCGTGCGGCATCGCCATCTGGACCGATGACAGCATCGCCGTGCTCAAGGGGACCAGCTTTGTGGACCAGCTCCGGGCGCAGAGCCAGCCGGTGAAGGGGTCTCATGGCATCGGGCATACGCGATGGGCCACGGTGGGCTCTCCGACGACGGCGAACGCGCACCCGCACCTGGACTGCAGCGGGTCCATCGCCATTGTGCACAACGGAGAGATCGAGAACTATGCCGTCCTGCGCGAGCGGCTGATCAACCAGGGGCATACGTTCCGCTCTGAGACGGACAGCGAGGTCCTGGCGCACCTGGTGGAGAGTCATCGCGGGCAGGGGGAGGCGGGGGCCGTGGCGGCGGCGCTGCGTGAGGTGGAGGGGACGTACGCGCTGGCGACGCTGCAGCGTGACAGCGACAGGCTGGTGATGGCACGTCGGGAGAGCCCGCTGGTGGTTGGGCTTGGAGACGGCGAGAGCTTTGTGGCCTCTGACGTGCCGGCGCTGCTGGAGAACACTCGGGAGATGGTGTTCCTGGAGGACGGGGACCTGGCGTTGCTGTCGCCCGGCGGGTTGCAGGTCTGGAACGACGAGGTCAGCGTCGCGCGAAGCGTCCATCACATTACCTGGGACACGCGTGACCTGGACAGGGCGGGGTACGAGCACTTCTTCTTGAAGGAGGTCCACGAGCAGCCGCGGGTGATTCGGGACACGCTCTCCGGGCGCGTTTCCAGCACGGAGCCCGGCGTAACGCTGGATGTGGACCTGAGCAGCCGGCCGCGGCCCGAGAGCATCCTGCTGTCCGGGTGCGGGACCGCGTATCACGCGTGCCTCATTGGCGAGCAGTTCTTCCAGGGGTTGTTTCCCGGCCACGTGCGCGCCAGGGTGGCGTCGGAGCTGGTGACGCCGGCTCCCTCGGGCGGGCATTCGTGGGCGGTCCTCCTCAGCCAGTCCGGAGAGACGGCGGACACCATCGGCGCGGCCAGGGACGCGATGCAGTCCGGCTACTTTACGATGGCCATCACCGCGGGCGAGGACAGCAGCATCACGAGGGTTGTGGACGAGGTCTTGTACATGCGGACAGGGCCGGAGATCAGCGTGGGGGCGTCCAAGACCTTCATCGCACAGCTAGTGGACCTCTACCTGTTGGGCCTGTACCTCTATCCGCTGCCCACGACGCTCCTCCATAGTCTGCTGACCGAGCTGCGGCTGCTGCCGAGCAAGGTGCAGCGGGTGCTAGGGGCGGAGGGGCAGCTGCAGCGGATAGCTGGGACCATATCGCACACGGAGCACGTCTTTCTCATCGGAAAGGGTTTGAATCATCCAGTGGCGCTGGAGGGTGCGTTCAAGCTGAAGGAGCTGGCGTACCTTCACGCGGAGGGACTCCCGGCGGGAGAGCTCAAGCACGGGCCAATCGCCATGCTCACCGGGGAGACACCGGTCATCGCAGTCATTCCGAGGGACCGCTCCTATCCCCGGTTGCTGACGGCGGTGAAGGAGATCAAGGCGCGGGGTGCGCCGGTCATCGCGCTGACGGACGCGAGGGATACGGTGCTGGACCAGGTGGTCGACCAGGTGGTGCACCTGCCGGCGACGGATCCCAGCTTCTCGCCCGTCCTGAACACAGTGGCGCTCCAGCTGCTGGCGTACCATACGGCGCTCGAGCGGGGCTGCCCCATCGACCGGCCGCGGAACTTGGCCAAGAGCGTGACCGTCCACTAGGGGCGTGCCTTGTGTATTGCGCGCCGAATCACAATCACGTCATCCCCGCATCCCCCACCACAGACTCTCCCCACCCCTGATGACACGCACCGCCCCGGCGCTCCCAACCCACGCCCACAAAGCCGTCGCGCAGCGACCGGGAATCCAGGGTGGTGGGGCGGCGCGGGGCTCCCACTGCAAGGCTGTCGTGCCAGCGACCCGCCCTGCACAATCCATAGCAAGCGGGGTAGACCCATGAGACAACCTCATGGATAGACCGGACCTGCGCATCGTCGTCATAGGCGGGGGTACGGGTTGCCCCGCCGTGCTCAGCGGGCTGCGAAGGTACACGCGGCACCTGACGGCGGTGGTCACGGTGATGGACAGCGGCGGGAGCAGCGGGCAGCTGCGGCGTGAGCTGGGCGTGGTCGCGCTTGGGGACGTTCGCAGGTGCCTGGTGGCTCTCGCGGGGGATGTGGGGCTGGAATCGAGGCTGGCGCTGCTCTTCGAGCGCCGGCTGGTGAGCGGCAGCCCGCCCAGGGATGATAGCCAGGGGAACCTGCTGCTGGCATCGCTGATGCGGACTCGAGGGGGACTCGAGGAGGCGATCGAGGAGGCGGGACGGTGGCTGGGGGTCGTGGGGGCTGTGGCGCCCGTGACGCTGGAGAGCGCCGAGCTCGTGACGACGCTGGCGGATGGCTCGACGCTGGAGGGTGAGGCCGCCCTGGACCTCCGCGGCCCGAGCCGCGTGGGGGTCAGCGGCATCGACCTGCGGCCCCGGGTGAGCGCGAACCCGCGGGCGCTGGAGGCCATCCACAGGGCGGACGCGGTCATCCTAGGGCCCGGCGACCTCTATACGAGCGTGCTTCCCAATCTGCTGGTTGAGGGGATGCCGGAGGCTGTCCGGGCGTCGCGGGGGCGCATCATCTACGTTGGGAACCTGGCCACGAAGCCGGGCGAGACGGACGGCTACCGCGCGTCCGACTTCGTGCGCGAGCTGCTGGCGTACCTGGGAATGGACGAGCCGCTGGACGCGCTATTGCTGGACGGCGGCGGCCCGGCCGGTTCCTCGAGGGCGGCGCCGTCCGAGGGGTACGTGCGTGTCGAAATGGACGTGGAGGGCTGCCGGGAGATGGCGCGGAGGGTGGTGGTGCGGCCGTTGGCGCGGGAGGATGCGCCGGCGCTGCATGACCCCGCGCGGACCGCTGCGGCCATCATGGAGGTCCTGGCAGGCGCCTCATAAGCGCCGCGGGCGTGGGTTTTCCTTGACCCTCCGAAGGCGGGCGTGCTAGAATTCGTTTTCGCCGTACCTGTGGTGAGCGTAGCCGAGCGGTCTAAGGCACCTGGCTGTGGCCCAGGAGATCGAGGGTTCGAATCCCTTCGCTCACCCCACTTGCCATCAGACTGATCCCTTCTGTTACCCGGCGCGAAGAGACGCGAGCCTCGACAGGGTGCTGCTTCCTGTCGAGGCTGTCTCGTCGTGGGGAGGGGGCGTTAGCGCTTACCCTTGAGGGACTCCCAGGCCTTGCGGTTGCGTTCGACCTGCTGCTTGTCGCCCTGGCGGGCGGCGCGCCGCTGACGCGCGGCCTTGACGCGGGCCTTGTCCCCCTTGGATTTGGCGGCCATGTCTACTCCTCGTCGACGACGGTGTTGGCGAGCACGCCGATGCCTGGGATCTCCACTTCGACGACGTCGCCGGCGTGGAGCTGCGCGGTGGAGCCTGCGGTGCCGGTGAAGATGAGGTCGCCGGCCTCCAGGGTCACGACCTGGCTGATGAAGCTGACGACGGTGGGAACGTCGTAGATGAGGTCCTTGGCCTGGGCGTGCTGCACCTGCTGGCCGTTGACGCGGCAGAGGATCTCGAAGTTGGCCAGGTCGAGGTCGGTCTCGATGAACGGCCCGGTGGGTCCGAAGGTGTCGGATGACTTGGCCCGCCACCAGGAGCGGTCGGCGTCGGGCCCGTTCTGCCATTCGCGCGCGCTAACGTCGTTGCCGCAGGTATAGCCGAGGACGTAGTCGAGGGCCTCTTCGGGCGAGACGTGGGAGCACTCCTTGCCGATCACGACGACGAGCTCAGCCTCTTCGTCCACGCGGCCGGCGTTCCGGGGAAGGATGATGTCGTCGCCGGGGCCAACGAGGCAGTTGGGGGTCTTGTAGAAGGGCTCGGGGCGCTTCGGCTGGGGCGCGTCGTGGAGGTGGCTGCGGTAGTTGAGGGCCATGGCGAGGGCCTTGGTGGGCTCGCTGGGGGCCAGGAGCTCAACGTGTTCCAGGGGGTGGGTGTGGTCGATAACCTCATACTCCTCGAACGGAGTGGTGGTGATCTGCTTCACCAGGCCGTCTTCCACGACACCAAAGGCCACCTCGCCGTGGGCGTAATAGCGGGCAAACTTCATGCCTTCTCCTTTTGTGTGCGATTGTCCCTGTCCGGCAGCGGACGGGAGGGTCTGCGCTCCCGCGGGCTTGGGGAGCACGGCTCCCGGCGCGCTTGGCCCGCCCAGTGTAGCGGAAAGCCCGCCCGAGCGGTAGTGCGGTCGCCAGCGCGGCGGCCTTGTGGGGGTGAGTCCCAACGGCGGTCGCGCAGCCGACTGCGGTTAGGGTTGGCAAGGGCCGCTGGCGGCGCCTAGGTCTCCCAGCTGCCGGCGGGCGATGCGACGGCGGCGTACTCCCGGTCCACCGCCAGGGCGGAGATGTCGTGGGCTGTGGAGCCGGTGCGGGCGAGGTCTGCCGCGACCTGGGCCATGATGGGCCCCATGTGGATGCCCTTCCTTCCCGCTCCGGTGGCCACGACTACGCCCTCCCTGCCGGGAACGAGGCCCAGGGCGGGAAGGTTGTCCGGGGTGACGGGGCGCAGGCAGGCGGTCTGCTGGACGACCTCCGCGTCCTGAAGGAAGGGCAGGACCTCCAGGGCGTCGGCGAGGATGCCGTCGCGGGCCTGGATGGTGGGGGTCTCATCGAAGCCAACGGACTCCTCGGTGGTGCCGACCCAGAGGAGGCCGTCCGGCTTGGAGACGGCGTAGCCGTGGCCGAAGGAGAGGTAGGGCAGGGGTTGGGCGTCGATCCTCAGGCGCACGATCTGGCCCTTCAGGGGTTGCAGCGGGAGGGTGACGCCGAGCCAGTCGGAGGCCTCGTGGCACCAGGGGCCCATGGCGATGACGACGCGGTCGCAGGGGAGGGTCTGCCCCCGCAGGGTGACGCCGGTGACGCGGCCGCCCTGGAATGTGAGGCCGTCCACGGGGGCGTTGTGCATGGTGGCCCCGGCCCTCTCTGCGGCCTGAAGCAGGGCGAGGGTGAAGCGGTAGGGGTCGAGGAGGCCGACGGGCTCGGTGAGGACGCCGCCCATGACCTCGGGGTTGATGCGCGGCTCCAGGGCCTGGATGCCTGCGCCGTCCATCCACTGGACGCTGAAGCCTTCCTGGGCCTGCTGCCACGGCAGGCGCTCACGAAGGACCGCGGCGTTCTCCTGGGAGAACACGACGTTCATGGCGCTGCGGAACTCGAGCTCCGTGTCGATGCCGGTCTCCTCCTTGAGGTCGGCGGAGAGGTGCTCGTGGAGGCGGTAGCTGGCGAGGCTCAGCTCGCCCAGGGGCTCCGGGACGCCGGCGCCGGCGAGGGGGCTGAGGCCGCCGAGGGCGAAGCCGGAGGCGTGGCCTGCGACACTGTCGCGCTCGACGATGGTGACGCGGGCGCCGGCCTTCGCGAGGTAGTAGGCCGCGCCGCATCCGACGATGCCGGCGCCGATGACGACGACGTCGGGGGAACTGGTGGTCATTGTGCCTCCTGACGGCTGAATCCGGGGACTGATTGTACAACGGCGGGGGCTGCCGGGAAAGGCGCTCCGGCCGGTTGGGGGCAGCGGAGAGTTCAGGCGGCGGCGCGCTGCTTCACGAGGGTCTCTTTGGCCAGGAAGGCCAGGAGCAGGGCGGCGAGCAACAGCACGGGGCCGTAGACGAGGAACGGCGCGCCGGGGTTGTAGAGGTTGGCAATCAGCCCGCCGAGGAGGGGGCCCGTGACGCCGCCGACCTCGGCGATGGTGCGGCGCAGGGCCTGGAGCCGGCCGCGTCCGGTCTGGGGGATGACGTCGTAGGTGGAGGTGGCCACGGAGCCGAGGGAGAGCCCCTGGGCCATGCCCAGAACGCCGGCGATGATGGCGAGCTGCAGGAAGCCGTCGGTGAAGGGCAGGGCAAGGAAGGCGATGCCGGGGATGGCCGTGCTGGGGACGGTTGCCCACTTTCTGCCTATCTTGTCCGTGACCAGGCCGGCGGGAAGGATCCAGATGAAAACGAAGATGCCGGTGACGGTGAAGAGGAGGCCGACCTGGCTGGGGGAATAGCCGAGATGGGAGCCGACGTAGAGGGGGAACATGCTCTGCAGGGTCATGCGGTAGAGCATCATGCCGACTGTGGCGAAGACCAACACGGCGTAGGTGGTGCGGAACTGGGGCTCGATCTGCTTGAGGAGGGTGGCCCAGTCGCGCAGGTGGTGGGTCGGGGAGAAGCGCCGCGGGCCGCGGCTGCCGGCATCGGGGGCCGGAGGGGCGCGATGGGGCGCGGTGAGGGTCCTGCTCATGGTGGCGGTGCGGGAGAAGGCGAGGACGGCGAGGGCCAGGGCAGTGTACAGGAAGTAGACGGCGCGGTAGTGGACCAACTCCGTCAGGACGCCGCCAAGAACGGGGCCGAGCGCCATGCCCGTGGACGATACGCCCATGAATCCGCTCATGAGCCGTCCGCGCTGGTCGGGGCGGACGAGGTCGACGCCGGCGATCTCGCGGGCGATCATCCACATGCTGTCGCCGGCGCCGGCAATGAACATGGCGATGAGGATGAGGCTGAACTGGGGAGTGACGGCGGTGAGCAGGGCGCCGGCGGCGATCATGATGGGGCCGAGGGTCATGGCGGCGCGTGCGCCGAGGCGGTCGACGATCATGCCTGCGGGCAGCGGTGCGGCGAACCTGCCGAGGGCGTTGGCGGTGACGACTTGGGCGGCGAGGCCGATGGAGACGTCGAAGACGGCGGCGATGACGGGAATGGTGGGGATGAGCATGCCGTGGCCGAAGCTCATCACCATGGAGGTGGTGTAGAGGTTGATGAGTCCCCGCGCCGTTTTCCCGAGCCGTTGGGTCACGCTTCACCGTGCTGATGCCATGCTGGCGGCGTGCGTAGGATACCACGTCACGCGTCGCTGGCCGTCGTGCCGGCGACGGCTTTGTGGGCGTGGGTTGGGAAGACGACGCAGCGTCGGGTCTGGTTGACGGGGGTTCGAGGCGTCGGTAGACTCGCAGCGTCGAAGGTGGCGGCGGGTCGTCGTGCGCGCCGCCCAGCTTATGCGCGCTACGGAGAATCGATATGAAGTTCGGAATGCTCTATGAGCTCCAGATCCCCAAGCCGTGGCACCCCAAGAGCGAGTACAACGTCTTCTGGGAGGCGCTGGAGCAGATAGTCCTGGCCGAGGAGATGGGCTTTGAGTACGCGTGGCTGGTGGAGCACCACTTCCTGACGGAGTTCGCGCACTCGTGCGCGCCGGAGGTGTTCCTGGGCGCGCTGAGCCAGCGGACGTCGAAGATGCGGCTGGGCCACGGCGTTGTGCTGCTGCCGGTCAACCACCCGGCCCGGGTGGCTGAGTACGTGGCGACGCTGGACGTGCTGAGCAACGGACGGGTGGAGCTGGGCACGGGCCGCTCCGGCACGCCGTACCAGCTGTCGCCATTTGGCGTGGACATCAACGACACGCGGGGCATGTGGGACGAGGCGCTGTCGATCATACCCCGCATGTGGACGGAGGAGGTCTTCTCGCACGACGGCACGTACTATCACATACCGCCGCGCGAGGTGATCCCCAAGCCGGTCCAGGTCCCGCACCCGCCGCTGTGGGTGGCTTGCACGCAGACGGAGACCTTCCGCCTGGCGGGGGAGCGAGGGCTGGGGGCGCTGTGCTTCACGATTGGGAACCCCGGGGAGCTGGAGAACCGGGTGAAGACGTACCGCGAGGCGGTGAGCAACGCGACGCCCGTGGGCAAGTTTGTGAACAACCAGGCAGCGGCCTTCACCATCGCCTACTGCGATGAGAACAACGCGAAGGGGCGGGAGATAGGCGCCGAGGCCGGTATGTGGTACTTCGCCAACTCCAGGATGCGCCATTCCAACGACTGGGAGGGCGTGGACCCGAGCTCGGTGCCGGAGGACTACCAGTACCATCTGCGGCGGACGCAGGTGGAGACGAATCGGCGGCCGGACGCGTCGCCGGATGAGCTGCTGGACAACGGGTCGTTCTGCGCGGGGGACCCGGACGCGTGCATCCGCACCATCGAGCGCTACGAAGCCTTGGGCATCGACCAGCTGCTGCCTATCTTCCAGGCGGGCCGCATTCCGCACGAGAAGGTGATGCAGTCGATCCGGCTCTTCGGGAAGTACATCATTCCGTACTTCCAGGAGAAGGAGCGTAAAGCGCGAGGGTCGGCGGCCACCACTGGGGCCGCCGACCCTCGATAGCGGGTCGTTCCGGGTTGGCGCTGCGGCTAGGCCTGGGCCCTCAGCATCTCGTCGTAGCCCGCGGGGACCGGCACCTGGTGGGTGAGCTCGATCTCCTTGTGGGTGCGGCCGGACTCGAGGATGGCGAGGCAGACCTCCAGGGTGCCCATGCCCCACTTGCCGTCGTGGTAGACGGGAGCGCCGAGGGCGATGGAGTTGTAGATCTCCTCGAGCTCGGTGGCGCGCATGGCGGACTGGCCGGGCACGGGGACCTCGCGCTTGCCGTCGCCGTCGTAGACGTAGAGACCGAAGTCGGAGTGGCGGATGTCTCCGCCGTCACAGGAGGCGATGACGAAGCCCAAGTCGCCTGGGAGCCAGGGCTGGCGTTCGCCGCCACGACGGAAGCGGGTCATCTCCTCCGGCCCGCCGATGCGGATAGCGTCCTTGCCCTGGTTCTGGTCCCAGGTGCCGTCCTGGAGGGCCTTGCGGTTGCGGATCCGCTGCTCTGTGGTGAGGTTCTGTGCTTCTTTGCCCCAGGGCAAGAGCTCGTTGGTGTTGAAGTAGCCGTAGCCGTTGTGGACGACGGTGCACGGGGTGCCGTCTTCGAACTCCAGGTAGGCGGTGAAGTAGCCCTGAATGGGCCGGGCCTTGAACCAGCCGCCGGTCATGCCGCGGACGCTCTTGACCATGCCGCCACCGAGGAGACGGACGGTGTCGAGCTGGTGGGGGCCCTGGCGATAGGGGACGCCGCCGCCCTGGTTGGGGTCGAGCTCCTCGTCGGAGCGGGGGCGCATCATCCAGTCGGAGTAGGCCATGATGTGGAGGGCGCGGAGCTGGCCCAGCTTGCCGGAGGCGATGATGCGTCGCATGGCGCCGATCTCCGGGCTGAAGCTCTGGGTGTGGGCGCACATGAGGAGGCGGTTGTTGCGGTCCGCGGCCTCGTTCATCTGCTCGGCTTCCTGCATGGAGATGGCCATGGGCTTTTCGACGGCGACGTGTTTGCCGGCGTCCAGGGCCATGATGGTGTGGCGGGCGTGGAACTGGTTGGGCGTGGAGACGTAGATGACGTCCACGTCCGGGTCCGCGCAGAGGCCCTCCATGGTGTCGTAGCCGCGGGCCTCGTAGCGTTCCTTGAAGGCGGTAAGGACGCGGGGGTTGACGTCGCAGCCGGCGACGAGCTGGAGGCCGGAATGGGACTCCATGGCGGGCAGGATTTCGGCGCCGCCCACGCCGATGCCTACGATGCCAAAGTTGACGATCTTCCGCTCTATTTCTGTTGCCATACGCTCTCCCTGGCCCCAAGGGCCTGCTTGTGTGCTGTGCAGGCGCTCCCTGCGTGGGGGATTATGGAACACATCCAGCCATAGGTCAATGGTCGCTGGCGGTCGCTGGCGCAACGGCCTGTGGGCGTGGGTGAGTCGCGGGGGTTGTGTACATGGGTGCGAATGGAGGGCCGGGGCAGCGTATGGAGGGAGGCGGACCGCCGGCGCGGCGGCAGGAGTCTCTGGGAGGAGAGAGAGGATGGAGTCGCACGAGTGGTTGGAAGGGCGCGCGCTGGCGGGGAGCGGGCCGCGCATCGCGGTGATGGGCGCGGGGGCCGTGGGCGGCTACCTTGGGGCGATGCTCGCACGGGCCGGGGCCGACGTGGCGCTGGTCGCGCGCGGGCCGCACCTGCAGGCGGTCCGGCGACTGGGGCTCACGGTGCGCGGGGAGGCCGGGGAGTTCACGGTGCGGCCGCGGGCCACGGATTCGCCGCAGGAGGTTGGTCCGGTCGACCTGGTGCTGTTCACCGTCAAGACGTACCAGAACGGCGAGGCCATACCTCTCTGCCGCCCACTGGTGGGCCCGGATACGACGGTGCTCTCGCTTCAGAACGGCGTGCTGAGCTGGGAGGAGCTTCAGGAGGGGCTGGGCGTGGGCCACGTGCTGCCGGGCGCCGTCTACATCGAGGCGCGGGTCGAGGCCCCGGGCGTGGTGCGGCAGCAGGGCGGCGTGTGCCGGGTGGTGCTGGGCGAGCCCGGGGGCCCTGCGGGCCGGCGAGAGGAGGCGGCGGCCGGTCTCCTGCGGGGTGCGGGCGTGCCGACGGAGCTCCCCGATGACGTGGTGAGCGCGCTCTGGTCCAAGTGGCTCTTTGTGTCGGCGCTGGCCGGAGTGACGACAGCGGGCCGCCTGAGCATGGCCGAGGTGATGGCGGCGCCCGAGTCGCGAGGGCTGGTCGTGCGGGTGATGCGGGAGATCGAGGCGGTGGGGAGGAAGCGGGGGGTCGCACTGGCGGACGACGTAGTGGAGCGGACGCTGGCGTACATGGACGCGGAAGCGTCATTGATGAAGGCATCGATGCAGATGGACTTGGAGAACGGCCGCCCGCTGGAGCTGGAGGCGCTGAACGGCGCGGTGGTGCGGCTTGGGCGCGCGTCGGGCGTGCCGACTCCGGCGAACGAGGCTATCTACGGGCTGCTAAAGCCTTACGCCGGTCGCTAGCTTGCGTCCAGCCTGAAGAAGGTTATCGCGTTGCCACAGGTCATCCTGTAGCGCACGTCCTCAGGCGCGCCTTCAAATGCCTCGTCGAGGATCTTCAACGAATCGGGCCAGTCCGATTCCTGATGAGGGAAGTCGGAGCCCCAGATGAGGTTGTCCACGTTCAGCTGGTTGCGCGCCAGCACGCCCACCCGGTCGTACTGGAAGCCCCAGAGCGTGTGCTCCAGCAGGTACTCGCTCGGCGGACGCGACAGCGGCTTGAAGCCCAACTGGTTTTCCGCCCAGTAACGATTCCGCTCGTACCGGATGTCTGCGCTCTGCAGGAAAAACGGTATCCATCCGATCTGGTTCTCTGCGAACAGTATCTTGAGGCTGGGGAAGCGGTCGAAGAGACCCGACAGCGCCCACTGAACAGCAGGGAGCGCTCCGCTCCCCTTGATCGGGGCGAATCGCGCCATCTGTTCCGGAAAGCTCTTCCCCGGAGCCTCGAGCTCCTTCAGCAGTTCAGGCGTGGCTTTGGGGTAGTCTAGGAACGGGCCCTTCCCGCTCCGTTCGAGGTCCACGTGAACGGTCACCGGCATGTCGAGATTGAGCGCCGTCTCCCAGAACCTGTCGTCTTCGACGGTCGGGTACTGCTTGCCGGACGGGAAGTCCTGGAGCATCACCGCTTTCGCTCCGATCTCCTTGCAGTGCTTGAGCTCTTCGATGTGCGCGTCCAGATCCTCAATGATCGGCATGATGGTCACGCCGATGAGCCGGTCCGGGTTCTCGGCGCAATAGTCTTGGATGAGCCAGTCGTTGTACGCCCGGACGATGGTCAGGTAGGCCTCGTCGTCATCCACCATCCGCCACATCTTCGGGCCGGTGGCCTGAGCGGGGAAGAGGACCTCGGCGTCTACGCCGTCGATGTCCTGTTCCTGCATGCGCTGCTGGGGTGTGCCGGTCCCCGGCGTGCCCTCGTACTTCACCCCAGATGGCAGGTAGTGCTCGCGGCCCCTGCCGCCATACAGGTCGGCTGGGTTCGCCTTGCGCGCCTGCTTGCCGTCGATAAACCAGGCGTCGGTGTCGTCGTTGAGGCGCACAAGCTTGGGTGCGCGGTCGCGGTGCTGCTCCGGGACGCGAGGCGTCCAATTCGCGGTGTCAACCTCCATATGAGAGTCGCCGGAGATGTAGTGGTAGTTCACTCAGCTGCCTCCGTAGTCGGCGCTCTTTGCGCTGTTCGTGAACGCCATTCTAACAGACTGCGGAAGGAGGGTTGCGTAGTGACGTGGGGGCTGCAGGCATGACCGTAGTGCTCGACGCGCTGCCTGGGTTCCTCGCGTATGACAATCACCGGCGTCCTCACGGCGGCATCGGCGGGCTACTCCCGCCTCACGCCTGTAAGCAACGTCCATGGGAACTACAGCTAGCGGTCGCTGGCGCGACAGCTTTGTGGTCGTAGCCCCGTCGCTGCAGTTGTGCATATGGATGCGTATGGGGTGCCGGAGCAGTGCACGTGGGGCGCGGGCTGCTGGTGGTCGCTGCGCGCCTTGACAGGGTGTATGGGGAGGATTACGTTGCACGAGACTCTAAAGGAGGGTGAATAGACATGACACAGACCCAAACAGCAGGCCCGAGTCCGGCGGAAGAGCGTTTGATGGCGATGTCGCCCCATGACCAGTGGATCCGCACGCTGGGGGTGCCGATTCATCGCGGGTACTTCGTGGAGGACGTGCGGACCGTCGAGCTGGGCTGGTGGCCGGAGCGGGAGTGCAATGCGGCCTTCCTGCAGCTGGCCGGCCAGGAAGGGATCACCGAGGCGCGTGTCACGGAGATCCCGCCGGGAAAGACCCTTCCTCCGCTCAAGTTTGCCCTGGACGAGATTGTGTACGTGGCCGACGGCCGCGGGCTGGCAACGGTCTCGGCGGACGGGAACCAGGCGCCCAAGACCTTCGAGTGGCAGAAGCACAGCATGTTTCTGCTCCCCCACAGCCACACGGTGCAGCTGACCAACACGCAGGGCGATCGGCCGGTGCGGCTGCTGCATCAGAACTATCTCCCGCTGGCGATGCTGACGCTGGCGGACCCTAGCTTCTTCTTCAACAACCCCCACGAGGACGCGGGCCGGCTGTCCGGCGGGGACGGCGAGTTCTACTCGGAGGCTAAGGCCCAGCGAATCTCGATGGACCCCAACAGGGCCACGGGGTTCCAGGAGATATGGGTAGGCAACTTCTTCCCGGACATGCGCGCGTGGGACAAGCTGGTGCCGTACTGGGGCCGGGGCGCAGGGGGGCACGTGGTGTCCGTCAAGTTCCCGGGCTCGGAGAACTGGGCGCACATGTCGGTCTTCCCGGCCAGGAGCTACAAAAAGGGGCACCGGCACGGACCGGGGGTGGTCATCATCATCCCTGCGGGTGAGGGCTACTCCGTGATGTGGCCCGAGGGGGCGGAGAAGATCGTCGTACCGTGGCACGAGGGCAGCGTGTTCGTCCCGCCGAACAGGTGGTTCCACCAGCACTTCAATGTTGGCTCGACGGATGGCAGGTACCTGGCCCTACACTCACCCCGACTCATCAACATGGGGTCGGAGGCGGTGGACCCGGCGCGGGACCAGATCGAGTACCCCGACGAGGACCCCTGGATCCGCCAGAAGTTCCAGGACGAGCTTGCGGAGCGGGGGCTCACCAGCAGTATGCCCGACGAGGCCTACCAGGACCCCCGGTTTGAGTGGACCTACAACGAAGAGAAATAGGCGGGCCGGCGTATATCGCAGCGCGCCGTAGGAGCCTGGGATAGGGGGAACGATGGAAGCTGCCGAAGTGCTCAAGCAGGTCCTGGCGGCCCCGAACGTGGGGGAAAGCGGGGCGATTGTGTCCGGCTTCTCCCGGATACGCTACGTCGAGCAGCAGATGCCGGAGGAGGAGCAGGCTGAGTTCCTCCGGGGGCTGTTCGTCAGGGCGGTGGAGGCCAGGGAGAGCGGTAGCCTCGACGGCCTGTCCGACTTCCTGGAGGAGTGGGAGGAGAAGGGGGTGCAGCTTGCAGGGGAGCGGGCGCGACTCCCGGAGGTGGAGGCGGCAACGCCCTGGGCCGCGCTTCAGGCGCCCATCGCGAGGTCCAAGATCGCCCTGGTGACCACGGGCGGCTTCTACCTGGACGACCAGGCGCCCTTCGAGACGGACGGGCCCGAGCGTCAGGGCGACTGGTCGTACCGCGTCATCCCGAAGAGCGCGCCCCGCGAACGCATCGGGGTTTCGCACATCCACTATGACCTGTCCGGGCCGCGGGAGGACATCAACTGCGTGTTCCCCCTGGACCGCTTCATTGAGCTGGAGCGGGAGGGGGTGATCGGCGAGCTGGCGGAGGACAACTACTCGTTCATGGGCTTCATCCAGCGGCCGGACCTGCTGATGACCGAGACCGCCCCGGAGGTGGCCCGCCGGTTGAAGGCGGACGGCGTGCAGGCGGTGGTGCTGACGTCCACCTGACCGGTGTGCAATCGGTCCGGGGGACTGATAGCGAGGGCCATCGAGGCGGAGGGCATCCCTACGGTGCAGGTCATGATGTACGCGCAGGTGGCGGAGCGGATCCGGCCGCCGCGGGTGGCCGCTGTCCGGTTCCCGTTTGGGCGGCCGATGGGGGAGCCGGGCAACGCGGAGCAGCATCGTGTGATCGCGGAGGACGCGCTGCGCATCCTGGAGACGGCGACAGAGCCGGGAAGCCTGGTGAGCTTGCCCTACCGGTGGCGTCGAGAGGACTACTCCCGTATTCTGTGGGAGCGCCGGGGCAGGGTGGCGGTGTAGGAGCCGCGCTCACCCTGAGGCCCTTGAAGGGCCTGAGCGCGGGGTGGGAACCCAGGGGCGCTACTGACGCATGAGGCGGCCGTAGCCTGGGATGGCGTCGGGTATTCCGCAGCGGCGGAGGGCGTGCCAGACGATGGCCTGGGTTGCGCTGACGACGTTGACGCCCATCTCCTGCTCCATCGCCTCGATCCGGTCCACAGAGGCGCGGTGGGGCCAACCGATCCAGATGGTATCCGCCTGGGGATGTGCTTTGATCAGATCCCGGCCCGCGTCCATGACCTCCTGGGAGGGGACGAGGGTGGAGCCGACGAACTGGCCGTCGCCAAGGGGCCTGACGCCCAAGACCTCGATGCCGTCCGTCCGCTGTACGGTGGCGTCCGTGCCGGTATGGGCGGGGTTGATGGACACGATTCTCTTGGCGCCAACGGCCTGGAGGGCTTCGGCGTAGGCCGAGAGGACCGTTGTCACGGGGACGCCGGAGGCCTCCTTCGCGGCTGCTATCAGGTCGCCGACGTTGCTGTCCCCCCTGGCGCCGAGGACGGGGCCGCCGCCAAGGACGATGAGGTTGGCGCCGGCCTCGCCCATAGCTTGGGAGGCGCGCAGCGTGCGCTTGTAGCTGTCCTCTAGCTCCACTGCGGTGTGGTCCCACACGTCGAGGGAGGTGAGGAGGAGGGTGACTCCCTCGGGGGCCAGCTTGTAGAACTCGTAGGGGAAGATCTCGGAGGTTATGGGGGGCGACGTGTACCCTATGCGGGCCCGGTGGCCGTACCCCTTGCCGTTGCTTCCTTGGGTCATCACGTCGCCTCTCAACTGTTCTTTGCTGATTCTCAGGCCCTGGGCCGGGGCTCATTGCTGGGGGACGGCGCTCACAGGGCGTAGAGAGCGCGGGCGTTGTCGTCGAGGATCTTGTCGACGACGCGGGCGTCGACGGGGCTGGTCTTGCGCAGGGTGGAGAGGGCCTCGAGCTCCGCGGTGGTGTCAGCGTGGCCGTAGTCGGTGCCCATGACGAGGTTGTCCTCGCCGGCATACTGGACGACGTAGGGGATGTCGTCGTCGGTCTGGCAGGCGACGAAGAGGCGGTTGTCGCGGAGGATGTCGCCGGTGACGCGGCCCTGGAGGTGGCGTCCCTGGCGGTGGGCGGTGCGGCGGACGATGTCATGCAGGACGTGGGGGACCCACTGGGCGCTGGCCTCGACGAAGCCGAAGCGGAGCTTGGGGAAGCGGGTGGGGATCTCGTGGAGGAGGAGGGTGTGGAAGGAGCTCATGACGGGGAGCTTGGAGACGAGGAAGCTGCCGCCGTCGGAGCCGAAGCCGAGGAAGTTGGCGACGGCGGGGTTGGCGCTGCCGGCGTGGATGGCGATGGCGAGGTCGAGGCTGGACGCGACGTCATAGAGGGGGAAGAAGTAGGGGTCGGAGAGCTGACGGTCGCCTTCGAAGCCGCGCATGAAGATGCCGCAGGCGCCGTTCTTCTTGGCGAACTCAAGCTCGGCGGGGGCCTTGGAGAGGTCCATGAGGGGCGGGATGGCGACCCAGCGGAGGCGGTCGTGGCCCTGCTTCCAGATGTCGGCCATCCAGCGGTTGTAGCTCTTGCCAAGGGCGAAGTCGGCGGCAGGGTCGTCGGCGATCTTGCGGGTGTAGATGGTGGGGAAGAGGACCTGGATGTCGACGCCTAACTCGTCCATGTGGGCGAGGCGTGCGCTGACGTCGAGCATCTCGCGGGTGACCTCGGTGGTGTCGCCGCCGATGTTGGTGCGGCGCTGCTTGAGCTTGCCGTCGATGGCCCAGAAAAGGCGGTTTGCGTCCCCGTCCCTGGGGGCGAGGGTAACGGGCTTGTAGCGGGCTTCGGACTCGTCCATGTAGTCCCAGGTCTGGTCGGTCTCGATGACGTGGGCATCGGAGTCGATGGTGGCCATGGGTCCTCCTCTGTTTTTCGACTGTGACGGTCTCTGTTGCGTCCTCATTATAGGGAGTTTGTCAATTTGCGCTAGCGGGAGCGCGTGGCTCCGGACTGGAAGGCGCTCATTGCGGGGAGTGGGCTGCACGACAGAACGCGTATGCGTGAAATGGAACAGCCAGGAGCATGCGCTCCTGGCTGTGTTGTCTACGGCCCGGGACTGTCTGGACGCGGGAATCAGCCGAGGTGCTGCTTGAACCAGGCGAGGGCGTCTCCCCAGGCTTCATTGGCGGCGGTTGCGTTGTAGCGGTCGGGAGGGTTGGTGTGGTTGTGGAAGGCGTGGCCGGCGCCGGCGTAGACCTTCATGTCGTGGGTTGTGCCGGCGGCGTTGAGGGCCTGGGTGACGTCCGGTATGCCGGCGTTGATGCGTTCGTCGGTCTCACCGTAGACGGCGTAGACGGCGGCCTTGATGTTGGGCACGGCATCGAGGGGTGGGTTGGCGCCGTAGAAGGGGACGGCCGCGGCCAGGTCCGGGTTCTCGGTGGCAAAGCGCCAGACGATGGCGCCGCCGAAGCAGAAGCCGATGATGCCGAAGCTGGAGATGCCGGGCTGGCTCTGGAGCCACTTGGCGACACTCTGGACGTCGCCCACGTGGCGCTCCCGGGCTATTCCCTGGAGGGCAGCGGGGATGTCCTCGATGCTGGCGGTGCCGCCGTCGCGGGAGAGGAGGTCCGGGGCGATGGCAAGGTAGCCGTTGCTGGCGAGGCCGTCAGCGACGTCGCGGAGGTAGGGCATGAGGCCGCGGTTTTCATGGATGACGATGACGCCGGCTGTGGCGCCGCCGCCCTTGGGCTGGGACACGTAGGCGCTGATCTCAGCGCCGTCGGCGGGGACGGCAACGTCCTGTCCCTCAACTTCCGCGCCGGGCGCCAGATTCGGGTTTGCAGGCGAGGTCATGGATCTCCTCCTTCAATACGAGTGTGCTGCAGGCAGCCTGTCAATGATATACGCAATTGCGCAGAGGTCAAGTGCGATGTGGCGGTGGGGGGGGTAGGGTCCGGCGCGGCGGGCGCCGCAGGGGCGGCTAGTCATAGTCGTCGGACATGGGGACCTGGTGGGAGAGGAGGACCTCGCGGCGCTCCCTTGAGGACTGTGAGATGGCGAGGATGACCTCCAGGGTGGCCATGCCCCAGGCGCCGTCGTGGTAGACGGGCTTGTCCAAGCGGACGGCGTTGTAGAGCTCCATGAGGTCTTCAAGGCCGGTGTTGAAGGACCGGCCCTCCAGGGGGACGTCCTCTTTGCCTTCGTCGCTGTAGACGTAGAGGCCGTGCTGGGACTGGCGGAGCTCGCCGCGCTCGCAGGTGGCGATGAGGATGCCGAGGTTGGCGGGGACCCAGGGCTGGCCGGCGGAGCCGTCGGGTCGGGGCGTGCGGCGCTCCCCGGCGCTGCCGATGCGCAGGTTGTCCTTGTCGGCCATCTCATCGCGGGTGCCGGCGTGTATCTGGCGCCGGATTTCGATGCGCCGGGCCTCGTTGTAGCCGGCGAGGATGCCGCGATCGTTGCCCCAGGGGACCAGCTCGGCAGTCATGGTGTAGCCGTAGCCGCTGTTGGTAACGGTGGCGCTGGCGCCGTTCTCGAACTCCAGGAATGCGGAGTAGTAGCCGGGTGCCGCGCGCTCTTCCCACCAGACGCCCACCGTGCCGCGGACACTTCTGACCATGCCGTTCCCCAGGAGGCGGATGCTGTCTATCTGGTGCGGTCCCTGGCGGTAGAGGAGGCCGCCGCCCCTGGTCTCGTCCAGTTCCTCGGGTTGTCTGGCCTGGAGCATCCAGTCCGTGAAGGCCCAGTTGTTGATGGCGTGGAGGGGGCCCAGCTTGCCGGAGCGGATGATGCGCCGCATTTCGCGGATGGGGGGGCTGAAGCCCAGGGTGTGGCCGCAGAGGAGCTTGACACCATTGGTTTCGGCGGCCTCAACCATCTGATCCGCCTCGCCGAGGGTGACAGCCATGGGCTTTTCCGAGACGACGTGCTTGCCGCTCTGGGCGACGAGGACGACGTGGGGGCAGTGGAGGTTGTTGGGGGTTGCTACCCAGACGGCCTCGAGGTCCGGGTCGGCGCAGAGGGACTCGGCGCTGTCATAGGCGCGGACGTCGGGGTAGCGTTCGCGGAACGCGCCGAGGACGCGGGGGTTGATGTCGGCGCCGGCGACGAGCTCGATCTCCGGCATGGAGTGCATGGCGGGCAGGATCTGGCCGGCGCCAACGCCGATGCCAATCATGCCCATCTTCAGGGGTTTTGGGGAGGCCGGTGACGGTGTCTGCTGTGTGGACATAACGGATCACTTTCGTACTGAGGGCCGCCCGGAGGCGGGCAGCCCTCAGCAGCGCATGAGACTTGTTCCGGTGGTGGGGCGGCGGCTAGGCCAGGACCTCCGCGACCTCTTGAGGCGAACCCTCCTCTTCCCGGTAGAGCTGCAGGGCTTCGAGGACGGGAATGTCGCTGAGGGAGAAGAGCACGGCGTCCTCGGCCGACTCGGCGCCGTGCTCATGCCACGCGAGGGGAGGGAGGACGAAGGTGTCGCCCCTCTCCCAGTCGACGCGGATGCCGTCGATGACGGAGAAGCCCCTGCCGGAGGCGACGTGGTAGACGGTGTTGCCGGTGTGGCGGTGGGCGCCGGTGTGGTCGCCGAGTCGCAGGAGGTGGAGGCGGCAGGCGATGGTGGGCATGGTGTGGCCACCGTTCAGGGGGTTGATGTACTCCATTGCGATGCCGTCGAAGGGGGTCTCCGAGCCCGATTCGGAGAGGGCGCGGAGGGCTTCGGGCCACTTGTAGGTGATGGGCAGGGGCTTGACGGCGGTGTCGGCGATGCCGCGCATGAGGCCGTTGCCGATGCGGTTGTTGGTGTAGCCGACGGGCTTAGTGACGGGCTGGGTGTTCTCGTAGAAGGGCTCCTGGAGCATGGCGTCGAGGTAGCCGATGAGGGGTGCGTCGAGGCAGTCGAGCCAGATCATCGGTTTGCTGGTCTCGTTGCCGTGGTCGTGCCATATGAAGTTGGGGGTGAGGACGAGGTCGCCCTCCTCCATGACGAAGCGCTCCCCGTCCTGGACGGTATAGGCGCCGTTGCCCTGGATGATGAAGCGGATGGCGGCTGCGGTGTGCCGGTGCGCTTCGGCGACCTCTCCGGGGGGCACGATCTGGATGGCAGCGGAGAGGGTCTTGCTCGTGGGGCTGTTGGGGCCGAGGCCGGGGTTGGAGAGGGTCAGGACCCGGCGAACTGTGGCCCCCTTGAGGCTCTCCAGCTGGATGACCTCGTTCATCAGGCCTTCCATGAGGCTCCAGCGCCAGATGTAGGGGCGCTGCGCGGGCTGCGGGGGGCGGTGCGACAGCCACAGGGGGCGCGTCCCGGCGGCGGCGACGCGATCGAAGAAGTCCTGCTCTTGCGTCATGGGCCTACTCCCTTTCGGAGATGCTCCGACACGGAGGCCAGGGTCGGTGAGCGGGCTACACCTTTTCGGCGTACCTGGTGTTCTCGTATGCCTTGATGCTGCCCTCGCGCTCCTCGCTGGGGAACATCATGTACTGGTTCTGCTCCGTGTGCACGTCGATGCGCACGTTCTTGGCGGGGTCGCGGAAGGTGTTCATGGGCTCACCGCCATCGGCGACGAGCCGCATCTGGTCTCTGAGGAGGCGCCGATAGAGGATGACGCCCTGGTCGGAGGTGGCGAGCTTCTCCAGGTGGCGCTCGGCGAGGGGGCCCTGCGTCCACCAGGCCATCATGTCCTGGGGGAGGGTGCCCTTGCGGATGGCGTGGCCGTTCTTATCCTGGAAGGCGACGGGGTTCATCGGGACTTCCTGCTGAGGTTCGGCGCCGGGCTCCCGGGGCACGCAGCTGTAGTTGATGTGCCAGGTGTGGGTGTCGTCGACGGGGACGCGGATCTGGAAGGTGCCGGCGCCGAAGGTAATCCGGAGGGTGTAGGGGAAGAGGATGGGGTGGCCGACCTTCCAGTCGTCGTGATCCTCGGACATGCCCTCCATGAGGCGGCGCTTGTAGACGCCGTGCTCGAAGATGTCGAAGCCGATCTTGAGGTGGCGGAAGACGGCGTAGTGGCCATCGTCGGTGCGGGGGATCTGGTCGCCCTTGCCCTCGAGCTCCATGATGTAGTAGGACTGGTAGCCGTGGAGCCACTCGGTATGGCAGGGGTCCAGGGAGTTCTCCATGCACTGGAGCCAGTTGCAGGGGAGCATGGTGGAGCCGATCTCCCGGACGACGCCCCCCATGACGAAGAGGTCCCAGCGGGGCAGCAGGGGTACGGGCTGGGGGCCCATGTAGGTCCAGATGAGGCCGCCGAGCTCCTGTACGGGGTAGCTGAGGGCGGTGACGCGGTCCTTGAAGGTGCTGTCGGGGGCCTCGGCGGGCATTTCGAGGCACTTGCCGGTCTCGTCGAAGCGCCAGCCGTGGTAGGGGCAGCGCAGGCCCTGCTGCTCCGGGATGCCGTACAGCAGGTTGACGCGGCGGTGGGGGCAGGACTCCTGGAGGAGGCCAAAGGTCCCGCTGCGGTCCCTGTAGAGGACCAGGTCCTCACCCAGGATGCGTACAGCCTTGGTGGGGTTCTCCTTCATCTCCACGGTGGCCGCGATGGGGTGCCAGTAGCGGCGCATGAGCTCTCCCATGGGAGTGCCGGGCGAGACTCGGGACAGCTGATCGTTTTCCTGAACGCTTAGCACTAGTCGCTCCTTTCGCTAGCAGGGGTAGGCTGGCCAGTGGTGTTCGATGTGTCACTTCCAGGGGATTGTCCAGCAGCGGCGGCGCACGTCAGCGGCAGCTGCGCTGTCTGTTCCAACTTTATGACAGCGGCGAGGCTGCGTCAATACTCATTGCGGCCGGGTCCTGGACGTGATTCCGGGTGGAGTGTGGAGCGGGAGAAGGGAGTTGAACCCTCGACAACCTGCTTGGAAGGCAGGGGCTCTACCGCTGAGCTACTCCCGCATCGATGGGGCGGATGGGCAATCCGCTATCCCTATTGAAGCAGGCAGGCGCGGGGGCTGTCAACGGGCGTTGGGTGGAGACGGCCGGGCTCCTTTGTCCGCCGGCCCGCTGATCAGGTCCGCGGCGGCGGCGAATACGGCGTGGAACATGGGGGCGGTAAGCAGGCCGGTCTGTGTGTTGCGCTGGCTGGGATGATAGGAAGCGAGCAGCGTGAGGCCGTCGGGCATGGCGTAGGCGGCGGCGTGGGCGAAGCGGGGCCGGGGCCGCGGCATCGCGAAGCCGCGGGGCGGGAAGGTGGCCAGGTAGGCATCGAAGGCGATCTTACCGAGGGCCAGGACGACGCGGAGCCCGTGCAGGAGCGTGAACTCGCGCAGGAGGTAGGGGCGGCAACTGGCGAGCTCCTCCGGGAGGGGTTTGTTGTCCGGGGGAGCGCAGCGGAGGGCCGCGGAGACGTAGGCGCCATGGAGGGCGAGGCCGTCGTCCCTGTGCTCGGAGGTTGGCTGGTTCGCGAAGCCCGTGGCGTGGAGTGCGCCGTAGAGCCAGTCCCCGCTGCGGTCGCCGGTGAACATGCGTCCGGTGCGGTTGCCGCCGTGGGCGGCGGGGGCTAGGCCGAGGACGAGCAGGCGGGCGTTGGGGTCGCCGAAGCCTGACAGGGGCCGGCCCCAGTAGTCCCATTCCATATACATGCGGCGCTTGGCGCGTGCGACGCGTTCACGGTAGGCCACGAGGCGGGGGCAGATCGTGCAGGCGACGACGGCTCGGTGCAGGTCCTCGATGCTATTCACACGGGGTACGCTCGCGGAGGGTTCGCCGCAGAGCGGGGCGCTCTGACGGAGCGGGGGCATCGGTCCTACGTGCGCTCGGCGGCGGAGGGAATGAGGTCGCTCAGCTCGGCGGCATCCTCGTCGAAGTTGAGGGCGTAGAGGCGGGTGTAGAGGCCGCCTTGCTCCATGAGCTGTGCATGCGTGCCTGTTTCCGCGACCCTCCCATGGTGCATGACGACGATGAGGTCCGCGCTCTGGATGGTGGAGAGGCGGTGCGCGATGACCACGGCGGTGCGTCCCCGCAGGAGCTCGTGGAGGGCGCGTTGGATTGCGATCTCGGTGAACGTGTCGACGTTGGCGGTGGCCTCGTCGAGGATGAGGATGCGGGGGTCGACGAGGAGTGCGCGCGCGAAGCTGATGAGCTGGCGTTGGCCGATGCTGAGGTTGCCGCCGCGCTCATGGAGAACGGTCTCGTAGCCGTGCTCCATATGAATGATGAATTCGTGGGCGCCGACGGCGCGGGCCGAGGCTTCGACCTGCTCGTCGGTGGCGTCGCGGCAGCGGTAGCGGATGTTGTCCGCGACGGTGGCAGAGAAGAGGAAGGGCTCCTGGAGGACCATGCTCATCTGGCCCGCGAGGGAGGTGCGGGTCACGTCGCGCACGTCGTGGCCATCGACGGTGATGCGGCCGGCGACCACGTCGTAGAAGCGGGTGAGGAGGGAGACCATGGTGGTCTTGCCGGCGCCGGTGGGTCCGACGAGGGCGACGGTCTGACCGGGCTTGATGTGCAGGTTGACGTCCTTGAGCACGGGGATGCCCTCCAGGTACTGGAAGCCTGCGTGCTCGTAGCGGATTTCGCCGGTGATGGGCGGGAGGTCCGGGGCGCCGGGCTTGTCCGTGACCTCCGGTTGGACGTCGAGGAGCTCGAAGATGCGGACGCCGGCGGTCGTGGAGCGCTGGAACTGGGTGTACTGCTGGGTCAGGTTGCGAATGGGGTCGAAGAAACGCTGGATGTAGAGGGCGAAGGCGACCAGGGCGCCGACCATGAGGGAGCCGCCCAGGACCATGCTGCCGCCGACGAGGATGACCAGGATGAGGGAGGTGGCGGTGAGCAGCTCCACGGTTGGCATGAGGAAGGCGGAGAGGCGCGCGGCGCGAAGGTTGGAGTTGAGGTGGTCGCGGTTTACCTTATCAAACTGACGGAGGTTCAGGTCCTCCCGGTTGAGGCTCTGGACGACTCGCACGCCGGCGATGTTCTGCTGGAGGCGGCCGTTGACGATGGCGATGGCCCGGCGGATGTCGATGAATGCCGCCTTGGCCATGCTCTGCCACCAGACCATGATGACGAACAGGATGGGGATGGCGACGAACGTGATGAGGGCCAGCTTCCAGTTCATGAAGAGCATGACGCCCACGATGCCGACGAGGCTCAGCATATCGCCGAGGCTGAGGACCAGCATCGGGAGGAACTCTTGGAGCTGGTTCACGTCGTTCTGGACGCGGCTCATGACACGGCCCACCTCGTTGCGGTCGAAGAAGGGGACAGAGAGGACCTGGAGGTGGTCGAACATGTTGGTGCGGAGCTTGAAAAGAACAATTTGGCTGATCTTGCCCATGAGGCGTTGGTAGATGTAGTTGCCGGTGACGTTGAGGACGACGATGACAAGGAAGATGGCGCCGGCCAGGTTGAGACCCGTGGGCGGGAACCACTGGCCGAGTTCTCCGGGGGTGACGTAGTTGTCGATGGTGTAGGCGATCAGATAGGGGATGGCGACGATGGTGCTGGTGTAGACGAGCATGAGGGCGAAGGCGACGAGGGCCAGGCGCAGGTGGGGCCGGAGGTAGGGGTAGAGGCGCTTCATGACCTTGTGGTCGTAAACTCTCCCTAGCTCCTCATCGTCCATGCCGCCGTGCGCGTGGCCATGCCAGCCGCCGTCGTGCATTACTCCGCTCCTCCGGCGGGGGATGGCGCCGTGAGGCTCCATCCTGCCGTTTCTGGCGTGGGCTGATGGCCGTTGGTCTCCACGGACTCCTGCGGGCGGAACTGGAGCTCATAGATGCTCTGGTAGGGTCCTGGGCGGCTTACGAGCCGCTCGTGGGAGCCGCGCTGTACGATTTCGCCCTTGTCCATGACCAGGATGAGGTCGGCTTCCTTGAGGGTGCTGAGCCGGTGGGCGATGACGAAGGTGGTGCGGCCCTTGACGACCTCCTTCATGGCCTGGTGGATCTTATGCTCGGTCTCCGTGTCCACGCTGGACGTGGAGTCGTCCAGGATGAGGATGGGTGGGTTCAGCACCAGAGTCCGGGCAATGGCGAGGCGTTGGCGCTGCCCGCCGGAGAGGGTCAATCCGCGCTCGCCGACCCAGGTGTCGTAGCCGCCGGGCATCTCCATGATCTGGTCGTGGAGCTGAGCGACTTTGGCAGCCGCGACGATCTGCTCTTCGGTGGCGTTGACGGCGCCGTAGGCGATGTTCTCGCGAATGGTGGAGGTGAAAAGGAAGACGTCCTGCTGGACGATGCCGACGTTGGCGCGGAGGGAGGCGAGGGTGGTGTCGCGGGTGTCGACGCCGTCGATGGTGACGCTGCCCTTGGTGACGTCATAGAAGCGGGGGATGAGGTGGACGATGCTGCTCTTGCCGCTGCCGGGGGCGCCCAGCATGGCGATGATCTGCTTGGGTTTGGCCTCCAGCGTAACGTTGTTGAGGACGGGGGAGGCGGCGTCGTAGCCAAAGGAGACGCTGTCAAAGACCACGTGGCCCTCGACCTGGGACAGGGGCTCGGCGCCCGGCTTTTCCTGCACCGCGGACTGGGCGTCCAGCACGGCGAAGAGCCGCTCACCCGCGGAGATAGCGCGGGCGAAAGAGTTGACGATCCAGGCAGCCATGCGGACGGGGATGGCGAGGAGGCCGAGGTAGAAGACGAACTGGGCGAGCTCGCCGACGGTGAGGTTGCCGCCGACGACCTCTCTTCCGCCGGCCCAGAGGATCAGGCCGGTTGCGGCGATGTAGAACATGGTCATCATGGCGCTGTTGGAGGCTTCCAGCTTGGTGGCCTCGTAGGAGTAGTAGGCCACGTTTCCGGCGCGCCCGCTGAACTTGGACTGCTCGTAGTCGTCGGCGGCGAAGGCCTTGACTACGCGCTGGCCGGCGAGGTTCTCCTGGAGCACGGTGGTCATTAGTCCCAACTCGTCCTGCACGGAGCGCCAGCTCCTGCGGAGCTGGGTCATGACGATGCTGCCCCGCCAGAGGAGGGGCGGCACGAAGATGAGGCTCAGCATCGCCAGCTTCCAGTTCAGGGCGACCAGCATGATGGAGATGCCTATGAGGAGGAGGAACATGTAGGCGCCGCGGACCATGCCGGCCTGCACAAAGCGGCGAATGCCCTCCACGTCCGAGGTGGCCTTGGACATAAGGTTGCCGGTCTGCTCTCCGTCGTGGTAGGCGAAGCTGAGGCGCTGCAGGTGGTCGTAGAAGGCGTTGCGCAGGGTGTAGGCGACATGCTGGCTAATGGACTCGCTGAAGTAGGTCTGCCCGTAGGCGCAGATGCCGCGGAAGAGGTTGGCGACGAGGATGGCGCCGGCGATCCAGACAAGCTGCATGAACTTGTCGCTGCCGTCATCGGTGAAGACTTCGTCGATGGCGGTGCCGAGGAAGCGGGGGATGGCCATGGCGAAGACGGTGACGCCGAAGACCGAGAGGTATGAGAGAGCTAGGGCGCCTTTGTAGCGGAGTGTGTAGCCGGCTATGCGCAGCAGAATACGCATCTACTATTCAACAACCTCACGCGCCGTGCGGCGCGGCCCTGGCAGCTCAACATAACGAGTCAGAAGCGCAACGAACAGATTATACTCCTGTTGACGCCGTATGTGCAACCCTTGGGGGATCGCTGGCGCGACGGCTTTGTGGATGTGGGCGGAGGCGGAGCTCGGTTTTGCTGCCGGCGGGTGCGCGAGAGCACGGCGGGTCGCGGTGAAGTGCCCGGGCCCGCGGGGAGGGCCGGGATGAGATGGTATTGCGCGGTGTGCCGACTGCACGTATCCTCATATCACAACGCCGTATACGGCATTGCGAGGGGGTTGGTCACAGTGAAGAAGAAACTCACGATCACCGTGAACGCGGAGCTGCTCCCGATGGCGAAGCGGTACGCCCGGTCCCGCGGGGTCTCGCTCTCCTCGCTCATCGAGCAGGCGCTCAGAGAGGTGGCGGGAGAGCACACGGCCTCATTCGCCTCGCGGTGGCGGGGCCAATTTCGCGCGGCGGAGCGCGGCGGTCCGCGTTACGACGCACTGGCCAAGAAGTACCTCCAGTGATCCTCGTGGACACCGACGTGCTCATCGATGTCGCCCTCGACAGGCGTCCGCACTCGGGTCCGGCCGCGGATCTCCTGGACCGGATCGAGCATGGTGCGGAAGCCGCATGTCTTGCGTGGCACTCCGTGTCGAACCTCTACTACCTTGTGGCGCCATTGCGCGGCGGGGTGAGCACCCGCGACTTCATCGTCGAACTTACGCGCTTCGTGGTGGTGGCTGCCACTGACGCCGAGGACATCCGCTACGCCGCGCAGCTCCCGATGCCGGATTTCGAGGACGCGATGCAGGTCGCTGCAGCCCGCGCCTGCGGCGCACGGCACATCGTGACCAGAAACGTCAGGGACTACGAACGGTCTCCAATCCGCGCGATCAGCCCTCGGGAGGCGCTCAGCGGGTCCCTCTGAGGCGCAGGAGTCTTAGTCCCGACTCTGGCGGAGTGAGCCAATAGCCCCGTCGCTGAACCATGAACAACGATGAACGAGGAATCGCTTGCGCGATGGCCCTGTCGGCGTGGGTAGAGGCGGAGCCGGTGCGCACCTGCCAAGGTATAATGCGCCTCAGCTAGGTATTGGGAGCAGGTGCGGGCGCACAGGGACATCCAAAGAGGAGGTGACCGTATGGCCGTTACACTCGCCGAAGCGGAGAAGATGATGGCGGCTGCAAAGGCCAAGGCGCTAGAGATGGGGGTCAAGGTGTCGATGGCGGTCGTGGACCCGCGCGGCGACCTCGTGGCCCTGGCGCGGCTGGACGGCACGCGATGGACCACGCCGCCCGCAGCCTGGGGCAAGGCGGTGGCTTCGGCTACCTACGGCGTGCCCAGCGGCGACCTGGCGGAGCGGGCCAACAGCCCCGTCATGCGGATGGTGTTCCAAATCTCCGGCGGGTACTTCGTTCCGCAGCAGGGGGCGCTGCCCATCAAGCGCGGCGGTGAGGTCATCGGCGCGATGGGTGTGAGCGGCGCCGCCAGCCATGAGGACGAGGCCATCGCGCAGGCGGGAATCGACGCACTGGCGTAGTCGCGTCCGGGGCTGCCTTGCCGGGTCGCCGTCGATTGTGCCGTGGAGGACCGGCGGCGCGCCTGAAGAGCCGGGGTCGGATCAGCGAGTGGCTAGGCATCCAGCCCTTCCTTGAAGGCGCGTATGGCTTCGATGTGGTCGTCGACGGTGCGGAAGTCCGCGCGCATGGTGTTGATGCCGACGTGGGTCGCGCCGAGACGGCCCCACTCGGCGGCCTTGCCCAGGGCGGTCTCGATGCCCTCATTGGCGGATACGCGGGCCTCGATGCCGATGTCGGACGGGTCGCGCCCCTCTTCGCGGGCGAACTGGCGGAGCTGCTCTAGGGCCTCCTGGCCCTCCTGGTCCGGCTGACGCTGGGGGAACCAGCCGTCTGCCAGGCGGGCGATGCGGCGGACGACTGGCTCGGTCCTGCCGCCCCCGAACCAGAGGGGGATGGGCCGCTGGACGGGCAGGGGGTTGATGCCGGCCTCGAAGATGTGGTGCCATCGGCCCTCGAAGGTGACGACGTCCTTGGTCCAGAGCTCCCGCAGCAGGGCTACCTGCTCCTCGCTGCGGCGGCCTCGGTTGTGGAAGTTTTCGCCGAGGGCTTCGTACTCGACGTCGTTCCAGCCAATTCCGATGCCGAGCCGGAGCCGGCCGCCGCTGAGCAGGTCCACCTCCGCGGCCTGCTTGGCCACAAGGGCGGTCTGGCGCTGGGGGAGGATGATGATGCCGGTGACGAGCTCCAGCCGCTGCGTCGTCGCCGCGAGGTGGCCGAAGAGGACAAGGGGCTCGTGGAACGTGTCCTTGGAGGAGTAGGCGCCGGACCAGCCCGGGCGGTTGGTGGTGTCGGCGCCGAGGACGTGGTCGTAGGCGACGAGGTGGTCGTAGCCGAGGTCCTCGGTGGCTTGGGCGAAGGCGCGCACGGCGCCGGGGTCCGCTCCGATCTCGGTCTGGGGGAAGATGACGCCGTATCGCATGGTGTCTCCTGGTTTGTGTGTTGCGGGGGCTGGGTGGCAGTGGGGACAGCCGGCGGGGCGGGAATGAGCCTACGCAGCCGCCTTCACGGCCGCGGCGATGGCCTCTGTGGCCGCAGCTGTGCCGCCCGCGGGGCACATGTCCCTGCCGATGGCCAGGCTGCCGGACTCCAGGGCGTGCCACACGGCGCGCTCAAGGTGGCGGGCGCCGCCGTCCTCGCCGAGCTTGTCGAGCATGAGGACGGCGGAGAGGACCTGGGAGAGGGGGTTGGCGACGCCCTTGCCGGCGATGGAGGGGGCGCTGCCGTGGATGGGCTCGAAGTAGGCAAACTCGTCGCCGTAGTTGCCCGAGGGACAGAGGCCGATGCCGCCGATGGTAGCCCCGCCGAGGTCGCTGAGGAGGTCGCCGAGGAAGTTCTCCATGACGAGGACGTCGAAGCGGTCGGGCTCGATGATGAGGGCTTGGGCGGCAGCGTCGGAGTAGATGTAGTCCTTCTGGATGTCTGGGTACTCCTCACCCACCTCGGCGAAAATGCGGCGGAAGAAGGCGAAGCTCTTGAGGACGTTGCTCTTGTCCACGCAGGTCACGCGGTGGGCGCCGTCGCGGGGTGCGCCGCGGCGGCCCCTGGCCATGTCGAAGGCGAAGCGGCTCACGCGCTCGACGCCGTGGCGAGTTATGAGCAGGGTGTCAGCCATGGCGCGGTCGTTGCCGACGCCCATGCCTCGGGAGAGGTAGAGGCCCTCCGTGTTCTCGCGCACGATGACGTAGTCGATCTGGCCCGGGTCGACCTTGATGGGTGCGTCGATGCCGGGCATGAGGCGGACGGGACGAACGTTGGCGTAGAGGTCGAGGCCGTTGCGGAGGACACCGCCGAGGACGCCGGCCTCGGTGCCGTCGGGGAAGCGGACGTCGGGGTCGCCGACGGGGCCCTTGAGGACGGCGTCGACGGTGCGGCACCGCTCCAAGCTGGCTGGGGACATGGACTGGCCGGTCTCGCGGTAGTAGGCTGCGCCGGCCTGGTGGTACTCCATCTCCAGGTGGAACTCCTCGCGCTCGTGCTCCAGGACCTGGAGGATGTCGACGGTGGCTTGAACGATCTCAGGGCCGATGTAGTCGCCGGGGATGACCATGACCTGGTGTGTACGCATTGCGTGTGCTCTAACCTCGGGGCATCGTTGGCGCTATTGTACGGGCCTGGCGGCGTCGTGGCTAGGGAAGCGGCGGACAGGGGGGCCGGCATCTCAGGCTTGCGGTATAATCAGGCATCGAGGCAATAGAGGCGGACCATGGCTTTGACCTACGACCTCGGCGACCCCGGCGCGCCCAAGGGCCACGCGCTGCTCTACTACCGCGCCAGGGACGACCACTCCCGATGCTACGCGACGTATGTGATCTGCCTGCCGGTGGCCATCGACCTGGTGAAGTACATGCCGCCGCTGCTGGCGCCCCACATGGCGGGGATGAACGCGCAGGAGATGTCGGCCTTCGCCTTTCCGCCGATCCCGGAGGACATTGGGGGAAGTCAGCGCTTGGAAGCGCTTGCGCAGGCCCGCAGCGACGACCTGCTCTACGGCGGCACCGTGGATACGACGCAGGTGCCCAATCTGCTGGCCACGGTCAATGACGCGGTCCAGGAGTACGCGCAGGCGTACCAGAGCCTGGTGGGCGCCGCGGCCGCCGCGGTTGAGGAGCACGAGGAGCAGATCTCCGAGCTGGGCGTGAGCGACGTGATCTACGAGCTGATGGGCGAACGCGACCGACTGGCTGAGATGGCGCAGCTCACGGGCAAGCTGCGGTTTGCGGCGGAGGGCGGCGATGTTAGGCAGGTGGAGGAGGCGGAGCGGGAGATTCGATCTCTTGCCAAGTACCTGCCCGATCACTGGAAGGTAGATGCTCTGGTGCGGGCGGCGAAGACCTCCACTGCCAGCGGGGGCGAGCTGGCGGGCCTGTACCTGGACCGCTGCTACAAGTTGGCGGATGAGGATTACCTGCGTCTGAAGGTAATCGAGGAGAGAATCCAGGAGCTTGAGCTCGGTGAACCCGGCGGGCAGGTCTAGCAGGGTGACGGCAAAAGGTGGACATTACGGGAGCCAGCTTTGGGCCTCTTACTGAAGCTGGGGAAGTCGGAGTGCCGGCTGTTCCAGCGCCGCGGCCGTCCGAGGCAGTAGGCGGGGCCTGGCTCCTTCCCAGGCGGATGGTGTTAGCTGCGGGCCCGTAGCTCAGAGGCAGAGCGGCCGGCTCATAACCGGTTGGTCCCAGGTTCGAACCCTGGCGGGCCCACTTTACCTCCGCCTCTTACATGCGAGGGGAAGCATTTCCGGTGGCGGCTGCCAGGTACTCAACGATCAGTCTATCGGCTATAGGCTGGTTGGACCTGCCCGTACCGCCCGGATACGATCACAGCCATGAGAGACGAGAGGCAAACTTCCAGTGCTGCTTCCTCGGGGCGGCCGGGTCGTCTCTTCTACGGCTGGTGGATACTCGTCGTTTGCTCCCTGCTGGCGGTATTCGGCGGAGCCGTGACTCAGGGCCAGACCCTTCTCGTAGTCCCGATGCGCGACGACCTCAACTTCAACCCGGCCCTTACTGCCCTGATATTTACCCTGGCCGTGGCCACAGGCACGGTGGCCGGACTGCTGGTCGGCTGGCTGGCAGACCGGTACGGATCGCGCCCGTTGGTCCTGTTCGGCGGTTTGGCTGCAGGTGCGGGCTTGATCCTGTCCTCACTGGCGGACAGTTACTGGCATTTTCTCTTGACGTTCGCTCTAGCGTTTGCTGGAACGACGGTTGGTTTCAGCGTCATAACCCTGTTGGCCGCCGTGAACCGGTGGTTCATTCGCCGTAAGCCGGTGGCCATGGCCACGCTGATGGCCATGTTTTCCGTGGGCCCGGCCTTCGTCCCGCTGCTGGTGGCCCTGGGTATGTCCAGTGTGGGCTGGCGAAGCACACTCTTGTTCCTGGGTGTCTTTCTCTGCGTGCTCACTGCCCTCGTCTGCCTGGTGCTGCGCAGCCGGCCGGAGGACATGGGTCTCTGGCCCGACGGCGAGGCGGAGCCTCCCAACATCCCGGACTTCACGGTGCGGGAGGCCATGCGCACCAGCGCCTTCTGGGCCCTGGTCTTGGGCGGGATGGTCCTGTACGACGCCGCCGGCGCCACCGTCGAGGACATCTCGCCGTCATTGACGATTGCCATGTCCTTGCTGGCGATTCTGCTGACCTTTGGAATGGGCGTTGCCGCCGGTCAGGTTCCACCCCGAATAGTCCTGTCCGGCGGATTGATCATCGGAGCCCTGGGACATCTGGCTCTCCTGCTTCTGGACAACGACGTTGGGACAGTGGCTTTTTTGTCAGCAGTGGCCGTGGTACAGGGTGGCAGTGCGGTATATTGGATAGTGGTCGGAGACTATTTCGGGCGGAGCAAATTCGCCAGTCTCGTGGGATTGTTGCTACTGCTTCGGGCCGTGGTTGTCTTTGTCCCCTCGGTTATCGCTGAGCTGCTTGAGAGAATGGGCCATTACGAAATCTCGTTGGTATTTTACCTTCTGGTGTATGCGGCCGTCGCAGTTGCGCTATGGTTCGCCCGCAGGCCGTCCCCACTACTCCCTGCTACGACCCCGGCGAGAGATTAGGGATAAGGGCTCCGCTCTTTCCCGCCGCCGGGCAGCGACTAGTGGTTCCTGCCCCTGTCCCTGACCAGCAGATACCTGCCATCCCCGACCATCACCGAGGTCGCCCGGTGTAGGCCGCCCGCGAAAATGGGACAGAATTGAGGTGTCGAAGACCCGAGAGGCTTGGAGTGGGTCAGCTCCCTGCATGAGGTTGAGTACTCCAGAGAGAGGAACAGACATGCCCGAGCCAGAATCGCACAAGGCTCAAACAGCTGAGGAGCGCACGGAGGAAGCCAAGTCCTTTCCGTACCGCTTCTTCATGCGCTCCACGTAGTCCTGCACGCTGCCTCTCTTCATGCGCCCCTCGGTAACATGACTTTCGAAGCAACGATACCCTCCCCGGTAACATCTACAGAAGCACATCGGAACATGTCGTTGTCCAGTGAAAATGTCAGTGTAATTGTTCAATGATTATGTCAGTAGTGGTCTTCTCCAGGGATGGTCGGGTGCCGGTCTCCTTGGTTGTCGGGCCTTGGTTCTGGCGGGGTTGGGGGGTGGGGTACCCTGGGGGCTCTTCGCTCCGTTCCGTCGCTCAACGCCCACAGGGTGTATGAGGGGGTCCTTGGAGTTGGACGCTGTGCTGTTGGCAGGGAGCGACCCGTTGGAGCGCCGGCCGCTGCGAGCCCTGAGCTCGACAGGCCCATCAGGGGCGGGCTCTGTTGCCAGAGTCCTTCCCTGGTGGACGACCACGATGCTGCCGTCGAGCCGTTCCTGGACCTCGACCTTGGCACGAGCGTAGCTGGCCCTGGAGCCATCCGAATGGATCTGCAGGGTGGAGCTATTGAAGCGCACAGTGTTGTCGTTGGCCACAGTGCGCAGGTACTTGAAGCACAGGACGGCATCGAGGCATAGGCCGTCGGGCAGTTGTCGGTAAGCCGTTCCCGGCTGAGCCGCAGGTACTCCGAACTGCCTGTTGAAGCGTGGCAGGAAGTCCCAGAGCGCCTCGTTGGCCTGCTCGGTGGTCGAGGCTCCAGCGAGGCGCATCTCAGAGACCAGCCGGTCCTGGAAGGTGCCCCAGGCGCGCTCCACGCGGCCCTTCGCCTGCGGTGTGTGGGCCAGGACGAGCCGGATGTCCAACTCCTCGAGCGACCTGGCGAACTGAGTGGGGTCACGTCTGCCCCGAAGCTGCTCTTCGATGGTCTCGGGCTCTTTGGGTGAGCGCTGGAAGATGCCATGTCTATCGCTGTACAAGGCTAGGGGGACACCGCGGCGGTCGATGGTCTCCCTGAGCAGCAACATGTAGCCGTGGGCGTCTTCCTGTTGCCTGAACAGGGCGAAGGGGACCGTCCCTGTGGCGTCGTCCACGGCGCCGACGAGGGTCAGGTAGGGACCTCGGCCCTGTAGCCAGTCGTGGCGGCTCCCATCGACTTGCAGCAGCATCCCCTCCTGGGGGCAGCGCTCCCGTCGTCTGTAGCGCTTGGGAGCGCTGCGGGGCCGAGGGCTCTGTACACCCTCAGCAAGCAGGAGCCTCCTGACGGTGGAGCGGGACAGAGCGATCCCTTCTCGCTCTGCCAGCATCTCGGTCAGGTGGGTGTGGTTGAAGCCTGCGTAGGGGCCTTCGACCAACTCCCTCACCCTCTGCTGTGTCCTCGGGCACGTGGTGGTTGAAGGCCTCCTTCCCCTGTTCCCGTGGGCCATGGCAGCTGCTCCCTCCTTCTTGTACGCTGCCAGTAGTCGCCATGTATGGCGCTCGCTCACTCCCATCAGCCCAGACGCCTCTGCCACAGTCACCTTGCCCTCGATCACTCCGTTCAATAACTGTATCCTCGACTGCTCTCTGTTCGTCAACGTCAGTCCTCTCATGGACTGACATTTTCATTGAACAGTTACACCCTGACATAATCATTGAACATCTACAGAAGCACATCGGAACATTGACGCCACTCCAAAGCGTGTGCTACCCTGCCATCTCGTACACGCCCATAGAAGGCTTGTACCCTGGTGATACACTGTAGCTGTGAGCAGTCGGAAGAGCATTGCCAAGGAGGTTGAGGAATGTCGCAGCAGATGGGTTCTTTCAGGGTTCTGGCAACGGGAGTCCTACTCGTGCTGGCGCTTCTGGCGGTGGCCTGCTCTGGTGGGCCGGCTCCGACCGTGTCCCAGCAGCCACAGCAGCCCGCGGCAGCGGCCCAGCCGCAGCCGGCTGCTCCTGCGATGGACCCAGCGGCTCCGACCCAGCAACGGGCGTCCGCCGGGGTTGCGGTGCCTTATGCACAGCCTGCGGCGCCGGTGATCGGAGACGTCAAGCCTGGGGGCATTGCAATCTTCGCTCACCGGGCCGACGTACCCCTGGGTTGGGACAACATGAAGAGCGACACCATTTCTGTGCACCACCTCAACGTCAACGTGGCCGGCGCCGGCAACATGGTGCGGTGGTGCCGCGACAACGTCTTCGAGGTGTGCCCGAGCCTGGCAGAGAGCTGGGAGAACAGCGGCGACTTCAAGGTGTGGACCTTGAAGATACGCGACGACGTCCTCTGGCATGATGGGACGCCTCTGACCGCCGAGGACATGAAGTTCTGGTTCGAGATGGCCCTCGGCTTCGAGGAGGGAGACAAGGTCAGGGCGCGGGCGACATGGTCCTCCGAGCTGGGCAAGGTGGAGAACGTTGAGGTCTTGGACGGAAACCGGCTGCGCGTCACCCTGAGTCGCGGGGAGCCCTACTGGCTGACCAAGATTGGGGATGCTCGGTACCACAATATGCACCCGCGGCATCTGATGCAGCCTCTGGTCGAGCAGGGGGACGCGGGACTCGCGCCTGCCGATGTGGGCTTGGTATCCGTGGGGCCCTTCACGGTGGAGCGGGTGAAGCGGGGGAGCGTGGTCCAGATCCGCCGCTTTGACCGGTACTGGGAGAAGGATAGCCAGGGCCGCCAGCTTCCCTACCTGGACGGCATTGACTTCCCCATCATTCCGGACCCGTCCGCCATGGATGCGGCCTTCCGGGTTGGGCGTCTGGACGGCGGAGGACGGGGGAATGGCCCCATTCTGTCGGTAGAGCGGAAGAGCGCCTACATCAAGGACATGGGCGACCAGGTCTGGTTCGCCGATATCCCAGGCTCTCGGGGCGGCCTGGGACTGAATACACTGTTGGAAGGGAGTCCCTTCCAGGACGTTCGCGTGCGCAAGGCCGTGGCCCTGTGGATAGATAAGCGGGCGCAGATAAAGTCCGGCTCAGGCTTTGGGGAGCTGTTCACTCTGCTGTCGCCCAAGAACCCCTTCAACAGTCCGGACTTCCGGCAGTGGCCCGGCTGGAACGGGTCCACCCGGGAAGCGGACAGGGCGGAGGCCAAGCGCCTGTTGGCAGAGGCCGGATACGCGGAGGGGTTCACCACCCAATTCCCTTGCAGAAACAACGGCTCAAGTCTGCGGACCTGTTCGTTCCACCAGGACCAGCTTAAGGGACTGGGGATCAACGTTGAGATCCAGGCCATGGACTACAGCCAGTTCATCAGCTATGCCCGGATAGGTCTGGATGCGCCCATGCTGACCGGCGGCATCGCCGCCTACGTGACCATTCCGGAGGGCACGGAGTCCAGCATCGGCACCTATGATAAGACACCTTACGCCGTGGGGAAGCACAACGACCCGAAAATCAACGAGTTCTTTGACCGGTTGGCCGCGGCGCGGAGCCTCGAGGTGAGGACCAAGACCTGGCGTGAGCTGGAGCGGTACATGCTCCTGGAGCAGGTCTACGTGGTGCCCATGAGCGCTGGGCTCAACGTGGTGCCCTACCGCAGCTACGTGAAGGGCGTCATCGTCCCCGGCGAGAGCAAGTACCAGAGCGTGGACTACGCCGAGGTCTGGCTCGACAAGTAGGCGCAGGAAGACCGCGAAACGACAGGTGTGGCATGACGTACGTGCGTCATGCCACACCTTGAATTGGGCGCAATCTCAGTCGGGTGGTAGCGATGCAGAAGTATGTGGCGCGAAGGCTTCTCCTCTTCATCCCTACCCTGTTGGGCGCCTCCCTTATCATTTTCACCGTCATGCGCATCCTGCCCGGCGACGTCGCCATGAGCATCGTGGCGGGTGACGAGGTCAGTGCATCGTCTCTCCGGGCGGTGGAGAGCATCCGCAAAGAGCTTGGTTTGAACGACCACTTGGCCGTCCAGTACGTCAAGTGGATGTGGAGCATGGTCAATGGGGAGTTTGGAGGCCAATCTATCTTCGACCGAGAGCCCCTGAGTGACGTCGTGCTCCGGCGTCTGCCGCCTACCATCCAACTCACCATTCTGACCATCATCGTCTCCTGGTTCATCTCGGTGCCCTTTGGGGTGGCCGCAGCGGTCTTCCAGAACCGCATGCCGGACTATTCGGTGCGAGTCATGGCTGTGCTTGGACACTCGCTGCCGAACTTCTGGGTCGCCCTGCTGGTGATTCTGGGGTTGCTGCTGGTGTTCCGTTGGACGCCCCCGCTGTACTACTTCAACATATGGGAGGACCCGCTGGCCCATCTTCAGAAGACGATCTGGCCCGCCCTGATACTTTCGTGGGGGTACAGCGCCTCCCTGACACGCATCACCCGTTCCAGCCTTCTTGAGGTGCTGCGCCAGGACTACGTACGCACCGCACGGAGCAAGGGGTTGGAGGAGCGGGTGGTGGTCATCCGGCATGCCTTGCGCAACGCTCTTATTCCGGTGGTTACCATAGGCGGGCTTCAGTTGGCAGGCCTCATCAGCGGGACCGTGATACTGGAAGCGATCTTCGGAATACCCGGCATTGGCCAGGGCATTGTGAACGCGGCCACCCTACGGGACTACCCGGTCATCCAGAGCCTCACGGTGCTTGTGGTGCTCTTCATGGTGGCGCTCAACCTGCTGGTGGACATATTCTACGCCTTCGTGGATCCCAGGATTCGCTACTCTTAGGGAAGCTGGTGTAGGGGATGCAAAGCTCCGATCAACAGGCCAACGCCGCCGAGATCGCCCGGCCCCTTATGTCGCCGCGAGCCTCGCTGTTGGGATGGGCGCCCGTTCTGGCGAGAGCGGCGCGCAGCTACCCACTGGGAGCCTTTGGCGGTCTGGTCTTGCTTCTGCTCGTGCTGGTGGCGGTTCTTGCGCCCTACGTTGCGACCCATGACCCGCTGGCCCAGGATGTTGATAGACGCCTTGAGGCCCCCAGCAGCGATTACTGGTTGGGTTCGGACTTCCTTGGCCGGGACGCCTACAGCCGTATCGTGTTCGGCGCCCGCGTGTCCCTGTACGTGGGGCTGCTGTCGGTACTGCTGGGAACCTCGATCGGCCTCCTTCTTGGCTTGACCTCAGGGTACGTTGGGGGGCGGTTTGACCTGTCCCTCCAGCGACTGGTGGACATCTTCATGGGGTTTCCCGGGCTGATATTTGCCATGATCCTGGTGGTGGCTTTGGGCGCTTCCATCAACAACGTTACTCTGGCCATCGGGATAACCATGACGCCCAGGGTGGTCCGGCTCGCCCGAGGCTCCGCTCTGACCGTGAAGGAAGAGGTCTACATCCTCGCCTCCCAGGCCATCGGCGCATCATCGCTTCGCATCTTGCTGCGTCACGTCCTGCCGAACTCTCTGGCGCCCGTGTTCGTCCTGGCCACCGGCAACCTGGGCGCCGCCATCATCTCCGAGTCAGGCTTGAGCTTTCTGGGCTTGGGTGTGCCGCCGCCGAGCCCTGCCTGGGGCGGCATGCTGAACGAGGGCGCCACGGGGGGGATGGAGGTAGCGCCGTGGCTAGCCGTCTTCCCGGGCCTTGCCCTGTCCATTGTGGTCTTCAGCTTCGCCTTCCTGGGCGATGCTCTGCGTGACGCTCTGGACCCTCGCCTGCGGGGCCGGTAGAGCCAGAGCGCACACGCTACCCCTGACGATCCTCCCCTTGAGCCTTTGTGCCCAAAGGTCTCAGCCAACCGCCGCAGCCTGCCCTACCGTCGGCGGCCGTGCGGCAAATACGCAGCCCGCAGCCGCCAAGGTGGCCGCGGCGAATCCGAAGAACACCAGCCCGTAGCTTCCCGTCAGGTCATAGGCCACGGCCGCGCCCATAGGTCCCAGTGCGTGCATGGTGGCCTGCAGCGGAGACATGAGACCCCGAATGGCCCCCAGGGAGTGCCTACCGTAGTGGTCCGCGAAGATGATCTGAAGGAGCGTAAACATCCCGCCGTGGACCGCGCCGTAGTATATGCCCCAGGCCAGGGCTAGGGGGCCTGAAGTGACCCCCTGGAGTAACAGGAACGCCACGGCGATCAGCACGAAGTCCGCGGCCATGATCACCTGGCTGTTGAAGCGCTCCACGAGAAAGCCGAAGGCCAGGGCTCCCGCGCCGCCGCTGGCGGAAGAAACGGCCACGGCGGTGACTGCTACGGCTTCGTTTATCCCCTGGTCCGTCAGGTAGGGCATCAGGTGGAGGCTGGTCGCCGGCCCGACGAGGAAGGCGAATCCGTAGGCTCCAGCGAGGAGGTAGAAGGAGGGGAGCCGGATGACCTGCTTTACGGGGATAGAGATGTCCACGGGGCGTCTGGCGGCCCTACTTGTTGCAGGGTCCTGTTGCTGGTACGCATCCATCTCTTCCTGGGTGGCTCCGTCGGGAAGGAGCCCCATGTCCTCGGGCTGCCTTCGGAGGAAGATGGCCGCCGGGACCATGGATACCAGCCACACAACTCCGCCCACAGTCGCAACCGCAGCTCGCCAGCTCAGTGCGCTGATCAGGATCTGGGCGTAAAGCGGCGTCACCGTGCTCCCCAGACGGTTCCCGAGACGGGTGAACGCCACTGCACGGCCTCGTCTGGCGATGAACCACTTGGGTGTGATGACGCCCAGAGCGATGCCTATCAGGCCGATGTGCATGACCCGGCCAAGGACCAGGAGCGCGTAGAAATGCCAGAGGGTGGTAATCAAGGGCATGAGCAGAAGACTTGCCCCAACTACGCCCAGAGCCGCGGTCACGCTCCACCGCGGCCCGTAGCGGTCCAGCATGGGGCCGAAACCCACCGCGGTGATGGCGCCGATGACGGTCCCGATGGTCATTGCGCCGGTGAACTCGCTGCGGCTCCACCCGAATTCCTCGGTCATGGGCTTCAGCAGCACGCTCCACACCGGAAAGGTCTCCGCGGTCTGGCTGAAGCTGGCCAGGGCCACAACGCCAACGATGACCCACCCGTAGTAGACCTCGTGCTTGCGTGGAGGGTGTGGCTCGAGCCCCACGGTTAGTCTTTACGGGTCCATCGCGACTGATATGATCGGAGTGCTCAGACAGCGGCGTATCGGTGCTGCCCTGCTCACGAGTTACGCCGTAGCTCTGTGGCGAAGTCAGCTATCCCTGCGAAGAGCTGAAATCTGGGCTCATACCCGAGCTCAGATCTGGCACGGCTCAGGTCTAACGGCTGCTCGCCGTGGTGGAGGACCGGGTCCCCGATGACTTTCGCGTCGGCGCCTGGCACGGCCTCCTTGATGGCAGCGACGATGTCCTCGGGGTCGACCATTGCCCCGGTGCCGATGTTGTACTCGCGGCTTTGCAGGGGCTTCTCGCAGGCGAGAGCCACACCGTAGGCCACGTCCTTGGCGTATACGTACTCGCTCTTGCCGAGGACCTTCGGGTCGATGCGCGCCTCCCGGCCATCCACCGCCGCGGCGACGGCGTTATGCATCGCTCGACCGCCGCCGGACCCGCCGGCGTAGTGGCCGCGTCCGAAGACCCGGGCGAACCGAAGGCAAGCCAGCTCGAAGCCGTACTCCTTCGAGTATGCTCCCAGAATGCGCTCGCACGAGGTCTTGCTGGCGTGGTAGAAGTTGTCTCCGGCCACGGGAAAGTCTTCATTCACCGGCTCGGACGGGTCCAGGTCCCAGTCGTAGACCCCGAAGGTGCTGGCGAAGACGAATCTGCGAACGCCGTGGAGACCGGCTGCCTCAGCCACCGTGATAGCTCCGCCCACGTTGATGTCGAGGGTGGCGTAGGGGCGCTCCGCCGCCTTGCCTCCGATCATGCCGGCGTTGAGGTAGACTGCTTCAACATCGTGCTGGCGCATCGTCGTCGTCAGGGCTGGAAGGTCGCGGACATCGCCCCTGGCTATGGGCACATCCCCGGCAACGCTATGGATGTACTGCTCATTGGGAGCGACGTCGTAGATCACGGGAGCGTGGCCTCGCCCCTGGACCTCTCGGGCAAAGTGGCAGCCGGTCAGCCCGGCGCCAATAACGAGAATGTTCATGTCGGCCTCCTTATAGGCTCCCCCAACTCCTAGCCGGAGAGTATCTTGGGGAGCAGTATCCTAACTGACCGCATCACGCACTCCGGCTGACGGTCCCCGGAACGCAACAGCTTGGCCCGATACGGGCTCCTCCGCCCCTAGCGGTGAGCCAAGCTGCCGCCGTCGCAGGGGAGGTCGATGCCGGTGATAAAGTCGGCGTTGGGCGATAGCAGAAAGAGCACTGCCTGGGCTTGGTCCGTGGGCCGCCCCCAACGGCCCCTGAGGACGGCGCTCGGCGCGGAATTCTCATCCCGTGGCGAGTCGGGCATACCCACGGGCGTGCCCGTTGTCGTGGGCGTCACCGAGTTTACCCGAATGTTGTGGGGGGCGAGCTGCGTGGCCATGGAACGGGTGAAGTTGAGCAGCCCCGATTTCGCCGTTCCGTAGGCGATGCGGGCCGTCTCGCCCCGGTGGCCCGAGGTGGAGATGATGTTTACGACGGCGCCGCCCTCGCCCTGGGCGACCATCTGCTTGGCCACCCGCTGGCTCACGATGAAAGTCCCCGTTAGGATGACGTCCAAGACCTTTTGCCAATCGGACAACTCGGCTTCAAGGAACGGCTTACGGTCGCTTATAGCTGCGTCGTTGACCAGGAGGTGAATGCCGCCGAAGGCGTTGAGTACCTCCTGCACAGCCTTCTCCACGCTCTCGGGCTGGGTGATGTCCGCGGCGACGCCGATCGCTTTGCCGCCCGCCTCGTTGATGCTGATGGCCGCTGCTTGCGCGTACTGCTCGTTCAAGTCCATGCAAGCGACCGTGGCGCCGTTGGCGGCCAGGGTCCGCGCGATCTCCGAGCCGATGTTCGGGCCTGTTCCAGACACCAGTGCGACTTTGCCGTCCAACATCATGGCTCCCTTCCCTTCTCTATTTACCTAACTGCTTGTAGACATCCGCCAACCCTTGAGCCGGGCCAGCGGGACTGCCTGGCGTGACCGCGCTTCAGGCGCTTGGTAGGCCGTAGAACTCCCGTGCGTTGGTTTCCAGGATCTTGCGAGCGACGGTCTGAGTGATCCTGCCCTCGTCGGCCCAGCGCTGCACCTCCTCCAAGGCGGCGAGGTTCGCGGATGGGTCGGAGTGGCAGTAGTCCGTGCCGATCATCAGGTTGTCCTCAGTCCCAAGGGTGAGAAGGTACTCGATGTCATCCACCGGGTCAATAGCTACAAATAGCCGATTGGAGCGGAAGAGGTCCTTCTTCAAGTCGAAAGCCGACTTTCGCTCGTGAAGCTGGTTGGCCCGCAGTTGCGTCTCTAGCTGCGCCAGGGTGTAGGGGATCCATGATGCGCCCGCCTCGATGAAGCCGAACCGGAGCTTGGGGAACTTGTCCGGCAGCCGTGCTGTTATCAATGCAGTGAAGGCGGCCATCACCGGAAATCCGCGGTCCCACTCATGACCCGGCAATGGGTGACCCGTGTGGATGCATACGGACATGTCCAGGGCGGCGGCCTCCTCATAGACGGGGAAGAAGTGAGGGTCACTGACCTGCTTCTCCAGGTCGTACCCCCGCTTGAAGAACCCGCACGCGCCGTTCTCCTTAGCCCACTGTAGCTCCGCTACCGCGTCGTCGGCATTCAGCAGAGGCAGTACGGCCGCCCAACGCAGCCGGCCGTTGCTCTGAGCGCAGCGCTCGGCGAGCCAGCGATTGTAGCTCTTTGTGAGGGCGACCTCCGCTTCTGCGTTGCCCGTGTTGTAGCGGATGAAGAAGGTCGGGAAGATCACCTGCATGTCCACGCCCATCCGGTCCATGTCCTCTAACCGGCCCGGTATGTCCACCAACTCCCGCTTGTCTCGGGCAGGATGGTGCACGTCGTCTCGGACCGCCCGTGATTGGAGCCTGTCCTCGACAAACCACCAGCGGCTCCTAGAGGGGTTCAAGACTCCCTGGGGTAGTCCTTCCGCTGGTGGGACGACGGTGACTGGAATGTACTTGGCGACAGTTTCTTCCAGGCTCTTCCACGTCGCTTCCGATTCGTCAACGTGGGTATCCGCATCGATGACCAGCGCCATGTCGTCGCCTCCTCTTTCGCCGGTTGCCGCCAGCGAGGGCCTTATCGAGATCAGGCCTTCGTTTGGACCCGCTCGCGTGCGGGAACAGTCAAGGGTGTTGTTGCCCAGATGGTTCTGTGGCCCGTCAGCCTGTTATCCTCTGCGCCAGATTGCCGCCGTCTACCGGCAGATCGACTCCGAGGATGAAGTCAGCGTTGTCCGACACAAGGAAGAGGACGGCTTGCGCCTGGTCCTTGGGCCTGCCCCAGCGACCCCGCGGCACGGAAGCGGGAGGCGAGTCGTCGGCGCGCGCCTGGCCGCCGCCCACCGGGGTGCCCGTCTGCGTCGGCGTCACAGAGTTCACTCTGATGCCGTAGGGGGCCAGCTCCATAGCAGCCGCGCGGGTGAAGTTCAGGATGCCGGCCTTGGCGGTCTGGTAGGCTATCGCGCCGGTCTTGCCCCGGTGCCCGGAGGTGGAGGCGATGTTCACGATAGCGCCCCCACGGCCTTGGGAGATCATCTGCTTGGCGACCCGCTGCGTACAGAGGAACGTTCCCGTCAGGATAACGTCCACGACCTTTCGCCAGCTCTCTGCGTCGGCATCGAGGAGCCCGGCGCGATGGGTGATGGCGGCGTTGTTGACTAGAATGTCCACGGCGCCGAAGGCCCCTGTTGCCTGGTCCACGGCGCTGGCCACCTGCTCCGGAGAGGTTGTGTCAGCCTGGACTGCCAGCGCCTCGAACCCCCGGTCTACAAGCTCGTTGGCGGTCGCATCCGCGGCTTCCTTCCGGATGTCCAGGCATACGACCCGTGCGCCGTTCTCCGCCAGGGTACTGGCGATCTCCCGCCCGATGTTGGGGCCAGCGCCCGACACGATGGCAACACGCCCCTCGAGTGACATAGCAGCCCCCTTCCTTGCCCACGATTACACCAGGTGTTTCGTGTGGTGATGGATCTTTTGTCCCTCAGTTCCGCGCCCGAAGCCAGTAATCGACAGCGACACCATTGTAGTTGCGCACCATGAGAAGTCAAGCACAGCTCCAAAGACCAGCGACTCGAACCGGTTCACTAGCCCGAAAGTCACGGCCTTGCGGCTCCAGGACGCGGGAACCAACACACCGAGGTCAGCAATCATCTGGCCCGGAGCCCCAAGACCGCGGCGTAGCGGCGGCAACGCCCCTCGCAGAAGAACGCTCGCGCCACGACATGGAGACGGGGTGATCTGATACGTTTTCGATGCCTCCGTCGCGGTCGAGTATCTCCTGAGGGTCCTCCTTGGCGTGACGGTAGCGGACATGATCGAGAGCGCCTCGTTGGCTGCGCCTGAGGTGAAGCGGATTTGTGTTTGCGAATAGTGGACGAATTTTTTGACCACTACTGCGTTGAGCCTGCTGAAGTCAATCGCATCAACCAATAACTACGACATGAAGGCACCATGTTCGAACGATGGCCTCCGCCAATAGTGTTCCGGTCTAGCGTCCCGCGCCGAATCGGCCTTGAGAACGCATGGCCCGCGGCTACTCCCTGTACGAAGCGTCCTTGCGGTTGATCACACGCAGGAGCCAGGGCCACACCATGGAGCCGTCGTCGCCTTCGAAGAGGCCGGCGGTCTTCTCGATAGCGGAGCGTGGCGCCTGGCGGATGGCCTGGCCGGTCGATTGGGCCAGCACCTGGATCTGGCAAGCGCGCTCGAGCTGCCACATGGTGGTCCACGCCTCAGAGACAGAGCCGCCAACGGTGAGCAGGCCATGGTTGCGCAGAATCATCGCGTTCGTGCTGCCGAGGTCGGTCACGAGCCTCTCGCGCTCGTCCGCGTCGACGGCCAGCCCCTCGAACTCGTGGTAGGAGACCCGCTCATGGAAGCGGTACGTGTCCTGTTGGAGCGGCAGCAGGCCCTCCTCCAGCGCCGAGACCGCCATGCCGTAGGGCGTGTGCGTATGCATGACGCAGGTCACGTCGTGCCTGGCGGCGTGGACCGCGGAGTGGATGACGTAGCCAGGGATGTTGATCCGGTGTTCACCCTCTTCGAGGACGTTCCCGTCTAGGTCGATCTTGACGAGGTTCGAGGCTGTGATCTCGTCGTAGCCAAGGCCGAACTCGTTGATCAGAAACTGGTCGTCCTTGCCGGGGACCCGCGAGGTGATGTGGTTGTAGACGAGCGTGGTCATGCCAAAATGCTCCGTGAGCCGGTAAGCGGCCGCTAGGTCCACGCGCGCCCGCCACTCCGCATCCGAGTAGGCGTTGGTCTTATTCGTCGTCATCGTCAACTCCATACCGTCATCCGCTTGCTATGCAGCTGGGATTCTCCAATTGGGATGGCCTATGGCTGCAAGGAGCGTGCCGACAAGGTGGCCGCATCATAGACGGGCCTTGCGGCGTTGGTCAAGCAACTTCATCTCCGATTGTCGTTGTGGAATGATTGCGATATAGGAGAACCGGTCGAGGAGAGTGTTGGTCTATAAAGGGCCTGACGTTGTCCACGACGCACAAAGGGAATCGTAGTTGGCTGGCCAGTCATTCCAGGTGGGTGGAGATGCTGGGCGGCTCCCAGTGGGTGTCGGCAAAGACCGCATCGTCCGTGACGCGGTCGAAGGCCCCACGGCCCGCCATGAGGGCCATGACCGAGGACTGCACGCTGCCGCAGAGGCTGACTGACCGTCTGACGGTCCGCTGCTCGTCGACCTCAGGGTCCCCGACCGCCGGCAGCATGTGGAGCAGCTGGCTTGACGGTAGGCAGTACCATCTTTGAGATGTGACTGGGCCTGGGAGCCTACCGAGGACCTCGCCTCACGTGTTGTGGTGTGATAGGGTGGTTGGCCACCCAATAAACGACCCTCCCATTCGGTCTTGGCAAGTCTCCGAAGCTCCTGGGGGATGGGTAGAAAGAACGATGCCCCCGCGGGTTTCACCTTACAATTGCCTGGGGCGCCGGTTCCAGGGTCAAGAAGGAGGAATTGCAATGCCGTTTTATACCAGAGGCGATGTCCGCATTCACTATGAGGAGGCTGGGCCCGGTTTCCCCCTCCTGGTCATCCCCGGCGGGGGCTTGAACTCCCTGGTCAGCAATTGGCCTAGACAGGTGTTCAACGCGATGGAGGAGTTCAAGAACGACTTCCGTTGCATCACGATGGACCAGCGCAACGCGAATGGCGGAGAGTCCAGCGGGCCGGTCCAGATCAACGATCCGTGGGGAGCCTTCGCCGACGACCAACTGGGGTTGATGGACCACCTCGGGATACAGGAGTTCTTCTTCATGGGCTACTGCATCGGTGGCCCTTTTGCGCTCAAGCTCATGGAACGGGCGCCCGAACGCGTCCTGGCCGGCGTGCTCTGCCAGCCGGTCGGACACTCAAAGGCAACACCGGACTCTATGTACAACTCCGGCCGCGATAGCTGGGGTCCCGAGCTATGCGCGCGGCGGGCTGATGTGACGATGGAGATGGTTGGAGAGTACCTGCACAACCTTTACCGCATCCAGCCTGACTTCATGTACTGCGTGACTCGGGACTTCGCGCGCTCGTGCCAGACGCCGATGCTGGTCATGCCTGACGACACACCATCACACTCGTACGAGGCCGCCATGGACCTGGTGGCGTTGGCGCCGAAGGCCGAGGTGACGGCGTATCCCTGGAAGGAGTCAGAGGACGTCAAAGCCAAGACGATAAACCAGGTGCGCGACTTCCTTCTGGCGCATCAACCCGCGCAAACCGCCCGCTGAAAGGCAGCATCGGAAACAGTGGCGCCGGCAACACGCATGTGGCCCTTGGGCTGGGCTTGGCCGCCTGTAAACGGGGAGTCTCGGTGGGCTTCGCCGCCGCCCTTGACAATGCTCGCAGCCCGGTATTGTGTACCGTCAAGTCTGGTGGGCCTAAGGGGACTGTAGACAGTACCATCTTCGAGTTGGTGGTGGCCCTGTGAGCCTCCCAGGGTCTACTACCTGCTGCAATGGGGGGACCGGCATGGCGGGGAGACGGTGATAGGAGACTTGAAGTCCCTCGGGACTCGGCCTGAAGGCGACTGTACTGCAAATGCGGCTTCGCGTGAGGTCTCAAACCGTAAGTGACTCCCTATGTCGGCGGGGCTAGGATCCAGTGTTTGGGACCGATCCCGGAGTCGATCCGCGCAAGGTCGATATTCGGGTCTACTAGACGGGCCGCGGGCCGTCCGTTGTAGGTGGCGTAGGCGTCCGCTCGAACTTCAACTCCCTGGTGCCCTCTTCCCATGAAGTCGTCCCGGATGATGTGGGCGGTGGCCAGGATGAGGGCCGGCTGATATGCCATTCGCTCAACTTGAGTGGGCGTCAGGTACTCCTCCGGATATACCAATCGTTCCCCATCCGCAGCCCTGCTGACGACGCGGAACTTGACAAGGCCGGTCTTCTCCGTAACCAGCACTCTCCAGGAGAACCGGTAGCCCTCCTCCGTCCAACGTACGTTCCCCGGGTAGGCCAGATGCCGTAAGGGGGCCAACACCTGGACTGCAAAGACCACAACCAGCAGGAAGACGGCCGCCCGGGCCTGCCACGATAGAGGCCGCGCTTCTGCCGAGGGCAAGGAGACGGGAGCGCCCGCATGCCCCTTGCTGACTAGCCTGCGCAACCGTTGTGCAAAGCGTATAGGCCAGTCGGGGTCGAAGAAGATGAGCGTTGCGCCGACCATTATCCATGGAAACATGCCGATGGACGGGAAGAGCATCCCCGTTGCCGCGTGGAAGGCCACGAGTACGCCATACGCAAAGGGCCGAGTCCGCTTCCAGAGCAGCCAGCCCACGATGGTCAGGTCGAAGAACGCCCCTGCCCAGCTCATGAAGTACGGGAGCCACGGTTCCCGGACGAAGGGACCGATGAGCGGCGTATCGGCGCTGTTGTAGAGCCAGATGCGCAGCGGCTCGGCGTGAAGCAGCCAATCAGGGTTCAGCTTCGCAATCCCCGCGAAGACGTAGACCAAGCCAATCTGCGCCCGGAGCGTCCACAGGACAGCCCGGGGGATGGGCGGCCTGGGCTTCCCCGTGGACGCCCTTCGAGAATCCAGGGACGCCATGCGGCTGAGCGGCAAGAAGACCATCGTAAAGCTGATGAGGCTGATGAAGTAGTAGTGGTTGAGGTACGTCGTCTGATCGATCAGCTCTATGTAGGTGAAGAGCAGAAAGAAGGCGGCGATGGAAAGGGGCCAACGGTACCCCAAGGCAACGCAAAGGCTCGCGAGCCCGAGAAGCGCGAAGTGGGCGTGCATGCCCCAACCGGGCCACGCTTGCACCCACCCGAAGCCGTGGTAGCTGAGGTGGTGCGCAGGCTCGACGTACAGGTCAGAAATCCAGCCCTTTGCGGCGAATCGGACTACCGCGGCTGCCCCCAGGAGGCCGAAGATGATGCGGAAGGCGGCCGCGGAGGCAGGCGAAACCGGCTCGGCTCCAGCTTGCATGGCCTTGCCGGCAAGGCCTACGGTGCTTGCCTTGGAGCCGCTCGCGTCGGCTTGTTGCTCGGGCATGGCAAGAGAGGAAGCCATGGGGCGCCCTCTAGCGCAGGCTGTCGCCGTCTGTGTCTGAGAACCCCACCGACACCCCCAGGAGGCTGACGACCTCGACCGAGATGGTCCGCTGCACGTCCGACAGTCGGTCGTAGACGCCGCGGACCTGGACGGGACGCTCCAGTGCGGCAATGCGCAAGGGGCCTTCCACACCATCGATGGCTGCAATGGCGGCGTCGAATTGTTGGCGCAGACGGAGGTCGGTTTCCTCCGATAGCGGCTGGACCAGTGCCGAGACGCCAATAGCGTCCTGTCCGGATCCCTCATAGACGGCCTGCATCCCGAGGACCTCCTGGCGGAGGTCCTGCAGGCCATTGTCCGCCGCGTCTCCCGGGACCGCGGACAGGTCAGGGCCATCGCCTCGGAGCCCCAGAACCGACGCCAGTCGCATGTCCACGATGACTCGGATGAGAAAGATCTGGGTCCGTATTACTTGGGCCACGGCTGCGCTGGAGACCAGCGCTGAGTTGGCCCGGTCTGTCAAGTAGTCCTGGTACGGGGGTCGATGGTCCGTTCCATCCACCCATTCGGACAAGATGGCATCCGCTTCTTGCCGGGCGGCCGCCGTCATTGCCCCGAGATAGGAGCAGTAGTAGGCAGACTGACTGAGGCCGGCGAGAGCGCCACCGCTGAATAGGAGGCGCTCGATCGCGCCGAAACCGCGCTGATTGGCGGCCAATGCGTCGCGGACCTCGTCCGCCGTGATGGGCCGCGCTTCAGCCAGCAGCCGATCAACACCTTCAGCGTCGGTCGGCGACCAATCAAGCAGGCTGATGGAGCGGCGTTCCATCACCGGGCCGAACCACATTGCCTCCGACCTCATCCACGAAGCCCGCGCCCGGCGCCATGACCGCCGGGCATTCTCCAATGAGGTGTCGCTCGGCGCAGCGCACAGCGTATTCACGTCCTGGTCCAGCTGTGCTACGTCTTGGGCAACGGTCTGGTAGGCGGGGACGATGACTTCGTCGGTGAGGCTGATCAAGACGTCCCTGTCGGAGGGAGCGTCTAAAATGCACGCCGTCAGGAGGAGAACAAGGGCGCTCAACACCGGCACGAACCGCATAGGAGAGATCCTCACGCTAGAGCGACATCAGGAATCTGATGAGCGCTCTTCGTTCTTCCGCAGCCAGCCCCATGAAGCGGCGGCGGGCTCCTTCAGCTTCACCGCCGTGCCAAAGAATGGCTTCCTCTATGCTGCGAGCGCGGCCATCGTGCAGGAACATCGTGTGGCCGTTCACTGTCTCCACGAGACCGATGCCCCAGAGCGGCGGGGTACGCCACTCTGTACCTGACGCCTGGCCATCGGGGCGATTGTCCGCGAGACCCGGGCCCATGTCATGCAGCAGAAGGTCTGTGTAGGGGAAGATCACCTGCTCCTGCAGGGACGCCACCGGGTGAGTGTCTCCGGTTTCGTGGCGGGGCGTGTGACACATGGAGCACTGGGATTGAACAAACAAACGGGCTCCCTGTTTCACCGCGCTGTCTTCAGGGTCACGCATGGCGGGCACGGCAAGAGTTTGCGCGTACAACGTAACCTTTCCCAGGCGGCTGTCCGGTATCTCGGGGGCTCCACCATTCGGGGCCCGGAGGCACTGTCCTTGGCTCGACGGGCAATTCCCATCAGGAAACAGGCTCGATGTGATGCCGATATCGCCAAGAAACGCGCCTGCGGCCTGCTGCTCAACTGTAGGCTGGTTCGCCTTCCATCCGAACCGGCCCAGGGCGAGCTTTCCGCGCCGGACATCCAAAACAAAGTTGGGACGTCCGGAAATGCCGTCGCCGTTGGCGTCGTCCGGGTCCGCCAGGGCCAGTATGCGCGCTTCCGGGATCGCCTCCAGCAGACCCATGCCGATGACGGCGGGCGCTATGCGCGGCGAGATTTGGACGCTGGGATGGAGCGGACCAAACGCCAGGGCCTCTATGTTGTAGACCGGCTGGCGGAGGCTGTACGGCGTGCCGTCGGGGTACCGGCCCGGTGCCTCCTCATAGGTGATCACGATTCGCCCCTCAGCGGGCACACCCAGGATAGACCGGTCCTGCAGCTGCCCACCGTACGTGGGCTCGTTGGTGGAGCCGTCGGCGCCGGGGATGCTCAAACGAAGGAGCAGGCCGCGTTCGGAGTCGTCGGGATAGTCGGGCGGCTTGGCCCGGCCATCGTGGCTGTGGCAGGAGGAGCAGGACGCAGCATTGTGCGTAGGGCCAAGGCCGTCTCTCGCCTCCGTGCTTGAGGGCGCAGCGACCCAGTTCTGCGTGAAGAAGCTGTCGCCGACCTCGAAGATGCGGCGCAGGTCTTGGGGCAGGTTGCGCGCCGACAACTCGAAGGCGTTGCCTTGTGCGGTAAAGGCCGTGGTCTCCCCGCCCAGGAGGGTGTGGTAGACGGCGTCCGGGCCAGGGTCTTCGCCGCCGTCCCCACAGGCTGCGGCTGCCGAGAGCACAACCGCTAGGAGCAGTGATGCCGCCGGCAGCCGCGCCAACGAGTTGCCTTGCATTGCGTTACTGAGAGAGCGTTGGAATGGACATGCCCTTAGCTGACGCTAATCTGAATGCCCAGCTTCTGGGCGGCGGTTACGATTGTATCAGTCTGGTTCTCCAGCGCGACGATGGTGTCCAGGACGGCGCGGCGACCCGCGTCGGAGTCCGGCAGGCCCTGCACCAGCAGGTCGTCAAAGGGAGCCGGGATTGCCCGGGCAAGGGCGACTGAGCGATTGATCTCGTTCGCCAATGCCTCCGATAGGGCCTCGTCCTCCGCAGCAATGAGGTCCTTGATACCCGGCCCGGAGACGTTCCAGTACTGACCCATATAGACCCGTTGGACTCCCAGAGCATTGGCTACTATATCAGAGGTCGTATTGTCGGAGAAGCAGGAGTGCTCGTCTTCCTGTGAGCGTTCCTCGTAGGCGACGGTCATGCGCTCTCCCGCAAGCTCGCCGCGGCTCATCTCTCCAATACCGGTGATGATGTCCCTGAGGGCTTCGTCCGGGTCCTTGGCGACGAACTGGGAGCGGTAGTTGTTTGCGCTCGGCGCCCAGGCATCCACCATCTGCCGCAGGTGCGTGAGCAGGAGGTCGGACGTCACGGCCAGATAGGTCTTGCGGCGGTCCGCGTTCTCGTTGACCGTGTAGTCTTCGATGGGCCGGTAGCCCGGCCCCTGGGCGTTGAGGTCCTGGCCCCAGAGCAGGAACTCAATGGCGTGCCACCCCGTGGAGACGTTTGCCTCACCGCCTTCCTCGTTGAGGGAGACCAGAAGCGCCGAGTCAATGTTGGGGAACTCGGCGGGTTTGTTGATGATGCCGGCGTTGGGGCCCTCGGCAACATAGTCAATGTAGGCTTCGTCCAGGGGCCACGCATTGATGAGTCCTTCAGGACCGTCCGCTTCGTTATCGATGGGGCCCCCGTAGAAGCGATAGATCTCCGTTACGCCGTAGTCGTCCCGTGCCCGAAGCCATGCGCGCTTGGCTGCGTCGAGGCGCGGCTGCGACGGAGCTTCGAGGAAGCTGTCGATGGCGGCATCCAAGGCCTCCGCGGACGCGAGGCTCTGGCTGTATGTATCGTAGGCGCCGGATGCGTAGGTATTCACCACCGACGCCTTGCTGTCGCCGCCCGCACCGCCGCCGCTGCAGGCCGCTAGAGCTACCGCCGGTAGGATCAACAGGACAGCGGCTATCTTCAATACAGTTCTACTCCTCACGGTTTTGCTCCTCCTCTTTGCTTCATCTGGGAACGGACCGCCTTCTTGGCCCGTGGTTTGGGCTTGAGGCCTCCCACCCTCCGTTGCTCTTGAGACGATATCATATACTAAGGATTGTAGTATGTATACCATAAATTATAAGAGCATGGTACACTGAGTTCAAATAGGAGAGTACTATGCCTTTGGGAACATGTCAACACTTAGTATTGGGATCAGTCGGTGAGGCCGGGTCCAGCGCTGAAACCAACGGAGTCAACCGCCGCCTTGGATATCGGCCATCAGCAGTTGGTCATGTCGCTGTGCAGGCAGCTCGCGAACGACGGGCGAGCCATTCTCACGGTGCTCCATGATTTGAATCTGGCCGGCGCCTACGCGGACCGGGTCATGGTCACGTCGGAGGGCGCAGTCGCTGCGGTGGGCAGGCCGGAGGAGGTTCCTATGCCCCGACCTCCTGTCCGCGGTGTTCAATCAGCAGGTGATGGTCATGCGGCACCCGCAGACGGACAAGCCCGTCGTGCTGGCGTCGTACGAAGGAGAGGCAACGAGCGTTTCCGCCTTGGGCAGCCCGTGGACATCGAGTTGCAAGACTAGAAAGGAGCTCGATATGAGTGTCGTGAAGATAAACGCTATCACCCTAGGGGAAGGCAAGGGACCCGAATTGGAGGCACGGTTCGGCGGCCGTGCCCGCGAGGTGGAGAACATGCGAGGCTTCGAAGGCTTTGAGTTGCTCCGGCCGGTGGAGGGCGACCACCGCTACTACGTCTACACCCGCTGGCGGTCCGAGGAGGACTTCCAGCACTGGGTAAACAGCGACGAGTTCCGCAAGGGCCACGCCAAGACAGAAGGCGATGAGCCTGTCGCTACGCACGCCACGCTGCTCTCGTTCGAGGTGGTCGAGTGGCCTGACGCCAGAGCGGTGGGGGAAGTGGCCTGATAGTCGCGAAACAGACGCGCAGCAACAACAAGAGGAGAATGTGACATGACTTCTTCGGTTCCCATGAACACGCCAACAGTCCCGTTCAAGCGCCCGCCGCCCCGCGTCGTCGAAGTGCGGCGCGTCAGCCGGATAACGCCTCGCATGGTGCGCATAACCTTCGGCGGCGAACAGATGGCCGGATTCGAGTCCAAAGGCCCCGCAGAACATATCCGCGTCTACATGCCGGACGGCGAGACAGGAGATCTCCTCCTGCCCGTCATGGGACCGGACGGGAACGCCTTCCCGGAGGACAGGCAGCGACCAGCCAGCCGCGCCTACACGCCGCGCCGGTGGGATCCTGAGACGGGGGAGCTGGACATAGACATCGCCCTCCACGATGAGGGCCCCGGCCCGGTATGGGCCACGGGCGTGAAAGAAGGCGACATCGCCGTTATCAGCGGACGTTCAGGGGGTACTTACTATCCCGAGATGGATGCCGACTGGTATCTCATCGGCGGGGACGAGGCTGCGCTGCCCGCCATAGGCACGCTCCTCGAGGCGTTGCCTTCCTCTATGCGCGCCCACGTCCTGGCGGAGGTGCCGAACGCGGACGAGGAGCAGGAGTTGGAGTCGGCGGCCGCGCTACAGATATGGTGGCTCCACCGCAAGGCGGGAGAGATTCCGGGCCGGGCGCTTGCCGCCGCGATGCGCGAGGCCGAACTGCCGGAAGGTAGGGGCTGCGTGTGGGTCAGCTGCGAAGCGGCCATCATGCGGGAGGTACGCAGGCACTTCATCGAGGAGCGCGGAATCGACCGCTCGATGCTGCGGACGCAAGGCTATTGGAAGGCCGGCGAGTCGAATCACCCCGACCACGACATGGGCGAGAAGGTCTAGGCCCACTCCTCCACCCCCTTCGGTTCAATGGTCCGCGCTCCCGACGTGAAGCAGGCAGACTGATCATTAGCGCGAAGCAATACAACGGCGGCTTTGGTACTCGTGGGCAGTTGGCCGCTGACTTGTGGCGGTCGAAGAGGGTACCGTCCGCCGCCATCTATGGGTTGGAAGCTGAGCCTCCGGATAGGCGGATAGATGTTCGAAGTGGACGTATATCTGCGGGTCCGCCGGGTGGTGGTGGTCGAAGGCAAGAGCATCCGGGAGGCGTCGCGGGTGTTCGGCCTGCACAGGCACGCGGGGCGCAAGATGCTGGCCTATTCCCTGCCGTCGGGCTGCCGGAGGCAGGACCTGCCCGACCGCGACGGCTGCTTCGTGAAGGCCTGCCCCGCCGAGACTACCGAGGCGTTTCTGGACGGCCACGTTTTGGCCTCCGCCTTCCTGGGCGGGGTGCCCCAAACCATCCTCTACGACAACACCAGGCTGGCGGTGGCGAAGATACCGGGGGACGGCCGGCGAAAGCGCACCTGGAATACACCGAGCTTCAGTCCCAATGCCTGTTTGAGGACCGGTTCGGCAGGCCCGGCAAGGGCAACAACAAAGGGAAGCTGGAGGGGGTGGTGGGCGGTGGGGGACTCGAACCTCCGACCTCCACGATGTCAACGTGGCGCTCTGACCAACTGAGCTAACCGCCCTCATCGTCAGTGTAGCTTGGCCCCCTCGCCAGGGTCAAGGCGCTGGCGCCAACGTCTCGGGTACACGCCGGGCTCGCAGCGTGTGCGCCCTTGCTGGGGACGACCGTGGGCGATTCAGGGCGGAAGAGGTGTGACTGTGTGCTCCCCTCGCGAGGACCCGTCGATTCCTCGGGCTACAGCTTGCTTGGCCACCCAACGGTCGCCCTCTTACGAGACGGGGGTGCGCAGAGGCGGGAAGACTGGGCTCATTGCCTGGAGCGTGGTGTGTGAGACCTCCGGCGCATCAATACCGTACCGGCGCCGGCCCTCGGGAAAGTCGCCAGAGGGGGTTGCGTATGGTACAATAGGCCCAACTCCCAAGCCGGAGTGCAAGAACGTTCCGCCTTCCGCGTTCACGCATTGTTGCTGGCGACGCATGCGGTGCTTGCCAAGGATGAGGAGAATCTGGGTGCTAGAAGGAGCGCCACATGGACATCTACGTGGGGAATCTCCCCTACGAGGTCAGTGACGAGGAGTTGGAGGCCGTCTTCGCCGAATACGGGCAAGTGGCCTCGGCCAGAGTCATCACTGACCGGTTCTCTGGCCGTCCCCGCGGGTTTGGCTTTGTTGAGATGGGCAACGAGTCCGAGGCGCAGGCGGCCATCGACGCGTTGAACGGAAGAGACCTCAAGGGTCGCCCCCTTACCGTCAACCAGGCCCGGCCCCGAGAGGCTGCCGGCGGGCGACGGCCCGGCGGCGGCGGCGGCCAACGCTGGTAACCCCCGCTCAGTGATTGTCGCTCAGGGGCCAGGTTCCCCCTGGCCCCTGAGCGACCCCGCTTGATTACCCCTGCCACCCTTCTCCCACGGTAACTGCGCTCAGACTTGGAGAAAGCTGGCTTCTCTCTATCGCCCTCCTCATTCCCGGCCTCGCGCTATCCTATGCCTCGAGTTGCCCCGCGACCGTCTCCCGTGGCTCTTTGGGCGGCTGGGCCACGAACACGCACGCTGCTCCGATGCCTGCAATGGCGGCCATGAGGATGAAGACGGGTTTGTAGCTCCCAAGGAAGTCGTAGGCCAGAGTGGCAGCCAGGGGCCCTGCTGCCTGGGCCACTGTCTGCACCGAACGCACCACTCCCTGTATCGATCCCAGATAGCGGCGTCCGAAGTAGTCGGCAAAGATGACTCGCTGCAGCGTGAGGGACGAGGCGTTTGCGACCCCCCAGTAGGCCCCCCACACCAGCGCCACCAGCTCCGTGCGGACTCCCAGAAGCACGAGGAGCCCGGCGCCCACCATCAGCGACCCCACCGTCAAACCCAGGCGCACGCTGTAACGCTCCGCCAGGAAGCCCCACACAACCGACGCTGCCGCCGCAGTGGCGCCGTTGACAGCCAGCGTTGTCACAGCAATCGTGGGGCTCAGCCCCTGGTCCGTCAGATAGGCGATGAAGTTGAGCGTGATGCCGGTCCGGATGAACCATGTAGCACAGACGTTTATCACCAGGAAGTAGAAGGAGGAGAGCTGGGACGCTTCCCGAAACTTGTAGGACGTCTCCACTGGTGGACGCGCCCCTTGCTGGCCTGCGCCACCAGTTCGACGCGCGCTGTCGGGAGAGCGGGCGCCGTCGGGCAGCAACCCCATGTCTTCGGGCTGACGGCGAAGAAGGAAGGCCACAGGCAGCAGCGATACTGCCCAGACCGTTGCTCCCACCGTGGCGGCGGCTGTACGCCAACCTCGGGCGCTCACCAAGAGCTGGACGTATACAGGTGTGACCGTGTTCCCAATACCGGAACCCAAGCCGCTGAAGGCTACAGCCCGTCCGCGCTTGGCGATGAACCACTTGGGGATGACGATGCTGGCCGCGACGCCCAGGACCCCGTTGTTCAGGGCCCGACCCAGCGTTTGGAGGGCGTAGAACTGCCACAGGCTGGTCATCCAGACCATCAGCAGGAAGACGCCGCCCAGCAGGCTGAGCGAGATCACTAGGGCGACCCGGGCGCCGAAGCGGTCGATCAGCGGGCCCACGCCGAGGGCGATGACACCACCCAGCAGGGACCCCGTGGACGTCGCGGCGGCAAAGGAGCTGCGGCTCCAGCCAAACTCCAGGGTGAGGGGCTTCAAGAACACCCCCAACACGTTGAACGTCTCCGCGCTCGTGGTGAAGCTGGTCAACGCGATGACAACCACGATGACCCATCCGTAGTAGAACCGGAGTCCTCCAGCACGAGGACGGCGGGCGCTCATGAGAGTCACTCTCCCCAGGATTCCGCGGGCGCTGGCAGTGGCGATTGGAGATGCGGAGGCTTGGCTGGACGGCTCGTAGGTGTCTGCGGGTGGCCTCGCGCCGGAGTCTGCGCTGTTGATTGAAGGGCCGCAGGGGTCTACCACGCGTCGGGCGGTATTGTACACCACCTTTCTGCGGGGGGTGTTCCGTTCCAGAAAGCAGGGCGGCGATGGTGGTTGGCAAGGGTGTCCCCAAAAAGAGGACTAGGTAAGGAGTCTGCAGCGGGGGAAGGGACAAGACCCATTCCTAGCCTTCCCTCCACGGGGAAGGAATGAGACGATAGAGACAAGAGACGTTGAGGAGGAAAGCATGGCTGGACGCGTGGCAGGAAAGGTTGCGGTTGTCGTGGGGGGCGGGCAGACTCCGGGGGAGACCATCGGGAACGGCAGAGCTACGGCAATCGTGTTGGCGCGGGAAGGGGCGAGGCTGGTGGTCGCCGACCTCGACCTCGCCTCGGCGCAGGACACCGTCGATATGATCGTGGACGCCGGGCACGACGCCGTCGCAGCACAGGTGGACGCGACCAACGAGAGCTCGGTGTCGGCGCTCATCAGCGGCGTAGCGGCAAGCCACGGCGCCATCGACATCCTCCACAACAACGTGGGGGCGAGCATCGCGCTGGGCGACGCCGTGGCCCTCGATCTGGCGGAGGATGCCTTCGACCGCAGCTTTGCGGTGAACCTCAAGAGCCATTGGATGGCCTGCAAGCACGCGATACCGATCATGCGGACGCAGGGCAGCGGCTCCATCGTGAACATCTCGTCGCTGGCGGCGCTGGAGGCCTACCCGTACGTTGGGTATAAGACCATGAAGACGGCGGTCATCGCGCTGACGCAGAACTTGGCGGCAGCCCACGCCGATGCGGGCGTCCGAGTGAACGCCATCCTGCCGGGCCTCATGGATACCCCGATGGCCATCGAGGCCCGTGTGGCCCAGGGGACGCCGCGAGAGCAGGTCGTGGCGATGCGGAACGCCCGAGTCCCTCTGGGGCAGCGCATGGGAACAGCCTGGGACGTCGCCAACGCGGCGCTGTTCCTGCACTCCGACGAGGCGCAATTCATCAGCGGGATCTGGCTGCCCGTGGACGGCGCCGCCTGGGCGAGCCAGGGCAAGTACTAGCTCCGGGCCCGAGAAGCGTCTAGCGTGTCAGGGCGCGGTCTGCTTGAACGTTGAGGAATTGTCGCATTGGCAAGTAGGCCAGGTAGCCCGTCGCGCTGCACCATGCCCGCCACCGCGCGTAAGGCCGCGAAGAGTCTATTGAACCTGCGCGTCTCTTGTCTTAGCATTGCCAAGCGTTCTGCCGGCGAAAGCGACGCCAAGTCCTCTCCAGGAGCCATACGATCATGTTGCGACCAGCTCTTGTAGCCGTCCTTGGCGGTGCGTCGCTTGCGATGCTCGTCCATTTCGTCGCCAACCCGCTGTACGACGAGTGGGTGGACGTAGGAGCCGTTTGGGATGCGTTCTCCTACGTTCTTGCGGTTGGATACCTTCTGGCATTGGGCGTAACCTACCGCCTCACGGCAGAGTCCGAAGCCTCCCAGAGCGGCTCCGCCCAGTCGATTCTCCTCACCATTGCCTTCTATGCCACCGTCTTCCTGACCATCGTGTTCTTCCGCAACTGGACCAGCAGCGTCATGCACGTGGAGCCGGACGAGGCCACCCGGCGCGTCTGGTGGGTGGCCGTGGACGCGTACTTCGTCGTCATTACCGGATACCTCGCCCTCCGCCTCTGGCGCAAGACGCCTGAGGGCGCTCGACGAGAATAGATGCCCCTCATGCACGGACCAAGACCTGGCTGACAAGAAATCGCGAAAAGGGAAGACTGATGTACATCCTTGGCCGAGTCAGTGGCGTCTTTCTTCTTTCGGTTGCGTTTGTAGTCGCAATCCACACGGTTATAGAACCGCTGTACCATACTTCCACCGCAGCGCAGCCCTACAGCGAGGCCTGGGACTTCATCGATCCGCTCATGGCCCTGGGTATTGTCTTGGGAGTGATCTTCGGCCACCTCCGCAAGAGCCGTGCTGAAGGTGCGGCAGGGACGGCGATTACGTGGGCGCGTCTCTCAGCCAACGCGCAGTTCTACGGTTTTCTCTTCGTGGGCATCATGTTCTTCTGGAATTGGGCTAACCTTCACAGCCCCAACTTCACCGCCGTGGGAGACGACGTGACCTCATTGGTGTGGATCATCATTGACGCGGGTCTCCCGCTGCTTTCGGGCGCCATGGGTGTGTCTTTGCTGCGAAACAACGACGCGTAGGCTGCCGGAGGGCAAACACACGTCGTGGAGCAGCGCCCTACGGTCCACAGCGGCGAATGGGGCAAGGCAACCCTTGAGGTGTGCCTGGCGGTCCTCCAGTCGGCCAGGGAGCGGCGGCAGGTCACCCTCGCTCACCAGACGCCGACGCCGTTTTAGACAAGGCCTTTGCAAGCATGGTGGCGGCGCGACTATTCACTCACGGTAAACATTGGCGCGGGCAGGCCGGCGTGAGAGCGGAGGCCGCATCCAGGAGTTCACGGACGCGGGGGCTGTTACAATCTATGATGCGCTTCGCGTCGTGGGGCCAGGCGTCCCAGTGGGAACGCTGCGAGCTCAAGGTCCGGCCGGAGTTCGCGTAACCTGCACAGGAGGACGATCGTGACAAGCCCGACCTACAACCAGCTCACCCCGGAGGAGCGATACGTCATCGAGCGCAAGGGCACCGAGCCCCCCTTCACCGGGGAGTACGACGACTTCTACGAGAAGGGCGTCTACGTCTGCCGCCGCTGCAACGCCGAGCTCTACCGCTCCGACGACAAGTTCGACGCCCACTGCGGGTGGCCTGCGTTCGACCAGGAGATCGAGGTCGCCGTGAAGCGCCTCCCGGACCCGGACGGCTTTCGCATCGAGATCGAGTGCGCGGCCTGCGACGGGCACCTCGGCCACGTGTTCATGGGCGAAGGCTTCACCCCCACCAACGCGCGCCACTGCGTCAACTCGCTCTCGATGAAGTTCGTCCCCGCGGAGGAGTAGGAAGGCATGCGAATCGACATCCACACCCACACGTATTTCCAGGACTTTGCGGACTATCTGGCGACTCGCAACGAGTTTCCGAACGTCGTCGTGAGGGACGGGCAGCTGATTACGGCCTGCTCGCCGGCCTTCAGCATCGCGTCGCCGCCCGGGCATCGGGAGGTCGAGGCGAAGGTCCGGGCAATGGAGGACATGGGCATCGATTTCTCTGTGCTCAGCCACGGCATCCCCGGCCCCGAGCTCCTCGGCGGCGCGGAGGCCGACGATTGGGCGACACGCATCAACGATTTTCTGGCAGGCGTCGTCGAGCAGTACCCGGGCAAGTTCGCCGCTTGGGGGAGCCTGGGGTTCGGCGACGCGGGCCGGACGATCGCGGAGGCCGAGCGATGCGTGAACGACCTCGGCTTCAAAGGCTTCCAGGTCTTCTCGAATACCTATGGGCGGCCCCTCGACTCGCCGGAGCTCATGCCCGTCTACAGGCGTATCGCGGCCCTGGGCGTGCCGTTGAACATGCACCCCACGTCGCCCCTGAACACCGCCGCCCTCGATGGCGCCCTCATGTCAGGCATGGGCTTCATCTACGACACCAGCCTCGCGACGGCCCGCCTAATCCAGAGCGGCATCTTCGACGACGAGCCGGGCTTCCAGCTCATCGTTCCGCACGTCGGGGGGATACTCCCGTACCTGGGCGGGCGCATCCGCGCCAACGTGCAGGGCACCGTGCGCCCGGTGAGCGGCTACTTCCGACGACTCTATGTGGACACCGTCGCCCACGACGACGAGGCGCTGGCACACTGCTACCGCGTCATGGGCGCAGATCGGATGCTCCTGGGAACGGATCACCCCTTTGGCGACGGCCGCCACATCGGCATGGTCGAGCGCCTCGACTGCACGGACGCCGAGCGTGAAGCCATCTACCACGGCAACGCCGAGCGCCTGCTCGGCCTCTAGCTGTAGCCCCTGCTGTGGACGCTCACAATGGCCTTTACGGAGCAGTGGCGCGGTCGTAGTCGCCAGGAGGCCGGGGAGGACCTGCCGCGGGCGATGGGCTCCAATCGGGGGGCCCGGCGGCCCAGCGCACCTTCGTAGGACAACCCTGTGGCATCCATCGTCCGGGGCCCGAGACGTTCATGGCAAGCCGGTCGCCGAGCACGTCAGCCGGGTTGTTCAGACCACCCGTTGGTGTTGCGAGGTCTGATGATGGCGCGGACCCGGGTCAGGTCGCTTGCCCCGGCCGGTACAGCCGAAGGACCGCTATGCTTGAGCAACACACACGAACTAACTATAATAGTACCGCGCAACCACCTTCAATCACAGGGGGCCAACATAGCGATGGACCGGGAGCCGAAGTATCGGGAGATGGCAATCCGGGGCAAGTATCAGAGGCTGTATACATATCTGTGCACTCTTCAGGCTGCGGAGTGGAGGACCTCTTTCGGCGAGATCGAGTCGATCATCGGTTTCGAGCTACCCCCGTCCGCACGACTTTACCGACCCTGGTGGGCAAATGAGAGCAGCGGCAACGGCCACAGTCAGGCTCTTGCCTGGAGCGTCGCGGGATGGGAGACGGCCGAGGTAGATATGGATGCTGAGAGGCTGCTGCTCAGGCGGCGGAAGCGCACGGAGGCCGCTCGCAAGCTCAAGCTGGATGAGGTGTGGCCCGTACACCCCACGGCAGTGTGGCCTGAAGGACTGAGTCTCAGGCGAGAGGACATATACGAGGACAGGAGTTAGGCTCCGATGTTCATAGACACCAACGTCTTTGTGAACTCCCGTATCCCCGGAGCTCCGGACCACGACATCGCCAGGGCGAGACTGGAACGGGCCCTCCAGGGCCATGAACCGCTCAGGATAAGTCGGCAGATTGTACGTGAGTACCTGTCGGTCGTGACTCGGCCGCAGACATGGCCGGTTGCCATCACGCGTGACGAAGCGCTTCTTGACGCGAACAGACTGATCAGCAGCTTCGAGATACTTGAGGATGGTCACGGGGTTACCGAGTCGTTGATCACGCTGTGTCGCGAAGTTTCTGTAGGAGGACGCGGGATTCACGACGCCAACATCGTGGCGACCATGCTGGCTTACGGCGAGCGCAGGCTGCTGACGTTCAACACTGCGGACTTTCGTCGTTACGGCGGCCGCATCGAGTTGGTGAGCGGTTAGGGGAGTGAACATTGCGGATATCATCGTCCGCCAGCACGTGGACGACGCCGACAGCGTGCGCCGGTGCGGACGCGTCGGGGGGAATGACGCGGGCGAGTCTACGAGAACAGGTCTTTGATGCGGTCGAGGAGGCCGCCGCGCTTGGCCCCGCGTTCCATGAACCGGGCCCATTGCACCTCGGCGGACTCGGAGCGGCGGAGGTCGTGGGCGCGCTGCTTCATCAGCTCCAGCACGCGATCTTCCTCGCCCTTGTCCAGCCAGTAGCCGTGGTTGTTGGGGCAGTGTTCGATGGGGAGGTCATAGGCGCGGTAGTTGAAGACATCCATCAGGGCGCCGCAGTGGGGGCAAGGAAGGTCTCCCGGCCGGCGGGCGTAGTCCCGGGTCCCCTTCAGCACCTCCTCCTTGTTGGCGGTGTCCTCCAGCAGGTCCATTTCGTCGAAGTCCAGCCACAGGCCCCGGCAATTCGGGCAGTGATCGATTTCCAGGTCGCGGTACTTGCGTCCGTCCAGCGCAATGTTGCAGCGGGGGCAATTCATGTCCGGTGCTCCGGTTCACCCGTTCACCGCCAATGGCGATGCGGATGGAGTTTGCACGCAGCATAGCATACGGCGGGAGCGGAATCGCGGAAGGGGACCGGGAATAGCCTCCAATGGCGCCCCTGGGTTGACATGCAAGCCGCATCGAGCTGGCGACAACGGCCAGTTCGGTCGGGTCTACGGTGGCCAGGCTCATAGTATACTGGGTACCTGCGGGGCCGGACCGGATGGAGCAGGTTGACGACGGTCAGGATGGGGACGGCCCGATGGAGACAGGGGCGACGGCGGGAATGCTCCGCCGGACTGCCCTCTCGAACACACTTGGAGGAGCAGGACATGGAACTCGGCGCCTTCTCGATTAGCCTGGCCGTAGAGGACCTTGCAGCTTCACGGGAGTTCTATGCAAAGTTTGGGTTTGAGGTCGTCGGGGGTGACCCTTCGCAGAACTGGCAGATCCTCAGGAACGGCAACGTGACCATAGGCATCTTCCAGGGGATGTTCGAGCAGAACATCCTCACCTTCAATCCAGGGTGGGACAGCAAGGCCGAACCGCTCGATAGCTTTACCGACGTGCGTGAGTTGCAACGGCAGTTGAAGGCGGCCGGCGTGAGCCTGGTCAGCGAAGCGGATGAGAGCGGCACGGGACCGGCCAGCTTCGTGGCCGTGGACCCGGACGGCAACCCAGTGCTCGTGGACCAGCACGTGTGATCACACGTGCCGTCGCGGCAGAGAGCAGCGGGGCCGCGGTCAACGGTACCGCTGAGGCGCAGGGCTTCCGCACAACGCCCCGGTGAAGACTTTGGGGAGACGCAAGGAGGAGGAGCATGATCGACTTCAAGCTGATTTCGTCCGACAGCCACATGGCCGAGCACCCGAAGGCCTGGGAGCGGGTGCAGCACGAGTATGGCGACCGGGCCCCGCACATCGTGGAGGACCCGCCTGAGCTGGGCAAAGGGCTGTGGATCATCGTCGATGGGATACCGCCCGTCCGCGCCGCGTACTACTGCCTGGGCCTCGTCGTCGACAAGCCCGCGGGCATTACGAACGTGAGCGTGCAGATGGACTCCGAGGAGTACAAGAGGGCCATCCAGGAGTTCAACGAGACCTTCCGCTATGAGGACTTCCCGGGCGGCTGGGAACCCTCGGCCTACTTGCAGAACATGGACATGGACGGGGTTGAGGCGGCGCTCCTCTTCTCCAGCCCGACGCGCTACAACTACACCCAGACCGACGCCAGGTTCCAACGGGCCATCCTCCGCTCCTACAACGAATGGCTGCTCGACTTTGCCGGCTATGCGCCCAAGCGCCTGTTTCCGGTGCCCCTGATCTCCGTGCTCGACGTGGAGCTGGCTGTCGCCGACCTGTACGAGTACGCCAAGGCCGGTGTCAAGACCGTCCAGATCCCGACGCAGATCATCGGCAGCGGCTACTATGAGCCGGTCTACGAGCCCCTCTGGGCGGCGGCGGAGGACACGGGCCTGGTGCTGAACGTACACTCCAACTCCAGCCAGAACCAGAAGCGGGTCCACGTGGAGGGGCCGCGGCAGGAGGACCCGCGCGCCCAGATCATCGGTGGCTCCCAGCAGGCGCCCGCCCTGGAGGCCATAAGCAACCTGCTCTTCTCCGGCGTGTTCGATCGCTATCCCAGGCTCAAGCTGGCGTGCACGGAGTTCAAGTGCCACTGGGTGGCGGGCCTGCTGCAGCGGCTCGACTACACGCTGGCGCGGGGCAGCCTCTACGACCCCGAGCGGAACCTCTACGAGCGGCAGCCCAGCGAGTATTTCCGCGACAACATCGTCTTCAGCTTTGAGGATGACCGGGCGGGCGTCCTCACCACGCCCATGTACGGTGAGGACAACTTCATGTTCGGGACCGACTACCCGCACCACGTGACCACGTGGCCGCACTCGGAAGAGGTCATCCAGGAAAACTGCGAGGGCTTTCCTGCCAGCCTCATGAGGAGGCTGGGCCGGGACAACGCCATCAGGATCTATGACCTGGACCTGTAGCGGGCCGGTATCCTGGGCCCTGGCCGGCGTCCGTAACACGACATAATGAGGACTCATTCTCTTCGGTCGCGCTTGCCGCAAGGAGCTAGACGCTCCAGGTCAGCGCACGGCCGCCTGTGCGATGCTCAGCGCTTCACCTATGAGCAGTCGGCAGATTGAGTCGCCGCCGAGCCGTGGCCCTAGTGGTTCGATCGGGTGGTCCGGGTCTGGTTGCTCCAATCGTCGGAGTCGGAAGTGAGCGGGAATAGAGGGGGTAGCCCATGCCAACTGCAGACGACCGTGCCGGGGCCGTACACTGGATCGACCACGTTGTCGTAGCAACCAACGATGTCAACCGCTGGGTAGACTGGGCCACCAACGCCATTGGCGTGGATGCACGGCCCATCAACGCGCTCACCACCGCGGCGCGCAAGCGCAATCGGCCCATCGGCGCCCACCTGTTCATCGGGGACGGTTCGTGCCACTTCGGCGCGTTCCTGCAGCCTGAGGACCTTCCGCCGAGCAGGGGCATGGGTCAGGAGCTGCCGCGGTACAGCTTCTACGTGCGCCCCGAGCATATCGATGAGCACGTTGCACGGCTCGAAGCTCAGGGCGTACCGCATACCGCTCCCGTAAGGTGCACGTCTGAGGGCGACGACGGCACGGCGGTATACTTCGAGGACCCGGACCAGAACCAGTATGAGCTCTGGGCCCCCTCGCACATGCCGTACGGCGCCATGGAGGTGTCCACGCGCCTCAACGTGGGGCGGATCAGCAGCGCGGTCTATTCCTCGCGCGATCTGCGGCGAACTGCGGAGTTCTTCCGCACGTACTGCAGTCTGGAGCCGCTCGATAGCTCAATGGTAGCCGAAGGGTTGTTGGTGGTCCCCCTGGTCGGCGGGGCGCGTCTCATCTACCGCTTGGCGGATGGCGTTGACGCGCGGGTCACCGGACACGGGCCCTGGATCACGCTGCACGCGGCCCTCACCGTGCGGGCGGAGGAGTACATGGGAAACTACCGCCGCCTCTGGGCCGGCGTTCCGGAAGAGGAGAGCATGGAGGGCTCACATCTCACGATCGAGCAGGAAGACGATCTCCCCGCGCGGACGGGCCTCCACCTGAACCCGCAGGGCAATAGATGGATGGAGACCTATCAGCGCGGCGACATGTTCTACGACTGCGACGGGCACGCCTTCCATTTCATCGGCGGCCTCAGCGCTGGATCGGACGGGTCCCTAGCTTTGTATCGTCCGAAGGAGCAGGGGTCCTACCTTCCATAGCGGAATGGCCGGCGCGCCGCCAACCACATGGGAGACTTCCTGTCGGAATCTTGGGAGAGCGAGGTTTCAGATGAAACTAGGCTTCTACAACGAATTCCGACCATGCGTGATAAAGGAAGGGGGTGTGGTGGACCTGACCGGCCTCTTGGGTGCGGTGGACCGTGACTCCCCGCAGGCGGTGTTGGAGAGGCTCATCGTCAACTTTGAGTCACTCAGGCCGGAGATAGAGGGCCTGCAGGACCGTGCGGCGATTATTCCGTGGGAGGAAGTCCGCCTTCGCGCACCCGTGCCTCGCCCAGGCAAGGTGCTCTGCGGCGAGCGGAACTTCATGGAGGGCGTGCCGCTGACGCCGGCGGGGCCGTTGCGAACGTTCTTCAAGTCGCCGGACGCCGTCATTGGCCCCGGTGATACGGTGGTACTGCCTTCGTTCCGTCCAACGATCTTCAACCACGAGGCCGAACTCGCCGTAGTCATCGGCAGGGAAGCCAAGGACCTGCAGCCGGCAGAGGCGCTGGAGTATGTCTTCGGGTACACGACGGCGGTTGACGTCTCCGCGCGCGCTCCGGCGGAGAATGAGGCCGGACTACCCGGGAGCTACGGCAAGAGCTTCGACACGTTCCTGCCCATCGGGCCCGCGATAACCACGGCGGAAGAGATCGATGATCCCAACAACCTCAGAGTCCGGTACTGGGTGAATGAGGAGCTTCGACAGGACTACAATACCAGCGACATGGAACACGGCGTCGCGTTCCTGGTAGCCACGCTCTCCTACGTGATGACCCTGAAGCCGGGAGACCTCCTGCTGGCGGGGACGAACCACGGCCGCCTGGGCCCACTGCAGAATGGCGACTTTGCGGAGATCGAGATTGAGAAGATCGGGCGAAACACCCACTACGTCGAGGACGCGCTGGAGCGGCGCTGGGACGAACACGCCCTCCGCGACCCCCGGACCAACGCGGAGCGCCGCGAGGCGATGAGGGGGCAGCCGCATCCCGGGACGTGGCCGTTCCAGCCCGCGGGCGGCGGCGAGTGAACACGAAGGCTTCCGGCGGCCCCAGGCGGACCAAGCCGCCCGGCGGGGGCCGCTGGTGGACCCGCGCGCGCATGGCCCTTCTCCCTCCCCAGAGGCCTAGTGTCTCATGCTCGCGGCTCCCGGAGGCTGCCGTGAGACCTGCTAGAAGTTGCCCTCTCTGACCTGGTGGGCGTAGAGCTTCTTGACGGTGGTTGGGAGGACGGGGTCGTTGCCGGCGAGGACGCCCTCTCCCTTCTTCAGCTTCTTGACGGCGACGCTGTCCAGGCCCAACAACGCCTTCGACCCTTCCAGCGCGGCCAGGTCGCCGCCGTAGTAGTCGAACCATGGCAGCCCGGCGTCGGTGTACTCCAATGCCGTCGGGGGTTCATGCGGCGGCGCAACGCCGGTCACACCGGCAAACTGCACGCTGTTGAGGATGTGGACAAAGCAGCGGGAGCGCACCTGCTCGTCCCACGCAGTGAAGCCGTAACTGTCTTCGTAGACCTCCTGGCGCATGAGGCCGCCGGGCGCCAGGCCCATTTCCATAGAAGGAGGAGGCGCGTACGCGACCATGCCATCATTGATGGGGCTAGAAACTCTCTCCCGCAGCATCGCCTCGTACCTCGACGCCTTCATGGGGTGGACGACGATCTGCAGCCCCCCGTGCCGTGCCTCTCCGGTGAGCTGCTCCTCGGCGGAGTACCCTTCGCCCAGTGGCATGGCGACGAACTGCCGGATCATCCCCTTTTCGACGCAGAAACCGTCCAGCCACGGCTGGTCGGGAACGACCAGGTAGTCTTGTGAGCGTCGGGTGAGCTTGTCCTTCCACTGCTCGCCCGTTAGCGCATCCATCTTTCCGGCGCCCACCTTGACGGCCATCGGGTAGGACGCATCGAAGAGGACCCACATCGCTTCGGCTTGATACATGGGAAGGAAGACGCCGCCACGCTCACGCCAGGATTCCGGGGCCCCGTCCGCGTAGTCGTCTACGTGACTGAGGGGGAAGGACCCAAGGCCCGGCGGCAGGGGGTAGGACCGGTTGTCGTCCGGGATACGCAGCGTGCGCTGAAAGGTTACCCGGATCTCCGCATCCGCGTGCACCTCCGGGAACCGGAAGACCAGCGCATCATGTCTCAGCTCGATCATTGTCCCGTCCTCCTTCAATCGTTCTCCTCGATACCGGCGCCTGAGCGCTACCATTCCCCGTCGCGAATCTCCCGGACGACGCGCAGAATAGCGTGGTCCGGCGCGTCCCTGAGCTGCCGAAGCAGGTCCGCGAAGAGCTGCGGCCGGCGCAGGATGATGCCCTGGAGCTCCCTGGACACCTTGCCCGCCATGGCCAGCAGCAGGTCCGGGTCCTTGTGCAGCTCCTCCGCCAAGCGGCGGATGGTGGCTTCCGAGGGCGGCGGCGCCTGCTCCCGCTCGATCTTGCTTAGGTACGCCGGTTCGACGCCGACACGCTGTGCGACCTTGCGGACGGAGAAGGCCCGGTCCTCGCTGCGGAGGGCCTCGCGGGTTGTACGGAGGTACGCCCCTAATGTCATGTGTACAACATAGTACACGATCTTAGTGCTGTCAAGAGTTCGTACGCGGCGAAGACGTACCGGCCGCCGTCCGCCTCAGCTCAGCGGCGTCTCCCGGCCCGGCTGCCGCCCCTGCTGACGGAGGTGCACCCGCACGAGCCGCAGCTCCTCGTAGGTGAACTGTTCGCCGAGGTGGTCGCGCACTGGCCGCAGGTAGCCGCTGCCGCAGGCCTCGAAGGCAGCCTCTATCTCGCTGAGGCTGTCCGGCGCCGGCAGGAGATGGGCTAGGTCCAGGGCGTCGCCTCGAGCGGCCAGGAGCTCCAGGTGGCTGATGATTGTGGTCTCCGCCACGCCGCGATGCTGTGCCATCTCGGCGATGGACAGTCGCCGGGACAGAAGCTCCCGTGTAGTGTCGTAGGTGGGGCCGAGGCGCCGCTCCCGTTCTCGGGCTCTCTCGCCGGACGGCTGCCGGAGTGGCTCGTCGTTCAACCGGTCCGCCAGGCCGTTGGCCTCGGCGTAGGCGCGGATGACCCCCAGGAAGTCCGGGCCGTACTGCTCCAGCTTGACCTCGCCGACGCCGGCGATGCGGGAGAACGCCTCCATGCTCTGGGGGAAGGCTGCCGCCATGTGCCGGAGCGACACGTCGCCGAAGACGACGAAGGGAGGCACGTTCTGGGCGACGGCCAGGCGCCGGCGCAGGGCGCGCAGCTCTTCGAAAAGGGTTGCGTCGGGCTCCGTCGCCACGGCAGTTGAGGTCGCGCGCCCGCGCGCCCCTGCGCCGTCCGCGCCGATGGGCCGGGGGAGGGACAGGGGCTGGCGCCCGCGAAGAAACTCCCGCCCCTCGGGCGTGACGGCGAGGGTTGGGTACTCGCCCTCGCTCCGCACCAGCAGCCCCCGCTCCTGCAGCAGCCCGATGATCGCCCGCAGCTGCGGGCGCCCGTAGTCCCTGGCGATGCCGTGCACGCTCAGCCGCTCATGGGCCATCTCCAGGACGCGCTTCTCGCGGCTGCCGGTCAGCACCTGGATGACGTGGTTTGCCCCGAAGCGCTCGCCGGTGCGGATCACGGCGGAGAGCACCTTCTGGGCGATCTCCGTGGCGTCGAACTCCTCCCGGGGCTCCAGGCAGATGTCGCACCCGCCGCAGCTCTCCTCCGTCCGCCGCTCCCCCAGGTACTCCAGCATTAACCGGCGGCGGCAGCTGGTCAGCTGGGCGAACTCCACCATCCGCGCCAGCTTCTCCCTGGCGTTACGCTGCTCCTGCGCGTCCTCGATCTGGTTGATGAAGTGCTCCTGCCTGACCTTGTCGGCGTAGGAGTAGATGAGGACGCACTGGCTGGGCAGCCCGTCCCTGCCGGCCCGGCCCGTTTCCTGGTAGTAGCCCTCCAGGGACTTGGGCAGGTTGTGGTGGACGACGAGGCGGACGTTGGGTTTGTCTATGCCCATGCCGAAGGCGATGGTGGCCACGATGATGGGTACGCGGTCGCGGACGAAGTCTTCCTGGGTCCGGCGGCGCGTGTCGCTGTCGAGCCCGGCGTGATAGGCGCGGGCCGCTAGGCCCCGCGCGTTCAGGTCGGCGGCCAGGGTCTCGGTCTCCTGCCGGGAGAAGCAGTAGATGATGGAGGACTGGTTGCGGTGTCGTTCCAACAGTGGGAGCAGCCGCTCCCGGGCGCCGTCCCTGGGCCACACCCAGTAGCTGAGGTTGCTCCGGTCGAAGCTCGATAGAAACACGCGGCCCTGCTGCAGGCCCAGCTGGGTGATGATGTCTTCGCGCACGCGTTGCGTGGCGGTGGCGGTCAGGGCGATGACCGGCGTCGCGGGGAAGTCTTCGCGCAGCTGTCGCAGGTTGCGGTAGTCGGGGCGGAACTCGTGGCCCCACTCGGAGATGCAGTGGGCCTCGTCGATGGCGATGAGGCTGAGGTCCACGCCGTGGAGGAATTGGCGGAACCCGGGGAGGGCCAGCCGCTCCGGGGCCACGTAGAGCAGCTTGATCTGGCCCCGCAGGACCTGCGCCTGCACCCGCCCTACCTCACCGGCCGGCAGGGAGCTGTTGATGAACCTGGCGGCGATGCCGTTGGCGTTCAGGGCGTCCACCTGGTCCTTCATCAGGGCGATCAGCGGCGAGACGACCAACGTGACGCCGCCAAAGACCAGGGCCGGCAGCTGGTAGCAGAGGGACTTGCCACCGCCGGTGGGCATCAGCGCCAGGCTGTCGCGGCGTGCCAGGACGTTGCCGATGATCTCCGCCTGCAGCGGCAGAAAGCTCTCGTAACCGAAGCGCGACTTGAGGAGGGCTAGAAGCCTGGAGTCATTGTCCATGTGGTTGATAACCTCTCCCCCGCACGGGCGGCGCGCCTGGCGGGAACGGAGGGACGGGGGTCATCGTGGACCCTGCCATGATGGGGGTGAAGGGTGAGGAGGTAGGGACATCACGCCCATCTTAGCAGGGGCTGCGCGCATCGGCGGGCGCAGCCGGGGCTAGACGCGAATGACCCCGTAGTCCTTGGTGGTCTCCATAGTCGCGCCGTACTTGGAACAGAGGGCCGAAAGCCTCTCCAGGGTCTGTTTTCCCGCGTCCTGAGCAGCCAGCATTGGGCGTCCTCTCTGGGACCTTGGACTGTCATCGCCCAGGTCTAGGGGGTACATCCTGATCTCCTTCAGGCTGCCCCGGGTGTAGAGGCACTTGGCGAAGACGTGCGGCGGCGGCTCACTCTCTGCCAGCAGTTGGCGCGCGGCGCCATAGCGTCGGTCGTAGACCTCCGAAGGGGCTGCGTCATAGTCGAGGCCGTAGCGCGCGTAGACCTCAGCCGGTAGGTAGCGGACCGTCTCCCGCTGATCGATGAAGTGGCCGAGGTCGTAGAATATGGGTTTTCCCTTGTAGATCTCAATGCCCAGCGCCTGCCCGCCGTGCCCGGCAAAGACGTCGGCCCCCTCGTCAAGGACGCGCCGGGCGAACTGGCGGACGAATCCCGCCGCTTCCTCCCTGTCGCGGAACTTCCGTTCGTGGCTGTGCATGCTGAGGACCACGTAGTCGGCCATCTTCCGCGCTTCCCGGACGTGTCTGACGATGTCCTCCACGTCGCCCGTGTGCGGGACTGTGTCGACCTGGACCGTGTCTCCCTGGCGGAAGGCCTGGCCGAACAGCTCATAGTCGGCGTCGAGGTTGTCGAAGGAAACGGACCCGCCTTCGGTCATGCCGTTGTTGTCGCCGCCCGTCCCTACAAGGTTGCCTAGCTTCCGGGCCATCTCCAGGACGTCCGGGGGCACCGAGTAGACCGTGCGCCACCTGAGGGGGCTATAGCCCGGGCGGCCGTTGGTGTCCGGCCGCTGGTCGCCCGCGACGGCCCACGGCCGGACGTGGGCTGTACACGCAATGAGGGCCACTCGCCCGCGGGGTGTGTCGAGGTACGCCGGGCTCCTCGCTTCCCGGAGGTGTCTCCCGGTCCCGGCGTGCGCGATCTGCGCATCGTCGAGGTGCCGCATGGTTGTGAGGATGCCCTCCTGGCCATAGTCGAAGGAGTGCGTGCCCGCGCACGAGACCATGTTGACGCCCAACCACCCCAGGTCTTCCAGGAGATGAGGCTCGGTCGTCATGTACATGCCGCCGACGTTGTGATGGCCTTCGAGGTAGCGATGGACCACACCCGATTCCAGGTTGATGAACCCGGCGTCCGAGGATCTCCAGAGGTCGCGCAGCCCAAGGAACCCGTCTTCTCGAAACACCTGAAGGCGGCGAGTCAGTATGGAATCGCCACCGAGAGCGATCTCAAAGTCCCCCGAATCGGCTTCGTACGTCATGCGTCCGACCCTCCCCCCATTGTCTGCCGTCCAAGCGCCCGCGATGCCGGAGCCAACCGCCGCCCGGCTGCACGGGAGCATTGACGCTCTTGCGATAGGACGGGAGCACCTCCGGTGGCACGAAGAAGCCCCTTCCCCGTGCCGTTGAATCAATGAGTTCGGTGCGGAAGGCCCCGGGCTCCTTGCGGCTGATGTAGTCGACGCCGTCCAGGTAGGGGAGCTGGCGCCCCTGCTCTCCCAGACTGGCTCGTACGGCAGGGGGCGACCTGGAGGAGCAAGACCATGAGCCCTACCCGGAAGTTGGGCAAGCCATGGCCGGCCATGGCTATGACACGCACGGCATGGTCTGGTAAGTGCTCCCGGCGGGTGAGGTGCCGCCTGCAAGGGGTCCTCTTCGGCTACCGGACTGGAGCCGCGGTCGCGTTACCGCTCATCAATCCGGCCGGTGTGTATTGTGACCCGCTACACAGCTCCGGAGACGGTCGATCTGGGGTCAGTGCCCGTGATTTCCGAGAGCGTCCCCGGCCTCACAGCCCGTAGAGCGCGCGGCCGTTGTCGTCCAGGATCTTGCGCTTGGCCTCTGGGCTGACGTCCTCTCGCTGGTTGAGCACCTTGAGGGCCTCCAGCTCGCTGGAGGTGTCTACGTGGCTGTAGTCGGAGCCGATGACCAGGTTGTCTTCGCCCGCGAACTTGAGGATGTAGGGGAGGTCCTCTTCGGTCTGGCAGGTCACGTAGAGGTTGTTCTTCTGCAGAAGGTCCGTGATGAGGTGGCGGCCGGAGAGGCGGTTGACCCGCGCGCCGATGTCGGTCATGACATACGGGATCCAGGAGGCGGCGGCCTCGACGAAGCCCCAGCGCACCTTGGGGAAACGCTCGGGCAGCTTGCCCATCACGACCGAGTGGAAGGCCCCGATGACCGGAAACTTCGCCTTCCAGATGCCGGTTGCGCCGGAGTGGAAGAGCCGGTCCATTTCGTAGCTGCGCACACCGGCGTGGAAGCAGACCGCCAGGTCCAGGTCGCCGGCCTTCTGGTAGATCGGCGAGAAGTAGGGGTCGACGCAGGTCCGCTCGCCCATGACGCCGTGGACCAACACGCCGCATGCACCATTGGCCTTCCCGAACTCAAGCTCCTCCATGCACTCGTTCATTGACTGCGTGGGAACGGCAACGATCCAGCGGAAGCGCCCGGCGCTCTCCTTCCAGATGTCGGCGATCCAGCGGTTGTAGGCCCGGCACAGCGCGAGCTGCGTCTGCGCGCGCGCCTGCTCCGCCATGCCCAGCAGCACGGTCGGGTACAGGACGTGGATGTCCGTCCCCAGCTCGTCCATGTGGCGGAGGCGGCCGGCCGGGTCCCGCATCTCCGCGTATTCTCCGGGAGTGAATGACGTGTCGTTGGGGTTGCCTGAGCCGAAGCTGCGCTTGTTCGTCAGCATGCTGTCGAAGTACCAGAACTCGTTGCGCCGACGGGAGCCTGGCGCAGCGCCAGGCCTGCTGAGGACCTGCGGGCGGTACTGCTCGTCCGACCCTGTCATGTAGCTCCAAGTCAGCTCGTTCTCGATGACGTGTGTGTCAGAATCGATGATAGGCATGCCGCTAGCCTCCTCCGGAGACCGGTCGTTCCGCAGACTGGACGCCCGCCGGAAAGTGTTACTCCTGCGTGCGGTACTATAACACACGGTTCGTAGCGACGGCGGCGCGTTGGCGCAACGTGCCGCTGCCGCGCCTGGTGAGCGTATTTCGTCCCCCGACGGGCTGGGGGCCGCGGACGAAGGAGGGGCCATGCGCTTTGGGCTTCACATTGCGCGAGACCTGCGGAGACCCCCGATGGGCCCAGCCTGCGGCGGTTCGTGGAGACGGTGCGCCGCACCTCGTAGCGCTCGTGGGGGAGCATGCAGTGAAGAGCGGGCGGTGGGTGGGGGCGTTCTAGGGGACTGCTCCGCGGGCGCGGAGGCCCTCAGCGTCCGCGCCCGTGTACCCCAACTCTGCCAGGACCTCGTCTGTGTGCTCGCCGGGGACGGGTCCAAGGCGCCTGGGCTGCCACTCAAAGCCTGAGAGCTTCGGTCCGATGCCGACCTGCCGCACCGGAGCGCCGCCAACCTCGCCCACCTCCTGCGCCATGCCGCGGTGCTGGAAGTGGGGGTCGCCGGTCACGTCCGCCAGCGAGAACACGGGTCCGGCGGCGACGTCGCCGTCCTGCACGAAGAGCTCCCACCATTCGTCCCTCGTGCGCGTCCGAAAGGTGTCGAAGAAGGCGCGGAAGATCTTGGGGTACTGTGTCCGATCGTGCTGGTGGGGAATGAAGTCCTCCTGCCCCAGGGCGCGGCAGAGGCTCTCCCAGCGGTACGGCTCCATACAGGCCACGCTCACGTGCCCCCCGTCCTTGCACTCGTAGAGGTAGTTGAAGGGCGCTCCGCCGCCGTGGCGCAGCCAGCCGGGCAGCGGCGGCGTTCCGTCCCGCAGGACCCCGGAGGCGGCGTTTGCCAGGAGATAGACTACTCCGTCCGTGATCGAGATGTCCACCTGCTGCCCCTCACCCGTTTTCTCGCGGGCCAGCAGCGCGCCCAGAATGCCCAGGGCCGCCTGCAGGCCGCCGCCCGAGAAGTCGCCGATGATGTTCGGCGGTATCACCGGCGCGCCCTCCTCCGTGCGGATGAGGTCGACGGCCCCGCCGATGGCAACGTAGTTTAGGTCGTGACCCGGGAGGCTCCGGTATGGCCCTGTCTGGCCATAGCCGGTGATGGAGCAGTAGACGAGGCGTGGATTGATCGCGTGCAGCGTCTCGTAGTCGCAGGAAAGCCCCTTCATGACGCCGGGGCGGAACCCCTCTACGAAGACGTCCGCCCCGCGGCAGAGGCTGTGGATGATCTCCCGGCCCTCCGGGTGCTTCAGGTTCAGACCGATGCTGCGCTTGTTGCGGTTGAGGTTGTTGAAGGCCGCCTGGCGGGTGAGCTCCTCAGGGCTCTGACCGTTGCTGCGGACCGCCTCCACCGCCCTCGGCTCCTCCACGCGGATGACCTCTGCGCCCATGTCGCTGAGGACCATGCCGCAGAAGGGCCCGGGGCCCAACCGGGTGCACTCGAGGACCGTGACGCCTTCCAGAGGCAGCATTGACCGTCACCCCTTCCGCTGTGGCTTCCAGGCCCCGCGCTGCGCCGGGGTGCGCCGGCGAGGACGCAGCGCCCTTATAGCATGGGCCCTGACCATTGTCAACGCGGCGGTTTGCCCCATAATGAATGCTACCGAGCAGCGTATCGTTGCTTCAGAAGCCGCGCCGCGTACGGGCAGCAGTCATCGCCGGGAGATGAACATGGTTACGCCGGGGAACGTCTCAGACCCGGGGGAGCAGCCGCGCGCATGGGAGCACCGGGGCAAGGTCGCCATCGCGGGTGTCGGGCACTCGCCGGCGGACCGCCGCTGGGACGGCGACCTGGAGACGAGCCTGGGCGCCTACGCGATGATAGCCGCGAAGAAGGCCCTGGACGACGCGGGCATCACGGCGGACGACGTGGACGGCATCGTCGCCAGCCCCCACGGCATGGGGGCCAGATGGGCGCCCCGCAAGTACTTTCCCGCGCCCTATGACTCGGAGGACGGCCTGTCCGGTGTGAGCGCGGACTGGTTGACCAGGCAGCTGGGGCTGAGCAGGATCAGGTACAACCGTCACGCCGACGACATATCCCCCATGATGAATCTCGCCGCCCAGGCCGTGGGTGACGGGGAGGCGCACACGGTGCTGGTGGTGCGGGCTGTAGGCAACATGCTGGGCCGCTATGCGCAGAAGCCCTCCAACACCGTCGCCGGGAACGCGCAGTGGATGGATGTGTGGGGATTCTGGGGGATGACCCAGCAGGGCTACAACTTCAACCAGTACTGCGCAAAGTACGGCGTCAGCCGCGACGGTCTCGCTCCCCTGGCGGTGAACCTGCGCAGGAACGGGCTGCTCTTCCCGGAAGGCTACTACGCCCAACACCGGCCGAAGCCACTGACCGTGGAGGAGTACCTGGGCTCGCGTTGGGTCAACGAGCCCATCCGCATGCACGACTGCGACCTGCCGGTACAGGCCGCCGCGGCCTACGTGGTCACCACCGCGCAGCTTGCCGGAAGTATGAAGCAGAAGCCCGTGTACTTCCTGAACTGTTTGACGCATCCCAGTCCCGTCCGGAGCAGCACCAGGACCCTGGAAGAGGTGGAAGAGACCTGCGCCTCCATGGCGCGGCAGCTCTACGGCGGTGCAGGGGTCAGCGCCGGGGACATCGACATCTTCAACCCCTACGACGGCTTCATCACCTTCATCCAGTACTATCTGGAGGGCTTCGCGTGGCACGGCGTCAAGCGGGGGGAGGCCCTCGACTTCATTGCCGGGGACATCAGCGTGGAGGGGCCGCACCCGGTGCTGTCCAGCGGCGGCAACAACGGCAACGGGCGCACCCGGTGCTGGCACTGGACCGACTCCGTCCTGCAGCTGCAGGGACGGGCCGGCAGCCGGCAGGTCCGGGGCCGGGCAGAGACCGCCGTCGTTGGCATTGGGGGTATCCTGCCCACAACGGGGGTCTGGGCTGTTCTGAGCAGCTCTCCGGGCTGACCCGCCGCGGGAGGCGGTAAAGTCGCGAGGCGGACGTCTACATGCGGGCGGGCTTAAGTGTGGTGGACCTGACCAACCCCACCGCACGCGGCCATGTGGCACTGCCCGCTAGAGTGTCGTCACCGTCCGCGGTATGCTCATCAGCGAGAGCCTGCCGCAGGATGGCGATATTTCGTACCGCCGCGCCTCGCTGGCGCTTTGGCGTGATTCACTGTACGGAGACATCAGCACGCTATGCTAACATCGCGCATCATGTCCCTTCACCTCATCATTCCCACTCCACTCTGCCATGCCTGAAAGCATATTCCTCACAGCCGAATGGCGTGACCTGGCCATCGTGAACTTCGAGGTGGAACCGGACGCACTCGTGCCGTACGTGCCCGCCGGTACGGAAGTTGACCTGTGGCGCGGCAAGTGCTGCGTGAGCGCAGTCGGGTTTCGGTTCCTCAAGACCAGAGTGAGGGGTGTGCCCATACCCTTCCACCACAACTTCTTGGAGGTGAACCTCCGGTTCTATGTCCGTCGGGAGGTCGACGGGGAGGTACGACGCGGCGTGGTGTTCATTCGGGAGATCGTTCCCCGGCGCGCCATCGCGTGGGTAGCACGGCTGGTCTACAACGAGAACTACGCCGCGCTGCCGATGCGCCACCAGGTTGACGCCGCCTCGGCCCGCTACGAATGGCGGTTCGAAGGGACTTGGAACCGGCTGTCGGCTGCGACGCGCCGGGATTGGAGCATTCCCGACCCGGCGTCCGAAGAGGCATTCATCGCCGAGCACTACTGGGGGTACGGAGTCCAGCGGGACGGTTCGACCCTGGAATACCAGGTCGAGCATCCGCGCTGGCGCGTCGCCCAGGCAGATGAGATGGAACTCGTGTGTGACCTAGAGAGGCTCTACGGGGACAGGTTTGCGGATTGCATGAGCCGCGAGCCGACGTCGGCCTTTCTCGCCGATGGATCGGAGGTCCTCGTACGGCGAGGGCAAAGGCTGTAGGAGCGGCACCCCGTCTCTGTCTATCAACCATGCACGCACCCGCCCGTAGCGCGCCGAGGCGATGTATAGTCGTGTGGCGGACGTCCGCGTCACTGGCCGGGGCGGCAACGGCCACGCCACCCAGTGCCAACAAAGGGCCGCAGACCGACGTGAAGGAGGCTTGCCATGAGCAGCATCGACATGGTCCTGGTGGGTGACGCGTTCGTGGGCCGGCCCGACCCTGACTCCGCCTTCGCCTCGGCGCAGCACCTGCTGCGCGGCGTCGACGTCGGGTTTTGCAACCTGGAGACCGTTGTGGCCGACGCATCGTACCTCGACCCCCACGACCACGACTACCATCCACGCACCGACGAGTGGATGCTGGACGCCTACGTGAGGGCGGGCTTCAACGTGGTCAACCTGGCCAACAACCCCAGCACGTGGCACGGCCTGCGCCCCTTTCTGCGCTGCCTCGACGTCCTGGACGGCGCCGGCATCGTGCGGGGCGGCGGCGGGCGGGACCTGGCTGAGGCGCGCAGGCCCGCGATCATCGAGCGCAACGGTGTGCGGGTCGCCTTCGTCTGCCGCGCCTCGGTCTGCGACCCGGTAGCGGCGGCTACCGAGGACAAGGGCGGCATCGCCTACTACCGGGTCCAGACGTACTACGAGCCCCGGCTGCGGGTCCACCACGTCCCGGGCTCGCCGCCCATCATCCACACGGTCCCTGACCGCGGTGAGGACCGCGCTGCCCTGGAGGAGGACATCCAAGCGGCCCGGGAGCAGGCGGACGTCGTCATCGTCTCCTGGCACTGGGGGGTATCACCGGCCACCGGGGGGAGCGGCGAGCTGGTGGAGTATCAGACGGAGATGGGCCGCTTTGCCATCGACGCAGGCGCGGACATGGTGGCCGGCCACCATCCGCACCTCATCCAGCCGATAGAGGTGTACAAGGGCAAGCCCATCTTCTACTCCCTGGGCAACTTCGTGCATGACATGCACCGCGGCCGCCCGTCCAGCCATTCCGCGATGGCGGCCATGCTGGTCCGCTGCCGCATAGCCGACGGGAAGATTCAGCGGTTGTCCTTCGTCCCCGGGCTGTACCGTGACAACGGCCCTCCCGACTTCTTCCGCCCCTCGGAAGCCCCGGACATCGTCAGAGAGGTGCAAGAGAGGTCCGCACCCCTTGGCGCCCGCTTTGAAGTGGGTGATGACGACGTGGCCATCGTCCTTGGGGACGAGAGCTAGCCGCCGCCCACGGGTCGCGGCCGGCAGGCCGCTATCGAGGCCTGACGAGAGCTGAGCTGCGGCGCCGGCCAGCCCCCAACGAATCGCTGCGTCACGACAAGCCACAGAGCTCTTGCTATAGTTTCCCTTGGGCCTCTGTGCTGCCCCAAGTCTGCTCCTTGAAGGTTCTTGGCCGTGCTGATGAACTCGATCTCTTTGGGCCACTCTCTGAATGAATGCCTGGCCCCGGACGGCGCCGTTCGGCCCGCCTACCAGGGCCTGATGGACAACCTCCAGAGCATGGGGGCCGCAGAAATGCAGCGACGCTGGCAATAGGCGGCAAACCTCGCCGCCATGGACGCCTTTACCTTCCGCCTTGAGCCGCGGGAGTTCCGCACGGTGCCCGTGGACTGGATACCCAGGATCATCCCCAACGACCACTGGGAGCCCATCGCCCAGGGTGTCGCGCAGCGTTTGAGGGCCATCAACCGGTTCCTCTTCGAGCTGTACTGCGGCGAGCAGGACATCGTCCCGGCAGACGTGCTCTTTTCTTCCCACTACTACAATCCGGAGCTACAGGACTTCCACCCGCCCAAGGACGTGTTCGTTCACATCTACGGCATTGACCTTGTCCACATGGGTGACGGGAGGTACGTGGTCCTGGAGGACAACCTGCGCATCCCTTCCGGGATCACGTACCAGATGAAGTCCACGGAGATTGGCCTCCGGGTTATGCCGGACCTGGCGGATGGCTATACAATCCGGCCATACGAGATAAAGTCCGCGTACCAGGAGATGTTCCTCTCGCTCTGCGACGTGGAGTCCCCTACCTGCGTGATCCTGACCGACAGCAAGTACGGCGCCGCCTTCTTTTAGCACCGCTACCTCTCGGAGCTGCTGGGCGTAACCCTTGTTGAGGGCTCCGACCTGTACGTTGGACATTACGGGCGGGTCTGGGCCAGGTCGATGGACGGAGACTTCGAGGTCGATCTCATCTATCGGCGGGTGGAGGATCTGGACCTGTTCGTGCCAGGTCTGACGGAGGCCTACCTCAACCACAAGGTAGTCTTGGTGAACGCCTTGGGCACCGGGGCGGCCGACGACAAGCTGGTCTTTCTGTGGGTCCCGGACATGATACGGAGCTACCTTGGGGAAGAGCCCGTCCTGGAACAGGCGGTCAGCTATGACCTGCGCTCGCCGGCCAACCGGCAGTACGTCCTCCAGAACCTGGACCGCCAGGTGCTCAAGACGCGCCAGGGGTACGGCGGTCTGGGGGTCTACATCATGCCGGACATCGGGAGCCTGTACAAGGACAGGTTGGCCCGGCAGGTCATCGAGCAACCCCAGCGCTTCATTGCCCAGGAGACGCTGGACTTCACGAGGCACATCGTCTTCGACCAAGCCGGCGGCGGGCTGGATGAGCGGTACGTCGACCTGAGGGTGTTTGCCACCCAGGATGGCAACGGCAAGGTCAGCGTGTTCCCGGGGGGCCTCACGCGGGTGTCGCAGCCCTCCAGCCGAGTCACCAACAACTCATCAGGCGGGTCATGCAAGCCGAGCTGGGTAGTCGTATAGAGAGCGGGGCGGTCCCGGTCCATTACGCCTATGTGGCCAGGTATGCCTACTCGGACGTCGTTGTCCAGAACGACAACTTCCTGAGGCTCTCCGCCTACACCGATCAACGCCAGGAGGCGGAGATCTGCGATGTTCGGACGGAGCCGCCGGGCAGGACGGTCATGTACTCCGACCGGCTTGGAAACGTCGCGCACCGGGTCCGCGTCGTGACGCCCCACGAGCAGCTGGTGATCGCGGCCTTTGGGAAGGTGCTCCTGAGGGTTGCCGCGCCCCCGGTCGACGACGTGCCCCTGTCGTCCCTCGCCGACGATCTGGAAGCTGAGTAGTTTCTGACACCAACGCCGCTGGTGGAACCGGAGACCGTTGCCGATGCGGCCAGGGCCATTGGCGGCGTCGGCGGCACGCTCCTTGGGGTCGTGCACAGCATCGTGGACTGGGTGTGGGAGCAGGTCGGGTACAAACGGGGCAGCACCTCGGTTGCCACCACCGCAGGGGACATCCTGGCGTCGAGGGAAGGGGTGTGCCAGGACAAGACGCACCTGGCGCTGGGCATGCTCCGGGCGCTGGGCGTTCCCGCGCGGTACGTGAGCGGGCTGCTGACGCGCCAGCCCGGCGAGACACACGCGTGGTTGGAGTTCCTGCACCCCGACGCCGGCTGGTTGCCCGCGGACCCCACAAAGGGTATATTCAATGACACTGGGACCAACTACCTCAGGTTTGGCGTTGGGCGGGACTACACCGAGGTGCCCCCGGTCAGCGGCTCCTTCGTTTCCAAGGGCTCGGGGCAGCTGGAGATCGCCACGGCTCGCGTGTACTTCGACAGGGACGGCATCTCCTTCGGCGACGCCATCAAGCTCATCGAGAGCAACCCTCAATAAGGAAGCGTGAAGTCGGATCGTGGAACCAAGGTCGCTCTCCTTCAGCAACGACCGGTGGCTTGTAGACTCCCGAATATACAACCTGATCTGGCTGGGCCGCTGGTTGAAACGGGCCGAGATCATTGCGCGCGTCATCAACACCCTCGCTGGCGCGGCGATGAACAGCGGGGGAGGCCTCGATAGCCTGCAGCGCTCGCTGGTCAACGCGGCGGCGATCAGGGGCGTGTCGGTCGAAGACCCGCAGCAGACGCTCTCTTTGCTGCTGCGGGACCACGCGTCCTCCTCCATCTATCACTGCATCGCCACCGCCCGCAACAACGCCACACAGGTGGGCACGGTGGAGCTGATGCGCGCGATCTCCCAGATCATCCTCATGCGCGACGAGGCCAACGCGCCGCCGAGCACTCCCCAAGAGGCTCATACGCTCACCAGCCGTATCCTAGACGGTATGCGGCAGGTCTACGAAGCCATCGAGACTAGCTGGTTTCACCAGGAAGCCCTCTCCGAAGAAGAGGTCTACCGCCGGTTCGTGCAGCAGTAGCCGGCACCCCCCCCGCCTCGCGCAGCGCGGCGGTGATTCGAGAATGGGTGCTCCGCCCCCCGTCCGAGGTAGGTGAAGCTCCATGCGCAATTCCGACACCGCAGCGCGCAATACCCGCTGCCACAGGTGCGGGGGACTGCTGGGCATGGGAAAAACAATGCTCTACCGGGTGGAGCCGGTCCATGGGGACAGCACGGCGGCGGGCCCGGACGCGACTCTCGGCGCGCTGCAGCAGGGCGTCGAGGCCGGAGAGGACCCGGCGCAGGTCCTGGAAGAGTTCCGGCGGCAGCTGGGGCAGGGGTGGAGTGGCAGCGACCGTCCCCAGAGCAAGCTGCGCTTTCGGCTGAGGCGGATGCTCAGGCGCGGCCCGCTCCCCGGCGTGCATCTCGGCTGGTCCGCCTTCGGCGACCCCTCGGACCACTGCCAAGCCTGCGGGCGACGCTCCACGGGGCATAGGGAGCCCGCGCTCCAGTCGCACGGCGGCCACCGGGAGTGCCGCCTGTCACGATTGAGCAGACGCATCCTCCGCCGACGTGCGCCCTTCGAGGGCCGGGATGGCCGCATTGACGTGGTGCGACTCGTCAATCGCGCGCGCTTCCCCGTCTACGGCCTCGTGGGCAACCCCCTGGGAATGCGCCTCCACGGCGTGAGCTGGGGCGGCAGCCGGAGCGGACGCGCCGCCCATCGCGTCACGCTTCACTATGCGGCGGATGCGGCGAGTGGGCCTGAGCGCGCCATAGTCCTCAGCCAGGGGCTCAGCGCAATGCGGGGAACCTTTGAAGGGCGCCTCTCCTCCGAGCTAACCGCCATCATGAGCGTGGTTCCTTCTCACAGTGCGGAGGCCCTGCGCCGCGAGTACCGCCGCAGCGGCAACATCCACCGCGACTGGAACCTGGCGCGCATCCGAGACACGGAGCGTCGACGGCTGGCTGTCGGCATAGACGGAGCGTCGATGGACATAGAGCTGGCCTACTGGTGGAAGCCGGAACAGGTGGCGCTGGTGTGCGTCGCGTCAGAGGCCCGCTCGATCACGGCCGCGTCGGTTGGCATGACCCACGTGGAGCTGCTCGGCGCGCTCAAGACGATGGTCGTGCTTCAAGGGCATCCCGACACCCTAGCGGCGCACCAGCGAGAGTACGCGCAGGCCCGCTAGCCTGCCCGCATCCACTGGCGCCGCAACCCTCCCCTACGAGGCCGTCGCGCCAGCGACCCGCCTCAGGCCTCCGACTTGCGGGGAAACAGATAGTCCATCATCTTCCGCTTGTGGTAGAGGGGGTTGCCGAGGTACTGATAGAGGCTCCGCGACTGGATCATGTGCCCTACCAGCGGGTGCAAGTAGTCCGTACCGGGGCCGGCAAAGACCATGTGGGCGTAGTTGCACGCCTGGTAGTAGGCGTCGCTCGCCACGGCCTTGGCCTCGTGGACGCTGGAGATGGCCTCGACGCCGTCGTCCATCTTCCACAGCGTCTCGTTGGTGATCCACCGGGCCGAGTCCAGGTGGTTGACCAGGTCGACGACGTGGTCCTGTACCCGCTGGAAGCGGCCGATGGGCTGCCCGAACACAACCCGCGACTTCGTGTACTCCACGGTGAAGTCGAAGACCTCCTGGCACGCGCCGACCTTGTACGCGCAGAGGACCGGGATCGCCTGCATCATCGCGCTCTCCAGGATGGCCCACCCCTGACCGGGCTCCCCGAGGATCTCCGACTTCGGCACGCGCACCTCGTCGAGGCGCACCTCGCCGAGTGACGGCGGGACCAGCCCCTGGTATGGAGCTACGGAGACGCCGGCCTGGCCCATGTCGACAAGGACCAGGGAGATGCCGCCGGCGTGTTTGACGGCACAAATCAACACCGTCGCGGCGCCCGCGTCGTGGACGAACATCTTTGTGCCGTGGAGCGTCAGCTCGCTGGGGCTGTCGGACGCCTCCATCTCCACCGCTCCCGGCCCCCAGCTATAGCCTCTATCGTTGACGGCCAGAGTGGCGATGGCCTCTCCCTTGCACAGGGCCGGCAGAAGGCGCTGCTTCTGCTCGTCCGTTCCGCCCTCCTGGATAATGGCCGCTCCAAGGACGCCGGAGGAGAAGAAGGGGCCCGGCAGTGGGCCGCGTCCCAGCTCCTCGAAGATGACCGCGCAGTCGCCGAGGCTGGCGCCCACTCCGCCGTAGCCTTCCGGCACGAGCATGCCCAACCAACCCAGGTCGGCCGCGGTTCGGTAGACCGACGGCACGAAGCCGACGCCTTCTTGCAGCCAGCCCGTGATGCTGGTCGTCGGCGCTTCCGTCCGCATGAAGTCCGCCGCGGTCCGCTTGAGCATGGCCTGGTCTTCTGTCAGTCTGAGGTCCATGACCCAGTCCTCCCTCCGCTAGCCTTCCGATTTCACCGGCGTGGTTATGGGCGCCTGCTCGGCTGTCGGCCGTCCAAGGCCCATCCGCCTCGCCATGATGAGGCGGTCGGTGTCCAGCGTACCTCCGCCGTGGAGGGTTCCCGGGCCCTGCCGTGCGGCGTACTCGAAGTCGATGGATTCAGCCACGTCCAAGTTGGCCACCAGCGTGTGGTACCCAAGGATCTGCTGCAGCCGCTCCGCCACCTCCAGACGCCTGATGCGTGAGTGGTAGCGGGCCTGCGTGCCGCCATAGGCGTGAGGCTGGTGCGCGTACCGGTGCCACCAGTTCCGCCTCCCCCACAGGGCATAGACGTGGGAGCCGATGAGGACGTCCGCGAGCAGGTCGCGAACGTCCGGGTCATCCACCAGCGGCGCTCCGTTGCTCTCGGTGCCCAGGCAGTGCTCGAGCAGGTGCGCCACGAGACCGTCCTCGCCCAGGGTTCCGGCCCCGCTGTGTTCCAGCTCGAAGTGGGTGTTCCCAACCTTCCACCCGTTGTTCTCGCCGCCGATCAGGTAGAACTCGGGCACGCGCACGTTGTCGAAGTAGACCGTGTTCTTCCGCCCCATGAGCAGGTTCAGCGGCGTCCGGCTGATGCCGGGTATGTCGGTGGGGATGTAGATCCAGCTCAGGTTCTCGTGCCGCGTCCCTCCCGGGTCGGTGTTCACCAGGGCCCAGAAGTAGTCCGGGAAGTGAATCGACCCGACCATGGTCTTCTGGCCGTTCACCACGTAGGAGTCGCCGTCCCTGATCGCGGTCGTCTTGACGTTGGCCACGTCGGAGCCGCCCTGCGGCTCGGTCAGGAGTTGCCAGCAGCCTACGTCGCCCTTCATCAGGGGTGGGAGGAAGGTCTGCTTCTGCTCCTCGGTCCCCCACGTATAGATGCAGGGCACGGCCAGCCGGGCCAGCGTATAGAAGATGTGGTCCAGGGTGAGGCCGTAGTTGCCTATCTCCTTCTCCAGCACCATCTGATGCCCGGGCGTCAACCCGCCTCCGCCGTACTCCTTGGGGTAGACCGGGAACGACCACCCCTTGGCGCCGACCTTGCGGGCCAGCTCGCGCCGAAACTCGTACTCCTCCTCGTTCTCACGCGTGGACCAGTTCGCCGAGAACTTCAGGTGCGCCGCCGGCTTCATCGCCTCCGTGAACCAGTCCTGCGCTTCGCGTCGAAAGAGCTGCATCTCCTCGCTGTCGGGTTCCATCGCAAAGTCCATCGTTCCACCTCCACTGTTGCGTTCTGTCTTGCCGTGTGTCCTACCGCTGCTGCGGTCAGGACCGCGACCCTGCCACTCCCCCTGGATCACCCCTTTGCATAACCGTCATTCTCGCACCCACCCCCGTCGCAACCCCGCAACCCTCCCCTGCATGGCCGTCGCGCCAGCGACCTAGATCACACCTTGCTCCCGAAGCCCCTCGACCTCACTCTTGCTGTAGCCCAGCGACGCCAGGATCTCCTGCGTGTGCTCGCCGGTCATCGGCGCCGGCCGGTGTACGGCCGTAGGCGTATCATATAGGCGCACGGGGCTGCCGACAATCCGCCAGTCCCCCTGCGTGGGATGGGTAACCGTCATTGGGATGCCCATGGCGTTGATCTGGGGGTCCTGGAACACCTCTTCCGGGGTGTACATGGGAGAGCCGGGGACCCCGTACTCGTGCAGGACCGGCAGCCAGTGGGCCCGGGGCTGCTTCGCAAACTCCTGTTGCAGGATGCCCTGCACCTCCCAGTGCCGCTCGAATCGCGCCTTGATGCTGCCAAACTCGGGCAGCAAGTCCTCTCGACCGACCGACCTGAGCATGTCCCGCCAGTTCTCGGGACTGGCGAGGGTGTGGATCACTATGGGCAGGCCGTCCTTGGCGACGAAGCAGAAGATCCGCCCTCGCGCAAAGGTGTCCCTGATGGGCGTTGGGCCGCCGTTTAGGACGTCAACGATGTGCGACTCTACGAAGGACAGGCTGGACCGCAGCAGGGACACGTCCACGAACTGGCCGCGGCCGGTCCTCTCCCGCGCCATCAGCGCGCCCAGGACAGCGTAGGCGGCGAAGATGCCCGTCGAGTGGTCGACGATGGACACGGCGATCGCATCCGGGTTGCTGAGGTCTGTCACCAGACTGGAGATGCCGCTCATGCCCTGCGCCAGCGTATCGAATCCGGGTCTGTCCTTGTACGGCCCCACCTGGCCGAACCCGGAAACGGAGCAGTGCACCAGCCGGGGATTGTCTTTGGACAGCGTCTCGTAGGTCAGCCCGAGGCGCTTCTGCGTCGCCGGCCGGAAGTTGTCGATGACAACGTCCGCATCCGCTACCAGCCGAAGGGCCACCTCCTTGCCAGCGGCGCTGTCAAGGTTGAGCGTGATGCTCCGCTTGTTGCGGTTGAGGGCGTTGTCCCTAGCGCTGTAGCCGGACCGGCTGGGGTCGCGCCCCACGCTCTGCCTCCGTTTGGGAGCTTCCACCTTGATCATCTCGCAGCCCAGGTCGGCCAGGAGCATGGCCCCGTAGGGGGCAGCCACGTGGCTGGATAGATCGATAACCTTGATGCCTTCCAGAGCAGTTGTCATCGGAGGTCCTCAGACCACTCCTTTCTCTCGCAGGGCGGCGATGTCAGCTTCGCCGAAGCCGAGGTTCTGGAGCACCTCAGCGGTGTGCTCCCCAAGGAGGGGCGCCGGCGCCAGGAATGCCGGCGGGGTCTCCGAGAGGTTCACCGCGCTCCCGATCAGTCTCGTCTGCCCGTAGTCAGGGTGGTCGATCTGCTTCGGGAAACCGAGGTGCCTGACCTGAGGGTCGTCGAAGACTTCGTCGACCGTGTTGATGGGGGCGCTGGGGACGCGGCGAGCGTCCAGGGCCGCCAGCCAGTGCGCCCTCGGTTGCTGCCGGAACGACGCGGCCAGCGTATCGACGATCTCGAGGTGGCGTTCGGTGCGGTCCCGCCTGGTGGCGAACCTGGGATCGTCCAGGAGGTCCGTCCGCCCGGCGGCGCTGAGCAGCGCCTCCCAGGCCTCCTGGTGCCCCGACAGGTGTATGACCAGGGGCTGGCCGTCCCCGGCCACGAAGCAGTAGATGCGGCCACGCGGGAAGTTGTCCCGCGACACCGGCTCCCCGCCGTTCAGATAGTCGGCGAGGTGGGACTCAATGAACGACAGGCTGACCTGCAGCAGGGACGCGTCGACGAACTGGCCGCGACCCGTTCTGTACCGGGCCAGCAGTGCCGCCATGATGCCGTAGGTGGCGAAGATGCCCGTCGAGTGGTCGGTGATCGAGACGCCGACGACCTTTGGGGCCTCCCGGTCGGTGACGAGGTGGAGCATCCCGCTCAGCGCCTGGGCGATGGTGTCGAAGCCGGGCTTGTCCCGGTACGGCCCGCTCTGCCCGTACCCGGAGATGGAGCAGTGAATGAGGCCCGGGTTTCGCTGGGCGAGCCCCTCATAGTCGAGGCCCAGGCGGCTCCGCGTCGGGGGCCGGAAGTTCTCTATCAGCACGTCTGCGCCATCCAGAAGCCTCAGGAGGATCTTCCTTCCCTCCTCCTTCTGGAGATTGATGGTGACGCTCTTCTTGTTGCGGTTTAGTGCGCGGAAGCTGGGGCCGTAGCCCTCGTACTTGGGATTGCGGCCCCGGTGCGTGTCCCCACCATCCGGCAGCTCGACCTTGATCACCTCGCAGCCAAGGTCGCCCAGGAGACTGCCCGCGTACGGCGCGGCAACGTGTCCTGCCACCTCGATGACTGTCGTGCCTTCCAGGGCTGTGACCATAGGCGAAATGCCTCCCAGAGGTTCTCTGGACCGGATGGGCGCCTCGGCTGCCGTGCTGTGCAGGGCTTTCCGAGTCCGCCCCCCACCGCGATGTCCGGCACCATCCTACTACGCCTACGCGCGTCCGACAAACGGGGCCGCACCCCAAATCCACCAACGAACCTTTCGAGACCCCCGCACCCCACCCCTGCCGCCACCCCGCAACCCTCCCCTACATGGCCGTCGTGCCAGCGACCGCCAGCGACCCATTGCTCGTACAGGACCATACCCCCTACCATTGCTGTAACAGACCCGCGAAAGGAGACCTTTGCACACCCCGTCATCCCCCTCGCTCCAGCCCGCCGTCGCCACCCAGCAACCTTCCCCCCACGTGCCCGTCGCGGCAGCGGCCCGCCCCGACAACAATCGAAACGCAAAGCCACGCCGAAGCTACCGGTGCGACTTCCAAAGCAATCAATCAGCCCTTTCTGTACCTTCCAGCTTCAGGAGACGCAAAAAAAAGCTTTGACTATCACACAGGCGACAACAATCAAACCGGGCCCACCACCTGAATCTGCGATGCGGTTGAGTGCCCGAGCTAAGTCGGTCATAGTGAACGATACGGAGTCACGACCAGCGTGTGCATGAAGGAGGAAGTCAAGTGCCGGACATACAGATGAGCCTCATCGGGTCACCGAGCGACGTGGTCAACCCCCTCCTCGGCGGGGAGGTCAAGCCGGAGGGCATCGAGCTGGCCGCGACACGCGCCGACGGCTCGACCGGCTACTGGCGCCAGTTCAACTTCAACGAGTTCGATGTCGCGGCCCTGTCCGTCGCTTCCTACATCATCGCGAAGACCCGTGGGTACGACGCCGTCGCCCTCCCCGTCTTTGCTTCGCGCCGCTTTATGCACGCCGAGGTTCGCTACCACGCGGACTCCGGCGTGCGCTCCCCCGCGGACCTCCGGGGCAAGCGGCTTGGAGTTCCCGAGTACCAGATGACCGCGTCGGTATGGCTCCGCGGCGCCCTCGAGCACGACTTCGGCGTCTCCCAATACGACGTCAGCTGGTACATGGAGCGCAGCGAGGAGATGAGTCACGGGGGCGCGACCGGCTTCCAGGCGCCCGAGGGCATCGCCTTCACGCGCATCCCTGAGCACGAGAGCCTCGCATCCATGATCGTGAGCCATCAGATCGACGCCGTCTCCGGCATGGGGGCGGGCGCGGGAGCGCAGGCGAACATCATCGACCGTTCGGCGCAGATCCGCGGCGCCGGCGATTGGAGCAAGGTGAAACCGCTGTTCCCCAACCTGATCGAGGAGGGGACGCGCTTCTACCGGAAGTACGGCTTCATTCCCGCCACGCAGATGTACACCATCCGGGGCGCCACAAACGAGAAGTACCCCTGGGCCGCCTTCAATCTGTATGAAGCCTTCCTCAAGTCCAAGCGGCGCGCGGAGGAGACGCTGAACGATCGCATACCGTCGCTGATGGTCTTTGGCCGCGACTACATGGCGCAGACCCGCAGGACCTTCGGCGCCGACCCCTTCGCGTATGGCGTTGAGGCGAACCGGCCGATGCTCGAAACGCTCATCGACTACCTCCACGAGCAGATGCTGATCAGCGAGAAACCCAGGGTCGCGGACCTCTTCGCCCCGAGCGTCGCAGGGCTCTAGGAGCCTGCCTTGCAAAGTTGGCGTCTCTGGATTCCGATTCCATTGCAATCCGTATTACGCCGCCATGGTGACGCAGTACGCCGAATTACAACCACGTCATTCCCGCGAAGGGAGACCTTTGCATAATCGCCATTCCTGCAATTCCCCCACCGTCCTCCCCACGCCACCCCCGTCGCGACCCCGCAACCCTCCCCCCACGTGGCCGTCGCGCCAGCGACCCGCGAAGGCGGGAATCCAGGGTGGTGGTGGGCGGGGTCCTCTCCCCACAACCCCCTCGTCCCCTGCCATCCTCCCGTTGCCTGAAGCAGCGCATATCCCCTACCCTCTATCCAACACACCAAACAGGGGACCCAGGCCAGGGAGGCCGTCATGCCTCAACAAACGCCCACGACAGCCAGTCAAAGGAGGCCAATCAATTAAAGAATCAACCTCCCCTTTTCCCGCCAAACCCGCTTCAAAAGTCGGAGAAAAAAGTAAAAGATAACCCAAAGTGGAGGATCAACTAAATGGCACTTCTGCTGAGGGGAGGAGCGGGATGAACTACCGCGAAGTCGGCAACACCGGCATCCGGGTCTCGGAGATGGGTTTCGGCGGCGGCGGCAACGCCGGCCTGATGGTGCGGGGGACGCATGAGCAGCAGCACGAAGCCGTCGTACGCGCGCTGGACCTGGGCGTCAACTACTTCGACCAGGCCCCCGACTACGGCGGCGGCGTCTCCGAGTCCAACCTGGGACGGCTCCTGAAAGAGCTTGGCGTGCGGCCGTACATCACTACGAAGGTCGAGGTGCGAGCCGACCATCTGGACGACATCGCCGGGCACGTGACGCGCTCCCTCGACGCGAGCCTGACGCGCTTGGGCGTCGACTACGTTGACTTCCTGCAGATTCACAACGGCCCCGTGGCGTTGCGGCCGGACCTCTCGGGCGGCGGCTACACCCACCTCTGGGTCGAAGACTACCTGAAGCCCGGCGGCGCGCTCGAAGGGCTCCGGCGTGCCAGGCAGAGTGGCAAGGCGCGCTTTGTCGGCTTCATCACCCGCGGCAACGATGCGCCGGCCGCGCAACGGCTCATCGATACGGGGGAGTTCAGTCTGATCAACGTCTCGGTCAACCTGCTCAACCCGTCCGCGTGGATGAAGCCCTACGGGATGCGCGTCGACGCAGACTACGGCGGGATTCTGGGCTACGCCGCAGCGCGCGGCGTCGGCGCTGCAATTTACAGCCCGCTTGCGGCCGGCTACCTGAGCGACAGCGCGGTCGCCGGCGGCGCGCCGCACCCGCTGGCGTACGGCCCCCGCGGCCCGGAAATCGGCGCGCGGGCGCAGGCCCAGGCGAGGGCGCTGCGTTTCCTCTCGCGGGACCTCTGCCCGGCCACGCAGGAGGACGAGCACAACCTGGCGGAAGCGGCGATACGCTTCGTCCTCTCCCTGGGCGGGGTCGCCACCATGATCGGCGGCTTCTCCGACACAAAGCAGGTCGAGGAGATCACCGTTTGCTCCGGCAAGGGCCCGCTCTCACAGAAAAACATGGCGCGCCTCGAAACAGTCTGGCGCGCCAACTTCGGCGCCCCCGCTGACGGAAACCCCCTTGCGTAACCCTCATCCCTGCATCCCCCAACTCCCCGTCGACGCCCCTCAACCCCCCCACTATGTGCCCGTCGCGGCAGCGACCCGGCAGAGCAGTCCAAGAGCATAGGAGGTGCCATGAAGGACCCGAACATCATCGACAGTGCCCCCAACATCTGTGGCGTAATCGACAGCGTCGCCGGACCCGCGGACCGGTTGGTCGACCGAGCCGGCGGCGTCATGCTGGGACAGGCCGTGGGCAACCTGCTGGGCCTGGAGGTGGAAGGCTGGTGGTTTGAAGAGATTCACCAGAGCTACCCCGACGGCCTCCGCGACATCGACCCGCGCGAGGTAGACCGTCCGATGGACGACGACTTGGCCCAGGCGGTGGAGTTGGGGGAGGCTCTGGTCGACGGCGGGGATTACGTCAGCGCCTTCGCCGGACGGTTGGTGACCTGGGCGTACGAAAACGGGCGCGGCATGGGTTTTCTGACTGCGAGTGTCATCCGGAGGCTGGAGGACGGTCATCCCCCGCCGGAAGCGGCGCGGTTGGAGTACTACAGGAACCCCATCGCCCCCAACGGGGGTGTGATGCGCTGCTCCCCGGTGGGCCTCGCTCGCTTCCGCCGACCGGAGCTGCTGATCAGCGACAGCGCCGCCGCGTGTGCTGTGACACACTACGCCCCGGCGTGCCAGTGGTCGTGCATCGTCATCAACGCAACCATTGCACTGCTGCTGCGTGGCGCCGCGCCGGACCTGCCCGCCCTCCTTGTGGCGGCGTCCGCCGACGGCGCCCTCGACATGCTCGCCCAAGCCTCGAGCGACGGCATACCCACGGAGGTCCTGGCAGCGATCGTCGCAGGCGGCCCCGTCGTCTCCGACGTTTCCTGGCTCCGGAAGGACCAAGGTCTCATCGGCCACACCCTGCTGGCTATGCAGGCCGGCCTGTGGGCGGCCGTGACGCCGCTGGGTTTCGAGGCGGCGTTGCGGCAGATCGTGGAGGGAGGTGGGGATACCGACACAAATGGGGCGGTCGTGGGGGCCGTGTTGGGTGCACGCTACGGTGCTTCCGCCATTCCTCAGCGCTGGCTGGACTGCATTCCACAGCGGGGCCGCATCGAAGCGCTGGCCGACAACCTGCTGTCGCTGGGAGCCTGATTGCTCCGCAGGCCCGCCACCCTACCGCGCCCTCACGACGGCATCGCGTCAGAGGGCCGCGTCGCGACGCTGAGCTGCCACTGCAGCTGCCGCGTGCGGACGGCGCAGCGGTCCAGCTCGGCTTGGCGCTGCAGTTGCGTGGTTTCCAGCTCCCATCGCGCCTTTCTGACCCGCCTGATCTCGCGGCAGATGGCCACGGCGGCCAGGATCGGCCCCAGGACGATGCCGAACGCCGTGAATACACCCACAGCGAAGCGTAGGCCGGTGGCGGCCACTATCGAGCTTCCGCCGCTGCCCACCGCGGCGAACCTGGGCGCGAAGGTCAGGATCCTGGTGATCACCGGGCCCACCACGTCCATAATTGCCGCAGACGACGTGCGCCAGACGGTGCCCGCGGCGAAGCCAGCACCGTGCCGGCCGACGATGCTGGTGCGGGACTGTGTGGGGCCTTCGAGCAGGCCGCGGCGCCTTCGCTTCAAGAGCCGGCGCCACCATGGCTGCCCCTGGGCGGCAGCTTCCGGCTGCCGCCGTTCGTCGAGGGCCGCCGGCGGCGCCAGCTCCCCCCAGCCGAGTTCGCGGTAGAGCGCGGCCTGTCGGTCATAGTGCTGCCGCAGTTCCGCCCGGTACTGCGCCTCGAGCTCTTCGAGCTCGGCCCGCAGTGCGCTGAGCCGGCCGTGAGTCCGCAGCTTGGCGACGGTTTGGGCCACCGCCGACCCGCCGGCGACGGCCAATGGGATCAGGAGTAACGGTAAAGGCATGTGTTGTCGGTATGTTCTTGGGGCCTGCGGCTCGCCTGGCGGCGTTGGGACTCGGTGGTTTAAGGTTCTCGCCCTATTATACCAAGGGCGTCGTCGGGCGTCGTCAGCGCCAAACCTCGCCAACGCCGCTCGAGGACCCGGGGGGCGGCACGGAATGCAGCGTCCGCAGTGACCCCTGCGCGGTGCTCAAAGCAACGGCACCTGAGGCGCTGCGGTCTTCGGCAGCAAGCCAATCACCCTGGGGTCGTCGGCAACTTCGATCTGCCTGCGGAATGGTGTGAAGCCGGACCGGATGTAGAAGTCCAGCGCGCGGGGATGGTCTAGGGTGCACGTCTGCAAACGCAGCCTGTGGATGGGGCGGGACCAGGCGAGCTCCAGGACGCGGTTCATCATCCACCGACCGGCGCCCTGGCCGATCGTCGGCGGCGTGAGCGCGAAATGGCTGAGCTCGCACGCACCCTCCGTGTCGAATGCGAGCTCTGCCAGACCCTCCTCCTGCCCATGTGCCTCGAACACATACACCTCACGGAAGGGATCGCTGAGGGCATGCCGAAGCTCGGCGTCGCTCATCCGCAGGCGTGAGAACCACAGCCAGTTCTCGCCTACCCGCCGGAACAGGGCGCGGTACCAGCCGGTGTCAGGGGCATCGACAGTACAGAACATCCACGAGGCCTCGCTGCGTTCGGCGCGCGGCGGCGGCCGTTGGAACATCTGCAGGTGCGTCACTACCGAGGCAGTCTTGCCGCGTGGGATGTCGCCGTAGCCGTCAGGGACGTCCATTGCAACCTCGGCGCCGGGACCGCCGCTCCCTTCGCAGGTCAGGCGTCGATGGTCTGGCCGCCATCTACCACCAGTGATAGGCCGGTGACGAAGGAGGACTCATCCGAGGCCAGGAACAGGACGCCGTACGCGATCTCTTCCGGCCGCGCGAGACGCTTCATGACGCGGTTTAGATTGCTGACACGTATCATGGCCGACTCCAGGTCACCGCTTGCAGCGAGGCCGCGCATGAGGCGTGGCGTCTCCGTGGCGCCGGGGCACACGCAGTTGATTCGAATGCCCGGGCCGTAGTCCAGGGCCATCTGCTTGGTCAGCATAACGACGGCCCCCTTGGAGGCGCAGTACGCAGCGTAGTGCTCCGTGGCCAACAGGCCAAACGTAGAGGCGGTGTTCACGATGTTGCCCTGCTTCTTGGCCATAAAATGCGGCAATGCGGCCCTCACACCGTGGAATATACTGTTCAGGTTCAAGTTCATCAGCCAGTTCCACTGCTCTTCCGTCAGCTCGTCGATGCGCCCCTGGACGCCGCTTCCCGCGTTGTTGAACAGGATGTCCAGGTCGCCGTAGTGGTCCAGGGCTGCGGCGACCATCCGATCACAGTCGGCGCGGAGCGTTACGTCGGCCTGGACGAATAGCGCCTCGTTCCCGTCCTGCTGGATGAGTGTATCGATGCGAGGGGTCCCGGATTCAAGCACGTCGACGCACACGACCTTGGCGCCTTCTCGGGCAAAGAGGCGGGCCGTCGCGCGGCCGATCCCGCTGTCTGCGCCGGTCACCACCGCGACCTTACCCTCCAGGCGCCCGCGGCCCGGACCCAGGCCTGGGTGCTCGTCTCGTTCGTTAGCTGTCATTCCAACCCCCTTCAATCGGTTTCCAAGGAGCTCCGGGTGACCCGCCATCCCGGCCCGATGCGTCAAGCCTGCATAGTGTATCACCCGCGCCTGGCGGCAACGGGACAGTAGAAGTCCGTCCAGAGGGGGCGCACGAGGTTGGCGTCGCCGTTGAGGGCGCTTGCGACGGAGGACAGCCCGATGCTGGAGCTGCGCATGGTGTCATAGGCGGCGGGGGCGTCCGAGTTGCGGGCCAGGGTCGGGATGCCGCCGCGCTTGGGCGTCGGAGCAGCAGCCTCCGCCCCGCCGCGCAAGCACGCGCCACGCTGCTACTTGTCCAGCCACACCCCCGTGCGGTCGTTGTAGTTGTACAGGCTCTCGTGGGGGACCAGCACTCCTTTGACATAAGAGCGGTAGGGCACCACGGAGAGCTCGCCGAACAGGGGCACCTGGTATACCTTCTCCACCAGGAGGTACTGCTCCAACTCCCGGTAGATCTGCACACGTTGGTCAACGCTGTGGGGGACGGCCCGCAGGCGTTCGAAGAACTCGTCCACCTTGGGGTCTTCATGCCGCACCCGGCTGATCGGGCCGCCGACACTCAGCCTCGTCAGCGCGGCCTCCGCCTGCTCCGGAATGAACACCTCCGCCGTGCCCGCGCCCATATCATAGGCCGCCTCAACCTTGCCGCCCCGGGTCCGCCGGCTCCACGACGCGAAGTCCAGGGGCTCAGGCGTCCCCTCGATGCCGAGCTCCGCCAGCTGCGCCAGGACGAACTGGCAGCGGTCCATCTCGTGCTGCCGGCAGAGGAGGTCGAACGGGAACCCATTCTCGTACCCGGCCTCAGCCATGAGCCGCTTGGCCTCGGCGCGGTCCGCCTCCCGGGTCTCCGCGTTCCAGCCCGGCCACTTCTCGAAGTCAGGGCTCACGAAGGGGTTGGTTGGTCCCATGATGGTGTGGATGTACCCAAAGCCGCCAAGCACGGAGTTGATGGCGGCGCGCTTGTCCATCCAGAGGGCGACGGCCTTCCGCACCCGGACGTCCTTGAACGGCCGGTCGTCAATCGCGTTCATGACGAAGTTGGACCGCCATGTGTATATGTCGGCGTACTGAACGCCGTCCCCCATGTCCCTGTCGTAGCCGGTCTTGCGCTCCTTGGAGAGCGTGAAACCGGGGAACTGGGCACCGCCCTCGACGCGCCCGGAGCGGAAGGCCGCGTCCATGGCGCCGGGGTCGATTATGATGGCGTAGTCGATGCCGTCGAGGTAGGGGAGGGGACGTCCGTCGTCGTCCGTCTCCCAATAGAGATCGTTCTTGCGCAGCTCGACCTTGACCCCCTTCTCCGCGTCCAGCATCTTGAACGGGCCGATGGACACCCAGCCGATATCCTGGGGCGTGACGTCCAGCTGCCCCCCCGCGATCATCGGCTCCATCAGGTGCCGGGGGTGGGCGATCTGGTTCCGAGCGGCCATGAGCTTGAACAGGTAGTGGACCTCCGGAAGGTTCAAATTGATGCGGATGTTGTTTCCATCCAGGACCTCCACGCTCTCGATGTCCCCAAGGTCGCCCTTGAATATCGCCGGGAGACGGGTCTTCTCCCCTTCCTTGCGGCCGAAGAAGGCGAGGTCAAGCCAGTACTTGACGTCCTGGGGGGTGAAGTCGTTCCCGTCGTGCCACTTGATATTGTCCCTGATCTTGAACGTCCATTGCGTGAAATCGGGGTTGTGCTCCCAGCTCTCGGCCACGCCGGGGCAGGGCGAGTAGGAGTCTGCCCAGCAGGGGCGCACGAGATTGGCGCTGCCGTTGAGGGCGCCAGCGACGGAGAACAGCCTGATGGTGGAGGTGCGCATGGTGTCATAGGCGGCGGGGGGGTCCGAGTTGTGGGCCAGGGTCAGGATGCCGCCGCTCTTGGGCGCCGCGTCGGCCATCGCCGCCGCTTCCGGCGACGCCGCGACGGGCGCAGCCTGAGGGGTGGGCGCGGGTGCCGCGGTAGTGGGCGCCGCGGCCGCCGGAGGCGCATCCTCTCCGGCGCACGCCGCCATTGCTACGAGCAGCGCCAGGGCCAGAACTCCGGCTGCCAACCAGGTCAGTCGCTGCGGTTTCCGAGTAAGCATGTGTCTCCTCCTCGGTTCCAAACGTCAGGCCTGCGCGTGGAGGTTGAGCGCGGCGAGCGGACCCGCTAGCTCTGGACGAACCGGACGTAGTCCTCCAGCGCACCCCTCATATCGAACTGCGGCGTGTACCCCAGCTCTCGACTGGAGCGCGTCGTATCCATGGGGCCCTGCCGAGCCTGGGGGGATGTTGGCTCCCTGGGTGGCGCCACCCGCTCCCTGACCTGGGGTATGACGTCCTGGATAATGGCCCCAACTTCCTCGGCGGTATAGACCCTCCCCATGCCTATGTTGAACACGCGGCTGGTCAGCCCCTCCGTGTGGCATGCGAGCACTACGCCCTGGGCGGCGTCCTTCGAGTAGACGTGCTCCACCCTTCCGGCCGAATCGGGCACAGTTACTTCTTCCCCCCGCAGCCCCCTCTCTACCACCTCACGGTACCGCTGCGTTATCCCGCCGCCGCCTCCCCGGCCGCCCCAGGGGCCGAACACCACCGCGAACCGGACCGCACGAAAGTCCACGCCAAAACGCTCCGCGTAGTTGAAGCCCAGGTTCTCGCACGTCTGCTTGGTGGTCCCGTAGAAGGTCGTGGGGCGGGGATAGGCCTCCTCCTTCAGCGCCTCTCCACCGTCCTCGCCGCCTGCCAGGGAGAAGTTCAGCACGGCGGAGCTGCAGAAGGACACGCGTTCGATCCCAAAGATCCGGGCCGCCTCCAGGACGTTCACCGTGCCCATGATGTTCAGGTTGATGGCTGGATAGGGGTTGTCCTGCGCACCCACGGTCAGCAGGGGATTTGCCGCAGTATGGATGATGCGCGTGACGCCCTCTTCTCGAATGACCCGCGCTAGGTCCAGGGGGTTGAGGATGTCCCCTTGGACCAGCTTCACGCTCCCCAGATCGACGATCTGCGAGAGCGCTTCCGGCTGCGGGGCCACCTCCAAGACTATCGGCCGCTCCCCGCGTTCCACCTCGATGCGCGCGGCCTGACTGCCGACAACCCCTGATCCAATGACCAACACCGTCATGTCTCACCCCTTTGCCGGAGCGTGCGTGCGCCCGGCTATCGTGCGGCTGGGCAGCCTGGCTGCGGCGCAAGCGTCTCCGCTGCTCCTACAGGTCGAAGAAGCGCTTTGCGTTCCCGCCGAGGACCGCTGCCCTCTGGTCGTCGGAGAGTTCGGGCATCTCCAGCGTCTCTTCCACCTCGCGCATCGCCGACGCGTAGTCGACCTCATGTGGATAGTCCGATGAGTAGGCGAAGGGCTCTATGCCGACGCGCCCTGCCAGGTATGGCAGCGTGCGGTCGACCCCCTCGCAGCCGATGAGGACCTGGCCCCCGGTGATGTAGTCCTGGAAGGGCTGCTTGGTCCCCTTCCCGAACTCAGCCTCGCGTTCCGCGCGGTCCAGTAGCAGGGAGACCCAGGCGCAGCCGCCCTCAAGGAAGGCCACCCGCATGTTCGGGAACCGGTCGAACACCCCATCGTATGCAAAGGACACAAAAGCGTACATCAGTGGGATGGGGTGATGCAGCATGTGGGACGCCGCACCCATGGTGAACGAGTCCAGCCCTATCCCGCGGTTGGACCCGCCGTGGACACCAAGGATGCACCCGAGCTTGTCCGCCTCCTCATAGACAGGCCAGTAGTATTCATGGCCCAGGTGAAGGGGGAGGCCCGTCGAGGGTAGCATGGCGCCCGGGAGCCCTAGCTCTGTTACGGCGCGCCGCAGCTCCTGCGCCGCCGCGGACGGGTCCTGCATCGGGATCAGGGCGATCGGGTGCAGGCGTGAGTCCCTCTGCCTGTAGCTGGACGCGATGTAGTCGTTGTAGGAGCGGCAAATGCTTGTGGCATACTGCGGATTTCGCAGGTTCCCAACCTGCAGGCCCTCCGTGGTATAGAGCACGGAGTGCTCTAGGCCCGACCGGTCCAGGAAGGCCACCCAGTCCGTCGCGGAACCCATTCGGCTGTCGCTGGCGTTTTCCCGGTCGCGCTTTGGGCCGCCCGGTTCTCCCTGTGCGGCGACTCTGGGGAAGTGGACCCCGTCCAGCGTACCCCAGAGGCTGGAGCGGTTCATCTGCATGATGATGCCGGGCGCCGATTCACCGAACGCGCTTCGCCTCACGCTCGGCTCGAGGAACTCGGCCATCTCCTCCAGTGATTCGATCAGGTGACCGTCGCAGTCAATGATCTCCGGTCGCGTTGTTGTCATGGCTGTCTCTCCCCTCCTTCGTTTGGCTGCACGGGACTCAGCGTGGCCGCCGCGCCGCCGCTGACCATAATCGGATGGTACTGGGGTGAGGTATACCACCGTCATGTGGCGATGTCAATTCTGCGGAAGGAATCGAAAGGAGACCCGGCAGTGGACCGATACGTGAACATGGTCCGGAATTGCCGTACGAAAGCGACATATTGCGAGGCGGAATCCGCAGGTGAGGCGTGCGTACTCGTAGCCGCGGCGGTGTTCGATGACGTACCCTACAGGCAGTCTCCCAAGAAAGCAGGACGCTTGCGGGCACTCATCATCAGCGACGTTCACGGCAACCTGGCGGCCCTCCGCAGCGTTATCGCAGAGGTCTGCAGTAATGGAGGCTTCGACCAGATCTGGAGCCTCGGTGATATCGTTGGGTACGGACCGGACCCGGGCGCGTGCATCGACCTGATACGGCAATACGATCATATCGGCGTGGCCGGGAACCACGATCTTGCGGCTGTCGGCGGAATCGGTCTGGAGAGCTTCAACGCCCTCGCGGCGAATGCCCTCCGGTGGACGACAACGCAGCTGGACGACGACCAACTCAGCTACCTGCGCCGCCTGCCGCTCCGGCTGGAGGCCGGCGACTTTACGCTGGCCCACGGCAGCCCCCGCGACCCGGTGTGGGAGTACCTGGTCTCTCCATCCTCCGCCGTGGCCAACTTTGACTACTTCACCACGCCCGTGTGCCTGGTGGGGCATTCTCATTTTCCCTTTGTCTGCAGGCAAAAGGAGGGTCGCGGGGTGTTCTACCTCCTTCCTTTGCGCCTGCCCGTCCCGCTGAAGGGGGAGCGGTGCATCATCAACCCCGGCAGCGTGGGCCAGCCGCGCGACGGCGTGCCCACGGCGAGCTGCGCGGTGTACGATTCCGACGCCGCAGCGATTACGCATCTGCGGGCCGCCTATGACATCAGGGCCACGCAGAAGAGGATGCGCAGCTTCGGCCTTCCGGAGTACCTGGCCGCCCGGCTGGAGATGGGACGCTAACGGCCCTCCGCCGCAAACCCAGGGGTCCCGGCGAAGGGCGCGTTGCCGCCGGCCGCGCCACTACTCTTCCCCGTTGGTCCTCTTGCCGATGAACGGCAGATTGAATGGTTCCGCCTCCGAGCTCACCTGCTGCCGGGGAGCTGGCCCGCCCAGATCAAGGAGCTCGGCGGCCGCCCGCGAGTCCATCGCCGTGAGCTCAATGTCCGGCGGCGAAGAAATGCCCCCGGACAGCACCATGGACATCGCATCCTGAACGGACATCGTGGTGTCGTACACCTTCTCGATGGGGATCATTGACACCCAACCGGAGTTGGGCGTGGGCGCAGTCGGCAGGTAGACAACCCCCATGATAGTGCCCGTCGACACGCGGCATACGCCGGTCAGGAACCCGATCATCCACGTGTCCTGCTTGGGGTATTCGACGACGACCACGCGCTTGAATCCCGCCGCGGACTCACCGGTAAACGACTCGATGAGCTTCTTCATCGGACCGTACACAGACCCCACCACGGGCAACCTCAGGAGATATTGCTGAATGGTGCGGACCACGCGTTGGCCGAGCCGTTTCCTCCAGCTCAACCCCAGGAGATAGAGGATGAACAGGAGGCTCACCAGGCCCAAGCCGGGGATGGTCCCTCCAAGGAGCTCGTTGACCAGGGGCTGCAACAGCCCGTCTATGTGGTTGAAGACCCATCGAACAAGTACGTACGTGATGGCGATGGGAAGGAAGATGAATGAGCCCGCGACGAGTGACCTGCTCACATGGCTCTTCAGCCTCTTCATAGCCCCTCGCTCCTCAAGCTGCTCACTAGTAGGCCCTCCCCGCTTTGCAAGTATAGGTCACCGGCCTCAGTGCCTCCAACCGCGGGCAGAGACCGGCTCCGCCGCCCGTGAACCACCTGTATGCTCTCTCCCTATGTCCTTCAGCCAGAACATCCTCCGTGGGAACGTCACTCATGTTGCATAACATAAGAGCGGTGCTGCTGGTCCGCGTTGACTTGTCCCAGTGTGCGGGTACAATTGGCCTGCTTGGGCCCAGGGCGCCGGGTGTTCGCGGGCGCCGTCTCCATCGCACATCGTGGCGATGAGCAGAGAAGCCTGCAGGGCAAGCGCGGCCATCTTTCTGGAGGACGATCACATCATGCCATACGCAGACCTTCCAGGCGTTCGACTCTGGTACACCGACAGCGGCGGGGACGGCCCGGCGGTCATCCTGCTGCACGCCGCCTCCGGGACCAGCGAAAGCTGGGTCCACCAGACGCCCGTCCTTGCGCAGGCGGGCTACCGTTGCATCGCCTACGACCGCGCGGGGTGGGGCCGGTCGACTCTCGGCGGCGGCGAAGGGGGGGCTGCTTCGGGCCCAGAGGAGCTGCACGCCTTCACGGTCCATCTGGGTTTGGAGCGATTCCACCTGGCGGGAACGGCGGCCGGGGCCAGGCCCGCGCTGGAGTACGCGCTTGCCCGCCCCGAGCGTGTCAGGAGCCTGGTGATGGCGGACTGCGGCGCGGGTGCGTCCGACGAGCCGGAGTACCTGGCGATAGTGCGCAACTTCCGCTCCCCGGAGATCGACGCTCTGCCGGTGGAGCAGCGGGAGCTGAGCTCGGGCTACCGGGGGAGCGACCCGGAGGGGGTCGCCCGTTGGCTGGAGATCGCGGGTCGGAGCCGCCCGCACGTGGCCAGGCAGCCCGGACAGAGGGTTGGCGCAACAGTGACCTACGCGTCGCTCGAAACCCTGGCTGTGCCGACGCTCATGCTGTGCGGCGGCGCGGACCTCGTCACCCCGCCAGCTCTGATGCGCCTCTCCGCTGCTCACATCCCCGGCTGCCGATTCCAGACGGTGCCCGAGGCCGGCCACGGGGCCTTCTGGGAGCAGCCCGACGTCTGGAACCGGATGGTCCTGGAGTTCATTGGGGAGAACAACGCCGCTCCCACGGGGTGACGCGCCGGCGCATCGAAGCTCCCCGGCCGGATTGCGGCGCTGCGTGTACGTCTACCGCCCCCGAAGCCTGGGGTCGAGGTGGTCCCTGAGTGCGTCCCCCAACAGTGCGAAGGCCAGCACCACCACGGACAGGGCCAGACCTGGGAAGGTGGCGATCCACGGCGCGATCTCCAGCTCCCGGGCGCCCTCGTTGATCATGGCGCCCCATGAGGGCGTGGGCGGCGGGGCCCCCAGACCCAGGAAGCTCAGGCCGGCCTCGGACACGATGGCGCTCCCAAGCTGTGCCGTCGCCAGCACGAAGACCGGCGCTACGGCGTTGGGCAGCACGTGCCGCAGGACGATGCGTGCGTTTGTGCAACCCGTCGCCCGGGCAGCCGCCACGTAGACCTCCTCTGTGATTGACAGGGCGCTGGACCGCGACAGCCGGACAACCGTGGGGATGTACCCTACGGAGATGGCCAGCGTCAGGTTGTTGAGGGATGCCCCCAACGCCACCATCATCAGCAGCGCCAGGAGCAGATTGGGGAAACCGAGGAAGGCGTCGACTACGCGCTGAAGTATCAGGTCGAACCGCCCCCCGAGGTATGCGGAGGTCACGCCGAACACAGTCCCCACCGACACGGCAACGAGCACCGAGCTGAACCCGACGTACAGGGAGATCCGCGCGCCGTAGACGATGCGGCTGAACAGGTCGCGGCCCAGGGAGTCGGCGCCAAGCCAGTATTGCGCGCTCGGTCCGGTGAGCCGACCGGCTGGGTCGTGGATGAACGGGTCGCCGGTGGCGATCCACGGCGCGAAGACGGCCACCGCCGCCAGCGCGAGCAGGGTCACAGCGCCGATAGCCCCCAATGGATACCGCGCGGCGAGGATGCGGGTTTTCCGCAGCGTCTGGCGGCGTTGCGTCGCGCCAAAGGTGGCCTGGGCCGTCCTCGCCGCCGCTCTTGCCGAATCAAACTGCCGCATGTGTTCTTCCGCTACCGTGAAGAGTAGGAGATCCTCGGGTCGACCACGCTGTACACGATGTCCGTTATGAGGTTCAGGGAGAGCATGAGAAACACCGTGAAGAAGGACAGGCTCTGGATCACCGGATAGTCCCGTTCCGTGGCGGACTGCACAATCCCCTGGCCGATGCCCGGAATGCCGAAGATGTTCTCCAGTATGAGGCTTCCGTTGAGGAGGTTGCCAAGCTGCAGCCCGGCAAGCGTTATGACCGGGATGAGGGCGTTGCGCAGCGCGTGCCGGGAGATGACGGTGCCGCGGTGCAGCCCCTTGCTCCACGCTGTGCGGATGTAGTCCTGGCGCAGCACCTCCAGCATGCCGGAGCGGGTGACCCGCGTCACGTAGGAGCTGAACGCCCAGGACAGGATGAGGGCTGGCCAGGTCGCCTTGAGGAAGTAGGTGCTGGGCGAGTCCCACACATGCATGTAGAACAGCGGCGGCGACCAGGAGAAGAAGGCCACCATGACGATGATGAACATCAGCGCGACCCAGAAGTTGGGCAGCGCCAGCCCGGCCACGGTCACCACGCGGACCACGTAGTCAAACCACCTGTTCTGGTTCAGCGCGGCCAGCACGCCCAGCGGGAGGGAGACCGCCATGGAGATTGCGAAGGTCAATATGGCTAGTTGAACGGTAACGGGCAGCCTTCTGGCGACTATGGAAGACAGGCTCTCGCGGTCCACCAGGGAGCGCCCACCAAACTCCCCGTTGACCATGCTCCACAGCCATCTGAGGTACTGCACGGGCAGCGGCTCCGTGAGCCCCAGCTCCGCCCGGTACCTGTCCAGTTGCTCCTGGTCGAAGGCGGTATCCTCTTCGTCGCTGCCAAGGATTGCCAGCGCCACGTCGCCGGGCAGGACGCGCATGATGCCGAAGATGATGATCGACCCCAGGAGAAGGGTCGGCACAAAGAGAAGCAGCCGCCGGGCAATGTATCTCTGCATTCAGCGCCTTTGCGTTTTGGCCGGCGAGCTCCGGGCTGCACGGCCGATGGACTCCTCAGCTTCCCAGGCCTCTCCCCGTGCCGGGTCCCGTCAGACCACCGGTGGAGGGGCGCGCCGGACCCGCACCAAGGTTCCGCAGCAGTGTACCATCCATGGGCAGGAGGCGGCCCTGTCTGCGATGCGAGTCCGGGACGAGCCGGCCGCTGCACACCGCAGGAGACTGCCAGACAGAGCAGCCTGCCCTCCCCGTTTCGGCGTCTTTGAGGAGAGGAGCAGGCTGCGTCTCTTCTTGCTGGCACTATGCCAACGTCCCGCTACTTGTCCAGCCAGGTCTTGGCGTAGTCGACGCTGTTGTGGGCGTCGAAGGTGGGGACCTCGTAGCCCTTGACGTAGGTCCGGTAGGGGATGACCTGAATTGTGCCACAGCACACGACCGTGTACACCTGGTCGCGCAGGTAGTACTCAGCCAGGCTGTGCCAAATGCCGACCCGCTCGTCGAAGTTGGAGGAGGTCCTGAGCTGGTCATAGAAGGCGACGATCTTCTGGTCCTCATGCTTGGCGGTTGACGTGGAGCTGACGCTGTACGCGGTCAAGTCCTTCTCCGTTCCCTCCGGCGTAGTGGACCCGGAGCTCCCGCCGCGCCCAATGGCGTCGTAGTCCAGGGAGGTGAAGGCAGCGGCCCAGCTGGCGTTGTCCAGGAACTGGACCTGCATGTCAATGCCAAGGCTGCGCATCTGGTCCTGGTAGTAGAGGCAGCTCTCCGGGCCGCCCTTCTGCGCGCACACGATGTCTAAGGTAAAGCCGTTGGCATAGCCGGCCTCGGTCAGGAGCCGCTTGGCCTCGGCGCGGTCCGCCGCCTTGGTGGCCGCGTTCCACCCCGGCCAGTTCTTGAAGTCCGGGTTGGTCATGGGGCTGCCCGGCGGGAAGATGGGCGAGTAGAAATCGGATACCTCCGACCCCAGGGCAATCCCGGCGTCGCGGTCTATCCACAGCGACATGGCCTTGCGGACGCGAACGTCCTGCCACGGTCCTTCCTTCAGGGTGTTGAACGCAAAGCCGCCGGCGTTGTTGTACAGCTCCGCAAACCAGACCTCGTCGCCCAGTGACTTCGTGATGAGCGACCGGCGCTCCCGGTCCAGGTATCCCCCGCCGGTGTGGGATCCGCCGTCAACCTTCCGAGTGCGGAAGGCGGCGTCCATGGCGGCGGTATCCTTGATGATGGCGAAATCGATACCGTCGAGGAAGGGAAGCTCACGCCCCTTGTCGTCCTGCTCCCAGTAGTCGGCGAAGCGGCGCACCTGGATGCGGATCCCCTTGTCGTAGCTCAGGAAGGTGAACGGGCCGTGCCCCACCAGGCCCACGTCGATGGGCGCAACACCCACCTCGCCTGCCCTGATACGCGGCTGCATGAGATGCTTCGGGTGCTGGAAGCTGTATCGGGGGTTGGAGAGCGACTCCGGGTAGAGCGGCGTCGGGCGAGGCAGCGTAATCCGCAGCCGGTTGCCGGAGAGCACCTCCACCTTCTCAGGGTCCCCAAAGATTCCGTGATAGTGGGCGGGGGCCCGGGTGTTTCCCTGGCTCTCAGCGCCAAAGGCCGCCAGGTTCACCCAGAACTTCGCGTCCTCGGCTGTGAGGGCCGCTCCGTCATGCCACAGCATGTTGTCCCGGATCTTGAACGTCCACTCGGTAAAGTCGCTGTTGGGCTCCCAACTCTCGGCGACGCCGGGGCAAACGTGGTAGACGTCGTCGCGGCAGTTCTTCACCAGATTGCCCATGTTGTAGATGGTGCCGGCCACACGGCCGATTCTGCTGGTGGCGGCCCGCATCCTGTCCCACCCCACGGGCGGGTCCTCCTGGTGGACCAGGAGCATGATGCCTCCGTAGTTCGGCTCCTCCATAGACACCGGCCGTGGGGGCGCCGGGACCGCGGGCATCTGCGCCGGCGCCGGCAGCGCCGGCTGCTGCGGGTCCTTGGCGGGTGCGGCGGGGGCCGGCTGCGCGGCCGCGGCGGGCTGCTCCGCCGCCTGAGGTGTGCTGACGTCGCCGCCGGCGCACCCCACCATGAGGGCCACGAGCAGCGCCACTCCCACCACCAGGGCAGCAGATCGAATCGGCGCAAGCTCAGGTTTCGTGATCTCTACGTTCCCAACGTGCATAGTTTTCCTCTCCAACCTCTCCGTTTGAGTGCGAGGCATTGTACTACATGAAGGGAGCCTGTCAATACAGTTGCACGGGCGCCGCACCGCCCCGCCTCTGAGCGCGCGTTCCGTGGCGCTAGCTCGACGCGGCCGCCCCCGTATCGACCAAGACCTCCTTCTCATCCACGTGGAAGCGCGTGTCGAACCGCGCCGACAGCTCTCGAATGCGCCGCACGATGTCCTCGCCGGCGGTCGTGTCCAGAATCACCGGGCGCGGGTCCTCGTTCGGGATGCGCGTGGGCACGAAGGACACACTTTGGATCGCCCCGTCGCGGACCACGCAGCGGACCAGGGCGAAGGACGACATCTCCACGGGGAGCTCCCGGTTGGCGTAGAAGTCGAAGGCGAAGTTTCCAAGAGAGTAGAAGACCGCTTTGCCTCTGTAGACCTCAATCGCCTCGAGCATGTGAGGGTGATGTCCCACGATGAGGTCGGCCCCGGCGTCGATGGCCGCATGGGCCAGCTCCACCTGATACCCGATGACCTTGCCGGCGCTGTCCCCTCCCGAGAGGCGGGAGAGGCCCCAGTGCCAGGAGACCACCACGACGTCCGCCTCCTCCTTGGCGCGCCGGACGTCTGCCGCCATGGCTGCCGTGTCCTCGGCGTTGGGCACGGTGTGGATGATGGGCGGCGACCCCGGGACCGATGCCAGGTTCGCCCGTGGCTCGTACATCGTCGCCACCCGGACCGCGGCGAGTCCCGGTTGATCGGCGGCTGCAATGGCTGACGCCTGGACCACCGAGGAGTACGAAAGAAAGGCCACCCGCGTGCCGTCTCTCTCGACAATGGCGGCGCGGTGGGCCTCCTCTCTGTTGCGCCCTCCGCCTGCGTGGGCGATGCCCGCGGCTTCCAGGACCTCAATGCACCGCAGGAGCCCCTCGGCGCCCAGGCTCATGCCGCCGCTGTTGGCCAGGCTCACGGCCGCGAAACCGGCCTGCGTGTACGCGGAGACCATGGCTTCGTCAGACCGCAGCTCGCCGCTGGGCCGGTCCGGCAGTCGGGAGATGACGCCCTCGGTGAGCATGCGCTCGCTCGAGCTCATCCCCTCGCCGGCCCACGTCCGCTGTCCGGCGTCCGTGATGGGGGCCTCGAGGTTGCCGAAGAGGATGTCCGCCTGCCGGAGGTAGGTGATGACGTGCTCGAAGATCGACTCCGGATGGGGGCGCTGGACGTGCAGGTCTCCGCCCAGGACAAGGGTCAGATCGCTATTGGCCATGGCGTAGCTCCTATGGGCGTTTGGGTCGTCGGCGCCAGGGTCCCGGGCCACCCTGCGCATGATACCAGCATAGCTGCGGACCGCCATGCACCGTCTGGTGCGGCTTCGAGTGCGCGTGTTCTCTCCGCCTCGTTTGCCCTAGTCGACGCACTGATAGTGTACAATCCTGCTCGGCAGCCTGGAGCTGCGTCGAGCATATTCCCGGTCTCGGCAACCCTATGGGCGTGCGCAACGGCCGGGGCCGGAGGCCAAGGCCGCTGAGAAAACCGGACTGAATCGTCTGAAAAGGGGGCGACGTGGAACTTGCAATGCCCATATTCCGCTGGGGTTTCGTCGGACCGAGCCGGGCCGGCGCGGTTCAGGTGGGGACATCCTATCGCTTCTACCGCATCGTTCCGACCAACGTGATGATGATCTCCACGGGTCTCGTTGGCCTCGGCGATTACACCAAGGAGGGCGTAAACAGGGCCATCCAGAGCTTCCCCGAATGCGCCGACCTGCTGGCCAAGGAGGGTGCGGACGTCATCATCTTTGGAGGCGCGCCCATCTCCGCCCAGCTGGGCCGGGAGCGCGTCCGCGCCCTCCTGGAAGACACAACGCAGCGCACGGGCATCCCTACCAGCAGCACTCTGGAGTCGGCCATCGCCGCCATGGACCACCTGGGCGTCAAGAAGCTGACCATAGGCAGCCGCTGGGCGGAAGAGGTCAATGAGGGGCTCCGGGCCTACTTCGCCGACGGCGGCATCGAGGTAGTGGGAGGTGTGGGGCGGGGCCACTGGGCCGCGGACATGGCCAAGTTCGGCCTCGAAGAGCGATTGCAGATGGCCCTGGAGGTTGCCCACGAGGCGGCCGAGAGCGCGCCGGACGCCGATGGCGTCCTGGTCCCCGGGGGTGTGATTGCGGAGCACACCATCGTTCAGGTAGAGGAGAAGTACGGCAAGTCCGTCTTCACCAACTACAACACCGAGGTCTGGCATACCCTGGTCCATACGCATGTCATCCCGCCCATCCAAGGCTGGGGCAGGCTTCTTGCCACCCCGTAATGGGGGTATCCCTGGCGCTCCGGCGCCGGCGTGATGCGCGTGACTAGGCGGACGCCGGGGGAGCCGTGCGGTGTCCTCGATAAGCGTCGCGCTGAGCATGGACATCCGGCGGGTTGCGCCCGGGATCAGGCCGCCCTGCCGGGCCACTCGTCCAGGAGCCGCCCGCCTCCGTGGACGTGATGACTTTGCCCAAGCTCTGTCAGCATGTACCACAGCATGGCCGGGTTGCTGGCCACAACTGGCACGCCGAACTCCCCTTCCAGCTGCTCGATGATGTCCAGGGGGTCCAGGATGGCGCCCTGAAAGTACACCGCGTCGACTTGGCCGACACCCTCCATCGCCCTCCGCGTCAGGTCGAGCACGCGCTCCGACGTGAGGTCTAGGGCGTCGGTGTAGACGGGCACGGTCTGGGGCGCTGACGTCGCCTCGATGCCCGCCGCGCCAACGTAGTCCCTGATCCCCTTGTTGACGATCTCGTTGAAGGGGGTCATCAACAAGATCCGCTTGGCGGAGTACGCCCTCAGGGCTGCGGTGGCGGCGGCCATGGCCGTGACCGCCGGTATCTCCAGGGCGTCCCGGAGCTGTTGCAGCAGCCCCGGGTTGAAGACCTCCTTGGGCGCCCCCGGGAGCGCCACGGCCTCCCACTGATGGCTGCCGACGGTCTCGGCGACCTCCCGGACCATCCCGTCCAGCGCCCCCCGGTAGTCTTCCAGGGAGTACCGCACGATGTCTATGTTGCCGGCGAACTCCATCTCGACGCCCTCCGGGATGAGCGTCTTGAACTTGCGCATGTGCCCTCTGCTGTCCGAACCCCCTCCAATGAAACCGATCCTCGTTTCCACTGTCCCTGCCATGTTTGCTCTCCTAAGCGCCCAAGACTGGGCGAAAGACTTTGAGACTCGCTTCTGCCGTGTGGTGGACCTGGTTTGATTGATACCCCCTGTATGATTGACAAAACAATTTTTTCCCCGACTACGGAAGCTGGAAGGTGCATAAAAGGGGGGGTTGTTTTTTTGGCGGGGCTAGCTTCTGCGGTCGCTGCGGGACGGCTTTGTGGGGGGATGCCCCGCGCCCCGCCGCGGCCTCGGATTCCCGCTTTCGGAGACCTTTGCACAACCACGTCATTCCCGCGAAGGCGGGAATCCAGGGTGGGGCTCCAGGCTGGCGGGGTCTGCTTCACGCTCCCAACCTCGCCCTCGACGGGAAGTTACGCAAAGGTCTCCTTTCGCAGGAATGAGGGAAGGAGGCGGGGGCATGACGGTGGGTGGGTGTGGGTATGACGGTCGTGCAAAGGTCTCCTTGTGCGGGTATGTTGCAGGAATGGTAGGGCGTATGGTCCGGTAGGGCAACGGGTCGGTGGCGGTCGCTGGCGCGACGGCCTTGTGGGGGAAGGGTGTGCTGGGGGTGGACTGCGGGTTGTTAGGCAGGTCCTGGACTTTCACGACCTCGCCGTCCGGGGGGAGCTGCGCACCGGTCTCCGAAGGCGGGAGTGCATCCCGCCCTGCACAGTGCATGGCAAGCGGGTGAACGTTTGAGGTAGGCTCTAGGCCCTGCCCTCGGCCTTGGCGTGGGATGAGGGGCCGGGCTCGGAAACGGCCGAGGACAGCGGCTCATGGTAGTATTCCACGCCGAGGTGCGTGATCTGGTCCTCGCCCATGAGCCAGCGAAGGGTGTTCTTGAGCTTGGTCTGCTGAATGAACAGGTCGTGCTCCGGGTCGACGCTCGGCGGGTGCTGCGGGCTCTTGAAGTAGAAGGAGAGCCATTCCTGTATGCCCGACATGCCGGCCCGGCGCGCCAGGTCCATGAAGAGGATGAGGTCCAGCACCAGGGGCGCGGCGAGGATCGAGTCCGAGCAGAGGAAGTTGATCTTGAGCTGCATCCGGTGATGCAGCCAGCCGAACAGGTCGATGTTGTCCCACCCCTCCTTGGCGTCGCCGCGGGGCGGGTAGTAGTTGATGCGCACTTTGTGATAGGCGTCTGAGTAGAGCTCGGGGTACATGTCCGGCTGCAGGATGTGCTCCAGCACGCCGAGCTTGGACTCCTCCTTCGTCCTGAAGTTCTCGGGCTCGTCGAGCACCTCGCCGTCTCGGTTCCCCAGGATGTTGGTGGAGAACCAGCCGTCCATCCCCAGCATCCTCGCCTTGAGCATGGGCCCTATCACCGTCTTGACCAGCGTCTGACCCGTCTTGAGGTCCTTCCCGCAGACCGGCACACCCTCGTCCCTGGCCATCTTCTCCAGAGCGGTCACGTCCGTCGAGAGGTTGGGGGCGCCGTTGACGAATGGGACGCCCTCCAGCAGGGCCGCGTACGCGTACACCATGGAGGGGGCGATGCTCGGATCGCTCTCCCGGAGGCCGCCGACGAAGCTCTCGATGTCCTGGTGAACGTCGCCCTCGGTAATGAACTTTTCGGTCGAGGCGCACCAGACCATGACGAGCCGGTCGCACCCGTTGTCCTCCCGGAAACGGCGCATGTCCTCGCGTATGGCGTCGACGGCCTCCAGCTTGCTGCCGAAGGACTTAACGTTGACGCCCTGGAGGCGCTTGACGTAGTCGTCGTCGAAGACGGCCGTCATGGGCTCGATGGTCTTGAGGTAGTCCGCGATCGGCTCGATCTCCTCATGCCGGTTCAGGACGCCGCACTTGACGGCGGCTTCATAGGCGTTGTCCGGGATGGGGTCCCAGGCGCCGAACACCAGCTGGTCGAGGTCCGCCAGCGGAACGAAGTCCCGTATCAGCGGCGCTCGCCTCTCGTGCCGCTTGCCGAGCCGTATCGTCGCCATTTGGCTGACCGAACCGATCGGCAGCCCTTCGCCGCGGCGTATGTGCGCGACACCCGCAATGAGCGTCGACGCCACAGCGCCGAGCCCCACCAGCAGGACGCCGAGCTTCCCGTCCGCCGGCTCTATGGACGGCGCGACCTGGGCGACGAAGTCGCCGGGCTCCAGGCTCACCCCCCGCTGCCGTGCAAGCTTCAGCAGGGGCTTGTGCCACTGGGATGGTATCCTCCCGGTCTTGGCCCAGTGCTGCACGGTGCTCTGGCGCTTGCCCAGCAGAGCGGCCAGGGCGGACTGGCTCCCGAAGCGGTCAATGATCTGTTTGGCGGGATTCTCATGACTGTTCATGGGCGCAATCCTATTGATAAAATCGTTAGCTGTCAAGCGCCGCTTCCCTCTTGCAGTGAAGCCGCAACCCGGCGGATGGGCGCGCAGCGGGAGGGTCGGCGGCGCGGTCCCGGGCGCGCCGTGATGGTATAATCCCCACGCCCAACCGGACGGGAGGTGTGTTATAGCGACCCAGCGTGCCAGGCAACCCATCGAACGGAACCTTGCCATGGAGCTTGCCCGCGTCACGGAGGCGGCCGCCATGTCCGCCGTCCGTCACATGGGCATGGGCGACAAGGAGCTGGTGGACCAGGCTGCCGTGGACGCCATGCGCTACAGCCTCGGCTTTGTGGCGATGGACGGCGTGGTGGTCATCGGCGAGGGCGAGAAGGACGAGGCGCCCATGCTCTTCAACGGGGAGCGCATCGGCAACGGGTCGCCGCCGGAGGTGGACATCGCCGTCGACCCCATAGACGGCACCACGCTGCTGTCCAAGGGGCTGCCCGGCTCAATCGCCGTCGTGGCCCTCTCGGCGCGGGGCACCATGAACGTCCCCGGCAACGTCTTCTACATGGACAAGATCGCCGTGGGACCGGAGGCCCGGAACGCCATTGACATAAACGCCGGCACGGCCCAGAACCTCCGCAGCGTGGCCAAAGCCAAGGGGTGCGCCGTGCACGACCTGACGGTGGTGATGCTTGACAGGCCTCGCAACCAGGAGATCCTGGACGCGGTCCGTTCGGAGGGGGCGAGGGTCAAGATGGTCACGGACGGCGACATCGTCGCGGGCATCCAGGCCGCGCTGCCCGGCACCGGCGTGGACATGCTGTTGGGCATCGGTGGTTCCCCGGAGGCGGTGCTGACCGCGGCGGCCATCCGCTGCATCGGCGGCGCGGTCCTCTGCAAGCCGTGGCCCCGCGACGAGAAGGAGCGCGACCGAGCCATCGCCGACGGCGTCGACCTGGACAAGGTCTACGACACCTACGATCTCGTGGGCGGCGACGACGTCTTCTTCTCCGCCACGGGCGCCAGCACCGGCGAGCTCCTCAAGGGCGTGCGCCTCATGGACGGCGGTGCGCAGACCCAGTCCCTGGTCATGCGCTCCCGCTCAGGCACCATCCGCTGGATCGACTCCATCCACGACTTCTCGCGGCTGGACAAGGTCCGGTTTGGGGAGTAGGGGGAGGGGAGTCGCCGCTGGTGGTGGCGCGGGCTATTCGTCCAGCACGACGTAATGGGCTGATTCCTCAGACACCACACCAGGTTCATCGGCTTGCTGGTCGAGGAATGACATTTGCCTGCTGCTCCGCGCTCTTCTTACGCGAGGCTTCTCGAGGATGAAAGCATGAGGATCTGTGCGCTCCGTGGTGAGTCGCATTCGTGCGATGTCGCAGTAGGCGGGATGCAGGTCGATCCCAATGAAGTTCCGCCTCGCCGCCTTGGAGGCAATGCAACTCGCGCCAGTGCCGTTGAACATGTCGAGCACGATGTCGCCTTGGAAACCAGTGTCCAAGGACTGAGCGAACGTGTACATCTTGACCAGACGCATGGGCAAGACTACGGGGAAGGGCGCCGGATGTCCTCCGGCCCGCGCGACGTCTTCGGGGTAGATGGGCCAAACTTGCATCGTTAGGTTCAGCCACTCAACCTGCGTGAGCTTGCTAGCCTCTTTGGACCGCTGGTCGATATGCGGTGGAGGGCCATCCTTCACGAAGACGTTGATGAACTCTATGGTGTTGTCTTCGTAGATGTTCGGCGGGTATGGATAGCTTCCGAACATCTTCACCGTTGTCTGCTTCTGCCAGACGAAGAGGCTCAACCGCTTCAGACTGGGAAGCGAGGAGAGGATGGTGGCTTCGATGTCGGCCGAGATGTTCTTCAGGTGGCGAGTGTGCTGGTCTCCGATGACTTTCTTGGGAATGGGCATCACCGGAGTAACGATGGCCAGCTTGCCATTGGGAATGAGGACACGCTCCGCTTCCTTCCACACGGCAAGCAGTTGGTCGAGGTAGTCCTCATAGCTGGTCTGGCCGATTTCGTGCTCGATACCTCCGTAGTTGACCACATCCCAGTAGGGAGGGCTCGTTACGGCTAGGGCAACGCACTCGTCCGGGATGCGCTTCATAGTGGCCTGCGCGTCTCCAGAGAGCACGTGCCCCACCATGTCGGCAGGCCAGACCGTGCCGCTAGGAACTCTTCGTAGTGAGGCCGTGCTGCTTGAATTGGATGAATTGTTCCGCATCATGTTTGAGAAGCCCTATTCGAGAATACCGCGCTGTCTCCGGGAACTCCGACGCCAGAATGACGCCTCTCACCTGCGGCGCGGCGTCCAGGTTTCGATGTACCCAGCCGATATACCGCAGGATCTGGCCGAACACGGCATCCGTCGCCTCTGCCGCCTTGATTTCGACCACGACGTAGTCTCCACTGGCCGAGGAGCAAAGCAGATCAATGCGGCCAATAGGTGTCGTGTACTGTCTGCCTTTTGGAATGAGCTTCAGTCCTGGTTCAATCAGAGGCAATCGTGTGGCGTAGAAATCCTCTATGCCCTTTTCAATCTGGAGCCGCTCAATCTCCTCAGCCTGAGCGTCGGTTATTCGCTTTCGATTCGCTCGCGTGATTCTCTTGGCATCCTTCTCGGTCGAAGCTATTTCGACCGCGTTCTTCAAGTAAGTGTACCAAGATGGATGCTGCTCGGGGTCTCCGTAGTAGGCAAACCATTCATCGGGAGTCGCAAACTGAGATATCTTCAAGTCGAGTGTGGCAGGATCCACCAACGAGTCTACCGCAGTTCGGTCGACGGCAACCAGGCTAGGCCCTTCGTTGCCAAAGGAGGCGGCGAGATAATGAGGATACGTTAGGAAGGCGCGCCCATAGCTGGAGCTCTTTGCGATGCGTTCATATCGCTTGGAGGACTTGCTAGTGCGCTTCAGGGCAGTCAACACCACGCGACGCTCATCGGCATGGAGGTCCCGCCAGGTGAGAATGTAGCGGACTATCTTATCCAGGTCAGTGTGGCTTCGGGCAAGATTGATAAAGAGGTTGTACTCTAGAACGGTGATGTGATAGTCCAAGCGGCGCATCGCTTGCAAAAGGAAGACATGGGGCGCTAGGCCGAGAAACTGCCGTGCGTAGGACGTTCTTATGCCGGGATTTGGGTATTGATACTTACCGATTTGCTGTTCAAGGACCAAACGGGACTGGTCTGGATTCAGGAACTGAGTCCCTACAGGCGTCAAGAGCGATTCTTGGCCCTCGCGTATCCAGACAGGCCCCAGGAGCTCTAGGAACTTCTTCCAAATGCGAACGAGGGCAGTCCTGTACAGAAGACTGCCGTCTTCAACATAGGGTTCTAGGACTCCTACCTGACGACCTCGAGCGAGGATCAGATCCTGTGTTTCGGGGTTCCATTGGCGGCCTGCGAACTCTTCGCCGATTATGCGCGTAAGGTCGCGGATAGCGCCAAGGTTTGTGTCCGATAGGGAACGCGTCTTCGGCACGTACCAGTAGGATTCGGTCCGGCGATATTCCCGGATGAATCTGTTGATCACATCGTGGAAAGGGAACCCACTAGGTAGCTCCGCCATAAGACTCCTGAAGGGGGAATTCTACCATAGCTGGCTGGCTGTTGGCGTCCTTGGTACCCTGTCCCATCCCCACCTACACCGCGGCCGCCTGCTCCTCCATCTCCGGCGTGTACTCGCCCTGGCGCGCGGCGCCGGTCACCCGCGCACGGTGCAGGAACACCGCCTGCGCCGCCGCCACGTTCTCCGCCCTGCCGCCCCACGCCGCCAGCGGTGCGCGCTGGAGGCCGCGGGCGAAGGAGAAGCCCAGCGTCCACGGCGCGCCCACTGTCGCGCCCTCTAGGTTGATGGTGTGCAGGTTCACCGTCGCCTCGTCGTCGTCCTGCCCCCCGGAGAGGAACACCACCCCCGGCATCTTTGCCGGCACAGCCCGCATCAGGCAGTCCACCGTCATGACGGCGACGGTCCCAGTGTGAGCGCGGTCGGGGGCCGAGGCGCCGGAAACCACCATGTTCGGCTTCAGCAGCATCCCCTCCAGCGCGACGCCCTGCCGGGCCAACTGAGCGAAGGTCTCCAGCAGCGTGGCCTTGGAGGCCGCGTAGCAGGCGTCGATGTCGTGGCTGCCGTCCATCAGCACCTCGGGCTCCACGATGGGCACCAGGCCCGCCTCCTGACACAGCGCCGCGTAGCGCGCGAGCGCGTGAGCGTTCACCTCGATGCAGTTGGGCGTCGGGATGCCGTCGCCGATGGTGATGACCGCGCGCCACTTGGCGAACCGCGCCCCCATCTCCCGGTACTCGGCCAGTCGCTGCCCCAGGCCGTCCAGGCCCTCGGTAACCGTCTCGCTGGGGGAGCCGACCACGGGCTGTAGGCCCTTGTCGACCTTGATGCCCGGGATGATCCCGCGGTCGGAGAGGACCGTCACCAGGGGCGTGCCGTCCGCGGCGTCCTGCCTGATGGTCTCGTCGTACAGAATGACGCCGCTGATGTAGGCGTCGACGCCGGGCGCCCGGAAGAGCATCTCCCGGTAGTCGCGCCGGTTCTCCTCCGTGCACTCCAAGTTGATCGAGTCGAAGCGGCGCTTGATGGTACCGGAGCTCTCATCCGCGGCGAGGAGGCCCTTGCCTGGCGTCAGCAGGGCTCGAGTCGTAGCAACCAGTCTTTCGATGTCCATGTCGTTCTCCTTCCATGTTCCATTGCGCGGTCCCGACCGTCCGCCGGTGCGCGTCCCCATGATATCGCAAATCCCCACGGACTCTCGATAAGCAGCCGCCGGATCCGAGGGGTCTTCCCCCCTCTTCCGCAGGCGGCGATACGATGCCGCCGCCCTTTAGGCGAGCGGTTCGCTTCCCCCGAACGCATCGCTATCCCGTGGGCGCCTCTACGATGGGTTGCGCCAGGATCCACAGGCTGACCATAGTGTAACCCACCATGAGGACGAGCATCGGGTACTGGCTGCGGAGCGCCAGTCGCCGGTCTCGCAGCGTCCGTATGGCGATGACGTGGGCCAGGTACACCGCGATGATGTGACCGGCCACGATGGCGGCCACGGCAGTGAACCAGGCAAACCTGGCGTCGACGATAGCGATGTTGACCTGGTAGGCGGCCGTCCCCAGCACGTTCCACCCGAAACCGAAGGGGTCCGAGGCCAGCGGGATGATGAGCTGCCCCTGGATGAGGAGGAACGACAGGAAGTGGGCCAGGTGGTAGGCCAGCGCGATAGGCACCAGGGAGAACACGAAGGCTCGCGCCATGTCTCCCGCTGGCAGGCGGCGGCCGCCGGCCGCCGCCATCAGTGCAGTCACCGCCAGGTACACCCCGATGAACAGCACCGGGAAGACGAGCAACCCCAGAGTGCCGATGGCCGTTGGGTTCGGGACCACGTCGAACAGCAGGATGACGATGTCCGACCATAGGGGTGTGGCCGTGAACCCGTCGAAGGTCACCGTTGAGAGCAGCAGCAAGACGAAGACCATCAGGGACAGAGACACCGCTTCGTTCCGCAGGAGCCCCGCGGCGAAGGGACGGAGGTTGAGCTCGCGTGCCTCAGCCGGAGCCCGCTGGTAGCAGTCGCAACAGCCGATGCACTGGCCGTCTAGGTCCCTGCACTCGGTTTGGCATTCGCCGCACACCGTCGTATCGGTCACCCGTACCTCGGTCGGAGCGAACCTGGCCAGCAGGCCGAAGGCGAGCGAGAACACCTCGGCGTGGCGGACCCACTGCTCCCTGCCGAAGAGGAGCATCCCACCCCACGTCAGGACCGAGTACACGCCGGCCATCTGGGCGATCCGGGGCGGCGCCGCCGAGTCCGTGTACACCAGCTCCACCCACGCGAAGGCCGCAAGCAGCAGCACGCCGGGCCACACGCCCAGCCCAGGAGGGTACCGGTGGTGGAAGGAGAGCTCGCCTTCGCTGTCGATGCGCCGGTAGAGGCCCTCAGCCCAGCCGAAGACGGTCTTCCACGGGTTCAGGAGTCCCCAGACGTCGCCGACCAGGGCGGAGACGTAGGCTAGTCCCACCCACCAGATGACCCAGACGAGGGTTGGCGCCAGGTTGCTTGCGGGGGCCTGGTCCCCAATGAGCCCCGCGGCCACCACCAGAACAAGGAGCAGCACCGAAGCCACCCTGGCAGTCAGGAGGACTGCGGGGTGAACCGCTGCGCGCACGACACGCCAGCGGAGCAGGTTGAGGCGCGGGTAGCCATGCAACTCCCGCGCCCCACCCATGAACACTCCGATGACGGCGAAGGAGAGGGCCACCGCCGCGCCGGCGCCGGCGATGTAGAGCCACAGCGGCACGGGCAGGTCGTAGCGCTGCCCGAAGCCGTGAGCCAGCGCCGGGTCGGGGGCCAGCCCGCCCCACAGGACGGCAAGGCACACGCCCAACAGGACCGCCGGCAGCCGTCTGAGCATTCCTATGCCTCTCTCCGAGTCCGGTTCTACCGAGGGCGGACCTCCAGCCTCCCTAGCTCCACCTCGCCCCCGTCACCGTCCCCGGCCCCGTCGTCGTCCCCGCTTTCCTCGGTGTGTCCGGCCTCCTCGCTCTCCTCACCACCCCCACGTCCGTCGCCGTCGCCGCGTCCATCAGCGTCCCCGCTCCCGCCGTCGTCCCCGCTTTCCTCGGTGTGTCCGGCCTCCTCGCTCTCCTCACCACCCCCACGTCCGTCGTTATCGCCGCGTCCATCACCGTCCTCGCGCCCGTCGCGGTGTCCGGATTCGTCGCGGTCATCAGCGTCCCCGCTCCCGTCGTCGTCCTCCTCCGCTCCTTCTTCGTGGATGGTGAATGGGAAGCTGCCCGTCGCGTTGGCGGTGAAGGCCAGCGTCGCGGGCTGTCCCGGCCCGGCCTTCACCTCTATGTCGTACCCGTGCAGGTGGAAGGAGACGGGCCTGTCGGAAGAGACGGCGATCTCGACATAATCGTCCTCGTTGACTTGCAGCGGCGGGTTGCCCGCCACCAGCTTACTGTCCGCGATCTCCAGGTTGAAGGTGCGGTCTTGAGCCTCGACGCGGTCGCAGGCGATCAGGGCCACAGCCAGCGCCGCCGCCAGTCCCAAGAGGAGGGCCGGCATCGTTATTTTTTGCATCATGTACTCCATTCAAGATTTGTTTTCAGTCATCGCCGCCGCCGTCCGCGGACGGGCTGCCGTCTCCGGCCTCTCCTCAGCCACCATCGACTCGCCCAGAGGACCATGAGGCCCGCCACCGCGGCCACGGCGGTTACCAGCAGGACGTTTGTCTCTGCCGGCTCGCGCACGTACACTGGAAAGGTCACTGTCTCCCGAGAGGCGGGAACGACCACGCTGACGGAAAAGGTCCACTCCCCGGGCTCCTCGATGGGCAGGTCCACCTCGAACCAGTTGGGGCCCAGAACGGTGCGCGGTGCAGCGACCGGCCCCACTCCGGTCCTGTCCACTCTCACCTGTCTTGCCGCCACCTCTACTTCGGCGTCCAGCACGGGTACGGCTGTGCCTCGGTGCGCGACAAAGACGCTCACGTGCATGGGGCCGGCAACGGGCACCGTCGTGACCCTGATGCTGTACGTCCCCGCCTCGCCGGCGTAGACCTCCTGGCTAGCCAGGTGGGCCCCGTTGGCCTGAACGGGCGCAACCAGAAGCAAGGCAGCGACCGCGCCGGATACAGGACCCAGCGCCGCGCGCAACACAGCAAGAGGTGTGAGAGGCCACATCATAGGTACCGCTTCTCTCGGAATGTAGCGGATCGGCGGCAACGTCTGCCGCCAGGGCGTGTCGGGGCTTAGAGAGCGGGTTGCGGCGGGGGAGTCTCGACGAGAGGGAAGAAGCTGAGGAGTGAGCTGCGTTGGAGCAGTGTTCTGAGAGTGAGGAAGGGTGGGATGAGCAGCGCCAAGCAGACCGCCAGGGCCGCCAGGACTAGGTTGTAGCTCCCAGCCCCCGCGCTGTCTTCACTGGCTGGAAGGAAGATTATCTCGTTGGTGTTGGCAGCTGCGCCGTCGCCGTCGTTGTGGCCGTGGTGGGAGTGCGCAGTCTCGTGGCCATGCCCGTGGTCAACGGGCACGCCGCCGGGGTAGATGTGGCCGTGTCCAGGCTGGCGCTCGACCGCGTGGTGGTCGAGTACGGGAGCGATGGCCGGCAGGAACGAGACCCACGCTATCGCGAGGAGCAGGGTGCACGTTATGCCCCCACCGATACGGCGGGGCGAAGATGACAGGAACACCGCTCCACTGAGTCTCATACAAGCAGCATAGTTGGGCGTCAGGGGCTCGTCAATGCGCCCCGGCAGCAGACGGTTCGTCGTACTCCGCCACATCACGCTCGATTGGTCCAGAGGTTTCCTGGGTGTACCGTAACCATAACCCGTCCCTGGGCTGGAGCGACCAGAGTTGCGGTAGTAGCGAACAACGGCCACTATGGCGATATCGCCGGGCCGCAGCGGTCTCTGTTCTCGTGGGCGGAGTGTTTGACCCTCATCAACCCGGCGCTAGACCAGACCAGTGAGGCTGCGTACAATCCTCGCATTGAGGGTGGGCGCCCAGGGATGGTGACGACGACATCGCGGGGAGAGGTCACGGATGGACCCGGAGACACAGCGGGGGGCCCCATCGGGGAGCGGCGAATGCACAGGGCTCGGACCCTTGGGCGTGGGCACGTGGGCCTGGGGCGACCGGATACTGTGGCGGTATGGGCACGACTACTCCCAGGCCGAGGTGCAGGGGGCCTTCGAGGCCAGCGTCGAAGAGGGTCTTCGCCTTTTCGACACGGCAGAGGTGTACGGCTTGGGACGCTCCGAGCGGTTCTTGGGCCAGTTCCCGCACGGGCAGGACCCGCCTATCGTCATCGCCACCAAGTTCTTCCCCTATCCCTGGCGGTGGCGGCGAGGGAACCTGCTGGCGGCGCTGCGCGGGAGCCTGCAGCGCCTGGGTATGGGCCGCGTGGACCTGTACCAGGTGCACTTCCCATTCCCGCCGGTGTCGATAGAGACGTGGATGGACGGGCTGGCCGACGCGGTGGAGGCTGGGTTGACCCGCGCCGTTGGAGTCTCCAACTACAGCGCCGGGCAGATGCGCCGCGCTCACTCCGCGCTGGCTCGCAGAGGCATGGCGCTGGCCTCCAACCAGGTCTCATACCATTTGCTGGACCGGAAACCGGAGCGGACGGGGCTCCTGGAAGCCTGCGATGAGCTTGGGGTGACGCTCATCGCGCACACGCCGCTGGCCCGTGGGCTCTTGACGGGCAAGTACACGCCATCCAACCGCCCGTCCGGGCTGCGGCGCCTGCGATTCAGCGTTGGGCTTCTGCAACGTATTCAACCCCTGGTTGGCTTGCTCCGGGAGATCGGCGAGAGCCACGGGGGCAAGAGTCCCGCCCAGGTGGCCATTAACTGGATCATCTGCAAGGGAGCGGTGCCCATCCCCGGCGCCAAGAACGCCCACCAGGCCAGGGAGAACGCCGGGGCCACAGGCTGGCGGCTGGAAGAGAGCGCCGTACGGGCCCTGGACGCCGCCAGCGAGGGGCTGCGGTGAGTCGCTGGCGCGACTGCTTCGTGGAGGTGGTGGTGTGGGAGCGACCGAATTGCTGGCGGGAGTAACATGACAAAGCGTCGAAGGCGGGGTGTGGTCAAGGGCGCGCGGAGCTCGATCGCTTGGGATGGCCTACGGGAGGACAGGGATGAAGATTCGTGAGTTCGAGACGCGACTAGTGAGCCCGCCCCGGGAGCGGAGCGCACCCGGCGGCGCCCCGGAAACGATGGTACCCAACTTCGTCACGCTGAAGCTGCGCACCGACGAAGGCGTCGAGGGGATCGGCTACGCCGGATTCGGCAGCCCGATCATGCGGCACGCCCTTAAAGCTGCGGTGGACGCGCTGGCGGAGCAGACCATAGGCCGCGACGCCATGGCGGTGGAAGCCATCGCCAGCAGGCTTTTCGCCGTGGGCGGCGGGGGAGCACCTGCGGGGCTGGTCACCCGCGCCATCTCCGCCATAGACGTAGCGCTGTGGGACATCAGAGGCAAGGCGTTGGGGCAGCCGGTATACAAGCTGCTGGGCGGATTCCGCGACCGGGCGCCCACATACGCCAGCGGGCACCTCTGGCGCACGTACGACCTCGAGGCGCTGGCGGAGACGGCCCCGCAGCTGGTGCAGCAGGGTTTCCGCGCCATGAAGTTCCGCATGGGCGCCGAGGACAGCCCCGCGAAGGAGATCGCCCGGCTCCGGGTGCTGCGGGAGTCGGTGGGGGACGGCGTGGACCTGATGGTGGACATCAACCAGGGATGGAACGTGAACCAGGCTATCGGCATCGGGCGGGAGATGCGGCAGTATGGACTCTTCTGGCTGGAGGACCCCACGCATCACCAGGACTACGAGGGTCTGGCGCGCATCGCGGACGCCCTGGACACGCCCATCGCCGCAGGCGAGTACCATTATGGGGTTGCCCCATTCCGCCACATGCTGGAGCTGCGCTCCATAGACATAGTCATGGTGGACCTGCTGCGCGTGGGCGGACTGACGCAGTGGATGAAGGTGGCGCACATGGCGGAGGCGTTCAACCTACCTGTCGTGAGCCACCTGGCGCCGGAGGTGCTGGCGCACGCGGTGGCGGCCGCCCCCAATGGGCTGACCGTGGAGTACATGCCGTGGAGCTTCCCGCTGTTCCGGGAGGTCCCAAGCGTAGAGGATGGTCAGATCGTGCTGCCTCAGGCGCCGGGGCTGGGCCTGGAGTTCGACGAAGAGGCCCTTGATGCCTTCGCGGTGGAGTAGCCGGCACAGCAGATAGCAAGGAGACAGGAGACCTATGGCAGCGTACAGGATTGCGGTCATCCCGGGCGATGGCGTCGGCCCCGAGGTGCTTGCGGAAGGCGTCAAAGCGCTGAAGGCGGTGGAAGGGCCCTTTGAGCTTCAATTCGAGTTCGTCGAATTCCCGTGGGGCTCGGCGTACTACATGCAGCACGGCCGGATGATGGCGGTGGATGGTCTGGAACAGCTGCAGGGCTTCGACGCGGTCTATTTCGGCGCGGTGGGGCATCCTGAGATCCAGGACCACATCACGCTGAACGGCCTGCTTCTGCCCATGCGGCGGGCGTTCGACCAGTACGTCTGCCTGCGGCCCAGCGTTCTCTACGACGGCGTAACGTCGCCGCTGCGGGACAAGGAGCCGGGCGACATCGACATGGTCGTGATCCGGGAGAACACCGAGGGAGAGTACGCCAACGTGGGCGGTTTCCAGTACGTGGACTCGCCCCAGGAGGTGGCCATACAGAGCGCCGTGTTCACTCGCCGCGGGTGCGAGCGGGTGATACGCTACGCCTTCGAGCTAGCCCGCCGTCGCGACAAGAAGCGGCGGGTGACCTCGGCGACCAAGTCCAATGCCCAGGGATACGGCATGGTGTTGTGGGACCGGACGTTTCAAGCGGTAGCGGGGGAATACCCGGACATCGAGACGGAATCGCTGCTCATCGACGCTGCGTGCATGAACTTCATACGGCGACCGGAGAGCTTCGACGTGGTGGTGGGGAGCAACCTCTTTGGCGACATCCTGACGGACATCGGGGCCATCATCACGGGCAGCATGGGGTTGGCGTCCAGCGGCAACATCAACCCGGAGAAGCGCTACCCGTCGACCTTCGAGCCGGTCCATGGGAGCGCGCCGGACATTGCCGGGCAGGGCATCGCGAACCCCCTGGCGGCCATCCTGTCCGCGTCCATGATGCTGCAGCACCTGGGGGAGGACCGGGCCGCGGAGGCCGTGGAGCAGGCGGCGCTCACGACGCTGGCTGCGGGGAGGGCACAGACGCCGGACCTGGGCGGATCCGCCACGACGGCCGAGGTGGGGGACAACGTCCTGGCAGCGCTCCGGCAGTGAGTCATGAATAGTCAGCGCCCCGGAGACAGGGACGTTACAGAGGAGGTGGGACTCCTTCAGGGACGAATGGAGGAGTTGGGCCGGGCCATCGAGGCGGACCCGACGGACGCCGCGGCCTACTTTCGGCGCGGCGTGTTGCACGGCCAGCTGGCGGACCCGAACGGGGCGGTGGAGGACTTCGGCGCCTCGATCCGGCTGGACGGGGGCAGCGCCGAGGCCTACTACAACCGCGGGGTGGCCTACGCCGTGCTTCAGCAGCCCATCATGGCGGTGGACGACTTCACCGCCGCCATTGCCCTCGACCCCCGGCACGTGGACGCCTACAACAACCGGGCCGCCGCGTACCTGGACCTGGGACATCCCGGGGAGGCGATCCAGGACGCCGAGGCGGCAATGCGCCTCGACGACCGGCTTCCGTCGGCCTACGCCATCCGCGGCATCGCTAGGGCGCAGCTGGGACAGGCCGATCTGGCGAAGCAGGACATGGAGAGAGCGCAGGCCCTGAGCGGCCGGTAGCGGCCTGGCAGGCCCGCCCGCCCCCAGAAATCCTCCACCCAATGCCCCTCGACTTGCCCGGTGGGTGAAGGCCCTCATTCGCGCGCCGCGAGCATGTCCAGCGCCGCAGCAGGCTCCTTCGAAGTCTCCATCTGCAACCCGGGGGCGGACTTGGGCCCCTCCCCGCGTCATTGACACCCCGCACGGACGGTGGCCATAATGCCTACCTGCTCACTTGTTCGACATGAGACGGTCTTCCGCCGGCAGGCAGGAGTCACGGGCAAGGATTCGATCCGCGCCCAGGCTGCTCCCACGTGGGGAGCGGAGATCGGCAAGTCCAGGCGGCCCAAGGAGCCAGCGCCGCTACCCTGCTTGTGACTGGAAGGGGCACCGTTCAACTTGTCCTGGATCGCCATAGCCCTGATCAGCGCGGCCCTATCAGGGTTCGTCAACGTTCTGGACAAGACGATGCTCGTCAACTACATGCGCTCCCCGTACACGCTGCTGCTTCTCATTGCATTGATCCACGCGGCCATCGGAATCGTCCTGACCGCAGTGCTCTCCTGGCCTGCGACAACCACTCTTGCGCCTCACGGCTGGGCAGTCCTGTCAGGCCTTCTGTGGGGGGCCGGCGCACTGTTCATGTTCCACGCTCTCCGCTCCGAGGAAGTGTCCAGGGTTGTCCCGATCTTTCAGACCTACCCGATCTTCGCGGCGCTCATGGCAGTGGCGTTCCTTGGAGAGAAGGTGACGGCGCTGGACTGGGCGGCGGTGCTCTTCACGGTGGGCGGCGCAACGATCCTGTCCATACGCCAGGACCGGGAGTACCGGCGGCTCTTCCTGCATCGCTCCTTCTTCGTCCTCATACTGGGCAGCGTCATCGCGGCCAGCGCCTTCGTGATCGGTGCCGTCGCGCTAGAGAGCCTGCCGGTGCTGAACACCCACGCGCTGCGCGACCTGGGGCTCAGCGGGACCCTGCTGCTGGCGGCATTGCGCCGCTCACATCTGCACGAGATACGCGAGCTGTTTCGCCGCCGAAGCCCAGCCCTCGTCCTGGTCAGCATCAACGAGTTCGGGCTGGCCAGCGTGAGCTTCATCATGATCCTCTGGGCGCTCTCGCTCGGCCCGGTGACACTGGTAACGACCCTGGTGTCAACCCGGTCCCTGTTCCTAGTCCTGTACAGCATCCTCCTAACACTGCGTTTCCGAAGCATACTTGGCGAGCGGGTCACGCCGGGGACAGTGGCCGTCAAACTGTTCGCGGTGACGCTCATTGTGGGGGGCGTCAGCGTCATATCACTGGGTTGACGCACGCGGTCTCTTGAATGCAGCGGCCACTGGGGGCTAAGGTGTATGCACCATGTGCGGGCGCTACACACTCTACGCAGACCTGAGCACGCTGCAGGCGCGCTTCCAGTTCGACCCGAGCGAGGCGTCCCACGAGCCCCGTTACAACATCGCGCCGACACAGCAGGTGCTGACCGTGACGGAAAACTGGGAGGAGCGTCGAGCCCGCACGATGCGCTGGGGCCTGGTGTCGTCGTGGGCCAAAGACACGTCCGGGGCCGCGCGACTGATCAACGCCCGTGGCGAGGACGCCGCAAAGCGTCCGGCCTTCCGGTCCGCGTTCAAGCGGCGCCGCTGCCTCGTCCTGGCGGACGGCTTCTACGAGTGGAAGCGCGTGGGCAAGTCCAGGGAACCGATGCACTTCTCGCTGACGTCCGGCGAGCCCTTCGCTTTCGCCGGTCTCTGGGAGACGTGGAATACGCCATCGGGCGACGTGCTGCGCTCCTGCACGATCATCACGACGGAGCCCAACGACCTGGTGGCGGAGGTCCACAATCGGATGCCGGTGATCCTGCCGGGTGAAACCGAGTCTCTGTGGCTGGACCACCGCATCGAGGACAGCGACAGGTTGACCGGACTGCTGGTCCCGTACCCGGCCGAAGCCATGCGGGTCCACGCAGTTTCCAGTCTGGTCAACTCCGTCAAGAACGACGCAGCCGAGTGCGCCGCGCCGTTGGCGATGGCTAGCACACCATTACAGCCGCCCCTGGTGTAGGGCGCCGGGAGCTATGCGGATGCTGCGACTGCTCAGCATCGCCAACTTCGCCACGATCGAGCGACTGGAGCTGGACCTGGGGCGCGGCTTCACTGTGCTGACGGGCGAGACGGGCGCGGGAAAGTCGATCATCCTGGACGCGCTGGGCCTGCTGCTGGGAGGGCGCGCAGACAGTGGTGTGGTGCGCGCCGGGGCGCAGCTGGCCCGTGTCGAGGGGATCTTCCTCATTGGCCAAGAGCTGCGTCAGCGGCTGGCCTCGGCCCTTGGGGACGAGGACCTGGGCATCAGCGACGGGGAGCTGATCCTAGCCCGGGAGGTGAATCCGGACGGCCGTAACGCGTGCCGGGTGGGCGGACGCATCGTGCCCCTGCGACTCCTGAGCCTCATTGGGGAGCGGCTGGTGGACATCCATGGCCAGGGCCAGCACCTGTCCCTGCTTCGGACCGGCGAACACATTCACATTCTGGACGGGTACGCAGGTGCGGCGTCCCTCCGCGGCCAGCTAGCCGAGGAGCTGCAGCGGCTCGGCGGCGTGCGACGGAGCCTGGCCGAGCTTCAGACGGGGGAGCGGGAGCGCGCGCGGCAGCTGGACCTGCTTCGGTACCAGGCGGGGGAGATCGAGGAGGCCCAGCTTCAGCCGGGCGAGGACGCCGATCTGGCCAGGGAACAGGGCGTGCTGAGCAACATTGAGCGGCTGCTGGGCCTGGCAGAGCAGGCGTACGCCGCGCTGAACGGCGACCACGCACAGGGCGCCTCGGCGACGGACTTGCTCAGTAGGGCCGCCGCCGACGTGGGCCTGCTGGAGAGCATGGACCCAGCGCTGGGTGAGGCCCGCGAGACCGCGGAACTTCTAGCGTCCCAGGCGGTGGAGCTGGCACGGAGTCTGCGCCGCTATCGGGATAGCCTGGAGTACAGCCCGGAGCGGCTCCGGGAGATCGAGGAGCGGCTGAACGTGATCGCCGTGCTTAAGAGAAAGTACGGCGGCAGCGTCGAGGAGGTCTTGGCCTACGGTCAGCAGGCGACAGTGGAGCTGGAGCGCCTTGCCCATGGTGAGGAGGAGACGGAGGAGCTGGCCGCGCGGGAAGCAGCGCACCTGGAGCTGGCCGGCGCCCTGGCCGGGCGGCTCTCGATGGAGCGGCAGGAGGCTGCCGTACGCCTGGCCGCCGAGGTGGAGCGGGAGCTGGCCGAGCTGGCCATGGAAGGCGCGCGGTTGGAGGTGCGGGTTGAGCAGCGGGAGTCGGATGGCGGCCTGCCGGTGGGCCCGTCAGACGCGACCCCGCGGGGCCCCGACAGCGGGGTCGGCCTAGTCCGCCACCTGGGGTTCGACTCCACCGGCGTAGACCGGGTCGAGTTCCTGGTCGCGCCCAACAGGGGTGAGCCGCTGCGGCCTCTGGCCAAGATCGCGTCGGGGGGCGAGGTGTCGCGCCTGATGCTGGCGCTCAAGAGCATCCTGTCAGCCGCTGACGAGGCCCCGACGCTGGTGTTCGACGAGATCGACGCGGGCATAGGGGGAAGGGTGGCTACGGTGGTGGGCCGCAAGCTTTGGGGCCTTACGAGGGGGCACCAGGTGCTCTGCGTGACACACGTGCCTCAGATTGCGTGCCTGGCTGACCACCATGTCAGCGTCGCCAAGTCCGAGTCTGGAGCCCGCACGGTGACGTCGGCGGTGGCGGTGACGGGCGCGGACCGTGTTCAGGCCGTGCATGAGATGCTGGGAGCGGCAGGCGAAGCGTCGCGGCTGAACGCGCGGGAGATGCTGGACCAGGCGTGGGAGTGGAAGGGCCTGCAGTCGATGTAGGGGCGGCTAGCGGCGGCGACGCTCGACGCTGGCGCCGGCGCGCTCGGGGACTGGGCCAGGCTCGAAGACCTGCACGACCTTCTGGCAGCCGTCGTTGTCTTCCAGCGCCTCCTCGCGGTACAGGCCCAGAGGCTGCAGGAAGGCGGTGTCGTTGTAGGAGAACAGCACCGACTCCGCCTCGCCGACGTGCTCGTGGAACGTCCAGCTGGGCACGACGAAGGTATCCTTGGCGTCCCAGTCGAAGCGGACGCCGCCAATGATGGAATGGCCCTTGCCCTGGACCACGTGGTACACGGTCCCGCCCGTGTGCCGGTGGGCCCTGGTGTGCTCACCCGGTCGGAGGAGTTGGGCGAAGCAGGCGATGGTCGCTAGGGCCGGCCCGCCGGTTACGGGGTTGGTGTACTCGACGGTTACGCCGTCGAAGGGGCTGCCGTCACTCTTTTCCGCCATGGCCTTGAGGGCGGGGTAGGTCTGCTCGAACTTGTAGTTCAGCAGGGGGGAGTGGACCTTGTTGTGCTTGATCCAGGTGGGCTTGAGGGCGCCGGAGCCAAAGAGGCGCTGGGAGATGTTGTCGGGGCTGACGACTGGGTAGCGGTCCTCGGGGTACTGCTCATAGAAGCCAGCCTCGACGGCCTGGACGAAGGGGACATCGAGGCCATCGAGCCACACCATGGGGCTATCGCTCTCATTGCCGTGATCGTGCCAGGTCCAGTTGGGGGTCGTTACGAAGTCGCCGGGGTCCATGTACGTCTTTTCGCCATCGACCGCGGTGTAGGCGCCGGAGCCTTCGATTATCAGCCTGAGCGCCGAGGCGGAGTGCCGGTGGGAGGGCGCAATCTCGCCGGGTTTGATGATCTGGAGATTGGCGAGCAGTGTGGCTGTCGCCTGAAAGTCGGAGAGGATTCCCGGGTTGGCCATGACGAGGACGCGGCGCTCGGCCAGCTCCATGGGGACGATGTCGGCGGCTCTCAAGAGCAGGGGCCGAAAGTCGCCGTACTTCCAGAGGAAGGGGACTGTCTTCGCCTTCTTGGCTGTGCCCTCGGTCTGCCACAGGGGCTTACTGTGTATCCGCTTCACCTCTTCATAGAAGAGGTCCAACTCCTCCATGCGGGCGCCCGGACTGTTGACGGCAGCCATGTCTCTCTCCCTCTAGGTCGTGTTTGCACTGGTTTTTGGCGGGTCCGTACGGCTCACCGTGCTCAAGACCGGGGCATCGCCGTGCTTGAGGTAAGCTCCCACCAGTTGCGGTCCAGGTCTGCGAAGATGAACGACGCCTCACCGCCATCGGTGCAAAGATCCCAGAGCTCAGTGACGCCGAGCTCCGCACCGGCGTCGGCGAAGCTCCCATGCGCGTCGCGCACCTCGTCCGGTGAGGCGAGCTTCAGGGTGAAGCGGTTTACGGGCGCCAGGTAGTTGCGCTCGGGACGGGGCAGCACGACGATGTACCACGGCGCGTCCGGGTGGGCAATGTAGGTGGCGGACTGTCCGCCGCCAACGATCTCCAAGCCCAGCACCTCCGTGTAGAAGCGGTTGCTGGCCTCCTTGTCGTTGCACTCCAGGGTGCCGTGGCTCAGGGCTTGGGGCACGTAGCCTCTGCCGGGAAAGCGGTCTGCAGACAGGGGGGTCTGCCAGTGCGGCGCCGCGATCTGGCGGCCGTGGTTGGCGGCTCTGGGATTGTAGTGCTCCAGCTCTATGGTGTTGCCGCCGGGCTCGTCGAGGTAGATGGAGTAGGCGAAGTGGCTGCCGTGGGGCTTGGTGAGCCCCGTGATGCCGTACTCCTCCTGGCGCCGGCTGATGTACTCCCAGGCTGCCTCGATCTCAACGTGGTCCGCCACGCGGAAGCCGTAGTGGTTGCCGTGAGGCTTGGAGGGGGCTTGGGGTCCGCCCTCATGGACGATGAGCAGCCATCCGGTATTGGGGTGCTTCACGACAGCCACGCCGTCGTCCCGGCTCACGACTTCGGCGGCGAGGAGGTCGACGAAGACGGGCAGGGTCTCGTCGAGGGACCGGCACTCATAGTGGCCGTGGACGAGTCCCTCCGGCTTGAGGGTTGTCATGTAGGGCCTCCAGAGAGGGATAGGGCGCCGGGGCGCAGCGATACAACCTGTTTACCACTTTCGCCGGAGGCGTGCAAGCTGGCCGCAGGGGGCTCACGGCGCATCGGCAGCGGGCGATGCGGCGGAGTGCTCGCGGATCCGCATCAGGGCGGGTCGGCGCAGGAGCGCGTTGAGGACGACGCCTCCGCCGCTCGCGGCCAGGGTGGCGGGGACGCCAACGACGCTGGCGATGGCGCCCAGGGCGAAGCCTCCGACGGCGGTGAAGGAGATGGCCAGGCTGTGGAGGCTCACGGCGCGCCCCCGCAGGTGGGGCGGGGCTACGAGCTGCATCAGCGCGCCCAGTGTGAGGTCGTAGGCGTTGAGCAGGGCCATGGTGGCCATGGCAAGGAGAACGGACAGGAGGAGGGATCGGGAAAGGGCGAAGCCTACGAGGGCAACTCCGGCGGCAAGGGCGTTGAGGAAGATGGTCCTCGGCTTATTCCCTGCGTCGCCCCTGACAGCCATCACGAGGGGGGCAAGGAACATGCCCATGCCCGCCCCAGCCTGGATGAAGCCCATGCCGGCGGCGCCGGCATGGAGCTCGTTCTTAGCCATGACGGGGATCATGATGAGGAAGGCGAAACCCAGGGACTCCATGACGATGCTCATGGTGAACAGGGTGCGCAGAGGCCGGCTTCTGGCCGCGTAGTCCACACCTTCTGTCATCTGCCGCAGCAGATTGGTCCCAGTCGGCTCCACGCGGCCCCGGACGGTGATGAAGACGAGGAAGGGCAGCGCAAGGAGCATACTCACGCCCATGAAGCCGTAGGCGGCCCAGATGCCGGACCGTTCAATGAGCATACCGGCGGCGATGGACCCGAAGACCATCATGGGCATGAGCGAGACGCGCCAGAGCGCCGCGCCGTTGACGAGCTGCCACGGCCCCACGAGATCGTACACGTACCGGTTTGCCGCTGTGAAGCGGACAGCCCGGAGACATCCGAAGAGGAAGGCGACGGCCACGGCCAACCACAGCGTGAACGCGTCCAGGTAGACGGCGGCGGCCAGGCCAAAGGCGACGATGGCCCCCAGGGCGCCCTCGACGATGAGCACGGACCTGCGCTGAAACCGGTCCACGAGGGCCCCGGCGGCGAGGGAGAAGAGGACCTGGCCCAGCCCGGATGCTAGGGCCTGGATGCCGACCCAGAGCTCGGAGTCGTTGGAGAGCTCGAGGACGAGCCAGCCGTGGACCGCCGTACGAACGCTCATGTCGACGGCGGCAAAGGTGGAGTTGGTGTAGAAGAGCCAGAACCCCGGCGCCTTGAAAGAAGCCAGGAGTCCGGAGAGCCGAGGGAGCGAGGACAAAATCATACCACCGTCTATCTTAGACCCCTATGGAGCGCGAAGGCCAACGCCGCACACATATCCACCGCGTAGTCGAGACTCGAGAACGCGAACGGGCCTGCTATAACACCGGATGCAGCGGCAGCCGTCGAAGGGGAGCCTTCACACTCTGGGCCGACCGGGGTGCGCGGCCCGGTCAGGCCCGCGGGTCCGCCGGTGCAGTGGGCGGCGTGTCGGCGGCGCGGCGGCGTGTTTCCTTGCCGAAGGCGAGGTAGAACACGGCGCTCGCCGCCAGCAGGCCCGCGATGGCCAGGAAGGCGGCGCCGACGCCCAGCTGCTGGGCAACGCCGCCGGCCGCAAGGGGGCCGATGAAGCCGCTCAAGTTCCTGAAGGTCTGCCAGATGCCCAGGAAGGCGCCCCGTCGCTCGGTTGGGGCCAGGTCCATGGCCAGGACCTCGGACGACCCCATGGTCATGGTCTGGCCGAAGGAGTAGAAGAGGACCATGACGAGCACGCTGTTGAAGCCGGCGATTCTGGTCATGAAGTAGGCCGCGGCGGTCAACAGGCACATGCCCGCGATCAGGGCGACCTTTCTGCCGTACCGGTCCATGATGTAGCCGTTGGGGTAGGACAACCCGATGCCGATGATGCCGGTGAGGCTCATCATGTTCCCGATCTGGGCGGTGCTGAGTCCCGCGGCGTCCCTGGCGTGAAGCGGAAAGAGGATGCCGAAGACGCCGGTGAAGGCCATGAGTGTCAGGGCGAAGACGGCGAGGGCGAGGGCAAGCATGCTCAGCGACACGAACATGGTCAAGCCGAGCCTGTCCATCCGGGATGCCGCCGGGGTGCGGCTTCCCCTGGCGGCCTCGGGCCGGGTCTCCCGGATCATGTAGGCTGTGATGAGGTGTATGGGGATCTTGGTTAGGGTGTTGAACAGGAAGATGGACCGCAGCGGGAAGAAGGTCGCCAGGAGGCCGCCAACGAAGGGTCCGGCGATCATGCCGAGCCTAGCAGACATGGATCTAATGGCATTCGCCCTTCCGCGGTTCTCGCCGCTGGTGATGTCGGCCATGATGATGGATGCGCCGGTAACCCACATGGAGACGCCGATGCCGCCGATGAACTCCAGCACAAGGAACAGCCAGAAGCCGGGGGCGAAGAACTGGGCGAGGGTGGTGAGTCCCCTGAGTGCGTTGCCGGCAATGACCAGGGGCTTACGTCCCCACCTGTCGGTGAGGAAGCCGGTCGTAGGGGCCGTGACCATCCACGCCAGCGAGTTGGTGGCGGCGATGACCGTCACGAGGAACACGGGCACGCCAAAGGACGCAGCAAACAGGGGCCGAGCCAGCTGCTGGGCGCCGGTGCCCAGGCTCCACAGGGCAAAGATGGAGTAGACCGGAATGGTCCGGAGGCTCAGGAGGCTTCGCAAGTCACCCGGCCTATGTTCCGCGCTCATGGGCCTTCCTCACGGCGGGGCTCCGCTCCCGCAGGCACCCGTCCGCCCAGTTTCAGGCTCGCGGGCGGAGGCCGGGGAGCTGGCCGCGAGACCGCGCCGATGCAGGCCCGCCTCAGCCCCGGGCGTCGTGCAGGGCCCGCCAGACCCGCTCCGGGGTAAGGGGCAACTCCTTTATCCGCACACCCGTGGCCTGGTAGATGGCGCCCGCCACGGCCGGGGCCACCGCCACGACACCGCCCTCTCCCAGACCCTTGGCGCCGTAGGGGCCGGGGCCGTCGCCGTTCTCCACCAGGATGGTCTCGAACTCCTGGGGGACGTCCGAGAACCTGGGAACGCGGTAGTCGATGAGGTTGGGGTTCAGGAGCTGGCCGTTGTCGTAGACCATCTCCTCGAAGAGGGTGTGTCCGATGCCCTGCATCGCGGCGCCTTCATCCTGGCCCTCGCACTGCTGTGGGTTGATGGCCTTGCCGGCGTCGGCGATGGACACGTACTTGAGGATGCGGGTGGCCCCGGTGGCCTCGTCGACCTCCACCTCCGCGCCGCCGATGCTGACCTCCCAGAACACGGGGGACTCCTTGAGCCTGCCGCTGGGGTGATCGGGAGTCACGTACCCGCGGCCCAAGAGCTCGCCGCCCGCTCCTCCGAACTTCTGGCGGATCAGGGCGGCGAAGGTGACGCGCTCCCCCCGTGACAGGACGCTCCCATCCTGCACCGCCAGGGTGTCCACCGGAGCCTCGAAGTGACGGGCGGCGATCTCCAGGAGCTGGGCGCGGACGTCCGTGGCTGCATCCTGGACGGCGAGGCCCATGAGGGTGGTAGAGCGGCTGGAGCCGGTGGAGCGGTCGTAGGGGACGAGGGAGGTATCGGAGGCAAGCACGCTGACGCGTTCCATGGGAAGCTGAAGCTCCTGGCCCACGATCTGCGCCATGACGGAGCGGGAGCCCTGACCAATCTCGGTCGTGCCGACGTGGACCGTAGCGGTGCCGTCGGCGTGCAGCCGCACGAAGGAGGTGGAGGTGGGGCTTGCGCCGGAGTTGGATACGGTGCAGGCAATCCCCTTGCCCCTTCTTATCCCCGGGGCCGGGGTCCGGGCTCCCGCGTCTGCGGGGCCGCCCCACCCGATGGCCTGGGCGACTTTCTGCAAGCCCATGGCGAGGTTTCCTTCCAGGGGCCTCTGTCCTCTCCGTATCTCCTGGCCGGTAGCGGCGAGGTTCTTGAGGCGGATCTGCAGAGGGTCGATGCCGAGGGCGGCGGCGATGATGTCGACCTGGGACTCGCTGGCCCACGCCGCCTGGGGGCCGCCGATGGAGCGGTAGGAGCCAGCGGGGGTCGTGTTGGTGTAGACGCCATAGGAAGCGACCCTGAGGTGCTCGTAGCGATAGGGGCCCGGCATGCGGTCGGCGACGCGCTCGGTGACCCTGACGCCGTTGTCGGTGTAGGCGCCGGTGTCCACGTGGGCCTCGCAATCGCGTGCGACCAGGGTGCCGTCGTTCATGACGCCGGTGCGGATGGTGAGACGGGCGGCGTGACGTCGAACGGTCCTGAAGGCGTCCTCGACTGAGAGCGCGACGCGGACGGGCCGGCCGGCCTCCCGGCTGAGGGCGACGACGAGGGGCTCGATCTTGCTGTACGACTTGCTTCCGAAGCCGCCGCCCACGTAGGGCACGATAACCTGGACGTGGTCCAAGGGCAGCTCGAAGATGCGGGCGAGCTCGGCGCGGACGAGGAAGGGGTGCTGGGCTGAAGACCAGACGGTGATGCCGCGCTCGTCGAAACGGGCGATGGCCGCGTGGGGCTCCAGGGCGTAGTGGTAGACCATCGGGAAGGTGAAGGTGTCTTCGAAGACGTGGTCGGACTCGGCAAACCCGCGCTCGACGTCGCCCCATTGATAGCCGTACTGATGGCAGAGGTTGGAGTCGTGGACGAGGGCGCTGTCCGGGGCGAGAGCGCCGAGCACATCGTCGACGACGGGCAGCTCTTCGTACTCCACGTCGATGAGGGCGATCGCCTCTTCAGCCGTGGCTTGGTCCACGGCGGCGACGGCGGCGACCGGCTCCCCCTGAAAGCGGACCTTTTTCATGGCAAGAATGGGCCGGTCCTTGATGTCCGAACCGTAGTAGGGGTCGATGTAGTGAAGCTCGTCGCGCGTCAGGACTCCGACCACGCCCCTGAGCTTCCTCGCGCGGGAGGCGTCGAGACGGGTGATCGCCGCGTGCGGCAGTGGGCTGGTGAGGAGCTTGCCGTGGGCCATTCCCGGGACCTCCAGGTCGCCCACGTAGGCCGCCTGGCCCTTCACCTTCTCCACGGCATCCGGCCTAACGACGGAAGTGCCTACTAAGTCCATAGCGTCTCCTCCAATCCTGCGGCCCTACCCCTGGATTCCCGCTTTCGCGGGAATGGCGGTTGTGCAACCCTGCGGCGCGCCCCAGGTGCGAGCAGTGAACGCAGGGCACGTCAGTCGGCGCCGCGCCGGGCTGCGTCTTCAATGGCCTCAACGATCTTCTTGTATCCGGTGCAGCGGCAGATGTTCCCCTTCATGTACTCGCCGATCTCTTCGACGCTGGGATGAGGGTTCTCGTCCAGGAGGGACTTGGCCGCCAGGATCATTCCCGGGGTGCAGTAGCCGCACTGAAGGGCGGCGTTCTCAAGGAACGCCTGCTGAAGGGGATGGGGCTCCGGGCCGCCCAGACCTTCAATGGTCACGACGCTGGCGTTGCGGGCCTCGAAGGCGAGGTAGGTGCAGGAGCTGACGGCCCTGCCGTTCACCAGCACGGTGCAGGCGCCGCATACCTGCATGTCGCAGGACCGCTTGGCGCCCTTGAGGCCGAGGCGGTCGCGGAGAAGGTCGAGGAGGAGGGTTTGGGGCTCGGCGGTCAGGCGCACGGGCTTGCCGTTCACCTCGAAGGCCAAGGTCATCCGCGAGGGCCTTGGCCGCGCTCTTGCTGGGCCGGTCATACGCACGCTCCGTCTTCAACTGTGCTCGTGCGCCCTTGCCAGGGGCGCCGGGGCCTACTCCACACGCGGGCTAGGTGGAAACAGCGGCATGGAGCGCCCTCTTCAGGAATACCGTGATGAGCTGCTCCTTGTAGAGTGCGGAGCCGTGGAGGTCGTCCTGAGGGTCCGCGGCCTCAATGGTGAGTCGCGCGGCCTCCTTGAGGAGAGGCGAGTCGTCAGAGGCGCCGTCTCCGAGGACCTCGAGCACGGTGGCGCCGCGGAGGACGGCTTCGGCCTGGCGCGCACGGACGGGCCTGGGGCCGGCGGAGCCGACGGCGATGCGCGCCTCCCGAATCCGGGCTCCCGCGCCGGGGTCCGGGTCGGTCCCGACCGCTGCGCCGATGCCAAGGGTGGGCCTCTCCAGGTAGCCGAACTTGAGATACGCCCCCGTCATGCCCTGGGGCAATGTGGGCAGGTACACCTGCGTCAAGAGCTCCCCCGGTTGGAGGCAGGTCTCGTAGGGGTCCACGGCCAACTCCTCGACGGGGAAGCGGCGGCGTCCCGCGGGGCCCGCGGCCTCGACCTCAGCGTCGAAGAGGAGGAGGGCTGCGGCGATGTCGCTGTGGGGCTCGGCAAAGCAGAGGTTGCCTCCGATGGTGCCCACGTTACGCACGCGGACGTTGGCCACCCTTCGCTCGACGTCTGCCAGGAGGGGACATGCCCGGCGCAGGACGGGCGACTGCTCCAGGCTTCGGTGGGTGGCGGCGGCGCCGATGCGCAGGGCGCCGCCGGAGCCGGCGAGGGCAACGTCGTCAAAGCCGGGGATGGTCTTGACGTTGACCAGGTGGTCGTAGTGGAGGAGGCCCTCCTTCATGGCAAGGAGCAGCTCGGTGCCGCCGGCATAGACGCCGGCGTCATCACCGTAGTCCGCCAAGATGGAGAGGGCCTCTTCCACGGACGCCGGTTCGTGGAGCCTGAATCGCTTCAGCACGCCTGGTCTCCTGTCCTTCCCGCGACGGCGGAAGACTGCCCTGACGTGGGCATACTACCGCATTTTGTCCGGCGCGACCACGAGTCGCTGCCGCGACGGGCGTGTGGGGGGAGGGGGGCGACCTAGGGAACCTCTGAACAAGTGGCCTGAAGCCCCTCATTCCCACCCCCTCCGTCATTCCCGCGAAGGCGGGAATCCAGGGTGCGCGGGGTGGGGCAGGTTTCATGCCCATCCTCCACATCCACGGGACTTATTCAGACCATCCCTAGCTTTGTGAGACAGGCCCCGAATGCGCCATAATGGTACGTGGCGGGCTGGCGCACGATGGGGGAAGGAGAGCGATGGGCAGCAGACGGACGGGAGGCGGCGTCGAGAGGGTCTACGAGGCGGCCGACGCATGGGTCGACCGCGCCCTGCGGGCCGACGACTCGCTCTTTACGCCTGGCGAGGCGATCTGGTCGAGCCGGTGGCTTGGGGAGGTCCACCGGCGGTTCCTTGACCAGCCGGACGAATCCAAGGACAGCTTTCTCGTAAAGCTGGAGCGGCAGCTTGAGGGCAGCCCTCCAGAGGTCTACCAACTGATGGGCGAGGCGATGTACGTCTCTTACCTCATTGCTTCGAAGAATGCCATAGGCGGTCGAAAGAAGAAGCAAAATATCGATCAGGTACTAGGATGGTCACCCTCGCCGGTACCAATCCCGAATGGTCTTGTAGATGGCCTCACACCCGGCATCGCCCATCCAGGGCAATTCTTCATGCGCTATTTCCCAATTCACGCCGGATACGTCATTGAGGTTGCTGATCAGTGGAAGGAGCAGAAGACTGATAGGCGGCTGCTTGACCAGAACGACCCTGAGGCCCCTTGGGAGTTCAAGAGTTTCGTGCATGGAGTGAAATGGAGCGGCGTGCTGCGGAGCAATTTCAATAGCCCGATTGCTCAGCAGGAGGCCCTGCTCCATCTGGTTCACCCCGACACCTTCGAGGCGATCGTCGTTGTTGATCACAAGGAAAGGATCGCCAGGGCCTTCGATCACTTCGTCACACAACCGACGGGTGATGTCGACCGAAAATTGCAGCAGATTCGCCCCGGGCTCGAGGCCAAGTACGGAAATCAAATTCCCTTCTATGAGGAGGATCTTTATAGGCAGTGGTTCCCCCCGAGGCCGGTCGACGCCAGACTCTGGGATGATTTCGTGAGCCGGGCGCAGGCTTTCTACGCATCGGGTAGGCTGGACAGCGTTGAGGTCAACTACAAGCTGGAGATTGGCCGCAAGCTCGCAGATGCGCGGGACGCGGTGCTCGCCGGCGCTGGAGACTGGGATGACCTACTAGGGAGTGCGCTGAAGTCAAACGTGGTCAACTTCGTCAGATGGAACCTCATCGAAAACCTTAAGCAGTGGTGCGCTGAGCATCCTGACGACGCCCTGACAGGCCTACAGTTCCTATGGACGCGTGACGCGTCCTCCATCGAAGAGCGGATCCGCGATTTTTGCGAACTGATGCCCGCGTCGGTGAGCAACGGTGTGGGGACTCGAACAAGTATTGTGTCCTCCCTTCTGATGGGGCTGGATGTCGAAAAGTACCCGCCGTTCCAAGTGCGAGTGTTTGAGGACGCATACGAGCAGACCGGCTACGAGTTGCCGGAAAAGGACTCGGATGAAGCGGCGCTGTATGAGCACGCCCTCGGCTTCCTTCTGCGCTTCAGAGAGGAAGCGCAGAAGCGCGGCCTGGACATGCGCCATATCCTTGACGCGCAGTCGTATGTCTGGAGGGTCTTGAAGCTGATCGACCCACCTCCCCCAGTACTGAGTACCGACCCCTGGGCGCCGGAAAGGGTCGCGGCGTTGGCTGGGGAGCTGCTGTGGGAGCCGCCGGGGACGGGCAAGACCTACGTGGCCCGTGCTCTTGCAAAGCAGTGCGAACTCAATGGGGGCGAGTTCGAGATCGTCCAGTTCCACCCGTCCTATGCCTACGAGGACTTTGTCGAGGGCTACCGGCCCAGGCTGACGGAGAGCGGGCAGGCGGGGTTCGAGCTTGTGCACGGCCCGCTGCGGCGCATCGCGGAGAAGGCCGCGGCCAAGCCCGACGCCAAGTTCATTCTGGTCATTGACGAACTCAACCGGGGCAACGTCACCAAGGTCCTCGGGGAGCTCTACTTCCTGCTGGAGTACCGGGATGAGGCGGTGCAGCTCCAGTACGGCGGCGGGGAGCGATTCACGTTGCCCGGAAACCTCTGGTTCATCTGCACTATGAACACGGCGGACCGCTCCATTGCGCTGATGGACGCGGCGCTGCGGCGGAGGTTCTACTTCGCACCCTTCTTCCCAAACGAACCTCCCGTCAAGGGTCTGCTGGCGCGCTGGCTCGCCAGGGAGCGGCAGCCCACGTGGGTCGCCGATCTGGTTGAAGTGGCAAACCGCAAGCTGGACCGCGACATGGGCATCGGCCCCAGCTACTTCATGGGGGCCGACCGGACGTTGGACGAAGGCCGTGTGCGGCGCATCTGGAATCGGGCTGTCATCCCCTACGTGGAGGAGCAGTGCTTCGGAAACGATAAGAAGATTGAGGAGTTCGAGTACGAGCGGTTGAAGCGAGAGATCTACGGCGCGGTTGCTGCACCGGATGCCGCCGAGTCACAGGGCTCGGCGGACGAGAGCAACGGGCAGCCTGAGGGCGGCGCGGGCGATGCACAAGATTGAGTTAACAGAGTACAAGCCGCAGGACTGGAAGGGGCGGCTTGGCATAGACGAACGGCGGGCGTTGGCTGAAGCCAAAGTCGAGGTGACGCCCTTGCTCGATGAGGACGGCGGGTACACACTCAGGCCGTCGTCCTACATCGGCGCGGTGAACGTTGGGGAGTTGGCCGTCGTCGTGCGACCGAAAATCCCCATCGACCGGGTGATGTTCCTGATCGCCTACGCGATAGACCCCAAGGACTGGCGGACGGACACCTTTGGCTTGGACCGCGATGACGGCGTCCTCGAAGCGATCGCCCTTGCGTTCGCGCGCCGGACGCAGCGGGCCATCCAACGCGGCCTGCTCCAGGGCTACCGGCGGGAGGAGGACGCGCTGAACACCGTGCGGGGCCGCATCCGCTTCGGCGACCAGATCGGGCGGCGCTTCGGCATCCCGCTGCCCATCGAGGTCGCCTTCGACGAGTTCACCGAGGACATCGAGGAGAACCGGCTGCTGAAGACCGCGATACACCGGCTGGGGCACACCTTCATCCGCTCCGAGCCCATCAGGCGGGAGGTGCGCAGCCTCCGGCCCGCCTTCACCACGGTCGGGCTCGGCTCATACCGGCGGGGCGCGGCGCCCGAAGTCCGATATACGCGGCTGAATGAGCACTATCGTCCGGCGGTTGAACTGGCGCGGCTCATCATCGAGAACTCGAGCCTGGAGCTCCTCCACGGCAAGGTCGCCGGTGCCGCTTTTCGCATTGACATGAACATGGTGTTCGAGCAGTTCCTCTACGTCGCGCTGCGGGAGGCCCTCGGCCTCCCCGAACGCCAATGGAGACGAGGGGAACGCCTCGACCTAGACGAGGGTAAGCACATCAAAATGTACCCGGACCTGTCTTGGTGGGCCGAGTCTCGGCCTCTCTTCGTCGGCGATGCCAAGTACAAGAAGCCAGACGGGGGATTCCAGCACGCCGACATCTATCAGATGCTCGCCTACTGTACGGCGGCCGACTTGCCATCGGGCCTGCTGGTCTACGCTGCAGGGGAGGATACACCAGGGATGTACAAGATCAAGCACGCGGGCAAGACGATTGAGGTGGCGTCGCTGGACCTTAGGGGCGCGCCGGAAGACATCCTCGGCGAGGTTCGCGGCCTCGCCACCCGCGTCAGAGCGCACAGGCACGAGCAGCCGGCACGCCTAGCCGCATAGCGCGTCGGACACCGCCCCACCCACCCCCTCCCCAGCGTGGCCCTCGCGCCAGCGACCCGGCGCGCAGCGACTGCCATCGACCCATTGCCCGCACGGCCCCAAACCCCTACCATCCCTCCAACACACCCGCGAAAGGAGACCTGTGCGCAACCCTCCACCCACAAAGCCGTCGCGCCAGCGACCCCGCGAAAGGAGACCTTTGCATAGCTGTCATTCCCGCGCAGGGAGACCTTGGCATAACCGTCATTGCCTCGAAAAAGGGTGCCGCGCCCCCACCTCGTCATTCCCGCGCAGGCGGGAATCCAGGGAGGCGGGGGGAGGGTCCCCCACCCCAACATCAATCGAAACGGCACAGCCCCCCGAAGCTACCAATGGGTCCCCCAAAGCAATCAATCACCCATTTTGCACTTTCCAGCTTCAGTATCCGCAAAAAAACGCTTGCACTATCATACGAAGCTGAACATTCATACCAGGTCGGCGCGGCTGTCTTGGAGGTTGACCCCTTGGCGCGAGGGAGCGTTAGGCTGAGCCAGTCCTCCAGCGCCTCAGGTTGCTGCAAAGTCGACGCCGGTGGGGTATGCTGGCCTGCGGCGAGTCCACCCGACGCATTCAGCTGAGCGCCTCCCAGGAGTTGACGACGCAAGCGGCCACTCTCCACCACCGCGATCCCCAACGGCCCCGGCTCTACTATGGCTGGGTTATCGTCGGCATCATGGCCGTCGTTGCCCTGGGATCCACCGTTCAGATCAATCCCACTCTCGGCGTATTCGTCAAACCGCTCTCGGATGACTTCGGGTGGAGCCGGTCGACCCTCGCGGGCGCCGTGGGCGTCGGCACCATGCTGGGCGGCCTGTCCGCTCCCCTCATAGGCGCCATCATCGACCGCTTCGGCGCCCGCTGGGTCCTCTTCGGCGGCTTCCTCGCCGTCGGCGCCGCTCACGTCGCCATGGGCTCCATGACTCATCTCTGGCAGTACTACGCCGTCATGGTCATCGGACGGTTGTTGCTCCAGGGCGACTTCAACCTCGCGACCCAGGTCGTCATCGCCAAGTGGTTCCGCCGACAGCGGGGACGCGCCATGGCCGTGCCGAATATGGCACGGCGCCTCGGAGGCGCCCTGGTCCCGGTTCTCACCCAGGCCATTGTCTCCTGGTCGGGCTGGCGCATGGCGACCGTGGCCCTGGGGTTCTACGCCTGGGCCATTACCCTCATTCCCATCCTCCTGTGGCTGCGCCGCGAGCCCCGGGACATGGGTCTCAATACAGACGGCGACCCTTCACCCACGGGGCAGCCTGCAGGCGGCGCTGTGTCTCCGGGCACCCGGCAGCACAGCCCGGAGCTCTCCTTTACCGTACGCCAGACGCTCCGCAACCGGAGCTTCTACATCATCATTGCCGCCCTGTCGCTCACCACCCTGACCAACACCGGCATCACCTTCAACATGGTGCCCCTTCTCACAGACCGGGGCCTCCTCGCCTCCCAAGCCATTGCCGTCGTGGGCACCTGGTCCCTCGTTGGCGTGCCCTCCACCCTTACGACCGGCTTCCTCTCAGAGCGCTTCACACTACGCTACATAACGGCGCTGTTCTACCTCGTCCAGTGTATCGGAGTGGTCGTGCTCACCCAGGCGGGAGGACTCGGGTTGGGCCTGACTTTCGCCGTGGTGCATGGCTGGTCCTTCTCCTCCACCATGTTCCTCCAGAACCTCATGCTGGCGGACTACTTCGGGCCCGCGTCCCTTGGCGCCATCCGCGGCGTCGTCACCCCCATCGTCATGGTCGCCAACGCCATCGGCCCCCTTGCGGCGACTCTGGTCTTCGACACCACGGGCAGCTATACCGCCATCCTGGTGGGGTACGTGGTCGTTCTGGGAGCCCTCTCCGCCTCGGTGCTCATGGCAGTGCCCCCGCCGCAGAGCGGACCGGAGACCGCGCCCAAAGCTGCGGCGCCGGGTCGGTGAGGCTGGCCGCTGCTACTCCCCCCGCGCCCGCAGCTCCGGCAACCGCCAGTACAGCACGAGCACCAGCAGGCACCCGATCCCGGCGAAGGCCGCCAGCGCTCTCGGCGCTCCCACCACCTCCGCCAGGTTCCCCAACAGCAGCATGCCCAGGGGCCCTGCGCCGATGCCGAGGGCGATGGCCCCCAACGCGCGCCCGCGCAGCTCCGGCGCCACCGCCAGCATCGCTAGGGCCGACTGCATAGTGGCGAAGCCGGATAGCCCCATGCCAACGGCCAGGAGAAGGCCCAGGGACAGGAAGTACGTCGGCGAGACCGCGAACAGCACGACGGCTCCCAGCATGAGCGCCGCACCCAGCGTGTACACCATGCCCTGCCGCCGGACCCGCCACGAGGCGATGAGCAGCGCTCCTGTCAGTGCCCCAAGACCCGTCGCCGCGCCCAGGAGCCCGTAGCGCGCCGACCCCACCCCCAGGACGTCGCGGGCAATCACGGGCACCATCTGAAAATAGGGCGACCCAAAGAAGTTGAAGCAGACCGTTACCAGCAGCGTCGCCCTGAGCCCTCGATTCTCCCGGATGGCCCGCACCGCTTCCAGGACCTGTGTCGCCACGCCCCCCGCGAGCTGTTTGGGGCGCTGCGGGCCTGGCCGCTGCACCGTGAACAGCAGCAGAATTGCCGTCACGAACATGGCGATCAAGATCGCGTACGTGCCCTTGTACCCGGCAAAGGCGATGAGCGCCCCGCCGGCCAGCGGGCCGATGAGGCTGCTCCCCATCATGGCCACGGTGTCCAGGGATATGGCGTTTGACAGCCCCGAAACGGGAAAGATCTCCGCGTAGAATGAACGCCGCGCAGAGAAGTCCAGCGTGAACCCCGTGCCCGTGACGAAGATGGCGACAAAGGCGTGCCAGGCCTCGATCCGCCCCGTGACGATGAGCGTCATCATCGTGGTCGTAGACACAAGGTTGATGGCCTGCGCGACCAGCATCACCCGTGTCCTCGGAAACCGGTCCGCCAGGCTCCCCGCGACAAGGCCAAGCAGCAGCATGGGAAGCATCCGACTCACCCCCACCATGGACACCATGAAGGGCGAGTCCGTGAGCTGCAGCACCAGCCAGGAGAGGACCACCATCTCCATCCACCGGCAGGTGTACCAGAGCCAGGCCCCATACCAGAGGCGCCGGTACGCGGGCTGAGCCAGGGCATCGAAGGTCGTCAGGCGGGATGTCCACGCTATGGCCGCACGAAAGGGACTGAGCATCCGTGTTCCTTGGCAGGGTCTGCCGACTATCATACGGCCCGCACGCCGTCCATTGGCAACCACGACCGCCGCAGACAGCAAGCATTGGTCCGGAGAGCGCCTCGTTGTCCTAGAGCTCGCGCTTGCCGTCAGGGGGACGCCGGAGCGGCGTCAAGAGCGTTTCGCAGGCCGTCAGGCGCCCGTGCGGCTACGCCAAGTGGGCTTCGCCCCATGCAGCACATCAGAGGCGCTGCCGATAGGGGGCGGGGCATGGACCGGCTGCTGGCGTCGTGGAAGGAACGGCGGATCGCACGGCAGCGTCTGCGTCGGGCGCCCTACTCGTACCTCCCGGGGCTGGTCTCCCGCAGCCGTAGCAGCAGCAGCGTTGGAACGACCATCATGGACAGGCCCACTATCCCCACCGCGGGCAGTCCCAGATACTCCACCACCACGCCCCCCACCAACGGCATCGATATCGCCGACGCGCTGCTGAAGGTGTCGTTTGTGCCGATGGCCCTGCCCCGTTCATGTGCCCGGCTCGTGTCGGCGATCAGCGCGGAAGCCGATACGAACACGAACGACCACCCGAGACCCACCAGGAACGTACCCGCCGTGATCGCCCAGTAGAGCGTTGTGATGGGCGTGAGGACGGCCCCCGCCGAGGCGATGGCCACGCCTATGAGCATCACCGGCCGCCTGCCTATCCGGTCGCTGAGCTTCCCCAGCGGAAGCGAGAAGGCGAACATGCCTATCGCGTGGATGGCCACCGAAAACGCGATGGAGGAAAGGCTATAGCCGCTGTAGGAGAGCACCAGGCTCGTCATGGCCATCATCATGGACATGTTCCCCTGGACGCCAAAGGTGGCGACGAAGGCCGTGAGCTTCGGGTAGTGCCGGAGGAACGTGAGCATCGTCACGCCGCCGTCGTCGCCGGGCCCCGGCGGCCTCTCCGGCCGATGGTCTGGGTAGTAGCGTTCCAGGTGGGACGCGATCTCCCTGGGGTCGGGATGCACGCGCAGCACCAGGAACACGGCGGGAAGGATGAACAGCGGGACCATGCTCCACGCCAGGCCCATGGCCGGAATCCCGAAGCTGGGCGCGAGGGTCTCGGCCCCGCCGATGATTATCGGCCCGCCGAAGACCCCTACCACTGACCCGGTCAGCACGTAGGCCATACCCTCCCCGCGCCTGCTGGCCGGGTACATGTCCGCCGCGGCCACCCGGAGCTGCTGCGCCGCTCCCATGCCCATGCCGAATATGAGGATGCCAATCAGGAAGAGCAGGAAGGAGCTCGCGAGCACGGAGAACGCCAGCAGCACCGCGCCCATGAGGCCCACCAGGAGCCCCAGCATCACGCCCACCTTGCGCCCGTAGATGTCCGTGATCTTGCCGACGGGGTATGACACGATGAAGCGGCTGACGCCCAGCAGGCTGGTTGCGACCCCTGCCAGGCTCGCCGACCCCAGCAGCCGCACCACCATGATGGCCCCGAGCGTCGGCACCAGGGAGAAGCCCGCGCCCACGAACGCCTGCGCCGTTGCGAGGTACAACGTGTTGCGCTTGATCAGCGGGGGGATGGTGACGCCCGATGCCCGGGCCGTTGCCTGCGGAGTTCCCGCCAAGGTGGACACCCTTACCTGATATGAGGGGGTGGGTCTCCAGGAACGTACTCCCCCATTGCACCACTGTCAACGCGACCGGCCGACCCCACATCCACCACCTGGCCGAAGCCGGCGACCTGGCATGCGCGGGCTGTGAAGCTGGACATTCCGCCGGCAGCCCCATGAGAGCCCTCACCCGATAGGCAAGTCGAGGGAATGGCAGCGGTGGACGTGGTCTGATTGTTCCAGCCTGCAGATCGTTTTGTGGTTTTTTGCGTCTTTTGAACCTGGAAGGGTAGACAAAAGTTGGTTGTTTTATTTTTTCTGCGTCTTCTGAACCTGGCCGGGTGGGCGGGGAGGGATTGTCTTTCCGGCAGGAGCAGGTGGCACGGAAGACGCTCTCGAGGGGCTCTGAGGGGCGTGCGGACTCGAGGGGGTTGGTGTTGCCCCTGGGAGCGCGGGTCTGCGTCCACGTAGCGGCATGGTGGCCTCGTTGTCCTGTCCGTGTGTTGGATGCATACTAGAGCATATGTCTTGGCACGGGCAAGGAGGGAATGGCACAAGCGGACCCGCCGCCCGGCCTTTGCCCTCTCGCCTCCGGTGCGCTACCATAGGGCCTCAATTCATCGTGCAACAGAGGAGAGCGCATGGTCCGCATGCTCGCGAAGAACGCCTTCATGGACCAGCTCGTGGCGGACGGTGTTCGGTACATCTTTGGGAACCCCGGCACGACGGAGCTGGCCTTCATGGAGGCCCTCCAGGACTACCCGCAAATCGAGTACGTCCTGGCGCTCCAGGAGGCCGTGGCCGTCGGCATGGCCGAAGGCTACGCCCGTGCCGCCCAGAAGCCCGCGCTGGTCAACCTGCATGTCGCCGCCGGCTTGGGCAACGCTATGGGCATGCTCTACAACGCCGCCCGTGGCGGCACGCCCCTGGTCGTGACGGCGGGCCAGCAGGACACTCGCCTCATCGCCCAGGAGCCGCTGCTGTGGGGCGACCTCGTGGAGACCGCCCGGCAGTACACCAAGTGGAGCACCGAGCTCCGCCGCGCGGAGGACATCCTTCTCGTGCTCTCGCGCGCATTCAAGGTGGCCGCCGAGCCCCCAACCGGTCCCGTCTTCATCGCCCTGCCCCAGGACCTGCTGGACCAGGAGATCGACGCGACTGTAACCCCCACCCGCTACAGCGCCTGGCGCACCCGCCCCGACCCCGTGGCGGTCGAGCGGGCGGCCGAGATCCTGGCCCACGCCAAGAACCCCGTCGTCCTGTGCGGCGACGGCATCTCCACCTCGGGCGCCCAAGACGAGCTCGTTCGGCTCGTCGAGCAGGTGGGAGGGCGTGCCTACTCCGGCGCACGCGCCGAGGTCAACATCCCCTCCAACCACCCCCAGTACCTCGGCGGCTTCACCGTCGTCAACATCCACGACGCAGCCCGCACCCTGGCCGACGCCGACGCCATCCTCTGCGTTGGCATGCCCGTCTTCACCCAGCTCTTCTACTCGGAGCGCGCGCTGCCGGACGGCGTCCCCCTCATTCACCTGGATATCAACCCCTGGGAGGTGGGGAAGAACTATCCGCCTGACGTGGGGCTCATTGGAGACCCCAAGTACGGCCTGGACGACATCGCCGCCGCCGTCTCCAAGCTCCAGACCGCCGACGACCGCCGGGCCGCACAGGAGCGCAGGGCCGCCGTCGCCGATCAGAAGCGCCGGCAGGACGCCGTTACGGGCGAGCGCGTGCAGCAGGAGTGGGACCGCACGCCCATCTCCCCCTACCGCGTCATGGCCGAGGTGGGCCGCGCCATGCCCCCCGGGGCCATCATCGTCGGTGAGGGCGGCAGCACCGGCAGCCCCGCCCTCAACGCCTCCATCGACCGCACCGAGCCCGGCACCTTCTTCCGCCTGCGCGGCGGAGGCCTGGGATTCGGCCTTCCCGCAACCCTCGGCGTCAAGCTGGCACGCCCGGACCGGCCGGTCGTGGGCCTCATCGGTGAGGGCGAAGGCATGTACACCAACCAGGCCCTCTGGACAGCGGCACACTACCGCATCCCCGTGACCTACGTTGTGCTGAACAACGCCAGCTACCGCATCCTCAAGGTGAACATGAAGTCCTACCTCAGGGGGCTCGGCAGGGACCCGCGCCCCGGCTCGTACCCGGCCATGGACCTGGACCACCCTGCGCTGGACTTCGCCAAAATGGCCGCTGTGTGGGGCATTCCCAGCCGCCGAGTGGAGCGCCCCGGCGACCTCCCCCAAGCCCTGGAGGAAGCGTTCCAGGTCACGGACGGCCCGTCGCTTGTGGACGTGGCCGTCGACCCGGGCAACTGATCGGCGCATCCCCCGCGAAAAACCAGGGCCAACGCCGCGCTCGGAAGACACCAGGAGGAGGCCTCGTGACTGACATCACAATCGACGAAGGCGCGACCGCGGCCAAGCTGCCCGAGCGTGAGCTGCGAGTTGACATATTCCGCCCAGCTCAAGGCGGCGCAACAACGTGCTTCCTGTTCCTGCCCGGCGGCGGCTTCCGTACCGCCAACAGGGCCGGCCTCAGGGACCGGTACGCTGTCCGCATGGCGGAGAAGGGCTGCGTGTTCGTGGCCGGGGAATACAGGGTCATGGACGAGGCCCCCTGGCCCGCGCAAATTCAGGATGCCAACTCCCTCACTCGCTGGGTCCGAGCCAACAGCGCGGAGCTGGGCATCGACCCGGAGCGCATCGTCCTTGGCGGCGCCTCGGCTGGCGGGCTGCTCGCCCTGCTGGCCGGCGGCGCCACGGACGTCCCTGAATTCCAGGGCGCCGCAGGGACGGACCCGAGCGTCAGCAGCCATGTGGCCGCCGTGGTGGCCATGTACCCGGTTACCGACATGACCGGTTGGGGCGGAGACCCCGCGCGCGAGAAGCTGGTTGGCCCCCACCCATCTCGTGAAATGCTGGAAGCGGCGAGCCCCATCCACCACGTGAGCAGGAGCTTCCCCCCGACCATGCTCGTCCACGGCACGGCGGACCAGCAGGTTCCCCACGCCTCGACCATGCACATGTATGAAGCCCTAGAGCGCGCGGGCGTCCCCGTCGACCTGCACCTCTACGCGGGCCAGGACCACATTTTCGACCGGGACCCCAGCTTCGCCGACGCCGTGACGGACGCCATGGCCCTGTTCATCTCGCGCTACGTCCCCGCGTAGGCCGCCGGCGTCTGAACCGGCCCGCTCTAGCGCCAGTACCCGAAGGTGTTGCCGTGCCCCGTGCCCGCAAGCGAGCGGTAGCAGGGGACGTAGTCGATGAGCGTCATCGTCTTGGGCGCCATCGCCCCTGCGCAGGCCAGCCAGTTGAGGATCTCCGGCGTACCCGGCGCATGGTTGAGGCGCTGGCGGTCGATGGAGAAAAGGGCCTCCGTGTCCCCGTTCTCCAGGGCCTCGATGACCGTGTGGTCCAGCTCCTCGTCGATGATCTGGTGGCTGAGTCCGCCCGACCCCATCACCGCGATCCGCTTGTCGCTGTCCCACCGCTCGATGACACGCCGCACGGCTTGGCCGAACTCATACGCGCGCCGCGGCGTAGCCTGGTTGGGCAGGTAGCGGCTGACCAGCAGGGGCACGTACGGGATCGTGACGTCCCGGTCAAACTGCTGGAAGAGCAGGTTGTAGGCGCTGTCGAGGTCCGAACCGGGGCGCGACTGGAAGTTGGCGGCCACGTCGATCCCCTCTTCGATCAGCCCCTCCATGAGGTGGCGGGCAAAGTCGCCGTCCGTGGGGTACTGGACGCTTTCCCGGCTGGACACGGGCCGTGACGCCTTGTCTCGCGCGGTCTCCGGCGCAGGGCCCCGCCGCGGCCCCTCCGTCGACGGAGGGGCGTCGTTCAGATGCACCCCAAAGGTGGGCTGCATCAGGTCCACCGCCACCCCGCCGTGCGGGTTGCTGAACACCGCCACCACGTCCGGCGCGGCCTCGTGCAGGATCTCCGTCAGCGCATATATGCCGCGCTGCACCGCGTCGTACCGCTCCCGGAACTTGTCCAGCGTTACCTCTTGCGCAATGTGGGGTATCGTGTTCCGCCGCGCCTCCTCGTAGTCGAAGCGCGGGTCCTCCTGGTCCTTCAGCCCCAGCTCCTCCCACCGCTCCGGTGGCGTGTTCATCGTTGGTCCGTGGGAGCTTGCGAACCCTAGAACGATCTCCGCCATGCGTCACCTCCTGCCTGCATCACTTCCTGCTGTTTTCAGCTACTGGCCTGTGTTCCACTTCCCCGCGTGAATGCTGTCGATGAGACCCTGCATAACGTCGAACATGTACTTTGCAGCGTTGGGCCGCCCATCGGTGCGGTCGATCGTATGCGCGAAGTAGCCCACGCCGTTCACGGCCACCTGAATCTTCCCGTCCGCCTGGGCGGGCGCCTGCCCCCCGATGACCGGTATTCGCAGGCTCTTGCAGACGTCCTCGTAGATATCCGGGGGCACGTTGGTCAGGTCGATGAGCGCCGCCCCGGCCTCCTCGATGGCGTGGGCCCACTTCATGACGTGGGCGTGGACCTCCGGCCCGCTCTGCACCCCCCGGTTTGCGCCCTGGGTCGGAAAGCCAATCTGAGGGTACGCCTCCAGGCCTGCCTCGATCACCGCGTGGACTCCATCGAACAGCTCCTCTTCCCGTGTCCGGATGTCGATCTTGGTCATGTCGACCCCGGCCTCGTCCTTGAAGCGCTTCGCCGCCCTGCCAACCTCCGCCGGCCCGCCCCTGGAGGGCGTCGTGGGCATGTCCACGCTCACCACTGCCCGCTCCCGGCCCCGGACGACGGCCCTGGCGAAGGGTATCATGTCGTCCACCGTGCACTCGTCCACGTCCTCCTGGCCCAGAACGTTCCGTCCCAGGCTGTCCCCCACCGACAGCAGGTCCACCCCCGCGCGCTCGCAGATACGGGTCATCTGGTACTCGTAGACCACCGCCGCGGCGATCTTCCTCCCATCCCGCTTCATCTGCTGCAAGTCGGCGACGGTTAGCCGCACCATAGGCGCACCTCCCACGGTCGATGCAAGTGCGTTGGACAGGATAGCACAATCCTTGGCGGCGGGAGACCCCTGCGCTCGTCCGTCGTCTGCCCCCGTACAGTGTCGATGGGATACACTGTTTCTGAAGCCACCAGCCGGCACACTGGAGAAACATGAAGGACGGCGAGGTCATTCTCTTCCGCCGCCATGGCGAATTCCTCCTCGGCCGCTACGTTGCGGGGCCGCCCGGTAAGCTCCAGGTTTCCCTCGACCCGGACCGCGTCGTCCGCATCAACCCCCATCAGATCGTCCTGGAAACCGACGTATTCGTGCGCGCGGAGGCGTTCCCCGCGTGGCGCCGGGAATGCGAGGCACTGATGCTGAGCCTTGATTTGTCGGAGGTCTGGGACCTGGCAGAGGAGGACGGGAACCAGTTGTCCCTCGACGACCTCTCGTCCCTCTACTGGGGCCCCTCGAGCGATCCCCTCCGCAGGACCGCTCTTCAGGCCCACCTCAGCATGGAGTCCACACACTTCCTCCGCCGCGGCGACGCCTTCGTGCCCCGTCCTCGCGCGGAGGTCGAGGCCCTCCTCTGGCAGCGCACGCAGGAGCAGGAGGCCGGCGCGGACGAAGCGGTGTTCCTGGCCTGGCTCTCCGACACGGAATCCATCGATACCTGGACAAACCGCCAGCAGGAGTGGCTGGAGGGTCTCAGACAGTTCGCCATTTTCGGAGAAGGCCACTCCTCTGCCCGCACGGCCCGCAGGCTCCTGCGCGAGATCCTTCCAGGAGCGTCGGACTGGCGCCGCCTCGCCTTCGATCTCCTCGTCCAGCGCGGCGTCTTCTATGAGGACGAGCCCCTGGAGCTCTACCGCAGGGGCATTCCCAGGGAGTTCTCCCCGGAGGTGCTGCAAGCTGCCGAGGGCGTCTCCATCCAAGACGCATTGTCCGACAGTCGCCGCCGCGACCTCATGGACCTGGAGGTCGTCACCGTGGATGAGGCGTCCACCGTCGACATGGACGACGGCCTCTCCCTCCAGTCGACCCCGCAGGGATATCTGCTCGGCATACACATCGCCGACGCCACCGCCTTGGTGGCCCCTGGCGGGCCCATCGACGCGGAAGCGGCGCGGCGGCTGCTCTCCATCTACCTCCCCGAGCAGACCATTCCCATGCTGCCGCCGCGTCTCTCCGAGGAGATGGGAAGCCTATGTCTTGGGTCTCCGCGCCTCGCTCTCAGCCTCCTCGTCCGCCTGGACCGCGACCTCGCCATCCTTGACTGGGAGTTGGTCCCATCCCTGGTCCGCAGCCGAGCCCGCCTCTCCTATGAAGACGTGGATGCCGTCCTGGCTGGACGGGAGGGGCCCAAAGGTGCGCTTCTGCGAGCGCTCGACCACGTCGCGCGGCATCTTCGGGGCAAGAGGCAGGCCGCCGGCGCACTGGACCTGAACCGCCCCCAGCTCAAGGTGCAGGTGGACGGCCACAATGAGATCAGCGTCGGCGCATATTCCCCCACCCCCGCCCGCATGCTCGTGGCCGAGTTCATGGTGCTGGCCAATCTCCTGATGGCCGAGTTCTGCCGGGACCGGGCCATCCCCGCCATCTACCGCACCCAGGAGGCTGTGGACATAACGGACCTGGAGGGCATCTCCAGCCCGGAGGTGTGGGGCTATCAGGTCATGCGGCGGCTCAGGCCCTCCAGCCTGGCCCTGGAGCCGCGGCCCCAAGCCCTCCTGGCCGTTCCGGTCTACCTTCAGTGCACCTCTCCCCTCAGGCGCTATCTGGACCTCGTCATGCAGCGCCAGATCATGAGCGCTCTTGTGGACGGCGAGCCTTGCTACGATGGGGAGACCCTGGCCCAGCTCCTGTTTGAGGCCGAGGGCCAACTCCGGGAGTTGGGCCGCGTGGAAGAGGACCGCAAGCGCCACTGGCTGCTCAAGTACCTGGAGCGCTTCGCGGGCGGACTGTTCGAGGGCGTGGTGCTGGACCTGCGGGGCCGAGAGGCGCTCGTGGAGCTGCGCCAATTCCCCTTTCGCGCCAACCTCTACATGACCCAGCCCGCCGAGCCCGGCGACGTCGTGACCATGCGGCTCCAGGAGGTGGACCTCTGGCGACTGGCCGCCGCTGTCACCCAGGTAGCCGCTGAAGCATAGCCTCGGCGATGGACCGTCCCCGCTCCTTGGGGGTAGGGTCTAGGAGCTAGCCAGAAAGAAGGGGTGTGCGCACTTTTAGCGCGCACACCCCTAACCTTCCCTGCTGGTCCCGTAGGCCTTGCTCAGGCCCGGGCCTAGATGGCCATGTCGTCCTTTTCGCCCGTTCGCACGCGGATGACGCTGGCAACCGGCGTTACGAAGATCTTCCCGTCGCCGATCACGCCTTCACCCGGGCTCCTTGCCGCGTCCACGATGGCCGAGACGACAGCGTCCTGCATCTCGTCACGCACCACCGTGCGGATGATGGTCTTGGGCAGCGACGATCGAGTGGCTACCTGGCCCGCGCGGCCAACTATCACCTCAACCCCCCGCTGCTGGCCCTGACCCGTCACGTTGTAGTAGTAGAACCCAGAGCATCCGGCAGCCAACAGCGCATCCGTGACCTGGCCCACACGTTCGGGCCGTACCACAGCTTCTATACTGATCATGGTGTCCTCCCTTTCTCCTCAGGTCTGCCCGTTACCGAACGAAACACTGGCTGGGACCTCGCCCGTTAGTCCGCGCCGTCGCTCACGAATGCGCGCTCGCCGTGGGACGAGATGTCGAGGCCTTGGTCCTCATCGCTGTCCGCTACCCGAATTCCGAGCCCCGGTATGAGGTCCAGGACCTTGAGGATGATCAGCGTGGCGACCAGGGAGTACGCCATCGTGGATAGCACTGCAACGATCTGCGTGCCAATCTGGCCGGCGTTGCCTTCAATCGCCCCCGATGTCCCACCGATCGCTGCGACAGCGAAAATCCCAGTGGCCAGGGCGCCCCATGCGCCGCCGACGCCGTGGACGGCGAACACGTCCAGCGCGTCGTCGATCCCCGTCTTCGAGCGGAGCAGCACCGCTCCGTAGCACAGCACCCCGGCGCCGAAACCGACGGCGATGGACCCCATGACGCCCACGAATCCCGATGCCGGCGTGATCGCCACCAGACCCGCTACCGCGCCAGTGGCGACGCCCACTGCGCTCATCTTACCCGTCTGAATCTGGGAAAGGATGGCCCACGTCAGAGCGGCAGTGGCCGCCGCCGTGTTCGTGACCATGAACGCGCTGACCGCAAGGCCATTCGCCGCGAGCCCGGAGCCTGCGTTGAAACCAAACCAACCGAACCACAGCAGCGCGGCGCCAAGGACCACGTATGGGACGTTGTGCGGCTCTGCCCCGGGATTCCGGCGCTTCCCCAGCAGGACCGCAGCCGCCAGCGCTGCCATGCCGGCGTTGATGTGCACCACTGTGCCGCCCGCAAAGTCCAGCGCACCCAGCCCGAACAGCCAGCCGTTGGGCGCCCAAACCCAGTGTGCAATCGGTGCGTACACCAGGCTCACCCAGAGCACCAGGAAGATCAGGTACGTGGTGAACTTGAACCGCTCCACGAACGCCCCGGTAATCAGTGCCGGCGTGATGATGGCGAACATCATCTGGAACAGCGCGAACAGCAGCTGGTCGTCCCCCGACTCCGCCGATGCTACGTCCAGCCCTGTCAGACCCAGCAACGACAGGTCCCCGATCAACGCTCCGCCTTCTCCAAACGCCAGGCTGTAGCCCCAGAGGACCCAGACCACGCTCACGACCGCGATGGCCATGAAGCTGTACATGATGGTGCTGACGACGTTCCTCATTCGGACCAGCCCACCATAGAAAAACGCCAGCCCTGGCGTCATGAGCAAGACCAACGCCGACGCGGTGAGCATCCATGCAGTATCGCCGGTATCCATGGTTCCTCCATTCTTTGCTGAGGGTCTCCCCAGCGATGTCTAGCTGTCGTATAGATTGGCTGAGAGTTGTTACGCTCGTGTTACGGGTGAGTTAACACCTTGTTACACTTTTCACACTGTTATTGCGCGTCGCATCCTACCTGCCGGTTTAGCAAGTCATTTGCCACTTTTCTTATCCAGAAACCCCCTACCACGCATGATAACCACCCCAGAGTCTATCATCAACGATGGATTACGTGAAGAGACCCCCGCGCGGGCCCCTGTATCCGCTCTTCATGAATCCCACCGGATCACGGCTATTCCCACCTCCCCCTCGAGGTGACTCCCCCGGCTTGTGGGGGGCTCTCGGACCAATTGAGCGGGGGTGGAGGGTGGCCGGCGCCCCGCCCTCCGTGGCCGGCCGCCGCAATTTCCGGTACCATTCCTACTAGACCTTTACCGCACGCTTGGACCCATGACCTCTCGACGTGAACTGATACTCTACTTTCTTGCCTTCCCCGCCGGCCATGCAGCGGTGGACTGGGGCAGCGCCGCCCTGTGGCTACTGGCGCCGCCCATGGCCCTCGCCCTGGGCCTCAGTCCGGCTCAGGTGGGCTTCCTGTTTACCGCCAAGGCACTAGGTGCGGGACTGACCTATCTACCCGCGGGCATACTCGGCGACCGGTCGCAAAACAGCGGCCGCTTCCTCATGACCACCTTCTGGTGGGTGGCCGCGAGCTATCTCGCAGCCTCCGTGGCCACGGGTTACTGGCTCCTCGTCGTCCTCCTCGCCGTGGCCTCCGCCGGCGCCGCCGCATGGCACCCGCCGGCCATGGGCGCCATGGTCCAGCGCCTGCCCGAGCGGCGGGCCATGGCCCTGGCTATCCACGGCGTCGGCGGGACCGTTGCGGAGGTCCTTGCCCCCCTCGCGGTTGGTCTGCTCCTCAGCTTCCTCGACTGGCGGCAGGTCCTTCAGGCCGGTGTGCTCCCCGCCGTCCTCATGGGCGTCCTCTTCCTCTGGCTCATGGGTCGAGTCCGGCCATTCGCGCCTGGGCCCCGCGTCAGCATCGGGCAGCTGGTGGGGGTATGGCGCCGGCCGGCCGGCCTGAGCATCCTGGGCATCCTCGCCCTGCACAACATGTCCATCGTGGCGTTGTACAGCATGGCGCCCCTCTATCTCACCCAGGTCCGGGGGTTCTCAGCGCCTCTGGCCGCCCTGGCATTCTCCGCCATGGTCCTCTGCGGCGCCGTCGTGGCCCCGTTCCTGGGCCAACTCTCGGACAGGATCGGGCGACGCTCTATCGTCCTCATCGGACTGCTCGGGGGCAGCATGGCGGTTGCGTTCATACCCCTGGCTCCGGAGCCCGCAACCGTGGTGCTGGCCATGGTCGCCGGGGGACTCCTGCTGATCGGAGTCCGGGCGGTCCTGATGGCCGCCGCCCTGGAGATGGGCGGACGGCGCGAGAGCACGGTGCTGGGATTCCTCTTCCTGGCATCGGAAGGGCTTGGAGCGGGGGGCGCGGGCCTAGCCGGTCTCGTGGGGAATGTAGACCTGGCCTACGCCCTCCTGTTCTCCGCGACCCTCGCCCTCCTTGGCGGCGGACTGGCGCTTCGCCACCGATTCGGCGTACCTGCGCCGGTCCCCGCGAGCTAGACCGCGCCGCGGTCTGCAGCGGCTAGGGTTCGGGTGGCCTCTTGGTCAGGCCGTAGAAGAGGAGCCAGGCGCCCAGTATGCCCGCGAAGATGAGTATGATGATTCGGTATTCGATGGACGGGTGCACCAGCAGATAGACGATGGCCCAGACGTACACCACGTAGCCGATCCAACGCAGGACCCGCGGCGCCGCCCCGAAGCTGACCCGGACCTCTCCCCCGATGGTGTTGGGGTCCTCTCCGGTCTGCTCTTGGGCGTCGGTCTGTCCCTTTTCCTTATTCTCGCTCACGCTGCCTCTCCTGCGGCGCATCGTCGTCCAAGGGCAGGTGTCGCACCCGGTCCATGCCCTTGAACTGGCCCGACCGGAAGCCCCACACCATGAATCCGGCCCACAGCATCACTATGAGCCCCACACTGACCACCACGATGAGGCTGGCGGAATACACGGCTTACTCCTACCGCAGCGCCATGAGGTACTCGGCTAGGTCGTCGAGCTCAGAGTCGCTCAGGTGTGCGAAGGACGGCATGATGCTGCCCGGCACCACCGTCCTGGGCTCCTTCAGGTGCAGCACGTGCCATGCCTTGGTGACGTACGGGCGGCTGGCTACGTGCGACAGGTCCGGGCCCTGGCGGTTGGTCCCCCACAGCACCGGCTTCTGATAGGCGTAGTCACCCGGCACGGACTCCGGGCCGATGTCCCCCGGCTGGCGCACCGTTCCCGCCTCCGTCTCCACCGAGCGCACCTGCTGCGTGTGACAGTACCAGCACCCCTCCCGGATGTAGAGGCCGCGCCCCCGCAGCTGCGCCTCGTTGTAGCGCACCGCCAGCGCGGTCGCCGGAGGCTCCTGAATGGCGGGGATGCCCACAGTTACCGCCAGCCCCAGGAACAGGAACAGCAGCGAGCCGCCTATGAGGTACGGGATCGTTGGGCGCGGCACGTCAGCCCCTCACCCTACGCCGCCCGCGTGGGGCGAGTAGTGGGAGTCCGGAGGGTCAACGCAACGCTGTACACGAAGATGGCCATGCCGGAGAAGACCGCCAGCCCCGCCAGAAGCCGTATGAGCATGAAGGGCTTCATCGCCTCCACCGTCTCCATGAAGGGCGTCCCCCCGGCCAGCCAATCGCCGCCCTGGATCCACCCCGCGGTCCACAGGCTCAACATGAAGACCAGGATCCCGGTCAGGACCAGCCAATAGTGCCACTCCATCAGGCGCCGGCTGAACAGCTCCCGGCCCAGTATGCGAGGGAGCAGGTGGTAGATGAGCGCCAGGCAGATGAAGCTGAACGCGGCCACGAAGGCCAGGTGGCTGTGCCCGATAACCCAGTTCGTGAAGTGGATCTGCGCGTTGAAGAAGCGGAACGACTGCGCCACCCCCTGAAAGCACGTGAACGCGTAGAAGACGCACCCCGTCGCAAGGAACCGCAGCGGCACGTCAGTCGCCATCTTGCCCCACGCGCCCTCCATGGTCTTGACGAAGTTGTAGACGAATGCGATGTTCGGCATCAGCGTCAGGATGCTGAAGGACACGGACAGCAGCTCCAGCCACTCCGGCCCGGGCCCGTAGAGCAGATGGTGCTGCCCCGTCCACACGCTGGTGAATCCCCAGATGGCCAGCCGGTAGCTCCACAGGGGGTTGCCGGACATCCTCGGCAGCAGGTACCAGATCAGGGCGATAGCCCCCGTGGTGAACCAGACGTTGAACAGGTTGTGGACGTAGAAGTAGTTGAGGATGGCGTCGTTCATGCCCCGCAGTGCCCCCGTCGTGTCCCACACCACGTTGCCGATGCCGTACACGAAGACGATGATCAGGCTGCTGGCCATGAAGCTCCACACACTGATGTAGAGGCGCTTCTCCTGGCGCCGCAGCACCGTCATCCACACGTTCACCGCCAGCATCGCAAAGCACGCCAGCATCAGCAGGTCCACCGGCCAGGCCAACTCCGCGTACTCGCGGCCCTGGTTGAACCCCAGCAGCAGACTCACCATCCCCGCGGCGATGGTGACGTTCCACACCACAGCGTTCGCCAGCCCCAGACGCTCGCTGAACAGCCGCGTCCTGGTCAGGCGGGGAACCATGAACAGCATCGCCCCCGCGTAGGCCATGGAAAGCCAGCCGAAGAGGAAGACGTTGACGTGCATGGGGCGGAGGCGGCCGAACTGGAGATAGCCCTGCAGCTGCACGGGAAGCGCGTCATGGATGCTGGGCAGATAGAGGAAGAGGGCCATCAGCAGGCCCGCCAACCCCGGAAACGCCAGCCAGAAGATGGCGGAGTAGAGGAACCAGCGCGCAGCCGCGTCCCTGTGCGGCGGCGTGGCCAGGGTCGGCGCGTCACCGGCGGCGGTCGTGGGCGTAGCCGTGGTCTGGGACCCAAGGTGGTTCCGCACGGTAGCTCGGCCTTCTCTGCTCGCCGGCCCCGGTCAGCGCCGGAGCCCCAAGCTGGGCTTCTACCCGATGACTTCCAGGTCCGGTTTGATGGTTACAGCCTTCGCCAGGGAGTTGCCCACCGGCGACGTCTCCACCGTCTCATCCCAGAGACGCTGCAGAGTCTCCGTGTCGGCGTCCGCCTGGACAAAGAGCTTGGCGGTGATGTCGCTGAAGCCGGAGTGCCCCTCGCCCCCCAGGCCGAGGAACGTGAACACGTTGTCCTGCTCGGAGTCCAATGCCAACTCCAGGTTGCGGATCGTGATTCCCGCCTTGGAGGCCCGGAGCACAAAGCCGGTCGCCAGGCAGGCCCCGTAGGCCCCCAGCACGTACTCCATGGAGTTAGGCGCCTCGTCCGCTCCCGTGAGGTGTGACGGCTCGTCGACCCGGAACGTGTGGTTGCGCACCAGCGCGTCGAACTTGAAGCCGCCGCGCCAGCGCGTCCGCGACTTCTTCGGCGCTCGCTGCGCCCCCGGCGTCTCCCCAATTGTCCGCAGCGCCTCCTCGAACCCTGTCAGGTCCAAGCCGTTGACGCGCCGGCCCTCTTCAGTGCTCATGCCCCTCCGTTGCTCCCGCTACCCGTAGGACGCCCGTAGCGCGTCCGCAGCCTTCTTGATGATGAGCAGCTTCTCGAATGCCACCTCCGGGGTGTTCATCGGCCGCTCCGCGAAGGTGCCGAACCCGCAGTCGGGGTTCAGGTAGATCTGCTGTGGCTCGAAGTACTGCAGCGCCTCCTCCACCATCTCCACCACCGACTCAGGCGTTTCGATGTCGTCCGTCCGCGGGTTGACCACGCCCAACCCGAGCTCCCGGATCCGCGGATAGCGCGCGAAGGCCGATAGCTCCCCGGCCCGGGGTGTCGCGTACTCCAGCACAAGCTGGTTCAGGTTCATCGTCAGCAGGTACATCATCAGCGGCTCGTAGCCGCCCTGCAGCAGGGAGTCCTCCTTGCGGCTCCAGTTGCCGCGGCACACGTGCACCCCCGTGTGGATGTCGTCGATCCCCGCCAATACGGCGTTCATCATCCGCACGGCCCAGATGAGCTCCGTCATCGGGTCGCCGGAAGACGCCGCCATGGATGCGCACATGAAGGTGCGCTCCTGCACGTCCGGCCTGAACATCACGTTCGTGAGCACCGGCTCGTCAAGCTGAACGAAGGCGACCCCCGCCTCCCGAAGCTCCATGATCTCTTCGCGCAGTATCTGTACGATGTCCTTGGACAGGTCCTCCATCGTTGGGTACGCCGTGTCGGAGACCCCCTTGACCCACATGGATCGCGTCAAGAGATAGGGGCCCGGCAGCGGAATCTTGATGGGCTTGTCCGTGTGCCGCCGAAGGAACTCGTACTCGTCCATCGCCAGGGACTGCCGCCGCTTCACCTTGTCGACCACCGTGGCGTTGTGGATGGCGAAGGCCGGAGCATCCATACTGCGCAGCTGCTCGTCAAACGATGTCCGGTCGTCCACGTGGTCCATCAGCTCGGCGAGGCTCATCAGCTCCACCCCGTCCAGCTTGTCCACGACAAAAGAGTAGAAGTTGTCCCGGCGCTGCTCACCGTCACTGACAATGTCCACCCCGGCTTCGTCCTGGTAGCGCAGGGCCTCCAGCACCGCCCGGTCCGCCTCCTGGTTGAAGTCCTCCACGCTCATTTCACCCGCCTGGCGTTTGCGCAAGGCCTGGACCAGCGACGGGGGCCTGGGCCAACTCCCAACCACCGTGACGGGAAAAAGGGGCAAGCCGGAAATGCTCATGTTAGCTCCTGCGTGCAGCGTCCTAGTCACATTGTAGGTGTGGGTCATTGGAGCGTCAAGAAACGCGCCCCGCCCGCACGTCCGGCCGGACGGCGTGTGACGTCACGCAGCAGAAGCGGCCGTGGCACGGCGGAGCGCCTCAGGCAAAGAGAGGCCCTCGACACGTGCGAGGGCCTCCCACAGTTGCGTTCGTCTTCCCGGATACTAGGTGCGGATGCAGGCCACCCAGTGGTCCTTGTCCACCTCCCGCAGCTCCGGTATCCCGTCCTCCTCCTGGAGGCCACGGGAGCGGAGCTCCGCCACCGCCTGGTGGCAGTCGTCGATGGCAATGGGGCAACGGGTGTGGAACACGCACCCGGGGGGCGGCCGCAGGGGGCTGGGCACATCGCCCTGGAGGATGATGCGCTCCCGCTGAGACTCCACCATGGGGTCCGGAATGGGCACCGCGGACAGCAGCGCCTTGGTATACGGGTGGAGCGGGTTGCGGTACAGCTCGTCCTGATCGGCGATCTCCACGATGTGCCCCAGGTACATCACCGCGACACGGTTGCTGATGTGGCGGACCACCGCCAGGTCGTGGGCGATGAAGAGGAACGTGAGCTGGAACTGTTCCTGAATCTCTTGCAGCAGGTTGATCACCTGGGCCTGAATGGATACGTCCAGGGCGGAAACCGGCTCGTCGGCAACAATGAACTTGGGCCTCACCGCCAGCGCGCGGGCGATGCCGATGCGTTGGCGCTGGCCGCCGCTGAACTCGTGGGGGAAGCGGTCCGCCATGTATGGGTTCAGCCCCACGACGTTGAGCAGCTCGGCTACGCGCTCGCGGTAGTCCGCCTTGCTCGTCGTCATCTTGTGGACGATCAGGGGCTCGCCGATGATGTTGCCGCAGCTCATCCTGGGGTTCAGGGAGCTGTAGGGGTCCTGGAAGATGACCTGCATCTGGCGGCGCATGGCTCGGAGCTGCCGCCCCTTCATCGTGACCAGGTCCTCGCCGTCGAAGAGCACCCGGCCCTCCGTTGGCTTATAGAGCTGGAGGATGCATCGGCCTGTCGTGGTCTTCCCGCACCCGCTCTCACCCACCAGGCCGAGCGTCTCGCCCTCGTTGACTGTAAAGGTCACGTCGTCGACGGCCTTGATGTCGGCCACCTTCTTCTGGAAGACGATTCCAGAGGTGACCGGGAAGTACATTCTCAGGTTCTTGACTTCGACCAGAGGCTTGCCGTTTCCGTTTTGCTCCCCTTGCGTCATGAGTCCTCCAAGCTTGCTACCGTTCTAGAGTTGGTCGGCTACCCAGCAGGCCGCCGTATGGGTGCCAGCCACCGCGACCAGCGGCGGATGCTCCTCAGCGCACTTGTCGATGGCATACTTGCATCGGGGCCGGAAGGGGCACCCGGGAGGCAGGTTGACCAGGTCCGGGGGCATCCCTTCAATGGGCTCCAGCTTATCCGTCCGCGCAATGTCCAGCCGTGGCACGGAGTTGAGAAGTCCAATGGTGTACGGGTGTCTGGGGTGCTCGTAGATCTCGGCGGCGGTGCCTCTCTCGATGATCTTGCCCGCGTACATCACGTTCACCCGGTGTGCGTACCGCGCAACGACGCCCAGATTGTGCGTGATGACCAGAATGGCCGTGCCGAGCTCTGAGGCTAGCTTCTGCATCAGCTCCAAGATCTGCGCCTGAATCGTCACGTCCAGAGCTGTCGTCGGCTCATCGGCAATCAGGAGCTTGGGGTCGCAGCTCAGCGCCATGGCGATCATCACGCGCTGGCGCATACCGCCGCTGAACTGGTGCGGATAGTCGTCCAGCCGCGTCACCGCATCGGGGATTCCGACCATGTGAAGGAGCTCAGACGCCCTGTTGCGGGCCTGCTGCTTGTTCATTCGCAGGTGAAGCTCCAGGCTCTCCGTCAACTGACGGCCAATCGTCAGCACCGGGTTCAGCGACGTCATCGGCTCCTGGAAGACCATGGCGATGCGGTTGCCGCGAATGTGCCGCATCTCCTCCTCGCTGACCCGCATCAGGTCTTCCCCGTCAAACATCACGGAACCACCCACGATCTTGCCCGGTGGATTGGGAATGAGCCGCAGGATGGAAAGGGCGCTCACGCTCTTTCCGCACCCGCTCTCCCCCACCAGGCCCAGCGTCTCACCCTCCTGAAGATCATAGGTAACCCCGTCAACGGCTTTGACAATCCCGTCTTGGGTATAGAACTCTGTCTTGAGGTCTTTCACCTCGAGAAGGACGGCCACGGCTTCTCCTTCCTCATACACCAATTCTTGGCATGCTTACGCACGCCGCTAGAATCCTGGGTCCTGTGCACCAGAGACCCTCAGTCCGCTCTCGCCTCCCTACATAGCTCCTGGTGGGGATGAGGAGACTCGAACTCCTACGCCTTGCGGCACATGATCCTAAATCATGCTCGTCTGCCTATTCCGACACATCCCCACTTGGCCGTTAACGGCGCCGTGGAGACGACCCTGTGCCGCTCGGTCCCTTCAGTGACCCGCCTCGGAGTCGAACCGAGAACCGGCTGATTAAGAGTCAGCTGCTCTGCCAGTTGAGCTAGCGGGCCCCGCGCCGTATTCGTGCCGACCACTGCAACGGATAGGGGAATCTAGCATGGCAATGGCATCCTGTCAAGAAACGAACTTCCCACCTCGGCTTTTTCTTCATCGAGCTGCGCGTCCGGTGGGTGTCTCCCCGGCGGGGGCAATGCCGCCTCCCGGCCTCGGGCAGCCGCGCCACGGCTCGCCCCGTCGCCCCTGCCGGCAGCCGGAGCCACCGGCTCTAGGATGCGTCCGTCGCCAGGACCCCGGCGTTGGCCCAATTCTCCTTGGGCAGGTCCTCGAAGAGCACCATCACCGCCTCTGGCGGCGTCTTGGCGATATCCACCATCGCCTTCGTGATTGCCTTCGCCAGTTCGGCCTTCTGCTCGTGGCTCCTGCCCGGGTACATCTTGACCTCGACGATGGGCATTGACTACCTCCTCTGGCTTGCATTTCCCCTCAGGGGCGACGCACACTATCTTATCATTACAGCCGGGACTGCACGAAGAGCACTCCCCCAATCCACGTGACGAACCGACAAACATCCCTCCAAGACCTGTTGCTCGCCTGGTTTCGCTCCCACGGAAGAGCCCTCCCGTGGCGCCGTACCCGCGACCCCTACGCCGTGCTCGTCGCGGAGGTGATGCTGCAGCAGACCCAGGTTGACCGGGTCATCCCCAAGTACCTGGCGTTCCTGGAGCGGTTTCCCACCCTGGAAGCCCTGGCCGAGTCCTCCACCGCCGACGCCATCCGGCAGTGGGCGGGGCTGGGCTATAACCGCCGCGCCCTCTACCTCCAGCGGGCCGCCCGGGCCGCGGTCCACCTCGGGGGCGCCCTGCCTTCGGACCCGAAGGACCTCCGCAAGCTGGACGGCATCGGCCCCTACACCGCGGCGGCCGTCGCATGCTTCGCCTTCGGACACCAAGCGCCCGTTGTCGACACCAATGTCCGCCGGGTCCTGGGCCGCGTCTTTGGCGGTGCTGAAGGGCTCGCAGACAAAGCCCTGGCCGCTGTTGCCCAGAGCGCCCTCCCCCAGGGACAGGCATGGGCGTGGAACCAGGCCCTGATGGACCTGGGAGCAACCGTCTGCGTCCAGCGCGAGCCCCGCTGCAACCTGTGCCCCGTCTCCTCTCACTGCCGCGCCGCCCCTAGCTTTCGCCACCGGCAGAAACGCGTCGCCGAATTCAAACCGCCCTACCGCGCCGCTACGACGCCCTTCCGCGGCTCCTCACGGTACTACCGAGGCCGCATCATCGCGTACCTGCGGGGCCTGCCGGCGGGAGCATCGGCCGATCTGGCCGGCTTGGGCGCTCACCTAAAGCCGTCCTTCGACGCCGATGACCTTTCGTGGCTCTGCCAGTTGGTGGAAGGCCTGCAGCATGATGGTCTCGTGATCCTGTGGAGCCCCCACACGAGCGACACAGCCCCCCTCCGGGTCTCCCTGCCCCCGGGCTGACCCGCCGCCGCTCCGGCGGTCCGAGCCGAGCTACCGGCGAAAGAGGGACTGCACCTGCGGCTTCAGGACGCTCCACGGCTCGCCAACCTCGCGGCGCTCCTCCTCGGTGAGCTGGCTGTACCGCTTGCCCAGGCTGGGAAAATACCACACGCTGCCCGCCCAGAACCCGGGCGTCGGGTCCTCTGAAGCGAAGGAGGCCGCCACAAGACCGTCTCCACCCTCGGCTTCCCAAGCGCCCAACAGCCGGCCGGCGCGCGCGACGGCCACCGCCTCCACCCACCTGGCGCGCCGCTCCTCACCCGAATAGGGCGCCATCAGCTCCAGCAGCCGCTCCAATCGTGCGCGGTCGTCTGCGCCCGGGCCCGCGAACCTGGCTGTCCGCACGCTGTCCCATGCCGCTCCCAGCGACTCGATGCGCAGCCCGCCGTCGCTGGCGATGGCCATGCCGCTGCACGCCCGCGACCACGCCACCGCCTTCAGCACGGCGTTGCCCCGGTGGGTCGGCTCGGTCTCCTCCACGACGATGGGTTGCTGAACCTCCTCGGGGAACCGCGGACGCATCGCCAGGCCCTCCAGCAACCAGGCCAGCATCCCCCGCTTCGCCGGGTTCGTCGTGGCTATGAGGATCGAGCTATCGCTGTTGATGCCGCTCATCGGCAAACCCCTCCATCCGGGGCGCGTGGTCCTCGCACGACGCCGCACGGCTGCGGCGCCTCGCTCTCTATCCGAATGGCGAGGCGCGCCACAGCAGCAGCCCCCCAACCACGACTAGGATCACGGACATAGCCCGCACAAGCGTGTTCATGTTGACCCGGCCCGTCAGGCGAGCGCCGTATGCGCTCCCGGCCGCCGCCGCGGTGCCCATCGCCAGCAAGAGTGGCACGTCCACCTCTCCCCGGAGCCCGTGCCCCACGAATCCGAACACACCCAGCATCATTCCGATGGGCAGGTTCGTGCCCGCCGCCATGCGCGGGTTGAGCCTGAGCACGTTGATCAGCAGCGGCAGCCGCATGGTGCCCAGGATCAGCCCCACGGAGCCTCCAAGGAGCCCGATCCCCAGCCCCACGCCCCCTTCCAGCGCGTAGCGCCCCGGCGACAAACCAGTCGGCCCCTTCCCTGAGCTCTCCTCCCCCGCAGTGCTCCTGGCTGCAATGGCCTGCCGGCGCAGACGCATGTGGAGCTCCACCCCCTGCCACATGACGAACGCTCCCGCCATCGCCAGCAGCAGCGAGGTCGGCGCCTGGCTGCCGAAGAACCCCCCAGCGAATGCCCCGATCACCGACGGTATCCCCATCATGGCGACGACCCTCAGGACCACCCGCCCCTCCCGCAGGTGGCTGGCCGAGCCCGACAGCGCCCCCACGGTGCTGACCAGAATGTTCGTGCCCGCGGCAATCGGCGGCGCCACCCCCATCAGCAGCAGCGCCGGCAGCCGGATCGTCCCCAGTGCCAGCCCCAGGAACCCGCCGAGCACCCCGACCAGAAGCGACACCAACGTGAGCGCCAGGATCTGCCACAGCACCAGATCCGACGTGAACCCCAAGACCGTGACGGAAGACGTCATTGTTTCAACCTGACTCCGGCGCCAAACGGCGCCGTATAGACTACACGCAACTCGAAGGACTGCCCCCGCCTCCCCCGCTCATGGTGAGATGTGTGCCTGCACTACCTCCGGCGAAACTCGCGCTCCAGGTTGCCCGCGCTAAGGTGCACCATCGTGGGCCGTCCGTGGGGGCACGTGTGCGGCTGACGAGTCTGCTCCAATAGGCGCACCATCTCCGTCATCTCCGGCAGGGTCAGCACGCTTCCCGCTCGCACGGCCCCATGGCAGGACACCGTCGCGGCCAGCCGCTCCTCCCAGGACTTGGTGGGCTCTTCGGACAACGTTGTGTCCAGCAGGTCCAGCAGCGCCTGCGCAGGGTCCTTGCTCGTGAGCACCGAGGGCATCCCCCGGATCAGATGGCTCCGCTCGCCAAAGGACTCCAGCCGCCACCCGTAGCTGCCGAGCAGTGCCCCCTGGCTTGCCACCAGCTCCTCCTGGGGCATGGACAGCTCGACGGTTGCCGGTTCCAGCAACCCCTGCACCTCCGGCGTTTCCCTGGCCGCCGCCTGTCGTACCCGCTCGTAGATGACGCACTCGTGGGCGGCGTGCTGGTCGATCAGGTACATACCCTGCGGCCCCTCCGCGACGATGTAGGTCTCCTGCACCTGGCCCACTACCCGCAGGGCCGGAAGCGTGCGCGAGAGCAGCAGCTGCGCGGGCTCTGCGGCAGCCCCGTCTCCACCGCTGACGTCGACCCCCGAGGATTCCTCTGCTCCCATTCTGTCCGCCGCCGGTAGAGGCGACGGCGCGCCCGCGCCACTCGGTGCGCTCGCGGACGGTCGCGGCGGAGGCCACGACAGCAGCCCCGCCCGCGTCGGCTCGACCCCCGCCTCGCCCGGCGGCCTCATGGCGTGCACAGGCGATCCGGCCAGTAGCGCCTCCCGCACGCTGCGCTGTATGGCGCCAAATACCTCGGACTCCTGGCGAAAGCGGACCTCCGCCTTCGTCGGGTGCACGTTGACGTCCACGTCCTGCGGCGGCAACGACACGCTGATCACCGCGATGGGGCTTCGCCCTCCGGGCAGCAGCCCCTGGTACGCCTCCGCCACAGCGAAGGTGAGGCTCCGGTTCTGCACCGGCCTCCCGTTCACCAGCAGCGTGATGTAGCTCCGGTTTGCCCGGTGAAGGTCCGGCGGGCTTACCAGGCCCCCGACCCGAACGTCGCCCGCTTCACCCGATACCGGCAGCAGAGCCTGGGCCACCGCGCCCCCGTACACTGCCCGGACGGCCTCCTGCAAGCCGCCGTTTCCGGGTGCAGTCAGGACGGTGCGGCCGTCGCTGGCCAGGCTGAAACGCACCCCGGGATAGGCCAGGACGTAAAGGCTCACCACTCGTTGCACTCGCCCGCCCGCTGCCTGCGGCGAGCGGAGGAACTTCCGGCGCGCCGGCACGCTCTGGAAGAGATGCCGCGCCGTCACCGTCGTCCCCACGGGCGCGCCCCGGGGCTCCTGGCGCACCACCCGGCTCTCCCGCGCCTCGACGTAGCTTCCCGACTCCTCCCCCCGGCGCCGCGTCACCAGCGTCACCTGCGCCACCGCTACCAGCGAATGCAGCGCCTCGCCCCGGAAGCCCAGCGTCCCAATCTCCTCCAGCTCCTCATCACTCGTGAGCTTGCTCGTAGCGTGGCGCTGGAACAGGTGCGCCACGTCCTCGGAGGCGATGCCGTCCCCGTTATCGGTTACCCGTATCAGCTCCAGGCCCCCCGTCTCAATCTCCACGCCAATCGCCGACGCCCCGGCGTCCAGGGCGTTCTCCACCAGCTCTTTCACGGCGGAGGCTGGACCCTCCACCACCTCGCCCGCCGCGATGCGGGCGGCCACCTGGGGCGGCAGCACGCGGATGGGCATGTCAGGCCGTGGCCTGCTGGGGCGGAGTGCGAAAGTCCACGTTGTCGGAGCGGCCCTGCGCCGCATACTCGCTGAGCATCTCGTACACCTGCTCCATGTCGCCCGCCGGCGAGTCGCCCAGGGGCGAGGGCCGCACCACGACGCCACCCAGGGCCGCCACGATCCCCGGGTGGTCGTCGACGACCAGGTCCGGGAAGACCGGGATCTCGCCGCGCTCCAGCATCTTCTCCACCTCCCGATGGTAGAAGTCCAGGGGCTTCAGGTACACCCCGTTCACGAAGCCCTCCAGCCCCAGGGACTGGACCTCGCGCCGCCGCACGCCCGTCCCCGACCAGATGTAGAGCGTGTGCCCGTCGTGCAGGAGACGCTGGAATACCTCCTTGACCATGGGCTTCAGCGTGCCGTCGACGCGCAGTATGGTGTCGTCCATGTCGAAGAAGATGTGCACAGGGCTCTCCATTTTCAGGTAGTTTCGTCCGGCCAAATCAGAGTGTAGCAGAGCCGGGCGGAAGTTGAGGAGGAGCGCCACTCCACGGCCCGGACCCCCGCCGCGGCCCGCAACCCCGATGGCCCCGCTCGCCCCTACTCCCGCGCTCGCTGCTGTATCTCGTAGAGCTTGTTCAGGGCCTCCACGGGCGTCATGGTGCTGATGTCCAGTCCCTCCAGCTCCCGCAGCAGCGAAGAGTCCCCCGGCTGGAACAGTGCAAGCTGGCCTCTATCCTTCCGACCCCGCCTCCCCCGCGCTCCTCCCTTCCCGCCCCCCGACCCCTCTTCCAGCTCCTCCAGCAGTTCCCAGGCTCGGCTGACCACCGGCCGGGGCAGCCCCGCCAGCCGCGCCACGTGGACGCCGTAGCTCTTGTCTGCGCCCCCCGGAACGATGCGCCGCAAGAAGACCACCTGGCCGCCCTCCTCCGCCACGGCGACGTTGTAGTTGCGCGCCCTCGGCAGGTGGCCGGCCATCCGGGTCAGCTCGTGGTAGTGCGTGGCGAAGAGCGTCTTGCACCCCAGGCTCGGGTGACTGTGCAGGTGCTCCGCAACGGCCCGCGCGATCGCCATCCCGTCGTACGTGCTCGTGCCCCGGCCAATCTCGTCCAGCACCACCAGCGACCGCGGCGTCGCGTGGTGCAGGATCGCCGCCGTCTCCACCATCTCCACCATGAACGTGGACTGGCCCGTCGTCAGGTCGTCCTGGAGCCCCACCCGCGTGAACACGCGGTCCACCAGGCCGATCTTGGCCGACTCCGCCGGCACGAAGCTGCCCGTCTGCGCCATCAGGACGATGAGCGCCACCTGCCGGATGTACGTGGACTTGCCGGACATGTTGGGCCCCGTGATGATGGCCAGGGACCCGTGACCCTCGCCCAGCGTCGTGTCGTTGGGCACGAAGCTCCCCGCCGGCAGCGACCGCTCCACCACCGGGTGCCGCCCGTCCTGGATCTCCAGGACCGTGCCGTCGGTCAGGACGGGCCGCACGTACCCGTTCCGCGCTGCCACCTCCGCCAGCGACGCGAAGACGTCGGCCAGCCCAAGCGCCGCCGCCGTCGCCAGGATCCGTGGCGCCTCGTCGGCAATCTGGCGGCACACCTGCCGGAACAGCGTGCCCTCCAGCTCCGCCATCCGCTCCTGGGCGTTCAGGATGCGCGACTCGTGCTCCTTCAGCTCCGGAGTGATGAACCGCTCACCGTTGACCAGCGTCTGGCGCCGCATGTAGTCCGGCGGCACCCGCTCCAGGTGCGGGCGCGTCACCTCCAGGTAGTAGCCGAAGACCCGGTTGTAGCCCACCTTCAACGACGATATTCCCGTGCGCTCCCGCTCCCGGCGCTCCAGCCCCGCGATGTACTCCCGCGCGCTGCCCGCCGCCGTGCGCAGCTCGTCCAGCTCCGGCGAGAACCCCCGCCGGACCACGCCCCCTTCGCCCAGCGCCGTCGCCGGCTCCTCCTCCAGGGCGGCCGCCACCAGGTCGGAGACCTCCCGGCACGGGCGCAGTTCCTCCACGAGCCACGCCGCGCCTTCGCCCTCCTCAGCCGACGGGCCTGGGCTCACCGACTCTCGCAGGGACGGCACCAGCTCCAGCCCGCGCCGCAGCGCCAGCACCTCCCGCGGCAGTGCGATGCCCCCGCGCACACGGTTCACCAGCCGCTCCAGGTCCGGCACGTCATGCAACAGCCGCAACGCCTGCTCTCGCCTGACCCCGCTGCGATGGAACCAGTCCACCGCCCCCAGTCGACGCTCCAGCTCCTCCAGGTCCAGCAGGGGCTGCCCCAGCCAGCGCCGCAGGGTCCTGCCCCCCATGGGTGTGCGCGTCATGTCCAGCATGCCCAGCAGCGATTGCCCCGTGCCGAAGCGCCCGCCCTGGAACAGCTCCAGGTTGCGCCGCGTCTGGCGGTCCAACGCCATGTACCGTTGCGTCGAGTAGGTGTGCAGGCTGGGGAGCTGGGCCAGGGCATCCCTCTGGTTGTCGCGCAGGTAGGCGAGCAGCGCCCCCGCCGCCCCCGCGGCCAGGGGCAGGCCCTCGCAGCCGTAGGCCTCCAGGGTGGCCGTCTGGAAGTGCTCCAGCAGCGTCTCCCGGGCCATCAGTGCGTCGAAGAGCGACGGCTCAAGCGGCGTCGCGGGGCGATCGGAGACCTGGGCCTGGCCCTTGGGTGCGAGCAGCTCCGCCGGGTCCAGCCGCTCCAGCTCGGCGGCCAGGGCCGGCAGCGAAAGCTGCGTCGTGGCGAACTCGGAGGTCGTGATGTCGGCGTAGGCCAGCCCCGCCTCCTCGTCGCCCAGCACCAGGGCCGCGAGGTAGTTGTTGGCGCGCTCGTGCAGCAGCCCAGGCTCAACCACGGTCCCAGGCGTGACGACGCGCACCACGTCCCGGTCCACGAGCCCCTTGCCGGCCGCCGGGTCGCTCAGCTGCTCGCAGATCGCTACCCGGTGGCCCCGCTGCACCAGCCGCGCGAGGTAGCCCTCGAGCGCGTGGTACGGAATCCCCGCCAGGGGCACCCGCAGCCCCTTTCCCATCTCCCGCGACGTCAGGGTGATCTGCAGCTCCCGCGCCGCGACCCGCGCGTCCTCGTCAAAGGTCTCGTAGAAGTCGCCCATGCGGAACAGAACGACCGCGTCCGGGTATCGCGCCTTGACCTGCAGGTACTGCCGGCGCAGGGGCGTCTCCCCATCACCTTGCCGCTTGTGCTCTAGTGACGTCACTTCAGGCGCTCATCCGCTGTCCTGTCTCGTGCGGAACGCGGTCCCCCGGCTCTGGCCAGTCCCAGGGACCGTCTGCTTGGAACAGACTCCCGATGCCTATCCCGGCGCCGCCCGGCGCACGCCGCGCTCTTGCTGCGTGCGATGTGGTTCGCCGGGAGGCGGCACAGCGGCGTGGGGCCGCAAGGCCCATTCTTCTGCATCCACGGCCGGGAGGGGCCGTGCCCTCACGGCGGGGCCATTGTAGTACATGAGCCCGTCTCACACAGCCGGGTCATCCGGGTCTCCAATCTCCTGCATTCCGCCTTTCGACGCAATAACAAGATGGCGCGCCACACCCGCGCCGCCATTCCCGTGGCGACCCCGCAACCCTCCCCCTACAAGGCCGTCGCGCCAGCGACCCCGGCGCCCCTAGCTGGGGCCGCCGGGACCCTCCTCCCCTCTGTTCAGACCTTCGATGTAGTCCCGTTCCGAGGCCGTGAGCTCGGCGCCGGCCAGCAGGTCCGGGCGGCGCTGCCACGTGCGCAGCAACGCCTGGCGCCGCCGCCACCGGCCCACGGCGGCGTGATCGCCTGACAGGAGCTCCCCCGGCACGTCCAGACCCCGGTAGATGGGCGGACGCGTGTACTGGGGGTACCCCAGCAGCCCTCCCAGCCCCTGGCCGAAGGAGTCCTCCTGCGGCGATTCAGGGTCGTGCAGCACCCCCGGAAGCAGGCGCACCATGGCGTCTACCATCACCATCGCCGGAAGTTCCCCCCCCGTCAGCACGTAGTCACCGATGCTGATGCAGTCCGTGGCCAGCGCCTCCTCCACTCTGGCGTCCACTCCCTCATAGTGCCCGCAGAGCAGCACCAGGGCGGGGTGCTGTGCCAATTCACGGGCCACCGCCTGCGTGAAGGGCCGGCCCTGGGGCGAAAGCAGCACGACCGGTACGTCGTTGACGACGCCGGCGCCGTGGAGGCCCCCCAGCGCCGACTCCACGGCCTCGAACAGGGGCTCCGGCTTCATCACCATGCCCGGCCCTCCCCCATAGGGTGCGTCATCCACCATGCGGTGGCGGTCGTGGGTGAAGTCCCGTTGGTTGTGGAGCAGGATGCGCACCAATCCCTGGTCCCTTGCCCGCCTGACCATGCTCTGGTCAAAGGGGCCCTGGAACATCTCAGGGAACAGGGTCAGGATATGGATCTCCATGGTCGCAGCTTCTCAGAGAATGTTGCGGCCGCCCATGCTCCCAGGCAGACCTGGTCTGCGAGCCAACCCCGGAGCCTCCTAGCCCGGGCCCTGGGGGTGAGTGTTCACCGGGCCGCCAAGGACCTCCAGGGCGTGGGGCAGTAGGGGCGTCACCACCTCCAGGCACTCGCGCACCCCCTTGGGGCTCCCCGGCAGATTGACGATGAGGCAGCGGCCGCGGATGCACGCCACGCCGCGGCTCAGGTAGGCCATGGGCGTCTGTTTAGACGTCTCAGCGCGCATGAGCTCCGCCAGTCCCGGGACTTGACGCTCAGCCACGTCCAGTGTAGCCTCTGGTGTGACGTCTCTTTGTCCCAGGCCGGTCCCGCCAGTTGTCAGCACCAGGTCAACCTCGCCGGACCACTGGAGGAGCCTGGCGGAGATCAGGGAACGCTCATCGGGGACGATGTCACTGTAAAGCAGGCGGTAGCCTTGAAGCGCCATGAGTTCGCGGATAGCCTGGCCGCTGGTGTCTTCGCGCTTGCCCCGGGCCCCGGCGTCGCTCACAGTGAGAACCGCTAGTGTGGGAATGTTCAGACACCTCCAGTGGTGCTCAGCCTCAAAGGACCGTCGCAGGCCATGATAGCACACGGCGAGCGGGGCTCAACTGCGCTTCGGGCCGCGCACCGCCGTGGGTGATTTCTGAAAATTACTGAAAAGATAATGAAAAAAGTATTGTTTTTTGATGAAGAACCCAGGTAGTATGTCCAGCATAGGAGGCCAGCACCCCTATGCCCCGAGCGGGCCGCCCGGGGCGGAGCACCCCACCATCTATCACACCCCTGTGCTCCTTTATGAGGTCTTGGCCGCGCTCTCGGTACAGCCGGACGGACGCTACATCGACTGCACCGTGGGCGAGGGAGGCCACGCGCAGGCCATCCTGGAGGCCGGCGCACCGGGCTGTCGGCTCTTGGGGCTCGACGCCGACCCCTGGGCCCTGCAGACGGCAGGAGCGCGCCTGAGACCCTTCGGTCGGCGCGTGACCCTCTTGGAGGGGAACTTTGCAAACGTGGAAGAGCTGGCGCGGCGCCACGGCTTCTTCGGGGCCAACGGGGCGCTCATGGATCTGGGCATCTCTTCCATGCAGTTGGACGGACAACAGAGGGGCTTCAGCTTTCGCGTGGACGCACCGCTGGACATGCGGTTCAGCCCGAGCCTGCGCAGCACCGCCGGGGACATCCTCAACGGCGCAACCCAGGGAGAGCTGGCCCAGATAATCAGCCGCTACGGTGAAGAACGGCACGCAAGGAGGATCAGCAGGGCTATCGTCGAAAGCAGGCCGCTGCAGACGTCGGGGGATCTGGCAAGCGTCGTGGAGCGGGCCGTCGGAAGGAACCGCGGAAGAATCCACCCGGCCACCCGCACCTTCCAGGCCCTCAGGATAGCGGTCAACGCAGAGTTGGAGAGTCTGGAGCAGGGGCTCGACCAAGCAATCAGACTCCTGCAACCCGGAGGGAGACTGGCAGTGATCAGCTACCACTCACTGGAAGACCGGATGGTGAAGGGCGCCTTCAGGCGGGCGAGCCTCACCTGCGTCTGCCCTCCCGCAGTCCCTGTCTGCACCTGTGGACACGTGCAGCAGGTCCGCTTGGTCAACAAACGCATTATTCCCCCCTCCCAAGAGGAGGTTCAGCGTAACCCCAGGAGTCGAAGCGCCCGCTTGCGGGTGGCGGAGCATGTAGAAGGATGAATATCCTTCTTGGATACACTGGCGCCAGGGAATTGGGGGCGATGGTCACACCCACGCAAGACTTCCCCGCCATCGGCATGGCCTCCGGGGTGGCCCCTCGGCCGCCCTCGCATGCCTTTGGAGTATCCCCCCCTCGGCCATCGCCCCCTTTTCCCCTGGTTTCCGGCGCCCGTCCCGCCGCCCCCGCCATGCGGCGCTCACATTGCCCCGGGCCGCTCCACCGCGGACCCGCGGCCATACGGTTGCCCACAATCCAGGATTCGTGCGCCCCGGCCGCCGCCATCGGCGCGTGCCCCGGCACACCATATTCGCAGAAGGAAAGGGCTAGATATGCAAAGGAATACGGTCTACGCTGCTCTCGACGTCGGCACTAGTAAGATCTGCACCATCGTCGCCTCCCGCCACCCCGACGGCGACGCGGAGGTGCTCGGCGTCGGCATCGCCCCCTCCCAGGGCATCCGCAAGGGCGTCGTCGTCAACATCCAGGAGGCTCGCGCCGCCGTCCGCGCATCCCTCGATGAGGCCGAACGCTCCGCCGCCGTCACAATCCCCTCCGTCCACGTCGGCATCACTGGCAGCCATCTGGAGCTCTTTCGCCGCTGGGGCACCCAGCGCATCCCCGACCACAACGCAGCCCTCACCGCCGACGACATCAGCAGCGCCGTCGAAGCCTCCTTCCCCCGCGACCTGCCCCCTGAAAAGCAGGTCCTGCACCTCATTCCTCAGTCCTACGCCGTCGATGGCCTCAACGGCGTGCGCAATCCCGTTGGCATGCACGCCTCCAAGCTAGACGTCCAGACCCTCTGCGTCGTCGTCGCCACCCCCCCCATCCAGCACCTCGTCCACACCGTGGAGGGCGCCAAGGTCAAGGTCCGGGGCGTCGTCATGGCCGGCCTGGCCTCCGGCGAGGCTGTTCTGAAGCCCGACGAGAAGGAGGCGGGCGTCGCCCTCGTGGAGATTGGCGCCGGCGCAACCACCGTCGCCGTCTTCCAGGATTCCACCCTCCGCAACGCCGCCGTCCTCCCCGTCGGCGGCCACCAGTTCACCACGGACCTCGCCGCCGCCCTCAACGCGCCCTACGAGATCGCCGAGATGGCCAAGATACGCTACGGCAGCGCCATGCATGAGAGCATCGGCGACGAACGCGTGGAGCTCCGCGCCTTCGGCGACCTGCGCACCGTCAAGATCGAGCGTCGCGAGCTATGCCGTTACCTCCACGACCGAGCAGAAGAGATCATGCGCCTCAGCTACATGAAGACCCGGGAGCTCGGGTACGCCGGGACTCTCCCGGCAGGCATTGTCCTCACCGGTGGTGCGGCCAACCTGCCAAACATTGCTACTGTCGCCCGCAACATCTTCAACACCCCCGTGCGGGTCGGCGCTCCCACAGGTCTCGCGGCCCTGCCGGATGCGCTTCGGGACCCGGCATACGCCGCCTGCGGCGGCACGGTCCTCTGGAGCATCCGCCATGCCGCCGAACGCGGCCAGTCCCGCGCCGGTGCGGGAAGGGAATTCACTGCCGCGGGTGGGGGCAACCCAGGCGGTGGAGCCATCGGCTGGCTGCGGGAACAAGTCAGACGGGTTGCCCTCTAAGTTCGCGTGGTTGCCCCTCTGGGGCATAGATTCGATTCAAGGAGGAATCATGGCACAACTCGGTTGGGAAGCAGCCGGACAGAGAATCCCGGGGGGCACTCCGAGCATTAAGGTCATCGGCGTTGGTGGGGGCGGCTCCAACGCCGTGAACCGCATGTTCCAGGGTCCCATCCCGGGCGTCGAGTACGCTTGCATCAACACGGACGCTCAGGCCCTGCTCCGCTGCGAAACCCCCATCCGCATGCAGATCGGCGAGGCCCTTACCCGCGGACTCGGCGTCGGCGGGAACCCCGACGTCGGCCGCCTCGCCGCCGAGGAGAGCCGCAGCCAGGTCAGTGAGCTCGTCCACGGCGCCGACATGGTCTTCATCGCCGCAGGCATGGGCGGCGGCAGCGGCACCGGCGGCGCTCCCGTCGTCGCCGAGATCGCCAAGGAGACCGGCGCACTCACCGTCGGCGTCGTCACCAAACCCTTCAACTTCGAGGGCTCCAATCGACGCAAGGTCGCCGACAACGGCGTCCACCGCCTCCGAGAAAAGGTCGACGCCCTCATCGTCATCCCCAACGACCGCCTCGGCGCCATCTCCAACGAGACCGTCACCATGTCCAATGCCTTCCGCCTGGCTGACGACGTCCTCCAACAGGGCGTCAGCGCCATCGCCGAGCTCGTCACCGTCCCCGGCGAAATCAACCTCGACTTCGCCGACATCAAGTCCGTCATGTCCGGGGCCGGCCCCGCATGGCTGGGCATCGGCAGGGGCCACGGCGAGTACCGCGCCCTCGAGGCTGCGCGCAACGCCGTCGCCTGCACCCTCCTCGAGGTCTCCGTCGACGGCTCCAAGGGAGTCCTCTTCAACGTCACGGGCGGCGACAACCTCACCCTCTCCGAGGTCCAGGCCGCCGCCGACTGCATCGGCCAGGTCGTAGACATCGACGCCAACATATTCTTCGGCATGGTCATCGACCCCAACATGGAGGACGAGGTCAAGGTGACCATCATCGCCACCGGCTTCCCCTCCAGCGAGAACCTCACCAGCGCCCGGGAGGCGGAGCTTGCCGACATCATGGCCCGAAACAGCTCCCTCGACCAGCGGGAGTCGGAGATCGACATACCGCCTTTCCTGCGCAAGAGTCCCTCCGCGCGCCACCGCGTGAGCGGCCTCGACTGAGGAGTAGCATCCGACCTCTCATATTCGGCCCGCTTCCCGGGCCCGTCTCCTCCTCCAACCGCCCCGAGCCTGGCCGCCGGGGCGGTTCCTCTTTCCCCGCTCCCGCCTCTGAGCGGTGACTTCCCCTACGGGGAAGGGGGCCGCCCCCCCTCTCGGCACATGGCGAGGCCCTCGAAGCTGGCTGGCGGCGCCCCCGGGGCCTCCATCGAATCGCGTGAGCCCCGCCGCAGTAATCCTGTGACCCCCAGGATACCGTCGTCGATTCTCGAGGAGATCTGCTATTTAAACCCTTGACAGGCCCTATATACTGTATTAACTCTATATACTATATATAGTGGTTGATACAGTTAGTTGCCACTACAGGTTGTGGTCTGAGAGCAAAGAAGCATCTATGCGCTGTCCCTACTGCGAGCACCCAGATTCCCGGGTCATCGACTCCAGGGACGCCGCTGACGGCATCCGTCGGCGGCGTGAGTGCTCCCTCTGCGGCCGCCGCTTCACCACCCTGGAGCAGGTCCAGACCACCTCACTCATGGTGACTAAGCGGGACGGCCGCCGCGAGGAGTTCGCCGGTGCCAAGGTGCGTGGCGGCGTCCTCCACGCCTGCGCCAAGCGCCCCGTATCCGTCGAGGCCATCGACAAGCTGGCCGACGACGTTGAGCGGGAGTTAGGTCGCCTGGGCAGCCCGGAGGTGCCCAGCCCCATCATCGGTCTTCTGGTCATGGAGCGCCTGCGAGAACTGGACCACGTCGCCTACGTCCGCTTCGCCAGCGTCTACCGCAACTTCCAGGACGTGGAGAGCTTTACCCAGGAGGTCCAGTCTCTCGTCGGCCAGGGAGACCAGCCGCCGCAGCAAGACCTCCAGGCCCAGCTCGCCCTGCCCATTGCCGGCGCCGTGGACCGGCCCCGGCAGGCCCGGCGCCGCGTGCACAGGCGCTGATGCCGCCAGAGACCCCTTACATGAAGGAGTTGGTTCGTGTCTGTCGCAACAGGGTTCCGAGTGCATTACTCCACCTCCGTCATTCCCGCACCCACCCGCCGTCATTCCCGCGAAAGCGGGAATCCAGGGGAGGCGGGGCAGTGCGGGGCATCCCCCTCACCCCTAGCGAGACAGGCTCAGAGCAGATTGTTCCTAGGAGAGATTCGCTAGCCGGTCGCCTGAACAGTCGGGAAGTCCCGATAAAGAGGGGTTTCCTCACAGGGCAACCAGCAGATACGTCAGGATGGAGTTTGAAGATGTCCACGGAGAGGGAGCAGTCCATCGATCGGCAGGAGGCCATCCGCAACCTGCGTGAGATGCTCGCGCACGCCACGGACCCGGGGATCAGTGAGTCCCTGCTCAAGACCCTGGCTGACCTGGGAGAGCCGGCGCCCATTGCCGAGGCGGGTCCCGCGTACCCAACGGCCACGCGCCGCATCGTGGCCGGCCTGGCCGCGGGGGGCCTCGCCGGACCACCGGCGCCCCACGACGGCCTCCAGATCACGGACAACGCCCGCGTCGTCCTCGAGCACCGCTACCTGCTCAAGGACGACCAGTGGAACCCCGTCGAAACCGTGGAGGGCCTCTTCCGTCGCGTCGCCGCCGCCATCGCAGCCCCCGACCGTGCCTACGGCGCCACCGACGACGAGGTCGCGGCCACCGAGGAGGAGTTCTACGGGGCCATGACCCGCCTGGAGTTCCTGCCCAACTCCCCCACTCTCATGAACGCCGGGACGGAGGCTGGCACCCTCTCCGCCTGCTTCGTCCTCCCTCTGAACGACAGCATGGACGCTATCATGAAGACCGCCGCGGACATCGCCATGGTCCAGAAGTTCGGCGGCGGCACCGGCGTCCCCCTCTCCAACCTCAGGCCCAAGGGCTCCCACATCTCCACTACCCACGGCCGCGCTTGCGGCCCCATCGCTGTCCTGCGCCACCTCTCCTCCGTCTCCACCATGATCACCCAGGGCGGCAAGCGGGACGGCGCCAACATGGCCGTCATGGATGTCCACCACCCGGACGTTGAGGAGTTCATCACCTGCAAGCGCCAGGAAGGCGAGATCGTCAACTACAATATCTCCGTGGGCGTCACCGACGACTTTATGGAGGCCGTCCGTGACGGCGGCGCCGTGGAGGTGCGGGACCCACAGTCCGGCCAGGTGATCCGCCGCCGCGACGCCCGCCAGCTCTTCCAGCAGATCATAGAAGGCGCTTGGCGCAACGGCGAGCCCGGCATGATCTTCCTTGACCACGTCAACCGCTCCCACCCCACCCCGAACCTCGGTGACATGGAATCCACCAACCCCTGCGGCGAGCAGCCCCTGCTGCCCTACGAGTCCTGCAACCTCGGCTCCATCAACCTCGCCAACATGCTCACCTACGGCCAGGATACCGCTGACGTCGACTGGGACAAGCTGCGCCGCACCGCCCGCCTTGCCACCCGCTTCCTCGACAACACCATCGACGCCAACCACTACTCCGTCCCGGAAATCCACAGGATGAACCTCCTCACCCGTAAGATCGGTCTGGGCGTCATGGGTTTCGCCGATATGCTCGCCCGCCTCGGCGTCGCCTACGACTCAGAGGAGGGCGTGGAGACCGGGCGCCGCATCATGCGCGTCATCGCCCAGGAGTCCCGCGCCGAGTCCGAGCGCCTCGCCGAGCGGCGCGGCCCCTTCGGAGCTTGGGAGGGCAGCCGCCCCCACGTAAACGGCGAAAAGCCGTTCCGCAACGCGTGCCAGCTTACCGTCGCCCCCACCGGCACCATCTCCATGATCGCCGGCTGCTCCAGCGGCATCGAACCACTCTTCGCCCTCGCCTTCCGCAAGCACAACATCCTGGAGGGACAGACCCTCTACTACGTCGACAGCGCCTTCGAGGCCGTCGCACGCCATGAAGGCTTCTACAGCGACGACCTCACTGAGTTTCTCGCCGAGGGCCACTCCCTGGCGGAGAGCCCGGACGTCCCGGACTGGGTCAAGTCCGCCTTCGTTACCGCGCCGGACATCTCCCCGGAGTGGCACGTCCGCATGCAGGCCGCCTTCCAGGAGTCCACGGACGCCGCCATATCCAAGACCATCAACTTCCCCAACCACGCGACCGTTGAGGACGTCCGCCACGCCTACGTCCTCGCATGGGAGCTCGCCTGCAAGGGCATCACTGTCTACCGCGCCGGCAGCCGCGAGAAAGAGGTCCTCACAGCCGGTACTCGCGACCAGGACCCGGCGGACCAGGAACGGCATTCGCACCAGGAAGACGCCCAACCCCTCACCACTCCCGGCGGCCTCATCCCCCGGCGCAGGCCCACGCGCGTGCAGGGCATCACCGAGCGCCTGCGCACCGGCCACGGCAACATCTATGTCACCATCAACTTCGACGACAACGGCCGCCCCTTCGAAGTCTTCACCGCCCTCGGCAAGGCCGGCAGCTCCGACTCTGCCCAGCTCGAAGCCGTCGCCCGCCTCGTCTCCATGTCCCTCCGCGCCGGCGTCGACCCTGAGGAGGTCGTCGCTCAGCTCCGGGGCATCACCGACGAGCCTGTCTGGGACCACGGCGTCCTCATCCGCTCCGCCCCCGACGCCATCGCCCACGCCCTCGCTCGTGCCATTGGCCTCGAAAAGGGCGGCGACGTCGAAGGCCAGCTCGGCCTCTTCCACGGACAACCCCCCGCGACCGGCGTCGCGGAGCTCACCCCGGGCGGGCGTGCCGCTGCCAAGGCCAACGGCAATGGCAACGGCCGCAGCGGCTGGGGCTCCTGCCCCGAGTGCTCGGGTCCATTAGTCTTTCAGGAGGGCTGTCTCATGTGCCGCGAATGCGGCTACAACAAATGTGGTTAAGGCCGGCCGGGTACCGCCCACGCCCGCCGGCTCCATACTGCGGAGGTTGGAGCGTGCCCCCTCGCGTCTCCAACCTCCGCTTCGATTTTCTCTGGGGGGAGCATCCGGCCGTAGACCTGCAATAGCCAACGCCGTCGCACTTCCCAGTCCACGCAGCCCCGTCCTCCCCGCGCCACCGCCGTTGCGACCCCTCAACCCTCCCCTGCATGGCCGTCGCGCCAGCGACCCCAGGAACGCTAGCCCTTGGAATTGGGCCTATGGACCATGTTCATGTAGCGGTCGCCTCGCCGCAGCTCACTGATCATCTGAGCCAGCCGCTTCTGCTGCGTCTCCCAGCGCTTGGCCCCCGTTATCCACCCCACGTAGTCGTTCCGCTGGTATGGAGGGCGGCTGCGGTACGCCTCCATGAGCCCGTGCTCCCTCAGCACGTTCTCGACGAAGTCCGGCATCTCGTGCCAGGGCCGTTTCAGTGGACACATCATCGATTCCCCGGGGTGAAGCTGTAGCGCACCGCGAGCGGGCTGCATGGACCGGCTATTCACCCACGTGGCGAGCCCCCGTCGGACGTGCACGCCATCGTCTCTCGTGTGGAGAAGGACCGTGAGTGTACCCGCCGGCGGAGAAGACGCGCCGTGGCTATTCACCCTCGCCTTGCCCTCCTTGTACCGGTCCTGGCCGCCGTGGTCATGCGCTGACCTGGAGACCTTTGCACATCCGGCATTCCCGCGAAAGCGGGAATCCAGGGTGGGGCCCCAGGCTGGCGGGGTCTGCTTCACCCTCCCAACCTCGCCCTTCACGGGAAGTTACGCAAAGGTCTCCTGACCTGCACACACCTTCGAGGATCATACGTGTCCCTCAGACTCTCCGCCTATCGACTGCGTGCTATACTCGCCCCAGCCCATCGCCGCTCAGGAGGTTCGCGTGGTAAGCAAGCCCGCCGTTGCCATCACCATGGGGGACCCCTGCGGCATCGGGCCGGAGGTCATCGCCAAGGCCCTGGCCGTGCCCGAAGTCTGGGACTGGTGCCGGCCCCTCGTCGTCGGCGACGCTGCCGTCATGCGGGACGCCCTCCACCTCGTCGGCTCCCCGCTCCGCGTCTCCCCCGTGCCGGAGGCACCCGCGGGCGAAATAGAGCAGGGCGCCGTCGCTGTCCTCGACCCGGGCAACCTGGAACCGGGCAGCGTCACCCGGGGGCGCGTATCGGCGGAAGCGGGCCGGGCCGCCATGGAGTGGGTCAAGCTGGCGGCCCAAGCCTGCCTCTCCGGCAGCGTCGCCGCCATGGCCACTGCGCCCGTCAACAAGGAGGCCTGCGATCTCGCCGGCTACAAGGAGATCGGCCACATGGAGGTCCTCCAGGCCCTCACCGAGTCCCCCAACGTCGCCACCATGCTCCTCGCCGGACAGCTCCGCGTCGTCCACCTCACCACCCACCGCTCCCTCCGCCATGCCTGCGACGCTGTTACCCGTCAGAACGTCCTCTCCAAGATCACCCTGACCCACGACGCCTTCCGCGAGTGGGGCGTCCCTGAGCCGCGCATCGCCGTCGCCGCCCTGAACCCCCATGCCTCCGACGGCGGCCTCCTTGGCGACGAAGAGGAGACCCAGATTGCACCCGCCGTCGAGGATGCTCGCCGCCTAGGCATCGACGCCACCGGGCCCGTCCCTGCGGACGTCGTCTTCTACCAGGCCATCCAGGGGTCCTATGACACCGTGCTCGCCATGTACCATGACCAGGGACACGTGGCCATCAAGGTCCACGACTTCCATCGCAGCGTCACCGTGAACCTCGGTCTGCCCCTCGTCCGCACCTCCGTCGACCACGGGACCGCCTTCGACATCGCCGGCAAGGGCGTCGCCAACCCCCAGAGCATGCTGGAGGCGCTGCGCTTGGCCGTCGCCCTGGCTTCCGGCGGCGGACTTACCCGGCTGCCTCCTCTCCCATCCACCCCATAGGAGAATGCCCGCAGGATTGTCCCGCCCCGCCGTATTCGGTTCCTACCGAGTCGCCGGACGTGTATAATTCCACTAGCCTAGGAGCTTGAAGGCACCCCATGCCCACCATATCCTTCGTCGGCGGCGGAGTCATGGCCGAGGCCATTCTGACGGCCGCCCTCAAGCAAAACATCGTTGGACCCTCGGAGGTCTCCGTTGGCGAGCCCCTGGAGGAGCGCCGCGCCTACCTGACCGAGACCTACGGCGTCAACGTCTCCCCGGACAATCGCCAGGCCGCAGCCGCCGGCGACCTGGTGGTCTTGGCGGTCAAGCCCCAGGAGATGAGCGCCGTCGCGTCCGGCCTTCGCGGTTGCCTGGCCGAAAGCCAGACCGCGCTCTCCATCGCAGCCGGCGTCCGCCTCTCCGCCGTCGCCAAGAGGCTCGGCCACAAGGCCGTCATCCGCGTCATGCCGAACACCCCGGCCCAAGTCATGGCCGGTATGAGCGTATGGACCGCTGCGCCGGAGGTGAGCGACGACGCGCGCAAGACCACGGAGCGCCTCCTGGAAACCATGGGCCGCCAGCTCTACGTCGACAGTGAAAAGTACATCGACATGGCCACCGCCCTCAGTGCCAGCGGGCCCGCCTACGTCTGGCTCTTCCTCGAAGCCTTCATCGACGCCGGCGTCCACATCGGCCTCCCCCGGCCCATGGCCTCTGCCCTTGCCCAGCAGACCCTCCTGGGCAGCGCTCAAATGGCCGCGCAGACCCAGCGACACCCCGCCGAGCTCCGCAACATGGTCACCTCGCCGGGCGGCACCACCACCGATGCCCTGTTGACCCTGGAGGAGGCTGGCTTCCGCGCCGCCCTCATCCAGGCCGTGCAGGACGCCTACGAGAAGTCCCAGCTCTTGGGCCAGGAGAACTGATCCGTGCTATTAGTCGTCGGCATACTCAACATGGTTCTCGGCCTACTGGCATTCGCCATCTTCATCCGCGCCATCCTCTCCTGGTTCCCCATCGACTCCCGGAACCCCGCCGTCAACTTCTTCTACCAAGTCACCGAGCCCGTCCTGCTGCCCCTTCGGCGGATGCTCCCCCGCGTGGGCGTCATGGACCTCAGCCCCCTCGTCGCCATCATCCTCATCCTCATCCTACGGCAGATCCTCGCCGCCGCCATCTAGCGCACCCACCCGCCTACTCCCCGCCCCCCGCTCATGGTGAGGCCCCCGAACCAAGTGAGCGCCCCACCCCCGCTATCCACCTCCTCACGGGCCCTCCCGCCAGCGATCGCCATTCCCGCACCCACCCCCCGTCATTCCCGCGAAGGCGGGAATCCAGGGTGGCGGCGCGGGGCATCCCTCCCCCACAAGGCCGTCGCGCCAGCGACCCGCTCCCTCGTGCTCCAGGCCGCGGAAGCAGGCGTCAGCCTCAATCGACTCGTGAGCGCTCGACTGTCTGGAGCGCCGTGACCCTCCGGAGGAGCTCACCCCGGCCCCTCCACCGCTTGCCCCTACCCGCCCAACAGGATACGATGAGACATCACACCAAGCGGTGGAGCAACGGCGTGGCCTTTGACCCTCCAGCACAGCAGTGCCAGTGCCCCGAGTGCGCCTCCCCCATGGAGTTCGACGTCTTCTGGAGCACCCAGTTCCAGACCCTCCTGAGCCTCTGGTCCTGCCCTGCATGCCGCGACGTCAAGCCCTCGGACGATGACGACTCCGCCTACATCAAAGGCTACTGCCAGGCGGACGACGGGAAGGGGGACACCCTCATGCCCGTGCTCATCCCCACCGACGGCTTCCTCCCGTAGCCGCGGTTGACCCTGCCGTACCCGCCCGCCGCCGCGCCGGATAGAGATGCCTGGAAACTGACACGTCATCGCCTCCGCCATCCTGAGGAATAGCCCATGGCCAAGAACGGTTTCCGCGTATTGGACAGCGACCTCCACCTCATGGAGCCGCCCGACCTCTACCGGCGCTACATCGCCCCGGAGTACCGCGACCGCGCACCCGTCTCCCGCAGCAACCAACCAGGCCACTACGCTGACTGGCTGCTGGCCGGCCGGCCCATTCCCCCCTGGCGCACCGTGCCCCAGGTGCTCAAGATGAACGCTCCCCTGGACAACAAGATGCAGACCGTCATGCACGAGGGGTGGACGCGCGGGTTCGATCCCGTCTCTCACCTCCACGCCATGGACGTCGAGGGCATCGACGTGGCCGTCCTCTTTCGCACCGCCGCCAGTATGATGGTCTCCGTCGACGACCAGGAACCCGCCTTCGCCCTCGCCCTGTGCCGCGCCTTCAACGACTGGCTCCGCGACTTCTGCGCCGAGGACCCCTCCAGGCTCAGGGGCGCCGCCATCGTCCCCCAGCACGACCCGGCCCTCGCCGCCCTCGAAGCGCGCCGCGCCGTCGAGGAGCTCGGTGCCGCGGCCGTCGTCCTGCTCCCCATGCCCATCGCCGGCCGCCACGTCCACGACCCTGACTTCGATGTCCTCTGGGCCGAGCTCCAGCGCCTCAACGTCCCCGCCTGCTTCCACGGCACCTCCGGCGCCGTCTCGAGGGACTACGTTAGCACCCGCTTCGTCGGCCACCCCGCCGAGCGCGTCCTCTCCCACGCCACCGTGTTTCCCATAGAGCTCATGCTCGCCGCCGGCAGCATGGTCCTCGGCGGAGTGCTTCAGCGCTTCCCCAACCTGCGCGTCGCCTTCTTGGAGGGCAACTGCAGCTGGCTCCCCTGGTGGCTCTACCGCCTCGACGATCAGTGGGAAAAGTTCGGCCAGGCGGAGGACCTCAAGCTGGACCTCAAGCCCTCAGAGTATTTCCTGCGCCAGTGCTTCGGCTCCGTCGACGTCGACGAGTACCTCGCCGAGGACGCCGTACGCCGCCTGGGCGACGACTGCCTCGTCATCTCCACCGACTATCCCCACCCGGACTCCGCCTACCCCCACGCCATCGACGAGTTCCTCGCCCTCCAGGGCCTCTCGCCCTCCACCAAGCGCAAGGTCCTCTGGGACAACTGCGCCCGCCTCTACGCCCTCTAACGCTGCCGCGCCACAAAGCCATCGCGCCGCTGCCCCCCGCCGTCATCGTTGCGCCCCTTCCGTCATTGCTTCGAAAATAGGCACTCCACCCCACCTCGTCATCCCCGCTCCCACCACTCCGTCATTCCCGCGAAGGCGGGAATCCAGGGTGGCCGGGCGGCGTGGGGTTCCCTCCCGTACGTGCCCTCTCCCGCATTGCCCCGACCCGCGCATTGCCCATACAATGGAACAGCGCACCCGTTCCCGCGACGCTCCCTCGACCCTTTCCTTGCCCGGTGGTGCAGCGGTAGCACAGGGGACTTTGGATCCCCTGACCCAGGTTCGAATCCTGGCCGGGCAGCCACCACCTGAGTATTCTTCGGTGCTTTCTCGGTTCAGGCTCGCGCTATTCGCCCAGTAGGCCCATTCGCCAACGAGAGCTAGCAATGAAGGACAGCGCCCGATACGTCAAGATCGTCGAATGGTCCGAAGATGACCAATGCTACGTCGGGAGCGCTCCGGGCCTGACATACCGTGGGTGCCACGGCGACGACGAGCGGCAAGTGTTTGAGGAGCTCTGCCAGATCGTAGACGATGCGGTTAAGCTCTATCTGGATGATGGCAAGCAGCTGCCCCCGGCTACCTCTGGACGTGATCTCGCGAACAGCCTGCAGCTCCTGGTCTAACCCTGACCGAGTGGGTGAGGACGCCGTGTCTGTCCATACCGCAACCATTACCTGGCAGCGGAGCGAAGAAGCCGACTTCCCGGCCCGCGCTTACTCCCGAGCGCACCAGTGGGAATTCGATGGCGGCGCTGTCGTGCCTGCGTCAGCGTCGCCCTCCGTCGTCCCGCTGCCTCACTCAGACGCAGCTGCTGTAGACCCTGAGGAGGCGTTCGTAGCGGCGCTTGCAAGTTGCCACATGCTCTGGTTCCTCGACTTGGCCGCGCGGGCCGGATACATCGTCGACAGGTACCTCGATAGGCCGGAGGGCACCCTCGACAGGAACAAAGCAGGCAAGCTCGCAATGACCGTCGTCACCCTGCGTCCGAACGCCGTTTTTGCCGGCCAGGTCCCCGCCGACGAGGTGCTGCGGCTGCATCGGCGCGCCCACGAGGTCTGCTACCTTGCCAACTCTGTCGTGACCGACGTCCGGATCGATCCGCAGGGCGTTGAGCAGTAGTCCAGCCGACAGCCAAGCGCTAAGTCCCCATTCGCCCTATGTGGTGCCGCGTCCCAGGGCATCCGCCTCCCCCACCGTCATTCCCGCGGAAGCGGGAATCCAGGGTGGCGGCGCGGAGCGGGGCATCCCTCACCCCGTCGCGCCAGCGACCGCCAGCGACCCGCCATGTCATCCTCCCGTTGCCCGTACAGGAGCGGGTGCGCTAGCATCCGCTCAGGAGACTTGCCCGGCCAAGGAGGTCGCCATGCCTCGAAAAAACACTCATAGCGTCCCCTATCTGTGGGAGATCCGGCCAGCTTCACTTTTCCGCAAAAAAAATTAGATGACAATCAACCAGGCGAGAACAATCAAATCGAAGCTACCACCCGAATCGGCAATGCGGTTTTGAGCATCGTAGCAAGGCTGAACGAGCTACGGGATCAGATCGTCGTTGTGGTCTAGGTGGTGAGTCCGGGGCACCCCGCTCGCCTTGACATATGACTATGCCTATGGTACATCCATCCTAACAGCGACTCTGCATCCCAGACCGGTGGAGGCGGGCCATGGCCAAGAACGGCTTCAACGTCCTCGATAGCGACATGCACATCATGGAGCCCCCGGACCTCTGGCAGCGCTACATCGACCCCGCGTTCAGGGACCTCGCACCCATCGGCCGCACGTCTGACAACGTCCGCGACCTCGGCATCTCCTTTCCCGCTCCTAACCCCGAGGCTAAGAGGACCAGCGGCACCCCCCACAGAGGACACAACTACGAGCGGAACCAGGCCCTGTACAAGGACCACGCCGCCCGCGGTTGGGCCCCCGATGTCCAGCTTGAAGCCATGGACACGGAGGGCATAGACGTCGCCGTCCTCTTCCCCAGCCGCGGCCTCAGCGTCCTCACCCAGCCCAACATGGACCCCCCCTTCGCCGCCGCCATCGCCAGGGGCTACAACGACTGGCTCCACGACTTCTGCAGCGGCGGCCCCGACCGCCTCTTCGGCGCCGGCATGCTCTCCGTCTACGACATACGGGACGCCGTTGCGGAGACCCGCCGCGCCGTCCAGGAGCTCGGCTTCAGGGCCATGTTCGTCCGCTCCAACATCGTCAACGGCAAGCCCTGGCACGACCCCTACTACGAGCCCCTCTGGGACACCTTCGAGGAGTTGGGCGTCCCCCTCGGCTTCCACGAGGCCTCCGGCTCAGCCTCCCACCAGAGCGGCCAGCACTTCGACCCCAACTTCATGCTCCGCCGCGTCTACGCCCAACCATTCGAGCAGATGCTGGGCCTCGGCAGCTTTGTCGCCGGCGGCATCCTCCAGCGCCACCCCGGCCTCAACGTCGCCTTCCTGGAGGCCAACTGCAGCTGGGTCCCCTGGCTCCTCTGGCGGCTCGACGAAGGCTACGAGCGCGAAGCGGACGTCTGCGTCCCGGAGCTCACCATGGCCCCCTCCGAATACTTCAAGCGCCAGTGCGTCGTCTCCATCGAGCCCGACGAGGTGCCCGCCAAGTACACAATCGACTACCTCGGCAGCAAGGGCCTGGTCTTCTCCACCGACTACCCGCACGGCGACTCCCGCTTCCCCGAGGCCGTCGACGGCTTCCTCAACCTGCCCATCAGTGATGATGACAAGCGCAAGATTCTGTGGGACAATTGCGCATCTTTCTACTCCCTGGACAGGGTTCCCGCAGCCACCTAGCCCCAAGCGCGCAGGGCGCTGTCCTGCCCCGGGCGGGCGTGTACCAAGCCCCAGTTGGAGAATGACGAGAAGGAGGAAAGGGTGACCACCCAGACCGAGATCGCTGTCAAGCGCTTCATCGCCGAAGCCCGGGACCTCTTCGTCACCGAGCCGGACCCGGACACCAGGTGGCAGAAGATGGGGCCCGTGCTCACCAAGCTCCTTGCCGACCCGGACTTCCTCATGAACTCAAAGGACTGGCCCTTCTGCATCCCTACCGACCGCGCCGAAAACCTCGTCTTCTATGAGGACCCCGACTACGGCTTCTGCATCAACGGCCTCGTCAAGAAGCCCAGCCGCCCCGCGCGCGTCCATGACCACGCCCACATCTACACCCTCTACGGCGTCCTCGACGGCAGCGAGACCATTGAGCGCTACGAGCGCATCGACGACGGCTCCAAGGCCGACTACGCCCTCGTTCGCCAGACCGACGAGATGATCGTCAAGCCCGGCGACATGGACCTCGTCGGACCCTGGCAGATCCACACCGAAATCAACTCCTCCGAGCGCAGCGTCGCCGTCATCATCCGCAGCGAGCGCCAGGGCGAGTTCCTTCAGGGTCGGTACGAGCCCGTAACCCACAAGTACTTCCAGGGCTACGGACCGCGCTACACCCCCTACAACCTCTTCTAGAGACCCCCGGCAGCCGTCCTACACCGGGCAAGAGCGTTCCTCCGTCCCCGTCGCGCGGGCCGGGCCGCTCTTGCCCGTCTCGCGAATGTGCCCCCATATCCGGCCTATGGGCCGGCCCGGTTTTCGTGCGCTCGCCCGTTTCCTGCTAGCATAGTCACAAAGGCACCCGACAGAGCAATGCTATGTCAGACCTCAACATAGGCCCCATAAACCTGGGGACCCCCTTGGGAGAGGGCCTCGCCGTCGTCGGCATCCTGCTCCTCTCCGGGATCCTGGTCTGGATAGCGAACCTGTTCCTCCACCGTGTCGGCTCCCGGCTCGCAGAGCGCCTGCCCGGCGACCTGGACGAGCGCCTTCTCGCCGTCGTAACCGGCCCCATCCTCCTCCTGGTCTTTCTCCAGGGGGTCTTCATCGCGGTCACCGTCGTCAGCGCACTGGACCCCTTCACGACCTACCTCGTCTCCATCTGGACTGCTACGGCCATCGCCATCCTAGCCGTCACCCTCGCACGCATAACCCATGTGTTCCTTGCGTGGTACGGCGAAGAAGTGGCGCCCAACATGGCGCGCGGACCCCTGGACAGACGGCTCGTCAACCCGCTCCGCCGCTTCCTGACCCTCACCATCTACATCCTGGCGGGGATGCTCGTACTGGACCAGTTCAACATCTCCATCGCCCCGCTCGTGGCCGGGCTGGGCATCGGCGGCATTGCAGTTGCCCTCGCTCTCCAGCCCACCCTCAGCAACTTCTTCGCGGGCACCTACCTCCTCTCCGACAACGTCATCAGCCCCGGCGACTTCGTCGAGCTCGAAAGCGGCCTCCGAGGCTACGTCGACGAGATCGGCTGGCGCAGCACCCGCCTTCGCACCCCCTTCAACAACCTGGTCATCATCCCCAACTCCCGCCTCTCCGACAGCATCCTGACCAACTACCACGGGCCCAGCATGGAGATGGGTGTCCTGGTCGAGGTGGGGGTCAGCTACGCCAGCGACATGCTCCACGTGGAGCGCGTCGCCATGGAGGTGGCGCGAGGCGTCGTGCGGGACCTCCCGGAGGCCACCACGGACTTCCAGCCCTGGTTCGGGTACGAGCGGTTCGGCGACTCCAACATCGACCTCTGGGTCTGGCTCCAGGCCAACGACCGCGTCGGCTCTTTCACCATCAAGACAGAGCTCATGAAGCGCCTCCACGACCGCTTCAACCAGGAAGGCATCGAGATCAACTACCCCGTCCGCAAGCTCGTCTTTCCCGACGGCGCACCCCCCGCGCCGCCGTCCACCCCGCCCTCCTGAGCCCCGCACTCGCCTCTCCCAATACCGTCCCTTCTGGAAAGGGGGAACCTATCCCCCCACAAGGCCGCCGCGCTAGCGGCCCCGCCGTTGACGCCGCCCGCCCCACCCGCTACCATTCCCCCACACCTCCCCACAGCCCGCCCCCAAGGAGAAGCCATGACCGGCCCCCAAAAGCTGCGGGCCCTGCTTGCCCAGGACCGCCTTGTCCTCGCCCCCTTCACCTACGATGCCTTCACCGCCAGGATCGCCGAGGCCGCCGGCTTCCAGTGCATCTACATGTCCGGCTTCGGCACATCCATGTCTAAGGGCTTCCCCGACGCCGGGCTCCTCACCCAGACCGAAATGGTCCAGAACGCCAGGTCCATCGTCCAGGCCGTCTCCGCGCCCGTCATCGCCGACGCCGACACCGGCTACGGCAACCCCATCAACGTCTGGCGCACCGTTCGCGAGTACGAGGCCGCGGGCGTTGCCGCCATCCACGTGGAGGACCAGGTCTTCCCCAAGCGTTGCGGCTTCTTCGCCGGCAAGGACGTCATCCCCCTGGAGGACGCCGTCCAGAAGGTCCGCGCCGCCGTCGACGCCAGGTCCGACCCCAGCTTCGTCATCATCGCCCGCAGCGACGCCCTCGCCGTCCACGGCTGGGACGAGACCGTGCGCAGGTGCCGCGCCTTCCGGGAGGCTGGCGCGGACCTCCTCTTCGTTGACGGCATCCAGACAGCCGATGACCTCCACGACTACGCCCACAACCTCGGCGACCTGCCCCTCCTTTACAACGGCGGGACCCTCCCTGCCGCCGACGTCGAGAGCCTCGGCTTCAGGGTCCAGATCCACCGCGGCCCCATGTTCGCCGTCTACCTTACCGTCAAGGCCGCCATGGAGGAGCTCATGGAGCGCGGCGCTCTCGACCAGGAGCGCTCCGGCGACAATCAGACCGTACGCATGGAGATCGCCAACCTGCTGGGCTTCGATAAGATCACGGAGATGGAGCACCGCTACGCTGCCGTCCCCGCGCCACAGACCTAGACACTCCTGGTTTCGCCGAAGGACCATCACGACAACGCAAGGAGGACCACATGGCCGGCAATGGGAACGGCATCACAGAGCGCCTCGTTGACTACACCCTAGGCCTCAAGTACGAGGACATCCCGCCCGAGGTCATCGAGCGCACCAAGCAGCTCTTCCTGGACTTCCTCGGCGGCGCAGTAGGCGGCCGCACCCTCGCTGAGTCCAACACCGCCGTTGTCCACGGCGCCGCTAGCATCGCTGCGGACACCCCGGGCGTCTGCACCGTCCTCGGCGAGCCGCGCCAGTTCCCGCCACACCTGGCCGCTCTCCTCAACGGGACCTTCGCCCACAGCATGGACTTCGACGACACCCACAAGGAGGCCGTCACCCACCCCGGCACACCCCTCTTTGCCGCCCTCCTCGCCGTCGCCGAGCAGACCGGCGCCTCCGGCCGCGACCTCCTCACTGCCGCCATCGCCGGCTACGACGTAGGCTGCAAGCTCGCCATGCTCCACAGCGACCGCGTCCACATGCGGGGCTTCCACCCCACCGCGACCACCGGCATCTTCGCCTGCACCATGGCAGCAGGTCGGCTCCTCGGCCTCAGCCGCGACGCTCTCCTCAACGCCGTCGCCCTCAACCTCAGCCAGGCCGCGGGCAGCGTCCAGTTCAGCGAGACCGGCGGCGCCAACAAGCCTCTACAGGTGGGCCTCACCGCCCACAACGCCCTCTACAGCCTCGCCTTTGCCCAGGCCGGCTTCCAGGGCAACGCCCGCCCCCTGGAGGGCAAGTTCGGCTATTTCATGGCCTACGCCGGCCAGGGACTCGACCCGGACCAGGCCGCCGCCGACCTCGGAGAGCGCTTCGAGGTCATGCACACCGCCGTCAAGCCCTACCCCTGCTGCCGGTACAACCACCCCGTCATCGACGGCGTTCTTGACATAATGGACCGCGACACCCTGGCCGCCCACGACGTTCAGAGCATCGATGTCACTATCTCCAACACCGGGTACAACCTTGTCGCCGACCCGCCGGAGAGCAAGCGCAAGCCCGCCGGCACCGTCGACGGCCAGTTTAGCGTCTACTTCGCGGCAGCCGTCGCCGCCCTCGACCGCAGCTACGGCTGGAGCAGCTACGACAGGCTGCACGACCCCCAGGTGCTCGACATGATGGACCGCGTCGCCGTCCGCGCCTCCACGGATGTCGCCAACCTCAGCGCCGCCGTCAGCCTCGCAACCCGCGACGGTCGCGCCCACGACATGGACGTCGCCTTCGCCCGCGGAGAGCCCGAGCGGCCCCTGGGCTGGGAGGAGCTGGAGGACAAGTTCAACGACCTCTGGAGCCAGGGCCAGGGCATGGCGTCGTCTGCCGCCGTCCTGGCGCAGGTCCGCGCCCTCGACGACGTCGACGACATCCCCGCCTTCACCCGCGCCCTGCGGGCGTAGGCGCCTGCTCCATTGGCTTGGGAGAAGCGGCCGGCCGCGCGGCTGCCAACTTAGCACCCCGGCGCACACCGTATGCGCGCGCCGCCGCCCCTGAGCGCTCGGCTGAGCCCACCTGTGAAACGCAGAATAGCCCCTCCCCCAAAGAGGGAAGGAGCTATTTCGACGACGCATCGCTGACGTCCCCACGGACATGCAGCGTGCGCCCTTGATCCAACGGCGGCCCAAGGAGCGAGCCGGGGCTACGCCGGCCCCGGCGCGGCGCAGCTACGCCGACCCCTCTGTGTGCGTGCCCTGCATCACCGAGATCACGTCGTCCGCCGACACCGTCTCCTCCGTCCCCACCTTCTCCGGCTCACCCATTGTGTCTATGTACTTGACCTGCACCGCTGACCCGTCCTCCAGCACCACCAACACCTCCGCCAGGGCCCCGTCCGCCAACGCGATCTGCTCGCCGGGCTTCAGACTCGTAACGTTCATGTATCCTCCTGCCTGTGAATCTGGGAATCGCTGCCCTCTTATATACGGATGCTGCGGCTCGATGTCAACACGCAGCGCCTACCCCAGCCTCGGAACGACGTCCCGGGCGATCCGCCGCAGGTGCTCGATGTCCAACGACGGCGGCCCCAGGATGAACGTCTGCAGCCCCCCCTCGGCGTACGGCTGGAGCTGCTCCACGCACTCCTCAGCCGTCCCGAACACACACGAGGTCTCGATATCGTACTCCGGCGAGTAGTACGCGTGCAGGTACGGCTCGAGCATCCGCTTCCCCTGCTCCCGGTCGGACGCCACGGCCGTGTAGATGAGCTTGCCCCACTCGAAGCCGGCAAGGTCCCGCCCGCCGGCCGCTGCGAACTCCTGGATCCTCTGCCGCCCCTTCACGAAGGCCTCCACACCGCCCCCGCCGCCGACCACCCACCCGTCCGCCAGCTCCGCCGTGCGCCGCAGCGAGTTCTCGTGGCTGCCGCCAAAGAGGATGGGCACACCGCCGGGCTGCACTGGCTTCGGGCGTATCCCGACCCCATCGAGCTGCTGAAACCTACCCTCGAAGCTTACCTGCTCCTCGGCCATCAGCCGCCGCAGGACCGCCACGTTCTCCCGCAGCCGCGCCACCCGCTGCTTGACCGACGTCCCCGTGCCCGCGAACTCCCAGTCACGTCCGCCCAGAGACACGCCGAGCACCGCCCGCCCCCCTGAAAGGAAGTCCAGCGTCGATACCGTCTTGGCCACCAGCGCCGCGCTGCGCAGTGCCAGGAGCAACACCGCTGTGCCCAGCCGCACCCGCTGCGTCGCCGCGGCGGCCCACGTCAGCATGCTCAGGCTGTCAAGCACGTTGATGCGATGAAAGATTCGGTCGTTCACCCACAGCGACTCAAACCCCAGCCGCTCAGCCTCCTGGCAGTACGCTCGAAACTCCTCCGGCGACGGCAGCGGGCCGCCCGAAACGATCGGCACGAAGATTCCAACCCTCACCTGATTCTGCATGGCGTCTCCTTGCTGGTTTTCGGCTCCGGATGCCGCTTGCCCTCCGCCTGAATGGTAGCCAGCGCCATCCACTTTGGTCAACGAGTCGCCCCCAGCGAGAACGCGGACCCGCCCGGACTAGCCAGAGAGCCTCGATGCGGGTATTATGACGCGGCGGCCTCTTGGCCGCCCCCGGCTCCCCCAAGCACGGACGTTCACCCAAGCAAGCGGGACCGCAGTAAACGTGCGCGGTGGTACACCAGAGGTGGGAATGGCGCAATTGAAAGAAACTCAGGCTGACGCGCTCCCTCAACGGCAGAGTCGCGGCTTTGGCATGGCCGGGACCATCATCGGCAGCCATAGCATTCAGCACATGTACTTCAGTGGCTTCCTTATCATCCTCCCGTCCCTCTACACCTCCCTCGCCCTCGCTCCGATTCAGGCCGGCATCATGGACGCCGTTCGACGCATCACCGGCGGCGTCGCCAGCATGGGCGGCGGCATCATGGTAGACCGGCTCCAGGACCTGCGCGGCATCATCCTCGGCTTCAGCCTTCTGCTCATGGGACTGGGCTACCTGCTTGTTGGACTCGTCCCCGCATACGTCGTTGTTCTGTTTGCTCTGGGGTTTGCATCGGCGGCCGGCTCGTTGTGGCATCCGCCTGCCTTGGGCATCCTCTCGCAGCGCTGGCCCACTCGGCGCGGCCTCCTGCTGTCCCTGCACCGGTCCAGCGGGACCGCCGGCGAGAGCCTGGCTCCCACTCTGGTCGGTTTCTTGCTCCTGGCCGTGGCGTGGCAAGTGGTCCTGCAGGGCGGCTTCCTTCTCACCGTCGCCGCCGCTATTCTCCTCTGGGCCACGCTCTGGCGCATGACCGGCGCTGTCCCATCGACGGGGGTGGATCAGGCAAGGAGCTTCCGGGGCCAATTCAGTGCCCTGGGCCAGGTGATCAAGCAACCGGGGCTGATTGCTCTCCTGGTCCTCGCCGGAGTCCGGGGCATGGGCGACAGTGCCCTGGTCTTCTACCTGCCTCTCTACCTCACGACCGAGCTGGGCATGGGGAGCGTCGGCAGCGGCGTCCACCTGACCCTCCTCACGGTCCTGGCCATCTTCTTCGGGCCAACGTGGGGGTGGCTGTCCGACCGATGGGGCCGCAAGCCGATCATGGTAACCATCATGATCATTTCGACAGCACTGGCGAGCCTCATGGCCCTCACCGGAGACGGCCTCTCGTTGACGGTGCTGATCATCCTCATGGGGACCGTCATGTTCTCCATCAACTCCCTGGTGCAGGCCGCGGCCATGGACCTAGCTGAGGGGAAGCAACTGGAAGGAAGCCTCATCGGCCTGCTCTGGGGAAACAACGCCCTGTTCGGGTCTGTCTCACCCGTCGTTCTGGGGGGCTTGGCCGGCTACTATGGGTTCTGGGTCATCTTCCCCTACGCCGCGGCCATGCACCTCATCGGGACCGGGGCGGCCCTGGCCCTTCCGAAGCTCCGCAGCCGGAGGGCCGCCTAGGCTTCCTGGCTGCCGAGCGCGTCCAGGTACTTGAGGCCCGCCCCCGTGTTGATGAGGAGGACCGACTCGCCGTCTTCTACGACCCCCTGCGCAAGCAGCTTCCGCAGCCCCGCGTAGGTGGCCGCGCCCTCGGGGCACGCGAAGATCCCCTCCAGTGACGCCACCTCCCTCACCCCGGCGATGATCTCCTCGTCCGACACCGTCAGCGCCGTACCTCCGCTCTCGCGCAGTGTGCGGAGAATGAGATAGTCGCCGATGGCCCCCGGCACCCGGATGCCCGCCGCGATGGTGCGGGGGTTCTCCCAAGGCGCCGCGAACTCGTCGCCGTTGTGGAATGCCCGGACAAGCGGCGCGCACCCTTCTGCCTGTACGCAGACCATCCTGGGCCGCTCCGGGCCAATCCATCCCAGCTCTTCCATCTCCTCAAACGCCTTCCACATCCCAACGATGCCCGTGCCGCCGCCCGTGGGATACACGATGACGTCGGGGAGCGTCCACCCCATCTGCTCTGCGATCTCGTAGCCCAGCGTCTTCTTCCCCTCCGCTCGATACGGCTCCTGCAGCGTGGACACGTCGAACAGGCCCTCCTGCGCCGCCCGCTCCCGCGAGATCCGGCCGGCGTCGCTGATGAAGCCATCCACCAGCGTCAGCCGCGCCCCAAAGTAGACGCACTCCATCTGGTTCGCCTCCGGTGCGTCCCTCGGCATGAAGACATGCGCCTCCATGCCAGCCTTGGCGCAGTAAGCGGCCAGCGCACCCGCCGCGTTGCCCGCGGATGGCATCGTCAGGCGGCGCAGCCCCAGCTCCTTGGCCTTCGATACCGCCGCCGAGAGCCCCCGGGCCTTGAAGGATCCCGTCGGATTGAGCCCCTCGTCCTTGATGTACAAACGCGTGCAGCCCGCCCGTTCTCCCAACCGGCTCGCGCGCATGATCGGCGTGAATCCCTCCCCCAGCGTGACGACGTTGGCCGCCGCACGAATGGGCATCACCTCGTGGTAGCGCCACATGTCCGGCGCACGCTGCGCCAGTGCGTTCCGCTCCACCTCGCTCCGCACCCTTGGCAGGTCATACCGCGCGTACAGCACCTTGCCGCACCTGCCGCAGACGCGGTGCGCCTCTTCAGCCGAGTAGGTCTCGGCGCAGTACGTGCATTCCAGATGGGTCAGGTAGCTCTGCATCCACAACTCCTTCCCGATGTCTGTCAGAGCGGCGAAGCCCCGCCCCCGCCCTTCGAGTGGCGCGCTCAGTTGCCGCGCATGGTGGGTGAGTCGGGCAACAGCAGCGGAGGGTGGGGCGCCCCGATCCACCGTCACGGTGCCAGGTCCCCCCATCCCACCACCTCCTCCGCCTGTATGGCGATGATCGGACGCTCCTCCAGCGCCATGCTCAGGTACTGGGGGTACCGCCGCCGCAGCGCGTCCACGGCCCGGCGATGCTCCTCTCCACCCTCCAGCACCTCCGCCAGCCCCCGCACAAGCACGTACCCCAGCTTCGACCAGTCGTCGACGTAGCGGTCGACCACCAGCGAGACTCGGGGGTTCTCCAGGATGTTTCGCACCCGCTTCAGCCCAAGCGGGGCGCTTCGCTTGGGCTTCTCGTCAATCGCCACGTAGACCCGTCGGCCAGCCACCGCATAGCACACGGGGGTCACGTGGGGCTGTCCCGATGCGTCGGCCGTGCCGAGGTGGCCCACCCGGCGTGACGACAGAAACGCCGCGTGTTGCGGCTGCATGGAGTTTCCGGCTGGAAGCCCGTGGGCGTCGGGAGTCATGCCGCGGCCTTGGCGAGGTTTCGTGGAGCCATCAGCATAGCTTGCTTCCCACTCCCAGGCAACGGACGTCCCGCCAGTACCGCTCCCTTGTGCCGCCGGGTTCTCAGGCCCTATGATGGGGCTATGTTTGCGCCCATCGCGGCCGTCCTTGCCGCCTTCTTCTTCGCCGCCTCGTCCCTGTTCACTCGTATTGGCCTCGACCGCTCCAACCCCGCCACCGCTGCCCTCATTGGCAGCATCGTCAATGTTCTTTCCTGGTGGCCCCTCTTCTTCCTGCTGCTTCCGCCGTCCCTCCTCCTATCCAGGGCCATGCTCCCCTTCATCATTGCCGGGTTGGCCGGGCCGTTCCTGGGACGGCTCACCCTCTACATTGGCTACGAGCGAGTCGGCGCCGCTCTGGCCGGCACCATCTACAACACCCAGATCCCCTTCGCGGCCCTGGGCGGCGTCATCTTCCTCCAGGAAGACGTCTCACTCCTTGGCGGCCTTGGGATTCTCATCCTCCTGGTTGGCTTGACCATGGTGGGCATGGACCCCTCGGCGGGCAACCTGGGCAGGCCGCGGCGGTTGCGGGATCTCGCCTTTCCCGTTGTCTCAGGCTTCTTCTTCGGCAGCTCCTATGTCCTGAGAAAGATCGGGTTGGCCATCGTTCCGGAGGTTGTCCTAGCGCTGTCCGTCGTCTCCCTGTCCTCACTCGCTGGGCTGTACGCTTCGGCCCCGATCACGCGCCAGCGCTTTGCAATGCCCGGGCGGGGGTCCCTCTTGCCCCTGATCGTCGCCGGGGCCTGCACTTCCGGGGGCCAGCTCTTCATCACCCTGGCCATCCGGTACGGCGACCTCAGCGTCGTCGTGCCCCTTCAGAACACCCAGCCCCTCTTCACCGTGGCCATGGCCGCGCTCTTCCTCCGCAGGGTGGAGCGTGTGACCCGGTACGTGATCGGGGGAGCTGTCCTCATCGTCATGGGAGGAGTCATGGTCAACCTCTGACCGTGGCCCCTCGCTCACGCCCCCTGCTGCGGCATGGGGCGCTTGGAGACCAGCGACTCCCGCGCCACGAAGAAGATCAGCAGCGCCGACACCGCGTGGAGCGGCGCAAACAGGAGGAACACCCGCGCCGGTCCGAAGAGGTGCGCGATCAACCCGCCAAGCACCGGCCCGCCAATCCCGCCCACCTCGCCCGATGTCCTGCGCAGCCCTTGAAGCTGGCCCCTGGCGCCCTCAGGTGAAATGTCGTACGTGTACGTCGTCATGGCGCCCATCGAAAACGCGTTCGCGATCCCCAGGATAGCCGCCAGCACCGAGAACGCGAAGATGTTGTGCGTGAGGGAGAACCCCAAGAACACGACGGCCGCCAGCGCCGCCGCAGGGCCCGACGCCGCTTTCCGCCCGATCTTGTCCGACACGAACCCCGCCGGCATGATGAACAGCAGCGTGAACAGCCCCGATATGCCGAACAGGCTCCCCACCGCCGTCGCCGTGTACCCCAGCTCCGTCCCAACGTAGAGCGGCAGTATGCTGTTCACCGCCGTCGACCGGAGGATCGCGGCGTTCGTAGCGATGATGAGAACCACGAAGGTCACACGGTAGTAGGGCTCAATGGAACGAAGGGCGCCGAAGCCCCACTGCATCCCCCGCTCCTCACCGCCGCGCACGCGCTTGCCCGTCTCCTTCATCGTCATCGAGACCGCCAGGACGGCGATCGACATGGCCATGTACGCCAGGAACACCGCCTTGAAGCTGACGAAGTCCGTGATCACGCCCCCGATGACCGGTCCAAAGGTGATCCCCGCGTGTGAGATGCCGAAGAAGGACGCCATGACCCGGCCTCGCTCCTCCGCCCGCACCAGGTCGACGGCCGTCAGCTCACGACCCATCTGCCACAGACCCGCCCCCGCGCCCGTCACCAGCTGCGCCACCAGCAACAGGCTGAAATAGGGCGTGAGCGCCGTCCCAAGTGAGCCGATGGCGATGAGGATGGGCCCGATGATCATCGCCGGCTTGCGCCCGACCCGGTCCACGATGATCCCCGATGGGATCATGGAGAGGGTCCTGCCCAGAATGTGCGCCGTCACGACCTGCGCCGCCAGGCCCGTCGAGACCCCAAAGGTGGACGCGAGTATCGGCACCACCGGCACCACCATCCCCTGGCCGAAGCTGATGGCGATGGCCGGAATATAGAGGTTCAGCAGCAAGACGGCCTTCGAGGTTCCGCGCATGCTCACGGTGAGTCCTTGATCGGTTCCGTCCTGTCGAGTCCCGGAGGCGAAGGCCGCCCCTATGGGCCGGGCACAAAAAAGGAGCCTGGTTTGCAGCTCCTCCAAGGCGCCTGTCGGCCCAGGGTTCCCGTCGCCCCAGGGCCTTGTCACCCTAGCACGCAAACCGGGCCCGCGCAACGGTTGACACCCTGTGGGGTGGTGTGTATCATCCCCGAAAATCAGCGGGGCGCGAGCTTTTCAGCAGGAGAGGCCGATGGCAGACCAGGAGATGGTCAAGGAGTTGGTTCGCGGCGCGTGGGACATGCACATCCACAGCGGGCCGGACGTCATGCCCCGTAAATTCGACGACATCGAGCTCGCCCAGCACGCCATGGAAGTGGGCATGGCCGGCTTCGTCATGAAATCGCATTTCGTCGGCACGGCTGACCGCGCTACCCTGATCCGCCGCATGTTCCCCCAGGTGCAGGCATACGGCGGCCTGGCCCTCAACAATGCCATCGGCGGCCTCAACCCCATCGCCGTCGATGTCGCCGGACGCCTCGGGACCAAGGTCATCTGGCTTCCCACCACCGACGCCGCCAACGAGCAGGCCAACATCGCCGGCCAGAAGGACGAAAGCAAGCTCCCCTACTGGATGAACATCGTTCGGGAGATGCGCGCCAGCGGCATCAAGAGCGATCCCATCACCGTCCTTGACGAAGACGGCAAGGTCACCGAGGCCACTCGCCAGTGCCTGGAGATCATCGCACGCTACGACATGATCCTCGCCACCGGCCACGTCAGCCCGCAAGAAATGGTCCCCGTCGTCAAGGCTGCCCGGGAGGCCAAGGTCCAGCGCATCGTCATCACCCACCCCGAGTTCCCCTCCACCTTCCTCACCGTGGACCAGCAGCGGGACCTCACGAAGTACGACGTCCTCTTCGAGCGCTGTTTCACCCAGCCCTTCACCGGCAAGGTCGAGTGGGAGACCGTGTTCGACAACATCCGCCGGATTGGACCGTCCACCACCATCCTGAGCACCGACTTGGGACAGAGCACGGCCCCCTACGTGGAGGAGGGTCTGGCCACCTTCATCGGTCGGCTGCTCGACGCAGGGTTCACCCACTCCGAGCTTGAGACGATGGCCCACCACAACGCGGGCCAGGTCCTCGGGGCCCTGGAGCCGGCGACGGCCTAGCACCCATCAACAACGCGGACCAAAATGGGGCACCGCTAAGAGGCGGCGCCCCATTGTCTTTGCGTAGCCAACGCGAGCTGTACCGGCCGCGAGACTCCGCCACAAGCAGTCCAGGGGTGACTCGCGCTGCACGGCCAGTGATCCGGCCACCCGGGTGGCCGTTCATGGTGAGTGAGCCGGACCACGTGAGCGGGTGGTGGGGCAACCGGCGACGGGCCGGAACGCGGAGGTCCCTAGCCCTTGTAGGCGCTGTTCCGCAGGACCCTCCCCGGGTACGCGCCCGTGTGCTCGTTCCCCTCCAGCAGCACCTGCCCGTTCACCACCGTGTACTCGATGCCCCGCGATAGCTGATTCAGCCTCCGGCCGCCGCCCGGGAGGTCGCTGACCATCTCCGCGGGCTCCGGCGCCACCGTCTCGGGATCGAAGACGACGATGTCCGCCGCCATGCCCGGACGCAGGACTCCCCGGTCCTCCAGTCCAAACAGGGAGGCCTGAGCCGCCGTGAGCTTGTGCACTGCCTGCTCCAGCGGCAGGGCGTGCTTCTCCCGGACCCAGTGCCCCAGCAACAGCGTGCTGTAACCGTATCCCGCGTCGAAGATCACGTGGGCGCCGCCGTCGGAAAGGCCGATGACCGTGCTCGGATGACTCAGCAGGGCCGCCATAGCATCATCGTCGCCGCCCGTCTGGTTCAGCGCGAACTCCGTGTTCAGGTCCTCTTCCAGGGCCAGGTCGAGGAACGCGTCCAGGACGTCCTTCCCCTGCTCCTGCGCAATCTCCTCAACGCTCTTGCCCACCAGTCCTCGGTTCTTGTCCAGCGCTACATCCGTAACCCAGACCTTGTCCCAGCGGCGCGAGAACGCGTCGAACGGTATGCCGACCCCCTCCACAGCGTCCGCGTGAAGCCGCCGGCGCACCTCCGCGTCCCGGAAGGCCGCCATCTTCTCCTCCGGCGAGCGCATCATCAGCGGCTGCCACGCCGGAAGCCGGTCGAAGGTCTGGGCGTTCCTCAGCGTGAAGCGATTGTTGCCCGGTCGCGGGTTGATGAGCGGGTACGCCTGGCTTCCCTCCCGCAGCCGCTCCTCCACCACCGCCAGGTGCTCCCTCCAGTGGTCCGGCGCGCTCCACCGGTGGCTGATCTGGTTGTACACTACGTGGCGACCGCTGATCTCTGAAAGCCTGGTGCAATACCGCTCCTTGATCTCCTGGTTGTACGAGGCGCCCGACTGTATGACCCCCGTTCCGACCTCCCGCAGCGCCTCCGCCAGCGTGTACAGCTCCTCCATCGGCGCCACGATCCCCGGCACCGGTCTCCCGTACATGTCGAAGTGCGCCGGGTTGCGATTGAACGAGAGCCCCAGCGCTCCGGCCTTGAGCCCGTCCCGTATGATCCCCTTCATCTCCTCGATCTCAGCCCCTGTCGCCTCTCGCTCCTGCGACGCCTCTCCCATGGTGTACCGTCGCACCGCCGAGTGCCCAATGAGCACTCCTGCGTTGATCCCCAGGCGTTGGTCCAAGGCGTCCATGTAGCCCGCGATGGAGCCCCACGTCCACTTGAGCCCCGCCTGCAGCGCCTCCAGCGGGATCGCCTCGATGCGCGAGAGCATCTGCATGAGGAAGTACTGGTCCTCTTCCCTGGCCGGCGCCAGTGCCAGGGAGCAGTTGCCGAAGATGACCGTCGTCACCCCGTGGTAGCACGAGTACGTGCACAGCGGGTCCCAGGTCGCCTGCGCGTCGAAGTGGCAGTGGTTGTCGATGAACCCCGGCGTGACCGCCATCCCGTGGGCGTCGATGGTCCGCGCGGCCCCGCCGTCGGCCTCGCCAACCGCCGCGATCATCCCGGCAGTAACCGCGACGCTGCCCTCGTAGCCCGGTGCACCGGTGCCGTCGATGATGCGGCCGTTCTTGATGAGGAGGTCGTAAGCCATCTGCTCCCTCCCATGCGGTGGATGTGGCGGGCTGGACCCGCCATGCTGGCGCGAGTGTAGGAGCGCCGTCCGCGCGTGTCAACCGCACGCCCACACAGCCGTCGCGCCAGCGACCTGTTGCCCGTACAGGGCCATACGCCCTAGAATTGCTACAACACACCCGCCAAAGGAGACCTTTGCACAACCGTCATGCCCGCACCCCCCACTCCGTCATGCCCGCGCAGGCGGGAATCCAGGGTGGCGAGGCGGCGTGGGGCACCCTCCTCACAGACCCTCCCCACCCCTGATGACACATTCCGACGCAACGCTCCCAATCCACGCTCACAACTCCGTCGCGCAGCGACCCAGCGAAAGCGGGAATCCGGCGCGGCGGCGCGGCGCGCCACGACAGCCAGAAACGCCGGTGCGCCCACTTCCGAAGCTACATCCGCCAAGAAACAATCAAACGCCCAAAGCCATGCCGAAGCTACAGGGGGTTTCCCGCCGGCAAACAATCACCCTTTTTCGACCTTTTTAGCTTCACAACCCCCAAAAAAATGTTTCTTGCAATCATACGAAGGTAAACAATCAAGCAAGTCAGTTGCCCACAATCCGTCGCACCCCCAATGAGACAGGCACAGGCAGAGCGATTGGCCATGGCGCCCGGAAGTGAATGGCCATGAGCCAGCTTGAGCTCGTTGACACGGAGACACGTCTGGCCGAAGTCGTCAGTCGTATGTCGAGGGCGCCCCGAGTTGCCGTCGACGTTGAGTCGAACGGGTTCTTCAGATATCACGAGCGAGTCTGCCTTGTGCAGCTCGCGACCGACGAAACCGCTTTCCTCGTCGACCCGCTGGCGATTGGCGACGTCCGACTGCTCGGCCGGCTCCTGAGCGACCAGGCGGTGGAGAAGGTCTTTCATGCCGCCGGCAACGACGTGCGCAGCCTCGACCGGGACTGGGGGTTCCGGGTCAACAACCTGTTCGACACCGGCATTGCCGCTGCCTTCGTCGGCTCCACCCATTTGGGTTTGCAGTCCGTACTGCAGGAGCACATGGGGCTCGAGCTGGCCAAGCCGCGCGAGCTCCAACGCTCCGACTGGACGATACGACCGCTAAGCCCCGAAGCCCTGAAGTACGCAGCTGACGATGTTCTACACCTCCCGCGTGTCCGCGATGTACTCACGGCGCGCTTAGAGCAGCTATCACGGTTCGAATGGGCGAAGGAGGAGTTCACGCGCCTGGAAAGTGTGCGGCACACTCCTTCTGACCGCGAGTTGGCCTTCCTTGCGATGAAGGGCAGTCGCGATCTGGACGGGAGAGGGTTGGCCGTCCTGCGCTCTCTGTTCCAATTTCGCGAACGAGAGGCCCGCCGCCTGGACCGTCCACCCTTCAGGGTGATACCGGACTCCGCGTTGGTTCAGCTTTCTTCTGACTCCTCATCCGACCTCACCACGGTGAAGGGGCTGGGTCGGTTTGGTCGTCCGCCCGCAAGCATGGGCCTGAAAGCAGCAATCGAAGAAGGGCTCGGGGCTCGGCTGGTGACTCGGCCGAAGCGGACGCGGAACGAGAAGATATTGAGCCCAACTGAACGAAGGGAGGTCGAGGTTCGCCTCCGGGCTCTCAAGACGTGGCGGAGCCAGTTGGGCCAGGAGCTGCGATTGGATCCTGGACTCCTGTGGCCGACCGTTAGCCTGGAACGCCTCGCCCGGTCTCCCGGCAGCCTTGACGCCGAGCTCGTTAGTCCGGAGGTCCGGAGTTGGCAGAAGGGCGAGTTCGGCGCGGCGCTAAGGGGAGTTCTGGTAGCTGCGCCTGTCTCATAAGTCGACGGCGCCTCTCCTATCGTTACCGGAGAGGGAGCGTCGCCTGCAACATGTCGTCGACAGCGTCCCCGCCTGGGCGAAGACCGTCTCCACCGGCCCGGCGTCCTCCTTTCCGCTCACGATATTGCAGGCTGGGCCTTGCCGGCTATTGGACCACTTCCAGTGGCACTACTATTTCAGGTACCCTATGCGCGGATTCGGGCGACCGACGAGCCCCGGGATAACTCGGAGGTTACAAGGTCAAGATGCGATATCTGAAGGTGGGGAATCGTCCGTGGCTGGCCGCGGCCGCCGCCGCGTTGCTCGTCGCCCTGGTCATCGTGTACTTCATGGGGACGGTGCTGCTGGCGCTGGGCATCAGCGTGGTGATCGCCTACGTGCTGCTGCCTGTCGCCCGGCTGCTGGAGCGGGGCATGCCTTGGCGGCACGACCGCCCCGGCCTGGCGCGCGGGACCGCCGTAGGAGCCATCTTCCTGGGGTCGCTGGGGGTATTCGCCGGACTCCTGGTTGCGGTGGTACCCCCGGCCATCGATCAGGGAGAGCAGTTCGTTGATGACTTCCCTGTATTCATCAACGCCGCCCGCATGACGGTTGAGGGGTGGGTCGCCCTATACATTGACCTGGTCTCTCAGGACATCCGGGACCAGATTGAGCTAGCGCTGGCCGGCGCGGGCAGCATCGTTGGCGGAGCGGCCTTGAACGTGGTGCAGCAGGTTCTGGCAATCGTCACCAGCTCCTTCGCCTTCGTTCTGGCGCTGGCCACCACGCCGGTGCTGGTCTTCTACCTAATGAAGGACTCCGGCCTGATCACGGGGTCCCTGTTTGCGCCGTTTCCCGCCGCGATGCGTCCTTACTTTCGTGACATCCTGGCAATTGCGGACCGGACCATCGGCGGGTACATCCGGGGCCAGCTCACCCTGGGGTTGGTCGTCGGAATCATCGTGGCCGTGGGGCTACTGTTGCTGAATGTCCGTTTCGCTGTGATTCTTGGGGTTGTCGCCGGGCTGACGGAGCTGATCCCCATCATCGGCCCATGGATAGGCGGAGGGGTGGGTGTGGTGGTGACGCTGGCCACGGAACCGGACAGAATCCTCTGGGTCATCCTGCTGTACCTCGCCGTCCAAATGCTGGAGAACACCCTCTTGGTGCCGAGGATCCAAGCCGGGGCGCTCAGCCTGCACCCCGTTGCCGTCATCCTGGTCATCAGCATCGGCAGCCACTACTTCGGCCTGTGGGCCGTTATTCTTGGGCCGCCGCTCGTGGCGTTGGGGAAGGATATCATCATCTACTTCGTCCAGCAGTGGAGCTACCAGGCGCCCGCCGCAGAGGTGCAGACGGCGGAGACAACCGGAAGTGAAGAGTAGCAGCCGGACGCCGCCATTCTGATCGCGCCCCGCCCCACTCGCAGACCCGCTCCCACCAGGAGGCGGGTCTGCTTGGTCCAGCGTGTGCGGGGGGAGGCAGGTATGGTGAGGCCGGCGGATGTTGGCCGGTGCGCGCGAGGGACGCTTTGGCACTAACGTCTGCTGGAACTCGGACCAAACGAGCGGGGGCGGCCCTATGGGCCGCCCCCGCCATGCTGTCCCTGCGCTGTGCCTACTTCTCTTCCCCGTAGTCCCACTCGTAGCCTTTCACCTGGTACGCCTCTTCCGGGATCAGGCTCTTCATCCCTCGCGTGCCCATCTCCTCCTCGAACTTCTGGCGGATCCAGGGGTCCTCGTCGCAGTAGTCGAACTGGTCCCGGTTCGCGTCCTCAATGCGCTCCGACGTGCCGGTGAACTGGCCCAGCGGGTGCATGGCCAGGTAGCGTGCGGGCTTGTCCCCAACGTTGAAGTGCTGGTGGAACCACCGGTTCGGCGGCACGAAGGCGCTCGCCTCATGCCACGGTACCACGATCCTCTCCCCGCCTTCCGGCCACAGCAGCGAGTACCCTTGACCCGCCGGTATTACGATGAAGAACCCCGGCCCATGTCGGTGCCCCTTCTTGTACGTCTGCGCCGGGAATACCGACATGTGCGCCGTCCACTCCGATCCCGGAAACTGCACGAACACCGCGTGCCCCCCGGCGCCCCGCCCCCAGAAGGGCACCAGCTGGTCCCATGCAGCCATGTCCGGGAAGAAGTTGCCGTACCAGAAGGCGCCGACCCCCGTCTTGGCGCCCCCCACTCTCGCCTGCACCGCCTTCGCCTCCGCGTAGAACTCGCCCTCGAGACCGGACATCAGGTCGGGCGCCTCGTACTTCGTGTCGAAGAAGAAGGCCGGGTCCTGCACCGCGGACATCGCCGGCGGCATATACGTGCAGTGAAGCAGCCGAACGGGCCGGTCCCCCTGCGCATTGCTGAGCTGGTGCCAGTGATGGTGCGGGATCATGAACATGCTGCGAGTCTGCCACTCAAACGTCTTCTTGGCCGCCCCGTCAGTGCGCCAGACCGTCGTCAGCCCGCGCCCGTCCAGCACGTATATCACCTCGTCGATGCCCGTCTTGGTGGGAGGCAGGCTCTGTCCCGGCGGAATCTCGCTCACGCGGGCCTCGCACACCCCCTGCATCCCCTCCAGCTGGATGAAGGCCGCGTCGCACCCCCGGTCGTCCCACCGCCCCAGCGGTACCGTGCGAAGGTCCTCGATGAAGTAACCCCGGTGGATCGGGATGCCTACCGACTCCATCCACCGGTCGTAAGTGAAGTCCCGCCGTCGATACGAGGGCCCCGCCGTTTGGTCTTTGGCTGGCGCTTCTGCCATGATTCCTCCTGCTTGCTGTTGCTGCTGCCGCCGTCCTCTAGATGTCCGCCGAGACAAAGGTCTTTGCATCGCCGTAGTTGGCCGCTGTCGGGACTTGGTGCTTCATGTAAACCTCCCTGCGGTCCCTGGCCGACTCCATGATCGCCAGGCACACCTCCAGCGTCGCCATCCCCCACCGGCCCGTGTGGTAGATGGGCCGGTCCTCCATCACCGCGTCGTAGAGCTCCTCCAGCTCGGCGCGGCGGGCGGCCGGACCCATGTCCCGGTCCGGCGTCAGGTCGAGCTCCCGCACGCCGTCGTCGTCGTAGACGTAGAGCCCCGTCGCCGAGTGCCGTATGTCCCCCCGCTCGCACGACACCAGCACGACGCCCAGGTCCTCCGGCACCCACTTCTCAACGTTCTCCCGGCGAAAGATCTCCCGCTCCTTGCTCCCGCCGATACGGATCTCGTCCTTGTCCGCCTCCTCGTCGCGCTCCCCGCGCTGCATCTGCCTGCGCACTCGGACCCGCTCCTCCGGCGTGTACCGCTGGGCGTCTGTGCCCCACGGCACCAACTCCGACGCCAGGAAATAGCCGTACCCGTTGTGCACGGCTATGGCCGGCGTCCCGTCCTCGAACTCAATGTAGGTCGCGTAGTAGCCCGGAATGGGCCGCTCCGGCATCCACTGGCCCACCATCGCCCGCACGCTTCGCACCATGCCGCCGCCCAACACGCGTATCGTGTCTATCTGATGCGGGCCCTGCCGGTACGGGATCCCTCCCCCCTGCGCCAGGTCCTGCTCGTCGGCCGTCCTCGGGCGAAGCATCCAGTCCGTGTAGGCGAACAGATTGATGGCCCGCACCTGCCCCAGCTTCCCGGAGTTGATGATGCGCCACATGGTCCGGACGGGCGGAGTGAAGCTGCGGGTGTGCCCCGCCACCATCTTGACCCCGTTGCGCTCCACCGCCTCGATCATCGCCTCCGCCTCCTGGAGGTTCAGGGCCATGGGCTTCTCCACGACCACGTGCTTGCCGTGGTTCGCGGCGATGATCGTGTGCTGGGCGTGGAACCGGTTCGGCGTCGACACCCACACGGCGTCCACGTCCGGGTCCGCGCACATCTCCTCGATAGTGGCATACGCCTTCGCCTCGTAGCGGCTCGCGAAGGCCTCACGTACCCGTGGGTTGATGTCCGCACCGGCTACAAGGTCGATCTCCGGCATCGCTTCCATCGGCGGCAGCATCTCTGCCCCTCCTACGCCGATACCCACCATGCCCATCCGCAGCGGCTTTCGAGAGGTCATGTCACCCTACTCCCGCACGTGTCCGGGTTGTCTCGTCCCTGTCTTATCACAGCCCACAGAGGGTGTCAACGCGGCGCGGGGTCCCCGCGCTGCGCAGGCCGCCCTTGCCCGGGAGTCTGGCGTAGGTGGTTCAGCCACCGGTGCTTGTCCGCATCCAGCGCCTTGTCGGCAAGTCCCGGAAAGTCCGGGGCGTATCGGTACGCTCGGAACAGCCGGTTGACGTTGCCGTACCGCTTGTTCATCCCGAAGAAAGGGTTGACGTACTCCCAGACTTTCTCGCCTTCCCGGGTAACCTCGAAGATCCTGCCCGTCATGCCCTCGCACACCAGAGTGTTGCCGTTGGGGAGGCGCTGGGCGCCACTGATGAAAGAGCTGTAAAACTCCCAGGGCGGCAGTGTCTTGTACTCCCACACGACCTGATTGGTCTTGGGGTCGACTTCGATGACCCGCGAGCCCGAGCTGCCGGTGCTCACACTGTGCCAGCCATTATCGAAGATGAGGATGTTGCCGTTGACCAGAAGGCTGGGGTCGTGCTGGCCTCCCATCTCATCGCGGCCCCACTTCCACAGGAAGGCGCCGCTGACCCTGTCCACGATGCCCACCGTGTTCAGCAGGCGAAAGCTGGTGAGCACGCCGCCGTCGGGGAGCACGTGGCATGCGTTGGTGTGGGCCCACTCGTGCCTGGGACAGAGGGGGCAGATGATGTCCGTCTCGGGGTCGAGGTGCTCGTATGCGTGCCACTCCCAGACGGTCTCCCCTTTGGGGTTGACCTCTCGGAAGTAGTCGCACGTGATCCCTTCTGCGGGCTCCGTACCCGGACGGCCTCCTCTGATACCCTTGGCCACCTCTTCGGGCACGGCCTCCGAGCCCAGGAGCATGGTGTTGCCGTTGGGCATTCGGCTGAAGTCGTGATGGAGCGTCTCGTCCGCGTACGTCCAGAGCAGGTTTCCTTCCCAGTCAACCTCCATCAGGACGCCGTACCACGGACTCTGCGCGCCCTCCGTCTCCGCCCCAAAGAGCAGGTTGCCACTCTCCAGAAGAACGCCGTGACCCCCTGGCCGGGCCGGCATCCTCCAGTGGTGGACGATGCTCCCTCGCATGTCGAGCAGGTACACGCCCGTGTCTTCCTTGGGCGCCAGCAGCGTGTACCCGTGGTACGCCTTCTCCGGGTTGTAGAGGGTCAGCCCAACCTGTCTCGCCTGTCCGGCCATCGTTCCCCCTCTCCGCCGTCTGTGGTCGGAAGCCCTGTGGGAAGGAAAGCAGCGCCCCAGGGTCTAGACGGTCATGCGGAGCAGATCATGTCCGACGATGAGCTGCCCGTTGTAGTCGGCGGTGATGACCTCGCGGGCCCACTCCTCGTCGAGGTCATGGGGTAGGTGGGTGAGGACCAGCTCCGGCACGCCCGACTCTTGGGCCAGGGGCCCAAGCTGGTGCGGGCACGTGTGCGACTCCAGGATACGTCGCCGGAGGGGTGGCAGCTGCTCCAGCTCCGAGCCGTGGAAGTCGGCGTCCTTGCGCCCTCGTGTCAGCTCGTGCACCAGCACGTCCGCCCCCCGCGCCGCATCCACGACAGCCTGACAGGGGGCCGTATCGCCCGAGATCACCAGCCTCTTCCCCGCCTCTTCGAAGATGAATCCCAGGGATGGCTTCACGTACCCGTGGTCCACCTCCATGGCCGTGGCCTCCCAGCCGTCGCCGGCAAAGGTGTCTCCATCGCCAATCTCCACCACCTCTACCGCCATGATCGCCCCTCCCACCCGCTCCTCCAGCTTCCGCAGCTTGATGTCAAGCTCGAAGGCGTGCAGCACCCGTCGGACGAACTCTCGGGTCTGGGGCGGACCGATGATCTTGACAGGCTTGGACCGGTAGGCGATCCAGCCGCTGATGAGAACGTGGGCCAGGTCTATGGTGTGGTCCGAGTGCATGTGCGTGACGAAGATGAGGTCGATCTCCTTGGGTTCCAGGCCGGCCTCCACCATGCGGCGGCACGTCCCGTTGCCGCAGTCCACCAGCACCGAGGCCTTGCCAAGCTGCAGGTGCTGGCTCGGCCCCGCTCGATCTGGGCTGGGAAAGGGCATGCCGGTGCCCAAAAGCGTCAGCTCCATGCCACAGCCTCCTTCCGTTTGGCCCGCCCCAGCCCTCGTTAGGTATCGCTGGAAGCGGGGCCGGGGACCCACATCGCGGCGTCGCTATGCTCGGCGCCCGCCCGCAGCTACCACTCCCAAGCAGTCCCTACGGCCTGCCCATCTCCTCCACCAGCGTCGGCAGCTTCACGGCGATGACCGCCGGCGTCCCGCCGCGAACCTGCGCCAGTCCCCGCTCTATCGCCGGCCCCACCTGCTCGGGCTCGCTGACGGTCTCGCCGTACCCGTTGGCGGCCTCGGCCAGCTTTGCGAAGTCGGGCGGCGGGTCGAAGAGGCCCCCTTCGTAGTCGCCGGCGCTTGCCGCCACACCCTCCGGGTACATGCGCTGGAGTCCGGTCGTCCCCGTGCTGTAGGAGCCGTTCACGAACACCACCGTCAGGAAGGCCGCCCTGTAGTGCGCTGCGCACCACAGCGCCGGCAACGGCGTCCCGAACATGAAGTAGCCGTCCCCCGTGGCCAGCACTACGTCGCTTGCGGGCTTGGCCATCTTTGCCCCAAAGGCCGCCCCGCTCCCCCATCCCCCTGCGCTCCCGCCGCTCTTGAACAGTGTTCCCGGCGCTGCTCGGTGGTGGTACGACGGGAGGGGTGAGCTCGTGCTCAGCGTATCGTCCAAGAGTATCGCGTCGGGCTCCAACAGCCTGCCGATCTCGCGGCAGACCCACCTGGGATGAAGGGGCCTGCGCTTGCCTGCCTCCTGGGCCTGGGCCTCTGCCCGTGCCTCCAACTCCCGTTTCCGCGTCTCCAGCCGCTGTCGGCGCTCCGCGATACGGCTCATGCCGCTCTTCGAGAGCATGCCCGTTGCCGCCTCGTAGATGGCCCGCGCCGCCCCCGCAGTGGCGACGGGCAGCCAGAGGTCGGCGCTGAACTCCATCGTCTTGTAGCGCGATTGGACCGGGTCTGGGTCCACCCACGCGATCTTGGCTCCGGCCTTGGGCGAGCCCGATGGAGGCAGAAAGGGCACCGGGTTCTCAAAGACCAGGATCACGTCGGCGTCCTTGGGGTCAGGACCTGTGCCGAACAGCGGGTGCGTCGTTGGAAAGTTCAGCCGGTCCACCCGGCCAACGTCCATGACGGGCGTCGCCAGCAGTTCCGCCAGCCGCACCAGGTCCTCAACCGACTCAGGGTTCCGACCGGACCCTCCCGTGACCATCACGGGGTTGTCGGCCTCTATGAGCCACCGTGCCACGCGGCGGGCGTCCGCGGGGTCCGGCCATGCCGCCCGCGCAACGCCAAGCTCGTCCCGGGTGGGGAACCGGATGCCGCCCCGTATCGGCAGCATGGCGGTCTCCTGGGGGAACGTCAGGTATACCGGGCCTCTGGGCTCGCTCATGGCCACCTGGAGGAGGCGGCTGACCATCAACCCAGGGTTGTCCTGGTGCTCCATCCGATGATCCAGCTTCGTGTACTGCCGCACAATCTCGCCCTGGTCCCTCGGCTCCTGCACCCACTGTACGTTGGACCCCCGTCCGCCCGGCATGGAGCCGGCGTATGCCCGCGGTCCCGCCCCGGCCGTGATGAGGACGGGATAGCTGCCGCGCCACGCCGTGTGGAGCCCCGCGCCATAGTTGAACGTCCCCACGTCCACGTGCGCCGCTGTCGCTGCCGGCTGCCCCGTGACCATGCTGTGGCCCAGCGCCGCGTTGAGGGCCACGCCCTCGTGGGTTACCGTCACCAGTCGAGGCGTCGGCAGCTCCCGCTGGCGCGCCTTGGCGATGCTCTCCTGCCAGAAGCTGAGCTCGGACCCGGACACGAAGTAGAGGTTGTCCACCCCGCCCAGCTTCATCGCCGTTACGGCCGCGTCAGACCACTGATCGGCCGGGTACTTCTTCCACCGGGGGTCTGCGATGCTCTGCCGTTCCTCAGTCATTGGTCCGTCTCCTCCGGGCTGAATTGCCCCGCATACCGCCTCACCGCCCGTCGATTTGCGTATGTTACGGCAATTTCGTGACGGGCGCCCCCGAGCGTCCGTGCTCGGGGGAAGGATCGCGGGGGACCGCCTCCAATCCCTGGTCGTGGACTGGCCGAGGGAACACGTGCGTAGCAGCGTCCCCTGCCCTACCCTCCGGCGCGTCCAATGTCGTATATTCCCCTAGACTGACACGTTTCCTCGGCGGGGCCCATGACTGAAAACCTGCGCGTGATGGCCTACAACATCCTCTTCGGCGGCGAAACCTCCGGCCAGGACCGGACCGGCCTGATCGCAGCTCAGGTCAATGACGCGCAACCAGACCTGCTCGCCCTCTGCGAGTGCTGGGGGTTCCTCGAGAACGGCGGCGCCCGGCGCGACGCCTTCTGCGAGGCCGTCGGGATGCACGGTGAATTCGTCACCGCCCCCAGCGGCAACCACGTCGGCCTCCTGTGCCGGCCGCCGTGGAAGCCAGCGACAACGTCCGTCGTCGCCGCCCCCATGTTTCACGGCCTCGTGACCATGCGCGTCACCGGCGCCGGCGGCCACGCGATCACCATCCACGCAACCCACTTCAACCCCTATGCGAGCCTGCACCGGCTCATGGAGGCGCAGATCGTCTTTAGCCGCACCCGCCCCGGCGATCCCACCATCGTCATGGGTGACTTCAACTCTCTCCCGCCCGGCTACCGCGAGGACCTGCCCGTTCGCCGCCTGCTTGATGAGCGCCTCCAGCCGGATACACAGGTCGGCCGGTACTTCGAGGCGGTAGGCTTTGTCGACGTCCACGCGAGCCACGGCGTCACCGCGCCGACCTATCCAACCCTGCTGGAGTCCAAGCCCGACGACTTCCTGGGCGGCGTTCGCCTCGACTACATCATGGCGAGCCGGGACCTCGCCCGGGCCTGCGCCAGCGCCGGCGTCCTCGACAGCCCAGCCGCCCAGATGGCCTCGGACCATCTGCCCGTTGTCGCCGACTTCGTGCTAGAATAGATGTCCGTCGAAGACGCTTCCCTGGACCGGCGCAAGACCGTCCGCCGAAGCGCCGCCCGGAATACGGCAAGGAAGCTGTCCGCAGAAGCCGCCGGCACGTTCATTCTCGTCTTCGTCGGCACGGGGGCCATCGTCCTCGATGCCAACATGGGCGGCACGCTGGGCAACGCGGGAACCGGCGCCGCCTTCGGCCTCGCCGTCTTCTCCGCCATCTATCTCCTGGGACGCATATCCGGGGCGCACGTCAACCCCGCCGTCACCCTGGGGCTCGCCGTCACGGGGCACTTTCCGATCTCGCTCGTGCCCTGGTACTGGGTGACTCAGCTAGCTGGGGCCGCGGCGGCGTCCGCGGTGGTGGCTGCCCTCTCCGTCGGCGCCGGGACCCTGGGCGAAACCCTGCCCTCCGGCTCCCCCCTCGAGTCCCTCGTCGTCGAGATGGGCATATCCTTTGTGCTGATGCTGGTCATCGCCACGGTCACCGTCGGCTTCAGGACCCCGCACCTGGCGGTAGCATTCTCTGTTGGGGCAACCGTCGGCCTGTTCGCCACCATGGCAGGGCCCATCTCCGGCGCGTCCATGAACCCCGCGCGCTCCTTCGGGCCCGCGCTGGTCGGCGGCGGCTTCGAGCATCAGTGGCTCTACTGGGCGGGTCCCCTCACCGGCTGCGTCCTCGCCGCGCTCCTCTTTCGCGTCCTGAAACGCAGCATCGGCGCGAGGAATGGCTGAGGGCGCGCGGCATGGCCGGCCGCGACCCGGGGCGCGAAAAGAGGCAGTCGCATGACCCCAACGGCTGGGGCTGAGAGCGGTCCTACCCCCGGCCCTGCGCTGAGTGCATCCGGGCCCGACCGAGGGCGTAGAGCACCCCGGCGGCCGGAGCCACGGCGAACAGCGCCATAAGCCACCAGTCCCCCTTCACCGAGCCGCCCGCTATCAGCGCCGCGACGACCAGGTCAGCGGCCGCCGTGCCCGCGAGCAGCGCCGCGATGCCAAACAGCTTCGCCGGAGCTAGCCCCCGAACGAAGGCCAGCACCAGCATTCCCGCGGCACAGAGGGGATGGAGCAGGACCAGCAGGAGCCGCGACCAGATGTCTCCGCCGTCCGCGAAGGAGCCCACCATGGCCGTAAAGCCTGCAAGGAGTGCGTATAGGACCGCCAGGACCGACATGAGAATTCGAGCAATCTTCATGCTTTCAGAGTAGTCCCTTCCGTGGGGGCGGTCAACCAGCGGTACTCCACAACATCCCTCTTCTCCCTGCTCATGGTGAGGCCCCCGGACACCGTGGCCGCGCCCACCCCCGTGCTATACTGGCCCTCGGTCCGCCGACCATGCCGGATACCCCTTTGGATGTGTGCTGCATGCCCTACCTTGAGCTCCCCGACGCGAGCCTCTGGTACGAGGATACCGGCGGCGACGGCACTCCCGTCGTGCTGCTCCATGCCTTCACCGGAAACACCGACAGCTGGGTGCACCAGCTGCCCACCTTCACCGCCGCCGGCTACCGCTGCGTCACCTACGACCGGCGCGGCTGGGGCCGCACCCGGGCCGAGCCACCGGAGGAGCAGACCACCTACCCCACCGCCGACCTTCACGCCCTCGTGGGGCGCCTTGGCCTTGGCCGGTTTCACCTCGTCAGCACCGCCGGAGGCGGCTACGTGGGGCTCGACTACGCCGTTACCCACCCGCAGGGGCTTGCGAGCCTGGTCGTTGCTTGCAGCGGCGGCCCCCTCCAGCAGGACGCGGAGTACATGGCCATCGGGCGCCGGTACGGGCGCGTCCCGGAGTTTCAGTCGCTGGCCGCCTGGTTCCGGGAACTGGGGCCAACCTACCGCGCCGAGGACCCCGACGGAGTCGACCGCTGGTTGGAGATCGAGCAGGCCAGCCGCCAGTGGGAGGGGTACCAGGAGCCGATGCGCAACAGCTTCACCCTCGCTCTGCTGGAAACGGTCAGCGTGCCGACCCTGATGCTCGCCGGAGGCGCCGACCTCCTCGCTCCGCCCCCGAGGATGCGCGCCATGGCGAACCGCATCCCCAACTGCGAGTTCGCCCTCCTCCTGGACGCCGGCCACTCTGCCTACTGGGAGCAGCCCGAAGCCTGGAACCGCCTCGTCATAGACTTCATCCGCCAACACTGACGCCCGGCCCGTGCCTCCCCCACAAGCAGCCGCGCCTCTCCTCAGCCCGGCTGATAGTCGAAGTACCTGGCGGCGACAAGGTCGTGGAGCTCCAGGCAGCGCACCCTGGCCTGGCGCAGGAACCCCTCCTTGTCGTGCTGTCGGGCCACTCGTAGTGGAGCAGCGCTGCCAGACGGCCGGCCGGCCGCCGGACGGCGGCCCCGGAATCCGGGTCAGGCCCCGGCCCGGCGCCGTCGAGGTCAGCCACCGCCGCGTCAAGCGACCGGCAGGTCCAGCACACGGCCCGGATGCATGTCGAACCCGTACCGCCGGTTGTAGGCGTCGAGGGCGTGGTAGGCGAGGAGCAGCGTCTCCAAGTCGCCATCGGCGCCTTCATTCGCCGCCGCGACCTCCATCTCGGCCAGGAGGAGCGCCGTCAGGAGCTGCGCGCGCTCAATGAGGCGCCATCGCTGCATGAAGTTCTACCTGCCGTTCCTGGTACATCGTGGCCCCGGCTACCCCGGAGAATGTGTCGATCTCCCTGGCCAATTCGGCGTAGAAGCTCTTCGGAGATGTCGGCCAGATGTCCCCGATGCTCAACCGCTGCACCCGAAGGTAAGCCAGGTCCAGCGAGGTCCACATGTCGGCGCTGATGTAATGGTGCGTCTGCCGGGCGTTCTCCCGCCCCAGGACGAGGCAGCTCCACACCGAGCCGGGATTCGAACGCTCGAACGTAAGGTCGTCCGCGAGCGTATAGGAATCGGCCAGCGTGTAGTCGTCGCTGCCAAGTTCAAGGCTGCCGCCGGGAGGTTCCCGGTCCATGCTGGAGCAGATGCGCTTCCAGCCGAAGTAGATCTCCTGCACGGGGCGGTCCACCAGCGCTCTCGTCTGCAAACGCAGCATTCCGCAGTGGTGCTGCGCCCTTTCCAGGTAGCGGCCCATCCAGTAAAGCCCGGCGGCGCTGCGTGAGAGCATGCAGCTACGTCTCTTCGTCGAACTCTTCCGGCATGAGCACAAACTCTGGGTATGCCTCGATCCGCAGCTCCCCGGCGTCCTGGCCCAACCGCTCCACTTCCGGCGATACCCGTAGTCCAATGGTCTTCGCAAGCACAAACCATGTCAGTAAAGACGACCCAAATACGAACGCCCCGACGGCTGCGATCCCCAACAGCTGAACGTGGATTTGGCCGCCCGCAGCTATGCTCACCGCCAGGGTCCCCCAGATTCCCGCGAATAGATGGGCGGGGATTGCTCCGACTACGTCGTCCACCTTGACCTTTTCCAGCAGCTTCAGCCCGACTGTGCAGATAATGCCGCCGACAGCTCCGATGACTACCGCCCAATGGTGTTCGACTATGTCGGGACCTGCGGTGATCGCCACGAGCCCGGCAATGGCGCCGTTGAGCCCGGCGAACAGGTCGGTCCGCCCCAGGACGGGCCGCGAGAATGCGATGGCGGCCATGACCCCCGCCGCTGCCGCCAGGTTGGTGTTGACCAGTATCAGGCTCATCGTCACCGCATCGAGCGCGCTCCCCAGCGCCAGCTGCGACCCGCCGTTGAAGCCAAACCAACCCAGCCACAGTATGAAGACGCCCAGCGTCACCAAGAGCACGTTGGAGGGCGGGGTCGCCCTCGCGCTGCCATCTCGCCGGTACTTCCCGAGGCGGGGCCCCACGATGAGAATCCCCGCCAGGGCGGCCCAGCCTCCCGTACCGTGCACTATCGTCGATCCCGCAAAGTCCTGGAACTCCAACGCATCAAGCCATCCCCCACCCCAGGTCCACGCGCCCACGATTGGATAGATGAGCCCCGTCAGTACCAGCGTGAAGAGGAAGAAGGGCCACAGCTTGACGCGCTCGGCAATAGCTCCGGACACCACCGAGGCGGCGGTCGCCACGAACACCATCTGGAAAAACCAGTCAGACATGGTGGCCTGTCCCTGCCGGATCACGTCGGCGGCCGCCTCCGCCTGTTCGCCAACCAGCTTGATCTCGGCGGACGATGGCCCGTACAGCAACTGGAATGAGCCGATGACACTCCCAACGTCGACGTACATGAGGTTGTAGCCGATGAAGAAGAAGGCAAGGCCCGCAATGGAGTACAGACCGATGTTCTTGAGGCAGATCATGGAGGCATTCTTGGTCCGGACTGCGCCCGATTCAAGCATGGTGAATCCTGCGCACATCCACATCACCAGCGCGCCCCACACGAGAAACGCAAAGGTGTTGAAGACGAACTGCGTCTCTTCATCAATCCCCTGCGCGTGGGCAACCGCAGGCCAGGCGAAGAAGAGCGCCAGCGCGATCAGTGCGATCGCCCCCGCCAGCGATGCACGTCTGTGGTGCATGATCATGTTCATTGGGCGCCAACGATACATGTGCGTGCGCATGGGAACCTCTACAGTCTTTTCTTCAGTCCTCCAGCACCCAGAAGTCCTTGCCGCCCCCGCCCTGGCTGGAGTTTACTACTAGGCTGCCCCGTCGCAGGGCGACCCTGCAGAACGCTCCCGGCACAAGGCGGGACTGCTGTCCCTGCAGCACAAAGGGCCGGAGGTCCACGTGCCGCGGCTCGAACTCGCCTTCTATAAGGCAGGGCGACCGGGACAGCGCAAGAACGGGTTGCGAAATGTAGTTCGCCGGGTCGGCCCGCACCCTGCGGGCGTACTCCTCCCGTTCCTTGGGCGTCGAGTCGGGGCCGATCAGCATCCCGTACCCCCCGGACCCGCCCACCTGCTTGACGATCAGGTCCTGGAGGTTGTCCAAGGTATACTCTAGGTCCCGGGGCCGCCTGCAGAGGCAAGTGTCGACGTTCGCCAGAAGCGGCTCCTCGCCCAGGTAGTAACGTATCATGTCCGGAACGTAGGCGTAGACACTCTTGTCGTCCGCCACGCCGGTCCCGGGTGCGTTGACGAGGGTCACGTTTCCCGCCAGGCAGGCGGCTGTTAGACCGGGCACTCCAGGCAGGGAGTCCGGGCGGAAGACCAGGGGGTCGATGAAGTCGTCGTCCACGCGGCGCAGTCCTGTGGTGGTGCGCATGTACACGAACCCGTCGCGGACTAGCAGGTCGCGGCCCTCCACGAGCTCCGCTCCGATCTCATGCGCCAGGAACACGTGCTCGTAGAAAGCGGAGTTGCACAATCCCGGCGTGAGCAGCGCGATGACCGGGTCCGGGCGGCCGTTGGGCGCCAGCTCCCGGATGGTCTCCAGCAGTGCCCGCCCGTAGCCTTCCACTTCCAGCACCCGCGAGAGCCGGTACAGCCGGCCGAAGCACGCCTTGGCCGCCTTCCTGTTTGCAAGCATGTAGGACACGCCGGACGGCACCCGCAGGTTGTCTTCCAACACCTTGAAGCCGTCGTTGGTACGCACCAGATCGGCGCCGCAGACGCCGACCCAGGTCCCGTGGGGCGCGGAAAAGCCCCGCATCTCGGGCCTGAAGTGGGGGCAGCCCTTCACCAGATCGGCGGGAATCAGGCTGTCGCGGATGATCCGGGACTCCCCGTACACGTCGCCCAGAAAGAAGTTCAGGGCCCTGAGCCTCTGGGTCAGTCCCTTCGCCAGCCCCCGCCATTCCGTGGCCGACATCAAGCGGGGCAGACAGTCGATGGGGATGATCCGCTCGTCCGCCTCGTCGTCCCCGTAGACCGTGAAGGTGATGCCCTCGTTGGAAAACGAGCGCGTAACCCGGTCCTGGATGCTCCCGAGCTCATCCACCGAGAGTCGGGTCAGGGCATTGAAGAGCTGGCGGCAATGCCCCCGGGGGCGCCGTCCGGCAGGAACATCTCATCGTAGATGGACGGATCTAGATCGTAGCTGTGGAACTCCATGGCAACAGTCCATGGCGAGAGTCAGCTATATCGGGCTACATAGTACACCATTGCGGCTGCCGCTGTCTGATGAGGCTTTCGTTGAGCCGGATTCTAGCTTGTGCTAGGCTGTCAGATAGAGTTGCCCGTTGCAGCCCGGCCGCCATCGGCCGACGGACTTCCCTCGGCTTCCTGCAACGGAGTGGAGGCGCGTCGCCGTCGACGGCTCTGCTTCCGGGGCGGATCCCCTTCGCCCGAATGGCGGCCGGGCTCCAACGAGGTCTTCTTGCCGGTGGAACAGGTAGGCAGGCAAGGCCTTCGCCTTCCCCGGCGTTCGCGGCAGTTGCCAGCGCGGCAAGTCCGGGCCAAGAGTTCCAACCTGTTGATGGCCCGGCAAATCTGAAAAAGAAGGGCCCCCAGCAGTTGCAGTTGTCTTTGAAGAGGCGCAGCCCCGTCGTTCCCTTCCCCGGCCGCGGGCCGCAATGAGTCGGCTCGTGCTGCTCATCCGAGGGCTCGTCGAAGCGCGGACATTCGAGTACGGCATAATCGCCGTCATCATCGCCAACAGCATATTGCTTGGCTTGGAGACCTCCTCCTCGCTGGAGCGGCAATTCGGCTACTGGATGCACTTGGGAAACCAGGCAGCGCTTGGCATATTCATCGTCGAAGCGGTCCTCAAGATCACGGCGTCGACGCCCCGGGTCACCGGGTACTTCCGGGACGGATGGAACGTCTTCGACTTTCTCATCATTGTCTTCGCGCTGATTCCGGCCACCGGGCAATTCGCCATGATCGCCCGGCTCGCCCGCCTGCTCAGGGTGCTGCGGCTCATCTCCGCGGTCAAAGACCTGCGTCTGATTATTGCCGCGCTGGTGCGCGCCATCCCGAGCGTCGGGCACGTCTTGATACTCATGAGCATCATCGTCTACATCTACGCCATTATTGGCTTCCATCTGTTTCACGAACATGACCCGGACAACTGGAGGAGCTTGGGCATTGCGCTGCTGACGCTATTCAACATCATCACGTTGGAGGGCTGGACCGAGGTGATGCGGACGGCAATGGAGCTGCATTCCATGTCCTGGGTCTACTTCGTCAGCTTTGTGGTCGTTGGGACCTTCGTCGTGATTAACCTGTTCATTGCCATCATCGTCAACAGCCTGGACGAAGCCAAGCTAGACCGGTTGCGGGACCTGGAGCAGCCGGTGTCGACGGAGGAGCTCCTCCGTGAGATCCGCACCACCAGAGACGCCCTGCACAGGCTGGAAGAACGCCTGACCGTTGACGACAGGCAGTGACGTGGAAGGCGATGCATTCCCATTCCCGGATTGACGCGTCGCTCAGCCAGCCCTCTCCGTGCTCTCTCAGTTTGGGCCGTCGGCGGCGTTGTGCAGTGTGGGCAGCGCTTCGCTGCTCCGTTTCAAGACCCCTTCAGGTGATGGGGTTCCAGTTCAGCAGCCTTGCGGCCGATTCGCCTCCCCATGCAAGAAGGTAGTAGCGCGGCACCCTCCCCATGACGACCGCCATGACGTAGCGGGTGGGGGGGTAGTCGGCCAGGGGAGCAGCGAGTCGCACTGGGTAGAACGGGATAGGGCTGAATGCGAACACCACGATCGTCCACCAGGGTTGCCAGTTAAACGCGCGTTGAGAAAACCGGGATATCCGGCTGTCCTTGGCCTTGGCCAGGAGTCCGAGGTTGAACGCGCGTTTGAATAGCTGATAGTCCAGCGTGGAGGCGGGTATCGTTGCCAAGCCCCCGACAAGTGCGACCAGGAGCGGGCTGTACAGTGTCCCCGCAAAGACCACTGCGGGCTCATGAGGGAGCAGAATGAAGCTGTTTCCGGGTATCGAATACCAGAAGAAGGCGGACAACTCCCACCACTCCGGCAGCAGACGCCACACCAGCAGCGTACACGCCGCGGCGGGAACGAACAGGGCTGCCAGATAGTAGACGGCTTGGCGCCGTGTTATCTGCGACGTACGCCTACACCCATCACAGCAAACTGCGCCCGAAGTGCGGTTTCGTCGGCGTGAAGCCAAGCCCCTCGGCAACCGTTGGAAACAGGTCCACGGTGCGCATGCCGCCATCGTTGACGAGCGGTCGATTGCTGAGGATGGGGACAGCCATGTGCTCCCTGCAGAGCGCGCCGTGTGAGGATCGGTGTTCAGGGAACTCCCGCCATCCCCGCAGGTCGTACCCGGACTTGGCTGTCACGACGATATCCCCCGTGCGCTGGCTCTTGAACAGGTGCCAGATCTGCTCGAGCGAGTCGGGAAAGTCCGTGTCAATCGTCTGTGCAAGGGCCTCTGACCGGGCGACGCGAGCGTGTTGCAGTCCCAGTCGCAGCGGGTCCACCCCATCGAACGCGTAGGTGTAGTGTTCGTCTTCCAGATCGAGAACGGCGTCGCCGCCCCTCGACGCTATTTTGACTCCGCCGTCCTGGCGCCTGTAGGCGCACCACTCGACCTCTTCGCGGCCCCGTATCGCCTCCAAGGCAGTCCCGTGCTCTTCTTCCAGCGCCTCGGAGGTCAGGGGCGCCTCCCACTTGTCTTGCGAGGAGAAGTAGAGGTTCACGAAGGAGTTGCCGGAGACCATCACCGCGGCATCGGCGCTCGTCCTATGGATGCTTGGATGCTCGAAGACGTCGTAGCCGAGCTCCGACAACAGCGTGGACATGTCCAGGTGCTGCTCGGTCTTCGTGTGCCCGTGGTCGCTGGTGATAATGAAATGGGTGCGACTCCACAGGCCGCTCTTGTGGAGCCAGTCCACCATGACGCCCACAAGGGCGTCGAGGCGCTTGTACGCCTGTATGGTGCGCCGGTCTTCCGGGCCGCATTGGTGTGAGACCTTGTCCACGTCCACCAGCGGCAGAAAGATGAACCTCGACTTGCGGTCGTTGGTCCGGGCCAGCCACTTCATTGCTTCGGACATCACGATCCGGTCGACGAAGTAGCCTCTCCTGAGGTAGTGGGCGAAGAACATGAGGACGTTGAGTCCATCCGGGAACAAGCCGCTGTTCCCGTCGGGCAGGCCTCTCCGGATATCGCAGCGCACTCCCAGGGATTCAGGGTTCAGCTCGAACAGCGTCTCCAGGTCGGGAGAGAGATCGCTGTCAAGCCTGACGTGGGACGGGCCGATGTAGGTGCGGTGGCCCTGAAGCAGCAGCTTTCCAGTGGCGAATCTCGACTTGTCCACCCAGCGGAGGCCTGGCACGTTCGCCGTCCCGGGGTACTGCCCGGTGAGCATGGGGATGTAGGCGATGTTGGAAACGCTGGGCAGGACGGTGACGCCCTCGTAGTCGTAGCCCTCGGCGAACATGCTTCGAGCGATATGCGGGACCTCGTCCGACGCGGCCAACGCCCGCAGCACATCAGGCCGAACGCCGTCTGCCAGGATGATTACGGTGAGATCTGTGTCGTTACTTGCTGCCAACAGTCTCCACCGAGGTACAGGGGCCGCCTGGGGTCTGTTCAGACTTCCGCACCCGGATACCTTCCATGAACCGAGCCCGTCTCACAAGGCCGGGTCCTCCGGGCATCCGATCTCCTGGATTCCGGCTTTCGACGGAGTAAGGAGATGCCACCGGATGTAAACCACGCCATTCCCGCGAGATCGGGAGGCCAGACCGCCCAGTATAGTACGAATCTAGCGGGGTGGACTTGTGCGACAGGCTCTGAACCGTGTGAGTTGGACCGACGCCGGGCGGCGCCACAACGGACATTCTCGACTCTCCGACGTGCTCGTCTGCCTGCCCGCAGTATGCCGTATTGTCTGTGATAGGGCCGCGTTCCGTCAAGTGGCGTGAGAGCACCCAAATCCGCCGCCGGCTTGGGCGTTGCGGCACTTTGGGGCCCGGTTCGGCCGATGTGAGGCGTCGGGGAGTGGTCCACGAGGCAGTGGAAGCGGCCTGGGTCCGGGCGGACCGCCCAGGTGCCCGTCGGCCCACGAACCGGAGCGAGGATTCGTCCCCGCGCCTGGCGCAGCATCGGGTAGGTGGGGCGGCCCCGGCTCAGACTGAGGATCAGCGCCCGTGCGTGTCGCGCCACCCGCCCTGCAGGGGAGATGACCCCGAAGCGCCGTGGGGTGGCCAGCCGATTCCGCTCCGGCGGATGCACTATACTGGTGACAACCCGCTCACGCCGGAGGTTGGACGATGACTTCCCCCGCCATGAAGCGCATCGTGTGCCTGGCCAACTCTCGCAAGCTCAGCGGACGCTGCGTCGCCGGCAAGGAAGCTCTGGACGACGGACGTTTTGGCGCGTGGGTCCGGCCCGTAAGCGCCCGGGGAAACGAGGAAGTATCTGAAGACGAACGCCAGTATGCGGACGGCAGCGATCCGCGTGTGCTGGACGTCATCGACGTGCCGGTCCTCAACGCGCAGCCGAAGACCTACCAACAGGAGAATTGGCTGCTTGACCAGGACCGTTGCTGGCAGAGGGTCCAGCGCGTCGAGCCGAATCAGCTGACGCAGCTCCTCGACCCCGCCGCGCCGCTCTGGATCAACGCTCACAGCAGCTTCAATGGGCGCAATGACAGGGTACCGATCTCGATCGCACACTCCCTTGACAGCTCGTTGCGCCTCATCAGGGTTGACAGTCTCAAACTCTCAGTGTCTGCTCCCTGGGAGAAGTTCGGCAGTCAAAAGCGAATCGTGCAAGGGCGTTTCACGTACGGCGGAACAGACTACTGGCTCCGCGTCACCGACCCCGTCTACGAGCTTCACTATCTGCTGCGGCGCAACGGCGACTATACGATTGGAGAAGCCTTCATCACGGTCAGTCTTGGCGAGCCCTACAAGGAATTCAGCTACAAGCTCATCGCCGCCATCATCGAGCCCTGATGGAGCATCGGGCCGTGGGCGCAACGCAGTACCCTGTGCTCACCGTCGGGCACTCCAATCACTCGGTTGCGGCGTTCCTGGCGCTGCTGCGCGAGCACGGCGTCGATGAGGTGGCGGACGTCCGCTCGGCGCCCTACAGTCGGTACACCCCGCAGTTCAACCACGCCGCCCTGAACGCGGCGCTGGAGGAGGCCGGCATCGGCTACGTGTACCTCGGGCAGGAGCTTGGCGGCCGACCGGCGGACCGTTCGTGCTACGATGCCGACGGGCGCATCCGGTACGACCGTCTGGCGGCCACCGATCTCTTCGACGATGGCATCAGGCCCATCATCCACAGCGCCGACGAGCGCCGCGTCGTTCTGATGTGCGCCGAGAAGGAGCCCCTGGAGTGTCACCGCACCCTGCTCGTCGCCCGGACACTTGCGGAGCGCGGCGTCGCCGTTGCCCACATCCTGGCTGACGGCAGACTGGAGGACCACGCCGCCGCCATGGACCGGCTGCTGGACAAGTTCAAGCTGCCGCACACTGGCGACCTGTTCCGGTCCAGGGACGAGGCGATCGCCGATGCGCTCACGCGCCAGGCGAAGCGGGTGGCCTACGTGGGCGGCGCATCGCCCGTCGACGGCGACGAGCGGGAGCATGCGCCGTGAAGGTGTACACCATCGGCTTCACCAAGAAGTCCGCCTCCCGTTTCTTCGAGCTGCTGCGGAGGTCGGGCGCGAAGCGCCTGGTGGATGTCCGGCTCAACAACGTTTCCCAGCTTGCGGGCTTTGCCAAGAAGGACGACCTGGAGTACTTCCTGCACACCATTTGCCGCATGCAGTACGTCCACCTACCCCAGCTGGCGCCCACGAAGGAGATGCTGGACGCCTACCGGAACCAGCACCACGACTGGGACACCTACGAGCGCGAGTTCCTCGCCCTCATGGACGAACGGGGTATCGGGAACATGGCGATAAAGAGGACGATCTCGAACGGATGCCTGCTGTGCAGCGAGGACACCGCCGACCACTGCCACCGCCGGCTGGTCGCTGAGTATCTCCAGCATCACTGGGGAGACGTGGAGATCGTGCATCTGAGCTGAGAAGCAGCGAGAGGGGCATCTCGCCCCTAGGCGTTCATCGGGTACACTGAATGGTCATGCAGCCTATGGCAAAGAAGGGGGCAGCGTATGGAAGGACTCAGAGGTCAGGTAGCCGTGGTGACCGGGGGGGCGGCGGGGCTGGGGCTCGCCGCAGTCAAGCGCCTGGGCGCCGAGGGGTGTCAGGTCGCCATCTTTGACATAAACGATGCTGCGCCGGCCTGCGAGGAGATCCGCTCCGCCGGCGGCGACGCCGACTCCTGGACCTGCGACACCACGGACCTGGCGCAGCTGGAGCAGGCATTCGGCGAGGTTGGGGAGCGCTATGGCCGCGTCGACATCCTGGTCAACAACGCCGGCATCCTCGCGCCCCGCATCCCCTGGCACGAGTGGGACCCCCAGGAGGTCGAGCGCTACATCAAGGTCAACTACATGGGCTACTACCTCACCACCAAGGCGGCCTATCCGCTGCTGAAGAAGAGCCAACGGGCGCGCATCATCAACGTGGCCTCGCGGACCTTCTTCATGGGCAACCCCGGCCAGTTCCCCTACGTCGCCGCCAAGGGCGCCGTCATCGGCTTCAGCTGGACCCTCGCCAGGGAGCTGGGCGACGAGGGCATCGCCGTCAACTCCGTCATGCCCGGCATGGTGGCCACCGAAGGCACCCGCGCGTACTCGGACGAGCCGGGGTTCGATCGGATCATGCAGAACCAGGCCATCAAGAAGCGCGTGGAGCCCGAGCACCTCGCGGGGCTCATCGCCTTCATGGCCAGCGACGACGCCGCCATGATCACGGGCCAGACCATCATCTGCGACGGCGGCGGCTACCTGCACTAGCGCGCCGCCGTGGTTTCCCCCAGGCCGCGCCTGCGGAGGCGGGCCTAGAACACCCGGCGCAGCGAGAAGCGGGTCTCTGCGCTGGTGATGAACTCCAGCAGCACCGGCCTGCCCTCCTCCTCCGTGACGCGGCGGGCGCGCAGGAACGCCGGCCCCACGTCGGCGGGGTCCTCCACGCGCTCCGCGTGGCCGCCCATGGCCCGCCCCATGTCCGCGTAGCTGCCGCCAAGGTCCCGCGCCTGGTACAGGTCGTGGGACTCGATCATGTTGCGCGTCTCGATGGCCATCGTCGAGTTGTTCAGCACCACCGTGATGATCGGGGTCCTGTTGCGCACCGCCGTCTCGAAGTCCAGGCCCACCATGCCGAAGGCGGCGTCGCCCATGACGTTGATGCACACCTTCTCCGGCGCCGCCAGCTTGGCGCCGATGATGAGCCCCAGCCCCGTGCCCAGCCCGTGCGACTTGCCCCACCCCAGGTAGCTCCGGGGCGTTGGCGCCTGATAGAAGGGCAGCATCTGCTCGCGGGGGCTCCCCGAGTCGTGGGTGACGATGGCCTCGGCGGGCGGGATGGCCCGCGCCATCTCGTGCACGACGCGGTAGGGGTTGATGGGCCTCTCGTCGGACGTGAGCAGCGGCGTCCACTCCCTGAGCCACTCCTCCCGCGCCGCGGCGATCTGCGCTGCCGTGTCCCGCGCAGCGCCGCCACCGCCCCCCTGCACGTCGCGGACCGCCTCGATGAGCTGGCGCAGGACCAGCTTGGCGTCGCCCAGGAGCGGGTGCTCCGTGGCGTACCCCTTGTTCAGGTCGCGCTCGTCGTTGGTGGCGTGGATGATGGACTTGCCGGCGGGTATGTTGATCGACATGGCGTGCCGGGTCAGGCTCGTCCCCACGGCCAGCACGGTGTCGGCCCTGCTGAAGAGCTGGTATCCCGGGCCCGTGTTCACCGTGGCGCCGACACCCAGTGAGAGCGCGTGCGTCTCCGGGAAGGCGCTCTTGCCCAGCATGGTCGTCATCACCGGGGCCTGGAGGAGCTCCGCCAGCTCCACCAGCTCCGGCGTCGCCTCCGCGTAGAGGACCCCTTGGCCCGCGAAGATGGCCGGGTTGCCCGCGGCCAGCATCGCGCGGGCGGCAGACTCGACGTCCCGCGAGTCGGCGCCGCTGCGGGTCGACGACGCAGGCTGGTACGCCAGGGCCGTCTCGTCCACCTCCGCGGTGGCCAGGTCCGCGGGCAGCTCCAGCATCACGGGGCCCTGATGCCCCATGCGGAGGCGGCTGAAAGCGCGTCGCATGGCGTCCGGCAGCCTGTCCCGCTGGCTGATCCGCTCTATCCACTTGGAGACGGAGCGATAGCTCTCCAGGGAGCTGTACAGGGGCGGGATGTCCGCGTGATCGCGGGGGTGGCCCAGGGGGAGGAGGAGCACCGGCGTCGAGTCGGAGTAGGCCGTGGCGACGCCCGAGTAGGCGTTCTCGGCCCCGGGGCCGTACTGCATGGCGAAGACGCCCAGGCGCTTGCCGTTGGTCACGCGGCTGAACCCGTCCGCAATGCCGACGCCGACCCGCTCCTGGCGGCAGACCACCGGCCGCAGCCCCGCCGCCGCCGCCGCATCGATGATGGGCGTCGTGGGGAAGCAGCTCAGGAACTCCACGCCCTCTCGCTTCAGAATCTCCACCATCGCCTGAACGGTATTCATGGCTCTCCTCTCTTCCAGTGCTCCGTGCGTGGGCTGCGCCGTAGTGTAGTCAGGCGGCGGGGGGCGCCGCAAGGCCCGGCGCCCCGAATCCCTCCGCCTACCGTTGGTTGGAGTTGCCCGTCGGGTGAAGGCTCTCGCCTGACGGCCGGCGGCTCGACCAGCTTCATGGCCGGGGCCACGAGGTCTTGCCGAGGGAGTGAATTTAATTGACCCTCACATTTGGGTTGACTATTATTTTTTTTCGCGGAAAGGTGAAGCTGGAAGGGGGCGAAAAGGGGGCAAAATGGGGGGTTGTTTTTCTGATTGGTTGTTTGGCTGAGGTCGCTGGTGCGACGGCCACGCAGGTGAGGGTTGCGGGGCGGCGGCGGGTGGGTGGGGAGTGTCGGTTGGGCATGGGTCTCCTAGCGTGGGTGTGTTGGAGGGATGGTAGGGGGTTTGGGGTGTGGGGGCAATGGGTCGGTGGCAGTCGCTGGGTCGTTGGCGCGACGGCCATGTGGGGGGGGGGGTGCGGGGTCGCGACGGGGGGGGTGGTGTGCCACGCTGCGCCGCCCCCTCTAGCGGCGGTGGCTGGGGCCGGGGGTGTGCGGTGAGGGAGGTGGGGGCTCGTGATATACTGTCGGCGCGTTGAGGAGGACGGGCTGCAGGTGTCACCGGTACGGCCAGGGCATCCCCGCGGCCGCGGTCTTGGAAGAGGACGGCCCACCGTTCGCGGCAAGCCACAGAGACGGAAGGAGTGAGTCATGCTGGAGCGATTCCACCCCGCGCCTGAAGACGTCGTCGTCGTGCCCGAGGGCGCGCTGCGCAGCACCGTCCAGGCCATCTTCGAGAAGATGGGCTGTCCCAAGGAGGACGCCGAGCTGGGCGCCGACGGGCTGGTCATGTCCGATCTGCGCGGAGTCGAGACCCACGGCGTCTCCAACATGCTCCGCACCTACGTTGCCCAGTACAACGACGGCACGCTGAACCCGCGCCCCCAGCCGCGCATCCTACGGGAGACCGTCGCCACCGCCACGATAGACGCGGACCGGGGCCTGGGCATCATCACGGGCCCCAGGGCCATGGACATCGCCATCCAGAAGGCCAAGGACGCCGGAGTCGGCATCGTCACCGCCAGCAACGGCGGCCACCTGGGGATGCTGGCGTTCCACGCCATGCGCGCGCTGGACCACGACATGATCGGCGTGTGCATGGGCAGCGCGAAGGGGGAGTCCGGCATCCTGCCCACCTTTGGGACGGAGGCGAGGCTCGGCACCAACCCCATCGCCGTGGCCGTCCCCGCCAGGAACGAGGTGCCCTTCGTCTTCGACGCCGCCACCAGCGCCATCGCGCGCAACAAGGTCGCCCTCGCCCGCCGCGTCGGCGCCCTCATGGAGCCGGGATGGGTCGCCGGACCCGACGGCATCCCCATCATGGAGCCCGCCGAGGCGCCGGAGCCCTACTTCGTGCTGCCCCTGGGCGGCTCCCGGGAGCAGGGGTCGCACAAGGGCTACGGGCTCGGCGTCATGGTCCAGGTCATGAGCAGCCTCCTCTCCGGGGCGGGCTACAGCGTGGGAGCGCGGGGAGCGGGCGCCTTCACCCACTACTTCGCCGCCTACAACATCGACGCATTCACGCCCCTGGACGAGTTCAAGGACGAGATGGACGGCTTCCTGCACGCGTTGAAGACCACCAAGCCCATACCCGGCCAGGACCGCGTCCTCTACGGCGGCCTGCCCGAGTCAGAGGAGACCGCCGAGCGCCAGGCCAACGGCATCCCGCTCCACAGCGAGGTCGTCAACTGGTTCCACGACATCTCCAACGAGCTCTCGCTGCCAGTGTTGTTCTAGGGAGAATCCCGCTTTCGCGGTGGTCGCTGCGCGACGGCTTGTGGGCGGGGGAAAAGGCTGGCGCGTTGGTGCGTCACATGCGGGGGTAGGAAGGGTCAGCGGAGGGGGACGCCTCCCCGCGCCGCCACCCTGGATTCCCGGTCGCTGGCGCGACGGCTTCGTAGGGGGATGCCCCACGCCGCCTCGCCACCCTGGATTCCCGCTTTCGCGGGAATGACGGAGTGGGGGGCAGCTACGCGGGCCTAACGGCCGCCGCTTATCTGCAGCTTGGACTCCCCTACGCTCCTGATGAGGCTGACGCCGCTGCCGTGTTTCTTGTGTGCGACCCTTATTGCGTAATCCTGCGTGCCCTGCACCCACACATAGCGATAACGGTCCGCCAGTCCGAACAGTGCTTCATGCACCACGCGGAAGTCCGATTTGTGGAACACTTCACGATTCTGAAACTTGTCCTTCTTCGGACGGTAGAGGTTGCGTGACACGTTATCGCCATCGCGGACAAGGGTCCGCAGCGCATCGACCAGACCTTCGGCAAGCTGTGGAAGGCGACTCGTGTGATTCTTGAGGTCAATGTTGATGTCCGGGCCAAGTCCGTCCACCCGAACCTTAAGCTGTTCAAGGGCTTCCATAAATGCCTGAGCGGGCTCTGGGCCGAAGAACACGTCGAGCGCCCTGTTCCTGTGCAATTCCTTCGACGCTGATATGTGGTTGCAGACATACTGGCGATGCTGTTCCCACAACGCATTGCCATCCCAACGGATGTCAGCCACGTCGAGCCAACTCACATGGCGCGCGCGGGGAAACTCCTTGTTGTCGGCAAACTTGTTGAACTCTCTGACCGTTGGCAGCGTTTTGGCTGCCTCCAATCCACCCTGCTCCTTTGCTGCCCGATCCTCGTTGAACGGCGTCAGGTAGGCCATTGCTATGTCTTCTTCCGAGTACTTGGCCTTGAGCCCTTCAAGATATTTCTTCAGCTGCCCTTCCTCTGTTGAGGATTCAACCGTCTTGATTTCGATTCCTACGATGCGGTCAGGTTGGCCACCACTGCGTATGGCCACATCAATTCTCCCAACCTTCTCTCCTAGGTCAAACTCAGCCATGATCTCCGGGCATTCGGGGATCTCCCACTTGGACGGCGCAACCAGTCCCCACACCGCCTCGAACAGCGAACGGTCTCCTTTCGCACTCTCTTTCAGTGAGGCGACCAAAAACTTTGTATGGATGGGTTCTGTCCGCCCGATGATCTCGAAAATGTTCACGACAAATCCTCCGTTAGTCCTCGCCAGCTTGCCAGCGCGCAGGAAAGCAGCAATGCGCTCCCCTAGGCCAAGCGCTCCCGGAACCAGTGGACGGCTTCTGCCCAAGCGGCCTTGGCGGCCTCGGGGCGGTAGATGGGGCGGCCCTCGCTGAGGAAGCCGTGCCCCGCGCCGGGGTAGGAATGGAACTCGTGGACGACCCCGTGCGCCGTCAGCTCCCGGTCGAGTTCGCGCACCTGCTCCGGCGACGGGTCGTCGTCGTCATCGCCGAAGAGGCCCAGCACGGGGCAGCGCAGCGTCGCCGCCGCCGCGAGGGGGGAGGGACCGCCCGCCCAAGGCGCCGTCATGCGGCCCGGGTAGAAGACGGCGGCCGCCCCGAAGGCCTCGTCCCCGGCCGCGGCGAGCCAGGCCACGGGCCCGCCGATGCCGATTCCGGTGACGCCGATGCCGCCAACGCGCACATCGGGCCTGGAGCCCAGGTGGGCGCGGGCGGCGGCCAGGTCCCGCACGAACTGACCCACCGGCAGGCGCATCATCCGGTCCATCCCGGAGTCCTGCGAGTCAGCGTCGCGGTGGAATAGCGACGGAGCGATGGCGGCCAAGCCGTCGCCGGCGAAGCGCTCCACAATGCTCTGGATGAAGGCGTCGACGCCCCCGGCGTAGTGCACCACGACAACTCCCAGCGCCGGACCGCCGCCGTCCGGCAGCGCCACGTACACCGGCATCTCGCCTCCGTCCACTGTCACCGAGTCCCACGTCGCCGCTGTCATGGTCCGCCTCCCACAAGGAGTTCGGGGGCAGTCTGACAGAGGCGTCGAGGGGCGGTCAAGGCCGGTGTTCGGGAGCGGTCGGCCTCCGCGGCGGTTGACGCCCGCCGCCCCAACCGGCCATACTAGCTTCGGGCTCTTCAGACCGCCCGTAGCTCAGCGGAAAGAGCACTGGGCTTCGGACCCAGGTGTCGGGGGTTCAAATCCCTCCGGGCGGGCCAGCCACACCTTTGCCCTGCCTCTGCGCCTTTGCTGCCGCCGGTCGTATCGAGCCCTCCATCGTGGGCCGCGAAGGAGAAGCCGCGCCGCTCACGGCACGAGCCTCGAACGAAGGGCCACTGCGTTGACCGATTCCCCGGCCAGAGCGATACGGCGCCCGCGCGTGTTCTACGGCTGGTACCTGGTCGCCGCCAGCTTCGTCACCAACCTCGTGATGACCGCCGCGTTCTGGCAGGGCTTCCAGGTCTTCTTCCTGCCCATCCTCAGGGAGTTCGGGTGGAGCCGGGCGGCGATGTCCGGGGCATTCACCCTGCGTCAGCTGGAGACCGGCATCCTCGCGCCGGTGCTGGGCTTCGCCGTGGACCGGTTCGGCCCGCGGCGGGTGATCGTCGCATCCGGGTTCGTCGTAGGGCTGGGCATTCTCGCGGTGAGCCGCACCTGGTCACTGTGGACCTTCTATGGCTTCTTCCTGCTCGCGTCCATGGGCGCCAGCGGGACGTCTCACACCATCACCTGGCCCGTGGCGATCTCGCGATGGTTCCGCCGCAGGCGGGGCACGGTCCTGGGCATTGCCACCTCCGGGCCCTTCCTCGCCGGGATTCTCCTCCCGTTCATGACGCTGCTGGTGCAGGAGGTCGGATGGCGCCAGACGCTCGTCTATGCGGGGTTGACCATCTGGGCCGTCGTGCTGCCGCTGGGGTCCCTGGTCCGCAACGCTCCCGAGCCCTACGGCCAGGCCCCGGACGGCGACGCGCCTGCGCCTAGCGCCGGCACGGTGCGGTCGGCAGCGTCGCCGTTCCCGGCCGCCGAGAGCAGGGGCCATTCGCTCCAGGAAGCGCTGCACGGCCGGACCTTCTGGCTCATCTCAACGCTGTTTGGCGTCCTCTTCTTCGGTCTAAGCGGCTTCCAGGTCCACCAGATCCCCTACTTCGAGGGCCTCGGCTGGACCCCCACGCGGGCCGCTCTCACCGTCACCGGCGTCCTGTTCCTGAGCGGCGTCGGCCGCATGGGCGCCGGCGCCCTCGCCGACGTCCTGAGCCTCCGTTTCGTCCTCGTCGCCCTGGTGCTGATGAACCTGACCGCCTGGGTCTACCTGGCCGTCGTCGACGTCTCAAGCATCGCGCGCATGCTCCCGTTCACGATCCTGTACGGCGTGGCCTTTGGGTCGATGGTCTCGCTGCGGCCGGTGTTGCTCGTCAAGTTCTTCGGCACCCGGGCCCTGGGGTCTCTGAGCGGCCTGATCCAGTCGGGGACGTTGATTTCCGGCATGGTGGGCCCGGTGATGATGGGACGCGTCTTCGACGTCACCGGTGAGTACGGCACCGCCATCCACATCATCATCGGCGTCACCCTGACGGCGCTGCCCCTGGCGTTTCTCATCAAGCCCCCGGGACCCGCTCCGAGCCGCGGCCCTGCGTAGACCCGCCCCCGGTGCGGGTCGCTGGCGCGACGGCCACATGGGGGGAGGGTTGAGGGGTGGCGACGGCGTGTGGGCTGGTGTGGGGGATGCCCCGCTCTGCCCCGCTCTGCCCCGCTCTGCCCCGCTCTGCCCCGCTCTGCCCCGCTCTGCCCCGCTCTGCCCCGCTCTGCCCCGCTCTGCCCCGCTCTGCCCCGCCACCCTGGATTCCCGCCTCCGCGGGAATCGGTCACGTGGGCCTGTCGGCCCACACCACAACCGACGAAAATGGGGGACGGCCTCGGCCACGTTGCGCCGCCCCACGCCGCCCTTCCCCTGGATTCCCGCTTTCGCGGGAATGACGGCGGGGGAGGTGCGGGAATGATGTGGTTGTGCAAAGGTCTCCTTTCGCGGGAATGACGAGGTGGGGTGGAGCGGCCATCTTCGGAGCAATCCTCCCGGCGCCCCCCTGGGAAATCTGACCCGTTCCGTGGCATAATCGCGGCAGCCGGCATGGGCTCTGCATTCTGTGCGCGGCTTGAAAGGAGCGGGCCATGAAGCTGGGATTCTACAACGACTTTCGTCCATGCGTGTTTACCGACAGAGGAGTGGTGGACATTGGCCGCGTCGTGCGGCCTTTCCAGGGGGGCTCGCCGCAGCTTCTGCTGGAGAACGTCATCAGCAACTTCGCCTTCCTCCAGCCCAAGCTGGAGCAGGCGGCGGAGCGCGGCAAGGCTATCCCCCTGGACCAGGTCCGCCTTCGCCCTCCCGTACCGCGGCCCGGCAAGACACTCATGGGCCAGGGGAACTACATGGAGTCCGTGGCAGGCGGCGTCCGACGACCCCTCAGCCTGTTCTTCAAGTCCCCGGACGCCATCATCGGCCCCAATGACACCGTCGTCCTCCCACCGTTCCAGGCCCGCATATTCCACCACGAGGCAGAGCTGGCTTTCGTCATCGGCAAGGAGGCGACGCGGGTCCCGGAGTCCCAGGCCATGGACCACGTCTTCGGCTACCTTGCGGGCGTCGACGTGTCCGCGCGGGCGCCGTGGCTCGGCGGGCCCGGCGTCAGCCCCGTCACCGGCGAGGGGCCGTGGATGCCGGGCAATTTCGGCAAGTGCTTCGATACCTTCCACCCCATCGGCCCCTGGATCGTGACCGCGGACGAGATCGCGGACCCGCACAATCTCCACGTCCAGTACTGGGTGAACGGGCAGATCCGCCACGACTACCGCACCAGCGACATGGAGCACCGCATCCCCGAGCTCATCGCCACCATGTCCGGCATTATGACCCTGAAGCCCGGCGACCTGTTCATGTGCGGCACCAACCACGAGGGCCTGGGGCCCCTGCAGGACGGCGACGTCGGCGAGATCGCCATCGACGGCATCGGCGGGTTCTCCAACCCCGTGGTGGACGACCTCAAGCGAACGTGGCCACACAGCGTGGACGCCCTGGCCGCAGGCAACGTCCGGGCGGGGCGAGTTGCGTCCCGCGCCTGAGTGCGGTCCACATAGCATCGTTGGTCTTGGGGCTCCGGTGCCAGGCATGGGAGCACCCGCGTGAGATGACGCCGTGCGGAGGTACTCGCAATGACAGGTTCGTTCTCCGTCACCATCCCGGCGCGACGGGGCAAAGCCGCCCTGGTCAAGGCCGGACGGCGGCTCAAGGTGATCAACACCCATGGCCAGCAGGTCATCGACACCTGGGCCTTCAGCCAGGCCGACGTCACGGAGTTCATGTCGATGGAGCATACCCGCACCGCCACGAACCGGTTCCTGGCCAGGGTAGGCGACAGCATGGTGACGAACAGGCGGCGGCCCATCCTCACCCTAGAGGAGGATACCTCACCGGGCATCCACGACACGCTCATCGCCGCCTGCGACCGGTACCGGTACGAACTTCTGGGCGTGGCCGGGTACCACGACAACTGCACCGACAATCTGGTCGCGGCCATGGCGGAGCTGGACCTGGCTCCGCCCGAAATACCGAGCCCGTGGAACCTGTTCATGAACATTCCGGTGAAGCCTGACGGCAGTCTGTCCTTCGAGCCAGCGGTCTCCAGGCCAGGAGACTACGTGCTGCTGCGGGCGGAGATGGACTGCATCGTGGCGTTTTCGGCGTGCCCCCAGGACATCGTCCCTATCAACGGCGTCGCCTGCACGCCCACGGAGGCGCACTTCCGGGTGCTGTGAGCAGACACCCTGGCGCATTGGGTCGCGATGGTGCACAATCTCCAGGGTATGGCAGAGATCATCGTCCGACGGGCCGCCGATAGCGAGCTCGCGGAGCTTCTGGAGCTCCGCAGAGAGGTCTTTGTCCGCGAGCAGGGCGTCCCCGCGGAGATGGAGCACGACGAGCTGGACGCAATGGCTGTCCACGCCGTGGCCCGCAGCGATGGCGAGGTGATCGGCACGGGGCGGCTCACGCTGGGGCCGGGCCCCGAAGCCCACATCGGACGCATGGCTGTCAGGAGCGGGCTGCGGCGGCAGGGCATCGGCGGGCGCGTCCTCCGCTTCCTGGAGGAGGAAGCTTGGGGCCGCGGTGTACCCGCTGTGGTCCTCCACGCCCAGAGCTACGTCGCCCAGTTCTACAGCAACCACGGCTATCGAGAGGAAGGCGAACAATTCATGGAGGCGGGCATCCAGCACATTCTCATGCGCAAGGTTGGGCTGTAGTGCTCGCTCCCCCACGCCGGGCCTGCCTCGTTAAGAGCGAAGGGGCCTGTTGCCAGCACGGCCCGCACCCGTGCGGACGACCACAAACTGACGCAAGGAGGCAACCATGCCAACGATCGATGTTCTCCTGGACGGCTACCCGCTCCGGACCGACGTCGCAACTCCCGGCTTCTGCAGCGTTGTGCTGGTCCAGGGCCAGAAGCGGACCCTGGTCGACGTGGGCCACGTTGGTCGCCGCACCTTCCTGCAGGAGGCCCTGAAGCAGCGCGGGCTCACCCCCGCCGACATCGACGTCACGGTCATGAGCCACGCCCATTGGGACCACTCGCAGAACTTCGACCTCTTCGACCATGCGCCCATGCTGGTGCACCCCCTGGAGCGCAAGTACGCCCACAAGCCCCACCACAACGACTGGGCGACGCCGCGCTGGACCGGGGCCATGATCGACTTCCAGTCCAGGGTGCAGGAGGTTGAGGAGGGCTATGAGATCGAGCCCGGCGTATGGCTGATGCACACCCCGGGTCACTCCCCCGGCAGCATCGCCGTCATGGTGGAGACCAACGACGGCCTCTGTGCGGTCACCGGGGACGTGCTCCACTACAGCAACGTGGCCCTGAGCCGCGTCAACCCCCTGGTCTTCTGGAATGAGGAGCAGGCAACAAAGAGCATCGACCGCATCGTGGAGGCCGCGGATGCCATCTACCCGGGGCACGACCGCCCCTTCCGCGTGGTCAAGGGGGAGATCGAGTACATGACGCCCTTCCACCTGGTCATCTCAGGCCTGGACCCCAACGACCCCGGAGTCACGTTCGACCCCTCGCCCCGTCCCCCCTGGGTCATGCCCAACATACAGGAGCAGACGCTGGAGTCGCTGGGGTAAGCGCCCGGCAGCCTGCGCGCGTGGCAAAGACCGGCCACGCGCAGCATTGCCGATAAGACCCCCGCTGCCTCCCCTCCGTGTGCGCAGTGAGACGTCGCACGTATATGTGCCAGTAGGTATCCGTGGACAGAAGGGAGTTCTGAGTCGTGCGCTACGCGTACCCATGCAGGATTGCCCGTGACGAGGATGAAGCGCGGGCCACGGGTCGGGAAGCCTACGTGGTGACCTTCCCCGATGTGTATGGCGCCAACACGGGCGGGTGGAGCTGGGACGAGGCTCTAGAGTTAGCCGAGGACTGCCTGAGTGTCGCCTTGGGGGCGTACGTTCAGAACCACGAAGCCATCCCCGGGCCCAGCCCCCTGGCCGATGGCCAGGTGCTGGTCCCCGTACCGCCCATCGTCGCGGCGAAGCTGGCACTGTATTCCGCCATGCGCGAGCAGGGTGTGACCAACGTCGCTTTGGCCGCCCGGCTGGGCATGTATGAGAGCGCCGCCCGCAGAATCGTCGACCCTCGGCATCGGTCCCACATCGGCCAGGTCGAGAGAGCTCTCCATGCTGTCGGACGCTCTCTGGTGGTGGAGGATAGGGAGGCGGTCCGGCGCCCAAAGCCCGCCGCCAGCCTGACCTCCGCATGAAACAGCAACCTGTCCATTTGCCGCGCAGAACGGGGAAGACCAGACCAAAGCGTCGATACTGAGGTTCGTTCTGGACCTGTGACCGGGCCGTAATCCCCTATCGTGCGAAAGCCTGCCACGAGTGATCGAAGGAGTCAGCGTAAGGCCCCTCAAAGATCTAAAGACCGCTGGCGCCTGAGATCCTGATGCCTGCCGAGCCTGTCCAGGTGCTTGTCGGCCTAACACAGTATGTGGTACAAGGATTAGGGGCAGGTCATTAAGCATTACAACGAAGCCTATGATCCTGATTATTGAAGGCGCCGACTTGGTCGGCAAGTCAACATTGGCACACCGAGTCAGTGCACTAACCCAGTGGCCTATCGTCAAGGTCCGATGGGCACTGGTTGGGGATCCAATGTCTGAGACTGTTGGCATGGCGTCCACTGCAATTGAGTTCTTGCGTGCCACTCAGCCCAACGTCATACTCGACAGGACCTATTTCTCTTGGTGGGCGTATGGTCCTGCGCTTGGCTACGATGTCTCGTTCCTGAGAGATCATATCGCTCAGTTCGCTCGCGTGAGTGATGTCACGAATTGTGGGCTCGTTGTGCTCACTGCCACCCACGAAGAGCTCAAGAGGCGCTACGAACGCGAACCAGATCTCTATTTCCCCCTGGAAGTCATCCAGGCTGCAAATGCGCGGTTCCCCTCACTATTGGAACTCGTACCCGAATCTCTTCCGTCACTTCACGTCGACACCACTGATACTCCACCAGAAAGACTGTTTTCGATAGTTTCTGACTTTCTCAGGCTCTCGTGAATTGGTACACGCTGCGTAAAGTCGGGGGCCGACTCATGAGTCACTTGCTCATCGTAAACTTGCGCAATGAAATCGACCTGCACTCGGTAGTTGTGCCAGCCGTTATTCGGTTCGACGTGCAAAGGGACTGGATCGACTGTCAGGAAGGCCCCGGTGCCGACGGCCCGTGCCACACCCAACTGGACGGAAGCAAGAACCTTCGTACTGAGCTACTGCGGTCTCCATGCCTACATCTTGGCATGATCAGGCCGCCCTCTGTGAACGTGCCCTAGCCGAGGAAGCGGCGGAGATGGGCCGCCTCTTCGACGTAGTGCGAGACGTTCACCGTGGGGTTGTCCTGGCTGAGGCCGGCCCAGATTGCGCTGGTCAGGCCCTCGTGGACGCGGTCTATATCGTCGGTGAACTGCTCCACCAGGCGCAGGTACGGCTCGCCCAGCAGCTCCTTCACGTGGCGTTCATTGGTAAAGCGCAGGGCCGCGCGGAGGTCTCCGTCCAGACTGGGGTAGACCTCCCGCACGAAGGCAAAGTCGGCCTCGCTGAGCGCCGCCAGTCCCAACAGCTCCGGCGGAACGCCAATGGAGTAGAGCGAAGCGGTGAAGCCGATGGCGCGGGGAAGCGTCACGCCGCCGACGCCGCCCAGGGAGCGCCCGTAGCCGAAGAGCCCGACGTGCATCTTGCGCTCACGCCGCTTGGGTATGTGGGCCGACACCGTGCTGATGACACGGATCATCTTCTGCACGAGGGCCTGATACTCGGCGGTGGTCTTGTCGATGACTTCGCGGGCGCGCACCTCGTCAATGGCCGCCGGCTCGCCGCGTTCGTAGGCGAGGACCTGCGCTATGCCGTCGCGGACGGTGTCCCTGTCGTAGTCGTACTTGAAGGCGGACTGGACCGTGAAGGTCTGGGCGCTGGGGTACTCGGTCAGAGTGCGTTCGACGTTGGCGGGTGTGAGGTGACCCCGAAAGGGCACGGAGCCAACGCCGATGATGGGGTACAGGGGCAGTCCCAGTCTCCCCTCGAGGCGGTGGAGGCGGAGCAGTCCCACCTTCAGGACCAGCTCGGCGGCCACTAGGCCGTAGTTGAGCGCCGGATCGCTCCGGGCCAGGAACACCCGTTGGTGCGGGAGGTCCCTTCCCCGCACGTACTCCTCCACGATACGGTCGCAATGGAACAGGTGCTCCATATCCTCTATGAGGGGGATCACACGGAGCTCCTTGGGGAAGAACTCCCCTACCCAGCTCTTGACATCCTGACCGTCGAGCAGCGTCTGGTCTTCCTGGCCGACGATCACCCGCCGGTAGTACGCCTCGACCATGGAGATCTCTTCGGCGGAGGTCGTCATGGGAAGGATCACCTCCTGGATAGGAGCGGCGGCCCCGTCGCCGTAGAAGCTGTGCGCCATGTCCCACGCGGACGGCACGCTCTGGAGGGCCTCCACCATGGACTTGCGCATGTCCCGCTCGATGCTGGGGTTGGGCACTCGCAGCGTCAGGGCGACGTCGCGCCCAAGTTGGAGATCGCTGCCGAAGACGTCGGGGTAACCCGTCAGGAGCTTCCGCACGACCTGGTTGTCGGCCTCCTTCCCCTCGGAGTCCCACATCTGCTCGTCGCAGCCCAGCGCAAAGACGTCTACGGCCTCGTCCACCTCGCCGTCCCCTTTGAGCACCCCCAAGCTGTCGGCAAAGGGGGCCGGTGTCGCGTTGTCAGGGTGTTGCGTACTCATCACCTTCGGAATCAAGAACACGGCGCATCTCCTCCTGGGGATACTTGCTACGCGGCGAGCTGCTGCTTTCGTCGAATCACGTAGAGCGCCAGCCCCGTCAAGAAGATGAGGAACCCGAACCCGGCCAGCATCACGAAGACCCACTCCACGCCAACCTCGTCAGCGATGATCCCGCCCGACGTTCCGGCGAAGGAGCCGAAGCCGAACCCCGCAAGGAACGTGAACCCGAACGCGCGACCATGCACCCGCGCAACCGAGTAGTCGGCGATGAGCGCGTTCAACGACGGTTGTACCATGAAGTTGAAGAAGGCAAACGCGCACGCTGACGCGATGAGCACGACGCCGTTGGTCGTCCCAACCAGCAGCAGCGCGGGCACTGTCGCCGCGGATAGGGGGATGATCAGCAGCTCCCGCCGGTGCCGCTCGCCAATCTCTCCGCCCACGTACTGTCCCAGGATGCCAAGCAGCAATGCCAGCGTGGCGAAGGAGCCGCCAATGACAACGGGCTCGAAGCCCAGGATGTCCAGGCCAAGGTTGCGGCTCATGTGCAAGGGGAGGAACGTGACCGTGCCCCGGAAGATGAACCCGTAGAAGGCGTTGATCACGAAGACCAGTACCAGCGGGACCAGCAGCGTCCGGCGTACGGTCGTTGTGTCGTCAGGGGCCCTGTCGGTCCGGTCCGTGTCGCCTTCAGAATCGCCGGGCTCCTCGACCCGGGAGAAGTGGACGAGGACCGCCACAACCAACGCCAGCACGGCGAAGACCATAAAGGAGGCTCGCCAGCTCCACACCCCCGCCACGAATGCGGCCAGGATCGGCGCCGTGGCCGTGCCCAGGTTCCCGCCCATGCCATGGAACCCCAGGCCCCGCGTCCGCTCTCGCACGCCCCGTGTCACGAGCGACAGCCCGGCGGGGTGATAGATGCCTCCCAGCACTCCCATGAGCACCAGGGCCGCCGCCAGGACGCCGACGTTGGGCGACACCGCCGCCAGTGCCCCCGCCGCCCCTGACCCGGCCATGGAGAGGACCACCATCGATTTCGACCCCACCTTGTCGACGATGGCGCCCGCAGGGAAGGCAGACAGCCCATAGGACAGCGCGGACACGTTCGCGACGACGCCCAGAAGCGCGATGCTCGCCCCAAACTCCAGCGCCACGACGATGAGCACCGCCCCGTACACCAGCTCCACGCCGTGGTTCAGGGCGTGAGCCATGAAGGTATAGCCCACCACCTGCTTCTCGTTGCCGGTCATCCCGGTTGCGGCGGCGGTCGCCATGCAGTCTCCTCGCGTCCGTATGGGAGGCCGGGCGCGCGGCTCCCCGCGCGCAACGGCCCACGGCCATTGTACGACCTCGGACAAGGGCGGCGGCGGCACGATTCACGTCGGCGCGGCAGCTCCGTCCTCGGCTGCGCCTGATGGCATCGGCCGCCGCATCTATCGGTTATAATCAGGGCCAGAGATTGTCCTTGAGTGTGGATGGAGGGAGTGATGGCAATAAGACTACCAGTGAAGATGCCGTCATGGCTGCGCACGGAGAAGGATCCCGCCCCCGCTCCTCCACCGCAACCACAGAAGTCGGGCAAGCGCAAGCCTCCTCCTGCGCCGGACATTCACAAGAGGGGCCTTTAGAGCTGCCAGCAGCAGAAGAGGCTTAGAGTCGCAAGCATGACCGCCTCGGCCGCGAGACTGATCATTCCCCACTTGAGCGCGGTCTCTTTCGCATCCAGGACCCTCTGATTGCGTCCGATGGATCGCGCGTACTCGTCGCCCACCCACTCCGTGAGGGCATCAGCTTCATAGTCATCGAGGTGCTCGGCGAACGCGGACGCATCCGGACTATGCTCCCATGGGCGGAGCCATAGGACTTTGAGACTGAAGAATCCTGTGAACATGAACGCCCCGAGAAAAAGACCAAGGACCCAAATGAGGGGAGCACTTGGCGTGGGACTCGCTCCAGTGAGGTTCAGTACAACGGCGCCAACGCCGATCATCGCGGCCCCCAATGCAAGCAGGTTGCTTGCCTTGGTCCCGAACTCCCGGTGAAGCGCCTCTTGGCCCTGGAGCTTCTCGAGGGTGACCTGGTAGTAGAGATCAGACTTGTCCATCGCTCCATCTTACCGTGCAGGGGCGCTGGCTTCCACTTTGCGGGATAGATACGGCTGGCATAACCTAATGCGGTCATCTTCTGACTCCTCAGCCGCCGGAGTGCCCCGCCAAGGCGGCGCACCCGGTCAGAACAAGTGGTGGGCCCTGGCGACGGTGTGCACCGCGACGCTCATGGGCACCATGGACGCCAGCATCGTCACCATCTCCTTCCCCGCGCTCACCCGGGCGTTCGATACCACCCCGTCCGTCGTTGTGTGGGTCGCTCTCGCCTACCAACTCACCGTCACCGGCACGCTGCTCACCATAGGCCGCACCGCTGACATCCTCGGAAGGAAGAAGGTCTTCGTAACGGGCCTGCTTGTCTTCACCCTGGGACTCGTCCTCTGCCCACTGTCCCAGGGAATCCTCCAGCTCATCGGCTTCCGAGTGGTCCAGGCCCTTGGCGCCGCCATGACCGTCGCACTGGGCAACGCCATCCTGGCCGCCACCTTTCCTCAGGAGGAGCGCGGCAGGGCGCTGGGCCTGCTGGAGGCCGTCGTGGGCATCGGCCTCATGACCGGGCCAGCCCTGGGCGGCATCCTCCTGGACACCCTGGGGTGGCAGGCCATCTTCTACCTGCGCATACCCCTGGGCATAGGGGCGTGCATCATGGCGCTGTTGGTGCTCAGGGAGCAGCCTCGAGACGGACCCAGGGACCGCATGGACCTGCTGGGTTCGACGACGCTCTTCCTGGGCCTGAGCAGCCTGATCTTGGCCGTGAACCAGGGACAGGGGCAGGGGTGGACGTCCCCCATGGTCATCGGCCTGGGCATCGTCGCCGTCCTGTCCCTCGGCCTCTTCTTCTCCATTGAGCTCCGGGCGGCTCAACCGGTCATCGACCTCAATCTCTTCCGCGTCCGGCGTTTCGCCGTCACCAACGCCCTGCTCCTCACGTCGTCGCTGGCCGCCATCGCCGTGCCGTTCGTCCTGCCCTTCTATCTCATCGAGGCCCTGGGGCTCTCCGCCTCCCGATCGGGCCTGGTCATCATGACCGTGCCACTGATGCTCTTCCTGCTATCCCCCGTCAGCGGCGCCCTCTCCGACAGGTTCGGCGCGCGTCTGCTGATAACCGCGGGTCTGGCGATTCAGAGCCTGGGGTACTTCCTGCTCAGCACCAGGGGGGCCGATTCCGCGGTCCTTTCTGTGTGGCCCCTCCTGACTCTCGTTGGCCTTGGCGGCGGTCTCTTCTCGACGCCGAACGTCAGCGCCCTCATGAGCGCTGCCCCGCGAGAGCGCATGGGCTCAGTCTCGGCGCTCATGCCCACCGTGCGCAACGTTGGGCACGCTCTGGGCCTGGCCATGACAGGCGCCGTCTTCGCCTCGGTGCGGTCCGGCTACCTGGAGAATGCGTCGACCGGCATGGTGGCGCGCGCCCTCGAGGCCTCCGCCATAGCCGCAGGATACCGGGGCACCTTCATCGTCGCGGGGTTCATCGCCCTGGCCGCACTGGCGATATCGCTGCTCCTCGGTCCCGGCGGACCGTCCGGCCGCGCCATCGGCCGCGGCACTGCACCCGGCCGCACCGTCGGCTCAGGCCGGCCGTCGTCATTGCCCCCTGCCGCGCAGCCTTGACGACCGGCCAAGCCGGTGCAACACTTGGGGGAGTCCACCGTGCCCGTTGAAAGCCTTCTGTGCTCATCGACCTCCACACCCACACGTTCCCCAAGTCCCAGGACAGCGTCCTGGAGCCCGACACCCTACTCCGTCACGCGAAGCAGGCTGGATTGGACGGGGTCTGTCTGACGGAGCATGACGGTTTTTGGGACCCCGAGACCCTGGAAGAGTGGTCGCGGCGGTACGGTCTGCTCGTCCTCCCGGGCTGCGAGGTGACCACCGAGGACGGTCACCTGCTGGTCTACGGCCTGGACCGCTACATCTTTGGGATGCACCGCGCGTCATTCGTCAAGGAGCTCGTGGACCAGGCCGGGGGGGCCATGGTGATCGCGCACCCCTACCGGGGCCGCTATCGCCGCGAAAGGGACGTCTCCCCTGACCGTTTCCAGGAGGCGGTCGACAGGGCAGCGCTGGACCCCGTACTCGCCATGACCCGCGCGGTGGAGACCCACAACGGGCGCGGGTCGGAGGCCCAGAACCGCTTCTCGCAGGCCCTCCGGGAGCGGCTCGGCGCCTTCGGCACCGGCGCCAGCGACGCCCACAGCGTCGCCGAAGTCGGCACTTTCGCCACGGAGTTCGACGCCCCCATCCGAAGCCTCTCTGACCTCATCCGGGAGCTCCGCGCAGGGCGGTACCATCCGACTGCTCTTCGAATCCCCTGGGCCGCCGCCGCGTCGCTCTGATTGGAGACAGCACCCGCATGACCTCTTCACAGCTGCTGGAGATCAAAGACCTCCACATGTACTTCTACTCCCGCGAGGGTATCGTCAAGGCCATCAACGGCATTGACCTGACCATGCACGAGGGCCAGGTGCTGGCCCTGGTGGGAGAAAGCGGCTCCGGCAAGAGCATGACCGCCCTCTCCATCCTGCGTCTCGTGCCCTACCCCGGACGCATCGTCCAGGGCGAGGTCTGGTTCCGCGGCCGCCGCATGGCCGACCTGAGCGACAGCGAGATACGCCAGATCCGGGGCAGCGAAATATCCATTGTCTTCCAGGACGCAACCGCAGCCCTGAACCCCGTCATCACCGTGGGCCAGCAGATGGAGGAGATCCTCCTGGCGCACTCGGACATCTCCTCGGCCAGCGCCCGCCAGCTCTGCGAGGGCCTCCTGAAGGAGATGGGCCTCCCCGAGCCCTCACGCCTCATGGAGACCTATCCCTTCCAGCTGAGCGGCGGTATGGCCCAGCGGGTCATGCTGGCAATGGCCCTGACTCCGGAGCCCAGGCTGCTCATCGCCGACGAGCCCACCTCCAACCTCGACGTGACCCTCCAGGCGGAGATCCTCCTGCGTCTCAAGCGGCTCCAGCGGGAGCGGGGCACCTCCATCCTCCTCATCACCCACGATATGGGCGTCGTGGCACAGATGGCCGACGAAGTTGCCGTGATGTATGCCGGGAAGATCCTGGAATTCGGCGACCGCGACCGCATCTTCCGCCACCCCGTGCATCCCTACACCTGGAATCTGTTTCAGGCGCTGCCCAGGGTGGACCAGGATGTGGACACCCTTCTCTCCATCCCCGGGATGCCGCCGGACCTCATCGACCTCCCGGACCAGTGCCCCTTCCTGCCCCGATGCCGCAAGGCCACCGTTGAGTGCCGTATCAACCCGCATCCGGCGCTGGAGGAGTTCGAGCCGGAGCACGTCTTCGCGTGCTACAACCCCGTCGAATACGAGGGGGACCGCACCTGAGGCCTGCGCCGCAGCCCCGGGGAGTACCGGCCCAGCGCGCACACAGACCCGGGTCGCAACACGGGAGAGAAGCACGTCATGGCGCGGACCCTGAACCCCATCCGCTTCGGCTTCAATCCACGCGGCCTCCCCTTCGGCGACCTGCTTGCCCAGGTGCGCGCCGCCGAAGAAGCGGGATTCGACACGGTAGCATTTGACGACAGCCCCCAGGAGTCGGACATGGAGGCCTGGACCCTGGCCGCCGTCGTCGGCGCCCTCACCCATCGTCTGGTCCTCACCCATGGCACGCTGAACGTTCCCTATCGCAACCCCGCGCTGCTGGCCAAGATGGCCGCGACCCTGGACTCCATCACGGGCGGCCGCGTGGAGCTGACCCTGGGCGTCGGCGGTACACGGTCGCAGCCCCTGTACGAGGCCTACGGTGTCCACTATGGAGCGCCGGCAGAAAGGGTCGCCGACTTTCAGGACGCCGTGGCTATCATGCGTGGCATGTGGCGGACCGGGCAACCATTCACCTTCCAGGGCCGCCGCTTTCACGTTGAGGGCGCCGTGGCCGTGCCCGGACCAGCGCGCGGCGACATCCCCATCATCGTCGGCGCCGCGGGCCCGCGGATGCTCCGCTACGCCGGGGCCCAGGGCGACGGTTGGATCAAGAGCCGGGGCTGGCCGTCCTCCATGGAGGAGCTCGCGGGCCTGCTCCAGAAGCTGGAGGAGGGCGCGGTCCAGGCGGGCCGGGACCCGCGCATCCTCCGCCGCGTGCTCAACGGCGCGGGCCGTGTCGGCGAGGACGGTCCCGCCGCCGAGCGGGGCGGCCTCGTCGGATCACCCTCCCGCATCCTGGAGACGGTTCACCGCTATGCCGAGGCCGGTGTCGACACCTTCCACCTCTCCTTCCGCGGCCCCGATGCGCTGGAGCAGCTCCGCCGCTTCGGCGAGGAGGTCATCGCGCCCCTGCGCCGCGGGGATGGTTGATGACCCGGCGTCCACTCAGAGCAGCGGCCCGACCCCAACCCACCCTCACAAGCCGTCGCGGCTAGCGACCCAACAGCGCCGGACGTGCTATGATTCGTTGCGACGCAGCGGCACACTCGTGTACACAGGCTCCGCGCACCCCGGAACAGAAGAGGAGGACGGCCCATGACGACCGAACGCTACGAGCTCTGGAAGCTGACACCCTACGAGAAGTGGGTCTACGACGAAGGCATCAGCGTGCTCACCCAGCAGATGGTCGACAACATCCAGACCGTGGAGCTGCAGCCCTGGGAACGCACAGGCTGCAACGCCGCCCTGCTGGACCTGACCGATGACCCCGTTGATGGCTCTATCGTCAACAGCCCCGGCACCATTCGCTACCTCTGCGACATCCCGCCGGGCGGCACGTTCAACGCCGAGAAGCACATGTACGAGGAGATCTTCTACGTCGTCAAGGGCCAGGGGGCGACGACGGTCTGGAACGAGGGCGGGCCGAAGCACACCTTTGAGTGGAAGGAGGGGAGCGTCTTCTCCATTCCCCTCAACGCCTGGCACGAGATCTACAACGGGCAGGGCTATGAGACCGCGCGCCTCTACGCCGCAACCAATGCCCCCACCGCCTTCAACCTCTACGCCAGCCCCGAGCTGGTCTTCGACTGCCCCATGGTCTTCCCCGAGCGCTTCAACGCCGAGGACCCGCGCTACTTCAGCGGCGATGAGCGCAAGCTGGAGGACCGATTCGCGGAGACCAACTTCATCGCCGACGTCCGCGGCGTGCAGCTGGACAGGTGGGAGGCGCGAGGGCCCGGCGCCAACATGATGTACCTCATGGCCGGGGGCCACCTCATCTGTCACGTCTCCGAGTTCCCGCGCGGCACCTACAAGAAGGCCCACACCGGGGAGTACCCGCGAATCTCGGCGGGCCTGGTCTCCGGCGTCGCATACCTCTTCCTCAACGGCGAGGGCTACGACGTCCAGTGGCCGGCGGGCGTCCAGCCCGCCCCCGGCGTGCCCTTCGAGCGCATCGACTATCACGAGGGCTCACTGGTGTCCCCGGGCTCCGGCTACCATCAGCACTTCAACCTGAGCCGGGAGCCCCTGCGCTACCTGGTCCTGCGCTTCGGGAACCCGCGCTACACCGGCGCCCGAGGCGCCCGGTACCGCAACACCGGCGGCATACAGATCGAGTTCGAGGACGAGGACCCCGCCGTGCGCGCCTTGTTCCTCGACGAGCTGGCCGAGCGGAGCATCGAGTCCGCCATGCCGGAGATGTAGCTCACCGGCGTCAGCGCGCGGCGCCGCCGTCGATGACGATCTCGGCGCCCGTCAGGTTGACGACGCGTTGGCTTGCGAGAAAGAGGACCAGCGAGGCAAGCTCGTCCGGCTCCGTCACGTGGCCCGTGGGAATCCTGGCCGCCTGCTCCTGGAGCACCTGCTCTATGGGGACGCCGAGCCGCTGCGCCCGCAGCTCGGCGTTGCTGAGGAGCCTCCGCGTGCGCACCGACCCCGGGTGAATGATGTTGATGCTGATGCCGCGCGCCGCCAGGTCGGAGGCCACGGCCCGCGTGAAGGCCTGCATGGCGCTGCACGTCGTCGCCGCGATCACGCCGTCCGGGCTGGGATGGGCGCCCCCGCCGATGCTGACCACGGCCCCGCCGCCCCGGGCCTCCATGATCGGCGTCATCGCCCGCGTCAGCCGGATCGCGCCCAGCAGCTTCAGCTGCCAGCCCGCCAGCAGCGGCTCGTCCGCCAGCTCCAGGAAGGGCGCTCCCTGGGAACCGCCGGCGCAGTTGACCAGGACGTCGGCGCCCCCAAAGCGGTCAACCGCGGCGTCCACGAAACGGGCCGTGCCCTCCGCCTCGGACATGTCCGCCGATACCCCCAGGACCCGCCCACCGGCGCCGTTCTGACTCGCCAGCTCCTCCAGCTCCGCGACCGCCTCCTCCACGCCTGCGGGCGTTCGGGCCGCTATCGCCACGCCGGCCCCGGCCCGGACGAACGCCTGGGCCGTCGCGAAGCCGATGCCCCGGCTCCCCCCCGATACCATGCACACCTTCCCCCTGAAGTCGTACTGCACGTCCATCTCTACCCCCCGCTGCGTTTGGCGTACACCGCTGCCGCCGCTCTCTGATGCGGTACGATACGCCGTTCGCCCCGGCCGCTCAAGCCCAGTCTCCAGGTTGACACGCCAGAGGGCGGAGACTACCATCACGGCGCGTTCAGCGCGTTCGGAAACCGCTCGGCGGCGCCCGCTTTGAGAGCGGGACGCCCCGCCTGCGAACAGGAGGAGACTTCATGACGACGATCAGCGGCCAGAGCCAACGGGCACCGGCGGCGGGCACGGCCGGTCCACCCACCCCCTACGAGGAGTGGATTGCCACCGTGGGCATCCCCATCCATCGCGGGTACTACGTCGAGGACCTGCGCACCCTCGAGCTCGGCCCGTGGCCGGAGCGCGAGTGCGACGCCGCCTTCCTCGTCCTCGCCGGCCAGGAGGGCGTCACGGAAGCGCGCGTCACCGAGATCGCCCCAACCAAGACCCTTCCACCCCAGCGCTTCGCCCTCGACGAGGTCGTCTACGTCGTCGAAGGCCGCGGCCTGTCCACCGTGTGGGCTGAGGGCTCAGGGCCCAAGCACACCTTCGAGTGGGAAAAGCAAAGCATGTTCATCATCCCACGCAACTACAGCTACCAGCTCACCAACACGCACGGCAGCGAGCGCGTCCGCCTGCTCCACTACAACTATCTGCCCCTATCCATGGCCATCGTCCCGGACGCCAACTTCTTCTTCAACAACCCCTACGTGGACCTGGACATCTTCCGTGGAGAGGGGGAAGACCCCTACTCGGAGGCCAAGAGCATGCCCGCCCAGAACCCCAGGGGCATCGCGGCGGGCCGGGTGATCTGGCACGGCAGGTTCTTCCCGGACATGGGCGCGTGGGACAGGCTGCACACCTACCAGGAGCGCGGCGCCGGCGGGCACCGCGTCGGCGTCCAGTTTGCCAAGTCCACCATGTGGAGCCATATGTCCGTCTTTCCCTCTCAGACCTACAAGAAGGGGCACCGCCACGGCCCTGGCGTCGTCATCGTCATCCCCGGCGGGGAGGGCTACTCCATCATGTGGCCGGAGGGCGGCGAGCGTGTTATCGTCCCCTGGCATGAGGCCAGCGTCTTCGTCCCCCCCAACCGCTGGTTCCACCAGCACTTCAACGTGGGCAAGATCCCCGCCCGCTACCTCGCCTTCCACGCGCCCAGGGCCACCGGCCAGAGCGAGCGCCTTGAAGACCGCCAGCGCGACCAGTTCGAGTACCCGGACGAGGACCCGTTCATCAGGGAGAAGTTCGAGTCAGAGCTGGCCCAGCGCGGCATGACCAGCCTCATGCCCGACCGCGCCTACACCGACCGCGAGTACGCCTGGACCTACGACGGGGAGGGGTAGGTCCCACGGAGGTTGTTAACAGAAAGAGGACCCCGCCCCGCTCATTCGGTTCGATAGACTCACCATGAGCGGGATCCCGGGTGCACCATGAGTGGGGCTGTTCCCGCCTCACGGTTGTAAACAGCGTGTCTGGGAACTACAGCTAGCCGCGCGCCGGTTCTGCGGTTGCCTGCTGTCCGTGGCAGAAGCGCACCACCAGCACGTCCAGCGCGGGTCCCGGCAGGACCTCGGACTTCGCTGCTTCCTGGGTGAGCAGTCCGATTGAGACGTACAACACGGCGTGTTTCGCCATGGACGGGAGGATCGGATGTCAATAGAAGTAGCGATTTGGCGAATTGACAATAGCCTCAATCCGGTATCCCTTGGAGGGATGGACCATGAACAACGGCTCCAGGACATCATCGCCGCCGACATTTCCATAATCGACCCCAGCCTAATGACAATTGGCAGAGAGGTAGATACACCTCTTGGCGGCCGCATTGACATCCTCGCCATTGACGCAGACGGTAACTTGATAGTAATTGAGTTGAAGCGCGGCCGTACGCCTAGGGAAGTGGTGGCACAGACCCTCGATTACGGTTCCTGGGTACGCCACATGACCTCAGAGGCGATTGCCAAAACTTTTATTCACTACCAAGAGCGCTTTCTCAGCCCGGCTACTCCAAAGGGAATCGATGATGCCCTCAAGGAAAGATTCAATGGTATTCCTAATGAACTCAATGCTTTTCATCGGCTGCTTATTGTTGCCGGGGAACTTGACCCGTCCACCGAACGCATAGTCTTGTATCTTCGGGAAGAGTACGGTGTTGATATCAATGTCGTGCTGTTCCGTGCGTTTCAGGATGAGGATCGTCGATATCTAACGCGAGCTTGGCTGAATGATCCATTTGCCCTTTCTACTGAAGCATCTTCTCATCCAGTCTCGAAAGGAGAATGGAATGGCGAGTTTTACGTTTCCTTTGGAGAAGGAGACCACCGGAAATGGAATGATGCGAAGGGGTACGGGTTCGTAAGCGCCGGAGGGGGAGAGTGGTACGTGAGAACTCTGAGGATGCTTCAACCTGGCGACCGTGTATGGGTATCCGTCCCCGGGAAAGGCTATGTCGGTGTTGGAAGGGTCGTCACGTCTGCCGTGCGCTACGACCAATTCAGTGTTAATCTGAACGGCTCTCCCATCCTCATCGCCGAAGTCAAAGTTGAGGCGCCAGATGCATTCGATGAAGTACACAGTGAACATTTCGTGGGCGTTGACTGGATCAAGACAGTCGATCTACAAGAGGCGGTCAAGGAACGAGGCTTCTTCGGAAACCAGAACACTGTGGCTCAGCCACGTAGCCCCAAGTGGAATTTCACTGTGGAACGGCTGAAAGCCCTCTGGGGAGTGGACTAAGCCACCCCTGTGGGCGGCTATTGACGAAGCAAGGCAGAAGCTTTGGGCACCCGACTTCACACCGCATACAACGGTTACGCCTGGACCTACGACGGCGAGAGCTAGCCCCGCGCCGACCCTGCGGCTGGCTGCTGGCCGTGGCAGAAGCGGACTACCAGGACGTCGAGGGCTAGCTGCTCCTCCATCTCGCCGGTCTTGATGGCGATGTCCGCCTCCAGCAGCATGCTGTGCATCTGCCGCATCGCGTCCGGGCGCGACCGCCTGGCCTGGTCGAGGGTCTTTCGCAGCGGGTAGGCGGAGGCGATGCCGAGGCGCGCCCCCATCTCCCCCTGCGGCACCCGGTCCCGCAACAGCTCCTGCGCCAGGAGCACCAGCCGGACCTGCCGTGCCAGCATGCTCAGCACGAAGGACACCGTGCCGCCTCCATCGAGCAGCCGCGTGATGAGCTGGAGCGCCTGCCCGCTCCGGCGCTCCAGGACGGCGTCGACCGCCGCGAATACACTCGCCTCCTTGGCGGAGCTCACCAACGCTCCCACGTCCTCGCTCCGGATCTGCCGGCCGTGCCGGTAGAGGGTGAGCTTCTCTATCTCGCTGTTCTGCGCCCACAGGTCGGGGCCGATCACGTCGGCCAGCAGGCGGGTCGCGTCGGGGGCGATGACCCCGCCGTGCAGCCTGACTCGCTGCGTGATCCAGCGTTCGAGGTCGGCGCCCGTGGGCGGTGGAAAGTCGCGCACCTGGGCGATGGGCGCCAGGTCGCGCAGCAGCGGGTTGTCCCGGCGCAGGGGGCCCTCGGTGAAGACCAGGTCCGTCGTGGGCGGCAGACCGGCCAGGCTCTCGCCCAGGCTTCGCCACTGGTTGGGAGGCCCCGCATCGTCCTGAGGCCCGGACCCCTCCGTCGCCCTTCTGCCGCGGCGCGCCGGCTGCCTCCGCTCCAGGGAGGAGAGGAGGCCGTCCACGATGATCAGCCGGCGCTCCGCCAGAAACGGCACCGTGGAGCAGGCGTTCATGAGGAGGGGCAGCGTCACCTCGGAGGCCGTCAGATCCGTGGTGTTGACGTCCTGAAGGTCCGCGCTGCCCACACCGGCGCGAAGCTCAGCCAGGGCCTCCTTGATGGAGTAGGTATCGGCGCCGTGGTACACGTATATCACGTCGGCCTACCCCCTCTCGGAATTGTCTCGAATGGGGTATACTGGGAGTAACAGTGTCCGACGAGTTCCACGGACACTAGGTGGTAGCTCCTCAGTATGCTGTCCATGGGGCATAAGCCCCTCGTCATCATATCAGGCTCCCGGGCCTTGGCGGCGCCGTTCCCAGCGGGGCTCACCCCCTTGGGGTGCTTGGCTTTCGATGACTCATGATCCCCGCTGCACGTCTCCCGTGATAGGACCACTATGACCCAGGCGATTGGGCGTATTGTAGGCCGGTTCGCGCTAATAGAGGCTATTGGCGGCTCCGGGTTGGCGCAGGTGTACCGGGCCCGGGATACCCGCAACGGCTCAGAGGTGGCGGTGAAGCGCCTTCGCGCCTACTTCGTCCGGGAGAAGGGCCTGGTCGACGACTACTATCGAGAGCTCGAGCGCGTCCAGAGGCTCCACCACCCCAACATCGTCGCGCCCCTGGAGATGGGGGAGGACGAAGAGGGCTTCTGGGTCGCTTTCCCCTTCATCTCCTGGCCAAACCTGGAGAAGTCCGCAAGGAGAACTCCCTTCACCGTCGGTCAGGTCCTGAACATCCTCCGGCAGGTGGCCCAGGCCCTGGAGCACGCCCACGCCAACCAGGTCTGGCATGGTGACCTCAAGCCCAGCAACATCTATGTGGGGCCGGATGGAAAGGTGCTCCTTACCGACTTTGGCATGGCCGTCCTGGGCAACAAGGTCCATCCGCTCATGCACATGACCATCGACACCCCCAATCCCTCGTACTGCGCGCCGGAAGAGACGCGGGAGTCCATCGTCGACGCTGCCACGGATATCTACTCCCTTGGGATCATCGCCTACGAGCTGATCACGGGGCGGCTCCCCTTCTCCGCCGTCGGCGCCCCCACCGTGCTGGCGCAGCAGACCAGGTCGAAACCCGCTTCCCCCTCTCTCGTCAACCCGCGCCTCCCCTCGGCGTGCGACGCTGTCCTCCTGCGCCCCCTCGCCATCCACCCCCTGGAGCGCTACCAGCGGCCCGGCGAATTCATCGACGCCCTGGACCTCGCCCTCGCCCTCGCACCCGCTCCCGGTCAGCCCAACGTCCGCGATACCGAGGTCGTTCCACGCCAGCCCGCGCCGGAGCGCGTCCGCACCGCCGTCGACGGTGCCGAAGAGCCCGTCTTCTGCCCCGCGTGCGGCGAGCCCAATTCCCCCGAGGCCCTGAATTGCCAGATGTGCTGGGCCCGGATCAAGGACCGCAAGATCCTGTCCGAGGAGCAGGCCACGGTGCTCAAGGGCTTCTTCCGGCGCGAGATGCGCCTGCGCAAGGGCATCCGCATCGCCCTGGCCGCACTGGTCCTGGGCGTCATCGGCTTCTACACCTTCGACGCTCTCTACCATCCCAAAGTGCCCCTGCCGGTCTCCGCCGTCACGTCGATCTCCGAACCCGGCCAGTCCGCCATGTTCGGCCTGGACCCCGCCCGCACCGGGGCCGCCACCGCGGGCCCGGACGCGCGGGGCGAGGAGCTGTGGCGCTTCCAAACGACGGCCCCTCTGTTGGCCTCGCCTGCCGTGGTGGATGGCGTGGTGCTCCAACCCACGGGCGACCGACGGCTCCTTGCGCTTGACGCCGCAGACGGCAGCGTGCTGTGGAAGCACGACACCACCGGCCCCGTCGACTCCTCACCTGCGGTCGCGGATGGCCTCGTCTACTACGGCCAGCGTGACGGCAACTTCGTCGCCCTGCGCCAGGACACCGGCGAACTCGAATGGATGCACAAGCTGGCGCCCATCCTCGGGGGCCCCGTCGTGTACAAGGGCGTGGCCTACGTCGGCGGCGGCGACGGCTATCTGCACGCTCTCGACGCCAAGACCGGGGACAAGCTCTGGGAGTTCTACGCCGGCGGTTGGATCATCGGCGGCATCTCGGTCAACGACGAGGTGGTTGTCGCCGCCAACACCTCCGGCGAGGTCTTCGTCATCAACGCGGACACCGGCGTGGTGCGGCTCCCCTACGACGCCATCACCACGATATCCGGGACCACCGCCCTTGTCGGCGACCGCCTGTACGTCTCCACCAGCCAGGGACGACTCTCGGCGGTCGACTGGCGGGAGCGCGGCAAACCCTACGACGGGCCGCGAATGTGGTGGCACTTCCACTTCTGGATCTGGGGGCTCGTCGATAGCCCGCCGATCCAGCGGGGATACGTGTGGCAGGAGAGCCTCGGCCGCAGATCGCGCGCCAGCTCACCCGTCGTGCTGGACGACGTCATCTACGTGACGGCGCACAACGGACGCATCGTCGCCTTTGACACCGAAGAAGGCGACAAGCTGTGGGAGCGCACGGTCACGGACTTCCTCGTCTTCTCCTCCCCCGCCGTGGCCGGGGACGCCGTCTACTTCGGCGCCGACGACGGAAACCTCTACGCCGTGAACAGGCACACCGGCGACACCCAGTGGACCTTTCCCACCAGCGGGCGGATACGGACCCGGGCGGTTATTGCGGAGGATACCGTGTTCGTGGCCTCCGAGGACGGGACCCTGTACGCGATTCAGTAGCTATGGAGATCAGTGTCATTGGATATCCGAAAGCGGGAAAGACCACGGTCTTCAATGCACTGACCCAGGGACACGCTGAAACCGCATCCTACTCCACGGGGACCCTGCGACCCAACGTTGGCGTCGCCAAGGTGCCGGACTCGCGCCTGGGCGTCCTCGCTGATATGTACCACCCCGTGCGCGTCGTCTCCGCCGAGGTCCAGTACGCCGACATACCGGGCATGCCGGAGGGGTTCGGCGCGAGCGTTGGCATTCACGGCGAGCTGCTCAACCTGCTCCAGCGGGCCGATGCCCTCCTCCACGTGGTTCGCGACTTCGATGACCCGGCGATGCCGCCGGCCAAGGGCGCCGAGTCTCCCGCCGTCGCGGTCCCCGGCATGGACCTGGAGCTGGCCACCGTCGACCTCGGCATCCTGGAGCGGCGCGCCGCGCGCCTCCAGGCGATGGAGAAGGGCGCAAAGCCCCAGGAGCGGGCCGCCCTCGCCCAGGAGCAGGCCCTCCTGGAGCGCTTGGTCGCGAATCTGGAGCAGGACGTCCCCGTGCGCGACCAGGAATTGACTCCCGCCGAGCGCAAGCTCCTGGGCAACTATCAGCTCTTGACGGCCAAGCCGCTGCTCGTCGTCCTGAACCTGGGTGACGACGACGCCGGCGACCTGCTGTCGCGCGAGCGCGAGCTCGAGGAGGAGTTTGGCGCTTCCGGCGTGGGCGTCGCCGCCATCTGCGGCAGGCTCGAGATGGAGCTGGCCGAGCTTGACAAGGAAGAGCAGCAGGAGTTCAGGACCTCCCTGGGCCTCGCCGAGCCGGGCCGTGACCGGGTCATCCAGGCATCGTACCGCCTGATGGACCTGGTCTCCTTCCTGACCGCGGGCCCCGATGAGGTGCGCGCCTGGACCATCCCCAGGAGCACGCCCGCCGTCACCTCCGCGAGGCGGATCCACTCGGACATCGAGCGGGGCTTCATCCGGGCCGAGGTCGTGACCTACGACGACCTCGTGGCCTGCGGTGGCCTGCCCGGCGCCCGCAAGCGCGGGCTGCTGCGCCAGGAGGGCAAGACGTACCCCGTTCAGGACGGCGACGTGGTCAACTTCCTCTTCAACGTCTGATGAAGGACGGTCTTTCCGAGCCTATGAGCCCCCCTGGGACCGCTCCCCTGACCGGCGCACCCGGCAGCAGCACAGCCCGCTCCATGGCGCAGGGCATTGGCCTTTACGTTCATATCCCCTTCTGTCAGACCAAGTGCCCGTACTGCGACTTCAACACCTACGCAGGGATCGAGCGCCTGATGCCCTCGTACCTGGAGGCGCTGGCGACAGAGCTGCGCCTCTGGGGGTCGTTGCTGCACGGCCCGCAGGTGAACACGGTTTTCCTCGGAGGAGGCACCCCCTCGCTGCTCACCCCGCCCCAACTCGCGTTGCTGCTTGCGGCTGTCGATGGCGCATTCCGGCTCCGCCCCGGCGCCGAGGTCACAGCGGAGGTGAACCCGGACGACGTCTCTGTCCAGCGGATGGGCGCCTTCCTGAACCTGGGCGTCAACCGCGTCAGCATGGGCGTCCAGAGCCTGGACCCCGGGCTGCTTCAGATCCTGGGCCGCAGGCATAGCGCCGACCAGGCCGTGGCGTCGTGCCGCCTGTTGCGGGAGGCGGGATTCGAGAACGTCAACCTGGACCTGATGTACGGCCTCCCCTTCCAGGACCTGGACCAGTGGAAGAGCACGCTGACGGGGACGCTGGACCTAGCGCCGGAGCATCTTTCGGCCTACTGCCTCACCCTCGAGGGGGGCACTCCCATGGAGCGCCAGGTGCGCGCGGGGTCTCTCCCCGACCCCGACCCGGATCTGGCTGCCGACATGTATGAATTGGCCCAGGACCTGCTGGCCTCCAGGGGCTACCTGGGCTATGAAATCTCCAACTGGGCCCGACCGGGGCTGGAGAGCAGGCACAACCTGACGTACTGGCGGAACCTCCCCTATCTCGGCGTGGGGCCTGGCGCACACTCCTACCTGGGCGGTTGCCGGTTCGCTCACTGCACTCAGCCGGCCGCCTACATCAACCGGGTGGCCCAGTGGGCAGACAGGGGAGCGGTCCCTGGAAAAAGGGAGGACACAGCCGCCTTTGGCGCCATTCCCACCGTGGCCACCGTGGAGACGATTGACCGCCAGACAGAGATGGCAGAGACTCTCATGATGGGCTTGCGGCTGGAGGAGGGCGTCAGCTTCGCGGGCTTTGCGGACCGCTTTGGCGTCGGGTTCTTGGAGGTCTACCGCGGCGTCGTGGACGACATAACGTCGCTGGGACTGGCTGAGGTCGCAGGAGACGCCGCCGCCCGTCGACTTCGTCTCACGCCCCGTGGGCGGCTCCTGGGCAACCAGGTGTTCTATCGTTTCGCGGCGCCCGAATCCTCGTCGTACAGCTAAGCTAGGACAGGTAGAAGGTATGGAGCAAAACAGCAAGGCGGCACGGGAGCTGGAGCAGATCCTGGAAAACATGCTCTTCGCCCTCGTCCGCGGCTATCAGGACCCCGTCAGGCCCAAGATACGGACAGAGGGAATGGATGAGCGCGATCTCGCCTTCGAAGCCGGGCTGCTGAACCCCATGGAGATGGAGACGTCCCTGTACGGCACCCAGAAGCGCGGACGGGTCCTCGGCCTGCTGCGGGAGATGGTCAAGCGGAGCTGGGTTGAGATGCAGCCGATGCCGCCCCAGGGCGCCTACCACGTCTATCTCACGGAAGCGGGCGCCCAGTACGCCGTGGAGCGGGGCCGCTCGCTCCTCGGCGTTGCCGTCCGCCGCATTCGGGTCGTCGTGGGCAAGCTCGTCTCGATGTGGGGCCCGTAGCCGCTGCCCCCTGCGACCGTGCGCTGTGCCATCCAGCCACGCGGCCCTGGAGTGTAGCCGCTCGTGGCGGGGCACGCCGTGCCAGTTCTTCAATCGACACCAAGACTGCGGCAGTCGTGGGCCGTCGACTTGGAGGCAGCGAGGGGGGGTGGTCGCATCCCCTAATCGGTGCTGGTCGGGTTCAATGGCTGGTTCGAGTCTCCGTGCGTGGGGAAGCGGCTCATTCGGGGCGCGGTTGGCTGAGCAGCGCGACGCCAGATCGGACCAGGACGGTGATGCGCCTACGCCTACTGATAGGGCGCAACTCCATTGTGCGAGGCGAAGGGTTGCGGTCAGGTTTCCGGCGCGCTTCAGACGTTTGAGTCGAAGCGGCTCAGGCGGAGGAGCGAGATGTCGTGGCCCGTCTCTCCCCGCGTGGCCAAGTCGGCCATGATCTCGCCCACAACGCTGCAGAACTTGAACCCGTGGCCGGAGAACCCCGCTGCAAAGAAGACGTTTGGCGAGCCGGGTACAGCGTCGATGATGAAGTGCCCGTCAGGCGTATTCGTAAACATGCAGGGCTTCAGGGACATCGTCGGCCCGTTTGCGTCAGGGAAGTAGCGGGCCAGAGCCTGCCGCAGCACTGCCTCGTCCTCATCCCGGCACTCCCTGTCCAAGCCCTCGGCGGTGGTCGCCTCATTCAAGTGGTGAAACTTGCCGATCTTGAACCCCGGGATGCCGAATACAGGGAGGGCATAGTATGCCCCTTCCTCAAACTCGCCGATGACGACCGGGCAGTTGCCGAGCGCAAAGAGTTGGGGTCGTATTGGCTGGAACCAGCCGAGGACCTGCCGCTCGGGCACCAGTAGGTGGCTTAACGACGGCAATCGCGGCCCTGCCCAGGCGCCGGCGGTGATGACCAGCGCCCCTGCCTCGTACTGTCCCCGGCTGGTCTCGACTCGCACGACGCCCCCAGCGGAGCTCCAGTCCAGCACCGCCTCGTGGGCCCTCACTTCGCCGCCGCGCTCCAATGCGGCGAAGACGTGGTTGACGATGCACCGCTCCGAAAGCACGAACCCGCCGTCCGGCTGGTATACGCCCATCCAGCTCTCCGGGAACCGGAAGCCGGGGAAGCGCCGAGTCAGCTCGGCGCTGGTGAGGGCCTCGTGCGGCAGGTCGTGCTCCCGACAAGACCGCAGGGAGCCGCTAAACACCCTGCCGTCCTCACTGCCGGTGTCCACCGAGCCGGTGATGTACAGCAGCTTCTCACCGCTGGCCTGCTCCAACTCGCGCCAACGCTCGTACGAGCGCCGCAAGAGCGGAACGTAGGACGAGTCTTCGAAGTAGGCCAGCCGGATGATGCGGTTTACGCCGTGCGACGATCCGGAGTCGTTCGGTACGCCGAAACGTTCGAGGCCCAGCACGCGCAGGCCGCGGCTCGCGAGCTCGTACACCGTCGCGGAACCCATTCCGCCGACACCGATGACGATTACATCGTATGTACCGTTCGTGCTCATGCAGCACCCATCCTCGATTCAGGTGGGCTTGATTGCCCGGTCACTGTGATCACGATACAGACGGCGCGGTCCTCTCCAACGGATACGGTGGCTCTCTGATGGTACACGTGTGCGGCCTCTCTTGGAAGTGAGCGTATAGATGCCCATGTGAGGGCGTACGGAGGTGTAGGTGTCCAGGAAGCGCCGGCGCCACATGCCTTCCACGTTTCGATGACGGTCCGCACTGGTAGTCTGCTCATGGCTTATTCCAGAGCCCCTGTACCAGAAGTGGTGAGAGAACAAAAGGCATTTGACAAGCGGCCTTGCCTTGTATAGGCTGCTGGTGGTGACTACATGAGATTTCACCAGATGATTGACTGCCCCCTGCGCGGGGGCATCACCTACCAGCCTGGCTAAGACCGTCGGTTTGCCGACCACCATGTGGCTGGACTACGGCGCTCGCCCCAACTAGGCCGCTACAGTTTAACCGTCATCCCGCCCCTGGTGGTCTCTGGATCAACCGTTCCGGTGTTGACCGCGCGTGACACAGCCATAGCGCGAGGCAAACCGAGAGCGCCAGCTACCAACAGGGGAGGTCCGTATGGCGTCACAGGTACAAGCGGTTTCGTCGCTCTATGGGGGGTTCTGGAACTTCGAGCTCCAGGACTTCTGCTATATGACGAACCGGTACTTCCCACCCGCCGACCTCATCGGTGAGCTTGCCTCTAGCCTTCCCGCGCTCGTCAAGTCGTACCCCTCGACCAATCGTCACCTCTCGTCGCTCGTTGCCGCGCACCTCGGCCTCACCCAAGAGCAGGTCGTCGTCGGAAACGGTGCGACGGAGATCATCAGCGTCCTCAGCGGTATGTGCGTTGAGCGCCTAGCCGTGCCTACCCCAACGTTCGACGAGTACCCCAACCGTGCCGCCATCCAAGGCAAACCCGTCAGCCGGTTCCCCACGGACGCTCACTTCGCTCTCGACATCGACGGATTCATCGCGCACGTGAAGGAGGCCGGCGCGAACGCGGTCGTCCTCATCCGGCCCAACAACCCATCCGGGACGCTCATCTCCAAGAGCAGCGTCGTCGACATGCTCCAGGCCTTCCGCGGCCTCGACCTCGTGGTGATCGACGAATCGTTCCTCTACTTCGCATCGCCTGATTGGCCGCAACTGAGCGCCCTCAGCCTGATAGACGAGTTCCCGAACCTGGTCATCGTCAACAGCATGTCGAAGGCCTACGGCGTGCCGGGGCTCCGGCTTGGCTACGCCGTCTGCGGCGACGCCGCCCTCGTCGCTCGCCTGCGCGCCGAGCTCCCCATCTGGAGCGTGAACTCGCTTGCACAGCTGTTCATCGAGCGCCTCCAGCGATACGAGGCCGAGTTCGCCGAGTCCTGTGTACTCGTGACCCGTGCGACACAGGCCCTCTACGAGGGACTCCAGACGGTCCCCTTCGTCCACCCGTACCCGACCCACGGCAACTACGTCCTCTGCCGCACCTCGCCCGAGCTCAGCGGGGCGGAGGTCACCGCTCGCCTGTTTGACGAGCACCGGGTGCTCGTCAACGACTGTAGCAGAAAGCAAGGACTCGACCACAGGTTCTTCCGCATCGCATCGCGGACAACCGAGGAAAACGAATGGCTAGCCGGCATTCTCCGCGCGATGGCGGGCGACGAGCCGCGAGCACTTCGGTCGGCAGCGCCCGACGCCGCCAGTAGGTAGACGCATGCAGGCTGTAATCCTCGCAGCAGGAGAGGGCACGAGACTCCGCCCGTTCACCAACGAATGGCCCAAACCCCTGGTGAGCGTTCAGGGTAAGCCCATGCTGCACTATCAGCTTGAGGCGCTCGACGGAGCGGGCGTTCGGGAGTGCGTGATCGTCGTAGGCTCCCGTGCCGACCTGGTCCGCAACGCCATCGGCGCCCGGTTCGGCAACGTCGCCATCTCCTACGTCGAGAACGGGATATACGACCGGACGAACAACATCTACTCGCTCTGGTTGGCGCGGCGCAGCATCGTCGACGATATCCTGTTGCTCGAGGGCGACCTGGTCTTCGAGCCCGGGCTGCTGCTCGACCTGCTCGACGCGCCGTACGATAACGTCGCCGTGGTAGACCAGTACGACTCCACCATGAACGGGACCGTCATTCAAGCGGCCGGCGACCTAGCGACCGCCATGGTGCTCAAGGCGGACCAGCCCCCCGATTTCGACTACAGGTCCGCGCTGAAGACGGTCAACATCTATAAGCTGTCGGGCAGGGCGGTGCGCCGTGAGGTGATGCCTCGCCTCGGCGAGTACATCGCGCAGGGCCAGACCGGCTATTACTACGAGGTCGCCTTCGCCCGGGCCATTGCCGACGGCTCACTGCGCATGCACGTGCTCGGCACCGGCCCCCGGCGGTGGACGGAGATCGACACCGTCGACGAGCTACGCCACGCCCAGACCATGTCGCTGACGCCCACCTGGCGCCCGAGCCCCAGGCTGACGGCGCCGCGCGGCCACGCAGGGAGGATCCGATGAGTGAGTCCGACGCCGCCCGAGAGACGGAGATGGACCAGCTGATGAGGACCATCCCGCCCATGGACGCCACCATGGCAACTGCGCTCCTCCGGGAGGCAAAGGAGGTCTTCGACGAGCTGGGGGTTGTGTTCTTCCTGAGGCAGGGGACCTGCCTCGGCGCGGTCCGCGATGGGGCCTTCATCACGTGGGACGACGATATCGACCTTGCCTCCATCTACGGGATGCACGGCCTAACCGAGGGTTCCGTGACGTCCGTGGCCGAGGCCTTTCGGGCTCGCGGATTCCATGTTCAGGATAAAACGTTCGGCAGCGAGACATATCTCGGCATCATGAAAGGCCACATACGGATCGACTGGTTCTGCTACCGCGTCCACAAGGGCCACATTGTCCACTTCCCAAACGTGTCAATCCCAGTGGAGCTGTTTACCAGGCTCCAAGAGATCGACTTCGTTGGCGAGAAGTTTCTCGTACCCAGTCCACCCGAGGAGTACCTTCGCTGCAAGTACGGACCGAACTGGGCGACACCCAAACGTATCGGCTACGAGAAGGACGTCGTCGATAACCTCCCGGCTGAGCGGCTGGCATTGCCCCGGCGTCTCCGGCGGTTCCTCGCGGCCCGTCTCGCGGGCAGGGCGGCTGTGCTTCGAGTCCTCGGGGAGCATGGCAGGCCCATCGCGGACGGCGAAGTCGCCGTGGCGGGTCTGGGCAAGAGCCGGACGAACCGCGAGGGCTACGCGCGGTGCTACGTGCCTCGGGAGGACATGTACGCGCTGGTCGTGCGGGCGGAGGGACGGGAAGAGGTGCTCTACGAGGAGTTGCTTGCGCCCGGTCGGAGGTACGTGTACCGGCCCGACCCCGAGCAGCCAGCCGGGCGTATCTTCGTGCTCACAGAGGAGCGCTGACGGGCGGGGTCTCGATCCTTCCCGGCTGCGCTCACCCAGCAGCAGGCTCGGCCTCTCCCGCACCACCTTGGGGTACTTGCGGCGGCGGCAGGCTGCCGCCTTCCCGGCCGTTGGCAGCCTACCTGCGTCCGTAGATAGATATGGGTTTGACGCCTGGCCGGTGTCACCCGCCGTTACCGCGGTCCGCGGCGGTGACCTTGTGGTCGTGCGTCCTCACACGGTGAACCTCTAAACGAGTCTTTCAAGGAGGGGAAAATGCAATTGGGAAACGGTTCAGACCAGGCCACCCTGGAATATACCTTGAAGTACAACCCACCCATGGACCTAGCAGTGGCAGAGCGTAACCTGAAGGAGATAAAAGGGATACTGGACGGCTTGGGAGTAGTGTTTCTCCTCGGCTCAGGCTCCTGCCTTGGAGCTACGAGAGACAAGGCGTTCATTCCCTGGGACGACGATGTAGACCTGCTGACCGTGATCGGCACCAACGGCCTGACGGAGAAGTTGGTCGATGCTGCGGTGGAGGAGTTCAGGGCGAAGGGGTATTTCGTCGGCGAGATGGACGCTCCACGGTCAACGACGAAGATGACGGTAAAAGACCACGTGAGAATCAGCCTGGAGGCGGTGCGCATCTTCGACGACCACGTATATGCCTATCCGGGGATTGCGCTTCCAGCCGCTATGTTTACCCATCCAAAGGAGATCGAGTTCCTGGGCGAGAAGTTCAACGTGCCCAACCCGCCCGAGGAGTACCTGAGGCTCAAGTACGGCGCGGAGTGGATGGTCCCCAAGAGGTCCGGGGAGTACGAGAAGGACGTTGTGGAGAAGATTTCGGGTGGGGAGGTGACCGGCCGGCCATGCTGGCTCAGGGTGCTGGACCAGAACGACCAGCCGGTGTCCGGGGCTGAGGTGACCCTGGTGGGCTACGGCCGCTCCCGGACCGGCCGGCAGGGATATGCCGAGATAACCCTGCCAAGCCCCAGCTGGTACGCCCTGGTCATCAAGTACCCGGGACACGAGGGGGTCCTGTACATGGAGGAGCTGGCGCCGGACAGGACGTACGTGTACAGCGCCGACTCCCTATCCAGGGCACGGAGCCTCGCGGCAGGAGAGGTGGGCACAGTCGGCAACGTCCTTACACAGGAGTGAACCGGGCCCGCGGGAACGTTCGGCAGCGAGAATTGGCTCGGCATCATGAAAGGCCACATACGGATCGACTGGTTCTGCTACCGCGTCCACAAGGGCCACATCGTCCACTCCCCGAACGTGTCAATCCCGGTGGAGCTGTTTGCCCGGCTCCAAGAGATCGACTTCGTTGGCGAGAAGTTTCTCGTACCCAGTCCACCCGAAGAGTACCTTCGCTGCAAGTACGGACCGAACTGGGCGACGCCCAAGCGTATCGGCTACGAGAAGGACGTCGTCGATAACCTCTCGGCTGAGCGGCTGGCATTGCCCCGGCGTCTCCGGCGGTTTCTAGCGGTCCGTCTCGCGGGCAAGGCGGCTGTGCTTCGAGTCCTCGGGGAGCATGGCAGGCCCATCGCGGACGGCGAAGTCGCCGTGGCGGGTCTGGGCAAGAGCCGGACGAGCCGCGAGGGCTACGCGCGGTGCTACGTGCCTCGGGAGGACATGTACGCGCTGGTCGTGCGGGCGGAGGGACGGGAAGAGGTGCTCTACGAGGAGCTGCTTGCGCCCGGTCGGAGGTACGTGTACCGGCCCCACCCCGAGCGGCCAGCGGGGCGCATCTTCGTGCTCACAGAGGAGCGCTGACGGGCGGGGCAGCGTCGGGTATGCCGGCGGCCCCTGCTAGGCCGATGCACCAAGGCGGTCGTAGGCCCAACCGAGGAGCTCCTCTGTCTCCTGCCAGCCGATGCACGGGTCGGTGATCGACACGCCGCGCGCAAGGCCTTCGCGCCCGCCATTCAGCTTCTGATTGCCAGGGTTGAGGTTGCTCTCCAGCATGCAGCCGATGACGCTCGTGTTCCCGGCGGCCCGCTGCTCGACCACGTCCCGGAACGCCAGGTGCATCTTGGTGTAGTCCTTGTTGCAGTTGCCGTGGCTACAGTCGACGAGGAGATGCGGCGTCACGCCGGCCTCGGAGAGCTTGCCTTGGACGTTCGTGACCGACTCGGAATCGTAGTTGGGGCCGGTGTTGCTGCCGCGGAGCACGAGGTGGCCGTACCGGTTGCCTCTCGTGTGGATAGCCGACGCTCGCCCGCCTTGGTCGATGCCGAGAAAGCCATGGGAGGCCCGCGACGAGACCACCGCGTCTATAGCGATCTGCACGCTCCCGTCCGTTCCGTTCTTGAATCCCACGGGCATGCTCAGCCCGCTGGCCATCTGGCGATGGATCTGGCTCTCGGTCGTCCTTGCGCCGATGGCCGCCCAGGACACCAGGTCGGCGAAGTACTGCGGCAGGATGGGGTCGAGGAACTCGGTCGCGGAGTAGACGCCCATCTTGGCGACCTCCAGCAGCAGCGACCGGCCCTGCCGCAGCCCGGTGGCGATATTGAGGCTGTCGTTCAGGTCCGGGTCGTACACGAGACCCTTCCAACCCACCGTCGTCCGCGGCTTCTCGAAGTAGACGCGCATGACCGTGAGGATGCGGTCGCTCAGCGGCTGCGTCAGGCGGGCGAGCTTGCCGGCGTACTCCAACGCGGCGTCGTAGTCGTGAATCGAGCATGGGCCTGCAATGACGATGAATCGCCGGTCCTCGGCGTCCAGCACCTGCCGGACGCTCTGCCTTCCTTCCAGGACGGACGTCTCAGCCTCCTCCGAGAGGGGCAGCTCCGCGAGCAGCTCGGACGGGGGCATCAGCGGCTCTGTGACCCTCACGTTGACATCTCGAATGGCTTGCTTTCTCTCCGCTGCTGTAGACACGCTCAACCTCCATAAAAAAGACCCTCCCGGCGCCGGGAGGGGTCCTAGTCTTGCTTGCTTTGGGCTCTAGTCTACCTACTTGCACGCACCTGGACGTACCCGGCGGCCGCGAGGCCGGTAAAGTAGAAGCTCCGATAACCAACCGCGCCCACTGCTCTCATAGCTACATAACGGTATCACCAGCCTAGCAGCGGTGTCAAGCGCCTGGGCACGGAGGCGGTGTCTCAGGCTACGGAAGCCTCTGTCCGGCCTCTCGCATGGCAGTCACCCAACATAGGGAGCGAAGGGTGGCGGTGCGGCACCCGGACTACCCCGTCGTCAGCTGACGACGCCCAGAGGCGCTGTGTGCGCCCGTTGGCGCTGCGCCTGCCCACGACGGGAAACGTCAATAGCCCTAGTTGTTGCTGAAGCGAGTCCGCCGCCACTCCCGGTCTATCTGCTCCTTCAGCCGCTTGGTGCCCTCCTGAAGCAGCCCCAGCTCACCCTCGAGCCGCTCCGCGCAGTCATCCGCCTCCAGAAGCCTCTGCCGGAAGTGCGGCTCCGCGTTGAGGGCACCCCCTACGAAGTAGGACAGCTGCAATGGGTCTGACGGAAGCTCCACCTTCTCCGACCAGCCCCCGCGAAGGCCCATCGCCGACTGCACGTACTCCCGGAAGGCCGTGCCCACGCGTTCCACGAGGTCAGGCTGTACGTCGGCGGCTTCGTGATCGAATATCTCCACCCGCGCGATGATGTACGGACGCTCCCGCAGCGTCTCCAGCACTCGGAACCGCTGCTCCCCCACGGCCACCAGCTGAATCTGGCCGGCCTCTTCCGGCCCCAGCTCCCTGATCCGCGCCACCGTTCCCACCTGGTGCGGCACGGCCGGCTCCCCCACCTCCACGCCCTCCCGGATGAGCACCACTCCAAAGCTGGAGTCCGTCTGCCGGATGTCGGAGAGCATCAACTTGTACCGCTCCTCGAATATGCGCAGCGGCAGGGGCATCCCGGGGAAGAGCACCACCGCCCCCAGTGGGAACAGTGGCAGCTCCCGTATACTCTGTGCCATATGCCCGTCACCTCTCTTTCAACGGCTCGCGCCTGGGTGCGGCGCGGGGCGCGCTACACCACCGGACTGTTTCCGCCGTCGATGTTGATCGCGACACCCGTGATGTAGCTCGCCGCCTCCGAGACCAGAAAGGCGATGACGTTGGCCGCCTCGGACGCCTCCCCCACCCTGCCGAGGGGAACGCCGGCGCGGCTCGACATCCGCTCGTAGTACTCGTCCATCGTCAGGCTGGGCTCCTGCTCTATGGCGCGCTCGTACCGGTGCTCGTGCTGTCCGGCTTTGATCAGCCCGATACACACCGTATTCACCAGGATGTTGTCCGGCCCGTACTCTCTCGACAGTGCCTTCGTGAGGGCGATCCCCGCCGCCCGCGTCACCGACGTCGGCGTCGACCGCGCGCCCGGCGCCTTGGCGGCCAGGTTTGTGAGGTTCACGATGCGGCCCCACCGCTGGCTCTGCATGTGCGGCACCACCTCCCGAATGCATCGAATGGCGGCGAAGAGCTTGAGGTCCATGTCCGCCATCCATCCCTCGTCCGCCAGCTCCAGGAAGGGCCCCGTCGCTGAGGTGCCCGCGTTGTTGACCAGGATGTCGATCCGTCCCAGCTGGTCCGTGACCGCGCCAACCAGGCGCTTCACCTCGTCCGGCTTCGAGACGTCGGCCGCTATGGGCAGCACGACGCCTTCGGTCGCGTTGCGAATCTCCTCGGCCGCGGCCTGCAGGACACCCTCCCGCCGCGCACAGATGGCGACCCGCGCCCCCTCCTGCGCCAGCCGCATAGCCGTTGCCTTCCCGATGCCCTCACTGCCCCCGGTGATCAACGCGACCCGCCCGTCCAAGCCTAGCTCCATGGGCGCCTCCCCTTCCGCAATGCTTTCGGGGGATTATACCAGCAACACAGCGGACTCGGAGCATCCCCAGCCGGCGCGCCTCCTCCAGGAGCCGACATAACAATCTCGCTGCGGTTGACGCTGCGCAGACTGGCTGGTAGAGTAATGCGCGCTTTGTCTCTCTTGCCCGCCAATCATCACGGAGGTATCGATGCCCGACAACATCCCCGGTGAGCTGAACCCACCCCCGCGCGTGCTCCTCGGTCCGGGGCCCAGCGCCGTCAGCGCCCGCGTGCTCAGCGCCATGACCAAGCCCATCATGGGCTATCTGGACCCGGAGTTCATCAACCTGATGGACAGCGTGGCGGACATGCTCCGCCAGGTATTCGGCGCGCGGGAAGGCTTCACGCTCCCCGTATCGGGGACCGGGTCAGCGGGTATGGAGGCCGGGCTGGCGAACCTGCTTGAACCCGGCGACCTTGCCGTCGTCGCCGCCCACGGCTTCTTTGGCGACCGCCTCACGGAGATCGCCGAGCGCCAGGGCGCCACCGTGGTCCAAGTCACCACCGACTGGGGCAGCGTCGTCGACCCGCAGGCTGTCGAAGAGGAGCTGGACAAGCACCCCAGAGTCAAGCTCCTGGCCGTCGTCCACGCGGAGACCTCTACGGGCGTCCTCCAGCCGCTGCGAGAGCTCTCTGACCTCGCCCACAGCCACGACGCTCTCTTCCTCGTCGACGCCGTCACCTCCCTCGGCGGCAACCCCGTGAACGTCGAGGAGATGGACATCGATTACTGCTACAGCGCCACCCAGAAGTGCCTGGGCGCACCTCCGGGCCTCTCACCAGTCATCCTCAGCGCCGAGGCTTCGCGGGTCATCGAGGAGCGTACGGAGCTCCCGCGAAGCTGGTACCTGGACCTGGGCCTCCTCCAGCGCTACTGGGCCGGCGGCACCAGGGTCTATCACCATACGGCCCCGACCACCATGATCTACGCCCTTCGGGAAGCCCTCCGCATGGTGCTGGAAGAGGGGCTCGAAAACCGCTATGCCCGGCACCAGCGCAACGGCCGCGCTTTCAGGAGCGGGCTCGAGGCACTGGGCCTGCAGATGCTGGTGCCGGAGGAGCGCTGCACCTACCAGCTCGTCTCCGTGCTCGTGCCCGACGGCGTCGACGACGTCGCCCTCCGCGGACGCCTTCTCAGGGACTACAACGTGGAGATCGGCGGGGGTCTCGGTCAGCTTCGCGGGAAGATCTGGCGAGTCGGCCTCATGGGCGAGTCCAGCACGGCGGCCAACGTCCTGCTGCTGCTCGCGGCCCTGGAGGAGCTCCTGCCGAAGCAGGGCTTCGAGGTCCCCGCCGGTCAGGGCGTCGCCGCGGCCAGCCGCGTCCTAGCCGGAGCCGGCTGACGCCCAGCCGATGCGCCGAACGTGCGGTGCATCGGCGGCCCGACGCTGATCTGCCAACGCAAAGCACTCGCTAATCAATCGCTTAACAGTTCCTACCGCGTCAACCCGCAGGCTGGCCCGCGCCTCTTACATAGCCCGCCACTGGCTCTCGACGCCCGGCAGCGCCGCCACCACTGCCTCATGGTCCACGCTCTCGGCCAGCGTGTCGTAGCCAGCCTTCTTGATCAGCGCCGGCAGCTTGTCCCGCAGCTGCGTCACCACCCATCCAATGCCGTCGTCATGCGTCAGCGGGTCCAGCGTGAACTCCGTGTTCTCGCCATCGGGCGCGTAGTGGTAGTGCGGCCGCTTCTCGAACATGTCGAAGCGGAGGAGCTGCACCTGCTCTCCCTCAACCTCGCCCATCACCCGCATGCTGGGTCCGCCGTCCTGCCCCACCCTCCGATTCTCGATCCGTAGCTCGACCCCACCGACTGGTATATTCTCAGCCATCTCTTCTCCTCCGCGCGAAGTCTTGTGCACGTGCCTTGACGGCTCTCTCCGCCTTCTCCTCAGCATCCACCCCGACTGGCGCCGCCATTCTAACCCGCTTCCCTTCTGGAAGGGAGGCCCCAATGAGAACAGGGCCACGGGGCATCGTGGAAGCGACCCGCCGTGCTAACGGCCCGCTTCCCTGGGCCTAGCCTCCGTGTGCAGCTCCGTCCCCAGCCCCCGGGCTATGCGGTTGATGTAGTTGAACAGTGCCACCACATGGGCCACGTCCACGATCTGCTGGTCCGTGAACCCCGCATCTCGCAGCGCCGCCGCGTCCCCGGCCTCCATCGCTTCGGGCTGGCGCGTGAGCTTGGCCGCATACGCCATCGCCGCCCTGGTCCGGGCGTCCACCTCCGCCGTAGCGTAGTCGCTGGTGATCTGGGCCGTGAGCGTGCTGCTGCCCGACATCTGGCGCAGCTGTGTCCCGTGCACCGCGATGCACGTGTGGCACTCGTTGAGCACGGAGATGGTGAGGGCCAACGTCTCGACGAGACGTGCGTCGATCCCCGTGACTCCGTAGGCGCCCCGGGTGTCGAAGGTGAGCGAGGCGAACCAGCGGAGCACCTGAGGCTCCTGCGTGAGCACGCCCATCATCTCGCGGAAGCGCGACGCCCCCTTGGGAAGGTAGCGCTGGTACGCCTGCAGGACCTCGCCCTCCGCCTCCTGGGGCGGGATGATCTCTACCCACGCCATCCCAAAGCTCCTTCCCCGGTCCCGCAGCCCGTACGCTCTACTGCGCGTGCTCCCGCAGCCAGCCGATATAGTCCGCCATCCCCCGCTCGATGTCGTACTCCGGCGCCCACCCAAGGTCGTCCCGGATCCGGCTCGTGTCCATGTAGGAGCTCGGGCGGGCATTGGGGCTGTTCCCCGGCTGCAGCGTGATCCTCGCATCCGGCACTGCCCGGTTCACCGCGGCGGCTACCTCCCCGTTCGTGACCCCTCGGCCCGGGCCGATGTTGTAGGTGCTGTGCGGGAGCAGCTCCGCCATCTGGACCATCTGAATGGCCCTCGCCGTGTCTTTGACGTAGCACCAGTCCCCCTGGTCGTCGGTGTACGGCGCGCTTCCGTGGCCCGTTGGGGAGCCGAAGTCGGGCTCGACGCCCTGCATGGCCGCGTGGGCCAGTCGCGCCGGGAGGAGGGAGAGGCGCTGGTACAGGGGTCCGTAGATGCCCCCAATGCGCATGGGGACGACCTCTAGGCCTGTCTGTCCTCCGTAGTGGAGGCCCAGTATCTCAAAGGCCTTCTTGTACGCCTCCGTGGAGTCGCCCGAAGCCATGGGCAGGGGCGTGTCCTCCCGGTACGGCCCCTCCGGCAGGCTGCCGTAGACGGCCGTGGAGCTGGCGACCGTGACCCGCCTGACCTCGAAGATGCGCGCGGCTTCCAGGATGTTGATGAGCCCCGTCATGTTGGTCCGGTAGTCCTCCCGAGCCGGGTACATCCCTCGCCTCGGCACGGCCAGGTGGACGATGCCCGTTACCTTGTGCGTCCGCACCGCGTCCATCACATCGTGGGTGCTCGTGATGTCCACGCGCTCCGCAAACACCCTGCGGCCCCACTCGTCCTGCAGAAACTCCGGCTCCCGCACGGCGTTGAAGCGCGTCAGCATCACCTCCTCGCCGGCGTCCAGGAATCGACGCGTGGTGTGGAGGCCAATGAATCCCATTCCGCCGGTAATCAGTATCATCCGCTTCCTTTCGCTCGCTGTCGGTGTGCAGCTGGATGCCGGCGCCCACACTGGGTCCGGTCCAGGGTGCCCTTCTCACAAGGGGCCCGGAGTCTTGGGTCCCCGCTCTCCTCTCGGGAATGGACAGGGCGGCGCAGTTTGGGTGATGGACTCGATTTGATTGTGCCAGCCTACATGATTGCGAGCTGTGTTTTTTTCCGGAAAAATGAAGCTGGAGGGGAGCAAAATGGTCGTTTGTTTTTTTGAGGGATGGCGACCTCCCTGGCTTCGCTGTGGTGTTGAGGAGATGATAGCGCGTGGGTAGTGGTACGGGCAACGGCGGCGTGGCACGGGGCGTGAGAGGGATGCCCCCTCCGCGCCGCCACCCTGGATTCCCGCCTTCGCGGGAATGACGGCGGGGGTGGAGCGGGAGTGTGCGGGATTGGCGGTTGTGCAAGGGTCTCCCTACTGCGGGTTGCTCCTCAGCCACCCCACGTAGTCGGCCACGCCGCTCACCACGTCATACGCCGGCTTGTAGCCCAGCTCCTGGCTGATGCGGCTCACGTCCATGTAGGGGTCGTCGCGGTACGCCGGGCTGCGGCCCTCCTCCAGCGCTACCGGCGCGTCGGGAACGGCCTGCTTCACAGCGTCCAGGAGGGCGCCGTTGCTGACCGCCTGGCCGCCCCCGATGTTGTAGATGCGGTTCTCCAGCTTGTCGGCAAGCTGCACGAGCCGGATCCCCTGGGCGCAGTCCTTCACATAACACAGGTCTCCCCCGTCCGCGGCGAAGGGTCGGCGCCGCGCCCCCGTGAAGTCAGGCGCCACGTTCTTCACCGCCGCGTGGCACAACCGGCTGGGGAGGTTGGCCATGCTGTGGTACAGCGGGCCCCAGATGCCCCCGATCCGCATGGAGACCACGTCCAAGCCCGTTCGGTCCGCGTAGTGGAAGGCCAGGATCTCCCACGTCTTCTTGAACGCCTCCGTGGGGTTGCCGGACTGCACCGGCAGCCGGTCGTCCTCGTGGAAGGGACCCTTGGGGAGGCTCGCGTACACGCCGATGGAGCTGGCCAGGGTCACCCGTCCCACCTTCCAGACCCGCGCCGCCTCCAGGATGCTCAGCAGCCCCGCCGTGTTCACCCGGTAGTCCTCGGCGGGCGACAGCGCCCCTAGCCCCGGCACCGCCAGGTGGACGATGCCCGTGACCTTGTGCTTCTGCACGGCGTCCAAGACGTCGTGGGGGCTCGTCACGTCCAGCCGTTCGATGGTGACGCGCTTGCCGTACTCGTCCTTGATGAAGTCCGGCTCCCGCCACGCCGAGTAGCGCGTAATGACCACGTCCTCCCCGGCGTCCAGTATGCTCCTGGCCGTGTGCAGACCAATGAAACCCATGCCGCCCGTTATCAGGATCACTATCCACCTCAAATAATGGGGTTGCCGTGCGATCAGCGCCGGCCCAGTCGTGGCGTCGTCATGCTACTTGCGAAGGCGGGAAGGGTCAATCCCGGCTGCCCGCGGTCCCGGCCTCTGGTCCGTTTCGACGCTCCAGGAGCGCCTTCAACTCGTGCAGGTCGCCAACCGTTGGCACCCCCGCGCCCGCAAAGGTGGTCCCTCCCTCACGTCTACGTCCGATGAATGGGACGGCCACCGCTCGCGCGGCGTCCAGGTCGGCGGTGGAGTCTCCCACCATGACGACCCGCCCGGGGTCCAGCGCCCATTCCCGCAGGATCGCGGCGCAGTGCGCGGCCTTCTCCGTGGGCGATCCGAAGATACCCTCGAAGCATGGCGTGAGCCCGTGGGCCTCGATCACGGCCCGCAGCTCGTCGTGCGGCGTGCCGGACACCAGGAACAGCGGGCAGCGGGCCGAGTACGCTTCCAGCAGCTCCCGCGCACCCGGGACCAGGGGGCAGCGCCGGTAGTCGTCCGCGATCACCGCCCCATAGCGCCGGCTGATGTCGGCCTCCGCCTCGGGGCTCAACGGCAAACCGTAGATGCGCCCGAAGACGTGCTGAAGCTTCTCGCGGCGCGGGAGGCCGGAGTACTCCTGGTAGTAGCGCCGCACCTCCTCCAAGCGCCGGGGGTCCTGGGGCAGGACGTCCAGGAAGGCGGCGATCTTCATCTCCTCGGACTCCAGCACCACGCCATCGCAGTCGAAAATGATGGCGTCGGGCCGGTCCACAGGGACCGGCCCGGTCATCGTCCCGGCGCGTGGTGCACGGCCGCGCTTGCCGTCGACTTCATAGCTTGGCCTGCGGGCTACAGCCCCAGCTCCTCGATGGCCGCCAGCGCCTCCGCGGGATCGGGCAGCGTCCCCGGCTCGTACATCTTGACGTAGCGGACCACGCCTTCTTTGTCGATGATGAAGACGGAGCGCAGGGCCGTGCCACGCTCCGCGTTGAACACGCCGTAGGCCTCCGCCACCTGGCCGTGGGGATGGAAGTCGCCCAGCATGGGGTAGGGGATTCCACCCATGGAGTTGGCGCACATGCGCTGGGAATGCTGGCTGTCTGTGCTAATACCCAGGACCTGGGTATTCTTCTCCTCCAGCTGACGGTTCGACCGTCCGAAAGAGGAGATCTGGTGGGTTCACCCACCTGTGAACGTGTACACGTGGAACGAAAGGACGACGTTCTTCTCTCCCTTGTACTGGCTCAGGGTCACGTTGTCGCCCGTGTGGGCAGGCAGCGTAAAGTCCGGAGCTACCGCGCCAACGTCAAGTGGCATGGGCCCTACCTCCTACGGTCTGCAGTCTTGATTGCGGCAACCGCCGGCGCATGAGGCCTGAGCGGGCCGCGCACGATGGGACGGCTCATACTCTACCCGATGCAGCGGCGCCAAGGCAAGCGGCAGAATCCAACCCTACTCTCTGCCCAGGTGAGGCTCTCGGCCACATGAGGGCGGCGGCGACCCGCCCGAGCCCAGGCCCTTGAACCATTGAGCGGCCCACCCCACTGCCGCCCGCCCCTTCCCCCTGCGGCCTCCGATCCGCTACGCTCAATCCATGAGCACCCTGAGGTCCACGGCACGCAGGTACGGCGGATGCACCGTCGTCGGTTGCGTCCGCACCCAGCCCTTCGCGGGTCCAGCCGGGCCAGCTCTCCCGATTCGTTTCGTCCCCCACTTCTAATTCCAGCTTCAAAAGGACATAACACCAATAACGAATCGGGCCCCGCGCCGGAGCGGCAACGGGCCTCCGCGTGTTGACGGGCCGCCCCGCGCGGCCCTAGAGTGCCCACGACACGGACCCGTCGCGGCGGCTCCGGCTGGGCGCCCAGCGCCGGAAGCAGGACAAACCGGACCAAGGAGGACGCGCCATGGCCACGAAGGCGGAGATCGACAGCCTCAAGAGACTGGTGGCGGAGAGCTCCCACATACTGGACCACCAGGGGCTCGTCGACTTTCATGGCCACGTCAGCGCCCGCATACCCGGCGCCAACGCCCTCCTCATCAAGCCCGTCCTGAAGCCGCACAACCAAGTCGCCGCCCGCGACATCATGATCGTTGACCTGGAGGAGTACGCGGCGGGAAGCGGCAGCCAGTGGGACCCCAGCCAGCAGACGGGCCGCACCATCGACGCCGCCGTACCCCCGCGAGAGACGATGCTGCACGTGGCCCTCATGCTCGCGCGCCCCGACGTCAACTCGGTCGTCCATACACACCAGCTCATCGCGACGTCCGTGGGCGCGGGCAACACGCCCATTCGGCCCCTCTACAACCAGGCCCTGCCGTTCGCGCCGGAGACGCCGATCTTCCCCCACCCCCGGCTCATCACCACTCGGGAGGACGGACGCGCCGTGGCGGACTGCCTGGGGTCCCGCAGCACCGTGCTCCTTCGCGGCCATGGCGTCGCCCTGGTGGGCGAGAGCGTGGACCACGCCGTGACCAATGCCATCTACCTGGAGCGGGCGGCCATCATGCAGGTCATCGCAACCATCGTCGGGACCCCGACGCCTCTGACGCCGGAGTACGTCGCGGAGTTTGGCCCCGACTGGAGCAGGCGCGCTTCCCACGCCTTCGAGTACTTCCGGTCCCTGGTGCCGTCACTGGGAAGCGGGCGCCGCAAGCGCGCCGCCAAGTAGCTGGAGACGCTATAATTGGCTACGTACAGCCACATTGGCCAACCCCGTTTTCAGCCTGGGTCCCAGCCCTGCAGATAGCCTGAAGAGACATGGAAAACTTCCGCGAAGCACTGGATATTGCCGGCACGGGCATCGCCGTCGTCTTCCTGGGCCTGGGGCTGCTCATCCTGGCCCTCCTTGCGCTGGGACGGATCTTCAAGACCGTTGCGGTCGCCGCGCCGGAGCCCCTTAGCCTCATTGATACGCAGTCCTGGGGGGCAGAGCCGGAGGAGTTGCCGCCCTTGCCGCTCACATCGACGGACCTGCCGGAGACGGACATCGAAGAGATGGTGGCAATCGCCGCGGCTATGGCCGCCTCATGGCAGACCACGGATGCCGCCGCGTCCGGCGAAGCCGCAGCGGGCTCACCGCAGCCCCCGTCTCCGTGGCGGATCCAGGGGCGCCAGCGCTTCATGTCCAGCCAAGGCGCAGCCCGCCGGGCGTGGCGCAGATGATGCAGCGACCAAGTTGCCGCACCTGCGGCCCACGCAGTCGCCGCGCGTTCCACTGCCGGACGACCTTGCCGCCTCGGAGACCGACTCGTGCTCTTCGATGAAGTAACCTCTTTCCAGCACTTCGTTGATCTCTGGCCCCATGCACTCATGGTGCTGCTGGGCCTTGGGCTCATCTACCTGTCCATCAGCCGGGGCTACGAGCCACTGCTGCTCCTACCCATCGGTACGGGGATCATCCTCGCCAACATCCCCTTCGCGGGCCTGGTTGATGAGGGTGGACTGCTGTGGCTGCTCAAGGAGATTGGGCTGGACAACCAGGTGTTTCCGGTCCTCATGTTCCTGGGCCTCGGAGCGCTGACCGACTTCTCACCCCTGATCCAGCGCCCCTACCTCGCGCTGCTTGGCGCAGCCGCCCAGGTGGGCATCTTCGGCACGCTCTTCGGCGCCGTTCTCCTCGGGTTCACGCTGCAAGAGGCCGCCGCCGTCGCGATGATCGGCGGCGCCGACGGCCCCACGGCCATCTTCGTCTCGACGCGCCTGGCGCCGGAGGACCTGTGGGGGCCGGTGGCCGTGTCCGCCTTCTCCTACATGGCCCTGGTGCCCATGATCCAGCCGCCCATCATGAAGCTCCTTACGACGGAGAAGGAGCGCAGCGTGATGATGGACTACGATGAGGAGCCCGTGAGGCCGATCCTCCTCTACAGCTTTCCCCTCATGGTCGTGCTCCTCACGTCGGTGCTGGCGCCCAGGGCGATCCCAATCATCGGCATGTTCATGTTCGGAAACCTGCTGCGCATAAGCGGACGTGTCGAGCGGCTGGCCGGGGCTGCACAGAATGAGCTGGCCAACGTCGTGACCATCTTCCTGGGTCTGTCGGTGGGGGGCACCATGACGGCGGAGCGCTTCCTGGACGTGCGGACCCTCTCCGTCTTTGGCCTGGGTCTGGTGGCGTTCTCTCTGGCCACGGCCAGCGGCGTCCTCTTTGGGAAGGTGATGTATCTGGTCTCCCATGGCCGCATCAACCCGCTGCTTGGCGCTGCCGGAGTCTCGGCGGTGCCGGAGTCGGCCCGAGTTGTGCACACGGTGGCCCAGGAAGCCAACCAGGCTAACTACCTGGTCATGCACGCCATGGGGCCCAACGTAGCGGGCGTTCTGGGTTCGGCCATCGCCGCCGGGGTCCTGCTCAGCTCGTTGGGTTGAAAACCCCTTCCGGTCGGCGGACCTACTGAGACGGCGCACGTTCTCTACAGGTGCGTCTGCATCCAATCCAGTGCCAGCGCGAGCACGCGCTCTCGCTGGCCGGACCCGCTGAAGACGTGGTCCGCGCCGGCGATCACCTCCAGCCGCCTCGGTTCGCCGGCGGCCTCGTACAGACGATGGGCGTGCTCCACGGGCACCGTCTGGTCTGCCCCTCCGTGGATGATGAGCGTGGGCCCCCGGTAGGCGGCGATGGACGCCAGGAGGTCGTACTGCGCGGCATCGGGGCCCAGGGCGGGCATACGGCTGTTCCTGCCGGGCAGGAGGAAGGGGCTGGCCTGCAGGACCATGACCTTGATGCGAGGGTCCTGGGCCCCCAGGAGCACCATGCCGCCGAAGCTGTTGCCCACCCCGGCTATGCGCTCCTGGTCGACGTCCGTGCCCGCAAGGTGGTCGAGCGCGGCGCGCAGGTCCGCGATGCGCCCGGAGAGGGTTGTATCCTCGATGCGGCCCTCCGCGCGGGGCTCGGGCCCCCACTGGCAGCCCCGGTGGGTGAGTCGCAGGGACGCGATTCCATGCGCACGCAGCATCTTGGCCAGCTCCGGCCATCCATCGCCATCCTTGGTGCTCTCCAGGCCATGGGACATCACCACCGCCGGGGCGCCCGGTCCCGGGGTCTGGAAACTGGCAGGCAGCGTTAGGCCGTCACTTTGTAGGAGTATCGTCTCTTCAACCGGCGTCACCGGCGATGATCTCCTGAACGCGCCTGGCGCCTCGCGCTATGGAGCACCGCCCAATCTGGCGGCCCCGGCTTGTCGACAGCCGCCGGGCAAACGTGTAAGGTGAGAGCCGCATTCAGTCGCATGAGGCAACCATGTTTGATCCTCGCAGCATAGGAATGCAGCGCTGGCGCGCGCTGATCAACGGAATCGTCATCGGATTGGGCGTAGGCTCTATCATCTCCGGACAGGAGCTGGGCGTCCTCTTCATCGCTGTTGGCGCGGGGATGGAGTACTGGCACCGGAAGCGGCTCAATCGGGGCGGGTAGCGTCTACTCGTCTCCGTCCGTAGGCTGTGTGCTCCAACCGCTGGCCCGTCGTGCGCGCCTTCACCTGCTGCGGCTTTCCCCATGCAACCGGAGCCCCGGGTCCATCGGCTCATCCGGTCAACCTGCCATGGCCGGCTTCCGCTAAGGCAGCAGGAGACCAACCTCCCGCAGGTAGGGCGACCCCTCGTTCCAGTACGGTAGTCCCGCCAGCAGCCTGGCAGTGGCCAGGTCCTTGATGGCCGGAGTCTGCAATTTCAGGCTCTTCATGCGCTCATTCACGTACGGGATGACGTCCTGCGGCGGGATGTTCAGCAGGTAGGTATAGAGCTCCAGGGCTGCCTCCGCCGTGAGAGCGCGCTGAGTCAGGAGGACGTTTCTGATGCTCCGAAGCTCGGGGTCCGTCAGGACCGCCAGCCAGACCAGCAGGCGGCCTCGGGCATGCTCGCTCACGTCGACGTCCCGGACCAGCGTATCGATACGCTCTTCAATGAACTGCTCGTAGCCTTCAAGCTTGGGATAGAGCAGGAGGTCACGTCCAGTCATGAGCTCCAGGTCCTTGAAGTAGTAGGTCTGATAGGCGTAGGCCTGAGCCTCCTGGAGCGCCCGGAAGTCCAGGAACGGAGGGAACGCGTTGAGCTCTGGGCTGTCGACGCTCTGGTGGAAGTGGCCCAACTCATGGGCCAAGGCTGCCAGGAGCTGCATGGGAGGACGGTCTGAACGAACGACAATCCGGTGCTGGCCCCTCCAATTGGTAGTGAACCCGCTGAACCCCTCCAGTCGCTTGCAGTTCTGCTCGTACGGCTCGTGGATGCTGTCTGGAAGCTGCCTCAGCGTGTCCTTACACTCGACCGCAACCCACTGGGCGTACTGACCCTGGTCCAATAGGTGGATCGTCACCGGCTCATCGGCCAGGCTGCGCTGGTTCAGGCCGTAGTAGATGCCGTCGGCGACTTCCAGGACGTCGCGGGCCGATACCGGGCTCTCACCAGAGTCCAGAGAGTGCGCCGAGCTTGACAGCAGGCGCTCCAGGCCTGAGAGCTGACGTGAGAGCTCCTCGGCGGTGTAGCTCCGAATGGGCAGACTCTCGGGGACCCTGTCTCCAATGACGATTTGACGGGACGCCAAGAGGTCGCTCCGGTCGCCGGGTCCAGGGGGCAGCGGACGAAGGACCAGCGCCAGGTCGTGGGGACCGGGAGACAGGCCTGCCGCCGCGCCAAGGCGCCAGCCGACGACAAAGTCCATCTGGCCCGGCTCCAGCCTCGACCGGGGCCAGCTTGCCACCCGATCGCCGTCGACCAGCAGGTCTATGGCGAAGGCCTCGGGTGTCCCAGCGTTGCCGCTGTTCTTCACGGCCCAGTGCACGTACAGAGGCTCGGTGGGGAGCAGTTTGGCGGGAGTGACCAGATCCCCCGGGCTGTTGACGGCGACCAGGGCGCCGTCCCAGCCGGGGGGCGTGAAGGCATTGAGGGACACGGATGGGGCGAATAGGGATGCCGGCGCCGTATGTGTCGTGCCCGGCAGCCCCGGAGGCCAGTCGAACATGAGGAAGGAGGTATTGTCCTCCTCGTTTGCCTCCAGGATCCGGTGCGTGGGGTCCACGACCAGTGTGAGCTTGTGACGCCCCGGCTCCAGGTGCACTACGCGGGTCAGCTCTTCCCACGACGGCGTGATGACTCCCTGTTGAGCGATGAGCCCGCGCTCACTGTACTTGGCCACCAGGACATCGTTCAGGTACAGGTTCGCCAGGAAGAACTGGCTGGCGCTGGACAATCCTCCGTTGCGGTACGCGATCTGTATGCCAAGACGCTCAGACGAGAGGGGTCCAAGCTTGATGGGAGTGTCCCAGCCCTCAGGAGTAAAGGGCGCCAGGTTGGGAAGACGCGCGGGGGCTACGGTGGCCCCGTTGCCGGTGCCCACGGGGCGCGGCCAGGTAAAGGACAGATCGTAGGCGTTATCGTCTTCGTCGGTCTCTCGTATGAGGTTGGTGGGGTCCACCACCAGCGTGAGCGTGTGCTCACCCGGCGTCAGGCCCGCGCGGCCACTCAGGCCGATCCAGTCCGTCATGGTCAGGGCGTCGCCCTGTTTCCCCTGCTCGGTTGTCCATCGCTCCACCGGGACCCCGTCTATCTCAAGGTCAATGAAGAAGCGGTCCTCGACGTCCTCCGGGCCGTCGTTGGCGATGGTCCAACTCACGTAGGTCCTGTTCGCAAGACCCACGAACGACGTGTGGTGCGCATCGGGCGAGCCGGCAAGAATCAGAGGAGCGTTCCAGCCTTCGGGCGACTCCGGCCGCAGATTGACGGTCGCGGGCGGCTCGCTGGTGAAGACGGCGAGGGAAACCGGAGGGCTGGGGACTTCCTGGGTTGGCTGCGAGACCTCCCTTGGCGCGGCGGGCAGAGCAGAAGGGGGAGGGGGAGCTGCGGGTTGGGGCTCGTCGCTGCAGGCGGCCGCCGCACTCAACAGAAGCACTAGAGCGCAGGCGGTCAGCGCGCGCGGAAGTGGAGCGCTGACCGCCTTACAGCCAGCCCTCCGCGGAGCAGCAGCCCTCCGTGAAGCCAACGTCCACTCCAAGCGCAGCATCTAGGTCCTTCCCATCGGCTGCGAACGACTGCCCTCAGATTGACAGCGATTCGGAGAAACGCCTAGCATGATATACACTCGCCCATTGGTCCAGAGGGTCGAGAATACTCTCGCTACTAAGTTTCCATAAGCTTAGACCTTTCGTCAACCTATGCTGTCAAGCGAGACCATGGAGAGCGAGGCTCAGGCGTCGACGGGCGGGGAGATGAGTATGCAGCACGGGGTGCATCACGTGACGGCCGAAGCAACGGGTCCCACCTACGACGAGACGGAGCCAGGCCGGTGGCGCCGGGCCTTCCGCCGAGGGGAGTGGGCCAAGGTCACCTCTGGCCTGGCGCCAGGCTACACCCAGGCCAACCTGGTGATTCTGCCCGAAGCCCAGGCGTTCGACTTCCTTCGATTCTGCGTCCGGAACCCCAAGCCATGCCCGCTGCTCGAGGTGACCGACCCGGGCTCGCCGGAGCCCCAGCTCATGGCGCCCGGCGCAGACCTGCGCACGGACCTGCCTATGTACCGGGTCTTCCGCAACGGCAGGCTGACGGAGGAGGTCTCCGACATCTCCTCGTTCTGGCGCGATGACCACGTAGCCTTTCTGCTGGGGTGCAGCTTCACCTTCGAGCAGGCCTTGCTGGACGCCGGGCTTCCCGTGCGGGGACTGGAGGGCAACGCTGCGTTCACTGCGTACACCACCGCGCTGCAGTGCGCCCCCGCCGGTCCGTTCTCCGGTCCCATGGTGGTGACCATGCGGCCCATGCTGCCGGAGCAGGCGGTCAAGTCCGTGCGCGTTACCAGCCGCTACCCCAGGGCCCATGGCGCGCCGGTCCACATCGGCGACCCGGCAGACATTGGGATCAACGACCTTGGCGCCCCCGACTTCGGCGTTCCCGTGGAGGTCAAGTCCGGCGAGACGACTGTGTTCTGGGCCTGCGGGATCACCCCCCAGGTGGTGGCGCTCCGGAGCGGAGTCGAGTTCATGATCACTCACGCCCCCGGCCACATGTTCATCACCGACGTCCGGGATGAAGAGCTGGCCCTGCAGTAGCCAGATGCCCCGCATCCCGTCCCTCTCCATCCGTGACGCCCGCCAAGACGAGCTCGACACCGTCTCCCAGGTCCTCCTGAGCGCCTACGGCGAATATGCACGCCGGTACACGCGGAAGGAATGGGAGGGCTACAGCCGGAACATCGCCGACGTGCGCAGCCGTACCGGTAGCGGGGAGCTCATCGTCGCCGATCTGCAGGGGCGGATCGTGGGCGCGGTCACCTTCTACCCCATCGGCTCGAAGAGCGGAGACCCGTGGCCCCAGGGCTGGGCCGGCATCCGGTTGCTGGCCGTGGACGCCGACGCCCGGGGAATCGGCGCCGGGCGGGCGCTCATGGAAGAGTGTGTGCGCCGGTGCCGGGAGCGCGGCATCGACGCCCTGGGCCTGCACACCTCGGAGTTCATGGCGGTCGCCAAGGGGATGTACGAGCGCATGGGGTTTGTGCGCAGACCGGAGTTCGACTACCACCCCAGGCCGGACTACGTGATCATGGCCTACTGCTTGGACTTGAAGGGCAGTGGACCATGAACCAATGCCCACAGCCGCGTGGCGTTGAGGTCCGGCGTCTCGCTGGGCTTACAGGAACAGGGGCCCGAAGACCAGGGCTACGATGGACATCAGCTTCAGCAGGATATTGAGGGACGGGCCTGACGTGTCCTTGAAGGGGTCGCCCACGGTGTCCCCAACCACTGCGGCCATGTGCGCGTCCGATCCCTTGCCGCCGTGCGCCCCCGCCTCGATGTACTTCTTGGCGTTGTCCCAGGCGCCGCCGGCGTTGGCCATTGTCACCGCCAGCATGAAGCCCGCCGCAATGGCGCCAATAAGCAGCCCTCCCAGGGCTGCCGGACCAAGGATGAACCCCACAGCCACCGGCGCGATGATGGCCAGCAGTCCCGGCAGCACCATCTCTCGAAGCGCGCCCTGGGTGCTGATGTCCACGGCTCGGGCATAGTCGGGCCTGGCCGTCCCCTCCATGATGCCCGCAATCTCGCGAAATTGGCGGCGCACCTCTTCCACCATCCGGTAGGCCGCACGGCCCACGGCCTGCATCGTCAGGGCTGAGAATAGGAAAGGAAGTAGAGCGCCGATGAGGAGGCCCAACATTACGGTGGGCTCGCGAAGATCGAAGACGTCTACCTTTACCACCGCGGCGTAGGCGGCCATGAGAGCCAGGGACGTCAGCACTGCCGAGCCGATTGCGAATCCCTTACCCGTAGCGGCTGTGGTGTTCCCCAGGGAGTCCAGGGCGTCCGTGCGGCTTCGAACTTCCGGGTCCAGGTGCGCCTGCTCCGCAATCCCGCCCGCGTTGTCCGCAACCGGCCCGTATGCGTCCGTGGCCAGGGTGATGCCCAGGGTGGAGAGCATGCCAACGGCCGCCAGGGCGATGCCATAGAGCCCGGCCAGCTCGTTGGCCAGCCAGATTCCGAACACCACGGCGAGAGCTGGGACCAGAGTGCTGAGCATCCCCAACCCGATGCCCGCGATTATGACCGTGCCGGGACCCGTCAGCGCCTGGCGAGCGAGGGCCTGGGTGGGACCGTACTCATAGGACGTGAAGTACTCGGTGGCCGTGCCAATGACCTGCCCTACGACCAGGCCAACCAGGATCACCCAGAAGAGTTTGAAGTCCAGACCCAAGTAGGCGATGGTGATTCCCGCCCCCACAAGGACGAGAGCGCCCGCACCAAAGATGCCGAACCGCAGCGCCCAAAGCAGGCGCCCCATGCTCGCGCCCTCCCGAGTCCGCACCAGGAAGGTGCCCAGGATGGACGCGCCGATGCCTATGGTCGCGACCTCCAGTGGGAGGATGAAGCGAGTGGCATTGAAAGCGGCGTCTCCCGCGACGAAGATGGTGGCCGTCGCCGCAAGGGCGATGGCGGCGATGATGGAGCCGACGTAGGACTCGAAGAGGTCCGCTCCCATTCCGGCCACGTCGCCCACGTTGTCTCCAACGTTGTCGGCGATGGTAGCCGGGTTCCTGGGGTCGTCCTCCGGAATACCCTGCTCCACCTTTCCCACCAGGTCTGCGCCCACGTCTGCGGCCTTTGTGTAGATGCCGCCGCCCACGCGGGCAAAGAGGGCGATGGAGGACGCGCCGAACCCGAACCCGGCGACGATGGAGATGTCCTGGAACACCCAGTAGACGATGGTCACGCCCAGTATGCCTATGCCCACCACCGCAGTGCCCATGACGGCGCCGCTGCTGAAGGCGACCCGCAGCCCGCTGTTGAGACTCCTCATGGCGGCGGTCGTGGTCCGGGTGTTGGCGCGGATGGCCACGCTCATCCCAATGAATCCCGTCAGCGCGGAGCAGAGGGAGCCGGCCAGGTACGCCACGGCCGTAGATGGAAACCCACGGCTCTCTCCCATCCTGCCCAATGCGTCAAAGTCAATGAACACGGCTAGAATGACAAACATCATCAGGACAAAGATGGCCAGTATCCGGTACTCGCGGCTCAAGAAGGCCATTGAGCCTTCCTGAATTGCCTTGCCGATCTCCCGCATCTTGTCGGTGCCGGAGTCCTCTCGGACGACGCGAATAGTGAGGGCAAGTCCGAAGAGCAGCGCGACGACGCCTCCGCCGAGGGCCAGGAAGATGCCAGTCACGGGAACCACCTCCTAAACGTCAAAAACAGGCATGTGGGCCTTGCGAAATCTATCACTAGGTGCACGCTCCGTCAACCGGGGCAGGGGGCCTGCTGCCTTCCCGCGGGACTGCCTGCGTCCTCCTTCCACGCTTGCAATCTCCTGTGCCGCCGGAGCCAGTCACGCGGGACTGCAGGCGGTGTGCGAGCCCCGACCCAGGTGCGTGAATGTTGACGCCAACATGCTCAATGCGTAGATTGTTGGTGACCTTCGCGGCAGCAACTCACCGCACGGCGCGTTCCGGCTTCCGCCTACCGCCACTGCGCCAAGTTGGGAGGAATCATGACGATGCAATACCCGGTCCTCAGCAAGCCGTCGCCGGACCAGATGGGTGTCTTGCCGAACCTGCCGGACGTGGACGGCGCCCGCGCGGGCTTTCGCTGGGAGGAGATGTACCGGGAGCTGGACTGGCTTCCCGACGGGGGCCTGAATAAGGCCCACGAGTGCATCGACCGGCACGCCAACGGCGCCCGGGCCGGCAAACTCGCCATGATCTGGCTGGGCAAGAACGGCGAGGAAGAGCGGTACACCTTCGCGCAGATGCGGGATGAGACGAACAGGTTTGCCAACGTCCTGAAGGGACTCGGGGTGGAGAAGGGCGACCGCGTCTTTCTGTTCATGGAGCGCGTGCCGGAGCTGTACTTCGCCCTCTTCGGCGCCCTGAAGCTGGGCGCCATTGTCGGACCGCTTTTCTCCGCCTTCGGTCCCGAGCCGGTGAAGGACCGCCTCCAGGACAGCGGCGCCTCGGTCCTGGTCACTGCCCCCGAGCTCCGCAAGCGCATTGCCGGCATTCTGCCCGAGCTTCCTGAGCTGCGGCACATCATCATCGTCAACAAGGACCAGCGCAGCCAAGACCCCCTGGTTGAGGGCGATCTCAGCTTCGAGGCCCTTATGGCCGGGGCGTCGGCGGAGCTGGAAATCACCCCGACCAGCATGAATGACTACTCCATCATGCACTACACGTCGGGCACCACCGGCAAGCCCAAGGGCGCCGCCCACCGGCACCTGGCGATAGTCCAGCAGTACGCCACCGGCAAGTGGGTCCTGGACTTTCATGAGGACGACATCTACTGGTGTACCGCGGACCCAGGCTGGGTCACCGGCACCTCCTACGGCATGTTCGCGCCCTGGTCCAACGGCGTTACGCAGATCATCTACGAGGGCGGCTTCGGCGCCACAGCCTGGTACGGGGTGATTCAGAAGCACAGGGTGACCGTCTGGTATACGGCGCCCACAGCCGTCCGCATGCTCATGCGGTCGGGGACGGAGGTCCCGGGCCGGTACGACCTCTCCAGCCTGCGCCACATCAACAGCGTCGGGGAGCCGCTCAACCCGGAGGCCGTCATGTGGGGCAACGAGGTCTTTGGCCAGGCCATCCATGACAACTGGTGGCAGACGGAGACCGGCGCCATCCTCATCGCCAACTACGCCTCCATGGCTGTCCGCCCCGGCTCCATGGGCAAGCCCCTGCCCGGAATAGAGCCTGCCATTCTGGACGAGAAGTACGACCCGCTGCCCCCGGGCGAGGAGGGCAGCCTGGCTGTCCGCCCCGGTTGGCCCTCCATGTTCCAGACCTACTGGCACAATACGGACCTGTACAATTCCCGCTTCCGTAAGGGTTGGTACATCACCGGCGACCAGGCAAAGAGGGACGAGGACGGCTACTTCTGGTTCGTGGGCCGCGTCGACGATGTCATCAACACTGCCGGACACCTGGTGGGGCCCTTCGAGGTGGAGAGCGTTCTCATCGAGCATCCCGCCGTGGCGGAAGCCGCGGCCATCGGTGTGCCCGATCCGACGGCTATGGAGGTCGTTAAGGGCTTCGTGTCCCTGAAGGACGGCTACCAGCAGAGCGAGGAGCTGCGGCGCGAGATCCTGGGCCATGGCCGCCGGCGGCTCCAGGCCATCGCTCCGCGTTCCATAGAGTTCCGGGACTCCCTGCCCAAGACCCGCAGCGGCAAGATCATGCGCCGCCTGCTGAAGGCGCAGGAGCTCGGCTTGCCCCTTGGCGACACGTCGACGCTGGAAGATGACTAGGGACAAACGCAGCTGTGACCTCTGACCTTCCCTTCATGACCCTGGCCGAGGCGGCGAGGGAAATCCGCGCGCGGCGCCTCTCGCCCGTGGAGTTGACGCAGGCCGTTCTGGAGCGTGCGGAGGCCCTGAACCCCACGCTGAACGCCTATATCACCATCACCGGCGATGCCGCCCTCAAGGAGGCCCAAGAGGCCGAGCGCGCCATCATCCATGACGGGTACCGGGGACCCCTACACGGCGTCCCCATCGCCCTCAAGGACCTGTTCGACACGGGGGGCGTCCGCACGACGGGCGGCGCCAAGATCCTGGCTGACCGCATCCCGGACGTCGACTGTGCGGTGGCAGCCCGGCTGCGCGAAGCAGGCGCCACGATCCTTGGCAAGCTCAACATGCACGAGTTTGCCTTTGGCGTCACCAGCGTGAACCCCCACTATGGCCCGGTGCGCAATCCGTGGGGCGTCGAGCACATTACCGGTGGCTCAAGCGGCGGCTCCGGCGCAGCCACCGCCGCTGGCATGTGCATCGCCTCGCTGGGTTCGGACACCGGCGGCTCCGTCCGCATACCCGCCTGCCTCTGCGGCATAGTCGGTCTGAAGCCCAGCTACGGCCGGGTAAGCCGCCGCGGGGTTATGCCCCTCTCCTGGTCCCTGGACCACGTGGGCCCCATGACCAGGACGGCCGAAGACGCCGCTCTCATGCTCAACGCCATCGCCGGGTACGATCCGCATGACCCGGGTTCCTTCGATACCCCCGTCCCCGACAATACCCAAGGTTTGTCCGACGGGATAAGCGGGCTGCGCATCGGCGTCCTTGGCGGGGACTATATTCTGGCGCTGCATCCCGAGGTTGAGGCCGCCGTGGCGAATGCCGTCCGGACACTGGAGGGCCTTGGCGCTCAGCTCGTGCGGGAGGTGGTCATCCCAGCAGCCGAGGACGCCAGCGCCGTCAACACCGTCATCATCTCTGCGGAAGCCGCCGCGCTGCACGCCTCGGACCTCGACGTGCGCCCTGGCGACTACGGCGACGACGTGTACCAGCGACTCACCCTTGGGCGGCTGATTCCCGCCACCGACTACGTCGCCGCGCAGCAGGCGCGGCGGCACATCCGGGAGCAGGTGTTGCATGCCCTGCGGGAGGTGGACCTGCTGGCGCTCCCCATGATGCCCGTGCCAGCGCCCCGCATCGACGAGGCTACCGTCCGGATCGGCGGGCACTCGGCGGACGTCCGCAGCGCTCTCACGCGGTACACGGGACTCTTCAATCTGACGGGACTTCCCGCCATCTCCGTGCCGTGCGGGTTCACCACCGACGGCCTTCCCGTGGGCTTCCAGCTGGCCGGCGGTCTGCTGCAGGAAGCAACGCTGCTTCGCGCCGCCCACGCCTATGAGAGGGCGACTGAATGGTTGGAGCGGCATCCGCCCGTGGGTGACGGGCCAGTCTGAACACAAGGCAGAGGTCCGCCTGCTTGCCGGCAGCGCCTGCATTCTGCTGAGGTGCAGGTGGAGGATGAGACTATTGCCCTCTGCCCTCTCCGATTGCGGGGCGCCAGACGTTGTCTCAGCGTACTTTTCGGCCAGGCTCAGGCGCTGCTCGTGTCTTGGCCCAGGGCCTGCACCAGCTCCCGCAGGTTCTTGGGGTCGTTCACTGGAATCCAGCACTCGTTGGGAATCGCCATCGCGTACAACCGGCGCTCTTCGCAGAGTATGGGCAGCAGCACGCTTTCGAAGTCGGTGGGCACCTTCAGGTCGAACAGGCGCAGGAAGTAGGGGTAGACCTCGGGCGAGAACGCGGTCACACCGATGTGCGCGGGAATGTTGACGTGGGGGTACATCTCGATCTCTTCGACCACGCCTTCGTTGATCTTCATGCCCGTGTACGTGTAGGGCATACCCTCCACCACCACCGCCGTCGCTATGTGACCTTTCCACAATCCGACGAGGTGGGCCTGCACGACGTCTCGGGGGAAGCTGGCTGGATCCCGGCCCAGGCCCTCCCGGGAATAGTTGACGATCTGGTCGTCGGGGTTGTGCACAATGAGGTCTTTCGTGTCTGGGATGGACCCGTTCTCCAAGGCATTCCTGATGGCGCCGCCTCTCCCTACGGGCACGTCCGGGTCATGGCTGTAGCGTATGGTGGCGCCCAATTCGCTGCCATCGCCCAGCAGTCTCATGACAGACTCCGCCTGGTAGCTCACCAGGGCCACGAACTCTCGCAGCCCCGCAGCGCAGTACATGCGGACGGTGCGCTGAATCATGGTGTCGCCGTTGGGGAGGACCAGGGCCGCCTTGTGGCTCCTGTGCTGGTCCGTGAGGGCCCGCATTCGTTCTCCCGAGCCGCCGGCGGGCAACGCGACGACGCAGTTGTCGGCGAAGTCCTGCCACTCCTTCTCGGTCATGCTCTCAGCCGAAGAGGATGTGCCGGCCGCGACCATGGATGCTCCCTGTCCCTGTGTCATGGCTCTGACCCCATTCTCGTCGCATTGAGATTGGCCGCCGTGAGGACATCACACCGACCAGAGCAGAGTGGTCTATCGTCTCCCGTTTACAATCCGCGTTACGGCCTATATTATATCTTCGCTGTTCGGGGCTCTAGGGCCCTAGCTATGACGCGCGCCCATGGGGCCCCGGAGGAGCGGCCAACAATACCTCACAGGAGGAGCGGTGAGCAGTGACGTTCTAGTAATCGGGGCTGGGATTGCCGGACTCCGTGCCGCAATTGAGGCCCGGCGCAGCGGCGCTCAAACCCTCGTCGTTGCCAAGTCCCACCCCCTCAGCAGCTACTCTATCACCATTCAGGACGGAATCAACGCCGCCCTCGGTCCCGGCGATTCCTGGGAGAGCCACGCCGCGGACACGATTCGCGCAGGCGATGATCTGGGCGACAAGGAGGTCATTGACGGCTTCTGCCAGGACGCTCCCGATACCATCAGCGAGCTTGACAGCATGGGCGTCCCCTTCAATCGCGCCGGTGCTAACGTCTTTGCCCAGGTGAAGCTGGCAGGATCGGAGCAGGCCCGCGCCTGCTCCGTCCACGACATGACGGGCCACGCCATGACCCAGGTCCTGTATGAGCAGTCCCTACGGGAGGGCGTCGAGTTCATGGAGGAGTGGTACGTTATCGCCCTGGTCGAGGAGGACGGACGCTGCAGGGGCGCGGTTGCCATCGACCTTGCCACGGGAAAGATGGACCAGTTCTCCGCCAGTTCAGTCGTCTTGGCGGCAGGCGGGATCCGACGACTCTACGAGCCCAGCACAAGCTCCCGTCTATGCACCGCCGATGGCATCAGCCTGGCGTACCGCGCCGGGGCCCAGCTGGTGGACATGGAGATGGTCCAGTACCACCCCGGCGTACTCAAGAACAGCCGCCTGGCCCTCAGTGAGCTACTGTTTGGTCAGGGCGCAGAGCTCCTGAAGGCCGACGAGCAGCCGCTGTCCCCGGTGTCGGGCCAGCCTTGGGCCCACGCGCTGGCTCGCTCTGCGGCCCAGGAGATCGCCGCGGGTCGCGGCAGCGACGGCCACCTTCTGTTGAAGTCCGGCGTCACCCCGGAAGAGGCCGAGTCCGTTTTCTTCATGACCAACTCCCGCCTGAAGATGTTCCTGAAGGCTGACCTGGCCAAGGACAACGTTGCCGTCGCCCCCGGAATGCACCGTCTCCTGGGCGGCGTCGCCACCGACGCCAACGGGGCCACGAGCTTGAAGGGCCTCTTTGCCGCGGGCGAGTGTGCAGGCAACGGGTTCCACGGAGCAGGGGCCCTGGATGGCAACGGGCTCCTGGCCTCTGCCATTTCCGGCAAGCGTGCCGGCCGTGCAGCCGCGGGAGCGGTCCAGAGTGCGATGCAGGTGGAGGCCTCCAGGCGGTCGCTGACCGAGCAGGAGGGCGTCCGCCGGTCTCTGCTGACCAGAGAGGTTGGCGAGAACCTGGCGGGCTTGCGGCGAAGGCTGGCCGCAATGATGCACGAGCACGTCGGCATGGCCCGGGACGGTGCAAACCTCGGTGAGGCGGCGCGTGAGGTTGCCGCGATGCGGATGAGCTACTATCGGGCCGGACTGAAGAACAAGGACTCTGATTTCAACTTTGAGATGCTCCACCACTATGAGACGGGAACGATGATGGATACGGCTGAAATCATCATCGCGGCTGCTGCGGCGCGCCAGGAGAGTCGCGGCGTGCACCAGCGGACCGACTTCCCGGAGCGCAACGATGCCGAATGGAGCAAGCGGCTGAGGGTCGAGCGAGTCAGCGGGGCGCCGCAGATCCGCGATTTCTCATCTGTTGCCCTAAGGTAGACCGGGGTCAATTGACATAACCAGTTTGACGGTGAAAGGAGGAATCCATGGAGATTACCTTCAAGATAACCAGGCAGAACTCCCAGGCGAACGGTGAGCAGGCCGAGCAGAGCTACCTCATAGACGTGGACCCGCAGGACAGCCTGTTGGATGCCCTGCACCGCATTCAGGAGGAGCAGGACGGCAGCCTGGCCTTCCGCGGCGCATGCGGCCGGGGTTTCTGCGGCGGCTGTACGATGAAGGCCAACGGCGCGTCCAAGGTGGCGTGTCTCTGCTCGGTCGAGTCTGTTGCCAAGGACGGCGCGGTTACCCTGGCGCCGCCAACCAACACCAGAGTCGTCAAGGATATTCTCTACGATACGGACCGCTTCCTGTGGAACAAGTACAAGGAGGTCCGTCCCTGGGTGGTCACCAATGGCGATTCGGTTACCGAGGAGGCCCTGGACCCCGTTCGTCTTGCCATGCGCTGCACCATGTGCGGCCTGTGCGACGAGGGCTGCACCGTCATCGACGTCGATAAGGAGTTCCTGGGTCCCGCCGCTCTGACCAAGCTGTATCGGACGGTCAAGGACCCCCGCGACACCCAGACCAAGGAGCGGTTCGTGGACGCCGGTGGACGCCGCGGCCTCTGGGACTGCGTGCACTGCTGGGAGGCCAGCGAGCATTGCCCATGGGGGATCAATCCCACCCACCTCATCATGGAGATGCGCGACCAGTCCATAGCCCTGGGCATAAAGTCCGGACGGGACAACAAGATCGCCGCCCGGCACTACGACGCCTTCGCCAAGTCCGTAGAGGCCAGCGGTTGGCTCAACGAGCGGCAGCTTGCGCAGAAGACCTACGGCCTCCCACCCTACGGATTGTCGCCTTCAGCGGCGTTGTCGCAGATGCCCATTGCCATCAAGGCGCTCCGCCGAGGCAAGGCAAGCCTGTCGGCCCACATCAAAAGGGGCGGCGCCGAGGAGATCAAGAAGGTCTTCCAGAAGGTGGAAGCAGCCCGCCGCCAACAGCAAGAAGAGAAAGGGGACGAGAAGCAATGATGCGATTCGCGTTCTATACCGGATGTGTCTCCAAGGGCTCGTGTCCCGAGCTGTACACGAGCACCGTCAAGGTCTGCAAGCGACTCGGCATCGAGTTGGAAGAGCTGCGGGACGTGGGCTGCTCCGGGGCCGGCGTGCTCTCCACGGAAGTCTCAGACCCCATAAACGCTCGTACCCTTGCGAAGGCGGAAGCTCTCGGCATCCCGCTGATGACGATTTGCAGCACCTGCCAGGGAGTCATTGGCGCCGCCAATCTCCGCCTTCAGGACCCGGAGTACCGGGAGAAGATCAACCGGGAGTACCTGGCGGACCAGGGCCTGAAGTACAACGGCACCACCGACGTCAAGCACCTCCTCTGGGTCTTGGTGGAAGACATAGGTGAGGAGGAGCTGACCAAGCGGGTCGGAAGACCCCTCGCCGGCCTGCGCATCTCCCCCTTCTACGGCTGCTACCTCCGCAGACCCGAAGACGTCATTCAGGACGGCGGTCGCAAGCGTTACATCGAAAAGGTCACCACCGCCCTGGGCGCGCAGAGCGTGGACATTCGGGGCAAGGGGAAGTGCTGCGGCTTTCCGATCCTGACCATCAATGAGCCCAATTCACTGTCCATGGCCGCCAAGCACACCTCTGAAGCGCGGGACGTGGGGGCCGACGCAGTTGTCGTGCCCTGTCCCCTGTGCCACCTGAATCTGGACGGTCAGCAGGCCCGGGCCGAGTCTCACACGCAGTCCAAGATCAACATGCCCATCCTGCACCTCCCACAGCTGGTTGGAATGGCCCTCGGTATGTCCCCTGAGGAAGTGGAGGTCCAACGGCACTTTGTCTCCACCAAGAAAGTGGATGAGAAGGTCAAGGCCCTGGGTCCCGCCGAGAAGCCGCCCGAACTCTAACCCTCTGGAAACCTCGCAGTAGCACAACACAGGGCCCGCCGGCAGGCACGAGATTGCCGGCGGGCCCGTGTTTGCTTCGGCCGGCCACGTTCACCGCATGCGCCGAGCCCCGGGGGCGCCTACAGCCCGCGTTGCCGGGGGTCCAGCTCGTCGCGCAACGTGTCGCCCAACAGGTTGAACGAGTACACGGCCATTGAGATCGCCACGCCGGGCGCGATGGCCATCCAGGGCGCAGCGCGTGCGTAGTCCCGCGTTGCGCCCGAAAGCATGCCGCCCCAGGACGGCGCTGGCGGGGGCACTCCCAGACCCAGGAAGCTCAGGGAAGCCTCGGTGATGATCGCGGCGCCCAGGGCCGCCGTGGCTACGACGAGGAAAGGCGCGAGACACTGGGGCGCAATGTGGACCGCAATGATGCGAAAGTCGTTGCACCCCAAGGCTCGCGCGGCCTCCACGTGTTGGAGCTCCCTGGCTGATAGGGTCGTAGCGCGAACGACGCGGGAAACCCACGGCGCCTGGGCGATGGCAACGGCGCCGATGACGTTGGACAGCGACGCTCCGAGCGCCGCGACGATAGTCAGCGCCAGGATGAGCGTCGGGAACGCCATCAGCGCGTCCACGAGGCGCTGAGCGACGGCGTCGGTGTTGCCGCCTCGATAGCCACTGACGAGGCCCAACAGGCCACCGCCGATGGAGCCCAGGGCCACCGACGCGAGCCCAACGTAGAGCGAGTGGCGCGCACCATAGACCACGCGGCTAAAGACATCGCGGCCCAGGTTGTCGGTCCCAAGCAGATGCGCTCTCCCGGGAGGCGTCAGGACGCTCTCGCTATCGATCTCCGCCGGCGAGAAGGACGTGAGCAGGGGCGCCAGGACCGCAATGAGCAGCAGCGCGGCGATGACCCCGGCGCTCAGGGCCCCCATGGGCCTGCGGCGTACGCGGGCAAGCAGGTCCACCCCCCGTCCGTGCCTTCCCGCGCGGGCCCTCTTGGCGGCCGTGAAAGAGTTTTCCCCAGTGGGAATGCTCACAGGCTGCTCCCGTACCGGATCCTCGGGTCCAGCCAGGCATACATGACATCGACCGCCAGGTTCACCAGCAGCACTCCCAGAGCGAAGAGCAGGACCAGGGGCTGCACAACGGCGTAATCGCGAAATCGCACGCCATCCAGGAGGTAGAGTCCCAGACCGGGCAACCCGAAGATGTGCTCCATGATGACTGCCCCGCCCACCAGGGTGACGAAGAGCACGCCGATGATGGTCACCACGGGCAGCAGCGCATTCTTGAGGGCGTGTCTGAGGACGACCCGGGCCTCCGGGAGCCCCTTGGCCCGGGCTGTGCGGATATAGTCCTGGCCCAGGGCCTCGAGCAGTGCAGACCGGGTCATGCGGCTGATGATGGCCGCCGCCGAGTACCCCAGCACCAGGGCAGGCCAGATAACCTGCACCAGGCTTCCCAGGGGGTCGTCCAGGAAGCGCACGTGCACCACGCTGGGTATCCAACCGAAGAGGGAGACTCCTGCCAGGAGAAGCAGCGTTGCCAGCCAGAAGTTGGGCACAGAAAGCCCTCCCAGGGCCACCAATCGGACCGCATAGTCGGTCCAACTGCCTCGGCGTAGGGCGGAGACGACTCCCAGGGGCAAGCCGGCCGCGACGGCTACCAGCGAGGTCAGCACTGCGAGCTCCAGTGTGACCGGGAGCCGCCGCAGCACGTCCCGCAGCACCGGTCGCCCCGCCACCAGGGACTCACCCCAGTCCATGGTGACCATCCCGCCCATCCAGCTCAGGTACTGCCTCCAGAGAGGATCGTTGAGGCCAAGCTGATCCCGGATCTCCTGGATGTCACGGTCTTGAATCCGAGCGGCCCCCGCCTCGGGGGCGCCGCTTCCGCCCGTGACCACGAGCATCGCCACGTCCCCGGGCAGGACACGCATCACCAAGAAAATGATGAGCGACACCAGGAACAGGGTGGGGATGAGCTGGAGCAACCGGCGAACGATGTACTGTTGCATGGGTTACGCCTATGGACCTTCGGGGACGCCGGCGGGCGGCCCACTTTGCGGAAGTGTACCTGGAGAGCATTATAATGGGGCAGGCCGGAGCGTCGCCTGTGTGCGGCGCTCTCGCACCCGGAGCAACTGAGGACTATCTACAGCCTTGAGCCAGCGTCATGAAGCCGCGTCGCCAGCAAGCATACTGAGCTTCTCAAGCCTCCCCCTGTTCATCGCGTTCTTCATCTGGGGGATTGGCGGTGGGACCCAGACCTTTGTCCGGCCCCTCTTTGCCTACTCCCTGGAGGGCTCCGTCTTTCTCGTATCGCTCCTGGCCGCCGCCATGTCTCTGTCGCGGCTGGTTTCCGGCCCCGTCACAGGGTTCGTCACGGACCGGTGGGGGCGAAAGCCCCTGCTGCTCATTGGGAGCGGCCTCCGCGGCCTGACGTCGCTGGGCAACTTCTACACGACGACGTACCTCCAGTTCTTCATCCTGGAGTTCGCCGGCGCCACCGGAACGTCCATGTGGCAGACCAGCTCGTCGATCCTCATTGCCGATGTCAGCACCGCCTCGAACCGCGGGCGGGCCGTGGCTATCCGCACGACGTCAATGCGCCTGGGCACCATCCTGGGGCCGCTGCTGGCGGGACTTGTGGCGGCGCTGTTCAACCTTCGCGCCGCCTTCCTCATCAACTTCGTCTCCAAAGCGGTGGTCTTCTTCATGACCATCTTCCTCATCCGGGAGACGCGCCCCGAGTCCGCACAAGCCGCCAATGGCGGGCGCGGCCAAGCCCCCGCCGCCAAATTCGATCTTTCGATCCTCAGGTCCCGGGCGTTTCTGGCCCTGGGACTGACTACGCTGGGTGTCAGCATGATGTTCCAGGGAGTCTTTCAGACGCTCTTTCCCCTGCACGCCCAAGAGCACGCGGGCATGAGCGTCACGGACATCGGGACCGCAATTAGCATCGCGGGCATCATCGCCCTCTTCGTGTCTTTCCCCAACGGAATGGTCATGGACCGGTTTGGCAGGAAGAAGTCTCTGGTCGTGGGCCTGTTTCTCCTGGCAGCATCCGCGTACCTCTTGGCCATCAGTACGGACTATGCCGGCGTCCTCCGCATGATCATGGTGTTTGGCGTGGCGCAGGCCATGAGCATGGGCGCTTCTCAGACCTTTGCCATGGACATGGCCCCCGAGGGTAGAAGGGGCTCCTTCCTGGGCATCTGGACCATCTTCAACAGCTCTGGCGGGTTCATTGCACCCCTGGTGGCCGGGCTCATAGTAGAGCGCTTTGGGTTCCCGGCTGCATTCCTGGCCATCGCGGGCTGGCTTGGCGCCAGTGCGCTGCTGATGGCCGTCTTCGCCCCGGAGACCGGCGGAAGACGGAGCGCTGCCCCGCGCGGCGCGTCCTAGTCCCGTTCTCGAGCCTCCGGGCAACAACGTCGTCTACATCCGAGAGACCAGGGGCCACGCTCCCGACAATGCCATCCCCTCCGCCGCGGCACGGGCCCTCGCCAGGCCGAGTGAAGGCAGCATTCCCCATGTGTGTTCAAGCTGGGCAAGCGCGGGGTAGATCGCGGAGCGGCGGATGACGGGTCTCCGTCTGGAGGACCCGCAGAAGATACAGGACCCGGGCATTATCGTGTGCCTGCCTTCGACACTGCGTGCGCTTAGGGCAGGCGTGTCATTGGCGCAGCCAAATGTTGTCCATGCGGTACTGGTTGTAGAGCATGTAGTCCCGAGCGCGCCAGCCGCCCACGTCTCGCCGGGCGCCGTAGTTGTACACGCTGTAGTGGCCGACCACGGCGGGCGCCACCTCCACCAAGAGCCGCTTCTCCGCTTCCCTGGAGAGTTCTCTCCTGCGCGCAGGGTCGGGTTCCAGGCGCTGGGCTTCCAGAAGCCGGTCCACCTCTGCGTCTTTGGGATAGTAGAGGAAGTTGGGCCCCTCGCTGTAGAAGGGGGCAAAGAGGACCTGATTGGGATCGGGCAGGTTGAATGCAATGCCGCCGATGCGGATGTCAAAGTCCCCCCGCAGCATCCGTTGGATGGACGTGGCAAATTCCACCTGCTCCACTTCTACGTTTGCCCCTATGCCCCTCCACTGCTCTTGGAAGAAGAGAGCAGCGTCCACCCAGAGGGGGACGTCGCCGCGAACGACGATGCCCGCATCAAGCCCGGCGCCGTACCCGGCCTCCGCGAGCAGACGCTGCGCCTCGGCTCGGTCCGCCTCGCTGGGCCGGCGATACCCTGGGAGGTCGAGCAGCTCACTTTGGGGAATGGCGAAGGACGTCTCCGGCGGTGTGAGCCCTCCAACTACGCCGACTCCGTGGGAGTCGCCGCCGGCAACAGTGGCCTGGTACGCTTGGCGGTCCACGGCCAGGCTGAGGGCGCGGCGCACGCGCGCGTCATCGAAGGGCGGCCGGGTAGCGTTGAAAGCCGCGCCCAACCAGAACGGGCCCCTGACCCGCTCCAGCGCGACGTCCTCGCTGTGGTCCTGCTGAATCTGCCTTGCCTGGGCCGGCGACAGGCTGGGGCTGCCGTGAGCGGACATGTGCACCTGCCCCGCAGCGAGGGCGCCGAACCGCGTCGCAGGGTCCCGAATAATGATGAAGTCGATGCCGTCCAGATAGGGTTTCCCTTCATCCCAATAGCCGTCGAATTTCCTCACACGGAAGGTCACTCCGGGCTCGTACTGGTCGAAGATGAAGGGGCCCGTGCCCACCAGAGCCTCGGGCTTCTTGCGCAGCCCTCTGGGGTCCTCACTGGTCTCGCGCTGCATGACGTGCTCGGAGACGATCATGAAGTGCCCGCCCGCGAAGCTGGATAGGAAGGAGGGCGTGGCGAACTCCGCGTCGAAGACGACCGTCGCCTCGTCTGGCGTAGTGATCTCGGCAACGTGAAGGAACGGGGCCCGTTGAGCGCTGAAGAGGCCTTTGGGCGGAGAGATCACCCTCTGGAAGTGCGACCTGATGTCCGCCGACGTGAAGGGCTCTCCGTCATGCCAGGTCACCCCCGGCCGCAGGTGGAAGGTCAGCTGCTTCCCGTCCTGGCTCAGCTCCCAGCGCTGGGCCAGCTCCGGGACGAAGGTGTCGAAGTCGCCGTCCGGCCCAAAGCGAATGAGCTGTGAGTAGATCGGCGCGGTCAGGAAGACCGTCGTAATGGAGACGTCCTGGACGGGGTCAAACCCGGCGGGGTCCGTTGGGTGGGCGCGCCGGAGAATACCGCCGTAGGCGGGACCTTCTGCGGCCGGTGTGGACGGCGCCGGAGGGTCGCCGACTGGTGTGGCGGGCTCCGCCTGGGCAGCAACGACCGGCTCTGGCGACGATTCGGCGGTCACCGGCCCGGGGTCCTCCTGCCCGCAGCCCATAGCGATGGCCAGGGCCAGCAGGATAGCGGCGCTCCCGGACACGCGAAGGCCCTGACCAAGAGGCATCTTTCACTCCCTGTATGGGTTCGCCTTCAGGCACGAGACAGTATACTACCTCTCCGTTACTCTGAAAGCCGTTGCACGCGGACCCGGACACTCAGCGCAGCGCAGGGCTGACCTCCACCCAGAGGACGCCTCTTGGTTGGAGGTCAGGCATCTCCATCTCATGCGGTCATAGGAAGGGGCAAAAACCCGGCCATACGTTGACGGACGCCCCAAGTCTCGTTACGTTAGATGCACCCAAACGACGGGCGGCCGCACCGGCGCTAGAGTGTTGGCGCGCTCGAAGATGGATTCAGGAGGACCGATGACGACGACCCGTGTGGGCAGACGACGCGGGGAACAGCACGCGCCTGGCCACGATCGCCTTTCCCCAGTCACGGAGAATTACCTCAGCTCACTCTACAAGAATGAGGAAGAGGGCAAGCGGATCACCCCTGCCCACCTGGCCGAGTACATCCGTCATCTGCCGGAGGCTGAGGGGCTGGGGACCTCGCTCCCGTCGGTGTTGGGCATGGTCCGCCGCATGGCTCGAGAGGGCCTTGTGGAGGTCTTGCCCACCAAGGAAGTCAAGCTCACCGATGCCGGGCGCAAGGCGGCCGGGACCATCGTGCGAAGGCATCGCCTGGCGGAGTGTATGGTAGTCAGCGTGTTTGGGATGGAGCTGCGGGACGCTTGCGTCGAGGGGCATCAGCTGGAGCACGCCATATCACCGAACCTGGAAAAGCGCATCGAGGAGACCCTCAACTGTCCGACCGCCAGCCCATTCGGGAGGCCCATCCCCGGCACCAGCTATGTTACTCCCGCCGCAGAGCGCCTTCCCCTCGGTACAGCAGTGCCAGGAGAGTCTTATCGAGTCCACTGGATCCCGGAGGTGGACACGGACCTGATCGCTTTTCTCGTGGAGCATGGCGTTGTGCCCGAGGCGGAGATCACCGTCGTGGAGCTCGGCGAGTACCGGGGCGTCCTGGTCTTCCGCACCGCTCAAGGCGAAGGGGCGCTGGGGTATCAGGCGGCGGCCGAGGTCATGGTGCGGTCCCTGTAGGCCGCCCGCGCCGCAATCTTCCGAAGAAGCTGGTCAGAAGGATGTGCCCATCGTGTTGGCCAAAACACTCACGTGTGCCGTCGTGGGCCTGGAAGGACGGATTATCGAGGTCGAGGTGGACATTGCCTCGGGGCTCCCGGCGTTCGGTGTCGTCGGCCTCGCGGACAAGGCGGTGCAGGAGGCGCGGGAACGCGTTCGGGCTGCCATCCGCAATTCGGGGTATGAGTTTCCGATTCGCCGGATAACCGTAAGCCTGGCCCCCGCCGATCTGGAGAAAGGGGGGCCCGCCTACGACCTCCCAATCGCAGTCGGCATCCTTCTGAGCTCAGGGCAAGTTGTCTCGGACATGTCCCGAGCGGTCTTTCTTGGCGAGCTCGCGCTGGATGGGACCCTTCGGCACACCAAGGGCATCCTGCCCATGGTGGCCCTGGCGGCAGAACAGGGCTTCACCCAGGCCTACGTCCCGGCAGTCAACGCACCCGAAGCTGCGCTGGTTGAGGGGATCCAGGCGTACCCTGTCGAGTCTCTGGGCCACCTGGCCTCCCATCTCCAGGGGGAAAGCCGCATCGAGCCGTTTACCCCGCAGCCCGAGCTCCTGGCCGCCGCCCCTGCCTATGACGGCCCCGACATCGGCCACGTGAAGGGGCAGGAACACGCCAAGCGCGCCCTCGAGGTGGCGGCGGCCGGCGGGCACAATTTCCTCATGGTCGGGTCGCCGGGCAGCGGCAAGACCCTGCTGGCCCGCGCCCTCCCGACCATCATGCCAAGCATGACCACCCACGAGGCCCTGGAGACCAGCCGCATCTACAGCATCGCCGCCCTTCTGCCGGCGGCCACACCTCTGCTCTCCACGCGTCCCTTTCGCTCGCCTCACTACACGACGTCCCACGCGGGGCTTGTGGGAGGCGGTCACTGGCCGCGGCCAGGAGAGGTCACGTTGGCCCATCGCGGCGTGCTGTTCCTGGACGAGCTACCGGAGTTCGGCCAGAGTGTTCTGGAGGTCCTGCGCCAGCCCGTGGAGGACCGGGTGGTGACGATCAGCCGCGCCCAGGGCAGCGTAACCTTCCCCGCCAACTTCATGCTGGTTGGACAATAGCGACGAACCCCTTCAGTACTCCTGGGTCGTAAACCTGGGTTCTGTGGAACACAAAGGCACCTAAGAGTCCCCTCATGCGGTTCGAGCCTCTGTCAGTAGGCCGGAGCGTACCGAACTGCGAACTTTCCGGTGGGAGGTCTCAATATAGGGGCCGGAGTCGGCCAGACAGCACCGACTAAGCCCATCGAGCCTCCACCAAAGAGGCCGCTCCAGCGCAGCAGGTTCTGCACGACCTTCGCATACGCCCGCTCTCCCAGGGGCCGGAGTCCTATCAGGACTCCGGCATTACCTACCTATCCCGCTTTCACCCAGCAGGCCGTTTCGCACAGCCCAGACTACCAGTTCCTGCTTCGTCCCGATCCCCAGCTTGTCCTGGATGCCGTAGATGGCGTTTCGGACCGTCACCGGCTGATTCCCCCTGGCCTCAGCGATCTCAGCGTACGACAGCCCCTGTGCGAACTGGGTGAGTATCTCGCGCTCCCGCGCGGTCAGCCTGCCGAGCTCCGGTGTCTTCTCCCGCTGCGCTGCGGCACGGATTCCGGCGAATACGCGCCTTATTGCGTCGGCGGGAATGCGGTACTCTCCTTCCGCCACGTCGCGGACGGTGCGCAGCAGCCTCTCCTTGCCGGAGTACTTCTGCAGGTAGCCGGTCGCGCCCGCGGCGAACGCCTCCATCACCGCGTCCCCTTCCGATGCGGCTGTAAGCATCAACACCTTCGTGCCCGGGAGCATCTCGGTAATCTCCCGGCATGCGTCGATGCCGTTCTTGAGCGGCATCATCACGTCCATGATGATCACGTCGGGCTTGAGACTCTGAGCGACCCTCACCGCCGCCTCACCGTCTCCGGCCTGGCCCACCACCTCGAAGTCCCCGGCCCGTTGGAGCACCTCCCGGAGGCCGTCGCGCATGATCTCGTGGTCGTCCACAAGCATCACTCTGGTCTGTGTGGCTGGCGCCAAGCTACACGCCTCCTCGTTTCGTGTCATACGGGACAACACAGGTTACGGTCGTGCCGCGTCCCGACTCGCCCGGGCCCGCTTCGAGGCTACCGCCCATTCGCTCGACGTCCGTTCTCATGTTCCTGAAGCCGTGGCCGCGATCCGCGTAGTCGTCGGGAAGGCCGATCCCGTCGTCGGATACGGACATTCGGAGCCTATCGCCCTCGAAGCGCAGCGCGATGGTGACCTTGCCGGCGCGCGAGTGCCGGAATGCGTTCGTCATGGCGTTGTGGGCTATCGAGAAGAGCAGTCCCCGTGTGACGGTGGAAAGCCCCGGCTCCCTGCCGAACTGGACCAGATCGGTGGGAATCGACGTGATTGTGGTGAACGTGGAGGCGTGGGACCGCAGCACCCAGCCAAGCTCTCTGCCCTCGAAAATGGGACCCGCTTCGATGGGATGCCTCAGCTCCCACATGGTCGATTTCGACAGGCCGTGGGTCGCCTCCAGCTTGGCGATCAACTCGTCGCCATGGGCGTTCGCCAGCTCGATGGCCGTCTCCAAGCCTAGCCCGATCATGTAGGCGGACTGGGCGATGGTGTCATGAATGGTCTGCGAAAGCTCAATCCGTTCCCGCTGAAGCTCCCGTTCCCGCTCCACAGCCTCTCTTCTCCTAATCCGCTCGAACCTGGAGACCAGATTGACCGCCGCGACGACCGCGAACATGACGACAACCCTGGTAAACAGGACCTTCTCCTCCTTGATCTCGAAGTCGACGCCCGGCTCCATCACCAGGCTCAACGCCGCGTACACGCCCGCGACCATCGTGACCCAGGCTAAGCTGAGCCTGAAGGATGTGAACACCACGGCGAACATGGCGAGGGCGGGGTAGTACAGCACGAAGAAGGTGTTCTGAAAAACACTGGCTGAGATCGCGATGCCCGCCGTAATCATCGCCGCGTCCATTGTGCTGAGAGCCAGCGCCCAGCGTCGCGTCACCGTTCGATTCGACCGAATGCGGTGGTGAACGTAGCCGTTGAGGGCCAGCAGTGATACCGCCAACAACGTCGTCGGAATATAGGCGGGGTCCCCGAAGTTGGGCCGGTAGTTGAACTGCACCAGCCAGGCTATCAGGAGAAACCATCGTACCCATACCGAAATCCTCAGGTTGTATCGCAGGTCGTCCGGGTCGGTCCGATCGAGCGCCCGGCGGGACCCTGCAACCGCATCGTGTGGCGTGGTCTGCAAATCCAAGCCTCGACTCTAGTAGTGTACGCCGCTCCCCGTCGCCTGCAAGGTTCAATCGTACCCCATTATCCAGGCACAAGGGTATACAGATACAAAAGTACTCCTCGAATTAGGTGCAAACGAACCTTGTGGCGCGTCATGTGGAGGGCTAATGTAGACGGGATTGCTGGTGCTCCATCTTGCATCGGCTGGGCACGGGACGGGCTTTGAGCCTGCCCGGCCTCAGTATAGCAGTCGGACGGCAACATTATACAGAAACTTCGGGGCAAGACAGCAATATATTTACGCTCATTTACACATAGACGTTGTAGATTTGATGGGTTTCTAGGAAAGAAACAGTGGCGCGGAGCGCGTATGGCTGTGGACCTCGACCCGACTCAGCAGCTAGCTGCCCTAAAGAGGGGGCCACCCGCTGACCTGGGGGAGTGTGTGACTGGCTTGGTGAACGCGGCCTACAGAGGGATGGCGGAGCAGGCTGCGACACCACGTACTCCCGCAGGAAGGACGCCCGGCCTCTCGGGCTGCGCCCACACCGACCAACTGCCTCGGCCCCAAGGAGCTTGCCCCGGAGACATTTCTGCTTGTCATTTGCACGGACAGGATCGATTGACAACGACACAGTGCGGGCTGTCCTCAGGGCCCAACGGTCTGCGATTGTGCTTGCATTATACGGGCGGCCGACAGACAACTCTTAGATAGGCCGCTTGGAGACACTGGGATGCGTGAGCGTTGCGAGTATAGGCACGGAGCGCCAAGTGCGCTCCCGAAATTAGCAGTGGGTGCGCTGGTCTTGGTGGCGCTGCTGGCCTGCGACGACACCTCTGACGACCCGGTGCCAACCCCGACCGTGCCTGCCGGCTTCTTCTCGGCCCTGCCTACTATCGAGCCTCCAATCGTTGGCGACCGGCCTGGGTTTGAGATCGAATTGGTCCCGACGCCTGAACCAACAAGCGCAGATGCGCTCACGACCACGCCTGCAACCGGTGCAGCAGACCAGTTCACCCTCCCGGAAAGAGTCGAATTGAAACACCCCAAGTTGGGGTCAACGCTCGACGGCCTGATCGCCAGGATAGAGGCGGGAGATGTCTCGCCGGAGGCCGCTGCCCAAGAGGCTCCCCTGCACCAGGGGGGATCGGTGGCGGTGACCATCCATCTGTCCGGGAACGTGGATGATGTGGTGCGATTCCTGGAAACCAACGGCGGTTCGACCATTGGCGTGGGCGAGGACTACATCGAAGCTCTCGTGCCGGTCTTGCTGCTGGGGCAGGCCGCGGAACAGCCCGGTGTGCTTCGGGTGCGCCTGATTCAACCGCCGGAGTCGTCCCAGAACCCATCAGGCGTTGCGGGCAACGGCCCCGAGGCACACGGTTCGCCTCCCTGGAACCAGGCCGGGTACACCGGTCAGGGCATCAAGGTGGGGATAATCGACGGCGGCTTCAGAGGCTTCAGCGACCTCATGGGGGCCGAGCTGCCGCAAACGGTGGTGGCAAGGTGTTACCAGTTGGTGGGCCAGTCTTCCGAAAACCTGGCCGACTGCGAGGACACTACTACTGATCACGGCACAGAGGTTGCGGAGTCGATCATGGACATCGCGCCCGACGTGACCCTGTACATAGCGCAGGTAAGCACACCGGGAACCGTGAAAGAGGCCGCCAAATGGATGGTCGACGAGGGTGTAGACGTCATCAACTTCTCGGCAAGCATGCCCTTCGATGGCCCCGGCAATGGCACCTCTCCATCCAGCGACAGTCCGCTGAACACCGTGGATCTGGCGGTGGACAGCGGTGTTCTTTGGGTTAATGCCGCAGGGAATTACGCTCAGAAGACGTGGTTTCAACGCGGTCCCTACTCGGACCCGGATGATGATGGGATTATCAATTTCACGACGCTTGACGAAGGTATCGCTGTGTTCCTTGGGGAGGGGCGCAAGGTTGTCGAGCTGCGGTGGGACGATAGCTGGGGTGGAGCCACTCGGGATTTAGATCTTGCACTTTATAATGCCCGCGGAACACGCGTTCTGTTAACCGCAGACCCTCAATCGGGTGGTGGCGGCCACATCCCACACGAACGGATGATATTTACCGTTCGCAGTCGTGGAGTCTATTCCATAGCTGTGATTCACCGCAGCGGCAGCGTGCCCGACTGGATTCAGCTGGTGGTTAAAGGTAGTGAAGTTGGGCCTATTCAGTATCACACCGGGATCGGCAGCATTGGCAATCCTGCGGAGAGCGCCAACCCCGGCATGTTGGCGGTGGGCGCGGCACACCATAGCGATTTAGACTCAATAGAGGAATACAGCAGTCGTGGACCCACACCCGACGGTCGGGTGAAGCCAGACGTTGTCGGAGCGGCTTGCGGGGAAACGGCGACTTCTAGCTCTTTCTGCGGGACTAGTCAGGCGGCACCCCACGTGGCCGGCATGGCGGCCTTGGTGCGCCAGCGGTTCCCCGGATATAGCCCGGCCCAGGCCGTCACCTACCTGAGAGACAACGCGGAGCAGCGGATAAGCAGTCCTGACCCGAACAACACCTGGGGCCACGGCTTCTTTGTTCTGCCCCAGATCTCCCAGGGACTCCCCGACGCTCCGGTCATCGGCTCGGTGACTCCAGGCGCGAGCACGCTCACCGTAGCTTGGAGTTCGCCATCTAGCGCTGCCGCCGCCGCCATTACCGCCTACGACCTGCGCCACATCCAAAGCAATGCCTCCAGCAAGGCTGACGCCAACTGGACCGTGGTCCAGGATGCCTGGGCCGGTACCGGTCCCCTACAATACGCCGTCACCGGACTGACCAACGGCGTCCAGTACGACGTTCAGGTGCGGGCCGTCAACACCGCAGGGGACGGCCCCTGGTCGGCGGTGGCAACTGGAACAACAATAGCATCGGTGACCACTCCGGGAGTGCCGGGGAATCTGACGGCGACAGCGAACGGCCAGACCCGGATTGACCTGTCATGGAGCGCGCCGACGGACGACGGCGGCGCGGCCATCGCTGGCTACCGAATAGAAGTCTCGACGGACGGCTCCACCTGGAGCGACTTGGTGGCCAACACTCGCGCCACCTCCACCAGCTACTCCCACACTGGCCTGACGGCGGGAAGCACGCGCCACTACCGAGTGTCGGCCAGCAACTCAGCCGGCACGGGCACGGCGTCGAACGTCGCCAGTGCAACCACTGGCGTTGCACCCGCACCGGACCTCGTGGTGGACACGCCCACGGTTGACGCCAGCGCTCCGGCGGCGGGCGCGCGCTTCACCCTGAGCACTACGGTGCGCAACCAGGGCAACGGCTCATCCCCCTTCACCACGCTGCGGTACTACCGGTCCACCGACCCGACTATCACCACTGGCGACACGGAGGTCGGTACAGACTCGGTGAGCAGTCTGAACCCTTCCGGCAGCGGCGCCGAGACGATCAGCCTGACGGCTCCGTCGACACCTGGGACGTACTACTACGGTGCGTGTGTGGACTCAGTATCCGATGAGTCCGACACGACCAACAACTGCTCCGCCGCGGTGACCGTAACGGTTGGCGCCGCGCCGGCGCCGGACCTCGTGGTGGACACGCCCACGGTGGACGCCAGCGCTCCGGCGGCGGGAGCGCGCTTCACCCTGAGCGCCACGGTGCGCAATCAGGGCAGCGGGTCATCGGCGTTCACCACGCTGCGGTACTACCGTTCCACCGACTCGACGATCACCGCTGGCGACACGGAGGTCGGTACAGACTCCGTGAGCGGCCTGAACCCCTCCGGCAGCAGCGCCGAGACGATCAGCCTGACGGCTCCGTCCACACCTGGGACGTACTACTACGGTGCGTGCGTGGACGCGGTATCCGATGAGTCCGATACCACGAACAACTGCTCCGCTGCGGTGACCCTAACGGTTGGCGCGGCACCCGCGCCGGACCTCGTGGTGGACACGCCCACGGTGGACGCCAGCGCTCCGGCGGTGGGAGCGCGCTTCACCCTGAGCGCCACGGTGCGTAACCAGGGCAGTGCCCCTTCCGCCAGCACCACCTTGCGCTACTACCGGTCCACCGATTCGACGATCACCACTGGCGATACGGAGGTCGGCACGGACTCGGTGAGCGGTCTGAACCCCTCCAGCATCAGTGCCGAGACGATCAGCCTGACGGCTCCGTCCACACCTGGGACGTACTACTACGGTGCGTGCGTGGACACGGTATCCGATGAGTCCGACACGACCAACAACTGCTCGCCCGCGGTGACTGTAACGGTTGGCGCGGCTCCCGCGCCGGACCTCGTGGTGGACACGCCCACGGTGGACGCCAGCGCTCCGGCAGCGGGAGCGCGCTTCACCCTGAGCGCCACGGTGCGCAACCAGGGGAACGGCTCATCCGCGTTCACCACGCTGCGCTACTACCGGTCCACCGACCCGACGATCACGACTGGCGACACGGAGGTCGGCACGGACGCGGTGTTCCGTCTCGATGCAACGGAAAGCGGCGCTGAGTCGATCAGCCTGACGGCTCCGTCGACACCTGGGACGTACTACTACGGTGCGTGCGTGGACACGGTATCCGATGAGTCCGACACGACCAACAACTGCTCCACTGCGGTGACCGTAACGGTTGGCGCGGCTCCCGCGCCGGACCTCGTGGTGGACACGCCCACGGTGGACGGCAGCGCTCCGGCGGCGGGAGCGCGCTTCACCCTGAGCGCCACGGTGCGCAACCAGGGCAGTGGTCGATCAGCGTCCACCACGCTTCGCTACTACCGCTCCACCGACTCGACGATCACGACCGGCGATACGGCGGTCGGCACGGACTCGGTGAGCGGTCTGAACTCGCCCGGGAGCGGCGACGAGTCGATCAGCCTGACCGCGCCGTCCTCCCCCGGCACCTACTACTACGGTGCGTGCGTGGACACGGTATCCGATGAGTCCGATACGACCAACAACTGCTCAGCAGCCGTTACCGTAACGGTTGGCGCCGCGCCGGCGCCGGACCTCGTGGTGGACACGCCCACGGTTAGCGAAAGCAGACCGACTGCCGGAGCGTCCTTCACTTTGACCGCCACGGTGCGCAACCAGGGCAACGGCCCATCGGCGTTCACCACGCTGCGCTACTACCGCTCCACCGACTCGACAATCACGACTGGCGATACGGCGGTCGGCACGGACTCGGTGAGCGGTCTGAACTCCTCCGGGAGCGGAGCCGAGTCCATCAGTCTGACTGCCCCGTCGACACCTGGCACATACTACTATGGCGTGTGCGTGGACTCTGTGTCCGGGGAGTCCGACACGACCAACAACTGCTCTTCGGCAGTTACGGTGACCGTCGCCAGTGGCAACACCTATGGAGTGGGCGACCTCCTTCCAGGAGTCCCTACCAGAGGTCTGTTCATTCCCGCTGTAACTGCAGGCGCAAGCCTGTCAAGTTCAGGTGGAAACACAACTATCACATTCACCAACGGTGGATACATAGAAATTCAAGACGGAACAAGATATACGTGTCAAAGTACGGATGGATGTGGGGTTCACAATGGAGAAATCACTCGAGGGACCATAGTGAGCCAAATGACTTCTGTGTTGACCGCCGATTTGATCGTAGACCCTCCCACGGTGAGCCAGAGCGCTCCGGCGGCTGGAGAGTCTTTCACACTGAGCGCCACGGTGCGCAACCAGGGCAGTGGTCGATCAGCGTCCACCACGCTTCGCTACTACCGCTCCACCGACTCGACCATCACGACCGGCGATACGGCGGTCGGCACGGATTCGGTGAGCGGTCTGAACTCGTCCGGGAGCGGCGACGAGTCGATCAGTCTGACCGCCCCGTCGACACCTGGCGCTTACTACTACGGGGCCTGCGTGGACGCGGTGACCGACGAGTCCGATACGACCAACAACTGCTCCACTGCGGTGACCGTAACGGTTGGCGCCCCCATTAGCACACCGAGTCCGCCCACAAGCCTGACGGCGACAGCGAATGGACAGACGCAGATCGACCTGTCGTGGAACGCGCCATCGGACAACGGCGGAGCGGACATCACCGGCTACCGCATCGAAGTGTCGACGAATGGCTCGTCGTGGACTGACCTCGTAACCAATACAGGCAATGCTGCCACCAGCTACAGTCATAGCGGTCTGGCGGCGGGGAGCATGCGCCACTACCGCGTGTCGGCCATCAACTCTGCCGGAACGGGCGCGGCGTCTAACACCGCCAACGCCACGACCGACCCGGCTATCGCTCAGCAGATTGCCGACGGCGACTGCGCCACTGGCGGCGCAGTGCCCGACGCCGCCAACAACCCGGGGCTGGTGTCCGACTGCGAAGCGCTGCTGGACGCGAAAGATACCCTGCGTGGGACTGCCACCCTAAACTGGTCGGCCGGCGCTTCCATTAGCCAATGGGACGGTATCGCCATCGGTGGTACGCCGCGGCGCGTCACATGGCTGTGGCTCTTCAGTAACCAGTTGAGGGGCGAGATTCCGCCGGAGCTGGGCCGCCTGTCCAACCTGACGGAGCTGCTTCTCGGCGACAACCAGTTGACGGGCGAGATTCCGCCGGAGCTGGGCGGCCTGTCCAACCTGGAGTATCTGAGTCTCGGCTCCAACCGGTTGACGGACGAGATTCCGCCGGAGCTGGGCCGCCTGTCCAACCTGGAGCAGCTGCTTCTCGCCGACAACCAGTTGACGGGCGAGATTCCGCCGGAGCTGGGCGGCCTGTCCAACCTGACGAAGCTGCGGCTCAATCGCAACCAATTGACGGGCGAGATTCCGCCGGAGCTGGGCGGCCTGTCCAACCTGACGTGGCTGGATCTCGCCTCCAATCAGTTGACGGGGTGCATACCCGAGGGGTTGCGAGATATAGCGGTGAATGATCTTGGGTCACTCAACCTGCCCGATTGCACTACGGCTACCGCGCCCGATGCGCCCACGGGGTTGTCGGCCACCGCCGACGGCCAGACAGAGATCGACCTGTCTTGGACTGCGCCATCGGACGACGGCGGAGAGGACATCACCGGCTACCGCATCGAAGTGTCGGAAGACGGCTCCGACTGGAGCGACCTGGAAGCCAACACTGGCTCAGGGAGCACCACCTACTCCCACACTGGTCTGACCGCCGGAAGCACTCGTCACTACCGCGTGTCGGCTATAAACTCCGCCGGCACAGGCCCGGCGTCCAACACCGCCAACGCCACCACGAGCCTGGCGACTCAAGGCAGTCCCGACTTGGTTGTGGATAATACTCTTTTGGGAGCGAACGTCACTCCTGGCTACAATTTGTCACTAAACGCCACCGTCAGCAACCAAGGTGATGGCCCCTCGGTCCCCACCACACTGCGCTACTACCACTCGCCCGATGTCATGATCACTACCAGCGATACCCAAGTCGGCACGGACCGGGTTGATCGCCTTGTTCCATCCGGCAGCATCAGTCATGCAATTGGCGTCACCGTGTCGTCCACGCCAGGAACGTACTATTACGGAGCGTGCGTGGACACGGTACCCAGTGAGTCCGACGCCGGAAACAACTGCTCAACCGCGACGGAAGTAACCGTACGCGTTGTAAACAGTCCTCCAGAGATTGTGGGAGATATAGATGACATCACAGTGACCTTAGGAGAGAGTTTCCAGGTGGATATTTCCGGCGTTTTCAGTGAGCCTGACGGCGAAGAAATCCAGGACTATGGCTTCACTTTGAGAACCAGTGGAATCCTCACTGGAGTCGTCTACACGCGAACTGGCATCTTAAGTCTCCGGGCCGTCGGCGTAGGCGCTACGACTGTCGCCGTGGAGGCATCAGACATCCATGGCAATGGAAGCGGCCCACACGATCTGTTCGTGGTAACCGTTGTCCCCGCCGTGACGGCCACCGCGCCCGGCGAACCCACTGGCCTGACGGCCACCGCCAACGGCCAGACCCGAATCGACCTGTCTTGGATTGCGCCATCGGACAACGGCGGGGCAAACATCGCAGGGTACAAGATAGAAGTCTCCACTAGCGGGTCGTCGTGGAGCGACCTGGAAGCGAACACTGGCTCAGGGAGCACCACCTACTCCCACACAGGGCTAATAGCCGGAAGCACACGGCACTACCGCGCGTCGGCGATCAACTCTGCCGGAACGGGCGCGGCGTCCGACGTCGCCGACGCCACCACGGCGGAGGCGCCAGCCACGGATAGAACCTGCACCGTCCACCTGATCGTCAGGCCTGGCGAGAGTTGCACGTATCCCGGTACGTCCACCGAGTTTTCGGTCGATTCCGATGGGAACGGGCAATTCCTATTCACCAGTTCCGGTTCCAGGATCGAACTGCGCAACACGACCATAAACGGAGTAACATATACTTTCGTCGCAAGCAAACAGAGCGATGGAAACTGGCTGGTGGAAGAGGTGGGCTGATCGCCCAACGCCCTGCACGTAGCATTCGGATAACCCAATCGGAGGGACTGAACATGAGCGATCGTAACCACAGAAACGGAGTACCCGGCGCCCTCTTGAAATTGACCGCGGGTGCGCTGGTCACCCTGGCGGTACTGGCCTGCAACAGCCCGACGACTCCGACCAACTCGACGGCCTCGGCCAACCCGACAGCCCCGGCCAACCCGACGGCTCCGGCCAACCCGACGACCTCGGCCATGCCCGGCCCCTCTGACGGTGATGAACTCCACGACGCGATTTGGAGAAATCAGGTTGACACAGTGAAGCAGCTCATCGCCGCAGGGGCGGAGGTCAACGTAAGCGACTCTGACGGCGATCCGCTCCTGCTCGAAGCGATATGGCGAAACCACACGGATATAGTGCAGATTCTCGTCGAAGCAGAGGCGGACGTTGACGCCAGAGACTCCGGCAATAATCCGCTTCTGCATGAAGCGATATGGCGAGACCACACGGATATTGTGCAGATTCTCGTGGACGCAGGCGCGGACGTTAACGCCCGAGACTCCGATAACGAACCGCTCCTGTATGAAGCGATTTGGCGGGGGCATACGGAAATCGTGCGGATTCTGGTGGAAGCGGGCGCGGACGTCAATGCCAGAAGGGCCAATGGAGAGTCCCTGCTCTCTGAGGCACGTTGGCGCGGACATACGGAGATTGTGAAGATCCTCGAAGACGCCGGCGCCACAGAATAGACGGGCATTGGCTTCGGATGGCGGGGAGGACCCTAGCCGAGAGATGGGCTCAGGAGGGCTGAGGCGTGAGCGTTCGCAATGCCGGACACGGAGCGCGCGGCGCGATCTTGAGACTGGCAGTGGGTGTGCTGGCTCTGCTGGCGGTGCTGGCTTGTGACGACGTTACGGGTGGACCGGTGCCCACCCCGACACCTCCTCCCGGCATGTTCTCCACCCTGCCTACCACCGAGCCTCCCATCGTTGGCGACCAGACGACTCTTGAGATAACTCTGGATACGCCGACGCCCAACCCGACGGCCACGCCGACGCCCAACCCGACGGCCACGCCGACACCCAACCCGACGGCCACGCCGACACCCAACCCGACGGCCACGCCGACACCCAACCCGACGGCCACGCCGACGCCCAACCCGACGGCCACGCCGACACCCAACCCGACGGCCACGCCGACGCCCAACCCGACGGCCACGCCGACACCCAACCCGACGGCCACGCCGACGCCCAACCCGACGGCCACGCCGACGCCCAACCCGACGGCTACGCCGACCCCCGACCCGACGGCTACGCCGACCCCCGACCCCACGCCGACGCCCATGCCGACGCCCAGGCCCACGGCCACGCCAACACCCACGCCGTTTCCGCCTCTTCCGCCTGTTCCTCCTGCGCCCACCCCTCCCCCAACCGCCCCGCGATTGCCTGCGGGAGACCCTGAACTCCACGACGCGATTTGGAGAAATCAGGTTGACACAGTGAAGCAGCTCATCGCCGCAGGAGCAGAGGTTAACGTAAGCGACTCTGATGGCGACCCATTCCTGCACGAAGCGATTTGGCGGGGTCACGCGGATATTGTGCAGATTCTCGTGGACGCGGGCGCAGACGTTGACGCCAGAGACTCCGATAATGATCCGCTCTTGCACGAAGCGATATGGCGGGATCACGCGGATATTGTGCGGATTCTGGTGGAAGCGGGCGCGGACGTTGACGCCAGAGACTCCGACGGCGATCCGCTCCTGCACGGAGCGATTTGGCAGAATAACGCCGATATCGTGCAGATTCTCGTGGACGCGGGCGCGGACGTTGACGCCAGAGACTCCGATAATGATCCGCTCCTGTATGAAGCGATTTGGCGGGGGCGAACGGAAATCGTGCGGATTCTTGTCGAGGCGGGCGCGGACGTCAATGCTAGAAGGGCCAATGGAGAGTCCCTGCTCTATGTGGCGCGTTGGCGAGGACATACGGAAATTGTGAAGATCCTTGAAGACGCCGGCGCCAGAGAATAGACGGGCACTGGCATCGGATGGCGGGGAGGGCCTCAGTCGAGAGATCGGCTCAGAAGGGCTGAGGCGTGAGTGATTGCTATACTAGATACCGAGCGCCCGGGCGGCTGGCCTCACCGCACCTGGGCTCCAGTCCGCAACGGACCGGGCTACCCGCCGCTGTCCTGCCCGACGGCCTCGATGGCGTGGGTCGGCGCCCAACCCTGAAGCTCACCGCCCGGCAGAGCGACCCGCAGCCACCCATGCCGGGAGTCGATTAGGCGAACCTGGGCGCCGCTGTGCAGTGTGAACTCCTCCGGGTATTGCGGCCCAGGCCCGCCCAGGACCACTACGGTCCTGATGGTAACGACGCCAGTGTGGTCGTAAGGGTTGGAGTACAGCATACTCAGCAGCAGCACGAGCGATACAATCATGGCTGGAAACGTCACAGCTGCTCCGCTGCGAAGGGCGGCCCTTCGAGGGAGGGCCGGCCACACGATGAGCGCGCCTGTGGCAAGGGCGCCTGCCGCCCACAGCAGGAGCGCAACAGCTCCGATCTCCCCGGTCGTAGTCCACCGGCGTCCGAAGTCCGATATGCTGGCCACGAGGGAGTCTCCCTCCGCCTCAATCTGGTCCACCGTCCCGCTTCGCGCCACTTCGAGGTTTACTAGAATGTCCGGGTCGCGGGGGGACAGCTCCTCCGCCCGCAGATAGCTCAGGACGGCACGCCCCAGGTCGCCGCTCTCCAGGTAGGTGTTGCCCAGGTTGTAATAGACGGCGGTGTCCCGGTATCCCTGATTGATGAGGTCCTCGTACACTTGGGCGGCTTCGGCATACTCTCCGCGCTCGTATCGCCTGTTCCCCTCGTCCATCAGCTCCAACGGAGGCGGGGCCTGGGCAAATACGACGCCCACGACGGCCAAAAGGGCGCCGAACGCCGCCAACGGACCGATGAAGAGCCGCCGCAACCCGTTCATGCGTCGATGGCCCCCTCTAGTTCGGTCAAGAGCTGCGCGGCGCGTTCGGCATGGTCCTGTTTGCTGACGCCAGAGGCCGCCAGTGGGGTGTACTCCGCCGCCTCACCGGTGGCCAGAGTGTCTTCGAGCCGACGCTCCAAGTCAGGCTGTACTCCGGCCTCCCGGAGACGCCGGAGGAGCGCCTCATGTGTCAGTCCATTCACCGGCGTGTCGAGCCGGGCCGAGAGATAGGACACGATCGCCTCAGCGGAGGCGACTCTGGGGTCATCCCCGGACGCCACGGCGCGCGCCAGGGCCGTCTGGGCGTCCGGCAGGGCACTCTGCCGGCGGGACACCGCGAGGGCGGCCTCCAAGGCCACCCGCCTGCGCCGCCAGGCTACCGCGCCCGCAAGAGCGAGCAGCGGGATACCCCACACGGCCCAGTACGCCACGCTGCCGGTCAGCTCCCTTCCCGACTGGCGCAGGGACGATGGGACGGCTTTGATGGGCCTCATCCCCGGACCGTCTGGCTCGGCGGCGCCCGCACCTGCGGGGAGCGGCGGCGACTCCGGCAGGCCGTCCGCGTCTGCAATGGGCATGACGATTCGCGCGGTCGCGGCCTGGACGTATTCATCCCGGTCCGGATTGAAGTGGACGTACGGAATCTCCGGGATGGTCAGTTCTCCGGCTTCTTCCGGCACAAGGACTATCCCATACGTGCGGCTCCCGGTGAGCCGCCCATCGACCACTTGACTGGTCGCATCCGCCGGCGATTCGATGACCCGCCAGCCAGCGAATTCAGGCCAAGCCGGGTCCGGGAGCGCCTCGAAGTTCCCCACCCCCGATACCTTCACAGTGAGCTGCACGGGTTCGTTCACCCTCCCGGTCGCGGCGTCCATCTCAGCGGATATGCTGAACCTGCCGACTGCGCCCGTGAACCCCGCCGGGGCGCGTGGAGGCAGCGGGCGCACGTCCACGGCTACCGGTGGACTCTCGATGACACTGGGCGCCCCGGAGGAGCCGGTGGGGACCGTCAAGGCTGCGGGCTCAATGGCAATCGTCCCCACGACGCTGGGAAAGAGCAGGGTCCGCAGTTCAAGCACTCTGTACTCGTTGGAATCGATCGTCTCGGAGTACTCCTCCTGTTCGATTGACTGGCTGTTCCAGAATCCCGTGAAGGCGGGTGGGGCATACCGAATCCGACCGGCCAAAGGGGGCACTCCAGGTCCCTGATAGAGCCTGAGGATATAGGTAATCTGCTGGCCGAGATATGGCCGGTGAGTGTCGACAGACGCCCTGACGAGCAACGACTCATCAGGCGGCGACTGGGCATAGACGGACGAAACAATGGCCGCCGCCATAGCAATGGCTATAACGGTCAGGGCGCGCTCCATATTTCTCATACGTCCCACGTCCGGGTCTACCAGTCGAACTCACTCGGAGGGTTGGGAGAGACCAAGACCTGCTGCCTGCGCTCCTGCAGAGTCTGTGCGTCTTCGCCCACCGACTCGAGAATCTGCCGGGCCTGCCCCTCGGTTACCGGCTCGTCCTGTTCCTGCTCCCCTCCCTGTTGCGGGTCGTCCTGCTCTTGGTCTTGTGGCGGTGGGTCGTCCTGCCCTTGGTCTTGTGGCGGTGGGTCGTCCTGCCCTTGGTCTTGTGGCGGTGGGTCGTCCTGCCCTTGGTCTTGTGGCGGTGGGTCGTCCTGCTCTTGGTCTTGTGGCGGTGGGTCGTCCTGCCCTTGGTCTTGGGGCGGGATCTGCAGCAGCGCCAGTTCCAGATTATGCTTGGCGTCAATGTCGTCCGGGTTCATGCGCAACACTTCTTTGTAGGCCTCGATTGCCTGGGCGTACCGCTGCGACCGAAACTCCGCGTTGCCCCGGTTGAAGAACCCACGAGACCGCAACTCGCCTTCGGCGTGCCTTAGCGAGTCGTCGTACTCATCGAGCGATTCCTGGTACTCCTCCATCCGGTAGAGGACGTTTCCCGCGTTGTAGTACGGCTCCCCGGACTCCGGGGCGCGAGCCCGTGCGCCCCGATACGTGTCGAGGGCCGCCGCAAAGTCGCGGTTCCCGTACGGCACATGGCCCGAGTTGTTGACCTGCGCCGGTGTCGGGCCGCATGCCAACAGGCAGAGTGCGAGGAGCGCCACGGCAACCAGGATTCCCCGGTCAAACATCTCCAGTCCCCTCGGCTGACGCCGTTTGCCGTCTTCGCAGCGAGAACAAGAGACGGTCGGTCAGCGCCTCGGCCAGAGCCAGCGAGAGCAGACCCACGAGCAGGAAGAGCTGGAACCGCTCCACCTTCCTCTGGTTGAACTCGCTCTGAAGGCTCTCGTCCTGGAACGATTGTATTTGGCCCACCAGGCCGGCGATTGCGCCACTCTCGGCGGCCCGGAAGTACCGGCCTCCGCCCTTCTCCGCGATTTGCTGGAGCGCGCCCTCGTCCAGCTTCGAGGTTATGACGCCGCCCTGGGTATCGCGACGGTAGCCGGTGATGTTGCCCTGTTCGTCGTATTCCGGGAGCGGCTCTCCATCCGGCGAACCAAACCCGACGGTGTATATGACTACCCCTTCCCCAGCGGCTTGCTGGGCCGCTGTGATGGGATCACCCTCATGATTCTCACCGTCCGTCATAATGACGATGATTTTCTGCCCCGCCCGTTGATGGCTGAAGCCGGCCATCGCCGTTTCGATCGCCTCGGCGATCACGGTTCCTTGGCGGGTGATCGAATCCGGGCTGGCGTGATTCAGGTAGGTGCGGGCGGTGGCGTAATCGGACGTCAACGGGAACTGGATGAAGCTGGCGCCGGAGAACAGGACAATGCCAACCTCGTCACCGTCCAGCCGCGAAATCAAGTCGGCTACTTCCAGCTTGGCGCGGCCGAGGCGGGTGGGATTCACGTCCTGCGCCAGCATACTGCGCGAAATATCCAAAGCGACCATCACCTGCACCCCGCGTTGCTCGACAATCTCGATGTCGCTGCCCCATTGGGGCCGCGACAGGGCGACGATTATCAGGGCGACGCCGACAAACCACAAAACGAGTCGAAGGATGCGCATCCTTCGACTCGCCGCCTCACTCAGCCGTTCGACGAGAACCGGATCGCCGATGCGCTGCACCGACGCGGCACGGCGCGCCAAGGCCCAGCGCACGAATACCATCAGCGCGGGGAGCGTGGCCAGTGCATACAGGAACTGTGGCGCTCCAAAGTTCATATCAACCTACGGTATCCTTCTGAACACGGTCTGGGAGAGGCTCAACTCTAGCAGCAGCAGCGCCAGTGCAGGGACCAGAAGCCAGGCCGCAACCTCTTGATAACGCGTGAAGATCAGCACTTCTACCTCAGACTTCTCCAATGCGTTGATCTCGGCGTAGATGCCTCTCAGTCCTTCCGTGTCAGTTGCTCGGTAGAACTTCGCGTTGGTGATGTCCGCAATCTGCTGGAGCGTTTCCTCGTCAAGTGAGCTCTCCTGCGTCCCGCTTCCGGAGCCGGTTTGAGTTGCGGCCGCTTGCTCGTTCTTGCCCACGCCAATGGTGTACAGCTTGATGTCCAGCGCCTCCGCCGCGGTGGCGACCGTTATGGGGTCAAGTTGGCCCGCGTTGTTCACGCCATCCGTAATCAAGGTCACGAGCTTGCTCTCGGCGGCGGAGTCCTTCAGCATATTCGCGGCCGTCGCCATGCCGCTGCCCATCGCCGTTCCGTCCTCAATCCCCAGCTGGTCCGCCAGATGCACGTCCGTCAAGAGACGGATCAGGACGCGGTGGTCCAGGGTGGGAGGACTCTGGATGAATGCCTCCCGTGAGAATACGACGAGGCCGATGCGGTCATACTGTCGTTCCTCGATGAATTCGGAGACGATCTCCTTCGCCGCCCCCAACCGGTTTGGCTCGAAGTCCGTCTCTCCCATGCTCCCCGATATGTCCAGCGCAATGACTATATCCACCCCCTCGCCCCGGATGACCTCCCGCGAATCCCCCACTTGGGGCCTGGCGACGGCAACGACCACCAGCGCCAACGCCACAAACCGCAGCCCCAAAACGAACGGCATCACCCGGAGGCGCAGAGGCCTGCTGTTCCCGGACACGAGCCGGGTGTCCGCGTACCTCATGCCGACAGGCCCCATCTGCCGCTTCCACCGATACGGCAGCCCGGCCAGAACCACTACCGCGGGCAGCAGGAAGAGCAGCCACGGGGATTCGAAGCTCAAGCCGCTCACGGCGCCGCTCTCTCTGGGGCATATGCGCTGTCCTGCCGCGGCGCCGCCTCAAAGACCGGCCCGGTCTCTGCCACGAAATTCCGCACCTTGCCCGCAGCCTCATAGGCCTGAGACACCGGGGGCGTAAAATTGGCGAACTTGACGAGATCAGCTTCCTGGAGGAGCTCCGCGACCAGCCGCGCGTTCCTGTGATCGGGCGTTGAACGCCATATCGCGGCCCCGATCTCCTCGGTCGACATGTCGATCGCGTCCACCTGGCCGTCATACCTTAGGTAGGTCGCTTGCAGGTAGGCGCGCATGACTCCGGAGACGAGGATGTAGTGCTCCTTGAGATCGCCGGCCCCCGGCAGGTCGAGCCGTTCGATACGGTCGAGTTCCTCGATCGCTACTTCCCAAGGCCTCCGCATGTCGATCACTTCCTCAGGCAATGCTTCCTGCCGGCGAGAACGACGATAAAGGCCGTAACCCCCCGTGCCCAGCGTCGCCATGACGGCCAGTGCGGCCAGGGCTTGCGCGGCAGGCTGCTCCCAAAGCGGCGTCGAAAGGTCGGCGGGTGAGCGGAGGTCTTTCAGCTCCTCATCGGGGCCGGACAAGACCGAATTCACGGTTAACCGCACCGGGTTGGCGTAGACTTGCTCCACGCTCCCGTCAGGCGAGCGAATGTTCACTGGCAGGGCGGGCGTCTCAAAAACGCCGGGAGCGAAGAGGGTCACCCGAAACTGCTTGGCGATCGTTCTGCTGCCGTCACTGGCGGAAACCGTCTGCACCGCGGTCTGCGCTTGAACCTCGAACAGCCCCCATTCGCGACCGACCGGCGGAATGACCACGGCAAGTTCCGCTGGATAAGACACCACGAGGCTTAGAGTAACCACGTCACCCACGGTCAACTCGGAGCGGTCTGCAGTGAAGGATATGCGGACTCCGGGTGGTGGAACACTCTGCGCCATGGCGGTGTCAACCACCACGGCACTTAGCGCCACCGCAAGGAACAAGGGGACCAAAGCCCGGAGGCCCCAGCCGTCACCGCATGCCGAGTTCCAAGGAGACAGCCGGTCAATCCCAGAGCGCGCGCTCATCGCCCCAGCCTTCGCAGCCGGTTCTTGAAGAATGCCCCGACCTCGGCGACATAGTCCCTTTCGGTGGTCACGCTGATGCGGTCCACCCCCGCAGCGGAGAAAACGGCGTTCTTTTCTTCGTCAAGCCGGGCGACCTTCTCCCAGAACTCCCGCCTCCATTCCCTGCTGCCTGTATCGACCCAGCGGAGACTCCCGCTCTCGGCGTCCTCCAGGGCGACGATGCCCACGTCGGCTATTTCATGCTCCAGCGGATCGCTCAGGTCGAACGCAACGACGTCGTGCCGCCGGTTCGTTACCAGCATCGCCTGCCGGTACGATTCCGCATCGGCGAGGAAGTCCGAGACCAGAAAGACGATGCTGCGCCGTTTGAGCAGTTGGTGGACCGTGTCAAGCGCCAACCTGATGTCGGTGCCGGCGCCCGCCGGCTGGAACACCAGCAGGTCGCGCACCATTCGCAGGACGTGGCTCCGTCCCTTCCGGGGCGGGACCAGCAACTCCACCCGGTCGGTGAAGAGGAGCAGCCCAACTTTGTCGTTGTTGGTCGTGGCGGCAAAGGACATGACCGCAGCGAGCTCGACGGCCAGGTCCCGCTTGAACCGGTTCCTGGTGCCGAAGTCTCCGGAACGGCTCACGTCGACCGCGAGCATGACCGTCAACTCCCGCTCTTCGGTGAAGCTCTTGACGTAAGGCTCTCCGGTGCGGGCCGTGACGTTCCAGTCGATGGTGCGTACGTCGTCCCCGGGGTGGTACTGACGTACCTCATCGAATTCCATGCCCCGGCCCTTGAACACCGAGTGGTACTCACCGGCGAAGCTGTCACTAACCAGCTTCCGGGTCGTTATCTCGATGCGGCGGATCCTGGCGATCAGGTCGTTCGTTAGCATCTCACGGGACTTCGAGGTTAGCCAGGATGTGCTGGACTATCTGCAGGGTCGTGACATTCTGGGCCTCGGCCTCGAAGGTCGTGATAATGCGGTGCCGGAGTATATCCGGCGCGAGCTGTTTGACGTCGTCGGGAATGACGTAGCCGCGCCCCTTGATGAACGCATACGCCCGGGCCGCAGCGATAAGAAAGATCCCCGCGCGGGGCGACGCCCCGTACGAGATCAGGTTCCGCAGGTCATCGAGTCCCGCCACCCCGGGGTCGCGCGTCGCAATCACCAGATCGAGCACGTAGTCCTTTATCTTCTCGTCAATGTATATCTGCCGCACAATGTCCCGCGCGCTGAGGATGTACTCCGAGTCGACCACCGGTTGCACGTCCGGGGGAGTCCCCGACGTCATCCGGTGAATCATCTCGCGCTCTTCGGAACGCTCGGGATACTCCACAACCACCTTCAGCATGAACCGGTCGACCTGCGCCTCCGGCAGCGGGTATGTGCCCTCCTGCTCGATCGGGTTCTGCGTCGCCAGAACGAGAAACGGGGCCTCGAGAGGAAATGTCTCATCGCCGATCGTGACCTGCTTCTCTTGCATTGCCTCCAGCAACGCGCTCTGCACCTTCGCCGGCGCCCGGTTAATCTCGTCGGCGAGAATCAGGTTCGAGAAGACCGGCCCCTTGTGGACGCTGAACTCGCCGGTGCGTGGATTGAATATCCGCGTGCCGATCAGGTCGGCAGGCAGGAGGTCGGGGGTGAACTGAATGCGGGAAAATCCGACTTGAATCGCCTGACCAATCGTCTTGACCAAGAGCGTCTTCGCCAGCCCGGGCACGCCCTCCAGCAAAATGTGCCCGTCGGCCAGCAGCCCTACCAGGGCCCGCTCGACGAGCCGATCCTGACCGATGATTGCCTTCCGGATCTCGGCTTCAAGAACTTGGACGAACCGCGCCTCCTTCTCGACCATGTCGTTTATCTGGCGAAAGCCTGCAAGGTTCGTCATAGTATTTGTGGAGGCTCCTAAGCCGAGTTCTGGGGCTATGCCCGATTGGCAGGGTCCAATGGACTCGCACCTTAGGCTAAAGTAGCACAAGGAGTAGAGCAAAACAACGGGAAGGCCCCGGCTTGTCGTTGGGCCATGATTTCGGTCACTGGGCTATGTACTCTTCGCGCGAGTCTGAAAGATCCTGACAGCAGTCGAGCCTCGGCTCCGGCACTGCCGCCTGCGGCCCACCAAGTCAGCCCCGACAGAAAGGGGTGGCGGAGGGAATGGCGGGTAGTTGGACCAATGTGGTGTAGCCGTGCTGCCGGCCGCCCTTCTTCGCCAGGCCGTGGGTCTCGCAGATCGTCTACTCGAGGTCCATACCTATTACTCAATCAACACCAAAAACTGCTGTATTCGTGGGCCGTCGATTTGGAGGTAGCGAGCGGACACGCTAGCATCACCTAGTTTGTGCAGCGCACGAGACCAGCAATCTGGCGCTGCACGGTCTCTTTAGCTGATTCGAGTCTCTGTGAGTGGACCCTCGCGAGGCTATCGCCAAGAGTGGTTTTCCCAATCACCGAGATATGGACTGGAAGCAACTGACGGCTTGGGGCTCCCGTCTGATCGGCATCGGTGTCGCGCCGCAGCCCACGATGCCGATGCTTGTCATTACGCGTACGACCCGTTCACTGTGCTTGCGAGCTGCCGGGCGTACTGTTGCACGGATGGGCCAGGCCGTGCTCACCGCGCCGGAAGAATTACGGGACTATCTCATACGATACCTCTGCGACCTTTTGCCCTTCAAGATATGCGTACACGACATAATCGCCAGGTTTGCCCCGCCAGGAGGAAGGATCGCCTAACACGTAGTTGTTCCGGTTGGTGGGTATACCGGTGAAGCTGTTGTGTTGACGGGCGAAGGTGAAACCGTCCCCTTTATAGTAGAGCACGATTTCTATAGTCAAATCGTCCACGTCGGAACGCTGCTCATAGGAAAACTCGAGATAGAGGCGGGGCCGGGATGAATCAGATAGACTTACTTGGTAAACGGGCGTCCTGGTACGAGAAGTAATGATCGAAGCCGAGTTAATGGTGATGTTCTTGCCTGAAACCACTGGGTTGACCGGCAAGGTGTCCTCAAGGCTCTGCTTCCTGCTGTCATGGGGTACCGTGCCGTAGTACCACCTGCCGAGCACTTCATCCACGATGTCCATTACGTCCGGCATAGCGTCATGCTTGAACGCGGCTTCTACGTGGCAAACCGTAAGATACGTGCCGGGGCAATTGTCCGATTTGTCGTCATACTGGGACAGCAGGAACAACCGTCGGAACGCGGTGCGGAAGGTGGTGGAGTCCAACTGGTGGTAGAGGTCCAAAAAGAAACGCTGGCCTAGGTGATAGGGGCATTTTGAGCTTTCCGGGTCCGAGATGCTGTTGGCGTAGCGGCATGGTTCCTCCTCCGGTTCCATCGGCCAGCCGAAGCGGGCCTGTTTCGCGGCGGCAGCCAGGACGTCCGCGCCGCCCTCGGTTATCCAGCTTTCGCCATTCGTCCAGAAGTAGTGGCCGTTCTCGTGCGCGAGATGGTCGAAGTCTCGAGCCAGGGTCCTGTGGCCGTCGTCAATATCGGCATCGCTCCTGATGTTCGCGCCGTAGTGGCGCCCATTGGCGCCGACCACATCTCCCGCAAAGAGCTGGATCACGTCTTCACTGGGCCACGGCAGCCCCATGAAGTTGGCATGAAGGCGGACCACTTGCTCTATGATGTCCACGGTCCTTTCGGCGCCGGGGACAAGCCGGACTATCGTGATGGGGACTTCCTCGCCCTGGACCGTGACGGCCGTCCGCTTCTCCAGCATTACCTTATCCGGGTCCAACAGACCGTCCGTCAGGTATTCCTCAGAATGCACCGTGCTGTACAGGACGGCGAGTATCTTGGCCTCGTCGTCGGTGATGCCGTCGCTGAAAGTGGGATGGAACATGATGCGCGCCAACTCCTCAGGGTAGTGGTTTGCCAACTGACCGAGGGACTCTATCGCCGACTTGTTCCTGCCTTCCAACATCCACGGCTGGCCCATCACCTCAAGGAACACATCATGGTTGTACAGTGCCAGCATTCCCAACCGGTCCAGCGGCTGTATCTCTTCGACCTCGACGCCGTCTTGCACCCAGGGCAACGCGCTGATCATTGCCTCGCGCTCCGGAAAATCCCGGCTCAGGGTACGGAGCTGCCCCCCAAGCTCGTAGTCGGACAAGTTGGGGGAGCTGTTGTTCACCGATGGCGGCGGCAAGGACGGCCATGGGGTCGGTGTTGGGGTGGGCGTAGGAGTGGGCGTTGGTGTAGGAGTCGGAGTGGGGGTAGGCGTGGTGGTCGGTATCGCGGTGGGCGTTTGGGGTTGCCGTGGGTGTGGGAGTGGGTGTCGCGGTAGGGACGGGTGTTGGAGTAGCTGTGGGCGCGGGGGCGGCCGTAGGCGTGGGAGTGTTGGAGGGCGTGAGTGTTGGAGTTGCTGTGAGAACAGGCGTGTCACTTGGTGCAGGCGAGTCGGCACTGCATGCTGACAAGAAAGCAACCACAAGAGCCATAAGGCCGATTAACATGTCCGAACTGATTCCCATCCTCAGACCGTGAAGCGCGGGGAGCCTGGGAGGCAAACTCTCAGTCCTGACCGGCGAATCCTTAGGCATCTGAGCCTCCACAGAAGGCTATCCGACTGGCAGCGAGACATCGCACATCATGCCCCTTCGGACCGTTCACTTACAACTCCAGTCTGAACCGCAATGTGAAAGTTCTTGATTTCGTCAAGTCTGGTGGGTAAATCTTGACCAAACTTGACGATAGATACCATCGAGCCATTCAGTGCAAACGTGGCAACCGGAGATCTCGGGGGAGCACAAGCTCACACTACCGCCTGAGAAGCAGCCGCAGCGGGGCTCCTAGCACAAGGGGCAGGCAAGTTGGCGCTGGAAGGCCTTGAATGATACTCAGTGGGGGAGGCTGGCTAATCGTAGGCTACTGAGCTGGGTACGACAGGTCTGCACCTCCAGGGCTGCGGTGTAACTGGGTCCCACGGCGGAGGTTGCTATTGACAACGTATTTACACAATAGTATTGTTGTGTCATGATGCCCCAGTTTGATGCCGACGGACTCCTACCACCAGGAGTGCACTGGGCCAACTGGGACGAATTGACCGATAGACTCGGGAGCAATCCGTGGAGACAACAGCTCATGAATGGACTCAGAGCGGCGCTGGAGAACTTGAAGGGCGCTGGCTGCAGGACCGTCCATATCAACGAGAGCTTCGTGACGAGTAAAGAATTGCCTAACGACTACGATGCCTGTTGGGAAGAGGCTGGCGTTGTTCCGGAGACTCTTGACCCCGTTCTCCTGACCTTTGACAATGGGAGGGCCACGCAGAAGGCCAAGTACATGGGGGAGTTATTCCCAGCGTCAATCATCGCTGACACAGGTGGCCTGTCGTTTCTTGACTTCTTCCAGACAGACAAGGACACCGGGCGAATCAAAGGGATCATCGCCATAGACTTGGGAGGTCTCGCATGATCAAGAACGAACGGCAATATCGGATTACCAGGGCACAGGCGGACCGGTTCTCGCAGACCCTCGGCAGCCTCAGGCAGCGATCCGGCGAAGCCGAGGGAGTACATCCCCTTATCGCCAAGGCTCAGGAGGACGCGCTGAGGAGCCAGCTAGCGGACCTTGAGGGAGAGTTGCGCGAGTATGAATCACTGAAGGCTGGAAAGCTCCCGGTGGATGAGCTTAGCGTGGTCGCTGAACTGCCATCCGTTCTGATCAAGGCACGAATCGCACAGGGCCTGAGTCAGAAGGACCTGGCCGAACGACTTGGGTTACAGGAACAGCAGATACAGCGCTACGAGGCCACTGACTACGCCTCGGCCAGTCTTACTCGAATCAAGGAGGTCGTGAGCGCATTGGGTGAAGAGACGAACAAGCCTGCTATAACCACAGGCTCGTGATGCTCACTGATAACTGGTGGTACAACTATCCGGGGGCAGGTCGCTTTGGCACGTCTGTGTGTGGATAACTCCTGCTATCCCCTTCTGGTACCTATTGCCTCCTTGGAAACTCACTGCCTGAAGGATCGGTCTTGATTGTCTCAGGATATCATGGGACAAGCTCAGAGTCGGCAGAACGGATCCTGAAAACCGGATTCGAAATGAGCCGGAATCCCTATGACTGGCTTGGTGATGGGGTTTACTTCTTCCAAGATGCTCCCCAAAGGGCATGGGAATGGGCGTCTGAGCGCCATGGGAACGCCGCCGCCACAATTGGGGCGACAATTCACCTAGTAGATTGTATTGATCTGCTGGATGTGGGCTGGGACTCAGTGATGTCAGATGCATACAACTCCTACCTGAGAAGCCGTAAAGACTCAGGACGAGCTTTGCCTGAGCAAACCGGCGGAGCTCACCGACTGGACCGGGAGGTATTGAACTATACTATAGGCGTGTTGAGCGAACACGGAGTCAACATAGCATGTGTGCGGGCAGCTTTCTCCGAAGGCAGACCTGTGTATCCCGCTTCAGCAATCTATGATCGGTCGCACGTACAAATTGCCGTACGCGACACCACGAGGTGTATTCGCGAGATTTGGCGAGAGAATAACGGGCCACAAGCGAGGTGAACCATGGTGAATTCCGAGGATGCTCACAGGATACTAGGTGAACACTTCAAACAGATCACTCTCGATGAATTCAACGAGCGGCATGACAAGTACGTTGGTGAAGATGAGACTTCGCTCGTGCCGACAACCAATAGCGACAAGACTGGGGCGATGATTTTGTACCAGCGTCAAGCAGCTCCCTTGAAATTGGATGCCTATTTAGCGTCTGCTCTTACAAGCTTAACTCGGGAACAACGCGACGACTTCGAGGCGTTATCGCAAGTTGCTGAGTCAGTGTGCGAAGGCCTCGAAATTGAACTGTACCAGCCTCGGACCGCCACGGACCCGATTGCCAATCCGGATGTCTCTCCTGAAGATGTCTTCAAGAGAGACAGAGAGCGGGTGCTCAGCAGCGACTTGGTGATACATGTCGCTGACTACGCCAGTACCGGCGCAGGCCAGGAATTGAACTTTGCACTGGAAGCGCTGATACCCATGATCATCATAGCTCGTGGCGATACCCAAGTGAGCAGAATGGTTTCCGGTATCCCAGCCGTCAAGCTGACCATAACATACCATGATCTTGAAGAACTTCGCGGGGAGTTACGAGAACGGCTCGTAGAGATTAGACCAATTATGGAAGAGCGTAAGCTCGCTTTTTCCGATTTCAAGAAGAATATAGTGGGAAACAAAGTCAGGATTCTGCGTGAGGAATCCGGACTAACTAGAGAGGACGTTGCTTTCCACTCAAAAGATCTGTTGACTGTCGAGAAGATTCGCCAACTCGAAGGGAATATTGATAGAGTATCGAATCCAACACTACTCGAATTGCGGACGCTCGCTACAGTCCTGAAGACTACGGTCGCCGACTTGGTGGAACCCGACTTGAGTGAGCGCATGCTCGCCCTGCTGCAAGAATTGATGCTTGGCAGAGTTGCAGCTCGTTACGGAATGAGTTCGAGCGATCAGAAGAAGATCCTTAGACGCATGTTACTTCGAGTGATTTATAATCTGGAGGAAGACTGACGATTCATGGCCAACATGTCTGACCCTGAGCAGATTTGCGAGGAGGTGCTAAAGGCGGCCGGTCATAGTGGGCCTCCAACCAACCTCAAGGCAGTCTCTTCCCTCTGGTCTGACCTCGGAGTTATTGAAGAGGACTTGGATCAAGCGGGGTACTTGGTGTCGTTAGGGGTCCTAGGTGCCGACATATTGATCCGTAGCAATGACCCTCCCGCTAGGAAGAGTTTTACCTTGGCGCACGAGTTAGGTCATTGGACACTAGCCAATCTAGAAGCTGGTCGGATATTGTTCGACACCAAGAACCGGGCACATCTACCCCCAAGGTCGCAACACAAGCGACAGACTCCAGAGGAGACATGGTGTAACAAATTCGCCGCTTGCCTATTGATGCCTAAGGGAGATTTGAACGATTATCTCAAAGATCCTAGGCAACCTGGCCTTCCTGAAAGGATTTGGAATGGCCATTCAGTTTTTCAGGTTTCGCAAGAGGCTTTTCTATCACGGATATCAGAGAAGACCTCCATCAATGTCTTTGAGGTGGTGACTACAAATGCGAGCGCTAGAATTAGGCGCAAATTCATTAGCAGATGCACCGATAGGGAAGAAGTAGAGAGTTTAATGGCGGAGTTACTCGAAGATTCGTCTAATGATTTCCGGTCACTAAGGAGATTGGGAGTGGTCAACAACTACCAAATTCAATCAAAGGTCACCCGGCAATCGTCATACGGTCGTACATTGATGGTCTCGGTAGTCCCGGAAGAACCATAGTAGTTTTCTTGTCGTGTAGACATTGAGGGGAATGGAGTCTTGTGGTCCATCCAGCGACAAGGCCCTTACACATACCGTGATCTGACACGAAGGCACTATGGTACTCAATCCAGCGTCAAGTCCCGGTTCCCTACTGGTTAGGGGCCGGAAGAGGCGGCGGGGTAGTAGTTGGGAGTTAGGCCCGGCGTGATGCTCCTTCCGTCCCTGCTCCCCGACTCGTCACACTACGGGAATCGAGAGGCCTTGGTGCGTCGAAAGGCTGCCCAGCCACATCTCGAAGATGCTGGTATCTACCGTAAGCGGTGGTGGGCCTGACTTGACGGTAGGCAGTACCGTCTTCGAGATATGGATGGGATAGTGAGACTACCCAAGGGTACTGGTTGCCTAACCGTTCAGGAAATTCCTTTAGCTACGAAGGTCTTCGCTATTTGTTGCACTTCCCGTAGCAGTCCAACACTGTGCTCAACCTGAGCCATCCCTATTAGAGGTTTGCGCACGACGCAATCTGAATATAGCCCATCAGTTGGCATCATTTCGCACGCACCGTCGTCCAAGAGAGAATGCATTCTGGAAACCCACGTTCTCCACGCTTGGTTTTTCCTGGAGCGAACACTCGCCCTGAGTAGTGGAATGCGCCCTGCGCTTCTAATGCCGAGACTACAAACCCACTGACGAAAACAACCTCGTGTTCGTCCAATTCTTCAATTGCGGGGAGGTTGAACACTTCTCCGATAGCCTGCGAATAAATCTCAAATCCGCCCTTGTCGGTGCCAGTGTCTTGAGGCTCGGTCTTTACTCTAACGAGGTCGGGATAATGGCCCACCCCAGAGTCGTCTTCGACACGGGGAGGTATTGTCCTTTTACTCCCATCAGGAAACATCAAAGTGACTGGATGTCTAGTTCCCACCCGTACCTTAACCAATTGCTCATGCTTATCCGCTAGGCTCATCACTCGGTCCTCATACAGTTTTGATTGTGTGTGCAAAACACACACAATGACGAGAAAGAGTTGGACACTGGCAATGGACTCTCACACTTTCTTAGGTCGAGATGAGTACGCCCCGGATCCCCAAGCTCTGTGCTCGGTGTATATGCCCCGCATCCTGGCGTCCTTGGCATAGCGTAGCCCCTTGGTCTTGTTTCCCGATTGGAAAGCGGAGTGGGCGGCAAGGTCGTACGCCGGGGCGAAGTCCGGCCGCTCTTCGATAACCGCTTCGAGGCATGCCAGTGCCTCCGAGTACAGTTCCAGGGTCATGAGGACGTAGCCCTTGACGAACCCCAGGTGGGGAGTCGGTTCAGGGAGATTGCGCTCCACCTGTTCCAGTTCTCGCAGCGCCGCCTCGCGCTCACCTATGTTCACCAGTATGCTTCCTGGCTCCACCGCCGGGGCATCCCAGTCGGGTTGTAGGCCGGCGGCAATCTTACACTCGAGGATCCCTTCATCTATCAGCATCCTGTCAGCAAATTGAATCCCCAGATGTCCGAGAAAGGATCCCAGCTGGAAATGCGCTAGAGGATTCCCGGGAAAACGCTCCGCGAGCCTCCGCCGCAGGGCGAGTCTGCTCTGAAGCTTGGCTAAGTAGAACCTGGAATCCTCATCATCAACCCGGGGCGGTATGGCGAAGTCGGCATGCCATGAGGCTTTCCGCTTCAGGGCTTCGATAATGTGCTGGTTCTCTTCCGTGACGACTCCGGTCACATCGGAGATGTCCTGGGCCAGTCCGGCGGCCGACCTCTGGCCGGTGTGCAGCATGGACACCGCCTCGAAGGCGGGATCCCAGAACCTGATGGCCGCGAGTAGGTTCCAATGCCAATCGGGGTCCGGCTCCCGGTCTGCCAGCCACGAAAGCAGGTCTGCGGCAGACCCCCCAGCGGAACCCAGCATGATCAGGTTGCGCACAGTCCCCCGGGGCTTGTCCCCCAGGATTCGGGGAAGCTCCGGCGACTGCGACAACGCCCTTGCGAAATGAGCCAGCTTTGTGGTCAGCTCGATGAGCTTGTCCCGGCCAATACCGGCAGCCATCTGGTCCGCCATGGCGGCCAGGGAGCTCTGACGGTTCAGAGACCGCTCCAGGGCCGCGGCATCGCTGCCGCGTTCCCTTGAGGCCAGTTCCCGGGCCAGGGCGGCGACGTTTTCAGGACTGGGCCGGCTCTTGCCGTCCAACCAGTTGTCCACGGAAGTGGGCCACAATTCCAGCCGGGCGGCCAGATGGTCCCGGGTCAGCCCCGCTTCTCGCAGGCGCTGCCGGAGGATGTTCCCAGTGCCCTTCTCCAACACCCACGCCGGGGGCTCTGACCCGGGCGGCCCCTCCAGGTCCAGGTAGACCAGGGCGAACAGGCGCAAGGCCGCGTCCACCACGACCAGCCGCAGGAGATGAGCCACGGCCTCTCCCACGTCGGCGGCCTGCCCAGAACAGGCTTGGATGTGGGCCATGAGCCGGTCCCATTCCCCACAGACCATCATCAACGTCATTCCCACCACGGACGCCATGGGGAGCGTTTCTGGCAGGTCCTCCAGCGTCTCCGGCGCCAGGCCTCGGGTGATCAGCGCCTGCCCCAGGGCGTCGAAGATCTGGTTCCGGTTGTGTTCGTCCACGTGCTGGCCGGAGAAGAACCTCTGGGCCGTCCGGTTGGTCAGCACCTCGTCCTGGACGTCGAGGGACTGGACGATAACGCGGAGGATCCGACCGCTGTAGAGGCCGCCCAAGGGAGCCGCGTTCCCGAAACTCTTCTCGTTCATAGTGATTTCACCGAAGAGGGTGTTCGGATGAAGCCGCACGCTCCGGACTCCCAGCCGGTTTGGTTACCTCCCGGCCCCCGGAGCGTTGTGACGCCGCTCCCCGGACAGTTGGTTTTCCCCGTTGGCCATCCGGTCCTCCCAGTCGTCGGGCCGTTCATTGTACCCGCGGGCCTGCCAGTACGCATTGTTGTTGGGGTTCATCTGGTTGGCATGATTGTTCCGGTCATCCCTGCCTTTCATAGGTGCACCTCCTTCTTGTGAATCATAGAGTGGTCAGCGGCCTCCAGAAACAATGATATGCCCTGGGAGTCACGAATTAGCCCAAGCGAACTGGACAAAACTCCGTGCTGGCCCTTGTCCTCTTTCCTAGCAACCTCGACTTCCTATCCTACCCTGCCCACCAGCGGTCTCTAGTTCTTGAGGAGCTGCTTGGGCTTGACTTGGCGGTAGACAGCAACTGTCTTGGACGTCAAGGAGAATGGGTGACGGGGCTCAGGCCGCTCCAGGGAGAGCGATGCTTGAGCATAGCGTTGAGGATGACGAGAAGCTTGCGCATACAGGCAGTGAGAGCCAACTTCTTCGGCTTGCCGCAGGCCAATAGTCTCTGATAGAAGTCCCGGATGATGGGGTTGCAGCGACTGGCTACCAGTGCTCTCATTTGACCTGCCCCTGGACTCTGTACCACCTGCTATGTTAGTCCTGCAAGCTCAGGAACTGGGTCAGCAGGCATGAGCACCTCCGGGGCCCGAAGCCTGTAATCCAGGGATGGTTTAGCCTAGCGGGGCTCTGTCGACCACTCGCGTCATGCTTCTCGCGAGGGGGGTTAGGGCCGTCCTACAGGTCAAGAACGAACCTCAGGGTGAGGGTTCTTGATTGTATCCAGCTTGGTGTGGCACGGGCCGCCGGCACCGGCCCGCTCCCTATATCCCAAACTCGCATTCTTCATCAGCCTGTTAGTCCGTGATTCGAACCAGGGGATACAGACGCCGACGACGGAGACCTCGCTCACTTACATCCGTATGACGCTGCACACGAACCGTCCAGGCGCCATCCAGTCCTTTGCCACGTCGTCGACCTGATCCCAAGGTCTTCTCGACCAGGGCATGACCTTCCGCCGATTCTCCCTGACCTTTTACCCGAAGTCGGGCTGCGATCAGGTCGCGTGACCACATTTAGACAGGAGCTAGACATGCGTCTCGGTGAGGCAGACGACCTCACGGACATGTTGTAAAGGGCGGAGGTAAAGTGGAAGCAGAATCACCTTGGCCCTATGGCCCTCCGTATACCGTCATGTGATTCCTTCAAGGTTGCTTTCCAAACGTGTCTTGATCGGTTGGTCCGCCTCTGGAAACTCGAAAGACCGACTGGTGATCTTCTCGTAAAGGTAGATGTAGCGTCTTGAGAGCTCGATTACAAGGTCATACGGTGCTGGTGGTAGGACCTCATCCTCGTAGGGGTTGCAGTTCTCCATGAACCAGAGCCGGAGGAATTCTTTGTCGACGTTGTCGGGTTCCTGTCCCTCCCGCATGCGCTGTTGATAAGAGTCGGCGATCCAGTAGCGACTAGAGTCAGGGGTGTGGATCTCGTCGATCAGAAGGATCTCACCGTTCTCGTCACGGCCCATCTCATATTTAGTATCGACGAGAACTAGGCCATGCTCGGCTGCCTTGGCTTGACCGAAAGCGAAAAGTTCCTGCGCGATGCGGCTACATTGTTCCCAATCTTCGGCTGTCATCCAGTTCTCGGACACGATCTCGTCAGGGCTGATCGGACGGTCGTGATCCTCCTCCTTGGTGGTCGGTGTGAGGTAATTCGTCGGGAGCTTCTCGTTTTTTATTAGGCCGTCGGGCAAATCGATGCCACAGTAGTGCCGCCGACCACTGTGGTAGACCGTCCAGAGGGAGGTGTTCGTGGTTCCGGTGATGTATCCACGCACCACGAACTCAATCGGGAAGACCGTACATGTTTTGGCAATTGTGACGTTTGGATCGGGGATGGATAGAACCTGATTTGGCACAATATGGCGGGTCTGTTCAAACCACCATGCGCTCGTCAGGTTGAGGACCTGCCCTTTGAAAGGGATTGCGGCCAGCACCCGGTCGAAGGCACTCTGTCGGTCGGTGGTGATGAGTACCATACGATCCCCAAGATCGTATCGATCCCGTACTTTGCCTATGAACTTCTCACCTTGAGAAAGATTCGTCTCAATGAGGCAGTTTCCGAGCTCTTGTCGTATTCGATCCGTGTAGCCCTCTGGGGTGTAAATAGCGTTCTCCATCTATTATTGCCTCCGCAACAAAGGTAACGGTCCTATTGTTGAGATTCAGCTCGGACAAGAGCACAGGCGTAGCCAGGCCCAATACATGTGCACCAGCTCTTCGTGATTTCCTGCGACCAGCCTTGAACCTCGAAAAGCGCTGAGTCCAAAGCTCATCGAGAACATCTTGGAACCTATAACCAATGGCAAAAGCCAGGTCAATGTCGGGACCGGAATCCAATTCGCCAAAGGCTAGACATGTTCCAAGCAAACCCGCCTCTGCCAATTCGTATCCTCGCTTACCTAACGATAGCTCCTTACTTGGTCACATCTACCTGCATCGTACTACTTATCTGCCGGGCCAGGCAACCTAGAAGCGTCGCAGTCAACGTCAATCCCACTGCCGACTCCCCCTGCATTAGCGGGCCTGTGGCGCTGCCCCTATCTCAGCACAAACCACCACAAGAGAACGCTGGCGTTCAGCAGCACGAACAGCAGGGCGGCAAGCAGGCCAAGCCTGAAGGCCAGCCATCTTGTCTGTCCGTGCGAGGCGCACTCCTTTCGGTACGCCTCCTCCATCTCCTCATACGCCCGTCCGCTGGCGGACGCGGCCTCCCTGGCCTCGTCCCGCTCCCTCTCCAACTCCGTTGCTCGCCCATCCAATTCCCACACGGTCCGCTGAAGCTTGTCCACCCGAACAAGGGACCGGCGCAGCAGCTCGTCGTCGCTCACGTACTCCGGCCCCTCCAGCCGCACGTAGACCCTGCGGTCCTCCTTGTGAACCTCGAACTCCCCTCTCCTGATCTTCCGGTCAAGGGTGGATAGAGATATCTCCATCTCACGCCCAGCCTCCGCCTCCAGTTGAACAGACGCAGGCCCCGCCCCCCGGCGTCAGGCGAATGTTGGCAACCAGCAAAAGTGGGACTGTTTGAGACCCGAGAGATCAAGGGCCGTATTGAGGTCTAGCCAGCTTCCTGAGCGCCCTGTTGTGCTGTCTTCGCCGTTGGATTGTTTGGGCTTGCACCTCCTTTCTTCTTCGTAGGATCTCCGGCCGCCTTCCCTTGAGCACGTCCGAGGGCGTCACGTTGCCCAGGGCCTTGTGATAGCGCCGGTAGTGGTAATAGCTGACGAAGGCCACGATGGCCGCCTCCAGGTCTGACGGCATCTCATACGGCAGTTGGTTCACGTCACGCTTGAGGGTCTGGTGGTATCGCTCCAGCTTGCCGTTGGTCTGAGGGTGGAAGGGTGTTGCCAATATGTGTTTGATGCCCACCATGTCCAGGTAGTCCCTGAAGGCCCGGGATACATAGCCGGGACCGTTGTCGCTGAGCAGCCTGGTCCGGTCTTCAATCGGCACCTGGTCCATGCCGGTCCTGTCCACGGCCTCCTGAACCACCTCAATGAAGGAGTCGGATGTCATATCCCTTTGAAGCTTGTGGGCCAGAGTGAAGCGGGAGTAGTCGTCCATGACGGTGACCAGGTAGTAGCCCCAGCCCACCACCCTGAAGTAGGAGGCATCGGTGGCCCACATCTGGAGGGGGCCGGTGGTCTTGCGATGGTTCTCCTTGCCCGCAAGCAGTGCCACACTGACACGGCATCTGCGAGCGTCTGCGGGAGGAAAAGGGATTCTCGGGCCAATTCAGCATAGTCAAGGAAGACGTAAGGGTTTGGTGGCCCAAGACGGCGTAGACGGTGGAGCGGGCGATGCCCAATGCCCACCCGGTGCGGTTCGGTCCACAGCCGAGGGAGCGGCGGGCGGCGCAGATGGCTGCTTCCCGCAGCTGATTGATGCAGCGGGGGCTGCGCCGGGGACGGGTGGAGCGGTCGTAGAACGCATCAGGCCCGCCTTAGCTGATCCGGCGCACCCACTCGGGTCGGGTCACGGGAATCAAGCGTGCATCGGAATGGCTCACGAGGGGCCTCTGGTCGCTGCTGGGTTGTGTTCACTACAACAGTTCCAACGAGGCCCCTCACCTGTCAACAACCTCTATGGGAACTACACCTAGCCCGTTCTTTGCCACCGGCCCGCCTGGCGTGAGGTTCAGCTCGCAAGTCCACCTGGGCGCCCGCACACTCGGAAGCAGGTGGGGAACTACCGCTAGGGGCGGAATGCGGCCATCCCGCTGCAGATGTGCCTGGTACACTGACGGCGGGGCGGTGGAGGCGGTGTGAATCTCGGTCCTCGTTCACCTGAGCCTGTCCAAGACTTGCTGGAGGCACCTAGTGGCAACTGACCCAATGCGCACGATCTCGGTGGAGAGCGAACTGGTTGGCCGACGCACCACGCTGCGCGTGGAGCGCCTCCTGTTGCTGGATGGGACAGAGACGCTGCGAGACACTCTGTATCACCCGAATTCGGTTGCCATTCTGCCGCTGGAGAACAACGGCGATGTGGTGATGGTGCGCCAATACCGGAAGGCCGCTGGCACCGAGCTGCTTGAACTGCCTGCGGGAGTTATCGAGAACGACGAGCCGCCTCTGGACGCGGCGCGCCGCGAGTTGCGCGAAGAGACTGGGCTGGACGCCGAGGAACTGACTGCCGTTGGCAACTTCTTCCCATCTCCGGGATCCACAACAGAGCGGCTGTACGCATTCATGGCGAGGGGCCTGTTCCCAAGCCCGCTGGCGCCGGATGCCGATGAGCGAGTCTCGATAGAGCGCGTGCCGTTCGCAGAAGCCGTTCGCATGGCGCGAGCGGGCACGCTCAACGACGCCAAGACAATAGCCGCCCTTCTACTCGTTTCCCCTTACGTTGAACGTCCCTGACCACCTGAAGAACACGGTTCGAGGCCGCACGTCTAGTGAATGCCAGCCTTCTATCCCTCGCTCCCGATACTCGACTCCGTGAGATCCTGCCAGTCGAGTCCTCGTCCTAGACGACGGGCACCCTGCCGGTCTCCCCGCAGCCGACGGACCTTGCCTTCCTGACGGACGAGGCCGGAAACGCCTTGCGTGTCGGCGGGAACCGGCACGATGCCGCTTGACCGAAGAGGGGCGTGTTACGATGGGCGTTACCCCCTCGAGGTTGTGGAACTGCAGACGACGACTCTCCCTACCCGGTCGCGACGGCCTTTCTATGGCTGGTGGATCGTCGTCTCCAGCGTGGCGTTCCACGGGGTCACGGGCGCTGCGTTTGGCTTCACGTTTGGACAATACCTGCTGCGGCTCGAGGAGCATTTCGGCTGGAGCAAGTTCGCCATATCGAGCGCATTCTCCGCGTCGCAGCTCGCGGCAGGCGTTCTGAGCCCGGCCCACGGCTGGCTGATCGACCGGTTCAGCCCCCGCTCGGTGGCGCGCGTGGGCGTCCTCGTCATGGGCGGCGGCTTCATGCTGTTGCCCGTCGCAAACTCGTTCCCGCTGTTCCTGGCAATCATCTTGATGATGTCGATCGGCATGAACCTGGCCGGCTGGCTCACGCTCACCACAGTCATCACGCGATGGTTCAGGCGGAAGCGGGCCCTCGCCCTTGGCCTGAGCTCGACGGGCATCGGCATCGCGGGCGTGCTGTCGCCCATCGTCGCCTGGTCGCTCACGACCCACGGCTGGCAGCCGACGGCGTTCGGCACGGGCGTAGCACTCATCATCATCGGCATGCCGCTTGCTCAGCTGCTGCGAGGCTACCCGGAGCAACACGGCCTGCTCCCAGACGGCGCGCGCGCTTGGACGCCCTCATCCGCCGACCCAACGCCCAGAGAGCCGGACGGTGACGACTTCACCGTGGGCGAGGCGATGCGGGACCGCTCCTTCTGGTACGTCTCCTTCGGCCACGGTGTTGCGCTGGTTGCCGTTTTCACGGTGCTAGTCCACCTCGTGCCGCACCTGGTCGAAGGACTCGGTTGGAGCGAGACCTCCGCCCAAGCGATGCTCACCCTCGTCACCGTCACGAGCATCGTCGGGCAGGTCGGCGGCGGGTTCATCGGCGACCGCTACAACAAGACGCGCATCGCCGCGTTCTGCATGTTGGGCCACGCAATCGGAATGGGAATACTTGTCGTAGCGCCTAACGGCTTCGTCATCGCCCTCGCCGCGCTGATTCACGGCCTGGCGTGGGGGACGCGCGGCCCGCTGATGATGGCGATTCGCGCCGATTTCTACGGGCGGCGGCACTTCGGGAAGATTGCGGGATATTCGAACGTCATGGTCATGCTCGGGCCCCTCATCAGCCCCACTTTCGCCGGCGCCATGAGCGACCGCTTCGGCGACTACAGCGGAGCGTTCTTGGGGGTCGCGGTCATGGTCGCCATAGGCTCCGTGTTCTTTTTCTTCGCCCGCAAGCCTCCGCTCCCCGCGCGGCTCCGGCCAAGGACGGCAAACGCATGACGCTGGCTCACGTATGGGCAGCGGTGCGCGGCCATCCGGGGCCACGGCGTCCGCCTTCATCTCCACGACCTTGAATCCGTGCCAGGGCCGGCCCGCAGGACGTTGAACACCTGGTCGTAGGCACCCTGGGAGGGGCCCGTCGCTTCTGCCTCCCGATCCATGGTCGAAAGCAGCGTCTGCTCCTTTGTAGCACGGCAGACCGGAGGCCACGTCCGAGAGCCGCAGGAAGATGTTGCTGGCGATCAGGTTGTTGTGCTGGCCGCCGACAGGGCGACTGGCCAGTCCGGCCGCTCGTACCGGGGGGTAGAAGACATGCCCACGTTCGACGCTCTTCCGCTGCACGAGGCGCACGCGAACAGGGCGACCGGCCAGCGTGCGGCGCTGCTCAAGAATACATAGGATACATCCAGTGCGTAGCCCCCGGGCTGGCGGAGAAGCTGGAGCCCGAAGCGGGCGAGACGACCCAGGCGATCAGGCGCAGGCTTGCCGCGGCGGCGGACGCGCGGGGGAAGGATCTGCAGGTCCGCCGCACCGCCAACGCCGTCTACGTCTGGGCGCCGGGGGTCCGGCGCCGCGGCAGCCCCCACAAGGGTTCGGGCGCGTAGTTCCCCGCTGCGCTGCCTTGACCCAATCGTGCACCTGTTCGCTGAATAGGATGTAGTTGCCATTGCCCATCGAGCTTCGTTCTTGCTTGTTGGCCAATAGCAACGAAACCCTTCGGTACTCCTGGATAGTAGACCTGAGTTCCAGGATAGGCAGCGGTACTTAACGGCCCATCCTCGTGGTTCGAGTCGCTGTGAGTGGAGTGGCAGGTCCGCATCGCCAGCGGGGAACCCATGACACTGCAACAGGAGGACATCCAGCCCCGAGCCCACGCCATAGAGTGCCGCATCCACGCCGAAGACCCTTATTCCGTCCACCTGCCCACGGCTGAGCTGGTGGCGCCCCAGCGGCCTCGTGTTGCGGGTGGACAGTGGTGTGGTCCTGGATCAGGAGGTGTCCATCTACTGCGACCCCATGCTGGCGAAGCTGATAGCTTGGGTGCCGAGGCGCGACCTCAGCCTGCGCCGGGTGGAGGTGGCCCTGTCCCAGTTCCTGGCCTTGGGCGTCGTGAGAAACATTCCCCTTCCGTGGATTGTGGTGGGGTATCCCCAGTTTCAGAGGGGCGAATACGATACTGGCTCTTTGGAGTGGAACCCGATGGTTACCAGCCCGGCCATGACTGGCTAATCCCGCATGATGGCTCGCGCACTGGTGGCATGTCCTCGCGTCAGTCGGTTGGCGCGGCGATAGCCCCGCCGCGGAGCCCGCCACCCGACCGCCAACAGCCACCTTGGTGGTATGCTGGAGGCCATCCCTGCAACAAGCAAACCAATGAGGACAAGAATGGCGGAAATATACACCCTGGGCGCCGGAACGCCCACGCCTACTCCCACCCGGTTTGGGAGCTCCCACGTGCTCAGACTCGGCGACCAACTCTTGATGTTCGACTGCGGTCCGGCCACAACTCACAAGCTGGTCAAGGCGGGGCTATTCCCTACCCAGGTCGACTACCTCTTCTTCTCTCACCACCACTTCGACCATGATATCGACTATCCCTGCTTCCTCCTCTGCCGCTGGGACCAGAGCATCGGCAAGGAAAACCAGCTCCAGGTCTTCGGCCCCGACCTAACGGAGAAGATAACCGAGGGCATCATCGGCGAAAACGGCCTGTTCGCCCACGACTGGAAGGCCCGGGTCAACCACCCCCTGAGCCAGCAGGTTTTCGTCAATCGCGGTGGCGCCCTTCCCCGTCCGGCCCCATCGGTTGCCGCCCGGGACGTCGGACCAGGCAAGGTGTTCAGCGGGACGGATTGGGAGGTGACCGCAGCTCCCGCCGAGCACGTCCAGCCCTGGCTCGATTCCCTGGCCTACCGGGTGGATGCAGCCGAAGGGAGCGTGATATTCACCGGCGATACGCAGCCCTGCGACTCGGTGACCGCGTTGGCTCGCGGCGCCGACACGATGCTTTGCATGTGCTGGGACGATCAGGCGGTGATGGAGGCCAATGGGGAGTACAACGGCCAGTGCGGCACCACCGGCGCAGCCCGCATGGCCCAGGCCGCCGGGGTAAGAAAACTGGTTCTCGTTCACGTCGGACCTCACCTCGCAGCCCACGGTTCCATGGAACGGGGCATCGGCGAAGTTAGTCGGATCTACGACGGCGAGATAGTATTTTCGGAAGAACTCATGCGTATTTCGTTGTAGGATCGGCAGAGGCCGTCAATCCCTGGACCACACCGCAGACAAAAGGAAAGGGCAGGCGCCGTGCCTGCTCTGCGCCATGTGGTCACGTCGGCAGTTGCCGTAGCTGACTAAGGCGGCGATGGCTGCATCCAGGTCGGACGGCGCCTCGTAGGAGACTTGGTTGACGTCCCGCTTGATGGTCTGGTGATAACGCTCCAGCTTGCCGTTGGTCTGAGGGTGGACTTGTCCGTGGCGGCCCAGATCAGGGCGCTCCGAGACTACGCCCGCAAGAACGACTACATGGTCGTCCGCGAGTCTGTGGACGAAGCCGAGAGCAAGCGCATCCCTTGCAGATCCGAGTTCAGCTAGATGATCGACGAGGCCAGAATGCCCAAGGCCGCGTTCCGGGAGATTCTCATCCGGCAGACACAATAGCGACGGAAAACTCAGGTACTCGTGGGCGGTCGAACTGGGCCCAATCAAACCAGGCCGCATTGCTACACGCTAGCTTACCCTTAGTCAGCCTGCCGAAGATGGCGGGGCCACCGGGAACGGGTGTGGCGCTCGACCGAGCGAGCACATGGAGGCCGGCTAGGCTCTACGGAGCTCAAACTAGCGAGCAGGGATGGACGGCTCCGCCTGACTGGTTCGATCCCTGTCAACTGGGCTAGACTCAACGGCAGCCAGTACCGTCTTCGCGCTATGGATTGGGCTGTGAGCCGGCATCACGACCCGAGAGAGCGATAGGAACACCCATGGCGTGAAAGCACAATGGGGAACGTTCCCACGGTGCCTTGGGAATGCTCGCCCGCAGGCCATTGCCCTTGGGTTTGCAGCTGGGGTTCAGTGCCCCGCACGACTAACGTTGGAAGTGGTACGAAGAATGGGACAAGACCACCGTTTGGCTACATGTTTGGCGAACAGGAGGTAATCTCCACTAGAATAGGGTGGTGGTCATCATCGGCCTAGTCCATTGAAGGATGAGTTAGCAACATCTAAGGATGCTGTGCCGAAGGAAACAAGGAGGGATCAATGAAGTTCGTGATGTACGACGACAACCAGCCGGGCATTCTGACTGATGCGGGCGTTATAGCCATTGGCGACCTCTGCCCCGGCGGCGGCCAGGCCGCCATGGTCCATCTCATCACCAACTACGACGACCTGAAGCCCCAACTTGACGCCCGCGCGGCCGAGGGCGCGCCGGTCGCTGGCGCGCAACTGCAGGCGCCGCTGCCGAGCCCCAGCAAGATCCTCTGTATGGGCGGCAACTACCGCGAGTTTGGTGCACGGGAGCCTTCACCCATGTGGGGATTCACCAAAAACCCTCACAGCATTCTGGGCCCGGGCGGCGCCGTAGTCCTCCCTGACATAGACGCCAACATCTTTCACCATGAGGCGGAGCTCGTATTGATCTTCGGCAAGGGCGGCAAGGGCATCCCGGCCTCGGAGGCCATGGACCACGTCTTCGGCTACACTGCGGGTGTGGACGTCTCGGCGCGAATGCCGGCAACTGGCGGCGGCCGGGCGCTCAACACGCTGCCCATCTCGGAGCACAAGTCGCACCCCACCTTCTGTCCCCTTGGCCCCTGCATAGTGACCAAGGACGAAATCGCGGACCCGGAGAAGTTGCAGGTCACCTTGAGCGTCGACGGCGAGTTGCGCGTCAACTACAACACCGACGACCTCGCCCACTCCATCGCCGAGTCGATCGAGTACGTGGCGGCTATCGAGGAGATCAGCCCCGGCGACGTGCTCTTCATGGGCACCAACCACCAGGGCCTCGGCGCGATGCAGGACGGCGACACCATCGAGATGGGCATCGAGGGCGTGGGCAGATTCACCCTCACGGTTAGCGACCCGCTCAAGCGCCGTTGGCCCAAGGGCGTCGACGAGGCGACGGCCAAGGACGTGCGCGAGGGCGCCGGCGGCCCCGGCCGCCAGGCCCGACCCCTGCCGGCCGGATAGCAGCAGTTCGGGGGAGTGTCGAATGACCCCGCTCCTCATCGGCGAAAGCCGAGCTGAGGAGGCGGGGCCGGGCGGAAGGCCCCGAGGCCAAGGCTCTCCGTAAGCCGTCAGACCGCCGAGGAGCGTGTCGTCCAGCGGCAGCGGCAGGCTTGGACAGGCTCAGTGCCACGCTCGTCACGCAGGCGACCGCCCCGGGAAGACCCACCGGCGCCGGGCGGGCTCCGCCGCGCCGCAGTCGAGCAGCAACAGGTCTCGGCGAACGTGGCTCGGCCCACCTGTCGGCTCGCCGTCGCCGGGCGACACTGCCATGCACAGGCCCGCCCCGGACAGGATGAGGGAACCGTGGGAGTCGAGGTCGAACCGCTGCATGGCTGAGTCTGAGCACGCACGCAGGTATAGCTGCGCCGGAGTATCGGTTCCGTCCGCCTCCATGCACAAATCGTACGCGGGCATGAGAAGATTGCCAGTCCCAGGTTGGTTTGCAGCGAATATCTCGTCGTCCGCGCCGGGCTTACAGGTGTGGGCCGTCAGGGCGGATCGGAGGTTCAGGTTCGCGCCGAAGCCGGGCACGTCAACGCAGTAGAACTCCGGTTCATCGAGGGCGCCCACAAGCTGGGTCAGGGTTGCGCCGGACTTTGCCGAGTCCACCGCAATGCCGGACGGCGCGGCAGCGGCCGGAGCCGGCTCAGCGGGCGTTGACGTTGGCTGGACTACAGTGGGGGTCGGCTGTAGGGCGATTGGAATCTCCGTTGCTTCGGCGGCGGGTGTCGAGGCGAACTCCCGCGCGGGATCGGACGTGCCGCATGCGGCAAGCGCGAAGACTGCGGCGAGAGCCAGGGGCACCACCAAGGCCGCGGGATGTCCGCCAAGGATAGCCGGTAGCGCCTGTCGAATCATTGCGGGTCTAGGGGGACTGGTAATTGGGAAGACCGCGGCCCCGGGTTCGATGCCGTCGACGGCAAACCCACTGAGGCCCGGCCCGTGAGTAATCTTACGGTTGAGAGGGATCCGATCGATCTCCCATTGTAGGGAGTGAGGGATGGCGATGATGTTATACGGAAGCTTGGCGGACTCCGGGCTAGGAGCCGGACAGCCACTCCCTGAGTGCCCGGATGTGGTCGGGTCTCGTGCCGCAGCACCCTCCGATTATCCGCGCCCCCTGCTCACTCCACTCCTTGGCGTATTCCAGGTACTGCTGTGGGTCCAGGGCATTTGCCTTGGGGGTTGGGCCGCCGTGGCCGGGGAAATGGGCGTAGGCGCCGAAGGTTCCCGACCAATTCTTCTTGACTATCTCCAGCCCGGGCCCCGTGTCGTCCACCGGCGTGTGCATTATGAATACCGATGCGATGTCCTTGTTCTTGATGGCGTCCATGGCGTCTTGAAGGGTCTCGCCTCCATGCCTGTCTTGGATGCCCAGGTAAAGCCCGTCTCCATCCCGGACCAGGGAGAGCCCGACCCACACCGGGAGACTCAACTCCGCTGCCGCTTCTATCACCGCCAGCGCGTCTGATATCCGGACCAACATCTCGCCCACCGCCACGTCCGGGCCGCCTTTGGCCAGCTCTCCCAGCTGCTCCCGGTAGGTCGCTAGAGCTTTCTCATAGGCCACCGGAACTTCCGCGTGTGTCTTGGGAGCCATCGTAGATACGGAGGCCGCAATGACCACCGAGTCCCCTGTCCCGGCGTTTCTCCTTGCCTGTACCGCCGCTTCGATCCCCAGCTTGTTGGCCTCGGCTATCTTATGCTCGAGGCCGCCCTCTTCTAGCATGTCACGCCCTGCGCCAAAGGTGTTTGTGATGATAATCTCGGCGCCCGCTTCTATGTATTCCTGATGAATATCCCTCACCAACTCGGGATGGGTGAGCATCGGACCGCCCGACCACGTGGTGGGGCTTGCCAGCCCACGCCTCTCGAGCTCCGAGCCCATACCCCCGTCCATCAAGATCGTCTCCCCCGCTGCCAGGCGGCCCTGCAGTTTCTCAAAGTTGCTCATGTTTCTCTCCTAGTGAAATCCGAATTTGCCGTTCCATCCGGGCGCTAGACATAGATCCCAGAGGCCTGGGGCACGGGCTTATGTAATTCTGACTCCCGATGCGGCTGAGCCTCGTCAGGAAAGATCTTGCCGGGATTGAAGCCCGCGTCGGGGCAGAAGGCGGCCCGCCGCCGCTTCGTCCCAGCCATGTCCCGCTTAGTGAAGGCCCAGTGCATGTACATGTTGGCAATCAGCAAAAGTGGGACACTCTGAGAGCCGATAGATCAGGGGTCGGTTGGGGGTCTCGAAAGCTCCCTGAGGGCCCTGTTGTGGCGTCTTCGCCGCTCAATTGTCTGAGCCTGCACCTCCTCCTGCGTCGTAGGATCTCCTGCCGCCTTCCTCTGAGCACGTCGGAGGGCGTCACGTTGCCCAGGGCCTTGTGATAGCGCCGGTAGTTGTAGTAGCTGACGAAGGTCACGATGGCCGCCTCCAGGTCTGAAGGCATCTCATGGCGCTCACGCAGGTAGCGTGCCCTCGCCTCGCGGTCATCCCCGCAAAGCGATTGCTTCGTGGCGCGTGAGGAGGTGCCGGGCGCGTCGCACCACCGGCTCGTCGATCATCTTGCCGTCGACCTGGAAGGAGCCGCGGCCGGTCTTCTCCGCCTCGGCGTTCGCCTCGATGATGCGTCTGGCGCGGGCGATTTCCAGCTCGCCGGGACTGAACGCTTCGTTGAGTACGGGCACGACGCTCGGGTGGATGCACGATGCGCCCTCCAGTCCGAACCGCCTCGCCTTGAGCGCCATCTCCCGCACGGCGTCCAGGTCCTGGTAGTCAGCGACGGTGCCGAAGATGCCCAGCGCCATCACCCCCGCCGCCTTCGCCGCGTACACGGACTGGGTCTTCGGGTAGAGCAGCGTCTCGGCGTCCGGCTGCATCCCAAGCGACGATGCCAGGTCCTCCGCTCCGATGGTGATGGCCGCGATACGCGGGCTCGCTTTCGCGATTTCGCCGATTTGGAAGAAGGCCTCCGGCGTCTCGATCATCGCCAGGAACGCTGTCGAGCCCACCGTCATCCCGCGCTCCGCTTCCAGTTCCGACACCAACTCGTCGAGCAGCCTGACGTGGTCAGGGCCGGCGAGTTTCGGCAGGGCGAGGGCGGCGACCGCAGGGGATACGCTGGCCTCGATGTCCTGGACGGCGAGCCGCAGGGGCTGATTGGCGCGCACCAGAACGTCCGCGCCCGCCTGGCCGACGCGCTCTGCGGCCGCCTGCACGCCCGCCCGCGCCGACGCCTTCTCCGCGAGCGGAACCGAGTCCTCCAGGTCAAGGACGATTCCGTCGGCGCCTCGCTCGTGGGCCTTGGCGAGGTAACGTTCGATGTTGGCCGGCACATACAGCAGCGACCGCCACACCGGGAGCTTTCGTTCGCCGGTCATCCAATCACACCTCGCGCTCGCAGATTGGCCAACTCTTCGGCGGAGACGCCCGCGTCGCCCAGGATTTCGTCGTTGTGCTGCCCCAGCTTGGGCGCGGCGTAGCGGAAGGTCCCCGGCGTCCGCGAGAGCCGGGGCACGATGTTGTGCGCGGGGACTGTCCCCACGTCCTCGTCCGGCAGGTCGACCACCACCTCGCGCTCGATGACGTGGGGGTCGTCGAGGAACTGGGCGATGTCATAAATGGGCCCGGCGGTCACGCCCGCGCCGTTGAGCTCGGCGAGCGCTTCGTCTAGTCTGCGCTCGGCCATCCAGCCCCCGATGATGGCGTCGACCTCATCCCGGTGCCGCACTCGCTGGGCGTTGTTCTGGAATCGGGGGTCGCCGATTGCGTCCTCCCTGCCGACTACTCTGAACACGCGCTCCGCCATCGACTGGATGGACGCCGACAGGGCCACCCACTTGCCGTCCTTCGTGGCGTAGACGTTTCTGGGCGACGCCGTGTTCGAGCCGCTGCCCACGCGCTGCTTTACGCTACCGTCTATCCGGTAGCCAGCCGCGTCGGCGCCTAGGATGGAGAAGACGGGTTCGAGGAGCGAGAGGTCGATCACCTGCCCCGCGCCGCCCTTCACCTCGCGCTCGCGCAGTGCGATCAGCACGGCCATCGCGCCGTACAGGCCCGCCGCCATGTCCGCCAGCGCCATCGGTGGCAGGACGGGCTCGCGGTCCGGGAAGCCGTTCCGGTCCGCGAACCCGGACATAGCCTCCACCAGCGTGCCAAATCCCGGCCGCTCCCGGTATGGTCCAGTCTGGCCGAACCCCGAAACGCGCACGACGACCAGGCCGGGATTGTTCGCGTGCAGGACCTCCGGTGCCAGCCCCATCTCTTCCAACCGGCCGGGGATGAAGTTCTCGACGAGCACGTCTGCGTCCCTGGCCAGCCGCCGCACGAGCGCCAGCCCGTCGGGCTCCCGCAGATTGACCGACACGCTCTTCTTGTTTCGGCAGTACGTCTTCCAATGCGTCTGGACGGCGCTGTCGCCCCAAGCTCGCAGCGGGTCGCCGTTGGGCAGCGCCTCGATCTTGACAACCTCCGCGCCGAAGTCCCCGAGCTGGAGGGTGAGCATGTTCCCGGCCACAAGTCGCGACATGTCGAGCACTCGGAGACTGTCCAGCGGCCCACGGTCGTCGGGATCGAACTGCCTGGCGTGAATCCTCATTCCTTCGAAACTCCTCTCCCTGCGATTCTAATGTCCCGCTGTGGGCGGAGGGCTGGTTCAGTCTACCATCAAGTTTGGTGGGCCTCCTCAATGGGGAAGAACGGGCACGGTGTTGAGCCTCACACTTGAGGACTTTCAGTGACCTGAGCGGACACAGCAAGACCCAGAAGGACTCGATCCCATTCGTGTCCATCTGTCCGTGGACATACTCCCCGGTGTTGTGCTTCACCACCTCATAGGACCGGGGCAGACCATTGTAGGTCGCTGCTTCGTCGGTGTAGATCATCGTCCCCGGCTCGGTGTGCTAGCGGACGAGACCTTGGAGCGTCGGCGCGTCTGTGGACTCCACCGCCTGAGCCTCTACCCGGTTTGTCTCCCCTTCCTTGGCCCCGATCACGGGTGCCTTGCCCACTGGCCCACGTCCAACCCTCAGCTTTTTGCTTGCGTGCTTGTTCAACTCCTTGCCCCTGATGTAGGTCTCGTCTACCTCCACGGGGCCAGCGAACCTGCCCGGATGCGTTACACCATGTGCCAGGCGGACTTCTGGGTGATCCCCAGGTCACGGTGGAGCTTCATGCTGCTGACGCCCTTTGAGCTCGTTGTGTACAGGTAGAAGGCGATGGCCCACTTGTGCAGAGGGATGTTCGAGCTCTGGAGGACGGTCCCGACCTTGACGGAGAAGTGCTTGCCGCAGTCGCGGCACCGGAACGGCATGGGCTTGCGGCTGGGGACGGCTTGGACGTTCAGGCTCCCGCATCGCAGGCACGCTACTCCGTTGGGCCAACGCTGCTGTACGAACCACGCCTCCGCCTTCTCCTCGGTGTCGAACCGCCGAATGGCCTCAAGGAGACTGATTCCATTGCGGTATGCCTTGCCCGGCCCAGCCTTAGAAGCGTTCATCCATCTGCCCGTCTTACGTGCACTTTAAGGAATAACACTAGCGCACGTCGGGGCAGTTGTCAGTCCCTGACAGGCTAGAGAGAGGTGCATGAGTCCCTTTGGAAGCAAGCCCTAGATGGGGATGGCGGACGGCGGCGACGTTGACAATTAGGGGTGAAGTGGTCACGGGCAGTCCGGGCGGGTCAGGATGGGCTCCATGAGCTCGTCGTCTTTCAGGACCTGTTCGAGCCGCTCTCGCCCCTCGTCGGTGCGGTAGTCCGGGATCCCGATCTTGCTCAGGCTGCTGTCCTTGTTCAGGTACAGGTGGGACCCTGAGCTCAGGTGAGTCAGGATGATGGGCGCCACCCATGTGGGCGGAGGGCCTGCCTGGCAAGGGATGTACCAGACATGGATGTCCCCGTTGACTACGCGGGTGTTATTGCCTGTGTCGATGGGCGTCTGGACTCGCCTCTCCTCGAGGGTGGGGGTGGGTGGCAGGGGGGCGGTGTCCTAGTGGCGGTGTCTGCACAGGCGGCGGCTGTCAACAGTGAGAGGCTGGCCGCCGGCAGGACAGCTGTCGCAAGGCTGGTGTCCGAGTGCATGGCGTCCCTCCAACTGGGGTCTGGTCGTCAGAGGTATTGACGCGCACTGTCGCCTATCGGTTCCTCGTGAACAAACCTGGTGAGTCTGAGGTGGCGGCGCAGATGCCGGACGAGTCGGACGAGGACCCGATAGACGAGGGCGACCCGACGGTAGATGTATGACGCGGCCGAGGATGCAGGGGCGTCACCTCGGTAACGAGAGACAGACGGAGATGCTATCCTAGGAAGGCGAGACAGCGAATGGACCGCAGCGAGCAGCAGGCGAGGTGACCGCATGATGGACTGGGAGACGTGTCCTGTCGTCGAACGTCATCCGGACAAGCTCAGCGGGGCTTGGGTATTCTCTGGAACCAGGGTGCCTGTAGCCGCTCTCTTCGAGAACCTCAAGGATGGCGCGTCTGTTGAGCAGTTCCTCAAGTGGTTCCCTGGCGTCGATAGATCGGCGGTCGCAGCTGTCCTTGACCACGAAGTGAAGGCTCTAGCGAATCCGGCCCAGTTGTGAAGATCCTGTTCGATCAGGGTACGCCTGCTCCCCTCAGGCGGCATCTTGCCGGACACACGGTGGACACCGCCTTCGAGCGAGCGTGGTCCGGCCTGACCAACGGCGACCTACTCGATAGAGCGGAGGAGGACGGCTACCAGCTTCTGATCACCACGGACCAGAACCTCCGTCGCCAGCAGAACCTTGCCGGTAGAAGACTGTCTATCCTCGTCCTGCTCTCGACGTCGTGGCCCCGCATACAGCAGCGAGTCGACGACATCCAATCCGCGGCCGGTGAGATAGGGCCTGGGGAATCGAGGGAGGTGCCCATTTGAACCGCCGTGGGCAAGACCGGTGAGGGACGAGACGCAGCGTGATCACCGACACCACGAAGGACGGCCTCGGGCGCATCATCAGCGCGGCGCTGCCGTGGAGGGAGACCTTCAGCGTAGAGTGGGAACTATGGCTGCGCCGAACGTTCAGTAGGGCTTAGTCGCGCCCCTCCGCGACATAACGCAACAACCACAATCATAATCGGTATCGCCTGCGCCGCCATCACAACGGGCCGAATACCCAACATGCTGATCGCTGCACACTGAGCGAGGAGTAGCTGCTATTGCGTAACTAGCTTCCTTCATGCCTGTTGGGCAATAGCGACGAAACCCTACGGTATTCCTGGGTAGTAGGCCTGAGTTCCGGGATAGGCAGCTGCACCTAACGGCCCACCCTCGTGGTTCGAGTCTCTGTGAGTGGGTCAACGGTAAGTGTAGGCAGCATCGTATTCGAGATGCGCTTGGGACTCTGGGACTCCAAAGTCCCCTTCCCATGGCCTTATAGGAAGAGTAACGCGTCCACTTCGTTTGCTATAGAGATAGCTGTGCTCTTATCATCGTCGTCCGGGGGGCCTGAGTTCGGAACTCGAGATCCTGTCAACAGAAAGATTCACCGTATGGACCGAAGTGCGGCGTAACGGCTGGAAGAGGAAGGTAGTCCTCGAACTCTTCTCCATGGGCCAAGGGTCGTGGGGGGAGGCGTGGGACTGGCTAGGAGGTTCCGTTGGCTATGCGAGAAGCCGGTGTCAATGACACCAAACTAATGGCACGCGCGGTGGAAGCAGCTGAGTTGCTCTTTGACGCCGCGGAGGCCAGCGCAGCGGCCGTTTACGAACCGAGCAACTCCGCGGAGGCCAACGCGGCGGTCCGACGGCTCGGTCAGCTCTTCAATGAGCTTCCGGGCACTATAACGCGGGTACTGGAAGCCGCCAGCGGAAGCGCGACCCTACTTTCGAGCGATCGACTGCAAGGCCTCGGAGAGATAGTGCAGAACGCTGACGACGCCGGAGCCTCACAGGTCCGGCTGCTCCTTACTCCGACCGACCTCCTGATAACCCACGACGGCACACCTGTCCGCCTTCACCACGTGCTAGGATTTGCGACACCTTGGCTCAGCACCAAGGGGGACGATGCCACCACAATTGGACGGTTCGGAATCGGGCTCATGACTCTCCGCTCTCTCTCGGCGACGATGGAAGTCCACTGTCCTCCATACCACGTGCAGATCGGTGAGCCTACAATCTCACCCCTCCACCGGCCCAATCTGCCTGCTGCGTTCCAGGAGGAGGGTTGGACGACGTTGCGTATCCCTCTTAAGGAAGGGTCCGTGAGCTCTGAGGAGCTAGTCCGGTGGCTTGATAGGTGGGACGACGCGGCATTGCTCTTCCTTCGGCACGTCTCCCGTGTAACTCTGCTTGCTGCCGGAGGCGAAACGGTACGTGAACTCACGCTGAGCCGCAGGGACGATAAGGAAATGGGGGTCGGCGCGGTCTCCGTTATCGGAACTGTATCCCGCCACCATGCAAAAGCAAGTGACGGACGTTCGTGGGTGGTCTACAGCGCAGATGTCCAGAGTCCCGCGGGACTCTCGCGAGCCCGCAAGGCAACTGGGGCCACGACTCCGGTCTCAGTGGCACTCCCCCTCAGTCCAGTTCAATCTGGCGTGGTCTATGCTGGGCTTCCCGTGGCGCCGGCGACCCCTGGGTTGTTTGCGAGCGCTCAATTCGATCCACTCACGAGCCGACTTGGACTTGCCGACAATGAATGGAACAGGGCGCTTGTACCTCTCGTTGCCGAAGTCTGGTCGCATGCGGCGCTTGATCTCTTTCGCCGTGACCCCAAAGTCGCATGGCTCGCAATGCCCATAACGAAGACTGTAGAGGGGGACACCAAACTGTCGGTTATCCAGCATCTCGAGGAGGCGGTCTCCAATCGAGCGAGTCAGTGGTTGGCGTCTCGCGTGCTGTTCGACTTACCTGGAAAGGGGCTGGTCAGCCTGTCCACGTTCGCAGTGGAGGCACAACCGCTCGAGTATATCTTGACGGAGACCGAGACAGCCACACTTGCCCATCTGCCAGCAACGCTACCTTCAGAGATTAGAGACGAAGCTGGAATATGGAGAACCGTCCTTGAAAACTGGAGGTCTGCGGGGGCAGACCTCCCCGAACCAGTGAGTGTAGAGCGAGCACTCGACTTGATGAGTGACGAAAACCGACCCGCCGACTCTGCAATTGCCCTCGCCGCCGTCGCGCTAGAACACAATCTCGGCCAGCGCCTCCTTGGTCTTCCATGCGTGATCGCGCACGACGGACGACGACTGGTTCCTCCATCTGCACACTCACCGGATGCCGTAGCGGCAACGGCCACGCCGCTGGCACGGCAGCTCGGCGTTGTTACCCTTCTCCACAGCGCTCACCTCAGCAATGAGGACGCTGCTGTCACGGTTCTAGCTTGGCTGGAGGAATGTGGAGCCCTTCTCAATGGCTCTGACGATCGTGCAGCGGTTTACCGACTCGCCGCTGCCGGTCGGTCCGGACGAGGGCTTGAATCTCCACTCACGGACGAGCAGGTGCAAGCACTCCGCAAGGCCTTCGAGGTAATGGATCCTGCCGACCGGTTGGAATTCGGGGAGGACGTTGGACGAGCCATATCACTGGAGGCTTACACTTGCGAAGGGAAACGCCTCAGAACAATGAGCGCTCATCCCGTCGACGCATACCTGCCTCGGAGAATCGATCGGGATCCAGATGGCTTTGCCATTGCGGCCGGGCAAACATCTGGACCTATATGGATAAGTGAGAAATACGTAGACATTCTTCGTTCTCCTGCTGGCAGACAGGGAATCGGAGCTCAAAGATTCCTACGACTTCTCGGCGCCGCGACGGCGCCGAGAGTCCGCCACCACCCAGAGCTCAAGCAGCGATTCAGTGACGCTCGCTGGGGTCTCTATATCTCGATGCCGGGGGGCCCGGAAGCGCGGCAGCATGAGATGCGAAAGCGCGGTGCCACCTACACGCTCCAGGATTACTACAGCCCTGACTTGAAGGCCGTCGCTGAAAACATTGCCAGCGAGCGACGAAAGGGACAGAGACGAAAGCGTGCTGCCGCGCTTCTGGCCACATTGGGTAGGGCGTGGGAGCGGCTTCTGATCGAATTTGCCGAAGTTGACTCTGCCAATGACTATTTCCAATGGCAGAGTAAGGGCCAGATCCACGCTTACTGGCTGTGGCAAGTGGGTGATATCGTATGGCTTGATGATGAAAGTGGAACCCCACGCAGGCCTGTCGAACTTAGGATCCGTACGTCGGGCAATGTTGCGATCTATGGTGACGACTCTCCTGATTACCTCCATAGGGAACTTTATCAACCCAATCGACAAGCCGTGCTGCGGGCGATCGGGGTCTCGGGGGATCCCAGCCGCTCCGAACTGGTTGACCGGCTCAGGCGGCTCCGGGACGGATCCAGTGAAGGAGAAACCACATCCCCGCCCAGCATCCTTAACCGGGAAGCGGCAGTCGTCTACAAGGCACTCGCACATGGCTTGGTGTCGACGACCTCTCCGTCAGACCTTAGTCCCGCCCAACTACGGAGCGAGTTTCAGCGAGGCCAGGGTCTACTCCTTACAAATCTGGGTTGGCTCCCTCCAAGGAGCGTACTTGCAGGTCCGCGTATATTCCGTGACTACTGGGCGTTCGCTCCGCAAGTTGAGGGCGCCGAGCCTCTTTGGAACGCACTGAATCTCCACGAGCCCTCGCCAGAAGACTGCTTGAGGGTCATCCATCGAATCGCCCGCAAGCGAAGTGGTCCCGACGGCGAGGACGAGACCATCTTGCTAGAGACACTGCGCGCGCTGGAATTGCATTTGCGGAACGGGAACTCCGTACAACCTCGCCGCCTCTCGCGACTGGCACTGTGGACAAGCAATGGCTGGGTACGTGATCGGCCGGTGTACGCAACAGACGACCCCATCTTGGCAAAGGGTCTGCGGAAACAGTTGCCACTCTGGGAGCCAGGCGGAGAACTTGAACAGTTTCGATCCCTCTTGGTCCCTTTGCGTGTCGAGAGAATCCGAACGGCGGATGCAGAGATTATCGACCCTCAGCTCGCAGATGTGGACCCGGAAGCCACGGAACTTTTCCAGAAGGCGCTGAGCCTACTGGAAGAGGACCTTGCTCGCAACGAGCCCCAACTTGCTGCTGGTATAGAAGTGCCCTGGGAAGCCGTGGGCGGATTCGACGTTCGCGTCCATCCCTCACTGTCGTTACGCGTGCACGCGGCCTTGGACAGCGCGGGCGAGGAATACATCAGCGAGATTGACGCAAAGGCGGATGCCGCCCTCGGGAGTGTGTTCATCAGTCACCCCTCAGTTCTTCCACGCGTAGACGGCGGAGGCCGAGCGCTCGCCACACTCTTTGAAGGGAACTCTCGGCGTATCGCACACGCGTGGCGCGCCGCCTGTGACCAAGCCGAGGAAGGGATCGAAGCACACCGAATCGAACTCGCCCGTCAGCTTGATGAACGCGACCAGGCTCGCATGGAGCAGGAGATAAGGAGCCGGACGGTCTCTTTCCGGGAAGTCACTGCAGCGAACGCACGTGTCACTGGACGGTCTGTGACTGCACCATTGTCAGCTGGGGGCGCCCGACATGGACAAGACGTCGGTCCGAAGGCGATTGACCTAGGGCTACCCCGGACGTTGGTAGACCCGAGCTTGCTCGGGATCGTCGACCCACGGGGTCGAATTGAGAAGGGGGAGAGCACCGTTCCCCGCCAGAGAAGTCACCAAGGGAACCTCGTTGTCCCCGCGCAAGTCTCGACTCCTCCCCAAAACAGGACCCCCATTCGAGGGTACTCGGACAAGGATAAGGAAGACGTCGGGATGTATCTTGCGGACGTGTTGCTAAGTAGCGATGACCAGGAGATCCTGGATCTCCGAAGCCAATGGGGTGTCGGAGCGGACGCGGTTGATAACAGGAAGAGGTTCTACGAGTTGAAGGTCATAGCAGGCGCTGAGCCCGACCGAGTCACTTTGACGCACTCCGAAGTGCAGCGTGCGATGAGTGGTGATCAGTTCTTCCTGATCGTCGTTTCGGGTGTTGAGGGCATCGACGCTCGGCCCAAAGTACGCGTGTTCGCAGATCCGCTGAATCAGCTGCAACGAACGTACGATGGATCTATCACTCTGTCGGGAGTCCGAAGTACCGAGAGTCTCGTGTACGAATTCGCGCCCCTTGATGGCGAAGCGGCTTCATCCGGCGGTGAGGCGGGGTAGCTAGGCGCGATCCCATCATGAGGCACTTCAACCTGCCATGTGAGTCCAGCTGGATCAGGTCCCCGGATACTTCGAATCCGACCGGCACTAGCTGGCTGCCTAGCGAGCGAACTCCCGGGGAATTCGGTTGCCCGGCGTACCGTGGGCTGGGTGGACAGCATTGCCGTCATCACGCCGGGCCCCGCGATCCTTCGAGCGGGGGGTATGCTCCTAATCTAGTGCTCGTTGCCTCACCTGATGCGGCAGGGACCGACAGCATCGAGTTCATGGAGAGTATTCAGGAGATTGCCCTTCTCCCTTTGACCCGCATGCCCGTTGGCCCAAAGCGGCGACACTCTACGGTACTCCTGAGTGGTAGACCTGGCTTCGGTGGACGTCAACGGCGCCTAAGGGAACACTCTTGCGGCTTGAGTTTCTGTCAGAGGGCCGGACTGGACAGAATCGAGAACCGAGGCCAATTCTGACGTCACCCTGTCCGACGGCATGGGGATGGTGTACGTCAGGTTAGCCTCGTTTCCGGTGACTTCGATGCCCTCTTCGCGTTGTCATACAGGCACCGCCGCGGCACGCCGCCGAAGTATTCGAACGCATTGACGTGGCACTGCATGAAGCTCGCCACGTCCGCACGCCGGACGAACTCAACGTAGATCGCTCGCGACCAGCCCAGCACCATCACGAACGCCCAGAGCCGGTGCCTGAGTCCGTCTGCGCCGACGTAGCTGAAGCTCCCCCAGTCCACCTGCGCCTGCTCGCCGGGCTCCGTCTCGAACCGCATCGTCGCGCGGGGCTCGCGTCGAGGGCGCCGCAGCCGCACATACTCCACCAAGATCGTGTAGCCGCCTTCGTAGCCCAGCGACTGCAACTCCCGGTGCAGCACGACGCAGTTGTCCAGACCCTCCCCCAAGCGGCGGTCGACAAGAACCTGAAGTCTTGCCTGTTCTCTTTGAGTCAATGTCACATTCTCCATAAAGGGAGTGTGACATTTGTGCTGGCCAGTTAGAGCGGACCTTTTCGCTGAACAGCAACAGCCGCAGTGGTACACCTTCTCGCCGCCCTTGACAGACGACCCCTAGTGGACTGGCTAACGACTGACCGGATGATTCAGATTGGGTTCTGGTGGGGTCGGCTGCGCTTGGCATTGCGCTTACCGGAGTCGTGTTCCTGGTCCTGGGCGCACAGCGCGCTGTGAAATGGCTCCAGACCCAGCGGCTGCGATAGTTCCACAACAGACCAGGTGATGCTGGCCAAAGCCCAATCCCTCCCCAGGGCGGACGGGCTGCCCTGAAAGCGCCAAATTAACGCCCCGCCCTCGCACTCCTGTACCAGAGCGGGGCATTCTTGTGCCTAGAAACGAAGACAGTTAGGGTAAGGTGTCAAGGGCGGCGAGCCTGAAAATCTCCTGGACGCTTGCCTGGTGGTGCTACCTGCTTTCGGGGTGGTTCTGCTTCATGCGGCCAGCCTGCTGGCCGCAGTGCCAGCAGGTGCCTATGGGTTCGCTGTACTCTCCTCGCGGTCGCTCCGAGCTCGATTGGAACTTGGATTGTGTTGCTCAGGTGCTAGGGAATGACGGGCTTCCCGGACCCCACCAATCAACCCGGTCGGGCGCGTAGTCGTGGGCAACCCTGTCAGTGGTCACGGTCCATCGTTGCCCGTAGGGGTTGGTGACTCTCCAGTGGTTTGAGCCGGCGGGGACTGATGTCCAACCTTCGGGCATGAGTTCGGGGGTGTTCAGTATCCGGGTCAGGTCGGTGATGGCAATCTCTGGTGCAACCATGCTCTGATATTCGATCTCGGTGTTCAGCAGGTCAAGGTTCATAGTCACCGAAGCCGTGATCCCCTCCAGTTCTTTCTCCAGGTCCGCTGGGCTCGCCCCTGTGCGGTGGGCGTTGGCGATGATCCTTTCGAGGTTGGGTTGCATGATGGGCCGGTAAGGTCCCACGTTCTCCTCGATGGCCTTCATCCGGTTTCCCATGATCCGGTAGGCGTCGTACTCCGCCGTATCAGCGTAGAACAGGTTGATCACGTCTATCGTCTCCCTCTCCTGTCCGATGCGGTCGATGCGTCCTATCCGCTGCTCCAACGTCATTGGGTTCCAGGGTATGTCGTAGTTCACCAGGGCGGTGCAGAACTGGAGGTTCAGGGACTCGGCGGCCGTCTCGGTGCATACCAGGATTCCTAGCTCTGAGTTACGAAAGGCCCGTATGCGTTCTTCCCTTGTGGGACCAGGCAGGTGGGCATCTTGTCCGGAGATGCGTGTCACCGACTTTCCAGACCCGTTGACCAGCCGGTCGGCCAGGTAGTCCTGGGTGTCCTGGAACTGGGTGAAGATGATGATCTTGCGGTGTCCGGCCTGCTCCAACCGTCCTAGGTGCCTCAGGAGCCGCTGGTATTTGGTGTCGTGACGGGCGAGCTGCTGGGCCCTCTCTTTGGTTTCCACGAGAAGGGCATGTTGCCGGGTGGTCAGGGTTGTCCCGGGAAGGATGTAGTCCGGGTCCTCCACGTCCGGGTCTTCGTCCGCGGACTGGCCGATCAGATCCCATTCCTCGTCGTCTTCCTCCCGCCGGTCCAGATGGTTCTGAATGGAACAGGCGTAGGAGTGGGCCGACGACCCCAGCCGCTTCCGGTAGACGGTCATTATGAACCCCACTGCGGTCTGGTTGAGGGCCGGGTTGTTCCCGTAGCACTCGTTCACCAGTTCGTTGATGTCCTTGTACAGTTCCCGCTCCTCCGGGCTCATGGTGATGGGGTCGTCTTGGACCTTCCGCTCAGGGATCGTCATGGTAATCAAGCCTGCTTCCTGGTACCGTTTGAGGAGGCCGCGGGTGTGACGGGACATGTTCCGCTTTGGAGGGGCGTTGCCCCGCATCATGGCGGCGCTGGCCCGCATTGTCTGGTCGTCCAGCTGGGCTCCCACCAACATTTCGTTGTCGTTCCAGATCAGGCGCTCCACGCGGTCCCTCAACTGGTCTGGGCTGTGGGCTTTCTCCCGGTACAGGTCCCGCAGGACTCGCCAGTGCCCTGGGTTCAGCTCGATGGACTCATCGTAGAACATGCTGAACTGGGCCTCGTTCCACCCCTGGGGTTCCAGCAGGTTGAGCAGCGCCCACAGTTCGGTCTCGCTGATCTGCATGGGGGTCGCAGTCAGCAGGATCAGGTCCCTGGTCCTCCTGGAGACTTCCCGGAGTAGGGTCAGGTACTGGTTGGGATGGCGCCTCTGCGGGTCGTTGACGTCCTGGAACCTGGCGTGGTGAGCTTCGTCGACGATTACCGTGTCGTAACGGGGATCGCTGTCGAGGAACGGTTGCTGGTTCCGCCGCAGCCAGTGGTAGGAGATCAGGCAGTGGGGGGTGTCCCATGGCGGGTCGGGCGCCGGTTCCAGGGAGCCGTCGGGGTGGCTGAGGACCATCTGGCTGCCGGCGCGTTCGAGGATAGGGATGTTGATGTTGAACTTGTGCCGGAGCTCCTGCTGCCACTGTCTGAGGGCGCTCTTGGGGGTCAGGATGAGGAGCCGGTTCACCTTGCCCTGGTTGATGCGGGTCTTGAGCAATATTCCGGCCTGAATCGTCTTGCCCAGTCCCACCTCGTCGGCGATGAGAAGCCGGTCGGGTCCCGGTCCTGTTGCCCGCTGACGCCTGAAGTTCTCCTGGTGGGGCCAGAGCTCCGCGGCCACCGTCTCGGCCGTGGTTGCCGGGTCGTTGGCGATGGCATCCCGGATGCGGGACCAGAGCAGGTCTCTCTCATCCTGGGGGGTGACCGGTGGCAGCTTGGCTTTCGTCGGGTCGGCGGGCAGAGCGACCTGCTTCAGGTACTCCTGGTAGTCGTCTGGGATGGGGATGACGATGGCCCCGCGGCTGCGTCCCTCCCAGAGTTGCCGGAACTGTTCGTCCTTGTCGGTAACCCTCCTGGGCTCATCCCAGGAGCAGAAGACGTCCAGGTACTCGTAGTTGAAGTCCCAGCCGTGGACGCTCTCGTTGGCGCTCCCGTTGAAGGCTATGCGGTTATTCTGGGAATCGGTCAGTATGCCGATCTTCGGGTGGAAGATGCCTGAGGCCCGGATGGCGACCTTGATTTCCAGCAGGTCGTTCCTGACCATCCAGGTGATCAGCTCAAGCTGTTCCCTGCCCTTGATGTCCTCGGGACTGATGTCGGTCAGTGACTCCGGGGGGATCTGGTCCCGCAGGGCGTTGGCAGCCTCAAGGCGACCTTCGATGATGGCCTTTACTGTCTCTTCCTGGAGGGTTTGGTCACAGATCAGTTGTATGCGGCCTCCGTTCCGGATCAGTCCCGCGACCCCGGTGGCAGCATCCATCAACCCGGTGGGAGAAAACCCGAACGTGGTGCGGTCATACCGCACCGACTCTGCAAGGGCAGGCTCGTAGAGCCGGCCTATGATGTCCGGGCAGTTGTCTGGGTTGTAGCTGGTCTGGAAGCTTAGATCACGCAGGCTCACGCGACATCAGTCTCCGCAAGTGCATTGAGCAGGGCCATCTGAACCGGAGGCGCGTCGTCGTAGAGGAGCCGCCACAAGTTGGTCGCAGGGCGCAGGTCTTCGTGCCCAGGCTTCGTGACCCGAATCAGAGCCTCGATGGTCCCCTTGAACTCCGTGCCCTGGGGGTTGTGGTGCTGCATATTCAGCCAATCCAGGGCGGCGGCGCTGTCGTGGCGGTCCGTGATGGCGATGGCGGTGTGCACCTGGTCCAGGGCGGTCTGGGCAGGGCGTTGCGGGGAGATGATGTTCTCGGCCAGGCGGTCCCTGGCGGACTTCAGGGTTACCTTGTCGCCCTTTGATACAAGAACCCGGCGTGCTTCGTTGCTGGAAATGTCAAGGCCGATGGCCCGGGCGAACAGGTTGGCCTCGTCGAAGGGTATGGTGGCGGCTCCGGCGCCGTCCTGGGCCAGGATGTAGAAGCGGGTCACCGGATCTCCGGCGCTCTCAGCCCAGCTTTGCGAGATCTCCTGGGTGCGGTGGGCGAGGACCTCCCGCCGCGCCACCTGGAGGGCATCGGTGGGGGTGACGGCGAACTCGTCGTCGGGCCGGTTGGGGTTGGACACCGCCCGCTCCGTGCCCCAGTGCTCGGATATGACCTGTAGGGCGGGCCCGAAGGCGGCCAGGTACTGGTCGACTGGACTGAGGCCGTAATCCTGGAGGGTGGGGATGTCCGCTCGGACTGCTTGGGCGATGCGGGACTCGACGACGTGCCATGGTTCGGGGGTTGGATTGTCGGTCCTAGGACGGCAGACCAGCAGGATGGTGGAGCGGGCAGCGGCCCGGTCCATGATGTTGATGGCGCTCTCCGCCTCGGTCTTGACCGGCCAAGTCCGGGTGATGCCGAAGCCGGACTCGATCAAAGCGACGGTCAGGGCGTCCCAGGCGTCGGTGGACTTGTGGGTGAACATGACGGTCATGATTCCGTCGGGCTTGATGACCCGGCGGCATTCCCTGAATATCTCCGCCATCTTGTTCTCATAGTCCCGGGTTGCCAGGGCCGAGGCGGACTTTCCGGATCCCTGGGCCTGCTCCCGGAAGCGGGCCGGGCTGGCGATGGCCTCGTTCACCTTGTCGGTTAGGTGGGGGGCCAGTAGGGAGTCGCCGAGGACGTAGCCGGCGGTGCGCTTGAGCCAGACGTAGAAGAAGTCGGAGAGTTCGGCGTAATTGACGTTGTTGTGGTATGGGGGGTCGAAGATGATTGCGTCCACTGAGGCAGAGGGCAGGTCCGTGTCCTGGGCGGGGCCGATGGTCACCATGCTGGGGAGCGCGATGTGGTTTTCAGTATCGGCCATCGGCATCAACTCTCCGTTGAGGGCTTCTTTCCGCTGGTGGCCTGTCATCTGAATGAGCTGCCTGAGGCAGTTGCCCAACGCATCGAGGGCCCATTCCAGCCCCAACCCCTCGATGGCGATTGCCATCTCGGCGTAAGACCACTTCATCCCGAAGTCGTGACTATCGAAGGTTCCCGCGACTACCTGTCTGTTTGGGTGCCAGCGGCAGAGGAGGCTGTTGGTATTGATCAACTTGTCCATTGCCAATGCAATGTAGCACCAAGCTGCCTTCCGGACCTCGTCGAGTTTCCCTGCCGCGTGGTCTTCGTCGACTAGATCGTGGAGGGCTTGGACGCAGTAGCCGTGGGCCAGAAGTTGGCGGGGGCTGAAGATGTCGCGCCAGCGGGGCATTCCATAGTCTAAGAGTGTTTTGGTCTTGTCCCCATTTTGCACGTCCTCGACGGGCAGGATCCCGTCTCTTTCCCAGGACTCCGTCAAATACTCCAGGCAGGTCTCCACCTCCGCGATGTTGTCGTCCTCCGGTACAGACACGCGGAATCCTCGGGAAGTCTTGGGGCGCTTGGAAGCTCGCCCGGACTTGGTTTTTGTTTCCCAGGTATCACGGTAGATGATGCAGTAGAGCTGGTGTCCCAGTCTGCTACCCTGGGCTTGCTGGGAGATGTATCCTGCGGGAGTAGTTGCCCCACAGGTCGGATATGGGCAAGTGGCCTTGGCCTGGGAAACGGTCCCGGCGGACTGGTCGGATGCCCTCGTGACTATCTCGAATGTGCAGGTGCCGGCTGTGGTGTCCGGTACGACCCTGATGCCGGTTCCCTTGGAATCCAGACGCCAGTTCGGGGACAGCGGGATGGTTCCTTCACAAGACGGGCAAGTCACGGTGCGGGCGAAGAGGTACGTTTGGGCGTACCTCTTCGCCCGCACCTCCCCGTCCTGTGGGGTCCCGGCTTTTCCTTCGGGTTGCGGTTCCTCGGGGTAAAGGTCGGCCGTCAGTTCACGGACTTTGTCCAAGAACCGGCCACTGACTACCTGGAAATGTCCCTGCAGTCCCCAACCGTACTTTTGGGGCCACTCGCAGGTTGCGCGAAGGATCAAGCCGGCCACGGGGTTTAGCTCGTTGGCGATGGTTCTGAACCCGAGGCGCCCCGCCTCGAAGGGTATAGATCCGCCGCCAGCGGTGATGTCCAGGACGGTAGAACCGTCCACAAAGGGTTCGGTCAGGGGAATGGGGTTATGGAGGAAGGACCTCTGGTTTGGGAACGGTACGTTCGACCATTGTCCGGTGGCCTTAATTGCGTCCATCCGTCTTCGGGTTGTAACTACCTCTGGGGATGTACCGATGTTGCGGATGAACCCAGCCCGGTCGGTATCCGCTGGCAGGATGGACGCGGCAACGGCCGCCCGCGATGCTATGAGAGGCCTTCTAGCCCACCAGACGTGAAGCTGGTTTACAGGCGGGTGCCCTGCGAGCGCGCCGCCCTCTCGGACTGCTTCAACGCTGATTTCGTTGACGGGAAACCAGTCTTCGATAAGGCGGCGGGAGTTTGTGTGTGTTGATGCCACTTCTACCTCCGATTCCGGTTGGTGCGGCGCCGTTCTTTCCCCCGAAGGAAGTTGGGGTTGTCCTGATACAAATGGCGGTTTCGCCAAAGGGTGTAAGCGAGAAGTGCTCGCCGAATCAGTCACGCGTACATCAACGACAAGGCCTCAATGACCTTCCTTGGCCTGCTCCGGTTCTGGTGGCAGGCCCACCACCAGCTGGCCTCGCAGTTGTGCATGTCGGCGATGGCTGCGGCCAGCCTCTGGGCACGTTCCGTCTTAGATTCTCCCTTCACCGCGTCCATGAGGAGCAGCATCTGGGTTGCTGCGACCTCGCTGATGGGGTGGTACTCGCCGGGCGGAAGGTCCTGGGCTGCGGTTTCCAGATGTTTCCCGTGATGGTTCCACAGGATGGTGGACAGGTGCGGGTAGGCCACATCCCTGTCTCTGCCGGTGAGCGACCTGATCCGCTTGCCTCCCCCGCGCCGCCCTCGGCGGGCCAGGGCTATGGAGACCCGGGGGGTGCCCACCTGGTCGTGGTCCAGGTAAAGGGCGTGGGTTTCCTGGGGTTCGGTTCTTCTCATTGGATGGTTTCCTCAGTTGTGCTGGGCGAAGGTGACGGTCAGCTGGATATCGTGGCTGTTGTCCAGGGCCTCAAGTCGTCCTCTGATCGCATGGGGGGCGTTGTCCTGGGCCAGGATGACCGCCCGGGCGTCTCCGGCGCTCACGCCGGCCATGGCATTCACCCTCTCGATAGTCCGTTGCTCCTGCATCCATTGCTCAGCAGACCGGTTGCGGAGGACGAGGCTGATGTCTCCGTCGTCGGACTGGCACTCGTAGTTCAACCTGGCGTTGACCGACCCCTGGACAACCGAGGCCAGGTAGGAGAGGAACCTGAGGCTGGCGCTCTGCATGGTGACCTGTTCGATCTTGGTCCAGTCGGTGTTGTTGCTTGTGATGTGGTCAGCCAGTCGCCCGACAGCCACCCTGGCGCTGACATTCTTGGTGTCGAATGTCGGGATACCCGTTGGGGTTGGGCGGGTTATGGGGTTCGGCTGAGGTTCGGGATCAGGTGGTGTCGGGTCGGGGTCCCTGCCGGGTTTGGGAGCGTATTGGGGTAGCCACACGTTGAAGTCGTTCCCGTGATGCAGCCCGGCGTGGTGTTCTCCGATTACTTCCCCGGTCGGGGTCTGGATCACCAGGTCTCCGGCCTTCACCGCGGCGTCCAGGATCTGGTCGAAGACATCCCTGTTCAGGATAATCCACTTGCCGGGGTTGGCGGTGAATTCGCGGTGGAGTTCTCCTATCGTGAGGGGGTCTCCGGTCCGGAGCCGAGTCTGACGCCACTCGGTGGGGTTGAACCGCAGGGCTGCCTGCTGGGGCATTTTGTGGTGGGCGTACAGCATGTCCAGGATGGCAGCCTGTCCATCCCCCTCGGTGTCTGTCGATGCCGGAAGGCGCTCGTGACGAAGGTGGGAGCCGCTGTGGCTCCACTGCTCCTCGTTGGAGGGGAAGAAGAGGTGGATCCAGTTCCGCTGGATTGCCTGGTGGATGTGCTTGCTGCTGGCGGCAATGTCCTCATCCACGATCTTTGTCTGGTAGTCCTTGAGGTCCGCCGGTGGATGGGTCTTCACGTCTTGGGCGGCCATCTTGCGGACCACGGCGTCGCTCAGCTCCAGGTCCTGCTCTCGCTCGGCCAGGAGGAAGATGACATTGTTCCGGTGTTCCCGCTGGGCCTGGCCCGCATTGCCTGGGCTGTGCTGGTAGAGGTCTAGGAGGTCCTTCTGGAGTTGGGAGCTGCGGAAGTTGATATGGTCCGGGTTGACTATGGCCAGATGCACCCGGTCGGGGTCGTCCGGGGCGTTGCCGGTCCGGCTGGGGTAGACCGTCACCGGCATGGCATTTCGGATCCTCCGGTTCGTCTGGGGCTGGAAGGTCCTGAGAACGGCGGCCTTGATCTCGTCCTCGACTGTCTTGGGGTCGGAGAACTTGTTCCGGCGCTGCTGGATTTCCCGCCTGATGTTGGGTTCGTTGGTGAAGCGGAGGGTGTCCCGGCTGGGGTCGTTGTCGATGTAGAGGGCGTTGTCCTGGATGGCCCCGATTGCTTTTCTGATGACGTTTTCATCATCGTCTTCTGGGGTCATCACGGCCTCGACCACCTCGGTGGTAGACAGTCCGCTGTTGGCGCTGGGGGCCAAGCTGCCCAGCAGGATGACCTTGGCGGCCTTTTCCGCCAGGGGGTCCCCGAGTTGCTTGACCGTGCTGGTGTCCCCGGTGATGTCCGCGTCGATGCCGGAGTCGAAGGCCTCGTGATGGATCCGGTTTACCAGTTCGTCGCGGATCCTGCTGTCTTCGGGGGTGATGTGCCAGGGGTGTATGAGCGGAGCCGTTGTGTCCGCGTTGTGCCGGATGGTGGCTGTCAGCAGACGCAGGGTGCCTCTCACCCGCTGGAAGTCCGGGTTGTTGGCCAGCCTCTCCCTGGCGATCCTGAGAACGCTTGGGTGGAAGGGATAGCAGTCGTAGAAATCCTTCTCCGCCCGGTCGGCGTCGGCTGGCCAATGCCGTTTCCAGAGTTCCGCGTACGCCTTTGTGGTCTCCTGCCTGGCCTGCTCGTTCCAGTCGGTGAACAGGCGCTGTCTGAGAATGGCCGCCACGTCGGTTTCGTCCGACGGTACCATGTCGTGGCCAGTGCGGGACAGAATGCTGTCCAGGTCGCTCATGATCTCGGTGAGAATCGCGGTGGCGTTCTGGAAGGCGTCGTGTCCGGGTTCAGGGGAAGTTACCACGAGAACGGCCCTGGGGCTGGTGTCCACCGCCTTGGCCAGCGCGGCGATGGTCGTCTTGATGCCCTGGACGTTCAGTTCGCCCAGTTGCAGCACCCTGTCGACCCATTGGACCAACTCATCTACGAGGATCAGGGTCGGTTGGTTTCCGATGAGTCGGCGGAAGTTTTCGGCGCCGGGGTCCGTCAGGCGGTTGTCATGTTCCCTGAACTGCTCCAGTACCTTGGGTCCCCCCAGGTGGTAGGCGACATGTCCGGTGAGGGACTTGGCCCAGTTGCCCGCGTCGTCGAGCTCGGTACCCGATAGGGGATCCACGTTTTCTCCCGTGAACGCTATCAGGCGCACCGTGTCGGTGGCCAGATGTGATGGTATCGGGGTTTCCTCCGGTTCCTGGCACACGATGTCCGGGTGGAGGCAGGCTGCCGCCAGCGCGATCAGTGTGTGGGTCTTGCCGCCGCCGTACCGGGAGTTGAACCGGTAGACGGCCGGCTGTTCGCTGGCTTCTCCGTTGTGGAGTCGTTCAAACACCATCCGGCAGGCGGTTTTCATTGCGGGGGCGGGATAGGTCCCCCGGAAGAAGTCCAGGGCGCCCTGGCGTGTCGCCACCTCGTTCCGAATGGCCCGGTGAAGATCGGCGGCATAGCTGCTGTTGGTGAGTTCGGGATGACGCGGTGGGCAGGCTTGAAACACTGGGGTGAGGGTGGTGGTCATTGTGTTCCTTCCTCTGGAATCAGGGGTGCGCTTTATCTGGGGATATTGGCTCCCCAGATGCTCGATTCTGTATGTTGGTGGGAGTTGGGCAAGTATACACTAGCCCTGGTCGGTGAGGTTCCTGCACGGTCGGCCCGGATGGCCCATAACCTGGCGGTTTCACCACACTCCGGCAGGGAGAGTACGGCCCCAGGTGCGGAGCGGGCAGGGGAGCGGCAATCCGCCGAAGCGTCACGCTCCAGCCGCTCCTTCGGCGGCGACTGCTTGGCGCTGCTGGCGCTGGCGACGTCGGTGACGGGAGACGGCTCTCCGGACAATCGCCAACCGGTTCTCCGCCGCACACGCCGGCGAGCAGGTCTTGACAGCCTTCCATCGCCGGACCCGCTCGGGGTCGATCGGCGCATCGCAAATCTGACAGAGCCGTCCGGACAGGCGGGCTTCGGCCTGGGCCGCGAGCCGCCGTCGGGAGTCCCGCCTGTTCGCCTCTCGCAGATTGTACAGTTTGAGGCATCGGGTGGAGCAGGTAAGGTTTTCAAGGGTTGCGAACACTTGCCCCCGCAGCATCCTTTGCCGCGCTATGGCGATCGGCTGACGGCAGTACAGACAGGTCCCAGCTTTGCGCCGTGGGCTCATGGCAACCACCTCCTGAAGCCGCGCTTCTCACTCAGCGCGGGCGGCGGCGGAATCGGCGGCGCTGGTGGCCTCTCATTCGGCGGCGGGCCGATCACCCATCCCTCACCAGCGGCGCGGACGATGTGCGAATGGGCGACCTGCCATGCAGCGGGGCCGCCCGCCCGCCCACGGCTCCGGCGGATGCCACTGAGCCGCCCGGATTTGAGCCAGCGAGTGAGGGTCACGCGGCTGATTCCCGTGTAACGGGAGGCTTCTGACAGAGAGCGGTAGAAGTAGAATCCCATATATCGATCATACCACGGATCCGCCTGTCCCGCTGCGCGTTGGCAACAGTGGTTTACAACCGAGCACAAACGGCTGATGATGCGAGGGTCCCGACCGGGCAAACACGGGCGTGTGCATGGGCTGCGCCAGTGCAACGATCCAAGCCAATAGTGTAATCCTATATCCGCACTAGCGCCACGAATGCCCATCTTCCGTCGAATGGCTGCCTATCCATGTCTGCAGCGGTTTACAGTGGAGAACGCATGTATAGCGGGCGCACCATAGCCCCATCAGAGAAAGAGAGCCAGCCGGGCCGCCACCGTGTCGCCTACAGGCTGGAGTAGGCTAATCCTAATATGATGCCAGCAAGAAAAGCCCCCACATATTATATCTCTATAAATCCAAATTAGCCCGACAGCCTCACCCCTATTGGGGGGGGGGGCTGTCACCGCAATGTCGAGCTGTTCGCCCTGTCAACGCCGGAATAGAATTGACCCGCCATCGCCGATTTGGAATTGACCCACTAGGACATCCGGGCCGGCGGTTCTGTCACCGGCCGTAGTTGTCGTCTGATCCCTCCGGTGTTGATCTCAGCACGTGATGCGAGCTGAATAGGCCCGCTTGGCGCTTCTCCTTGAGACGATAGCTCTCCCCCCTGATGTTGAGGATGTGGCTGTGGTGGAGCAACCGGTCCAAGACGGCAGAAGCGATGACGGTGTCACCCAGCAGCTCACCCCACTCGCCGAAGCCCTTGTTCGAGGTCAGGATGATGCTCCCGCGTTCGTAGCGGGCTGAGACCAGCGTGAAGAAAGCAGTCGCTGCATCTCTGTCGTAGGGCCAGATGCCGAACTCGTCGACGACGAGGACCTTGGGAGCGAGGTAGACGCGCATGCGCCGCCCGAGGTTCTGCTCGGCCTGGGCCTTCCTGAGGTCCTCCATCAGGTCGTAGGCGCGGACGAAATAGGCTCCATAGCCGTGCCCGATCGCCTTGAGCGCCAAGGCAACGGCCAAGTGGGTCTTGCCCACGCCGGGCGGTCCGAGCAGCAAGACGTTGGTGGCCTCGGCCACGAAGGCGAGGTTGGCCAACTCCTTGACCTGGCGCTCGTCGACGGAGGGTTGGAAGGAGAAGTCGAACTGCTCCAAGGTACGCTGGAAGGGGAGATGCGCGAGCTTCGTCCTCGTAGTGAGGTAGCGCTCGCGGCGAGCGTTGACCTCCACGCCCAGCAGCTCGGCGATCATCTCCGGGTAGGTCAACTGCTTGCCGGCCGCCGCGTCCAGAGCGTTATCGAGCGCTTCGGCAGCCTGCCTGAGCCCCAGGCTCTCCAGGTGCTGACGGGTCTGCTCCAAGGCGATCAGCGCACACCTCCCAGCGCAGCCAGCTCGTAGACGTTCAGGGAGCGCCGCTCCACGTCGCCGACCGTCACCTGGACTGCCACGGCCTCCTGCCGTGGGCGGCCGTCTCCCCGGGACAGCCCTTCCCACTGGCCGGGCGCGGTGAAGCGCTGGCCGGGGTGTTCGGCGCGGGGATGCACCGCCAGGCGCTAGTCGCCCGTCCAGATCTCCACCGTCTCCGAGCGCTGTCCCACCTGGACCGTCGCTCCCGCCCACCGCCAGGGCACACCGTAGTGGGAGCCCTCCCAGTGCACATAGCCGTCATGCGCCACCCTGCGGTCGTCCCTGAGATACGGCGCCAATCCCGAACGCTCCGGCAGCCCGCCGAGGTGGACCCGCTCCTCGACCAGCATCTCCCAGGGACGCCGGCCCGTCGTCCCGTGCACGCGCCGGTTCGCCACACTGTCGCACCACTCGAGGGTCTGCCAGTTCAGGTCCGCGTCGTCGGTGAAACGGATGCTGGGCCACAGGTTGCCGCGCACATACTTGACCCCGCTCTCCACCTTCCCCTTCGTCTGGGCCCGATACGGCTGGCACACCCGCAGCTCGAATCCGATGCGCAGCGACAGGTCCAGCATCCGCCGGTTCCACTCCGGACGCCCGTCCGCATCCCGGCCCAGCACCACCACCTTCGCGTTGTCATACAGGCACCGCCGCGGCGCGCCGCCGAAGTATTCGAACGCGTTGACGTGGCACTGCATGAAGCTCGCCACGTCCGCACGCCGGACGAACTCGACGTAGATCGCTCGCGACCAGCCCAGCACCATCACGAACGTCCAGAGCCGGTCCCTGCGGCCGTCTGCGCCGACGTAGCTGAAGCTCCCCCAGTCCACCTGCGCCTGCTCGCCGGGCTCCGTCTCGAACCGCATCGTCGCGCGGGGCTGTCGATGACGACGTGGCGACACGTAGGCCTTCAGGAGCGAATTTCCCCCGTCGTACGCCCGTTTACGCAACTCCCGGTGCAGCACGACGCAGTTGTCCAGCCCCTCCCTAAGGCGGCAGTCGATGTAACCCACGAACGGGTCCAGCTTCGAGGAACGCTGACGCCGTGGCCTGGGCCGCATCGCCTCAGGAGAGTTCAGATACCGCCCCACCGTGTTCCGATCGACTCCCAGCTCTCGCGCAATTCCTCGGACCGAACGGCCCGCCCCTTCATCTCGTAGATCTCTTTCACGTCTCCCACCTTTAGCAACGTCTCTCTCGCACCTCCACGGTTTCTCCGTGGATGATGCGCTGCCTCAGTGGGTCAATTCCATTTCGGCGATTTCGCTCATCTTGCCATCGGCGCTAACACGACATGCCCCAGGGACGATTGGCACCACGGACCAGCGGCACGTCGGCCAGGACATCCACTGTGGGTACCTCCTTTCCGCTGGAACTGCGCTAGAATGGGCGAGTGTCGTCCGGATGCGCTGCCCGCGTCGCAATCAGGCGCGGTGAAGCGCTTGGGCGGCGGTGAAGATGTGGGTGTAGATAGGAGAAACCTAGGGGTATCGTATGTCAGAGCTTCAAGATTAGACCCAAGAACGGGCCCCACCAAAGCGGTCCTGCTTGCCATAACACGGAGCGCCGCCGTATGCTATCCCGGCTCTATGACACGGCCCCACGTCGTGTCCTTTCTGGATCTGCTGCGTACGACAAGTGTCTCCACTTCGCTCAGGATGATGAGCAGTCCCTATCCAACTGGCTAAAGTGCTTGATCACGGCCGCACTCGCGGTCCCTGCCACCCCTGGCCTGCTCCGGGCCTTGGTCCTGCCTCTCTTGCCCTGGACATCGATCCGGAACGGTCAGCATGGTTGAGGGCCAACCTGGGCAAGATCTAGCACCGTGCTGAAGAAGGTGTCAGCCCGGCGGTGGACTGATCTATGAGACGGGGCGACGAGTCAAATGATGCGGGCATAAGCAGGGTCGTTTTCCTTTGGAGCGCGAAGGATCAGGTCCGCTATACGCATGCCTCAATCGACACCGATGTGCTGCGGTACTCGTGGGCCGTCGACTTGGGGACAGCGAGTGGAGACGGATGCATCCCGGAATTGGTGCAGCGCTCCAGTCCAGCCCAGGGATATGGTGCTGGACTGCCTCATTAGCTAGCCCGAGTCTCGACAGACGGACTGCTTCACCCGCAACCGTGTGGTTGCCCTGTCCCCCACTCGCCCAAGCTCGACAGCACCGTCGAGCACGCCCAACAGAGGCATGGGGAGGTATTCCACCAGTTCAACGACAGCGAGTTGACGGCGCAGGCCAGCTCGGCCGCCCTGCGCCCGTGGGAGCGCCGCTACAGCACCCAACGTCTGCATCAGTTCCTTGGCTGACAGACGCCCAAGGAATATTTTCCAAAGCACCACCGCAGGATCGCTCAGCCTGATCTGTCCTGCCGTAGACGAGTACACGTCATTGTCATGCATGCACCGAGGCGGTATTATGTTTGAGCATCGTCACGCCAAAGGCTTCAGGAATGACACTCCAACCAGGAGCGGCAGGGCGCACCGTCCGGACGACGCCGGTTACGTCCTACCAGCCGATCAAGTAGACTTCTGCGCAGCGGCACAACCCCGTGAACAAGCTGGCCAGCCCTTCACTTCCCCTGACCGTCTCTTGCCCGAAGCTACCAAGGATCTCGACGGGCTACCGGTACTATGCCGGTTACTCCCGGTCCTTTGTACATGACATTCTAAGTCGCTGGCCAAGGCACGCCTTGGTCCTTGATCCGTGGAACGGTAGCGGAACCACCACGACCGTCGCCGCTGAGTTGGGGCTGGATTGCGTTGGAGTCGATCTGAATCCTGCCATGGTAGTAGTTGCCAAGGCCGCCCTCCTCCGTGAGGACGACGTCTCGGCTATTCGGCGACAGGCTGGCAGGCTGTCCGAGTTCCGATCGGCGGCCGTACCCCTGAATCCCGATGACCCGCTGCTCAAGTGGTTGGACAGGCCCAGCGTTGCCCGACTCCGTGCGCTTCAATCGGCCCTAATTGGGTCAACCCGGCTCAACGCATCGGACGTGTCGGACCTGGGATCTGTCGAAGCCTTCTGGCTCAGTTTGCTGTTCAACACTGCGCGGCGAGCGACGAAGGCGTGGCAAAGTTCGAATCCGACGTGGGTCAAGTCCCCAAGACACTCGCAGCCGGCGAAGCTATTCTGGCGCCCGATGGTCAGCGCGACATATGCTGCCGCCATATCCGTGGTGGCGATACCTGCTGCCAAGTACATGACCACTCGAGTAGTCCTGGGTACATCGACAGACCTCGCCGGATATGGGATCGAGCCCGATCTAGTATTAGGATCACCTCCATACTGCACGCGAATCGACTACGCCATTGCGACACGGGTAGAACTCTCGGTGCTCGGATATACCGATACGGAGCAGTTAGCGCTGCGCCGTGCTCTCATTGGCACAACAACCGTGCCACCCGTATACTCACTACATACGCCAGCTCTTGGCGTCACAGCACAACGCACGTTGGCTGCTATTGCCAGCCATCCCTCCAAGGCGTCAGGCACCTACTACTGGAAATGGCTTGCCCAGTATCTTGCTGAGTACGCCGCATCACTTGCTCAACTGGCCCAACTCACTTCGCGATCCGGGACAATAGGTTTGGTTGTGCAGGACTCATACTACAAGGAAGTACACCTCGATTTGGCGCAAATTACCACTGAACTCCTTGCTGCATGCGGTTGGCAACCGTACCGCTCCTATGCCTTCCCCATGCGGAGGTCGTTCGCACAACTCAACCCCCGCGCAGTCGCCTACCGGAATAACATTGCACCGCAGGAACAGGCGCTCTTTTTCAGATCGGAGTAACAGCCATGGATATACGTCCCAATTTGATCACTCTATCCGTCGCAGATTATTGTAACGCTTTCGGACGGAAGGAAGTACTCGTTGACCGCAAGTACCAGCGCAACGCTAGCGTCTGGCCTGAGCGTGCCCAGTCCTATTTGATCGAGACTATTCTTCGGGGATTCCCTATGCCAAAACTCGCCCTACACCAACAGACGGATGTGAAGAGTCGGAAATCCTTGAAGTACGTAGTCGATGGGCAACAAAGAACCAACGCAATAGTAGACTTTTTCTCTGGTAAGCTCACACTCTCGCAATCACTCGAGCTCCAAGGAGCAAGCGGGAAGACTCTCGATGGATTGAGCCAGGAGCTCCAAGAGGCATTCCTCTCGTACCCTCTACAGTTCGATCAGTTTGAAGCTGTAGACGAGGACGTGGTTCGGGAGTATTTCCGGCGTATCAATTCCTTTACGACTCCCTTGAACCCTGAGGAACGGCGACATGCCAACTTTCAAGGAAATATGAAATGGTTTATCTTGAAGCTGGCCGAACGATACACCGAGACTCTACTCTCGCTACGAACGATGACCGAGCGGGAAATAGTACGAATGGCCGATCACAAACTATTTGCTGAGATCGTGCACGCGATGATTCATAGTGTACGCACAACCAACAGCAGGATGTTGGATAATATGTACCGTGAATACAATACTGAGGATATACCAGAAGAAGATCAACTACGCCACACTATCGACTCCGCATTTAGTCGGATCCTAGGATGGAGGGAGCTCTGCTTGACAAGCTTGGTACAAAAAAGTCATATTTTCTATTCATTGATTCTTGCCGTAGCATTTGTAGAACCTACCTGGACAAAGATATTGCGGCAAGATGGAGAAGAATCTGACCTAAAGATTCATGTACACTCTGAACGCAATCTGCTGCAAATGAGCGATTCTGTGCTTGTAGGTGATGAGGAGAACGTTTTCAGGGGCTTCTTGAAAGCGTCTAGCGAAAAAACGAATACGAAGGCTCAACGCGAGACACGGATCAAATGGCTCGTGAGGGGTATCACTCAATCTAGATGGTAAGCTGAAGTCGCCGTGCGCCCAACTAGAGACTTGCGCAGTCTGCAAAGAGCCGGGCTGGCTCGGACGGGTCGCCTTAACACATACATGAACTCCGTGTTGGCACTATCAGGAACGCTGAAACCGGTGCCTGTGGACCCTGCGGTCGGCTTTGTGGTCATCGAGTTGGACAATCTCTGGGTGGGTATGGCACGGAGCTTCTTTTTGTCGGCAGCCTTCTGTGCCCGCGACGGAACTGGGAATCGCCTACAATTGTCGAAGGTTACTAGAGCCCAGAGTGCAGATGAAGCGCTCACGCACGCCATCCGACGATGCAGAAGCGGAAGGTATAGGGCGGGTTCGACGGGACCCTGGAAATGGCACGATGAGCCCTATTGGTGGAAGCAACATACACTCTTGGATGCACTCGACGAGATTGGTGCTTCAAACTATCCCCAGGTAAGTGCCGCGATGAGTGCGTCACCTAGTGTTTTTGCATATTTACACAATTTCAGAAATTTCTACGGACATCGGAGCTGGGGAACGCGGGCTGAGTTGCTTAGCGATCTTCGGCATCTGAGATTTCCAGCGACCCACTCGGCTACGGCAGCACTGACCTCCCCAATGTTGGTGCAAGGTAATGTTCGCCCACAACCGCTGATTCTTGACTGGTTGGATGACATGTGGACCACCATCTCGCTTCTTGTATAGGGAAGTGTGTGATGAGAAGCTGCTAACAGGCCCACAGGCGGTGCTTGTTTGAGGGGCTGGAAGCGCTGGGATAGGCAAGAAGGGCAGGAGGGAGCGATTGGTTCTGGTCCGCCTAACAAAGGGGGTGAAGACACCAGCGCGCTGATTCTGTCAACGCCGGGATAAAGTTGACCCACCATCGTGTTGACGTCCAGCGAAAGCGTCCTCACTAACTGGCCAGCAAGAAAGACCACCCCAACGATTGGACCTCCATCCAGAATAGTGAGACCATCAAACCAGCGAATTTCCACCAATTGCTAGATGCACACGCGTTCGTTGCGGATGCGGCTAGTGAACTCTGACCGGCGGGAACAATCTCCAACTCTTGCGTCCTTGGTTCCTCAGAGGATGGCGTGGGAGAGAAGGTGGAGCTCACTTCGGAGAGGCGGGCTGCTGTACAGGAGACTGAGAGGAGGAGGTTGGACTCATGCCGAACGGAGGGCTCCGACTGCTGCGGCACCTGCTGGTTCAACCGCTCTAACGGCGGCGAACGCGGGTCCGTCAACTTCAACCGTGAGATCCCCAGCTACTGCGAGATCCGCAGTCTCGCCATCCCGAATCCCTTCTACACCTACTGCGCCAACCACCCGCACCACCGTCCGGACCGCGACCCGATACCCATCGGGCCGGTGTACGTTCATGGCGGCTCGGGTGGACGAGAGTTCTGGCAGCCGTCCCCAGACACCGAAGATGTCCGGCAGCACCTGTTGGATATCGTAAGGGCGCCAGAGGAGCGCACCGATGGCTATCCCTTCTTCTCACCGCCTCCGCACATACAGGCGATTGAGCAGTTGGTGGAGCTTGGCGACGAGCGGGTGGTCGAGGCCTTGGAGGATCTCGCCCAACGGGACGAAGTGAAAGAGGCTCGTGCAGACCTCCTGGAGTTGATCAAGACCGTGCGTGAGAGACTGACCCTGTGACAGAAGTGCGATGGCCTTCACACTGGACGCCTAAGCCGACGCCACCGCCTGTGGAAGGGGTTGGGCGCTGAGGCGGGGTTGTCAGCGTCGGCGAGTCGGTGACGAAGATGGTCACGGTGATGGTGTCGTCCTTTGCGGTGTCTTTAGCGCTGCCGGCATCCTTCATGCCAGTTGGGCAATAGCGACGAAACCCTTCGGTACTCCTGGGTGGTAGACCTGGGTTCCGGCTAGGCTGCGGTACCTAACACGGCCTACCCTCGTGGTTCGAGTCTCCGTGAGTGGACGTTTCCGCTGGACATCAACACACGTCACCTCCGCTGTGTACTTGCGGCGGGTAGCTGATCTAGCTCATCGAAGGAAGAATCTAGCCGCCTGTGTGTGCTCCTCAGCTGTCGGCGCTACTCCAGAGGAACTGGAGGGGCCTCGGCGTAGATCCAGACCCTGAACAGTTGGTCAAGCTCTCGGCTGGAGACCTCTTCTGCAACCTCTACGAAATCGGAAGTTTATGCGTTGCCTCCCGCATAACGAGACAGGTACTCGCGAAGGGTAAGGAAAAGGTCTCGTCGCCGATTCCCCCTCGCAGGGCGTGGAGGGTCATGGCCCCTCTGATGTAGACTGCCGCCTCAAACGGTGCTTCCGACTTCGGCTTCCCGGGCGGGCCCAGGTTGCCCATCCAGAGCACATCCCAGAACACGTCGAACGCTTTGCCGTCGGACTGGTAGTCGTCCCACAACCATTCTGCGTATGTAGCAAAGCCCTCATTAGCCACAGGTCTTCCCACGTCGCAGGTGTTACCAGGTTTCCGAACCACTGGTGGGCTAGCTCGTGGGCCACGATCCGCTCTCTCACCGCTTCGACGATGCCCGCGCCGTACACCGGCCTAGTTTGCGTCTCAAGGGCCGGGCACGGCGCATCAATCACGATGGAACCGAAGGACTCGAACGGATACTTTCCGAAAATGTCGCCGAAGAACTCCATCATGTAGAGCGTCTTCTTGAGGCGCCGCCTTACCGGCTCTCCCACTGTTTCCTCGATCAGGTCGACGGTCGGTGTTCCCTCTGGGCTTCCGGTAATCACCTCGTGGCAACGGGAATTCGCTACGGCCGTGAGGTAGCTCGCAAGCTCGTCCCCCGACTCCCATGCACAGGTGCTGGCTGCCCCTTCGTCGACGACGCTCACAAGTTCGCCTATCGCGGCCACCTCGTAAGGGTTCGGGACCGTCGCCACGAAGGTGTAGGAAGCCTTGTCCGACGGGTGCTCGTTCACGGGAAGCTAGGTCGATGAGTCCCACCGCTCCCCACCGCGTAGATGTCTGTTGGATTCTTGATCCAGCCGGCTGCCTGGGATCTCGTCAGGCGTGGGCTGACCGTCGTACACGACCTCCACCGTAGAGGATGCTCCGTTTCGAATCGGCGCGTCCGGCACTATGGTCAGTTCGTTTCCATTGCGCGTGTGAGCCGCAGGCCGGTCGGACACGCCCGCTTCTAGGACCTCGAGACCATGCAAGTCGAGATTGAACGCTGAAAGGGCCTGAGTCGCGTTTGCCTCGATGCTCGCCTTGCCTGAAAGGAAGTTTCTGGTGACGTCTACGTCAAGCATCAGGGTGTAATGAGAGACCTCGTAGCCGCCGTTGCCTAGGTTGGCATCGAGCAGGTCGCCCAGACCCAGACTTCCCGGCGATGGCCCCCCTGCTCTGCATGTCATGAGCAGTCGCATAGTGACGGCCAGCGCAGTCGCTGGCAGGCTGGCGCGGCATTCCGCCTTCCTATCAGTCAGGACCATCTCCAGGCAGGACCACCTGCATGGAAGGCCTATTCGTCTTCTCCATCCTCGTCCAGGTTCACAGCGCCAATCACGAGAGCGTGGTTGATTGCCATTGAATTCGGAAGGAATACTGACTCGTCCCTGGCACGAGTGCTCCGAAGACCGAAGTTCTGCGCCCAACGCATCATTCTCAAGCTCTCCTCGTAATAGCGCGCCGCTCCCTCGGGCGACATCATTCCCAGGGGACTACTAAACCGCACGCCCGCGGCTACGCGAGCCCTAGCCCACTCAATCAGTTCCTTGCAGCCCGCGCCGTGGCCTATCAGAATAGCGTCTCGTATTGTGATTTCGGGGCATTCAGGTCCTAAGGCGGTAGCCACTCTGTCTTCTACACTGCGTTGGGACTCCGGCCGGTCACCTGCACGGTGCTGGGAGGCCTCGCTCCCAATCCCCGCCGTCCCATATGTTAGCCCAGGGGTCTGGAACATCAGGCCCGATGCGAACCCTATCATCAGGGAGTAGCGCAGCGAGTTGTTTTCAGACAAGGAGCGCAACGCGTCATCCAGTACGGCTCCGTACACCGCCCAACCAATTCCCTTCTCTCTAGTTTGGCCGTGGGGCTCTCCCTCTTCATTAGTCGGACGGTCCTCCAGTTCGCTGAGGATGTGCCTCAGAAAGTCCCAGTCACTGGTCTCATAGGCGTCAGAGATGTCATCGCACAGATCCAGGGACTTGATGCCGAAAACACCGACGGCCGCAGCCATCCCGCCAGCCTCCCCGCAGCAAAAGGCGAAGCGCGCCTCCTCATTCCCTTGGGCCTCGAACGCCCGCCTGAGCGTGGCTGCTATCCCGGTAATGACTCCTTCACTCATGGATCCCTCCGAACACCCTATAGGAAATGTTGGACAGCCAAGTGGATCAGTGTTTACTGTAGGCAGTACAGTCTTTTCTAATCACCCAGCCGGGATGGGGGGTGGAAATGGCATGGCACCGCTAGCGGCACGGTAATGCCTGACCGAAGTCGTTCCTACCCCAGCACGCTGCGGTACCGTCGGCGCGAAGGCCACAGGTGTGATATCCGCCGCTGCTGATCGACACGAATACCTCGTCTGTCGGCGGCGATGCCTGGCCGAAGTTGTTCTCACCCCAGCACACTGCGGTACCGTCCGTGCGGAGGGCGCAGGTATGGGAGAATCCACTGCCAATCGACGTGAATACCTCATCCTTTGGCGGCGATGCCACGCCACTGCTGTCCAGGCCCCAGCATAGGGGCGTACCGTCCATACGGAGGGCGCAGGTATGGAACCCGCCTCCAGTCACGGATGAGAAAACTTCCCCCGGCGGCGGTGATGCCTGGCCTTCACGATCCAGGCCCCAGCACACTGCGCTGCCATTGGAACGGAGGCCACAGACATGGAATCCGCCGCTGCTGATCGACGCGAACACATCATCAGGCGGCGATGCTTGACCACTGTCGTTCTGGCCCCAGCACGCGACGGTCCCATCAGATCGGAGGCCACAGGAGTGGCTATCGCCACTCGTGAGCGAGACGAACATCTCACTTGGCGGCGGCGATGATTGGCCTTGGTCGTTGCTTCCCCGGCACACGACAGTACCGTCCAAGCGGAGCCCACAAGCATGGGCGCTACCGCTGCTGATAGAGGTAAATCGATCGGCGAACCGGCCCTTCCACCAGTTGGGGCCCCAGCAAACGGCGGCGCCGTCCGAGTCAAGCGCACAGGTGTGATGGCCGCCGCTGCTGATAGAGACGAGCCCGACAGGGGGCTCCACTACCAACGGGTCGGCGGTCAGGTTGAGTCCTGATGGAGGCGAAGCCTCGCCGAACCGGTCCTGGCCCCAGCACACCGCGGTGCCGTCCGTGCGCAGGGCGCAGGCGTGTTGGGAAGATGAGCTGATGGATACGAACCGTTCGCCTACCGGAGGTGGGATCAAGCCAGACGGGTAGTTTGTCCAGCAGACTGCGCTCCCGTCTGCCCTCAGGGCACAATGGGGAGGTCCAGAGCCGAGTGATGCGAACCGTTCACCCTCCGGCGGCGATAGGGGGATGGAGTCTTGGCGCCCCAACGTGTTGCACTGATAGAAGCCACCCGGGGCGGGAGCGCATACGCTCAGAGCGCCACTGCCCCAGCACACGGTCGAGCCGTCCCGACGCAGCCCGCAGCTGTGTTGCTCGCCAACACTGATCACAATGAATCGCTCGCCCTCCGGCACAGACAACAGGTCATTGGAGTCGGCACCCCAGCACACGGCTGTACCGTCCACGCGGAGTCCGCAGGAATGGAGGCTTCCCGCTTCGACTGACACGAACCTCTCGCCGGCGGGGGGGGATGCCTTTCCGTCTTGATTGCTGCCCCAGCACACGGCGGTACTGTCCTCCCGAAGCCCGCAGGAATGTTCCCGACCTGTACTGATGGACATCAGTCTCTCGCCCGCCGGCGGCGTCTGTTCGTAGTAGCCGCCAATCACGCCAACGTGGCGAACAACGACCGTCCCTCCATCCAGGTCCTGGGACCGGTCACTCGGGTCTGCCTGGTGGTTGAGCCTGCAATAGACCGCGCCACCCCTGGGCCTGCACGTATGCTCGCCCTCCTTCTTGAAGTCCCAGCACACAGGTGTGCCGTCCTCGCGCAGCGCGCATGCATGGCCGCCTGTGCTGATTGATGCGAATCTGCCGTCAGGCGTCTCCGATCCTTCCCCTTCGACGCCTCTCCTTCCCCAACACAACGGAGTGCCATCTGTGAGCAGGCCACATGTGTGTCCTCCGCTGGCACTGACGGACTTGAACCGATAGGGCGGTGGGGGCGTGGGCTGCGCGGTGACTGTGAACGTGAAGGCGCCGGGTAATGCTCGGTTACGAGTGACAATCTCGACAGTGTACGCGCCCGCAGCGAGGGGGGTATTTCCCCAGCGTAGCCGACCCTCATCCGGCACACCGTGCCCGCCAAGGAGGTATCCGGCGGCACTCAGGTCCACCACTGCGCTGCCAGAGCCGTTGCTCTTCAAGAGGTTGAGCAGGACGTCGTCGGTAGATGACAGCTCAAAACGCACAAACGACCAGTCGTCCAGCGAGAACCGGTAGGACCGGGCGTATCCTTCCATGGCCTGGTCCGGCCCACACTCTCTGGCCCAGATTCCTTGGCGTCGCACGTATCCCTTGAGGGGACCGAGGGACTCCACCTCACAACTCTCAAGGAAGTCCGAACCTCCCTGAACAGCATCGGGGAACGTGAAGTCGATGCCGTATTGACCATCTCTTGCCTCGACATGGTATGTTCCGCAACTCGCATCCTCCAGCTTCCAATCCATACTGTATTCGACTAGTACATACGTCGCGTTATCAATGATCAAGACGATCTCTACACTCTCGGTAGGCGACTGGGTGGCTTCAGGAAACCTATCCAGCTCAAACCGGAGCGTAGCCCGCCCGGTCGAGTCCATGGAGACCTGGACATCTGTCCAGTCGGCGTAGTACAGAATACTCTCGAGCATGTGATGGGGGTCGGACAGGTCGCCACGCCAACCGGATACGGCATCGGAGAACGTGTCGTGACTGACAGTGGCCCATCCGGACGGCGATTGACGCCAGTGCTCAAATACGCCGGGATAAGGTTGAAGTGAATACACGTGGTTCTCGGCATCGTCGATCCGGGTCCAGGCGAAGAATGGATGGCGACCTGTCAGGTTACCCACCTCGTAATCGGCCCAGCCGAACGCTTCTGAGCAGCCCGGGAACCAAGACCGTACCCTGAAGCCGGCGGAAGTTGCATCCCGGAGTTCCCTATAAGTGTTCGATACGAGCGCCCACGCTGCCAATCGCGTATCCCCCGGCTGAGGGTCCATCAGCTCATCATTGAACACGATCACACGCTCGATCTCAGCCATCGTCATCCCTGGCTGTACCAACCTGTGCCCATGCAGCCGCAGCAACGCTTCGTCCATAGGGCTCAGCTCGGCCCCATCGTGCGCCGCGGTGTTCATTATGCTGCGCAGTTCCGTCCGATGGATCATCCGACTGAAGGCGTGCACAGCCTCATGAATCATCGTCGATCTGAAGAGTGCTCTGCGCCGGTCGTCAAAGTCGCCGAGGTCAGCGCCAAGGTCGGGCCACAGGTTGTAGACTATGATTTTGCTTCTGAGGATTTCGCCTGATCGCGTGTTGAAGTCGGTGTTGGCACAGCCAAAGACCTCAGGGCGACTACAGAACAATCCCTGAGATTCGGTCTCGGGAATGGTAAGACCAATGGATGCCGAAATGTCGGCACCAGATTCGTCGTCGACCCACTCGAGCTGGAGATTCACGACGGGCGATAGATCGTTGAGTACATCCCTGAATGCTGCGGCGAATCCATCAGGCCCATTGACAAAGACCCTTGTCGTCGAGGTCTGGTCCCATTTCAGCACTGTCTCTTCTGCCCAGGCTGCACAACCGATGCCCTCATCTTCCTTCCAAACCGTGTTTACGTTGGACGTATCGCTGAAGCACGCCCACACCTCTCGGTCGACACCCAAGATGCGTTCTGGAACGTTGACATCCAGACTTTGGGTTCTATCCTCGCTGTATGCGAACGTGAAGGACACCTCACCCGCTGGGACCCGTAGAGTAAGTGTGTCGGTCGCAGTCCCGTATCCATTTGGCAGCGAGACGCTCATTTCTTCGCTGCAGTCGTCGACGACCTTACCATTGTGGCTGCACGTAACGGCTACCTGCACGGCGCGGTCCAGTTGACGGTCACCCTCGTTGCGCAGAGACACGGCAAGCTCGACATTCGCAGTGCCATCGGACCAGTAGCGGGTGACTGTAGCTTCGACGGCCAGTGAAAGATTCACCGTCGGCATTGACGTAGCAGTGATGGTCGGCTCAACCGTCGGGACGGGGGTCGGAGTGGCTTTGGGCGTGGTCGGCTCAACCGTCGGGACGGGGGTCGGAGTGGCTTTGGGCGTGGTCGGCTCAACCGTCGGGGCGGGGGTCGGAGTGGCTTTGGGAATGGTCGGCTCAACTGTCGGGGCGGGGGTCGGAGTGGCGGCCGGTGGGACCGTCGGGACAGGGACCTGAGTGGCTTTCGGGATGGTCGGCGCTACAGAGGGCGCCTGGCTTGCCGTCGGGACAGGGGCATGGGTTGGCTTAGCTGCAGGTGTGGATTCTGGCGTGACAGCAGGTTGCGACTCGTCGTCGCATGCCGCCAGCAGGGCAACGGCCAACAAGCTTATGGCCATAGCGAAGACGGCAGACCATACCGACCGCCGCAGCCTACTTGGGCTAGTAACGCGCTCATGCATCTGCTACCCCCACCAGGCCCTCTGTCCTGCCGATCCTGTCTGCAAGTGAGTCTACAACTCAATAGGAAGTATGGGCTGAGGAGACGATTCTCTCATGTTCGGACACTGGATATGGGTTAGAGCTGGGAATATCTGAAGCAGAAGCCAGTCCGAAGAGAGAGGCCATAGCGCGTTCCACCCTGACGATGCCAAGCCGAGCATCGACCAGGCCATCGGAGACTTCTACGAGCGGGACTAATTGCGGAGGGTAAACGCGATACGCAACGATATCGGGCTCCCTCTTGCAGCGGTTTGACGCTGCCAACACTTGGCCCACGCCTGTACTGGGGGCCGTGCAAATCTCTGACACGATTATTGCGGAGACCTTCTCTGCTACAGTGCAAACCTCAATCTCAAGCTGGTGGCTGGCACAGCCGGCTGCGCTTCCCCCCTGCGGGAGGACGTGAAAGCCCTCACTGACCTTCCCCCGCTAGTTGTACCACCCGCTATGTTAGTCCGACAAGCATGGGGACTAGGTCGGAAGCCAGGACAGCCTCTGGCGCCGGCGGTCTGTAGCCTAGAGAGCTTGTGGCCCGATGCGGTTGTACGTTTGCCGGTCCTGCTCGGTCAACATCCTGACCTCCAGCAGCGCGTAGAAGATCTTCCTGTCCAGTAGCTCGTCCCTCAACTTCCCGCCCTTGCTCTCGATGTAGCCGTTCTCCCGTCGTGACCCAAGCTAGCCTACTCGTTCCCATTCCCCAAGCAACTCCCGGACAGCCTGACCGGAAACTCCAGTCCATTGTCCGAGCGGATGTGAGCAGGCACTCCCCTAGTCACCATTTGTGTGGCTACCGTCTCTATCACTACGGAACATCGTATGGCGCCGATAGCTAGTCGACTTGGCGAAGAGAATCGACGCACTTGGACTGGAGGAGTTGGTTCCCCGGCATTTCTAGGAGATTGCGGTGAGAGGGGGAGTCCCGTGGGTCGATCCTACGTTAGCAGCCTGAACCGCAACGTAAAGATTCTTGATTTTGTCCAGTTAGGTGGGCCATTTCGGCCTGGCACCAGCCGGCCAGCACCTAGTCGACCAACTCGGCGCGGGTCACGGGGGTCAAGCATGCGCTAGAATGGCCTGTGCGGGGCCTCTGTTCACGGCTGGGTTTCATCCGCCATAACAGTTTCAGCGAGGCCCCTCACCTGCCAACAACCTCAATGCGAACTACACCCAACGCTCTGGACCGGAGGATTGGCCACCTGTGGATTCGTGGGCACGGTTACTGTCAGCGCCAAGACAGCCGACTGGGTCCGAGGAAGAATTGCTTGACACGACCACCGTCGGCTGTGTCTGGCTCCGCATCTCCGGTGTCTCGCTCCTCACAATTGGGGCAATGCTGATGGCAGTCCCACGTTTGAGTAGGCAGCCGCAAGATGCCGTGGTGCATCCGCCTTGGCAGAAGAGAGTGAAGTGGAGCGCAAGCGCATCGTAGCCGGCGTTGTCGGGTTCTTGGGCCTGGCTCTGCTGGTGGTCGCGTGCGCATCTGATGCGCCTGACCCCATGGTCGACATGGCGTCAGCTATATACGCCACCGTCGTTCCGACCGCCCCCCCGACGAGCGAGGCAGCACCCCCGTCGGAACCTACGTCGCCTGATCGAGCCGCCCTCCTCGAGGACTTTTCCCGCATGGGGGGAGAGGCCATGGCCAACCGGGAGTGGGCGTTCGTCCACGCGCTCTATCCCAAAGAGTTCAGGGAAAAGTGCGCGCAGGAGGAATTCGCCTGGATGATGGGCGTAGTCTGGCCTTTGCTGGGAGTTCCCGAAGATGCGGCCTACGTGCTGGACGGGGTGTGGGTGAGGGGCGACTACGGCTGGATCGACTCCCACTATGAGAAGGCAGGAGTGCTGATAGAGGTCGGCAACGTTGAGAAGAATTATCCGGGTTTTGTCTGGCGGGACGGCGGCTGGATGCTCAACGTGTCGCCGAGGGATCTGGCCAGGGACAACCCCTGCAGCCTCGACGTAGCGGCCGAGGCGCCGACCGTGGCATCCCTGGGACGTGGAGTGGACTGATTATAGCTGCGGATGCCGTCGTCCGTCAGAACGCTACCGCAAGGCTAACGGATCGCGCTAGAGCCTATGCGGATCGGGCGTATGTCTGTGGATCACATGCTGACTGAGACCAACCTTCGGTTGGGTGTAGGGGAGCCAAGGCGCGTTCGAGGGGCTGCGCCGTCCCGCCAGCGAACTTCGGATGGAGGTACATCTGTAGCCTAAACACATGCTGGCAATCCTTGCCTGTCTCGCATTGATATGGGAGGGAGTTGGGGAAAATGCGACTCTCAAAGGGCAAGCGCAGAAGAACGCAGCGAGTCGGGATATGATGAATCGCCAAATCAGTGGCATAAAGTAGACAGGAGCGAACAATGGCCGAATACATACCATCGACCGCCGATTGGGTTCGAGAGCAGGTGGAGATCTACGAAAGCAGCGGAGGAACCCAAGGAACGACGTTGCGTGATACCGGTCTTCCAGTCATCATCGTCACTAACCACGGTAACCAGACCGGGGCCATCCGCAAGACCCCGCTCATGCGTGTGAGGGACGGCGACAACTACGTACTGGTGGGATCGAAAGGTGGCGCCCCCAAGAACCCGGTGTGGGTCTACAACCTGCGCGCCGACGGCAGAGTGGAAATCCGCGACGAAACCGAGGTGTACCAGATGCAGGTCCGCGAGGTCCAGGACGATGCGGAAAGGGCTCGTCTATGGAATGTGGCGGTAGAGGCATTCCCGCCCTACGAGGAGTACCAGCACCGCACATCCCGCAAGATTCCCGTATTCGTCGCGGAACCGATGTAGGCAGCCCGACTCCGAATTCGGATGGCGATTCCCAAGGGGACGCCGACAAGCCATGTTACGGCAACGTCTACAGGGATTGCTATAGGCATCCCAATAGGGTCAGGGTACTCGAGGTCCAGTGTGAACTCTACTGGCCATCGACGATTGTAGTTCCGTACAGCGTTCCATTTGTTGGAGACGGACCCAGTGACCTGCCCCTGAATGAGGTCCTCGGATGTCTGGGACCAGTCCGGCATAGATTGGGAGGGCGGCTTGCTAATTCTCGAACATGGTCATGACGTCTAGGTCCGAATGCAGCAGAGGATGGCAACACTACGATAGCCGGCTAGCCCGGCGGCCCACTTCCTGCGTGGCGCGAGGTGGGATGGGCAGGACAAGGGTCAGAGTCTCCCTGTGGGTTTCGAGAAACGCCTGCTGGACCGAGGAAGCCACTGGAACAGGCCTGGCGCCCGCTCCCCGAGGGCAGGGAACTAACCCACGCCCTCTCCGCCTGCTGGACATAATCAGGGAGGCCGGAGTGGGACAGGCACGTTGCCCCCTCCCTGGCTAGGTAGAAGCCGCGTGCGTACGACGGCCCGTTGGTACAATATACGTTCCGCATGAGCCAGGTTGTGTTTTTCGCACGTGCGTGGAGCATTGCGCCACCTTCCGGCTCTCGGCTCAGCGACCAATTCCGACTGGGGAATGCCATGACGACAGAGGCCGCACTAGGAGGTCGATTCAGGTGGTCTTCCTTTCCCGTGTGCTAAACGACTCGCGCAGAATCGCTCCTCATGCCGCACGCATTGGCTTGCTGTGTATGCTCGCCGTCGTCTTGACGCCGGCATGCAGTATCGAGCCGGGCACCACACCCACGCCAGCGCCGACTGCTGCGCCCACGCCCACGCCGACTCCTACGCCCACGCCCACGCCGACTCCTACGCCCACGCCCACGCCGACTCCTACGCCCACGCCCACGCCGACTGCTGCGCCCACGCCCACGCCGACTCCTACGCCCACGCCGACTGCTGGGCCCACGCCAGTGCCAACTGCCGCACCCACGCCTGTGCCGACTCCTACGCCCACAATGAGGCCGGCGGCCACTCCAGAAGTGCCGTCCGCTACTCAATTGTCCATCGCCGTCGCCCCCGTTCCGGGAGCCGTCCCCGATTACGACCGTGGCGAATGGCGTCATTGGGTCGATGAGGACGGCGACTGCCAGGACACCAGGCAAGAGGTGTTGGTAGCAGAGTCCGTGAGCCTCGTCGTCTACGAGGACTCCCGCCAATGCCGAGTTGCCTCCGGCACATGGGTCGGACCGTACACGGGCGAGCAGTTCGATGACCCCCGAGGATTGGATGTCGACCACATGGTCCCCCTCGGGAACACCCATCAGTCCGGTGGCTGGGCGTGGAGCGATGCCAAGAAGCGTCAGTACGCCAATGACCTATCGTACAACAACCACCTGATCGCAGTGAAAGCGTCTGCGAATCGCTCGAAAGGCAGCAAGAGCCCTGCGTCTTGGAAGCCGCCGGATCGTGGCTACTGGTGCCAGTACGCCGTCGACTGGATCGTCATCAAGGACACCTGGGAACTGACCGCGACTGAACCGGAGGCCGAGGCGCTTGGCGAAATGCTGGACACGTGCACACCCTCGCGGACGCTTACAGTCGTCCGGGTTGACATAAGCGAAGCGGCCGAACCCACGCCGACGCAGTCTGCTGGTACGCCGTCACCCTCTCCGACACCGGCATCGACGTATGCCTCCTGCGACGACGCCGTGGCAGCGGGCGAGCCGCGCGTTCAGGGCAGCAGTGGATCGGGACGTGGATTCCCCCAGGCCACGGTACCGAGCGCCCGCGACGGCGATGGCGACGGCGTGGTGTGTGAACAGTGACCCGTGCTTCGGCTGCTTCGCCCATCACCTACGGCGGTGGTGAGGCAAAGGGTGGCTCTTCTGCATGAAGCAGCCGGTGGAGGCTCAGCACCGTCCCATGTGGAGCCGCCCCAACGAACCGCGTACCATCCAGGCCCTCGTAGGCCGCGGTGCTTTGGTCTTGATCTGCCGCTGGATGTGACGATGGTGAGGGACGCGGCGTCCGCGCGAGTGGGACCGCTTATCGCCGCTGTCGGAGCTCGTGGCTGCCATTGGATTGCCCAAAGCGACGCCCGTCGCCAAGTTCTCATGTATGTTCAGGGTGCGAGGCAATGGCAGGAAGGACGAATTACCAGAAATGGTGCGGAGGGCGGGACTCGAACCCGCACGAGGTTTCCCTCCCCCGCTTGTTCTGCGTCTGATGGCGCAATCAGGCGCAGAGGCAAGCGGGAGTGTCTGCCGTTCCACCACCACCGCACAGATTCAACTCTAACACATTCGAACAGGCTACGGCCTCCGGCTCCACCACCGTCCACCCTAGCCACTAGCAGGCTGCGGAACAAAGTGAGCTAGTGGCGGCGGACGGGCTGCTGGTGGGCTCGCACTGTTGCCGAATGACGCCTTGACGGTTGATCTGAAGGCCTAGCGTCCCTGCGCCGACAACTCCTCCTCCCTCTTCCCAGGGAGACGCCCGGTAGAGGATGCACAAGAGGCCCGCTCTCCCCGCCTGAGGAGGGTGTCCACTCCCGCCGTAAGGAAATCCATGGAGGCGAAGGGAAGGGAGACGTGCTCGACGGTGGGCTCCCCATACACGAGGGGACGAGGGGGCTGTCGTCGACGCCGTGGGCAAGGCAGATAAGAGACGAGACGTAGCGTGACCACCGACACCACGGCGCGGCCTCGAGCTGTCAATCGCCAGGGTCTATAGGCCAGTCGTCGCCAGGGTCATTGAGCCACCCTGTGGGCCTGTAGACGGACTATTATCACCGTGAGGTTTGAGGGTCAACCACCTCCTTTCGGTCGAGCAGGGCCCTGTGGGGTGACAAGCCTTCGCGGTAGCTTTGGCCTTCCATGACGATCTGGTAGCTGGCGTTGGCGAGCCGGTCGAGGGCGCTGTTGCCGAGGATGGGGTCGTCGAAGAGTCCGAGCCACTCGTCGACAGCCCTGTTGGAGGTGATGACGAAGCTGGCGGTACGATGCCTGGCGATGACCAGCTCGTAGAGGTCTATGGACTGCTGTTGGGTCATCCTGTGGAGACCGAGGTCGTCGAGGATGAGCAGGTCCGGGGCGAGGAAGGAGCGGAAGGACTTGTCCGTGGAGTGGTCCACCCTGGCCTGAGCCATGGCCCTGAAGAAGTCGTCGGCATGTACGAAGCGGACGGTATGCCCGGCTCTGACGGCAGCATATCCGAGGGCCTGAGCGATGAAGCTCTTGCCCACGCCGACCGGTCCGACGAGCAGGACGTGCTCGTTGCGGTCGAGGAACTGGAGGGAGAAGGCGGCGTCGAGGAGTCGTCGGTCGAGTGTGATGGATGCGGACCAGTCGAAGTCTTCGAGGCGGCAGGTCTGCTCGAAGCCGGCCCTCTGGAGGCGGAGCTCGAGCCGCCTGTGGTCTCTGCGGTTGATCTCATCGGTCAGTATGATCTGCAGGAAGGATGCGTAGTCGAGCTGCTCCCTGCGTGCGAGAGCGGCTCTCTCCGGCAGGGTGTTGAGCACGGCGCCGAGCTTGAGGCGCTTGAGCAGCGGGGTGAGTTCAGTCGTGGTGGTCATGAGCGTTCTCCTTGTGCTGATTGAGCGGTGCGGCCGTTGGCACGAGCGAAGACGGCGCCCGGCCTGGCGAATCGACCTGGGGGCATCGGTGGGGGCTCCGGCTGCGTGGCCTCCTGCTCCAGGGCCTCGACGAGTATGCGCTCGAGACGGCGCACGTCGATCAGGTCTACGGAGAGAGCCCTCCGGCATGCGGCATCGAGACGCTCAGGGGAGTAGCGTTCTCCCAGGCGTATGAGCTTGTGTCCCTGTCTGAGCTTGGCCCAGGGCAGCGGGCCGTCGAAGAGACGCTCGGCATAGGCTGCCACGGCCGGTCCCTGTGACGCCGCGCTGCGCTTGATCTGCTCCGGCGCTCTGAGGGTGTAGGCGCTCAGCTCTGCTGGGTAGTCGTCGGGGTCAGTGGATCTGCCGCCGCGATCCTGGCGCGGGTGGACCTTGATCAGTCTTCCCCGGTGGTAGATGCGCACCAGCTTGCTGCCGAGCCGCACCTCCACTTTCTGCCCAGGCGGGCACGTCGCAGAGGGCACCGAGTAGAGGGCGTACTGGCAGGCTATGTGGTGGTCGGGATGCACCTTGGCCGTGCGCCAGTCGGTCATCTCGTAGGGCTCTGCGTCCCACTCCCCGAGCGCGTGGCGCTCCTCATCCCGGAAGACTATGAGGGGCTGCCTGCGGGTGGTGCCGTGCACCCTCTATCCAGCCACGGCCAGGCACCATCGCCTGGCCGCAGACCTCATGTCCGAGAGGCCGGTGAACTCCCCGCCCTTGAAGAACCGCTCCCGCACGTAGGGCACGCCACGCTCCACGCGCGGCTTGTCCCGGGGATGGCGCACCCGCGCCGGGTCTGAGATGAAGCCACGGCGTTGGGAGTACTCCAGGAAGCCGCGCGTGAGACGGGGATGGAGCGGATCGACACCAGCCACTGCTGCGGGGAAGTTGTCGATCACCAGGTACTTGGGAACGCCCTCGAAGAAGGCCAAGCAGCCTCCAACCCCTCGATCACATCGACCAGCTTCTGGCTGAACGTCGGCCAGACGAAGCTGTGCCGCGAGTAGGTCAGGACGATGATCAGCGCCCAGACCGCACGGCGGCGACCCGTCGCCGGGTCCTCTATCAGACCCAGGCGACCGAAGTCCATCTCCGCCACCTCGCCGGGTGCGCTCTCTCCCATCCGGACAGTCGCCGGACTTCGCCTCTGCCAGCCCCGTCGCTGGATGAACCGCCGCAACGACATGTACGAGACCCGGCAGCCCCGGCCCGCAGGCAGCTCATGGATACGGGTCACCTGCAGGCGGTCGGCGGTGAGCCACTCGTAGACCTGGTCCGCCCAGGAGGCGAGGACCTCCTCGGTCGGTATCTCCACCTTCCGAGGGCCCGCAAGACTCAGCCCTGCCAGGCGGGCCAGCTGATCCTCACTCGGAGCAGGACCGTCCCGGGCCAGCCCCGCCTCCACGACCGCCTCGATGTACCTGCGCACTGTCGCTCGCGACAGCCCCGTACCAGTTGAGATACGCCGCTGGCTGATGCCGGACTGCCAGCGACGCACCACTTCTGCTATCTCCACTCTCGACACCTCCCTGTACGCCATCGCTGCTCCTTACATCCAAGCTGCAGCAATGGTCGCCAATCCGGCGCACAGGGTGGTCAATCACCTGGCGAAGTGGTCTATAGTTCCTGGCGATCTCTCAATCTACTGGTACATAGTTCCTGGCGTTTGACATCCTGGTGATAGCGCCGGATCAGGGCAATGTCGGCTGTGTGCAGGCGCTTTCTCATGCCCATAGGGATAGCACTGAAGGACGGGGTGGCGCAAGTCCTATGTGTGGTCTATCTGTGGTGATTCGAGCCTACAAGAAGGGTGGCGTGCTCTAAGTGTGTCTTATTTTGAAGCTGGCACGTCTATGTGTGGCCTATTTGTGGCCTATGAGTGAATATGCGTCCACTACGTGATAGCTGTCCGTGCGCTATGTGTGGTCAGCGTGTGCGCTCAGTGTGGCGATTAGGCTCAAACATGAGAGATATGAGAGGAAAACCCACTCATATTATATCTCTGAGAATAGCAATTAGCCCCAAAAATCCCCTAGCAGGCTGATGAAGAATGCGAGTTTGGGAAATAGGGAGCGGGCCGGTGTCGGCATTGAGGCGCCGTTGAACGCCGATTCGGAGGAAGCGACGCCCTGGTTGGCCCCTGATCGGGCCGCTGGCGCCTCCGGTTGGGGCATGTCATCCTCAACTGGCAGGGGCTGCCCCCGGAGATGATGAGGGGGGCATGAGCTTGGCCATGCGCACGAGGTTGTACGCCGCCAGAGCCATCTCCGCCCAGAGGCCGTTGCGGGTCACGCCGCAGTTACGCAGCTTCCTCCCGCCCCCGACGGTCTTCAGCCAGCCGAACACCTCCTCAACCCGCTTCCGCACCCGCTGACTCGCCGCGTACCCCGCGTGACGGCTCGTCCGCCGATCCAGGGCTGAGTACCGTTGCTTCATGGCCACGTGGGGGGGTGATCTCGAACGAGCGGCAGGTCGTCACGAACTCCCGCGTGTCGTACCCCTTGTCGGCCCCGACCGTGATCCGCCGTGCTGTGGGGACCCGCTCCAGCATCGTCAACGCTGCTTCCGTTTCAGCCGTCCCGGTCGCCTGCGACAGCACCACGTCCACCACCAGCCCATTACGGTTCTCCATGAGCACGTGGCCTGCGAAGGACAGCTTCGCCGCCTGCCCCTTCCCCTTGCGCGCCAACAGCGCCTCTGGGTCCGTCATCGATACATGGGTCGCGTTGGAACGCCGCTCGCCCCGGAAGTCCTTCCACGGGTTCCGCCCGCCTGCACCCGCAGGCGGGTCCCTCTCCTCGTCCCTCGGCCGGACGCTCTTGAGGGAGGCCCACGCCTCCAGCAGGGTCCCGTCCACGCTGACGTGCTCCTCCGACAGCAGGCGCTGCCGCCTCGCTTCGCTCACCACCGCCCCGAAGAACCGGCCCGTCACCTCATGCGCCAGCAGCCGGGTCCGGTTCTTGGCGAACGTCGACTGGTCGAAGGAACCGCCTCGGATGTTCAGGTCGAGGAACCACCGGAAGAGCATGTCGTCGGTCAGCCGTTCGCAGAACTGGCGCTCCGAGCGCACGGAGTAGAGCGCGATCAGCAAGCTCGCCTTCAGCAGGTGTTCGGGCGGCACGGAGGGCCGGCCTCCCTTGGCGTACATCCGGCTGAAGGTGGGCGACAACTCCTGAAGCACCCGGTCTGCCAGCGGCTTGGTCCGCCGGATCGGGTGCTCCTGAGGGACCAAGTCCTCGGGGGTGAGCGCCACCAGACTCTCGATCTGCTGGTCGGATGTGCCGCGCATGGCCGCCTCCCGTTCGTGCTGCTCCAAGCGTACCCAAACGCCTTCCCATCCGTACCTTCGCGTCCCTACCCCTCAGACGCTTTTCATCACCCTGCTAGGGGGGGATGGCTGAGGGCTATTTGATTTTCCTATAGATATCATATCAGGGGGTCTTCTTCTCTCTCTCATCTGAGCCTAAACGGTGCGTGTAGTGTGCGGGTGTGGTGCACAGTTGCGTGTGATAGGGTGCGGGTTATTAGCCCATGTGTGCTCTTTGTGTGCAGTTGGGGTGCAAGTGTGGTGTCCTGGTGTAGACAGGCTGTAGGCGGCTAGTATTTGGGCGGGGTTGGGGTGTCCAGGAGTGCTGCGGGCTCTCCCTTCGATGCCCCGCACCAAACATTACTAGATGTCCCCCCCCCCCCCCCGCTGTTGCTTAGCCTGCTGGCGGGCCGCTCGCAGCGCCTCGCGTGCGGAGGCTCTCTCGCGCTTGAGGTCCGCCCATTCCTCCGGACTGAGGCCGCTCTTGCGCCGATTGCGTTCGTCCACGGCGGCGAAGAGCTCCCCCAGCTCCGCGCTGCGTCTGCGTTCCACCGCCTGCTTGCGTGCCTCAACTGCGTCCAGGCTTCGGATGACCGGCTCGATGCTCATGGGCACGTTTTCGCGGTGGGGTGGCCGAGCCCACAAGGGGCCGGCTAGCGGCCGCCGCAAGCGTCGGGTAAGATGGAGCTCACGTTATGACAGTGGGGACCAGGCCGGACAGGGCGCTGGCAGCGAAGGTCCAGCCTGGCGGGGCTACGCCGCAGCAGGACCGTGTGCTGGCCGGGCCACCACCTCGCCCGCGCCGTCCTCTCGGGCGCCCTGAGGCACGCCAGTGGGGCCGCATCTCTTCGGGGCAGCCTCATAGACCCCAGGCGCTGGCAGATGGAAGTGAGGAACGCGTTGTTGGAAGGAGGGAATGGCGGATGAGAATGCGACCGGGGGGTATCACCGAGGCGGTCCGCAACATCCGGTGGGGAGTCGCAGTCCGCCTGCAGCTCTTTGAGGAAATTGTTTGTGGTCCCCAAAACTTCGGGGCCGGCGCACCCGGCATGGAAGAGGCGATGGAGCGCATTCGCCGGGCCGTGGTGCGGAGGGATACGAAAGCGGAGGATGCGGCCGTTGTGGACCGCATGAGAGCTGAGCTGTTGGACTTGTGGCGGGGCTATCCCGAACGCCGGTTGCTCACCGAACTCTACCGGCGGGCCGCCCGGCGGCAGGAGGGATCTGGCTCTCCCGACAGCAGACGCCCCTCTACTCATCAGGAGGGCCTCCGGGTTGCCAGGGGACTGCTGGCCGACATTCCGGACCCGGGCCCGTTGGACGCCGAGGGGGAGTCCGCAGACGTTTCGAAAGTCCTGGCAGACAAATTGCTGCCCCCCAATGGCGTACCCTCCCGCCCCGCGTTGCGCAAGTACATCAAGCGCTCCGAAGTCAGCCGGGCCTACTTCGACGCTCTCAGCCGCATCTGCGGGGAGCTGGACAACCGGGGCGAGTTCATCCCCGGCCCACTCGCCAGGTGGCGGGAGGAGGTAGCTGACGAGCGCCTGCAGCGTCCCGCCAGGAAGCCCGTCCCGTCCCATCGCCCCGCCAATCCGGACCAACTCAAGCGCAACATGCAGATTCAGTTCACCATTGAGGTCCTGCATAGGATTGGAATCAAGCCGAATGGCAGTGACGTCTCCGGCTGTCGCATCGTGTCCGTGGTGCTAGGGATCCCCGAAGACAGGGTGACACGCATTTGGAAAGCGTGCATCTGGAGACGGTCCTTCGAGCCCGTGATGCGGAAGTACTCAAAGGGCATCACCGAACGCAACGGGCCGTTCTTACCCCCAGAGGCTTGAGCCTCGCTCAGGCTACGATCCCTCCGGTCTGCCTCCCGGAGAGCGGCCGCTTCCCGCAGCTCCCGGTCACCCGTGCGCCTCCTCCTGGTCATGGACTGTCGGAGAGGACGGAACTTCTGGCCGGGGCGTTTGCCTCGTGTGCAGCGCCCGACACTGACAACACAACGGATCTTGAAACTCCCTAGTTAATGACCCATTCTGCGTCGGCGCGGCGCTCTACGCTTCCTATATGGAAGACCAGGGCGGCCAGAAGAGACCGAAGAGCCCCCGCAGGACTGGACCGGAACTGCGGGTGGCGAGGGTCGACTTCAACCCCGGCCCCGACGCCGAGGACCGGCTGCGCCGCCTCTTCACCCTGCTGGTCAAATACACCACCAGGGACAAGCTTCCTGTGCCAGAGCAAGACTCACCTTCTGACGGCTTGCCTTCCGAGGCCGACGGCAAGGAGGAGATCTGATGCAACCACCACAGTCCCTGACCGTGATGAGCCTCGGCGACGGCGTCCAGTCCTCAGTCATGGCGCTCATGGCCGTCGAGGGGGCCTTCGACCGTGTCCCGGACTGCGTCGTCTTCGCCGACACGCACTGGGAGCCGCCCAGCATCCATGCCCACCTGGAATGGCTCGAAAGCCAGTTGCGGTCCCCCCCCCACGTTGTGGACAACAGGCGCAGCCTCCGCGAGGACGTCGAGGCCCTCACCAATCACTCCGGCTCCCGCAACTACATGGATATCCCCGTCTATCTCAAGGGACGGGACGGCCAGGGCGACGGCATCGGGCGGCGGCAGTGCACCGAAAATGACAAGATCAACCCAGTGCGCCGCAAGATACGCGAGTTGCTGGGCATCGGGAAGGGACAGCGTGTCCTTGCCGAGACCGCCGTGGAGCTGTGGCTGGGCATCTCCACCGACGAGGCCATCCGCATGAAGACCTCCCGTGACCCCTGGATAGAGAACCGCTACCCGCTGATCAAGGCGGGCATGTCGCGGAGGGATTGTATCGACTGGTGGGCGGCCCGCTACGACCGGCCGCTGGAGCGCTCGGCCTGCGTCGCCTGTCCCTTCCAGTCCCGCTCAAGGTGGGTCGAGATGAAGCGCAGTTGGCCCGGACTGATTCACGAGGCGGTAGAGATCGACGCCAACCTACGGGACAAGCTGGCCTTCGCCAAGGAGCCCTACCTGCACCTCCTGCCGATACCCCTCGCCGAGGCGGTCATGCACGATGAGGCGGAGCTTGGAGCCAGGGGGCAGAGAGACGGGTTCGGCAACGAGTGCGAAGGCCACTGCGGCGTCTAAATGGCGCGGCAGTGGCTCTTTGACGGTGTCCTGCCAATCGGAGTAAGATGCTGGGCAACAGTTGGCCCGGCGGTGCAGCAAACACCCCGGGCCGTGGCGCCACCTGCGGGAACAGGTGATGCAGTGGTATCTTACTACTCGCAGACCCGCTCCCATCAGGAGGCGGGTCTTTCTTGATTTCAGTGGGTACAAGTAAGAGGAGGGAAGACATGCCGGGAACCAAGGCGTATCGGCAGCAGTCGAATGGCCAGCGGGCGGCTATCTATGCCCGCGTCTCGGACAAGAGCCAGGCCGAGGATGACAAGACCTCCCTATCGGAGCAGACCACCGAGATGGAAGCCTACTGCGAGCGCAAGGGGCTGACCATCACCTTACGCTATAAGGAGGTGGGCAGGGGCTGGTCGAAGAAGCGCCCCGAGTTCCAGCGCCTGCTAGCCGACGCCAAGCACGGGCGCTTCGATACCATCGTCTGCTGGAAGTCAGACCGGCTCAGCCGTGGGATGTACCCGGCAGCCGCCCTCATGGAGGTCGTGGAGGCGTACCAGATACGCCTTGAGGCGGTCATGGACGCCATCGACATGAAGACCTTCGGCCTCATGGCGGCCATCGGCAAGATCGAGCTGGACAACTTCCGGGAGAGAGCGTCCATGGGCAAGCGTGGGACGGCCAAGCAGGGGCGGATACCGGCCAATGGAATCCCCTACGGCTACCGCCGCGGAGAAGATGGCAAGCCTCAGATCGCGGAGGCCGAGGCTGAGGTGGTGCGGCGCATCTTCCGTCAGTATGTTCACGAGGGTCTTGGGATGCCGTCTATTGTTCGCCAGCTTGGAGAAGAGGGAGTTCCCACAGCAAAGCCAAGTGGCAAGCGCTGGTACAGCTCGCAGCTCAGTCGCATCCTGAAAAATGAGGCCTACAAGGGCACTTGGTGGTATGGCAGAACCCGGCAGGTCTCGACCGAGGAGGGGCGTAGGATCTACCAGCAGCCGGAAGACACGTGGATCGAGGTGCCCTTCCCGCCGCTGGTGGATGAGGAGACCTGGGAGCGGGCGCAGTCCACCAAGAAGCAGCGGACCTCGCTGTCCAAGCGGAACACCAAGGTGTTCTACCTCCTGCAGCACCTGGTCAAGTGCGCGGAGTGCGGGATGCTCTTCGGAGGACGGGCAACGAACCAGAATACTGTGAGACGCAACGGGAAGCTTTACCAGTATGACCTTGTTGTCCCTCGCCGGTACTACCAGTGCTACGGGATGCAAAAGCGCCTGTCCCGCTGCCGAGAGCATCCGTTCATCCGGGCAGAACGGTTGGAGGATCTAGTTTGGGGTGAGATCACGAGGGTACTGCAGAATCTCGAGGTGATAGTGACTGGCATCGATTCGCTCAATGAGCAGGGCGATGGCGGGCTGGCGGAGGAGCTAGCCAAAGCGGAGCGCCATCTGCGGGATGTGCAGCTGGAAGAAGAGCGGTGCATCAGGCTGTACGTGTCCGGGAAGATTACGGAGGAACAGCTCGATCAACAACGCAGGTTCGTCACTGAACGGCTGGAGAGTCTCAGGGCAAGGGTGGGCGATTACCGCTCACGGGAGGCTACGGGAGTCGAGAAGCGAGCCATCGGGAGGAGAGTGGGAGAGTGGGCGCAGACGTTTGGGGAGAGGCTAGACGAGTTGAACGCCGAGGAACGCCGCGAGATTCTGCTTCTTCTCGTTGATTGCGTCATGATTGATCGTGACGACAGCGTTAGTATCTCATTGGCCATCCCTACTAGGGAGTTGGTTGCGATTGATAACCCGACAACTTCATGCTCGTGGCTGCCATGAACCCGTGCCTCTGCGGCTGGCTGGGCGACCCCCACAACCAGTGCACGTGCTCGCCCAGCGCCGTTGGCAAGTACCGAAAGCGCATCTCCGGGCCCCTCATGGACCGCATCGATATTGTCGTAGAGGTGCCGCGGATCGAATACGAGAAGCTGACGAGCGACAGCCCTCAAGAGGACTCGCACACCGTCCGGCAGCGTGTGGAAGAGGCGCGGGAACGGCAGCTCAGCCGGTTCTCGGGGACCGCAAGCCTGTGCAACGCCGACATGGGGCCGCAGGACGTCTGGAGCCACTGCCAGATGGACGACACAGCCCAGGGCCTCGCCCGGACTGCCATGGACCAGCTGAAACTTTCGGCGCGCGCGTTCCACCGCGTGCTCAAGGTGGCGCGGACAATCGCGGACCTGGCCGGCGCGGACCGGATCAGCGTCGCCCACCTGGCGGAGTCCGTCCAATACCGGCAGCGCGGCTTAACGTGAAGCGCTACCGTGCGGACCTGACCAGGCTGCCGTAGAACCGCTCCAGGGTGACCAGCACAACGGTCCGCTGCTCTTCCCGCATCGTCTTGTGAAAGGCGTCCAAGTTGTCGATGCGCCGGCCCAGGGCCGTGTACACCTTTCGCAGCAGTTCCAGCAGCTCATCGGGACCTGTGTTGTCCCACCCGTGGACGGTCGCCGGACCTTCAACGGTTACGTACCGGGTGGTCTCCGGCTTGATGACGGTCACGGCGCAGCGGCCGTTCCTGGCCGCGTTCTTCACCTTTACGGTGTGGCCACGAGACACGAAGGCCATCTTGCCCTTGTAGAGCCCGGCGCTCACCACCGTGGCTTGCGACCTGCCGGAGGCCCCTATCGTTGTGGCTACTGCCAGCTTGTTCTCTTCAAGGAAGGACAATGCCTCGCTGAGTTCCATGGACGCCTCCTTGTCACAGTGCGGTCTGCTTGGCAGCCCATCATATCATCCTAGGGGCCGGTTGGCCTCAGCCGGCGATGGCCCGCAGCGCGTGCGGGACAGCCCGGGTGTCTTTCCCCATCCCAACGCGGCTGCTATACTGTCTCAGCGCCTGCGGGCGATGCCTGGGTTCCAGGCAGAGCAGGGTGCGGCACAGAACCCTGAGACTCCATGTGTTACGAGGCGGGGCATGATGCGCTTCATTACCGGACTCGTTTTCCTGCTGGCACTTCTGGTCGCCTGCAACGGTTCTGGGGACGCGGAGCCGGCTCAGCCTGAACCGGAGATGACAGCCCCGCCACTCCCAACCGCGGCAACGGCGCCCACCTGGACGCCGGATCAATGTGAACAGGAAGGAAATGTGATGGAATGGAATGCGCCTCCGGAGCTGAGCATCGATGCCAGCAAGAAGTACCTCGCCACCATGCGGACCAACAAGGGCATCATAGAGGTTGAGCTCTTCGCAGGGGAGACGCCCAACGCCGTGAACAACTTCGTCTTCCTGGCGTGTCAGGGCTTCTACAACGGCACGCCCTTCCACCGGGTCATCAAGGGCTTCATGATGCAGGGCGGCGACCCCACCGGGACGGGGACAGGGGGGCCGGGCTACCGCTTCAATGATGAGCCGGTGACCCGCAACTACGTCCGAGGGATCCTGGCGATGGCCAACGCGGGGCCTAACACCAACGGCAGCCAGTTCTTCATCATGCACCAGAATTACGCGTTGCCCAAGAACTACGTAATCTTCGGCCAGGTGACCGAAGGGCTGGACGTCGTGGACGCCATCGCCAACACTCCCGTGCGGCAGAGCGCGACCGGCGAGCCCTCCGTACCCACGGAGCCCCTGACCATCGAGAGCGTCGAGGTTCGCGAGGAGTAAGACCGGTGGCAACGGACGTACAGGACGGCCACGTAACCCTGAGAGGGCTGACCTTCCACTACCGCGACTGGGGTGGCGAGGGCCAGCCCCTCGTCCTCTTGCACGGACTGGCATCGAGCTGCCGGACGTGGGACTTTGTGGCGCCCATGCTGCGAGAGCACTTCCGGGTCTTCGCCCTGGATCAGCGCGGGCACGGCGCCAGCGCCAAGTGCGAAGACGGCTACAACTTCGACAACTTCACAGAGGACGTCCGGTCCTTTCTGGCTTCGCAGGAGATCGAGCAACCGCTGCTGGTCGGCCACTCCTGGGGCGCCTCCGTTGTCCTGGAGTACGGTGCCCGGCACTCTCAGGACCTCGCGGGCATAGTGATGCTTGACGGCGGATTCGGCGGATTCAGGGACCGGCCCGGCACGACGTGGGAGGAGATAGCAGAGCGTATGGCCCCGCCGGACCTCACGTCGTACACACCCGATCAGCTCATGGAGCGCATCCGTTCCAGGGCATCCACGCCCTGGACCCCAGAGCGCGAGGCCATCCTGCTGTTCCAGTTCGATGTCACCCCCCGCGGGACAGTGACGCCCCGGCTGACCCGGGAGAACCACATGAGAATCCTCTGGGCTTTGTGGGAGAACTCCGGTTCTGAGCCCTTCCCGAAGGTGCGGTGCCCAGCCCTGCTCATGCCGGCCCGCCAGCGTGGTGATGGCACGGACGAGGAGAGGTTGCGCCGCAAGGAGGAAGGCGTCGCCCGGGCGGCCCAGCTCCTTCCGTCGGCCCGCACCGTCTGGATGGAAGACTCTGTCCACGACGTCCAAATCCAACGGCCCCAGACCGTGGCTCAGACCATCATCGACGCCTTTGCAGACGGGTTCTTTCCCGGTTGAAGTCGGCAGTCCGGCGCAGCGCCCTGGTGATCGCCGCACGCGTCCGGCGGGCCTGACTCCGCGCGGCGCGGGCGCGAAAGGCCGGGGTTGCCGCGGGGCGGCGGGATATGATGATGGAAGCACGGCCGGATGCCATACAGGACATTGCAGGTGTGGTCTTCTGGACCGACAACCTGGAAGAAATGACCCGCTTCTACCGTGACATCCTGGGCCTCCCGCTCCATTCGGTCCATGATGATTTCGTCGCCTTCGAGATAAAGCCGGGCGTGCGTCTGAATCTGGGCACACACAGTCGAGTGCAGGGAATGTCCCGGGACCCATTCCGGACTATGGTCCACCTCAAGGTCAACGACGTCCACGCCGTCGCCGACCGGCTCAGAGGGCGCGGCGCCGTCATCCTGCGCGAACCGGAGCTGGAGACTTGGGGAGGCTGGGTCGCAACCTTCCAGGACCCCGACGGGAATGTCCTTCAGCTCCTCCAGCTACCCGTATGACCCGCTCCAGCGCCATGCTGGTATTGTCACTCCCACCAACCGTAAGGGGACTCACATGATTACCGCCGTCCTGACGGGCATGAGCGGCAGCGAGCGCAGGGAGCTGGTAGATGACCTGATTGCCATCGCCGGCGAGAGGGAACGCCGCGTCATCTTCATAGACCTGTGGCAGGAGATGCAGGCGGCGGAACCCTCGGTCAGCGAGGCCACGATCCTCAACATCACGGATGCCCATCGTTCGGAGATTGTCCGGCATGCCATCCGCAATGTTCAGACTAGGATCGAGGCGCTGCGGCGCTCCTCCGGCGGACGCGATAGCGCAGTGGTCCTTGGCACCCACGCCACGTTCTTCTGGAACTCCAGCTACCTGGAGGGGTTTCCCGATACATTGCTCGCTGGCCTGAAGCCTGAGGTGCTCTTCACCGTGGAGCACAACGCCGTGGACACCTTCCGCAACCTCAGGGCGGACCCTCTCCATCGCTTTGATCAAATCACCTTGCAAGAGGTCCTTCACTGGCGGGACCGCGAGATGGAGGACACGGCGCGTTGGGCGAGAAACCTGAGGCTCCCGCACTACCTGGTCAGCCGCTCTGAGCCTGTCGATGGCCTCTTTGCGCTGCTCTTCGGGGCCAACCCCAAGAAGATCTACGCCAGCTATCCCATGAGCTACGTGTCGGAACAGCAGCGCAGCGACGCGGCAACGCTCATCTGCGACCTGCGTGGCAGCGGGTACGTGGTGTTTGATCCCGGCACCCTGGAGGATATCAAGCAGGTCGACGACCTCCTCGACGAGAGGAAGAGTGGACAGGGTCTGCTGGCGCGCGCATCGGATGAAGAGATTGCCAGCCTCCTCCGGGCTGTCGGCGACCATACCGTGAAGCGGGACTTTCGCCTCATTGATCAGAGTGATCTGGTTGTGGTCTACTACCCGCCCATACCATATGACCGCTTCGATACCCAGTCCAAGCAGGTCCAGGCAGATACCTACATACCCCTCTCCGTCGGCGTCATCTGTGAGATCGTTCACGGGCACGCTACGGGGAAGCGGATCTACGCTGTCTGGCTGCCCAGGCACGTCCCCAGCCCCTTCTTCACGTACCATGTGTTTCGTACCGCAGGCTCCCCGCAAGAGCTCCTGGACCTCATGTCACAGCTCGACCCTGCCTGACGGACGACGAGCCGGGGCATCCACCGGCTGCAGCTCCGGCGCCGCATCCGCGGCAGCGCGCGCCCGCAGCCCGGGGCGCGCCTGGCGGTTAGATGGCCAGCGCCATCTGCAGACCGCCGGCAGGCGCTCCCCCGAGCTCCCGCTTGGCGAGAAAGCCGTAGCGCTGCCGGAGCTCCTCCACCAGGCCGAGCACGCGTTCTGTGTACTCTTCAGGCGCGTAGGGCCCCTTGTAGAGCCGTGCGTAGAGGGCATTCAGGTGCGGGTACGCTTCCCGGACAAAGGGCATGTACCACTCGCGAGAGCCGGGCTTGAGGTGGAGGATATTCGGCGCGATAAACTGGGCGCCGTGCTCCGCGGCGGCCCTGACCGTCTCTTCCAGCTTCTCCGGACTGTCACTGAGACCTGGCAGAATGGGCGCCAGCATGACGCCGGCGCGGATCCCGGCCTTCACCAGCTTCTCCATGGCTTGCAGGCGCTTGACAGGCTTGGGCGCCTGGGGCTCGGTGGCCTTCCACACGTCGGTGTCCACAGTCCCGACGCTGAAGTTCACCGAGCAGTACGCACGCTGGCTGAGCTCCTTCAGAATGTCCAGGTCCCGCTCTATGAGTGTGCCCTTGGTCGTGATGGAAACCGGGTTCCGGAAGTCGCTGAGTCCCTGGAGGATCCCCCGGGTGAGACGATACTTCTGCTCGGCGGGCTCGTAGGGGTCGCAGGCGGTGCCCAGGGCGATGAGCTGACCCCGCCAGCTGGACGCTCGAAGCTCTTGGCGAAGCATCTCCGGAGCGTTGACCTTGACACTCACCCGCGTATCAAAGTCTTTGCCCGCGTTCATCCCCAGATACGTGTGGGTGCTCCGGGCGAAGCAGTACACGCAGGCGTGCTGGCAGCCCCGGTAGGGATTGACGGTCCAGCGGAAGGGCAGGCTGTCCCCGGATACACGATTGATGAGTGACTTGCTCTGAATCTCCTCGAAGACGACCTTTCCCATGACGCTCGCCTCCCTGCGATGTTTCGTTCGCGCCCCCGGCGCCCGGTTGGAGAGCATCCACTGCCCCCTCCGCAGCAATGCTCTCCAACCTGCCATGACACCAGGATACGAATATATGTTCGCCTTACATAGAGAATAGAACACGTGTTCCTGGCTTGTCAAGCCCCTGGGGAAAATCGGATTCGCCCTAGTCGAAGCTGGAGAACTCGTGGCGGGCTGCTGCAAGGCCGAACGTGCCGACGGAGGTCAGGCAAGAGAACTCGCCCAAGAGGCCTATTCGGCGAATGCTGGGCTGCGGACCTGGGGAGAAAGCGCGGACCCTCGGGGGGTCGCCTCAGTAACCCAGCTCGTCGAGGAAGGGAGTATCCTCCCGCCAGCGGGGCCGCGCCTTTACCCACAGCTCCAGGTAGACAGGCCGGCCCAGAACAGACTCGATCTCCTGCCGGGCTGCGACGCCGACTTCCTTCAACGCGGCCCCGCCCGCCCCGATGAGGATGCGGCGCTGGGACGGCTTATTGACATAAATGACTGCGCCGATAACATCCTTCTTCCCGCCCTCTTCCTCCGCCTCTCGGAACTCTTCCACCTCCACGGCCGTGCTGTAAGGCACCTCGTGGCCGTAGAGCCGAAAGAGCTGCTCCCGCACCAGCTCGCCCACCAGGAACCGCTCCGGCCGGTCCGTCAGCGTATCCGGCTCATAGAGCGGCGGGCCCTCCGGAAGATGCGCGGCGATGAGCCGCAGCAGGCCATCGGTCCCGTCCCTGCGCAGCGCGCTGACGGGCGCAATCTCCAGGAAGTCGTGAAGACCGTTGTACGTCTCCATCAGGGGCAACAGAGCGCCCTTCCTCACGCGGTCAACCTTGTTGATGGCCAGGACTGCCGGTAGCCTGCGAGCTGCCAGGACCTCCATGAGCTCCCGCTCAATCTCTCCCGGCGGACGGGGCTCGACGACCAGCACCGCCAAATCAGCGTCGTCGAGAGCGCCCCGCGCACGGGCCAGCATCCTCCGGTCCAGAGTGTCTCCGGTCCGAGTCAAGAAGCCGGGTGTATCCAGGAAGGCTATCTGATACTCCTCCCCGGTGATGACGCCCAGGAGCTGATGCCGCGTTGTCTGGGGCTTGGTGGAGACTATGGCGAGCTTGTAATCCAGCAGGACGTTGAGGAGTGTGGATTTTCCAACGTTGGGGCGGCCGATGATGGCCACCATCCCGGATCGGTGAGGCGCGCCTTGAGTCTCCATGCGTATTCCCTCTAGGCGGCGCCTGGCTTGCGGAGCTCCCGGATGAGGCCGGCGATGGATTCGTCGCTGATGCCCTCGCCGGGTATCGTGATGCGCGTAGCGTGGTCCCCGTACCTGTTCACGAGCTTGCCGCCGATGTCGCGGCAGCTCCCCGCAATGCAGAAGACGTCCATCATCTCGTCAGTGATGAGCCTCGGCATCTCGTCCCACGCATTCTGAAAGGAGAGCTGGCGCAGTTCGTCCGCAATGGCGCCCCAGCCGTGGACCTCCAGCACCCTCCGGTACGCAGGGGTGCTCGCGTAGAAGGCGATGCGTCTCCTTGCGGTTTCGCAGCCTCGGGCCAGCTCCGCCTCGTCGTCGGCGATGACGATGAATCCCCCGCCGCCGACTGCCAAATCCTTCAGTGATCTCTCTGCCTTCTTCGCGCCCTTCTCCAGGTTGGGGAGGGCGACCTCGTGGACGTACTTGGCGGAAACCAGGCTGTGCAGCAGGACGCCGTCCGCCACCTCACCGGCCACGCGGCACATGACCGGTCCCACGGCGGCAAGAAAGACCGGCGGCGGGCCGTGCGGTATTGGGCCGGGGTTGAAGAAGGGCGTCATCAGTGAAAGCGTATAGTGCTCGCCCTGGAACCTTAGGGCTGCGCCCTCCTGCCAGCACGCCCAGATGGCCCGCAGGGCCTGCACGTACTCTCGCATGCGGGCCGCAGGCGCATGCCAGGGTACGCTGAAGCGGCGCTCCATGTGGCCCCGAACCTGGCTTCCCAGGCCCAAGTGGAACCTGCCCTGTGAGAGGGTCTGCAGCCCCCAGCACGTGTACGCCATACTCATGGGACTGCGGGGGAACGCCAGTGCGATGGAGGTTCCCAGCTTCACCCGCCGCGTGTGCTCCGCGGCAAGGGTGGCAGCCAGGAAGGGGTCCTGCGTCGTCTCGTTGAACACGATGCCGTCAAAGCCCAGCTCCTCCGCGTGGACCGACTGCTGCGGCACGTCGGCCAAGACGTGACTCCGGGCGTCCGTATAGACTTCCACATCGGTTCCTTGGCCTGTATTGCCGCTGGCGGGGAGTGGCCCCGTCCGCGTCCTCCGCCGACCCTGCGATGGTGGACTCCGCGAAGCCTCTCCGGCGACGGTTGTACGGCAATTATACGCCCGGCATCCACCCCGCGTACGGGCCCCCCGTCCAGTGCAGCCGGTGCTGCCATGCCGCACGTCCCTGCGGGCACACAGACGTGCGCGGCCATGCGGACACGACGGTATGAACGCGGCGCCATTCCCCGGGTGTCGCGGCCCAACGGTCCGCGGCCAAGAGTATAATGCACAAGTCGCCCCCTACGTCCGGCTGCCACCATGGGAGCCCCCTAGTGACTCGTGACCAACCATGCAGCGATCTGAACCCAAGCTAGAAGAACCGGCGAGGACCCAGGCAGACCCGCGCCTCGTCGCTCAGTCTGAGCGTGGCCGCGCGACCCTGACGGGCCGCATGTTCCTGTCCTTCAGAAACCCTGCCTTCCGCCTCTTCTTTGCCGCCATGATGGGGCAGATGGGCGCCATGAACATGCAGATGGTTGCGCGGTCATGGTTCATGTACGAGCTCACCGGCTCGGCCGTCCTCCTGGGCACGGTCGCCCTGGCCAACGGACTGCCCATCATACTCTTCTCCCTCTACGGGGGAGTCATCGCGGACCAGATTCCGAAGAAGTACGTCTTGGTGGTAGGGCAGGCTGCCTCCGCCCTCCTGGCCTTGGGGGTGGCCCTCCTGATTTCCCTCAGCCTCATTACGTGGGGTTTCCTTCTGGCGGCCTCTGTGCTCCAAGGCGTCATCATGGCGCTTATGATGCCTTCCCGGCAGGCGGTTATTGCGGAGATCGTCGGTGAAGCGGGGCTGACCAACGCAGTGGCGCTGAACACCGCCGGGATGAACATGAACCGCCTGCTCGCGCCGGGAATCGCGGGGCTGCTCATAGCGCTGATTGGCATCGAGGCAGTCTACTACTTCATGGCGGGCCTCTACTTGATTGCCGTGCTATTCGTGCTGCGGCTGCCCATAACCGGCTCAACCTCTATCCAGGGTGGAGGGGCCCTTGAGCAGGTCTTTGCAGGACTGCGCTATATCCAGGGCAACAGTGTACTTCCGGCCCTTCTTCTCCTCACCCTGGTCTCGGTCCTCTTCTCAATGCCATACATGATGCTCATGCCGATGTTCACCACGGACATCATTATCGTGAACGCCGCCGAGCTGGCCTGGCTGACCCGGCTGCCCGTCCTTGGCGGGCTGCTCGCGCCGCTGCCGGACCTCTTCGCCGAGTCCAGCTTCCGGCTGGGCGTGCTGATGACCGTATCCGGTATCGGAGCGCTGGCGGGCTCTCTGGCTATCGCCGTCATAGGAGATAGGGGGAGAGGGCGGCTCCTGCTGCTGAGCTCCCTTCTGCTGGCGTTGACCCTGATGGCCTTTTCCTTCTCTCCGTGGTACTTCGTCTCGCTGGCCCTGGTCATACCCCTGGGATTGGGCCAGGCGGGGCGCATGGCCCTGGGCAACGCACTGGTGCAGGCCTACACGGTGGACGCCTACCGCGGCCGCGTGATGAGCATCTATCTCATGGAGTTTGGCGTCACCAACTTTGGCATCTTCGGCATCTCCATCATCGCGGCGATGGCCGGCGTCCAGTGGGCGATCGGCGGCGCTGCGGCGGCGCTGCTGGTCATCTCCGTCTACTATCTGGCCTTCATCCCGGCCATGCGCCGCCTGGACTGATGCGCACCGCGGGCCCCATGCCGCCGCCGTTGACTGAGCTTGCCGCCCCGGTTACCATTCTCAACGCCAGTCAGATGGGAGTCGAAGTCATGCAAGGGTTGCCCTCCGGATCGAGCTTTCGCGCCAACATCGTCCGCGCCGTCACCCTCTGGGAAGTCGGCCTGCACATCGCCGGCGACCCCGCGACGCGTTACGGCGGCAACCGTGACGTGACCGTCGTCGTTGGCAGTGGATCAGGCGAGAGCTTCAGCCCCTGGCTCCGCATGTCAACGGGCTCTCCTATTCTTGCCCACGCCGTCGTCAAGGGCGAGTTGGAGATGGCCTTCGTCAACCCCTCGGGCTGCCTCACGCAGGCCTACCGGGGGACCTGCCTATTCTCGGAGCCGCTGCCCGTGCGCGTCGTGGCCAGCTACCCATCCTGGGACCGCTTCGTGACCCTGGTCCACCCACGAACGGGCTTGACCTCCTTGGCGCAGATCAAGGAGCAGCGATACCCTCTTCGCCTCTCCATCCGGGAGGACCCAACCCACTCGACCCGGGGGCTCATCGACCAGATGCTCGCCCTATACGACTTTACGCTTGCCGACCTGGAGTCCTGGGGCGGGACGTTTCAGTTGAATGGCCCGCCCCACGATCCACGGCGCATGAACGCCATTCATGCCGGCGAGGTGGATGCCGTTTTCGACGAGGGCATTCCCGTCTGGCTCGACGAGGCCCTCGCCGAGGGCCTGGAACCCGTTCCTCTGGAGGAGCACGTGTTGCAGGGGTTGGAGGCCCTGGGTTGGCGCCGCGCCGTGGTCCCGGCTTCCAGGTTCGCGCACCTCAAGGAGGACCATACGTGCATCGACTACAGCGGCTGGCCGCTGTACACCCGGGAGTCGCTGCCAGACGAGAGCGCGTACAAAGTCTGCGCGGCCCTCAACGCCCGCGCCGGCGCCATTCCCTGGGACACGGACTCCTATACCGGCATCGACCAGCTGGGACGGGACACGGACGCCACACCCATCGACGTTCCCCTGCACTCCGGCGCCGCCCAGTGGTACCGGGAGCATGGCTTCATCACCTAGCGACGGCCCGCCAAGGACCAAGCGTTTCAGTAGAGCACCCATGGAATCCCTACCACATGACGCCCTCCGCATAGCGGTCAACGGCCGGTCTCACACCCTCCAGGTTGAGCCTCGTTGGACGCTGCTGCATCTGCTCCGTGAGGTGCTGGACCTGACCGGGGCCAAGACGGGCTGCGACCGGGGCGAGTGCGGCGCTTGCACCGTCCTGCTGAACGGCGCTCCCGTATACTCCTGCATGCTTCTGGCCCTGCAGGCCCAGGATGCCGCCGTCACCACGGTGGAGGGGTTGGGAACACCTGAGCATCTCAACCCGGTGCAGGAGGCCTTTGTCCAGGAGGACGGCGCCCAGTGTGGCTTCTGCACGCCTGGATTCATCCTGTCCGCGGAAGCACTGCTGCGGCGAAGTCCGGCGCCCACGGAGGAGGAAGTGCGCCGCGCACTGGCCGGCAACCTCTGTCGATGCAACGCCTACGGGCGCATACTGGCCGCCGTGCTGCGGGCGGCCCAGCTCCGGGGAGGAAACCCTTGATGGCGACCGTGCGTGGGATTGTCGGAACCTCCCAGGCGCGGGTCGACCTGCCGGACAAGGTGGCGGGCGCCGCCAAGTACACCGCCGACATTCGCATGGTGGACATGCTGTACGCCCGGGTGCTGCGCAGCCCGCACCCACATGCCAGGGTGCTGGACGTGGACGCGTCCCATGCCGAGGCGCTGCCCGGCGTTCATGTTGTCCTGACGCCCTTCAATGTTCCCCCGGGTTCTGTGGCCTCCGACCTCCCAATCCTGGACTCGGTGGTGCGGTATGCCGGCGATGAGGTGGCCGCCGTGGCCGCCGAGAGCCCGGACGCTGCGGCAGAGGCCGTTGATCTCCTGGACGTCAGGTATGAGCCCCTTCCCTTCGTCCTGGACCCCGAGGAGGCGTTGAAGCCGGGGGCGCCTCTGGTCCATGCCACCGGCAACCTGGTGGGGGGTCAACCTCTGGTGCTGGAGCGCGGTGACGCCGCCGCGGGCTTTGCGGAGGCGGACATGGTCATCGAGGGAACCTACCGAACCCCGGCCCATTCCGGGGCCGCGCTGGAGACCCGCGCCGCCCTGGCAGCCTGGGATGGCGACCGGCTCACGCTGTGGAAGAGCACCCGCGGTGTTCACAGCGACCGTGCGACTATCGCACGCGCGCTGGGGCTGACACCGGAGCAGGTGCGCGTCGTCGGACCGCACATGGGGGCCGGATATGGAAACAAGGACGAGAGCCGGTTGGGGCTGCTGGCGGCCCTGCTCGCCAGGAACGCCGGCCGCCCTGTGCGCCTCGAGTACACACGCGCCGAGGAGTTCGTCGCAGGGCGGACACGCCACCCCTCGGTGACGAACATGCGGGTGGGCGTCAGGAACGACGGCGCCATCACTGCCATCGAGGCGCGCACGCTCTTGGACACGGGCGCCTACGCGGCGTCCGGCGCGGGTGTGCTGCGCCGCGCCGGGCAGGGGTCACTCTATCTGTACCGCTGCCCCAGCGCACGCTACGAAGGACACGCGGCCTATACCAACCGCCCTGCCGCGGGCTCCTATCGCGGCCTGGGAGCGCCCCAGGGGCACTTTGCCCTGGAGGCCCATATGGACAGGGTAGCCGAGGCACTGGGCATGGACCCCCTGGAGTTCCGCCTCCGCAACGCCGTACCGCCTGAGGGGCAGCCCGGTCAGCGGCAGACACCCCCCGGCGAACGTATGGACACACAGCCCGTGGAGGGAGGAGTCCCCTTCTCCAGCAATGGTCTGGAGGAGTGCCTGCGGCGCGGCGCCGAGGCCATCGGTTGGACGGACCGCCGCACGGCCCCCGGCGCCGGCGCGGGGCCGGTCAAGCGCGGCATCGGCGTTGCCATGTGCGCCTATCGTGGAGGGCCCGGCGGACAGTCCAGCGCCCAGGTGCGCCTCACGCCGCAGGGTGACGTGGAAGTGGTGTCCGGGATCATCGACGTGGGTGAAGGCGCCGCCACCATCCTGTGCCAGATGGCCGCGGAGGTCCTGGGGCTGACCATGGAGCACGTGCGCGCAGTCCTAGCCGACACGGAGACAACAGCCGCCGCCCCGACAACGTCCGGCTCGACGCTCACCTTCTCCACGGGCGCCGCGGTCAAGATGGCGGCCGAGGACTTGCGCGGCCGCATCGCCGACGCAGCGGCCCCCCTCCTGGATGCAACGCCGGACAGCCTGGTACTCGCCGGCGAACGGGTTCAGGTCAGGGACCAGCCCGAGCGGAGCATGACTCTCACCGAGATCGCCGCCGCCGTGCCCGCCGAGCGGCTGTCGGCGGAGGCGACAATTTTCCCGGGCAGCACGGAGTCCATCGTCAACTCCTTCGCGGCCCACTTCGTCGAGGTTGCCGTGGATACGGAAACGGGCCAGGTCACGGTGGAACGCTACGTGGCAGTCCACGATTCGGGCCGCATCATCAACCCCAATCTGGCGGTAAATCAAGTGGAGGGCGGCGTGAACCAGATGCTGGGCTGGACCCTGGGCGAAGAGCTGGTCCAGGACCTGAATACGGGTGGGACAGTCAACGCCAACTTCCTGGAGCACAAGTGCCCCAGCTTCCTGGACGCACCGCCGGTCGAGGTGCTCTTCGCCGACGTTGTGGACCCCATTGGCCCCTTCGGCGCCAAGGCCCTTGGCGAGCCGCCCTCGGTCCCCGTGGCCGCCGCCGTCGTCAACGCCGTGTACAACGCCGTGGGCGTCCGCTTCTCCGCACTGCCCCTCACGCCGGACCGGGTGCTGGAGGCCCTCGCCAGTTGAAGCCCTTCCAGCTCCTTCACCCCACCTCCGTTCAAGAGGCCGTCCAGGCCCTCGCCGACACCCCCGGCGAGACCAAAGTGCTGGCCGGCGGCACAGACCTGCTGGGCGAGATGAAGGAGGGCATCACGGCCCCGCGGCGCTTGGTTTCGCTGAGCGGCATCCCGGAGCTCCACGAGATCAGGCTGAGCGGCACGGGCCTGTTCTTGGGCGCGGCAGTGCGGTTGGCCCAGATGGAAGCCGACACGGGCATCGAGCCGGAGTACGCAGTGCTCACCCAAGCCGCCGCTTCCATCGCGACGCCCCAGATCCGGCAGATGGGCACCCTGGGCGGCAATCTGTGCCAGCGGCCGCGCTGCCTCTACTATCGCAGCTCCCTCTTCCCCTGCCTTAAGAAGGGCGGGCGCGAGTGCTTTGTCGTCCTGGGCGAGTCCCGCTACTCTGCCGTCTTGGGCGGAAACCCGTGCTTCATCGTGCACCCCTCTGACCTGGCCCCCGCCCTGATAGCTCTGGACGCTCGGGCCCACGTCGCGGGCACCTGGGGCGAAGGCGATGTACCCCTTGAGAAGCTCTATCTGCGTCCACGGGACAACCTTGCGTCTGAAACTTCCCTTGGACCCGGCGACCTGGTAACGGGTGTGAGCGTCCCTGCACCTCCGCCCCAGCTGCGCTCCGCCTACCTCAAGGTTCGAGTGCGCCAGGCGGAGGACTTCGCGCTGGTGTCGGTGGCCGCGGCTCTGGCCGTGGAGGAGAACAGCATCACCTACGCCCGCATCGTTCTTGGCGGCGTGGCGCCTATCCCCTGGCGGGCCATCGCGTCCGAGGAAACTCTCGCGGGGTGCGCGCCTTCGGACGTCGAGCTGGACCGAGTGGGAGAGCTTGCTCTGGGTGGAGCGGTCCCGCTCCGCCACAACGGCTACAAGGTGACCCTGGCCCGCAACCTGGTCAAGCGCGCTCTCAGGCAGCTGCTGACGGAGCAGCGCAACTAAAAGAAGCCGCTTATCCTGCATACGTCGAAGGGTGAGCGGCTCCCTACAATGCGTTGTGTCTTAGTTCCGCTGGGCGAACTGGAAGCTCTTGCCCTCCGTCTTGATGTCCGGGGCGTAGACCAGCTCGGCGTCGTGCATCTCAGCCACGGTGGCGGCGCCGACCATCCCCATGCCCGCACGCAGCGCCCCCACGAAGTTCATCGTCCCATCGGTGGTGCTGGAGGGGCCGAAGAGGATCTGCTCCAGGGGCGCCTTGGTGCCCACGGTAATCCGCGTGCCCCTGGGAAGGGCAGGATGGGGGGTTGCCATACCCCAGTTGTACCCGTGGCCCGGCGCCTCCTCGGCCTGGGCCATGGGCGTGCCTATCATGACGGCGTCGGCTCCCGAGGCAATGGACTTGCAGAGGTCCCCGCCGGTGCGTATGCCGCCGTCGGTGATGACCGCCACGTACCTGCCCGTGTCTTCGAAGTACTCGTCGCGGGCCGCGGCGCAGTCGATGGTAGCTGTCACCTGGGGGACCCCGACGCCTACGACCTCCCTAGTCGTGCAAGCCGCGCCGGGCCCAACGCCAACCAGAATGCCGTCGATCCCTGTCTCTAGGAGCTCCCTGGCCACCTCGTAGGTGACACAGTTGCCCACGACGACGGGCACCTTGACCATCTCCTTGAGCTCCGAGAAGATGAGGCCCCGGTAGCTCTTGGACACGTGGCGGGCCGTTGTGACGGTGGCCTGGACGAAGATCACGTCGGCGCCCGCCTCCACGGCCACCGCCGAGAACCGCTTGGTGTTCTGGGGTGTCAGGGCCACGGCGCAGGGCACGCCGCCCGCCTTGATCTCCTCCACTCGCCGGCCGATGAGCTCCTCCCGAATGGGCACGGAGTAGACGCGCTGGAACAGCTCTGTTACGGCGTCCAGGGGGGTCTCAGCAATCTCTAGGAGGACGGCTTCGGGATCGTCATACCTGGTCCAGATGCCCTCCAAGTTGAGGACCGGCAGGCCACCCAGCTTCCCCATGTGGACCGCGAAAGCCGGCGATACGACGGCGTCCATCGCCGAGGCTAGGATGGGGATGGTGAAGGTGCTGTCGACCAGTCGAAACTCAATATCGGTCTGCTCCGGGTTCAGGGTCACGAGGCCGGGAGCGATGGCTACGTCGTCAAAACCGTAAGCTCTGCGGATCTCCTTGAACTGCGGTCTACCCATATGGTAGCAGCCCTCTCGTGTGGATTTTCGCCAGTTTACCAGGGGTGTTTTTGAGAGTCAATGACGAAAACCATCGCACCTTCGCCATCCTACTGGGGAGTGCGAATGTCCGCCGACGCACATCCCTTCGGCGGTTGAGTGCATCCAAAGAGAGACGAACGTTGGGGCAACGGGACGGTGTAAGCTATAGGCGGAGCGTCCGCCGGAGGCCGTGGACCCAATCGGCAACACCTGACATAAAGTTACCACGGTCCGGAGTGACGGGTCCCGAGCCTCCACGGTCATCGACGCCAGGGACCTGCAAGAGAGGGAGATCATGGCAGATGCGGCTGGAGCAGAAGTTCAGGGGCTGCGGCCAGGCGCCCGGTGGACCGTCATACTCCCGTTCCTGGCCGCCGGGTCCGCCATAGCTGTAGCTGTGGTAGGAGCCCTGCTCACGGACAGCCCCATTGGGAGCGTCAACGGTTTTGTGGAGTCCCTTTCAGGCAGGTCTGGTTCGGTCCTGGGGAACGCCGGTGACCTGCTGCCCCTGGGCTTCGCCTTCGGGGCGGGCATGGTCTCCACAGTCAACCCGTGCGGGTTTGCGATGCTCCCCGCCTATTTGGCGCTCTACCTGAGCAGCGGTAAGAAGGGTACGGAAAAGGCATCCCAACTGAGCCGGCTCGTGAAGGCCCTCACCGTCGGAGGTGTGGTCACCGGCGGATTCATCCTTCTCTTCGGCATAGCGGGCGTGCTCATTGGGGCGGGCCTGCGGTCCGTCATCAGTGTCTTCCCGTGGATCGGTCTGGGGGTTGGCCTTGCCCTGACAGTGGGCGCCGCGTGGATTCTGCGGGGCGGCGCCCTCTACACCGGAATCGCCGAGCGGGCCGCCGCCCGAGTGGGCAATCCCAGCGAGGTCAACGTCCGGGGCTACTTCCTGTTCGGCATCAGCTACGCAACCGCCTCGCTGAGCTGCACCCTTCCCATTTTCCTGGTCGTGGTAAGCAGCACGCTAGCCGTCGATGGCATCGTCGCAGCCGTTGGACAGTTCATCGTATACGCCCTGGGCATGGGCACTGTCATCATCGCCCTGACCCTGGGAATCGCCCTGTTCCAGGGAGCGCTGGTGGGCACCCTGCGCAAGACCCTCGTCTACGTCCAGCCCGCCAGCGCCGTGTTCATGCTGGTGGCGGGCTCGTACATCATCTACTACTGGCTCACAATCGGCGATCTGCTGGACCGCATCATCTAGCCATCAGCCGGGGGTCACAGCTCCCTTTCCAGCTCACCGATCACGCCGTCCAGACTCTGCACCACGTGATCAACCTCGTCCTTGGTGACGCAGAGCGGCGGGGCCACGTGGATGACGTCGCCGCCGCGGCCTAGGAGTCCGTACTTGGACATCAGGACCTGGCTCTTGTCCCGCAGCCGCGCCTCCGCCGGGAACCGCTCCCGGGTGTCCCGGTCCTTGACCAGCTCCACGGCGCACAGCAAGCCCTTGCCGCCTCTGACCTGACCCACGATGCGGTGCTCGTAGAGCGTCTGCAGCTGCTCGAAGAGGTAGGCGCCCATCTCCGCAGAGTTCGACACCATATCCTCGCTCTCCATGATCTCCAGGTTGGCCAGCGCTGCGGCGCAGGAGGCCGGGTTGCCCCCAAAGGTAATGAGGTGCCGGAACACCTTGTCCCCGTCGCCCATGAATGCCTCCGAGACCCCCCTGCTGGCCACCGCGGCCCCAATGGGCAGATACCCGCTGGTCAGGGCCTTGGCCGTGGTGAAGATGTCCGGCTTTACGCCCCAGTGCTCCATGGCGAACATCTTGCCCGTCCTCCCGAACCCCGTGATGACCTCGTCGCAGATCATCAGGACGCCGTGCTTGTCGCAGATGTCACGCACCCTTTGCCAGTAATCGGGGTGCGGTAGGTGGACTCCTGAAGACACGGAGATGGGCTCGCCGACGAAGGCGGCCACAGTGGAAGGCCCCTCGTTCTGGATGGCCCGTTCGACCTCCTGCGCGCACTGGAGATTGCAGCCGCCGCGGTCGCTGCAGTAGGCGCAGCGGTACTCGTCCGGCGGGGCGACGTGAATGTTGCCGGGCATCAGCGGCCCATAGTCCTCCGGCGCGCCGACGCCGCCTCCGCCCAGGCTGATGGCCGCGTGGGTGGCGCCGTGGTAGGAGCCGCGGCGGCTGATGACCTTGAAGCGGCCCGGCGCACCGTTGTTCCGATGGTACTTCTTGGCCATCTTCACTGCGGTCTCCACGGCTTCAGACCCGCCGCTGACGAAGAAGACCCTGGACTCCTTGTCCGGGGCCAGCCCGGCCACCTTGGCCGCCAGCTTTACCGTTGCCGGGCCGACGCTGCCGCCGGGCGTGAAGCTGATGTCCTGCATCTGCTCATACACGGCATCGGCAATCTCCTTTCGACCGTGGCCGATGTTCTTCAACCACATACCGGAGATCGTATCGAACCAGCGCCTGCCCTCCACGTCCTCCACCCAAACGCCCTGGGCCCTGGCCACCAGCTTGATCCCCGTCTCATCCGACATGTCCCCAATCTGACGGAAGTGGGGCCAGAAGTGGGCCTCTGCCATCTGCTTCAGCTCTTCGATCTCTTCGCCGCTCAGCTTCTCTGCCGCCATGCCTGACACCTCCCGGGAAGAATTCTGACGTGGGACCGCTTATTCTCGCCGTGCCCGCGCGCCGACTGTCACCGGGCCCCTGCGGAAACCAGGACCGGGGCTCGTTAACTCTCCCACCAAGACGGGTAGGAAGCAACCGGGCATGCGGCTATAATAGGTGTTCATTCCATAAAGCGAAAGCAGGAGGCAGCACGTGGACGAATTCGTCAAGGCGGCTAAGGTCGGCGATCTCAAGCCCGGAGGCATGACTCTCTTCGAGACAGGTGAGGAACGGGTGCTCCTGGTCAACGCGGGCGGCCAGCTCCACGCCGTGGGAGAGGTCTGCCCCCACCAGGAGTGCTACCTCTCCGAGGATGGCGCCCTGGAGGGCGAAGAGGTGGAGTGTGTCTGCCATGGCAGCCGATTCAGCGCCACCACGGGCGAGGTGCTGGAGGGCCCAGCGGAGGAAGGCCTCCCGCGCTACGCCGTCCGGATCGAGGGCGACGACGTCCTCGTCGGCCCCGCGTAGGTCCGCCTCCCCAGCACTCGCGCAGCTGAGCGTCAGGCGGTTCTGTCGCGGCCTGGCGCTCCCGTGTGCTCGTCTCCTCCGGCGGTCTAGGGGTACAGCAGGGGCCTGAGCTCGCGAACGCTCCCCAGGCCCTCTAGGTGCTGCACTGCATCGATGAGGCCTTGGGCTCTGGCCTCGCCCAGGCTTGGGGCGAGGAGGTCGCGCGCCTTCTCCTCCACCTCTTCCACGGTCATGGGGTTCTCCGCGGTGCCCCGTACCTTCACCACGTGGTCGCGCAGGCGTTGGCCGCTCCTGGTGACAACCTCCACGATGGCCTGACGGGGACTCTCCGGGGTGACTAGGGCGTCGTCGCTTTGGAGCTCGATGCGCCCCCGCAACTCCATGACCCGCGGGTCCCGCATGCGCGGGACGTCGTGGGCTGCGGCGAAGCTCAGGCTTCCGTCCAGCAGCATCACGGACAGGATGTATTGAAGGTTGATGTCCGGCATGTGGCGGTCGTTGACGATGCGGGCACCGCCCACGGGGAGGGTCACGACGACGCGCTCCACCTCCGCCGCGCCAATCTCACTTCGCTGCATGATGTTCGCCAGGGCGTCCGCAGCCGCTTGAATTGGCGAGCCCACGCAGTACTTCTTGATGTTGGTGGCCATGATCTCGTAGCAAGTCCCAAGGCCGACAACCATCTCCTCCGGCTGGGGATTCGTGCCGAAGGTGCGGAAGAAGTTGCGGTCGCCGTCGAAGACGTCCCAGACGCCAGTGAAGCCGGCGTCCACCATCAGGGCCGCCTCAACGCCGTTGCGCGCCCCCATGCCCGCGAAGTCGAACGCCTTCTCGATGTGGTCCTGGTCCCGGACCCACGAAGGAATGCCGGAGGTCTGCTGAGCCGTGTAGGACAGGAGATACCTGACCTGGGATTCGCCCATGTCCGTGGCAGCGCCGGCCGCCGCCGCCGCGCCAAACACGCCGCCGACGCTGTGGCTGCTGGCGCCCCGCTGCTCCAGCGCCTGCCGGTAGCCCAACGCGCGGATGGTGCGGGCGCAGACGTCGTAGCCAAGGGCCACGGCGTTCAGGAGCCCCCGCCCGCTCCCGTTGGCGCGCTCAGCCATAGCCAACGCAGCCGGCACGATGGCGCACCCCGGGTGCGTGCCCGATGCCGCGTGAGAGTCGTCGGTCTCGTCGGCGTGGGCCATGAGGCCATTGGCCAGGGCGGCGTGGCCCGCGTCGACCAGCAGCGGGGCGCCCACCACCTGGGCCTCCGGGGCGCCGGCGCGGCCTTGCGCGTACGTGATGGCGAGCCTGCCGGGCTCCAGCTCAGCGCCCGACACCATGGCTGCCAGGGTGTCCAGGATGTGATGTTTGGTCTTCTGAACGACATCCGCAGGGAGCTCGTCCGTCCGCGCCGCAACCATGTAGCGGCTCAGGCGCCCGATGACGCTGCCGTCGTCATTCTCCTGTGTCTGTGCCATGGAGTCCTCCTATGTCGTTCGCGCGGCAAGACCTCCCCGCCGTAAGCGGGACTGAAGGGGCTTGAAACAGCGCTCGGGTCCGTCGCTGGCTACAGCTTTGGGCGCGTTTCGGTCCACCCGCCCGCTTGTTCATAGGCGTAGGCCACCCGCATGACCGTGGGCTCGTCGAAGGGCTTGCCCGCGATCTGCAGCCCGATGGGTAGGCCGGTGTTGCTGAACCCGCAGGGCACGGAGATGGCCGGCAGACCTGCCTCGTTGCATGGGGCGGTTAGACTGCGGTTCATCATCGTACTCATCGGGTCCAGGTCCTTCAGTGCGGTGGCGGGCCTCAGTCCCGTCGGCATGGCTAGCACGTCGACGCGTCTCAGCGCCTCCCCCATCTCCCGCTTGACGCGGCTGCGAACGCGCTGGGCCTGGACGTAGTCCGCCGAGGTGAACAGGCCTCCCACCAGGAACCTCGTGCGCACAATCTTCCCGTAGTTCTGGACCTGCGATTGAAGGTTGCGCCGGTGGTAGGCGAAGGCCTCGCTCAACATGATGACGTTGTTCGCTGCCCCGGCAAAGTGCAGGCTGGGGATGCGCACCTCTCTCAGCCGTGCGCCCAGCCGCTCCAGCTCCGCCAGGGCGGCGTCCACCGCTCCGACCGTCTCGGGGTCCACGCCGCCGTCCGTGTCGAAGAAGTAGTGGCGCGGCATCCCAATGGTCAGCCCCTTGACGCCCCGCTTCAACGATGCCGTGTAGTCCGGGACCGGCGCGCGGCTGGACGTTGGGTCCTTGGGGTCGTGGCCCGCGATGGCCTGGAGCATCAGGGCCGTGTCCTCAACAGTCCAGGTCATGGGGCCCACGTGGTCCAGGGACCAGCTCAATGGCAGCACGCCGGAGCGGCTCACCCGGCCGTAGGTGGGCTTCAGTCCAACAATGCCGCAGAGGCCCGCAGGACCCCGTATGGAGCCGCCGGTGTCGGAGCCCAGGCTGCCCATGCACAGGCCCGCCGCGATGGCCGCCCCCGATCCGCTGCTGGAACCCCCGGTGACGTGGTCCAGGTTCCAGGGGTTGCGGGCTTGATCGAATAGGCTCGTCTGTGGGCCGCCCAGGGCGAACTCGTGCATTGCCAGCTTGCCCAAGAGCACGGTGCCCGCCTCGCGCAGCCTGGCCACCACCGTCGCGTCCTCACCCGGGACGCGATGCTCCATGACCTTGGACTGGCCCGTGGTGCGGATGCCCTTGGTGTCGTACAGGTCCTTGAGGGCGATGGGGATGCCGTGGAGAGGGCCCCGCCACGACCTGTGAAGTAGCTCTGCCTCAGCGGTGCGGGCGCAAGCGAGGGCGGCTTCGGGGATCAGGGTCACGTAGGACCGGACCTTGCTGTCGATTCGCTCGATGCGGTCCAGGAAGGCCTGCGTCAGCTCCACCGGCGAAATGCTCATCTCGCGGATGAGCCTGCCGGCCTCCCCGACGGTAAGGAAACACAGGTCTCGGTCCCCGCCAACCTCTCCCTGAGCCACAACCCTACCTCTCGGGGCTATCTGCCCATTGTGGGATAAACTGACCGGCTACCTCGTCTTCGTCTACGTCCGCAGAGTGCAGGAGCTCCAGGCGTTCCGCGTACCGCTCGAAGAGCGCCCGAACGCCCTCGGCGTCCTCCGGCCCCAAGCTGATTCCCAGGCGCCCGAGGGCAGCTTCGATCTCTTCCCGGCTTACGTTCGTCATTCCCCGTCTCGCCAAGGCCCATACGGTGTTGAGAAGCGAGTCCAAGGGAGTCTAGTCGACGGGCACAGCACCGTCAAGACGATGCGCCTTTGGATGGTTCATGAGGTCCTGTTCGCCCGGAGTCGGTCGGCCCCGGGGTCGGACATGGCGGTAGAGCAGCTGCATGTCTTTATCGCGGCGGGAGTCCGCGGCGTCTACCCTGCTGCCTCCCATTCCGAATGGTGGCGTCCGCAATACGACACGGCCCAGGCGGTCCTGGAGGAGTTCCTGGGCCAATGACCCCGGCGCAGGCTACGGGATCGAGGGAAGCTGCACGCCGAACTGGGCCATGAGCCGCACGTCGTCCCGGTCCGCCCACTGCTCCACGATCTTGCCCTCGACGAGACGGAAGATGTCGATGCGCGCCCATGCCGCCACCCTGTCATAGGGCGAAGCCTGACCGGCGCCCTGATGGGGGCCGTGCAGCGCTATCCGGGCGGCCACCCTGTCCTCTTCCGCCACCAGGTCCTCGACGGTGACGCGCACGCCCGGGAACGCCGTTCGCACGGCCGCAAACATCTGCTTCACGGCTTCAGCGCTGTAGGGGTCCTCCGGCAGGCCGGGGATGTGAAGCTCCACGTCCGGAGCATAGACCTGGTCCGCGAAGGCCATATTGCCCTGATTCAGAAGCTCGTCGTAGTAGCGGCGGATGATGGCCTTGTTCTCAGTTGACACGGGGCCCTCCTAGTCAAGTGCGTCGCTCTCACACGTCCATGAGCGCCATTGTTCCGGGACACACCCCTCCCGTCAAGGGCTGCCCCGGCACAGCATCTGATGGCGCGGCCATTGACGCAGCCGGAGGCGGGTGGCATACTCGCCCCAACCTATGGAGTTTCCGCGCGCTGCGGCAATGCTGACCAGTGACGCTGTGGAGGTGAAGACCATGCTCCTGGTGGGAACGGATAGCGGAGTCTATGCCTACACGCCTCAGGGCGATCAATGGGAATGTACGAGCAGAGCCCTGGAAGGCCATGTGGTGTCCAAGGTTGTCCCTGAAGCCTCGGCGACCGGCGGCCTCTTGGCCTCGGTCCGGGAGCAGGGTGTCTTCCGCAGCGGCGATGGTGGCCAGACTTGGACTGCGCTCCTCGAAGACGTCGATCCCTGGTGCGTCGCCAGTGCCCCCAACGGCGCGCTGTACGCGGGCGCCAAGCCCGCCGCAATGTACCGCAGCCGCACCGCCGGCGAAGAGTGGGAGGAGTTGAGCGCCGTCAGAGACCTTTCGGCCTACGCCACCTGGAGCTTCCCCTCGCCGCCCCACGTCGCCAACATCCACTCCCTCACCTTCTCGACGGAGGACCCGGACACGGTCTACGCCGGCGTCGAGGTCGGCGGCGTCATCCGCAGCCGCGACGGCGGCGACACCTGGCAGGAGTCCCGCGAGAGCCTTCACCTGGACATCCATACCCTGGTCTGCGCACCTGGCGAGCGAGACATCCTGTACACCGCCACGGGACGCGGCTTCTTCCGCAGCTTCGACCAGGGCATCTCCTGGGAGTCGGTCTGCGCAGGGCTCCAGTCCATCTACATGGTGCCCCTTGCCGTCCATCCCCAGGACGCCAACGTCGTCTACACTGCCGCATCCCAGGGCCGCCCGCGCTACTGGCGCCGCGATGAGGGCGCGGCCGCCACGATCTACCTCAGCAGGAACGGAGGCAAGACCTGGGACCCGGTCATGAAGGGGCTCCCGTCCACACTGACCGGCATGGTCTTCGCGCTGGCCACCGACCCCGCAGAACCCGACACCGTCTTCGCAGGCACCGGCGACGGCCAGGTGCTGGTCAGCCGGGACCAGGGGGACTCCTGGGACGTGCTGGCTGAGGACCTGCCTATCGTGCGAGCGGTCGCGGCCGCTTAGTCTTGCCCAGACCCCGTTGGCCTTTCGATCGGCTCAAGACCCGAGGGGCCTATTGCCAGGATTGCTATGGAGTACCGGCAGCTCGGCTCGTCTGACCTACGGCCCTCAGTTATCGGCATGGGGGGATTTCCCTTTGGCCCGCCCCTGCTGGACCAGGCCATGACGACCAGGGTCCTCGACCAGGCCCTGGATCTGGGCGTCAACTACATTGACACCTCAGACATCTACGCCGGGGGCAAGAGCGAGGAGTTCATAGGGGCCGCCATCCAGGGGAAACGGGAGCGGTTCATTATCGCCAGCAAGTTCAACCTCCGGGACCTGGGGGAGGAGACGGCACGCCAGCGCATCATGCGCAAGTGCGAGGAGAGCCTGCACAAGCTCCAGACCGACCACATGGACCTCTACCAGATCCACCAGGCGGCGCCCTGGGCCACGCCGGAAGAGATCATGCGTCCCCTGGACGACCTGGTCCGCCAGGGCAAGGTGCGTTACGTCGGCGCGTGCAACTATGCGTCCTGGCGGCAAATGGAGGCGCTGGCCACCGCAACCCAGCACGGTCTGTCCCCCTTCGTCTCAACGCAGAACCACTACAACCTGCTCTACCGTCACGTGGAGCTGGAACTGCTGCCCTTCTGCAGGGCATACAACGTGGGTTTCATCCCTTACTTCCCCCTGGCGGGCGGCTTCCTCACCGGAACCTACCGCCCGGGCGCTCCTCCGCCTCCCGGAAGTCGTGCGGATATCCAGCCCATGGGAATCGTCGGCCGCATCCGCAGCCAACGCACGGAGCAGCTGCTGGTCCAGCTGGAGGAGTTCGCTCAGGGCCATGGCCACACCGTCGGCGAGCTCGCCCTGGCATGGCTGCTGTCCCACCCGGAGCTGACGGTCGCCATCACCGGCTCCGACAAACCCGAGCACGTCGCCGCCAACGTCCGCGCCGCGGAGTGGCGCCTCACGCCCGAAGAGCGGGCCGAGGTGGACGCCATCACGTCATGGTGGGACGGCGCCGGGGCCGCTGTCGACACCACCGGCGGCCCTCCGTTGCCCGGCCGGTAGGCGCGGCCGCCCGCAACACATCGTGCGGAGCGTCGGCAGTCCATGAGCGCTTACGCCGCGTCGCCTCCCACGCGGCTCGCGGTGCAGCCGCCGGAACCTCGGTGAATCGCGGCGCACGCCCCACGCTCGACCTCCCGGACGCCGCCCGAAAGGACCGGTGAACGATGCTTGAGACGCTGATCAAGGACGGACAAGTCATCGACGGCACGGGACGCACGTGGTTTCGCGCGGACGTCGGTGTTGACGACGACTCCGTGGTCATCCTGCGCGGCGATACGTCGGGTGTTGAAGCGAGCCGCGTCATCGATGCCTCCGGCCTTGCCGTGTGCCCCGGCTTCATCGACATGCACTCCCACTCGGACCTGATGATGCTCTCCAACCCCCTCCATGAAGCCAAGGTCAGCCAGGGGGTGACGACGGAGGCCCTGGGGCAGGACGGGCTCTCCTACGCGCCCATCTCTCCCCCCAAGCTGGAACCCCTCCTGTCGTACCTCGCCGCCGTCAACGGCCGCCCGCCTCCCGATGTCCGCTGGGGGTCCACCAAGGAGTTCCTGGACCTCTTCGACAGACGGGTTGCCTGCAACGTGGTCTACTTCGTTCCCCACGCCGCCATTCGCATCGAGGCTATGGACTGGGATGCCCGCGCACCGACCCCGGAGGAGGCCCTTCGAATGCGGCAACTGGTCGAGGAGGGAATGAAGGACGGCGCCTTCGGTTTCTCCACGGGGCTCACCTACACCCCCGGCGCCTACAGCGACACCACCGAGCTTGTCCAGCTGGCCGGTGCGGTGAGGGCCTACGGCGGCATGTACATCACCCACGCACGCTACTCCCTGGGCGACAAGCTGCTCGACCCCTTCCGTGAGGCCGTCACCGTGGGCCGCGAGGCAGGCGTTCCCGTCCAAATCTCCCACTACCACAACCCCGTCGACGGCATGGGCGAGCGCATGCTTGCCCTCGTCGATGAGGCGCGCGACGAGGGTGTAGACGTCACCTTTGACCAGTACCCCTATCCCGCCGCCAGCACTCTGCTGCTGTCCCTGGTGCCCCACTGGGTCCACGCGGGCGGGCCCCGGCGTTTCTTGGAGCGAATCAAGACCCGGGCCGTCCGGGACCAGATTCAGGACGCCATTCATCCCCAGTGGGGAGGCGACCTGAAGGACTACCTCTTCAGTCACATCGGCTCGGCGAGGAACAGGGAGTGGGAGGGGCGCTCCCTGGTGGACATGGCCCAATCCCAGGGCAAGCGAATGGTCGACACGGTCTGTGACCTGCTTATCGAAGAGGACCTGGACGTGGCTTTCGTTGCGCGCACCGGCAACCAGGACAATATCCGCACCATCCTCAACCATCCCGCCCAGATGGTGGGCAGCGACGGCCTTATGACCGGCCACAAGCCCAACCCCCGCACCTACGGCACCTTCCCCTTCATCCTGGGCCAGATCGTCCGCGAAGAAAGGCTGCTCCGGCTGGAGGACGCCGTGCGGAAGATGACCTCCACGCCTGCCCAGCGGCTGGGCCTCGGGGACCGGGGCATCCTCCGCGACGGCATGAAGGCCGACTTGGTGGTGTTCAACCCGGACACCGTGCGGGCCACCGCCACCTTCGAGGAACCCAGGCAGCTGCCGGTGGGCATCGACTATGTGCTGGTCAACGGCCGGATCGTCATTGACCAAGGCCGGCACACCGGCGCCTTGCCGGGCCGCGCCCTTCGCAACGTCTAGCCCAGGTCCAAGGGGTCATCCGGCCCATTCCTCCGCTCACCTAGCCCCCAACGAGGCCGCGTGCCCGGAGCCTGCGAGCGACAGCGCTCCTAGCGGGTCAGGGCCACTGGGTTGAACCCTACGCCCCGGTCGTAGGCGTCCCGGCCTTCCACGCGCTTCAGGTAGCCGACGACTCCGTAGGTCAGCGGTGTCGCCAGCACCTCATAGCCAACTTTGGCCAGCCACTGCACAAGTATTATTTCGGCAAGCACGCTTCCCGGCACCGTGCCCACAAAGGCCAGGCTTATGAATACCGTCGAGTCCAAGCCCTGCCCCACGACCGTCGAGGAAATGGTGCGGGCCCAGAGCCAGCGGCCTCTCGTAAGCAGCTTCATGCGTGAGAGAACGAAAGCGTTCGCAAACTCACCCACCAGGTAGGCGGCAAAGGATGCCGCGAGGATCCTGGGCGCGTACCCCAGCACCAGGTCGTAGGCGCTCCCAATCTCTGGGTCCACCGCCGGCAGCAGCCCGCCAGCCCAGATTGCGCCAACGGCCATCAGGTTGCACAGGAACCCCAGCCAGATGACACGCCGTGCGACGGAGTAGCCATACACCTCAGTGAGCACGTCGCCGATGATATAGCTCAGCGGGAATAGGATGATGGCCGCTGGGAGGACCTCCCCCACGATGACCACCAGCTTCACGGCAATGATGTTGGAGGTGATCAGCGCCGTCACGAAGACCGCAGCAACAACGACTAGAAGCGGTGAGATGCGGCCTGCCGCTGCGGGTTGGCTCTCTTGCACTTCGCTCTCCCCTTGCCTGCGGCCGAGCCCTTTCGCCGTGGCCGACCTGGTAGTGGGTCTCCGCACCTCCAGTGTGCGGTCTACCCGGGAATCACGGCGTCCGCGTTCCCGGCTGAGTCGTCGGTGAGCGGGAGGTGCTCCTCTAGTCCGCCTTGCTCCCCTGGTGGGCGAGCAAGCCGCCGGCGGGGCCTTCCCTCCTCAGATGCCCACGATCTTGATGGCCGAGTGGGCCTTGTAGATCCGGTTCATGTTCAGCAACAGCGCTGTCAGCGCCTCCACGTAGCGCGAAGTCGCCAGCCCGCCACCATTGAGCGCCCGCACTCCCTTGATGAGCTCGGCCAGGGCCATGACGCGGTCCCGGGCCTCCGCGTCATCGGCGCACACGACCACGTCGCAGTCCACTGCCGCGTCGGGGACCAACAGCTCCTGGGCGCTGATGCTGTGAAAGGCGCCAACAACCCGCGCATCCGGCAGCAGGAGCTGCGCCTGCTCAGCCACGGATCCCTCCTCCACCGGCACGGCCCGGACCCTGCCCTTTTCGAAAGCTAGGGGGACGACCACGTCCACCACTATCTTGCCCTTCAACAGATCGCCGAGTCCGTACACGGTGTCGCGGTGGGCACTATAGGGAACGGCAACGAACACGGTGTCGGCGCGCTGAGCAGCGTCGGCATTCTCCCCACCGGTGACAGCAAGGTCCGGCGCCCGGCCCAGGACGTTCTCGACCGCTTCCTGCGCCCGTTCCAGGGACCTGGAGCCGATCACAACCTCCTCGCCGGCCATGGCGAATCGCAGCGCCAGCCCCCTGCCCTCAGGCCCCGTTCCACCAATGAACCCGATCATACATACCTCTAGAGCTGCCGTCTGCTGGATTCATCCACGATGCGCAAGCCGAACGCGGCTTGGCAAGCCCACTGCCCGCGGGCCGTGGCGCCGTCCTTCCCCGGCCCGCCCAGGAATGTCACGGCTTTCAGAACAGGGCCGCTACCGCTTCAGAACGCATATCGTATGTGCCAAGGGCCAAGTTGTAAAGGCGGCACAGCAGTCCCTGCACCTAAGGAATTCAGTGTAGGTCCGGCTGAGCTGCACCCGCCATCACTCCCGCACCCACCCACTCCGTCACTCCCGCGAAGGGAGACCTTTGCGCAACTCCCCGTGGCGGGTGAGGTCGTGAACGTGAAGCGGCTCCTGCCAACCCCTGCCCCGCCCTGGATTCCCGGTCGCTGCGCGACGGCTTGTGGGGGTGGGTTGGGAGCGTCGGGGCGGGTCGCAGGCGCGACGGCCTTGCAGGGGGAGCCCCGCGCCGTGCTGCCACCCTGGATTCACTAAGTTCACAAACGAAGTGCAACACCAGAGTAAGGTGTTGCCATGGAAAGAGGATACAGGCACATCACTATTGAAGAGCGATGGGAGATTGCCCATCTACTATCCCAGGGATACTCGGTCCGCCAAATCGCAGCAGCTCTGGATCGCCCGCCATCGACCGTGGCTCGAGAGATGAAGCGCAACGGCTCACGGACCCAAGGCTACCTGCCGCTGTACGCGAACCAGCAGGCCCATGTCCGTCGTTGGCGGGGTTCCAAGCTGGAGCGGGATGGTCCGCTGCGAGCGGAGGTGCTGTCCCGCCTGGGTCAGGGCTGGTCGCCAGAGCAGGTGGCGGGCCGTCTGGCTCTGGAGGAAGGTCGGCAGGTCATCTCCCATGAGAGCATCTACCGGTTCATCGACGGGCAGCTGCGCCGCACCAAGGACTACTCCTGGCGCTCCTACCTGCCCCAGGGCCGATCCCGGCGGGGGCGGCGGGGCCGCCGCGGGGGCATCGCCGCCAGCCGCATTGCCCACCGGCGCCCCCTGGCCCAGCGACCGCAGGAGGCCGAGAACCGGGAAGTCTTCGGGCGCTGGGAGGCAGACCTGATGCTCTTCGGGCGCTCCGGCCCCGTGCTCCTGGCCGTGCACGAGCGCTGTTCCCGCCTGCTGCTGGCGGTGCGCCAAGCGGGGAAGGCGGCGGACCCCGTGGCCGCCGCCCTGGAACGGCTCCTGGCGCCCCTGCCGCCCCCGTGGCGCCAGACCGTGGCGTTCGACAACGGATCCGAGTTCGCCGGCCACCACCGTCTCCACCGGCTGGGCATCCAGACCTTCTTCTGTGACACCCACGCCCCCTGGCAGAAGGGGGGCGTGGAGAACGCCATCGGACGGATGCGTCGCACCCTGCCCCGGAAGACGGACCTGGCGGCGTTGTCCGAGGAGCGCTTTACCCAGCTGATGCTGGCATACAACAACACGCCCCGCAAATGCCTGGGCTACCGGTCACCCGCTGAGGTATTTCGCAATCAGGTGTTGCACTTAAAATGTGAATCCACATTCCCGCTTTCGCGGGAATGACGGTGGGCGCAGGCATGACGGTTGCGCAAAGATCTCCGAGCCTCAGGGGGGCCGTTCATGGCGAGGCACTTGGACCAGATGAGTGCGGGACCGGAGCTCTCAAGCAAAGGAAAGCGGCCCGACCGTCTACCGAGGTCGGACCGCTTCTTTGTGCGGTGCAGTTGTCAGCCGCTGGACAGCGGCTACAGGTCCAGATCGTACAGCGCTATCGCGTTGGCGCCCAGAATCTTGTCCACCACCGCGGGGTCCACGTCGCCGCGAGTGCGCATTTTCCGCAGCGCCTCAATCTCGCTGGACTGGTCCTGGTGCCCGTAGTCCGTCCCAACCACAATGCTGTCCGGCCCCGAGTACTTGAGCACGTAGGGTAGGTCATCGTCCATCTGGCACGTCACCCAGATCTTGTACGCGTTCAGCACGTCCGGCTCCAGGTCCCGGCCCCGGGTCTCCAGCCGCCGCCGCAGGTCGTGGACCATGTAGGGGATCCACTGGGCGCTCGCCTCCACAAAGGCGAACTTGAGGTCCGGGTACTTCAGCGGCGTCTTGTTCGTGATCAGCGCGTGGCAAGCTGCCACCGACATCAGTCGCAGCCTGGCGAAGGTCCCGCCGATGCCGTCCTTGGACAGCACGTCGTTCATCGCATCGTTGGAGCTGCCGATGTGTACCGTGATCGGTATGTTCAGGTTGCTGGCCTTCTCATAGAGCGGGTCGAAGTACTCGTCCACCAGCAGCCGGTCATCCTCAATGCTCCGCATCGTGATCCCGCAGGCCCCATGCTCCACCGCGAAGTCCAACTCCTTCAGCGCCTCGTCCATCACGTTCATCGGCAGGATGCACGTCCAGCGCAGCCGACCCTTGGCCTGCTGCCAGATGTCCGCCAGCCACCGGTTGTAGCTCTTGGAGAGCGCCACCTCCGTCTCCGGCCGGTCGCACATCCGACCGATGTACATGGTCGGGTAGAGCACCTGCACGTCGATGTCCAGCTCGTCCATGTGGGCCAGGCGCCCCGGGATGTCCTCCATGTACCGGAAGGCGTCGTTGGTGACCATGTTCCGCTTCACGCTCTCCGCCAGCCCCTGCGCGGCCACCGGACCACGTGCGCGCCCCCTGATCTTGCCGTCGATCATCCAGTATTGCGTACCGTTGCCGCTAGTGGGCGCCACCACGATGGGCCTGAGCGCGCTGTCCGACGGGTCCATGAAGTCCCACGTATGCTCCGTCTCCACCACGTGTGCGTCAGAGTCTATCGTCGGCATCTCCACTCACCTCTTCCTAGGTTCCGCACACTGCGGGTCCCCGGCCGTTGTCCCGAAGCTAGCACGGCTGTATCCCACTGTCAATATGGCCGCCCACCACAAGGCCGTCGCGCCGGCGCCCCCCGTTGACGCTCCCCTGGCGCGCGGCTATACTTCCTCAGGCTTCATCAGCCCAATCTAGTCTTGCAGGGGGGAATAGTGGCAGGGGAACTTGACGGGAGAGTAGCCCTCATCACCGGTCCGGCCATGGGCATCGGGCGCCACGCAGCACTCACCATCGCCCAGGCGGGCGCCAAGGTTGCGCTCGCCGATATTGCAGACGTCGGGAGAGTCGCAGGCGAGCTCGGCGAGCTCGGCACTGAAGTCCTCAGCGTCGAGGCCGACGTCCGGGACGAGGCCAAGGTCAAGTCCATGGTGGACCAGGTCCTCGACCGCTTCGGACGCATCGATATCCTCATCAACAACGCAGCCATCGTCACCCACTTCAACTGGGGCGTTCCGCGTTGGCCGCGTATCCCTGATATGTCAAAGGGCGACTGGGACCGCGTCATCGAGACCAACCTCGGCGGCACCTTCCTCTGCACCAAGCATGTCCTGCCCCACATGGAGGCCCGGCAGTCCGGCCACATCATCACCATGCACGGCGGCGGCGGCGTAGGCTCCACCGCAACGGCCTACTCCGTCAGCAAGGATGCCATCCGCACCTTCACCCGCTTCGCCGCGGGAGAGGTCAGGGACTCCAACGTCTGCGTCGTCTGCATCGCCCCTGGCGGCGCCATCGCCACCGAGAACGCCCCGGAGGAGGCCCGCCAGCGCATGCCCGGGCCCGACAGCTTGGGCAGCGTCTTCGTCCTCGCGTCCCAGGTCGGCATGGACCTCTCCGGCGAGGTCGTCCAGCTCAAGGACGGTGAGCTCATCACCCTCCCCTGGTGAACCCCAAGCTCACCCCCAAGTGAAAAAGTGAGAGGGGTCCGCAGTCGCGGACCCCTCTTCCTTTTCCGATACCGGGATGCTCCACCAAGCCGTCGCGCCGGCGACCCTTCAGGGATCACCCGATGACAAGCTCATACGTCGCCACATCTCCAAACCCACCTATGGCGTAGCAAGGCCCACAAGGCCGTCGCGCCAGCGACCCGTCGCGGCGGCGACCGCTACTCCTCCCCGTCGAGAATCTTGTTCACCTCCGCCATCTCATCCGCCGTCAGCCGCCACTCCCCAGCCTTTGCGTTGGCTTGCACCTGCTCAATCTTCGTCGCCCCGGCGATGACGCTGCTCACCTGCGGGCACTCCAGCAGCCAGGCGAAGGCAAGCTCAACCATCGTGTGCCCCTGCGCCTCAGCGAACGCGTTCAAGCTGTCCAGCACCCCAAAGCCCTCATCGCTGAGATAGCGCCGGAACTGGTTCCTGGGATTCGCCAACCGCGTCCCCTCCGGCGGCTCCTGGTCCCGGGTGTACTTCCCGGTCAGAAAACCGCCGGCTAGGGGGAAGTAGGGGAGAATGCCGACGTTGTACCGCTCGCACAGCGGCAGCAGCTCATCCTCCGCGTCGCGCACCAGCATGCTGTACTCCGGCTGCACGCTGACGTACGGCGTCAGGTGCTGCGACCGCGACGTCCAGATCGCCTCGCACACCTCCCACGCCGCGTAGTTGGAGCAGCCGATATAGCGCACCTTCCCGGACCGCACGAGGTCGTCCAACGCCCGCAGCGTCTCCTCGATGGGCGTCACCGGGTCCGGCCGGTGGATCTGGTACAGGTCGATGTAGTCCGTGTCCAGGGCCCGCAGGCTCGCCTCTACACCCTCCACGATGTGCTGGCGCGATGCCCCGGCGTTGTTGGGGCCGTCCCCCATCTTGATGCCAACCTTGGTCCCGATCACAACCTTCGATCGGACCCCCTTGACCGCCTGCCCAATGTACTCCTCGGACTGTCGGCCCGTTCCGTACGTGTCCGCCGTGTCCAGGAGATTGATCCCCTGCTCCACCGCCTCCCGCACCACCTGCAGCGAGCTCTCCCGGTCGATCCGCGCTCCAAAGTTGTTGGTCCCCAGACCCACCACCGAGACCTCCAGGCCTGAGCTCCCCAGTCGTCGATACTCCATTTATCGCTCCTTTGTGAAAGTCGTCCACAATTATACCAGAGCCGCCCCCGACCCTCCGGCAGCACGACCCCCCTCACAAGGCTTGCACCTCACACTGTGTCATGGTAAGGTGTGAAACACCATTTGAGACTACGAAGCTGCGAGCGCTTCATACGAGGAGCCATAGCCATGTCTGAAGTTACCCTGCGCGACGGTGAGAACGGCGACAGCCTGATCAACAGGTTCCGCTCGACTGTTCAGCGGGCCGGCATCCTCAAGGAGCTCAAGGACCGCCGGTTCTTCAAGTCCAAGAGCGAGAAGGCCCGGCTTGCCGCCCGGCGCGCCGCCCGCCGCCGCCGCCGCCAGCATCGCTAATACTCTGCGGCGGCTCATCCAGCCTAGCAACAGCCCCTGACGTTGGTCCGTCAGGGGCTGTCTTATTGTCGGTCCGCCGCCTGCCGCACGCACTCCCAACACCCAGCCGTGCGCTCCCAGTGTTGATGAACTCCCGGCAAGGCTACTCCAGCCGCGAGCTATTATGTCAATTCACCCCGCACACTGCCCCTCGACGCCGGCGTGCCTCTACCCAAACCCGAAGGCGTCTATGGCCATTCCTGCCAGGTGCTCACCTATCGCCAGCGACGACGTGGCGCCGGGCGACGGAGCGTTCAGCACGTGGATCGCCCGCTCCGTGGTCTGGATGCTGAAGTCGTCCAGAAGCTCCCCCCGCTGGTTCAGCGCCTGCGCGCGCAACCCCGCGCCGCCGGGCTCCACGTCGTCCCCGGTGACCGCGGGCACCAGGCGTTGCAAGTCTCGGACGAACACGGCCTTGCCAAAGGCGCGGTGCACCTCCGTGACGCCGATGCGCCAGTAGCGCCTCGCCATCTTCCAGAAGCCGGGGTAGGTCACGGTCCCTAGCGCGTCGACAGCGTTGAACGACCGCTTCCCGTACCCCTCTCGTGCCAGGGAAAGCACGGCGTTCGGCCCCGCCTCAACCCCCCCATGAATCGTCTTCGTGAAATGGACCCCCAGAAAGGGGAAGCGCGGGTCCGGCGTCGGGTAGATCAGCCCCTGCACCAGCCCCCTCGCATGGGGCCGGAGGACAAAGTAGTCGCCCCGGAAGGGAACAATGCGCACCCCCGGCTCCACACCCATCATCCGCGCGACGCGGTCCGCCTGCAGCCCCCCGCAGTTGATCAGCCGGCGGCTGTGCACTGCCCCCTTCGTCGTTTCCACGGTCAGGCTGTCCGCTGCCTGCGCTATCTTCATTGCTCTCGCGCCCGTAACGATGTCGCCGCCCCTGCTCTGCACGTGCTCCGCGTACGCCCTGGCCACCCGTCCATAGTCGATGATCCCCGTCCGCGGGGCGTACAGCGCCCTGATCCCCGTTGCGTGCGGCTCGATCTCGCTGATTCGCTCGGGCCCGACCACCTCCAGCCCCTTCACCCCGTTGGCGAGGCCACGGCGGTGGAGCTCCTCCAACCGCGGCAGCTCCGACTCCTGCGTCGCCACAATCAGCTTGCCGCACAGCTCGTAGGGGATCTCGTTCTCGTCGCAGAAGCTGAGCAGCGCCCCAACGCCCCGGACGCAAAACTGCGCCTTCTGCGACCCGGGTCGGTAGTATATGCCCGAGTGGATGACGCCGCTGTTGTGCCCCGTCTGGTGAACGGCCAGCCGCTCCTCCTTCTCCAGCACCGCCAGCCGAGTCCGCGGAGCGCGCGTCAGCAGCTGCAGGGCCGTCGCCAGCCCAATGATCCCTCCCCCGATGATTGTCACGTCGTACGTGTTAGATCGCATGCCGTCCCTGCAACACCGCTCCTCCGTGATCGCCCGCCAAGCAACCGTCACCCGCCGGCTCACCAACACAATAGTGACCGTGCCCCGCCGGGGCAACCCCCTCCCTCCCGCCGGCGTCAGTCGTTGACCCCACCGCAGGATAGCGTACAATCTTGCCTGCCACCGCCAGTCGGCAGAACTGCACAGGAGGCGTGTTCATGGGCGCACGGACCGGGGAAGCGTACCTAGATGCGCTTCGCACCAACGGCCCCGAGGTATGGCTCGGCCGCGACCGGGTTGAGGACGTCACCAGCCATCCCGCCATCGGCCCCGCCGCCCACACCCTCGCCCGCCTCTACGACCTGCGCTTCGACTCCCGGTACAGCCAGGACATGCTCTTTCAACCCAGCGATCACGACGCCCCAGTCGGCGTCGAGTTCCTCGTGCCCAGGTCCATTGAGGACATCCAGCGGCGCGAGCGTATGCACAGGGTCTGGGCCAACGCCACCTTCGGCCTCATGGGGCGCACCACCGACTTCATGGCCGCCATCCTCACCGGCTTCTACGTTCACTCGGAGTTCTTTGGTGACAACGCGGACAAGGTGCAGCGCTACTTCAAGTACGTTCGCGACAACGACCTTTTCCTCTCCCACGTCCTCGTAGACCCGCCCATCGACCGCTCAAAGCCCCCCTCGGAGCAGCAGGACCCCTACCTGTACCTCGGCGTCGTCCGGGAGACCGACCAAGGCCTCGTCATCCGCGGCGCAAAGGCCGTCTCCACCGCCGGCCCCTACGCCGACGAGCTCCTCTGCTTTCCCGCCGTCGACGGGCGCCGCGGCTTCACCTCCGAGGCCGACCAGAAGTACGCCATCATCTTCGCCGTACCAACCAACGCCGCCGGCCTGCGCTTCATCTGCCGCGAGCCCTACGGCGGCGGCAACCCAGCCGACCATCCCCTCTCCAGCCGCTTCGACGAGATGGACGGCGTGGCTATCTTCGATGACGTCATCGTCCCCTGGGACCGCGTCTTCATCAACCAGGACGTGGACTCCGTGCACCGCCTCACCGCCTTCGACCAGCAGCACACCCACGACCCCGAAGGCTGGCGGCCCGTGGGCCTCTTCATGCTCCAGGTTGCCGTGCGCCTCGTGACCAAGCTCCAGATCACCCTCGGCCTAGCCCGCAGGGGCCTTGAGATGATGAAGCGCGACTCCCCATTCGCCCGCGACATGCTCGCCGAGGTCGCCATCAGCGTCGACCTCATCAGAGCCCTCATCCTGGCCGCGGAAACCACCTCCCGGCCCAACCGGGATGGCGTCTACCTGCCTAATCCCCACTACCTGAACCTGGTCCGCGTCATGGGCCCCTGGTGGTATCCCCGCGCCAAAGAGGTGCTACAGCTCACCCTCAGCACCGGCCTCATGTACCAACCCTCGTCCCTGGAGGCGTTCAACTCGCCCATTGCCGGCGACATCCGCAAGTACTTCGTCGGCGCCGAGGCCCCGGCCGAAGAGCGCCTCAAGCTGTTCAAGGCTGCCACCGACCTGGCCATCTCCTCCTTCGGCGGAAGGCACGAGCTCTACGAGCGGTTCTATGGCGGCGACCCCTTCGCACTCCGCTCCGGCTTCTGGTACAACCAGTTTGACTGGTCCGAGCCTATGCGCCTCGTCGACGAGTGCCTCGCCTCCTTCGACGTCCCGCCGCCCGTGGAACCCTGAGGCCGCCCGCCGTGACCCCTGCCCCGCGCCGCCTGCATCCCCTCCACCGCTGCATTCCGCCCAACAGAGTGTCACGGGCTGAACACAGAGCCAGAGCGTCTACAGAAAGCTCCCCAATCCCTACCCGCCGGCGTGTGCAATGAAGATCGGCATCGGTCTCCCCAGGATCTTCCCCCCCGGCGACGGCGCCCTCATCCTCGAGTGGGCGCGCCGCGCAGAGGCCGCCTCCTTCTCCTGCATCGCCACCCTCGACCGCCTCGTCTACCCCAACCACGACCCGCTGATGCTCCTGGCTTCCGCCGCCGCCGCAACTCAGCGCATTCGCCTGATGACCTCCATCGTCATCGCCCCGCTGCGGAACGCCGGCGTCCTCGCCAAGCAGGCCGCCACCCTTGACGCCCTCTCCGGCGGACGCCTGTCCCTGGGACTGGGCGTGGGCAACCGCCAGGACGACTTCCGCGCCGCGCCCGCATCCTTCCACGACCGCGGCCGCAGGTTCGATGAGCAGCTCGCGCTCATGAAACGCATCTGGTCCGGCCGGCCGCTCAGCGGCGGCGTCGGAGCCGTCGGGCCGCCGCCCGTGCAGCCGGGTGGGCCCGAGCTCCTCATCGGTGGCCGCGCGCCCGTGGCGCTCAGGAGGGCCGCCCGCTGGGCGGATGGCTACCTGGCCGGGGACATCTCGGACCCTCTCCGGGCAAGGCAGACCTTTGACATCGTCGTGGATTCGTGGGAGGCCCAGGGAAGGACAGGGAGACCCCGATTCGTCGCGGGCCTCTCCTGCGCCGTCGGTGAGGCTGTCGCGCAGCGCACCGCCGCCTCCATCCAGCACTACTACGCCTACCAGGGCGGCCCGCCGGACAACGCGCCGGGCCTGCCGGGAGCAGCCGATCAGGCCGCCGACCGCCGGATTCCCGCATCGCCCCAGGCCATCCAGGATGCCCTACGGGCCTGCGAAGACGCAGGCTTGGACGAGGTGTTCCTCCGCCCAGGTGTCACCGACCTGGACCAGATCGACGCCCTGGCCGAGGTCGTGGCCCAGCTCTCCTAGCCGCGCCGTCAAGAAAGAAAGAATCGCTCGTCCCGTGACATCCTCAGGACGAGCGATTCCCTTTCGTCGACTTCATCCCACGTCCGCCCCCCGGCGAAGCTTCCGCGCGCCCGGGGACGGCAACCGGACGACCGGCTAGCTCCAGGTGCCGAAGGCCCAGCCCCCGCCCGTGCCCGCCGGTGTGCGGTAGACAGCCTCGTACTCCGCCGTCTTGAACTGCAGGTGCTCCATGGCGCCGCCTGCCGTGATCCAGTTCTGCGTTTCCGAGGTCGCCGAGTTCATTCGCTCTCGGGGCCGCGAGGACAGGTAGTCCGAGTCCTTCTTCTCCAGCGCCTCCAGCACGGCGCGGTCCTGCTCCTCGTCCACCACAAAGTGGCTGAGTCCGCCGGAAGCGATCACCGCCACCTTCTTGTCGCTGTCCCAGGACTCGATGGCCTTGCGCAGCGCTTGGCCCAGCGCATAGGAGCGCCTCGGCGACGGCTGGTTCGGCGGGTAGCATGTGTTCTGGTTGATCGGCACAATGGGCATCGGCTTGTTGTGCATGATCCGCTTGATCACAAACCCGAACCCGTGCGAGATGCCGTACCGTCGCGGCTTGACCGTGCGGACGTAGCCGTGATATCCCATGGGGCCGATGCTGCCGCCGTACTCGTCATTCAGGTAGCGCTGCACGGACACGTCGAAGTCCTGGTCCCGCAGCGACCCGATGCAGTGCACCGCCAGGTCCGAGTCCACGGGAACGCTCAGCTCCGTGTCCCCGTAGCCCCACGCCGCCGACTGCGCTGCCGGAGAAGCCCCCGCCGGCACCTCTCGCGGCACCAGCGTGATGCTGTCCCCGTAGTAGATCGAGAACATCGGGTAGTTGTCGTCGAAGAACAGCTCGCCCTGGTCGTCCGTGACGATGATCGCCACGTCCGGCGCGGCCTCTTCCAGCGCCTTCGTCAGCGCGTCCACGCCACGCTGGCAGGCCTCCCACTGCGCCTGGAACTTCTCCTGCGAGATCCACGTGCCGATGGCCGGGTCCGCGTGCGCCAGCAGCTCCTCGTAGGGCATCACCTCGCCGGTTGGGGGCCTGCACAGCTCCTTGTTCCGCTTGTCACCCTCCGCGTGCACCGGCCACATCTCCGGTGGCTGGCTGATCATGGGACTGTGGGACGTTCCGATTCCGAATGAGAGCCTGGCCATCTCTGCCTCCTCCGTGGCCCGTCGAACGCGGGCGTGCTGCTGAAGTCCTTGCCGCCCTTATAGTACCACGCCTGCGCTATGTCAAGGGCAACGGATCAGGGGACACGCGGCGAAGCTACAAAGAAGGGCTGGTCGGGGCGGTCGGGTTTGAACCGACGACCTCCTGCTCCCAAAGCAGGCGCCCTACCGCTGGGCCACGCCCCGATGCTGCCGCCGACTTGCCATGTGTGCTGTGAAGGCATGCCCCCGGGGCGACTCGAACGCCCGCCCCCGGCTCCGGAGGCCGGTGCTCTATCCACTGAGCTACGGGGGCATACACCCCCACTATACCGGCGCCCCCACCCCCCGGCAACCCCTTGGCGGCGCTGCTGACCGGTCACACGTCTGCGTCAGGGGACCCCGTGTGCGTCCGCCCGTGTGAGTTCTTGCAGGCTACTGCCATTGAAGCCTGCCTATAGCAATCCCCTAAAGGGCAATTGCTCTGGGCCAACCGCCCTCGCCCTCCTGCTACGCCCAATAGAGGCAAGTCCTACTTCTGAGACATCCAAAAACTTTGCGAAGCCAGCATGGACATGTACAATCGGCTTGGGTGACACAAGCACCCAAGTCTCGGCGAATGAGCGACCGTTACAGAAATAGGGTGAAGCGGTCACTTCCTTGGAAAGGCCAATGACGCCAACTCGAAAGAGAATATCAGCTAGAGCCTCCGGACTCGCTTGAACCTTCCTAGCCCAGGCGTCAATGCTCCTCCGGTTCTTTTTGATGGCTCCAATTGCTATCCGCTCAAAATCATCCCACGCCATTCTCTCCGGGACTCCTGCAAACTCTATAAGAATATTCTCGAGCCCTGGATATAGTCCCCTGAATTCAGTGCATACTGATACGAACAGACCCTCGGAAAACGAGCCCTCCCCATCCAATATGTCTTGTTCCGTCACGGCGCTATGCCCGTTTCGCTGAGCTTGATCAATCGCTTTTTGGCATAGATCCAGAACGTCTCTCGGTCTAGGGAGTGCCCTGGAAAGAATATACTCTGTAGCTGGACGTCCCCTAACGGCCTCAGGAAATACCACCGACCATGTAGTATCATCATCATCGTTGTGTTGGTTGGCCCCGAAGGCCAATCGTTCTGCAACGAGATGTTTCAAGTTCGCCTGGGTCCACTCCATGCGAAGAAGACTACGCTTTGGTAGATCGTCGTCATATTGGGACAACACCTCGTAAATATCTTCCTTTAGAAACATGACTATCTTCAGACGACTCCCAAAGAACCTCTGTAGTCTGTCGACCTCAGCGATCAATCCGATCAGCAAGTCAATCGATTGACTCGTGTCTGGCATCCAATGCTTATCTAAATCGTCCGCTACGACGAAGAACATAATATCTTCGCGATCAGCGAACTCTTTTAGCCGCCTGCCAATTTGGTAGTTTCTCAGAGATTTGATTGGTTCATCTGCGTCCGACCGGCCATCTGATTCCAAGGTACTGGTTGAAATCGAAGCAAGATCGCGAAGTATTGAAATGACTCGCGCGCCAAAATCAAGATCTAGTAGGGCTCGGTTCTCCTCATAGAATTTGTGAAGGCTGCTGCGAACTACGTCGCCAGGCGAAAGGTATAACCTCTCAGTCCTTTCAGCTAGGGATTTGAGAATCTCCGACAGAAGAATATAGTTCCATGTATTCCGATATGCGAGCCTTGGGTCAGTAAGTGGATATTCTTCCTTTAGAAACTCCGAAATGCGCTGCAACTCAAAATCGTCTGGAGCTATCTCTGCGAGCACTGTCTTGGAACTTTGTTGAAGCTCTTGCTTGATAGCTTGGAAGTTTGCACTCTTTCCTGATCCCCGCCGACCGATGAAAATGGTTCGTCGCCCTTCCAAAGCGTCTTCGAATTCCTTCGTCCGGACAAAACAGTCAAGTAACTGGTTATCCTGCAACGCGTCGGGGTGCCCAAGATATATGCTCCGAATTCGGTCGACCTCCTGGCGTTTGGTTGCCAGGCGTCGTGACTCCGCAGTTTGGCCTATGACAGATCGCGTTTGACCGTCGATCCACGCCTTGACTATCTGCTCTGCTTGAGTTTCGGTCTCGATGGGGCGAGAAACACTCCCCAAGTCTAAGATGGGGGCGATGGGCTCTTGCTGAAGAATGAGTACCTGCTTGCCCAAGCCAATGGCAAATCCAACTAACAAGGCCACATGGGCGTTGTGTTGTTGCCAAGAGTTGTGAGTCTTACTTATGAAGCTAGCTACAATTAGGGAGTTACTTTGAATGGCACGGGCCTGGGGATAGAATTCATCATAGACTGAGTCACTTGGGTCCATGGTACTTGTCTTAAAGTATGTACTTCTAAGGGTTCGATCCACCCTACTAATCCAGTCAGCGGAAAGTTTGGGCTTCAAGTGATATACGGTGCCAGGTGTCTCCTCCCGATCGAAAATCCCCATGTTCTCCAAGAATGGTAGCCGCCTATCTGGGTGTTCGGGGACTGTACGGGGCTGGGATTGCAGTATGGCTATGTAGCTGTGGATGTCTTCACGTGTTTCGTAGTAACAACTCTCCAACGTTGTCAATAGATTACGGGACCATTCTTTTTGATTCTTGTCCTTTAGCAGGATAGGCAGTCTCCCAACCGCTAATGCATACCCTATTTCCAGTAGAACGTTCGGGTTCGGTTCCGTCACCTCCGCCAAGAGATAATCGTGACCATAGATGCCATCACATACCTTAGAAAAGATCAGATCATTCTTGACGATGTCTTCCCATCGAGTTCCGGAGAAGCCTCTGGGCCCTAACTCGCCGACCAATTTGGACGAGAAATCCTGCCAGTGCGGGGTTGAGGGATATGCGAAGAAGAAGGTCCAAGGCCCCTTGTAAGGAATCGCCTTGTCGCATGCCGCGCCTTCAATCGCGCAGAATCTTCGGACTGAAGCGAATTGTGTCATACCAACGCCTTCCATAAGCGAGGGCAGTTGCGACTCTGATCCTAGAAAGAGGGTCGCATCTAGGCCGTGTTGCGTCAAGTGGTACAGGAGTGTCACTCTCGCGTGTTGATCAGGCCGCCTCAGGTTGCAGCACCGCCCTCCCCATGTGCTATCCTGTTCCATACCATGTCCACGCACCACACAAAGGGCCGAGTCGTCGTTGCTATGAGCGGCGGCGTCGACTCCTCCGTCGCGGCGCTGCTGCTTGCCCGCCAGGGCTACGAGGTCATCGGCGTCACCCTCCGGCTCTGGACCGTCGAGCGCCCGGACGCCACGCCCCTCTCCAAGGGCTGCTGCTCCGTCGAAGACATCGACGACGCCCGCCGCGTCTGCCACGCCCTCGGCGCACGCCACTACGTCGTCAACGCCGAGCGAGAGTTCCGCTCCTTCGTCGTCGACTACTTCCTCGCCGAGTACCAGCGCGGCCGTACCCCCCACCCCTGCATCGCCTGCAACGACCGCATCAAGTTCGACTTCCTCATGGATCGCGCCCTCCGGCTCGACGCCGACTATATCGCCACCGGCCACTACGCCCGCCTCTCCAACGGCCCGGACGGCCGCGTGCGCCTCCTCCGCGGCGTCGACCCCCGCAAGGACCAGTCCTACGTCCTCTTTGGCCTCGGACAGGAGCAGCTCCGCCGCATCCTGCTCCCCGTGGGCGCCCACTCCAAGGAACGCATCCGAGAGCTCGCCCGCGACGCAGCCCTCCCCGTGGCGGACAAGCCCGACAGCCAGGACATATGCTTCATCCCCCAGGGCGACTACCGCCAGTTCCTCCAGGAGCGCGTGCAGTCCAACCCCGGCGACGTCGTCGACACCTCCGGCCGCGTCCTGGGCCGCCACCAGGGCGTCGAGCTCTACACCATCGGCCAGCGTCGCGGCCTGGGAATCGCATCGACGGCCCCGCTCTACGTCGTCGACCTGGACCCAGAAGCCGGGCAAGTCGTCGTCGGCTCCTCGGAAGAGCTCCTGTCCCGCACCCTCGTCGCGGAGCGCCTCTCTTGGACTGCCGGGTCGCCCCCCCAGGGGGACGTCGAGATCAGCGCAAAGATCCGCTACAAGGCCTCCGAGGCCCCCGCGACTGTCGACGCCCGCGGCGACACGGCCCTCGTGAGCTTCCGCGACCCCCAGCGCGCGGTGACCCCTGGCCAGGCCGTTGTCTTCTACCAAGGTGATGAGCTCCTCGGCGGCGGCTACATCCGCAGCGCCGTCCGTTCCCCGGCCGCCCCTGTCCCCGCGTCCGCCTAGCCTCTACCCGCGCGACCCATCGAGAGGCGCCCCAATGTCCCACGACCAGCGGCACGCCAGCCTTAAGCCTGGGCGCCCGTCGCCCCGCCGCCCCGCCGCACTCCGCCCCACCTGGGCCGAAGAGGACGCCCTCTGGCGCCGGGGCCACCACCTCGTCGCCGGCGTCGACGAGGTCGGCCGCGGGCCCCTCGCCGGTCCCGTCGTGGCCGCCGCCGTCGTACTCCCCCCCTCCCTCCTCCCCCGGCGAGCGCCTCCCCCCTGGCTGCACCGGGTCCGCGACAGCAAGCTGGTCCCCCCCAAGCTCCGCGAGAAGCTGGCGCCGCTCCTGCGCGAGTCCGCCCTCGCCGTGGGCGTCGGCGCCGCTAGCCACGCGGAGATCGACCAGGTGGGTATCCTCCCTGCGACCCGCATGGCCATGCGTCGCGCCATCGAGCAGATCGCCCCTCCACCGGACTTCGTCCTCATTGATGCAGTCACGCTCCCGGACAGCGATATCCCCCACAAGGCCATCATCCACGGCGACGCCACTTGCTTCTCCATCGCCGCCGCCTCCATCGTCGCCAAGGTCTTCCGAGACCAGATCATGGTCCGGCTTGACACTCAGTACCCCGGCTACGGCTTCGCCGCCCACAAGGGCTACCCCACCCCAAGCCACCTCGCCAGCCTTCAGCGCTTGGGCCCGTCTCCCGTGCACCGCCGGTGCTATGCCCCCGTCCGGCGGCTGCTGGAGGGGGCGTGACCAACCCCCGAATCAGCCTGGGACGGAGCGGCGAGGCCGTCGCCCGCAGCTTCCTCCACCGTCGGGGCTACGCCATCCTGGAGACCAACTACCGCTGCCCCTGGGGGGAAGTCGACATCGTCGCGTCTCAAGACGGCGTCCTGGTATTCGTCGAGGTCCGCACCCGCCGGGGCCGCGCCCTGGGCACCCCCGAAGAGTCGGTGACCCGCATCAAGCGGCAACACCTCATCGCCACGGCACAGCACTACGTTCAGGAGCACTGCGTAACGTCCCACTGGCGCATAGACCTGGTCGCCGTGCGAATGGACCGGCTGGGCCAGGTCCTGCGAGTCTCCCAGGTGACCAACGCCGTCACCGAGGACATCTGAAGCCGCACAACGCTGCTGTCGTTGGAGCGCCCGCCATCTGCTAGAATGAGGGCGCCACCCTCACTCCACGGAGCGGTCCCATGCCGATATACGAGTACCACTGCGAAGCCTGCAACCGCCGCCTTGAGCTCTTCTTCCGCAGCTATGAACAGTCCCAATCACCCCTGTGCAGCAGCTGCGGCTCCGCCGCCCTGACCCGCCTCGTCTCCCGCGTCACCGTGGTCAAGTCCTGGGGCGGCAGCATGGGCGACCCCGGCGACTTCGGCGACGTCGATGAGGACGACCCCCGCGCCATGGAGCAGTGGATGATGGACGTCAAGCGCGGCATGGGCGACCCCGACCCCCACCTCAGCGAGCTCGACATGATGGACGGCGGCATCGACGCCCACTCCCACGACCACGGCCACCACCACGACTTCGACGACCTCTGAGGTCCTGACACCATGCCCATCTACGATTATCGCTGCGTCGACTGCGGCGACGTCACCACCGTCCTCACTCGCTCCGCCTCCGACCGCGTCGAGCCAGCCTGCCGGCGCTGCGGCGGCACAGAGATGGCCCGCCAGTTCTCGGCCTTCGCCCACCACCGTTCCGCCTCTGCCGGACCTTCCACCTTGGGGGACTACAGTGACCCCCGGAACATCGGCCGATACGTGGAAGAGCGCTTCCGTGGGCTGGGTATGGACGTTCCAGCGGAGGCCAGAGAGGCCATCGACTCCGCCCGGGGCGGACACGTGCCAAAGGAGCTGGAATCGGACCCATGACTCCCTACGCTGCCGCCCTGATGTCCGCCCTCAGAGAGGGCCTCCCGGCCATCGAAGGCGCCCTTGCCCATCTCATGGACCCGGACCATGACCTGCGCTCGCTGCTTGAGGCGCTCCTTCCATCCGCCGGCCCGGACCACCTGCCGGAGCAGCCATCCGGCCCGCCGACGCGCACCCCGGCGTCGACGGAGGAGGCGTTAGCCAACGTGCGCCTGGCCACCGAGGCCGTCGAAAACCTCCTGCTCCTCGGCGCCGTGGACCAGCCCCAAGCCGCCCGCGCCACCGCGGCGCTGGCCCGCATCCAGGCGCGCCTCAGCGCCCAGCTGAGAGAAGCCCGGGCCGCAAAGCTCCGAGGTCTGTACGTCATCATCGACCCCGCCGCTTCGCGCTCTGATCCCCTGGCGGTCGCCGCCGCCGCCCTTCGGGCGGGCTCGTCCGCCATCCAGTGGCGGGACAAGCTCCGGGACAAGGGCGACCAGATCCCGGACTGCCTGCGCCTCCTCGATCTGTGCGCAGGGCACGACGCCCTCTTCATCGTCAACGACCACGCGGACCTCGCCGCGTCCTGCGGCGCCCACGGCGTCCATGTCGGCCAGCACGACCTCCCCATCTCCCGTGCCCGGCAGGTGATGGCTCCGCATCAGATCGCCGGTCGCTCCAACGCCACCGTAGAGGAGGCCGCGGAGTCCCACGGCCAGGGCGCCGACTACGTCGCTGTCGGGGCCATCTTCCCCACCGGCACCAAGTCCAACACCCGTCCCGCGGGCCTCGAGACCCTCCGCCGGGTGCGCTCCCTGGTCCGGGGGCCCATCGTCGCCATCGGCGGCATCAACGAAGCCAATGCCGGCGACGTTATCGCCGCGGGCGCCGACGCCGTGGCCGTCATCAGCGCCGTCGCCGCCGCCAATGACCCCGAAGCCGCCGCCGGCAGACTCATTGACCGCATTCAGGCCGCCCTGGCCGCCAGAGGAGCAGCATGACCCCGCAGCAGCTTGACCAGCGCTTGGCGTCCATCGCCCAAGAGGCTCACGCCTCCCTCGGCGAGACCTTCTCCGCCCGCGAGAAGGCCCTGCGCCTCGCGAGGGAGGTCACCCAGCACTCGGCCAACACCATCCGCGCCATTCACCGCAATGACCTCGACCTGGCAACGATCCTGCTCCAGTCCGCCGGTCAGTCACTGCAGCTGATCGAAGAGGTATTGGAAGGACACCTAAACGTCTATTTCGCCGGCTTCGTGGAGGATGCCCAGAAGGAGTACGCGGAAGCAAACTCCGTCCTCTCTTTCGTCGCCGGCGCCACCCTCCTTGGCCCCTACGATCTCGGCATGGGCCACGCACCCTTCCTCAACGGCCTCGCTGAGGCCGTGGGCGAGCTCCGACGCTACGTCCTCGATTCCCTCCGCAAGGACGATGTCTCCCGCTGCGAGGAGATCCTCGCCATCATGGACGACGTCTACTCCATACTCGTCACCATGGACTTCCCCGACGCCGTCACCCGCGGCCTCCGCCGCACCACCGACTCCGTCCGAGGCATCCTCGAGCGCACTCGCGGCGACCTCACCATGGCCCTCCGCCAGCGCAGCCTGGAGCAGCGCCTGGCCGCTTGGGAGTCCCGCCAAGACTCCTAGGAACGGTCTGAACACGTCCGTGGGCGGGGGATGACGGGTCGCTGCGCGACGGCTTTGTAGTCAGCCGGGTTGTTCAGAGCTTCCCTAGGACACCGGGGGGCGGTGATGCGCCCAGGGCTGGGCTTCTTCAAAGGACGCCGAGGCCCGGAGGACGGTGGCCTCCTCGCCGACGCGGCCGACGACGTGGAGGCCGATGGGGAGGCCCAGAGTGGAGAAGCCGCAGGGGACGCTGGCGGCGGGTTGGCCGGTGAGGTTGAAGACGTAGCAGAAGGGGTTGAAGGCCCAGAGGCCGTCCACGGAGACGCCGTCAATGGTGTCCGGCCACTGCTCCACGGGGAAGGCGGTGACGGCGTTGGCAGGAGTGAGGAGCAGGTCGTAGCGGCTGAAGATCTCCCGGAGGCGGGCGCGGTGCCACTCGAGGTCGCGGAGGGCGCGGGCGAGTCTCGCGGCGGGCCAGCTTCGGGCCTCCTCCAGCCAGACGCGCAGGCTGGGCATGAGCAGCTCCGGCCTGGTGTCTAGGACCCTGCCAAGGCCTGCGTCATAGTCGCTAAGGAAGAGGGTCTTGAAGGTCTCGCGGGCGAGGTCGTGGTCGATGGTGGCGTCCAACTCTTCGACGTAGGCGCCCAGGGTAGCGAAGAGCAAGGCGCCGCGGTGGGCGGCGTCGCGCACCTCCGGGTCCACGGGGTTGCCGCCAAGGTCGGCGCTCCAGGCGACGCGAAGGCCCCTGACGCCGCCCTCGAGGGACGCGAGGAAGTCGGGCACGGGGCCGCCGATTGCGCCGGGGTCGTCCGGATGGGGGCCGGCCATGGCCTGCAGGAGCAGGGCGGCGTCCTTCACGGTGCGGCCGATGGGGCCGTCCTGGGCCAGGATTCCCCAGCCGCCGGGGTTCCGATAGGACCTGGGGACGCGGCCGGCGGACGGCTTGATGCCGTAGACGCCGCAGAAGCTGGCTGGGGTGCGTATGGAGCCGCCGCCGTCGCTGCCCTGGGCGGCTGCGCAGAGCCCGGCGGCCACGGCCGCGGCGGCGCCACCGCTGGAGCCGCCGGAGGTGCGCTGTGTGTCCCAGGGGTTGCGGCAGGCGTCGCCCAGGAGGTTCTCAGTGGTCCCCCGGTGGCCGAACTCGGGGGTGTTGGTCTTGCCCAGGATGATGGCGCCCGCGTTTCGAATGCGCTCAACCATGGGCTCATCGGAGGTGGGCACGAAGTCCTTGAACAGGAGCGACCCGCGGGTGGTGCGGATACCCTTGGTCTGGTTTAAGTCCTTGATGGGAATGGGAAGGCCGTGCAGGGGTCCGAGGGGCTTGCGCTGGGCTACCGCTTCCTGGGCCAGTCTGGCTGCGGCGAGGGACTCGTCGGCGCAGACGGTGAGGTAGGCGTTGAGCCTCGGGTCGAGGGAGTCGATGCGCCGCAGGTAGAGGTCGACGAGCTCGACGGGGGAGAGTTGGCCTGCGGCGATGGCGTCACGGAGCTCCCATGCGGGGGTGAAGGCGAGGTCGTCGGCAGGCATCGGACCGACCGCCTAGCTGCGCACGGCGGCGGCGCGCCGGGCGAGCAGCATAAGGAACTCGGCGTCCTGGTCCATGACGCGGTACCAGGCCTCGGCGGTCTGTGCGTGGTCCCACTCCCGGCAGGCGAGGAGGACGGCGTCGAGGGCGGAGGCAAGCTCGCGGTCCCGCGTGGCGCGCACGGCATCGAGGACGCCGGGCTCCCGTGCCGGCTGGGGGCCGGCCATGGACATCCACAGGCTGTGTCGCCAGTACACCATGTGGTAGGTGTCTGCGTCCGGTCCGCTCGCGGGATGCTGCATTGCTCCGGTCCGGTGGGTTGATGCCGCGCTGCGGCTGGTGTCCGCCGCTGCTGCGGGGCGCGAGTGCGGAGCCACCGGTCGGATTCGAACCGACGACCTACGGTTTACGAAACCGTTGCTCTGCCACTGAGCTACGGTGGCTTGTGCGTCTAGCCAGGTATGGTATGGTATCACAGCTAGGAGAGACAAGGCACCGGCGGACCGCGGAATGCCGGCGATTCATCGCATACGGAAGGGGGAAACATGGCTGACATACAGCTCAGTCTGATCATGGGGCTCAATGACCGTTCTCGGCCGGTGATCACGGGCGAGGTGAAGGCGGACGGGATCAACCTGGTGGCCACGGTGGCGCACCCGTCGGAGATATTCTGGCGCCAGCTGCACTTCGCCGAGTTTGACGTGTCGGAGATGTCCATGTCCTCATTGCTGATGGCCATCGCCAACGGGGACACGCGGTGGGTGGCGCTGCCGATCTTCACGTCGCGGCGCTTCTTCCACACGTGGTCGCTGGTGCGGACGGACGCGGGCATAGAGGCGCCGGGGGACCTGCGCGGCAAGCGCGTGGGGGTGCCCGAGTACCAGCAGACGGCGGCGCTCTGGTCGCGGGGCGCGCTGCAGCACGAGTACGGCGTGGCGCCGAAGGACATCGTGTGGCACATGGAGCGTTGGGAGGAGCGGAGCCACGGGGGGGCGACAGGCTTCAAGCCGCCGGAGGGGGTCCAGCTGGAGCGGATTCCTCCGGAGAAGAACATCGGCTCCATGATGGCGGATGGGGATCTGGACGCGACGTTGCTGTACATAACGGACGTCAACTTGGTAGACCGCAGCCGCATTGACCTGAGCAAGCATCCCAAGGTCCGCACGCTGTTCCCGGACCCCATAGCCGAGGGCATCCGGTACTATCAGAAGACGGGCCTGTTCCCCATCAACCACTGCGTGGTGGTGAAGCGCACTGTCATGGAGGAGCACCCGTGGGTGGCGCTGAACCTGTACCGCGCGTATGACGCGGCCAAGGAGCGGGTGATCGCGCGGACGCGGGAGCTCAACCAGATGTACTTCGATCTGGGGCTGCTGCCTGGGGAGACGCGGTCGGTCCTCAACACGGACCCCTATGCCTACGGGATCAGGGCCAACCGGCAGACGCTGGAGACCATCGCGCAGTACTCCAACGAGCAGGGGCTGACCCCCAGGGTGCTGTCGCTGGAGGAGGTCTTCGCACCGAGCACGATGGACCTGTAGCGGTCGCTGCCGCGACGGGATTGTGGGGGGAGGGTTGCAGGGTCGCTATGGTGTGCCGCCGGCGCGACGGCCTTGCGGGGGCGCTAGAGAACGGCTTCGAGAGCGGCTTGGACCTCGGTGAGGGTGGCGAAGGCCTCGAACTTGGCCGCCACGTTGCCGCGGCGGTCGAGGACGAAGGTCCACTCGATGCTGGGCAGGCCCCACTCCTCGACGACGGGTGAGATGCGGGAGCGGTCGATGTCGCCCTGGATCTCGTGTGGGTTCTCGTACAGGTCGACGTGAATGAAGTTGGCCTGGCCCCTGTAGGCGTCCTTGACCTGCTGGAGCACCTCCACCTGGGGCCCGCAGACCTCGTTGGCGCAGAAGGCCGGGCTGGCGAAGACGATAACCGTGGGGAGGGCGCTGCCGGCGGCGTCGGCGATTGTGACTTGGTACAGGTCGGGGTCGATCATGCTACCCGTGCTCAGCTCCTCCAGCGCTTGCACACCGCTCACGGTCTTGCTGCGGCTGCGGGGGGCAGGCACACCGATGGCGGGGGCCTCCGTGGCTTCGAGGACATCGAAGGTGACGGTGGCGTCGAGGGCGGCGCCGTCGTCCTGGGGCACGCTGACGTCCATGCTCCATGTCCCGGGCCGGTCGAAGGTCAGCTGCGTGGTATAGAGTCCCCGAGCGTCGTAGGGCCAGGGCTGGAAGGCCGCCACGGCCTCCTCGCGGGGTCCAACGGGCGTGGCACCGTCCGAGGCGTAGGCGTCGACGCGGGCCTCGGGCGCGGTGACGAGGGCTTTGCGGGTGACCAGGGAGAAGCCGACGCGGTTGGGGCCGACGCCGAGGTCGCCGGTGGCGAGGATGACCTGCAGGCCGGAGGGAGAGAAGCCGGTCTTGACGAGGGGCCGCTGGTCTATGCGGGGCTCCGGAGGGGAGGCCGCGGACGGGGCCGGGGATGCGGCCCCCGGGGCCGCGCACGCGGCGGCGAGGAGGGCGAGGGCGCAGAGGAGCAGGGGCCACCGCCCGGATACCCGTGCCGGTTGCCGTATGACTGCGGGGCGTCCGGTCAGGGCGACCCGGGCTTGCACACGGCGGGACCGACGCTCCATGGATGCACCCATCGCTTTCCGAGCGTTCACGGCCATGGCTCTATGACGGGAGCACCTGCTACTTTCCAAAGGTGTAGGTGAAGAGCTGGAAGTCGTCTGAGGTCGGGAAGATGCGAAGCTCCCCCTGCTCGACGCTGGGCCCGCTGATCACGCTGTACATGCGCGCTTCCTCGATGTCCAGGTAGCTGCGGCCGTCATCGCCGTAGACGACGTCGTCACCAGCCCAGATCTGCGGCACAGGGTCCTTGCCCATGGTCACGAGGACGCGCATGGGGGTATCGTTGCGAGGCTGGATGACCACGTTGACGCTGCGGGCGAGGAACTGGGCTGCGACGTAGGGTCCGTAGTCGTCGGCAGGTTCACTTAGCCGGACGGACTCTTCGCCGACATCCCACGGTCCATGGAGATAGAACTCGCCGTCCTTGCGGTCGCGGGGGTCGTCGTAGATGGCAACGCCGGTGATGCCGCCCGGGGGCGGGTTGCCGAGGTACTCGCCGAAGGCGCGGTAGGAGCCCGCGTAGATTTCGCGGGTGATGGGGCCCAAGTAGGTGGAGGGGTTGGCGTCCCTGCCGACGGGGATATCCGAGACGTCCTGGCCGGCCTCGGTGAGGAGGTCGCGGATCTGCTGCTCAGTCTCGAGGTAGGCGCCCTCTCCGATGTGGTGAAAGCGGAGTCTGCCCTCGGCGTCAGCTAGGTACTTGTGGGGCCAGTAGCGGTTGGAGTAGGCGCGCCAGGTTTCCATGTCGTTGTCGACGGCGACGGGCCAGGTGATGCCGAGGTCGGTGATGCCCACGCGGACGTTGTCCAGGTCTTTCTCGAACTCGAACTCCGGCGCCTGGATGCCGAGGACGACGAGGCCGCGGCTGGCGTACTTGCTATTCCAGTCCTTGAGGTATGGGAGCGTACGGATGCAGTTGATGCAGGTGTAGGTCATGAAGTCGACGAGGACGACCTTACCGCGCAGCTCCTCGATGGTCATGGGCTCGGAGTTCAGCCAACCGTGGATGCCCCGAAGCTCAGGGATGAGGGGGGCGTCCGGATCGGCGCCATTGCGAGAGGCGGCCTCGGCCGCAGGGGCCGGAGCGGCGGCGGTCTCGGATGACGGCGGCGGCGGCGCGACGGCCGGCGCTCCCTGGCACGCCAGGGCGAGGGCCAGCAGCGCGGGTGCAAACAGGGCGGCGAGATGCCGGTGAAGGGGACTACGCATGACGCTCTCCGTTCCTGGGGATGGTCTCACTGAACGCGGGGAGAATGGTGGCTGACGCCGAAGGTGAGGGCACCTCTCATGTAGGACATACGCACTCTTAGATGCGGAAGTTTGGCGCGGCGATGCCGGGGAGGTTGGGCGCTAAGCCGCGGCGCCCACCGGTAGGTCTATGTCGTAGGTCTGGAGGACGGCGTCGATCTGGGCTGCGGTGGCGTCGTCCGGGGGGACGAGGGGGAGTCTGGGCCGGCCGACCGCCAAGCCCACGCTGTTGACGGCATACTTGACGGGGATAGGGTTGGAGACGACAAAGAGGACCTTGAAGAGGGGGTGGAGGCGGTGGTGCTCCGCGGCGGCGTCCTCCAGGCGGCCGTCCAGGATGCTTGCCATCATGCCCTTGATCTGGAGGCCGGCGAGGTGGGAAGCAACGCTCACGATGCCATAGCCGCCCATGGCCATGATGTGGAAAGTCTCGTTGTCGTTGCCGCTCCAGACGAGGAAGCCGGGTCGGGCGCCGTGGATGATGCGGGCGACCTGGTCCATGTCGCCGCCGGCTTCCTTGATGCCGACGACGTTGTCGATCTCGCTGAGGCGCAGGGTGGTCTCGTGGGTGAGGTTCAGGGCGGTACGGCTGGGGACGTTGTAGAGGACGAGGGGCAGGCGGGTGGCGGCGGCGATGGCTTTGAAGTGCTGGTAGAGTCCCTCCTGGGGGGGCTTGTTGTAGTAGGGGACGACGGCCATGACTGCATCGGCGCCGGCGGTCTCCGCCTCCCGGGTGAGCTCGACGCTCTCGGCGGTGCTGTAGTTGCCGGCGCCGGCGACGACGGAGGCAGTGCTGCCCACGGCCTCCTTGACCTCCGCGTAGAGGCGCACCTTCTCCTGGGTGGTGAGGGTGGGGGACTCGCCGGTGGTGCCGCAGACGACGACGCCGTCGCTTCCCGACGCAACGAGGGCTTTGGCCAGGCGCCTGGCTTGCGGGTAGTCCACAGCCCCCTGCTCATCGAAGGGGGTGATCATCGCCGTGAGAAGCCTGCCAATCTCGGGGGCCATCCTCTGCCTCCTCACTGCGCCTTCGGATGGGGGACGGCCGTCCGGCGCCGCACAAGCTGAGGTCGGACGGCTCGCGGGGAACGACTAGCCGGCGCCTGCTGTCTGACGGGGGTGCACCAGATCCCGGATCACGGCCTCCTCCGCTATCTGGAGGGCGTTCAACGCGGCGCCCTTGCGGAGGTTGTCCGATACTATCCACATGGCGAGGCCGTTGGGGATGGAGATGTCCTGGCGGACGCGGCCGACGTAGACATCGTCGTTGCCTGCGGCCTCCCACGGCATGGGGTACGTGTTGCTCTCGAGGTCGTCCTGTACGTGCACGCCGGGGAAGGCGGCCATGATCTCGCGGGCCTCATGCGGGGACATGGGATGGGTGAACTCCACGTGAAGGGCCTCGCTGTGGGAGACGTAGACGGGGATGCGCACGCAGGTGGCGGAAACGGCGAGGTCCGGGACGTGCATGATCTTGCGCGTTTCATTGCGCATCTTCATTTCTTCGTTGGTGTAGCCGTTGTCCTGAAAGGGTTCGATGTGGGGGAAGGCGTTGAAGGCGATCTGGTGGGGGTACACGCTCTGGGAGATGGGGAGGCCCTGGAGGAGGTTCTCCGACTGCTCGCGCAGCTCCTCCACGGCGGCCCGGCCGGTGCCGGAGACGGACTGGTACGTATCCGCGACGATGCGCCTGATGGGGTTGACGAGGTGAAGGGGGTAGAGGCACATGACCAGGGGCGTGGTGGAGCAGTTGGGAATGGAGACTATTCCCCGGTGGTCCTCCAGGTCCCCGGCGTTGACCTCCGGGACGATCAGGGGGACGCTGGGTTCCATACGAAAGACGGAGCTGTCGTCGATGACGAGGGCGCCGGCGGCGGCGGCGGCGGGCGCCAGGGCCCTGCTGACGGCGCCGCTGGCGGAGATGAAGACGATGTCCGTGTTATCGAAGGCGCCGTCGCCGACGGTCTCGACGACGTGCTCCTCGCCGACGACGGTGATGCGCTTGCCCACGGAGCGCTCCGAGGCGAATAGGCGGATGGACGAGAAGGGGAATCCCCGCTGCTCCAGGATGCTGAGAAAGACCTCACCGACTGCGCCGGTGGCCCCGACAACGGCTATGCTGGGCGCTCCCATGCCAACTTCTCCTTGATTCAAGACTCTGCCAGGGGAATCGCGGACCCCTGGGGCTACTCTACGTCACCGTCGCTTTTGCAAACGGCGTGGGGACGCCGACCGGGGGTCTCTCGCGGGCCCAGGAGAAGAGAACATCCATCGTCCGGGCCCGATCGGGCTCCTACGACTGGAGCCCCAAGAGCTTGTCCAGCCCCAGCACCAAGCCCTGATATTGTACCACCTCCCGGATGGCGGTCAGGACGCCGGGGACGTAGCACTCGCGGCCGACGGTGTCGTGGCGGAGGGAGAGGGTCTGGCCCTCGGCGCCGAGGACCACCTCATGGTGGGCGAGGCGGCCGGGCATGCGCTGGGCATGTATGCTGACTCCCTGATGCTCCGCGCCGCGGGCGCCGGGAGCGGGCTCCTTTTCTGGGAGGTTGTGGCGGAAGGGGCCGCCGTGCCCTTCCACGAGGGCGCGTGCGATGGCGAGGGCGGTGCCGGAGGGGGCGTCGATCTTGGTCTCGTGGTGGGCTTCGATGACCTCGGCATAGTCGAAGTAGCGCGCGAGGGCCCTGGCCTGGTGGATCAGGAGCACGGCGCCCAGGGCGAAGTTGGGGGCTACGAAGACACCGATACCCCTCTCGTTGCCCATGCGGTCGAACTCCTGCAGGTCGGCCTCAGAGAGCCCCGTGGTGCCGATGACTTGGTGGAGGCCGCGTGCGATGCTGCGCTTGACGCCGGGGGCCGAGGCGCTGGCGATGGTGAAGTCGACCATGACCTGGGGTTGGGAGGCGTCGATGACAGCGTCGAGGTCCGTGGAGAGGGGGATGGATGCGCCGCCGGGGAGTGTGAGGGAGCTCTGGTCAGCCAGGGCGTCAACGCCCCCGACGGGGACCATGTCCGGGGCGCTGGAGACGGCGTGAAGAATCACCTGTCCCATGCGCCCCAAGACGCCGTGGATGAGGACGCGCTGGGGCGCGCCCAGCGGCTGCTGCGCGGCCACGGTCTACCACCGATCTCTGGGGGGCGGGCCGTCCGGCCGAGGGCGGAACCCGGGCCTGCCGTTGCCGCGGGGCGGCCCCGGGGGGCGCGGGCCGCCGAAGGAGCGCGGGGGACCGCCGGGGCCCGGCCTGCCTTCGCGGCGGGGTGGCCCGCCGCGGGCCTCTGCGTTCTCGCGGACTGCGGCGGCAACGTCGAGGCCCTGGAGGACGGCCCGTCTGGACATGTTGACGCGGCCCATGTGGTCTACTTCGATGACCATGGCGGTGACCTCGTCGCCTACGTCGACGGCGTCTTCGACGCGCTGCACGGGCTCGACGGAGAGATCGGGAATGCGGATGAGGCCATCCTTGCCCGGCGTAATCTCGACGAAGGCGCCGAAGGAGGTGACGCGGGTGACCTTGCCGGTGTAGATGGCGCCGATCTCGATCTCCTTGGTGAGACTCTCGATGCGGCCCTTGGCCTTGCGAAGCGACTCGCCGTTGGGGGAGCCGATGTAGACCGTGCCGTCGTCCTCAACGTCGACAGTGGCGCCGGTCTCTTCGATGATGGAGCGCACCATCTTGCCGCCGGGGCCGATGACGGCGCCGATCTTCTCCACGGGAATCTTGATGCGCTCGATGCGTGGGGCGTAGGGGCTCAGGCTGGGCCGCGCCTCGGTGATGGCCTCACGGAGCTTGCCGAGGATGTGGAAGCGGGCTTCCCTGGCCTGCTCGAGGGCGGTCTGCATGATCTGCTGGGTGATGCCCTTGACCTTGATGTCCATCTGAAGGGCGGTGATGCCATCGGCGGTGCCGGCGACCTTGAAGTCCATGTCCCCGATGTGGTCTTCCAGACCCTGGATGTCCGTGAGGATGGCGTGAAGGCCGTCCTCGCCGAGGATGAGGCCCATGGCGACGCCGGCCACGGGCTTCTTGAGGGGCACGCCGGCGTCCATGAGGGCCAGGGTGCTGCCGCAGACGCTGCCCATGGAGGTGCTGCCGTTGGAGCTGAGGGCTTCCGAGACGACGCGGATGGTGTAGGGGAACTCCTCCTTACTGGGGAGGAGCGGCTCGAGGGCGCGGCCGGCCAGGGCGCCGTGGCCGAGCTCGCGGCGTCCGGCGGAGCCGACGCGGCGGACCTCGCCGACGGAGTAGGGCGGGAAGTTGTAGTGGTGGAGGTAGCGCTGCTCTTCGATGGGGCTGAGGGTGTCCAGCTTCTGCTGGGCGGCCAGGGAGGCGACGGTGGCCACGCTGAGGATCTGTGTCTGCCCGCGGGTGAAGAGGCCCGTGCCGTGGGTCCGGGGCAGAACGCCGACCTCGCAGGTGATGGGACGGACCTCCTTGGAGTTGCGGCCGTCGGGGCGGATGCCGCGCTCCAAGACGCCGCTGCGGAACTCGTGGACGACCATTGCCTCAAGGGCTTGCTTGGCTTCCTTGGGGTTGGTTCCCTCATCGAGAGCGCCCAAGACCTCCCTTTCGAGCAGCGACAGGTCGTTGTCACGCTCGCCCTTCTCCTTGCCGGAGAAGACGACGCCTTCCAGGCGTCCGTTCAGCAGCCGCATGACCTGCTGCTCCACCTCTGAGGCGGGCTTCGCGGGCGCCACGACTGCTACCTTGGGTTGACCGACGGCCTGGACCACCTCTTCTATGAGGGAGACGACCGCGGCGTTGGTGACTTGGGCGAGCTCCAGCGCCTGGAGCATAAGGGACTCGGAGGCTTCGTTGGCGCCGGCTTCAACCATGACGACGGCGTCCCTGGTCCCGGCGACGACCAGCTCCAGGTCGCCCGTCTCGATCTCGTCGAAGGTGGGGTTGACGATGAGCTGACCGTTGAGGCTGCCGATTCGGCAGCTGGCGATGGGTCCTTCAAAGGGGATGGGGGAGATGGACAGGACCGCCGATGCGCCGATGATGCACAGGACGTCCGGGGGGTTCACCTGGTCCACGGACAGGATGGTGCAGATGATCTGGACCTCATTGCGGAAGCCCTCCGGGAACAGGGGCCTGATGGGACGGTCCGTGAGCCGTGCCGTGAGGGTAGCGTCGAGGGTGGGACGGCCCTCGCGGCGGAAAAAGCTGCCGGGGATCTTGCCGGCGGCGTAGTGGCGCTCCTCAATCTCGACGGTCAGGGGGAAGAAGTCGATGCCCTCCCTGGGAGCCGCCATACAAACAGTGACGAGGACCACGTTATCGCCGTAGCGGACGACGACTGCGCCGGAAGCTTGGCCGGCGAGCCAGTCCGTCTCCAGGCTCAGGTCACGTCCACCGATTTCACGTTGAAATACACGTCGCATTAGATAAACCTCTTCTACATCTACCCCACCGAAAAGGGAAAACACCCCGTGGCGGGGGTGCTATCTGCGGAGGCCCAGCCTGGGCAGGAGAGCCCGGTATGACGCAGCATTCTTCCGCGCGAGGTAGGCCAATAGGCTACGGCGGCGGCTCACTTGGGCGAGGAGACCTCGGCGCGCCTGGGTGTCTTTGTGGTGGGTGCGCAGGTGCTCTGCCAGGTGCTGAATCTGACCGGTGAGGAGCGCTATCTGGACTTCCGTCGAACCTGAGTCTGTGGGGTGCTTCTGGTACTCTTTGACAACTTCTTGGGTCTGCTCCGTCTCCAACCTTACCTCGCGAGTTCTCTTTTCTCTTCTCTCTAACTGCTGCGCATTATAGCATGGGCGCGGGGCATATGGAAAGCGGGAGGGGTGGCGGGCCCGAAGTGATCGGGCGCCGCGCCTATGACAGGCGGAGAAGGCGGATGGAAGGCTAGCGGACTATCCACATAGTTGTGACAGCCTGCAGACCGTCCTGAGTCAAGCTCAGGATGAACGAGTGTGCCCATCAGGACTGAGTTGTCGATACATACACTAGCGCCTCAGTGTGGCCACCGCCGCGGCCAACAGCGCCACCGAGAATACTGCCAGCGCAGCGATGTCAGACCACACCTCGACGAGGCCGGTCCCCCGCAACATGATCTGGCGCAGGGCATCGACGGCGTAGGTGAGGGGAAGCACGACAGAGAACCACTCGAAGAGGGTGGGCATCTGCTCGACGGGAATCATGACGCCGGACAGGAATATCTGCGGCGCGAGGACGATTGGGATGAACTGGACGACCTGGAACTCGTTGTTGGCGAAACTGGAGATGAATATGCCCAGGCTGACGGCGACTGTGACGACGAGGAAGAGGACCACTCCGATCTCCCAGAGGCTGCCGCTGTAGTCGATGCGGAGCGCGAAGATGGTAAACCCGAGAATCACGACGCTCTGCACAATGGCGAATATGAGGAAGCCGATCATGTAGCCGAGCATGATGTCGAAGCTGCCCACGAGTGTGGTCTGGAGACGTTCGAGCGTTCCCTGTGCGCGCTCGCGCAGGAATCCGACACCTGTGAGGATGAACGTGAAGAACAGAACGAACACGGCCAGCAGACCTGGGGCGACTCTGTCGAGGACCGCCCTCTGTTCGACCAGGCTGAATCCTACGAGGGACATGACGATGAGGGGACCGGCGATCAGCAGCCCGATAGACCGTCTATCTCTGAGGATCTGTCTGATGATCCGCTCGGTGATGGCCAGGATGCGGTCGATAGACATCAGTCGTCCGGGCTACGGAGGAAGTGTATGAACGCATCCTCGAGTGAGGCGTCGGGGCGTCCGGTGGCTGCGCGGAGCGCGGAAGGCGTATCGAGGGCGATAGCCCGCCCGTCTCTGAGGAACGCCAGTCGGTCGCAGTGGGCGGCATCATCCATGGTGTGGCTGGAGATCATGATGGTCGTGCCCGATTCGGCCATCCGTCTGAAGCGCTCCCAGAAGACGGCACGAAGATCGGGATCAAGTCCGACGGTCGGTTCGTCCAGGAGCAGGAGCGCCGGACCGTGGACCAGAGCGATCGCGAGGCTGACGCGCTGACGCATGCCTCCGCTGAGATTGAGAATCGGGTCGGCGCTTCGTGGCGCCAAGCCGACCAGATCGATCGCCTCCTCCACAGACCTGCCGCGTGAACGACGATCGGACATCCCGTACATCCGCGCGAAGAAGTCAACGTTCTCCCTGATCGAGAGCTCTTGGTACAGGGCGCTGAGCTGAGGCATGTAGCCGACCTGTGCCGCCTGGCGTGGAGATGGGGACTCACCATAGATGGTGAGTGTCCCGCCGTCGTTACGAAGCAGGCCGACCATCATCCTCATGAGAGTCGTCTTGCCGGAGCCGTTGGCTCCGAGCACCCCGAATATCTCCCCTTCCCGCACGGAAAACGAAAGTCCGTTCAACACCTGGAGTGTGCCGTAGCTGAACGTGAGGCTGTTCACTTCGACAACGGAAGTGGCTCGCATGAGCGAACCCTAGCAAGTACCAGTGCTGTGGTCAACTGCTATAATCGACAAGTTCAGGGCAGGCTCTAGCCCTCTCCCATCAAGGGAGAGGGGCCTGGTTGGAAGATTCTTGGTGGACTGTCAATACTAAGTTGACGTGGCACTACCACGGCCGCAGTGGCGGCGCCAAGACCGGAGGTGGAAGGAGCAGATGAGCGCCAACATCATCGACGGGGTCCGCATCGCGAGGGAGGTGCGGGCGGAGGTGGCCGCTGGGGTGGAGGAGCTCAAGGCCCGGAGCGGCGCCACGCCGGGCCTGGCCGCCGTGCTGGTCGGCGGCGATGCAGCATCGGCGGTATACGTGCGCAACAAGGGCAGGGCATGCGACGAGGCGGGCATCGACTCGGAGACCTTTCATCTTTCGCAGGAGACCAGCCAGGACGAGCTCCTGGAGCTGATCGATAGGCTGAACGCCGACGGGCGCTTCCACGGCATCCTGGTGCAGCTCCCGCTGCCGCCGCAGATCGACGAGCGAAGGGTCATAGCGGCCATGAGGCCTGAGAAGGACGTGGACGGGCTGCATCCGTTCAACGTGGGGCGCCTGGTGGACGGTTCGCCGGTCTTTGTGCCCGCGACGCCGGCGGGTATCCAGCAGCTGCTCCTCCGCAGCGGCTACGACCCCGGCGGGCAGCACGTGGTGATGTGCGGACGGAGTAACATCGTGGGCAAACCCGCGTCCATTCTGCTGATGCAGAAGGCGGCCGGGGCCAACGCAACGGTGACGGTGTGCCATACGGGGACGCGGGACATTGCTGACATAACACGCGCAGCCGACATCCTGGTGGTGGCGGCGGGACGCCCGGCGGCCATCACGGCGGAGATGGTGAAGCCCGGGGTGGTTGTCATTGACGTGGGAATCAACCGGGTGGAGGACGCGTCGTCGCAGCGGGGGTACCGGCTGGTGGGCGACGTCGACTTCGAGGGCGTGTGCGAGGTGGCGGAGGCGATCACGCCGGTGCCCGGCGGCGTGGGGCCGATGACCATCGCGATGCTGCTCCAGAACACGCTCACGGCGGCCCGCCGCGCGGCGGGCGCAGCCGTCTAGCCTGCGCTGGACCCCTTGTTACGGCGGTCCCGTGGCTGACCTGAGCACCGCCGACTTCGACTACGCGCTGCCACAGGAGCTCATCGCTCAGACGCCGATGGCGCCGCGCGACGCGTCGCGGCTCCTGGTGCTGGATCGGGCGACGGGGCGCATGACGCACCGCCGTCGATTCTCCGAGATCACCGAGCACCTGCGGCCCGGCGACGTCCTTGTCTTCAACGATAGCCGGGTCATCGCCGCGCGCGTATTTGGGCGCGGGGAAGACACGGGGAGGCCCGTCGAGCTGCTGCTGCTCCACCGCCTGGAGAAGGGGACCTGGCGATGCCTGGGCCTTCCGGGCCGCGCGCTGCGGCCCGGAAGGCGGCTGGTCCTGGAGGGGAACGGCGCGGCGCTGACGGCCGAGGTCATCGGCGCGGAGGCGGACGGCGCACGCATCGTGCGGGTGGAGGACGAGAACGCGCTGGCGAGGGCGGGGACGGCGCCGCTCCCGCACTACATCAAGTCGCCCCTGGCCGACCCGGAGCGGTACCAGACGGTATACGCGCGCGCTCCGGGCAGCGCGGCAGCGCCGACGGCGGGGCTGCATTTCACGTGGGACCTGCTGTCCCGGGTGCGGGAGATGGGGGCGGAGACGGCGTTCGTGACCCTGCACGTGGGGGCGTTCACGTTTCGGCCCGTGCGCACGGAGGACCCGCGAAAGCACCCGCTGGGGACTGAGTACTTCGAGCTGGGGCAGGATGCCGCGGACGCCGTGAACCGAGCCAAGGCGTCCGGCCGGCGGGTCGTGTGCGTTGGTACGACGCCGGTGCGGCTGCTGGAGTCGGCGGCGCAGATAATGGGCAGCGATGATGGGGTGGATCTGCGGGCCACGACCGGCTGGGCTGACTTGATGATCCTGCCGGGCTACCGTTTTCGGGTGGCGGACGCGCTGGTGACGAACTTCCACCTGCCGCGCTCGACGCTGCTGATGCTGGTGAGCGCCTTCGCCGGTCGGGAGGCGGTACTGCGGGCGTACCGGGAAGCGGTGGAGCAGCGCTACCGCTTCTACAGCTTCGGCGACGCCATGCTTGTGGTGTGACGGGGAACGGGCCCGCGGGTCAGGAACCCTGCCTGAGCTGGCGGACGAGCCATTCGCTCAGGAGGCCGTAGACGTCATCGCGGCACTCGCGGAGGCCGTGTCCGGCCCCTGGGTAGATGACCTTCTCCTTGGGCTCGAAGGCCCAGGAGTAGATGATTTCGGCACTTTCGACGGGGAGGACGGTGTCGTCCTCGCCGTGGACGATGAGCAGGGGGCGAGGCGCGACAAGGACGGCGTCCTTGGCGCCGTAGGTCTGGCCGGAGAGAGAGGCGACGGCGCATATAGTGTCGGAGTACCTGGCGGCGGAGATGGCCACAGCGCCACCGAAGGAGTGGCCGACGATGGCGACGCGCCGGACGTTCAGGCCCTGGCGCAAGAGGGAGACCGCAGCGAGGGCGTCCAGAACGCACTCGTCGAGGTGGTTGGGTTGGCGGTAGGAGGGGCGCAGGGAGACGATGCCCTGGCCGCGGAACTGCTCGGCAAGCGGCGCGTAGAGGTTGCCGTCGGCGGGGCCGCGAAATCCGCCGCGAGCGCCCACGACCCAGACGACGGCGAGCTCCGTGGACTCGGGAGCCGGGTGGATGAGGCAGTGGATATCGCCCCGGGTCGATTCGAGGACCAGTCCCTCACCGGGACCGCTTTCCGGTCCAGGCTCCTCGTGATAGCCGGTGACGCTGATGGTGAGTACGTCGTCCCGGGAGGGCTGCTGGGCCATGGCTTCTCCGGTCTTGGGCTGTGGACGCGCAGCTTATCGGGGCGGCGAAGGGGTGTCAACGGTCGCTGGCGCGACGGCCATGTGGGGGCAGGGTTGGGGAGATGGGGGGCTGTGCTGCCGTTTTGGGTCGACGGGGGTAATGAGTGTGGGGAGCGTAACGCTGCGGCGCGGGATGGTATCATACGGTGTCTGGCGGGCGGCCATGCGCACGCGGGGGGCAGGGCGGCGAGGTATGGGGGGCGGCGCAGACGCTCTTCACGAGTGTTAGGGAATCTGCCCATTGGAGGTGAGGGATGCCACTGGACCCGCAGGCGATAGCGGTGCTGGAGCAGATGGCGAAGGCGCCGCCGGTGAACACGCTTTCGCCGGAGCAGGCACGCATCAACTTTGAGGCACGTCCCCGGGAGGCCGGGCCGGAGGTGGCGAAGGTGGAGGACCGGAGCGTCCCGGGCATGGGCGGTGGGATTCCGGTGCGGATCTACACGCCGGCGGGGACGGGGCCGTTCCCTGCGGTGCTGTGGTTTCACGGCGGGGGCTGGGTGGTGGGCAGCATCAACAGCCAGGACGCGGCGTGCCGGTATCTCGCCAACGCGTCGGAGTGCGTTGTGGTGTCGGTGGAGTACCGGCTGGCGCCGGAGGCGAAGTTTCCGGAGCCGCTGGAAGACTGCTACGCGACGACGGCCTGGGTAGCCGCGAACGCGTCGAGCTTCAACGCAGACGGTGGCCGGGTCGCCGTCGGTGGGGCCAGCGCAGGAGGCAACCTGGCCGCGGCCGTCGCACTGCTTGCCCGGGACCGCGGGAGGCCGACGCTGTCGCACCAGCTTCTGGCGTACCCCGTCACGGACCGGAGCTTCGACACGGGGTCCTACCGGCAGTTCGCGGACGGCTACGGACTGACGAAGGCCGCCATGGAGTGGTACTGGCAGCAGTACCTGGCGGATGAGGCCGATGCGGGCAATGCCCTGGCAGCGCCGCTGCAGGCGGCGGACCTGTCGGGACTCCCTCCCGCCCTGGTCATGACGGCGGAGTTCGACCCGCTGCGCGACGAGGGCGAGGCCTACGCGGGACAGCTGAAGGCGGCGGGTGTTGCCGCGACGTGCATCCGGTACGATGGCCTGATCCACGGCTTCTTTGGCCGGCTGTCGGAGTTCGACAAGGCGAAGGTGGCTGTGGCGGACGCTGCCGCTGCGCTGAAGGCCGCGTTCGCTCGGTAGGGGAGCGGGGGCAAAGGTGGAAGCGAAGAATCGCCGCCCGGTCAGCAGTGACGGGCGGCGATTCGCGCTTGTCCTTGGGGCCGACGGCGGCCTGTTCCGGGCGGCCGCGGGACGGCTAGAGTGCGTAGAGGCGCTGCGGGTTGTCGCTCAGGATGTTGTCGATGATCCTGGAGTCCACGTCGCCCTTGCTCTTCAGGTTGCGGAGGGCCTCAAGCTCTGCGGAGGTGTCCGCATGGCCGTAGTCGGAGCCGATGAGGAGGTTGTCCTCGCCGGCCCACTGGAGGATGTAGGGGATGTCGTCGTCGGTCTGGCAGGCGACGTAGAAGCGGTTGTCGCGCAGCAGGTCATCGGGCATCTCGCGGCCCTTCCTGGCGAAGCGGGGGGCGATGTCGGCGATGAGGTAGGGGACCCACTGGGCCCTGATCTCGATGAAGCCGACGCGGAGGTCCGGGAAGCGGCCGGGGATGTCGTTGGTGATGAGGGAGTGGAATGCGCCGAGGCCGGGGACCTTGTTGCGCATGAAAGAGCCGAGGTCGTTGTCCTGGGAGAGCAGGTCCGACATGTAGGGGTTGCCGATGCCCGCGTGGATGCAGATGGGCATATCCAGGCGGCTGGCTTCCTCATACATGGGGAAGAAGTAGGGGTCACAGAGGAGGCGGTCCGCTTCGATGCCGCGCATGAAGACACCGCACGCGCCGTTCTCCTTGCCGAACTGGAGCTCCTCAAGGGTCGCGTCCATGCTGAAGAGGGGCGGGACGACGACCCAGCGAAGCCGGCCGTTGGACTGATTCCAGATGTCCGCCATCCAGCGGTTGTAGCTCTTGTTGAGGGCGCGCTCGACCTCAGGCTTGGGTGAGATCTGGGTCAGGTAGATGGTGGGATAGAGGACCTGGACGTCCACCTCCAGCTCATCCATGTGGGCGAGGCGGCCGTTGATGTCCACCATCTCGCGGGCGGCCTCGGTGGTCTTGAAGTGCTCGGCGCGGTTGGGTCCGACGCTCTGGCGACGGGGGCGTAGCTTGCCGTCGATGACCCAGAAGAGCTTGCCGCTGTTGGCGGGATCGGTGGGTGCGACGGTGAAGGGCTTGTACTTGAGGTCAGCCTCGTCGAGGAACTCCCAGGTCCGCTCTGTCTCGATGACGTGGCAATCGGCGTCAATGATGGCCATCTCATCCACCTCCTCTTGGGAACGTGCTTTAGATGCGCAGGTCCGACTGGTAAGGGGATAACACAGGCGTGTACCGCTGTCAACTTTGGCCGCAGGGTGCACGGCGAGCGCATCGGTCTCTTTGATCTCGTCTCACCCGCCTGAGACACAGTTGAAGGCGGGGTGGCGGAGCTGGTTTGATTGCTCTCCTTCGGTGGATAGTCTGTAGTGTTTTTTGGGGATTCTGAACCTGGAAGAGTGGGGAAAGGTTGATTGTTTGTTGGTGGAGACCCCCCGGTAGCTTCGGCGTGGCTTTGCAGCGTTGATTATTCTCGTGGCGGGGGCCCCCCCACCCTGGATTCCCGCCTGCGCGGGAATGACGCTGGGCGGGTCGCTGCGCGACGGCTTTGCGGGCGTGGGCTGGGAGCGTTGCGTCGGTACGTGACATAGACATAAGGGTATGGTAGGGCGTAGGGTCCTGTCCGGGCAAGGGGAGGATGGCACAGGGGTGTGCTGCGCTCATCCTTCGACAGGCCCAGGATGGCGCGGCGGCCACATGGGCCCCGCTGCGCCATCAGAGGGCTGGAAGCTCTGAAGAACCACTCCAATCAACTCAGCCCAGCTTGCATGAGTTGTTCAGACCATCCCTAGGAATGGTCTGAACAAGTCCCGTGGATGTGGAGGATGGGCACGAAACCTGCCCCTCCCCACGCACCCTGGATTCCCGCCTTCGCGGGAATGACGGAGGGGGCGGGAATGACGGGCTTCAGGCCACTTGTTCAGAGGTTCCCTAGGGGATGGAGAGCAGCGCTTCGCTTGCGCCCTCGGCGAAGTCCTGCCGCTGGTCCAGGACGATGGACGCGGAGCGGACCTTGTAGGCGTCGGGGTTGTCGGCTTCGGGCGGCTCGGTGCCTTCGCGCAGGGCGATAGCGGCGCTGGTGAGGCGGCGGCGCATGGCGATGATGGCGGCGTCGCTGGCGCCCAGGTGCTCCTGGGAACGGTCGAGGATGGTCCCGCTGCTCTCCTGGACCGCCATGTCCTGCTCACCGATGCCGCGGATGCCGGTGAAGGTGCGGGTGCGCTGCTCCTCGCGGTCGATGAGGTAGTCGTTGGACTGATTTCGGATGGGGCGGTAGGCCTGGTCGACCTCGGCGTGGATTCCCAGGCCGGAGCGCTGGAAGGTCAGCTCCTCCTGGGAGAGGGGGCGGTCATGGCGCCAGGTGACGCTGAAGTTCCAGCAGCGCTCGTCGTCGATGGGGACCCACGCGTGGCCGCCGATGGGGAATCCCGGTGTGCCGGGAATCATGGTGTAGAAGGGCATGAGGTACTGGGTGAGGCGCCAGTAGTAGCTGTCCTCCTCGGCGTTGCGCCGGGCGGCGATGAGCAGCCCGTAGCTGGTGTCCTTCACGAAGAAGCGGGGCGATCGATCGCGGGTCATGTACTCGGAGCGCACGACGCCGGCGAGGGCATCCGGCTCGTCGGTCTGGAGCCGGCTGTGCAGGAATGAGACGTGGCTAGAATCGATGCCGCCCTCGACGGCCTGGACGAAGTTGCTCTCCTGCAGGCGCTTGGAGACGACGCGGTGGCTGTCCGGCACCCTGGCCCACTCCAGCTCCGGCATGCCGGGCATGAGGTCCTGTGGGCCCATGTAGGCCCAGAGGAGTCCTCCGCGCTCGCGGGCGAGGTAGGCGTTGGCGCGGACCTTGTCCCGGAAGTTGCTCTCCGCGGGCTCGGAGGGCATGTCAACGCAGCGTCCGTGGACGTCGAACTTCCAGCCGTGGTACACGCAGCGCAGGCCGTCGTTCTCGTTGCGGCCGAAGAAGAGGTTGGTGCGGCGATGGGGGCAGTGGGCTTCCAGGAGGCCGACCCGGCCGCCGGTATCGCGGAAGGCGACCAGGTCCTCCCCGAGGAGCCGGACGCGCACGGGCGGACAGTCCGGACGGGGGAGCTCCTCTGCCAGGAGGAATGGGAGCCAGAACCGCCGGAGGAGGTCGCCCATAGGCGTGCCCGGGCCGGTGCGAGTCAGCAGCTTGTTCTCTTCCAGTGTCAGCATTGGCGCTCTCTCCCCACGGGGTGCGGATGTCACGACGCGGTGTCTGTCGCACCCGCGAACCGTGCTCTTCCAAGGGTCATTTCAGGCGTTGCCCCTCCGCATTTTATCCTCTTTCCAGGCAGCGGGCGACGTGGGTTTCGCGGGAGATGGCCTGGGCGGCCAGTGACCGCCGTCGGGCGGGTGGCGTCACAGGGTGCCGCGCACCTCCTGGGCCGCGTCCACGAGGAGCCTGGCCTTGGCGCGGGCCAGTTCCCGGCTGATGGTCATGAGGCCGCAGTCGGGGGCGAGGAGCAGACGCTCCGGCGGGACGTGACGGAGGACGGCACGGACGCGGTCCGCGACGCGGGCAACGGGCTCTGGGGTCGAATCGCCGGGGTCGACGCAGCCGAACATGACGAGCCTGCCCTCGCACGCGGCGAGGATGGCGGGGTCGTAGCCGCTGCGGGCGAACTCCACTGAGAACCCGCCGATGCCGGTCTGCATCAGGAGCTCGAGCAGCTCCGGGTACTCGTACTGATGCTGCCGCGGGTCCGGTCCCGGATACCCGTAGCAGAGGTGCACGATGGTGGGGATGGTGACGCCCCGGAGGCAGCGGTCTAGGGCCCGGGCGCCGTAGTCGGCCACCTTCTCGTGGTAGCGCGTCATGGCCGGCTCGTCGATCTGGACGACGTCGCAGCCGGCGGCCTGGAGGTCGAGCAGCTCCCTGTTGAGGGCGGCGGCGACGTCGAGGGCGAGGTCTTCTTCGTCGCCGTAGGCCTCGTCGTACGTGGTGTCGACGATGGTCATGGGACCGGGCACGGCCATCTTGAGGGGTCTGGCGGTGTGGGCCCTGGCGAAGCGCAGGTCGTCCACGGCGGCGGGCTCCCTGCGCTCCACCTTGCCGACGATGGTCGGCACGTCGCGGGTCCGGGTACGGCGGCGCGTTGCCTTGGGCTGCTGCTTGGCGAGGTCGATGCCGTCCCAGGCGGCCAGGATGTGGTTGATGAAGGTGACGCGGCGCTGCTCGCCGTCGGTCAGGAGGTCGAGGCCGGCCTCCTCCTGCTCGCGGAGGCTGATGACGGTGGCGTCGTCCTGGGCCTCGCGGACTGCGTCGCCCTGGAGGACGAAGGTCACCTGTGTGCGGTCCGTGGCAGCGAGCCACCCGGGGCGTGGGAAGCTGCCAACGGTAGTGGCGGCGACTGGGGGAAGCTCCATCACGTCCTCCGTCTCGGTTGTTTCGGCGTCCGCAGTGCGGGGCCGCCGCTTACCCCTCGCATACGATGCCGTCGCCATCCCGGTCGGTCATGTACTCGTACGCCGGGTGGCCCCGACGCACGGGCGCGATTCCGTGTTCCCGTGCCTCCGCGCACGTAATACGGCCGTTGCCGTTGTCATCCCACAGTGCGAGCGCGTCTACGCCGGCTTCTGACGTTGGTGTCGGCTGTGCTGGGGCGGGCGTCGGCAGTGCGGGCACGGGCGTGGCAAAGACGACCATCCCCACCGAAGAGCATCCAGACAACACTGCGTCAAGCGCGTCCGCTTCCGGCCGGTCGATGGAGAGGTCGTACTTCTGGCGCACCCGGACCACCCGATCTGCATACCAGCACTGGTTGTGGTCGGGAAGCCACTCAGCGGCGTCGTTGTTGCTCTTCTGCTGTCGATTGACGGTGGGGCCCGCCAACGTGAGGTTGAGGAGATCTGTTGCAAACTGCTTCCGGGTCTGGGCGTCCGCCGCGCAGAGGCCGCTATCGTGGGCCTCCGACCGAGCCACGATATGCTCGATGTCGGTCTCGCGCGTACTTGCGAACAACCGGCCTGTGTACGGCCCGTAGATGACGCCTCCCATGTCCTCAACAATACGAGCCTCGACAGATGCGGGGTAGGAATAGTCGTCGGGGTCGTATGGGGAGCAGCGCTCCTCCTCTGAAATGGTCAGCCCGCTCCATATCACGGTAACTACTGGATCCGAGCAGGCTGCCATGGGCAGAATCACACACAGACACAGCAGCAACGTCCGCGCGGGTGCCCTCTTCATCCCTAACCCTTCGCTATCGGCCTTGGTCGTGGCGGCAGGCGCGGCCACATTGGCTGTGGCAGCGACGAGCTCGCACGCGCCGCGCCGTCGTCGCGCTACATCTGGAAGACCAGGGACTTGATGGTGACCGGCACAGTGCCCGAGGGCTGCAGGACCTGACCGAGGTCGATGAAGTCGAAGTCGTGGAGGTTGATACCGTCGATGGAGAGGATGTGGTTCTTGAGGTCGAACTCCTCCTTGAGGATGATCCCAACGAGGCCGGCAAGATCGTGGTCGAAGACCAGGTAGATGGGTTGACCGCTCTTCATGCTGCCGGGGAGACCGTCCAGGAGCCCCCGGCAGAAGGAGGCGATGCGGATGGCGGAGGGCGCTCCCTCCCAGCTGAAGACGAGGGCGACGTCGGACGCTCCTTCCTCCAAGTCGAAGGCCCGGAAGTGGTTGGAGACGGCGCTGGCAAGGGCGGATGAGTCGATGTCGCTGCCGAGCTCGACGGGGGGCCGGAGGACCTGGAGGTTCTTGCGTGGGAGGAGCTCATCCGATGATCGGTAGATGGTGTTGCCGCTCACCTGGACGGTGTACTGAGACGCGCCCATGACGGTTGCGCGGATGCGCTCCCGCGCCGGCAGGATTGGCCAGGGGAAGGCCTGGTTGGAGGCGTGGCGGTGGAGGGCCCTGCCGAGGGGCGCGCCCATGTCCCCAAAGGACCTGGGCTCTTCGCCGTAGACGTACTCGCCGACACCGCCGGAGAAGACGACGGCGTCGTAGGACTTGGGGCCGGCGAGGGGCGGGGTAAGCCAGAGCTTCTCGACCTCCGGAGCGGTCTGCTCGTCCCGGATGAGGGCGATGATGGCCTGGGCCATGTGGTCGCCCAGGCGGTCGATCTCCTCCGCGTTGGGTGTGTCGCCAAGCTGCCACTGCAGCCCCGCGTTACGCGCGAGCTCCTGTCCGCCGGGCTCCAGGACGGTGATGGCGCCGCTGTCGTCGGTCGCGATGAGGCGTCCGCCGAGGTGGAACGCGGCGGTGCCCTGGACGCGCCCGTTCTGTATGGAGGCGAGCTTGGTGGTGCCGCCGCCAATGTCGACGTTGAGGACGCGGGCGCCCTGCTCGCCGGAGATGGCGACGGCGCCCGACCCGTGGGCGGCGAGGAGAGCCTCGAAGTTGTGGCCGGCGGTAGCGCAGACGAAGTTGCCCCGCTGGGCGGCGAAAATGTCGGCGATGGCGCGGGCGTTGTCTCGGCGGATGGCTTCGCCGGTCAGGATGATGGCGCCGGTGTCCACGTCTTCCGGGCTCACGCCGGCCTCTTCATAGGCTGCATCGACGATGCGGCTGAGGGCCTGGTCGTCTATGCGCTCCCGACCGGTGGTGTAGGGGGTGAAGTGGACGGGCGAGAGATAGAGGGTCTCACGCTCGGCGACGACGAAGCGGCTGGACAGCTCCTCACCGAGCCTGCGGAGCAGGAGGCGGGAGAAGATGATCTGGGAGGTGGCGGTGCCGACGTCGATGCCGACGCTCTTGAGGGTAATAGTGTCGATCTTCCAGAGCGGGTGCTCATCTTCCTCCTCCTCCACCAGGGGGTTCTCATGGTCATGGTCGCCCGGGGCGTCGTGCATTGCTCCTCCTGCAAGTGAGAGCGGGCGCCCGCGGGCGCCCGCTGGAGTCTCCTAGACGTGGGGACTATGGCGGACCTGAGCGGACGGGGCCGCGCCAGGCGATACGGTGTATGCCGAGCGCCTCGCCTCCTGCCCAGGCCCGTAAGACCGCCGCACTAATGCTCGTCCTGGAAGTGGGCCTTGACGGTCTCGGCGCCGGCCTCGCCGGTGCACCAGGGGACGAGGTTCTTCATCCTGCAGGTGATCCCCCGCTTGGCGAGCTCTTCCTCGAAGATGCGGTGGACCTCCTGGTCCTCGTCTTCGTACTCCGTCTGGTGGCCGCCTTCCTTGCTGCTGATCTCGCCGCCGCGGAGGACGGTGGACTGGTTCGCCTGCCACCGGGTGCGGGCGTGCTTGCGTGAGAGCCCCTGGTTCATGACAAGGTAGGTGGCGGGTGTCTCGCCGACGTTGAAGTGCTGGTGGAGCCAGAGGCCATCGCCTGCGCCGGAGAGGTAGAGGCTGCCCTCCTGCCAGTCGCAGCGGATGCGCTCTTCCTCGCCGCGCTGCGTAAGGACGTAGCCGACGCCCTCGGTGATGTAGAGGTGGGCGCCGGGACCGTGGCGGTGGCCCTTCTTGTAGTGGCCGGACTCGAAGCGGGAGACGTGGGACTCCATCATACCTGAGCCCATGACCATGAAGGCGTTGGTGCCGCCGCCGCCGCGGCTCTTCCACTCATAGAGGGGCAGCTTCTTGATGTCCGGGATGAAGTTGGTCTCCCAGACGCGGCCCTTCCACAGCTTGGCCTCGGCGCTGAAGTACTCGGCCTCGCCGGTGTAACGGTCACGGAACTCGTAGGGGTTGTTGAAGACGAAGTCCTCGCTGCCCCACACGCGCAGGAGCTCCGGCAGGTCGGTGACGGAGAACCAGCGGGCGGACTGGGACATGCTGGCGTTGAAGACCTGATGCCAGGCGTTGGTGGGGAGGACGAAGTAGCTGCCCGGCCCCCATTCGAAGGTCTGCTTGGCCCCGCTCTCCAGCCACACCGTGGTGGAGCCGCGACCGGAGAGGACGTAAGTGGCCTCCGTGTACATGTGCTTGAGGGGGGCGGTGGAGCCGCCGGGGGGGAGCTCGACGATGTGCTCGTCCCCTTCCTCGTCGCCGTCGAGATAGGAGAGTGCGCCCCTGACGCCGTCGCCCTTGCGGGCCCACGGGCCCACCTCGATCTCATTCATGTCCCTGTGGTACACGCCGCCGACGAGGGGCAGGCCCTCGCGGTGGCGCCACTCGTCGTAGACGTCGATGCGGGTCAGGGCAGGCTGTTGTTCCGGGTCCGGGTCACGCGTGAGGTCCGCAGTAGTCATGGCAACTCCTAGGGTCCAGTGTTGGGCGCTGCCTATTTTGTCACGGCAGGGCAGCATCCTGCAAGTTGTGCGCGGGCGGGGCCGCGGTGGCGACGGCCTGTGGGGGTGGGTGGAAGCGGCGCTGGGCTATGCTGACCAGCTGCATGGGGTACTCATGGGGCTCCAACGCGGAGACCTTTGCACTACTCCCTGTGGAGGGCGAGGTCGTGAAAGTGAAGCAGCTCCCGCCAAGCTGCGGCCCCGCCCCGGGGGTTCCCGCTTTCGGAGACCTCTGCCCCACCGTCGTCTCCGCACCCACCCCCAGCACACCCTCCCCCCACAAGGCCGTCGCGCCAGCGACCTGGAATCCAGGGGAGGCGCGGCCCATCACCCCCCGACGCCCCTCCAACACTACCATCCGCCCCTGGCGCTTGCGCCGCGACGGCTCTACACTTCCCCCATGCGTAACCCGACCTCCGCCTACCCCGGCTTGCCGGACGCAGCCCGCGGGATCTCCCAAGAGGAGCAGGAATTGCCCGGAAAGCGGTCCGCCGTACCCCCAAAACGGTTCGTGTTGGACAAAACGAATCGTATCTGCGGCGGACGGTTTCGAAGCTGATTCGTTCCCCAAAATAAAAAAACTTGAACAAAAACCTTGAGTTCAATCAAATCGCAGGAGTTCCGCTCGTCCTGAGGGGCCATCCCCGCGAAGAGAGACCTTTGCACAACCACGTCATTCCCGCGCAGGCGGGAATCCAGCCACTCCGTCATTCCCGCGAAAGCGGGAATCCGGGGTGGGGAGGCGGCGCGGGGCATCCCCCATCACAGCACCCGTCCCAACCCTCCCCCCACAAGGCCGTCGCGCAGCGACCGGGAATCCAGGGCGGGGCTCCAGGCTCGCGGGGTCTGCTTCACCCTCCCAACCTCGCCCTCCACGGAGAGTTACGCAAACGTCTCCCTTCGCGGGAATGACGGTTATGCAAGGGTCTCAAGCGCGGGCGGATGCGGCCCAACCAGCGGGACACCGAGAGTAGGCGGGGCTATTCGGCGCCGGGTCCCGGCTGCTTGGGACTCTCCCACCCTCGCAAGAGCTCCCGGGCGACGGCGGCGGCGGGCATTTGCGCGCCGACCTCTTCCGCCATAGCGAGGGCGTTGGTGAGGTCCTTGGCGGTCCACGGGGCGGGTTCCAGGCTCCACCATTCCCGGAGCCACCTGTTGTTGGCCGGCGCGAACTCCATGCCCTCTCTGACCTGGTCCGGAGTCACGCCCTCTTGCCGGGCGAGCTCCAAGACCTCACTGGTGGCCGCCAGAGTGGTCCACAGGAGGACGTTGTTCACGGTCTTGACGACCTGGCCGCTGCCGGCGGGCCCCACGAGGGTCCAGTGCTGCCCCATTCCGGCGAAGATGGGTGCTATGCGACTGAAGACCTCTTCATCACCCCCGACGATGAAGTTGAGCGCAGCGTCGACGGCGCCACGCTCGCCGCCGGTGACGGGGGCGTCCAGTACGGCAACGCCGTGCCGCTGAGCAAGCTCGCCGAGCTCCCGGACCGTGGAGGGCCGCAGAGAGCTGCACAGGAGTATGACCATGCCGGGGCGGGCGTGCTCCAGCAGGCCGTCCTTGCCGGCGACGACCTCCCAGGCCTGCTCATCACTGACGACCATTACGACGATGACGTCGCTGGCCGCGGCGACATCCCGCGGCGACTCGGCCGGCACAGCCCCGAGACGAGCCAGGTCGTCCACAGGTGGCTGCCGGACGTCATAGGCGCAGACGGCGAATCCGGCCCTGAGGAGGTGGGACGCCATGGGGTACCCCATCCTCCCCAGGCCGATAAACCCGATACGGTCCATTGCACTCCTTAGCGCGCCGACGCTCTGCGGCTCCGGCTAGGCGGCGGTGAGGTGATAGAAGCTCTGGGGGTTGTCGCAGAGTATCTTCTCGGTGACGCGGTTGGGGACGTCCTCCCGAGCGCGAAGGGTGGCGACCATCTGCTGCTCTTCGGACGGGTCCTGATGGCCATAGTCCGAGCCGATCATGATGTGGTCTTCCCCCATGACGTCAACGAGGTAGGGCAGGTTCTCATCGGCCTCGCAGGCGACGTAGAGGCGATAGTCTTCGAAGAGCTTGGGACCCCATCCCGCGGTGGGCTCCGAGCCGGGCGAGCCGAGGGTGCCACGAAACTGGCGCTTCATCTGGTGCAGCAGGTATGGCACCCATGAGGCGCCGGCTTCGATGAAACCAAAGCGGAGGTCTGGGAAGCGCTCCGGTATCTTGTTCACGACGAGGTCCCGGAATGCCATGAGGGGCAACATGCGCACGTGAGAGAAGGTGCCGCTGATGGAGATATCGAAGGCGTTGGTGATACTGGGCGAGCCTGCGCCTGTGTGGATGGTGATGGGCAGGTCCAGCTTGCTTGCCTCCTCATAGATGGGGAAGAAGTGGGGGTGGGCGAGGGACAGGTCGCGTTCTACCCCTCGGAAGAAGACGCCGACGGCGCCGTTCTCCTTGGAGAAGTGCATCTCCTCCAGGGACTTGTCGATGGACTTTAGCGGAAGGACCGCCGTCCACCGCAGCCGATTCGTGCTCTCCGCCCAGGCCTGGGCCAGCCAGCGGTTGTACGCGCGGCAGAGGGCGATCTCCAACTCAGGGTCGTCGGTGAGATAGATGATGAAGAGGGTTGGAAAGATGACCTGAACGTCCACGCCGCGCAGGTCCATGTCCCGGATGCGAGCGGCGGGATCGGTGAGCTCCCTGGAGCCCATATCGATGTCGACTCTGGCAACCTCGCGGTCCGCGGCGGAGGGGGTGTGGAGGGCGAAGCCGCCGCGCCCCGCCGGCTTGGGGAAGATGTTGCCGTCGATTAGCCAGAGCGCATTGCTCTTCTTATACAGCGTGTCATTGGGGATCTTCATCATGACCGGTCTGCGGTGGTACATCTCCGCGTCGATGAAGTCCCACATTCCCTCAGGCTCCATGATATGGGTGTCAGCGTCAACGATTCCAGTCATCCCTCAATCCTCCCTTGCGCGCAATACGTTGAGCCTGCCCGGCTAGACAAGTCCATTCGTGCCAGTGTCCGCGTGTAGATTAGCAGCATAGCGCAGCAATATTCAAGGGCAGGGTCACGGCGAGACGCCCATCTCCTCCGCCGCGGAGGCCAGCAGGTTCTTGAACACCCCTAGAGATACCGCGTCCACGGCCATGCATCGGCCCTCCTGCAGAGTGGCGCCATTGTACCACCGCGAATGATGGGAGCTAGGGACATAGGTGTTTGTAAAGCCTGCCATTGCCGCGGGAAGTTCATGCTCGTTGAACACGAGGCGGAATGACGGGGGTACGCAGAGGGCTCTTATTGGCAAGGCATAGGCATAAGAGATGCAGTGCTCACAGACTTCTGTGCCTACGAGACTGGGGCATCATCGACTGACAATGCTGTTCCATTGTGGTGGCCAAGGCACTTGCATGCAACTTGGGGGTCGTCTTTGGCGTGGCAGTGATGGTCGGGAAGGTCATCTCCCATCCTTACGCATACTCGCGCGGGGTCCAGATCGTATGCCTCGCTCATATCTGTGGCTACCGATATGCATTCCTCACAAACCGCCGTCGGGCGGTCGCGGTTACATAGGCACTGGCATTCCGTCTTGGGATCGTAGTTGGCTCTGCAGTCGTGTGTCTTGAAGGAATCCCCCATTTTCTTGCACACGTCGGATGGGTCGAGGTCGTAGTCGTCGTCGATATCCGCGACTACCGAAATGCAGGAGTTACAGACTCCCGACTGACTATAGCTGTGACCATATGAACAACGGCATATCGCCTCGGGATCGTCTTCAGCTTCGCAGTCGTGGTCGGAGAGGGAATCCGCTTGGTTGATACATACCCACTGGGGGTCGAGGTTGTGCTCTTCGCCTACTTCTGTCAACCTCTCTTGAGCTTGGTCGAGGCAATCCTCGCAGACTACCGACGGGCGGCCACATGCGCACAGACAATTTACTGAGAAGTCGTCGGCACCTTCGCAGCGGTGGGGCGGAAGTGGCCGCCCACCTTCGCGGCAGAGTTCGTCCGGGTCAGTGGCGTCAAATTCGGTTGCGGCCTCGCGAAAACAGCTGTTGCAAACTGGACGCTTGAGGCGACAAGCGCAGTCGCAGACGTCTCCGGGGTTATCAGTAGGGTATTCCCGGGGACTACAACGGTGGTCGGGGAGCCGATGGCCCGACTCGACACAAAACTCTTCGGGAAGTCTGCCGCGTATGTCGGGGCTGTTCCGTGCTGCCTCCATGCAATCCGTGCAGACGTCTACGTCCTCTTGCCTGGTGACGTTGCATCCGCAACAGCACCTCAGATAGCCTCTTTCGCACTCGTGCTCAGGGAGAATGTCCCCATTTCTAGTGCATGCCCAAGTGGGGTTCGCGCCGAACTCGCCAACACCCAACACACCGGCGCGGTAGCAGGGATGGCAGATAACAACCGGCGGATGGGCGGCTGTGCACCGGCACTCCACCCGATTGTCGACGTCAGCCTCACAGTGGTGTTGGTAGATGGAGTCGCCCATGTTGATGCACAGCCATTCGGGGTCAAGGGCGAGTTCGGCTGTCGAAAGGCAGGTTGCGCACGCAGCCATTGGGCTTTCCTCCACCATGGTTTCGGGGAAAATCTACGAGATTATGTATTTGTAAGGGAAGAATACAGGGCAGGGTCACGGCCGGAAGGCCGCGCCTCCGCCGCGGAGCCGCGGGTCCAGGAGGTCGCGCAGGGCGTCGCCGAAGACGTTGAATCCCCAGACGGCCACGGTCAGCACGATGCCCGGGGCGATGGCGAGCCAGGGGGCCTGCAGGAGGTACAGGCGCGACTCCAAGCCAAGCATCCTGCCCCAGGAAGGAAAGGGGGGCGGCACGCCGTAGCCCAGGAAGCTGAGGCTTGCCTCCGCGAGAATCACGGTGCCGAAGCGGAGGGTGGCCAGGATGATGGTGGGCGCAAAGACATTCGGGAGGAGATAGCGAGTGACGATGCGCCAAGAGTCGGCGCCGATGCTCCGCGCGGCGTCGACGAAGGTGTGCTCCTTGATGGTCAGGGCCTGTCCGCGGACGATGCGCGCTTCGCGGATGCCGAAGAGGGAGAGCACCAGGATGATGTTGAGGAGTCCAGGACCTAGGATGGAGGAGATGACCAGGAGGAGGAGGAAGAAGGGAATGGACATCTGGGCATCGACGATGCGGCCAATGACGGTGTCGCTGATGCCGCCGAACCAGGCGGAGACGAGTCCGAGGACCAGGGCATAGGCGATGCCGAGGCCCACGGCGCCCAGGGCGACGTACATGGAGATGCGCGCGCCGAAGATGATGCGGCTGAGGAGGTCCCGTCCAAGATTGTCGGTGCCCAGCGGGTACTGGATGCTCGGCGGGTGGAACAGGTCGGTGTAGTGGGCTTCGTTGTAGCCGTAGGGCGTGACGAAGTTGGCGAGGACTGCGGCGAGGACGATGGCGAGGACGATGGCGGCGCCAACGGCGCCGAGGGGCTTCTCCCGCACCAAACGAAGCACGAACTCGGATGCCCAAAGACGCTTTCGCGCCGGCGCGAGTGGACTAAATGGCTGCAGACCCGGGGCGGCCCCGTTGCCGTTGCCTTCCATGCACAGTCCTATCTGAAGCGAATCCGCGGGTCCAACCAGCTATAGCCGACGTCGACGATGAGGTTGAGGAACATGACGATGGCTCCGAAGACCAGGACCAAGGACTGGACGACGACGTAGTCGCGGCGCTGCAGGGCCTCCAGGGCGTAGCGGCCGAGGCCGGGGAGGTCGAATATCTCCTCGATGATGACGGTCCCGCCCAGGAGAAAGGGCACCTCCAGGGAGAGGAGGGTGACAACGGGGATCATTGCGTTCTTGGCGGCGTGCCTCGAGACGACGGTGAGCTCCCGAAGGCCCTTTGAGCGGGCGGTACGGATGTAGTCCTGGCGCATGACCTCCAACATCATGGCGCGGACCATGCGCATGGTGCGGCCCTGGAAGAAGAAGCCGAGGACCATGGCGGGGATCACGACGCCGCCGAGGTTGGCTATGGGGTCGTCAGTAAGGCGCACGTAGGAGAGGGGCGGGGTCCAGTTGAACCAGATGGAGGGGAGGGTCACGATGAGGGTGCCCAGCCAGAAGCCGGGGATGGCCAGGGCCAGGACCGCGAAGGAGCGGGTGATGTAGTCCACCCAGCTATCCTGGCGGACGGCGGCGATGACGCCGATGGGCGCTCCGATGCCGAGGTTAATCACCATCGCGAGCAGCGCGAGCTCCAGGGTCACGGGCCAGCGGTGTGCGAGCTCTTTGAGCACAGGCTCGCGGGTCCACAGCGACGTCCCGAGATCGCCCCTGACGATCCCGCCCAGCCAACTGAGGTAGCGAACGTGAAAGGGCTCGTTGAGTCCCATGCTCTCGCGGAGGCGCTCGGCGCTCTCGGCGTAGGCGAACTCGACGGCAAGGACTTCTACGACGTCGCCCGGCAGGAAGTGGACCATGCTGAAGACCGCAAGGGAAACCATGAGGAAAGTCGGGACGAGGGTGAGGACGCGTCGCGCGAGATAGCCACGCATACTAGATACCTTGTCCAGACTCAAAGAGGGACTGTCCACGGTTGAGCGAAGGGAGGCAGGGCCTCCCTTCGCTCAACCGGAGCCCTTCACCGAATTTGGCGGGGGGACAGCCGAAGTTCATCTATTCCAGAAGTATGGGGCCTCAGGGCTGCTGGTCCATCCAGGCAAACTTGACGTAATCTCCATCCGACCATGCGTCGGTGCGATACCAGACGTTGTGCACGTAGGGCTGGAAGAACTCCGCGGAGGCGTTCTGCGGCAGCTCGATACGGTACTGCTGCTCCGCCAGCAGCTTCTGAATGTCATTGACAATCGCTCTGCGCGCGGTCTCGTTGCCCTCGCTCCGCATCTGGTCCAGCAGGGCGTCCAAGTTGGAGTCGCAGTTGCGGCGAACGTTGCGGGGCACGTCACACTTGAAGTAGTGATAGAGGGCTTCGTCGATGCTGGCGGAGGAGGCGAAGAGCACGGCTGTGCCGTCGTACTCGCCACCGCGGTGGAGCGGGGCCCAGGCCTGGCGCTCCAGGGGCTGGAGCTTGGCGGTGACACCGATGTCCTGCCAGGCGGTGCTGAGGAACTCGGCCAGGGCGTTCTGGGCCGGGAAGGCGGGGGAGAAGTTGACGAGAACCTCAAGGCCGTTGGAGAACCCGGCGTCGGCAAGCAGACGCTTGGCGCCTTCGGGGTCGTGAGCCAGGACGCTCTGCTGCTGCTTTGCGTATTGGTCCAAGGGGAGCGCCCAGTCCCCGAAACCCTGGTGCACGGGGGAGTACTTGGGGAAGAAGTGACCAGCGTAGGCAACGGCGCCCATGGCTTCCCTGTTGATGCCCATGGAGAGGGCCTGACGGACGCGGATGTCGTTGAGGGGCGGCTTATCCGTGCGCATCTCCAGGACGAAGGAGGCGGGGTAAGGGCAGCGCTGCGACTGGAGCTCCGGAGCGGTCTGGAGGAGCTCCGCGATCAGGAAGGAGCCCCTGATCTCCGAGACGTGGACCTTGCCGGTCCTGAGCCCGGCCACGACGGTGCTTTCGTCGGGCATGATAGGCTCGGTGATCCCATCGAGGTAGGGGAGGCCCTCCTGGAAGTAGTTGGGGTTCTTTTCAAACTCGATGCTGGTGCCCTGGCTGTAGCTCTTGAGCAGGAATGGGCCGCCGCCTTGGCCGACGTGGTCTTCCCAGGTCATGGAGACGTCGTCGGGGGTTATCTCCCGCGGCATGACGATGTTCCAACGCTGCCCCATGACGTCTTCCATGTAGGTGGCAAAGGGGGCCTTGAGGGTGAAGCGGACAGTGAGCTTGTCGACGGCGGTGACGCTTTCCGTCAGCTCCTTGGCGGGCTGCGTTGGGGCCTGGAGCTCGAAGGCGCGCTCGTACTGGTTCACGACGTCCTCGGCCGTTATTTCACGGCCGTTCGCGGGCGCGGCGTCGGAATGGCGAGCGCCGGGCGTGAGCTTGATCTCCAGGGTACGCTCATCGACCCAGTCCCAGCTCTCAACCAGCTCAGGATCCGGGGGCCAGAGCTGGCACGCGGGCGGTCCCTTGTGCAGGGTGAACAGACGCGGATAGGTCAGGTGGTAGACGCGGCCTTCGTCGGAGGCCATGAAGCCCGAGGCGGGGTCCCATTGGGGGTCGTTGCGTTGGCGCAGGACCAGAGTGCCGCCGTACTTCGGCGTCATTGTCTCCGGGGCGGACTCCGTGACCTGTGCTCCCGCCGAAGCACCGCCGGCACTGGGCTGCTGTGACGCCGTCTCCGGCTCGTCAACGCCGCCACCGCACGCCAGTGCAATGGCGAGCAACAAGGCTGCCGCGGGTGAGAACAATGAGCGGACCATAACCACCCTCCTAACCAGCGTCCTGCACCTGCTCTGCGGCACTGCCGAGCAACGAGGAAGCTGGCAGTCTCCAAAGAGCGGTTTAGGACTCCGGCCGACTCCAGAGCGGTACTCTAGTCCGTCGGAAGGTGGGTGTCAAGCGGCGCCTTCATGCGCAAGGGCGTCGAATCCCGCGTCGAATAGCGAGCGCACGGTGAGGGGCGGAAGACGGACCGGCGTGTGTCTGATAAGGTGGAGCCGCCGGTCGCGGGGTCGGGACGACGAGGACGACGCAGCGTCGAACGGGCCTCGCATCCGAGGCATGACCGGTCCATTGGGATGCTGAACAACGGGAGGGCTTCATGGCGGACGACATTGGCCTCTTCGAGGCACTCTTTTCTCTGCGGGCGGTCCGCCACTTCAAGCCCGACGCGGTCCCCCGCGACCTGGTGTACCGGGTCCTGGAGGCGGCGACGAAGGCGCCCAACGGGGGAAACCGCCAGCCCTGGCACTTCGTGGTGGTGGACGACCATCATCTGAGAGGACAGATGGCAGAGGCGTACCGGAAGGCCTGGTACCCGCGCTTCTTTCACGCGGATGGGAGTCCCCGCACGGCGAGCTCGCCGTCCGATCCCACCAGCGCAGCCCGGCAGCTGGCCGATCACCTGGAGGAGATACCGGTGCTGATTTTCGTGTGCATGGACGGCGGCCGGGCAGAGGCTCCCTCCCCGGAGGGCGTCCCGCCGGTGAGTACGGCGTCCCGGTATGCCTCCATCTTCCCGGCCGTCCAGAACCTGTTGCTGGCGGCCAGGGGACTGGGGCTGGGCACGACCATCACGACGGCGCTGACGCACGCTCCGCAGGAGATTCGGGGTCTGCTTGGCATACCGGAGGAGATGGAGGTCTGCACCATGGTTCCCCTGGGTTGGCCCGCGGAGGGGGTGCGTTTCGGACCGACGACCAGAAAGCCGGTGGAAGAGGTCAGTCACTTCAACGGGTGGTGAGGGCGCGGAGGACGGCGTGCGCAAAGGCCGTGGGGTTAGTGCTAGGGAGCGGACGCGGCGGCAGCCTCGATCTTGGCCAGGAACTCCCGGACGTGGGGGATGACGGTGGCGCTGTCCTGGAAGGCCTGCCCGTGGTCGAGGCCGGGCAGGGCGAGGAACTCGGCGTTGGGCGCCAGGGATGCGGAACGCCTGGCCATGGCGTGGTTGTCGGGGAGCGGGTAGTCATCGTTGGTCCCGGAGTAGACGAGGGCGGGCACGGTCATGGCGTGGACGTCGTCTTCGGGGACGCCCCAGTCGATGTTGGCGATCTGCTGAGCGGCGTAGGCGAGGCCGTCGTTGGCGAGGAGCCGCTGGCGTTGGTCTTCAGGCATGGGGCCGCGGTCCATCTCCATGGCGGTGGCGTAGACGTCCATGCCAAGGCGCATCAGCTTGGCGCGACTCTCCCACTTCACGCGGTTGCGCTCGGAGGTTGGGTAGGGGAGGGAGGGGTAGCCGCCGAGGACGAGGGATCGGAGCCGGTCGGGCCGGAGCATGCCCATGGCCCATCCGTTGCTGGCACCCATGGAATAACCCCAGTAGTGGGCGCGTTGTATGCCGAGGTGGTCGAGGACGGCGCACACGTCCGAGACCTTCGCCTCCCTGGTGTAGGCGGCGGGATCGTGGGGTTTGCCGCTGGCGCCGAAGCCGCGGGAGTCGATGAGGATGAGCTGGAGCTCGCCCCTGAGGGCGTCGACGTACCCGGCGCGCACCCAGTTGTCGATGCTGCCGCCCATGCCGTGCATCAGGGTTATGGGGGGCCCTGAGCCTTCGACTTCGTAGTGGATTGCTACGCCAGCATTGTCCGCCATCGGCATAGTGGGCCTCCTTGGCCGGTCCCTGCGACTTCCGGTAGGGGTTCCTCGGTGCTACATGCGCATGAGGCGCCCGTAGCCCGGTATGGCGTCCTGGATGCCGCATGTCCTGAGGCCGTGCCATACGATGGACTGCGTGGCGGTAACGACGCCGACCCCAAACTCCTGCTCCAGGGTCTCGATGCAGTCGACGGATGCACGGTGCGGCCATCCGATCCAGATGGTGTCGGCCTCAGGATGCTCCGCCATGAGCTCACGGACGGCGGCCAAGACGTCCGCAGTGGGGACGCGGGTCGACCCGACAAAGGAACCGTCGCCCATTGGGCGGTTTCCGAGAACGTAGATGCCGTCGCGCCGCTCCCCTACTTCCCCGGGCCCGGTGTGCCCGTTGTTGATGGAGACGATCTTCTTCGCTCCCAGGGCGTGGAGACCCGCCGAGTAGGCCGTGTTGACGGTCGTCACGGGAACGCCCGACGCCTCTTCCGCAGCCTTGACGAGGTCCCCCACGCGGTCGGCGCCCCTGGCGCCCAATACGGGCCCGCCGCCGAGGATGATGAGGCTCGCCTGGGCCTCGCCCATGGCTTTGGCGGCGCGCAGGGTACGCTTATAGCTGTCCTCAAGCTCCGTGCCCGAGTGCTCCCAGACGTCGAGGGAGGTGAGGAGGAGGCTCACACCGTCCGGGGCCAGCCGGTAGAACTCGTAGGGGAAGATTTCAGAGGTGAGTGGTGGGGACGTGTACCCGATGCGGGCCCTGTGGCCGTACCCCTTGGCATCCATTTCCTGGGTCATATTGCCTCCGTAGGTGCCGGCAGGATAGGTCTTCGATTAGACATAACGCGGCGCGTACCCAGCGCTTGGCGGCGCCGCGGGGGCCGCCAAGCGCTGGCATTCGGCGACGGTTGGCGTTGCGGCCGAGGCCGGCGGTCAGGACTTCGCCGCGGCCTGCTTGCGCTCCGCGCTCCAGGCAGCGAGGTACTCCAGGACATCTCCCAGAGAGAGGACATCGGCGTACTTCTGGTTCATGTCGAAGAGGTTCATGGCGTGGGCGGTCTCGTGGCGGTCGAAGACACACTCCTCCACGACGGTCACGCGGTAGCGATAGGTGCAGCCGTCCACAACACTGGCGCGGACGCAGCCGCTGGTGCTCTCACCGCAGACGATGACGGTGTCGACGCCCAAGTAGTTCAGGTGCGCTGCGAGGGGAGTGCCGTAGAAGGCGCTGGGAGAGGCCTTGCGCAGGACGGTCTCGCCGGGTATGGGGGTGACCTCGTCGATGATTTCCCAGCGGCGGGAGCGGCGCTCCTGAGCCTCTGGGCTCATGTCCTGGGGCCGCTGGGACTCGCGGCGGACGGCCCAGGGCTCCACGCCGTCGATGTCGCCGTTGATGCCGGTGACGTGGATGACGGGGATGGCGGCGTCCCGGGCGGCCTGGAGCAGGGTCTGGATGTGGGGGACGGAGTCCCAAGCGGCCATGCCGCAGCTGCCGGGCCACTCCTTGATTGCCTCCATGAGGGGCTTGGGCTCGTCACCGAAGACGCCGCGGTAGAGATCGATGAGCAGGAGCGCGGGCCTTTCGCCGAATCCTATGGGCGTTGGCGTGCGCGTCCCCAAGTGGGCTCGATCTTGCTCCGTGAGAAACCGGTCCCAGACTCGTTCAGTCATGATTCCTCCTCCGTCGGCAGTGTGTTGCGATAGGGCGTGACGCTGGGCGGATGCCTCAGGGTGAGGCATCGCCGTTGCTGGGCGGAATCTATCACCGGGGCCAGCGGAGTGTCAAGGAAGGAGGGAGAGGGGAAGGGCAGCGGAGGAGCGGCGGCAGGCCGTGGAGCCGGGGCGTAGGGTTGCCGCCGACGCCTGTGTTACACTGTGCGCGGCGGCACACTCGCTGTGTCTTCCCCAATCCCGGTCTAGCAGGTCATGTAGCACGTGCGACGCTACGTTACTCGGCGAATGCTTCTCTTCATTCCGACGTTGCTGGCGGCCTCGCTGATCGTCTTTGGCATTATGCACGTGCTGCCCGGCGACGTGGCCCTGGTGATCCTTGCTTCTGAGGAGGGGGGCTTTCGGGAGGAGGAGGCGGAGATACTGCGCAAGGACCTGGGGTTGGACAGGCCCCTGCCCGTGCAGTACGGCTCCTGGATTTGGAGCCTGGCGTCGGGCGGATTTGGCGGCACGTCGTTGGAGAGCAAAGAGCCCATACGCGAGATAGTGGCTCGACGCTTTCCGGTCACGCTGCAGCTTGCGCTCCTCACGCTGGCTATCACCCTTGTCGTATCGCTCCCGCTGGGTGTAATCGCGGCGCTGCAGCAAGACAAGCCCCTGGACTACCTGATCCGCTCCGTCTCAATCCTGGGGCTCGCCATGCCCAATTTCTGGGTGGCGCTGCTGGTGATCCTGGGGATGGTCATCATCTTTTCATGGGTGCCGCCGGTTATCTACCGAGACCTCTGGGAGGACCCGGTGCGCAACCTGGAGCTGATGATCTGGCCCGCCTTGGTGGTTGCGTGGGGCTTCAGCTCCTATCTCATCCGAGTCACCCGTGCCACGATGCTGGAGGTGCTGCGACAGGACTACATCCGCACGGCCTTCAGCAAGGGACTGACGCCGAACACGGTGGTGGTGCGGCACGCCCTACGGAACACGCTGATCCCCGTGGTGACGCTGATGGGCGGGCACCTGGACGCGCTGCTGGCGGGTTCAGTCATACTGGAGAACGTGTTTGGAGTGCCGGGTGTCGGGCAGGGGATCGTGGGGGCGGCAACGGGCCGCGACTACCCGGTGATCATGAGTTTGGCGATGCTGCTGGTATTCTTCGCGCTGTTCATCAACCTGATCATCGACCTTTCGTACGCGTTGATCGATCCGCGCATCTCCTACGACTGAGGGCAGGCACTTCATGGGAATGGCGGAAACAGCGCAGATTGGGCAGGCCTTCCGACGGCGGAAGGGCCCACTCCGGCACGCATGGGAGTTCACGAAGAGCAAGCCCCTGGGCGCACTTGGGGGCATCAGCCTGCTGCTCTTTGTCATCACAGCCTTCTTTGCTCCGCTCATCGCGACGCACGACCACCTGGCCCAGGACATTCCCAACCGGCTTCACGGGCCTGCGGTGCAGTTCCTCTTTGGGACGGACCATCTGGGGAGGGACCAGTTCAGCCGAGTGGTGCACGGCGCCCGGGTGTCCCTGTACGTGGGGCTGCTGTCGGTGATCATCGGCACGGTGACGGGGACGGCGGCGGGGATCGGGTCGGCATACGCGGGAGGCAAGTTCGATCTCATCGTGCAGCGGTTCATAGACGCGTTGCAGGGCATCCCCGGCCTGGTGCTGGTGATGGCCTTGGTGGTGGCGCTGGGGCCGTCGTTGAACAACGTGACGATAGCAATCGCCATCGCGTTCTTCCCGAGGATGACGCGCATTGCGCGGTCGCAGGCCCTGACAGTGAAGCAAGTGGACTACGTGACAGCGGCGCGGGCGCTGGGTGCGACACCGCTGCGAATCGGGTTACGGCACGTGACGCTGAACAGCTTGACGCCGGTGATCGTGCTGGCAACGGGGTTCCTGGGCAACGCCATCGTCACTGAGGCCGGTCTGAGCTTCCTGGGTCTCGGCGTGCCTCCGCCGCACCCGTCCTGGGGGCGGATGCTGGAGCTCGGCGTCCGGGGCTACCAGGAGGCGGCGCCCTGGTTGACCATCTTCCCGGGCTTGGCGTTGACCATCACGGTCTTCGGATTCAACCTGTTCGGGGATGCGCTGCGGGACACCCTGGACCCCAGGCTTCGCGGCAGGTAGGAAGGGGGCGCCGGTCGGGGCAGACTGTTTCTTGACATTCCTTGAAGTTCGAACCTACACTGCATATTCCAGTCAACTCATTCGTCACAGAGGAGCTATTGAGATGGTACGAGGGTGGAAGACGATAGGAGGCGCGATTCTTGTGGTCCTGGCCATGGCGGCCGTGGCCTGCGGCGGCGGCGCGACGCCGGTCGCCCCCGAGGCGCCGCGGCAGCCCGTGGCGGCGGCACAGCCCGCGCCGGCGGCGCCGGCGCCGAACCCGGAGGCCGCGAAGCCGCTGCCGGGCTCGGCCTTAGGGCCGGGACAGTCGATACCCACTCCTGCCGCTCCGGACCCCGGCATGGGCATGGGGCCCCAGTACGGCGGCATTGCGGTCATTGCGCATCGGGGCGACCCGGTCCAGGCATGGGACCCGACACGCACGACCACGGTGACGGTGGTGCACCCGGCGGGGACGATCTGGGACAACGGGAACCTGGTGCGCACGTGCCTGGAGGACGTGTACCAGCGCTGCCCGGGCCTGGCGACGGAGTGGGAGACAAACGACGACTTCACGGAGTGGACGTTCACGATCCGGGATGGGGTGTCTTGGCACGACGGCACACCCTTCACGGCTGAGCACGCCAAGTTCTGGTTCGACCTCTCCTTCTTCCCTCCCGAGGGACGGCAGGTGACCCGGCACCGGGCCAAGCTGACCAACCCGGAGAAGGTGGAGGTGCTCAGCGATGGGCGGCTCAAGATAACCCTGGTCGACTCCTCCCCCAACTGGGTCGTATTCCTGGGCCAGCCATTCCTCCACATGGGGGCGCATCCCCCGCATCTGACCCAAGCGGAGATCGCCAAGGGCAACGTGAAGGTCGCGCCGGTGGAGACCGGCCTGGTCGGTCTGGGCCCCTATACGTTCCTGGAGCACAAGAAGGGCAGCGTGATCTCGGTCCGCCGCTTCGACAATTACTGGGACAAGGACAGCAAGGGACTGCAGTTGCCATACCTGGACGGCATCGACTTCCCGATCATACCGGACATGGACGCCATGGCGGCGGCCTTCCGCGTCGGCAGGCTGGACGGGGGGATACGGGGCAACTTCCTGCTGCCAGAGCTGAAGGAGCGCATCGAGGCCAAATACGGCGACGACGTGTGGTTCATCGGCGACGGCAGGCCCGGCTACCGGACCATTGGGTTTAACACACTGCGCGAGGGGCCCTGGCAGGACGTTCGGGTCCGGCGGGCGGTCTCGCTGTGGCTGGACCGGCAAGCGGGGTCCAACGCCACGCGGCCCGGCGGAGAGCCGCGTGGCCTCTTCCACCCCGACTCGCCGTGGGCAAACCCGGACTTCAGGACCTGGCCGGGATTCAATCCGGCCACCAGAGACGCGGACCGCGCAGAGGCCAAGCGGCTCCTGGCCGAGGCGGGCTACGCCGACGGCTTCCCGGCCTCCTTCCTGTGCCGCTCCGTCAACTGGGTCCCGGAGTGCGAGTTCTTCTCCGAGCAGTTGCGCACGCTGGGCATAGACGTCGTCATCGACATGCGGGGAATCGCCGACTACGAGCAGGCGGGATGCGCCGGCGACTACGACCTGCGGATAGGCGGCGGCGGCATCTCGGCGCCGTTCCCCGAGTCCGCCTACGACCCGACGAGCAGCGTCGACATCAACCCGTGCGCGACGACGAAGCACCGCGACCCCAAGATAGACTCAATATTCCAAGAGCTGTTCAGGACAACGAGCTTCGACAAGCGCCTGGAGCTTGCGAGGGAGCTGGAACGGTACCTGGTCCTTGAACAGGTCTACCTCGTGACGTCGTGGACCCAGGTCTACTGGCAGCCGTTCCGCGGCTACGTCCACGGGGTGCTCGACCCCGGCGAGGAGCCGTGCAACTACTGCGCCTACTCGACGGTGTGGATGGACAAGTAAGCAGGCAGGACAAGGCAACGGCACGTCCCCCGGCTGAGCGCACTCAGCCGGGGGACTTCTTTTGGGCGGCGACGGGCCGACGGCGCTCTGAGCGGCTCAGTCCCGGTCGGCGAAGCCCAAATAGGCGTCGCGCAGGGTGCGGTGGCCCAGGCCAACTGCGGCGACCACGACGGCGCAGGCAATGGCGCCGACGACCAGGGCCATGGGCGCGCCAAGGAGCGCTGCCAGTCCGCCGCTGAGGCTGTACCCGATGGGCGGACCTCCGCCGGCGAGCATGCTGCGGAAGGCGTCGACCCTGCCGCGGAGGGCGTCCGGGGAGATGGCCAGGATCACGGAGTTCCGGGGGATCATCTGTACCGAGTTGGTTGTGCCAAGCAGGGCCCCCGCGACCAGGGCGATGGAGAACCAGGGCGAAAGGGCCAGCAACATCAGGGCGGCGCTGTACCCGAGAACGCCGAACACCGTGTACAGCCCCTTGTACTTCATGTCGCCAAGGGCAAGGATCGCGCCCGCCCCTAACAGGCTTCCCACCCCGGGGGCGGCGCTGAGAAAGCCGTAGCCACTGGGCCCGACGCCGTGCAACTCGGCGAAGATGGGCAGCAGCGCGCGATAGCTGCCCAGCATGACGGCGGCCAGGTCCAGCACCAAGAGGGAGATGATCACCGGTCTGCTGGCTACGAAGGTCATGCCGTTGGCGAAGCTCCGCCAGGGACTCTCGTCGGTTTGGAATACGGCGGTGAATCGTCGGACGCCGAGGATGGCGATGGTCGCGCCAATGTAGAGTGCTCCGGTGAGGAGGTAGGCCGGCCCCAGGCCAACGGTGGCAATGCCCACTCCAGCCGCGGCCGGGCCGGCGATCATGGAGAACTGTCCGACGGTGGCGTTCAGTCCCACCGCGTTGATCAGGGTGTTTCTTGGCACAAGGCTGGGGATGAGGGCCGTGCGGGCCGGCTGGCTGGCGGCTGTGAAGGCGCCATTGAGCAGGGTGACGACATAGAGGTGCCAGACATCCACGGTCCCGGTGATGGTGAGGAAAGCCAGGGCCATAATGAGGACGGCGTTGAGCACCTGCCCCACTTGGATGAGGAGCACGCGGTTCAGGCGGTCCGCAATGATTCCGCCCACGAGTGAGAACAGGATGTGGGGCGCGGCCCGGACCAGGCCGGTGAGACCCAGGAGCAGGGGGCTGCCGGTGATCTCGAAGACCTGCCAGAAGATGGCGGTTTGTACGAGTTGCGTGCTCATCGAGTTGAACAGCAGCGAGACGGCGAAGCGGCGGTAGTCGCCGTAGGACAGGGCGCTGAAGGCATGCCGCAGGGCTATTGCCGCTTTTGACATGAGTGATGGTCAGCCGGTGAAGTAGACGCAGTCAGGCGTGGTTGGGCCCGGTAACGCCGGGCCGATGGCTGTTCGGGCCGCCGGGCCAGGGGAGACACTGTCGGCTTCAATCAGGGCCGGTCCTCCAGGGTCTGGTGAGTCCGGCTGCAATGCACGGACGCGATCAGCCCCGCTCACGGAGTGCCGAATGGCGGGACCTGGTGAGACACGAAGACCTCCCTGCGCTCTCGACTGGACCGGATGATGGCGTCGCAGACCTCAACATTGGCGGCGCCCCAGCGCCCATCGTGGAGGATGGGCCGGTCTTCGGTGACGGCGGCGTGCAGCTCTTCGAGCTCGCTCTGGAGGCCCTGGGCCCTGGCGTCGTCCCAGAGCGGGAGCTCCACCTCTCTGGCGCCGTCCTTGTCATAAATCATAACGCCCCTGGCGGTCTGGCGCATGTCGCCGCGCTCACAGCTCACGATGGTAAGGCCGAAGAACATGTGGGCAGGCTCCTGCGGTCTCAGGCTCTGCTCGATCGCCATGGCGTCGCCGGTGCGCATGTCCTCCTTGGTGGCGCCGCCGGCGAGGGTCGCACGGGCGGCGAGCCCGCGCCACCCCGGCCGGTCGGGAACGGGCTCTCCGAAGGCGCGCGTCGCCTCGCTGGTGTCGAGGAAGCCATAGGCGTTGTAGACGAGATTGGCGGCGGCGCCGTTCTCAAAGTCGAGGAAGACGCTGTAATCGCCCTCGGTGAGCGGGTGCTCAGGATCATGCCGGCCGACTGAGGCCCGCACGCTCCGCACGATGCCGCCGGCCATGAGCCTGGCCATGTCCACGTGGTAGGGGGCCTGGCGGTAGACGATGCCGCCGCCGGAGCTCGTGTAGTACTCTTCCGGGAGCCTGGGCCGGAGCAGCCAGGGAGAGTAGTGGACGTTGGTGATCTGAATGGGCCTGCCCAGCCGGCCGTCCTCGACGAACCGCCACATGTACTCGATGGGGGGCCGGGAGCTCACGCGATGGACGGTAAGGAACTTGACGCCGTTGGCCTCCGCCGCCTCCACCTCTGTCCGGGCTTCATCGTAGGTGACGGCCATGATCTTCTCGCAGAGGATATGCTTGCCGTTCTGAGCGGCGGCCACAACGTGCTCGCAGTGAAACTGGTTTGGCGTGGCGACGTATACGACGTCCACGTTGGGGCTCTTGCACATCTCCAGGACGTCGTCGTAGGCCTCGATCCGGTGGGTGGACCGGAGGCGGTCGAGGGGCTCCGACCGGACGTCGGCGGCCGCCGTCAACTCGTACCCCGGGAGCTTTGAGATGTTCTCAACGAGGCCCCGAGCCCCGGCTCCGACGCCCGCCACGCCGATGCGCAGCCTATCCGCCATGCGTTGGCCTCCTATCGCAGAAGTGCAGGGAACCGGCGCGACCCCGGCGACCGTTCGCGGTTGGCTCGCCGCGCCCGCGGCTCACCGCAGGATTGTGGTGGCGCTCAGGGGTTTGGGCGCGCGGTTGTAGTGTTGGAACCACTCGACCTCATCGATGGCGCCGGCGTAGGCCGACTGGAGCAACTCGATGGTGGCCGGCTCGATCTCGCCCCGGATGATGGCCTCGACTCGCTCCGGCGGCAGGGGATAGCCGAACTGGAAGTTGCGTCCATGGAGGCGAATGGTGGAGTACTCCCGGATGATCTCAAGCGCCAGGGCTGCGTCCTCTTCCGTCGTTACGAGGTCGTAGAGGGGGTGGCCGTTGCCTTCGACGGCGCCGTGGGCCATCTCGTCGTGGATGACCATCTTGCCGGTCTCCGAGAGGAGCTTCTCGTAGTCGCCTCCCTTCAGGCCGATCATGCCGTAGGCAAGGGAGCCGGCGCCGCCGCTGTTGAAGCTGCCCGCTGCGCCGTGCAGCGGGGAGGTTGCGTTCCACTCCCGCTTCTTGCGCTGCTCGGCCCCGTGCTGGTGGTTGGTGACAGACCAGTCGGCGGTCTTCTTCAGGGCATCGAGCTCCTTCCAGGCGACGTCCTCGCCGCTGATGCCCTCGAGCACGTCCGCGAGCATGGCGTAGTGGCGCGTCTCCATGTAGTGCTCAGCCAGCTCCGCGACGATGTCCTGGCGCGAGAATCCCCGGTCGACGCGGTCCACCTGTTGGGTGAGCTCGCCGGCAGAGATCTCCCGGAGGTTGCGGAGCTCCCGGGAAATCTGCTCCTTGAGCCAGCGCACGTGGAGCTCCAGGGGCCGCTGTCGGGAGAAGAAAGCGCGGGCAACCTCCGCCTCACCGGCGCGGAAGCGCGCCGCGGTGTCTTCGATGCCGGCCATGAGGTCCATGTTCACATCCTGGAATTGTGCGGCCCCGAGTGTACTGTCATAACACTGAAGGAGGGTCGCAACCGCCGACCGAGCGGCTTCACTAAGGCGAGTATGGGGGGCGGCCCTGGGCCACCATATGGCGTAAGCCTGGTGGTGTCAACCTTGTGCTGGGTCGCTAGCGCGGCGGCATTGTGGAGGAGGGTTGGTGGTGGGGGCAGGCGTGTCTCGAAGCCAGCTTGGTCCGCTCCATGTTGGGGGTCTGCTTACATAGAGGCGCCCTTCCTGCGGGGGGCCCCTGCAGGAAGGGCGCTTTGTCAGCGACGCGGTAGACGCGGCTACTAGCGTCCGGGGGAGTTCGCGTCCAGCCAGATCTGGTAGGAGGGAATGTTGACGCCGCCACCCACCACGTACCTGACCCCGTGTCCCCAGGGCCACTGCAGGACATTCCCCGCCAGGTAGAAGAGGAACGGGGTTACGGTCTCGCCCCTCTGGAGGTACTCGTCGACGTCCCTGAGGGCCTGGGCGCGGGCCTGAGGCTCAACGGAGGCGTTCAGGGTGGCAATGAGGGCGTCCATATCCGGGTTGGTGAAGCCGGAATAGTTGCGCTGGCCGGTGCTGGCCAGGTAGCGGTTGAGAACGCCATCAATGCCGCCTGCGGTCCCTCCCTGGTACATGGTGGCCTCGTAGTTGCCGTCCAGGAGGTCCTTGGTGGCTGCCAGGGACTCCTTGGTCACGAGCTCCGCATCGAGGCCAAGCTCCTTGAGCTGGGCCACGAGCACCTGGTTGGAGACGAGAATCTGGGCGCGGGCGAAGCGGGGCAGCACGCGCACCTTGATCTGGCTCAGGGCCTCCCGCGTGTAGCCCGCTTCAGCCAGCAGCTGCAGGGCCTGTTGTCGGGCCTCGGTCTTGTCCTGCCGGAAGGCGGGGTGCTTCTCGCGGAGGTCGGAGTAGGGGGTGCCGTGGGGAGGGAACATGGCCGGGTTGACCCATTCGCCCAGGAAGCCGACGCCCTGCTGGGCCTTGTCCATGAAGGCCGGCCGGTCCAGCCACAGGTACAGGGCCTTTCGCACGCGCACGTCGTCAAAGGGCGGCTTGGTGGCGTTCCAGATCACGTAGTGGTAGGAGCCGCCGGGCTTCTCGATGAGCCGGAGCTGGTCGCCGTAGCGATTGATGAGGGAGCGGAGCTGGTTGGGGGTCACGACGGGCTGTGCGATCTCGTCGATGCGCTTGGTCTCGAAGGCAGCGATGCGGGCGGAGGAGTCTCCGATGACGAAGAACTTCTTGCCGTCGAGGTAGGGAAGCCCGTCGATCCAGAAGTCGTCGACGCGCTCCACGGTCCAGCTGACGCCGCGCTCCCACTTCGTGAGGCGGAAGGGCCCGGTACCATTCTCCTTGGTGTTGAACCAGTCAAGGTTGCCGGGCATGTGGGACTTGGGAGCAATCATAGTGTAGGTGATAGTGAGGTTGTCCAGCAAGCGGCCGGTGGGCTTGATCAGCTTCAGGACAACGGTCTGGGGGTCCGGGGCCGACACCGATTCGATGAAGGGACGGGTGTAGTTGCTCCCGGGCGGCCGCCGCTTCTCCGGATTGATGAGGAAGTCGAGGGTGGCCTTCACGTCGGCGGAGGTCATGGGAGTGCCGTCGTGGAACTTGACGTTGTCGCGCAGGTGGAAGGTCCACTGCGCGCTATCCGGGCTCACCTCCCAGCTCTCGGCCAGGCCGCCGACGGGGGGACCGAAGACCGGGTCGCCACCCCTCCACTCGAAGACCATGAGGGTGTCGTACAAGGAGGAGACCATCTGCAAGACGGAGGTCGGGGCGACGTCGTAGACGTTCAGCGTAGGGGCGTCGTCGGCCGCCGCGCGGTAGAACCCGCCGTACGCGGGCACACCGGATTCGGGCTCCTGCTCGAACTGCCACGCCGCCATGGCCGACGGGGCCTTTTCGGCCATGGCGGCCGGCATGGCGGCGGACGCGGGGGCCGGCACAGCGGCGGCGGGCGACATGGGGTCTGCCGCCGCGGCTGCCGCGGCAGGCTGGGCGGCGGCGGCAGGCTGCTGCGGCTGCTGCGCCACCGTCCCCTCGCCGCCGGCGCAGGCCGCCAAGATACCCAGGAGCAGGGTACCGCCTATAAGGAGCGTGCGATGCAACGTGATGCTCACCATTTCTCTCTACCTCCCCAAGTCATGACTCTTCGGTCCTCCGGACCAGTCCCGATCAATCCAGTCGCCTCCGAGTCCAACCGCGGCGTTTGTCGCCGGTTCCTCGATCTCCTCACCGGCTGCCGGGATTGCGGCAACCGCCGTCCTATGCTCGGCGAAGCCTTGGGTCCAGGGTGTCCCGGACAGCATCGCCGAAGAGATTAAAACCAAGGACCGCCGCCGTGATGCAGAGCCCGGGCGCCAGGGCCAGGGCGGGAGCAGCGTCGAAGTAGCTTGCGGCTGCGGTGGAGAGCATGATTCCCCATGAGGGTGTGTTGGGGGAAACGCCGGCGCCCAGGAAGCTCAGGGTGGCCTCCGCCACGATGGCGTTGCCGATGCTGACGCTGATGAGGACGAGATAAGGGGTGAGCGAATTGGGCATGACGTGGCGAAACATGACCCGCAGCGGCGAGGCGCCAATGGACCGGGCGGCCTCCGTGTACACCTTCTCCTTCTCCCTGAGTACGACGGAGCGTGTGACGCGAGTGGCCAGGGCCACGCCACCTACGGAGATGGCCAGAATGACGTTGAACAACCCGTTGCCCAGGATGGCCATGATGGTGAGAGCGAGGATGATCTGGGGAATGGCCAGTTTGGCGTCTATGAGCCGCTGCACCATGAGGTCAAAGGTGCCCATGAGGTAGCCGCTGGTCAGGCCCAAGAGCGCTCCTGCCGTCACACCCATGAAGACCGCAATGAGACCCACCGAGAGGGAGACCCTGGAGCCGTACATCATGTTGGTGAAGATGTCGCGGCCGATGGTGTCGGTTCCCAGGTAGTGCTCTGAGCTGACGCCCAGGTTGATGGGCGCGTTCAGGTCCTCAGGGTCGTGGGTGGAGACGAAGTTGGCGGTGAGGGCCATGAGCAGCAGGGTGACGATGAGGACCAGCCCAAGCACGCCAATGGGATTGGCCTTTGCCCACCGCCGAGCGGCTTTGAGGCCACCCGGCCGTCCCCGGGAAACCGCGTCGTCCAGCAGTATCCCGATGTTCCCCTGCGCCACGGTCGCCTCCCCCTTATTCGCGCCTAGGCGTATCGGATGCGTGGGTCCACTACAGAGTAGAGCAGGTCCACCGTCAGGTTGATCACCATAACGATGAAGACGTTGACGAGCACGAATCCCTGAATGACGGGATAGTCCCGATTGGAGATGGCGTCCACCATGCTCTTACCCATGCCTGGGATGTGGAACAGGGTCTCCGTGATCACCAGCCCCAGTATGGTGACGCTGAAGAGGCCCCCAAACTGGGTCAAGACCGGCAAGATGGCGTTGCGGAGGGCATGACGGACCACCACGGCCCGCCGCGCCAGTCCCTTGGCTAAGGCGGTGCGGATGTAGTCCTCCCTGATGACCTCCAGCATCTGGCTGCGAGTCATGCGCATGACCGAGGAGCCGACGCTGTAGGCTACGATCAAGGCGGGAAATACAACGATCTGGAAGTTGTGTAGAGGCGCCTCGGAGGGGCCCTTCCACTCGATGGGCGGGATCCAGCCGATGTAACGGCTGAAGGTGAACAGGAAGAGGGTGGCTATCCAGATGGTGGGCACACTGAGCCCCAGGATGGTGAAGAGGCGGATCATGTGGTCCTTGGTGGAGTTCTGCCAGAGGGCGGCGGCGACGCCCAGGGGGATGCCGTAGATGGCGGTGATGAGGAGGATCAGCGCGGCCATCTGGAAGGTGCGGGGGAAGCGCTCTACGATGATCTCCCGCACGGGCCGGGACTCCCAGATGGACATGCCGAACTCGCCGCGGCCGACAGTCCTGATCCAGTCGAAGTACTGGAGGGGGAGAGGTTTGTCGAGTCCGAGTCGGGCGCGGACCTGGGCGAGGTGCTCTTGGGCCGACTCCTGGGTGAGTCCCTCCTCGCCCTCCTCATCCAGGCCGTAGACGACAGCCATAGCGGCATCGCCGGGCACCATCTTCATCAGCAGGAAAATGAGGACGGTGGCAAAGAAAGCGGTAGGGACCATCATGAGTACGCGCCGGGCGGCGTACTTCCGCATGGCTCCACACCTCTCCCCCTCCCATGGACCCCTGGGGAGTCTCCCCTTTCGGACCCTTGCTCAGCCGTATGGGGAGACGAGCATCTTTCCGACCTACCTGAATCGGCCCCAGGGCAGGGGAGGGCTCCACTCCCTAGCGTTGCGCTTTCACGCCAAGTGAGGCCAGTTCGTAGCTGACCCCTAGGGTGTGCGTACTATGCATCGTCGACAAGTGGTTGTCAACCCCCTGTATGGGGTGTTGAATCCAGAGTGCGCCGTGCCCCGGTAGGCGGGGTTGACATCCACCTCGGTTGGGAGTATCGGTAGCAGCATCTCGGGCCGACAACCGGAAGGAGGAGCGGCGATGACTACCATGCAGGAGCAGGCGGAAAGCAGGCCGGCCACACGAAAGCTGAACGTGGCCGTAGCAGGGCTCGGCGCAGGGGCCGTGCAGGTGATCCGCGCCATGGCGGAGGCGCCGAACTATCAGCTCGTGGCCGGAGCGGACGTTCGTCCGCAGGCGCTGGACGCGTTCCAGAAGGCGTTTGGAGGCCGCACCTACGACAGCGTGGAGAAGCTCTGCGATGACCCTGACGTGGAGGTGGTCTGGATTTCCACGCCGAACCACCTTCACTGTGAGCACGCCATTGCTGCCGCACAGCGCGGCAAGCACGTGGTGATCGAGAAGCCGATGGCGCTGACGATGGAAGAGGCCGAGGCGATGGTGGAAGCGGCAGAGAAGAACAAGGTGAACCTGCTCTGCGGGCACACGGCGAGCCTCATGGCCGGTTTTCGCGCCATGCGGCGTGTCATCTCCTCCGGCGAGCTTGGGAAGGTCCGCGGCATCAATCTATGGTCCTACGTCGACTGGATGTTCCGCCCTCGGATGCCCAACGAGCTGGACGTGAGCCAGGGAGGCGGGACGCCGTACCGGCAGGGCCCCCATCAGTTCGACGTGGTGCGGCTGATGGGCGGCGGGTTGGTGCGAAGTGTCCGAGGCCAGGTGCTGGAGTACATGCCCTTCCGGTCGTCGCCGGGGTACTATTCAGCCTTCCTGGAGTTCGAGGACGGCACTCCCGCGACCGTGGTCAAGAACGGCTACGGCTACTTCTTGACCTCGGAGCTTGTGCCATGGGTCGGGGAGACCCAATTTCGAGACCGGGGGGCGCAGCTCCGCAAGGCCCTCAGGAACGGCGAGCCCTTCGATGAGCATTCGGCGAAGGAGGCGATGCGGTTCGGCGGAGGACGGGAGGAAGAGTTCTACGGCCCGCCGGGCGAGAATCAGCTGGCCAGGACAGGCTATCAGCCGGACGCGGGGCTTATTGTCGTCAGCTGCGAGAAGGGGGATATCCGCCAGTCGCCTCAGGGGCTCTGGGTGTATGACGACGACGGCCAGCGGGAGGTCGCCGTTGAGGGGCTCCACGACGAGCGGATGGCGGAGCTTGACGAGATGTACCAGGCAGTGACGCTGGGCAGGCCCGTCAACCATGACGGCCGGTGGGGGATGGCGACACTGGAGGTCATCCTTGCCATGGGGCAGTCGGCCAGGGAGCGCCGGGAGATCCTGCTCACGCACCAATGCCCGGCGTGGGAATAGGTGGAGCAGACAGCACTCCGGCGATCAGGAGTGTTGCGGGCCGGTGATGGGGGTCCGGGGCCGGCGTGCCGTGTCGGGCGCGGTTGCGCGAGACGGCACGCCGGGCAATAGGCGGCGAGGGTGGAGCGGGCGGAAGGGTACGCGCTAGGAGCGCCCGCGCCACGGGTGTGGGTCGTTGCCCCGCGAGCGGAACCAGAAGTAGATGCCGTCCCAGTAGAGCTCGGGGTCGACGGTCAGAACGTCGCCGGACTGGGACCGGGAGAGGACGAGCTGTCCCCATAGGTCCGGCTCACGCTGGTTCACGTCAACCTCCAGCTGAGGCACGACGGTATCCAACCCGGCCATGTCGTTCAGGAAGTCGGTGAGCCGGGCGGGGTCCACGCCCCACTGCCGCATCACGGTGTTGTCATCCTCGCCGAAGACGTCGACGAAGAGCAGGGCGTCGTCGCCCGCGCCCCTGGTCCTCCATTCGATTCGTGCAGTCATGTCTTCTCCAAGAAAGCCCCACCGAGCAGGTCCATTGGGCGGCTCAGGTGGGGCGTTATTCTCCAACTGCGAAACGCGGCGGCCCCGGCAAGCTCCTACGAGTGGTTAGAAGAAGGTGCCGACCACCTTGGGGAGCATGACGTTCTGGGCCAGGAGTATCTTGCGCTTGAAGATCTTGAACTTTGTATCGGGGTCGCGGCGCAGCTGGTCCTCCCGCCTTCCGATGAAGTGATTGACCTCGTCCTGGAGGCGGTTCTGGTAGCAGAAGAACTTGCTGTTGACGCTGATCCGGTCCTCTTCGACGTTCACGATCTCCACGTTGGTGACGATGTGCTCGAAGCGGGAAACCGGCTCCTCCGGCCAGTGAATGCCGGTGTTGATCTGGCGGATGCGGCCTGCCAGGATCTCCTTGCCTTCGTCGAACCAGGAGACCTCGGTTTCGCTGTCGGTGAACTCGAGGGCCCAGTCGCCGAACTTGATGTTGCGGCGCATGGGCATCCAGTAGTGGAGATCGTCGGCCATGAGCTCCAGCCACTCCACGAGCCTGCGCTCATCGAGCAGCCGGGCCTCCTTGTAGAGGAACTGCTCAACCTCTTGCTGGAGAATCACGCGTTCCAGGGTATCCCGGGTTGAGCTGGTGAGCTCTACCATCTCAATGCCCCCTCTCAGGATGGAAGACCGCCGCGCCGGCCTGGCGATGCCCCGAAGAATGCTCCGCGGGGTGGACCAAGGCCGGCGCGGGCCAGAGTCAGACTACCTCTTTGACCTCGTTGAAGAAAACGAACTCCTCCTCATCCACCTTGGCAGGGTCCTGAGGGTGCTCCAGAAACTTGACCAAGACGTAGGCGCCGTCATGGGGATTTGCCAGGACCTCCCCGACGGCCCCGTTCAGGAGCCTGATCTTTACGCCCTCAGGCAGGTTGAGGAAAGCCTCGGCCCCGTGCTGCCCGGACAGGTTGAATTCGTTGGATGTGGTCACGGCGAGCTCCCTTACCAGATGCGGTGGTCCTTCGACTTGTTGACGGGGTAGAGGTCGTCCCAGCTCCCCGCCTCCATGAAGGCGAGCCAGCGGCTGAAGCGGGCGCGGTGGGCCTCTTCGGTATAGGAGCCGTTGAGGACCACGCCGGGGATGCGGTCGTCGTAGAAGCCGCGGCCCAGGCCATTCGCGAAGAAGTAGTTGTGCTGTCGCGCCGTGGCGCCCTGGCTGGCGGAGAAGATGTAGTTCCAGTTCTCCATGTCGTCGGACTCGAAGAAGCCGGTAGGGCCGTTGAAGCGCATGTCGTAGTGGCGGACTGCGTCCTTGACGTGCTTCGGGGCCTTCTTGTCGATGGTGGTCAGAGTCCACCGTTCGACGACGCCCAGGGTGTGAGGGTGCCACCAGCGGAAGCGCCAGCTGTCCATGACGAAGGTGGGCCAGATGCAGACGTGTCCTCCGCCCCAGCCGTGGGGTGGCACGATGCTGTTGGCGTATTTGATGGCCTTCTGCTTTTGGGTCTCCTTGTAGTACTCCTCCACGCCCTCCTCATACCAGTGCTCATTGTAGGGCGGGGCGCCGTTCTGGAGGTAGAGGGTGAGCATGCCGCCGTGGCCGAGGTTGTGGTCGCCGCAGGCGAACTTCTCCGACGGAAACGGGATACTCTTCTGGCCGTTGCGCTGGCCGCGGTTGGGGTGGAGCGCAGCTGCCTGAGAGGATCGGTGAGTCATGGCGGCGTGGGTGAGGTCGGTGGAGGAGGTGAATGCAGGGACCTTCCAGTTGGTGGGGAGACGGTGCCGCTGGAATGGTGTGAACACCTCGAGGCCGCCATCCTCCCCGTCGCTGGCCTCCATGCAGTGGCGGACGCTCTCCGCAAAGGACCCCAGGTAGTCCTCCAGGGAGGGCGCCTTTGGGTCCCACGTTGCCCAGAGGGAGCCGTAGTAGTTCCTGAACTGGGCGACCTGGACGAGCCCCCAGTCCTCTTTGCAAAGGTCGCCGCCGTAGGAGTCGGGGGCGTACTGGTAGGCGGCGCCCACCAGGTGGCCTCGGGTGTCGTAGGTCCAGGCGTGGAAGGGGCAGGTGAAGACCAAGCTGTTGCCCTGGTCATAGCGGACGACCTTCATGCCGCGGTGCCGGCATGAGTTCAGAAAGGCGCGGATCTGCTTGTCCTTGCGGTCCCGTACCAGGATGACCTCTTCCGTGCCCATGCGGCTGATGACGAAGTCGCCCGGATTGGGCAGCTGGCTCTCGTGACCCAGGAACAGCCAGCAGCGCCGGAAGATCTGCTCCATCTCCTGCTGAAAGATATCCTCGGTAACATAAAGCTCACGGCTCACGGTGCCGTTTTCGGCGTCGATGTATGAGCGAAGAGCGCGGTCACCACGTGCTCGCACGATGTTAACCAAAAGCCACCTCCCTTGTTGAGTGGTACTTGTACTCATTAGGGTTGTAGCACAGCTTGCGCCTCATGTAAAGCCCTGTTCCCGGCGAGTGCCGGCGAAGTGCTGTGGCACAGGCGCGCGTGTGCCACATGAAGCGAGGCATCGGGCGTCAGGGTTTGGCCGGAGTCAGGCGCTTTCCAGGCCGTAGAACTCGCGGGCGTTGGTCTCCAGGATCTTGCGGGCGACGTCCCTGGTGATCCTGCCTTCGTCGGCCCACCGATCGACTTCCTCCAGGGCGGCGAGGTTGGCGGAGGGGTCGGAGTGGCAGTAGTCGGTGCCGATCATCAGGTTGTCCTCCATGCCGAGGGTGAGGAGGTACTCGATATCGTCAACCGGGTCGAGGGCTACGAACAGCCGGTTGGTGCGGAAGAGGTCCTTTCGCAGGTCGAAGGAGCTCGACCGGTCGTGGAGCTGGTTTGCCCGCAGCTGGGTGGCCAGCTGTGCGATGGTGTAGGGGACCCATGAAGCGCCGGCCTCAATGAACCCGAATCGGAGCTTGGGAAACTTTTCGGGGAGCCCAGAGGTTATGAGGGCGCTGAAGGCCGCGATGACGGGGAAGCCGCGGTCCCACTCTCTATCGGGGAGTGGGTGGCCGGTGTGGATGCACACCGGCATGTCCAGGGAGGCGGCTTCCTCATAGACGGGGAAGAAGTGGGGGTCGCTGACTTGCTTGTAGAGGTCAAAGCCGCGCTTGAAAAAGCCGCACGCGCCGTGGGCCTTGGCCCAGCGCAGCTCGTCGACCGTGTCGTCGGTGTCGAGGAAGGGGAGGACAGCCGTCCAACGGAGCCGTCCGTTGCTGTGGGCGCACCGTTCGGCGAGCCAGCGGTTGTAGCTCTTGGCCAGGGCGGCTTCGGCCTCGCGGTTGGTGGTGTTATAGCGAATAAAGAAGGTCGGGAAGATCACCTGGGCGTGTACGCCCATCCGGTCCATGTCCTGCAGGCGGCCTTCAACGTCATACAGCTCCCGCTTCTCACGCGCGGGGTGATGCGCGTCGTCGCGGACGGCGCGCGGCTGCAGCCGGTCCTCGACGAACCACCAACGGCTCCGCCCGGCGTCCAGCACGCCCTGGGCCACACCTTCAGCGGGGGGTGTGACGGTGACGGGGATGTACTTGGGGTTGGCTTCTTCCAGGTCCTTCCAAGTAGCTTCGGACTCGTCAACGTGCGTATCGGCATCGATGATTGCCGCCATGTCGAAACCTCCTCTGCAGCCGTTCGTGTAGTCCGTCGGGGGAGCGTCAGGCGGGATGGAACCGCTCGCCTGGCTGCCCCGTGGCGGGTAGGGGATGAGCACAGTCCAGTATATCCGAAGTGATGTTGCTCGCGCCCATAGTGACGTGGACGGTGGGTGGCCAATCCGGCGGCACTTCGAACGCTTGACCAAAGGGGGAAGTTCGCCTACCCTTGCCCTGCCCGTTTCACCGGCCGCGCTTGGCGCGGCCGCGCCTCACGCTTTCTCGGGTGGCAGGCAAGGGGGAATGCGCCGATCTGTGCGATTGGAGCGGGGCCTGTCGGGCGATGGGCCATGAGCATGAAGGAGATCACACCAGAGGGAGCACTGCGTGGATACTGGGCTCAACGAACACCAACAGATGTTGCTGTCTTCGGCGGGGGCGTTCCTGCGGCAGGAGAGCCCGCGGACGTTCGTGCGGCAGATGGAGAAGGACGAGCGGGGCTTTACGCTTGAGCTGTGGCGGAAGATCGCCGAGCTGGGTTGGCTTGGCCTGATCGTCCCGGAGGAGTATGGGGGGATAGGCCAGGGTTTCCTGGACCTGGGCCTGCTGATGGAGGAGGTGGGCCGGCACCTGTTGCCTGGGCCCTTCTTTGATACGGCCCTCACGTCCGCGATCCTTCTGGAGGCGGCAAACGAGGAGCAGAAGAAGGAGTTCCTGCCGATGCTGGCCGCAGGGGACCTCATCGGCACGGTGGCAATCCTCGAGCCGTACTCGAAGCTTGCGCCCGAAGGCATTCAGACGCAGGCCGTGGCGGACGGCGACTCCCTCGCTCTGAACGGGACCAAGGTTTTTGTCCCCTACGCCCACACGGCCGACTACCTGGTGACCTGCGCGCGGACCGGAGATGGCGCGGAGGACATCACCGTGTTCCTCGTGGACGCGCGGGCTGAAGGGGTGAAGGTTGATCGCCTTCAGACTGTCGGCAGCGACTTCCAGTGCGAGGTTGCGCTGAACAGCGTATCGGTGCCCGCCGCCAACGTCCTGGGGCGTGTTAACGAAGGCTGGCCCATCGTCTGGTCGGCGATCAAGAAGGGCGCCACCCTGCGCTCGGCCCAGATGAGCGGGGCCATGCAGGAGATCCTGGACATGACGGTGGAGTACCTGAAGAACCGCATGGCGTTCGGGCGGCCCATCGGGACGTTTCAGGCCCTTCAGCACTACGCTGCGAACATGGCCATGGACGCGGACGGGTCCAAGTACATTACGTATCAGGCCCTGTGGAGCCTGGACGAGAACCTGGCGTCTGAGCTGGAGGTGGCGGCGGCCAAGGCTTGGGTGAGCGACGCCGGGCTGCGGGTGGCCGGGTACGCGCACCAGTCTCACGGGGCCATTGGGTTCACGGAGGACTACGACCTGCAGCTGTTCACGCGGCGGCTGAAGGCGTGGGAGACGTCCTTCGGCAACTCTCAGTACCACCGGGACCGCATCGCCGAGCTTACGATCTAGTCTCCGGTATAGAGGCACGCAGAGGTGAGGCACGCAGAGGTTCTGACTTGCGGCTGCCTTGTACGTGCGGGTGCTGCGCGCAGGTGGGGTGAGCCGTGTAGACCCCCGGGGCAGACCCACGGGCAACGCCTATGCCGGGCAGGCGGCTTCCCCCCATGGCGTGCGCGCGGGCCAGGTGGTCCCGCCTTCATCCGGGGCGCCTCTGGGGCAGTGGCAGTGAAGCGCTAGCCGCGCGGCAGGCCGAGTCCCCGCTGGGCGATGATGTTGCGGGTGATCTCCCTGGAACCCTCGCCGATGTTGGCGCCGTAGCTCAGGAGTGCGTTGGCGCCGGCGAACCCGTCCAGGGGGGCCCAGGGCACACCGGTGCGAGGCCAGACGGTGCCGGGCTGGCCAACGAGCCGCGCGTAGGTCTGCCAAACCTTCTGGCGCATCTCTCCACCCCAGGCGCGGGTCATGGCGGCAGTCCGTCCGGTGGTGTCGCCGGACGCGTACTCGGAGAGGGCGTTGAAGGCCACGGTCTTGAGGACTTCGATCTCCACGCGGACGGCGGCCATATCGTTGCGGGCGATGGGGTCGTCGGCGAGGAGGCCGCCGTTGACGTGCATGGACCTGGCGGAGCCGGCCATCTTGTCGAAGACGCGCTGGAAAATCCCCACCATGCCGAGATTGGCGCGGTTCTGCTGGAGACCGCTCATGATGATGTACCAGCCCTGATTCTCCTCGCCGAGGCGGTAGCGTTCGGGAAGGCGGAGGTCCTCGAAGTACTCCTCGTGCCAGCGGTGCAGGCCCATCATGTCGTGCATGGGCTCGGCGGAGAAGCCCGGGGTGTCCGTGGGCACGATGAAGAGGGAGAGGCCGCGGTGCTTGGGCCGGTCGGGGTCGGTGCGGACCAGGACGTAGTAGTAGTCCGGGACGGGGATGGCGCTCTGGTAGATCTTGTGGCCGTTGATGACGTACTCGTCGCCGTCGCGGACGGCGCGAGTCTCGACGCTGGCGAGGTCGGAACCGGCGTTGGGCTCGGTGAGTCCAAGACCGAAGGAGATTTCGCCCCGGGCGATCTTGGGGAGGAAGAACTCCTTCTGCCAGGGGGTGCCGTGGCTGAGGATGGCAGTGAGGGGCGCGTAGGCGGCGGGCGCTCCCTGGTAGTCCATCTCCAGCTTGAACGCGAAGAGGGTGGAAACGGAGGCCTCCTGCCCGCCGTACTCCTTGGGCCAGGCCATAGTCCACCAGCCCCTTTCCACGAGCTTCTGGATGAACTCACGCACAGCTTCGTGGGCGGGCGCTGTCCCATCATCGTAGGAGGCCGCGCCGAGCTCGGTCAGGTTCCAGTTCTTGTCGCCGTACTTCTCCGTCCACTCTTTGCGAACGAACTCCCGCGCCTCCTGGCGCAGGGCCTGCTCGTCCTGGCTAAACCCGAAATCCATGGCTGACTGCTCCTGCTGCTGTCTTGGGGCGCTGTCCGGTTGCCCTGCTGGTCGACTTACGTCCAGCGCCACGCCGATGCCGGTCCGGTGGAGTCCCTTTAGGGTCGCGGTGAGTCTATCCCTGCGCGTGGTCCTTGTCAATTCAGGTCGCTGCCGCGACGGGCAGAGGGGATAGCAGGGTGCGCTCACCCTGATGCTCTAGAAAGGTGTGCGTGGCGGCGAGCCGGGGCGACCACACAGCGGTTTCAAAGCGCTACCGTGCGGATATAGAATCTGTTGTGCGCCGGGTTGCGTGCGGGGGCGCGAGGCGCTCTAGAAGCCGAAGAGCACAGCCGGGTTGTCGCAGAGGATCTTGGTCATGACTGACTGGTCGATGCCTGTCCTGCGGCCCAACTCCTTCAGGGCGTCCAGCTCGCTGGCCTGGTCCGTATGCCCATAGTCCGTTCCGATGACCAGGTTGTCTTCTCCCGCGTGCTTCAGGACGTAGGGGAGGTCGTCACCGGCTTCGCAGGCAACCCAGATCCTCCGGTCGGCGAGGATGTCGCCATCGAGCTGCTTCTTGCTCTGGTGCTGGGTGGGGTACCTCCGGCGCAGGTCCTTGAGGACCCAGGGAAGCCAATCGGCGCTGGCCTCGAAGAACCCCCATCGGAGGGTTGGGAACCGGTCTGGGATCTGGCTCCACACGAGCCAGTGGAGGGCAGCGACGGTGACGAGGCGGAAGCCGAAGGCGGACCCGCCGCCGTGGCGGTTGCCGAAGATTTCCTGGATGAGCGGGTTGCCGTAGCCGATGTGCATGGCCATGGGAACGTTGAGGCGGCTGGCCTCCTCGTAGAGGGGGTAGAAGTAGGAGCTCGTGAGGAGCTTTTCGGTCTCAATGGGGCGCATGGCTGCGGCGCATGCGCCGCCCTTGACGGCGTCTCGGAGCTCTTCGATGGCGGCGTCGATGTCCAGCAGCGGCAGCACAGCGGCGTACCGCAGCCGGCCCTCGGACTGACGCCAGATGTCCGCCAGCCAGCGGTTATAGCCGCGGCAGACCGCCGCGTCCACCTCCGGACGGAATGCGACGGGGGTGATGAAAAGGGTTGAGTGCAGGACCTGGAGATCGATACCCAGCTCGTCCATGTGGCGGAGCCGGGCGCCGACGTCCTCCATCTCCGCTGCGCCATCGGGCGTGGAAACCTGACGGCCCGTGGACTCGTAGAGCTTGGTCTGCTCCCGCGAAGTGACGACGGAGCGTACGGCGCGGACCATCTTGCCGTCGACGACCCAACCCTGCCTGGGGTTGCCTCCGGGGCCCTTTTCGACGGCGATGTAGGGCCTGTGCTGGCTGTCCGAGGGGTCCATGAAGTCCCAGGTATGCTCGGTTTCTACGACATGGCCATCGACATCGATCACAGGCATGTTGCCGACCTCCCTGCAGCGATTGGCTGACCAATGAGGAATCCGTATGTTTCTTGGCAATGAGCTAACACTATGGGTAATCTCTGTCAAGGGGCGGCGGCGGAGCCGGGTCAGGTGCGCTGTGCTGCCGGGGGCCGCAGGGCGGCGCCGTTCGATTCGAGGGACATGGCGTGGACTCGGTGGTTACGCAATCCGCAGCTCTTTTTGAGCCGGACACTGGGATTTGTTGAGCTTGTGTGTGCAGATTGTCACAAGACCTCGTTGGTGTTGACATGGTGTGACGGGTGTGTTACCAAGGCGCCAAGACCACCCACAGGAGGCGTTCAATGAACGCTGCCAAGCGTCGGCTTCGGGTTCTTGTCTCGGCGGGGGTAGCCCTGCTTGCAGTCGGGCTCGTTGCGGGGTGCGCCTCGGGGGATGGCGGGACGGTAGCACAGCAGCCGCAGCAGCCGGCGGCAGCGGCTGCCCCGGCGCCCGCGGCGCCGGCCCCCGAGCCGGAGGCGCCGAAGCTCATTGCGTTGCCGAGCACCATCGGCTCGTCGCCTTCGACCGCCCCCTCCGGCTCCTCGATGGCGGGCCCGTCCAAGATAGCGGAGGAGCAGTTCGCGGTGTTCCCGCAGGACGGGATGCCGCAGTACGGCGGGCAGATGCGGATCGCCCGGCGGGAGCCAAACTCGCTGAACTACCTTGACAACGCCACGTCAGACATCGAGGCGGCGGTGAACGGGGTGTACGAGCCGCTTGTCCGGTGGGACTGGCGGAGCGGCTATGAGATCTACACGAACGTGACGGGCGGCATGGCCGAGAGCTGGAAAGTCGGTGATGACGGCATCACGTGGACGTTCACACTTCGGGACGACGTCAAGTTCCACGACGGCAGCGCCTTCACCTCGGCGGACGTGAAGGCGACCTACGACCACTTCCTGAACCCCGGCGACGCCGGGCCGCCCGGGCGCAGCTATATCGCGCCCTACATTGAGAGCGTTGATGCTCCAAGTTCTCACACCCTGGTGGTCAAGCTGAAGGGGCCATCGCCGTTGCTGCTGATGAACCTTGCGATCGACTGGACCATGATCGCGCCCAAGAAGTCCATAGACCAGGGCTTGGACTGGTTCCACACCAACGTCAACGGCACGGGCCCGTACATGTTCGTCAAGGACGAATGGGAGCGGGGCATCAGCTACCTCTGGGAGCGGAACCCCAACTACTACCAGGAGGGGGTCCCCTACCTGGATAGCAAGCGGAGCTTCATAATTCCCGATCCTGCGTCGGAGCTGGCGGCCTTCGAGACGAAGAAGATCGACGATACTAGGGCAGCGAGCCCGCGGCAGATCGAGGCAATGCTGAACAAGTACGGGGATGAGATCCAGGTCCTGCGCGTCCTGGCGGGGAGCCATCCCCACATCCAGTACAACGCCACCCATCCGCCCTTCGATGACCCCAGGGTACGGAAGGCGCTCTATCTCTGGATGGACCGGCAGGAGTTCCTGGACAAGGCCAACAAGGGTGCCGGCGAGCTGGGAGACTGGATCTTCCCTGGCTTCTTCAAGAGGCCCGACGGCACGGGGTACGGAACCCTCTATGAGGACCTGGTGAAGAAGAACCTGGCCTTTCAGCCGGACAAGACGGCAGCCCGGGCCCAGGCGAAGCAGCTGCTGGCGGAGGCGGGGTACACGGACCTGAGCAAGTTCAAGATACGGGTTGTCCCCGCATCGACCTCGGGGGCGCGAATTTACGGCGCCGAGCTGCTGGTGGCAGAGCTCCGGGCGATGGGATTCGACGCCCAACTGGAACCCCTGGACCGGCTCGCGGCGGTCCAGGCCTTCCGCAGCGGTGACTACGGGGCCACGTTCTACTCCGGCATCGCGCCGTTCCCGGCGCCGGACGCCAGCCTCAACAGGTACGTCGGCCCCAAGGGCCAGCGCAACTATACGCACATCGAGGACCCGAAGTTCGAGTCGATGCTGGCGGAACTCAACCGCACCATCGACCAGAACAGGAGGGAGCAGATTCTGCAGGACTTCGACGCCTACCTGCAGGAGGGCACCTACTCATCCCACGTGATGTACTGGTCGCATTCACTCATTGTACGATGGGACTACCTGTTCGGGCGGAAGTACAACAAGACCACGGGCGAGAACCATGACGACTACGCCTGGCTGGGTCCAACGGCGCCCGGCAGGAAATAGACGGCGCATGCCGAATGGCGGAACTACGCCTTACATAACCGGCTTTGTGTTACGAGTCCGTTGAGACGACCAAGAGGAGATGTTCAATGAGTAATGCGAAGCGTCGGCTTCGGTTCTTTATCCTGCCCTGGGTAGCCCTGCTTGCGGTGGGACTCGTGGTGGGGTGCGCCTCGGGGGACGGCGGGACGGTAGCACAGCAGCCGCAGCAGCCGGCGGCAGCGGCGGCCCCGGCGCCCGCGGCGCCGGCCCCTGAGCCGGAGGCGCCGAAGCTTCTCACGCTGCCGAGCGCCATCGGATCATCGCCTTCGACCACTCCTGTAGACACCTCGATGGCGGGTCCGTCCAAGGTAGCGGAGGAGCAGTTCGCGCTGTTCCCGCAGGACGGCATGCCGCAGTACGGCGGGCAGATGCGGATCGCGCGGCGTGAGCCGAACTCGTTGAACTACCTGGACAACGCCACTCCGGATATTCAGGCTGCGGTCAACGGCGTGTACGAGCCGCTGGTGCGGTGGGACTGGCGCAGCGGCTATGACGTCTACACCAACGTGACCGGCGGGATGGCGGAGAGCTGGAAAGTCGGTGATGACGGCGTTACATGGACTTTCACGCTCAGGGATGACGTGAAGTTCCACGACGGCAGTCCCTTCACGTCGGCGGACGTGAAGGCCACGTACGACCACTACCTGGACCCCGGCGACGCCGGGCCGCCCGGGCGCAGCTACATCCAGCCCTACCTGGAGAGCACTGAGGCCCCGAGCCCGCACACCCTGGTAGTGAAGCTGAAGGGACCGTCGCCGCTGCTGCTGATGAATCTGGCAATCGACTGGACCATGATCGCCCCAAAGAAGGGCCTGGACCAGGGAATGGACTGGTTCCACACCAACATCAACGGCACGGGCCCCTACGTGTTCGTCAAGGACGAATGGGAGCGGGGCATCAGCTACCTCTGGGAGCGCAACCCGAACTACTTCCTAGAGGGCGTCCCCTACCTGGACAGCAAGCGGAGCTTCATCGTTCCCGACGCAGCGTCGGAGCTGGCGGCCTTCGAGACCAAGAAGATCGACGAGACGAGGGCGGCGAGTCCGCGGCAGATCGAGGCGATGCTAAACAAGTACGGAGACAGTATACGCGTCCTCCGCGTTTCGGCGGGGAGCCACGGCGAGGCCCAGTACAACGCCACGCATCCGCCCTTCGACGACCCGCGGGTCCGGAAGGCGCTCTACCTCTGGATGGACCGGCAGGAGTTTCTGGACAAGGCCGCCAACGGGGCCGGCGAGTTGGGAGAATGGATCTTCCCCGGCTTCTTCAAGAAGCCCGACGGCTCCGGGTACGGCACACTCTATGAGGACCTGCTAAAGAAGAACATCGCTTACCAGCCGGACAAGACCGCAGCTCGGGCTCAGGCGAAGCAACTGCTGGCGGAGGCGGGGTACACGGACCTGAGCCAGTTCAAGGTACGGGTCATCCCCGCGTCACCCACCGGGTCACGGCTGAGGGGGGCTGAGATCATGGTGGGGGAGATGCGGGCGATGGGCTTCGACGCGGTGCTGGAACCTCTGGACCGGCTTGCGGCGATCCAGGCCTTCCGCAATGGCGACTTCGGGGCCACGTTCTACTCCGGCGTCGCGCCGTTCCCGGCGCCGGACTCCAACCTCAACAGGTACGTTGCTCCCAAGGGGCAGCGCAACTATACGCACATCGAGGACCCGAAGTTCGACTCGATGCTGGCGGAGCTCAACCGCACCGTCGACCAGGGCAGGAGGGACCAGATACTCCAGGACTTCGACGCCTACCTGCAGGGGGGCACCTACTCAACCCACGTGATGTACTGGGCGCATTCGCTGATCGTGCGGTGGGACTACCTGTTCGGGCGGAGGTATAACAAGGCCACGGGCGAGAACCCCGACGACCACGCCTGGCTGGGACCGGCGGCGCCTGGAAGGGGATAGACGGCACGGGTGCAATGGCGTCCGGAGAATGCGTGACATAACGCAATTGACGCGATCGAATACAGGGGCGCTGACCACCGCTCACGTCCTTCGAGGGCCCCAGGGTGAGCGGAGACGGCCTGTGTGGCGCGGCGACATGGCGGGTGCGCATGGAAGCTAGAAACACAGCACGAGGGCGGGTTTGCGCGAATACGTAGTACGGCGTCTACTCCTGCTGATACCGACGGCCTTCCTGGCCACGGTCATCATGTTCACGCTCATGAAGCTGGTGCCGGGCGACGTTGCGATGGCCATTGTCTACAGCAACGAGGAGGAGGCATCCGCGACCACGCAGCAGGAGACCGATGCGCAGCTCGCCAAAATCCGCGCACGGTACGGCCTGGACAAGCCGCTGCCTATCCAGTACTGGGACTGGCTGAAGACGGTTGGCCGCGGCGAGTTTGGGAACTCCATCTGGCAGTACCGGCCGGTGCGGGACATCATCCTGGAGCGGATGCCCCGGACCATTGAGCTGGCGATGCTCATCGTGTTCTTGAGCTTTGCACAGTCCATTCCGCTGGGCGTCATCGCGGCCCTGTGGCGCAACACCTGGATGGACCAGGCGGTGCTCCTGTATTCGATCCTGGGGTTGAGCATTCCGACCATCTGGGTAGGAACCCTCTTCCTGTTTACGTTCAGCAGGTACGTGGGATGGATACCGCCCATAGACTGGCGGGGGATCACGGAAGACCCGCTCCATAACCTCACCATGATAGGCATCCCCGCCTTTCTGGTCACCTTTGGGGGCGGCGCACAGGTCATCCGGATGGTGCGGAGCCAGATGCTGGAGGTCATCCGTGAGGACTACGTGCGCACAGCCTACGCCAAGGGCTTGCAGCACAGCACGGTGGTGGTCCGCCACGCCCTGCGGAACGCTCTGCTCCCCGTCATCACGCAGTTCGGGAGCTACCTGAGCCTGGCGCTGCTGGGGACGGTGATCGTGGAGACGCTCTTCCACATCCCAGGGATGGGGAAGAGCATGGTGGACGCCATTGCGCAGCGTGACTACCCGGTCATTCAGGGGCTCGTCCTGGTGAACGTTGTGATTGTGATGGCGATCAACCTGGTTATCGATATCTCCTACGCCTGGATCGACCCGCGGATCCGGTATGCCTGAGACAGGAGACCAGACGAATGGCGAGTGAACCGACAGGTATCGCCGTACTTCAGGAGGGCGGTCTGGAGCGGCGCGGCCCGCAGGGGCTGCTCAAGGGCGCCCGATGGCTCACCAAGAGGCCTCTGGCGGCATTTGGCCTGGCGCTTGTGCTCGGCCTGGTGGTAATGGCGTTCACAGCCCAGGTGTTCGCGACGCATGACCCGCGAGACCTGGAGGCCGACGGCAATCTCGGGATCAGCCGGGAGCACTACCTGGGGACGGACCCGGTGGGGAAGGACATCTACAGTCTCCTGCTCTACGGGTCGCGGGTCTCGCTGGCGGTGGGGATAGGGGCGGTCCTGGTGGGGGTTTCGGCGGGGGCGATCCTGGGGCTGACGAGCGGGTTTCTGGGCGGGGCGGTTGACCTGTTTGGGCAGCGGTTCATAGACGCCATGGTGGCGTACCCGACCATCATCAAGGCGCTGGTCCTGATGGCGATCCTGGGCCCCGGCCCGGAGAACGTTGTGATCGCGCTGGGGGTGGGGTTCCTACCGCACGCGACCCGAATCGTACGTTCAGTGGTGCTGCGGGAGCGCGCGCGCGACTACGCGTTGGCCGCGCGGGCGCTGGGCGCTTCCACTGCGAGGATCATGTTCCGCCACGTCCTGCCGAACTCCTTCGCCCCGTACCTGGTGCTGGTGAGCGTTTCGATTGGGGGGGCCATTGTGTCGGAGGCGTCCCTCAGCTTCCTGGGAGCGGGAGTGGGCCCCCACGTCCCGTCTTGGGGGATGATGCTTGGCTCGGCTGCGCAAAGCTTCTTCGATGCGTCGCCCACGCTGGCCTGGGCGCCGGGCTTGGTCATCAGCCTGGCCGTCCTGGGGTTCAATTTGCTGGGCGACGGGATACGGGACAGCCTCGACCCCAGGTTGCGGTCCTAGAGTCGAAGAGCGGTCACGCCAGGGCCTTCGCGGCCCGTGCCGGCTACCGGCGGCGGTGTTTCGCCAGCCTCAGACCAGGGCGTAGAAGCGTTTGGCGTTCTCGCTGAGCACCGCTTGCTTGTCAACGTCGTTCAGGTCGCCGCGCCCGAGGAGCTCGTCGATCTCGCCGCGACAGAGGGTGGGATTGCGGCCCTCGTGGGGGAAGTCGCTGGCGTAGAGGAAGGGCGCGTTGCCGACCTTGGCGACGGAGGGTCCCAGACCCTCGTCGTCGACGTCAAAGCCGACGAAGATGTTTCCCTCATCGACCTTGCGCTTGAAGTAGCGGCTGGGCTTTTCGTCGGGCATTCCCGGCCTGGGGCCGACGACGGGTTCGCCGTGGATGTCGACCTGGAAGTGGCCCTCATGGTAGGAGCGGTCGAGCCTGTCGGTGAAGAACGGGACCCAGCTGGCGCCCCCTTCCAGGTAGGCGACGCGCAGCTTTGGGAAGCGCTCGAAGATGCCGTGAGAGATCATGGCAGCGGCCTGGACCATGATGCCGAAGGGGTGTCCGAGGGCGTTGACCGGGTAGTAGACGCTGAAGGAGTCCATGCCAAAGTGGTGGTGGGCGCCGCCGTGGATCGAGAGAGAGCAGTTGAGGGACTGGGCCTCCTCGTAGATGGGCCAGAAGTGCTTGGCGCCAAGATGAGTCTTCAGGCCCTCGCCGTTGGAGGGTAGCATGGCGCCGACCATGCCCAGCTCGGTCACGGTGCGCCGCAGCTCCCCGGCGGCTGCGTCCACGTCCTGAACAGGGATGAGCGCGACGCCCTTTATCCTGTCGCTCCTGCTGAGGAACTGGTCATAGAGCCAGTTGTTGTACGCGCGGCAGGCGGCGACTGCCCAGTCCTCTGACGCAATGCGGCCTACACCCAGTCCCATGCTGGGGTAGACGACCGTCCAGTCGATGCCGGTCTCGTCCAGGAAGTCCACCCATTCCGGGGCGCCCACTTTCCTCCCTTGCCTGGGGGCAGATTCGCCCCGGAGGTAGAACTGGTGGAGGTGATCGAAGGGAGGAAACACCCGGGTGCCCTGGCTCCCCTTGGGCATGTACGCATTCAACTCGTCAACAAAGCTCTGCTCCATCACGTGGCCGTCCGCATCGATCACCTGGGTCATGCTCCACCTCCTCAGACTGGTGACGGGTTAGCAAATCGAGACACGCTTGGCGCGTCGAGAGGGCACGCACGCCGTCGGCAGGAAACGCCGCCGAACTAGAAGAAGGTGTTGACCACCTTGGGAATCAGGACGTTCTGGTCCAGGATGATCTCCCGTTTCACGACCTTGAACCCGGTATCCGCGTCCCGGCGCAGTGTGTCGTAGCGCCTTCCCACGAAGAGGTTGACCTCGTCCTGCAGGCGGTTCTGATAGCAGAAGAACTTGCTGCTCACCCTCACCTCGTCGCCGTCCACGCCCTGGATGAGCACGTTGGAGATGATATGCTCGAAGCGGGATACGGGCTCCTCCGCCCAGTGAACACCGGTGTTGATCTGCTTTACGCGCCCGGAGAGGATGTCTTTGCCCTCGTCGAAGTAGGAGATCTCTGTATCAGGGTTGCTGAACTCAAGGTCCCAATCGCCGAACTTGACGTTCATGCGAATGGGCATGAAGTAGTGGATGTCCTCGGCCAGCAGGTCGAGCCACTCGGTCAACCTGCGCTCATCCAGGAGCAGCGCTTCTTTGAACAGGAACTCCTCGACCTCCTTGTAAAGGGCGAGGCGCTGCAGCATCTGGGCGGTTGCGTCTGTTGTCTCTGTCATTCTCCGGCTCCCTCCTAGCTCCGGGCGTCACGGTCGCAGGACCGGGTGCTCCTGGGCGACCGTGGCAACGCTTGGTTGTCCGATGAAGGCGATGGGCCCACATCCCTCAGCTGGACTCGGCTCAACGGGCCTGCGATTGCTGCGCTCCTCGCGGCGCCGGATGGAGCGGGCGGCGTGTTGCGTCTACCGTTCCGGCGAGACACTGAAGACCGCCGATCCACCCAGTCCCCGAGGGGCCCGACCTGCCGCGCAAGTCCGCCGCTACGCCCGTCTACCAGATCCGGTGGGCCTTTTGCTTGTTCACCGGGTAGAGGTCGTCCCAACTCCCGGCTTCCATGAAGGCGAGCCATCGGCTGAAGCGGGCGCGGTGGGCCTCCTCCGTGTGGGAGCCGTTGAACACGAGCCCCGGATACTGGTCGCTTTCGACGCCGCGGCCCAGACCGTTAGCGAAGAAATAGTTGTGCTTGCGGGCCCGAGCGCCCAGGCTGGCAGAGTAGACGTAGTTCCAGTTCTCCATGTCGTCGGACTCGGTGGCCCCGGTGGGGCCGTTGTACCGCATGACGTAGTGCCGCACGGCGTCCTTGACGTGCTTGGGAGCCTTCTTGTCCACTCCGAACAGGCTCCAGCGTTCGACGACGCCCACGGTGTGGGGGTGCCACCAGCGCCAGCGCCAGCTGTCCATGATGAAGTTGGGGAACACGCAAAAGTGCCCGCCGTCATGGCCGTGCGGGGGTAGAATACGTCCGGCGTACTTCTTTGCCTTGCGCTCGTGGGCCTCGCGGAAGTAGTCGTCGACACCGGATTCGTACCAGGCATCGACGTAGGGGGCCACGCCGGGCTCCTTGTAGGCGCTCCAGTTGCCGCCGTGTCCCAGGTTGTGGTCGCCGACGGCGTAGCGGTCGGCGGGGAGGGTGGCCCTTCGCCGCGAGCGGTCGCCTCCCGACATGGTGCCGCGGTCGGGACCGATGGCGGCGGCGTTTACGGAGCGGTGGGTCATGGCGGCGTGGGTGAGGTCGGTGGAGGATGAGAATGCTGGGACCTTCCAGTTGGTGGGGAGGCGCCACTTCTGGAAGGGCTGGAACACATCGATGCCGGCCTCCTCGCCATCGCTTGCTTCGCAGTCGTAGCGGATACCCTCGGCAAAGGGTCCCACGTAGTCCTCGAAGGAGGGGGCCTTGGGGTCCCAGGTCGCCCACAGGGAGCCGTGGTAGTTCTTGAACTGGGCGACCTCAATCAGCCCCCAGCGCTCCTTGTTGAGGTACCCGGCGTATGCCTTGGGGTCGTACTGGTAGGCGGCGCCGACCAGGCGGCCGGTGGTGTCGTAGGTCCAGGCGTGGAAGGGGCAGGTGAAGACCAGGGCGTTGCCGCGGTCGTAGCGGCAGACCTTCATACCCCTGTGGGCGCAGGAGTTGAGGAAGGCGCGGATCTGCTTGTCCTTGCGACCGCGCACCAGCAGGACCTCCTCCGTGCCCATGCGGGTCACGGTGAAGTCGCCCGGATTCGGCACCTGGCTCTCGTGCCCCAGGAACAGCCAGCACCGGCCGAATATCTGCTCCTGCTCTTGCTGAAAGACGTCCTCGTTGGTGTAGAGCTCCCGGCTCACCGTACCCTCTTCGACGTCTATGTACGAGCGGAGAGAACGGTCTCCAGGCGCGCGTAGGATGTCTACCATAGCTCCTCCTTGGTGTCCTATTCTGGTCAAGAGCTTTCCACTACTAGCGTTTTAGCACAGTGGACAGCGGCTGTAAAGCCGAGAAGGAGAATGTCTACCCCGCGTGCCCAACGGTTGATCGGGAGGAGGCCCATCGGGAGGGGAAAGAGGGTCAAGGGGGCAAGCGGAGCGGGCCGTGGCCCGGATGCGGCGATGAAGCCTGGTTTGTGGTGGAGACGGGGGGGAGTCGAACCCCCCGTCCAAGAGACTCACTGAAGGCTATGCTACAAGCTTGTCCGGTGGATTGTTCTCACCTCGTCGAAGCCCCACCGGCCGGGTTAGGACGAGGCCAGCCAGGGTCTTGTCTTAGGTCTGAAGCACCCCGGCGTGACTCCAGACGGCACCCCGATTTGTGTTGCGCCCGGGTACGTCCCTCGGGGTAGGAAGAGCCGGACGAGCTGCCTCTAGGCAGCTAGAGCGAGTTCGCGCTCGCCAGTTACTTTTTTGCCGCCGGTTTAACGAGGCTAGACGGCACCTCGGCTTGCGAACCTCCAGGGACACCCCCTGTCGAAACCACGCGTCCCCATACACCACCATTTTACCATAAGGGAGCCGAGGGGTCAGTGGGCGGTGGGCGGAAAGCGCCGGGGGTAATTGGTGCTATTCGCGGGCGGAAGGGTTGGCGCCACTGTACGGACCTTCGCGAAATGTCATGGGCGCGTGAGTTGGGCGTCCCGGGGAGCAGCGTCTGTGTCCAGCACCTGCGCACGCATCCAGCGTCCCGTCTTGTAGTAGCCCACGTAGAGAGCCAGGCGAACGAGCATGGCGAGGGCTATGGCGACGGGAATGCCAATCTCCGCCAGCGGCGTATACCTGGAGAGGACAAAAGCTGTAGGGATCTCCATGACCCACATGCTCATGAGGGTGACGAAGAAGGGCGCCACGGTATCGCCCGCCACGTTGAAGGACTGCTGGTAGATCTGGCCCGCCCCCATGAAGAAGCCGCCCACAGCCTGAATACGCAGCCAGATGACGGCCGCCGAGATGAACTCCGGCTCCCGGCTGAAGGCGGAGATGAAGAAGGCCGGGAAGGCGATGAGCAGGACACCGCCGACACCCCGCATGAGGGTCACGTAGGTGATGGCCCATCGGACAGTGCTCTTGGCGCGCTCCGGTTGGTCTGCTCCCAGGTTCTGCCCCACCAGGATCCCAGAGGCCCGGCCAAGCCCCATGCTTCCCATGTGAGTGAGCCGCTCAAGGCGTCGTGTGAGTGCATAGGCCGCGAGGGCGGCGTCGCCGTAGGGGGTTACGAGACGCACGAGCATGAGCTCCGACAGGCCGCGCTCTAACTGGGTGCCGGAGGCCGGCACTCCGATCCTTATGAGCCGCCACATCACGTGGAAGTCCGGGTAGTAACCGCGGAAGGTGAGCTGGAGGCGGGAGGTGCCTGCGAAGAGGGCGTGTATGTTCCACAACATCCCCAGGAACTGCGCCGCTAGATTGGCGACAGCGGCGCCGGCAATGCCCATGTCGGGAAGTCCGAACCAACCGAAGATGAGGAAGGGGGCAAAGATCAGGTGGGTGATGCGGGCGAGCATGGTGGCCTTCATCGGCGTCAGCGTGTCACCGGAGGCCTGAAGGGCGGACCCTGTACTCTGCCGGAAGCTCTGGAACCCGGAAGCTACGAACTGGTACTGGAGGTACAGGAGGGTCTGTGATACGACGTCTTCGCTGACGCCCAAGATGCGAAGCAGGTCCTCGGCCAGGAAGACGCCCGCGGTCACCATGACAATGGAGAGGATGAGCGTAAGGGTGAAGCCCTGCAGCGCTATGTGGTTGGCCATGTCTGCGCGGCGGGCGCCGACGGCGCGGGCGATCATGGCCTGCATGCCAAGATCGAAGCCTATGCGGCCCATCATGACGAGGTGCGCGTAGGCCTGGGCTACGCCCAAGCCGCCGATGGCGCGAAAGCCGGCGACCCACCCCGCCCAGAAGATGTCCGCCATCTGGTCCAGGGCGTTGACGACGCCTTCCGCTATCTGGGGCCAGGCAAGGAACCAGAGGTTTCTTGAGACGCTTCCCTTGGTCAGGTCGCGGGTTGCGTAGGCGGAGCGACGGCGGTTCCTAGGGGGCCCCTGTCGACGTCCGCCAACGCGCACATTCAGGATGTCATCAACAGAGGCGGTTTCGGTCACCGTCTGTTGGTTGGTCTCGGTGGAGATGCTCTCAGCTCTCGGGGGAGCCTGCTTCTCATCCGACAAAGGCCATAGGGTCCTTTCCTGGTAGCCTGGCGTGCGCGGTCGGTGGAAGCGCGGCAGGAGCGACGGACCCGGACGGTCCCACCCCCTGCGGCCTGTTGTTGGAGACTACTCCCATGGATTGGGAGTGTCAACTGAAGGCGAGCACGCCCCGCCTTCCGGTCCTGGGCTTAGCGGGCCGCGGGCAGGGATAGGTCCCTTCTCGCATGAGGGCGTCAATTCCCTGGGTCGCGCGATGCATGACGCAGCGGGTGAAACGGCGATGCTGCCAACCCAACCGCTGCCGGGGCCGACCAATGCGTCCACGAGCGGAGGAGGGCCCGGCGCCTCAGCGCCCGCGAAGCTTGGGGTCCAGGGCGTCGCGGAGAGCGTCGCCGAAGAAGGCGAAGCTGAAGACCACAGCGGAGAGCGCCAATCCGGGGAAGAGGGTGAGCCACGGCGCGGACTCCAAGAACCCTCGTGCGCCGAATTGGATCATTCTGCCCCAGGATGGGTGCGGGGGCGGCACGCCAAGCCCCAGGAAGCTCAGACTCGCCTCTGACACGATGGCTGTGCCCATGTAGCCGGTGGCGAGGACGAAGACCGGGGCCAAGGAGTTGGGGATCACGTGCCGCAGGATGATGCGGGTGGCCCTGGCGCCGATGGCGTTTGCCGCGAGTACGTAGACCTCCTCCCTAACGGAGAGGGCGGAGGAGCGGGACACACGGACCATCCTTGGGGTCATGGTCACGGCAATGGCGATGGTGACGTTGTTGATGGAAGCGCCGAGGGCGACGACCATCATGATGGCCAGGACCAGGTTCGGGAAGCCCATGAGCGTATCGACGAGCCGCTGGGTCAGGAGGTCGAACCGCCCTCCAAAGTAGCCCGACGCCACACCCACCAGGGTCCCCCACGTGGTCCCCAACAAGACGGAAACCAGGCCGACGTAGAGGGAGACCCGCGACCCGAACATGATCCTGCTGAAGACGTCTCTTCCCAGGTCGTCGGTGCCAAGCCAGAACTGGCCGCTGGGGGGGTGCCACTTGTTGGGGATGTCCTGGTCGATGGGGTCGTACGGCGCAATCTGTGCGGCAAAGGCGGCGCCCAGCACCAGAAGGATCAGGACGGATGCACCGACAGCGCCCAGCGGATACCGCCGCGCGGCGCGGCCAACGCGGCGCAGCCAGGACCTCTTCGGCCTGCTCAGTGCGGCGAACACCTGCGCGGGTGCGCTGCCCTGCTGTGCGTGGTCCTGCACGTTTCTCCTGCTCCGGCGGGCCTTTAGGCGTACTTGATTCGCGGGTCAACGAAGGAATAGACGAAGTCCACCAGGAGATTGAGCCCGAGGGTAAGCAGCACCAGGAGCATGGTCAGGCTCTGGATGACGGGGTAGTCACGCTCGGTGGCAGCGTGAACGATGCCCTGCCCGATGCCGGGCACGCCAAAAAGGTTCTCCAGGATGACGCTGCCGCTCAGGAGACCGTCGATCTGCAGCCCCGCGAGGGTCACGACGGGGATCAGGGCGTTCCTGAGCACGTGCCGCAGGACGACTATCTGCTCGGTGAGGCCCTTGCTCCGCGCGGTGCGGATGTAGTCCTGGCGGAACACCTCCAGCATGTTGGAGCGGGTGACGCGCACAAGGCTGGAGCTGAAGCCCCAAGAGAGAATGAGGGAGGGCCAAACCAGCTTCTGCAGGTGCTGCCAGGGCTCCTCCCACGCGTTGACATAATATATTGGCGGCGTCCAGCGGAAGAGGAGCACCAGGCCAAGGATCAGTACCAGGGCGATCCAGAAGTTGGGCAGCGCGTGGCCGGCGATGCTCACGGTGCGCACGATGTAGTCCGGCCACCGGTTCTGGTAGATGGCGGCAACGATGCCGAGCGGCAGGGAGATGGTCCAGGAGATCAAAAGGGTGTAGACGGCCAACTGGAGGGTCACGGGGAGGCGGCGGCCGATGATGGAAGAGAGCGACTCCTTGTCCAGGAGGGACCTGCCGCCGAACTCACCGTTGACGAGGCTCCACACCCATTTTCCGTACTGGACCGGTAGCGGATCTGTGAGACCGAGCTCCTTGCGGATGCTCTCCAGCTGCCCGGCCATGAGGACGCTCGTGCCCTCTTCGCCGCCTGTGATGACCTGCGCGACGTCGCCGGGGATGACGCGCATGATGGCGAAGATGGCAATGGACGCGAGGACCAGAGTTGGGGAAAAGAGCAGGAGACGCCGCGCCAGGTAGCGTTGCACCGGTGGCCCACTCCAGGTTGAAGATTGGCGCCCGCTGAGCGGGGTCCACTGCCGGGCGTTCTCAGCGGTGCCGGCGGTGGAGGCTCCGCGCTTGGGCGCAGCATCTCGCCGGCGCCTTGCCGGGACCCGTCACGGTCTACTTATCAAGCCAGACGACCGCCAGGTCCAGGCCGTGCATGGTGATCTCGGGGGTCTCACGAATCCCCTTGACGTAGGAGCGGTACGGCACAGAGGTGACCGAGTTGGTCATAGGCACGTAGTACGCCTGCTCCAGGAGGTAGTAGCGTTCGAGCTCCCGCCAGGCGGTGGTCCGCTCCCCGTCGTTCCGGGCGGCGAAGAGCTTGCCGAAGAGCGCGCCAATCTTTGGGTCCTCATGCTTACCCAGGGAGAACGGGGCCTCGCTGTACTTGGAGAGGTACTGGAGCGCCGCCTCGGGAACGATGAGGTGGGTTGTGGTGTGGTGGTACAAATCGTGGTCGATGGAGGTGAGGGCCGACGAGTACTGGGCGCGGTCAACCAGGGTCAGTTGCAAATCAACGCCCAGGTCCTGCAGCTGGTCCTTGTAGAACTCGCAGCGGCGCACCTGGCTCCCCCGGCTGGAATCGCACACGATGTCCATCTGGGCGCCATCCCTGAAGCCGGCTTCTGCCATGAGCCGGCGCGCCTCCTGCCGGTCCAAGAGCTTGGTGGCCGGGTTCCAGCCTGGCCAGTCCAGGAGGTCCGGGCTCGCAAATGGGTTGCCGTCCCCGAGGAGAGTTCCGGGAGAGAAGCTGTCCAGTGCCCTGACGGCGGCTTGCCGGTCCATCCAGAGGGAGATGGCCTTGCGCACGCGCACGTCCTGAAGGGGTCCGGGCTTGAGGCTGTTGAGGGGTATGCCGGCTCGCGACGATCCGGCGCGGTAGAAGTAGACGTCGTCACCCATGTCGCGGCTGTAGGCGTTCTCCCGGTCGGGGGTGAGGGCATGGCCGCTGGCCCGAGCCCCGCCGTCCAGGCGGCCGACGCGGAATGCGGCGTCCATAGCGGCAGGGTCATAGATGATAGCGAAGTCCACGCCGTCCAGATACGGAAGCTGGCGGTCCTGATCGTCCACGTCCCAGTACTTGTCGAACCGGCGGACGGTTGCGCGGCTGCCCTTGACGTACTTCTCCAGGATGAATGGGCCCGTCCCAACCAGCTCGATTTCCAGGGGAGAGACGTTGACCTCTCCCCGGCTAATGAAAGGCTGGGCGAGGTGCTTTGGGAGAGCAACGACGTGGTCGGGTAGCTTGATGCCATGCAGGAACTGCGGGTTGCCCTTTGGCAGGGTGAGGCGTACGCGGGTGGAGTCCACAAGCTCCACCTCCGCGCCGGCGTAGTTGCCCGCGTAGATGGCTGCGGTGCGAGTCTGACCGCCGCTTTCTGCGCCGTGGATGACGAGGCTGAACCAGAAGGCGGCGTCCTCTGCGGTGAAGGGGGAGCCATCGTGCCAGAGGACGTTGTCCCTGACGGTGAAGGTCCACTCGGAGAAGTCGCTGTTGGGCTCCCAGCTCTGGGCGAGGCCGGGGCAAACGTCGTAGATGTTGTCGAGGCACATCCGAACCATGTTGCCGTTGCCCCAGATGGGGGCGCCCATGGCGTGAAGGTCGTAGAAGACGTTGGTCTTCATCCGGTCCCAACCGGCGGGCGGGTCGCGGCGGATGGCCATGACGGGGATGCCGCCGTACTTGACGTCCGATTCACTGGCTGTGGTCTCCGAGGCCACGGCGCCGCCGGAGGTGTACTCGGTGCGAGATATGGCAGCGGGTCGTTCCGGGTCGGGCGCAGGGGCCGCCGGGGCTGGCTGGGCGGGAGCAGCGGGCTGCTGCGGCGCCTGGCTGGCAATCGGCGCAGCCTCTGCGCATGCCGCGGTCAGCAAGAGGACGAGGGCCGAAACCAGAGTGATCATCAGGGCGGGCTGCGTAGCTATTCTGCGCATGATGCCGACTCCCTAAGGTGGATTTTAGAACCCCTTGGCGTCATCAGGTCGTGCGCTTCCTCTGCTGAGAGGTACAGGGCGCCGCTCCAAGGTCACTCCGAGGCTTCGACCCAGCTACAGGGCGTAAAGGGTCTTCGGGTTGTCGCCCAGGATCTTGTCGGCCACACCCGGAGGGATCTTGCCGTCAGTCTTGAGCTTGCGGAGCGCCTCAATCTCCGAGGAGGTGTCCTGGTGACCGTAGTCCGTGCCGATGGTGATGTTGTCGTCGCCGGCGGTCTCGAGGACGTAGGGGAGGTCGTCGGTGGTTTGGCAAGCGACGTAGATGCGGTTGTTTTGCAGCAGGTTCCTGCCGGCGAAGTCACGTCCGCTGTTGCCGAAGCGGATAGAGAGATCGTTCATGGCGTAGGGCAGCCACTGGGAGCTGATCTCCACGAAGGTCCAGCGCAGGTCCGGGAACTTGTCCGGGATGCCCTTCATGATGAGGCTGTGGAACACGCTGATGGGAGGGAGCTTGAAGTGCAGGCCGTTCTCCATCTGGTCCCAGATGCCGAAGTTGCCGATGGAGGCGTGAATGCAGATGGGCATATTGAGCTTGCTGGCTTCCTCGTACAGGGGGAAGAAGTAGGAGTCTGTCAGGCTGAGGCCGGCCTCGCCCGCGCGGAGGTAGACGCCGCAGGCGCCGTTCTCCTTGCCGAAGTGGGCCTCCTCTATGGCCTTGTCGAGGCTGTGGACGGACATAATGACGGGCCAGCGGAGGCGTCCCTTGCCCATCCTCCAGATGTCGGCCATCCAGCGGTTGTAGCCCCGGACCAGGGCCAGGTCAACCTCCGGTCGCGGGCTCAGGGGTCGGAGGAAGAGGGTCGGGTAGAGGACCTGGACGTCGATGCCCAGCTCGTCCATGTGGGAGAGCCGCGCCTCCACGTCGGTCATGTTGCGCGATTCCTCTGACGCCCCGGTGTTGGGGCTGGTGTTCTTGACGAAGGCTCGGCCCCCGGCGCGTTCGCCGATAAGCCAGAACTCGCGCTGCGGCCCGTCGGCGTTGGTGGTCGCGACGGAGAGGGGCCTGAAGGCGCTATCCGCTCCTTCCATGTACTCCCAGGTCTGTTCCGTCTCAATGACGTGTGCGTCGGCATCTATGACTGGCATGAATTCCTCCTTGGGGCGTAGGAGTCGGGATGCTTGCGCATCCTTCCCCGCGTTCTGTGGTTAACGGTGGGTGGAATCTCTACGGGTATATCACAACGAACGGGCGGTGTCAAAGATGATATTCGCTTACCTTATGCATTGCTCACGGTTAGCGTATGAAAACCAATGAATTCGAGGCATACGCAGGTAGGGCGCAGGACAGGTCTGAGCGGAGAAGCCTCCGTCGCTGCCTCTACTCGACGGCTTCACCGATGAGCTGCCGGTAGTAGCGCCAGACGGGGTTGTCCTGAGCGCCCTCTGCGGAGCCCCGGCTTCGCGGCCTGGGTCCCTCCGGCCTTCCGCCACGAGCACCCATTGCCCTGAAGTGCTCGATGTCCTCGTCGGAGATGGGCTGCGGGTCTCCCAGAAGGCAGGCCCGATAGTTCATCTCCGCCAGCTCGTTCAGCTGGATGGCCGTGAGAGTGGCGCCCTCCACGGTCTGGCCGACGGCGGTGATGCCGTGGCCGCGCATGAGGCAGACCCGCTTGTCGCCGATGGCCTGGGCGAACTCCTTGCCGAGGTCGTCGTTGGATATGGTGACGCTCCGAGGGTATATGGGGATGCCATCCAGGAGGAGGCGTACGCTGGCGGGGTCGTAGGCGCCGTAGATAGGCAGGAGCGGCTTGTTGCAGATAGTGAAGAGGACGACGGTGGGCGGGTGGATGTGAATGACGCAGTTCACCTCCGGACGGGTCCGGTAGATCCAGGTGTGGATGAAGACTTCCGAGGGCGGCTCCAGCTTGCCGCGCCCCTCCACCATGCGCCCATCCGTGTCGATGACGATGACATCCTCACTCTTGGTGAACCTGACGCCGGTCTCGCCGGGCCCGCGACCGCGGATAAGGAGCCTGTCCTGGTCAAGGCGCGCGCTGATGTGCCCGGTTGTCGCCTTGGTCATGTTGAGGGTCCCGACGATCCGGCACGCCGTCGCCACCGACTCCCGCAGCTCCTCTAGCACGGTCATTTCCGCTCCTCCTGGGGTGAGCTTCAGTCCTGGGCGCCCTGCGAATAGGCGGCATTATGGTTGGCATGCATGCGCGGTGTCAAGGAATGCGCCGCCGCGAGCTCGCGGCGCTCTCCATTTGCCTTGACAGGCATGGCCCTGCGGCCTAGCATCGGCGGCACTTGGGAAAGGGGGGAAGAGCCATGATAATCGACGTGCACAATCACGTACTAGCCGGCCGGGAGTTGAGCGCGTATCAGGCGTCGCTGCTCAACAGCAGGGGGTTTCATGGGAAGGGGAATCCCGGCATCACAGCGGAGACGGTCAGGCGGGCCGGGTGGGGAGGGGGCAAGACGCATGCGGACCTGCTGCGGGAAGTGGGCACGGACGTGGCCTTCCTCTCTCCGCGGCCCTATACGATGATGCACTCTGAGAAGCCGGAGAAGATCGTCCACTGGTTCTGCGAGGCGACCAATAACGCCATCAACTTTGCGGTGCAGAACGATCCGGACGTGTTCTACGGCATCGCCGGGCTGCCGCAGTGCTCCGGGGTAAGCCCGGCGAACTGCTTCGAAGAGATGGACCGGTGCATCAACGAGCTTGGGTTCGTGGGCGTGATGATCAACCCCGACCCAGGCGAGGGCGACTATGCCTCGCCCCCCATGGGGGACGAGTACTGGTACCCGCTGTATGAGAAGCTGGTGGCCATGGACGTCCCTGCGCTGATTCATCCGGCCAGCTGCCGGAATCCCCGGGAGTCCTTCCACGGCCACTTCATCACGGAGGAGAGCATCAATATCCTCTCGCTCTGCGAGTCCCGGGTCTTTGAAGACTTCCCCAATCTGAATCTGGTCATCTGCCATGGCGGGGGCTCCATTCCCTACCAGGTTGGGCGGTGGCGCTCCCAGATAGGGCACGGTCCCGGGGATGAGGAGACCTTCGATGAGCGGCTGCGGCAGCTCTGGTTCGACGCTTCGCTGTACAACAAGGAGTCGCTGGAGCTGCTGTTCAAGATCGTGGGAACGGACAGGAGCATGTTCGGCACGGAGCGTCCCGGCGCCGGCGCGAAGACGGACCCCCGCACGGGGCGCTGGTACGACGACACCAAGCCACTCATCGACGACATCGACTGGCTCACCGACGAGCAGCGCGAGCTGGTCTTCCACGGGAACGCGGAGCAGGTGTACACGAGATACAAGGCCAAGGGGTAGCCTACCGCCGGCAAGGCAAGCATCCACACAGCACACGTTGCGCGGCCCCCTTGACGCGTGTGGCGAGGGGGCCGCGCTGTCTCCCGGGTTGGAGTTACCGGCGCGACGCGAGCGGCCTCTTACGCCAGCTCCTCCCACCAACGTGTATGCCAGTCGACCAGGGCCGCCTGGTGCGATAGCTTCATCTCTCTGCGCTCTCTCCCGGATTCCTCCACAGCCAGGAGGACCTCCAGGGTTGCCTTGCCCCATCGACCGTCGGCGGGCAGCGGGCGGTCGTGGGCGATGGCCTCGTAGTAGGTCTGCAGCCGCCCGTCGCGCCCGTCGATGCCACGAGTGACCAGGGGGATCTCCCACTGCTTCTCGTCGCCGTAGACCAGGAGCCCGCCGGGGGACAGCCGCACGTCACCCTTGTCGAAGCTGACGACCAGGGGTCCGCCCAGGATCCATCCGCCGGACTGCTGCACGGGGCTTGGCGTGCTCTCTCGCATGCGGTCGCCGCCGTACCGTTCACCGCGGGCGGCCTCGGTTTCCCACTCGACGCTGTCGCCGTGGCTCCTGAGCTCGCGGCGCGCCTGGGCGTAGACGGCGGGGTCGATGGTCTGCCCCTCGGGGCCCGTGCCGTAGACCAGCTCTCGTGTCTCGAAGTGGTCGTAGCCGCTGTACACGGCGGTGGCGACGGCCCCGTCCTCGAAGTCAAGGAACGCGACGTGGGCCCCCGGCACATGCCGGGAGGGGTCCCAGGTCTGTGCTATCCCCCTGAGGTTCTTGACCAAGCCGCCCCCCATGGTCCTCAGGATGTCGAACTGGTGGGGCCCCTGGCGCCAGAGAATGCCGCCCCCCCAATCCCGGGTCAGCTCTTCCGGCGTCCGTGGACGGTAGAGCCAGTCCTGGTAGCGCCAGCTATGCATCATGCGGAGCTGGCCCAGCTCTCCGGTCTTGGCCATGTCCCGGACCTTGAGGACCCGCGGTTCGAAGCTGTGCTTGACGTTGACGCCCAGGAGCACGCCGCAGCGGTCAGCCAGGTCGATCATGGCGTCGGCGTCCTCCAGCGTGATGGTCATGGGCTTCTCTATCAGCACGTGCTTCTTGCCCTCCAGGGCCAGCTGCGCGTGCTCGCTGTGGAAGCGATTCGGCGTGGCGATGTACACGAGGTCCACGCTGGGGCTCCCGCACAGGTCTTCCGCGCTGTTGTAGGTCTCCGCCGCGGGGTGGTCCTGATGGAACCGCTCGAGGATCTCGGTGTCGATGTCGGCGGCGGCGGCGATCTTGTAGTGGGGGTTTCGAACGAACTTGGAGATCATGCCGATGGCAGCTCCCCCAAGGCCGATGATTCCCACGCCCAGTGCTGGGGCGCCCTCATGCTGGCTGCTCGCCATGCTTCTACCCCTCCTTCTTGTGTGCTCCAACCCCCGGCGTGCCTGCATGACTGGACCGGGGGCGCACGAATCGACGCGCGCCCCCGGACGGTTACATACACGGACGCGCAGGCGGCGCGGCGGGCCCCTTCCGGCGCTTCTACCCGATCACCGCCACGATCTCACACTGCATGTTTGTCGCGCCGCCTAGGTCGATCTGGCTGGCGTGACGGGCGGGGCGGTTGTGCTCGTCGGGAAACATGCGCAGCCATACCTTGTCGATCTGGTCGCGCAAACTCCTATCCTTCAGCAGGAGACGGACGTGCACGATGTCCTCGGTAGAGCCGCCGGCCTGCTCCACCAGGCGCTTGACGTTCTGAAACATGACCTCGGCCTGCTCCTCAATGCCCTCGGGGGGCTCGCCGGTGGCGGGGTCCGTGGCGCCAATGGCGGAGGAGTAGAGGATGTTGCCGACCTTCGCGCCGTTGGGGATGGGCGCGCGGTGGGAGATTCCCTCAAGGTGATAGGACTCTCGTCTTGCCATGGTGACCTCCTAGGTGGTGCTGCCGGAAGCCGGTTGGTGCGTCCAGTGGGTCCTATTCGTCCCGGGGCATCCGGCGAGAACGTATGCTGAACGATATATGGATGGCGTGGCGGGTGTGCGGCGCGCTTTCCGGCGGGAGCAGGCTTGAACGTATCCGACGACCCTAGGTTTGTCAATACGAACAGGCGGAGCGCAGCGGGCGGTGTTCGTAGGCGGCGGAGGGCTGGCGTATTTCGTTGACGGGGCGAGGTACGTCCAGTAGAATTGGAGCGCTTTCCGAGGTGCGGACGTGATTCGGCTACGGGCGGAATCACTCCAAGAGCAGTCGCAGGTTGCGGTTCGGAGGAACGCATGCGGAACGGATATCGAGTCTTCGATGCCGACACACACTTTCAACCTTCCGCTGAAACCATCGTGTCATACCTTGATGCTCCCTTTCAGGCACGGGCCGAGGAGTTCGAGCAGTTCAAGAACCCGGTACGGTTTGGCAGGGCGGGGCAGAAGCTGTCGCCCCCGTACAAGCATTGGTACCGGTTTGGGCGCCGGGGCGCCGAAGGAGGGTGGAGCCGCAACCGGCCGCGGTACCTGGGCGAGGCCGAGCCGCGAGAGAAGAACGAAGAGCGGTTCCAGAGCTTCATGGGCCGCAGGTACCCCACGGTGGGCGCGGAGGACGATGACATAGACGCACGCATCCGAGAGATGGACGAGGAGGGCGTGGACGTTCAGCTCATGGTGACCAGCGCCTTTGGAGGCCACGAGGAGATAGAGGTCGACCTGGCGTTCATGCGAGCGCTGCACACGTACCTCGACGAGGTCTGCGCGAAGTACCCTGGCCGGCTGACGTCGATGATCCATGTGACGCCGCGGGCGGTGGAAGAGTCCGTGCAGGAGATGCGCAGGTGCGAGAACTCCCCCTGGGCGGTGGCAGTGAAGCCGGACCTTCCGGGGGACTACCCCATCGACCACCCGGACCTGGAGCCCATCTGGGCCGAGGCTGACCGCCAGGGCATCTGCGTCGTGCACCACAGCTCGTCGTCCGGCTATCCGGGCGAGGGCGACCTGTGGAGCAACCCGTTCCTTGGTAGGACAGCATCGCACCCATGGGGTGCGATGCGCGCTGTGGCGGCGTTCCTGGGCGCGGGGATCATGGACCGCTATCCCAATCTGAAGCTGGCCATCCTGGAGTCAGGATTCGGTTGGCTCCCGTTCTGGGGCCGGCGCATGGAGGACCAAGTCCACTACATGGGCTACGTGGCGGAGATGCAACGCACCATGTGGGAGTACCTGACAGACGGCCGGTTCTTCGCGGGCATCGTGCTCCACGAGGGTCAGGAGATGGTCCGAATGGTCAACGAGATGATGGGAGACCACGTGCTAATGTTCGGGTCGGACTACCCGCACGCGGAGTCGCGCTTCCCGGACTCGGTGGACATTGCAATGGCGTGGGAGTCGGTGAGCCCAGACCAGAAGCTTAAGCTGTTCAGCGAGAACGCGGCGAGCTGCTTCAACGTCGCCGCCTAGGGCCGCAAGGCCTCAGCGATCCCGACGGGCAAGACACGTAAAGAGGGACACCCCGGGAGCCGGCTCCCGGGGTGTCCTGTCTTCTCACGCCCCTTTGGAGCTTCAGTGCGCCCTTCCTACGTGTCCATGTCCCAGTAGGTGAACCCCATGGCGCACCCGACGCCGGTGGGGGTGCGGTAGAGGGGGACGTACTCCACCATGGTGGCGGGATGGTCCGCAGCGGCTGCCGTGATGATCCAGTTCCTGATCTCGGAGGTCCCTTCGACCAGGACATCGGCGGGCATAGCGGCCATGTACTCCAGGTCGTTCGCGCCCATGGCGCGAATGAACGCCTGGTCGAGGGTTTCATCGATCTTCGTGTGGCTGAGGCCGCCGGACCCCAGTAGGACGACGCGGGTTGAATCCGGCAAGCGCCGGAGCACGGATGCCACGGCCCTGCCGAACTGCACGCACCGCTTGGCGGAAGGCGCTGGTGGATAGTAGGTGTTGACCATGACGGGGATAACGGGGTAGCGCTGGTCCGGCATGAGGAAACGGAGGGGTCGGCCGAAAGCGTGGCCCAAGCCGATCTCCGCGCGGGTCCTGCGCGAGTAGGCCGGGTCGAATCCCTCCTCCATGAGGTCGTTGATGAGTTGCTCGGCCAACTCCGCCGGGACCTTGTAAGTGGCCACGTTGGCGGAGATGGGCTCGTCGAGATAGCGAAGGCTGGTGCTGGACTTAGCCTCCTCGCCGGTGAAGATGACGAAGGGCGGCGTGTTGTCGTCCAGGATGTTCTCGTGCTGGTCGTCGCCGAAGGCGATGACGACGTCGGGGGCCAACTCATCGAGCTTGCGGCGCAGGACCTCGATGGCGTCGTGGCACCGGCGCCAGTTGGCCCACCTGACCTCGTCGACGAGGTACGGCGCCACCTCGGGTTTCGCGGGTAAACCTTCCCCCGCGCGGCTGTTGAGCAGGTCCCACTTGTCGGGCGAGACCATGAGCTGGGGCCCGTGGGACATGGCGATACCACCGACGATACTTGCCATAACGCTACCTCCTCACCACAGTGCGTTGGCGGCCCGCGCCACCAGGCGGATGGGACGCGAGGCTAGTCGTCGTCCCCGTATGACCATTGGAAGTCACGGTCCTCGTACGCCTCCGCGGGCATGGAGCTCTTGCCGCCGCGCTTGGCCAGCTCTTCCTCGAACTTCTCGCGTATCCACGGTTGCTCGTCAGGGTACTCGATCTGCATGCGGAGGTCGGTCCCGGCGAACTGGGGAAGGTGTCCGAACTTCAAGTAGCGCGCATCACCCCCGCCGACGTTGAAATGCTGGTGGAACCAGTTGCCCGGGGGGGTAAACACTGAAGCCTCGCCCCAGGGGCAGACGACCTTCTCGCCGTCCGGGGGCCAGAGGACCGAGTAGCCCTCCCCCGAAGGGATGACGATAACCCGGCCCGGGCCGTGGGCGTGGGCCTTCTTGTACAGACCGGGATCGAAGACGGACATGCTGGCGCTCATCCCAGAGCTTGGGAAACGGACCTGGACGTTGGTCCCACCGGCGCCGCGGGACTGCCAGGGCGAGAGCTTGTCCCATGCCGCCATGTTGGGAAAGAAACTCCCGGACCAGAAGACGCCGCCGTGGGCCGCGGCGGGGGCGCTCTCGTCCCTGACGGCGCCCCACTGCTCGGCGCTTGCGTCGCTTGCGCCCGACCCCAGGACGGCCTTTGCCTGGGAGTAGGGGTCGTCGTCCAGGCCGTAGAGGAGGCTGGGGTCCTCATAGGGGTTGTCGAAGAAGAAGCCGGGGTCCGGCACCACGGTCATGGCCATGGGGAGGTAGTTGTAGTGGAGAAGCCGTGCGGGCACATCGCCGCGCGCGTTGCTGAGCTGACAGGTGCTGTACCTGGGGACGTGGAACATGCTGGACTTCTGCCACTCGAAGCTCTTCTTTGGGCCTTCACCTGCCCACACGGAGGCGAGGCCGTTGCCGTCGAGCACGTAGACGGTCTCGCCCACGGCCAGCTTCAGGGGCGGCAGGGTCTTCCCTGGGGGGATCTCCGTTATTCTCCCCTCGCTGATCCCTTCCATTCCCTGAAGCTGGAGGAAGGCTGCGCCGCACTGCCGTTCCTCCCACCACGCGACCTCAGCGGTCTTGAGGTTCTCTACGAAGTGCCCCCGGTGAATGGGAACACCGAGGGACTCAATCCAACGGTCATAGACCAGGCGTCCCCTGGTGCGGCTTTCCGGTGCTTCCACCATTGAAACGCCTCCTGTTTCGTGTGAATCGGACTCGCTGAGTCGCCCGGTGGTCGTTCGAGGGGCTCAGCTCGCGGTGATCTTGGGCACCTCGGTGGGCACGGGTTGGCCGGCCTTGATGGCGCGCTCTCTGTTGATGGGGCTGTACTTGCCCACGGACCCGGTGCTCACTGCCCCTTCTCGCTGGAGGGAGCTGCGCCAGTCGACGGTGGTGTCCTGCCCCTCCGAAGGCAGCTCCAGGGAGATGTTCTTGGCGGGGTCTCGGAACACGTTCATGGGGTCGCCGCCGTCCTCGGCTATCCTCATCTGCTCCTGGAGCAGACGCCGGTACATGATGATGCCCTTGTCTGACTCTCCGAGCTTCTCCTCCCACCGCCGGGAGACGGGACCCTGGGAGATCCAGGCCATGTTGTCTTGGCCCGCGTTGTGGTCCAAGAGGCTCCACCTGGGGCGGCCCTGCTCATCCACCGTGGGGATGGGCACCTCATAGACCGGGATATCCTCAGGGGCCTGGGGAGCGTCGCCCGGGACCATGTCGTGGGTGATGTACCAGAGGTAGAGCGTGTGGGTGTCGTCCACGGGGACGCGGATCTGGAAGCCGCCGCCGCCCCTGTCGTGGAGCATCTCAGGGAAGACAATGGGATGGCCCAGGCGCCAGTTGGGATGGTCTTCCGTGTCGCCGCGCAGGACGCGCCGCTTGACGATGCCGTAGTCGAAGACGTCGAAGCCGATCTTGACGTGGGGCTTGACCTCCGGGGCAAACCGCCAGAAGTCCGGGTCGTCCTTGCCCTTCCCCAGGCGTTCGATGACGTAGTGGGTGAAGTAGCGATGGAGCCACTCGGTGTGCACGGGGTCCAGGGAGTTCTCCATGATCTGGAGCCAGTTGCAAGGCACCACGGCCCACCCGATATCCCGCAGCACGTTCTCCCGGACAAAGGGCTCCCAGTTGGGCAGCAGGGGAACGGGGTCCGGGCCCAGGTAGGCGAACGCCATGCCCGCCAGCTCCTCCACGGGGTAGGTCTTGGCGGTGACGCGGTCTTTGAAGGTGCTGTCGGGGGCCTCTGCGGGCATCTCCAGGCACTGGCCCTTCTCGTTGAAGCGCCAGCCGTGGTAGGGGCAACGGATTCCGGTCTGCTCGGGGATGCCGTACAGGAGGTTGACGCGCCGGTGCGGGCACGACTCCTGGATGAGGCCCAGTGTGCCGCTGCGGTCCTTGAAGAGGACCAGGTCCTCGCCGAGGAGCCTGACTGCCTTGGTGGGGTTCTCCTTGAGCTCCGCCACGCCGGCGACGGGGTGCCAGTAGCGGCGCATAAGCTCCCCCATGGGGGTGCCCGGACCAACCCGGGTCAACCGTTCGTTCTGCTCAATGCTCAGCATCGACGTCTCCTTCCTGTAGTGCGAGCTTGCGGCGCCTGCGACGGCGGCGCGGTCCTAGTCGTCGTCCCCGTAGTCCCACTCGAAGGCGGGATCGCTGTACGCTCGGTCCGGCATGAGGCTCCTGCGGCCCTTCTTGGCGAGCTCTTCCTGGAACCGCTCACGGACCCACGGCTCCTCCTCCGGGTACTCGATCTGGTTTCGGACCTCGTGTCCCGCCAGCTGGGGGAGGTGGCCGAACTTGAGGTACCGCGCGACACCCGTGCCGGTGTTGAAGTGCTGGTGGTACCAGTTGCCGGGGGGCGTGAAGACGGCCGCTTCGCCCCAGGGGCAGACGACCTTCTCGCCGTTTGGGCGCCAGAGGACGGAGTAGCCCTCCCCGGCGGGAATGACGATCACGCGGCCCGGCCCGTGAGCGTGGGCCTTCTTGTAGAGTCCTTCGTCGAAGACCGACATGCTGGCGCTCATCTCCGAGCCTGGGAAGCGGATCTTCACGGAGAAGCCGCCGGCGCCCCTGCCGCGGTACGGGGAGAGCTTGTCCCAAGCCGCCATGCTGGGGAAGAAGTTGCCGACCCACCAGGCCCCGCCGTGGGAGGCCATGGGCAGGCTGTCGTCGCGGGTGGCGCCCCAGTCGGATGCGCGGGACTCGGCAGCGCCCGCGCCCATGACGGCCCGGGCGGCGGAGTAGAAGCCGCCCTCTTCGCCGTAGAGGAGGCCTGGGTCCTCATAGGGGTTGTTGAAGAAGAAGCCCGGGTCCGGCACCACGGTCATGGCCATGGGGAGGTAGTTGTAGTGGAGCAGCCGGGCAGGCGTGTTTCCGCGGGCGTTGCTGAGCTGGTGGGTACTGTAGCGCGGCAGGTGGAACATGCTGCTCTTCTGCCACTCGAAGGTCTTCTTCGCGCCGTCCTTGCCCGCCCAGACAGCGGCGAGGCCCTGGCCCTCCAGCACGTAGACGGTCTCGCCCACAGCCAGCTTCAGGGGCGGGAGGGTCTTGCCCGGAGGAATCTCGGTGACCCGGCCTTCGCTGACGCCCTCCATGCCCTTGAATTGAAGGAAAGCAGCGCTGCACTGGCGCTCCTCCCACCAGCCGACGTCACAGGTCCGCAGGTCCGAGACGAAGTGACCTGTGTGGATGGGCACGCCGGTGGACTCTATCCACTGGTCGTACACGAGCCTCGAATGTCGGCGCTGAGTCGTTGCTTCAACCATCGACGCACGTCCCCCGCAGTCTGATTCCATGCCCAACGGCAGCAGCCTCCAGCTACGAATTGCTTATAGCACGGGCCGAGTGGGTTGTCAATTTGAAGGGTTGACGTTGGATTCGCGCCGGGGGATTGCTCATGGGACCGGGGGAGCGAGCCGCACGAAGACGCGGTCAACTCTCGCCCTTGAGGACACGGCGGATTTCCCGGTCCACGGCGCGCTCTATCAGGGCCTGCTTCTTCTCATAGCGCCGTTTGCCCTTGGCCAGGCCAATGGCCACCTTTGCCACGCGCGCCTTGATGTAGAGGCGCAGCGGCACGATGGTCAGTCCCTTTCGCGAGACCTGTCCCACAAGCTCCTCTATCTGCCACCGGTGTAAGAGCAGCTTGCGCGGACGCGTGGGGCTGTGGTTGTCGGAGCCTCCCTCCTTGTAGGGCGGGATGTGCATGTTGTAGAGCCACATCTCGCCATTGTCGGGACGAGCGTACGCCTCGGCCAGATTCACTCGCCCGGCGCGGATGGACTTGATCTCCGTGCCGAGGAGAGCCAGACCGGCCTCGTAAGTCTCCAGGATATCGTACTCGAAGGACGCCCGGCGGTTGGTGGCGAACACCCCCGTAGAGGGCCTCTTGGCGGGGGCCTTGGTCTTCCGACCGCTTCTTCGTGATTTAGTGGACATAACTCACCACGATACCGTGGGCTACCGAATAGTCTCAATCGCGCCAGTGGGCTCAGTTCCCCTCTTCCAGGATCTGGATGGCCTTCTCCAGCTGGATGTCCCGTGAGATCCCTGTGGTTGACGGCACAACCACGTCGGGCTGCAACCCCTGGCCCTTGATAAGGCGGCCCGAGGGGGTATACCAGTGGGCGATGGAATAGTACAGGCCGCTGCCGTCGGACAGTCGCTTTGAGAGGCTCACACTCGCCTTGCCGAAGGTGCGCACGCCCACGAGAGTGGCACGCCCCTGGTCCTGGAGGGCGCCGGCCAAGACCTCGCTTCCACTGGAGGAGAACTGGTTGACCAGCACGACCATGGGAAGCTGGGTTATCAGTCCTCCATCCTCGACATAGTGGTCTTTCCGCTTTCCCTTCCCATTGACCTCGTAGGTGACCAACCCCTCTTCCAGGAAGTAGCCGGTCACTTTCACCGTACTGGACAGGAAGCCGCCGGGGTTGTCGCGCAGGTCCAGAATGAGCGCTTCAGACCCTTGAGCGACCGCCTCCTCCAGAGTGGTCTTGAGCACGTCGTCCGTGTTTCCATAGAAAGCCCCGAGGCGAACGTAGGCGATCCTCCCGTTGATCAGCTGCCAGAAGACGCTCTCCAAGGTGATGACGCCGCGTTTGATGCTGAGGACCGCGGGCTCGCTGGAGCCCAGGTGCAAGACTTCCAGATTCACGATGCTGTTCCTAGGGCCGCGGATGCGATTGACGGCTTCGAAGACGCTCCACCCGCGGGCAGCTTCGCCGTCGACTGCGAGGAGTATGTCGCCGGGGAGCATGCCCCCCTCTTTGGCGGGGCTATCGGGCATAGGGCTGAGGATGAAACGGTTGCCGCGCTTGTAGACCTGGGCGCCAACGCCCTCATAGTTGCCCTCGAATGCCCGCGCTTCTATCAGGAAGCGCTCGGGGGTGATGTAGGTGGTGTGGACGTCGTCGACGGCTGTCAGGAGGCCGCGGATTGCGGCCTGCGCCAGGGGGACGGGCTCAGGCCGCGACGCGTCATCCTGGTGGGTCTCATAGGCCCAGACCCACGTGTCCCACACGGGTTGCAGAGCCTCCGGCGCTCCCCGCGGCCGCTTGATAGGGTCAGCGGGCAGGGGAGCAGCCGCGGCGGTGTTGCCGCCTGGGAGGCTCGCGAGAAGCCCCTGGGTGGCGCCGCGCTGCAGCGCGCCGGGGTCCAGGATGTCCCTGTCCACAAAGTCGTCGTGAAGGATGTCCCAGACCTCCCACAGGGGTTTGAGGGCTTCGGCGTGGACCTGTTCCCGCGCCTTGGCCTCGGCTCTGAAGTCGCACGCGGCGCCCACGAAAGCGAGGAGTAACGCGCCGAGGAGAACGGCGAGGGCGGTGGTCCGGGGCCGCAGGGGCCGAGGGAACCCAGCGGGGGTGAACATCGTTCTAGCCGTTAGGACGGGATAGGGTCATTGTAGCATGGGGCCGAGGCGGGGATTCGTTGACACCCCCTATGGGCGGTGTTAGCATGGTGAATCGCAGAAAATAGCTTGGAATAGAGGGGTATGCAGATATGGCCGCGACACGGGAGGTAGAGCTTCACCGAGGGTTGCAAGGGGTCTATCTGGACCGGACTGAAGCCAGCTTCATCGACGGAACTGAGGGGAAGCTTCTCTATCGCGGCTATGACATCCACGATCTCGCAGAGAAGTCCACCTTTGAGGAGGTGGTGTACCTCCTGCTCTACGGCGGGCTTCCGACGAAGAGCCAGCTCGGGGAGTTGGACTCCTTCTTGAAGAGCAACCGTGAGCTCCCTGCGGAGATCTATGACATCATCGAGCGGATCAAGGGCGGGCACCCCATGGACGTGCTGCGTACGGCTGTTTCCGCGCTGTCCGCCTTCGACCCCGAGGTGGACGACAACTCCGCGGAGGCCGTAGTCCGCAAGGGGCTTCGCGTGACCGCCCAGGCGACGACCATCGTCTGCGCGCACGAACAGATCCGGAACGGCAGGGCGCCGGTGGCCCCCCACAAGACGCTGAACCACGCCGGCAACTTTCTCTACATGCTGAAGAACGAGGAGCCGGACCCGGAGGACATGAAGCTCATGGACGTGGACTTTGTGCTCCACGCCGAGCATGGCGCCAATGCTTCGGCTTTCGCCGCGCGGGTGACGGCGTCCACGCAGGCGGACCTTCACTGCGCTGTGGTGACGGGAATCGCCACGCTGAAGGGGCCCTGGCACGGCGGGGCTGCGGAGGCTGTCATGAAGATGGCCATCGACATCGGGCAGCCGGAGAACGCCGCAGACTACGCCAGAAAGGTCCTGGACAGCGGCGGGCGCATCATGGGCTTCGGACACCGCGTGTACAAGGCGGAAGACCCGCGGGCCCGGCACATGCGCGAGCGCTCCAAGACCTTGGGCGAGAAGATGGGCCGCCCCGAGTGGTACCTGATCCTGGAGAGCCTGGCAGACGTCATGAAGCCCTACCAGACGCGCGGAATCTTCGTCAACGTGGACTTCTACGCAGGCTCGGTGTACAACCTGCTGAACATCGCAGAGGACCTGTTTATTCCCATATTCGCGCTGGGCCGCATCCCCGGGTGGACCCTGCAGGTGCTGGAGCAGTTTGCCCACAACATCCTGATCCGGCCGCTGCTCCAGTACATTGGCCCCATGGACCTGCCGTATACCTCCCTGGAGGAGCGGGGGTAGGGCACCCGGTCGCACGAACAGCACACCGGCACTTCTCCCGCTCATCCTCCGTCAGGACAGGATCGGCGGGACTCTCTTTGCATGGCCGGGTGACCTTGCCCCCGGCGGCTCCCAGCCGACGCACGGAGTAGGGCTGCTCCGCGGGCTGGAGACCTTTGCATACCTCCCCGTGGAGGGCGAGGTTATGAAAGTGAAGCAATTCCCGCCAACCTGCGGCCCCTCCCCTGGATTCCCGCTTCCGCGAGAATGACGGTTGTGCAAAGGTCTCCGGGCTGTGCGAGGCGTTGCGTCAAGCTGCGTGCGTCGGCTCCGGGCGGAAGCGCGTGTCGCGGGGAACACCCCGGAGGAGGGGGGAGAATGGGCGCCGCAGAGGACGTGAAGTCGACATAATGCTCTTTATTATGTCAAAATAGCCCCTTTGTGCTACATAACATAGATAGTGCGAACCAACTACTGCGAATATCCGGAGGGCATGTATTCGGAGAATAGCGCCCCGCAGGGGTAGCGGCCGGCGCGGTGTCTAGCCCACGAAATGAGTGGTGGGGGCCGGGGCCGCGGCGGCGCTCTCCGCGATGAGGGTGCGCTCGATTTCCTGGAGGAGATGGTCCAAACCCCAACCCTGGGCAGCCGACGTCAGCACGCCGTTGATCTGAGAAGGGGCAGCTTCTTCAAGGCCGTCCGGTTGCGTCTCGTCCTGACCGATGAGCAGGTCCGCCTTGTTGAGGACCAGCAGACGCGGCTTCTCGGCGAGGTTCAGCTCCTTGAGGGTCTCTTCCACCACTAGATTCTGCTCGGCCGCGTTGGGGTGGCTTATGTCTACGACGTGCATGAGCAGCGTGGCTTCCTGGAGCTCCTCTAGAGTTGCCCGGAACGCGGCTATGAGGGCCGGAGGCAGCTTCTGGATGAACCCGACGGTGTCGGTCAGCAGAGCATTGACGCCGGAGGGCAGCGTGATGCTGCGGGTCACCGGGTCCAGCGTGGAGAAGGGCCGGTTCTCCGCAGGTACTCCGGCATGGACCAGGGCGTTGAACAGGGTGCTCTTACCCGCGTTGGTGTAGCCGACCAGGGACAGCACGGGGAAGCCCACTTGCTCTCGCCGCTGGCGGTGGAGGGCGCGGTGCCGGCGCACGTCCTCCAGCTCCGACTTGAGGCGCTGGATGCGGTTGCGGATGAGCCGGCGGTCCGTCTCAATCTGAGTCTCGCCGGGTCCCCTGGTGCCGATTCCGCCTCCCAGGCGCTCCAGGTGAGACCATTGGCCGGCCAGACGCGGCAGGAGGTACTGGTGCTGGGCCAACTCCACCTGAAGGGTGCCCTCCCGAGTGCGGGCATGGCGCGCGAAGATGTCCAGGATGAGGGCGCTGCGGTCGATGATCTTGATCTTGAGGTCGTCTTCCAGGTTGCGCTGCTGGTTGGGCGTGAGCTCGTCGTCGAAGATCGCCAGGTCGCACTCTTCGCCGGCGATGGTCTCCCTGATCTCTTCCAGCTTGCCCTTGCCGACGTAGTGCTGCGTGGGCCGGTCCAGGTTCTGGGACACCTCGGCAACGACGTCTGCTCCCATGCTCATGGCGAGCTGGGCAAGCTCCGACAGGGAGTCCTCCAAGCTCCAGGCGGCCGACTTCCTGCGAGAGCCGAGACCCACCAACACAGCGCGCTCCGGCCTGGCCTTGGTTGAGATCAGACGTTTTGCGATGGGCTTCTCCTGCTAGCTTGGGGGAGGCAGCTTCCAACCACTGAGGCGCCGCACGGCCTCATCCACGTGCTCGTCTGACAGGGTCATGGAGAGCCGGACGTACCCCTCGCCGAACTTGCCGTAGCTGGAGCCTGGCGTTATAACGATGTCCTTCTCATCCAGCAGCGCCGTGGCAAACCCTGCAGACGTATACCCCTCTGGGACACGGGCCCAGATGTAGAGGCCGGCCTTTGGCTCCGGGGCGACCAAGCCCAGCCCTGCAAGGACGGGCATGAGCTTGTCTCGGCGGGCCTGGTACTGACGGTTGCGTTGGTCCAGGTACTCTTGGGGAGTCTGGAGTGCCTCTATGCCCATCTCCTGTACGGCCTGGGCGACGCCCGAGTCCAGGTTGGACTTGACCAGGAAGAGGGCACGCACCAGGTCCGCATTGCCTACAGCCATGCCCACGCGCCAACCCGTCATGTTGTAGCTCTTGGAGAGGGAGTGGAACTCGATGCCCACTTCCTTGGCGCCGGGAACTTGGAGGAGGCTCACCGGCTGGTAGCCGTCGTAGGTGACCTCGCTGTAGCAAGCGTCGTGGAGGAGGGCGATGTCATGCTGCCTGCAGAAGTCCACTGCCCGGTCGAGGTACTCGAGGGTGACTACGGCGCCGGTGGGGTTGTTGGGGTAGTTGAGCCACATGGCGACGGCGCTCTGGGCCGCGTCGGCGGGTATGGCATCCAGGTCCGGCAACCAGCCCTCTTCTTCCCGCAGCGGGACCCAGTACGGCACGCCACCTGCGAAGAGGGTCCCGGCGTTGTACGCAGGGTAGGCCGGGTCCGGCTGCAGCACGGTATCGCCCGGGTCCACGATGCCCAGGGGCATGTGTCCGATGCCCTCCTTGGCGCCGATGAGGGAGAGGACTTCCGTAGCGGGGTCCAACTCCACGCCGAAGCGACGGCGGTACCAGTCGGCCACGGCGCCACGGAACTCGGGCAGGCCTTCGGTCTCCGGGTAGCGGTGATTGGGCCGCTTCTGCGCCGCCTCAGCCAGCCTGTCAAGGATGCTCTGGGGAGTGGCGATGTCCGGGTCGCCGATGCCGAATGTGATCACGGGCTTCCCTTCGGCACGCTTGTCCGCGATCCTGCGTGAGATCTCCACGAAGAGGTACGGAGGGAGCTGGGCGACTCTCTTGGCGATGTGCATCAGATTGGTTACATGCTCCTATTGGGTTCCCTGGCTTCAGTCCTTTGCCCATTCCCCATGGAAGACCTCTACCGCCGGGCCTTCCATGATGACCTCACCCTCGCCGTCCCAGAAGAGGGTGAGGATGCCGCCGGGCAGGGCTACCTCCACACGCTCGTCAACGTAGCCGTGGAGGCGGGCGGCCACAGCCGTGGCGCAAGCGCCGGTGCCACAGGCCAGCGTCAGCCCCGCGCCGCGCTCCCAAACGCGGACTCGCAGATGGCTCCGGTCCTGGATGTTGACGACTTCAAAGTTGACCCTATGGGGAAACATGGGATGGTGTTCTACGTGCGGGCCGATCTGCTCCAGGGGAAGGTCGTCCACGGGTGTGTCGAGAAAGGCGACGGCGTGGGGATTGCCCATAGAGACGCCGGTGACCCTGAAATCGCAGCCCATGACCGGCAGCGGCCAGTCCATGACCATGTCGTCGCTGCGAGCGAAGAACTCGGTCCCTCCGCCCACGCTGCGCTGGCCCACGACCTCCCGGGCGCCGACCAGCTCCAGACGCTGCGCCGGGTCGACGGGGACCTCCGCCGGCCGCAGTCGGGGAACACCCATGCCGACGCGTGCGCCCGTAACTATCCCCTGCTGCGTCAGCGGCTCGACGGCGAGGATGCCGGCGCCGGTCTCGATGCGCATGGGGCGGTCCAACCGTGGGAGGATCTCGCGCTCCAAGACGAACTTGGCGATGCAGCGGATGCCGTTGCCGCACATCTCGGCCTCGGAGCCGTCCGGGTTGAACTCGCGCATCCGGAGGTCGGCGTGCTCAGAGGGCACGGCGATGATGAGCCCGTCCGCGCCCACACCGAAGTGGCGGTCGCAGACAGCCTGAGCCAGAGCGCCCCAGTCCTTGTCGAGGGCCCGGGCGTCGACCATGACAAAGTCGTTTCCGGTGCCGTGCATCTTGGTGAAGCGCATCGCCGTGAACCCTCCGCTGGCTTGCTACGGAATACGTTGGCAGCGTCCTCAGTGTAGCGTTGAGTCGAGGGCGCCGCAAGCGCGGGAAGGCGGGTCGACCCGCCGCGGAGGCACGGTGGCGGCCTACGCGTGCGGCTGCGGCGCGACGCCGCGGGAGGCGCACCAGTCCTCGTAGGATGGGACCTCCTCTTTGACAACGTAGAGGAAATAGAAGGCGCCCGTATCGCCCAGGAAGCGGAACTGCCTGCGCAGGTCTGCCACCGTCGGCTCGAAACCGCCGTGGGACCGGAGATAGGCGCGGAAGCTCCCGTGCCGCTCCTCCATCTCCAGCATCCTGGCGGCGTTGCCGACGATAGCCTCAATCTTGCGCCGGTTGCGAATGACACGGGCATCGCCAGAGATTATGTCGAGTTCAGGTTCGCCGAAGGCGGCGACGGCCTTGGGATCAAACCCCCGAAACGCCTCCCTGATGCCCGGCCACTTGGACTCGACGACCCTCCAGGAGATGCCGGTCTGAAACACCGCCCTGCTCATCACCTCCAGGTAGTCCGCCAGGTTGCTTGGCTCGATCTGCACGGGAGCTTGCAGAGTCCCTCCCAATCAGAGCGTGGGATTCAACACGGCACCATTATCCACGTCAGAGAGGTGCCGTTCCACCTGTGCCCCGGCCTCAAACAGGCCGCGGCCATCTGGCTCGAGCCAGCTGATCCGCGGGTCCGTGGGCTTGAACCAGGTGTACTGCCGCCGCGCCAGCCGGTGATGGGCGCTCCTGATGCGCCGGACCGCTTCGTCCAGTGTAAGCTGACCCTCAAGGTGCAAGGCAAGCTCCCGGTATCCCATGCTGGAAAGGGCCGGGAGCTGCTGGTCGTAGCCACGGGCAAGCAACCCGCGGACCTCATCCAGCCACCCCGCGACCAGCATGTCGTCGACACGCTGATCGATGCGGCGGTATAGCTCGGACCGCGAGGGCAGCGTGAGGCCAAGGACCAGAGAGCGATAGGGTGGCCTGCGCTGCCTCGCCGGAGGGGCGGGGCCGCCCAGGGCGCCGCCGACCTCCAGGGCGCGTATGACGCGGCGCAGGTTGCGAGGGTCGATGCGGGCTGCTGCCGCCGGATCAAGCCTGGCCAGGCGATGATGCAACGCCTGCGCTCCCACGGCGGCAGCTTCCTGCTCCAACCGCCGCCGCAGCTCTGGGTCCGGGGCGACGCGGGGGGCCTGCCAGCCCTTCAGAAGCGCCCAGAGATACTGGCCCGTGCCGCCCACCAGGATGGGAAGCCGCCCGCGCTTGTGAATCCGACGGAACGCCGTCCTGGCAAGGTCCAGGAACTCCGCCAAGCTGAAGGGTTGGTCTGGGTCGCGCAGGTCGAGGAGATGGTGAGGAACGCGGCTCTGGTCCTCCGGCGAGGGTTTGGCCGTGCCGACGTCCATGCCCCGGTACACCTGGCGGCTGTCGCCGTTGACGACCTCTCCGCCGAAGCGGACCGCCAGGTGAATGCCGAGGGCGCTCTTGCCCACGGCCGTGGGCCCAACGATGGCGATGAGCGGGCGCGCGCTGGGCATGGGACTCCTGGCGGTTTCCTGATAGTGGGGCATAGTATAATCCGGTCATCGTGGGCACGTCATTGCGGCCCAACACCAGGCATGGAGGAGGAGTGATGATCAGGACAACGGGCATCTACCACATTGGCATTCCCGCCGACGACCTCGATCGGGCGGAGCGCTTCTATACCGAGGTCCTAGGCATGGCGGTCCAAGGCCGCGTGGGCGAGGGCGGCGCCCAGCTGTCACGGCTGCGGTGCGGCGGCGCCGACGTCGTGCTCTTCCAGCGGCCGCGGAAGATCGAGCGGAACGCCCTCGACGAAGACGGCATCACCCACAACGCCTTCGAGGTGGCGCCCCAGGAGTTTGACGAGGCCATGGCGTTCCTGAAGACGGAGGGGTTCTTTCACGACGGGCCCATCACCCGGCCCAGCGGCCGGGCGGTGTACTTCTTCGACTCCGAGGGGAACTACCAGCAGATTCACTGCACGGACAGGTAGGGCCCTGCTGCACCGCCCCAAACTATACAGAACAAGAACCTCCACGCTGGGGCTCCGGTTGCTCCGCTGAGCGACGCACAGAGGCGAATCTGCTATGGTGCCAAGCCCTGGACACATCAGAGGAGCTTGTGTCCAGACAGAATCCTATGGACTGTGGTTGCTCACTGGGCCACAAGCGCCTCATGGACGGTTGTTCTGCACGGGGTCTCTGACTTTCCAGGACTGGCGGCACCGGTGTCACCAGACCCCAGGGCAGGTCAATTCGATATGCAACATGCGGAGATGCAGCTAGGAGGTTACTATGAGTTCCCCTCTTGCCCAGAAAGTGCTTTGTGTTCTCTATTCCGATCCAGTGGCAGGGTTTCCTCCGAGCTATGCCCGCGAAGGGATACCCAACCTCACCCGGTATCCGGACGGCCAGCTCTTGCCCTCACCCGCCGCCATTGACTTCACCCCAGGCCACCTTCTGGGATCTGTTTCGGGCGGACTTGGGCTGGAGAGATTTCTGGCCGAACGGGGACATCGGTTCGTCGTAACAGCGGACAAGGATGGACCCGATTCCGTTTTCGAACGAGAGCTGGCCGATGCCGATATAGTCATCTCCCAACCCTTCTGGCCCGGATACCTCACCGCCGAGCGCATTGAAAAGGCTCCGAACCTCAAGTTGGCCATAACCGCTGGCATTGGGTCGGACCACGTCGATCTTCAGGCTGCCATCGACAGGAACATCACTGTGTGTGAAGTGACCTGGTGCAACAGCATTAGTGTTGCGGAGCACGCGGTCATGCAGATGCTGGCGCTGGTCAGGGACTATATTCCCCAATACGGTTTGGTGGTCAGGGGTGGTTGGAACATTGCGGACGCCGTTTCCAGGTCCTACGACATTGAGGGAATGGACGTGGGTGTAGTGGCGGCCGGCAGGATAGGCTTGGCGGTCCTGAGACGAATGAAGCCTTTCGACGTCACTCTCCACTACACCGACAGACATCGGCTTACCACCGACGTTGAGCAAGAGCTTGGCCTAACGTTCCATGAAACCGTTGAGTCGCTGGTCAGTGTCTGCGATGTGGTCAGCATCCATTGTCCTCTCCACCCTGAGACTGAGAATATGTTCGACGATGCTCTGATTGGCAAGATGAAGCGCGGGTCCTATATCGTCAACACCGCGCGCGGCAAAATCTGTGACCGGGACGCCATCGTCAGGGCTCTGGAAAGCGGTCAGCTGGCAGGGTATGCGGGCGACGTCTGGTTCCCTCAGCCGGCTCCCAATGATCACCCCTGGAGGTCCATGCCCAACCACGCCATGACCCCCCACACCTCGGGCACTTCCCTTTCAGCCCAAGCCCGCTACTCAGCGGGAGTCCGTGAGATCCTTGAATGCTGGTTGGATGGACGGCCGATCAGAGAGGAGTACCTGATTGTCCAGGGAGGCGCTCTTGCCGGAACAGGAGCCCACTCATACAGCGAAGGGGATGCTACAGGCGGTTCGGAGGAAGCGGCAAAGTTCACAGCCTGCTAAGCAGACTGATCAAAGGAGGGCTCCACGCTTCAGCCGAGCTTTTCGACTCTCATTTATCAAGGGTCCGCCTCCCTTGCAATTTGATCGCGCCGTCTTCACGTCCGTTTGGCCCGGCGGGCTGGGTTCGCATTCATGCGCCGCCAGCCGGGGCCGGCCCAGGTTGCCGTTGGCTAGGCGACGCCCTTCACCCTGGCAGTGATGCGGACGATCTCGGCGAATTCCTCCGCCTTGAGGCTGGCGCCACCAACCAGTGCACCGTGGATGTGCGCCTGTGCGGCGAAGTCGGCGGCGTTGGCTGCGGTAACGCTGCCCCCGTAGAGTAGGGGCACGTCCGTCGCCGCGCGTTCTCCGTAGATGTCGGCAATAGTGGGGAAGATGGCATTTGACATGACCTCTTCCGCCTTGTCCGGCGTTGCGGGGACGCCTGTACCGATGGCCCAGATGGGCTCGTAGGCCACCACAAGCGCCCTGGCTTCGGCGGCGCCTTCGAGGGAGTCCCGCAGCTGTCGGGCCACGACGGTCAGGGCATTGCCGGACTCGCGCTGCTCCAGCGTCTCGCCGACGCACACGATGGGACGCAGCCCCGCCGCCAAGGCCGCCGAGACCTTCCGGCTGACCTGCTGGTCCGTCTCATGGAAGTGCTGACGCCGCTCCGAGTGGCCCAGGATGACAAACTCGCACTGCTCCGCCACCATGAGGGGGGAGACCTCTCCAGTGAAGGCGCCGCTCGGCTGATGGTGCATGTTCTGGGCCCCCACCCGCAGTCTGGAGCCTGTGAGGCATTCCCTGACCAGGGCCAGATAGGGGAATGGGGGGCAGAGGACGACGTCGATCCCGGCGGGCGCACCTGCCAGACTGTCCCGCAGCCCAGCAGCGAGGTCGCGCGCCTCTTGGGAGGAGGCGTTCATTTTCCAGTTGCCTGCGACGAGTGGGGTTGCCATTTGCATGCTCCTTGACGTCACTCCTAGAGAGTAGCGGACCATCCGACCAGGACCAGAAGGGTCCAAGTCCCCGCTTGTCTTGCCCTTGAGGCATTCAGGTTATAGCGCTGCTTCTCCGCGGGGCATTCCTCGGCAGCCGCTATACAGAGGTCCTTGCACAACCGTCATTCCCGCACCCACCCGCCGTCATTGCCTCGAAAATAGGGCTCAGCAGAGGTGGTGTAGCCGTCCACCATCTCCCACCCCCACCATTGTAAGCCCTCCCGCCATCCTCTCCCCGCCATCCTGAGCATGTCGAAGGATGCGCGGCCAACCCTGCCCCCACACCGTGCCACGCCCCCGTTGCCTCGAACAGAACATATGCGCTACCATCCTGTCAGCACACCCCCCCCCCCCCAAAGGAGGTCTCCATGCCCCACGGCGGACGCAGGTCCGGCGCCGGCGCTCCCAGGAGCAACACCAACGCCCTCAAGTCCGGCCGCCACTCGGCGCGCTTCAAGGCCGTCCTCACCGCCATGTCCCAGGTCCCGGAGGTCCGCGACTACTTCGCCCTGGTCCGTCGTCGACAGCTCCGCAGCGAGCGCCTTGCAGCCGCGGTGCTGCGCAAGGCCTTGCTGGAGCTCTTGCAGGGTTCTCCCGCCAAAAACAATCCTATCCTCGCCTATCTGAAGGAGAATCGCCCAGCTTCAAAAAACGACTGAAAAAAAGTATCGACAATCAACCGAAGGAGAACAATCAAATGGTACTCTGGCCGACCGGAATACACCAAAATATGCGTTATGTCCATTCTAATCCTGGGGCCGCGAATACCGCCCTCGGCACACCTGCTATTGCTATGGTTGTGCTCACTGCCAGATTCTGGTGGCTCGGCGATGCCCTGGCAACCAAAACGGCCCTGAGGACTGCCCTTGGCTAGGACCTACAGTGTGTGAGCAGAGCGAGGGATGGCCAGGAATGGGCTGGACGCAGCGCCGTGGTCACGCGCCGGCTCCCTCGCCGGCCAACAGCGCCGCCACGCCCGGGAGATCCCGCCCTTCCAGGAACTCCAGGGACGCGCCCCCGCCGGTAGAGACGTGGGTCATGCCCGGGGCAAGGCCAAGCTCCATGACAGCCTCTGCGGTGGAGCCGCCGCCCACGACGGTGACGGCGTCTTTCAGACTCGCAATGGCCTGCGCCAACTCCCTGGTGGCCTGGGCAAAGGCCGGGAACTCGAATACACCCATGGGGCCGTTCCACAGGACTGTCGCGCAGCCCTGGAGGGCCTCCCGAAAGCGGACCACGGTTCGCGGCCCCACATCCATGATGCGCCAGCCAGAGGGAACAGCCAGGGCGGGGACAGTCTCGGTGGGGGAGTCTGCGCTGAACTCACGAGCAACCACGACGTCTTCGGGCAGGAGGAGCCTTACGCCGGAGGCCGATGCATCGGCCAGGACCTTGCCTGCGAACTCGATTCGCTCCTCCTCCACCAGAGAGTCGCCAACCTCGTGCCCCTGCGCCTTCAGGAAGGTGGCAGCCATGCCTCCTCCCACCAGGAGCAGGTCCAGTTTCCCCAGCAGGTTCTCCAGCACGCCAATCTTGTCGCTGACCTTGGCGCCGCCGAGCACCGCTGCGAAGGGACGCTCTTGGCTGGACAGAATCCGGCCCAGGGCATCCACCTCTCGCTCCAACAGAAAGCCCGCCGCGCTGGGAAGATATCGAGTCACACCCACAATGGACGCATGGGCGCGGTGGGCCGCGCCGAAGGCATCGTTGACAAAGGCCTCTCCAAGGGCTGCCAGCTCCCTGGTGAACTCCGGGGCGTTCTCCTCTTCGCCGGAATGAAAGCGGAGGTTCTCCAGCATGAGGACCTGGCCGTCACCCAGGGCGGCCACCGCCCGCTGCGCCTCGGCGCCAATGCAATCGCGGGCGTAGGCCACCTCGGCGCCTAGGAGCTCCTGCAGGCGCTGGACAACGGGGGCCAGGCGCTCGGCCTCCACCACCGCACCACCGGGCCGGCCCATGTGAGAGCAGAGGATGACCCTGGCGCGCGACTCCACAAGGTAGGAGATGGTGGGCAGGGCGGCCGCTATCCTACTGTCGTCGCTGACTCTTCCGTCCCGCAAAGGGACGTTGAAATCCACGCGGACCAACACGCGCTTGCCGGCGACGTCCAGGCTGCGCAGAGACCTTGGCAGCATGGCTTACCCCCTGGCTGGATTGGTGGGAGCGCGACTCGACTATTCTTGGTCGTGCAGCAGGAGACCGGTGAGCTCCCGAAATCCTCTCATGGCTTCATTTGAGAGCCCGGCGCCTGCCAGTTCGCGCAGCGCGTCTGCTTCGGCCTGCTCCACCACCCGCTGGCAATAGGGGCGGCTCCCGGCGGCGTCCAGCAGGTCCACGATGCGCGGAAGGTCCCTCGGATCCAAGACCCGCTGGAGATAGAGGGAACCCAACTCCCGTCTTGCCTGAACGTCCCCATGCTCCAGAGCATAGATGACAGGCAGGCTCTTCTTCTTGTTAAGGACGTCCCCGCTCGGAGCACTACCTCGGGCGACTCCCCAGAGCCCCAAGATGTCGTTGTGGATATGGAGGGCAAGGCCAAGCGTCCGGCCGGCCTGCCTGCAGCGCTGACGCTGCGGCATTACCGCGCGGGCGCTCAGGGCCCCCAGCTCGGCGGCGCAGCCCAGCAGCGCACCCGAGCGCTTCTCGGCCATGGCCAGGTAGGCCTGCTGGCTGACGTGAAGCAGCTCCTGAAACTGAATGTCCTCATACTGACCCTCGATGAGGTCCAAGCTCGCCTGGTCCAGCGTCTTGGCGGCGTCCACGACCTCCTCTGCACCCGCGCCTTGGTCCGCCAGCTCCAGAATGGAGAGGCGGGCTAGGGCGTCCAGGCTGTCGCCCGCGTTGATAGCCTGAGCGGGGCCCCAGACCCACCAGACAGCAGGCCTGGATTCCCGGTCCGGGTTGCCGTCCTGAACGTCATCGTGGACCAGCGAGAACTGGTGGACAAGCTCCACGGCAGTGGCGGCGGGCAGAGCATTCTTGAAATCGGTCCCAAGGGCCTGGCACGTCAGAAGGCAGAGTGAGGCGTAGAGGCGCAGGGGCTGGTGGCCCGGCCTAGGCGTGCCGTCCTGCTCGATCCAACCCAGCGAATACTCCAGCATGCGGTAGAGGGGATCCGGGCGGGCGGCGGCGAGCCTGCGCAGCGCGTCTTCAACGGGCTGATGGAGGGTTGCAAGCCCTTGGGGCAGCGTCATGACGTCCTTGGCTGGAGAAACGGACCAGGCTTTATGCGGCTGCGCGCTACGGTTTGCGGCCGTCGATGATGGTACCACAGAAGGCCTGGATGGCGCCGAAGGAGAGGGATCCCTCCCGGAGGAGCCGCGGCGGGTCACAGGTTATGTCGAGAACAGTGGAGGGGCGGCCCGTGGGCGCGGGACCGCCTTCAATGACGAAGGCCACGGCACTTCCCATGCGCTGGCGCACGTCGTCCGCAGTGTAGGGGTCTGGTCCGCCGCTGGGGTTGGCGCTAGTCCCGGTGATCGGCGCTCCCAGCCGTCGAGCCAGCTCCCGGGGCACCGGATGATCGGGCACACGCACGGCCACGGTCCAGCCCCTGGCCGTGACCAAGGCGGGAACGCGAGGCCCAGCGGGCAGAACCATGGTCAGGGCGCCCGGCCAGAAGGCCTGGGCCAAACGGACAGCCAGCGGGGGCACATCAATCGCAACTTGGGCCAGCCAATCGGAGTCGGACAGCAGTAAAGGTATGGGCATGCCGCGGGGGCGCCCCTTTGCCTCGAAAACGCGCTCCACGGCCGCGTCGTCGAAGGCGTTGGCGCCGAGCCCGTAGAGGGTGTCCGTGGGATAAGCGACGAGGGCGCCGTTGCCGAGGGCGGCGACGCCGGCCTCTATCTGCTCCTCAAGGCCAAGGCCGGCGCCGTCGGAGCTGTGACGCGACACAAGAGGACTCCCTGGGGTCGAGTTGGAGCCGGAACTGGGGCAGAGAAGACCGGTTGGAACCTTGACCAAGTATAGCATGGGTGATAGGCTGCCCCACACGAAATTCGCGAAGACCGTCGAGGATAGTGGCACCAGAACAGGGTTCCTCCGGCAGCCGCCGCGTCGCAACTAGCGACGATGTCGAGGTGTCAACCTACCTCGAGATCGCCGAAGAGAAGCGTGGGCAGGTTGCCGAGCCCTCCGAGACGGCCAAGGGCGTCGACGAGGCCATCGTCGTCCTAGACTTTGGGTCGCAGTACAGCCGTCTTATCGCACGGCGGGTACGCGAGTGCAACGTCTACTGCGAGATCTTCCCCCATGACGTTTCTGCCGAGGCGCTGTCCCACCTGAACGTGCGGGGGGTCATACTTTCCGGCAGCCCCTCCAGCGTCTATGACGCCGATGCCCCGGAGGTGCCTCCCCACCTACTGGAGCGCGGGACGCCGGTCTTGGGCATATGCTATGGCATGCAGGCCCTGGCGTATCAGCTTGGCGGAAGGGTGGCCAGCGGACTGCTCCGAGAGTACGGTCACGCCGTGCTGCACCAGAACGTTACGGACCACCCCATCTTCCACGACCTTCCCGTTTCCTTGCCCGTCTGGATGAGTCATGGAGACAAGGTTTTGGAGATGCCGCCGGGGTTTCGCGCCCTGGGGTACACCGAGAACTCACCCCTGGCGGTGATGGGCAACGACACGGGGGTCATAGGGCTGCAGTTTCACCCCGAAGTCGTACACACACAGGCGGGCAGCCAGTTCATAGCCAACTTTCTCTATCGTGTGTGCGGGTGCCAGGGCCGATGGACGCCGGGCAACTTCATCACGGAAAGCGTGCATCGGATCCGGGACCAAGTTGGAAGTGGCAAGGTGATCTGCGCCCTGTCCGGCGGGGTGGACTCGGCGGTTGCAGCGGCGCTGGTACATCGGGCGGTGGGCGACCAGCTCACCTGTATCTTTGTCGACAATGGCCTCCTGCGGCGAGAGGAGGCCGAACGCGTGACCAATACCCTGCGCCGTGGAATGAACGTCAACCTGGTCCATGTGGACGCCGGCGAGAGATTCACGACCTCCCTCAAGGGGGTGGAAGACCCAGAGGAGAAGCGCCGGGCTGTGGGCGAAACGTTCATTCATGTTTTCGAGGACGCCGCCCAAGAGCTGGGGCACGTGGACTTCCTGGCACAGGGCACACTCTACCCCGACGTCATCGAGAGCACGGCGGGAGAGACGCCGGCGGCGGCCAAGATCAAGACGCATCACAACGTGGGCGGACTGCCAAAGACGATGCGCCTTGCGCTGGTGGAGCCGCTGCGCTACCTGTTCAAGGACGAGGTCCGCGACGTGGGCTTGGCCATAGGACTCCCCGAGGAGATGGTCCACCGTCAGCCATTCCCAGGGCCCGGACTGGCGATCCGCATCATCGGCGAGGTGACACGGGAGAAGCTGGACATACTGCGAGCTTGCGACTGGATAGTCATGGATGAGATCAAGGGCGCCAACCTGTACCGCGAGCTGTGGCAGAGCTTCGCCATACTGACGGACGTGCGCAGTGTAGGCGTCATGGGCGACCACCGGACGTACGGCTATCTGGTTGCCATTCGCGCTGTGACCTCGGAAGACGCCATGACGGCGGACTGGGCCCGGCTCCCATACGAAGTGCTCGCCCGAATATCGACGCGCATCGTCAACGAAGTGCCCGCGGTCAACCGTGTTGTATACGACATCACCTCCAAGCCACCGGGGACCATCGAATGGCAGTAGGGGATAGCCGGCTGCCCTTTCGCGGCCGGCGCGTGCCCGCTTGAAGAGAAAGGGATGTTGTAGTATGCTACAACAATACGGATTGGAGCGAACCACATGGATGAGCAGCTAGAGGGATACTTAACCGTCCAACAAGCAGCACAGAGCATGGGGCGGTCCACAGAGCAGGTGCGGCGCTATCTTCGGGAGGGGAAGCTTCCGGGGCGCCACATTGGGGGGCAATGGTTTATACGGGAGACCGCGGTCCTGTACCGAACTGGGAGAGTGGAGGGCACCGAAATGGCCATGGAGAGGCGTGAAGAGCACCGAGGAGCTGAGGCCCCTGGGTATGGCAGGATAGCAGCATACACACGCGTCAATAGGCGCAGGGAAGGAATCGGCAGACGCTGGGAGAGCCTGGGGATCAGCGTGGATGCCGGGGAACTGCTCCGCGAACTTCGTGACGAGGAACGCTAGACGTGGCCCTGCTCTGTGTGGATGCGAGCATTGTCGTATCCTGGCTGGTCCCCAGCCAGCACTCATTGGCCGTGGACAACTTGTGGCTGAGGTACGTACAGCGGGAGGACGAATTCGTCGCCCCGCCCCTCCTCTACCCCGAGACCATCTCAGCTATCCGCCGTCTGGCAAATCGAGGCCTCTTGGCGCCAGGAGAGGCCCAAGACCTTGTCGACGACTTCCTGTCGCTGGAGATTCCCACACCGCAGCCGGCCGGAATGTACGCCAGAGCGTATGGGTTGGCTTCGCGCTATCGACGCTCCACGGTGTACGACATGTGCTACCTGGCGCTGGCCGACCTTCTGTCCTGTGACCTGCTAACCTTGGATGGCCCCCTGTACAACGTCGCCACTGCCGACTTCCCAGGCCTTCGATTGGTGGAGCGATGAACGTCCTGGTGATCGGCAACGGGGGACGCGAGCATGCCATCGCGTGGAAGTTGAGCCACAGCCCCCAAGTAGAGGAGCTCTTCGTTGCCCCCGGCAACGCCGGCACCGGTGAAATCGCCGAGAACCTGTCGATTGCGGCAACCGACGTGGCCGCACTGGTGGATGCCGCCCGCGAGCGGCAGATAGACCTGACGGTAGTGGGTCCGGAGACGCCCCTGGCCATGGGCATAGTGGACCGGTTCGAGGAGGCGGGACTGCGCATTGTAGGTCCGAGCCAGGCAGCAGCGCGGATCGAGTCGTCCAAGCTCTACGCCAAGCGGCTGATGCAGGAGCAGGGCATTCCCACAGGGTGGGCCCATGCCTTCTCGAGCCATGGGGAGGCCAGAGAGTACGTTTTCGGTGCATCCCTGCCCCTGGTCGTGAAGGCCGACGGGCTGGCGAGCGGCAAGGGCGTGACCGTCTGCACGCGTCGCGAAGAGGCGTTGGCGGCGGTCCACGCCTGCATGGAGGCGAGGGTCTTTGGCGCGGCGGGGGACTGCGTCCTCATCGAGGAGTGCCTGCAGGGGCACGAGGTGAGCGTGTTCACCTTCACCGATGGTGTCTATATCACACCCCTGGTTGCTGCGTGCGACTACAAGCGCGCCCTGAGCGGCGACCACGGGCCCAACACGGGCGGCATGGGCGCCTACAGCCCACCGTCCTTCTGGACCAAGGCTCTGGCAGACCAGGTAATGGAAACCGTCATGGAGCCCGCGATACGAGCGCTGGCCTACGAACAAACCCCGTTCAGAGGCGTGCTCTACGCAGGGCTAATGCTGACCGACGAAGGTCCCAAGGTCCTAGAGTTCAACTGCCGGATGGGGGACCCGGAGACACAGGCGGTGCTGCCCCGCCTGAAGACAGACCTGGTAGATGTTCTTCTGGGCATCGTCAACGGGACGCTGGCCAGGACTTCCTTGGAATGGTCGGAGGAGGCCTGTGTTGCCGTCGTGGCCGCCTCCGGAGGCTATCCTGGAGAATACCAGACAGGCTTTGTGATTCAGGGCCTGGAACGGGCGGCGTCAGAGGCCCTAGTCTTCCACGCGGGCACGCAGGAGCGCTATGACGGCGCCACAGGGCGTACAACAGCGGTGACCGATGGCGGCCGCGTGCTCTCGGTGGCCGCCCTTGGCGGCACGGTGGAGGAGGCCGGCGGGAGGGCGTACGCCAACCTCAGGCATCTGTACTTTCAGGACATGCACTATCGGGAAGACATCGCCTCCGGTGCGACGGCGCCTGTGTGAAGGGAGCGCTATGCAGCAACCCGTACCGCGGCTCGATGATCTCATCGCAGAGCACAACTCCCGCCAGACGATGCTGGACCGCTTCGGCGTCTACTTCCTCCGGGACATCAATGACGAGGAGGCGGAGCGGTTCGGCAAATCCATGCTGGTCATGGCGACGGGCCTGAAAGGCTATCCGGGACGGCGCATCACCGTGTATATCAACTCCGGTGGGGGCTCCGTGGGCGCTGGATTCTCTATGATGGAGAGCATGTACAAGGTCAAGCGAGAGTTTGGCGTCGCCGTGGACACCGTGATCCTGGGATACGCCTACTCCATGGGCGCCATCATAGCCCAAGCGGGGGACAAGCGTTCCATGGGGTTCTTCTCCACCATGATGCTTCACGGGGGAACCTGGGCCATTGTGGGAGAAGACCGGAAGATTTTCAGCGACTACCAGAAGCTGGCCACACTGTACCAGACCAAGATTGGGGAGCTGTTCGCCCGGCGGACGGGGCTGCATACGCCCGCGTGGTGGGTGCGCTACATCTACTCGGGACGCGACCGGTTTCTCTCGCCGTCCGAGTGCCTGAAGTTGCGACTGGTCGATGAAGTCTGCAGCTTCGAGGAGTGCTACACACTTCCTGCCGCCGACGCTTAGAATGCGCCTGCCGCCGAGCAGGATTGAGGCCAATCAGTCGATAGTGTTGGCAAGTTCTGGATCCGCTGAGTCCGCATACAGGTAGGAGGAAGTCCCTTGGTAGAAGAGAACCCTCTGGTGGGTGTAGTCATGGGGAGCACCACCGACGAGCCCCTGGTCCAGGATACGCTGAAAGTACTGGGAGACCTGGGAGTCCCTCACGAGGTCCGGGTGCTCTCGGCGCACCGGACGCCGGCCCGCGTCCAGGAATACGGCAGCAGCGCCACCGAACGGGGCCTGGAGGTCATCATCGCTGCTGCCGGGGGGGCGGCAGCACTACCCGGCGCACTGGCCGCCTGGACGACGCTTCCGGTCATCGGCATTCCGTTGCCCACCAGCGAGCTGAAGGGGGTAGACGCGCTGTACGCGATAGCGCAGATGCCGCCAGGCATTCCCGTGGCCTGCGTTGCCGTAGGCTCTTGGGGCGCCCGAAACGCGGCGTACCTGGCCGCCTCCATACTATCCCTGAGCCATCCGGATATCCGGGAGGCGTATACAGCCTACCGGGCCCGCCTGCAACAGGGGTAGGGCATGGGTCGAGAGGCTGCGGCGCCCCGACGATCGGAACTGGCCGTTCTTGTGGACTTCGACGAGACGGCCGCCGAGCAGAACGTGGCCGAGCTGCTGCTGAAGCGCTATGGTGCGGCGGAGTGGGAGAAGCTGCGGGAGCGGTTCCGCCAGGGGCACCTGACGCTTCAGGCCTACCAGGAGGCCGCGTTTCGCCAGGTCCAGGCAACGCCTAAGGAGATGGGGCGCTACGCGGCCAAGCACGGGAACCTACGGGCCGGGTTCCTGGATCTGTTAGCGTATTGCACTGCACATGCAATTCATTTGGCTATCGTCACCTACGGCCTGGACTTCTACGTTCGAGCCGTCCTCGACCGGTACGGGATCGCGGGCAACGCTCCCGCCTTCTCTGTCGGAACAAGGACAGGCACAGCGGGTCTGGAGTTCCTGTACCGCTACACCAAGCCGGGCTGCGTTGGCTGGGGCAACTGCAAGTGCCGGGTACTTGAGGGCTTCCGCGAGCGCGTGGATCGGATCATCTACGTCGGTGATGGCCGCTCCGACTTCTGCCCCGCGGCCAAGTCAGACATGGTCTTTGCCCGCGGGCCGCTGGTGGGGCATTGCATACAGCAGGGCATCACATTCCAGCCCTTCGAGGACTTCGCGCCCGTCCTAGCGGCTGTGCGAGGCGAGGCCGCTGTCGGCCGATAGCCTGTTCGGTCCGGCGAGGGCGGCCCAAGATTGGGTTCACACGGGGTATGCCCGGAGCGCCCGCAGCTTCGCGCCGCGTTCTGCTTGAGGAACACAGCCATGACTTGCGACGAGATTATGAGTCGTCTGGAGTCTCTGAGGAATCCAGCGGCCGCCGCGGGTATGGCCAAGTTTGGCATCAACACCCGGAATACGCTCGGTGTGTCCTTGCCGGATCTACGCAAGCTGGCCAAGGAGGCCGGCAAGGACCATGAATTGGCCCTGGCTCTGTGGAGATTGGGGAGCCGTGATGCGCGGATCCTCGCGGCACTGGTGGACCGGCCCCAGAAGGTGACCGAGGAGCAGATGGAGCGCTGGGTGGTTGATTTCGACTCCTGGGACGTCTGCGACGGGTGCTGCAACCACTTGTTCGATAGGACGGAGTTCGCTTACCGTAAGGCCGTGGAATGGAGCGCCAGGGATGAGGAGTTTGTCAAACGCGCGGGTTTCGTGCTGATAGCGACGCGGGCGGTCCACGACAAGACTTCATCGGATGCTGTGTTCGAGTGCTTCTTCCCCATCATCGCGCGTGAAGCAACAGACAGCCGCAATATGGTCAAGAAGGCGGTCAACTGGGCACTGCGGCAGATTGGGAAGCGCAACCTGGAGCTCAGGGACGGGGCACTGAGAACGGCAGCGGCGATCCATGAGATGGACTCCGCCAGCGCCCGGTGGATCGCCTCGGACGCCATGCGCGAGCTGCGGAGCGACGCCGTCCGGCAGAGGCTCTTGACAGTGCGGAAGTAGGGCCGCGAGTCCCCGGAGGGACGGCGCGCTCCCCTTCGTCCCCCTTGGGGGCTATGCTATGCTGGATGCGCCGCCAACTCCTGAGGAGCCGATTCTTGATAGACCGCTACGCCCGGCCTCGCATGAAGCAGGTCTGGTCCGAGGAGCGCAAGTACGACCTCTGGCTACGTGTGGAGCTTGCCGTATGTGAAGCCTGGGCAGCCCAAGGGGTCATCCCTCTGGAGGACATGGCCCTGCTGCGCAATGCCCGGCACGACCCTGGGCTTCTTGAGGAGATCTTCCAGCGCACACGCCACGACATCACGGCCTTCACTCGCTCCATCACCCAGAACCTGGGACCAGAGGGACGATGGGTCCATCTGGGCCTAACGTCCAACGACGTCATCGACACGGCCCAGAACCTCCAGATGGCGGAGGCCGCGGGCATCCTAGCGGAGGACCTGGAGGACCTGCTAGACGCCTTGTCGATCCGGGCTGTGGAGTTCAAGGACACGCTGATGATGGGCCGGACCCACGGTGTTCACGCCGAGCCCATCACCTTTGGACTGAAGCTGGCACTCTGGCGTGAAGAGGTGCGCCGCCACCTGAAGCGTCTATCCCACGCCCGCGACGAGATCAGCGTCGGCAAGATTTCCGGCGCGGTGGGCACCTACGCCACGTTGTCGCCGGGGCTGGAGGAGAGCGCCTGCGCCGAGCTGGGCCTCAGACCAGACGCCATCTCCAATCAGATAGTACAGCGAGATCGCCACGCGCAATTCGTTACAACGTTGGCCATCATTGCGGCGTCGCTGGAGAAGTTCGCGACGGAAATCCGGCACCTGCAGCGAACCGAGGTCCGGGAGGCAGAGGAGCCCTTCGCTGAAGGCCAGACAGGGTCTTCCGCCATGCCCCACAAGCGGAACCCGGAGCTCTCCGAGCGGGTTTGCGGCCTGGCCCGCCTGATCCGTGGCCATGCAGTCACGGCCATGGAGAACGTGGCCCTGTGGCACGAGCGGGACATCAGCCACTCTTCTGCGGAGCGCCTGATTCTCCCGGACTCGTGCATGGCGCTGGACTACATTCTGGACCTGTTCACGGGCATCGTACGGGGGATGCGGGTGTATCCCGATCGGATGCTCCGAAACGTCGAGTCGTCTCATGGCCTGGTGTTCTCCCAACGGGTGCTGCTGGCGCTCATCGAAAAGGGGGCCAGCCGGGAGGTGGCGTACAAAGTGGTCCAGGACCACGCCATGCGCGCCTGGGACACAGGGGCCGACCTCCGGGAGCTGCTGCGGCAGGACCCGGAGGTGACGGGCCGCTTCCAAGCTCACGAACTGGAGGAGTTGTTTGATTATCGCTATTATACACGTTATGTCAATCAAGTCTTCCAGCGGCTGGGGCTATAGGTTACGATAGAGGTCGCGCTCCACCAGGTGGAGCCGGCCGGGGGCGATGGACTCCCGGCGCTTTCTTCAAAACACATGCACATGGAAGTGTTATGAGCCTCACAACCATAGCCGAGACCACCCTGTCGAACCTCTTGCACCGTGGAAAGGTGCGTGACACCTATGACCTGGGAAACGGTCTGCTCCTCATGGTGGCCACGGACCGCATCTCCGCCTTCGACGTGGTGCTGCCCACCGCCATCCCCGAAAAGGGGGTCATCCTTGCCCACATCTCTGATTTCTGGTTCCGGCGCACCGCGGACCTGATCCCCAACCACCTCATCGGCATGGCCGGCGATGGGAGTCAGGCAGTGACCGAGGCCCTGGACGGCGCGTCGGTTGGCCAGGTGCCGGACGAAGTTGCGCGGCGCGCCATGGTGGTCCGCAGGGCGCAGCGGGTCGACGTAGAGTGCGTTGCGCGAGGCTACCTCACGGGGTCGGCGCTCGCGGAGTACCAGCGCACGGGCACCGTTCACGGGGAGAAGATGCCGGAGGGTCTTCGGGACGGAGATCGCCTTCCCCGCCTGCTCTTCACGCCCACTACCAAGGCGGAGGAGGGGCACGACCTGCCCCTCTCCATCGCCCAGGTGCGGGACATGGTGGGCGCCGAGCTAACCGCGAAGCTGGAAGAGAAGACCCTGGAGGTGTACCAGGCTGCCCACGACTACGCCCTCTCCCGCGGGATCATCATCGCCGATACCAAGTTTGAGTTTGGGTTGCTCAATGATGAGATGATCCTCATCGACGAGGTGCTCACGCCGGACTCAAGCCGCTTCTGGGACGCCGAAGGCCACTCCCCCGGCAAGAGTCAGCCCAACTACGACAAGCAGTTTGTCCGCGACTGGCTCATCGAGAGCGGTTGGGACCGGGAGCCTCCCGCCCCGGAGCTCCCGGAGGAGATTGTGGAGAAGACACACCAGCGCTACCAGGAGGCCTATCAGCGGCTGACTGGTGAAGCTCTGCCCTGAGGAGGGATGGCTTGGCCAAATCACCAAGCAGAACGGAGCGGCGCGCGGCGCGGCGCGGGCGCAGGGAGCTGCGACGGAAGGTCCTCCGCTATCTGACCATCACAGGGGTAGCGTTTCTGGGCGTGATCATCATCGCCGGCCTGATCCTACCATCCGTGCCAGGCTTCGGGGCCCCCCGGGAGGCTTCGGGGCCCCAGGCCGGCGATGCCCCCGGGGAAACTTTTCCGGACCAGGGGCGTCTTCACCTGGAAGCGGGCGAGGCCGCAACCGCAGGCTACTACAACTCCGTCCCGCCGACGTCTGGGACCCACTCGCCCTCATGGACCAGGTGCGGCATCTTCACGTCACCGCTTCCCGAGGAGATCCAGGTCCACAACCTGGAGCACGGCTTCGTACTGGTGCAGTACAACACGGAAGACCAGGCCGTCATTGACTCCCTTGAAGAGGTCGTCAAGAAGCTCCCGTCGTACCCGCAGTACGTGATTCTGGCGCCCTACCCACAGATGACGCCGACCATCGCCCTGACGGCGTGGCGCGTCGCGCATTACCTCGAGACGGCGGACGAGGCTGCCATTCGAGCGTTTGCCGGCGCCTATCGAGGCCGAGGCCCGGAGCTTGCCTCGGGCTGCGAGCCGGGTGGATTCATGGAGCAATCCTAGGCTCCGGCCCCGTCACCCCCACACCCCTTGCGACGACCGAGGCGCCCATGCACTTTGTAGCCCGGGTCTACGTGAGTCTGAAGCCCACAATAAACGATCCACAGGGTCTGACTGTGCTTGGTGCGCTCAGGAACCTGGGGTTTGCCTCCGTGAGCTCGGCGCGGGTGGGCAAGTACGTGGAGCTGTCGTTGGAGGCGGCCAGCGAGGGCGCAGCTACCGGCCAAGTTGAGGAGATGTGCCGCAAGCTGCTGGCCAATCCAGTGATCGAAGAGTTCCACTTTGAAGTGGAACCGAGTCCGGCAGCCAGCAACACCGCCTCCTAGAGAGCCCTCCCTCCTCCGCGCCCTTGCAGCCAGCTTCGATTCGGCACCGGGGGACACTGCCTCTGTCCAGGCCGCTCCCCCTTCTAGTTGCTTCCAGACAACCGGCCCCGATGTCGCAATTGGAGCCCAATGGCCCGGACGAAGGCGCCGATGTGGCGGCTCTTGAAGCTGAGAGGCTCACCTGCGTCCCAGCTCCAGAAGGTGTATTGCTTTTCTTCGAAGGCGTCTCCTACAATGGCGAACGGAGCACATGTGCCCTTTGAGTACCCACTGGCGCACCACAGGCGGTTGGAGGAGCGCAGCGGCGGTCAAACCAGCGTCAACACGTACCTCCGGGACGTGATCGGCGGGAGGGACAGGTTGAAAGAGACAATCTCCGTTCGGGTCCAGGGCTTTATGCGGGAGGAGGCCCCTGCGGCCTCCGATTGGAACTTGGAGGACGGCGGAGTCGTCCGAGAAGAGGACGCTTCCTCGGGTGTTGCCCAGGGTAAGGCGCATGGCTAAGTTTTCCTTTTTGGGTAGACTGGGTAAGAAACTCTGGCCGTTCAAGAGGTTCCGTCGGAAGGCGCCCCAAGTCGAGGCGCCGCCGCTCAGCGGCGAAGAGTCCGCAAATACGGATCGGATCCGCCGCATCGTCCAGATCGCCGGGGACCGAGCGCCGGAGCCCGAGACGGGACAGTACCAGAGCGAACGCCAGCCGCCGAGCGCCCAACCGGAGGCGCCAAACGCCGAGGCGCGAAGTGCCGAGGTGCCAGCGCCTGTGAGCGAACCCCCGCAGCCTTCAGAACCGCCCGCACCGCCTGAGCCCGAACCCCCGCCGGCCCCAACCCCGGACCCCGATGAAACCCGCGAGCTCTGGGGCAGAGAATTTTCGGTCGCTGAGCGCGGCCTCTCTGAGCAGGAGATCGTCTCCTTCGTCGAAGAGATCTTGAAGCAAAACAAGGAGCTTGAAGAGCGCGCCGGCTCGACGGGAGGCATGGGCGACTACGTCCAGCGCGTGATGGGCGAGCTGCAGCAGGTGGAGGAAACCGTTCGGGTCCGAGCCCAGGTGGATGCGGAAGCGGAGGCCGCCCGGATCCTTGCAGATGCCCACCGTCAGGCCCACGACACCATCGTCAGCGCTGAGACGGAAGCCGTGGAGATGGCCCAGAGGAAGGCGGACGCCATCCTGGCAGAGGCGCGCAGGAAGGCGGAGATCGCCGAAGGCCAGATCCGCATTCAGGCCCAGCTCATGTTGGGCAGGGCGCGGGACCAGGTGGAAGACCACATCCAGAAAGAGGGAGAGATCGTCTACAACCGCATGCTTGTGTCGATTACCCAGATAGTGGAGGAAGCCCAACGGCTCTCCATTGACTGGAAGCGGCAGACGGCCAACCTGTGGCAGGGGTCAGGGGACACGCTGTCCCTGGCCACGGGCGACCTCACCTCCTCCCCGACCATCCAAGAGACCCTGGGCGCGGTTGAAGCCGGCTCTCCCCCGGCGCAATCGGAGGATGAGCCATCCGTCAACCCCGAAGGTGTAGACGAGGCGGCCGGAAGTGATCTCTACGTGGGCGAGGTCGAGCTCAACCTCGCTCCGCCGGTCGAACCTGCGGTGCTGGCTCGACTCTACGGCCGCCTGTTGGCAATCTCAGGCTTGCAGATAGTCCGTACCGCGGGCACTGTGGACAGCGGGACGTCCATCAGGGTCCTGCTGGAGCGGCCCCAACCCCTGGTGGAGCAGCTACTGGAGATTCCGGAGGTCAGGGCTGCCTCAGGCGACGCGGAGGATGGGGCGGAAGGCCGCATTGCCGTCACGCTGGAGGGCTGACCGGCAAGGACGGTTGGCAATGGAGGGCAGCGCGCTCGTCGTGCAGGGCTGGCACAGAGAGTGCCCATTACCGAGCAGTATTCCGCCTTTTGGCTACCCCCTGTTTCGGCGCCGCCTTCTGAATCTTCAGCCAGCAGAGGATATACCGCAACTCAACGTGAGCAGGCTTCTGTTGACGGTGAAAGGAGTCTCCACGTATAATCCCGCCAATAGCCGCCTCTGGGCAGCACATCATTGTGCAGCAATCGTCGTCACGTGAGATGCTAATCGCGAAAGGAGAGCCCCATGCTTTCGGTAGCTGAGAACGAGCGTCTTACCCGAGTTGGCCCGGACACGCCCATGGGCGAGATGCTCCGGCGCTACTGGCACCCCATCGCCGCCAGCACGCAGATGGATGAAGAGCCCACCAGGGCCGTCAAGATTCTGGGCGAGAGCCTTGTCCTCTACAAGGACCGCAGCGGAACGCTGGGACTCATTCAGGAATCGTGCCCCCACCGCCGCGTGAACCTGCTCTACGGGATCCCGGAGCAAGAGGGCATCCGCTGCCCGTATCACGGCTGGATGTTCAATGAGAAGGGGCAGTGCTTGGAGATGCCGGCCGAAGCCCCAGACAGCACGTTCAAGGACCGGGTCACGGCAGTCTCCTACCCGGTGCAGGAGCTGGGAGGCCTCGTCTTCGCCTATCTGGGCCCCGAGCCGGCGCCGCTGCTGCCCCGGTGGGACCTGCTGGTATGGGACAACGTGGTGCGGGACGTAGGCGTCCAGGTGATCCCGTGTAACTGGATCCAGTGCATGGAGAATTCCTTGGACCCGGTGCACGTGGAGTGGCTGCACTCCTACTTCCCCAAGTACGTTCTGGAGCGTATGGGCAGGGTCGACTACCAGGGTATGTGGTGGGCGATCCAGAGTGGACAGCGGGGCGATCAGGCCACCAACGTGGCTGGCGGGCAGCATGAGAAGATCGGCTTCGACGCCTTTGACCACGGCATCGTCAAGCGCCGCGTGGTGAAGGGCACGGACCTGAACCACCCGGCTTGGCGCATCGGCCATCCGATCCTGTTCCCGAACATCCTGCGGGTGGGTACGTCATTCGAGTTTCGTGTGCCCATCGACGACGAGAACACGTTGCAGGTCTGGTACACGGTCTACTCGCCGCCGGAGGGTGTCGAGCTGCCCAAGCAAGAGAAAGTTCCGCACTACTTTCCGCCGCTGCCCCGGCAGGAGAATGGACGCCCCAAGTGGGAGACCCTGGACTACACCATCTCTCAGGACATGATGGCCTGGATGACGCAGGGCGCAATCGCCGACCGCTCCCAGGAGAGGCTTGGCGAGTCTGACAAGGGGATCATCCTGTACCGGCGGATGCTGCAACAGCAGCTGGCCGCCCTGGACGCCGGCGAAGAGCTGATGAACGTGTTCCGCGACCCGGCGCAGAATGAGTGCGTCGTGCTGCCGTGGGAGGGGATGGAGGCTGGCGGCCCCCACCATGGAGTCGTCCCACTACGGGGCGGCACCGCTTCCAAGTACAGCCCGATGCTCCAGTACTTCGTGTCCCAGGTCCATGGCGAAGAGGCCGTCAAGGCTGTCCAATAGCTTGAGCAGGCTCGATAGATAGCGCTTCAAGGGGTTCCGGCAGCTGCAAGGAGTGCCGGAACCCCTTTTCTTGGGCCGGTGTGTAGGCCGCGCACGGCGCTTATACTGGCGCACGTATGCCACTTCGGGCATCCACAATCAGACCCAACGGCAATGGTGGAACACACGGTCTGCGGTGTGTGGAGCCGCCCGCGGCGGGTCGATGTAGTCCGAAGCCGCCACAGCCTCACTGGTCGCCGGCACGATTAACGGAGGTGGTATGGTCAGCCGCGTAGGCGTCATCGGCATGGGAATCATGGGCGCTCCCATGGCAAGGAACCTGTTGAAGGCAGGATTCCGAGTGACGGTCCACAACCGCACTCGGCCAAAGGAAGCGGAGCTGGTGCAAGAGGGGGCGACTGCCGCGTCCTCGCCACGAGAGGCCGCCGAGGCCAGCGAAGTGGTCATCACCATGGTGGCGGACTCCCCCGACGTTCAGCAGGTTGTCCTCGGTAGCGGCGGCGTCATCGAGGCGGCGCGCGAGGGCTTGACGGTCATCGACATGAGCACGATCTCGCCCTCAGTGACTCGGGAGATTGCGGGGGAGCTCGCGAAAAGGGGAGCGAACATGCTGGACGCTCCCGTCAGCGGCGGCCAGTGGGGGGCGATTCAAGGGACGCTGGCCATCATGGTGGGGGGCGAGAAGTCGACGGTAGAGGCGTGCATGCCCGTTTTCGAAGCGATGGGCCAGCGCATCGTACACGTGGGTCCCAGCGGCGCGGGCCAGACGGTGAAGTTGGTGAACCAGGTCCTGGTAGCCGGGACCCTGAATGCCGTGTGCGAGGCCCTGGTCTTCGGCGCCAAGGCGGGCCTGGACCTGGAGGCGGCCATCGAGGCCGTGGGCGGCGGCGCTGCGGGGTCCTGGCAGCTGGAGAACCTGGGCAAGCGCATCATCCGGGGGGACTTCGATCCCGGGTTCATGGTGAAGCTCCAGCAAAAGGACCTGCGCCTCATTCTGGAGCAGGCCCGGGACATGCACGTGACGCTTCCCGGGACGGCACTGGTCAACCAGCTCTATCAGGCCCTGGAGGCCGCAGGTGAGGGCGAGCTGGGCACCCAGGCCCTGGCCCGCGTACACGAGCGGGCGAGTCACGTCGAGGCGCGGGCGGGCTAGGAGTCGCGCCCGGTCGACACCATCAGCGTCAAGCGTGCGTCACGACGGGACGTAGGGGGCTCCTGTAGCCGGGAGGTGTGACCCAGCACAGCGACGGCAGCTACTTCACTTGGCTACGACGTCTTTGGGGACCACACCCTAGTCCCCTCGGTAACCGCGGTTGCCCTGGCTCTTTTCCAAGAACTGACGGACCATCAACGCAGCGGTCGCCCCCTCCCCCACGGCGCTGGCCACCTGCTTGGTGCTGCCGCCGCGTGCGTCGCCCGCGGCGAAAACCCCGGCGGCGCTGGTCTCCATGGTTGGCCCGGCCTTGATGAAGCCCCACCGGTCCAGCTCAACAACGTCCTTGATGAAATCGGTATTCGGCGTAAGGCCTATGAAGACAAACACTGCCCCGGGCGTCAGCTCCTCCAACTCGCCGGTCTTCAGGTCCTTAACGACTACCGAGCTCAAGCGTCCGGTTCCCCTGAACTCCTGCACCGTGGTGTTGAGCCTCACCTCCATCCGGGGATGACTCTCCGCCTTGTCTCGGAGAATCTGGCTGGCCCCCAGTTGCTCCCGCACCTCCAGCACAGTGACCTTGTTTGCGAACTTGGTGAGGAACAGCCCCTCCTCCACGCCGCTGTTCCCGCCGCCGACGACCACCATGTCCTGCCCCCGGTAGAAGGGCCCGTCGCAGGTGGCACAGAAGTGCACCCCGGCCCCGATGAGATCATCCTCGCCTGGGACATCCAACCGCCGGTAGGTGCTTCCGGAGGCGATCAGCACGACCCCGGAACGGTACTCGTCACCGCTCTCCGTCGTCACCGCCCAAGAGTTCTCGGCGGGGCGCAACCGGCTTACCGCTTGAGCGGCGAGGATTTCAACACCGAAGCCCTCGGCCTGGGCCCTCATCTGGTCGGCAAGCTGTCCGCCGGTTATCCCTTTGGGGAAGCCGGGATAGTTTTCGATGCGCTCGGTCACGCCGGCCTGTCCCCCCACGCCGCTGCGTTCCACGATGAGCGTTTCGATGCCCTCTCTCGCGGCATAGATGGCGGCCGTCAAGCCGCAGGGACCGCCGCCGACTACAATCAGGTCGTAGGTCTCCCGTTCCGCCTTGGGGCTGATGCCGAGCTTTGCCGCCAGCTCCGCGTTGGTTGGTTCCGCCAGCACCGATCCATCGCCGAATACAATGGTTGGGATGATCTGCTTTCCGTCGTTCACCCGCTGGACGTAGGACCTCGCTTCCTCGTCCGCGTCTATGTCAACCCACGAGTAGTCGACACGCTGCTCCGCCAGGAACTGCTTGGACCTCTTGCAATCGGGGCACCACGGAGCCCCATACACGGTGATGCTGGTTTCAACCACGGGCTCCCTCCCGGACGATTGACCTGGTCATACTGCCTTGCCGGGGAGTGGTTGCCCGGCGCGGGCCTATCCTACTACGCGTGAGGCCCATCGACAAAGGGGCGTACTCGTTCACGACACCTCAGACAGCGGAGGCGAGGCCGTCCCGCAGTGGCTCTCTCGTACTTCCCCTGGTACTCGGAGCCCTCGTCGCCTCGGAGAGCCGTCGACCTATCCGACCCCGGGGAGGAACAGCTCTTCGACATCAACCACCCTGGGCGCCAGCCCCTGGTCCACGACGTACTGCGTCATGGCCTCCAGCGCCGTGCGGTTGGGATCTACGCCGTAGGCCCAGTAGTCCTCGCCAAAGACCCTCCTGGTCTCCTCCAGGTGGTCGATGAGGAAGGGGAGAGCGAGGTGCAGCGCGTCCGTATCGTACAGATCGGCCACTGCTGAGTCCCTGGCCCGGCAGAACGCCCCGTACAGGCTGCCTGCAACCCACGGATGCTCTTGATGGACGTCCTCCCGGATGACGACTGTGTGCATGATGGGGAAAATACCGGTCCGCAGATAGTAGTCTTGCTCCACCTTCTTGAAGTCCGGGAAGAGGCGGGCGATGCGCAGCGAACCCTCCAGGAACGGCTTGGGGAAGTACATGACGAAGAGGGCATCCAGCTCTCCCGCCTCGAACATTCCCTCCAGCGTCCGTCCTTCCCCAAGGAACTCCAGATGGATGTTGTCCGGCAGGTCCAGCGGGACGAGAGGGGCGGGCATGGGCGTATCCAAGCCGCCCATGAACCAGGACATCTCTTCCGGAAGGACTCCGAAGTCCCGCTGAAGCATGCCGCGAATGAAGACCACGGCAGTGGCGCCGTACTGGGTCACACCAATCCGCTTGCCGCGCAGGTCTGCGGGCCCTCTGATGCCGGCGCCGGTGCGAACGTAGATGCAGTCGTGGCGAAACATCTTGGACAGCATGACGGGGATGGCAACGAAGGGGCACTGGCCGCGGGCCCTGAGGGTGACGTAAGACGCCAGGGACATCTCTGAAGCGTGGAACTCCTGGTGCTGGAGCATGCGGGCGAAGATCTCCCGAGGCCTCGCCACGACGATATCGAGGTCGATGCCCTCAGGTTGCACCCGACCATCCATGAGCGGGCGCGTGCGGTCGTAGTCCCAGCAGGCCAGTGTGAGCGGCAAGTCGGGCATGGGCTGTTCCGGTGAGGACCCTAGCCGTCCAGCAGTTTGCGCTCGGCGAAGCGCTCCTGCCAGCGGGGAATGACCTCCTTGTTGTACACGTTGTCCGGCACCTGCCCGTTGAGGGCGCTGAGCACGGAGCGCGTTGACCACTGGAGGGCGGGATTGAGGCCGCTGCCGGCGTTGCTAGAGACCATATGGGGCGATAGGAGCACCTTGCTTCCCAGACCGCGCAGTGAGCTTCCCTCGATCAGTGGCTCGTCCTCGAAGACGTCGAGGGCCGCGGAAGCGATCTTGTTCTGATTCAGCGCGTCGGCCAGGGCGGCCTCGTCCACCACCTGACCCCGGGACGTGTTCACAAGCACGGCGGTGGGCTTCATCATCGCCAGCTCCGCCGCGCCGATCATGCGGTTGGTCTCCTTGGTGAGCACCACGTGGAGGCTCACGACGTCCGACTCCCGCAGCAGCGTGGCCAGGTCATCAACCCGATGGACCCCGTGGATGGCGAACCTGGACCCGTCGACGTAGGGGTCGTAGCCCAGGACTCTGACTCGCCACGGGGCCAGCAGGTCCGACACGCGACTGCCGATGCGCCCCAAGCCCACAATGCCCACCGTGATGCCGGGATAGCCGTCGCTCGTGCGTGCGCCCAGGTAGGTGCCCTGGATGGACTCGTCCCGCCACTTTCCAGCCTTGACCTGCTCGTCGCGCTCCCTGGGCTTCTTCAGCATGGTGAGCATCATGGCCATAGTGCCCTCTGCCACGCCGCCCCAGTTGGACTCCGTTGGGCAGTGGGTGACCAGTATGCCCAGCTCCGTGGCCGCGTCGACGTCCACGTCGTCGACGCCGATGGTGTACTTGGCTACGATGCGCAGGCCCTCGGAGCTCTGCAGTATCCGCCGGGTGATGGGGGAGCTGCGGATGGAGGTGCCCATGAGGGCGTCGGCCTCACTGGCCAAATCGGCTATCTCGTCCTCGTTGTTGCCCTGGGGGGTGTGCCAGGAGGCGTCGCCGAGGACCAACTCGCAGCCGGCTTGCTCCATCTGACGATGGGTGTCGCCGGTGGGATCGGCGGGTGCGAAGATGAAGATCTTGGGCTGGGCCATGATGCCAACTCCTCAGCCGCTGTCAAGCGGCCTAGCGCTTCTGGGGATGCGTGCTTGCGTTGTGGGGGCGTGTCCCCTACTCCGCGTGGGTCTGGAGCCACTCCAGGTACTCAGCGACGCCGCTGCGGATGTCGTGCTCCGGGGCGTACCCGGCGTCTTCCGCGGCCCGGCTGATGTCGGCGTACGAGTTGGTCTTGCTGCGTCCACTGGCGCCCTCCTGGATGGGCAGGTCCGCGTTGGGGAGCATCTGCCGCACGGCGGCGGGGATCTCGCCCAGGGTAACGCGTTGGCCGCCGCCCAGGTTGTAGACGCGGTGCGAGAGGTTGTCCGAGGCCTGAAGAAGCTGGATGCCCTGGGCCACGTCCTTCACGTAGCAGAAGTCTCCCCCTTCATCTTCGGAGAAGGGAACGCCGCCGGGATAGTTGCCGAAGTCGGGCGTCGTGCCCTTGGCGGCGGCGTGGCAGTAGCGGCTGGGCAGGTTGAACATACTGTAGTAGAGGGGTCCGTAGATGCCGCCAATGCGCATGGAGACGACGTCCATCTTGGTCCGGTCCGCGTAGTGCAGGGCCAGGATCTCGAAGCACTTCTTGAACGTTTCGGTGGCGTTGGTGGAGGTGACCGGAAGGGGTGCGTCCTCTCGAAAGGGGCCTTCCCGGAGGCCCCCATACACGGACTGGGAGCTGGCTACGAGCACCCGGCGGACGCCGGCCATCCTGCCCGCCTCCAGGACGTTGATCAGGCCGTCCAAGTTCAGGTGGAACTCGGCGTCGGGGGAGAGGGCGCCGAGGCGCGGGGCCACGAGGTGGACGATGTCCGTGACCGAGTGCTTGAGCACGACGTCCATGACCTCCGCGCTCCGAGCCACGTCGGCGCGTTCGATCTGCAGCCTCTTGCCGATATCGTCCCTGAACATCTCCGGCTCCCGGCGCGCGCTGTGCTGCGTGATGACCACGTCGTTGCCGGCGTCCAGGAACTTCCGAGCGGTGTGCATGCCGATGAAACCCATGCCACCTGTTATGAGGATCATGCGATTACTCCACGCGGCGAGGTGGTGCGTCCGGCTGAAGCGCTGATGCGTCCAACTCCGTGAGGGCCCTGCCAACGGACGGTACGATACGCACGGCCTCCGGCCGTGTCAACCCTCGTCGTCTCTGGTGTCGGCCACGTAGGATGGGCTCCGCGGGGATGAGGCCTCGCCGTCGCCGGAGCAATCCGCATCCCCCTGGTCCGGTGGCCCGGCCGGCATCCCGCCGAAGCCTTGATTACACGCCTCGACGCCCTGCCAGTGGGGTGTCAGCGCTCCCTCGAACCCCTGTGACTTGGCGCGTTCCGCAGCCCGCAGCAACATGGTCGTTCCCTTCCTGCTGAGCCCTTCTTCCAGCTGCCCCGCGGGTACGCCGGCGCCCAGCACCCCCAGGAACTGCACACCCTCCATGGTGAGGGTGTAGGACGCGCGCCGCTGGAGCATCCGTGCCTCGGCCGAGACGTTCATTGCAACGGAGCCGGGGGGCTGGTCCTCGGCGGTGAGGGGGGGACTCGCGTTCAGGTCGTGGAGCGCCAGGACCACCGCGTCAACCCGTGGGACCGCGAAGGCGATCTCCCCGGCTAGGGCGATCGCTTCGGGGGAGCCGAGGTACGGGATCAGCGTGAGGGGAAACGGCAGGCCGCGGGCCTCTTCCAATGCCCGCATGGTCTCCTCGAGTTGGAGGAGCTCCCTGGGCCCCTGTACCGGCGCCATGACTCCCGCCAGGCCGGGCCAGACGCAGGCCTCCAGCTCATCCCATGCCTGGGATGAGCTGAGACGGACGAGGACCTCGGCGTTGGACCTGGACGCAGCGGTTACCTCGCCCCAGAGGAGCCCGCGGGCCGTTTCGCGTCCCGCGTCGCCGGCGATGCTTTCAAGGTCCAGGCAGAGTGAATCAGGGCGAAGGTTCAGGGCCGCCGGGAGCTGGTCTGACCTATCGGCGGGCAGCAGCAGGACCGACCGGCGCCGGCGAGGGCTCTTCGGCCGGTAGCGCTGGTTCGTCATGAACTGCGGCAGCGCATCGCCGTTCACGTAGGCCCTGGTCACGTCTGTCAGGAGCTGCGCTTCCTCGGTGTCGCTCCGCTTCAGTCGCCATTTGGACTGCTGGCGGCTGTCCAGGTGGCTTGCGGAGAACTCCAACCTGGTAACGGGACTGAGGAGGGAGAAGACCATCCCCAGGAACCCGATGACGACGAGAATCCAGCGCACGCCTCCTTCCGGTCCGATGGCGATGGTCAGCAGGATAACCAGGATGGCAAGTATGGTGGTCTGCCATCGGAGCCTGCGCCACGTAGCGACAACGCTTATGCCGTCGTATCGGATGCTCTCCAGGGTCTCGCGTAGACCGCGAGGCTCGAAACGAATGAGCCGGCGGGATGTAGCGTAGATGCTCTCGCTGGAGGCGAGGGCCCGCTCTCCTGGTCGCAGATGGTCTTCGATGGGCACCGCTAGAAGGTCCTCAGGCGGAGAGATTCGGCAGCGCGAGTACCGACAGGTCAGGATAGCATCCCGTTGAACGGGGGCGCAAACCGTTAGGAAGAGTCTGAACACGTCCGTGGGCGAGGGGGTGACGGGGGTGGAATGCGGCCCGGTGTCTCGCTATTCGGTCGAAAGGCAGAATGCAGGAGATTGGAAACCCGGACGACCCAGCCTTGTGAGACGGGCTCGCCGGCGACCCCGCTAGGGCGCCGCGTCAGCGACTCGCGCGGCGACTGTGCTACCCTAGATGCACACCACCCGCTCTCGGAGGGACCCGTGATCGAAGCACCCCAACCCCTCGTCACCCTGGACAAGATCGTCTCATTATGTAAACGGCGCGGCTTCATCTTCCAGAGCAGCGAGATCTACGGCGGCCTCGGCAGCACCTGGGACTATGGCCCCCTCGGCGTCGAGCTCAAACGCAACGTCAAGGAGGCCTGGTGGCGCGACAACGTCCTCCGTCGCGACGACGTCGTGGGCCTCGACTCCGCCATTCTCATGCACCCCCGCGTCTGGGAGGCCAGCGGCCACCTCGAGGGCTTCACCGACCCCATGGTGGAGTGCCGCGGGTGCCACCACCGCTTTAGGGAAGACCACGTCCTCGTTGGCATAGGAAAGACCGACGACGGGCCCGGCGTCTCCCTCAGCGCGCATGGCGCCACCGAGGAAGAGGTGGCCGGCCGCGTGGCTGATACTGCAAAGAAGCTCGGCCTGAAGCTCATGGGACCCCCCGCAGTGCTTCCCATGGCGCAGGTCAGCCCCAAGAGCGGCATCAAGTGCCCGGTGTGCGATGAAGCCGCCCTCACCGAGCCCCGCAACTTCAACCTGATGTTCAAGACCTTCATGGGCCCCGTGGAAGACACCGCCAGCACCGTCTACCTCCGCCCGGAGACGGCCCAGGGTATCTTCGCCAACTTCCTCAACGTCCTCAACAGCACGCGAAAGAAGCTCCCCTTCGGCATCGCTCAGGCCGGCAAGTCCTTCCGCAACGAGATCACCCCCGGCAACTTCGTCTTTCGCACCCGCGAGTTCGAGCAGATGGAGATCGAGTTCTTCGTCAGGCCGGGCGAAGACGAGGCCTGGCACCAACGCTGGATCGATCAGCGCTTTGCCTGGTACCAGCACTACGGCATCCGCCCGCAAAACCTTCGCCTGCGCCCCCACGACGCCGACGAGCTCTCCCACTACGCCAAGGCCACCTCGGACATCGAGTACCTCTTCCCCTGGGGCTGGGGCGAGCTCGAGGGCATTGCCAACCGCACCGACTTCGACCTGAGACGTCACACCGAGTTCAGCGAGGAGCGCCTGACCTACTTCGACGAGGAGTCCCAGCAGCACATCACCCCCTACGTCATCGAGCCCTCCGGCGGCGTCGACCGCGCTGCCCTCACCTTCCTCATGGACGCCTACACCGAGGAGGAGGTGCCCTCCGCCAAGGGCAAGACGGAAAAGCGCGTCGTCCTGAAGCTGCACCCCGCGCTCGCGCCCGTTAAGGTCGCCGTCCTCCCCCTCAGCCGCAATCAGGCCCTAGCCCCCCTGTCCCGCCAGGTCTACGCCTCCCTCACCGCTCCCGGCCGTTGGCCCGTCGAGTTCGACGACGCCCAGAGCATCGGCCGCCGCTACCGCCGCTTCGACGAGGTCGGCGCTCCCTTCTGCGTCACCGTCGACTTCGACTCCCTCGACGACCACCAGGTCACCGTCCGCGACCGCGACACCATGCACCAGGAGCGCGTCCCCATCGACGGCCTCCTCCAACACCTCCAGCACCGCTTCGACACCTCGCCCCCCCGCAGCTGACCCGACACCCCCGCCCCACAAGCCCCCGGCTCCCCCGCGAGGCAGAGCGGGGCATCCCCCCACTTCGTCATTCCCGCGAAAGCGGGAAAGTGGATTCACATGTCAAGTGCAACACCTGATTGAGAAATATCTCAGCGGGTGACCGGTAGCCCAGGCATTTGCGGGGCGTGTTGTTGTATGCCAGCATCAGCTGGGTAAAGCGCTCCTCGGACAACGCCGCCAGGTCCGTCTTCCGGGGCAGGGTGCGACGCATCCGTCCGATGGCGTTCTCCACGCCCCCCTTCTGCCAGGGGGCGTGGGTGTCACAGAAGAAGGTCTGGATGCCCAGCCGGTGGAGACGGTGGTGGCCGGCGAACTCGGATCCGTTGTCGAACGCCACGGTCTGGCGCCACGGGGGCGGCAGGGGCGCCAGGAGCCGTTCCAGGGCGGCGGCCACGGGGTCCGCCGCCTTCCCCGCTTGGCGCACCGCCAGCAGCAGGCGGGAACAGCGCTCGTGCACGGCCAGGAGCACGGGGCCGGAGCGCCCGAAGAGCATCAGGTCTGCCTCCCAGCGCCCGAAGACTTCCCGGTCCTCGGCCTCCTGCGGTCGCTGGGCCAGGGGGCGCCGGTGGGCAATGCGGCTGGCGGCGATGCCCCCGCGGCGGCCCCGCCGCCCCCGCCGGGATCGGCCCTGGGGCAGGTAGGAGCGCCAGGAGTAGTCCTTGGTGCGGCGCAGCTGCCCGTCGATGAACCGGTAGATGCTCTCATGGGAGATGACCTGCCGACCTTCCTCCAGAGCCAGACGGCCCGCCACCTGCTCCGGCGACCAGCCCTGACCCAGGCGGGACAGCACCTCCGCTCGCAGCGGACCATCCCGCTCCAGCTTGGAACCCCGCCAACGACGGGCATGGGCCTGCTGGTTCGCGTACAGCGGCAGGTAGCCTTGGGTCCGTGAGCCGTTGCGCTTCATCTCTCGAGCCACGGTCGATGGCGGGCGATCCAGAGCTGCTGCGATTTGGCGGACCGAGTATCCCTGGGATAGTAGATGGGCAATCTCCCACCGCTCTTCAATAGTGATGTGCCTGTATCCTCTTTCCATGGCAACACCTTACTCTGGTGTTGCACTTCGTTTGTGAACTTAGCGAATCCAGGGTGGCGGCGGGCGGGGGAATCCCTCACCTCCAAGCCGCCCGACGGACGTGCCCCCCGCCGAACACCCTCGGATGACGCCTCCCCTTCCCGGTGCTATACTGATCCCAATCGAATAGCAGGAGGGAACCAAATGGTCAACATTCCTCCCAACCAACCTCCGAGCGCAATCGGGGCCCGGTTCGGCCCCAGCCGCTCCCAGAGCGACCAGATCGTCGCCGCCCTCCGCCAGATCCGCGAGGCCGTCGACAAGCTCCAGGACATCCTCGCCGCGCCCGATGAGGACACCATGGAGCGCTTCTACCGCCGCCGCCGAGACCTCCTCACCCTCATCTTCTCAGCCGGCGGCCTCGACCAGTCCGGCCTCTTCAGGCTCCTCGACGAGCACGACACCCCTCACCAGTGGATCGGCCAGCAGGTGAAATCGGGCTTCCTCGAGAAGTTCCCGCGCCCCAACACCCAGGACCTCTACGTCGCCACGCACAAGGCTGTGCAAGAGCTCGCCCTCAACGAGGAGGCCCAGTCCATGTCCACCCTGTCCGGGGAGACCCTGGCCTCCGACTGGGACTCCCCGGAGGATGCCGCCTATGACCGCCTCTAGCGCCCCCGCCGCTTCCGCGCAACGGCCGGTCCGTGCACCGGGTCCGGAGAAGGACCTGATTCGTTTCGCCCCCCGTCCTTTGGCTCAGCTTCAGAAAAACATAATTCGAATAACGAATCACCCCATCCGGTGCGACGCCCCACCCGCCGGCGCCGGAGCGTGTGCCGCGACCCGCTCTGCCGTCGACCGGGTGGACAGCGAAAGGAGTCGTGCTCATGGCAACCGCTAGCTACCATCATGGCGACGTCGTCCTGGTGCCCTACCCCCTCACCGAGCCGTCCCCCAACAAACGGCGGCCCGCCGTCGTCCTCAGCAGCGACCACTACAACAGCAGCACCGGCGAGGTGATGATCGCCCCCGTAACCGCCCACGGCCGCGCCGTGCCCCGCATCGGCGACCATACCATCGTCGACTGGCAGGAAGCCGGCCTCCTGGGACCCGCAACCGTGCGCACCAGGGTCATAACCATCCGCGCCTCCCACGTGCTGCGGCGCATCGGCGCCGTCTCCCAGCGGGACATGGCCGGACTCAACCAGTGGCTCCGGCGCGTCATGGACCTCTAGGCCCCGCAGACTCGCCGAGCCCCGGGGCCCGGCCCCGTCCAAGCGCCGGCACACCCGCGCGCTTGGGCGCAGGGGTCTGCAGAACCCCTTCTTGCGGCCTGGCTCGGTACTGTGTCATCCTTGAGCGCAGCAACGCATCCCAGGCCTCGTCATGTCCCCGGCGGTGTCGACACTTCAGCCGCGGAAAGCCGCTCATACCAGGAGCCCGGCAGAGCAGAGTTCACGATAGGTGAGCACGTGCGCATCCTCCACTTCTCGGACCTCCACGTCGGCGTCGAGAACTATGGTCGCCCCGCCACCGAAGCGGACCTGGAGGCCCTACCCCCCACCTTCGCCCCCAACGTCGACCGGCGCACCTACCTCGGCCTCTCCACTCGCCTCCTCGACTTCCTGGCATCCTTCGACGAGCTCGCCGACTACGCCGTCCGTGAGGACGTTGACCTCGTCCTCTTCGCCGGAGACGCCTACAAGAGCCGCGACCCGTCCCAGACCCACCAACGCGAGTTCGCCCGACGCGTGGCCGCCCTTACCCAACACGGCATTCCCGTCTTCCTCCTGGTCGGCAACCATGACATCCCCCACGCCCGCGGCCGGGCCAGCGCCATCGAGATCTTCCCCACCCTCCGCGTCCCGCAGGTCAGCGTCGGCGACCGCCTGGAGACCCACCTCGTAGAGACCCGCTCCGGCCCTCTCCAGATCGTCGCCCTCCCCTGGGTCAGGCGCGGCGGTATCCTCCCCCGGGAAGAGCACCAGGGCAAGTCCGTGGACGAGCTCACCCGCTACATCGAAGAGGAGCTCACCCGGCGGCTCATGGAACAGGCGGACCTGCTGGACCCCGCCATCCCAGCCGTGCTCTGCGGCCACGTCACCGTCGCAGGCGCCACGACCAGCTCAGAGCGCTCCATGATGCTGGGGCGCGACTATGTCCTCCAGCTCAGCAGCGTAGCCCTGCCAGCCTTCGACTACGTGGCCCTCGGACACATCCACAAGCACCAGGCCCTGGGCCTCACGCCGCCCGCCGTCTACTCCGGCAGCCTCCAGCGTGTGGACTTCAGCGAGGAGAATGACACCAAGGGCTTCTGCCTCGTGGAGCTGGACCCGCACAAACCTCAGGGCCGCCGCGCATCCTGGGAGTTCGTCCCCCGCGGCTCCAGGCCCTTCGTCACTATCCACGTCACCGTCCCTCCAGACGCCGGCGACCCCACACAGCCGGTCCTGAACGCCATCAGCCGCAAGCATCTTGCCGGCGCGGTTGTCCGCCTCCACGTCGTGGTGCCGGTGGAGCTCGTGCAGCGCCTGGGCGAGCGCGCCATCCGCAGCGCCCTGGGCGCCGCCCACTTTGTCGCCCCCATGACCCGGGAGGTTGTCCGCGAGCGCCGCCCCCGTCTGGGGTCCGCGGCGCGGGGCATCTCACCGGAAGACGCGCTGCGCTGGTACCTGGACAGCCGCCGGAACCTGGACCCGGACATCCGGCACCAGGCCCTGGAACGCGGCGTCGAGCTCATTCAGTCGGAAACCTCCGGCGAATGACACCCACCGACGTCTTTCTGCTCCTCGTCCGGTGGCTCCACGTCGTCGCCGCCGTGGCGTGGGTCGGCGGCAACCTCTTCTATCTGCTCGTGCTCGTTCCCGCCCTGCGCAAGCCGGACCTGGACCTGAGCGCCATAGGCCCGCGGATTGCAGCCCGTTTCCGCGTCGTCGTAGACGGCTGCATCGTGCTTCTCGTGCTCACGGGCGTCATCCTGGCTATGGACCGCCTCACCTCCAGCGCCACGGGCGTGCCCTACGTGGCGGTCCTGGGCGCGAAGGCAGTGCTGGCGCTCTGGATGTTTGCCCTGGCGTGGACCCGGAGGCGCTCATCGCTTGCGCGCATCCAAGCAGAGACGCAGAGTAGCGCCATACAGGGACGCCGCCGCCTCTTCTCAGGAGCCGCGCTCCTGCCTATCCTAGGAGTAGCGGTGCTCTTCCTCTCCGACCTGCTGCGAGCCCTCTTCGAACAGGGGCTCGCGTCCTAGGGTTCGTGGGGGAACGGAACGGCCCGGGATTCATCCGACACATTGGAGGCGCCTGTGCGACGCGACTTGATGGACATTCTGGCATGCCCCGTATGTAAGGGCCCTCTGGAGCTTTCTGTGGAGAAGGAGGAGGAAGGTGAGGTCGTCACCGGGAGCCTGAATTGCGGGCCGTGTCAAGAGGAGTACCCCATCCAGGACACTATCCCCAATCTGCTCCCCCCAAGCCTGAGGGTTAGCACTCCGCCAAACTAGGAGGGTTCGGCCCCGCGTTGGGGCCGCGTCCTCTTCGCGCGACGCCGCGTATTCGCCGCCCGGCCAGCCGACTACGCGGAGGGTGACGCCTCCCACAGCCGCACGCCCTCCCTCCCCGGCGCAGCCATAAGCAGGTCCGCCACGCTCCGTCCAGACCCCGGGTGCCTCACGCCAGGTGCGATATCGGCAAGGGGCGCCAGCACAAAGGCGCGCTCCGCCATGCGAGGATGCGGAATGGTGAGCTCGGCGGTATCCAGAAGCAGGTCGTCGTACAGCAGAATGTCGATGTCTATCACCCGAGGCATGTTGCGGGGCCCTGCAACACGCCCCATGACGGCTTCTATCTCCTTCAACACGCGCAGAAGCGCAACGGGCCCCAGGGAGGCCTCGCCACCACATGCCGCGTTGAGGAACTTGCCCTGCGCCAGGTACCCCACGGGCTCCGTCTCATAGAAGGGCGACGCGCGGCTCAGGGCCACTCCGGCGCCCGGCAGCGAGTCCAGGGCGCGCCGAAGGTTGGCCTCTCTGTCCCCCAGATTGGATCCCAGACCCAGGTACACGACGGACATGGCTATGAAGACGGGCTCCAGCCCCTGACTATAGCGTCGCTCATCCTGGCCACGCGCACCATCTCCTTGACGTCGTGGACGCGCACCATATCGGCGCCCGCGGCAATGGCCAGGGCTACTGTAGCGGCCGTTCCTTCCAGGCGCTCCATGGGCGGCGCACCCCCCAACACCGTGCCGATGGTGGACTTGCGGGATGTACCCACGACCACTGGACGGCCGAGGGCCCTCTTGAACTCGTCAAGGCGCCGCAGCACCTCCAGGTTCTGCTCAGGTCTCTTGCCAAACCCGAATCCCGGGTCGACGAGAATCTGCTCCTGACGAACTCCTGCCAAACGGGCCTGCTCCATGCTCATGCGGAGATCGGCGACGATGTTGGGTATGAGGTCCGAGTACTCGGCGGCCCGCTGGTTGTGCATCAGGACCAGGGTGACGCCGGTCTTCGCGGCAACTTGGGCCAACGCTGGGTCCTTCTTCAGCGCCCAGACGTCGTTGATGAGGCTTGCTCCCGCGACGATAGCCTGGCGGGCAACCTCTGCCTTGTACGTGTCGACGCTAATGGGGACAGTGAGGCATTCGCTGAGCCGGCGGACCACCGGAATGACCCGCGCCAGTTCCTCTTCCGTAGAGACTGCAGCCGCGCCCTCGCCGTACACGCTCCCCGGCGGACGGGTGGACTCCCCGCCTACGTCTATGACGTCCGCGCCGGCCTTCTGGAAGGCAAGGGCCTGAGCTATCGCTGCATCGGGGTCTTCCGCGAGACCGTCACCGGAGAAGGAGTCCGGGGTAACGTTGAGCACGCCCATAACATATGTGCGTTCTCCCCAGCGAAACTCCTTGCTGCCGACGCGCATGTCCTGACCGCCCTACTCGACCCTCGACACACTCCGCCCGCTCCTGCCGGTGGGGGCGATGCTACGCGACCTGGTGAGTCGCGCAAATCGTGCCGGCCTTTCCTGTCAGACGCCCGGCCAAGCCTAGTCGTCGCCGCGAGACCGCTGGGCCTGCTCCAGCATGCGGGCCACCGACTGGCCCAACAGCAGGCGGCCCAAGCGACGATGGCCCAGGGTGAGGTAGTGTTTGCTCCACCACCCGCGGACGTCCTGGACCGTCTCCAGCTTCTCCATCTCCTCGGCCGCCGTCCGAAGCTCTTCTTCGATGTCCGCTTGTTGCCGGGTCGTCATCAAGCACCTCGTCGTCTTGTGAGTGCACGGTAGCTGTATCGGCTAGGCTGCAGCCCTGGCGTTCATGGCGTCCACCAGCTCCTGGACGGCACCGGCTGAACGCTTCAGCGCCTCCTCCTCGTCCGAGGTCAACTCGAGCTGCAACACTTCCACCACACCCCCGGCGCCAAGCTTCACGGGCACGCCGACGAACAGCCCGTTGATGTCGTACTCTCCCTCCAGCCGCACACAGCAGGGGAGGATCTGATTCTTGTCAAAGACCACGGACTCCACCATCTGGGCTATGGCGGCAGCGGGCGCATAGAATGCGCTGCCCGTCTTGAGCAGGTTCACGATCTCGGCGCCGCCGTCCCGCGTCCGCTGAACGATGGCGTCCAGCCGGTCCTTTGCTATGAGCTGGCCGACGGGGATGCCGCCCACGTTCGTAGAGCCCACCAACGGCACCATCGTGTCGCCGTGACCACCCAGGACATACGCGTGTACGTCCTCTACCGACACCTTCAGCTCCTCGGCCAGGAAGGTGCGGAAGCGCGCGGTGTCCAGGACGCCGGCCATACCCAGGATTCGATTCCTGGGGAATCCCGAAACCTGGTGGGCATGATGCACCATTGCGTCCAAGGGGTTGGTCACTGCAATGAGTATGCAGTTGGGAGAGCGCTGGGTAACCTCTCGCGTGACGCTGCCGACGATGTCCATGTTCGTGAAAAGGAGGTCGGCGCGGCTCATGCCAGGCTTTCGGGCGATTCCGGAAGTAATGATCACGACGTCCGAGTCCGCCGTCTCGTCGTACCCGTTGCTGCCCACTATCGTTGCATCGCTGCCAATGACCGGCCCTGACTCCAGCATGTCCAGCGCCTTGCCCTGGGGCAGCCCCTCGACGATGTCCACGAGGACAACGTCGGCATATCCGCCCTCAAAGATGCGCTGGGCCGCCGTGGCCCCAACGTTGCCCGCACCGACGACCGTGACCTTCCTTCGCATGTTCCCCTCTCTTGCTTCTTGTTCCCTATTCCTTGTTGGCTGTTCCCAGGCTTTCCGGGGACCTGCCTATGATCCCTAGTCCACCTTCGAGCTCTGCATGGTCTCCAAGATGTAGTCACCGTACTCTTGGGCCGTGGCGCCGGTGCTCCGGCCGGTGGTGACCACCTTGCGTTCCTCCTGGCCGCAAATGTCCAGGGCCCGGGTGAGCCGCTGCCCCTGATCCCCGTAGCCGATGTGCTCCAGCAGCATGGCCCCGGCGCGGATCATAGAGCTGGGGTCGGCGTACTGGGCACGACCCTCTTGCACCATGCGCGGCGCGCTCCCGTGGATCGCCTCGAACATGGCGTGCTGCTTGCCCACGTTGGCACTGCCTGCCGTTCCCACGCCGCCCTGGATCTGCGCCGCCTCGTCCGTGAGGATGTCGCCCCACATGTTCGGCATGACCAGGACTTGGAAGTCGCTGCGGCGCGCCGTGTCCAGCAGCTTGGCGGTCATTATGTCAATATACCAGGCATCCATCTCGATGCCCGGATACCCTTCGGCAATCTCCTTGGCCAGATTCAGGAACTTACCGTCCGTCGTCTTGACGATGTTGGCCTTGGTCACTACCGTCACCTTGGTCCTGCCCGTCCGCTTGGCATGCTCGAAGGCAGCCTCAATGATCCGTTGAGAGCCCTGGGAGGTGATGATCCGGAAGTCAACGGCCAGGTCTTCCGACACGTTGAGTCCCTGACTCCCCACGGCGTACACGTCCTCAGTATTCTCCCGGAAGAACACCCAGTCGATGTCCTCTGCGGGTATCCGCACCGGACGCACGTTGGCGAAGAGGTCGAACTCTTTGCGCATGGCCACGTTCGCGCTCTCCAGGTTGGGCCAGCCATCGCCCTGCTCCGGCGTATGGGTGGGTCCCTTCAGGGTCACGTGGCACTGGTGCATCTCGGCCAGCACGTCGTCCGGTATGGACTGAAGTTGGACTGCCCGGTTCTCGATCGTCAAACCCTCGATGACCCGGAACTCCACCTTGCCCGAGTCTACCTCTGATTTCAGCACGTGCTCCAGGATGCGCTGGGCTTCGGCGGAGATATACGGGCCGATACCGTCGCCGCCCAGGATCCCGACTACGATGGGCTTCATCTGCGAGAAGTCCTGCCACGGCCCCGCCGCCTTGAGCCGCTCCACACGGTCCAACTGCTGGTCCATCACGGTAGCAAAGTGCGCCTTTGCGGCATCGATCAACTGTGCGTCTGCCATCTTGGCCTCCTTGTGTTCCCCTCTGAATTCTTGCTGCCAATCGAGAAGAAGGTCCGGTCGCGCTCAGTCCTTCTCCTGGATCTCCATCATACAGGCGGCCCCTCAGCGGGCCCTATGGTGACCAGGTCGGCGCCCCGGGCGACCTTGGCTCCGGGGCCGGTACAGAGACGCTTCACCACACCGTCTGCCGGAGCAGGAAGAGCATTCTCCATCTTCATCGCCTCCAGCACAACCGCGGTCTCCCCCGCCTTTACCTCCTGGCCCACCTCAACAGTGTACCGCAGCACTACGCCGGGCATCGGGGACGTGAGCACAGCTTCCTCGCTGGCGGCACTGGGTTTCGGCGCCGCCACGCTTGGCTGCGGAGTGACGGCCGGCTGGGCCGCCGGACGAGGGCGCGCCTGGACTGTGCTCGCGGGCCTCGGCTCAGGTCTGGGCGGCGGCGGACCGGCGCCATCGACGGGGTCCACCATGACCTGGAAAGAGCGTCCGCCCAGAAAGATGTTGAACGTGCGCGCTCTGGGCGACGGCGCCGGTTGCGTTGGCTCAGGCTGGACAACGGGGGATTGAGCCATCGCCTGGTCCGGCGGTGACTCCTTGCCGTACTTCACCTTGAGAAAGCGCATACCGGTTACGGGATAGAGGGCATAGGTCAGCACATCGCCCACATCCTGGGCAAGGCCCTTGGCCTCTTCCCGGGCCTTATCCATCTCCGAAGCCATTTCGTCGGCAGGTCCTGCCGGGTTACTGCCGCCGTCTCGCGTGTAGCCTTCCAGAGCTTGCTTGACCACATCCGGGTCCATGGGAGCCGGCGGACGCCCGTACAGGCCATACACGTAGTCTTGCACCTGGGAGGATACGACCTTCCAGCGGCCGTGGAGGACGTTGCTCACCGCCTGCATGCCAACAATCTGGCTCATTGGCGTGACCAGGGGCGGGTAGCCCAGCTCCTTGCGCGTGTGCGGCAACTCCTCGAGTACGTCCGGCATGCGGCCTGCCGCGCCGGCCTCCTGGAGCTGGGTCCGCAGGTCGCTGAGCATGCCTCCGGGGATCCGGTGCCTGCGGGACCGCGAGTCCAGACCGGCCGGGTACCCGTTAGCCGGATGGGGGCTCAGAGATGACGCCATCGTCTCCAGGCAATCGTCCATCTTGATCAGCTTCTTCAGATCGAGTCCCGTGTCTCGGGGCGTCCCCCGGAGGCTGGTCACCAGGGGCTCTACGTCTGGCGGTGACGTCTCCAGGTGATGTGACAGCAGGCACGCATCCACAAGGTCGACCCCGGCCTCGGCGGCTTTGAGCACCGTCATGGCGGCCATGCCGCCGGCGTGGTGCGTCTGAAGCTGGAGCGGGACTCGCACTCGTGCCTTCAGGGCTGCTATCAGCACCTGTGCATCGTAGGGAGAAAGCAGACCCTCCCAGTCCTGGATGCAGATGCTCTCCGCGCCCATCTCTTCGAGAGCAACGGCCTTCTCTAGGAAGTAGTCCAGGGTATAGAAAGGACCGCAGAGGCCCCTTTCCTCAGTCGTCGAGTAGCACAGGGCGAGCTGGACCTGCTTCCCGGCAGCCTTCACGGCACGAACTGTGGCGGCCAGGTTTCGCTCGTCATTCAGTGCGTCGTAGAGGCGGAAGATGTCGATCCCGCTCTCCGCGGCGTACTTCACAAAGGCTTCGACTACGTCGTCGGGGTAGATTCTATTGCCAACCAGGTACTGCCCGCGAAGGAGCATCTGGAGCGGCGTGCGCGGCATTCGCTGCTTGAGGGTCCTGATACGCTCCCAGGGGTCGTAAAAGAGGACACGGGTGGCCACGTCAAAGGCGGCGCCGTCGCACACGTCGGCGGAGTGGAAGCCCACCTGGTCCATATCCTGGGCGATAGACTCCAAGCCCTGGGCCGGCGTTTTCGACTCGGCCTGGAGCTTGAGGGCATCCCGAAGGGTGGTGTCGGTGATCCTCAGGGGGGCTTCTAGCGCGAATTCTTGAGGCATCGGACTCACTTCACGCGAAGAGCGGCCGGAGCCGCCCTCGATAGGTGCTCCTGTCTGCTCATAGCAATGGCGGCCCCTGCGGCCGCCACTGCCATGCCCTGTTGTTCGCTCCAAGCGCGATGCTGGGACACAGTAGCTCCGTTCACCTTCCCATTGTATCCGTATATCCCTACAGGGGAATATTGCCGTGTTTCTTGGGCGGCAGCGTACTCTGCTTGTCCTGAAGCATGTTCAGGGCCCGGATGAGCTTGGACCGAGTCTCCGCAGGATCGATGACGTCGTCCACGTAGCCGCGGCTTGCCGCCACGTATGGGTTGGCGAAGGCGTCCCGGTACTCCTCGATGAGCCGTGCCCGCGTCACATTGGCGTCCTCGGCACTGCGAATAGCCTCACGGTAGACGATGTTCACGGCGCCTTCGGGGCCCATGACCGCCACCTCCGCCGAGGGCCACGAATAGTTTATGTCTCCCCGCAAGTGCTTGCTGCTCATCACGATGTAGGCGCCCCCGTAGGCCTTGCGCAGGATGATGCTAACCTTGGGCACCGTAGCCTCGGCGTAGGCGTAGAGCAGCTTGGCGCCGTGCTTGATGATGCCGCCATGCTCCTGGTGGACCCCCGGCATGAACCCCGGGACGTCCAGCAGCGTCACCACCGGGATGTTGAAGGCGTCACAAGTGCGGACGAAGCGCGCTCCCTTGATGGAGGCGTCGATATCCAGGACCCCCGCCAGGTGCTGCGGCTGGGAGGCCACAATTCCCACAGCCCTACCGTCCAACCGCGCGAATCCCACGACGATGTTGGGAGCATAGTCCGCATGGACCTCCACGAACTCTCCGTAGTCTCCGATTCGCCGGATAACGTCCCGCACGTCGTAGGCCTTGGTCGGCTCGTCAGGTACGACGGTCCGCAGCTCCTCATCTTGCTGATCAGCGTCGCCCAGCCGCTCTCCGCGCGGAGAGTCCTCGGCGTTGTTGGACGGCAGGAAGCCCAGCAGCCGGCGAACGTCGCGGAAGCACTCCTCCTCGCTGTTGCAGCGAAAGTGGGCAACACCGCTCTGCTGGGCGTGAGCCTCAGCGCCACCCAACTCCTCGTGACTCACGTCCTCGCCGGTCACTGCTTTGACCACGTCGGGGCCAGTGATGTACATCTGGGCAAGACCCTGGACCATGAAGATGAAGTCCGTAATCGCCGGGGAATAGACCCCGCCACCCGCTGCCGGCCCAACGATGACCGAAATCTGGGGGACAACCCCCGAGGCCAACGTGTTGCGGAGAAAGACATCGCCGTACCCCGCCAGGCTGTCCACACCTTCCTGTATGCGCGCTCCGCCTGAGTCCACGATTCCCACCACCGGCGAGCCGACGTTCATGGCCAAGTCCATGATCTTGCAGATCTTTTGCCCCACAACCTCCGACAGTGATCCTCCCATGACGGTAAAGTCCTGGGAGTAGGCAAAGACCTGGCGTCCGTTGACGTGCCCATACCCCGTCACGACAGCATCGCCGGGGGTCTTCTGGTCTGCCAGACCGAACTGGGTCGCCCGATGGGTCACGAAGGCGTCCAGTTCCTCGAAGCTGCCGGGGTCAAAGAGGAGAGCAAGGCGTTCGCGGGCCGTGAGCTTGCCCCGTTGGTGCTGCTGGGCAAGCCGTTCGACTCCGCCACCCTGCTTGCCTTGGGCCCGCAGTTCACGGAGCTTATCGAGCTTGGGGATGGGCTGGGGTCGAACTGCCACGGCTTTGTGTAGCTACTGGGCTGAGGTGGAGGTGGGTACGCTGCGTGGCCCATGCTAACACGACGAGATATGCACCGCAAGGAGAAGGCGTGACACTCCCTGTGCTCCCAGCGGAGTGCATCTCTCCTCCTGAGGTGTCCGGGCAAGCTGGTGTATGCTCATGTGGCAGCAGAGAACCCGAAGGAGTCTGACGTGGAGTTTGGCGTGAGCTTTCCCCAGCATGAGGCCATGAGCGACCACGGCGCCGTCCGGGAGTTCGTGCAGGCCGTTGAAGGGCTAGAATTCGACTACCTTACCTGCTCTGACCACGTCCTGGGCGCCGATCCCGCGAACCGGCCGGGGTGGGACGCGCCGTATTCGCATCGAACTATCGCCCGCGAGCCCCTGGTCCTCCTGGGCTATGTGGCGGCATGCACGGAGCGCTTGAAGTTGGGGATGTCCATCCTCATCCTGCCCCAGCGTCAGTCCGCTCTCGTGGCGAAACAAGCCGCAGAGATTGACATCCTGAGCGGAGGGCGTCTGAGACTGGGGATTGGACTCGGCTGGAACGAGGTCGAGTTTGACGCCCTCAACCAGGAGTTCGGGAACAGGGGCCGCCGTGTGGAGGAGCAGATCGCCGTACTCCGGGCCTTGTGGACCCAGGAGACGGTCACCTTCCAGGGACAGTGGCACCGCATCACGGAAGCGGGCGTCAACCCCCTTCCCGTGCAGCGGCCAATCCCCATCTGGATGGGGGGAGACGCCGAGCCTGCGATCAAACGGATCGCCCGCCTTGCGGACGGATGGCTTCCGGGGACCCGCTCTCCCACGGCCCTTGCTCCAATGCTGGACCGGTTTCACGCGTACGCTCTCGAGTCGGGCAGGGACCCCTCCAGCATCGTTGTGGCGCCGCGAATGGGTCTGGGGACTGGAACACCGGGTGATTGGGCCGACACGTGGGCCGCATGGCAAGCCCTGGGCATCACCACCCTGGGCGTGAGCACAAACAACGCCGCTTGCTCCTCTATCGATGAGCACATCGCGCTTCTTCGCAGCTTCAGAGAGGCGGTGAGCTAGCCCCCCTGAGGGTCGGATTGGCAGCACTCCAGACAGGCTACCCAACCTGTGCTAAAATGGGGAAACCGTCGAACATAATGTGAGGCCCGTATGAAGACCGAAGTCAATGCCTTTCTGAATCACCTGACGGTGGAGAAGGGGTTTTCCGGCAACACTATCTTCGCCTACCGCAACGACCTTTACGGCCTGATCGACTTCCTTGGCCGGCAGGGACATCGCGAAGACTGGTCCAGCATCAATAGCGACGTACTGACCGCCTACGTGTTAGAGCTCCAGGAGAAGGGCTACTCTGTCACGACGCGGGCAAGAAAGCTGGCCTCAGTGAAGTCCCTCTTCTCCTTTCTGCTGGTCGAGGGGATTGTGAGCCGGAACCCAACCGAGGACCTCCACGCGCCCAAGGTGGGGCGCACCCTCCCGAACACCCTCAGTGAAGACGAGGTCGCCCGGCTGCTGGAAGCGCCATCCCATGGCACGGGCCCGGAAGCCCTTCGGGACCGCGCCATGCTCGAGCTCCTCTACGCAACGGGAATGCGCGTGACCGAACTGGTGTCCCTGAATCTCTCCGACATCAATCCAAACGAGGGTTATGTCCGCTGCATGGGCAAAGGCTCCAAGGAGAGGATCATCCCCACGCACGGAATGGCGGTGGCTGCCCTCAGGACCTATCTCGAGGATGGCCGCACGGAGCTCTCCCGCAACGGCGCCGAGCCGGCCCTCTTCTTGAACCGGCGCGGGGAGCGTCTGACCCGGCAGGGGTTCTGGGGCATCCTCAAGGGACACGCAAAGCAGGCGAGAGTCCAGGGCAGCGTTACGCCGCACACCCTTCGCCACAGCTTTGCGACGCACATGCTCCGCGGCGGCGCCACCCTACGACAGGTCCAGGAGTTCCTGGGCCACGCCAGCATTTCCACCACGCAGGTGTACACGCACCTCACCAACGACCACCTGCGGGAAGAGTACGATCGCGCTCACCCCAGGGCCTCATAGACCCCGCAAGGAGTGGGGCACATGGCACTTCGCACCACTATGGGCAGCGGCGAGCAGACGTCCTATACTGGGGCTATCGCAGAACTGCCGCGGCAACGCGCAGTCTCTGTGGATCAGGCGCGCATGCGCCCCTAGACGGCGTGGTCGGATTTCTCTACCTGAGGGAGGTGGACAATGCCCATAGTCACCATTCAGGGACAGATTGCCAGCGGTGGCGAAGAGATGGGACCGGAGATCGCTCGCCGCCTTGGAGTTGACTATATCGATCGGATCATAATGGCCGAGGCTGGGAAGCGGGTTGGCGCCACGGTGGAAGCCCTGGAGGAGAAGGAGCAGAGCGTACCCAGCCTCGGCGCCCGCATGGGTCGCCTCTTTCAGCGCGCCTTGGAACACTCCGCCTACTCAGGGACGGGCGGAGACCCATTCTTCGGCATAGGAATGGATGCCCTGCTCACCACTCCATACCCGGAAGAATCAAGGGAGCTTGTTGACCAGCCCCACCAGGTTGACGACGAGCGGTTCTTTCAGGTGATCAGCGAAGTCATTCACGACCTGGCCAGGGAAGGAAACGTCGTCATCCTGGGCCGAGGCGCCAATCTGATCCTGAGCGATATGCCCAAAGCGCTGCATGTCGGCGTCGTGGCGCCGTTGCCCTTCCGGATCGACCGGTTCATGCGGCGCGAGGGAACCTCGCAGGCCGACGCCGAGCGGGGGCTGGCCGAGCAGGAAAAGGCGCGAGTGGCCTACTTCGAGCGGCACTTCAAGGTCCGTTACAATGATCCGACTCTGTACCATCTCATTGTGAACCCGGCTCATCTGGGCCTGGAGTCCGCAACGGACCTGGTTGTGAGGGCCGTTGAGCTGATTGAGAAGGGAAGCTAGTCCCCCCCTATGACCCTGCACCCTCTTCCAACGTACGTGCATACAATATGTAAAGCAAGTTCCACTCTCTTGCACCACCGTAGAGGTCACTATGCCACGGAATACACGCCGGCCAAGCGCCAGACAGCGTGCGCACCGCCGCCGCCGACAGGAATCGTTGCCCCGCCGAGACAGCACAGTAACCCAGCCCGACCAGACTAGCCCTTCGCCCGGAGCGGCAGTCGCCGTCCCTCCAGCCCGTCCCGCGCCCGAGGTGGACCGCCCTCAAGTGGCTGCGGCGCCCAGGCCTGCCGCGCCCAGACCTGCGTCACTGGCTGCCCGCGGAGTTCGGTCGCCCACCCTCGATCTGACGCTGCTCACCAAAGAGCTGCGGCAGATCGGCATCCTGGCCGTGGCCCTGTTCTCGGTCCTCATCGTCCTCGCCATCGTCTTCGGGTAGTTATGGTCGTGCCGGACCACGACGGCCACAGGGGCAGGAGAACTGGGGGCTCTAGCTGTCCTGCCTTGCCGGGTGCTGCGTGTCACTACTCCGGCCGCAGAGACGACCTCCATCGAACCGCCTGTGGTGGGACGTGTACCTGGTATCCCCTGCCCAACCGACCACCGTGGTGTCGATACTCTGGTTCGGGCCAGCCGTGAATGAGACGCCCCAGCCCTCTCCTGTAGGTTGGTACGCCCTCCGTCACCGTACGGCGGTACGTCTCCTCTGTGACAATGTGACAACCTGGTGTGATACACCAACGGGGACAGCCCAACGACCCCGGCGTACAATACGAAGGGGAATGGACCGCAAGCAACGATGACAGATCAATCCCAGGCCATAGGAAGCCGTCTCAATAGCGTGCCCGCAGAGTCGGGCGTGTACATATTCAAGGACGCTTCAGCGCAGATCCTCTACGTCGGGAAAGCCGCGAACCTGCGCAACCGGGTCCGGTCATACTTCGGCAGCCGCTTTGGTCTCACACCCAAGATCCGTCGCATGGTGGAACACGCCGCGGACTTCGAGTTCTTCATCACCTACTCGGAGAGTGAGGCGCTGATCCTCGAGAACACGCTGATCAAACGCCATCGCCCTCCCTACAACACTCGCCTGCGCGACGACAAGACGTACCCCTACATCAAGATCGACCTGAAGGAGGAGTTCCCGCTAGTCTCCTTCACCCGCCGCGTCCAGGAGGACGGCGCCCACTACTTCGGCCCGTTCGCCAGCGCCTACTCAGTGCGGAGGACGCTGGACCTGCTCAAGAAGCTCTTCCCCTATCGATCTTGCACCAAGGTCATTACGGGCGTGGACTCCCGTCCCTGCCTCGAGTACTTCATCCATCGCTGCGTGGCCCCCTGTGTGGGCTATGCGTCCCGGGAAGAGTATCGTGCGGTCATCGACCAGGTCCTTCTCTTCCTCCAGGGTCATACTGAGGCCGTGGTGCGCCAGCTCAAGTCGCAGATGCATCTGGTTGCCGACAACCTGGAGTTCGAGCGCGCAGCCCGCCTGCGAGACCAGATTCGCGCCATCAAACGCGTCACGGAAGAGCAGAAGGTGGTCACGACCCGCTCCGAGGACGTGGATATCATCGCCATGAAGCAGGACAAGGACGAAGCGTTGGTAGAGGCCTTCTTCATCCGCAAGGGAAGGCTCATCGGGCGCGACCACTTCACCATGGAAGGCACGCGGGACGAGTCGGAGGGCCGTGTGCTGAGTTCCTTCGTCAAGCAGTTCTATGACCGCGCCTCTTTCATACCGTCCCAGGTCCTCTTGCAGCACAGCCTGGAGGACGGCGAGTCCATCCGGACCTGGCTGCAAAGCAAGCGAGGCCGGTCCGTGACCCTCACTGTTCCCGTTCGGGGCGAGAAGCGCAGGCTGGTCAGCATGGTGGCCGAGAACGCGGCGCAGGAGATGGCCCAGAACCGCGTGCGCCGTCTCGCGGGCCAGGACGCCATGGACACGGCTATGCGGGAGTTGCAGGATGCTCTGAACCTCCCGAGACTGCCCAGGCGCATCGAGTGCTACGATATCTCCAACATCCACGGGACCGACTCCGTCGGCAGCATGGTGGTATGCCAGGAAGGCAAGCCCAGACCAGCACACTACCGGCGCTTCAGAATCCGCACGGTGGGCGACATCGACGACTACGCCATGATGCGAGAGGTGCTGCGCCGGAGATTCGGCAAGCTGGCGCAGCAGGACCAGCAGGCCCTCAAGCTGCGGGCGCTGGACGGCGACCAGTCCGCCGGGGGAAGCGGCGAGACGTGGGGCCTCATCCCCGACCTCGTACTCATTGACGGCGGCAAAGGGCACCTGACAGCGGCCCACGGGGTCTTCCTGGAGCTCGGCATCAGCACGGATGCCGTCCCCCTGGCGTCTCTGGCTAAGGAGCAGGAGGAGTTATTCACTCCGGAGGTTGCCGAGGCTATTGTGCTCCCGCGAAGCTCCCAAGGGTTGTTCCTGGTCCAGCGGGTGCGCGACGAGGCCCATCGCTTCGCCATCACCTATCACCAGAAGCTGCGCTCCCAGCGTGCGGTGAAGTCGGGCCTGGACAACGTGCCGGGCATTGGACCCAAGCGTAGGCGACTGCTGCTGCGCCGATTCGGCACTGTCAAGGCGATCAGAGAGGCGTCCCTGGAGGAGCTCGCCACAGTCGCCGGCATGACCAGAGCCCTGGCCGAAAAGATCAAGGAGCATCTCTAGGGCGAGGGATCCCCAACGGACTCGACTGTCCCACCCAGCCTGTTCCGGACCTGCCACAGAAGCATCGATGCGTCGCCGCGCGGGTGCGGCGTCAGTCCCCGCGCCTGCAGCAATGCCTTCAGCTCGTCCAGGGAGCGAGGTGTCACCTGTGCGCCGTCGGACAGGGTGATGCGGGGGTACTGGTCCTGGAACCAGCGCGCCCGCCTTTGAGGCGCGGTAGGGGCCGCGGAGCGTGGCTGCAACGTCGCGGGCTCCGGCGTCTCCGGAACGGGAGCCTCTGTCACCACCGGCGCCGGCATTGGCGCGGGTGTTATGTAACGCTCCTGAGACAATACAGGCCCAGCGGCTGTCACGACCTGCCCGTCACCCTTGAGCTCGCTGAGCCGCGTCTCCAGGAGGCGCAGCGCGATCTCCAGGTATTGAGGCGTCTCCGGCGCCCGAAGCTGCGCCTCGGAGAGCGAAAGTTGGAAGTTGCCTCGTTCATGCTGTGTCATACGGGAGAGTCTAGCGTCACGAGACGTCTCTGTCAAGTACCCCACGTGACGTCGCAATCCCAGTGAGAGCCCACCCACCGTCATTCCCGCGAAAGCGGGAATCCAGGGGCGGGCCACAGCCGTGCATCCTCCTCAACCCCGTCCTCCCCACTACACCCCCGCCACAACCCTCCCCCCACATGGCCGTCGCGCCGGCGACCTACCACCACGCGCGGTTGTCGGGGTCGCCGTCGAGGCCCATGAGCTGCGTCAAGCCGAAGAGAGCTGGCAGGTAGCGCCATCCCGTGTCTGCCAGGAGCACCACGATGTTCCCTCGGTCCATTCGCTGGGCAACGCGAAGGGCCGCATGGAGGGCGGCGCCTGAGGAGAGGCCTGCGAAGAGTCCCTCCTTCTCGAGGAGTTCCCTCATTCTCGCAAAGCTCGCCGCCGTGTCCACCAGGAACCGCCCGTCCAACAGATTCTCGTCCAGAAGCGGGGGTGTATAGCCCTGTTCGATGCTCCGCAACCCCTGAATCTCGTCTCCGGGCCGGGGTGCGACGCCAATGACCTTGGTCTCACGATTGCGCTCTTTGAGGCGCCTGCCCACGCCCATCACGGTCCCCCCGGTGCCGATGCCTGCCACAAAGGCATCTACGTCAGGCAGCGCTGCCAGAATCTCAGGACCTGTCGTCTCATAGTGGGCCTGAACGTTGGCGTCATCTTGAAACTGGCGCACTGCAAGGTGGTCCTTCTCCTGACCCAGCTGGACGGCGTGCTCAATGGCGCCCTTCATGCCAACCACGAACTCATGCCTCAGGACCTGGGCGCCCAGAATCTCCAGGAGCTCCGCCATCCCCGGCGTCACGGCCGGCGGCATCACCACTTTCAGCCGGTAGCCTCGTTGCTTGGCTATGAGCGCCAACGATAGGGCCGTATTGCCCGTGCTGGCCTCCACAAGCGTGCAGCCAGGAGTCAGGCCGCGCTCAGCTTCGGCCTTGCGTACCAGGTACAGCGCCACACGGTCCTTGACACTTCCTGTGGGGTTGCATCCTTCCAGCTTGCCGAAGATGCGCACCCCCGGCTTGGCGCCAAAGTTGCGCAGCTCAACCAGGGGGGTGTTCCCGATGACATCGAGAATGTCGTATGAGCTCAACCGGGGTCTCCGGACCGGCGGATCCGAAAGGCGTGGCTACGCCGCGACTATTGCAGGGTCCTGCCGAGCAGCGTAGAGGCGCCTCAGGTGCAAGCTCCCAAAGCTTGTTCCCATGACGGCCACAAAGGCCGCGCCCCCTAGCCCCAGCACCAGGGGCCCCGAGATGTAATCGGCGGCAACACCGTTCACGAGGTTGAAGGTGGCCATCATGCCGCCGATGTGAAGGTTGTTGATGGCGCTCGCGCGGCCGCGAATGGAGTCGGGCACGTTCGTCTGCACAACAACGTGGAAGAGGGTCATGTACCCTGCCTGTACAGCACCCATAACGGTCGCGGCCATGAGGGCCAGGGTAAGGTTGAAAGACAGCGCCAGCCCTATGGGGGCAAGGCCGCTGATCATACCCAGAAGCACCAGCAACCGTCCGCGGCTCTTGTCACTTTGGACCGAGGCCAGGTAAAGGGACGACACGAGCGCTCCCCCACCCACGGCCATCATCAGATAGCTGAAGCCTGCTCCTTCCGCACCCAGCTTCACTCGTGACATGACTGGAAGGACGGACTCAAAGGACATGGTGAAGGCGCAGTGCCCTACAGCCACCAGCAGCAGCGGGAGCAGCAGCGGATGCCGATAGACGTAGAAGAACCCCGCGAGCAGGTTTTGCCCCATCCCGCGCGACCGGTCTATGACCCCGCGCGATTCCGTATGGATACGCAGAACAAGGATGAGCCCCACGGCGTAGAAGACTGTGCAGAGAACAAAGGCGCCGCCCGCGCCCACTGTAGCTAGCAGCGGCGCAATGGCGGCCGGACCCACCAGCCGCGACCCATGCTGCGTCGCTGAGTTCAGGGCAATGGCGTTGAGCAGGTGATGTCTCGGCACGAGGTTGGGTATCAGAGAACCCGATGCCGGCATCTGGGTTGCGCGCGCCGTTCCATTGACAAGGGAAAGCACCAGCAGGTGCCATACCTCTACCAGGCTTGCCAGGACCACCGCCGCCAGCACCAGGTTGTGGATGAGGTTGAGCGCAAAGGTCCATGCCAGAACACGGCGGCGGTCGAACCGGTCTACAAGGTACCCGGAGAAGGGCGTAATGAAGAAGCGGGGAATCATGGCGGCAAAGGTGGCGAGACCCACCAGCGCCGAGGAATCCGAGATTTCGTAGACCAGCCACCCTCGGGCTACGATGAGCGCCCAGGACGCGGCCCCGCCGCATACGTTGGCGAACCACAGCGTGCGATAGTCCGGGTACTGCAGTGCCGTGCCCAACCGCACGACAATGTCACGGGCGACACGAGTGCCGTTCAATACCCCTCCACCGGATGGTGCGCGGTCGAAGAAAGCCCACGGCGACGGGTCTTGGAGGCTGTTGGACCGCTGGGCACGTCGGCGCCAGTATATCCCACCGCCCTAGGCGGCACAACGTCCGCCCCGGCGGCGGGTGGGTCATCACCACCCCCGTCCTTCCCCCTCCCGTCCTTCCCGCGAGAGGAGACTCTTGCATAACCGTCATTCCCGCGAAAGCGGGAATCCACGGGGGGCGGCGCGGCGCGGGGGCATCCCCCCACAAAGCCGTCGCGCCAGCGACCCAAGGGGAGCTACCCAAAGGTCTCCGAAAGCGGGAACCCACGGGGGCGGCACGGCGGGGCGTCCCCCACCCCTGATGACCCTACCGACTCAACGCACCCAACCCGCCCCCACAGAGCCGTCGCGAAGCGACCCGTCATCCCCGCACCACCCCCCACCACGTCATTCCTGTATATGTCAGCTAATTCGTTGACAGATTTTGCAAGGTTTGGCGGGGGGTCTTGCCCCCGAGGCCCTGGTGGGGCCGCTCAATGTTGTAGTAGAGGAGGTACTGCATCAACTCCTCCTTCAACTCCGCCACCGACTCGAAGGTCGTCCCCTCCAGGAGGTCCTCGTTCAGCGTCCGCCAGAACCGCTCCACCTTCCCGTTGGTCTGCGGCCGGTAGGGCCGGGTGTAGCGATGGGTGATGCCCAGCTCCAGGAGCATCCGCTCCATCGGATGACCGGCCTTGTTCCTCGGCGAGGCCACCTCCGCGCCGTTGTCGGTCAGGATGGCCTCGAAGCGCACCCCGTACTCCGCGTGCAGCAGGTTGATGCTCTTGAGCGCGGCGAACATCACGCTCAGGCTCTTCAGGTCGTCCACCACCTCGGCCCACGCCAGCCGCGTGCAGGCGTCGATCACGCACACCAGGTAGGAGCGCCCTCTGGCGCCCACGAGCAGGTCCTTGCTCAGGTAGTGGCAGTCCAGGTGGCCCAACTCCCCGGCCCGGGTCTTGATGATCCGGCGCTTGGACTGCTGCATGGGCTTGGTCATCTTGTTCAGGCCGTGGCGCTTGCTGATGGCGTAGATGGTGGAGGGCGCTGGGGTGTGAGACTGCAGCACCGGCTTGAGTATCGCATAGATCTCGTAGCGGTTGGCACCCGTGCGCCGGAGTTCGAGCACCTTCTCCTCGATCAAGGGGATGGTGCGCCGGCTCTTCCACCGGGGCCCCCGCTTGCGGGGCAGCAGGGCGTCGCCGGCGCCGGACTGCCGATAGCGGTTGTAGTACTTGGCGAAGGTCTGCCGGTTGACCCCGTGGGCGCGGTAGAAGTCTTGGACGAAGCGAAACTTGGGGTGGCGCTTGGCCTTGACCTGTTCGTACTCCCGGACGACGAACCGCCACTTCTGGACGTAGTTCCGTTCGATAGTGCGGTCATTGCTATTGTCGCGCATCTTCGCCTCCAGACTGGCTCGTTCTCCAGCCAATTCTGTCAGCGAATTACCTAACATCTACAATTCCCACGCAGGCGGGAATCCACGGGGGAGGGGCGCCGGGGCGGGCCCCCACAGAGCCGTCGCGCTAGCGACTGCCATCCCGCCCTTGCCCGAAACAGAACATATGCCCTACACTCTCCCCAGCACACCAAAACCAAGATACAAGGAGGTCACTTTGCAGCGGGGCGGCCAAGCTCTCCCATGACGTGCTGCCCCACAGCGGGAAGGTGCGCGGCGGCGGTTCCAGTGTCCCGCGGCGATGCCATGCAGGCCGCGGTCCAAGGAGAGGACGCGGGGCTCACCCTCCGTGTTCTCCCCAAAGGCGGAGATGGGCAGCGTGGTGCACACCCCTCCCGGCGCTCCGTGATGCAGACCAGGTGTAGCGCAAGCATAGCGCGGGCCCCAGACCTTGCCGCTGTGGAAGTCGCCCGAGATACACACACCCCACACAGAGCAATCGGCTCCGCACCCACCTGCGGAAGGGCGGTCCAGCTTCAACCGGCCCGTCGGCGTACCCCTGCGCCATCCAAGCAAGGAAGGAACCATCAGCCCGGCACACAATCACCCTTTTCCGCACTTTCCAGCTTCAAAAGTGCGGAAAAAAAAGCTGCCGACAATCAACCGAAGGAGAACAATCAAGCCGGCTTCCCGGCAAGACCCCTCGGCGCCGGCTGTGAAGCTGGCCGACCCGTCAGCAGTAACGTGAGAGCCTTCACGCAAGTCCCCTCCCCATGCTACCCTGCTGACATCTTATTGCCACTGCACCCAACTGAGAGGGAGAAGATGCCCGATTCAGAGTTCTCGTTGCTTCCAACCAACGTCCGTCCCCTAAGGTACCGGATCACTCTGTGGCCGGACCTGGACTCCTTCACCTTCAGCGGTCAGGAGCAGGTGGACATCGAAGTCACGGAGCCCACGTCGCGGATCGTCCTCAACGCCGTGGAGCTTGGCGTCCAGTTGGCGTCGAGCATCCAGGCCGGCGGCAGCGTGACAGCCGCGGCCGGCATCACCCTCGACGAGAGCGCCGAAACCCTCACTCTGGACTTTGCGTCCCCGCTTCCCGAAGGCCAAGCCACCCTTGAGTTGCAGTTCACCGGTACCCTCAACGACCGGCTTCAGGGGTTCTACCGCAGCCGCTACACGACGCCGGGCGGCCCGGAGCGATTCCTGGCCACGACCCAGTTCGAGTCAACCGACGCTCGTCGGGCCTTCCCATGCTGGGACGAGCCAGCCCTCAAGGCGACCTTTCAGGTAACCCTGGTGATTCCCGATCACCTCACGGCCATCTGCAACACTCCCGTCGAGAGCGAGCAAGCGGGCGCTCCCGGCCACAAGCGCGTGACCTTCATGGAAACGCCGGTTATGTCCACCTACCTCTTGGCTTTCCTGGTCGGGGAGTTCGAGTCCGTGGAGGCAACGGCGCCTGGAGGCACGCTCGTGCGCATCTGGACCACTCCCGGAAAGGCGGAGCAGGGGCGATTCGCTCTGGACACTGCCGTGAAGCTGCTGGGCTACTTCAACGACTACTTCGGCATACCCTATCCCCTGCCCAAGCTCGACCACATCGCGGCCCCGGACTTCGCCGCCGGGGCCATGGAGAATTGGGGCGCCATCACCTACCGCGAGACCGCCCTGCTGGTGGATCCGCAAAACTCGGCGGCGGGCACTCGGCAGCGCGTCGCCGAAGTCGTCGCCCACGAAATGGCCCACATGTGGTTTGGTGACCTGGTCACCATGGAGTGGTGGAACGACCTCTGGCTCAACGAAAGTTTCGCGTCCTGGATGGGCACCAAGGCCGTGGACCACCTGTTCCCGGAGTGGGAGATGTGGACGCAGTTCATCATTGAAGACCTGGTCCCCGGCCTCTCCCTGGACGGGCTTCGCAACTCGCACCCAATCGAGCAGCCGGTGCGCGACCCCACTGAGGTCAGTCAGCTCTTCGACGCCATCAGCTACAGCAAGGGCGCCTCCATCCTCCGAATGCTCGAGCAGTTCCTCGGCGAGGAGACCTTCCGAGCCGGCCTCCACAGCTACCTGGACGCCCACAAGTACGACAACGCCCGGGGCGCCGACCTTTGGAGCGCTCTGCAAGAGGCGTCGGGGCAACCGGTGACGTCACTGATGGAGAGCTGGACCCTTCAGATGGGGTACCCCGTCCTTGAGACCTCCATTGAGCGGGAAGGCGAGCAGCTGCGCCTTCACCTGTCGCAGCAACGCTTCGTCTACGACGCTGACCCTGCGCAGTCGCCCGACCCGTCGCTGTGGCAGGTCCCGGTCAGCGTGACCGGTGAGGGGGCGCCCAACGCGGACCGTCTGCTCCTGGAGCAGCGTCAGAGCAGCCTGCTTCTGGAGTCCGCGCGCCCTGCCGTTGACGACAGCGCGTGGGTCAAGGTGAACGCTGCCCAAACCGGGTTCTATCGCGTTAACTATCAGCCCCTAGAGTGGGATCGCTTCACTCCCGCCATTGAGAGTCTTGACCTGTCACCCGCCGACCGGCTTGGACTGGAGAACGACGCCTACGCCCTCGCGCGGGCGGGCCTGATTCCGGCCACCCAGTTTCTCACCCTGGCACAGGCCTACAGAAATGAAACGGAGTACTCTCTGTGGAGCGATCTGGCGGGAAACCTCCGTCAGATGGACAATCTGCTGACCGCAGAGCCTTTCCTTCCCCAATTCCATGCCCTGGTCCGGGAGCTATTGACCCCCGTGGTGCAGCGAGTGGGCTGGGACGCCGGCGCCGGTGAAGGGCACCTGCAATCTCTCCTGCGCAGCACCGTCCTGGGAGGGCTGGGGTTCTTCGGCGACATAGACACGCTCACTGAGGCCCAGCGCCGCTTCACGGCAGCACTGGACCAACCATCGTCTCTGGCTCCGGACCTGCGAGCCGTTGTCTACGCGCTGTCTGCCCAAGTGGGTGACACCCCTACTCACCAGAGGTTGCGGGACATGGCCAATCAGACGACCCTCCAGGAGGAGCGAGTGCGGCTGCACGTGGCCATGGGGAGGTTCCAGCAACCCGAGCTCTTGTGGAAGACCCTTGAGCTGGCCCTCTCTGAGGAGATTCGCTCCCAGGACACAATCTCCCTGATCTCGGCTGTGGCGGGCAACCGCATCGGAAAGACGCTGGCCTGGCAGTTCCTCAAGGAAAACTGGCCCGAGTTCGACCGGCGCTACGGCAGCGGCGGCTTTGGCATCATGCGTCTGGTCTCCATCACCGGCGCCTTCACGACGACGGAGGAACAGGAGGACGTACGCAGCTTCTTTGAAGCACACCCGGTGCCCGCAGCAACACGCACCATCCAGCAGTCGCTGGAGCGCATCGGCCTGAACGTCCGCTGGCTGGACCGCAACCGCGCTGACCTGGCAGCGTGGTTCGGGTCCCAGTAGCCGGGGGACGCTGCAGCAATTGCCCATCCGGGCCGACATGCTCTGGGGCTTCCTGAGCCTTGTGTCGTGGGGAGTGGCGGACTTTCTTGGCCGACAATCTTCCGTTCGGATTGGCAGCTTTCCAACGGCTTTCTACGTCCAGTTCACGGGCCTGGCACTGCCTATGGTGGTTCTCGCAGCCCAGGCGACCCTTCAAGGAGTGGATGGCCCGGCAGACCTGAGCACCGCCGCGTGGCTCGGGCCGGCATTAGGATTCACCATCGCCGCGGCCTATCTTGTCTACTATCGGGGCCTTGCCATAGGCAAGGTGTCCGTCGTAACCGCCGTGGCCTCAGCGTGGCTGGCCGTTTCCGTCCTGCTGGCATGGTTGCTGCTCAGCGAGGTCATAGCACCGGCGCAGTGGGGGCTCATTGGCGCCATCACCTGCGGCATCTTGATGCTCTCTGCGCGCGGCACGACGAGGGGGAGCGGGCCGACCGGATTCTGGTACGGCGTTGGCGCCATGCTCACCATCGGGGTGGCCGCAGTCCTGCTCAAGCCACTCAGCTTGGCTACGACCCCCATACTGGCGATTCTGGTCTCCAAGGTCTCTACCATCGCCCTCCTCCTAGTCGTCGCTCGAGTCCAGAGAGCACCGGTGAGATGGCCAGGGAAGGGCAGCCGAGGAATAGTAGCTGCTGCGGGCCTGCTCGATTCCTTCGCCTTCATCGCCTATACGGTCGGCGTCTCGACCGGGTCCGTCTTCATCGTCGCCCCGATCTCGGCCGCTCACCCGATCGTCACCATGTCATTGGCCTGGCTCTTCCTGCACGAGCGTCCTGCGCGGTTCCAAGCCCTGGGCATCGGGATTACGATGGCAAGTGTCCTCGCCCTCAGCGCGACAACGGGAGGTTAGCCACAAGTTACGTCACGTGACGTCGCACACGTTGGGCCACAGGGTTAAGCGACGGAGACACAAGCAACGCGCACGTATGTCAGCCGGGCTGTGCTGGGGCTCGGGCCGCGTGGCGGCCTGGGAACGTGCCGTGCGTGTGCCTGAGGACGTTGCGGACCTATCTCGACCCGGCTAAAGGCCCACCAGGCGCCTCACCCACCGTCCGGAGGCGCATCCCTAGCAGCAAAGAGGATGGTGCGCCCGCATCACCACTGCACGAACATGGGCATGATGACGTTGACGTAGCTGCTGTCCGAGCTCACTGGCCGCAGGACGCCGGGGCTGGAGGGTGTGGTCACTTCCAGGGACACCCTTTCCTCGGAGATGGCGCCCAAGACGTCCAGCAGGTACTTGCCATTGAACGCGACCTTGGCCTCCTCCCCTTCAACCTCAGCCCCCAAGTCCGTGTTGTTCTCCCCCACCTCCTCGGCGCGTGCCACCACCTGAAGCATGCCCTCCTCACCCGGCCGGACGTGGAGCCTCACAATGCCACTACTGTCTCGAGCAAAGATGGACGACGTGCGCGTTGCCCGCAGAAACTCCTGGACAGGCAGGGACGCCCGTGTGGTATAGCTCTCAGGTAGAAGTTGGGCGTAGTTGGGGAAGGTCCCCTGGATGAGCTGTGAGATGACCTCCACATCCTTGAGCCGGAACAGGACCTGACCCTTGGTCGCGTCGAGCAGCATCTCCACCGGCTGCTCCTGGTCCCCCAATAGCCGGCCAAGCTCTGAGAAGGCCCGAGCGGGGATGATAGCGTGGGCGGGCTCGGAAACCCCCTGCGCAAGCTCCCCGCGATGAACGGCGAGCCGAAACCCGTCGGCTGCGGCGAAGGTGAACTTCTCGTCCTCCAGCTCGACCTTGATGCCTGTCAGTACCGGCCGCGAGTCCTCGGTCGCCACGGCGAAGACCACCTGGGAGATGGCGTTCCGCAGCGCCCTTGGATTCAACATGGCAGTAACTCCGCCCTCTACCGTAGGCAGTGGCGGAAACTCGTCGGGCTCGGTGCCAATGATTCGGGCCTGGTTGTTGGCGCACGTGAGACGCAGCGCGTATGGATGGGCCAAGGCCTCCACGTCGATGGTCTCCTGTGGAAGAGAGCTCACAAACTCGGTGAGAAGCCGAGCCGGAACGGTGATGGCGCCCTCTTCCTCTATCTTGGCGCCAATCCACGTGCTGATGGCTAGCTCCAGGTTGGTCGCTGAAAGCCTCAGCCTCCCCTGGTCCGTCTGGAGCAGTATGTTCTGCGTGATGGGAAGAGTGGTCCGACTGGCCACGGCCCGGCTCACGATTCCGAGACCCTTGTCCAACGTGTCCTGGAGACAAGCGAGACGCATGCTCTGATACCCCCGGAAAGTTGTCGTCAGTATAGGTTCCCGCGTAAGGCCAGTCAACGCATTGAACGCGATGGGACCCTCGAGCGTTCCACACCGTAACGCGGTGCCTCACCAAGGCAAGCTATAATACGTGATCATCCACACCCAAGGGAATGCATGGACGTCCAACGCTTGTCTCAACTCCTCCTTCGCGTCCAAAGCGGCGAGGTCACCGTCGATTCAGCCCTGGACGAGCTGCGACGACTGCCCTTCGAGGACATCGGGTTTGCTCAGGCAGACCACCACCGGTCTTTGCGCAAGGGCTTCCCGGAGGTCGTGTTCGGCCTGGGCAAGACCCCGAATCAGATCGCCACTATTGCTCAGCGTCTGCTGGCGCAGAGCGACAGGCTCCTGGTTACCCGCGCAAGCCCTGAGTCATACGAGTTGGTCGCTAGGGACGCCCCCGATGCCCACTACTACGAGAGATCCCGAGCTATAGTCGTGGACCGCCGCGAGGGAAAGGACCTGATCACCGGAGTCATAGTGGTCAGCGCCGGCACAGCAGACCTGCCCGTAGCCGAGGAAGCAGTGGTGACCGCAGGGCTCTTGGACTCGGCCGTAGAGCAGATACAGGATGTGGGCGTCGCCGGGGTCCACCGGCTGCTGGACAGAGTTGGGCAGCTGCAGAAGGCACGAGTCATCGTGGTGGTGGCGGGTATGGAGGGCGCCCTTCCGAGTCTCGTTGGAGGACTCGTCTCCGCCCCCGTCATCGCCGTCCCGACCAGCATCGGATACGGCGCAAGCTTCCAAGGGCTGGCTCCCCTCCTAGCCATGCTCAATAGCTGCGCCCCTGGTGTGGCAGTCGTGAACATCGACAACGGCTTTGGGGCCGGATATCTAGCTGGGATCATCAACCGGATGGCACGTCCAGAGTAGACTGCGCCTCCATCAACTGCCAGACCTGCGCATCCCCTGGTCACTCTTTGCCCGGCAGAGGAGGCCCGCGTCTCAGCTCAAAGAGAGAGCCTGCGTGCTTCCCCTCCAAGCACGCAGGCTCTCCCCGTACCGACGAATGCGCTAGCTAGTTCCGCCGACTCGAAAGCCGCGCTTCGGCTAGCATCCTTGGGGTCACGTCAGCGGCCCGAATGGTGGGAAAGTCCGCCAAGATCACCCGTAGAGTCGTCAACAGCTCAGAAACTCTGCCCGCAAAGTGGATGCGCATCATTCCCCCTCAACTGGTTGGGTGCGGTCCTTTGTGCCCACCGCCCCCTACTGACTCCGCTTGACCTCCAAGGATTCCCCAGGTGCTAGAGCCACCCGGCGAACGTTGATGCCTAGCTTCAGAAGCCAGTAACTCACGGTGGACTTGCTCACGCCGAGCTCCGCCGCCGTCCCGGAGATGCCCTTCTCATTGACCATCTCCGGGAGCAGCCGCTCCAGAGGACGGTTGTAGCGCTCTTCCACCGCCTGCATCAGACGCGGCCTGCGTGCCATTCGTAACCCCCTGCTTCGAAGGCCCCTCTTTGGTCTATGGCATAGACACTACCATGTGTTCCGACCATTGTCAAGGGTTATCCAATACTATACCAGTTATTGCATAGTTATATTACGGGAATCGTTCAGAACACACCAATGAGACGTCCCATCCGGGCTGTTCCTCCTATGCCAGTCCACCGCCCTTTGTCTGCTTGCCGGCTAGAGATGTGGTCCAGTTCGCAAGCTAGCCGCAAGGTCTCCACACCCTCATAGACACAGCCCTCTGTGCTGGCTATAATGCTCGCGCCTTGACCAATACCCGTCTTGCAGTCGATCACGAGAGGGAGTGACGTCACAGCGATGCTCTATGTCGGCGTGGACATCATAGAAATCCCCCGTATTGCCAGCGCCGTCCAGCGCTGGGGCAATCGCTTCCTCCAGCGCATCTACACACCCCAGGAGCTCGTATTCGCCAGGGGGCGGACGGCCCAACTGGCGGCACGCTTCGCCGCAAAAGAGGCCGTGATGAAGGCCCTGGGCACCGGCATCCGCGGTGTCTCCTGGCGGGAGATCGAGGTTGTACGCCAGCGCGGCCAAGCGCCGCAGGTCCGTCTCCACGGCCGCGCTGCCGTTCGGGCCGCCAAACTTGGTATGAGTGTCCTCGCCATCTCCCTCTCCCATTCCCACGAGTACGCCGTAGCATCGGTAGTAGGTTCGACCTATGAAGATCGTCACCATTGACGAGATGCGCCAGGTGGAGCGTCTCTCAGAGGCAGCCGGCGTATCCACCGATTCCCTCATGGAACGTGCAGGGCTTGCCATGGCCCGAGTTGCCCTGCGTGAGATGGGAGCCGCGGCGCCTGGAACGGTGCTCGCTCTGATCGGTCCGGGGAACAACGGCGCGGACGGCCTCGTGGCTGCGCGGCACCTCCAACGCTGGGGCACGGCGACAACGGCCTATCTGTGTGCAGCCAGACCGGCAGACGACCCAAAGCTTGCACTTGCTGTCCAGGCCGGAGTCAATGTGACAGATGGGTCCAAGGACCCGAGACGCGCAGCCCTGAGCAGGTCCATTGGGGAAGCCGACCTTGTCATGGATGCCATTCTGGGCACGGGCCGTGCACGACCCATTCTGCCGCCCCTCTCCGGTCTGCTGCACATGGTCCGCCAGGAGAAGGCCCAACGCCCGGAAATGGCTGTCCTGGCGCTCGACCTACCCACGGGCCTCAACGCAGATAGCGGCGAGACAGACCCGGCAACCGTTACCAGTGACGTCACAGTCACCCTGGGGTGTCCCAAGATTGGCCTGTTCCGCCTCCCCGGCGCTGAGACAGTGGGACGTCTCACGGTTGCGGACATCGGGATTCCACGGCACCTCACTGAGGACCCCGCCCTGGATATGCTCACCACCTCCACCGTCCGCCGGGTGCTCCCTCGTCGCCCGTTGAATGCCCACAAGGGAAGCTTTGGCAAGACCCTGGTCATAGCCGGTTCCGAAAGGTACATCGGGGCCGCCTATCTGGCTTGCATGGGCGCGGCACGGGCTGGAGCTGGTTATGTCACCTTGGCCCCACCGAAGGGCGTCCATCCCATTCTGGCCGGAAAACTGACCGAGGTGACCTTTGTCCCATTGCCTGAGCCCGCGGCGGGGCAAATCGCAGCGGAGGAGGCCGCCAGACTGCTGCGCGAGAGCGCGGCGGACTACGACGTCCTTCTCATCGGCTGCGGACTGGGCCAGCAGCCGGCAACCCGGGAGCTCCTGCGTCTTCTGCTCCTTGCGGAGGCGCCGCTGGGTCTGACCGCAGTCATAGACGCCGATGGCCTGAACCTCCTGGCCGGCATGCCCGGCTGGTGGGAGCGCTTGCGAGCTCCCGCGGTGGTCACGCCTCACCCCGGCGAGATGGCTCGACTGCTTGGATGCACCATCGCCGAGGTGGAGGCAGACCGGATCGAGACTGCGCGGGCTGCCGCTGCTCGCTGGGGCGTCACCGTCGTTCTGAAGGGCGCCTTTACCGTCGTAGCGTCGCCGGAGGGTGGAGTCCGCTTGAGCCCCTTCGCGAACCCGGCCCTGGCCACTGCGGGGACAGGGGACGTCCTGGCCGGTGTGATCACCGGCCTCATGGCCCAGGGCTGTGAACCCTTCGACGCGGCCGCCGCGGGCGTGTTCCTCCACGCCGCGGCGGGCCACCTCGTGACTGCGGACCTGGGCGATGCGGGGGTTGTCGCCAGCGATCTCTTGCGCGCGCTCCCGCGCGCACGCAACGCGGTCATCCATGGCACATTCAGCGGAGGGGTCGCTGAGGAACTCTAGCATCCCAATGACCACGCATTAGCTTTAAGTCTACTCTTGGTGCAGGGCTCATGGCTCTGGCCCATGTCGCTAATTGCGGACCGTGGATCGTGCCGGCCCAGCAAGTATCCTTGCGTGCTCACTAAAGTAGCTCTGTCTAACCACGGATGAGCCGGGCTTGCCTTTCGTGACGCTGCTGCATCCTTTGAACCCGCGCCGTCAATACGCCTATAATAGTCTCGCGAGGCTACCATGCTGCTGGCCCTGGACATTGGGAACACCAACATCACCCTGGGAGCCTTCCAGGGCGAGAAGCTGTGCGCCACCTGGCGACTGTTCACGGACCTCCACCGCCAGCCTGACGAGTACGCCGCGCTGATCCGTAACCTCCTTCCCCTGAAGGGGGTACAGATCGAGGACATCGAGGACATCATCGCCTGCAGTGTCGTGCCGCCCCTGACCGCGGTCTTCGAAGAGGTAGCCCGAAGCTCCTTTCACGTCGTGCCCCTGGTGGTCGGCATGGGCACCAAGACGGGCGTCCGCATCCTGTACGACTCCCCCAGGGACGTCGGCGCGGACCGGGTGGTGGACGCGGCCGCGGCCTACCGCATGTACGGGGGCCCCCTGGTGGTGGTTGATTTCGGCACTGCCACGGTCTTCGACGCCATTACGGTGGACGGCGACTACCTGGGAGGCGCCATCGTACCGGGCGTGACCATCGCCGCCGAGGCCCTCTACATGGGCACGTCCCAGCTTCGGCGGGTGGAGTTCCAGGCACCGTCGTCGGCCATCGGCAAGAACACCGTGTCAGCAATCCAGTCCGGGCTGTTCTTTGGCCACGTCGCCATCGTCGAGGGGATGGTGAAGCGTTTCCGCGCCGAGCTGGGAGAGGACGCCAAGGCCATCGCCACGGGAGGTCTGGCCGAGCTTATCGCCAAGGAGACCGGAGTCTTCTACGCGGTGAACCAGGACCTGACCCTCATTGGCCTACGGCTCATCCACGAGATGAATCGCCCGGCTGAACGAGCCTGAAACCCGAGAGGAATGATGACATGCACAACCCCCTTGAAGAGAAGCGGATTCTCCTGGGCGTTACCGGGAGCATCGCCTGCTACAAGGCCGTCGACCTGGCCAGCAAGCTGACACAGGCGGGCGCGCGGGTGAGCGTGGCCTTGACCAGCGGGGCGGCGCGGTTTGTGACCCCGCTGACGTTCCGGGCCATCACGCACCGGCCGGTGGTGACGGATATCTTCGACCCGGAGTCGGAGTTGGCGATGGAGCACGTGGCCCTGGCCATCGAGTCCGACCTGCTTGTGGTGGCGCCGGCAACGGCCAACGTCATCGCCAAGCTGGCGCTGGGACTTGCGGACGACGTACTGACGGCCACGGCCCTAGCGACGACAGCCCCCCTGGTGGTGGTCCCTGCAATGGACGCGAACATGCACGCCCATCCCGCCCTGCAGGCGAACCTGAGGACGCTGCGGGAGCGGGGGGCCCACGTGGTCGGGCCCGCGCAGGGACGGTTGGCGTCCGGGCTGATGGGGCTGGGGCGCATGGAGGAGCCGGAGACCATTGTGGGCCACCTGCGCTGGGTGCTGGGGCGCAGCGGCGACCTGGCGCAGCGCCACATCGTCGTGAGCGCGGGGGGCACGCAGGAGCCCATCGACCCGGTGCGGATGGTCGCCAACCGCTCTTCCGGGAAGATGGGGTACGCGGTGGCCGAGGCGGCCCGGGACCGTGGGGCGCACGTGACGCTGGTAGCCGCACCCACGGGCTTGACGGACCCACCGGGCATCGCCATGCGGCGGGTAGGGACAGCCCTGGAGATGCGCGACGCTGTCCTGCTGGCCTGCTCCAACGCCGACGCCCTTGTTATGTCAGCGGCGGTGGCCGATTTCCGGCCCAAGAGCGCGGCGGGCCAGAAGGTAAAGCGGGGCGCCGGCAAGAGCTGGACCATTGAGATGGAGCAGAACCCGGACATCGTTGCGGAGGTGGCGGGGGACGTGATCAAGGTTGGCTTCGCGGCCGAAACGGAGCAGGTCGAGTCGAACGCACGGGCGAAGCTTGCGTCGAAGGGGCTGCATCTCGTCGCGGCGAACGACGTGTCCGCCGAGGGCAGCGGCTTCGGCTCCGACACCAACCGGGTGACGCTGCTTGAGGCGGGAGGCGCCGCGGAGGAGCTTCCGCTGCTGCCCAAGTACGAGGTGGGGCACAGGATCTTGGACCGGGTGGCGGATCTGCTGGCCAAGCGCGACGCGGAGCGGGGGTAGCGGGGGCTGTCGGAGCCGTTGGCGGCGCGGCCCGGCCGGGGCGCCGGGCGATGCTCGTCCGGGCGGTTGCCGGGTGCGCGCAACACCGATTCGTATTTCGTTTACGTCCATTTGAAGCTGGAAATAAAAAGTGGGGAGAAACGAATCGGTTGAGGGGCTGCGGCCGGGGCGCGTCGGGCGGCCGGAGCGCCGGCCCGAGGAAGTCGTCGGCGGCATGGCTCTTGCGTCGAGGTGTTTGCGCAGGTTACTCATGGTAAGAGGATAGGGCAGCCGGGCGCCTCGGCGACAGGGGCGGATGGCAGGGTGGGATTCCTCAGCGATCTACCGCGGAGCCCTCTTTTCCGCAAAGCGTATCGGCGCACCGAGTGGGCCGAAGAGCGGCAAGCGGGGAGGTCACGGCATCGGCCTGGCCCATAGGACTGATGGAGTGTCCACGCGGCGCGTAGAACTTTAGCGATAATGGGACACCATCGTTTCTTAGAGGCAGGCAAATAGAAAGCCAAGCGAGAATTCCAAGAATTGACAAGCTAACCTCTATTGCCGTTGAATCCTATCACGAAACTTCTTTAGCACTCTCTCCCTCTGCCGTGTAATACGCGGAGAATTCATGGTTTTGGCTGCCCGTTCCATATAGTCAATGAAGTTACCCTTGAATTTCTTCTGTTGGATTCTCGCCTGGATTCGCTTTCCGTGGACCGGTTTGTCCGAATACATATTATACAGTGCCTGCTTACGGAAGGGAGCAGGGTGCAGGTTGGCTATGCTTTCCCTTTCCTGGCGGCCTTTAGCCATTCGAATTGACCTACTGAGTTTACGGTGGTAGCGATCAACGGACGAAGAGCGAACTACCGCATCACTGCCGTTAAACATAAATCCAAGATATTGAAGCTGTCTATGGGATGGCAAGTTCGAGGCGAGATGGCATTGGGTCTTGTTCTGGTTTCTGGTCAACTTGAGTAGCCCCAATTGGGCGTCGAGCCTATTCTGGATATCTGGTTTATACTTACCTGGAACTACGATCAAGATGTCGTCACAATATCGCCAATATCTTCCGCCCAAACCAGTTATCCAGTTGTGCATCGCCAAATCCAAGTCAGCCATGTACATGTTAGACAGCAATGGACTTAACGAGGTTCCTTGGGGAATACCTATAGTATCATTGGCGGAACCGGATCGAATCAGGCCGCGGCCGATGACTTTGTCACGAAATTCCTTTGGAGAGCACAACTTCTGTGGGCTAACGGTTCTGCGGAGACGGCCCGACAGCCTAATACCAAACAGATTATACGCCTTATGCCGATCCACGACACTGTAACGCGTAATGGCCTTGTAGACTGCATAATGGTCATCGGGTAGCTGAGTGTTCCCCAAGAAGCGGGTCCAGATCGCTTTCAATAGTTGGTGGTTGATGTGGTCGAAGAATGACTCAACGTCTGTGACCACTATCTGACAGTTGGGGTTGTTTCTGATGAAATCAAATGCCTTCTTGGCGAGAGTTACATTGTTCTCGCCATTAGAACGAAAAGCAGTAACGGCTTCTTCAAGTCTTTCTTGCTTTAGCCAAGTCTCGTACTTGCATTCTAGAAGCGATTTATAATAGGAGAATATGTACCCATCTTTATGAGCAGGATAGGCGATTGTCCGAGACTTTGGTTCTCTAACAAAGAGTCTTGCCGAACCTGCAAGAGATTTCTTGATGCGTGGGGTGACGAGCTCATATGTAAGCAGTGGATAGAATGGATGACGCGCGACCTTTGCTGGGTCGCTTACATACGCGGCAGCTTTTATCCGGCCTAGTGGGAGGTCGAAGTGAAGATACGGTCTTTTGGCGTACCATTGTAGGGTAGTTGCCAAGTATCACAGTCCCCACGCGAACAGGGCGTTTTGTTGCAGAGCAAACCGCGGCCTGTTTGCGCCACCGCCCTGCCCACGTATGCTTTGCTGCCACCACTGCTGATGGCATTACCGATAACATAACTATCGTGGGATAGTCAGCCATCGTGCCGCAAAAGGGGCTAATGGAGAGGTAGGTACCCAGAACGTGACCCTCAGCATCATTGGTCCAGCTCTGCAGCTGGTGCTTGCCTTGGCACCGTTGCTGTGGTATAACCTCCCGCTCTAGCTCCTATAAGCTAGATGACCCGATTGTAGCGGACTTGGACCGTTCCGTCAATCTCAACGTTTAGGGCTCGGGGGCCGCGCCTCCACCCCGATCATTTGGTTTGACGGGCTCACCATGAGCGGGACCCCGAGAGCGCCATGAGCGGCCCCCGATCCCGGGGAGAGGGACGCCGGGAGCGCCGTGGGCGGGGCCTGGGATGGGTGGGGGGGCTGGGGCAGGGGCCAATAGAGTGGTGGAGACGTGGTAGGATGCTCGGCGAGACTTGTTGTGCGGGAGGTGCTGCGTTGGTCGGCGACATCCGAAGGGGGCTGGGTCTGGCGCTACTGGTTGGGTCCGCGTTGGCGGCCGGGGCGTGCGGCGGGGGAGGTGGGGACGCGGGGACGGTGGTGATCGCGGCGGACGAGCCGGTGCGGATACGTTCGATGCTCTCGATCACGGGCGCGCCGACGCTGGACGAGCGGTACGGGGTGGAGCTGGCGGTGCGGGACTTTGCTCGCGTGCACGGCCATGAGATCGAGCTGGGGGAGTCGCTGGACAGCATGTGCTCACCGGAGGGCGGACGGGCGGCGGCGGAGCAGGTCATCGGGGACGCGCGGGTGCTGGGCGTGGTCGGGACGTCGTGCTCAGCGGCGGCGGTGGCGGTTTCGCCGGTGCTGAGCGAGGCTGGGCTCGTGATGGTGTCGCCGTCGAACACGTCGCCGGCGCTGACGTCGGACCTGTCGGGCAACGCGGGGACGGACCACCACGCGGGCTATTTTCGCGTCGCCAACAACGATCTCTATCAGGCGCGGGCGGTGGCAGACTTCGCCTACAACGAGCTGGGGCTGCGGCGCGTTTCGACGATCCACGACGGCGACCCGTACACGAGCGCGCTGGCGGCGGCGTTCGGCGCGGCGTTCGGGGCGCTGGGCGGCGACGTGGCAGGCACGGCGCGGATAGAGAAGGGGGACACGGACATGACGGCGGCGCTGTCGCAGTTCGCGGCCGCGGGGCCGGACGGGGTCTTCTTCCCGCTGTTCAGCTCGGATGGGATGCCCTTTGCGCGGCAGGCGCGGGAGTTCGACGGCCTGGAGGGGGTGACGCTGATCGCGGGGACGGCCAGCCTGGACTCGGTGTTCCTGGGCACGCCGCAGTCGGAGGGCGTGTACTTTGCGGGGCCGGAGACGGACCACGGCGGGAACGTGAACGGGGCGACAGGGAAGAGCGCGGGAGAGGTGCTTGCGGCGTACGAGGCCGCGTTCGGCGGTCCGCCGGCGTCCCCGTACTGGGCGCACGCGTACGACGCGGCAACGCTGCTGCTGGCGGCGATCGAGCGCGCGGCGGTACGGGACGACGGGAACTTCCTGACGCGGGCCATCGGCACAGCGGAGGAGGGGCGGCTGCGGGTGGGGCGCGCGGAGCTCCGGGAGGCGCTGCAGGCCGTGTCGGCCGACTTCCAGGGGATCACGGGCAGGCTGTCCTGCGACGAGTTCGGGGACTGCGCTCAGGGATTACAGAACGTGTACCACCACACGGACTCGGCGATGACGGATCCGGCGCGGCTGCCAGTGGTGTACCGCTTCGCGCCGTGAGGGCGGGAGGAGTAGGTACGGCGGTCGACCCCCGAAGGCCTGGGCGATCACTCCCTGATCAACGCAAGGGCGCGGACGCCGGCTTTGTAGTGCTCTTCCGGGGTGACGATCGGGCCCGGTCTGTAGGTGTAGCGCCCTCCCGGGGTCAAGACCTCTTCGTAGAGGATCTCGTGGTGACCGGGGTACGTGACGGTCACCGCGTAGTAGGACTCACCCGGAACAGGGAAGCGGGTGTCGCCTTGGGCGTTGGTCGTCGTGCGGCCGATGCCCGCGACGACGACCTGCGCGCCACGCACGGGCGCGCCGTCACGACCGAAGATGCGCAGGCGGACGGAAGAGCGCGGCAGCCGGCCGCGGGTGAGGGCCCAAAGGAGTCTGATACGCGGGCTGAGCAGTCCCCGTTCCGGGACCTGCCGCACTACGTCGGCCTCAAACCCCGGGCCTTTGGGGGTCCGCCATTCGGGGCCGTATTTTGCCAGCAAGTACTCTTCCGGCGGGTCAGGAACGAGGAAGCGCTCGCCGATGAATTCGATCTCTTTCAGGCGGGTGTAGATGCGCAGCGGAAGCTCCACCCCCGGAAATTCGTAGGCGCGTCCGTTGACGATCCGGTGGCAGGTCCAATCCGTCCTGATCCCGTCTTTGATCACATTGAAGCTTATATGACGCGGGTTGGGCCGGACCCGGGGGATGAAGCCGTGCGCCCTGAAGACGTCGGCGACGCGGTAGACCGTCTCCTCGGTCAGGCCGTGCATACCGATAATCGACGCGGTATCCATCTCATCGTCCCAGGGGATGAAGCGGCCCTCCCTGATGGCGCCGAGGCAGGTACCGGAGCCGAGCCAGAACGTGATGCCTTGATCGTCGAATATCCGCTTCACCTCTTTGAGGCGCTGGGCCGCGATGTCCGGGTCCAAGGGAGTCGGGGACTTGATGGTCTTCTGGTAGACTGCCTCTTCCGGGTCGTCCATCACTTCTCCTCGATTGGGAGTCCCGGGAACGCCTGCGGCGCGCCCACGAGCCGGGACCCCGAGGGGCTACCTGGGGCTGATGGCGATGCCCATGACGCCGGGGATGCCTTCCAGGGCCTTGTGGAAGGACTCGGCAGCGTCGGTGCTGATCCAGACGGTGCCGTCCAGCATGCCGGCGGCGCAGACACTGGCGTCGTCGGGCGCGGCGGCGAGGCCGCGGGGGACGGCCGGGCAGGGCTGGGGCAAGCCGGTGGCCTCAGACCACGAGCGTCCGGCGTCCTCGCTGCGGGCGATGGCAGCGTCGCCGCCGCCGGGCCTGCTCCATCCGCCGGGGCCGACGCCGGTGACGGCGGTGAGGAGGAAGCCGGGGCGCGAGGGGTGGGAGACGAGGGGGGAGGGGGTGTAGCGGCGGGCCTCAATGCCCTGGTTGGCCTCCTCCCAGTGTTCGCCCTGGTCCTCGCTGCGGAAGATGCCCTTGCCGGTGCTGGCGACGACGGACTGCGGGTCGCCGGGGATGGCGGCGATGCCGTGGCCGTCGTGGTTCAAGCCGTTGTCGATCTGGGCCCAGGTGGCGCCGCCGTCGAGGCTTCTGATGGCCCAGCCCTCCTCGATGGCGCCGTAGATGAGGCCGGGTTCGTCGGCTGAGAGGGAGAGGTTCTTGAGGCGGCTGACGTGGGGCGGGACGGGGCCGGTCCAGCCCTTGGTGGTGGGAAGGCGCTCGAGCTGGTCGCAGTGGGACCAGGAGTCGCCGTCGTCGGTGCTGATGAAGACGTTGGCGGGGCTGGTGCCGACCAGGAGGGCGCCGGTGAGGGGGTGCTGGGCGATGGACCAGACGTTCTTGTAAACGAGGCCGTGGTTGATCTCCTGCCAGGTCTGTCCAGCGTCGCGGGAACGGTAGACGCCGTCCTTGGTGGTGCCGGCGTAGAGGACGTCGGGGTCGCGCCTATCGACGAGGACGGCGGCGCGGAAGCCGCTGCCCTGGAAGCCGATGGCGCGGGACGTGTAACCGCGCTCACCGGGATCGGCGGCGTAGAGGCCGTCTGTGGTGCTGAGATAGAGTGTGTGCCCGTTGGCTCCTCCCATGTGACCCTCCTTCACCCCATACGTTCGGGGCCCGGCAACGAGGCTCCCGTGATGGGGTGAGTCTAGCAAGGGGTCCAGCGGGCGTCAATGCGGCGTCGGGCCGATGAGCGTTCGGCTTTGCCACCCAAGCTGCCCAATGTACAATAGTGGCAGCCGCCTGCGGGGCATTCGCGGCCCGTCAGGCAATAGCGCCCGAACGGGCGAGGGACCTATCCACCGCCCTACGTGGCGTGGGACACGGACTCTTGCCGAGCCCCCCAAGGAGATCAGCCCCCCATACAGAGGAGAAGATGACGCAATCGAACGCTTCGGAGCTTCCCCGTGCCTACGACCCCCAGCAGGTGGAGGCGCGGATCTACCAGTCATGGCTGGATGGCGGGTATTTCAAGGCAGCCGTCGACCGCGGACGGAAGCCCTTCGTGATCATACAGCCACCGCCCAACGTGACGGGGGAGCTCCACTTGGGGCACGCGCAGCGAGCGGCCGTGGAGGATACGCTGACGCGGTGGCATCGGATGCTGGGGGAGGCCGCGCTGTGGCTGCCGGGGATTGACCACGCGGGGATTGCGACGCAGGTAGTGGTGGAGCGGGAGATCGCCAAGGAGGGCCTCACGCGCCATGACCTGGGGCGGGAGAAGTTCCTTGAGCGGATGTGGGAATGGGTGAACAGGTACCGGGGACGCATTGGGGAGCAGCACCGGCGGCTGGGGGCGTCCTGCGATTGGAGCCGGGAGACCTTCACGTTGGACCCGGGCCCGAGCAGGGCTGTCCGCCACACGTTTGTAAACCTCTATCGAAAGGGGCTCATCCACAGGGGGGAGCGGATCATCAACTGGTGCCCTCGCTGCGCCACAGCCCTGTCCGACCTGGAGGTGATACACCAGGAGCTCCAGGGCAACCTGTACCACATTCGCTACAGGCTGGCGGAGGGGGAACGGTCGGTGACGGTGGCGACGACTCGGCCGGAGACGCTGCTGGGTGACACGGCGGTGGCGGTGAACCCGGCAGACACGCGATACAAGGGGCTGGTCGGGAAGGGGGTGGTGCTCCCGGTGCTGGGGCGGGAGATCCCGATCATCGGGGACGAGGCGGTGGACATCGGGTTTGGCACGGGGGCGCTGAAGGTGACGCCGGGGCACGACCCGAACGACTTCGAGATAGGGGAACGGCACGGGCTGGCCATCGTAACGGCGATCAACCTGGACGGGACGATGAGCGCCGAGGCGGGGCCGTATGAGGGTGTGGACCGCTTCGAGGCCAGGGAGGCGATTGTCGAACGGTTGGAGCGGGAGGGGCTGCTGGAACGGGTGGAGCCGTACGGGCACTCGGTGGGGCACTGCCAACGGTGCAACCAGGTGGTGGAGCCGTTGGTGAGCAGGCAGTGGTTCATGCGGATGGAGACGCTGGCGCGGCCTGCGCTGGAGCTGGTGCAGAGGGGCGAGATTCGACTGGTGCCGGAGCGCTTCACACGGGTGTACGAGAACTGGATGGAGAACATCCGGGACTGGTGCATCAGTCGCCAGCTGTGGTGGGGTCATCGGATCCCGGTGTGGTACTGCGGGGCCTGCGAGGCCTTGACGGTGGAGTACGAGGACCCGGAGGCGTGTTCGTCGTGCGGGTCAAGGGAGATCACCCAGGACCCGGACATGCTGGATACGTGGTTCAGCTCCGGCCTGTGGACACACTCGACGCTGGGCTGGCCGGACTCGACGGAGGACCTGGACTTCTTCTATCCGACGAGCGTGATGGAGACGGGGCACGACATCCTGTTCTTCTGGGTTGCGCGGATGATCATGATGGGGCTGGAGAACATGGGGAAGGCGCCCTTCCACACGGTGTACCTGAGCGGTCTGATCCGGGACGTGGAGGGGGCGAAGATGAGCAAGACGCGGGGGAACGTGGTGGACCCGATCGAGGCCATCGAGAAGTACGGTGCGGACGCGCTGCGGTTTGCGGTCACGGTGGGAACGGCGCCGGGGAACGACACGCGGCTGGGGCCGGCGAAGCTGGAGGCGGCGCGCAACTTCGCGAACAAGCTCTGGAACGCCTCGCGATTCGTGCTCCAAGGGCTGAGGAACGCGCCGGACCTGTCCGGCTGGAGCCAGCCGTCGCCGGAGGCGCTGGAGGACCGGTGGGTGTTGAGCCGCCTGAACGGCCTGACGGCCAGGGTGCGCCGGAGCCTTGAGGAGTACCAGATTGGGGAGGCGGAGCAGGCGATCTACGAGTTCGTCTGGGATGAGTACTGCGACTGGTACATCGAAGCCTGCAAGGTGAGGCTGCGTGACCCGTCGGCGCCGTCTCCGTTGCCGGTGCTGGCCCACGTGCTGGAGAAGACGCTGCGGCTGCTTCATCCCTTCATGCCCTTCATCACCGAGGAGCTGTGGCAGACGCTGATGGGCATTCTGCCAAGGGAGATGGAAGCGCCCGCGGCCATCATCATCGCACCATACCCGGTGACAGACGAGGCGCTGCTGGACCCAGAAGCCGAGGGTCAGTTTGGGCTCGTGCGGGACGTGGTGCGGACGGTGCGGAACGCGCGGGCGGAGCTTCGCATCGAGGCCCGGCGTCCGCTGGAGGTGGCCGTTCACTCGGGAGGGCTGCAGGGCCTGGTGGAGTCGCAGGCTGGGACGATCCGGACGCTGGCGGGGGTGGCGCCGCTGCGCGTCGACGGGGCGAGTCAGGGGGAGCCACGCCCCGGGTCGCTGCGAGCGGTGGTGGGGCGCCTGGTGCTGACGATACCGATGGAGGGCCTGGTGGACGTGGAGGCGGAGCGCGCGCGGCTGCAGGGGGAGCTAGAGGAGGCGGAGGGGAACATCGCACGGCTGGAGGCGCACCTGAAGGACGAGCGTTTCCGGTCGCGGGCGCCGGAGGAGGTGGTCGAGCGGGAGGAGGGGCGGTTGCAGGCTTCGACGGAGCGGCGGGAGAAGGTCCACGAGCTGCTGGGACAGCTCTCATAGGCGCTGGCGCGACGGCCTGTGGGGGAGTCGCTGGTGCGGTCCTGCTCGTCTGGTTCGCGAGCCACACCATGGGCGGGATCCCGGGGACGCCGAGTAGGCTATGCTCACACTTCCAGCCAGTTCTCTACCACGAGGTTGGGTATTCTCTGGAAGTGCCGCACGTTTCCTGTGACGACCGTAAGGCCACGGGCGAGTGCAATAGCCCCAATCCTGAGATCAGTATCGGCTAGCGGTGTTCCGCGGTGCTCCAACTCTGCTCTCACCTCGCCCTACCGACGCGCAGCGGCGCCGTCGAAGGGAAGAACAGGCAGGTTTGGTGGAACCGTTCTGTCCAGCCGTTCCAGGAGAAGGGCAGCAAGTTCTCGCAGCCGGTGGGCCCCGTAGAACAACTCGCCGAGGGTGATGCTGGAAGTAAACTGGTGCTCCGGCGGGACTGATGCCAGTCTAGCGATCAGGACCGTCGAGGGCGTCCTCCTGAGAAGGTTGCTCAGGATATCCGTATCCAGGAGGTACATCAGGGCTCGAGTTCCACCGTGCGGCCCGTGTCGTTCTCCCGATAGGCATAGATATCTTCAATCAGAGACTCCACAGCTTCATCGTTCACTTCCCGCCAGGCGCCGACCAGTGCAAGGGCTCCATGTGGCAGTGCCGAAGTTGCCCGTTGCTGCTCCAGGAGCTCAAGGTCGTCCAGGCTCACCAAGGCAACCAGGGGCTTGCCACGTCGTTCAATGATGATGTGCCGGCCTCCGTATGCCACCTCCGCTGTCAGCGCGGAGAGCTGGGCCTTCGCCTGCGCCGCGCTCACCCTCTTCACCATGGGTCACCCCTCCCAGGATCCTGACCAATTGGTCATTTTGACCCATAGGACCCCTGCCGGCCAGAGGGTGCATGGTCCCTCTTGGGCGACGGTCAGCAGAACACTACGGAAGACACCAGGGACCCGCCACCCCCGGTTCATTTGGTCCGACAGCAACTTGTATGATCAATACGCTCGGTCAATAGGCCTATTGGCTGGGCAGGCGGGGAGGGCGCGTCGTAAGCAACTGGGTGAGCCAGGCGGAACCCTGGACTGCACCGGCGAACAGTGAGACACCCTTCCCTCCGTACTGGTCGCTCCGAACGGATACACGGGCTTCGGGCCCGCATCTACAAGTGTGGAGGACACAGGCACCATCAAACCGGGAGGGTAAGGCATGGAAGTGGTAGCAGGCATTGACGTAGGCAAAGCCAGCTTGGACGTTTCGGTATCAGAGGGTCCGGTACTCCGGTTCGACAACACGGCGAAAAGCATTACCAGGCTGCTGAAACATCTGAAGGAGCAGTGCACCACCATGACCGTGTGCGAATCCACCGGCGGGTACGAGCGGCTGCTGGTCAGCCGGTTGCGGAAGGCCGAGATAGCAGTGCGCGTGGCTCACCCGAGCCGGGTGCGTTCCTTCGCCCGGGCTTGTGGCTACGAAGCCAAGACCGATCCTAGAGACGCTCAGGTGCTGTCCCGTTTCGGCCAAGTGTTCCCTGATTCAGACACGCCGGAACTGGAGCCGGAACGCGAGGAATTGCAGGACTTGCTGCGGAGGCGGCGGCAGTTCGTGGAACAGCGAGTCCAGGAGCTGAACCGGCTGGACAAGGGCGTCTCCGCTGCCGTTGCCAACTCTACCAAGCGCCACATCGCCTGGCTGGACAAGGAGATTGCGCAGCTGGAGGAGGAGTACCAGGAAGCGCTGCAGAGTAGCTCTTCCCTGGCAGAGCGCGCCGCGTTGTACCGCACCGTGCCTGGCGTGGGACCATTGACCGCTGCCATCCTGGTAGCCCATCTGCCCGAACTGGGCCATTGGGACAGCAAAGCATTAACCTCCCTGGTGGGTCTGGCCCCCTGGTCTCGAGATAGCGGCCAGAAGCGAGGCCAGAGGGCAATCCGGGGCGGCCGCGGCATAGTGCGTAAAGCCCTCTACCTCTCTGCATGCTCAGTGATTCAGGTCAATGGCGAACTACGCCGTTTCTATCAGAACCTGCGTCAACGTGGGAAACCTGGAAACTTGGCCTTGGTGGCAGTGATGCGCAAGCTGCTGTTGCAGTTGAACGCGCTAGCCCGGCGGCAAACACCCTGGGTTGTTCGGCCCGGATAGAGGTATCTACTCCTCAATTTGGCAAAGACCTTGACACCCAACCACGGATACTGTCTTGAGAGTCAACAGGAATGACCGGGCCACCAAGAGCGGGACCCCGGAAACCGCGTTCATGGTAGTCCGGGGCCTCGAAATGGCGGGGCGCTGGGGCTGAGCCAGCTTCGGAGGAGGGGGGTGTGGCATTGGCTAGCGAATGGTTAGCGTTTGGGAAGCTATTGGGTCTTGAAGTCGATGATAACGCGGAGGCCATCCTCAAGGCGGATGTCGTTGTAGTCGCCCTGGTAGAGCTCACTGTTCACGGAGACGTTGTTGGTCCCCATGCCACGATAGGGGTTGTCGTCGCCCCAGACTCGGAAAAAGTCGCCCATGGTCCACTCCTCGTTCCCCGGAGACTGGACGTGGACGACGAAATCGGCGTTCTTGGTGTACAGGGGGCGCGTACAGCTTGGAGTGACGCCAATGCCGGCAGGCAGCATGTTGGGGTTTCGATCCAGGACGGGGACGAAGGTGACCTGGATCGGGTTGACCGGGGCGTCGAGCTGGACGCAGATGGCCAGGGGGTCTGACCCCGCTCCGCCGCAAGCGGCAGCGACGAGGAGAACTGCGACTGCCCCGGAGAGTATCCGGGCGACGTGGGGAATGCTCAATCCGCCGTGGTTGAACCTAGATCGTGGGGCTCTCAGCGTGTCCACTGGATTTTGCCCACCAGCAGGGTCTTGCGATCCGCTGTTACCTATCTGTGGGGGAGTTGATTGCTGCGCGGGTGCGGTGGACAAGGACATAGTGCGCAACGGGGGCGCGGGGGCAAACTGGTCACGGCTCATGCTTCCTCCTCAGTCGCCGACGCTCCCACGCCCAAGGGGCGGCCCATGGTAAGCTAGGCAAGCCCACCTTACCATGAATACCAGTCAAGGCCGAATCCCCACCAGGGGGGCGCTGAAACCGCCGAGCAAAAGGCCGTCCTGGTATGGCGCAGCTGTATGGAATCTCACTCGTCCATAGACGAGTCTTGTTCACGATGCCTTGCAAATCGCGGCACCAGAGACCAGAAGAGCCACCACGCTGAGAACTATGGGTATTACTCTAAACCACATCTCGCTCCTCGCCAGATCCTCCTGGCGCACTGCAGACCGGCCGTACGCAACTCCTCGGTCGGTCAATACCCACTCTTCCGTATCCTCAGTTTGCCTCCAATACCCATCGTGCTCGCAACGCGGCGGTAACTCTACGAGTCTGCCTACAGCTTTACGTCTCCAGTGGGAAGTACGGATTCTCTGGTAGTCTTCACGAGCCGGCATGATGCAACCATCCCAGTCGCTCAACCATTTGAAATACTCGTCCGACTTGCGAAGCTTTGCCTTCTCCTTGGCATAGTCTCGGTCGCGCTCTCGCAAGACTTTCTGTAACCCGGGCTTGGCTCGCCATTCCTCAAACGCGGCACTATTCTCCGAGTTTTTCCATCGAGATCCGCCCCGGCACAATGTCAACTAGGATGACGTGCGCCCCGCAAGCGCGGGCAGCCCACGGGTCTACGCCTCATCCGTGCGGCGAAGGGCGCCCGCGTCCAGGCCTGGGGGGGCTGCTTGCCACAGGAATACGTCCCGGTGATTCCGCGAGAGCCACTCGAGGCCCTTGCGGGTATCGCTGGCGACGCGGGCCTTTTCGACCTGGTGGATTCGCCGCTTGAAGAGCCAGTAGGTGAACTCCTTCAAAAAGCCCCTGGGCACGAGGGCTGCCGGGGGCTTGAGCCACACCTGAAGGAAGTGCTGCATGAGCTGTGCTCTTGGTTCGCCGTAGATGCGCCGAAAGGCCTCTCTGGTGACGCGGGAGCGCGCGGAGAGGCCCCGGCTGCGGCGCTCCTTGCGCACCTCATCGCGCATGGCCTCCTGGAGGGCGGCTTCTACGGTGACGCCGTACCAGAAGTTGAGGTGGGCGCGGAACTTAGGGACTCCAATAAGCCTTCTGAACTCGGCATCGGGGATTTCCGCGGGGAGGAGGCCCTGGCGGAGGAGCCGCGCGCGGTCCGGGGCGGGTATGGCGCCGTCCGCCTCCCGTGTGAGGCGCTGGGCCAAGAGGAGCCAGTCGAAGGCTTCGCCCTGAAGCAGGTAGCGATAGAGCCGGCCCCGGAAGAGCTCCTCAGGCGCGGTCCAGAGTCCGATGGCCTCCAGGAGGGCGATAGGCCACGCGGTGCCCTCCGAGACGGCCCTGTGGAGGTGGTCCAAAGCCTGGCGGGTCTGGCCGGACGCGGGAACACCGCCGTCCCATGCCCCGGGCGGGCTATCGAGGTCCTCCAGGACGATGGGGGGTCCGGCGCCTGCCTGCTGACGGTCAGCGGCGGCCATGAGTTACCGCGCTCCCGGGGCGCCGGCGCCGAGGTGGTCCCGAATAGCTTGCAGCGAGCCTTCGCCTTCCTCCGGCAGCCCGAGGGGCGCAGGAGCGGCCAGAGCGGTCAGCAACTCATCGCGGCCGGCGGCGCCGGTATCCTGCACGAGCCGCCACGCGGTCTTGGGACTGATGCCGGGGACGCCGGCGAGGAGCTGGACGAGCGGAGGGAGTGACGACATCTCTCTGTCGTAGGTTACCACGCGCCCCGTGCTGACGAGCTCGGCGGTCTTCTTCGCGATGGCGTCGCCGATGCCGGGTATGGCGGTGAGGTTGCGGCCCTGCCATACGCGGTCGCGCAGGGGCTCCGGCAGCTCTCGAATGACCTGGGCAGCCCTGCGGTAGGCGCGAACCTTGAACCAGGAGTCCTTCTTGATCTCGAGGACGTCCGCGAGGTCATCGAAGAGGCGGGCGATCTCCGGATTGCTGTGTTGGCTGGGCGTCATGGTCTCTGGGCGCGCTCGGGGAAGGGGCCCGTGATCCTCCTGTCGTAGAGCTGGCGGGTGAGCTGGAGGTGGCCCACGTGTCCGCTCAGGTGGTCCATCATAGAGAGGAGGCACCACTGGACGCTCCTTGGCTCGCCGCGGGCGTCGCGGGTGTCCTGGAGCTGGGCGGCGGAGAGCTCGGAGAGCACCTCACGGGTGGTGCGGCCAGCCTCGTAGAGGAGGGCTTCGAGGTCTGCGACCGTGGCGGCGGTGGCGGCGAACTCGCCGGGGCGGCTGCGGCCGATGTCGACGCCGCCGATGATCTGGCGAAGCCAGAACCGCTCGACGCCGGCCATGTGGTGGACGAGGACGGCGGGAGAGCTGGTGTCCTGGTCGAGGGGGGCGGCGTTGAGGCCGCGCTGGTCCAGATCCTGGATGGCCTCCCTGGCCTGGCGGCGAATCTCGTCGAGCCTATCAGCGAACTCTTGGACTTCCGGGACCATGATTCACCTCACGTAGATGCGATGGCTGCGGTCCTGGCCTGATGGCCGGGCCGCAGCTCCTTTCTGATGACGAAGCGGATGCCGTACTCGGTGTCCGAGAAGCCCAGGTCCTTGTTGTCGACGAGCCCGAGGGGAAGGGCGGCGTTCTGGACGCCGTTGAAGGTAGGGCCGGTGCGGCCGGCCAGAGCCTTCTTCTTGGGGATGATTGCCCACACAGCGCCGTTGGCGGCCAGGTGGTCCATGAGATCCCGGAGGGTCCGGGTCAGGTCGTCGTGGTCCGACACCCACCACAGGACGATGTCCAACGGGCTTGCGGCGCCGGCGACGGGGGCGTCTTCGTCGGTGAGGACGCAGTCCGAGGGGATGACCTCGGCCAGGGTGCGCGCGAACTGCGGCGGCGCGCCGAGCAGGCGGATTCGGGCCCCGCTGCGTACACCGAGCTTTCGTGGGAACTCAGGCGTCATCTTGTCTCCGGCCTCTGTCCGTTCCGCCGGGCGCTGCCTATCAGCTACGCGCCCGACCCGTGGCATCGTTTGTATTTCTTGCCGCTGCCGCAGGGGCAGGGATCGTTGCGGCCGATCTTGCGCGAGCCGGTGGGGCGGCCGCCGGCGGCGGTCTGCGCCCTGACGGCCATGGCAGCCATAGGGCTGGGCCCTACGGCGCGGACAGCGGGGGCGCGGCGCGGGGCGCCGGGCTGCTCCGTCATCAGGGATACGTGATAGATGCTGGCGGCGATATCATGTTGGATGGCCGCCTGGACCTCCTGGAACTTCTGATGGGCCTGGGTGCGGTAGGTGACGAGGGGGTCGCGCTGTCCGTAGGCGTGAAGGCCGATGCCCTGCCGGAGGTTCTCCATGGCGGTGAGGTGGACGACCCAGTGGGAGTCGATGATGCGGAGCATGACGAGGCGCTCCAGCCGGCGCATTTCGTTGGCGCCGATGGCGTCTTCGCGCTGCTGGTAGAGAGCGTTGGCGTAGTCGCTGAGGCGGTCTTCGATCTCGGCGCGACTGAGGAGCTCCAGCTCGGCAGGCTGGAGCTCGTCGGGGAGCGGGAAGTAGGTGCGGAGCTCATTGGCGAGGGGTTCCAGGTCCCAATCCTCAGGGTCTTTGCCGGTGAGGTAGGTTTCTAGGAGGAGCTGGAGCTCCCGTTCGATGAGGGAGAGGACCTTGAGCCGGAGGTCTTCGCCGAGGAGGATGCGGCGCCTGTCCTCATAGACGATCCTGCGGTGTTGATTGATGACCTCATCGTACTCCACGAGGTGCTTGCGCATCTCGAAGTGGAAGGCTTCAACCTTGGTCTGAGCGGTGCCGATGGCCTTGGAGACCATGTTGCTTTCGAAGGGGGAGTCGTCGCTGACGCCAGACCACTCCATGAGTCCCTTGATGCGATCACCGCCGAAGCGTTTCATGAGGTCGTCGTCGAGGGCGACGTAGAAGCGGGAGGTTCCGGGGTCGCCCTGGCGGCCGGAGCGGCCGCGGAGCTGGTTGTCGATGCGGCGGGCCTCATGCTTCTCGGTGCCGAGGACATGCAGGCCGCCGAGGGCAACGACGAGGTCGTGCTCTTTCTGCCAGCGGTCCATGATGGTCGACCGGACCTGCTCCAGGAGATCCGGGGGGGCCGTGTCCAGGGTCTGGCCGGCGCGGCGAAGCTCTTCTGCGAGGAGGCCGTCCGAGTTGCCGCCGAGGATGATGTCAGTGCCGCGCCCGGCCATGTTGGTGGCCACGGTGACCGCGCCGCGCTGCCCGGCCTGGGCGATGATGACGGCCTCATGCTCGTGCTGCTTGGCGTTGAGGATCTGGTGGGGGATACCCCGCTTCTTGAGCAGGTCTGAGACGCGCTCCGAGTTTTCGATGGACGTGGTGCCGACGAGGACGGGCTGCCCGGCGTTGTGGCGCTCCTGGATCTCGTTTGCGGCGGCCTGCCACTTGGCGGCCTCCGACTTGTAGACGAAGTCCGCGGCGTCTTCCCGGACCATGTCGCGGTGGGTGGGAATGGTGATGGGTTCGAGGCGGTAGATGCTCTGAAACTCCTCGGCCTCGGTCATGGCAGTGCCGGTCATGCCTGCGAGCTTTTCATACATGCGGAAGTAGTTCTGAAGGGTGATGGAGGCGTAGGTTACGGACTCTTGTTGGACCTTGAGGCCCTCCTTGGCCTCGATGGACTGGTGGAGACCGTCCGCGTAGCGCCGGCCCTCCATGAGGCGGCCGGTGAACTCATCGACGATGATGACGCTGCCGTCGCGGACGACGTATTCGCGGTCACGCCGGTAGTGGACCAGGGCGCGAAGGGCGTTTTCGACGAAGTGGGTGAGGTGGAAGTTGTCGGGGGAGTAGAGGTTGTCGACGCTGAGCAGGCGCTCGATCTTGCTGATGCCCTGGTCGGTGAGGTTCACCGTGCGGTGCTTCTCCTCCACGGTGTAGTCCTGGTCAAGGTGCAACTGGGGGACCATACGGGCGACGACACTGTAGGTCTGGGTGGGTTCCTGGGCTGGGCCGCTGATGATGAGGGGGGTGCGGGCCTCGTCGATGAGGATGTAGTCGACCTCGTCAACGATGGCGTAGTTGAGGTCGCGCTGAGAGATCTGGGAGGCGTCCACGGCCATGTTGTCGCGGAGATAATCGAAGCCGAACTCGTGGTTGGTGCCATAGGTTATGTCAGCTTCGTAGGCTTCGCGGCGGGAGACCTGGCGGAGGTGGCGGAGGCTGGGGGTGTCGCCCGGGAGGGTGGGGTCGAAGAGGAGTGAGCCTTCGTGCTGGAGGGAGGAGACGGAGAGGCCCAGGGCGTGATAGATGGGGCCCATCCACTGGACATCACGTCTGGCGAGGTAGTCGTTGACGGTGACCAAGTGAACGCCCTTGCCGGACAGGGCGTTGAGATAGGTGGGCAGAGTTGCGACGAGGGTCTTGCCCTCGCCGGTCCGCATCTCTGCGATGTTGCCCTTGTGGAGGACCATGCCGCCGATGAGCTGGACGTCGAAGTGACGCAGCCCAATCGTGCGGCGGGAGGCCTCTCGGACGGCGGCAAAGGCCTCCGGGAGGAGGTCATCCAGGGACTCTCCGCCCGCCAGGCGAGTCCGAAACTCCCCAGTGACGGCGCCGAGCTGCTCCAGAGTAAGCTCCTGGAACTCAGGCTCCAGCTCGTTGATCTCCTCAACGGTTGAAAGGAGCTTCTTGACTGCCCTATCGCTGGGCCTGCCAATAAGCATTTGCACAAACCCCATGGCACTTGTTCCTCACTTGGTGGCCTGCGGACCCACTTGTTGCCTCACTGGTGATTCGAATGGGCGGGTTGCCTCGGATTCACCTGGGCAGGCGACGCACAGTGTTCCATGGCCGGCTAGTCTTCGAGGAATATGGCCCCCACGGACTCACCGAGGTGAATGCGGCGGATGGCTTCACCGAGGGTGGGGGCGATGGAGAGTGAGTAGATCTTGGTCGCGTCCGAATGGTGGGTCGTGGGGAGGGTGTCGGTGAGGACGAGCTCCTTGACGGCGCTCTGCTCGATGGTTTCGGCGGCGGATCGGGCGAGGACGCCGTGGGTGCTGCAGGCGTAGACCTCGCGCACACCTGCTTCCAGGAGGGCATCGGTGGCGGTGATGAGGGAGCCGCCGGTGGAGATTTCGTCATCGAAGGCGATGGCGGTCTTGCCGACGACTTCGCCGATGATGTTGAAGCTGTGAGCTGTATCGGAGTTGTCCATGCGGCGCTTTTCGATGATGGCGAGGGGGAGGTCTAGGCGCTCGGCCATATTGCGGGCGCGTTTGCTGATGCCGATATCGACAGCGACGACGACGGGGTCGACGAGCTCCTTTTCGCGGAAGTAGCGGACGAAGAGGTTGAGTGCGGTGAGCTCGTCGACGGGGATGTTGAAGAAGCCCTGAATCTGGCCGGCGTGGAGGTCGACGGTGAGGAGGCGCTGGGCGCCGGCGACGGTGAGGAGGTCGGCGATGAGCTTGGCGGTGATGGGGACGCGGGGTTGGTCCTTCTTGTCGGTGCGGCCGTAGCCGTAGTAGGGCATGACCGCGGTGATGCGTCGGGCGGAGGCGCGCTTGGCGGCGTCGATCATAATGAGGAGCTCCATGATGGAGTCGTTGACGGGGTCCGCGGCGGGTTGAACGATGAAGACGTCCCGCTCCCGGATGTTCTCCTCATACTGGACGAAGCTGTTGCCATTGCTGAACTTGAAGACCTGGGCCTGTCCAAAGGGGATGTTGAGGTAGTTGCAGACGGACTCCGCCAGCTCGGGGTGGGCGTTGCCACTAAAGACGCGGAGCTCGTCTGAAATCACCATCAACGTCCTCTGAAGTTGGGCTGACGTTTCTCACGGAATGCCGCGACGCCTTCCTGGTGGTCCTGGGAGGTGAGGGTAATGGTCTCCGCCGTGGCAGACATGAGGAGCGCGGTCTCCAGGTCGAACTCCAGGCTCCGGTAGAGGAGCATCTTGGCCAGGCGCAGGGCGATGGGCGGACCCTGGGCAATGCGGCGCGCGAGGGCCATGGTCTCATCGAGGAGGGAGTCGGCGGGGACGAGGCGATTGAGGAGGCCGTGTTGATGGGCGTCTTCGGCTTCCAGCCAGTCGCCGGTGAAGAGGAGCTCCGCGGCCTTGGGGATGCTGCCGAGGGCGCGGGCGTAGAGCCAGACGCCGCCGTAGCCGGGGAAGAGGCCGAGGCGGGTGAAGGCGACCATGAAGCGAGAGTTGGGGGAGCCGGTCCTGAGGTCGCAGGCGCAGGCAAGGTCGAAGCCTGCGCCGACGGCGACGCCGTTGATCATGGCGATGGTGGGTTTTTCCATGCGATGGAGGCCGAGGATGAGGCGATGGGCGCCGCGGAAGCCGCGGCGGACGCCTTCGGCGCCCTGGTCCGCGTCGTGAGCGCCGCCCCCGCCGGCCATGTGGCCGACGTCGGCGCCGGAGCAGAAGGCGCGCCCGGCGCCGGTGAGGACCAGGACGCGCATTTCGTCGTCCTGGCCGATGTCTTCAATGGCTTCGGCCAACTCACGCTGCATCTCGCGGCTGATGGCGTTGAGGCGGTCCGGGCGGTCGAGGGTGACGACGGCGATGGCGTCATCGTGGCGCTTGTCTACCTGTATGGTGCTGTAGGCTTGGGTCATGGCAGCATGGTCCGGGACGCAGGGGAGACGTCAGGAGTGCCTAGGCTGATTATAGCATGGGGGCGGGCGGGCACAAGAAAGTTCTGCGCCAAAGTTTGCTTTTCAGGGCCACCGGGAATCTGCTACAATGCATCGGTTTGTTCGAGAGCATCCAGAGTAGGGACGAAAAATGCCGGGTTATGTAATTGTCGGCGGACAATGGGGAGACGAGGGCAAGGGCAAGGTAGTGGACTACCTGGCCAAGGACGTATCGATAGTCGCGCGCTACAGCGGCGGGAGCAACGCGGGGCACACGGTAATCAATGATGAGGGGGAGTTCAAGTTTCACCTGATCCCTTCCGGCATCTTCTGGCCGCAGGTGACCTGCGTCATCGGCAACGGGGTGGTTGTGGACGCGGAGACGCTTCGCGAAGAGGTGGCGGGTCTGACAGCCAGGGGTGTGGAGGTGTCGCGGCTGCAGATCAGCGACCGCGCCCATGTGATCATGCCGTACCACACTGCCGCAGACCAGTTGGAGGAGCTGGCCAGGGGCGACGGCGCGCTGGGCACGACGGGCCGCGGCGTGGGGCCCGCCTACACGGACAAGACTTCGCGCTCCGGGATCCGGGTGGGCGACCTGCTGGACCACGATCTTCTGCTGCCCCGGCTCAAGGAGGCGCTGAAGCAGAAGAACGCGATTTTCACCAAAGTATACGACGCCCCTCCGTTCTCACTGGAGGAGACGCTGGAGCAGTGCCGGGAGTGGGGAGAGCTGCTGCGTCCCTTCGTGGCGCCGGTGGACGAGACGCTGCGAGCGGCCCTACGGGCGAACAAGAATATCCTTGTGGAGGGCGCCCAAGGCACTTTGCTGGACCTGGACCACGGGACGTACCCGTACGTGACGTCCTCCAGCGCGACAGTGGGCGGGGTGTTCACGGGCCTGGGAATCGGGCCGCGAGCGATCCGGGGCGTGGCTGGGGTGTACAAGGCCTATACGACTCGTGTTGGCGCGGGGCCGCTGCCGACGGAGATTGAGGGCGAGATTGCCGAGGCGATCCGCGAGCGGGCGTGGGAGTACGGGACGACGACGGGGCGGGCCCGTCGGTGCGGCTGGTACGACTCTGTAGCGGCACGGTACAGCGCAGACGTCAACGATCTCACGGCCGCCATAGTGACCCGTCTGGACGTGCTGGATGGCTTCCATCCAGTGAAGGTGTGCACGCACTACCGCCTAGACGGGCAGACAACGCAGCAATTCCCGACGACGCCCTCTATCCTGGCTCGATGCGAGCCGGTCTACGAGGAGTTCCCCGGTTGGGACGCTCCGACGGCGGGGCTTCAGCGGTGGGAGGACCTGCCGGGCGAGGCCCAGCGTTACGTCAAGCGCATCGAGGAACTGCTGGGCCGGCCGGTGAGCATCATCTCGACGGGGCCGCACCGGCAGGAGACCATCGAGCTGCAGCCGTTCATCAGCTAGGGCTGCCGGCGCAACGGGTCGCTCGCCATAGACGATTGCTCGGGGGCTGAAGCTCAGCAGCCTATCAAGCCACAGTCCGCGCTCAACACACCCTCCCCTCACAAGGCCCTCGGTCGCGCCAGCGACCCGCTACTGCCACCGACCCATTGCCTGTACCAGACTATACCCCCTATTATTCCTATAACAGACCCGCGAAAGGAGACCTTGGCACACTCCGCCATTCCCGCACCCACCCCCGGCCGCTACCCCCCATCGTCACTGCCGCACCCCACTCCGTCATTGCTTCGAAAATGGCCGCTCCGCTCCCACCTCGCCATTCCCGCATACCCCCCAGTGTCATTCCCGCTTGCGCGCGAATCCAGGGTGGGATGGCGGCGGGGAGGGCTCGGCAGGGGGGACCCCCGCCCCGACAACAATCAAAACGCCAAACCCACGCCGAAGCTACCGGCGCGACCCAAAAGCAAACAATCATCCCTTTTGCAACTTTCAGCTTCAGCAAACGCAAAAAACGCTTTGACTATCATACGAGGCTAACCAATCAAACCAGGCCCCCTGCACCGCCCTCCGTCATTGCCTCGAAAATGGGCGCTCCACCCCACCTCGTCATTCCCGCATACCCCCCAATGTCATTCCCGTGTAGGCGGGAATCCAGGGTGGGGTGGCGGCGTGGGGCTTCCCCTTCCCTTGGGGCGGACCCTACCCCCCGCAAGTGCCTCGGCTACCGCGCACCCCTGGTTGGCGTCGGGCGCTAGAGACGCTCTTCGGCGATGAGGATCTCCTCCGGGAAGAGGTCTTCCCACGGCTGCTTGGCGGGGGAGAGGCCCTGCTCCATGGAGAAGGTCTGGGCCATGTCGAGCGCCTGGGCGTTGGCCTTGATGCCGTAGATGTAGGGGTCGTCGCCGAAGGCGGCCTGCTGCTCCGCGAGCCACTGGGGCCCGAAGAGGAGCATGGAGGCGGAGAAGGGGCTGCGGTTGAGGCGCCGCATGGCGAGCTGCTTGGCCTGCTGGAAGGCGTCCATGAGGCTGAGGGCCAGCCACGGGGCCTCTTTGACCAGGCTCTCCCGGACGACGGTGATGTGGTGGGGCGGGACGTAGCCGAGCTTCTTGAAGAACCTGACGCCCTCCTTTCGGGGGTCGCGAAAGAGCAGCTTGAACCTGGGGTTGCGGGAGAGGTCGGCCTTCTTGCGGTCCAGGCTGCTGTTGCTTTCTCCGATGTAGGTGAACGCAGCGTCGAGCTCACCGTCGAGGAACATGGAGCCGAAGTCTCTTGCGGCGTAGTGGAACTCGACGCCCGGTGGCGGGGTGAAGGCGCTGGCGCCGCCGTGGCTGAGCCGCTCCGACCGCTCCTGGAACCACACCATGTCCTGAGGCTCGACGCCGAACTCATGCTTCAGGATGCCGCGGGTCCAGAGGGCCACGGACATCTGGTAGTCGGCGATGCCCACCCGCTTGCCCTTGAGGTCCTCGGGGTGATCGACGCGGATGCCGGAGGCGAGGCGGACGAGGGTGCGAGTGTAGGAGAAGTTGCGATTGTGGAAGACGGGCAGCATGCGGTAGGGCCAGCCCTGGGCCCTGGCTTTGAGGAAGGAGGACATGGACATTTCAGAGAGGTCGAACTGGTGGAACTTGAGCTGCCGGTAGAAGATGTCGGGCACGGGGAGGTCGGTATACGTGAGGTTGACGCCCAGGGGCTTGACCTCACCGGTGATGAGGGGCTCGACGCGGTCGTAGGGTGATATTGCAAAGGAGAGATTCAGGTCCGCCATAATTCGTCCTCCATTGAGCTTTGCGCTGCTTTGGGCTGGGGGATGGGCGGGAGCAAGGCCCCAGCGCCCGCAGGGGCATCATACTCCATGTTCCGCGCCGCCGGGGGGCTGCCTGCGGGGGAGCCGGCTGGGGTCGCCGCACAGCGAGGTTGACAACATACGGGCTGCCTGCTAGAGTCGCTGGAATCACTCGCATTGCTTCAGAATGGGCGCAAGAATCGTTTCTGTTGATGCATACGCAGTTCCCAGTAGACGGCTGAGAACTGCGTAGTTTTGTGGTGCGTACAACTGAGGAAGAGCGTTCCAGCAGGGCGGAGGATCTAGACATCCAAGGAGGTACCCGTCCCATGAGGATCCGAGGAAACGGCATACGAATCTCCTTACTGTCGGCGGCAGCAGTCGCGCTGGCCGCGGTGCTCGCGGCGGCGTGTGGGGGTAGTGAGCCCGCCGCGGCACCGGCGCCAGCCCCCGAGCCCGCCGTATCGGCTTCGCCGGCCGCGCCGGCCCCGGCGATGGAAGAGAAGGAGTTGCCCTGGGAGGGCGAGACGCTGCGCGTCGTGGTCCCGTGGGGCCCTGGCTACAGCACGGACGCCCACGCACGAGCGGTGGCGCGGTTCCTGCCCAAGTACCTGCCCGGCAACCCAAAGACTGTGATAGTCAACAAGGAAGGCGCAGCAGGAACAACGGGCGGCAACTGGTACGCCGAGCGGGGCAAGGGCGACGGTCTGTGGCTGTACGTCAACACGGGCTCCAACCCGGTGAACCAGGTGACGCGCCCCGGTGTACGCTACGACTTTCGGGACTTCACCTCCATTGGCGGCATCATGCAGCGGCCCACGATCTGGATGATCAGCGGGGACGCCCCCTACAAGCGGCTCCAGGACGCCATCAACGGCAACGAGGAGTTCACCATCGGCCTGAACCTGGTGGAGGACGTGGCCAACGCGCGGATTCGCGCACTCCGGGAGTGGTTGAACCTTCCGGTGAAGCCGCTGTACGGGGTGGGGAGCGGGTTCGCGACGTACCTGCGCACCTTTGACCGGGGAGACGCGGACAGCTACATCAGCGGCAGCGCGTGGCAGCGGACGCCGGACTCCCGGCCGGATTGGTTTTCGGACGGAACGGTCGTGCCCTTCGCCCTGCTTGCTCCGGAGAGCCTATTCGACCACAACGGCCAGATCGCCGTTCCGTCCGACCTGAAGCGGGTGGACGAGTTCCTGACACCGGAGCAGGAGAAGGAGTGGCAGGCGATGCTTGCCACCGACACGTTCTTCTATCGGGGCGTGTGGACGAAGAAGGAGACGCCCGAGCACGTGGTGCAAGCGCTGCGGGACGGCTTCCAGCAGATGCTGAAGGACCCGGAGTACCGCCAGGTGTATGAGCGGCTCGTAGGACTTCCGCCGGAGGAGGGCGGCGCCATCAAGGGCGAGGACGTCGATGCGGCGCTGGGTGATTTCTTCGCCGACCCCAAGGACCTGCAGGCCATCCTGAAGAAGCACCTGCCGCCGGAAGTGGAGCTTCCAGATCTTAGCTAAGGCTGCGTAGGCTGGGAGGGCCGGCATGGCCCTCCCGCAATCCGGATTTCACCGGGGGCGCCGGGCTTTGATTCCCCGGCGCCCCCTCTCAAGGCAACAGCACTGAAAGGGCCGGCGTGGCGGACTACATCAGCGCCCTCAGCTTCCTGGGCGACCCAATCTACTGGGTGATGCTGCTGCTTGCCCTGGCGCTGGTAGCTACGCTTGGTTTGGTCCCCGGGGTGGGCGGGACCACCGTCGCCGCCATTGCCCTCTCTTTCCTGATATTCAACGTCGAAAGCCCTACGGCGGCCATTGTCTTCCTGGCGGCGATGGCGGGGACGAACAACACGCTGGACTCGCTGACAGCGGTGCTGGTGGGATACCCCGGCGCCGCCACGCAGGTCACGTACCTGGAGGGGCAGCAGATTGCCCGCCGGGGCCAAGCCGCCTACCTGATGGGCGCCATCTACGCCGTGGAGGGGATGGGGGCGGTGGTTGGGGCGATTGCGCTGCTCCTGGCGCTGCCGTTGATGAAGCCGTTGCTGGCCAACTTCTCCTTCCCCGAGATCGCGGCGATGGCCATGTGGGGCGTCTTCATGGTCTCTGTCCTGAGCCGGGGGGCCATGAAGAAGGGGATCATCGCGGGCCTGCTGGGGATCCTGATCAGCACCATTGGAGAGGACAAGTACCAGGGGATTCCCCGCTTCTCCTTCGACCAGCTCTATCTGACGGACGGGCTGCCGCTGATCCCGGTGCTGGTGGGGATCTTTGCTCTGCCGGAGCTGATAGACCTGACGATGAGCCGGCGGCCCATCGGCCTGCCGGGCACGGTTTCCACGCGAGAGGTGCTGCGCGGGGCGGCCTATGGAATGAAGAAGTGGCCGATGACGATACGCCAGAGCATCTTTGGGGTGTTCGCGGGCGCAATCCCGGGGATTGGAAGCGCTGTGGTGGACTGGCTTGCGTACGCCTTCGGCATCGCCTTTGCCAAGGACAAGTCCGAGTTCGGCAAGGGGAGCATCGACGGCGTCCTGTTTGCCGAAGCGGCGCAGAACTCGAAGGAGGGGGGTCAGGCGATCCCCACGTTGGCCTTTGGGATTCCGGGGGGTTCCGCATGGGCCATCGTGGTGGTTGGCATGCTCTTCTATGGAGTTGCCCCCGGTCTGGGGATCCTGGACCAACACCTGGACACGATGCTGGCCGTCGTGGTTTCCCTGGCCCTGGGCAACGTGCTTCTCTGCCTTCTGGGTCTCGTGGCTACGGGCCAACTGGGCAAGCTGACGCTGCTCCCCTACCCGCTGCTGGCGGCGGCCCTGATGCCCCTGGTGGTCCTGGCGGCCTTCATGGCAACGCGCCAATGGGGCGACGTCCTGGTGCTGCTCGGGGTAGCGTCCCTGGGGATGGCCATGAAGTGGATGAGATGGCCGCGGCCGCCGTTCATCCTGGGCTTCATACTGGGCCCCATCATTGAGCGGAACCTAGTCACGGCTGTGGGCATCTTTGGCCCGTGGCTAGTATTCCGCCCCATCTCCCTGGTCCTGCTGGTCCTGTCGGTGGTCAGCGTGGTGTATCTCACGAAGTCCATCGGCCGGGCGGGCGCTATTGCAGAGAGCACGCTGGCAGGGCTCGATACCGGATCGGGCTCTGCGACCGTGCGGGCTTCTGATGCGCCGAGAGCCGCTCCGGCGCTTGCGCAGGGACTGGCGAGCCTGACAGAGCGGCTCAGGAACCTGCGTTTCGTCTGGCGCCGGGAGACGCTCTTCTCCGTCTTCCTGGCAGTGTTGGTTGCCATATTCTTCGAGGAGTCGCTGGGATTCAAGCAGGTCCAGGTCCGCTTCCTGCCGTTCTACACCAGCCTGGCGATACTCGTCCTCCTGGCGGCCGAGATCCTGTCCCAGTCCCTTCGTACCAGGGACGCGGTGGAGGGTGAAGGGATCATGGACCTGGGCATGCGCACGGGGACGGGGCGGGAGGCGTTCAAGTCGTTGGTGGTGGTGTCGGCGTGGCTGGGGGCGCTGGTGATTGGAGCGGCGATCATCGGGCTGCAGTACGCGGCCATCGCCTTCGCGTTCCTGTTCGGGGTAACCATGCTGCCCTGGCGGGGAAAGAGCCGACTGTGGGCACTGCTACCCGGCATCTTGTTAACTGTGGTAATCTTTGGTGTGTTCAACACCATCATGAATGTCCTGTGGCCAGACCCCGTGATCTGGAACTGGATCACCGGCGGGGGCGCCTAGAGAGAACCCTCGTCAATAGGAGAGCAACGGAGGAGACCAATGCGAAGAGCTTCGATACTGGTCACGATAGCCTTGGGGACGGTGCTGTTGGTAGTGATGCTGGGTGTGGGCGGTCTGGGAGCGTTGAACCTGACCGACAGCCACGACACCGGTGTGCCAAGCGCGACGGTGTGGCCCACGGTGGGTGAGCTGGGTTCCAGCAGCAACTATGTCATGCTGGGCACCGGGTTTGAGCCGGGGCAGGAGGTGCGAGTCCTGCTTCAGACGACCATCGGCCGCGGGAGCGATGAGCCCGTGATCTCAGACATCTCGGAGGTCCTGGACCCGGCCCCGGTAGCGGACGGCACGGGTAACTTTGCGGCCCGGTTCCTGATGGACCGCTTCGAGCGGGTGACGCTGGAAGGGACGTACGGGATTGCGGTGACAGACAACGACTACAACATCCTCGCCACGGCGCCGGTGGTCTTCTGCGACCCCAACGGCAGGTCCCGGGTCGGCGCGTACCCTCGGGGTGCGCCGGACTATGCGGAGAACCCGGATGACCCGCGGCCCGCGCCATTCTGCGCCGGGATCTTTGAGTACCCGGAGCGGCCGGAGAGCTAGGCGGCCTGAACCCCCGATAAGAGCACTGAGGCCCTGGGCGGCGAGAACGTCCGGGGCCTCAGTTTCTCTGTGGGCAGCAGCCGAGAATCGGCGGGGCGGCGGCGCTGACGGGCGCTACTCCTCCGGGGCTAGGGCGGACGGCTCTATCGGGAGGGCGGCCTCTTCCCCGGGCCGGAAGCAGCGGAGGTGGTGACCCGGCTGAAGATCAACAGCCACGGACTCGCCCTCTTGCAGGACGATGTTGGGCGCCTGCATGGTCTGAAGCAACGCTCCGGAGGGGAGGCGCACGACGGAGACGCCGTGGGTGCCCTGGAAGTGGTACTCCATCACCTGGCACTGGCCGTCGGGCTCAACGGAAACGGCGACGTCGTCGGGCCGTACTAGGACGTCGACGGATTGCCCCACGAGATCGGGGCTGACGTCCTGGCGGAGCAGACCAGCCTCGGTGGAGAAGCCTCGTGAGGTGACTTGGGCCTGAAGGAAGGTGGCAGGGCCGAGGAAGGTGGCGGTGAAGCGGGTTGCTGGGCGCTCGTAGACCTCATGCGGGGTGCCCATCTGCTCGAGGCGGCCCTGGTTCATAACGGCGACGGTATCTCCCATGAACAAGGCGTCCTGCTGGTCGTGGGTAACGTAGATGGCGGGCATGGCGGTGGAGCGGAGGAAGCGCTTGAGGTCACGGCGGATTTCGCCGCGGAGGTGGGGGTCGAGGTTGCTGAGGGGCTCGTCGAAGAGGATGGCGAGGGGGCGAGAGGCGATGGCGCGGGTGAGGGCAACGCGCTGCTGCTCGCCGCCGGAGAGCTGGTATGGGTAACGGTCGAAGACGTGGGCGACGCGGCCATGCTCCAAGGCCAGCATGACGCGCTGCTTGCGAGAGTCGCCCTTGTACCCCCTGAGGCCGAAGGCGACGTTTTCGGCCACGGTCATATGGGGAAAGAGGGCGTAGTCCTGAAAGACGATGCCCACCCGGCGCTCCTCGGGAGGGACCCACGCTTTGGCGTCGGCGACGGGCCGCCCGGCGACGCGGATGGTCCCGGCGTCCGGCACCTCGAATCCGGCGATGAGACGCAGGAGCGTGGTCTTCCCGCAGCCGCTCGGCCCCACGAGGGCGAGTATGCCACCAGCCTGCAGAGCGAAGTCGACGCCGTCGACGGCGCGGATAGCGCCGAAGCGCTTGGCGACGCCCGTACACTCAACGATGGACTCGCTCACAGCTCCACTTCACGCATGGTCAGGGGACTCTGCTTCGAAATGGGTAGACTGACTCCTGAAGACTATCACGGAACCCCTCAACTTTATCACAAGAGCGGGGCATCTTCAGAGCAGTCCACTGCGCGGCGTATTCACTGGCGTTGACGGTCGAGAAGGACGAAGAGGGCCAGGCCCACTGACGAGGCAATGACCAGGAGGATGGCGGCGGTGGCGGCCTGGGCGAAGAAGGCCTCTGAGGCCGCGGCCCAGGTGGAGGTCGCCAGGGTCTTGAACCCGATTGGGCTCAGGATCAAGGTGGCGGGCAGCTCCTTCATAGTGACGAGGAACACGAGGGCCCCGCCCGCGAGAATACCGGGCCGGACCAGCGGCAGGGTGATAGCTGCCAGGACGCGGCGCGGTCCGCTGCCCAGGCTCCTGGCAGCCTCCTCCAGGCGTGGGCTGACCTGCAGCATGCTGCTGCGAAGAGCTCCCAGGGCCGCAGGAAGGAAGAGAAGGACGTACGCGAAGACCAGGAGGGCGAGGGTCTGATAGAGGAATGAGGCGAGGTTGAGTCCGAAGAAGACCAGGGCCAAGGCGACGACGATGCCCGGCAGGGCGAAGCCCAGGTAGGAAAGGCGCTCCAGCGCCGCGGTCAGGCGTCCAGGGAACCGGACCACCAGGATAGCCAGGGGCAGGGCGGCCGCCACGGTGGCCACGGCTGCCATGCCTGAGACGTAGACGGAGTTCATGGCAGGACCCCAGACGAGGCGGAAGGGCTCGCCGGCTGCGACGCCGCGCACGACCCAGTAGAACAGAATGGAGAGGGGGAGCACCAGGGCCAGGAGCACCACAAGGGCACAGAAGGAGAGAGCCGGCCAACGCCAGCGTCCGAGCCGCACTGGGGGCATGGTCCTGATGCTGCCGCCGCCGATCCGGTAGTAACGGGCCCTGCCGCGGCTTGCGCCCTCTCCGAGCAGGATTCCCGTGGCGACGAGGGCGAGGACGAGGGACAGAACAGCGGCCAGGGCGCGGTTGAAGGACTCGTAGCGGAGGTAGATAGCCCAGGTAAAGGTCTCGTAGTCGAGGAGGGAGACGGCGCCGAAGTCGCTGAGGGTGTAGAGGGCGACGAGGAGGGCGCCGGCGGCGATGGAGGGGCGAAGCAGGGGGAGGTCGACGCGGCGGAAGATTGCCCAGGTGCCGCTGCCCATCCCCCGTGCAGCCTCCGCCAGAGCGGGGTCCAGTCGCCCGAGGGCGGCGCGCACGGTCAGGAGGACATAGGGGTAGCTCAGGAGGGTGAGCGACAGGGCGGCGCCGGGGAAGCCGTAGATGTCCGGAAGCCGCTGGACGCCCAAGGGCTCGAGCCACCCCTGGAGCATTCCCCTGGGGCCCAGGGCAACCACGACGAGGAAGGCGCCGACGTAGCTGGGTATCACCAGCGGAAGGAAGGTCAGGATGGACCATACACGGCGAAAGGGGAGGTCCGTACGAACGGTGAGCCACGCCAGGGGCACGGCGATGGCGACGCAGGCAGCCGACACGGCGAGGACCAGGGCTACCGAGCGAAGGAGGACCTGGAGCGTACGGGCACGGAAGAGGAGGCCCCAGACCTCGCCCTCTGCGCCCAGGGAGCGGACCAGGAGGTAGACCAGAGGAAGGGCCATGGCCAGGGCGACGACCCCAGCCGGGACCCACAGGATGGCCGGGGGCCCCGACTTGAGCGTGCTCAAGCCGCGGCCCCTTGCCTCCACCGAGACTCCGGTGACGCTGGGCTCAACTGCCATGGGTACGGACTACTGCCCTCTTTAGCTCAAGGGTGGGCGCTGCTAGGAGACCGCTCCTACGCGCTCAAGCAGGCGCTGGGTGCCCTGCAGGTCGCTGAGCGCGCCCACATCGATATCGAGACGGTTGATATCGCCCAGAGGGAGCAACTCTCTGTGGGTCTTGACGCCCTCCACGAGGGGGTATTCATAGGTCTGAGAGGCAAAGTACTGCTGGCCCGCCTGGGAGAGCATGAACTCCAGGAAGCGCTCGGCGGCCTCCATGTTGCCGGAGGTCTCGAGAATGCCGGCCCCGGCAACCATGACGAGGGAGCCGGGCCCACCGGCGCGGGGGTGGTAGTTGCGGGCGGGGAAGGACTCGCCCTCCTCGGCCAGGAAGCGGTAGAGATAGTAGTGGTTGGGGAGGCCGACATCGACCTCACCGGCGCTAACGGCCGCCACGATGGGTGTGTTCTTTGGATAGGCCCTGGGCTCGTTGGCGAGGATGCCCTCGAGCCACTGGCGGGTCCTCTCTTCACCCCAGACCGAGCGCATGGCGGTAACCATGGTCTGGAAGGATGCGTTGGTTGGCGCCCAGCCGATGCGCCCCTTCCACTTGGGGTCGGTGAACTCAAAGATGTCGTCGGGGAGATCGGCCTCGGTGAGGCGCTCGGTGTTGTACACGACGACTCGCGCCCGTCCGGAGACGCCCACCCACCGGCCCTGAGGCGACCGGGCCCAAACGGGGACCTGGTCCAGGATGCGGTCCGGGAGCGGGGCCAGCATTCGCTCGACAGAACCCAGGCCACCGGGGTCCTGGGCGAAGAAGATGTCGGCCGGGCTCTTATTCCCCTCTTCCAGGAGGGTGGCGGCCAACTGTGGAGTACTGGCGTACTTGACCGAGACCTTGATGCCACTGGCCTGGGCGAACTGCTGAATGATGGGGTCCACCAGGGACTCGCTGCGCCCCGAATAGAGGGTGAGCTCTCCCTCCTTCGCCGAGGCGCCGCTACAGGCGCCTCCCAATGCCAGCACGAGCCCCAGGACAGCCAAGACCATTGCGGGAATGAGAATCCTTTGCAACATGAAGCTCCCTCCACGAGCCGGTTGGACCGGATATTGGGCTGACCACGCCAAGCCTTGGCTGTCGCGAGCTCTGGGGCTGCTTGGCGAGGTTTCGTCCGGGCGAGAGACTAGCATAACTTCCATATGGCGTCAACACACTAGTGAAGCTAATCTCTTGCACAGTACAAATATAGTCTATACATACTGACATAGTAATGCTATAGTAACTCCCGTTCCTGGGCGGGCCGGACGGACTGCGGACCGCCAAAACCGACAGGGACATTGAGACACAGGGGTAGCCCAAGGAGGGTCTATGTACAGACGCATTCTGGTCCCTGTCAGCAAGAGCGCACCGGCATCGGCTGTCCTTCCACACGCAGAGGGTCTGGCCGCGAGTCTGGGGGCCGAGGTCTACGTGCTCTACACGGTGCCGTTGCCGCTGTCACTCCCGGTACTGCTTGAGAGCGCAGAGATGCGAGAAGACATTGATCTCCATCGCTTCGACCTCATGGAGGAGATTGTGCGGGCAGAGGTGGAGCTCGCAGTCAAGCATGCGGAGGTCCTCGGGCAGAGCCTGCGGTCCCGCGGGGTCGCGGCGCGTTGGGAGGTCTGCCTCATTCACCCCGGCGCGGAAGAGCATGAAATTGGGGCGTGTGCCAGGAGGGAGGCGGTAGACCTTGTCGCAGTGGCCGACTGTGAACACAGTAGGCTCGGCCGCCTGCTCTCAACGCCGCGCGCGGAGCGGGTGGCCAGGCGGGTAGGGGTCCCGGTCGTCCTGGTCAAGGCAGGGGAATCGGCGGAGAGAGCGGCTTCGCGGGCAGCCGGAAACGGGAGAATCCGAGGGGCCACGGACCTATCGGCGGAGGGAGACGAGCGCACTGCTCCCCCCCGCTCATTTGGTCCACCACACTCACCATGAACGGGGCCCCGGCGCACCCTGAGCGGGAGCGTTGAAGAGGCTAGTGGATGCCCTGCTCAGCCCTGACTTCGCGCGTGGCCTCGACCATCACCTTGAGCTTGGCCAGGGCCTCGTCCGGGGTGCGGGTCTTGAGGCCGCAGTCCGGCGAAATGAAGAGGTGGTCCGGCGAGAAGACGTCCAGCCCCTTGAGGATGCCCTGCTTCACCTGGTCCACGTCCTCAATGACGTGGCTATGCGCGTCGGTCACTCCCAGCGACAGGGTTTTCGATGATGGGTGGGTGCGAAACAGCTCAAGCAGATCGTAGCCACTGTTGGCTGTTGCCAAGTCCAGGTTCTGCACGGGCAGGCCCACCAACTCATCGAAGACGGCAGCGAAGTCGCCGTAGCAGATGTGCGTAATGGTATAGGCGCTGAGGCCATCGGTAACGATGTCGAGGGCCCTAGAGACCAGCTCCATCTCCTCCGGCCTTGTGGAAGCCGCGGGCTCGTCTATCTGGATGTACTTGGCGCCGGCCCGCTCCAGCTCCAGGGCCTCTTCATGGACCACGTGAGCCATGTCTAGGACGAAGGCCTCGCGGGACTCGTAGTGCTCGTTAAAGGACCAATCGACCATGGTGTACGGTCCCGTTACGATGCCCTTCACGGGCGATTCGGTAAGGCTCTGGGCGTACTCCCACCACTCGACGGAAATGGCGCTGCGGCGTCCTACGGGCCCCACGGCGATGGGCTTGCGGTAGTAGCGGTTGCCGTAGGAGCGCACCAGGCCGCTGATGGTAAACCCCTCCATGTGCTCTGAGAAATAGGTGACCATATCGCCGCGGTACATCTCTCCGTCCACCAGGATGTCTAGACCCAGCTCCTCCTGCTGCTGGATCCAGTCCGCGGTGGCCTCCATCTCCAGCTTTTCGAGCTCCGTACGGTCCATTTCTCCGCGTGCGACGCGGTTGCGGGCCTGCTGGAGCTCCGGGGGCTTGGGGAGGCTTCCGACCGAGGTTGTAAGCAGTGCAGCCGCCATTAGAGCACCTCCAGGGCGCGCCTGGCCGCCTCCACCAGGCGGGCCAGCTTGTTGTAGGCCACGTCCCGTGGAAGGAACTCCAGGCCGCAGCTAGGGTTCAGATAGATCCGGTCAAGTGAGACGAAGGCCACGACGCGGCGCACGGACTCGACCAACTCCTCAACGGTCTCCAGCCTCGTGTTCCGGGCGTCCGCGATGCCCAGGGCGAGGGACCGGTCGGCGGGGAACTGGTCCAGCGGTCCCCAGTTGTCGGGACCCATGACAAAGTCCAGTCCGAATACGTGGAAAGGCAGCTCGAAGAAGCCGGCGCCGAGGCTTCCTATGCCGCCGAAGTAGGTGTAGAGGCAGAGGGTAGCGCGGAGGTCCCGGGTCAGGCGCGCCATAGCATCGCGAAAGAGGGGGTAGTCCTCCGGGTGCTTGAGGATGGCAGGCTCGTCGAACTGTATGACGGTGGCGCCGTCGGCTTCGAGGGCCCGGGCTTCCTGATTGAGAACCTCGGCCAGCTCGGTGACAAGCTGGGTCAGGTCGGAGTGGTGGTCGGAGCGGGAGAGGCGGGCGAGGGTGTAGGGACCGGTGATGACCTGCTTTACAGGGCGGGGGCTGTTGGCCACGGCGAGCCGAAAGTCGTCGAGGGAGATGGGCTCCCGCCAGCGCAGGGGCCCGTGGGCGACGGGCTGGCGGTAGTAGGTGTTGGTGTCGAAGTAGCGAATAAGTCCATTGATGCTGAAGCCGTCAATGCGGCCGGCAAAATAGGTCTGCCCATCGTCCCACCGGATCTGGCCGTCGGTAACGAGGTCAATGCCAGCTTGAGCCTGGTCCTGAATGATCTCTGTGGTGACCTGTTCTTCAACGTCTCTCAGCTCATCCTGGGAGATGAGTCCGCGGTCGAAGCGGCCGATGGCGGTCCGGAGGTTTGGCGCCTTGGAGTTGGGGCCGATCTTGGGATAGCTCCCCACCATGGTCGTGATCAAGAATCGGCTCCTCTGGTCCGGGTAGCCCTGTTCGGGCGGGTCCGGGCGTCGCGGTGCGCGGGACCATGAGACTTACGGCACTTGGAAGGGCAGGCCGGACACCCAGGAAGGCGATGCACGCGTGGGGCTGTCCGGACCCTCAACAGCTTGCGGCGCACATCCATTGTACGGGGCGGAGGAGCCCGCCCGCAAGCCTCAGCGAGGGGCAGGCCAGCCCATGTGGGGCGTCCGTATGCTATCATCAAACCCAGACAACAGTTGCGGCGGGGATGGCATGAGTGAGCTTGAAGAGTTGGCCGCGCGGATCAGCGTGTGCACGGACTGCGCGCTGTCCGGGACTCGCACGCACGCGGTGCCTGGCGAAGGGCCCGATCAGCCGGAGATCATGTTCATCGGCGAAGGGCCGGGGTATCACGAGGACCAGGCGGGGCGCCCCTTTGTGGGCCCGGCTGGCCAGTACCTGGAGCAGCTTCTTGGGTCCATTGGTCTGCGGCGGGACCAGGTGTACATCGCCAACGTGGTAAAGTGCCGCCCGCCGAACAACCGGGACCCGCTTCCGGGCGAGATCTCCGCGTGCCGCAAGTACCTGGATCGTCAGATAGAGTTGCTGCAACCGAAGGTGATCGCGACGCTGGGCCGCTTCTCGCTGTCCCAGTTCTTTCCCAACGAGAGCATCTCCAAAGCTCACGGAAGGCCGCGAACCTGGAAGGGCCGGGTGGTCTTTCCGATGTATCATCCGGCGGCAGCCCTGCACCAGGGGAGCATGCGCGGGGCCATAGAAGAGGACTTCGGGAAGCTGCCCGAGGCGCTGCGCAGCGCCCGCCAGGGCCCGCCCGACGAGCAGCCACCGCCGGCTGAACAGCTCAGCATGTTCTAAGACAGACGAGACCCGACAGGATAGATACACAGGCAATGCAGCAACTACGTCGCTGGCGCAATCGCAGCGCCGCCACCGATGACGCCGATGCCACTGGCCCCATCGACACGCCCACGGGGGATAGTCTCCGGGTAGTCCCGCTGGGCGGCCTGGGCGAGATTGGCAAGAACATGATGGCCCTGGAGTACGGCGACGACATCGTCGTCATAGACGCGGGGGTCATGTTCCCGGAAGAAGACATGCCCGGCGTGGACCTGGTCCTGCCGGACATCTCCTATCTTCTGGAGCGGAAGGAGAGGGTCCGGGCGATCCTGATCACGCACGGGCATGAGGACCACACGGGGGCACTGCCCTACGTGATACAGCGGATGAACGTGCCCGTGTACGCTCCACGGCTTGCCCACGGGCTGATCCACGTCAAGCTGCGCGAGCACCGGATGATCCGTCAGACGGAGCTTCACGAGATTGAGCCTGGAGAGCCGTTGCAGCTGGGGACCCTCAACGTGGAGTTCTTCCGGGTCTGCCACAGCATACCCGACGCCATGGGGCTGATTATCCGGACGGGGCTGGGCCCGGTGGTGCATACGGGGGACTTCAAGATGGACCACACGCCGGTGGACGGCGTGCCGACGGACTTCACGCGGCTGGCTCGGCTGGCGGAGGAGGGGGTGTTCCTGCTGCTGTCGGACTCCACGTATGCGGAGGTGCCAGGGTACACGCCATCGGAGACGGTGGTGAGCGATGCGCTGGACCGCATCATCGGCGACGCACCGGGGCGGGTGATGGTTGCCACATTCGCGTCGCTCATCTCGCGGGTGCAGCAGGTGATCGACGCGGCGAGCAAGCACGGGCGGCGGGTGGCAGTGGCGGGGCGCAGCATGGTGGACAACGTGGCCATGGCCACGAAGATGGGCTATCTGCAGGCGTCCGACGGGGTGCTGGTCCGCTTGAGCGACACCAAGGACCTGCCGCCGGAGCGGGTGGTCCTGGTGACGACGGGGAGCCAGGGTGAGCCAACGTCCGCCCTGTCCCGCATTTCCAAGGGGCAGCACCCGGAGATCAAGGTGACGCCGGGGGACACGATTGTGGTGTCGGCGACGCCGATCCCGGGAAACGAGGTTGGCATCAGCAAGACGATCGACAACCTGGTGCGCCAGGGAGCGCAGGTGCTGCACTCCCGCAACGCCCTGGTGCACGTACACGGCCACGCTGCGCAGGAGGAGCTGAAGCTGATGCTGCGGTTGGTGCAGCCGCGCTACTTTGTGCCCGTCCACGGGGAGTACCGGCACCTGGCAGCGCATGCGGAGCTGGCGCGCACTCTGGGTGTGGTCAGCAGAGAGGACGCCTTTGTGCTGGAGGATGGGGACGTCCTGGAGCTGACGGAGGAGGGAGGAGCGATCATCGACCGGTTCCCGTGCGGCCACATCTTCGTGACGGGCAAGCGGCTGCGAGACCCGCGCAGCAGGGTGTTCGAGGAGCGTCAGCGGCTGTCGCGGGGCGGCGTGGTGGTCGTGGTGGCGGCGATTGACAGCCAGGGGCGGGTGCTAAGCCGCAGGCCTGAGATCGTCAGCAGCGGGGTCATCGAGGGGAAGCAGCGCGCGCAGGTACTGGCGCAGGCGACTGAGACGGTGATGGCAGCGCTGCGCACAGAGGAGGAGGCCACGGAGGGTTGGGACGCGGTGAGCGCCAGGGTCAAGGAGCGGCTGGGAAGCTTCCTGTATACTGAGACAGGGCAGCGGCCAACCATACACGCCGTTGCGGTGGAGGTGTAGGGAAAAGGGAACAGTACACGCTGCTGGTTCGTTGGATTACCTGAATGCCCCCGAAGGGGGCCAAAGAACTCTCGGCAAAAAGAGAGGTAGATATGTCAGTTGCAATGGAATCGAAGCGTCGACTTGCTCAGGGCCGGACGCCCGCTACCACAGAGCGGAAGGGGCAGATATGCCCGCCATGGCTACCCGGTTGGGCCCACGTTCCCGCGAGCATCCTTCTGCTGTTGGGCGTGAGCGCCACAGCGTTCTACGCCTGGGGATTTCTCGGGTACGCGGCGGCGGCCGGCGGAATCTGGGCGCTGGCCTTGCTCTACACGCTGTGGCAACGTTCCGGGACACTCAGCCGTTATACGACTGTCTGGATAGGCACCGCGATGCTGGTGGCCGCCTTGGCGGGCGCCATGGCAATGTACTCGGTTGGCTACGGGGGGTTGATTGGACGTGAGCTAGCCGGCAACTCCTTCTGGAGGGGCGTTGCATGGGTGGCGGGCCTGGCGGTCGGGGGAGTTCTGGTCGCGGCGCCGGCAGGGAGTCTTCGGGCAGCGCGGTCCGCAGCGCTCCACACGGTCGACGCAGTCAAGGCTGGTATGCCCCTTCTCGCGGAAGGGTTGCGCGCCTGCTTGCGTGCAGCAGCGAGGAGCCTGCAATGGCTGTACGCGGAACTCCGAAGGCTGGCTGGCGCTGCGATTAGGGGGTATCGAGCGCATCCATTGCACCGGCCGGTGGTGCGGGGGCTCCGGGCGATGGTCACGGCGCCGGCTCGGCTCAGGAGACGCCGCGAGCCCCTGCAGGAGACGAAGCAAGAGGCGGAGATAGTGTCGGCGGCGGGACTCGAGGAGCTTCCGGTGTGGCTGGCGCGGCAGGATGACGAGGCGATGGAAGCGCCGGCATCGAGGGAGGAGGAGGCAGTGGAAGCGGAGCCGACCGGGGCAGAGGAGGAGCTTGTAGAGGCGACCTCGGCGGTGGCGATGGCGGCCCCAGCCCTGATCCCCAAGAACGGGAACGGGAAGTGGACGCTGCCGAGCACCGGCGTGCTGCGGGCTGGAGAGACGCACGTGGTCTCCGAAGAAGACAACAAGGAGAAGGCACGGCTCATTGAACAGACACTGGCCGACTACGGCATTGAGGTGACGGTGGAGCAGATCCGGCCTGGGCCAGTGGTGACGCAGTTTGGCCTGGTGCCGGGGTGGATACGCCGCTCGAAGGAGGTGGCGAAGCGGGACGAGACGGGCAACCAGGTGCGGGACGAGAAGGGGCGCGCGGTCAAGATCCGGACGGTGGAGAAGACGAGGGTGAAGGTAGACAACATTCTCAACCGGGAGAAGGACCTGGCCCTGGCCCTGGCGGCGCTGAGCATTCGGTTCGAAGCCCCGGTCCCGGGGGAATCCCTGGTGGGTCTGGAGGTGCCGAATGACCGTCCAGAGACCGTCACTCTCCGCACGCTGGTTGAGAGCCCCAGCTTCACGAAATTGCGGGCGAAGGGGGCCCTGCCCATCGGCCTGGGCAAGGGAAGTGGCGGGGAGCCGGTTGTGGCCGACCTGGCGGAGATGCCGCACCTGCTCATCGCCGGGTCGACGGGAAGCGGCAAGAGCGTGTGCATGAACACGATTGTGTGCTCGTTGCTGATGCAGTTCACACCGCAGGACCTACGGATGTTCCTGGTGGACCCGAAGCGGGTGGAGCTGACGGTGTACAACGACATACCGCACCTACTGGCGCCGGTGCTGGTGGAGGCTGAGAAGGCGGTGCCAGCGCTGCAGGGAATCATTACGGAGATGAATAGCCGGTACAAGCTGTTCGAGACGGCGCGGGCCAGGAACCTCTCGACGTACAACAGCAAGGTAGAAACGCCGGATGCGCGGCTGCCGTACATCGTGGTGGTCATCGACGAGCTGGCGGACCTGATGATGACGGCGTCCGGCGAGGTTGAGCAAGCGCTGTGCAGGCTGGCGCAGCTTGGGCGGGCGACGGGCATCCACCTGGTGGTGGCGACACAGCGGCCATCGGTGGACGTGCTCACGGGGTTGATCAAGGCGAACATTCCGAGCCGCATCAGCTTTTCGGTCTCCTCACAGGTGGACTCGCGCACGATATTGGACGGGGCCGGCGCAGAGAAGCTGCTGGGCAAGGGGGACATGCTCTTTCTACCCACCAACTACATCAAGCCGAAGCGGTTGCAGGGGGCCTTCATCTCCGACAAGGAGGTGCAGGACCTGGCGGCGCACTGGGAGGGACAGTACGGGCCGATCCCGCCCTCGGCGTTCCGCATGCCCAAGAATGAGGAAGAGCCGCCATGGGACACGGGCGAGGGGTTTGGGGACGATGATTGGGACGACGAGGAGCTTGAAGGCGACGCGATGCTGCGCGAGGCCAAGAGGTTGACCTTGAACTTTACCAGAGTATCGGCTTCACTCCTTCAGCGGAAGCTGGGGGTGGGGTACCCGCGGGCGGAGGGCCTGCTGGAGCGGCTGGAAGCCATGGGTGTGCTCGAGCCTGGAGACCCGGGTAAGTCACGCACGGTGATCAGCCGGCGAAGCAGGTAGGAAGAAACGAGGCAAGGAAAGTGGTCAAAGGCGTCTCTGAGTTGCTGAGCGCGGTGTTCAGCCGGGAGCAGCACGCTGCGGGCGATGGTCCGCTGGCGCAGGAGCGGTGCCTGGTCTGCAACACGTCGTTGGACGAAGAGGAGCTGTACCGGCGGTTCAGCGTGTGCCCGGAGTGCCGCTTTCACTACAGCATCACGGCGCGCCAGCGGATACAGCTGCTGGCGGAACCCAAGAGCTTCAAGGAGAAGTACCGGACGATAAGCTCCCTGGACCCCCTCTCGTTCAAGGGCAAGTCGCCGTACCGGAAGCGGCTGTTCCGGGACCAGCGACGGACGGGCCTGACGGAAGCCGCGGTGGTAGGGGAATGCCGTATACAGGGTACCAAGACGGTCCTGGTCCTGCTGGACTTCAGCTTTATGGGCGGCAGCATGGGATGCGTGGTGGGGGAGAAGCTGGCGTTGGCCTTTGAGCACGCCCTCCGCAAGCGGCTTCCCATCGTGGCGGTTGTGAGTAGCGGCGGGGTGCGGATCCAGGAAGGGATCCTCTCGCTCATGCAGATGGCCAAGACGTCGACGACAGTCAACCGGCTCCACGAGGCAGGACTGCCGTACATTGCCCTGCTGGTCAATCCGACGACGGGGCAGGCGTATGCGAGCTTTGCCAACCAGGCGGACATCATTCTGGCGGAGCCCGGGGCGCTGGTGGGGTTTTCGCCGCTGCGGGTGCTTCAGGAGACGGAGGACTCGCCCCTGCCGCTGGAGTCCCACACGGCCGAAGCGCATTTGGTGCACGGGATGGTGGACGCCATAGTGGACCGGGAAGAGATGGTGCAGACGCTGGCGGACCTGCTGGAACAGATTTCACCCCAACGTCAGCAGGTCAAGTTCCTGAGGCCGCGGGCGGTGAGCAGCAATGCGGCCCCCCTCCTGGACTCGTTGGAGGCGATGCAGCGGGTGCGGCGCGTCGACCGGCCGACGGCAAGTGATTATGTCAAGCGTATAGCGACGGGATTCGTGGACTTGCACGGTGACCGTGCGGCGGGAGACGACCCAGCCATTATCTGCGGCTTCGGCAGCGTGGATGGGTGCAGCGTCGTCATCGTGGGGCAGGAGCGGCAGCGGACGCCGGAGGGGGAAGCGAGGGCAGTTGCCATCGCACCGGAGGGCTTTAGGAAGGCACAGCGCGCCATGAATCTGGCGGCCAAGTTCGGGATGCCGCTGATCACGCTCATCGACACGGTAGGTCCCGACTCAAGCCGGGGGGCTGAGGACCGGGGAATCGGGAGCTGCATTGCGGGGACCATGCGGGCCATGGCCGGGCTCTCCGTGCCATCCATTGCGGTGATCATCGGCGAGGGGGGACGGGAAGGGGCCCTGGCGCTGAGCATCGGCGACCGCATACTGATGATGGAGAGCGCGATACTGGCCCCGATATCGCCGGAGGCAGCGGCGAGCATGATGTACCGTGACGACACGAGGGTGGAGGACGCCGCCCGCTCCCTGCGCTTGACCGCCGGGGACGCTCTAGAGATGAAGATCATCGATGCCATCGTACCCGAGCCGGCGGGAGGACCCCAGGAGGACCCGGACGAGGCGGCCCGCTTGCTGAAGCGGTCTCTGGTACGGGCCCTGGGACAGGTGCAAAACATCTCACGGAGCAGTCTGCTGAGCCGCCGGTACAAAAGGTTCCGCAACGTGGGGGAGTATACGTCCTACTTCTACTCCGTGCTCAACCGGGAGATCGACGCGCTGCAGAGCTACGTTGTGGAGCAGGCCAAGGAGGTGCGGGGCCGGAGGAGGCGCAAGCGTACGAGCGACGGCAAGATACTCACGCTGCCGGTGAACCCTGGGGCAAACGCACCGTCCGATCCGGAGGGGGAGGGCGCCGCGCCACCTCTCTTGCAGTTTCCTACTGCGGGGGGCAGCGAGCTGACGCCTGCCAAGGGAGATGGATCCTAGGGTGGGCTGATGCGCGGGCCGCTGGCGAGACGGCCTTGAATGGAAGAGCGGGGGCGCGGGTGACGTGCCCCCGCTCATTTGGTTCTACAGACTTACCATGAAATGCCCCCTCCACCCGCTATTGGATGGCGAAGACGCCCTGGACGGTCACTTGGACGGAGAGTTGGCCGCCGCTGATGGGGGAGGCCGGCGCCGACAAGGCGAAGGCCGCCTCAGCCATGGGGAAGTTGGCCCTCACCGAGGGCGTGGGGCCAGTCTCGGAGAGGTAGACGATGCGACCGAGCTCGACGTTTGCCAGGGTGGCGTAGTGCTGGGCCTTGGCCATGAGGTCCTTGACGGCGGCTTCGCGGGCCTGGGCGTGGAGCTGGGTGGGATCGTCGCTGCTGAAGCTGATGCCGCGGATGCGGGTCAGGTCTCCGCCGGCCTCGGCCACCCTGTCGAGAATGCCGCCGATGTTCTCCATCTCACGTACGTTGACGGAGGCCTGGTTGCTGACGATGAAGCCATCAAGCACCCGCTCGCTGTAGCGCGCGCCGGAGGGATCGGTGCGCTCGCGCCGGGAGTATTGGGGTGAGATGTCGAAGGACCTGGTCTGGATGTCCTGCTCCGCTATGCCATCGGCGCTGAGGGCGGCGATGATGGCGGTCATGGCGCGAGCCGCATCGGCCCGGGCAGTGGAGACGGTCTCGGCCCGGGCCTCGACGCCAAGGTTGACGACGGCCCGGTCCGGCTCGGCGAAGACCATACCCGTTCCGGAGACGGCGATGCCGCTGGGTTGAGCGGTGTCGAGGGCGGACATCGCGGCGCGCGACTGGCCGGGTTCGGCCATGCTCGCGGTCCCTTCGGAGGCGGGCGACGGCGCGGCGCCACTGCTGCTCGACGGCGCGGCTGCGGGACTATCTCCGTTACAGGCTGCCGCCAGCAACAGGGTGAAGGCAAGCACCGGGCCAAGCACGATCCAACGAGTACCCTGCATGACGTATCCTCCAGATTGATTCGCTGTTGACTCTCACCAAGATAGACGCCTCGACCGGGTGGGTGGTTCCACAGGACTCGCAGAGAACGGGCAACGAGTTGCACGGGCGGGGTGCAGAGGCTCTGCGCAGAGGGGAAATAGCCACCCTAAGAGCACCGTTGGGTGGGGCAAGAGGCCGCTGGTTGACGGGACGGTCCGGCGGGCTAGTCAGTACGGTTCAGCCGGGGCAGCAAGAACGCGGCCGCGGCCAGGATCAGAAGCCCCCCCAAGAGCACCAACTCCAAGGGCCAGAGGGATAGCCGACCCGGCGGCTGGACGGTCCCGTCGGGGGGCAGCGTGGAGACGCCCCCGTCCGGCTGCGCATCCGGGCCAGCGACTGCGGGGGAGATGGAGGCGACGCCGTTCACGGGAGGGAGAGGAACTGCTGCCTCCGGGCGATTGACGGAATCCGAGAGGATTGCGGGGCCGGGCTCTTCGATGCCAAGCTGGACAGGTATCGGCTGGCCCTGAATGCCGAGGAGGCCGGACGCATCGGCAGCGACGACGATGACGAGAGCAGCCATAGCGGCCACGGCGACGGCGCGCAAGGTGAAGAGGGGATTCAGGGACGGGCGAGGCACGGCGCCGGGTGAGCGTTGGAGCGCGAAGCTCCGGGGCACGGGCACAGTGGGAAGGGAGCGCAGGAGAAGCCGGGTGGCCTGGTGGCTTTCAAGGTCGCGCTGGCACGGGGCGCAGCGAGCAAGGTGCTGCGCCGCCTTCTGGCCCTGGCCGTCGGCAGCGCCGTCGACATAGGCAGAGATGGCGTCTGCTGTGAGGTGCGTCTCGGCTATGGTGCGTCGAAAGAACGGCATACCTTTCATCCTGTGTTAACCCAAACGGAGGGAGCCGGCAAAAAGTTCCCGCTGTGCCAGGAGATGGGCACGCAGGGCAGCGCGGCCGCGGCTGAGGCGCGACTTGACGGTGCCGATGGGCACGCGGATAGCCTGGGAGGCTTCCTCATAGCTGAGGCCCTGAACGTCGATGAGGATCAGGGCAAGACGTTGATCGGGGTGGATGGAGGAGAGACCTACCTGAATGACGCTGGAGAGCTCTTGCCGCAGGGTGTAGGCTTCCGGAGACTCCAGGTCTGATTCCATGTTGAGGCCGTACCCTTCTTCCATGGCCTCCAGCGAGACGCTACGGCGGACGCGGGCGGAGCGCAGGTGGTCTCGGCAACCGTTGGCGGCAATGCGCATGAGCCAGGCCCGAAAGTTTCCTGGCTTGTAGCTGCTGAGGCGCCGGTAGGCGGAGAAGAAGGTCTCCTGGGTTATGTCCTCGGCGGCTGCGGCGTCGCTGAGCATACGCAGGGCAAGGTTGTAGACCTGGGCCTGGTAGTCTTCCACGAGGAGGTTGAAGGAGGCCAGGTCTCCCTGCTTGCTATTGTGGATGAGGGTTTCTTCGTCCATGTCGGTCTGCATGAGCGCTTGGTTCATTGTATCATAGGTGTGCGAGCCTTCCCCACGTGATGTCCACGATTTCTCCTTCGTTGCATCTGTTGCCGCCCATACTCAATGACTTGGCAGGCCAATGAAGGGCTTCCTGACCGAGACGATTGAGACCGTCTTGATGGCGCTGGTGATCTTCCTGGTGCTGCAAGCCAGCGTCCAGAACTTCCGCGTGGAGGGCGCGAGCATGAGGCCCACGTTGACGGAAGGGGAGTTCCTTCTGGTCAACAAGCTGACCTACATGCACCTGGACGTAGGGGGGGTAAGCCAGTTCAGGCGGCTCTTGCCGGCAGGTTCTGACGAGGCGCTCTATGCGTTCCCTGAGCCGGAGCGGGGGACGGTGGTGATCTTCCGGTTTCCGGCTGATCCAAAGCGGTTCCTTGTGAAGCGGATCATTGGTGTGCCGGGCGACACGGTGGAGATCCGCAACGGCAGGGTGACGGTCAACGGTGAGGTCCTGGATGAGAGCTACCTGGATCGGGCGGGCTCCTCACGGATGGCACAGATAACGGTCCCGCAGAACAGCTACTTTGTGATGGGGGACAACCGGCGCTACAGCAACGACTCGCGAGACTGGACCTTCACGTTTGTGCCGAGGTCCCATCTCATAGGGGAGGCGTGGTTCAGTTACGGGCCGTTCCCGCGGTTGGACCAGCTGTTTCCATCGCGGGGGATCGCCTAGGTGGCGGGAGCGCGGGGGCGTTGGGGGATGGGGTAGCCCGCGCATCAGGGCGTTGCTACAATTCGACGAAGTGGGCCGTTAGCTCAGTTGGTTAGAGCACCGGACTTTTAATCCGGGTGTCCAGGGTTCGAGTCCCTGACGGCCTACCAGACTGGCGAGGATTAGTACTCCGGCGGGACCGGTCGCCAGTGGTCCCATGGCCAGCGTCGACCCCATCGTGGGGAACTTCTCGGCGTCCACACTCGTCCTCATACAAAGGGAAAGCTTGATGGCCGACGTGTGGGCCCAAATCCCTAGCCCCGAGGGGAGACTATGAGAATCTTCAGAATCAACATGGTCTTCTCAGTCGGCATCGCCCTCGTCGCTGTGGCCGCGTGCCAGCCGGACGGACGTATCGACACCTTGGATGAACGTATAGACTCCCTGGACCAAAGGCTGATGGCCATTGAGGCCGCTCAGGCGGCTCTGGGCAACACTGGCGACACCAGGGAGTTGACCACCGACGACGACTCGACCGGCAGGGACGACGTGACGGTGATAGAGGTGACGGTCGGTCCCGAGCTGCTGGACTGTGTAGGGGTAGGATCAAGGAAATGCCTGGAAGTGGATGGCAAGTTCTTCTATGAGGGCATCGACGGGTTCAAGCATGAGGAGGGCTACACCTATCGGTTGAAGATCGAGCGGTACGACGCATTCCCGGGCGAGAAGGAGCCCCCTCAGGACGCCTCCAGGTACGGTTATCGTCTAATCGAAGTCATAAGCAAGACCGCTCGTTAGGCTCCGAAGACGCAGCTTAAGGTCGGCATCACCACCTGTACCTCCGCCTTCTCCCTCCTTGAGCCCAGCCTTGATGTGGACTCCGTCTACCTATATATACATCCAGTTCGCGGTCATCAAGGGTCTGACGCAGCACGTGAACCTGTGCGGCGGCGACTGGTCCGTAGGCCCTGGCGATAGGCACCAGCGGACGGACACGCCCGAGTACGGCATGTCAACGGTGATTGCGCGAGGAGATTTGTGGCGGATGACAGCACCTACTACCATAGGCGCATGAAGATCCTGCTCCATCGAATTACACCTCGCCTCGGACTGCTGGCCCTTTTGGCAGCAGCGTTGGGGTGCTTGTTCTTCCTTTTCGAGCTATTCCTAGGCCTTACATCCTCCGGCGGCAACAATCTTTTGGCGGAGAGCTCTTCGTTAGGCCCAAGCTTTGAAGTCCCCAACGGCGCTTCTCTGATGACCGTGCTTGCGGCGGTCACCTGCATTGCGCTTGGAGCCGCAGATCTGCTGCTCTTGCGGCGATGGTTGAAGGACCGTCCGGGAACACCACGTTGGGTCATGGTCTGTGGAGGCGCGCCGGCGGTGGCGATGGCCGGCCTTGGGATTTACTTGCTCGTTTCGGGGACGACGCACGGAAGCCTTCCCTACGAGAGCACCCCCTACGGGAGCACCCCCTACGGGAACTACCAAGTGAACGCCGGAGGGATGGAACCTCTGGGGGTGACAGTGCTGGCCATCGTTGTCCTGGCGGTGGTGCTTGTAGGGGTCATGAAGCCTCGGCTGCTGATCCTGCTGTTGGCCCTGTTCTTGGTTTCGATTCTCATGTTTGGGCCGTTCTTGTCCTCCGCGCTCCAGGGCCAGAACCTCTTTGGCCGCCCTTCACAATTGCAGCCGGCGGCAGGTTACACAGAGGGAGTTAACGCCTTACGCCAGCGAGGCCCTGTTATCGTACCGTCGAGCCAGGAGCTGGACACGGGTGCGGTAGAACGCCCGGTGGGAGATCCGGGAAGTGGAGACTCCCGGACTGAGGAAGCCGCCGGGACGGGAGGGTCGTCGTCGACGGCACCTGGCGCCGCATCCGCCGATGACCATCCGCCTCAGCCAACCCCGGCCGTTCGGGACACGGCAACCGAAGCAACCGATCCGGTCTTCATGGAAGTCAAGGGAGAAAGGATCACCCCGGTGGGGGTGCCCTACCGTTTGACCGGCGCCCTGACCGGAGCCGATGGCGAGCCCCTGCCGTCCATGCCGGTGACCATCAATGTAGACGGACAGCCCGAAGCAAGCCTGCATACCGATGCCCAGGGCGGGTTTGCTTGGGAAACGGTCTTCAACGAAGCAACCGAGGCCACGGTGGATATCGGTTTTCCCGGAAACACCGAATTGGGTTCATCCCAAACCCGATGGCCCGTTACCGCGGCGACGCCGGAGATTGCGGTGGAGCCGCCAGAGCCGGTGGCCCGGGGCGATGTCCTCATGCTGCGGGGAACAGTATCTGTCGGAGGTCGGCCGGTGCCGGACACCCCCGTAACCGTCGATGGAGAGCAATTGGGGCGCACCGACGCCAACGGCGCTTTTGCGCTGCCCTTCCAGGTGCCCGCGGGCGCCGCGCTGGGGACATTGCCGCTGGAGTTGGCCGCCCCAGCGTTGAACGCCGCAGCCACGGTGCTGGCGCCGGTTATGTCCGCTACCAGTCTTCTTGTTACGCCGCTGGGACGGCTGATCCCTGGGCGCCCATTGCCGGTGGAAGCGCAGTTGCTGGACGACCAAGGCGTAGGTATTCCCAACGCCACGATCCACAACGGCCAGGGGGGCACGGGCATCACCGGCCTAGATGGTGTCGCAAATTTCGTCCTGCCGGCGGTGGAAGGGGTAGACCTGTCGGGAATCCTGACGACTTTCAAGTTTGATGGCGACGAATCGAACCTTCCCGTGGATCACGCCGTGGAAGCGCCGGTTTCGTCTGACGGCGGGTTCAATTGGTTGCTCTGGGTAGGACTTCCCTTGGCGGTGGTCATTGGCTCCGCCGCGGCATACCTCCTTGTGCGGCGAGCCAGGTCGTTAGCGGGCTTGCTCCGCCGAGCCGTTGGTCTGGTGCCGTTTCTATGGGGCGGCTTGGCTGCACGTCGGCGGCGAAATTCGCGCTCTGGCGAAGGGGAAGAACGGGTCCCCGCCCTGCTTGACTTGAGCTTCCCGACGTTGCCGGCGGATGATGAGAAGGTCTGGCAAGTCGGAGAGCAAGTGTCGCTCCAGTGCGTCCTGACCGGCGCGTCGGGCGAGCCGATGGATCGACTGACGGTGGAACTTGACTGGGGTGATTCGAAGGAACCAAGACAGTTGACCACCGACCGGAAAGGCAGGTGCGCCGCGACTTGGTCTGCGTATGAGGAGGGGACTTATCGAGTTACAGCCAATTTCGCGGGCGACGACCACTATTTGCCGGCGAGCGCCGCTGAGGAATTTCGGGTGCGCGGGCAAGTGGCCACCCGCCTAGACATCGCTTTAGTCAAGCCGGCAGAAGACCTCCCCTACATATGGGGAATCGGCGAGCCGGTCCATGTGGAGATCATGCTGCTGGATGATTCGGGAGTTGGTGTGGGCAGACGCACGGTGACGGCAATGATTGGTGAGACGGGCCCACCAGTTGGGTTGCAGACCGACGACGGCGGACGGTGCCGCATATCCTGGACCGGCGCCGTGCCCGGAACGTATCGGGTTGTGGTGGACTTCGCCGGGGAAGACCAATGCTCGCCAACCTCGGCGCACCATGAGTTCGAAGTGGTGGATTTTCGGGATGACGTGGTACGTCGTTACAATTCCTTCCTGCCGTGGGTCCGCGAAAGGGAGCCCCGCGTTTCGGAACAGACCACTCCCAGGGAAATGGAAGTGATGGTCGTCGACAGCGGAATGCCGATAGACCACCGAGCTATGGAGGTGGTAATCGCCCGCTTTGAAGAGGCGGACTACAGTCTGCACGAAATCGACCGGCCCCGGTTTGAGGCGATGTACCGGGCCCGTCGAAAGATAGTGGGAGATTGAACCGGGCATGGCAACCAATGGCGGGCTGACGGGACCGTTATTCCAGGCTGTAGTAATAGCCGTGGGAGCGGCCGCCCTGTGGGTCCTGGAAGACTCCCCCTTGCCGCAGAGCAACCTGGAGCTCGATTTCCTCCTCTGGCCCGTCGCCATCACCACGGGGCTGTCGTTGGCGGTTGACCTAGTGTTCCGGCTGCAACGCGCGTCCCGGCTGAGGACGGCGCTGCGTCTGCCCGAGGAATTCAGGCCACGGGTGACCCTTGCCCTGCTGATGACGCGGCGTTTCTCAAGGCACGCCTCGTGGTCGGCGCTGCTCTTGGGCGCGGTGGCAGCCTTGGTGGGAACCCAACCCGAGCCGCGCATTTACTACACCTTTGTTGTCGGGACCGGCACTGTTCTGGCGTTCATGGCGGCGGTCCGAACGGCAAGCATACCTTTCCCCGTCGCTAGCATGATCTTCGGATTTCCTTGGTTCCGGCTGTTAGCTCTCGGGATAGTCTCCCTGGTGCTGCATCAACAGGAATGGTCCACCGTCTACGCCTTCCACAGCTCCCCACTAATACCAGCGCTGGCAGCGGCGATGGCAGCGGGCTACCTGGGCAGTGCACTACGGAATATCGACAAAGTGTCCGACCGATGGGCCAATCCGGACACGCCGCTACGGACGGTGGTCGCCGAATGCGTTGGCATCGCCGCTGCCTTGACTACTGGCGCCGGCGGTGCACTGATAGCATGGGGAATTCTCGGTTCTTTACCCAACATAGGCGCAGCGGCCCTGGACCAGTGGCCGGACTTGCCGCTGGGAGATTGGACCCCGCTGTACTTCAGCCGGCTATTCGAAGCCAGGCATCTGGTGGCCGGCTTCTTCATGGCGCTGGGCTTCGCCAGAGCACTGCCGTCTGCGGGGGGAGGCGGTACCGGAACAGATTACCGTCCCTTGCTCAAGGCCGGTGCGTACGCTCTGTCGGGGTACACGGCATGGTTGGCGGCGGCGAATTTGGCCTCTTTGGGTCATGGATACCCTTTGCTGGGTGCAGCCGTTGCCGGCGGATTGTTCGCGGCGGCAGCGGTAGTGGTGGTCCGCAGCCTCATCCCCGGTCCCGGCGGGGTGTTGACCGACGCCGCCCGGTGGTTGTCCCAGTCGACCTTCCGGGCGTTCTTCCTGGGGGCGTCGCTGGTCCTCTATGGTCTGCTTTTTCGCCCCCTGCTCTACGAAGCTCTATGGTTCGCCCCGGTCTACGAGTGGCTGGTGGTCCTGGCCTTCGCCTTCGTTCCAATTAACCGGCTGAGAAAGGGAGTGCGGGCGGAAATTGTTCCCGAGACAGGGCCGCCCGCCTCCTGGCCCAGCTGGTCTCGCCACTACCAGGTGTCCGAAGAACGGCGCGATCCTCGGATGGTCGAGTTAGTGGTCTTGCAGCAGGGATTTATCAATACCGGTGAGTGGGAACGGGTGTGGGATTACTTGGTGGGGTTGCTGCTGCGGAACGAGACCCCCCTGGAAAACATCCCGGCCGTATTTGCGCCCATGAGGCGCTGCTACCTGGCGTCGGTCACCCCGCGCCTTCGGCGGCGCAACAAGAAAGTGACCATGAAGCACCGGGAAGCGGCCCTGGCGGATACCATGGCCAGGGCGGAAGTGACCCTGTCTTTGCCCTCGGCCCCACTGGAAGCGGTGGATGAAGCCCGATTGCGGGAAGTGGGGACGCCGTTCGTGGACCAACGCGGCGAACCGGAGGAGCTAGCGGTGACCCTAACCGCCGCTTACTGGCAGCATGGGGCCGATCTTGGCTCGGCCGCGTCGCGCTGGTTCCCCCTGATGGGCTTGGTCGGCGACCCGGCTTCCGGCGTTGGCATTGGAGCTTACTTGCGGTGGGTCTTCTCGCACATATTCCGGAGAGGGACCCCCCGCTGGGACCGGGAACGGCGGCAGCGGATAGTAGACGAGGCGGCATCGCACCTGTTTGGAGAGGGGACCGAAGCAGCTACGTCCCTCTGAATCAGGCGGCCAGGGAACCGGTGGCGCCAGCCGACATCCTTGTTATGGAGAAGGAGGGGGTTACCACATGAGTCAATTTGACGTGGAAGAGGCGGGCCGGGTCTGCGAGTCGATTATCGACCGCGTCTCCCAGGTATTCGTGGGCAACCGTCTGCTGCTGCGAAAACTACTGGCGGCGGCCCTGGCCAACGGCCACGTTCTTTTCGAGGACTACCCTGGCTTGGGGAAGACCCTGCTGGCCAAGGTGTTCACCCGGGCCATCGGCAGCGAGACGCGGCGGGTCCAGTTCACCCCGGACGTGCTGCCCGCCGACATCCTGGGCACCAGGGTCTGGCGGCAGAACACCGGGGAGTTCCAGCTAGTCAAGGGGCCGGTATTCACCAACGTGCTGTTGGCTGACGAGATAAACCGGGCGCCGCCCAAGACCCAGGCGGCGCTTCTGGAAGCCATGGAAGAGCGGCAGGTCACCATTGACGGCGATACGCTTCGCTTGAGTCCGCCTTTCCTGGTCATCGCAACCCAGAACCCCATTGAGCAGGAAGGGACCTACCCGCTGCCCGAGGCCCAACTTGACCGGTTCCTGTTCCGGTTGGGCACCGGGTATCCCGCCACCCAGGAGTTGGAAAACGACATCCTGCTCCGCCGCATCCAGTGGCAAAAGGACGACCCCACTGAAGACCTGGAGCCCGCGGTGGACCTTGAAAGCTTCCTGCGGTTGCAGCGCAGCGTGGAGCTGAACGTCTACGTTGACCAGGTGATGGTGGACTACATCACCCAAGTGGTGCGGCTAACCCGCGAGCATCCCCGCGTCGCGGTTGGGGTCAGCCCCCGGGGCGGCTTGGCCCTGTTGAAGGTCTCCCGGAGTATGGCCCTTATCCACGGTAGGGATTTCGTTATCCCCGATGACGTAAAGATGGTTACTTCGGATGTTCTGGGGCACCGGATAATCTTGAACATCGAAGATGTTTTGGAAGGAGTGAACCCGCAAGACGTGGTTGAAGAGGTAGTAGATCAGATCCCTGTGCCCACCGAGTTGGGACACCGGTCAACCTGCTAATGTTCTCCGCGCTGCCGGGGCGATGGCTGATCCTGGCGTTTGTGTTGTTGGCCTTGGCCTTGTGCCTGGGCAACTTGGTCCTGTTGGCGGGAGCCATGTACGTGTTGCTCATCGTGCTCGTGGGCGCGACGCTGGCTGCCCCAAGAGGCATAGTGGTTAACCGTAATACGCCGCGCCTTGTTTGTTGGGCCGGGGACGGGCTGGACGTGGACCGGCAGGTGGAAGCTGGCGGGGGAGTGGGGCCATTGTATGTCTACGACCAGCTCCCGCCGGAAGCGGAGGTAGTCAGCGGCAACAACCTCCGGGCAATCTGGAAACGTCCCGGCGCAGAGACCTACGACCTGTCCTACCGTATCTCGTGGCCCAAGCGAGGCGTGTACACCCTGGGAGAGACGGCCTGGGAGGCCGAGGCGCCGCTGGGGTTGCATCAACGCATACATGGATCGGCCGGTCCGGCCCTGGAGATCTCCGTTGTCCCTCACACGCAAGCCATCAGGAGGGTCAACGAAATCAGGGGCCGGGCCCACAGCCGCAACCCCTGGGAGGACGTAGCCATCATTGGAGTCTCCAGCACCGACTTCACCGAATTGCGTCCCTACACGCCGGGAGACCCGATGCGCTGGATCAACTGGAAAGCCAGCGCCCGTAGCTCCGGCAGCGCCAACCCGCTGCTGGTCAACCAGTATGAACCAGAAGGCCGAAAGGCGGTCTGGGTTTTCTTGGATGGCGCGGACTACATGGATGTGGGGTCGACACTGTCCACGCTAATCGACCAGGCGGCGGAGGCAGTGGGCAGCATTGCCCAGTATTACCTGACCCGTGGCTACACGCTGGGGGCTTACACCTACAACAGTCAGAGCGATATCTTGACGCCGGAACTAGGACAGAAACAGTTCCGACGGCTTACCAACATGCTAACCAGGCTAAAGCCGGGCCAGCACAAGCAGGACCTGTTGCAAGCGGTTGAATTGTGCAAGGGTTTTCTGTTCAGGCTGCAGCCCGAGGTCTACGTCGTTACCCGGCTGGACATTCACTACCCCCGCGAAGGACCGGAGCCGCCCTACCCGAACGGGTTTATCGCAGGGATAAGGCGGCTGGTCTCCCTGAGGCCCAGCTCCCGGCGCACGAACCAAGTGCGGGTGGTCCACCTTGAACCCCAAGGCTATCAAAGGCCACATACATACATGGAAACCCAAGCCTTGGAGCTGATGCGGTGGGAGGTCGAACCCCTGTACGAGGCCATTCGCCGCTCCGGGGCCTCGGTACTGAGATGGGACCCGTTGCAACAGGACTTCGCCTCTGCGTTCTTGCGGCACCTCAACACGGGCCGGTGACACTATGGTGCGTTTCTTAGCCGTTGAGTCCCTGCTGTTGGGCTGCCTCCTGTCCTTGGCGGGCTACGTGTTATGGGAGTCTCGGGGCGCGACCATGGGCTTGGACACGCTATGGCGCGATCAGCTGGAAACTCAGGGACCGGGAACGTGGGGGGTCTCCCCCCTTATGGTGGTCATCGCCGGCATCTGTTGTCTTCCATTCATCCTCTACTGGTTGCTCCAGTGGCTGGGAATGACCACACGTTCCTTCTGGTTGGTTACATTGGCAGTCCTCTTGCCCCAGGGCCCGGCGGTGCTGGCCCACAACCGCCTGGATTGGGCCTCGTTTTGGAGAGGACCTTCGTCGTCTCCCGAGTTGTCCCAGATCGCTGTGGGGGCGCTCTTCCTGTTGTCCTTGGTCCTGCTGGTAACGCTGCACCGAATCGCCGAGCTGAGGAGACTGAGAGGCAGGCTTAGAGCCCTACGTCTGGAGAGTGGGGAACAGGGCAAGGTCATCGCGGGCGAGATTCTAGCCCTGGTCGGGTTGGTTGGGTTCAGCCTGTTCGTAACCGTGATGCTGCTGTCGGCGGCTGCGGCGTTGGCCCGGATGAACAACCTGCTGGTCCATTCCCCTTGGACAGTACTAACCATCGGTGCTGCCGCCCTCTTGATGGTGACTGGCTTCTTGCACCTCTGGCTGCGTATTCGCCAAGAGGACTGACTCCTGCTCTATCCTTCTGGATGCAGCACCTCACCGCCGCCGTCACTACCACGAAACCGCGTTCTCCCTAAACAGAGCTATGTGGACCATGAGGTAGGCTTGGTTGGTGCCAACCATCCGACTGCGACTTCCTTATATCGAGACCTCCCTGCGAAAAGTTCGCAGTAGAGTACAATTAGGCCCACCCGACTGTCCAGGGTCTACAATAACACCAGCAACTCGAACGTGGTACTGCGTACAGTCCCCTCAGGCCTACCAGTTTCGGCATCAATACGCTACATTACGAATGAGTCCGTCGCCGCTGCAGAAGGCGAAGGGGCGGGCTCGTTGCTTGGTAGTCTGCGACCGGTGGGTCCCCTCCCGCAGCGGCATCTCAGACCAAGGGGGCGCGAGTTTCGGTCTGGGCGGCGTCGCGGGGCCAGCCGGAGCGGCCACCACGGCACGCTCTGTGGGCCCCTGGCCATCTTGGATGGCGCCAGCCGCTGGCCTTCGCCTCCCGCGGTGCTAGGCTGGAGCGGGGCAACTTCCCGCGGCCGACAGGGGTTGCAACACGTAGTAGAGTACCCAGGCAAGCGGGACGCTCGGCCCATCGCCGCGGCAGACGGCGGGAGCGGCCGCAAGGCGCTTTGGGGGAGGTCGCGCATGGCAAGCGATAAGGCGCGCACGCAGCGGATTCAGCGAGTCTACGAGTCCAGGGACTACGACGAACTGACGAGCGAGTACAACGGGTGGGCGTCGGAGTATGACGCCGACCTTCGGGCGCTGGGATTCAGCGGGCCGAGGGCCGGGGCCGAGGCGTTGGCGCGGCATGTGGCGGATAGGGGTTCGCGATTGCTCGATGCGGGCGCCGGCACCTATTACACCAATCATCTTTTGCGTTTACCAGGAAATAACCTGCGCGGAGAGTTGCCACCAGAACTGGGCAACGTCGGCGACCTGCTAGGGCTGGGTCTCAGCGAGAACCAGTTGAGCGGACAGATTCCGCCCGAGCTGGGCAAACTGGACGACTTGTATCGGCTACGTCTCAATCACAATCAGTTGGGTGGCGAAATTCCTTCCAAGTTAGGAGACCTGGACCGCCTGAAATGGCTGTTCCTTAACGAAAATCAGTTGAGCGGACAGATTCCACCCGAGCTGGGCAGACTGGACCGCCTGACTGAGTTGTATCTAAATTACAACCAGTTGAGTGGAGAGATACCGCCTGAGTTGGGAGGGCTTGAGTTTTTGTCGTGGTTGACCCTCGGCGGGAACCAGTTGAGTGGATCGATTCTGTCCAAACTGGGCAGCCTGTACCGTCTGGAAGGGCTGATCCTCCATAAAAACCAGCTGAGCGGCGAGATTCCACCGGAACTAGGCAACCTGTCCAACCTGAACTGGCTGTACCTTCACGGCAATCAACTTAGCGGCGAGATCCCGCCGGAATTGGGCAGGCTCAGCAAACTGGAACGACTTTACCTCGGCGGGAACCAGCTGACCGGGTACATACCAAGAAGTCTGCGGGATGTACCGAACAATGACCTCGCGGACCTGGAACTGCCATTCTGCGATCGATGAAGCTGTTCCTTCAACCTGACCCCCTGCGTTGTTTGGGACCCCAGACTTGGTGACTGTTTATATGATGCTCGGCGGATCTTCGAGGGACCAAGTAGGGTCAAGATCCAAAAGCCGTCCGCGGATTGCCATCCCACCACGCGAGGAAAACTAACGTGAGGGTGTGTACTCGGCCAAGGTGGTCTTCGCTTTGTCGACGCGCCTCCGGCGTCATGACTGGCTATCCTACTCACCTATGGAGCTAAGGATATCAGGCAAAGGGTCGCAAAGGAGTTGAAATGATTGGTTGACTCGTCTGGATAGCGATTTTCATTGGTGCTCTGACGATCTTCTCGTATTTTTGCTCATCGTATGGGAGGTCCCTGCCGGGTTTTTAGAACTGCCGACACCGCCCCTGATGCATCCCCGCCCGGTTCCTCGTTTAGTTCCTCCTCATCTTGCCCGTGGTACCCGTTCTCTCCGCCCCGGTGGCACACCTTGTCGCCGCCCTTGACACATACCCAACTGTAAAGGGCGGAGCAATACTGTACCGGCGAGGCGGGAGTGAGCGTTCGAGAGTGGCGCTGCAAAACCGTACCACCGCCACCTTCCATAGAGTTCGAGGAAACTCGATGGAAGGTGTGAAGGATGTACAAGGTGGAACTGTACGCTCGAGTGCGCCGGGCCTGCATGGTGGACGGGATGAGCACGCGGGAGGCTGCCCGAGTGTTCGGTCTGCACCGGGATACGGTGCGCAAGATGCTGGCCTACTCAATGCCGCCGGTAGCCCGGCGGCAGACTCCTCCCCGAAGGCCCAAGCTGGAGCCCTACACCGGCGTCATCGACCGCATCCTTGAAGAAGACCACAAGGTTCCCCGCAAGCAGCGCCACACCGCCAAGCGCATCTTCGAGCGGCTGCGCGACGAGCACGGGTTTGGGGGCCAGTACACCATCGTCAAGGACTACGTCAGGGAGCGCCGCCGCCGGACCAAGGAGCTGTTCGTGCCGCTGTCCCATGCCCCGGGCCATGCCCAGTGCGACTTCGGAGAGGCCCGGGTGATCATCGGCGGGGTGGAGCAGAAGGCCCACTCCTTCGTCCTGGACCTGCCCCATAGCGACGGCTGCTTCATCAAGGCCTATCCCGCGGAGACCACCGAGGCCTTCCTGGACGGCCACGTCTCGGCCTTCGCCCTCCTGGGCGGGGTGCCCCAGAGGATCCTCTACGACAACACCAGGCTGGCGGTGGCCAGGATCCTGGGGGAGGGCCGGAGGAAGCGCACCCGAGCCTTCACCGAGCTCCAGTCCCACTACCTGTTCGAGGACCGGTTCGGCAGGCCCGGCAAGGGGAACGACAAGGGAAAGGTGGAGGGCATGGTGGGCTACGTGCGGCGCAACTTCCTGGTGCCGGTGCCGTCCTTTGAGAGCTTTGCGGCGCTGAACGCCCACCTTGAGCGGCGCTGCCTGGCGCGCATGGACGCCCGGCTCCGGGGCCACACGGAGACCATCGGGCAACGCCTTGAGCGGGACCTGGAGGCCCTGCTGCCCCTGCCGGCCGCGCCGTACGACGCCTGCGACCAGCGGGCGGGCCGGGTCAGTTCCCTGTCCCTGGTGCGGTACCGGACCAACGACTACTCGGCGCCGGTGGCCTACGGGCACCGCGACGTTCTGGTAAAGGGCTACGTGGACCGGGTGGTCATCAGCTGCGGGTCGGAGGTCATCGCCCGACACCCCCGCTCCTACCAGCGGGACGACTTCGTCTTCGACCCGATCCACTACCTGCCGCTTTTGGAGCGCAAGACGGGCGCCCTGGACCAGGCGGCGCCCCTGCGGGGGTGGGAGCTGCCCGGGGAGTTTGCCACGCTGCGCCGCCTCCTGGAGTCCAGGATGGGGCCAAGGGGCAAGCGGGAGTTCGCCCAGGTGCTCCGGTTGCTAGAAAGCTTCAGGCTGGAAGAGGTGCACTCCGCAGTGCAGGACTCCCTCCGTCTAGGGGCGCTGAGCTTCGACGCCGTGAAGCACCTGGTGCTCTGCCGGCTGGAGGGACGGCCGCCCCGGCTGGACCTGGATCTGTACCCCTACCTGCCCAGGGTGAGCGTGAACACCACCTCCGCCGGGGACTACATGGCCCTGCTGTCGGGGAAGGCGGCATGAACCAGCGGTCCACCCTGCTCCTGGAACACCACCTGAAGGATCTGAAGCTGCCCAGCTTCCTGAGGGCGTACGGGAAGATGGCCGCCCAGTGCGTTGCCGAGGGTGTGGACCATCCCCAGTACCTGCTGCGCCTGGCCGAGCTGGAACTCATCGACCGCCACCAGCACATGGTGGACCGCAGGGTCAGGACTGCACGCTTCCTTACCGTCAAGAGCCTGGACACCTTCGACTTTACGGCCATCCCTTCAGTGAACAAACAACTGGTGATGGAGTTGGCCCGCTGCGAATACATCCAGCGCCGGGAGAACGTCATCGCCGTCGGCAACAGCGGCACCGGCAAGACCCACGTCGCCCTGGGGCTTGGCCTGGCCGCCTTCCAGCGGGGAATGTCGGTGGGCTTCACCACCACCGCCGCCCTGGTCCACGAGCTGATGGAGGCCCGGGATAAGCAACGGCTGCTCAACCTGCAGCGGCAGCTGTCCCGCCTCAGCCTGCTGATCATCGACGAACAGGGCTTCGTGCCCCTGTCCCCCACCGGCGCGGAACTCCTCTTTGAGGTCTTCAGCCAGCGCTACGAGCGGGGCTCCATCCTGGTCACCACCAACCTGCCCTTCGATGAGTGGACCGAGGCCTTCGGCTCGGAACGCCTGACCGGAGCCCTGCTGGACCGGCTCACCCATCACGTCCACATCCTGGAGATGAACGGCGACAGCTACCGTCTCCGGCACAGCCGGGGAAACGCCGCCTCCCAGATCTCGGACGATCCGGACGACTCCTGACTCACTCCAGAACTGGGAACCCCTGCTCCTGACCTAACCCCGCCCGGCTCCCAATCTGGTTCCTTCTCATCATGCCAGTGGGACACTCTTGCTCCGCCGCAGCGGTCCACCTTCTCGCCGCCCTTGACACTGGGGATGAGGACTATCCCGTCCCCGAGGCGGGAGCGGTCCACATTGGCTGCCTCGCCGATCCGACATCCCGTGTCTATGAGAAAGCGGAGGGCAGTGCGCGAGCATCAAAGCTGACTCGTGAGGACCAAGTCCCAGCCAGATGCCCGAGACTTGCCGAGAAGGCAATTCGGTCAAGCGACCAAGAAGTGGATACCTGTTCACAGTGACTCTGGCCCATCTCCCGATGGCAGGCACATCGACTTCTCGGGGCTCGGTCTTGCCGCCTGGATTTGACATCGCAGTCCCTGATACGGTAGGGTTCCGGTCGTGAGTGGGCGCTCGCTACTGTCTCTTGCCTTGACGGAACAGCAGATCAATAGAGCTCGCCAATCTCACTCGGTTCCGCGAGATCCGATCCTCGAGGCGGCCGGGAGAGTTGTCACGACAAGAGGAATCGCCAGCGCGACCATTCATGATTTGTCGAATGCGGTTGGCGTCACCGAGGGGGCCGGGGTGGTCACCGAGTACCGGAAAGCCGGGAGAGAAATACTGGAAACGGGCAGCCAGAGGGGCAGTATCCCCTCGAATGTCGACCTAAGTGTGGCGGCTACGAATCTGTTCGACATGATGCCGAGCACCGCCACTCTGTGGACGCTCGATAACTACAACACGCCCTTGGCTCGGCGATGTGGGAGACAAGCAAGAGAGGCATCGCCTCAACGCCCGATATCACCACTGCTACTTTACTCTATCATGGCGCCAGGGTGGTCACTCCGTAACGCGGTCACCGCGCCAAGCCCCCATCACATAAGCCTCGTATACGGTCATGCCACTAGTGGGCAGGACTAGCAGGAGAGTCAACGCCATTCTATATATAGACTGGAGGGAGTCGTGCAGATAGGAAGCAACGGTTTCTTGGTACACCTCACCTCGCTGATTCGCCACGGGGCAACTCGGCTGGGGGCCGTCTTGATTGCCGGCTTGCTGCTGAGCATGCTCGCACTCGCTGCATGCGGTGGCGAAGAAGCTGCAAGCCAGCAAGGGGACACAATGTCGGAGCCGAAGTACGGCGGCACCTTGACGATGGCCGCGACCGCCTCAGGGTCGACGTCACTGGACCCACCCTTCTTGCTGGGTGAGTTTACTATCCCTGTCACCCTGCAGATCTACGAAAGCTTGGTCAAGGTCAACGAGGACCTCGGGATCGACCCTACCCTGGCGACGTCCTGGGAGCCCAACGCCGACCTTACTTCCTACACCTTCAATCTCCGCCAGGGGGTGAAGTTCCACCACGGTAAGGACTTCAAGGCCGAAGACGTGATCTATAGCTTTGAGCGGCTGCTGGACCCGGAGTTGGACTCTCCGGCGCGGGCTTCCCTGGAGGTCATCAAGAACATGGAGGCCCTGGATGACTACACGGTCCGCTTTGACCTCACGGGCCCCAACGCCTTCTTCCCGGAGTTGCTGTCCATCTACCAGGTCAAGGTTATGCCCTCAGACGTGGACCCCGCTCGGCTGGAGCTGGAGGCATTCGGGACAGGACCGTTCATGCTGCAGGAGTACCTACCCGACGAGCGTGCGACCCTGGTCCGCAACCCCGACTACTGGGAGGAAGGCAGACCGTACGTAGATGAGCTGATTATCCGCGGGATCAACGAGCCGGCGACCCGTTCCGCGGCGTTGAAGAGCGGCGACATCGACCTGATCTACCTCCTCACATCTGCGAACGCTGCGGACGTCGCATCCCACGATGAGACCGAGGTGCGGGAGACGGGCAGCGCGTCCTATCTCAACCTCGCCATGCGCACGGATACGGCGCCGTTCGACAATGTGCTGGTGCGGAAGGCGCTGCAAGCGGCCACCGACCGGGAGGCCATCCGCCAGGCGGCCTTGGTGGGGCGGGGCAGCATCGCCATGGATCACCCCATTCCGCCCTCCGATCCCCACTTTGCGCCGGAGTGCGCGCCTCCATCCTACGATCCCGATCTGGCCAGATCGCTGCTGGCGCAGGCCGGGCACCCGGATGGCATCGACGTGACGCTGTATACCATGGACGAGCAAGCTATGCCGGCATTGGCGGTGGCGTTCAAGGAGAAGGCAGAGCCGGCGGGGATCCGAGTGAACATCCAGCGGGAGCCGGCGGACGCCTACTGGGCCAAGGTCTGGCTGGTGGTGCCGTTCACCACGGTCTTCTGGTTCGGCCGTCCGCCAGACCAGGCGCTAAGCATAGTGTACCCGAGCGACGCCAGTTGGAACGAATCGTATTACAAGAACCCCGAGCTTGACGAACTCATCATCCGGGCACGTGGGCAGGCTGATTTTGAGGAGCGAAAGCAGACCTATAAGGAGATCCAGTGCCTCCTGGTTGATGAGGTGCCCCGTATCGTTACGGTGTTCCAGCCGATGCTCTTGGGTGCGCGCAAAGACGTGCAGGGCGTGCGACCCCATCCCAGGGGATGGATATTCCTGGAGGACGCCTGGCTGGACCGCTAGCCCGCCTGTCGACAAGAGGGGAGGAGGGACATCCCGTCCCTCCTCTGTCTCCACGGACACCCTGAGTCGCCGATCGACGCCCCAGATAGGGTTGATTTTTCTGAGGAGCAGCACCACCTAAATTCTTAGGTTCCTTGTAATTCGTCTCAGCTTGATCCTGGTCACCCTTGTAGTGGTCTCCCTGGCCATCTTCACCATTACGGAGATCCTACCAGGGGACGTGGCGGTCATGATGCTCAGGCAGGGCGCCACGGAGCAGAATCTAAAGAAGGTTCGTGAAGACCTGGGCTTGGACCGTCCGGCCTACGTGCGCTACCTGGACTGGATTGGTGGCGCGGTGCGGGGCGACCTGGGAGACTCCTACGTTCAGAAACGGCCCATTGTGGACGTGATGGGGGTCCGGTTGCGGAACTCCCTTGTCCTGGCCGGCTTCGCCCTTCTGGTGGCTGTCCCGGTGGCTGTGCTCGTGGGTGTATGGGCCGGGGTCCACGCGGATTCCCCGGGCGACCGCATCATCAGCGTGGCCAGTGTGGTGGGGATCTCCCTACCGGAGTTCGTCACCGGGGTGCTCCTGATCATCGTCTTCTCCTTGACACTGGACCTCTTTCCCACCACCAGCGGCATCCCCTCGGGCACCAGTCCGCTGACAAGGCCGCAGATCCTGGTGCTGCCCATGCTCACCCTCACGGGGGTGATGTTTGCCTACATCATGCGCATGACTAGGGCCAACGTGATCGAGGTTATGCAGGCCAGCTACGTGCGGACGGCCATTCTCAAGGGCCTACCCATGCGCAGGGTGATCTTCCAGCACGTGGTACCCAACGCCATGCTGCCTACCATCAGCATCATCGCCATGAATATGGGCTGGATGCTGGGCGGGCTGATCATCGTGGAGAACGTCTTCGCCTATCCAGGGCTGGGACAGTTGCTGCTGACTTCAATTCAGACGCGCGATGTTCCGTTACTCCAGGCCGTGGCGTTGCTGATCGCCGCCACCTATACGATCAGCAATCTGGTGGCGGACCTGAGCTACGCAGCTCTGGACCCACGGATAAGGTTGGCCTAGATGGATATCCAAGTGTCTGAATTGGGGGCTCAGAGGAGCGTGGGTGGTTCCCTCAGTGCGGCGCTTAAGGCTTTGGGTCGGGGGACCAGGAGTTTTTTTCGGCTGGCTTTGGGCACCACGGCGGGGCGTATTGGGCTGCCCATCGTGGCGGTTCACCTAACGCTGGCACTGATTGGCCCTTGGATAGCGCCGTACCCCGCCACTGAGTTCCACCTGTACCCTGATTACCCAGTAGAGCATCGCCTGAGTTCACCATCATCGCTCTACTGGCTCGGCACTGATCAGTTCGGACGCGACCTGCTGAGCAGAGTGATGTCCGGAGCAACCTCCATCATCGTCGTCTCGGCGGTGGGCGCCACCCTTGGAATCGCGCTGGGCACACTGGTAGGAATGAGCAGTGGCTATAAGGGCGGAAAGACAGACGAGGTGGTGATGCGCATCATGGATGGACTGATGTCCTTCCCATCACTATTGCTCGCGCTCCTGGTACTCACGACTCTTGGCTCCAGAGCGGCGCCGGCGGAGTGGATCGCGCCATTCTGGCAACAGCTCCTGATCGTGTCCACCATAGGCATCGTCTTCATGCCTCGAGTCGCTCGTGTGATGAGGAGCGTCACCCTTACCTTGAAGTCCCGTGAGTTCGTTCTGAGCGCTCGTCTGCGCGGGGAGTCCGCACCGTACATTATCTTCAAGGAACTGCTTCCCAACGCCCTGCCGGTGCTGGGAGTGGAGGCGGCCGTGAGGCTGAGCTACGCGATCCTCCTCGTCTCCTCCTTGGGGTTCCTGGGCCTGGGTGTGCAGCCGCCCTCGCCTGACTGGGGCCTTATGATTAGCGAGAGCCGACAGTTCATAAGCAGTGCGCCTTGGGTGGCCCTGGCTCCTGCCGGCGCCGTAGCGTCGCTTGTGGTGGGCGTCAACCTTCTCACCGACGGTATCCGACAGGCCAGCGGACTGCCGCGGGAGGTGGAACCATGAGCCAAGAAGCAATCAACGGAGCTCCTCTTGTAGATATTGAGGGGTTGGCGGTGACCTTCCATACGCCGCGTGGCACCGTTCGGGCGGTCCGCGACGCGTCCCTTCAGATCCGACGTGGCGAGGTAGTAGGCCTAGTGGGGGAGTCTGGGTGTGGCAAGTCCACCACCGCCTTTGCCCTTATGGGCTACCTACCGGGCACGGCTAGCGTGGAAGGCACTGTCCTCTTCGAGTCCAGGGATATTGCAGCCATATCGGCCTCGGAGCTACGCCAATTGCGGGGTAACCGCGTCGCCATGGTGTACCAGGACCCCGCCACGTCCCTCAACCCCACCATGCGTGTTGGGAATCAGATCGAAGAGGTGTTGCGGGAGCATCTCGGCCTGGACCAGGGAGAGGCCCGCCAGCACGCTGCCGAGCTCTTCGAAAGGGTTGTCCTGGCGGATCCGGGACGCATCGGCAGGCGCTATCCGTACCAGCTAAGCGGTGGGATGCAACAACGAGTGGTCATAGCTATGGCCCTGGCGTGCCAGCCTGACCTTCTCATCATGGACGAGCCCACGACTGGCCTTGACGTGACCACAGAGGCTACCATCCTTGACCTGGTGGTTGACCTCAAACACGTCGTGAATGCCGGAATTTTGTATGTAAGCCACAACTTGGGAGTCGTCGCGCGAGTCGCCGATCGCGTTGTGGTGATGTATGCGGGCCAGACAGTGGAGGAGGCGCCTGTCAGGGAGCTATTCAAGAGCCCCAAGCATCCGTACACTGCGGGACTACTTAGCTGTGTGCCCACGCCGCCAGGGGAAGGTGAGATGCTCTCCCAGCTCACCAGCATCCCGGGGTCTGTCTTTCCTGTCGGTCACCCGACTGAGGAAGCGTGTCTCTTCGCCCAACGCTGCCCATTAGCCCAAGACTCATGCTATGCCAGCGCTCCTCAGATGCTCAGCGCCGGAAACGGCCACCTAGCGCGCTGCTTCTTCTCCTCGGATGTCCATCCAAGGCTCTGGGTCGAGGGAGATCTCCGTGACGGAGGCCCAAAGGATGACGCGGAGCCAGTGCTGACGGCCAAGGGCATACGAAAGTTTTACGGGCGATGGCGGAGAAAGTATGCCTTCATCGGGCCCAGGGTGGATCCACCGGTTCGGGCGCTTACGGATATCGATTTCACGGTCAAACCCGGGCGCACCCTGGGCATCGTGGGCGAAAGCGGCTCCGGCAAGACGACCGCCGCTCGGGCAGTGGCTGGCCTGGCGCCACGGAACCGGGGCGAGCTCCGACTCTATGGAGAAGAGCTAGCTCCCGAGGTGCAGGACCGGAGTCGCCAGCAGCTAGCCAAATTGGGGATGGTGTTTCAGAATCCGACGGCTTCGCTCAACCCCAAGCTCTCCATTCGCCACGCTATCCTGCGGTCGCTGAGGAAGTTCGGGGGGCTGAGTCGAGGGGAGGCCCGTGAACGAGCCGCAGAGCTACTGAAAGGAGTGGGCCTCGCCCCCTCGTATTTGGAACGCCGCCCTAGCGAGCTCAGCGGAGGAGAGCAGCAGCGTGTGGCGCTGGCTGGAGCCTTCGCCGCTGCCCCAGACCTGGTCATTGCCGACGAGGCGGTCTCGGCCCTAGACGTCTCCGTGCAGGCGCAGGTACTCAATCTGCTGGAGCAGCACCAGCGTGAGGCAGGCACGGCCTACATCTTCATATCCCATGACCTGGCAGTGGTGCGCTACGTTTCTGACGATATCATGGTGCTCTACGCTGGCCATGTGGCCGAGTCTGGACCCGCGGATCGTGTGCTGAGTGCGCCGTCACATCCGTACACGGAGGCGCTTCTTTCCGCTGCGCCTGTAGCTGATCCGGATGCCGAGGTAACCAATATCCGGCTCCCCGGCGCCGTACCAACCCTCCGTAGTCGCTTCCGGGGTTGTTTCTTCGCCGGGCGCTGCCCCAGGAAGATCGGGCGTGTCTGCGACGATACTCCGCCGCCGGCGCGTACCGATCCGCATGCAACCGACCACGTTATCCACTGCCACATTCCCCCAGAAGAGCTGATGCCCATGCAGCAGAAGCATGGGCGGATTACTGTCTAGCTTAGAGTCCGCTGCACAGCATCACTTCCGTCATTGGGCCATCCGTCACTGCTGGGACGGTTGACCGTGCCTCGGGGGATCAGGTCGCTCAAAAGCAGAGTGTCAACTTGCCTTCCGGCAGCCCGACGTACCGGACCTGGATGCCCGTCTGAGAGGTAAGCACCGCTGTGTCCGTAGCTGAAAACTCGATCCAACCCGCCGCGTCGGTCGCTGTTCAACCAGCAGGTGGGTGGTATGTCTATGCCCCTGCACATCCCCGGCCCACAAGTTCTGTCCCCCAAACGCCATAACCTCATCGCCACGGTGCAATGTCCCGAATGTGAAATCGTAGGCCTTCCCTGCTTCTTCACGGTCAGTAGGCGGCACCTCGACGTTCACTTCTTCAGTAGGCTAGGCCCTCGGCGTAGGTGTCGGGGTCGATGCCGGTATGGACTCGGCCGAAGATCGTGTGACGAGTTCGATTTGCCGTACTTCCGTTGGGGTTCTTCGCCAAACCCCAATGCGTAGGTCCCTGATATTTTGCTAACTGATGGGGGATGGACGCGGGACTGACCTTCTGACCTAGCCCACCTAGCTGCCTGGGGACCAGAAGAGTCGGGCTCGACACCTGAACGGCCATCAGCTCTCCCGCTAATATGGCTTCAAGGCGCTGTTGGAGAGTGTCTATCGCATGGTCGTGGGGGCACCAGGCATCTGGTCCCGTACCTTCCCATTGGTGTTAACCATTCGAACGCTATGGCAATCATCTTCACACAACAGCCCAGGCGTGCGTCTTACTACTGCTGAACTTGGTGCAGGAATGCTTCTAGGCACTTGAGTCAGTTACCCAACGGTAGCGTCGCATCAGATCAGTGAGCCGATCGTCGTCAATCAACTCCTCCTTCTGTAGCCCTAGCTTGTCCCTCTTGGTCTCCACGGGCTCCTCGGCCGCCCGTTTCTTGGGAAACGCCGGCACATGCCCCGTGGTCCACGAGAAAGCGAGGCCCCATAACAGAAGACCCCCATGGGGAATCACCATGGGGGCGCTGTCAGTAAGGTCAGAAAAGTGCATGTATCCGCAGGCACTCTGCTAACAGAGCTGACTGTTCTGGATCGTACTCCTACCGAAAGGATTGCCTATCTATTGCTTCAGATCGCTTTTAGGTTTCCGTGGCCGATACTTCTCAGCAAGGTGGGCAATCACGTGTGAATCTACCAATGCGCACGGCCGCCCCATATTCTACCGTTGCTTGCCCGAACGAAGAGCCAGCCCTCTGTGCGGCCATGCTTGAATGAGGGCGACGGGACCTGGAGAGCGCTCTCCAGGTTCCTGGACGGTGATGAGAATGGTGAATTCGCGGCGTCGTTCTCTCATCGGAAAGGAGGAGGTTGCCTAAGGAGCCCTCGCCCCCACGGGCGCCTTCCAGGACCGAACTCGTACTCGCTGGAGCCCACAGCCGGAATCGAACCGCCGACCCCCTTCTTACCAAACGTGTTCTACCTCTGAGCTATGTGGGCAGGGTTGGCTATGGCGACGGAATCAGTATAGCATTGGGAATCCCTTCTCTCAACTTACCGCGCTCGTTGAGGGAAGTGCAAAAGTCCCCCACAGATAGGGGGCGTGCAGAGCTGGCGGGTGGCCCCGCCAGCTACGGTGTGGACTCATCTCGCGCGGTACAGTTCAGCAAGTTGTAGTGCCGCAGGGCCACTATGCTGACGGACGCCACTACCAGTCCTGCGAACAACACGAGGCCCCAGAACAACAGCCATGAGTTGAACACGGCCCCAATGACCCATGACTCTGCGTACCTGTCCAACACCGGCCCCAACATGGGTAGGGCCAGAGTCACTACGAGAGCGACTGCCGCCACCACGCCCCCGAACACGAGTGCCGTCTTCATGGCGGTTGTACCCCCTTCCCCACCAATATACTAGCAAAGGAGGATACTTATGCACTTCTCTCCTCTCAGTCTCCTGTACAGCAGCCCACCTCTCCGAGGTGACCTCCACCTTCTCTCCCCCGGCAGGTCCTCTGAAGAACCCAGGACGCAAGAGTTGGAGATTGTGTCCGCCGGTCAGAGTTCACTAGCCGCATCCGCAACGAACGCGTGGGCACTTAACAGTTGGTGGAACTTCGCTGGTTTGATGGTCTCACTATTCTGGATGGCGGTCCAACCGTTGGGTTGGTCTTTCTTGCTGGCCAGTTAGGGAGGAGGCCTATCCTGGCCAGCAACAGCCGTCACCCGCCTCGCCGGTCCATTATTGCTCCGCCGCTTACAGCAGAGGCGGCAACTGTGGCGGCCTCCCGTGGTTGACGCCCGGCAGGCAGTTCCAAGGGCAATGAAAAGACCAACGGTGCACTCCAAGCCAAAGCGCATTCGTGATTGGACACCAGCCCCAAGACTAGAATGGGCACGAATTCCCAGGGGGTGAAGGTGACCCTGTTCGGGTATGTCAGAGTGTCACGGCGGGGCCTCCTTCTAGCAGAACAGGAGAGGCAACTGCGGGACGCCCGCGGCACGTCAAGTCGCAAGGGCTGGCGAGCTCTGAGCAGGAAGCTAGGTATTGCTGTGTTGTAATATCCTATCCCACGGAATCGTTTTTCCGCAGCCTGCCAGGAACCGCAAGGTGATCGTCGGTCAGAAGGCCGCGGTAGCCATGGCGTGTGGGCGAAAGGGGAAGGAGTGAACCGGTGACGCTTCGTCTGTCGCGTCTACTCGCGATAGCGGTACTCGCTGCGGTTCTTGCGACGCCAGCTGCCTGTGAGTCACTCGGGCCTACGGGAGCTGTGACCGGCGAGGTGCGCTTTGCGCGCGAGGTCGCATTGCCCGAAGGCACGGTCGTCACTGTCAAGTTGCTGGACACCACGTTGGCCGATGCTCCATCCATGGAACTGGGGCGCGACGTGATTGAGAACGCTGACTGACTCCCGGTTAGCTTCCGCATCGAGTACGACCGCGACCGGGTCTCCGATCGCAACGAGTATTCACTGAGTGCCGACGTCAGACACGGCGATGACCTGCTGTACGTCAACGACACTGTCCACCCTGTGCTCACCCGGGGCGCTCCGGGGGACTCTGATGTCGTGGTTGTCTCCACCAACCCCCTCGACACGTGCGTCGTGCCCCTGCCAGGACAGATTCACTCTGAAAGGGATGATGAAGACCTACCCCGTGAGGCCGTGCTCCACGTTCGTCTGATTGACGCTTCCGATCCTGAAGCACGGCTCGTGGTCACGGAGACGACTCTGGCCGACCTCGGCAGATTCCCGATCAAGTTCGAACTTCCGTCCGAGGGCGTACAGATCAGCCGACACCGCAGGTATGAGTTAGAGGCCGAGATCGTTCTCGGCGACGAGACCCTCTACCACATCATCCCCAGGGATGAGTGGCGCCGGACAAGGCTCCCCTACTGCCCGAATGCGGACCAGCAGATTGTCAACAGCGTGTTCCCGGTCAGCGAGTTCCCGAAGGAGTAGTCCCGGGGCCTGCGGCATGCCTGTAGAAGTCCTTTCGCAAGTGTGGATTCAGGAAGCGATAGTCCGAGTGGCGCTGCCTTCGCAGTGATGCGGGTAGCAGAGGCTTTGGAGATGGGATGACATCGGTATCATGGCCCTGATAGGCTCTATGGCGCGCATGCGAGTACGGGTCTGATGGCATCACGACAATGAACGAATGGCTCGTCCACATTTCCCTGACGTGAACAGACCAACCAGCTTGAGAATGGCGTGGCTCCTCGTGGGAATCATGGTTCCCTGGTCGCGCTTTCAGCGTGCGGTGGAGACGTCGACCCACAGGTTCTTCCGCTGGACCCTTCTCCGGCGGCGCGCGCTCCAAGCGATTCCCAAGGCAGTACACCAACGTCTGCGTCTGCTGCTCCGTTGCCCTCACTATCACCGAGGCCCACTGTTACGGCGCCTTCGCCAAGCGGCCAGTCGAATTCACCCCGAGATCCAGTCAAGGCGCCCGGGTTCTCTCGGATGTCTGGGCTAGAGGATCGCGTCACGCTCGACGAGCTCTTGGAAGGTCAGGATGCGGTGGTGGTCGGTTTCTACCGAGGGGTATTCTGAGGTATTTGCCGGCAGCAGCTGGTCGAGCTGCAGAGCTCATCAGGCGCAATGTCAATCTGGTAGCGGTCAGCACCGATACCCGGACAGATGCTTTACGGATGACGGCGCTGGCGGGAGCCAGTTTTCCATTCTTGTCAGACCCGGATGGCGCAACCGCCCGCAGCTATGGAGTGTTTGACCTTCTCGGCGACGGCGTCGCTACTCCGGGGACCTTCATAGTCGAGCAGGAGAGGAGCATCGGCTGGCGTTACGTTGGCGAGCATATAGGTGACCACGCCACAATCCAGGACACCTTGACCGCTCTGGACGATTCATAGCTAGGTGGAGGCGACTATTTGGGAGGGAGTGGGATTCCGACGCTAGACGAGTTGTCCATTCTCTGATCACCCCACAAGACTCCTATGGCCGTCTGCGTCGGACTTGGGCAGGAGGCTCACATCTGCCCAACCATATCTCGAAGATGGTTCCGCCTACCGTCAAATTAGGCCCACCAGTGCTGGAGCTGCCTCTGCGGTGAGGCGGAGCATCTCGGTATCAATGCCGTCGACCTCAGCGGTAAGCTGGCCGTGACGACGGGCCAATAGCCTGAGGGAATACTTGGTCGTCCCTGTCGGCGTCGACAGAGGATCGGGCCGGAAGCTGGCACAGCGAGCAACAAGCCGAGAGACATGGAGACCAGCCAACTGGTGTCGCAGTTCCAACGGGGCCGTGACAATAAGCGCCTTCATCTGGTTCATGGCCTGGGTGCGGGCTTTCATAGCCGAACTCTTGACGATCTTGAGCATGCGGATCATCTCGACACTGTCGAGGCCTGACTTAGGGTAATCCCTGGCGACGCCAGCGAGGACAGACCGTGCTGCCATCTCCGCATCGACCGGGTCGCTCTTCCCCAGTCTGCGGCGTGTAGACCGGTCCGGCCGGTTGACCTCGAAGATGGTGCAGCCACGTGCGGCGAGGAATCGAGCCAGCCCGGCTCCGTAGGAGCCCGTCCCTTCGATACCGAAGGTAACGATCTCGCCCAGCCCAGATGCCCAGCAACGGAGGCCGTCGTAGCCGCTGGAAACAGCCCGCAGGTTGTGCTGACCCACCCAGGCTCCAAGGCGGTCAATGGCCACGGCCACGTGTTCGTCTCTGTGTGTGTCGACGCCGACAATGACCCTGGTGGCGCCCAAGGACATGGTGTTTGTCACAGCTGTCCTCCTCGTGCTCAGCGGGATGAGCTCCAGCCGGCCGGGAGAGCGGACAGGACTGCGAGAGGGCCTTATGGCCAGGCTCCTATCAGGTCACTGCTCATCCGATCGGTGGGCGTGATGGGCCTCCTCGAGCACGAGTCGACAGATCAGTTTGAGGGCATCGCGCCGGTCCCATTTCAGGTCAGGCCCGAGCCGAGGAGGCCCGGGTGGGATTATCGCAGTCCCATTTTCTCTGGCGGCCTACACGCCTGGGTCGTCTCGCCCTCCCCAGGTTCAAGCTTCCCCGCCTGCCCTGGGGCTAGGCTCTGGCTGTACGCGATGTATTCCTGAAGCAGCGCCGCGCGCTGGCCGGTTGCGCAGCTCGCGCGCGCTTCGGGTAGCGGAAGAGTGTCAAGGGTGGGCATTCCTTCTGCCTTCTGATATGAGCGGCGGATTGGGCAGGCGCCATTGGAGCGGGCAGCATAGCCGCATCAGTCCGACGAGTCGCTACCCCTCATTCGCTACTTGTCACGGTCTGACACCTGCGGGAGTTGCCTCGCGTGGACCCTATGCCGCACGTACGCGCGCCCTGTGATGCAGGGATAGGGGTAGACTGAGGGCATGGCTAGCCGGTTCAGTGCGCTGCGTCATCGGGATTTCCGCCTGTTTTGGGTGGGATTCGTTGTGGCTGTTTCCGGTCAGCAGATGCAGTGGATGATCGAGGGGTGGCTGATCTATCAGCTCTCGGGGTCGAAGTTGCTGTTGGGGTTGAACGGGGCGGCGCAGTTCATCCCGTCCACGGCGCTGACGCTGTTCGGCGGGGCGCTCGCGGATAAGTTCGACCAACGCCGGTTGCTCATCGTGGTGCAGTTGCTGTTCATCGCGGTGCTGGGAACGTTGTCCGCGCTGGGCGTGCTTGGGCTTCTAACGGCGTGGCACGTGATCGCGGGCGGGTTCGTGCTGTCGGCTATAGGTGCGTTCGAGGGACCGGCGCGGCAGGCGATGTTCCCGTATCTGGTGAACCGTGAGGCGATGCCGAGCGCGGTGGCGTTGAACGCGATGATCCATCCGGCGACCCGTGTGGGCGCGCCGGTAGTCGGCGGGTTGGTGAGCGCGTTCGTGCTCGACTTCGCGGACTCGGCGAGCGTCGCGGGCGGGGTAGTGTTCGCGATAGCGGCGCTGGCAGTGGCCGTGTACGCGGCGATGCTGTTGCGCGTGCATCTGCCGCCGGTGGTTCGTACGCGCGGACGGAGCGTGCTGGCAGACATGGGCGCGGCGCTGGCGTACATCCGGCGGGAGCGGGCGTTCATGTTCCTCATCGGGACGGCGTACTACAACATGGCGTTCGGCGTGGCCCTGGGGGTGCTGTTCCCGGTGTTCGCCAGGGATGTACTGGGTGTTGGGCCGGAGGGACTGGGGTTCATGTGGGGCGCAATGGGCGTAGGGAGCGTCGCGGGAGTGTTCATCGCGTCGAGCATGGCGGGGCCGCATCAGCAGCGGGCGTTGCTAACGGGCGGAGCTGTGGCGATGGGCATGTTCATGGTGGCGTTCGCATTGTCCGAGTGGTACTGGGTGTCGCTGGGGCTGTTGTTCGGAGTGGGGACAGGCGCGTCCATGTTGAACGTCGGGGTGCAAACGAACCTGCAGATGCTGGTAGCGAATGAGTTCCGGGGGCGGGTGATGGGCGTGTGGAGCATGGTCCATACGAGCGTGCGTCCGATGGGAGAGTTGCAGTTCGCGGGCGTGGCGGCGGTGGTGTCCGCGCCGTTCGCGGTTGTGGCCGGTGGAATTGCAGTGCTCGTGTTCGCGCTGGGGTACGGTTGGCGTAGCAAGCAGTTGACGCGTCTTGGGGACCTGCGGGAGGGTGCGGGGTCAAGAGAGGGTTAGTGTAGGCGGAGCAGCAGATCCAACACCGGATGAAGGGCGGCCACGCCCACGTGCAGGCCTACATCGCGGCCATGCCAGGTTAGAAAAACGATGTCGGGCGCCGCGTCGACGAGCTCATCGTGCGCACTGTGCCAGGCGTGCGCACGGCGGTGAGGTGGAACTCGCCCTGGTATGGCATTGAGGGTTAAGGTTGGTTCCTGAGTTACCACGTCTTCATCCGTTATGTGAAGGTGACGTTCTTCCAAGGCACGGCGCTGCGACCCGTTCCGCCCGGAGCAGGCAAGGACGAGGACTCGCGCTGGATAGACATCTACGAGGACGGACTCGACGAGGAGCAGTTGATGACGTGGATCCGGCAGGCGGCCGCCTTGCCCGGCAGACGTGGATTCTGACAAACTGTGCAGTTCGCTTCGTCATCGTTCACATGACCGGGTCAAGGGCTCCTGCGACCTGTTCATCTGCGGCGAGGTGCACGTATGTGAGCCGTAGCACAGAATCCTCGGCCTGGCGGGGAGAGATTCGAAGGAAACAAGCCTGTCGAGCCTCCAACCCAACGTGCCTGAGACCCTTTGGAGGCTTATGAGGGTAGCTCGACCGGCTCATCATATTGGAACCTCCCAGCTAAGAGTTCGCAATTCAGTCCCACTAGGCCCACCAAACTAGACAAGATCAAGAACCTTCGCGTTGAGATTCCTTCTGGGAGTGTAATCAATCCCTGACCCCATGAGGCTGAAGTCAACCGCGAACGGTGAGGAAAGCTCGAAGTTGCTGCCCGTCCCTTCGTCTTAGCCTTCGGCATCTGATAGCCAACACGAGGCTCGGCCATGGTGTAGGTGGGACTTCCGGCGTCCTTGCCCAGCTTGCGACCAAGGCTCCTCAAGTGAGTGCGGAGCGCCCGCACGTCGCCGGACTGAGAAGCCGCGGCAACAAGAACGGACAAGCGACGGGGATTACGGCTGAAGCAGCATTGCCTACCGGGTAGGCCGTGAATTGACCGGCTTGAAGAAACCTAGTTAGGATGCCGCCATCATATTTGGAGATGTCCTCTGAGCCTGAAGACTCCCAGTATGGGAATCCCGAACAACAAGAGGAAGGAGGGACTATGACAGAAGAGAGCGTACAGGAGCCCGGGATTTTCGGGCGGTTCTTGCAGCCATACACTGATGAGTTCTATTTGCTGTTTAGGCTGGTCTTCGCAGTCCTGCTTGGGCTGCACGGTGCGCAGAAAGCGTTCCTGCTGTGGGACTTTCCCGCAGGGGCGAATCCGAACGGGCTCGGCGCACTGGTAGATATGGCGGGCTGGGTAGAGCTTGTCTCGGCATTCCTCATCGGGCTCGGCATTCTGACCCGACTGGGAGCGGGCGCTATGGCTGTAACGATGATTGTCGCTTACTTTGTAGTACACGCCGCCCTCAGCCCGGTATGGCCCTGGCCGCATCTGTATCCCAATCCTCCCGACGGGGGTAATGCGTTCGTGGCGCACGGTGGCGAGGTTCCGATCCTCTTTTTCATCTGCGCCGGCATCATCGGTGTGCTTGGCAGTCGCAAGTGGGGTATAGAGCGGCGCCTGTTCAACAAGGAGCTCCTGTAAGGAACCGTGTGCCCTCCCCGTGCACCACGGAGGCGATTGTTCGAGGGTAAGAGTTCGATGCCACAGACCGGTAGTTACGACGCACTCGTGGTCGACGCGGGGCCCAACGGCCTGTCGGCCGGAATAGCCATCGCGCAGACGCGATGTACGGTCCTGGTCGTGGAGGGGAGGGACACGGTTGGAGGGGGCGCCCGGTCCGCCGCCCTGACGGTGCCAGGATTCCTCCATGACGTATGCTCGGCGGTCCACCCCGCTGACAGTGGGCTCGCCCTTCTTCACCACGTTGCCGCTGCCAGACCACGGCTTAGACTGGGTGCAGCCCCGCGCGCCGCTGGTGCATCCAGCGGCGCGCGATTCCCCCAGGGCCAGTTAGTCGGTCGCTACTCTACATCGTGGTACCTGGGCGGCAGGTTGCCAGGTCTATAACGATCGTCACATTCATCCCAGCGTCCGCGAACGCTCGTATGGATACTTGAGCATTCGGGGATACGATGCAGCCGGATTCGCACTGTTCGCCGGCAGGGCAGCTATCCCGGAAGCGGACCAGCCTCCGGAGAAAGGGTTAGCAGCTTGCCGTGTACATCGGCGAGATCATCCTGGTACGGGTTTGACTCGAAGGGGCAGGGTGGCCGAGTATAGTCCCGTCGAGGTGATGATGACTCTTCCTCAAAATAGCCGGTTCGATTTGACCAGCGGTCTACCGATTTGCCGCATCCTGAACGGCATGTGGCAGGTCTCCGGCGCTCACGGCGCCATTGACCCCGACGCTGCTATTTCCAGTATGTTCGACTACGTGGACGCCGGGTTTACCACCTGGGACTTGGCCGACCACTATGGTCCAGCCGAAGACTTTGTCGGCGAGTTCCGGCGCCGGTTGGCCTCGGCCCGCGGCGGGGAAGCAGTGTCCGGCATCCAGGCCTTCACCAAGTGGGTGCCTCGGCCGGGACCCATGACCCGCCAGGTCGTCGAGAACAACATCGACATCTCCCGCCGCCGCATGGGCATGGACAGGCTGGACCTGCTGCAATTCCACTGGTGGGACTACCAGGATAGCACCTACCTGGAAGCCCTCACCCACCTGTCCGATCTGTGGGACGAAGGCAAGATTCAGGAGTTGGCCCTGACCAATTTTGACACGCAACGGATGCAGGAGATCGCCGGTCAAGGGATTCGAGTGGTGTCGAACCAGGTCCAGTACTCCCTGGTCGACCGTCGCCCCGAAGTCGCAATGGTCGGGTTCTGCCAGTCAAATGAGGTCTCGCTGCTGGCCTACGGAACCCTCTGCGGCGGCCTGCTGTCGGACCGGTACCTGGGCCGGCCCACGTGCTCCGTGCCCTTGGCCTCGACACGGCACAGGCGGAATCGTCGGCTCGCTTCAGCTTCGGTCGCTTTACTACTGACGAAGGTGTCAGAGAAGCCGGACCGATGGTCATCGAGGTCTGTCTTACTGCCAACCATCGAGCGAAACCTCTCCACTCCTGAAGGGACTACAACGCTACCGATAACTCGAAGGTGGTACTGCGTACAGTCCCCTCAGGCCTACCAGATTGGACGAAATCGAGAACCTCCACGTCGAGATTCCTCCTACCCCTTCTAGCAGGCTGCGGAAGAATAGTCTGAGCGTCGGTTCGACGTAGTTGATTGAGTGGACGGTGACTGTTTGGGTGAGGCGGAGGTCGGTTTGGGGACCTGGCGGACGGTTCGTGAGGTGATCAGAAAGAGCTGGGAGGCCCCGTTAGGCCATTTTGGGCGCACTGCACCCCAGGCAGATCACACCGGCTGAACGGCCCGAGCCTGCTGACTCGACAACGGGTTCGACATCCGCAGCAGGTTGTAGGCGGTAGCCACAAAGTACCCGGCCAGCCCGGTCCGCTCTACACCCCGATACCGAGTCCGGCGAAACCCGCCCACCGTCTTCATCCACCCGAATATCTCCTCCACCTGCTTACGGATCTTCTGACTCACCCCATAGCCCGGATGACGCGTGGTCCGTCCATCTATCGACGAGTGAGTTCGTTGCGCCACGTGGGGCGTGACTCCGCGATCACGCATAGCCTTCACACATTGCCGGGTGTCGTAGCCTCGGTCACCTCCCAGCGTCCTGGGACGAAAGCCCCGTTCCCGCGCATAGTCCAGCAGCCCCGGCACAGCGTCACGCTCCGCCCTGCCCGTGGCCTCACTCACCAAGAAGCACAGCAGCAGCCCGTTGCGGTTCTCCATCAGCGCGTGGCCCATGACCGCCAGTCTGGCCTCCTTCCCCTTGCCCTTGCGCATCAACCGCGCCTCCGGATCCGTTCTGCTCTCGTGCGTCTCGTTCCTCAAACGTTCTCCATGAAAGTCCACCGACGGATTGCCGGGGTCGTCATCGTGCGGCTGCTCTTCCTCATCTCGCCGTCTGAAGCTCTTGATGCTCACTGCCGCCTCTATCAGCGTCCCGTCCACACTGAAGCGCTCGTCCGACAGCAGCCCACGCCGGTCTGCCTCCAACACCACCTCGTCGAACAGCGCCTGGCCGGTCCGGTGCTCCAACAGCCGCCGCCGGTTCTTCGTGAACACCGTCGGATCGAAGCTGCGCTCCATCAAGTCCATATCCAGGAACCACCGGAACAGAAGGTTGTACTCCAGCTCCTCGCAGAAGGCTCGCTCGCTGCGCACCGAGTACAAAGAGATCAGCAGAGACGCCTTCAGCAGTCGCTCCAGCGCCTCGTCTGCCACCGCCTTGATGGTTCTGAGTGGATGGTCCTTGGGAACTCGCTCTTCCAGGTCCACGAATGCCAGCATCGTTGCCTGCGGATCGCGTCTTCCTCTCATGGAACGACCACCTCCATACGGTGCCGTTGTATCCTGTCTCATAGGATCGTTTTTCCGCAGCCTGCTAATTGAGACTCGCGACCAACTCCTACCCCGGGCGATTCGCCTTCGGCATCTAGTAGCCGACGCGGGGCTTGGCAAACTCCGTGCTCCGTACACTCCCGCCCCGCAAGACGACAACCTCGACCCAGTCGGACAGGGTGGGGTGTTCACGCGTCAGGCCGAGGAGTCCTCTCCGAAGCTCGCGACTCCCGTGGCAATGGTCATCCCTACTCTAGCTGGCACCGCAACGAGCAGACGCCAATACACGCATCGACGGTGGGCATCGTGGTCCCAAAGTCAGGGTTAGGAGCCCCCACGTCATTCAACCGGTGGCGAAAAGGTATCCGTAGGCGTCGTGACACCTACACGAATGCGCTATCATCTCACCGATCATGTTCTCCGTATGGTGGGACGGTCTTGTCCTAGGTACCTTGGCTATACTGCTGGTGAGCAGGGCTGGACCGCTTTTTGCCAGAGCCTCCGGCCAAAGTCCACCCCGTGGCCAGCATAGCCCTCTCGCCCTCGGGTTGGTCTCAGTGCTGCGCACTGACAACGGGCGAGGCGAGGAAGCTCCGGGCCGCTTGACGCTCGTCTCGCTGCTCAGCCAACCGCGCCCCGAATGGGCCGCCAAACTAGACAAAATTAAGAACCCTCGCATTGAGGCTCGTTCTGGACGTGTGATCCGCAGTACATCTACTATGGATAAGGAATAGCACTTGTAGTGCTGGCACAGAGGGAATAGGACTGCACAAGCACCCCGCTACTGGCGGTCGAGTACTTCCCACGACCAATGAATATTGCAATTCGGCAAGAGACGGCGAACAACCTTCAGAGCTATGCCCAAGTGCCTATGGTCTTTACAGTGCGCTCGCGATACCGCGCCAAGTTAGTCGATGGAGGTCTGGGAGGCTGGACCCTGAATGAGGAGCCTGTCTATCCGCCATACGAAAGGGACGACAGTGAGCTAGATTCTCCAACGCGATGGCGTAAGCACGACATTTCTAACTGGGCGTTCTTTGCCGTCTATGATGGACAACACCGCGTTGGCGGCGCGACTATAGCCTGGAACAGTCCAGGGCTCCATATGCTGGAGGCGAGAACGGACCTCGCCGTGCTGTGGGATATCAGAGTCCGCCGCGAGTATCGCCGGTCGGGGATTGGCTCTCAGTTGTTCGACAAGTGTGCGGAGTGGGCAAAGCGAAGGGGGTGCAGTCGCCGCAAGGTCGAGACACACGACATCAACGTCCCCGCCTGCCGCTTTTACGCTGCTAAGGGATGTGAGCTAAGGGGCATACACCACGGCATGTACACTGAGTATCCCGGCGATGTCCAGTTCCTGTGGTACCTTAACCTGCAAGCGTCCGTGGTCGGGCTACTAGTAGTACACCAAATACTTCGGAGCCCCCGATCCTCAATGTGACTATTGGGGCTAGCGTGCTTTACGACCGAGTCTCTGATATCTCTCATACGCGCAGACCAAGTTCCTTCGGCCGCAAGGGTCTTGGCCAACGCATTCGCTGACGCTCCCCGCTTCGAATACATGCTTCCAGGTGACGCCCGGCGATACGCGAAACTAACTTGGTACTGGGGAGCAATCATCCGTGCCTGCATTCAGTCACGCTGGCTAGGGCCTGTTCACACTAGCGCAGTGCATCAAAGATGAGTGCGAATGAGAGGAACCCGAGGAAGAGCACGTCGAGCTTCTCAAAGCGCGAGAAGATACGCCGAAACCCCTTCAACCGGCGGAACAGCCGCTCGATTTCGTTGCGCCTCTTGTACATCTCCCGGTCGTACTCCCAGGGAGCAACCCGGGTGCTGAAGGGCGGAACAACCGGCGTAAACCCCAACGCCAACGCAAGCTGGCGGGTCTCATTGCCCTCATATGCCCGGTCCATCAACAGGTACGGGTTCCGCCCCTTCAACCCCAGGCGCGCCAACAGCTTGCGCCCCTCCGGCGCATCGTGGGCCTGTCTCGGTGAGAGGGAGAACGTCACGGCTGTTCGAGCATCCGCGGCAACCATATGAATCTTGGTGGTCCAACCGCCCCGGGACTTGCCGATGGACTGGGGTCCGTTTTTTTTTACCGCACCGGTCCCATCGGGATGGACCTTGACAATCGTGCTGTCCAGAGCAACTGCCTCCAGCTTGATGCGCACCATCTGCTCTCGTTGCAGATATTCGAATACCCGGTCAAGCACTCCTCTCTTCGACCATCGGTTCATCCGCGTGTAGATGGTGTGCCAGTTGCCAAAGCGAGGCGGCAGCCCACGCCACTTGCAGCCCTGCTCAGCAACGTACAGGATGGCATTGAGGACTTGCAGGTTGGACAAACTGACGTTGCCACGCTGAACAGGGAAGATGGGAGCAATGCGTTCGTACTGAGCCTCTGTAATCTCCATGCCTCCAGTGTACGACAACAGACTCCTTTGTGTGAACAGGCCCTAGTCCAAGTGGTACGCGGGGATGCCGACAGTTCTGTCCGGGCGGTCGCAATTTCGGGACCTCCCTTACAGGTCAAGCATAGCGTTCTTACGCTGGTAAGATCAGGCTTCATGGCTGCTCCTCTCCGCCTGGGTCTCTCGGCCTATCGGCGGAGGCGTGCCTTGGGTCGCTTACTTGCTGAGCTTGACCCGCCGCACCCAAGTTGGTATCTGGACACCATCGGCGTCGAACCTTCAGAGCAGAGAACAGGTCTTCCAGCCGGCCCAAGCTGCCCGGCGGTTTGGTTAGATGGTCCTGTCGGAGCCTAGCTGTCCGTTAGGCTTGGAGGTCCGCCGGCCTGATACGCGCGACCACATCATCGAGAGTCATCGCTAGAACTCGATCCCCTGCTGAGCCTTGATGCCCTGCTCTTGGTAGGGATGCTTGATCAGCTTCATTTCGGTGACGAGGTCGGCGCAGTCGATCAGCTCTTGGGGAGCATACCGGCCGGTGATGATGACATGCATCGTATCGCGCCGCCGCTTCAGAGTGTCGACGACATCGGCAACGGGCACCCAGCCGAAGTGCATTGCGTAGGTGAACTCATCCAAGACGACAATGTCCTCGTCGCCATTCAGGATCGCGTCCTTGCAGCGATTCCACTGCTCGACTGCAAGAGCGGCCGTCCTGTCCATGTCCTTAGAGAGCCATGTGAAGCCGTCGCCGAGGGCCTCGATGGGTATGTCCAGCTTCTTGGCTGCTCGTTGCTCTCCGAATTGGGCGCCCGTGTGCTTGATGAACTGGAACATCCTTATTCGGAAGTCTCGACCCCAGGCACGAAAGATCACCCCCAGGGCTGCCGTCGTCTTACCCTTGCCCTCGCCCGTATTGACGATGACCAGTCCGTGCCGAACACGACGGCGTTTGACCAATCCAGCAGGCCGTTCCTTGCTCTCAAGCTCGCTCATACGTCACCTCCCCAGGTTGATTCGGCATTGGAGCGTATTCTTGTTTCTGTTTAGCGAATGCTCGTCAGCCGGTCCGATGAGGCTTATCGCCAGCGACCCCGTTACCGGGTCTCGGTAGACTGCGGACTTCACGCCAAAGGCGGACTCTATCGTCTCCGGTACCAGGACCTTGTCGGGCAGCCCCTCCGCGACTACTCGTCCGTCGCTCAGCAAGACCAGTTGGTCGCAATAGCGTGCGGCCATGCTCAGGTCGTGGATGGCCGCGACAGCCGTAAGTCCATCGTCGACGAGTTTCCTCACTAGGCCCAGCACTTTGAGCTGATGGAGGACGTCCAGATTTGACGTGGGTTCATCCAACAGGAGGATGCGGGGTTGCTGCGCCAGGGCACGTGCAACGAATACCCGCTGACGCTCTCCACCGGACAGGGTATCAAGCGTCCTGTCGGCGAACTGCTCGGTCTCCGTCAGCCGCATCGCGTCTCGGGCGATGCGGTCGTCCTCCTTACCCTCGATCTGGAAGCGCCCCAAGTGTGGGTACCTTCCCATGAGCACGAGCTCGATGGCTGTGAATCCGTGGGTGTATGGCGTAATCTGCGGGACGAGTGCGACGCCCGAAGCCACGTCTTTGGACGATAGGGTCTTCAACTCCGCGCCTTCCAACCGTATCGCTCCGCTGCGATATCGGAGAGTGCCTGACATGGCTCTCAGAAGTGTGGACTTGCCTGCGCCGTTGGGGCCTATCAGGCCGACGAACTGTCCCCAGTCGGCACGCAGGCTCACTCCGTGCAGAAGCGTCTTGCCCTCAATTTCGTACGTGAGGTCCTGCGCGCTGATCGCTTGTGGTCTGCCGTCCATCACTCGTTACCCGGCCAGGCTGAAGGGAGCGGCAGAAGGCTCGGGGAAATCTTCCGGCCAAAGTAACCGGGCCAGGTCCTCTGCTCCGCGAAGGTTCCAATAGGAGAGTGTAGTAAAGTGCTTGCTCTCAACCAAATGGACTTGGTTGTTCTTGATCGCCGGAGTCTCGGCGAGCGCCTCGTTGGCTAGCAGGCTCTGTCGGAGCTCCTCAGCGCCAAATTCGATGGGCTGGACTATGATGATGACCTCAGGGTCCATGGCAATCACACCCTCGAGGCTGGTGGTCTGGTTTCCTTCTATGCCTGCTTCTTCGGCCGCATTGATGCCGCCTGCAGCCGCAATGACTCCACCCTCGGTGGAGTTGCCACCCGCAACCCACAACTTCTCTGAGTAGCGTGTAAGAGCAAGGACCCGTGGCCGTGGCTCTGACTTGCCGGTCACCGCAACAAGAGAGTCGTACCTGTCCAGTACCTCCGCCGCGAATTCGAAGGCGCGGTCCTCTTCACCAAAGATGTAGCCCATAAAGAGGATGCTGGTAATCCGCGCCTCGGGGTCGTGCTTCAACTCCGTCTGGATGACCGGGATTCCGGTCTTCGACAGCGCCTCGATCGTCTCTGCGGGGAAGAAGGGACTGGTGACGACGACGTCCGGAGCCTGGGCGATGATCGTCTCGGGGTCACGTGAAATCTCCGGTGTGTCCTGGACCAGCGAGGCGATGTTGGAGTAGGTCGAGTTTTTCGAAGCGCCCCCAACCCCCACGAGCCGGTCGCGGGACACAAGCGCCAATGTTATCTCATCATGCCCGACGGAAGCAGTAACGATGCGCTGAGGCTTGGACGGGATGCTCACGATTCCGTTCAGTCCCTCGACATCGCGGGGCCAGCCGAAGTTTGTGGGGTCTACGATCCCTCTGACGCCTGCGAGCGCCTTCCTCGCAGGCTCAGGGGTTGCCGGGGATGCCGGAGTCGGTACGACCGTTGGCGCGACGATAGGCATGGCAGACGGCGCCGATGTTGACGCTTCAGAAGGCGCGGTTGGAGTCGGGGGTTCCGACGAACACGCCGCCAACGCCAACGCGAGGAGGAGGGCGAACGGGACGATAAGGGCACGAATCTGTCGGATTCTCATCAAGACTCCCTCCGATGGCCTCGTCTCATAGCGAGTAGACCTGACGCTTGTTCTTGATCAGTAGAAAAATAAAGAACGGCGCTCCGACGAATGCAGTGAGAACCCCCACGCGAAACTCAGCCGGCTGGACGACGGTCCTCGCCACGGTGTCGGCGACAATGATGAAGACAGCGCCCCCCGCAGCGCTCAATGGAATCAGCACTCGATGATCCGGCCCGAGCACCAGCCGCAGGATGTGGGGCGTCACCAGGCCGACGAAGGCGATGGTTCCGCTCACCGCCACGGCAGCGCCGGTCGCCAGCGCCGCCGCCGCGAGGAGGACCGGACGTGCTATACCCACGCGAACCCCCATCGAGCGGGCCTCGTCGTCACCTAGCATCAGCAGGTTCAGGTCACGTGCCATCAGCATAATCACGGCAACGGCGCCGAGTATGAGCGGTGTGGAGATCCGGACATGCTCCCAGGAGCGCGAGTCCAACCCCCCCGAGAGCCAGAACAGTATCTCTCGAAGCGCCCCGTTATCGGGTATAAGGATGATTATTGCGGAGACGACTGCACCGAGAAAAGCATTAACCGCGACTCCGGCAAGTAGGAGAGTAGCCATCGAGAAGCGACCGCCAACGGCCGCGATCCCATATACCAGGAATGAGGCAGCGATGGCACCCACAAACGCGCACATCGGGATTGCGAGAAAGAAGAGACCCGCCATCCCAGTGGCGATAGCCACGACTGCTCCTACCGCGCCGCCGGCTGAGACACCGATGATCCCAGGGTCAGCCATCGGGTTGCGGAACAGCCCCTGCATCGTCGCGCCCGCGACCCCAAGCGCCATACCGACCGAAGCGCCAACGAGGATCCTGGGAAGCCTGATCTGCTCGATGACCAGCTGTTCGGTGCGGCCGTAGTCGGCGACATCGAGTCCCACCAACGAGAGCACGATCGCACCGACGTGGCTGGCAGGTATGGTGACAGGGCCGAGGCTTAGTGAGACCAGGGCTGCCGCCAGAGCCAGCAGTGCGAGGACCCAGGAGCCGACCGCCAATCGAGTGGTGACACCCGCTTGGCGATAGCCACGCAGGGTGGTCAGTGCAACAGCCCTCAACAAGATCACCTCCGGCGGGTCTCCGCTGGAGGTGATGGTTTCGCTCTGTCCGGAAATACTGCCGGACGACCGAGGGCCCCTCTCTATAGCGGAGAGTGGTCACCTTCCGTTCAGGCAGGTCTCCTGACTAGCGGGTGGGTGTTGTCCACCGGGCTCTTCCCGTCGAATTCCCGATAGTGGACTCCGGCCCCAAATTCCCGCTTACAGTGGCGCTACCGCGGCGGACTCTCACCGCCTTCCCTATTCTCCCTAGGTGGGCACCTGAACGGGCAGTGGCTGTATGTTCGTGCTGCGGGGCATGATAGGGTCCCGTCAGCGGACTGTCAAGCCCAGCGACGCACCCCATGGCCCGGCTCGGCTGAACTGCGGCCTCGCCGGCCGCCGCTTCACGGTCGCAGTGATTGGATTATTGACTGCGTAGTACCCTTCAGCGATTTCCCATGCCGTGGTGGCCTCATCTCCTGTCGTCAGCCTCCTTACGGGGGGTCTGACAGGAGCACTTCGCTCAAGCCACACTCAATGATAGGAGCCTTGGCCTCTCACTGGGCTATCAACCTCGACATCCTCACCAGGTTGTACGCCGTCGCCACCAGCTCTCCACACAATCCCGTACGCTCCACCATTATTGACGGTAGACAGAACTGAGCCGTTCAGCGCCATTTCCTCGGCGTTCCTTCCGGGTATGGGGCTATCGTCGGGCATGGGACTGGTGTAGCGCAGCAGGGCATCGCCTGGCATCACGACAATCTCCTTGACGAAGGTCTCGATGAAGGCACTGCGCTCCGTGAGTTCGCTCTCTTTCAGGAACTCGCTCATGTCCTGGGCGTAAGCCGCGATGGTGTTCACGTCGTCCAGGACCGTTCTGCGCTGCCAGAGAATGGCCCTGGCCACCGCCGCCAGCTCACACAGGCTCTCCAACCGCTCCCTCTGGTCCGCGCGGGCCGTCTTGATGGCCTCCTGGAACTCCGCAGCTCCCTGAGGGGTCACTGGCTGGTAAGACCCTCGCCCTTCGGCCTCCCTCTCTCGGTTTCGCAACCGGACCATGTAGTCCGCCCCCTCCGGCATGGGAATCACTTGACTTGCTTCGAGGAACAGCTCTTCTCCGGATTTGAAAGGCTGCAACTTGATGCACACTATGTCCATGTCCCTTTGGTTGAGCCACAGGACACTCGTAGTGAGCTCCTTGGAAACCTTGGCGGAGACCAGGATGATCCGTGGGTTGGCTGTGCTTATACGAGTCCCGACGTCGTAGGAGCGCAGGTGTGCCTGGACAAGACGTCTGCATCTCCGTCCATTCCTCGCTGCCTGAGGTATTCGCGGTGAGCGTCGATGGCCTGATCCAACTTCATATTGGCGACCATCGCCGCATATCGAATGGCCTGCAAGTCCATCAGACTGTCCTGGTCGCTGCGCTTGAGCTCCACAACCACCAGCCGTCCTTCCCGGTCCAAGGCCAGGAGGTCGATGCGGCGGTTGCACTCCTCCCAATCGTTGTACTCTTCAGCGACGATGAACAGCCCCTCTTCCAGAAGGTGGGCCGGTCATGCAGCATCCGCCGCAGGTCGTAGCGTTCGTAGAGTTTCTCGGTTTCGAAAGAGGTCTCTGCCAGAGGCTCAAACTCGTTGTTCGTGATCCGGTATACAGCCATAGCAATACCTCCCAGGCTTGCTCGCCTGGTGCTATCACGCTTGTCCGGCTACAGTTTCTTCGGCGAATCCAGGCTGTCCCCGGAACTCCTGCGCCGCTTCAGAGTCAAACCCCGGGTCTCACTGCCTCCTCGGCTCTGGCGAGAGGTTCACGCTCGCGGAGCACTGGGTCGGGACGTCGTTCTCTACTTCTATCGCGAGCCTTCACTTTCGGTTGACCGAAGCTGAAGCGAGTCGACGACTCGACCTGCGCCGTTTTGAGGCGGAGGGCACGAAGCACACGGGATGGCTCCGGGATGCCCGATGTGCGGGCAGCGCGTGTGGAGGCAGCAGCCATCAGCGGAAGCGCCGCAAAGAATGTCTTGGGCGACGGGCCCCTCGCATCGCAGGTTGGCGTTGCCGGGGTGGTGCCGGTTCCCCACCGGCCCGTTGAGGGTCACCGAGAAATCGCTACTTTGCACCACCGCTATGAATGAACCGCGCTGTCGTGTGACCCGTCCGCGCTCGTTCATGCCTTCCAGAGACCGGATGATGGCTGCGGCCGCTGTCATACCGATGCCCAATGGGACCAGAACAGTGCCGGACCGCAGCCCGGCTTGCTGCCCTCCGCCATAGCGGTCGGCGACGCCACGCACCCAACGAGAGAAGCTGGTCTGTCACCATTCAACGTTGGAGCGATCCGCGAACGAAGGCTCGCTGGGCCGCATGGCTTGGGTTGCCATGCCTGATCGCCGCCACACCACTGTCAGCATCTGACGACCCGTCAACACCCACGGCTCTCGCAGGCGTCCTCGATCTACTCAGGTCGAGGACGGGCTTGTTGTACATAGGCGCACCCGGCTACGGGTCGCCGGAATCTCATCTTCACTTCTACCGGCCGCCCGCTGAATGGTGAGTCGCGGCCAGTAAATACAATGCCGCGCCATGCTGGCCAGCACTAAGGGCGTTGTGTGCGATAGTGCGCCTATGACAACTCGACCACCCAGCCCTGCCCCACAGCGCATCTCCCAGACTGCGGAGAATTACCTCCTCTCTCTCGCCATCCTTCAGGAGGACGGCCTGAGCCCGCATATCAGCGAGCTCGCCGCCTACCTACGGCGCATCCCGGAGGGTGAGGAGATCGGCACCACACTCGCCTCCGTCTCGGGCATGATTCAGCGTATGGTCAAGGACGGTCTGCTCGAGGTCACCAAGGGGAAGCGCGTCACGCCCACGGGCGCCGGCCAGGCCCGCGCCCGCGATGTCGTCCGGCGCCACCGCCTCGCCGAACGCCTGCTCGTAGATGTTCTTAACGTCCCGCTGCAGCAGGGGGAGTCCGAGGCCCGTAGCTTGGAGCACGACATATCGCCCACCCTGTTGGAGCGCATCGAGGAGAAGCTCGGATACCCCGACACCTGCCCCTACGGCCGCCCCATTTACCGGGCCAAAGACACCAAGCTACGATCGTCCGACCCCGACATGCTGCGGCTGAGCGAAGCAAAGAAGGGCTCGGCCTACGTCGTCATGCGCATCCCGGACGAGGATGTTCCGCTGCTGTCCTACCTCGTCGAGAGTGAGGTGCTCCCCGGCCAGCGGATCATTGTCGAGGACATGGCTGGCTACCGGGGCGTCGTCGACATCAGCCGCAATGGCGCGAAGATATCCCTCGGCATGGACGTAGCAGCCTGCATCCGGGTAAAGCCGGCCTAGCGCGGCTGCGTCAACACTTCGACCACCGCCGGCTTGCCCGACCTCACGACCTCGAATCGACCACGGGGCACAGGAGTTGGGACCTTCAACCTGTGAATCCCCAAGGTGCGGGAGGGTCTCGCTCCTCAATCCCAACCGCAGCAGCGAGTGGCCCTTGCTCGCCGTCGTGCAGCAAGCCTACGTGGAGAGCGTCCCCACCCGCCGCGTCAGGGACAACCTCAACTGGCTCTGCGCCACTGGATTCGACGAGGCTGAGTGCTTCTGGCGCGACGGAAGTCATTCCCTTGATCGCCGGCTACCGCCCGAGTGCAGCGCTATGAAGGCCAGCCGACAAACCGTCTCCATACGCCTCAGGAGACTAATGTCCCTGCTGATCGAGCGATCCGGACGGTTACCGGACGCTCTGGACGAAGTCGAAGCCGTTACCTTCAGGGTCCGCGAGGTGCGCCAGGATGATGCCCTCCCCGGTGCGTTCCTCGGGATGGTGGATGATCCTGCCGCCGCCGCGGCTCACCTCTTCCCACGCTGCAGCGATGTCGGCGACGGTGAATCCCAGACCGGTGGAGCGGTATTCGCCATTGCCCCCACTGTGCAGGGCCACCGCGTCGTCATGGCCCAACTCCCCTCGTGTAGTTGCAGCTTGAGGCCGATAGTGTCTCTGTAGAACGAAATAGCTCGGTCCATCTCTTGCGCCATCAGCATAAAGACGACTTTCTGGACATCCACCTTCCGCCTCCTCTTTGACGGATCCTGACGACGATGGGATGGATCTCAGAGAAGCGGGAACTACTCCTTCGTTTCGCTGCGCGGCCTGCCGCGTCGTCGACCGTCCGACGGCCAGAAGTAGACGGCGTTGGTGGAACGGCGAACCTCCAGGCCCTTGCCCAGCGTTTCCGCCGCCGCCTTGAGCCTGCGCTGGATCGCCTGGGTCGTCTCGCCCTCTCCCGGCTCAAGCATCCCCGCTTCGCCCGCAGCGACGTTCTGAATGTACCCGACGTACTCCTGAAGCAGCGCCGCCCGCTTCCCCGTGGCGCTCTTCGCCCGCGCTTCGCCTATGGGAAGGGTGCCAATCGTCGGCATTCCTCGACCTCCTGAATGCTCGCGGTCGTATCGGATATTCGTCCTCTGAGCGAGCGGCGTAACGCCGTCATCGGCCACTCCGTTCCCCTCCTACACTCACGGAACTCGAGCCACAAGAATGGGCCGCTAGATGCCGTTGCCGACCGTGGCGTCTAGGCCAACCGCCCACGAGTACCGAAGCCGCCGTTGTATTGCTTCGCGCCAATGATCAGCCTGCCTACGCTTACCTGCTTCACGCTGGGAGCGCGGACCATTGAACCGAAGGGGGTGGAGGAGTGGGCCTAGACCTCCTCGCCCATGTCGTGGTCGGGGTGATTCGACTCGCCGGCCTTCCAATAGCCTTGCGTCCGCAGCATCGAGCGGTCGATTCCGCGCTCCTCGATGAAGTGCCTGCGTACCTCCCGCATGATGGCCGCTTCGCAGCTGACCCACACGCAGCCCCTACCTTCCGGCAGTTCGGCCTCGCGCATCGCGGCGGCAAGCGCCCGGCCCGGAATCTCTCCCGCCTTGCGGTGGAGCCACCATATCTGTAGCGCGGCCGCCGACTCCAGCTCCTGCTCCTCGTCCGCGTTCGGCACCTCCGCCAGGACGTGGGCGCGCATAGAGGAAGGCAACGCCTCGAGGAGCGTGCCTATGGCGGGCAGCGCAGCCTCGTCCCCGCCGATGAGATACCAGTCGGCATCCATCTCGGGATAGTAAGTACGCCCTGGGCGTCCGCTGATAACGGCGATGTCGCCTTCTCTCACGCCCGCGGCCCATGCCGGGCCGGAGCCCTCGACGTGGAGGGCGATGTCTATGTCCAGCTCCCCCGTCTCAGGATCCCACCGGCGCGGCGTGTAGGCGCGGCTATCAGGCCACTTCCTCCACCGCTCTGGCGTCAGGCCACTCGACCACCTCGCGGGCGCGGCTGCCGAACCGTGCCTCCAATTCGGGCCCCTTGCCTTCCCCTAGGGTGATAGCGTTTATCTTCACGACACTCATATCGAGCTCCTTTCTAGTCTTGCAACTCGATGTCCACGGGCTGCCCAAGGCGGAAACGCTCGTTGCCTCTCCTTCGTACGACGCCAGCACGACGGGCTTGTCCGTCTACGGGTGCCGCATGACCATCACCTGCTGATTGAACACCGCGGACAGGAGGTCGGGGCATAGGACCTCCTCCGGCCTGCCCACCGCAGCAACTGCGCCCTCCGACATGACCATGACCCGGTCCGCGTAGGCGCCGGCCAGATTCAAATCATGGAGCACCGCGAGAACGGCTCGCCCGTCGTTCGCGAGCTGCCTGCACAGCGACATGATCAGCTGCTGATGGCCGATATCCAAGTCGGCGGTGGGCTCGTCCAACAAGACGGACGGAGCGCCTTGGGCGAGGACGCGAGCGAGTGAGACGCGCCGCTGCTCGCCTCCAGAATGGGTCGGGTAGAGACGCTCGGCCAAATGCAGCACCTGGGTGCTCTGCATAGCGCCTTCCGCCAGCGCGAAGTCGATCTCCGTAGGAGATTTCCACCGTGAGACGTGCGGATGCCGCCCCATCAGCGCAACCTCTCGCGCGGTGAACGGGAATCGCAAGGGCGTATGCTGGCTGAGCATCGATAGGAGACGGGCAAGGGCGGCGGGCTTCGTACTGCGCACCGCGCGGCCACACACTTCGACCTCGCCTTCCATGGGCGGGAGGTCGCCGGCCAGAAGCGCGCAGAGCGTCGACTTGCCAGCTCCGTTTGGGCCTACGATCGCCAGCATCTCGCCGGCGCCGAGGTCGACCGCTACGTTGCTCACGAGCGTCCTGTCCTGCACGGCGTAGCTGACGCGATCCGCTCTCAGACCTGGTGTCATTCCATGCCTCCCCAATTCGAGCGCGTCCGGTGGACGAGCCATAGGAAGAAGGGGCCGCCAACCATTGCGGTGACGACTCCGAGCGGCAGTTCCGCGGGAACCACGACGGTCCGAGCGAAGAGGTCCGCCAAGAGCGACGCCGTTGCTCCGCCAGGGATGCTCGCCGCCAGGAGAAATCGATGGTCCGGTACAACGACTAGCCTGATGACGTGGGGCACGACCAGTCCCACGAACCCGATGATGCCCGACACCGAAACGGCCGCCCCGGTGACGAGAGCGCTCAGGCCGATCACACTCAAGCGCACGCGCTCTGTGGACACCCCTAGGTGGCGGGTCTCCCGGTCTCCGAGGGTCAGGAGGTTCAGCGAGCGGGCCCAGAACGGCAGGAGCACGAGGCCTATGAGGAGGAAGGGCGTGACCGAGCTGACCACGGGCCATGTCGCTCCCCCCACGCTGCCCAGTGTCCAGAACGTGATGCTCCACAACTGGTCGTCGTCTGCGATGAACGTAAGCATGCCGGTAGCGGCGCCCGCAGTCGCGTTCACGGCGATACCGGCAAGGAGCAGCGTCGTCACCTCTGTCTGGCCATACGTCCTCGCGACCACGTATACGATGACGGTGGCGATGAAACTGCAGACGAACGCCGACACTGCAATACTGGTTGCGCCGAATATGGTGAACCCGAGGACGATTGCGCCCACGGCGCCCACGGCCGCCCCGCTGGACACCCCGATAATGCCGGGCTCGGCGAGGGGGTTCCTGAAGACGCTCTGCAGCGAAGCCCCCGCGACGCCCAATCTCCCGCCAACCAAGATGCCCAGGACGACCCGAGGCAGGCGTATGTTCCAGAGGATCGCATCGGTCCGCGGCTCAAACGAGGCGCCCTTCTCAATTCCTGCGTGGCTGAGCAGGATCGAGCGCCTGCGCTGGTGGGATCTCTACCGCCCCCATGCCCACGTTTGCAAACAGGGCGGCGACGAAGAGCGCCAGCATGACCACGAGCAGTGTGGGGGCGGTGATCCGTGGCGCATCCGTGCGTCGGCTTGCCGCCCGCCGGAGCACACGCAGCGGCGTTAACGCTCTCCTTCCCATCATCGTCATCACGGGTCCGGCGCTAGGTCCGGATGAAATGCCCGCAGCAGTTCCATCAGCGCCTGATCCATGCGCGGGCCGCCGCCGAAGTGCTGGTCGTCAAAGTCGAGTATGCACCCTTCCTTCGCAGCGGCAGTCTCCCTCACTATGGGAATAGTGACGATTCCTTCACGCCCGCCCACTGACTCGAGTCCCCGGGTTAGCACAACGATGCAATCAGGGTCCGCTGCGGCAAGGGATTCAGCCGTCAACGGTATGGCTATCTCCGTTACCCCCAGGGCCGCCCCGCCGCTCACCGCACCGCTGGCCTCGAATAGCCCGTGGCTCAGGTCTCCTTCTCCGCCCAGAAAGAGCGTGTCGAGCCCGCACACGTAGAGGAACACAGCGGTTGGCCGCTCCTGTGCCTGGGCCGAAATCGTCTGGACCTCCGTGATCTGGGCTTCAGGCTCTGTTGCGAGCGCCTCTCCCCTGGCGGGGACTCCGAGTGCTTGGGCAATCCCGCGGATATTCCGAGCCCCTCCGTCGACGGTGGTCACTGATTCAAGGACCACCACCGGCGCCCCATTGGCACGAATCTGCTCGAGGACTTCCGGCGGGCCTGCGTTGGTGTTCCCTATGACCACGGTCGGGTCCATCGAGAGGACGCCTTCGGCGCTAAGCCTCCTCTGGTAGCCGACCTGCGGGAGTTCCGTAGCCTCTGGGGGGTAGGTCGCGCTGGTGTCGACCGCGACAACGTTCTCCCCGAGGCCGAGAGCGTAGACCACCTCCGTAAAGTCGCCGTTCATGACCACGATCCGGCTGATGTCGTCCACGACTATCTTTTCCCGTGTACATCCACGACAGAAGCCGGCAACGCTGGACATGCCGGTCCTTTGGGCTTAGGCGCCGGCGGTGGGAGTCGAAAGTGGGAGCGCGGGCATCGCCGTGGCGCCAGTCGGGGGCGACGTCGGCGGGGGGTAGGCTCTCCACTGCAAGCGGCCAGCGCCATGAGGGCGGTGAGAGCGGCGGCAGGGATCAGCGTCCTGGTGAGGCGGGACGTGTTGCGCATGTTCATGTGGTGCTCCGTGCATTCGAAGACGTCGTCGCGGCTTTGCCTTGGCGGGGTGGAGGCCGGTCGGACGGTCGCAGGTAGGCCTACATAGTCCGCATCGCCTGCTCCGAGCGCCTGGTCTGAGAGTAGGGGCAGCGAGGAGCCACCAACTTGAAAGTGGGAGGTGGAGGGACAGTCACGCACCGTCCACGAAACTTGGACCCACTGGCTGCCGGCAAGGGTTCTCGGGACTTTCCCCCAAAGTGCTTCTCCCCGGCCTGGAACGGGATTGCCCCAGCAGATCTCGACGGCCCTCTTCAAACTCGCGAACTTGATGCCCAGCACGGAACTGCCTGAACAGACGGGGTTCGACATCCAGGCTTACACCCCATGGAAGTCGACCCGGACAAGCCACTCAGGTGGACACGAACCGATCATTCAGCCGTCCGAGCTTCAATTGCTCCAACCCAACCCAACCCACCTGCCTCTCCACTGGAAGGCTCAGCAGAGACCGCAGGGTACCAACACCCAACCCCTTGCCCTCGATGAGATCACCGAGCCTCAGGATGCTAGCTTGGGCTGTCAGGGCGAGGAGAAGGAGGCTAAGGACCTGTGTAACATGCGGTCTCGCAGCGCCGAGCTGACGTCCTAGCTCCGTTTTGGATGCAACCCGGCCAGACTGAAGTTGCTGATTCCATCCTATGCCAACGCCACCGGATTCCGGCATCCCAGTCGCGTTGACTCGGCAGGAGCACGCCTAGGAGCTGGCCGCGGGAGTTTGAACCCAACCCAGACGAAAGTACGTAGCACCGTGCGGCTTGGAGAACCTCATCAACCAGACCACCCGAGACGGAATGCTACCGTTATGTTCTTCGACCCTTGCACACAGCGTATGATATAGGGCACAAGGCGGATTCGGCCCGTCACACGGGCTGTGCCCTAAGTCTCCCTACGGAAGCCCACTGGGGAATCCACCGCGAGACGCGGACTCCCTATCGCTCAAGCGGTGATGCGAGTGGAGGATGTCAGATGAGTACGACCAACGCGCTGGATGACAGGTTCGACGAGGCCGAAAGGGGCCTGGAATGGCTGGAGAAGCTCGAGGCCCTGCAGGCCCGCTCTGCTTCCGATCGGGCCGCCTATGAAGTCGCGGAATATGTGATGAGACTGCGGTCAGCAGTTACCGAGTTGGCCGGAGACCGCGCCGCCTCCGAGCTGAGTGACTCCGTGGGAACGGACACGGCAAACTTGGTGGAGGAGCTGCGGGAGGCAGGGAACCACGACTACTGGAATACAAGGATCCGTCCCTCTCTTCTGAAATCGGAGCGCTGACAATACCGCAGATTCAATCAAAGTCTCGCGGCATGGGAGGCTCCTCTCGATCAGCGCTGGAATCTCGACTCTTCGTTATGTCTAGTAATCGGACGATAGCCCATCGGGAGTCGCGGTACAGGTGTTGACGTCGGGCCTTTTCTGCAAACTACAATATGGTAGCGTGGCGCCGGACCCTCCCCGTCCGGGTTGTTGTCGACGATGAGCTTTTCGGCTCCATGCGCTCGGCGACGATGCGGATATCGGCGGAGAACCAACCTCAATCGCACCCCGACAGGATTGCCATGCGGTCGTTGCCTGTGCAGATTCTCGCCCTTGGCTCGGTGGTTGTCCTGACGCTGGCGGTGCTGGCTTGCGGCAGAGACAGGGCGCTTGCCACGCCGACGCCCTCGCAAGCGCCGGCGGCCGCCCCTGCAGATACGGCGCAACCGAAGCCGACCGCCAATCCCGCCAACTTGCCTCCTTTTGTGATCGGGGTGATGGAATCGCTCACGGGTCCAGGTGAGACCTACGGGAGGGTAGCTGTTCAGGCCAAGCAGATGGCCGCGGACGAGATCAACGCCTCGGGTGGAGTCAACGGGCGCAGACTGAAGCTCGTCGTCGAGGACTCCCAGTGCAGCGCCAAAGACGCGATCGCCGCCTACAACAAGCTGACCGATGCGGATGGCGTGAAGATCATCCTCGGGACGTCGTGCAGCGGAGCCATGCTCGGCGCCGCTCCGCTCGCGGAGGTCGACGGTGTGATCCTGTTCTCCGGACTGGCGAGCAACCCCGACATCGCCAACGCCGGCGACTACATCTTCCGCACCCAGATCAGCGACCTGCAGGTGGGCATCGATACCGGAAACCTCCTGTGGGCCGACGGGGTCCGCAAGCTGGCCACCATCACCGAGACCACCGACTACGCTGAGGGCGTGAGACGCACCTCGGTTGAGCAGTTCGAGAAACGCGGCGGTACCGTCGTCGCCGCGGAGCGGTACGGGTCCGACGTCGCTGACTTCAGGAGCCAGCTTGCGAAGCTGCTGGCCGCCAACCCGGACGCGCTCCACATTGCGCCCCAGTCCGAGTTCGCGGCGGGGACTATCATCAAGCAAGCGCGGGAGCTGGGTTACGAGGGCCCGATCTACGCGGAAACGATATCGGTGGGCACCACCGCCCTCGAAGTCGCAGGCGAGGCAGCGACCCGCATGAAGGCTATCACGGCCGACCTGGACCCCGACAACGAGAAGGGGCAGGAGGTCCTGGCCAACTTCAGAGAGCGCTACGACTACGTCACGCTGCCATGGCATCTGGGGTCAGCGTACGACGACGTGTACATCGCGGCCGAGTGCCTCAAGCAGACCAACGACGACCAGGACGCCGACGGCTTCCGCGACTGCATGTACGGCATCACCTGGAGCGGCGCGATCGGCGACAGCTACAGCTTCGACGCCAACGGCGAGGTCGTGGGTCTCTCAAGGGTGGTCGTGGAGGTCCTGCCTGTGGCCGAGCGGACCGCGGAGAGAATGTACAAGGTGCTCGGGCCGGCGCCAAGGCCGTAGGACCTTACGACCGCGACGGGACCCGTGGCCGGGCCGGCCCACCAACGCGCCCCAAGTCCATGCGCTTCGTCTGGCGCGTCAGCCCCCTCCCCGTTCGCTAGCTGTTACCGGCAAAGCGCGGCATCACCTTTGTCGCAAAAGTCTCCAGGTTCTTGAGGGTCTTCTGCAACGGGATGCCCATGTGAGTGAACTCAACCAGCAGGTATTCCAGGTGGCAGACCTCCTGCAACTCTTGGATCTTCTCCACCACGTTCTCCGGGGAGCCGACAAGCAGGTTGCGCGGCTCCAGGAAGTCCCAGTCCAGCTTTACGTTGTCATCCAGGACCTCGTCCGGGTTGGTGAATACCTGCCTGCCCCGAAAGGGGTCGTTGAAGATGAATGCGGACATGATGCCCGCTTCCGCATCCCGGCGAGCCTCCTCCATCGAGGAGGCGACGTACGTGGAGCGCATGACCGCCTGGTCTTCTCCTAGAGCGAAGGGTCTCCCCTCCCTCTCCGTCCTGACTTGCGCGTAGAGTTCCATGCGCTGCTTGATCCTGAGGGCGGGCGGCTGCCAGTAGCACGCCTTCAGCCCGAGTTCAGCCGCAGTCGACACTGAGCGGTCCGTGGAGACGGTCATCCACAGCGGCGGGTGCGGCTGCTGGTAGGGTTTCGGGGTCACCCGAAGCTTTGTGACACGGTCCCCTTCCTGCCAGGCGGGGTTCGACGGATACAGTGGATGGGAGAAGACGGTGCCGTCAGCGGGGAAGGTGAAGTTCTCCCCCTGGTGCGAAAAGTACTCGTTGGTCCATATCTCCCGCACTATCTCCACCGTCTCCCTGAACAGTTCCCTGTTCTCAGCGTCCTTGCGAGGGTCCGCGTTGGGGTGAAACTGCGGGCCCTCATACGGCCAAATTCCCCTGCCGAAGCCGACCTCCACGCGACCGCCGGTCATGTTGTCCAGGATCGCCAGGTCCTCCGCCAGCCGAATCGGGTGCCAGTGCGGAGCGATGTTCGCCATCTGTCCGATCCGAATCCTCGACGTCCGTGCCGCCAGGTCCGCGCCGAGCAGGATCGGGTTCGGCAGGTCGCCGGCCCTGTAGGGCCCGAAGTGGTGCTCTCCGAGCCATATGGCCTCGAAGCCAAGCTCCTCGGCCAGGATGGTCTGCTGCCTGAGGTTGTCGATCATCTGCTCGGTGTTGACGGCCTCCCCAGCGGAAGCCGCCACCGTCGTGAATGCCGCGAATCTCATTCGAGGGACCTCCCCTTTGATCTGGCCCTTGAGCACCACTCCGGAGCCGGCAATTGCCAGGGACTCAACCCAGTGCATCTCTGGAAATTGACATGGGCGTGTTGCAGTTTTGCGCCTCTAACTCAGCAGTGCTACACTTTCGGGCCAGCATACAACAAGGAGTGGGGCCATGCCATCGAGCGAATTGCGGGGTCTCGTCCAGACCGTGCTTGGCCCTGTGCCTCCATCGGATCTCGGCGCCACCACGACCCACGAGCACCTCTACATCGACTTCTCGTTCATGTATCGCCCCGCACAGGACTCGCCGCGCGACGATATAGCGGATGCATGCATAGGCCTGGAGAACCTCGGATGGATACGGCGCAACTACTACAGCAACCGCTCCAACCTGACGCTGATGGACCTGGACACCATCACAAGTGAGGTCAGGAAGTTCAGCGAAGTTGGCGGCGGCGCGATGGTGGACGCCACCTCGATGGGAATCGGACGCAACCCGGATGCACTGGCCGAAATTTCGCGTGGATCGGGCGTCCACATCGTCATGGGCGCGGGCCACTACGTGGCGGCGGTCCATCCGGCGGACATGGATGCGCGCACCGAGGATGATCTGGCGCGGGGAATCATTGGCGACGTTGTTGTAGGCGTCGACGGCACCGGCATCAAGGCAGGCATCATCGGGGAGATCGGCTGCACCTGGCCGCTGGCCCCCAACGAGCGCAAGTCCCTGACCGCGGGGGCGATCGCCCAGCAAGAGACGGGCGCAGCGATATTGATCCATCCCGGACGGCACCCGGACGCGCCGGCCGAGATCCTGGAGGTGCTTGCGAAAGGTGGCGCAGACCTGTCCCGGGTGATCATGGGGCATCTGGACCGTACCGTGTTTGAGTTCGACGCGCTGCTGAGCATTGCCGAGTCCGGCTGCTACCTTGAGTGGGACCTGTTCGGCAACGAGGGGTCGTACTATCCCCTTGCCGAGATCGACATGCCCAGCGACGCCCAAAGAATGGGTTTCATCAAGCGCATCGCCGACGCCGGCTACTCCGACAAGATCGTCATCGGGCAGGACATCTGCACGAAGCACCGGCTCACCAAGTATGGCGGACACGGCTACGGCCACATCCTCGAGAATATCGTCCCGAAGATGCGGCGCAAGGGGTTTTCAGAAGAGCTCATCCACGCGATAACCGTGGGCAACCCCGCCAGCATTCTCGCCTTCGTCTAGCACCAGTTGTGCTGGCATATGCGCGAGACAAGACTGCGTGGCAGCCGTGGACCCGCCGCCAACCTACGCGCTCACCTCGGGTGACCAGTCGTAGACCTTCGAGAGCGTTCCACCCATAAGCGCGGACCGCTCTGAATCCGAGAGCTCATCGGTTACGCGGAAAGCCTCAACGCTCTGCTCGTAGGTCACGAGCTTCCACGCTCGAGTCCACTCGGTGCCCCACATGCACCGGTCAATCCCGAACGCGTCAAAGATCCCGCGCAGGGGCTCCCAGATGTCGCGGTATGGAAAGGGCTCATGAGACAGGGTGCATGCCCCGGAAATCTTGATGGCCACGTTGTCGAATGCTGCCAGCGAGAGCACGTCGGGGAGTTCGGCAAACGGCTCCGGCGGCGCAGGCGGCGCATACGGCTGGATCAGGCCGACGTGGTCAACCACCAACCGGGTGTTTGGATGCTGTCGAGCCAGCTCGCGGAAGAGCGGGACTAGACCCCAACACAGAACGTTCACCGGAAGGCCGGTCTGCGCGCCGGCGGCGAGTACGCGGTGCAGCCCCGGGTCGTCCGCTTCAAAGGGCTCTCGCGTCAGCATGAGTCGCGCCCCGACCACTCCCGGAGTCGCTGCCCACTCAGCCATCTCGTCAGCGACAGTTTCCGAGTGAGGATCAAATGGCTTGATCAGGCCGAACCTGCCCGGATGCTTCGCGTATACCTCGAGCGCGTAGCTGGCGTCGTAGCGGTACATCGAGAACGGCGAGACCAACAGGGTCCCGTCAACCCCAACCGCGTCCATTGCCGCCAGATATCGTCAACAGTCACCTCCGCTGGACCCTCCAATGTCCCCATCCAGGGACGCTCAGGACGGTCGAGCTCATAGGGATGCACCTGTGAGTCAATGATGGGTGTCCGAGTTGCCATCGTCCTTCTCCTAATCACGAGCAGACGTTGTGTAGGCGTGGAAAGCCCTGCACCAGCGCTCCCCAGGACCTTCGACTGAGCCATGCCTGTCTACACCCACCCCGACACGTTGGAGCTATGCCGCCCACTGAAGGAGACTCGAACCACAAGGGTGGGTCGTCAGGCGCCGTTGCCTTCAACGGAACCCAGGTCTACGACCTAGGAGTATCGAAGGGTTTCGTCGCTATTGCCCAACAAACAAGAAAGTGACGATAGCCGCTTCCAGATCGGAAGGCATCTCATACGGCAGTTGGTTCACGTCCCGCTTGAGGATCTGGTGGTAGCGCTCCAGCTTGCCGTTGGTCTGAGGGTGGAAGGGCGTTGCCAGTATGTGCTTGATGCCCACCAGCCCAGGTAGTCCCTGAAGGCCCTGGATACATAGCCAGGGCCGTTGTTACTCAGCAGCCTGATTCGATCTGTTATTGGGACCTGGTCCATGGCTGTCCTGTCCACTGCCTCCTGGACGACCTCTATGAGGGAGTCAGAGGTCATATCTCGCTGAAGCCTGTGGGCTAGGATGAAGCAGGAGTAGTCGGCCATGAAGGTGACCAGATAGTAGCAGCCCCAATCCACTACCCTGAAGTAGGAGGCATCGGTGGCCCATATTTGGTGGGGACCCGTGGTCTTCCTGCAGTACTCCTTGCCTGCGGCCAACCGTGTCTCAGATCCCTTCACCAGACCCTCTCTGCGCAGGATACGGTAGACTGTCGACTCTGATACGGAGAAGCCCTGGTTGTCGGTGGTCCGTGCTGCCAACTGTCCGCAACTCAGCTCTGGCATCTCCCTGGCTGCTGACAGAACCCAGTCGACTTCCGGGGAAGTCAGTTTGTTCCTTGGGGCCTTGCCGCCTCCTGCTTCGTCCTCAAGTCCTTGTTGGTCCTTCCGCCTGAGCCACCGGTAGTACGTGCTCCTAGGGACCCCAACTTCACCGAGGGTCTTCCGTTTGGAAAGACCGGAGGAAGCCACCTTGGCCAGCACCTCCGCCTTCTCCACAGCGCTCATCCGTTGATACCGGCGGCGGCGTGGGTTATCGGAATAGCCGTCTCTTTCAGTCGATATCCCTCCTGGGACAACTCCCCCATCAGCTGCTTGAGCTCCGCGCTCTATCGCTTGAGCTGTTGTACGCCCTCCTAGGCGTTCCGCACCGTGTCACGGGCCAGCCGCTCCTTCCCTGCCTCCATGAATTCCTTGGTCGATGCATAGCTAGGAATGGGGCTTGATCCCCTCCCTGCAGCACAACTCGTTGACGGCGACCTCCCGGCGGAACCCCTCCAACACGATCCGGATCTTCTCCTTGGCTGTGTATTTACGTCGGGGCGGCTATTCTGACTCTTCGAACGAAGGACCTGGCCGCTTCTGTGCGCTCCTCGGCGGCTACTGCCTTTCCTGTTTCCGCCTGGGGCATCTCTGCTCCTCTCTTTGAAGCATCTACCTCATCCAGGGAGCCAACCCCACCTCCAAACTCTTGGGCCTTCTATACCTCAATTCTGCCCATTATCGCTGACGTTCTACACGGATGAACACTCACGGGATCAGCCAGAACGAGGCTGCCCGGCGGGCCGGAATCAGATCCGATCACTAGCCCAACATCATGAAAGGCAAGGCCAAGCCGTCGCCGGGCGTGCTGAAGAAGCTGCACGGGGTCCTGTTCCAGCGGTCGAAGGCCCACGAGCGCATCAAGCCCCCTCAGGTGAAGGTGCTGGGCTGGCGGAAGGGTGCGCGGCACGGGATGGTGGCGCGCGGCGTCGGCGGGGGCGGGGCCAAGGTTGGCGGGGGTGCCGTTCAGATCGGCGGTCGCATGCCCTGGGACGCCAAGGTGGAATATGCGTTCCGCACGGGGTACGACGGCAGGGCCTGGGTGTCAACAAGTCACGTGGTCGAGAGGGGCTACTCCGCCTTGTTGACGCAGGCGGAAGCCACGTAGGCGGCGACAGCCGCCGTCGCCGCCCCGCCGCCGAGGCTGTAATCGACCTCCTTCACCGCGTCGAACGGCGTGACCATCGCCGTGATGAGCCGCCCTATCTCGCTCATGCCCGGGCCTTCTGAGAGGAGTGGGGGCCATTGTAGCGGATGGGGGGAGGATCGGGGTTCGCTCGGTCAGGGCGAGGGGACATCCACGACTGCCGACATACCCGTATAAAGCTCCACTCTGTAATCGTAGCTAGGAGCGTCCAAACTGTCGGGCAGGTCGAACGTGAGGGTGCTGGTCCCGTCGCCGTTATTGACGACCCCCACCGTCTGTCCGGCCACAAGACGCGCCTCAGGGCCTTGCGTATCGTACGTGTACGTCCCCGCCCGGAGCGAGAGGCTCATGTCAACCGTTATTCGGTTCGGGCCGTCCTGGAGGATGTGCTGGAACTCGCTCAATGCGGCTACGGCGGCTGCGTCGACGTGGTGTACTGGATTCTGCGCCGTGACGTTCCAGCCGTCACGCTCCTTCTGCAGTTGCACCAGGGCCGGCTTGTCGACGGTCACCGTCAGGCCGCCGTCGAAGGCGGCTGTGCCTGCCTCATAGAAGGCCAGCTGAACGAGCGCCGAATCGCCGTCAGCGAAGCGATGACCCTGCACAGCGGCTGTGTTGACGGTCTCGAATCGCTCCTCTATGCGGCTCATGACGTCGGGCATATCGGCGGCGCTCACGTTGGGAATCAACACATAGGAATACCCGCTCCCAGTCCCTGCACCGTCGGGATTCCTGCCATGATCAATCGCTAGGTGGAAAACGTCGGGGCCGGTATCGCGGGGATCGCTGTCGACCACCCTTTCGCCGCCTCTCAGCAGGACAGTGGCGCTCCCGGCGGGCAGTATGACGTAGCCGGTCCGGTCCTGGTGGAACCAGCTGGCGCTGGTGATTGCGAATGATGTATCGATACTCGCGCCCCTCCGAACCACGGAGTCCCTGCCTGCGCCGTTCAGTCGGTAGGTGATGGCCGTATCCCAGGCAGCTTGATCGAGCGTGGTGATGATGGACTCGGCGTTGCTGCGGTCGGTGTTGCGCACCCGCCTCACGCCGTTTCCCAGCGCGAGGACGAAGTCCTCGGTGAAGAAGTATCCTTTGTTGGCCGCCGCCGAGGCGTAGGGATTGTCACTGGCGTATCTGAAAGCGGCGAGGCCATAGAGACCGTTCGAAGCAGCGCCAGCGAAGTGGTTCGGGTTGAACAGGTTGACGTCCGACTGCCTCGGAATCGGGTCGGCGCGCAGCTCCTCGGTCAGACCTGGGAGCGCATGCCAGTTCCAGCGGTGGCGGCTGTCGTTATATTCGTCGCCGTCCACCTTCACCAGCAGAACGCCGCTGCCGTTGTGGAACCCACGGTTGTTGCTGAAGCTTTCAGCCCCGCGAGTGCGGGCTGACTGCATCTTGACCGACGTGAAGTAGGCAGCCTCGCCCGCGCCGCCGCGGCGGTGAACCATGTAGTCGTTCGCCCAGAAGGCGGTGTTCCCGCTGTCTTCATGCGTGCCGCTGAGCAAAGCAGTACGGAGAGCGGTCAGCTCGGACCGGCGGGCGATGCGCGTGTCAGCGCTCTCCGCATCGAGTATCGCGTCGATGCCGGCGGCCAGACTATCGGAGCCGAACACCGCGATACTGTCCTGATAGTGACTCCGTCCGACTGCTTGGAAGTCTATGGCGTCCTTGTAGATGAGCCGGGGGTACGCGAACAGGATAAAGTCCGCTGCCTCGTCATACGCCCTGTCGCTCACCTGCCATCGCGTATCCGCAAGGAGGCCCGCCGCCTCGAATGGCGTGCCCGTCATCCACGGGAAACCGTAGGCCGCGAATGCGAGGTCCTGACGCCTGCCAACGTGGTGGGAGATGGTGCCGTCTGGCAGTATGCCGGACTGACCATACCGCGCGGCGTAGCGCGCGTTGGTCTCCAGCCACACACGAAGGTCGGTGAAACTGCCGCTGGGCTCCCACTCCGGCAGGATGCTGGTGTCTTCCGACGCGAACGGCTCGTGATCGCCGTACCACCAAGGCAGCTCCGTCAGGGGCCGGTTATAGTCGTACCAGATTACCGGCATCGTTGCCCAGCTGCGCATGCGATGATGGCGGTTGCCGTCCGCCCATGCTCCGCTCGACTCTGCCAGCCGGTGCGGTAGATAGTAGCGGACATCGGAAGGCATGCGCCACCCTTCGGGGAGGTCGAAGTTGACGTGTTGGAGCAGGCGGAACAGCCGCTCCTTTGCGTCGCTCGCCCGTTGGACGCCGTCGTGCAGGTCTGCAACGAGGTCGCGGTAGATGAGCACGGCTGCCCCGCTGATAGGATCGGTGAACAGCCACTGGTGCGTACGGTCGCCGTAGGTGATCGCGTCGGAGTTCGCGAAATCGTCCAGCGGGAAGTGGTCGGCGTAGGTGATCAGCGCCAGGTAGATGGCGTTGCGCAGCCGGTCTCTCTCCGCGTCCTGTCCAGATGGTCCGTACCTGCGGCTCTCCGAGTAAGTCCTCCCCAGCCCGCCGATGCGATTGGCGGCCTCCTGGAAATCCTTCCCGAGCGCCTGCGCGCCGATGGCCTGCCGCTCTGCGCGGGATGCGGCGTTGTAGAAACTCATCCCCCGGAACGCGCCGTCGTTCGCCTCCAGTTCGGCGATCAGCGCGGCCGCTTCGGCATCCGAATAGTTCCGCCTGCCCGTCAGGCGGCCATGCCTTCCGACGAAGTCGACAGCCTTCTCGTAGTAGATATCCCACTGGGTACGAGGGGCCACGGCAATGGGTGCGATGAAGCGCGCCATGACCATTGAGCCTTGGCGCAATTCGATCTGCAAGGAGTAGCTGCCGGTCCGAGCGGTCTTCCCGCCGGCAACGCTAAACACGCCGAACAGCCTGCCATCACTGTCCCGCTCGTTGCGGAGCTTAAACATGCCCCCGCTATCGTCTCCGATGATGTCGAATTCGTAGTCGAGAGGCATCGGCGACCTTGCAACGTTGCGGTTGCGCTCGAGGTTGATTCTGCCTGTGACTTCAGAGCCGGTCTCGCTGCCGCTTGCAATATCGAAGAACCCATACAACACCTTCTCGGCATCAACGTCGGGGAGCCGGGGCGGTGCAGTTGGGCGTGGCGTAGGAGTAGAGGCCGGCATAGCGGTCGGAACGCTCGCAGGCGTCGGCATGGGAGAGGGCACTGCAATTGGACGTGGCGTCGGTGTGGGTCCTGCTGTCGGCGCAACCGTAGGCGCCTGCTCGCCCTCACATGCCGACAGCAACATGACGGCCGTCAGGAATAGCAAGCCAAGCCACGCTAGACGCACCTTACCCCCAAACCGCCCGATGGGCGGACCGTCGACGGCTCACGAGGCGTCTTCACCGCCTGCGAGATAGCGAGTCTAACGATGCGCCGGTCGTGCGTACGAGACTCGAGCGGTTACGCTACCCTCGTTCCGCCGGAACCACAGGAAATCGCCGAGGATGACGGCCAGGGCGCTGGCGAGTGTGGCCGCTCCCTCCCACGCGGGGCCGAAGTAGGCGGTTACGAAGCACTCCACGAGAGGGGCTCCGAATACAATAGAGGCCGCGCGCCCCATCGTTCCGGTGATGTCGCGGGAGTCGTTCTTCATCCGCTGCTCCGAATCGGAGGGACCACCGTGGCTGCGCGGGCTGGCGGCGCCAGGCGCCTCAGCGGACTATCTCTTCGGCGATATGGACGGAATTGGTCGCGGCACGCTTGCGGAGATTGTCCAATGCGAGCCAGAGAGCGAGGCCGTTCGGGAGCGCGGCGTCCTCGCGGATGCGGCATACGAACACGTGGTCCCTTCCCGAGCCGTCGATGGGCCTAGGGTAGGCGTTGGCCGAGGGGTCGTCAACGACGACACCGGGGCAGGCCGCCAGCAGTTCCCCCGCCTCACCTGGGCTGACGCTGCTCGGCAGCCACGCCGTCCATCTCCTCGTCCACGACCTTTACCAGGGCGCGGATGTTGCCCTCGGTGAGGACGTTGGAGCAAATCTTGCCGACGACCATCTCCTCGAAGCGTCGGGCGTTGAGCCTGGGGGCATCGCAGGCCCCGCTGCCACGCTTCATCACCGACTGGCAGACGTAGTAGGAGAACTTCCCACTGCGTGGCGGCTTCCCCCTACCGGCCCTCCACCTCAAGAGCGCTCAGGATAGGACAGTTTGGTTTGACGGCTATGAGCGCACCTATTTGAAGCGGGACTTGCAGGACCTCTCTTCTGGCTCAGCATTGGCCGACTTTCGTCGGCTGATGAGGGCGGCCTGCCTCCGAATGGACAACCTTGTGAACCAGGTGGAACTTGGCCGTGACGCGGCGCGGCCGCAAGGACTGTAGTTGCATACCCATGTTGGGTAGAATCAAATTGTTGACAATTTCCATACATCCATGTACCATCCCACCGCGAAATTCGGTTCGCCAGCCAAACGAATCTGCGAAAGGACTGCTATAACGGAGTAGATGTTTACCATAACGGTGGCTTGTAGTCGATTGGAAACAGGCGCCCGGAGACGCAGTCCGGTCGTCGTGACTCATGGTCAAAGCAACAACAGGAGGGATAATGATGAGGTGGCTGATAGGACTGATTGCCCTTACGCTTGTGTCTTTCGCGGGTTGCAGCGGGGGTGCTGAAGAAGAGGCTGCAGCAGAACAAACCGGCGCAGCAGCGCAACCCTTGACACTGGAGCAGGCCACCCCAATTCCGCAAACGGCAAGACCGACGCCAGCAGTGCAAGCGGCTCCCGAAGAGCCCAAGTACGGCGGCACCATGATCTTCAGGGGGCGGCGAGACCCCAGATGGGACCCGCACTCCGGTATCTCCGCCTCTGATGAAGGCCGTGTCTACCACTTCATCTACTCAAGGCTGTTTGTCCCACACCAGGGAGCTGCTCCACCTCCGGACTGTCAGCTCTGGCCTCCTCAACCTGAGTTGGCCGAGAGTTGGGATTGGGTGGATGAGCTCACCCTGGACGTCACCATACGCAAGGGCGCCAAGTTTGCGGACAGCCCCCCGGTAAACGGAAGGGAGATCACTGCCGAGGACGTGGCCCATGCGTTCGTGCGGCCCTTCAATCTGATGCCGGCCGCCAAGCCCCAAAAGGACGTCACCGAGAGCATTGTGGCCCTAGACAAGCAGACGGTCCGGTTCAAGCTAAAGAGTCCCTTTCCCACATTCATACAGGAAGTCCTCACCAAGCGGTGGGCGTATGTCGTTCCCAAAGAGATAACTCCCGACGACCTGTCCATGAAGTGGGAGGACCACCGTGGCCATGGGAGCGGTCCCTTTGTGATCACAGACTATAAGCCATCAACCAGCGTCGAGTTCGCAAAGAACCCGAACTACTTCGTCGAGGGACTTCCCTACCTCGACGGCATCACCGAACCGTACATCGGTGACGAGAGCAGCGTGGCGGCGGCGTTGCGGACGGGCAAGGTTGACTTCAGCGAGGTGCGGAGCGATCAGCTCATTAGAGAGTTGCACAGGACGGCGCCTCAGCTCAAGTCGCAGGTCTGTCCGTTCCCGGCTCCCTTCGTCGTAAGCATGCGGACTGATCGTCCCCCACTCGACGACGTACGGGTGAGGCAGGCGCTATCCATGGCATTGGACCGCGACGCCTTTGGCAAGAGCGCCTATGGGAACTACTTTCCCAAGTATTCCCCGGTCAACGCGGGGCTGGGAGACTATGCCCTCCCATTCGAGTCTTATCCTCCGGAGATTCGCCAGTACATCAGCCACAACCCGGCGGAAGCCAAGCGCCTCCTGACCGAGGCAGGGTATGGCGATGGATTCGAAGTGGAATTGGGATTCCTGCCTCCTTTGCTGCAGGGGCCCATTGCAGAGTTCGTCGCCGGAGCCTGGGCGCCCTTGGGGGTGAATGTTAACCTCAAGCCAATGGAATTCCCCCAGTACTCAACTGCCACTGCGCCGGACGGAGAGTACGGCGATATGGTGGTAACGTTCCAATCCGCGGTTACCCCGTATGAAGCCCTCTACTACTACTTCAAATGTGGCACTGCCCGGAACTACAGCCGTGTCTGCGATGAGGACGTCGAGCGGATGTTGGACAAGCTAGTCATAGCGGACAGCGACGACGAGCGGAGGACTGTGGTGTACGACCTGCAGAAGCACCTTGTTGAGAAGCAGTACGCTATAGATGCGCCCCAGAGTCGCGGCGCGGGGTTCTGGCAGCCTTATCTGAAGGATGCCTGGTACCGCACGGACTCCTTCGCCAACGCCCACGGTTTGAAATACGCGTGGCTCGACAAGTAGTGACTGAGTCTTGCTTCGGGAGGGATGGCTCCCTAGGGAGAGTCGGATCAGCTTTGGCCAAGAAAGGCCGGCCGGTATTCCTTCAGTAAGGCAGTTGTCTGATAGCATACATGTCCTTTGGGGAGAGGACGGTGGGGCACGGCAGAATGTTGTGCGTGACACCTCCAACGGCAAGGGGGACCACCCGGCGCCAGGGGGGCCATTCCAGTGTGCGGTACGGGAGCAATTCCATCCGCCGGATGATCTCACTGCCTGGACCGGCCCGCACCATCGGCACGGCCACCTAGAGGAGAACAAGCCTGGCTTGGGGGCCTCAGCTAGGGAGTCCCTGGCACCTTAAGGTTGCTTGCGAGATCGGCAGTATGCAAAAGTACGTTGTGCGTCGATTCCTCTCCATGATTCCGACGGTCATTCTCTTGTCCCTGTTGGTATTCGGGATGGTCCGATTCCTGCCAGCCGACATAGTCGACATCATGTCTGAGGAGTACCGCAACACCCAAGCCGCTGAGAATCTGCGCGAAAAGCTGGGCCTGAATGAGCCCATTCATGTCCAATACTTCGAATGGGTTGGTGGCATATTTACCGGAGATCTCGGTAAGTCCCTTTGGACCAACGAGGACGTTGTTACGGAGCTGGCGTGGAGATGGCCAGTAACGGTCGAGCTTGCCTTACTGGCTACACTCATCAACCTGGTTATCGGAGTGCCGGTAGGTATTCTCGCGGCCGTTCGCCAGGACTCCTGGGCAGACTATCTTACTCGTTCAGTTGGTGTTCTGGCCCTTGCCATTCCTGGCTTCTGGCTGGGTACACTCGTGGTTACTCTTCCATCCGTCTGGCTCAACTGGACGCCTCCGTTGACGTACACGGCCTTCGTCGAGGATCCTCTGAAGAACCTAGGCGGTCTCATTATTCCCGCCCTCGTCCTGGGGTTCTATTTCCAGGGCCGGACGATGCGTCTGGTAAGAGGGATGATGCTAGAGGTTATGCGCCAAGACTATATTCGAACGGCGTGGGCCAAGGGTCTAAGGGAGCAGACAGTGCTGCTTAGACATGCCGCGAAGAACGCCCTCATCCCCGTCGTAACTCTCGTGGCTTTGGAAGTCCCGTTCTTACTTGGTGGCACGCTGATCATCGAACAGATATTTGACCTGCCTGGAATGGGGAGTTATGTGCTGGAAGTGCTGCAACGTCGGGACTATGTGTCGGTCCAGTCCATTACTTTGGTCTTTGCTGGCATAATCCTCGTTCTCAACTTCGTCATAGACATCAGCTACACGTGGCTTGATCCCCGGATCCGTTTTCAGTAGACCCAACGGGTTGCAGGACAGGAGCAAGGAGTGGCCAAAGAACTGGCGAACGCCACCTTAGTGGGAACAGGGATAGCCCGCCGCCAATGGGCGCCCGAATTCCTGCGTCGCCTGGTTAAGGAGAAGCCCTTGGGCAGCGTTGGAGGCGCCCTGGTCCTCCTCATAGTGTTGGCGGCCGTCCTGGCGGATCTAGTCGCCCCGTACGGGTATCAAGAACCCGACTATGCGAGCTTGCTGAACGCGCCCAGTATGAGTCACCCCTTGGGAACCGACAACTTTGGCCGGGATCAACTGAGCCGCATCATTTACGGGGCCAGAGTGACAATGTACGTGGCCCTGGGTGCAGTCGGGCTTGGAGTCGCCTATGCCCTGGTACTGGGACTCGCTTCCGCGTGGTTTGCGGGAACTGTGGACACGGTGATCGGCCGCATCATCGATGTCAAGATGGCCATCCCGTATTTTCTCCTGATGCTTGTCGTCTCTGCCATTCTGGGACCCGGAATCCTGAACATCATCCTGGTCCTCTCCCTGTGGGGCATCAGTGAGGCACGGGTCGTTCGAAGCCAGGCCTTGACTATTAAGGAGAATGTCTACGTGGACGCCGCCCGGGTCCTGGGATGCGGCTCCTGGCACATGGTCAGACGCCACCTCCTCCCCAATGTTCTGGCACCGGTCATCATATTGGCTTCCCTGCGCTTTGGCACCGTCATCCTTGCCGAGGCCAGTCTGAGTTTCCTCGGCTATGGGATCCCCCCGCCCTACCCATCCTGGGGTCGGATGCTGGGCCAAGAGTCCCGCCTCTTCCTGTTTGAGGGCCCGTGGCTAGCTATTTTCCCGGGGGTTGCTCTGTCCACAGCAGTCTGGGGCTTCAATATCCTCGGAGACGCAATGCGCGATCTGCTGGACCCACGTCTGCGAGGTACAGGCGCGCGGTACCGCTAACCCACCCTGACGGCTTGGGCCCAGAGAAACGGACTGTCCGGCTTGGAGGAGGCCCGATTTCCTGGGCGGGCCAGCGCCCCTGCGCTGTTGCCGGATCGCGGCCCCGACTCCTCTCCTCTCCATTGGGCTGTTGTTAGTGTGCTGGCCGAGCAGATGGCCCACGCCGTCAGCCTGGAGCTCGCCGGCAACCACATTAACCATATGACCGGCCGCGAGCCGTTCCAGGACGCGCTTGGGGACACTGCTGGAGAGCGGTGAAGGGTGCTAGCCCTCCAACGCGGCGTGGATGGCCAGCCGCGCCGCCAAGCTCACGCCGGTAAGAGCGTGGAGCTTGGCCGCATTCACCAGCGAGCGGTTGAAGACGGGACGGTCGATGGCCCGCCAGACGGGCACGACCAGCACCGCTGCCCACGGCAGCCACACGAGCCCCAGTAGGTCGATGACACCCATGAGGATCAGCGTCACGATGGTCCCGTAGGCGGCTGCAAACATCCAGGCGTAGGTCCACCTGCCTGGCTCAGGGCCCATCCACGCGGCCAGCGTTCGCTTCCTCTCTCGCCGGTCCTCATCGATATCGCGGAGGTTGTTGCAGTGCATAATGGAGGTCACCAGCAGCGCCACCGGCATGGAGGCCCAGAGCACCGACCATGCCAACTCCTCCACCCGCACGTAATAGGCGGGCATGGCCATCAGCGGCCCCATGAAGAAGAAGACAATGGGCTAGCCTAAGCCCAGGTTGCCCAGTGAGTAGGGTCCCGCGCTGCAGAACTGGGCCACCAGCACCCTGGCGAACCCCACCGCCAGGATGGGCCAGCCCACCTGGCTCACGATGTAGAGTCCCATGCCGATGCCGGCCGCGAACGTGGCTATGATCCCAAAGAGCACTGCCCGTTCCGATAGCATTCCGCGGGCGATCACCTTGTGCGGAGCCAGGAATTTGATAGTGCCGCTGCTCAGCCGGTTTTCGGTGTACTCGTCGGTCAAGTTGGTGCCCACCTGGATGAGCACCGATCCGGCCAGCGCCAAGGCGAAGAGTGGCCAGTCCAGGCTCACGACCGCAGCGGCCATGGCAGTGCCTAGCACCACCGGCACGACCGAAGCACTCAGGGAGAAGGGCCTGCTGCCCCAGAGCCAGTCGTGGGCGGGTCTGGCGATAGCGGAGAACACAGGAGCGCTTGGCCCAGAGTGGGGCGGCCCGTAGCCGTCTCTAGAAAGGGTAGAAGCCTCGAGCGTTCTCATCAAGGATCTTGTCTATGACGCGGCTCGGCACGTCCTCGCGCGACCTCATTCTGGTGACCAAGTTGTCCTCGAACGACTGGTCCAGGTGTCCATAGTCCGTGCCGATCATGATATGGTCCTCGTCTATGTAGTTCAGGAGCATGGGGAGGTCTTCGTTAGCCTCGCAGGCCACCCAGAGCCTGTAGTCGCGGAAGAGTTTGGGGCCCCACCGCCCATCATCGATCTTTGTCGACCTCTTCAGTTGATGAAGGAGGTAGGGGACCCAGGATGCGCCACTCTCTATGAAACCGAACTTTGCGTTTGGAAAGCGCTCCGGCAACTTGTTGACGACGATATCCCAGAACCCCATGAGCGGTAGCATTCGGGAGTGCGGCACGGTGCGGCTAATCCGGACATCAAAGACACTGGAAATGGGAGGGGAACCCGCACCAGTGTGGACGCAGATAGGGAAGTCCAGGCTGCTCGCCTCTTCATAGATGGGGAAGAAGTAAGGGTCGGCCAGGGTTCGGGTCCCCTCGACTCCCCGCACATACACTCCCACAGCACCGTGATCCTTGCTGTAGTGCATCTCCTTTATGGACTCATCGATAGAGGTCAAGGGGAAGACGGCCGTCCATCTGACACGGTTTTGTCCCTTGGCCCATGCATCGGCCATCCACCGGTTGTAGGCGCGGCAAAGCGCGACGTCCAACTCCACGTCGTCGGTCAAATAGACCCCGAAGAGGGTCGAATAGACGACCTCAATCTCAGCACCACGCCTGTCCAAGTCCCGCACGCGGGCGTCCATGTCGGTGAGCTCGCGTACGCAGAGATCAATGTCGGTCCTGACAGACTGGTTCTCGGAGGCTGATGGAGTACTGAGATTCGCGCTGCCCTTCCCAGCAGACTTTGGGAAGATATTCCCGTCTATGAGCCAGAACGCGTTGAACGATTTGTAGAGTGTGTCGCTAGGAGCCTTTAGCAGTACCGGCCTCCGATCATACAGATCATGATCGATGAGGTCCCATATCTCTCCCGGCTCAATGATGTGACTATCGGCGTCAACGAAGCCAGACATTGCTTTCTCTCCTCAGGAATGGCTCAGATCCTACTGACAACTCCAGCCGGAAGTGTTGAATAGTTCAGAATTCGGAACACTCGCAGTATCCAATCCCGGTTCCCGTTTGTCAACGTACACATGTAGGCCGTCAGCGAAAGTGGGGCGGATCTGAGGTGGAGAGAACCCGAGAGGAGGGCATTGGTGTGGGCTCCTTGGGTCAGGATAGAGTACTCACAGAGATGAGCAGAGATGTTCCAGATAGAATCAGACAAAGCGCTGGCGGCTGAGGAGCGTACAGAGGAAGCCAGGTCCTTCGTTCGACGAGTCAGAACGGCTGCCCGACGGAAGTACACAGCCGAGGAGAAGACCCGCATCTTGCTGGAGGGGTTCCGCCGCGAGGTCGCCGTCAATGATCTGTGCCAGCGAGAGGGGATCAACCCTCACTCGTACTATGCATGGACCAAGGAGTTGATGGAGGTAGGCAAGGAGAGGCTGGCCCGCGACACCCTCGAGAACATGGGCTTCTCCGTATCAGAGTCTAAGGTCTACCGCATCCTTCGGAGGGAGGGACTGGCGAAGAGGGCCGAGACACGGCTGGCCGCAGGTACAGAGTACCATCGCAAGACCACCGGTCCTCTCCAGATGTGGGCCACCGACGCCTCCTACTTCAGGGTGGTGGGTTGGGGCTGCTCTTACCTGGTCACCGTGATGGATGACTACTCCCGCTTCATCATGGCTCACAGGCTTCAACGAGACATGACCTCCGACTCCTTCATCTAAGTGCTCCCAGACGTGGTGGATCGAACCGGCACGGACCGGTCCCAGTAGCAGACCGGGCCCGGCTGCTGACCGACGACGGCTTGGTCTATGTGTCCAGGGCTTCTTGGAACTACCTTGGCTTGGTGGGCATCAGGCACATCCTGACGGCACCCTTCCATCCCCAGACCAACGCGAAGCTGGAGCGGTACCGCCAGACTCTGAAGGAGACGTAAACCAACTACCCTAAGAGGTACCGGCCGATCTGGAGGGGGCCATCCTGGCCTTCGTCAGCTACTGCAACTACCGGCGCTATCACAAGGCCCTGGGCAACGTGAAGCCGTCAGACGTCCTCAGGGGAAGGCGGCGGGAGACCCAACGGCGAAGACAGCACAACAGGGCCCTCAGGGAACTCACGACACCTCCATTCGACCCCTGACCTCTCGGCTTCCTAACTGTCCCACTTCTTGCTGGTTGCCAACACTACAGCCCTCGAAGCTCCGACCAACCTGGCGCCGCGCTGACGGCGGAAGAGGGACTCGCAGCCGCAGGAAATTGACCGGCCGGTACGATGGCGACCATCCCAGGGCACGGGCCCGGCTCCGCGGAGCGGTGCGCGGTATTGCCGCAGTCTGCACCTCCCTCGCATGATAGTTAGCAGACTATCGGGAGCTCACAGCCCCACCTGCCGAGACTCGAACCACAAGGGTGGGTCGTTAGGCGCCGTTGCCTTCAACGGAACCCAGGTCTACTACCCAGGAGTATCGAATGGTTTCGTCGCTATTGACTAACCGGCATGAAGGAAGCTGGGTACGCAATAGCAGCTACTCCTTACACAATGGGAGGCGATCAACACGTTGGGAATGCGGCCTATGGCGATGAGGGTGTAGGCGATTCCGAACATGATTGTGGATGTTGCCATATGTCGCGGGGGGACGCGGTTAGGCCCTACTGAACGTTGGGCGCAGCCATAGTCCCCACTCTACGCTGAAGGACTCGCTCTACGCCAGCGCCGTACAGATGAGGAGCTTCAGGCCGCGCACCGTGGTGTCAGTCGTCACGCTACGTCTCGTCTCTCATCGGTCTTGCCCACGGCGGCTCAAGTGGGGACCTCCCTCGATTTCCCAGGCCCCATTTCGCCGGCCGCATCGCAGGGGTGTGCTTCATGCCGCCGTTCGAGCGTTGCGGCATCGTGTCCGATGCCTTGGAGGGCCTACCGCTGCCGGGGCTGCGCCCCAGAGCAGGGTAGGGGCGCGTTCTCGCGGACCTGTGGGCTGACAAGGGGACTCGTCGGGCGCCCACGAGCCTCTAACGAGGGTGGCCACGGTATACTGAGGACAGCCAATTCCGAGGAGGAGAACGTTGCGAGTAGAGGTGAAGGACGGCGAAGTTGAAGTAGACGTGAGGGGCAGCGGAGATTCAGTGGTCCTCGTGTCCTCTCTGGGGCGCAGCATCAGCGATTTCGACGCTCTGATGGGCGACCTCGAGGCCGCAGGCTATCAGGCCATCGGCGTGAGCCATCGCGGCATTGACGGCAGCTCCTCCGCCGTGGCAGGACTAACGCTGCGCGATTTCGCGGACGACGTGGCGCGGGCCGTCATGCGCTTTTCCGATAGGCCAGCCCATCTCGTGGGCCACGCATACGGCAACCGCATCGTGCGTTGCCTTGCTGCCGACCGTCCGGAACTGGTCCGCAGCGTCACACTGATCGCCGCCGGGGGACAGGTCCCTCCTGCCCCGGAGATCGGCGCAGCCCTCATGCGCATCTTCGAGCTTGACCGCTCCGAGGAGGAGCGGCTCACCGACATTCAGCTCGTGTTCTTTTCGGCCGGCCACGACCCTTCGGTCTGGCTTGGTGGCTGGTCCCCGGAGACGAAGAAGATGCAATGGGACGCGCGCGACTCTGTCCCCTATGCTGAATGGGGGCACGCCGGGTCAGCGCCGGTGCTCGTCATCCAAGGGCTCGATGACCCCATGGCCACTCCCGAGAATGGTTACGTGCTGCGGGAGCAGCTCGGAACGGACCGGGTCAAAGTGGTCGATTTGCCGAACGCCAGCCATGCCATGCTGCCCGAACAGCCCGAGGCCATCGCCCGCGAGCTGCTCGCTTTCCTCAAGCAGCACTAGGCAGCACAGCGCCGGAGCTCCCATAGTTCCTGCTAGGACTCTGTTGGCGCCACGTCGAAGGTTGACAGGCCGGCGGGAGCCTGGTAGCGTCGATGCGTCCCGTTGTTCAGCTCCAGCGAGACTGAAGGGCTTATTGGTACTGAGTATCATGACGACGGTGTTGACTGCGCGCCCGGACATCATGGCCGTCCTCGAAGACCGAGGCTACCGGTCCACGGCTCCTAGGCGTGCGATCATCCGGATCCTGGAGCTGAAGCAAGAGGGCTTTACGGCCGAGGAGGTCTGCCGGGAACTCCCCGGGGTGGGCAGGGCGACGATCTTCCGGACGATCAGGCTCCTGACGGAGCTCGGGGTCATATGCAGGCTGAACCTGATGGACGGCGCCCCCAGGTACAGCCTGTCTCGTATTGAGCACCATCACCACACGGTCTGCATCAGGTGCGGGAACGTGGGCGAGTTCCGCGCCGCCACGGTGGAGCGCCTGATGCACGCCATTGGGGACGACATCCCTGGCGAGATCGTCGGCCACCGCATCGAGTTGTACGTCGTGTGCAACCGGTGCATTGAGATCGAGGGCGGCTAGAAGACACCATGGACTATAGGTCGAATCGGTTGCCCGCTGTGATGATACTCAATCTCAGTAACTGAACGGGGCAAGCGCCCGAATCAGAATGCAAGTTGGACAAAGATTACGAGAGGAGTGGAGTGAAAATGATACTGAGTACCAGTGACCGGGGATTGGGTCTTGCGTGGGCGGCGCTGCTGACGTTGACGCTGCTCCTGGCTGCTGCGTCGGCGTGCACGGTGGACGCCCGCAGCACGTCGGCAGCGAGTGCACCAGGGGCAGCAGGGGCGGCCCCCGCGCTCCGCGTGGTCACGACGACCGACATCATGGCTGACTGGGTGAAGAACATCGGCGGGGAGCACGTGGAGGTCTTCAGCATTGTGCCAACGGGCGCCGACCCGCACTCCTTCCAACCGGGAGCGCAAGATGTGGCCAAAGCGGCCGAGGCCGACCTGGTGCTGAGCGTTGGGCTGCACCTAGAGGAGTCCTGGCTGGCGGAACTCCTCCAGAACGCCTCGCAGGACCCCTTGACCATCGTGGAAGTGGGCGAACTTATCGATCCAATAGAGTTCGCCGCGTCCCACGCAGGCGAGGTTGCCTTCTTGGAAGCAATTAGCCATGCGGTGCACGAGGCGGAGGAGGGCGAGATCACCAAGGAGGCTGCCCTGGAGGAGATCAAGGAGCTGCTCGCCGACGCCGAGGGCGGCGAAGAGGACGCAGAGCACGGGGAAGAGGAGGAACTGGCTGAGATGGTGTCCGACATCATCAGCAGGGCGGAAGCGGGGGAATTGGAGGCCGGCGACGCGCTGGAGGCCATCGAGGAGCTGGCGTCCGAGAGCGAGGAAGAGCACGAAGACCACGGCCACGGCGAGGACGACCCGCACTTCTGGTTCGACCCCCTGCGGGTGAAGCTCGCGGTCAACGACATATCAACGCGGCTGTCGGCGCTGGACCCGGAGCGAAGCGCCGTCTACGGCGCCAACGCGGCCGCGTACAACGCGCGGCTGGACCAGCTGCACGCCTGGACGGAGGAGCAGGTGAGTACGGTGCCGGAGGAGCGCAGGCTGCTCGTCACGTCCCACGACAGCCTGGGCTACTTCGCCAATCTCTACGGATTCGAGGTGGTGGGGGTCATTCTATCGACCACGACAGAGGTGGAGCCTTCGGCGGTGGACGTGGCGGACCTGGTAAACGCCGTGACCACGAACGGCGTCCCGGCGGTGTTCGGCGAGACGACCGTGAGCGAGCGGCTGGCCCAGACGGTTGCGACGGAGTCCGGCGCAAAGCTGGTGCGGCTCTATTCGGGCTCCCTGGGGCCAAAGGGCAGCGGGGCGGAGACGTACATTGGGATGGTGCGGACCAACGTCAGCCGCATCGCTGAGGCCCTGCGATGACGGTAAGGCGGGCAGCGCAGGAGCTAGGCGTCGAACAGGTGCTCATGCTCATACGCTGAGCGCGTGTCCCGGCCTTCGCCGGGACGAGGCTGGAAAGATGGAGATGGTCAGGATGAGTTCCGAACCAGGGATAACGGTCACGGACGTAGCCGTGGAGCGCATGGGGTACAGGGCCCTGAGCGACGTCACCTTCGATATCGGCAAGGGCACGCTGGTGGGGGTGGTCGGGCCCAACGGTGCGGGGAAGAGCACGCTGTTCGACGCCATCGCGGGGGTCCTGCCGATCGTGCAAGGCACGGTGGACCTGCATGGCGCGGAGGCCCGCGACGGCGCGCTGGCGTACGTTCCCCAGCGCGACAGCATGAATTGGCTCTTTCCGGCCACGGTGCACGACGTGGTGATGATGGGGCGGCACTGCAACATCGGGTGGTTCCGTCGCGCCGGGAAGCGGGACCGGGAGGTGGTCCGGCTGTGCCTGGATCGGGTGGGGCTGTGGGAACAGCGCACGGCACAGATTACCGGGCTGTCCGGGGGGCAACGCCAGCGGGTCTTCATCGCTCGGGCGCTGGCGCAGGAGGCGAGCATCATCATGCTGGATGAGGCGTTCAGCGGTGTGGACGTCGGCGCGCAGGAGGGCATCGTGGAGGTGCTGCAGTCGCTGCGGGATGAGGGGAGGATCGTACTGCTGGCCACACACGACCTGACGAACCTGGCCGAGCGCTTCGACCAGGTGCTGTGCATCAACCGGCACGTCTGCGCCTGGGGCCCCCCGGCGGAGGCGTTCACGCCGGACGTGCTTGAGGAGCTGTACGGCTCCCACGGGGTGGATTTCGGCCGACACGGCGGCGGCGCCTGGAGACACGCATGATGATCGACTATATCTTCGGGCCATTCCAATACGGTTTCATGGTGCGTGCCCTGATCGTGTCCGTGCTGGTTGGGGTGATGTGCCCGGTGCTGGGGGCGTACGTGATCACGCGAGGGCGTGCGTTCATGGGCGACGCGCTGGCGCATTCGGTCCTGCCGGCGATGGTGGTGGCGTTCCTGCTGGGGATCAGCCCGTTCTTCGCGGCGGTGCCGGCGGGAATACTCATCGCCCTGCTGATGGGCTCAGTCAGCCGACGCACGGGCATCAGCGAAGACACGTCCATCGGCATCATCTTCGCCGGAATGTTCGCTCTGGGCCTCGTGATGCTCTCGAGGGCCACGAACGTGACCGTCAACATCGAGGACCTGCTGCTGGGACAGGTGCTGGGGGTGTCGCAGCTGGACGTTTGGGTGTCGCTGGGGTTGACGGCGCTGGTGATGGTGGGGCTCTACGCGTTCCACCGGCAGCTTGTGTACACGACGTTCGACCCCGTGGGCGCGACGGTGGTCGGAATCAGGACGGGGCTGGTGGAATACGTGCTGCTGGCGCTGCTGGCGCTGGTCATTGTCATAGGCATCCAGGCTGCCGGAATCGTCCTGGTGATGGCGATGCTCATCACGCCGGCTGCCAGCGGGTACCTGCTGGCGAGGCGGTTCGTCAACGTCATGGTCATTGGGGCGGTGGTCGGCTCAATCTCGGCGGTAGCCGGCCTATATCTCTCGTTCCACGCCAACCTGCCCTCTGGCCCGGCGATGGCCCTGGTCGCCACTGGGATGTTCGCGATTGCGGCTGTGGTGAGAAGGAGGTGGCTGCGGCAGAGTGTTGCGTGACGGGCGCCGTCACCGGGCTGCCAGCCAGAGACGCGGGATGCGCTCAGGCGGCGGACGCGGCGGACGCGGCGCGACGGGGGCGGAGATGTACGGGACGCGTCAGGTGCGGGCGCTTTCCCGCCAGAGGCGGGCGCTCACCCTGCCCATGAGCATGATGAACCAGACGTTGATGACCGGCCAGAACACGCGGCGGGTCTGGCTCTGCCCCTCCTCGCCAATGGTGAGGCTATCGAACCAGTTCCAGAAGAAGAGAAGCGCTAGAACGGCGGCGGCATAGAAGGCTACGTTGGCGCAGATGTACGCATTGGCGCCGTGGCTGGTCCCGGCGCCACGCTTGTCGATGTAGGTCACGGCCAGAGCGAGGACAACGGCGAGGGCCATGAACCAGTTGAGCACGGTCCATATCGATCCGGCGTCAACGGGACCCTCGTAGAAGGGGGTGAACACGAAGTGGAAGAGCACAGCGGCAGCTATGAGGCCGAGAGTGACGGATAGGGCCTTCTTGAGCGTCTGCACGGGTGTTTCTCTCCTGATATGGGGCCGATGAAGCGAACTGAGACGCAATGGACTCATTTTGAGCGCACGCGCCGGACCAAGTCAAATAGTCTGCAGTAGGGCCCTATGCCGCCGGTCTACTTGCTGCGGATGCCTGGAAACTCTTGCCTAACCGTCATTCCCGCACCCACCCGCCGCGACCACCCCGCAACCCTCCCCCCACAAAGCCGTCGCGCTAGCGACCGGAGTCGGCGTGAGACGCTTCAGGCCTGCCGTTGCCGTGTCCGGCGGCCGACTCGCGCGTTCCACCAGACGATCAGCGGGGTGATGACGGCCGTGGGGAGAATCCAGGGCAGCCAGACGGGGTTTATGTCAAGGTTTACCACCGTTACCGCGGTGACGGTGGCGATGGTTCCAGCCAGCATGTTGGTAAGGTGCCGCTGAATGCGTCTGGCCCTGGACCCGGCGTTTCCCCTGGAGATGCGAAGGTAGTACCGGCTGTCAACCAGTCCAAGGGCCAACGCAATGGCCCCGAAGATGAACATGGTTATCCATTGGGAGTCTCCTGACGCGGCCAGGACGATGCCATAGGCCGACATCGCCACGCCAGTCAGCCCCATGACCGCGGCGGCGAGCCAGTCCACGGCGTGGGGTCGAAGGCGGCGGTTGCGGGCAAACCGCCAGCCCGCGAAGACCAGGTAGAAGCTGAAGACGGCGATGAGCAGCAGGAATACACTGGCGCCGAGTACGGCCAGGGGCAATGCGGTAAGGAAGATGACCGTCATTGCTATGGCGTAGGTTCGACCGGCCCTCACGTGATAGACGCCGCCCTTGGCGGCGACCACCGCTCCGCATGCAGTGAGCAGGGCGACGGAGCCGGCGGCTATGTGCAGGACCAGCAGTGCTGTTGCGCCCATGAGTCCGGTCTGCTTGAAGAGTGGGTTTGGCGGCGGCACTTTAGCCGGCCCTGGCGGGTTGCACGCGCCATTGGCAGTCTCCGCGCCGCCTCTTGCCGGGAAAACAGCGAGCGCTGAACGGGCGGCCGCAGGGGAGAGGTCCACCGGACGTCGCCCGGTATTCCGGCAGCACAGTGGCTGAAGCCTTGCGCGAAAATCAAGGCTTCAGCCACTCACCCTGCCCAAGAGGGAGCACGTGCTGCCTGTCGGCTACGAAGGGCTCGTGGGCGGAGCCCTCAGCGTCGCGGCGCAGCCGGTGCCGCTCCTAGGCCCCGAAGGTCTTTCCCGCGATGGGAACGCCGTCGATATGATGGTTCTCGTCGGTGTTGGACGGGATGGGCTGGCCGTCGGGGCGGATGCGGGTCGCGCCGTTCTGGCCCCCGCGGTGGCCGGACCCGACGCGCAGCAGGAACAGGTTCTTGCCCCCCGTGTTCAGGTAGCGGTAGTAGGCGCCCTTGGGCAGCATGATCCCCTGGTACGGCCCCAGCACCGTCTCCTTGCCGGTCTCGTCGAAGAAGGTGACCTCGCCCTCCAGCACGACGAACGCATGGTCCTCCAGCGTGTGCTTGTGAATGGCGTTCTCCCCGCCCTCCGCGTTGGTCTTGAGGCTCAGCCAGAGGTTGTCGGTCTTTGCCAGCTCGATGTTGATCCGGCCTACGGAGAGGTAGGGCGAGCTGACGGAGAACACTTCAGCCTTGGGGGTTACCTTCGTTTCAGTAGCCATAGCTGCTCCTTTTCATATGATTTTGCTGCGGGCTAGTTAGTCAGGGGCGATACGGGCGGCAGGTTGTAGAGCTTCAGCACGTTCTCCCGCACCACCTTGTTGAACATCTCCGGCGGCAGGTGCCCCAGGTCCCGCTCGATGACCGCCTTGGAGTTCGGCCACGTCGAGGCGGCGTGCGGGTAGTCGTTGGACCACATGCAGTTGTTCTCCCCCCACACCGGGATCGTGTGCCCCCCCGGCAGGTCGTCGATGAACGTCGAGTACACCTGCCGGTCCACATAGAAGCTCGGCAGCTCACTGATGGGGATGGGCCGCCGCGGGCCGAACCGCTTCACGTAGCGGTCCCACTGGTGCACCACGAAGGGGATCCAGCCCATCTCGTTCTCCACCAGCACGAACTTCAGCTTGGGGTAGCGCTCCATGGCCCCCGTGAACACCAGGTCGAAGACCGACGTGATGGCGTCGTTGAGCTTGGTGTTCACGCTGTTGCGGTAGGCATCGACGGGCCCGTAGGTCCCCGACGCCTGGCGGCTGTAGTTGAAGCCGCTCAGGATGTGCAGGTTCACCGGCATGTCCATGTCCTCGGCAGCCGCCCACAGATCCTCATAGTGGTCCGTCGTGAAGCGCAGGTGCTCCGGCGGCACCTGCCAGATCAGTGCGCCCTTCAGCCCCATGGCCTTGCAGCGCTCCAGCTCCTTGATGGCGTTGGGGATGTTGTAGCACGAGATCATCGGGATGCCCCAGATCCGGTCCGGCGCCGCCGAGCAGTACTCCGCCATGAAGTCGTTGCCGATGCGGAAGGCCGCCTCCTGCGCCTCCTGGTCCTCGATGCCAAAGAGCCGCAGGCCCCGGGTGGGGTAGAGGACCTCGGCGCTGACGCCGTCGGCGGCCATCTCGCTGACCCGCTCCTTGCCGTCGGTCCCGCCCGGCTTGTTGTCGCCTCGATCAGCGCTGAACGTCGGCACCTCGTCTCGCTGCGACGCCGGCATCTCCTTCACCCACAGGTCCGCGGGCTCGATGATGTGCGAGTCCGATGATATCAAGAGTTCCGTGCCGGAATTGGTGGAATCGGAAGTCTGGGCCGTTGTCATCGTTGCACCTCTCTCTATGCTGTTTTCAGACTGATGCCGTTGCCGATGCGCTCGTTCTCCTGTGGCTGTCGCGCTAGCGACCGCTACAGGCCGAAGAGCCTCTTGCCATTGTCGTACAGAATCTTCTCCTTGGCGCGCTGCGGGATGTCCGATCGGTCCCGGAGGGCGTTGAGGTTATTGGGGAAGCGGGCGTCCCAGTGCGGGAAGTCCGATGCAAAGAGGAAGTGGTCCTCCCCAATGTTGTCGATGACCTGGGGCAGGAGAGTCTCCTCTGGCTCGACGCTGACGTAGAGGGGGCCATCCCTGAAGACGTCGCTGGGCTTCCTGCCGAGGTGGGGCATCTCATACTCCCCACGAAGCTCCCAGTGCTCGTCAAGACGGTCGAGCCAGTAGGTGAGCCAGGTGGCGCCGATCTCCAGGAAGGCGAGCCGGAGCTTGGGGAACCGCGTCGGCACGCCCTGGGCCATAATGCTGGTGAACTGGAGCATGACGCCGGCGGGAAAGACGTAGGTGTGGACCTCGCTGAAGTTCTCCAGGGCGCCGCCGCCGACCTCGTGCGCCGTGTTTCTGTTACCGTGAATGCACAGCGCGACTCCGAGCTCCTCTGCCGCCTGGTAGATAGGATCGTACATGCGGTCGCCGAGGGCCGTGGGCAGGCCGAGCGATAGGAGCTCGAAGCTCACGATGCCGAGCTCGGTCACCGCGCGGCGCAGCTCCCTAGCGGCCTCTTCGGGCTGGCGCAAGGGAAGGACGCCGACGGCGTGGATGCGGTCTGAGAGGTCGTTGTACTCCCTGGCGAAGTGGGTGTTGCAGGCGCGGCACACGGCGACCGCAAACTCCTTCTCGCTGAGCTTTGCGGTATTGCCGGAGCCGCTGGGAAAGAGCACGGCCTCTTCCATATTCTCCCTGTCCATGGTTGAGAGCCATATCTCCACCTGCTCGGCGGGGCTGAGCCCGCTCTTGTAGCCGCCCTCCAGGGTGCCGAAGAGCTCGGTGTCCCAGGGTTGATCGCCGCCGGGCCAGAGGGACGTGGGGCGCTTGTCCCAGGGAGCCTCGAGGTACTTGCGGACATCCTGCTGGCGCTCCAGCAGGTGGCCGTCGCAGTCGAAGACGGGCGCCAAGGCCATGGTCATGCCTCCTGAGTGCAGTTTGGATTCATTGGCGGCGGGCCCTACTTGTCGAGCCAGACGAGAGACATCTCCAGCAGGCTGCGGTCGTCGACGGCGGGCGTTGGGAGCCCCTTGACGTATGACCGATAGGCCTTCACCTGCAGGCTGTTGGAGAGGGGGATGGTGTAGGCCTGCTCCAGCAGTACGTACCTCTCGAACTCCCGCCAGATTACGGTGCGCTCCTCGATGTTCCCCGCAGCTGCACCGAGCCGATCGTAGAAGTCCTTGATCTTGAGGTCTTCATGCTTGGGGCCGGTGTCCGGGTTCTCACTGAAAATGCCGTAGAAGGTGACGGTCGACTCCGGGAACGGCGCAGGCGCGTGGGTGCCCTGCTGGGTATCGTAGTCCGTGGAGACGCGCCCGCGGTTCCAGCCGGCGTCATCCACCAGATGGAGCTTCAGGTCGACACCCAGATCAGCGAGCTGGGCATGGAGGAACTCGCAGCGGTCGATCCACTGGCGGCGGCACATATGGCCCATCTCGAAGCCGCCGGCGTAGCCGGCCTCAGAGAGGAGGCGCTTGGCTTCCGCGCGGTCCGCCGCCCGGGTGGTCTGGTTCCATCCGGGCCACTCCAGGACGTCCGGGTTGGTGAAGGGGCTTTCTCCGGGCAGCAGCCCCTGGAGCACAGCGAGGCCGCCTGAGAGCGCGGCAATGGACTCTTGCTTATCGATCCAGAACTGAATGGCGCGCCGCACGCGGGCATCCTGCCAGGGCCCTTCACGCAGGACGTTGAAGGCGATACCCGCCCCGGCGCCGCCGCTGACGGTCTGGGAGAACCAGACCCTATCGCCCATCTCCCTTTCTATGGCGGCCTTGCGGGGGCCGGACAGCTGAAAGCGGTTGCCCCGGGCGGTGCCGTCGATGCGCCCCACTCGGAAGGCAGCGTCCATGGGACTGGCGTCGTTGAAGATGGCGTAGTCAATGCCATCGAGGAAGGGGAGCTCGCGGCCGGCGTCGTCCGTGCCCCACCACTGGTCGAATCGGCGCACGCGGGCGCGGATGCCCTTGTCATAGTCGAGAATCTTGAATGGGCCATGGGAGACCAAGCCGATGTCCTGGGGAGCGATGTCGGTCTTCCCGGCGTCAAGCTGGGGCTTAATGAGGTGGGGCGGGTGGGCGTTCTTGTGGCGCGGGTTCATGATCGTTTCCAAGAAGAGGGCCGTCGTGCTGCCAAGCGTGAGCCGAAGGCGGTTGCCGTCCAGAATATCGACGGACTGGAGGTCGCCAAAGGCCCCCTTCCAGATGGCCGGCGTGCGCTCTTTGTCTCCGGACTTGTACCCAAAGACCGCCAGGTCCACCCAGAACTTGGCGTCTTCGACCGTGAAGGCCTTGCCGTCATGCCAGAAGACGTTGTCGCGAATCTTGAAAGTGAACTCGGTGAAGTCGTCGTTTATCTCCCAGCTCTCGGCCAGATAGGGACAGACCGTGACGACGCTGTGGGGGCAGGTCTGCAAGAGAGCGCCATCTCCGAATATGGAGGCGGCAATGCCCTGGAGGGAGACCGTGGTGGTCCGCATGTTGTCCCAACGTGCGGGGGGGTCGGTGCGGTTGGCGAGGGTCATGATGCCGCCGTACCTGGGCTCCCCCATGGACTCCATGGAAGGGGCGGGAGTGGCGGAGATCGCCGGCGCAACCGTTATGCTCATTCCGGTGGGGGCCTGCGGGTCGGCCGCCGGCGCGGCAGCCGCGGGCTGTGCCGGCGCGGCGGGCTGCTGCGGCGCGGCGGAAGTTGCGGGCGCTCCTCCGCCGGAGCAGGCGAGGCCAGCCAGCAGCAGACCGGCCAAACCAGCGCCGAGAATGCGACCGAGCACTCGATGGCGTGAAGGGTACGGCGGTCCAGCGGGCATATTGGAGTGAGACATCATGTCCTCCTTATGTCAACTCTTGATCTGGGTTGATCCAGCACTTTCACAGGTCTCACGCGCGGCTCCGTCAAACATAGCCGAATCCGGTAGAGCACACATGGATTTGGCGGTCACGCTAGCGACCGCGCAGTCGTGGGTCCAGGGCGTCACGCAACGCGTCTCCCAAGAAGGCGAATGCGAACACGACCAGGGTGATGGCCAGACCGGGAAAGATGGCCAGCCAAGGGGCGAACTCCAGATGCCCATGAGCGCCCACATTCAGCATGCCACCCCATGACACGTGGGGCGGGGGCACGCCGAGGCCCAGGAAGCTCAGGCTCGATTCGGTGACCACGGCGGTCCCGAGATAGCCCGTGGCCAGAACGAACACGGGCGCGAGGCAGTTGGGAAGGACGTGGCGGAACATGACGCGCAGGCTGCTGGCGCCGATGGCCTGACAGGCAGCTACGTACACCTCTTCCTTGATCGAGAGCGCCGAGGAGCGAGCCAGGCGGACAGCCCGGGGGATGAACACGACGGCGATGGCAAGGGTGACGTTGTTGAGGGAGCCGCCCAGGGCCACGACCAAGACCAGGGCCAATACAAGGGACGGGAAGCCCATGATCGCGTCGACGAGCCGCTGCACGATGATGTCGAAGCGGCCGCCCATATACCCGGAGGCCACGCCCAAGAGGGTCCCCGCGATGGATCCGAAGGCGACGGCCACGAGGCCCACGTAGAGGGACGTGCGGGCGCCGAAGATGATGCGGGTGAGGCCGTCGCGTCCGAAGGCGTCGGTGCCGAACCAGAACTGGCTGCCCGGGGACCGGTACTGGTTGGGCACGTCCTGTTCAAGGGGATCAAAGGGAGCGACCTGATTGGCGAAGACGGCCAGGAGAATCATGCCAAGGAGGATGAGGAACCCGACGGCTCCCAGGGGATAATTCCATGCGAATCGACCGAGGGTCCCGGCCAGCTTGGCAACCGCCCGCCTCTCGGAAAAGGCGGACAGCGGTTCCGCGGTCCCCAGCTGTTGGTTTACCGGCTGCACAGGCTGACTCCTTCCGGTCCCCTACGCGAACTTGATCCGAGGGTCTACGATTCCATACACGATGTCTACGATGATGTGGAGGGTGAGCATCATGAACACGAGGAGCATGGTCAGGCTCTGGATCACGGGGTAGTCGCGCTGGGTGGCCGCGATGACGATGGCCTGGCCGATGCCGGGAATGGAGAAGATGGACTCCAGGATCACCGTTCCGCTCAGCAGCGACACCAACTGAAGGCCGCCTAGGGTGACGACGGGGATGAAGGCGTTGCGGAGCGCGTGGCGATAGACCACGATCTGCTCGGCGAGCCCCTTGCTTCTGGCGGTCCGGACATAGTCCTGGCGCAGCACCTCCAGCATGCTGGAGCGAGTGACCCGTGTGAGGTAGGAGCTGTAACCCCAGGCCAAGACCAATGCGGGCCAGATGAGCTTTTGGATGTGATTCCAGGGGTCCTCCCAGACATCCGTGTAGAACAGGGGCGGTGTCCACGAGAAGAAGACGAGCATGACCAGGATGAGGATGAGCGCCACCCAGAAGTTGGGCATGGCGTGCCCCAGCAGGGTCACGACTCGGACCACGTAGTCGGGCCAGCGATTCTGATAGACGGCGGCCAAAACGCCCATGGGTACGGAGAAGATCCAGGCAATGACCATGGTGTACACGGTGAGCTGCAGCGTTATAGGCAAACGGCTGCTGATGGTGGTTGCGATGGGCTCGCCATCCAGCAGGGAGTTTCCGCCGAAGCGGCCATTGACCATGCTCCACGCCCACTTGCCGTACTGAACGGGCAGGGGGTCCGCGAGCCCCAACTCTTCGTTGATCTTGTCGAGGAGGTCCACGGCCATGGGGCCGGACTCGTCGCCGCCGATGATCATCATCGCGACATCGCCGGGCAGGACCCGCATGATGGCAAAGATACCAAGGGAGGCCAGCAGCAGGGTGGGAATGAAGAGGAGGAGCCGCCGCGCAAGGTACTGCTGCATGAGCATCTCCCCTGCACCGGGGCGCTAGGACAGCGAGAGCCGCCTCGGTGAGGTAACCGGCATGCTTCGATGAAATCGCCGCAATGCTACTCCTTATTGGTACTCCGGTCAAATACACATTCTAGGAGTGGCCTGAGAAACGCGGACCTGTAATGAGTACTACGATTGCAGGACGGGGCGGGATTCCCGCGCCGGCGTGGAAAGGGGCGGCGCACCCGCTCATTTGGTTCGACAGGCCCACCATGAGCGGGACCCCGGGGCGGAGGTGCGGGCGCTCATCCTGTATACTGTGCGGGCGGCGCGGGCGCGGTGTTGCCGCAAGCGGCGGTGGCGGGCGGGCCCAGCCGCAGGGACGATGCGTTGAGGGTTGCACGCCGAAAGGAGGCGAGATGACCGGCCAACCACAGGTGATGCTTGGCTCCGTGAGTCCCCGGTCCGTCATGCAGGGGGAGACGCGCGCCAGCGATCAGTTTCCGGGCGTGGTCATAGACACCGTGCCCGGGTTCGGGCTGCAGACCATGGACCGCGGCCCCGGGTGGCACAACGCCATACGCGGGACCAAGCATGCGTACCTCCAAGAGGTGCCTCGGCTGGCGGAGGAGCGGGGGTGGGACGCGGTGTCCATCGGCGGGGCGCCCATCGAGCTGATGAACCCCGGACTGTACCCGGACCTGGCGAAGCGCCTCAGCGTCCCCCTTGCCACGGCTATGGTGTCATGCAGCGCGGCCATCAAGGCCTTCGCCGCCGAACGGGCGTTGCTGATGACGGGGTTCTTCGAGGGCCTGGATGAGATGCTGTACGGGTACTACTGCCATGAAGGGATCGAGCTGGTCTGGCCCGCGGCCAAGCCCTTCATCGCTTACGACGACGCGGCCCGGGCCGACCCCGAAGTCCTCTTCAACATGGTCAAGGAGGCCCTTGAGGCGGACGGGGGGTTGCAGGTGGTCTACTTCCAGGGGGCCATCAACAGTGCGCCGATTGTGAACCGCGTCGAGGAGGAGCTGGGCGTGCCCACCGTCTCCAGCGGCCCGGCCAACTTCTGGTACCTCCTCAACAAGCTCGGCAGGAGCTACAAGGTTGAAGGGGCCGAGCGTCTTCTCTCCGAATGGCTGCCGCTGCCGGAAGGCGCATAGGTGCGCGGTGGGAGCGGGGGACAAGCAGCGGGGCAGGCGGAAGGGAGACTCCGCGCCAGTGCGGACCTCTCCGACCCGTGGGCGGGAGAGCAGGGCTGAGTGATGAAGACGGTAGCAGTCGACACCGGCGGGACGTTCACCGACCTGGTGGTGATGGACCAGGAGACGGGCGAGATCGAGACGCTGAAGGTCCCGTCGACGCCGTCGGACCCGAGCCGTTCGATCATCGACGGCGTCGTGGAGATGTTCCAGGGCAGCGAGGGACTGGCAGGGGTGGGCGCACTCTCGCACGGGACCACGGTGGGCACAAACCTGCTCGTCCAGGGGAAAGGGGCGAAGGTGGGGCTGCTGGTAACGCAGGGATTCAGCGGCATCAACGACATCTGGCACCTGCCGCGGCTGGGCACGGACCTTGAGCGCCTCTTCGAGGAGAAACGTCCGCCCATCTTGCCCCGGTTCCGGGAGGAGGTCCCGGAACGGGTAGACGCCAACGGCGAGGTCGTGACGCCGCTGGACGCGGAGGCGGCGGTCCAGTCCATCCGGCGGCTCCGGTCCAGGGGCGTGGAGTCGCTGGCCGTGGTGCTGCTCTTCTCGTTCCTGAACCCGCGACACGAGCGGCGGCTGGGGGATCTCATCAGGGCCGAGTTCCCGGATTGCTGGGTGTCCCTCTCGTCGGAGATCCTGCCGCAGATCCGGGAGTTTCCGCGGTTCAGCACCACGGTCGCCAACGCCATGCTGGACCCGGCCATGACGGCGTACCTGACCACCCTGGGCCAGAGGCTCCGAGAACGGGGGGTGGGGACGAGACAGATCTACATCATGCAGAGCAACGGAGGCGTGAGCAGGATCGAGAGCGTGGTGCCGGTGACCACGATACTCTCGGGGCCGTGCGCGGGCGCGCTCGCGGGAGTGCAGATTGCCGCCGCCGCCGGGTTCGATAGCGTGGTCACGCTGGACATGGGGGGCACGAGCACGGACATCGCCCTAGGCGAGCGGGGGCAGATCCTGGAGGAGACCTCGGGGCGCATCGGGGACTGGGAGATCGCCGTGCCGATGCTCGCCATCAACACGATTGGCGCGGGCGGGGGGACCATCGCCTGGCTGGACAGGGGTGGCGGGCTTCAGGTGGGGCCGCACAGCGCAGGAGCGGACCCGGGCCCCGTCTGCTACGGGAAGGGCGGCGAGAGCCCCACGGTGACCGACGCCAACGTGGTCCTCGGCTACTTGAACCCGCACCAGCTTGGGGGCGGCAAGGTGGCCCTGGACCGGGAGAAGGCCAGCGCGGCCGTGGAAGAGATGGGGGAGCGCCTGGGGCTCGGCGCGCTGCAGACGGCGGAGGGGATCATCCGCATCATCAACGCGAAGATGGAGGAGGGCATACGCGCCGTGTCCACGGAGCGCGGGTATGACCTGCGCGACTTCGCGCTGGTGGCATTTGGAGGGGCCGGCCCTGTTCCGGCGGGGAGACTCGCGGCGGACCTGAACATGAGCACGGTGGTGGTGCCGACGACGCCGGGGGTGACCTCGGCGCTGGGCCTGCTGATGGCGGACCCGCGCAGGGACTACGTCGCCTCGAGGCTCCGGTCCCTGGATGGGCTGGACGCCGCGGAAGCCCGGTCCATCTTCAGCGACCTGGGGCGGCAGGCCATGGCGGCCTTCGAGGCGGACGGCGTGTCCGGGAAGCAGGTTGGACTGAGCTACTACCTGGACTTGCGCTACCAGGGGCAGGGCTACGAGCTGACGACGCCGGTGAGAGACGGCCGGCAGCTGACTGCCGAGGAGCTGGGTACGGTGCGGACCCGGTTCGATGAGATGCACGCGCAGCAGTTTGGCCACGGCGCGCCCACGGAGCCGGTGGAGGTGGTCAACTTCCGCGTAGTGGCCGTGGCCGCCGTCCGTCACGCCGCCCTCAAGGAGCACGTCCTCGCCGGCACGGACGTCGAGTCGGCCCGGGCGGGCAGCCGCGAGGCCTGCTTCGACAGCGCCGTGGGATTCGTACCGTGCCCCGTATACGACCGCGCACTGCTGCTCCCGGGCCATCGCATAGCGGGCCCCGCCATCGTCGACCAGGCGGACTCGACGACGGTGGTGTACCCCGGCCAGTGGGCGGAGGTAGACACGCACCGGAACCTGATCATCAGCGCGGCATAGAGCCCTCGGAGAGGCCCCGGAGTAACCGGAGGGCGCCCGTCGCAGTCCATGCTGGAGCCCACGGCAGGAGGATTGACATGGCGGAGGTAGACGTCATCACGCAGGAGGTCATCGGAGCGCGGCTCAACGGCATAGTGAGCGAGATGACCGTGGCGGTCTTCCGGACCGGCTTCTCCACCATCATCCGGGAGACGCATGACTTCAGCTGCGGCCTGCTGGACCGGGAAGGCAAGCTGGTGGGCTCCAACTCCGGCGTCGTGGCGCACAACGGCGCCTACCTGTACTGCGTCGAAGGGGTGCTGCAGTTCTACGACTACGCCGACATGGAAGAGGGCGACAACTTCATTATCAACAACGTCTACTACAGCGGGTGCCCGCATCCGATGGACGTGGTAGTCGTGACGCCCATCTTCTACGACGGCGAGGTGGTGGCTTTCGCGGCCAGCATTGGGCACAAGAGCGACATAGGCGGGCTATCGCCGGGCAGCCGGGTGACGATGGCCAGGGACGTCTTCGGCGAGGGGCTACAGATCCTCCCGGTGCGGTTCCAGCGGGGCTACCGGCTGGTCAAGGAGACGGAGCAGTTCATCCGAGGCAACAGCCGGTCGCCGCACCTGGTCATCGGCGACCTGACGGCGCAGGCCGGAGCGCTGTGGAGCATCGGGGCGGGGCGGCTCACGGAGCTGCTGGACGCCTACGGCAAGGACGCGGTGCTGGCCAGCTTCGAGCTGCTGGGCCAACGGGCGGAGCAGCGCCTCAGAAGCGGCCTTGCGGAGTGGTCCGACGGGGTTTTCGAGGGCGAGACGGTCATCCGCGACCTGGTGGACGCGGACCGGGTCATCCGGATCCACGTGGCGGCGATCAAGGAGGGCGACCACCTGATCATGGACTTCAGCGGGTGCGGGGACCAGAGCCAGGGCCCCATAAACATCCGGCCGCCGTTCATCGAGGGCATCTGCCAGAAGGTGTTGGCGTCCCTGATAGACCCGACGATCCCGCACAACTTCGGCCTCTCGCGGGTGGTGGAGTGCCGCTTCCGAGAGGGAAGCATTGTGAATCCAAGCTTTCCGGCGCCCACGGGCTTCTATTCCAAGAACCTCCGGTCCGTCGAGGGGGCGGTGTTCACGGCGCTGAGCCAGGCGGCGGGAATGCCCACGGTCTCCTTCAGCGGGACCCAGAGCTCCATGGTCATCGGCAGCACAGCCGGGAGCGCGCGCCCGTACGTGCAGTATGAGATTTTCAACCCGGGCAGCTACGCCTTCGACGGGGGCGATGGAATCACCGGAACGGGCCACGGCTTTGGTGGCGGCTCCCGGTTCACCAGCATTGAGATCCTGGAATCAGAGTTCGACGTGGAGCTCCTCCAGTTTCGAGTCAAGCCGGACACGGCGGGCGCCGGAAGGTTCCGGGGGGGACCGGGCTACCAGCGCGAATACCTGGTGAAGGGCGCGGCCAAGTTCACCGGCGGGGCCGACCGGCGGAGCGCACAAGGCGCGGCCGGCGGCCGGGACGGCGCTCCGGGGTACGTGATCATCAACCCCGGCACGGACCGCGAGCAGCGGTACGACACCATGGTCTCCAACCTGGACCTGCGGCCCGGGGACGTGGTGCGCATCGAGACCCCCGGCGGCGGAGGGGTCGGCGACCCCAGGGGGCGCGACCGTGAGCGTGTTCTGGGCGACCTGGAGGACGGACTGATCAGTCCCCAGGCCGCCAGGGAGGTGTACGGCCTGAGTGAGGAGGAACTACAGTGATCGTAGGGATTCCCAACTCGTGAATCGAGAAGGCAGCAGCCGGCAACAGGAGGAGAGCAGATGGCCCGATTGTCAGAGATCACCCGAGACGAGGTCCCGCCGGAGAAGCAACACATCTACGATGAGATAGCTGGAAGCCGCGGCAGCGTCCGCGGACCCTTCGCAATGCTCATGCACAGCCCGGAGGTGGCCGGAAGGGCGGCGCACCTCGGTGCGTATCTGCGCTTCGAGAGCAGCCTGGAGCAATCTGTCGTTGAGCTGGTGACGCTGGCCACAGCGCGGGAGTGGGACTGCCAGTACGAGTGGACGGCCCACGAACCCCAGGCCCGGCAGGCCGGCGTGAGCGACGGGTCCATTGCCGCCGTCAGGGACCGGCGCGCCCCCGAGGGGCTCTCGCCCGACGAAGCGCTGCTGGTGAGCTACGCCCAGGATCTGCTCCGCCACGGCGCGGTGTCCGATGCAACCTTCGCGGCGGCGATGGAGCTGCTCGGACCGCAGGGCGTCGTCGACCTCACGGCGACCATCGGCTACTACTCGATGATAGCGTCGGTGCTCAACGCGTTCGACGTCCAGCCCGCGGCCGGTGTCACGCCGCTGCTGCCGGCGTAGGCGGAACAAGTGCGGGAGCCGCGGCAAGACGCCACGCAGTCGCGGTAGCAGTGCGGGTGGATTCGCACGCCGGGAGCACAGTTGGGGTGGTTCGGGTGGGCCGCGCGGCTTGCCCAACTGCACTGGGAGCGCGAGGGCACAGAACGCGGACAGGAGGCCACGGTGACACAGCCGGAAGGGCAGGCAGCCGCGCTGACCATGCGCATCAAGACGGAAAGGTGGGAGAGCCTGAAGCGCGCCCACGACATCGTCTTTGGCGAGGCGCTCTACTTGGACAAGGAGTCGGGGCTGCTCTCTGCAAAGGTGTACCGGAACAGCTCCGACGCCAACGACCTCCTGTTCGTGTCGGAGTGGCGCAGCGAGTCAGACATCCAGAAGTTCGCACGTGTCCACGGCGAACGCTTCAACGAGGTGGCGGGCACTCGCTCCGACGAGGGGGAGGACACGGTGTGGCTGCTGGCTGACGAGATGGCCCCCGACTCGTGACCAGGACACCCCGCCGCATCCGCCATCTCCCCGCCGTCATTCCCGCGAAAGCGGGAATCCAGGGTGGCGAAGGGGCGCGGGGCATCCCCCTCACTCCTAATGAGCCAGGCCTGCTCCGCGTACATCCTCGCTGGGGGCCTGTGGACAGCGGCTACCGCCGCCCACGGCGCCAGCCTCCCCGATGGGCAAAGCGCCCCGGGAAGCGAAGGCTACGCCCCCCGCTCCGCAATGAACCTGCGGATGAGGTCCCAGCTCTCCCGGGGGCGGCTGCGCCAGGCGTTGAAGGGGGTGTTGGGGAAGATTGCCAGCCAGGAGTCGGGGAGCAGGCTGTGCATCTCCGTGGAGTGTGCCACGGGATGCAGGGCGTCGTCGACGTCGCCGCGCAGGAGGAGCGTGGGGGCCTGCACGGACTGGGCTATCTTCCGCAAGTCGTAGTACTCATGGAACTCGGGCTTGGCGTGGACGTCCAGGTAGAACTGGTTGACGGCCTGCCAGTCACCACCGTGATGGAGCATGAGCGACTCCCTCCGCTCCTGGGGCATGTTGGCTGGGTCCGAGTCGCGTCGGCGCTGGTCGTCGCCGGCAGGGTAGCTGTAGGCGATGACGCTGTTGAGGACCAGGGTGTTTACTCTGGCGGGGTACTCTACGGCGAGGCGGACCGCCACGCGAGTGCCCAGGGTTTCGGCGCAAACGTGGGCGCTCTGGACACCGAGGGCGTCGAGCAGACCGTTGAGGTCGTCGACCCAGTCCCTGGGCGAAATGTCCCCGACGCGGACGCTGCCGGCCATGCCGCGGAGGTCGGGTGAAATGACGCGGAACCCGGCGGCGTGCTCCGTGAGGTGGGGGAGCCACGCCTTTGCGCTGTCGAAGCGAGTGCCGGCGAAGAAGACCAGGGGCGGCCCGCTGCCGACCTCCTCATAGTTCAGGCTGTTGCCGTTGACGGTGATTTGCGGCATTCTTGTGCCTCACTTTCGCGGGGTGCGGGGAGCGCTCCGCTATCTTCCCACATTGGCCGACTTCTTGACACCCCACCTGGTGCGGGGTACAGTCTCGGAGTCCCGACACCAAGCGGGACGGGGCCTCGTCTGAGGTGAAATCAAGGAGGGAAGATGACCACAAACGGCAGGAGATTCGGCTCCGACGTCATCGCGGACATGCTGGAGCTATACGACATCCCGTTCGCCAGCCTGAATCCGGGTGCGTCCTACCGGGGCCTGCACGACTCCATCGTGAACTACAAGGGCAACCGCCCGGAGATCATCGAGTGCCCCCACGAGAAGGTGGCGGTCACGCTGGCGCACGGGTACAGCCGCGCGGCGGGGAAGCCCATGGCGGCGATTGTGCACAACCTGGTGGGCCTGCTGCACGGCACCATGGGCATCTACTACGCCTACACGGACCAGGCGCCCGTGCTGGTGCTGGGAGCGTCCGGTCCCTTCGACACCACGCGGCGCCGGCCCGGCATCGACTGGATCCACACGTCCCTGGACCAAGGCCAGGTGGTCCGCGAGTACACGAAGTGGGACGACCAGCCGTACAACGCGGACAGCGTGCCGGAGTCCGTGGCCCGGGCCTACCGCGTGGCGACGACGCCGCCCATGGGCCCCGTCTACCTGTGCTTCGACGCCGCGCTGCAGGAGGACGAGCTGGACCACCCGATTCCGCTGCCAAACGTCTCCCGCTTGCACACGCCGGAGCCGATGGCGGGCAACCCCCGCGCCATCGAGCGGGTGGCGGAGATGCTGTTGCAGGCGAAGCACCCGGTCATTCTGGCGGACTCCCTGGGCCGCAACCCGGACTCGGTGGCCCGGCTGGTGGAGCTGGCGGAGCTGATGGCCGCGCCGGTCATCGACCTGGGGCGGCGCATGAACTTCCCGAACCAGCACCCCCTGTGCGCCAACGGCTCCAACGTCCTGGAAGAGGCGGACCTGGTCATTGGATTGGACTGCAAGGCACTGGAGGCGCCGTTGGTCCGCAGCAACCGCGTCACGCGGCGCAACGAGCGGATCATCTCCGATAGCTGCAAGGTCGTGGACATCAGCCTGCGGGACCTGAACATCAAGGCGTGGACCCATGATTTCGACAAGATGCTGGAGCTCGACGAGTTGGTCATCGCCGACACGTCGGTGGCGGTGCCCCAGCTCATCGACGCGTGCCGCACGCTGCTGAGCAGCCGCGGCAGCCAGGAGCGCGAGGAGCGCGCCAACCGGCTGCACGCCACGCACGACGCCGTATGGCAGCGCTGGCAGGACCAGGCCAAGGCGGACTGGGACCTCAAGCCCATCTCCACGGCGCGCCTGGCCGGCGACGTCTGGGACGTGATCAAAGACGAGGACTGGGTCCAGTGCGGGGGCAACGTCAACGGGTGGACGCGGCGGATCTGGAACTACTCGCAGCCCTACCAGTTCCCCGGCAGCGGCCTGGGCGCGGGCACAGGCTTCAGCCTGAGCCTGGGCGTGGGCTTGGCGCACCGGAACGACGAGAAGCTCGTCGTCTCCATGGGCCAGGACGGTGACCTCTGCTTCGACGCCGCCGCCCTGTGGGTCGCCACGCACCACAAGATCCCCATGCTCATGGTTATGTTCAACAACCGCGCCTACTACAACGACTGGGAGCACCAGGAGACCATCGCCCGGGAGCGGGGACGGGCCGAGGAGAACGCGTTCCTTGGGCTGGAGATCGACAACCCGCCACCGGACTTCGCGACGCTGGCGCGGGCCTTCAGCTGGTACGGCGACGGCCCCATCGAGGACCCCAACGCCATCAAGCCCGCCGTGGAGAAGGCCCTGAAGGTCGTGAAGGAGACGGGGCAACCCGCCCTGGTGGACGTAGTCTGCCGCCCGCGATAGTGCTGGGATTCTCCGGCGCCGGTCCGGTATGGTGGAAGAGGAACGGAGCGCACCGGCGGCGCCGAGATAGACATGACTTGGCGAGATTGTGCGGGGGCCCTCTTCGGGTAGAGGGCCTCCGCGCGTCTGCACTACGGAGGTCAGCATGAAGGTTCTCGTTACCGGCGCAGGGCTCGTGGGGTGCCACACAGCGCGGGAGCTGACCAACCGGGGGCACAGCGTCATGGTCTACGACCTGGCGCCCGACGACGCCTACATCCGCAGCGTGGCGGGCGACGTGTCGACGGTGCGCGGCGACGTCCGTGACCTGCCTGCTCTGACCGATGCGATGCGGGAGCACAGCGCGGAGGTGGTCTTCCACAGCGCCGCCCTGATAGGGGGAAACGTGGCGGAGCGCCCGTACATGGGGCTCAGCATCAACATCGGCGGGACCATCGCCGTGGCGGAGGCGGCGCGGCTCCAGGGGGTCCGGCGCGTTGTGTACGCTGGGACCTTCGGCGTGTACAACCGGAGCTTGATCGCCACGCCGACGGTGACGGAGGACTCGGCCATCGGCGGGGCCAACTTCTACTCGTCGAGCAAGGTGGCGAGCGAGCAGGTGCTGCGGGCATACGCGGCGTACTACCGGTTCGAGCTTGGCATCGTCCGCTTCGCTGGGGTGTACGGCTACGGGCACTACCGGGGCGGGTCCAGCGTGGGCAAGCTGATGCACGGGCTGGTCACGTCCATCATGGAGGGCGGCCCGGTGCGCATCGATCCGCAGCGCTTCGGCGCCAACGAGTACGTGTACGCGCGGGACGTGGCGCAGGGAGTGTCGCTGGCGTGCGAGAAGCCCCTGACGAGCGACACCTTCAACATCGGGACGGGTATCGTGGCCGGCGCGGCGGACGTTGCCGAGGCTGTGCGCACGGCGCGTCCGGACGTGGAGGTGGAGTTGGGTCAGTCAGCACAGGCGCCTACGGGCCCCGCGCACCAGCAGCCGCTGGACCTCACGCGGTCGAGGGCGGAGCTGGGCTACAGCCCGCAGTACGACCTGGCCAAGGGAATCCTGGACTGCATCGCGGAGCGCGAAGGGGCGGCTCGTTAGCGCGACGGCCAGGTGGTGGAAAGGTGGCGGGGTCGCTACGGCGGGTTGCCGGCGCTGACAACGGACGACCGTCTCGGTCGCCCCGGCTCACTCGTCACTCCCCACACCACCCTCCAGCCCATACTCCGTCACCAGCCCCCAGACCTGGTCCCAGGTGGCGTCTTCCACCTCGATGCCGTCCCGGAGGCGCTGCTGCTCCGTGAGGTACTCTATCTCGCCGGGGTAGTAGATGCGGGAGGCGCCGGCGGCAAGGGGGCTGGCCTTGAGGTACGCCGCGAACTCGGCCATCTCACTCTTGAACGCGGCGAGGGGGCGGAAGGCCTCCACCTTGACCGCCATCATAAAGCAGCCGTCGTTGTGGGGCCCGGTGGGGTCGTCGCCGAAGCCGATGCCCGTGAGCAGGCCGGACAGGGTCTCGACCATGACGGAGAGCCCATAGCCCTTGTAGCCCTCGCGCCCGCCGACGGGTTGGAGCGCGCCGCCGGCGTAGTAGTCGTTGGGGTCCGTGGTGGCCCGCCCGTCCTTGCTGACGACCCAGCCTTCGGGGATGGATTCGCCTCGGCTGCGGGCCAGCTGGAGCTTGCCCTGGGCCACCGAGCTGGTGGCCATGTCGATGAAGACAGGGGACGGTGTGTCCGACGGAAAGGCCATGCAGAGGGGATTGGTGCCCAGACGCCGGTCGCTACCGCCGAAGGGCGCCACGGCCTTGGGAGAGCCCCCTGAGTCCGCCGTCATGAAGCCGATGAGCCCCTCCCGGACGGCCATGAGGGGATAGGACGCGACGCGGCCCACGTGGCCCTGGTGGAACACCACCGCGGCTGCAATATTCTGCTCCTTGGCCTTCCGGATGAGACGCTCCATGGTCCGGGTGGAGACGACGTACCCGAAGCCCCAGTGGCCGTCCACGCGGAGGCTGGTGGGCGTCTCGTCCAGCACGTCCATGGGCGCGCCCGGCACGATGTGACCTCGCTTGATGCGGTCGACGTAGGTGGGGAGCTGGATGACGCCGTGGGAGTCGTGGCCGGCCAGGTTGGCGGAGATGATCTTCTCGGCGACGATGTCGGCCTCTTCGACGCTGGAGCCGGCGGCGCGGAGGACGTGGTGGGTGACGCGCTGCAGGTAGTCGGAGGTGAACGTGGGCATAGCCCCCCCTTGTCGTGATGGCTGTGGGTGGTCTTCTTATACCAGGGGACGGCGCTCCGGGCAAGGCTCCCCTGCCACCGTTCAGGCTGCGCGTGTTGAGCGGGACCGCCGCGGACGGTAGAATCAGCCAGGCCGAGACGACCCATAGACTGCAAAGGAGACCAGCCATGCCCTTGACACTGGAGCAAGAGGAATTCCTGCTGAGCCACCGCTTTGGCGTGCTGACCACCATCAAGGCAAGCGGCGCACCCCAGGCAACACCCGTGTACTACCTCTACGAGGACGGGAAGGTCCTCATCTCTGCCAACACGTGGAAGCACAAGACCAGGAACATCCAGCGGGACCCCCGGGTTACTCTGTGCGTCCTGGGGGAGCAGCATCCCTTCCGCTACCTGCAGGTGTCTGGGCAGGCGGCGGTCACGCAGGAGGAGCTTGTGGAGACCAGCACGCGTATCTTCCGCAAGTTTCGCGACGAGCTGCCGGAGGACTTTGCGGGGTGGCTCAGGGAGCAGCAGCGGGTGGTCCTGGTGCTCAGTCCGGAGAGCGCGTTCCCGGCGACTCCCGAGCGGCGGTGACGCTCTCCCTGGCGCCTCACCGGGCCCCGCCGCTCCTTGCCTTCACTGTGGGGCGCTCATATACTGGCTGCACTACGCAATGATGCTGCGGCAAGGAGCGAGGCACGGTGGAAGGCGTCGTCACGAGGGGGAAGAGCCTGACCTACCTGTCTGTACTGCCGGACGAATACGATTCAGGTGCGTCGTACCCGCTGATCATCATGGTGCACGGCTTCGGGGCGAGCATGCAGGACCTGGCAGGGCTGGCCCCGGCCATCGAGCGCAGGGGCTACGTGTACGCGTGCCCCAACGCCCCGCTGGAGATGGCCGTTGGACCGGGGATGATGGGCTACGCCTGGATGCCTCCCGGAGCCCAGCGCACACCACAGCACGTCCAGCAGGCGGAGACGCTGCTGGAGGGGTTCTTCACCGAGGTCATGGAGCAGTACGGCGCAGGGCCGGAGTCCGCCGTGCTGCTGGGCTTCTCGCAGGGCGGCGCCATGACGTACCGGACCGGGCTGGGCGGCCGCCTGCGGTTCGCCGGACTGGCCGCGTTGAGCGCGGCGCCAGCGGGCATTGAGGAGCTGGAGGCTCGGCTGCCGGAGCAGCGGACGCAGCCCATCTTCATCGGCCACGGGACCGATGACCCGCTCATCTCCATCGAGCGAGCAAGGGAGGCCCGGGATTGGCTCACGGGTGCGGGCTACAGCCCGCTCTATCGTGAGTACGCCATGGCCCACGAGATCAACCAGCAGGAGCTGGACGACCTGGTGCCCTGGATTCGACAGACCATTCCCGCCGACGCATAGGACCAGCCTCATGGCAGAGCTGACAGCACAAGACCTGATGACCACGCCGGTGGTGACCACGTCGCCGGACGCAACGCTGGGCGAGGTGGCGGAGACTATGCTTGAGCGCAACATCAGTTGCCTGCCGGTGGTCGACAGCCGGGGAAGCCTGGTTGGCATCATCACCCAAACGGACTTCGTTCCCCGCGAACGGCACCTGCCATTCAGCGAGGAGAGCTTCTTCTCGCTCCTGGGCGAGTGGGTCTCCAAGAATGCGCCGACGAATGATTACGTTGGCCTGGCCCCGCGCCCGGTGAGAGAGGTCATGAGCCATCCGGTGGCCACCCTGGACGTGAACGCGACCATTGGAGAGGTGGCCCAGACTATGTACCGCCACAACATGCGCCGCCTCCCGGTCATGCAAGAGGGCAAGATCGTGGGGATCATCACGCGGCACAATCTCCTCAAGCTGGTGGCGGCCGGGGTCGCCGGGAAGACCTCCGACAGGGGATAGGGACCGGCGCGCTTTCTCCGCTCCCGCTCAGCACCCGGCGGACCCCCCATCGGCTTCCCCGCATTCCGCAGGGCCTTGCATAACCGTCATTGCTTCGAAAATGACCGCACGCGTCGCGCCGTCATTCCTCCGAAGGCGGGAATCCAGGGCGGGGTTGGGTGGGGGGCCGCAGGTTGGCAGGAGCTGCCTCACTTTCGCAACCTCGCCCTCCACGGGGAGATTCGCAAGAGTTTCGATGTCGCGGGATGCTGGCGTTGAGCAGAGCACTAGTTCGACGCGGCCTTCACCATCGCTTCCAGAATCGCACATCGCCCACTCCCGACCACGCGGCTGGGACCATCGCCGCTGGTGCTAGTCGGAACGGTAGCGCCAGAGGCTGGGCATGGCGAAGCTGATGGCGGCAACTATGAGGATGCACAGGACGCTGCCCACCAGGAGTGCGTTGGGTGCGCCGACCCAGGACGCGGCTGCCCCGGCTACGAATGCCCCCGAGGAGTTGGCGGCCTGGGCAAAGACGGTCATCATGCTGGCTGCTCGGCCTCGGATGTTGTCGGGCGCCAGGAGCTGGATGGTCGTGCGGCGGACGGTGACGCTGATGGCGTCGGTGTAGCCGAGGACGCCCACGGCGATGAGGCCCATCCAGAACCATTGCGAGACGCCCAGCAGGGACAGGCTGGCGCCAAAGAGGAAGGCCGCCACGACGACCAGAACGCCCTTGCGCCTGACGTCGCCGGCCAGCAGAAGTGTGGCCGATCCCAGCACGGAGCCGACGGCCGGGGCGCCGGCAAGGATGCCGAAACCGGAGGCAGAGACGCGGAAGATGTCTTTGGCGAAGATGGGCAGCAGGGGCCTGTAGAAACCGACGACCGTCGCGCCCAGGTCCAGGAGCAGGAGGGAGAGGACGATGCGCTGAACCCAGACGAACTCGAGCGCCTCAAACATGCTCTTGAGGGATACCCTCCGGCCGCCGCCCTCCATCTTGCCGGAGGTGCGGATGGCGACGGCGGTCAGGACGGCGGGGACGAACAGTGCCGCGTTGAAGAGGTAGGCGTTCCCCATGCCCAGGACCTCGATGAGGAGCCCGGCCATGACGGGGCCAATGAGGAAGGTGCTCTGGTCGGTAACCGTGTTCAGGGTGACGGCGTTCATGAGCCGGCTGCGGGGGACGAGGCGCGGGATGTAGGCGGTCCGGGCGGGCCTGCCGAAGATGCCCACGAATGACGAGACGGTAATCAGGGCGTAGATGTGCCAGACCTGGATGCCGCCGGTGAGGGTGAGGAGACCGATGGCGAGAGATGGAAAGATGTTCAGCACCTGGGTGATGATGAGCATCTTCTTGCGGTCGAAGGCGTCGGCGGCGACGCCTCCAAAGAGGCCGAAGAAGACGAAGGGCACGGCCTGGAACGCGCCGGTGATGCCCAGCTGAAGGGCGGAGCCGGAGATGTCGTAGACCTGGAAGAAGCTGGCCATGTAGCGCATCTGAGTGGCGATGGCTGAGAAGAAGCCGCCGGTCCAGAGCATGGCAAAGTCGCGGTAGAAGAGAGAGGACCAGGGGCGGATGGGCCCGCGGGGGTCATCGGGGAGGGGGGCGGGTTGGGACGGCTGCATTCAGGGCAGCCCCAGGCGGTCGGCGAAGCGCAGGATGTGCCGCACCGTTGCCTCCGGCTGCTCCTCCGGGATGTAGTGGGCGGACTCGGGCACGGCTTCGCCGCTGACGTCGAGGGCGACCTGGCGCCAGACGTCCAAGACCGGGGCGTCGCCGAGGTTTCCGTGCTCGCCCCAGAGCAGGTACAGCGGGACCTGGACGCGCAGGCCCTGGGCAACCTCGGATTCCCAACGGGGGCGGTCAACCTCAAAGGCTGCGCGATAGTCGGCGAGGCCGGCCTCAACGGTGCCGGGGCCGGCGAAGACGGTCAGGTAGTGCTCGATGTCATCGGGGTCCAGTGGCTGCCGGCTGCGGGCAAAGAAAGTTGCGGCATAGGCGCGAGGGTCCGAGCGAATGAGCCGCTCGGCCAAGCCGCGCTGGAGTTGGAAGTACCAGTGCCAGTAGCGGCGGGCGTACCCCCCGGGGCCCTGGCTGAAGACCCACTCCATCGGCATGATGTCCAGGAGCATGGCGCCGCTGAGGGCGTCGGGATGGTCGGCGGCCAGACGCCGCGCGGCGCGGGCGCCCCGGTCGTGCCCCACGACCAGGAACGTGTCGTTCCAGCCGAGGTGGCGGACGAGTGCGAGGGCATCCTCGGCCATGGTCCGCTTGTCATAGCCGGCCTCCGCGGGGGGCCTGGCGGAGTCGCCGTAGCCTCGCAGGTCCATGGCGACGACGTCGAAGCGGGCTGCGAGGGAGGGCACGACACGCCGCCACATGCGCATGGTCTGGGGGTAGCCGTGAATGAGGAGGACGGGATAGCCGTGTCCCGCTCGGCGGTAGGCAATGCGGGTGCCGTTGACGTCTGCGAATGCGGGTGCCTGCTGCATGGTAGGGATTATAGCGCGTCGGTCGGGTTGTCGCAGCCTGGGGCGACCCCGGGGCCTTGCCCCCTACGGACCACGACTTGAGAGGGTACACGGGCCATCATATGCCTGTTTATCGGTCCGGTCCGACTGTCTTGAGCTACGCGGGAAGCCTGCCACGAGATGGGCGCCTGCCTCGCCACTCGACAGACCCAGGGTGGACAACAGAGGCTCGCCTAGCGCCGCCTCCCCTAGCCAAGGACGCGGTGAAGAGCGTACACTGAGGGGCACATCAACATGGGAAGGGCATATACAGGACCTATGAGCACGTGGAAGAACCCCAAGCGGTCGGTGTGGCACACGGTGACGTGCTCGCGGTGCAACCGCGTCATCAACCGCGTGCGGCTGCCGGGCCTGCTTCAGACAACCTCGCACCGGATCTGCGACCGCTGCGCCGCCGGGTCGTCGCCGCGGGGCGAGTCGCGCCGGAGAGGGCCGCCACGCCGCCGTCGTCCCGAACCCGCCGCCGAGGCCGATTCCGCGTAGCGACGCCGCTACGCCCGGTCGTCCCGGTCCTGGCCGTCCTGGGAGAAACCGAGGGATGGCCAGGTTTTCTGCGTCCCTCGTCCGCCATCCAGGCTACGTGCGCGGTTCAGTAATGCGCCGTGTCTGGAGAGGCGCGGGGCGGGGTCAGGGGAGCAGCGGCACCGGCTCGATCTCCGGTTCGAGGTGCCGGTTCGGCCTGGGCCCCGACGCGGCTAGCGGGCCGGGATAGGGGTGCTCCAAGCGGCCCTGCCGCCAGGCCACGGGTACGCCGTCCTTGAAGATCACCTGTGTGCCCGGCGCCGCCGGCACGCGGGGGCCGGGGGTAAGCACGCCGGCCACGTTGAGAGGGTCGCAGGCGGACACCTGGAGCATCTCTCCAACGAGGGGCGCCTTGGCCGCGGCGCGCAGGGCGTCTACGGCTTCCGGGAGGGCGAACTGCTCGCCCACGAACCCGGCGACGAATCGTCCGCCGCGGACCTCGCCCCGGGCCTCCGCTCTGCGGTACACGTAGAGCAGGGACCGCCACGAGGGGGCCAGGTCGTCGCGGGCAAGCACCTCCGGGAAGACCACACCGTAGCGTCGCAAGAGCTGAGCAGCCCGCTCCTCCACGGCGTCACCGGACGGGACCACCGACTTGAGCAGGGACCAGCGGCTGGACTGGAGCCTTCTTCTGGGCCGGGGGCGGAAGCGAGAGGTGTGCTGCCTCCGGGCTGCGCCGGAGATGAGGCTCCGCAGCGCGCCAAAGCCGTCAGCGGTGACGAGGCCCGCCGCCACAAGCTGCCACAGGCCGTCCTCCACGTCGGCAGGCAGGCGACCGGTCCCGGCGACGACGTCCGAGAGGAAGGAGGCGCCCCACGACGAGAGGAAGTCCATGACCTCCTGGGCCGCTCCGGTGAGTGCGATATCCTCCCCAGGCGGCTTCTCCAGCAGCCAGGACAGGTCTTCCCGGAGGCCCAGGCTCAGGGGTCCGGTGCGGGAGAGGGGATTTCGGACAGGTGTGGAGTCGCCGCCGGCGTGGCGCCGCGCGAACCTTCCCCACACAAGCTCGCCGCCCAGGCAGAGCCGGTCCAGCATAGCCGGGTCGTACTCCGCCACTCGCAGGGGGAGCAGCTCCGACTCCCAGGCGCCCGCGGCGGCCTCGAAGCCCTGAAGCTGCTCGACCACCTCCAGGACGCCGCCGTCCCCGCGAAGGCGGGCGGACGGCGCGGCGTGCTGCCAACGGAACAGGAAGCGGATGAAGGCGGCGGGCGAGATGGGCTGAATCTCCCGGCGCAGCCGGTCTACAGTGGTCCGATGGATGCGCGCGAGGATGCGCCGGTCGCAGAACTCCTCGTTGGTGCTCCCTGGGCGGAAGCGGCCCCGGAGCACCAGCCCCTCCCCCTCCAGGCGGGCGAGGGCGGCGTCCAGGCTGAGGGGCTTCAGTCCCAGCGTCAAGGCCAGCTCCGCGGCGGTGAACGGCCCAATGGACTCCACCCACCCTCTGACCAGGGCCAGGGTTGCCTCCTCTTCGTCGAGCGCCTTGGGCGCCCGACGGTCCCGGTCCGGCGGAGGGCCGGACAAGGGGGGTTCGGTCAGTGGCCCGGCGGAGCCGACGGGAAGGTTGGTGGGCTCCAGGTGCGCAGTGGGGTAAACCGCCGCGGCCAAGCCGGCATTCTCGGCGGCGACCCAGGAGACGCGATCATCAGCGTGGTGGAGTCGCAGGGCGCGGGCGCCGTCGACCAGGGCCTCGAACCACACGCGAAGCTGGTCCTGGTCGCCGCCGCCCCGGCCGGCCTGGTCCTCAGGGAGGACGCCGAGGGTCAGGAGGGCGTCGTGGAGCTCATGGACGTCCCGGATGAGGGGCCAGGCGTCGCGGGCCGCGGCGTCGATGGCCGCGCCGTCGAGGGCGCCGAGGTCACCCGGGTGCTCAGGCAGGGCGCGGCGTAGGGCCACGGCACGGGAGCGGCGCTCCTCCAGGGGTGCGTTGTCCAGGAAGGCATAGGGCATGGCATTGAGGATCTGGTGGGAGAAGACCGACGGCTGGGTCGTGTCGCGGGCGTAGACGTCGACCGACTCGGTTTCGATGCTTGCGAGCAGCCCCCGGAGGCCGTCCACGTCCATGGCCTCGGTGAGGCAGTCACGCAAGGTCTCGAAGACCAGCGGGTGGTCGGGAGGCTCGACGTCCTCCCCCGCGGGCGCATTGTCCTGGCAGGCGGCCTGCGCCGGAAAGACGGCGGCCAGGAGGTCGTCTGAGCGCATGCGCTGAATGGGCATGGGCACCTTGCGACCACCGGAGTGGCGCAGGAGTGCCAGGGAGCGGGTGGCATTCCAGCGCCACCGGGTGGGGAAGAGGGGCGACTGCAGGGCAGCCTGGAGGAGCACGTCATCGACGTCTCGGGAGGAGAGGAGGCGGAAGACGTCCTCCAGAGGGAAGGAGTGCTGGGGGCCCAGGGATATGTTGATGCCGTCGTCGGTGGCGGCGGCCTGGAGCTCGAAGTTGAAGGTACGGCAGAGCCGCTTGCGCAGGGCGAGACCCCAGGCGCGGTTGATGCGGGCGCCGAAGGGGGAGTGGATGACAAGCTGGGTGCCGCCGGCCTCGTCGAAGAAGCGCTCGGCAATGACGCGCTGGCGCGTGGGAACGGCGCCCAGGACGCGCTTCCCTTCGGCGACGTATTCAACGGCCTGGTGGGCGGCAGACGGGGGCATGCACGCCTCTACCTGGAGCCACTGGGCCGCGCCGGCCGGGTCCTCCAGGCGCTCGTCCAACGCTCCGCGCAGGTCCGAGACCTCTTCGGAGAGCTCCATGGTGCGGCCCGGGGCCTCGCCCACCCAGAAGGGGATGGTGGGGGCCATGCCGGTGGCGTCCTCCACCAGCACACGCCCGCTCTCCACGCGGCGGATCTTCCAGGGGGTGTTGCCAAGGAGGAAGACGTCGCCGGCCATGCTCTCGATGGCAAAGTCCTCGTTGACAGTGCCGACCATGGCCTCCTCCGGCATGGCGACGACCTGGTAGTCGGCGTTGTCCGGGATGGCGCCGCCGTTGGTGAGGGCCGCCAGACGGGCGCCGCGCCGGGCGCGGAGCCGGTGATGGACGCCGTCCCGGTGCAGGAACGCTGAGCCGCGCCCCCATCTGCGCGCGACGCCCTGGGAGAGCATCTCCACCACCTGGTCGTAGTGATTCCTGGGGAGGTCCCGGTATGAGTAGGTCTGCCGGCAGAGGGTATAGAGGTCGTCTTCTCCCCATTCCTCACAGGCGCAGGCGGCCACCATCTGCTGTGCGAGGACGTCCAGGGGCCAGGGCGGGATGCCGAGGCGGTCCAGGTTGCCGGAGCGCACGGCACGGGCCAGGGCAATGCACTCCAAGAGCTCGTCACGCGTGAGCGGGAAGAGGCGGCCCTTGGGCGTTGCGCCCAGGGAGTGGCCGGAGCGGCCCACGCGCTGGAGCAGCAGCCCGATGGATCGGGGTGATCCCACCTGGCAGACGAGGTCGACGAGACCCACGTCGATGCCCAGCTCCAGGGACGCCGTGGCCACGCAGACCTTTACCTGGCCCTTCTTGAGCCGCTGCTCGGCGTCGAAGCGGGTCTTGCGGGAGAGGCTGCCGTGGTGGGCCACGACGGCCTCCTGGCCGAGGCGCTCCGAGAGCTGATGGGCCACGCGCTCCACCAACCGGCGCGTGTTGACGAAGAGAAGGGTCGTACCGTGCTCGGTGATCAGGGCGGCGAGGCGGTCCAGCACGGTGGCCCAGTATTCGTGGGTGGCGATGGGGCCCAGCTCGCCGCCGCCGGGGAGCTCCAGCGCCAGGTCCATGCGCCGGGCGTGGCCGGTGTCCACGATGAGGCAGTCGGGCGCGCCGTCCGGGCCTATGGCATTGGCCCCCACCAGGTAGCGGGCCACGTCCTCGATGGGTTTCTGGGTGGCGGACAGGCCGATGCGGGTGACCGGGGCGTCGGCCAGATGGCACAGCCGCTCAACGGAGAGGGCCAGGTGTGCGCCGCGCTTGTTGCCGGCGACGGCGTGAATCTCGTCCAGTATGAGTGTGCGCACGCCCTTGAGGGCCCTGCGGCCGCTCTCCGAGGTGAGCAGGATGAACAGGGACTCCGGGGTGGTGATGAGGATGTGGGGCGGCTGCTTGGCCATGGACTGGCGCTCTTTGGCCGGGGTGTCGCCGGTGCGAACGGCAACACGGATGGGGGGCAGGGGAGTCCCGCGCTGCTCTGCCAGGCCGGAAATCTCCTCCAGCGGGACAGAGAGGTTGCGGTGGATGTCGTTGGACAGGGCCTTGAGGGGGGAGACGTACACGACCTCCGTGCGGTCTGGCAGGTCGCTCTGAAGGCCGGACCGGACCAGCCTATCGAGGCAGGTGAGGAATGCGGCCAGGGTCTTGCCGGAGCCGGTCGGCGCGGCGACGAGCGTGTGCTTGCCCTGCGCGATGGCGGGCCAGCCCAGGGCCTGGGCCCCAGTGGGCGCTTGGAAACGTCCCTGGAACCAGTCGCGAACGATGGGGTGGAACTGCGAGAGGGGCATGGCGGAGCACAGTCTAGCACAGAACGGATGTTTCGTGCTAGGAGCAGCCTGAATAAATCCGTCGGCGCGCGCCAAGCCGGTGCCGGCCCCGGATCGACGTCACCCTTCGCCACTGCCGACCCCTCACATCACTCCCGCCACCACCCAACGTCATACCCGCACCCACCGACCGTCATTGCTTTGAAAATAGGCGTCCACCCCACCTCGTCATTCTTGCGCAGGCGGGAATCCATCGCCCGGGGCCAGCCTCTACAGGCGAGGTCCCTTTCCGCCATGGTGAGCTCGTCGAACCATGTGCGCCGCACACCGCCGCTCCCGCCCCCCTTCCCCATTGCCGCGAAAGGAGACTTTTGCACAACCGTCACTCCCGCACCCACCCGCCGTCATTCCCGCTTTCGGAGACCTTTGAATAACCTTGGGTAGTCCCTTGTCTGGCGGGATCCCTGGGGCGGAACGGGGCCCGGCGGGGCGGACGGTGGCTCGCTCTGCCCCTCGGCGGGGGCGCGGGGGCCCTGCCAACCCCGGGTCTCGGTGCCATGCCCCCATCAACCGGTCACCTGCACCACTTTGCGCAGATTGAAGGCCATGAGCTTGAAATACATCTCCAGCGCGTTGCGCCGGAGGCTCCGGTACCGCACCCGCGTGTACCCATAGCTGCGTTTCAGGGTGCCGAACACCCTTTCCACCTGGTCCCGCCGGGGGGCGATCAATCGGTTCCGCCGCTGCTGCCAGTGCGGAAGGGCCTGCTGATGCGTATGGGAGCGGTGCAGGATGCGGTCCTTAATCCCCCGGGTCTGCAGCCACGCCCGCCGGACCTGGGACTCGTAGGCTTTGTCGGCGTACACCGCCCCCTCATCCCCGCAGATCAGGGCGTCGGCCACCGGACTCTCATACACCTTCGCCGTCGTGAACACCCCCCGCCGCACCAGGCCGGTCCCCTGGTCCACCCCAATATGCACCTTGTACCCAAAGTGGGTCCGGGACCCCCGGCCCGTGTAGCTCCAGGTGGCATCCGGGTCCTGGGGACTGCCTGCCCCCAGCCCCGCAGACCGGGGCGGCCGACGCACCTGGGCCTCCACCAGCGTGGCGTCCACCAGCGTGGCGTCCACCAGCGTCCCCTGTTTCAGCAGCAGGCCTCGGGCTTCCAACTGCCGCTGCAACTCCTCGAAGAGCTTCTGGCTCAGCTCCTGGGCCTCCAGGGCCGTGCGGAACCGGCTTATGGTGGAGTAGTTCGGAGTGGCGTCCGCCAACCCCAAGCCCACGAAGCGCCGGAAGGAGATGCGGTCCTGCAGGGCCTCCTCCGTCTGGGGGTCCGACAGGGTGTACCACTGCTGCAACAGCAGCACCTTCACCAGCACCAAGGGCGGGTAGCTGGGGCGTCCCTCCGGCGCCGCGTACACCCCGGCCACGGCCTGGGCAAACGGCTCCCAGTCCACGGCCCGGCTGATGGCCTCCAAGCGAGCGTTCTGCCCCAACGTCTCCGGCAACCACGATTCCACCAACCCCGGCTGTCCCAGAGTGCGATGCATCAGACCCTCCTTGCCGTAACCATTACTTTCCCCAAGAGTATCCCTTCCCCCCAGGGTTATGCAAAGGTCTCCGCAGGCGGGAATCCAGGGGGGCGGGGCAGAGCGGGGCATTCCCCTCCGCTGACCCTCCCCACGCCTCATGTCACGTACCAACGCACCAACCCTCTACCCACCCCCACAAGCTGTCGCGCAGCGACCCCGCGAAAGCGGGAATCCACGGGGCGCGGCGCGGGGCCTCCCTCCACAAAGCCGTCGCGCCAGCGACCCACGGGGAGTTACGCAAAGGTCTCCCTTCGCGGGAATGAGGGGGTGGGTGCGGAGCCGAGAGAGGGCCGGCCGTCGTCAGCTGCGGGGGGTGGGGAAGAGATCCATGGAGGGGGCGTGGGCCTTCTTCCAGACCATGATAGTGCGCTTGAACTCCATGACGACGACGCCGTCCTGGTTGAGGCCCTTGGTCTTGATGTGGACGATGCCCTGCTGGGGCCGGGACTTCGACTCGCGCTTGTCAAGCACCTCAGTTTCGGCGTAGAGCGTGTCGCCTGCGAAGACGGGATGGGGAATGCGCACCTCGTCCCAGCCAAGGTTGACGCCGTTCTCACTGACGTCCTCGACGGTCATGCCGGTGATGAGGGCGAGGGTGAGTGCGCTGTTCATGAGGGGGCGCTTGAACTCGGTGCGCTTGGCGTATTCGGTATTGAAGTGGATCTGGTTGAGGTTGGCGGTCAGGAGGGTGAACCAGGTGTTGTCGGTCTCGGTGAGCGTGCGCCCGACGCGCCACTGGTAGACATCGCCGACTTCAAAGTCCTCGTAGAAACGGCCCTGCCATCCGGGTTTCACTGCCATTTTTCATCGCTCCAGGTGGAATGGGAGGCCGGGCCTCCGTTGGTGCTCCAGGGTCACTGCGGGGTGCGGTGTTTGGCGCCTGCGGAGAGGCCGATTGCCCGCTCCGGCGCTTCGGGCTGTCCGTGCATGTTGCGACACTAGTAGGACCTGGGCAGGCCGAGGACGCGCTGGCCCAGGAAGGCGAGGACGAGGTTGTTGTTGACGGGCGCGATGGAGAAGAGGCGCGTCTCACGGAACTTGCGCTCGACGTCGTAGTCGACGGCGAAGCCGTAGCCGCCGTGGGTGTTGAGGCAGACGTTGGCGGCTTCCCAGGAGGCCTCGGAGGCGAGGAGCTTGGCCATGTTGGCCTCGGCGCCGCAGGATTGGCCGTCGTCGAAGAGGGCGGCGGCCCGGAAGCGGACGAGGTCAGCGGCCTCGACGTGGGCGTAGGCTTGGGCGATGGGGAACTGCACGCCCTGGTTGGCACCGATGGGTCTGCCGAAGACGACGCGCTGCTTGGCGTAGTCGACGGCCTTCTCGATGAACCAACGGCCGTCGCCGATGGCCTCGGCGGCGATGAGGATGCGTTCGGGGTTCCAGGAGTCGATGATCTGGCGGAAGCCGTTGCCCTCCCGGCCGATGAGGTTCTCGGCGGGGATTTCGAGGTCGTCGAAGAAGACGGCGTTGGTGTGCTGGTTGAACATGATGTCCAGGGGTTGTACGCGGACGCGGGGCCCGGCGTCCCGAAGGTCGACGAGGAAGGTGGAGAGGCCCAGGGTCTTGTCCTCCAGGTCATCGTAGGGGGTGGTGCGTGCGAGGAGGAGCATGAGGTCGGATTGCAGGACGCGGGAGATGAAGATCTTCTGGCCGTTGACGACGTAGGTGTCGCCGCGACGGACGGCGGTGGTCTCGATGCGGGTAGTCTCGGAGCCCGCGTTCGGCTCGGTGACGCCGAAGGCTTGGAGGCGCAGGTCTCCGCCGGCAATTCGGGGGAGGTAGCGCTGCTTCTGTTCGGCGCTGCCGTGGCGGAGGAGGGTGCCCATGGTGTACATCTGGGCGTGGCAGGCGGTGGCGTTGCCGCCGGAGCGGTTGACCTCTTCCAGGATGATGCTGGCCTCGGTGACGCCGAGGCCGGCGCCGCCGTACTCGGGGGGGATGAGGACAGCGAGCCAGCCAAGGTTGGTGAGCTCCTTGACGAACTCCTCCGGGTAGGCGCGGTCGCTGTCCAGGGTGCGCCAGTACTCGCCGGGGTAGGCGCGGCACACGTCGCGTATGGCGGCGCGGATAGCGTCGTGGCTGATCTGTTGGCCGGGGATGGATGCGGTGTCTGTCACGGGTCCTCCTGACGGGCAATGGTAGCCAGGGGGCCAAGCGCCGTCAATACGCACCGTCGTTGACAGGCTGGAGGCGGGCTGGTTATGCTACCGTCCAGCTTCGGACGTGCGAAAACCGCCGGAGTGCGCACGGGGAGGCGGGGCAGGCGAGGCGATCGCCCGCGCCGCAGGCGACCATACGCCGGAGAGGAGACGCTATGAGCACGCAATCGTCATCGCCCCAGGAGGGGTCGGATTCGAGGGTCATCACCATTAAGGTCGACGCCGTTGCCCTGGAAGGGATGCGCAAGGAGGGGCATACGGACGACGGGTTCACGGTGCACTGCGATGAGGGCTCCCGGCTGGGGGGACGGGGGAGCGCGACGACGCCGATGCGCTACCTCTGTCTGGCGGTGGGGTTCTGACTGTTGACCCAGGTTGCCCGGTACGGGCAGATGATGAAGGTGGAGATCACGAGCGCGCAGGTGCACGTGTCCGGGCGGTTCTCCCGGGAGGGCTCGGTCCTGGCGCAGACCATCCAGGGCCGGGGCGAGAGCTTCGACGTGCGCCTGGAAGTGGAATCGCCGGAGGACCCAGCACGGGTGGCGGGAGTGCTGCGCAATGCGGAGAACGGTTGCTTTGTGATGCAGTCGCTGGCGCACCCTGTGCCGGTGCAGAGCACGATGACACTGAACGGGCAGGAGATCGACGTGGGCGCGGTCGCTGGCGCGACGGCCACGTGAGGGGCCGCTCATCCTTCGACAAGCTCAGGATGGCGGCGAGGGTCGCCGGCACGACGACCAGGTAAGGGAAGATGTGCTAGAGGCGGCGCAGGCGAACAGCCGCGGGGCGGCGGCAGCAGACAGTAAAGGGGGACAACATGGGCCGATTGGATGACCGCGTGGCTATCGTGACGGGCGGGGCGGGCTACCTGGGGAAGTCGCACTCACTGCACCTGGCGCGGGAAGGGGCGCGGGTCGTGGTCGCTGACATCGCGGACGGGACAGGCACGGTCAGCGCGATCAAGGAGGAGGGCGGCGACGCTATCTGGGTGCGGACGGACGTGACGGACGAAGAATCAACGAAGGGGATGGCGCAGGCGGTCCTGGACCAGTACGGACGCATAGACATCCTGGTCAACAACGCGGCCCTCATTGGAGAGAAGCCCAAACACTTCACGGAGATCAGCCTGGACGAGTGGAAGCGCGCCTTGGACGTGGACCTGACGGGGATGTTCCTGTGCGCTCAGGCTGTCGCCCCGGCGATGAAGGAGGCGGGCTACGGCCGCTTGGTCAACATCTCGTCGTGCCGGGAGCTGGTGGGCGGCGCGAACCAGATGGCCTACGTGAGCGCGAAGGCGGGAGTGATCGGGCTCACGCGTGCGTTGGCGACGGAACTGGGAGACTTTGGCATTACGGTGAACTCTGTGCTGCCGGGGCTGTACGACCGGGTGCTGGACGCGTCGGGCTCGATTGGCGGGCCGCGCACGGAGGAGCGGCGGCAGATGCAGGCGATAAAGCGGTATGGGGAGGCGGGGGACCTGTCGCCGGCAGTGGTGTTCTTCGCGTCGGAAGAGGCGCGATTCATCACGGGGCAAGCGCTGGCGGTCGACGGCGGGCTGGTGCGCTCCGGCGGCTAGGGCCGCTGGCGGTCGCTGCGCGACGGCTTTGTGGGGGTGTGTTGGAGGCGGCGCGCTAGGTCCATTCCACACCTCGTATCTCATTGAGCTACGGCAGGACTTCCTCAGCGGCGCCGTGCACTACCAGGCATCGGGTTACGCCAGGCCCGATAGAGAAGGGTGGCGTTGAACACTCGCCCCGCCAGGGCAGCCCATCTCCTTCAGGCTTGTTGGCACCCCGTCGTCGGCCCCGCCGATCAGGCTATCTTGAGGAACGGGCCGTCCTCTGGACGTGCTCGCGGAGCGCCCCATTAATGTCCGTCTGGTATCCGCGACGGCCACGAGCACGAGCCTTGAACCAGGCTATGATGTCCGCGTCGAGCCTCAGCGTAATCTGCTGCTTCACAGGCCGGTAGAAGACGCCGCGCCTGGCGTCGGACCAGTCGAGGATCTCCGGGGCGTCGGTCGTGTCGATCTGGTCGTCTGGCAGAGCCTCCAACGCCCGTACCTGCTCCTGAACGTCTGACGGCAGCTCAGCAATGTCCTTCTTCATAAGCCTCCCTCTCACGTCTCGTCGCCTTACGTGCGGAGATGATTCGCCCGATCTCTTCGCTGGTCTCCGTGTCGAATTCGGGCCGAGTGTGGACTACCATCACGACTTGAGTCCCCACCATGCCGATGGTCCGCCACCGTTGCTCATAAGGATAAGGGTCTTTCCGCGTCGCAGACATGGGATCGTCAAACACGAAGACGGCAGCCTCGAAGCTGAGTCTATGTGCTCGAAGGTTCGCCCTATTCTTAGCCTGATCCCAAGTCCAACGCAAGCGCGGTCGCCCTTCGTCATACTACGCCATTGTAGTTACAGGACAAGCCTAACGTCAATACTTGTCCTGTCGCTCGCGACGGGTCGCTGGCGCGACGGCCATGTGCGCCACGGGAGCCGGCCTAGCGCTTCAGGTGTTGGTCGAACCAGGCGAGGGTCTCCCTCCACGCGGCCTGCGCGGACTCGGGATGGTAGCGCGTGCCGGTGTCGTTGAAGAAGGCGTGGTTGGCCCCGGCGTAGGTGTTGAACGTGTAGCTCGTCCCGTGCTCCTTGAGGGCCGCTTCCAGGTCCGGGACGCCCGTGTTGATGCGATTGTCCTCCGCGGCGTAGATGCCCAGAACGGCCGCTTGAATGTTGGGGACCTCCTCCAAGGGCGGAGCTGAGCCGTAGAAGGGCACGACCGCACGGACCTGCGGGTTGCGGGCCGCGAGGAGCCAGACCATGCCACCGCCATAGCAGAAGCCGGTGGCGCCAATGCGGTCCGGGCGGACGAAGGGCTGCGTCTGAAGGTATGCCACGGCGGCGTTCATGTCCTCGACGGCCTGCTCTCGTGTAACCTCACGAAGGGCAGTGCGCATGGCGCCGGAGTCGGGGAAGCCGGCGGAGCCGCCCTTCCGGGAGAGGAGATCGATGGCGAAGGCGGCGTAGCCCTCGAGTGCCAGCCGCCGGGTCAGGTCCGGGAAGTGGGGGAGGAGGCCGCGGTTCTCGTGGATGACTAGGACGGCCGGGTGCGGGCCGCCTGCGGCTGGGCGGGAGAGGTAGCCCTGCACGGTCACGCCTTTGGCCTCGAACTGCACCGGCCCCGCCTGGATGCGCGGATCGTGGGGGGCAACAGTCTCGCCGGGGCCCGGAGCCGGCGCCGGCGACGTGATGGGCTCAGGAGTGGCGGTCGGCGCCGCGGTGGGCGACGGCACGGCCGCGGGGACGGCGGCCTCCGGGGCGCACGCGAGGCTCCACGCCAGTGAGGATGCGGCGACGGCGCCGCCGGTGATGAGGGCCATACGCCGCAGGAACTCCCGTCGAGTGACGAGGCCGGTCCGGTAGTCCTGGGCAATCTCGGCGGCCAGGAAGTGCTGAACGGGGTCCATGGCGCTCCTTCCGGTGCGGCATTCGGGAGGCGAATGAGTCTGGACTCGGGCAGCCGTACAGTGCTACGCCAGGGCGGCGGCGCCGGATTGGGCGGAATGGGGCGCGGGAGGAAGGGCGCAGCGAGGGCCAGCCCGTGGGCCATGCTATAATGCGCCCGCTCTGGCAGGGCGCCAGGGCTGGCGGAGGGTAGGCGCGGGCTCTACCTTCGCTTCATCGGGGGCGCGGCATATGCCGGACACTAGCAAGGAGGAACGCATGGGCGCGACGGAAGAGCTGGCCCGATTCATCGTGGAGTCGCCGGAGGATGGGAGCCCCGGGTCGATCCTGCACGAGGGGAAGCGCTGTTTCATCAACTACCTGGGAGCGGCGCTGTACGCGGCGCGGGACCCGTCGCTGGACATCCTGCTGGACGTCTTCCGAGAGGAGGGCGGGACGGGGCACGCGACAATAGTGGGCGAGGGAACGCGCACGAACCTCCAGAACGCTGCGCTGGCCAATGGGTACCTGGGGCACCTGGAGGACTACGACGACACGCATTTTCCGACGGTCATCCACCCATCGTCGCCGACGATTCCGGCGGCGCTGGCCGTCGGCGAACAGCGGCACGCCAGCGGGCGGGAGGTGTTGGTGTCGTCAATACTGGGGATCGAGGCGTGCTGCCGGGTGAGCCTTGCGGTGCACCCGGCCCACTACGACGAGGGCTGGCACATCACGGGCACGTGCGGCGTCTTTGGGTCCGTGGCCGCCGCGGGGCGCCTGCTGGACCTGAGCACGGAGCAGATGGTCCATGCGATGGGCGTTGCGGGTACGCAGGCCGCCGGGGTGCGGGAGGTCTTCGGCTCCATGACCAAGCCGTTCCACCCGGGGAGGTCGGCGCAGAGCGGCGTGCTGGCCGCGCTGCTGGCGCAGCGGGGGTTCACGTCGACGACAGCCATTCTGGAGGGCCGCCGCGGTTTCGCCGCCGTGCTGTCCAGCGAGTCTGACCTCGGCAGGGCGACGGCCGATCTGGGCGAGCACTGGGAGCTGCCCATGAACGGGCTGAAGCCCTACGCGTGCGGGGTGGTGAACCACCCGCTCATCGACGCGATGATTGTACTGCGGTCGCGGGACGGGGTGGCGCCGGAGGCGGTAGAGAGCGTGACGGCGCGAGTGCACCCGCTGGTGCTGGAGCTGGTGAACCGGCCCGATCCGAAGGTTGGGCTGGAGGGCAAGTTCTCATTCCAGCACTCGATGGCGGTGGGGCTGGTCGACGGCGCGGCCTATCCGGCTCAGTACACGGACGCCAAGGTGCGGGACCCGGTCATCAGCGCGTTGAGGGACCGCATCAGCGCGACGGTGGACACGTCCATGGCCGAGGACGCGGGTGTGGTGACGCTGATGCTGAAGGACGGCCGCAGCTACACGGAGACAGTGACCCACGCGACGGGCGCACCGGAGAACCCTATGACGGACGAACACCTGGAGGCGAAGTTTCGGAGCCTGGCGGGCGACGTGCTTCCCACGGGCCAGGTGGAGGAGCTGCTGGGCCGGCTGTGGGAGCTGGACACGGCGGCGGACGTAAGCGAGGTGGTGGCGCTAACAAGGATGGAGCGCCGGGAGGTCCGCCGCTAGCCTCGATAGCCGGGGCCGGCGCTAGGTGACCGTGACCGGGTGGGGGACGGCCGCCCAGAACTCGTAGCCGCGCTCGTTCCATCTCATGGTTTCGGGCAGGGGCTGCGTGCTGCCCGCGCTGTCGGTCGCCCGCATCGTGATGGTGTACTTGCCCGGCGTTGGATTCCAGTCGAACTCCCATCGACAGCCGGCTAGGGGGATGTTGGGCTCCCGGATGGCGGCGTCGGCCCAGGTCCTGCCGTCGTCGAGGCTGTATTCGACCCTGGCGATGCTGCCGTATCCAGACCAGGCGAAGCCGCGGATGGCCTGGGGGCCGGAGGTGAGGGTCCCGGGCCAGGCCATGGCGATGCCCGAACGCACGGGGGTGGTGGTGAGGACGGGGCCGAGGGCGGGCGGGACGGGCGGGAAGTCGGGGCCGTCCAGGACGTACTCCTCTGTGTTGCGCTCTACGTAGATCGGCTCTTCAGAGACGGCGATCTTTCCGACCCACTTGATGCTGTTGATGCCGACCCAACCGGGGACGACAACGCGGGCGGGGAAGCCGTGGTCGGGGGGGAGGAGGTCGCCGTTCATGGCGTAGGCGACGATGGTGTCGTCTTGGAGGGCCTTGGAGACGGGCATGGGGCGCTCGACGGCGGACTTGTCGAGGCCGGTGGGCATGACGTCGACGGCGGAGGGCTTGATGCCGGCGCGGTCGAGGATCTCGTTGAGGGAGACGCCGGTCCACTCGGCAACGGCGTAAGAGCCGAAGCGCCAGGGGCGGCCCTTGGCCGTGCGCTCCTGGTACTCCTCGAAGAAGATGCGGCCGTTGCCGGCGCACTCGACGAAGCGGGTGACGGTGACGGAGGGGAGACGGAGGAGGTCGTCATAGGTGAGCTCGAGGGGTTTCTCGACCCCGGGGCCCTCGACGACGAGGCGCCAGGTCTGGGGGTCGATGATCGGTGTCGGGCCGTGGTTGCGAATGAAGAAGAGGGAGGCTGGGGTCAGGTAGCCGCGCGAGTAGAGGTTCTCCCAGCGCGTCTCCATGCAGACGTCGTGATGGATGAAGAGGTCCGGCGGTGTGGGTTTGACGTGAGTGCCCGTGGGGGTCGGCTTCGTCTGTGCCTGCTGGGTCATCTCTACCTCCTGTGCTCTTCTGCGCCTTGGTTACGGTGTGGTGGTGGCGCCCTGCCTGCTGCCAGGACTGCGCGAGCGTGTGCCCGGTGCGGGGCGAAAGAAAACCCCGCAGCCATGGGGCGCCGGCTACGGGGCAGTCTGCCCGGGGTGCCAGCGGGGCGCGCAACACGCCCCGACTCGACACGTACAGGGGCTACAACAGAAACAAGGGAGTGCCACCGTGTCCCCTCCGGTCTCCAGCGCGGGTGAGTTGGTGGATATGGTATGGATGCGCGTTACGGGTGTCAACCCCTTGGGGTGCTGAGAGGAGGCCTGGCATAGAGCGACTCAGCGCGCGGCGTGCGGCGGATGGGGGGAGGGGGGAATGGAAGCGCCCCAGGGAGGACTTCCTTGGGGCGCTTTCTCGCGTTGTCCTGGTAGCGGGGGGAGGATTCGAACCTCCGACCTTTGGGTTATGAGCCCAACGAGCTGCCGCTGCTCCACCCCGCGACAGTAGTGTGACCGCCCGGCCTGCGCCTGAGCGCGGGCTGGACGGAGACAGTTTACAGAGAATGAGGTCCAAGTTGCAAGCAGGTGGCGCTGATATGGGGAAGGCCTCGGCCGATGAGGGACGGTCGGCTCCGGCGGTTGCCCGCCTTCCACCTCCGTCCTCGGTGCAGGTGGTCTACCTGCGGCCTTACTCCTTCGCTTACGCTTGGGACGGGAGGCCTGGTCTTGGGGTGGGCTTCGCGCTTAGATGCTTTCAGCGCTTCTCCCGACCGGCCTTGGCTACCCGGCGAGGCCCCTGGCGGGACCACCGGCACACCAGCGGGCCGTCCCTCCCGGTCCTCTCGTACTAGGGAGGGATCCCCGCAAGCCTCCTACGCCCGCGGCAGATAGAGACCGAACTGTCTCACGACGTTCTGAACCCAACTCACGTACCCCTTTAACGGGCGAACAGCCCGACCCTTGGGACCTTCTCCAGCCCCAGGATGGGATGAGTCGACATCGAGGTGCCAAACCTTGCCGTCGATAGGAACTCTTGGGCAAGATCAGCCTGTTATCCCCGGGGTAGCTTTTATCCGATAAGCCACGGCCCGTCCACTCGGCGCCGTAGGATCACTTTGCCCGACTTTCGTCCCTGCTCGGCTTGTAGGCCTCACAGTCAAGCCCCCTTCTGCCAATGCACGCACCGGACGATTTCCATCCGTCCTGAGGGGACCTTGGGGCGCCTCCGTTACTCTTTAGGAGGCGACCGCCCCAGTCAAACTGCCCGCCTGGCAGCGTCCCGCGCTCTGTTTGCGCGGTGAGGGCCAAAATCAGGGAAGGGTGGTATTTCACCAACGGCTCCCGCCCCGCTGGCGCGGAACGTTCTTCGCCTCCCACCTATCCTACACATCCCGGACCCCAGTCCGGTGCCAGGGTGCAGTAAAGCTCCACGGGGTCTTTTTGTCCCGCCGCGGGTTGCCCGCATCTACACAGGCCCTGCAATTTCACCGAGTCCTCCGCTGAGACAGCTCTCCGGTCGTTCCGCCATTCATGCGGGTCGGAACTTACCCGACAAGGGACTTCGCTACCTTAGGACCGTTAGAGTTACGGCCGCCGTTCACCGGGGCTTCGGTTCCCAGCTACGCCCGTAGGCTTCACCGGTCCCCTTAACCTTCCGGCACTGGGCAGGCGTCGGTCTCTATACTTAGGGTTTCCCCTTGGCAGAGACCTAGGTTTTAGGTAAACAGTCGCCAGAGATGCTACGCTGCGGCCCGCTGCCGCTCGGGAGGCTCGCTCCGTCACCGCTGCGGGCGCCCCTTTTCCCGAAGTTACGGGGCTCCTTTGCCGAGTTCCTTAGCGGAGGTTCTCTCGAACGCCTTGGGGTGCTTACCCCTGCCCACCTGTGGTGGTTTGCGGTACGGGCACCACTCTCCCTCCCGACGAGGCTTTTCTTGGAGGTATGGGCACAGCGGAGTCCCCCGAGCCGTAGCCCGGAGTTCCCGCCCCCCTCAGCTCTTATCGGCCACCAGGGATTTGCCGCTGGTGGCCTGGCCTACAGGGACGGACACCCCATGTCCGATGGGGATGCCCCGCCTTCCCTTCCCCGTCCCCCCGTCATTCATCAGAAGAGCGGTGGTGCTGGAATGTTGACCAGCTGTCCATCGCCTGCGCCTTGCGGCTTCGGCTTAGGTCCCGACTGACCCTACGCCGTTTAACGTTCCGTAGGAATCCTTGGGCTTTCGGCGCCCCGGGTTTCCACCGGGGTTGGCGCTACTCATTCCGGGATTCTCACTCCCCCGCCCTCCACTGGACGTTCCCATCCAGCTTCTCTGCACGGGGGACGCTCCCCTACCGATCCCGGAAACTCTTTCAAGCTCCCGGAATCCCGCGGCTTCGGCGACGGACTTAGCCCCGGTACATCTTCGGCACGGGTTCCCTCGACCGGTGAGCTATTACGCACTCTTTGAAGGATGGCTGCTTCTAAGCCAACCTCCCGGCTGTCTGGGGAATCCCACATCCTTTCCCACTGAGTCCGCACTTGGGGGCCTTAGCCGGCGGTCTGGGCTGTTGCCCTCTCGACGATGGAGCTTCTCCCCCACCGTCTCACTCCTGGACCTGCTCTCCGGGCATTGGTGGTTTGGTTGGGGTTGGTAGGCTCGCGCCCCCGTACCCATCCAGTGCCCTACCTCCCGGGACCGTCGTCCAGGGCTGTCCCTCAAGACATTTCGGGGAGAACCAGCTATCTCCGAGCTCGATTGGCATTTCACCGCTACCCGCAACTCATCCCATGGCTTTACCCCGCCAACGGGTTCGGGCCTTCAGTCCGGGTTAACGGACCTGCACCCTGGCCACGGGTAGATCGCTCGGTTTCGGGTCTCCTGGAAGCGACTCCGCGCCCTATTCGGACTCGGTTTCCCTACGGCTCCGGGACTCCTGTCCCTTAACCTCGCCGCCCCCATAAACTCCCCGGATCATTCTTCAAGAGGCACGCCATCACTCCAGCTTCCGCCAGAGCTCTGACTGTCTGTAGGCCCACGGTTTCAGGTCTTTTCACCCCCCTCTCGGGGTGCTTTGCACCTTTCCCTCACGGTACTGGTTCACTATCGGTTGCCAAGAGTATTTAGCCTTGGAGGGTGGTCCCCCCAGCTTCCCGCAGGGTTCCTCGTGCCCCGCGGTACTCGGGTCCGTGGCAGGCTCGACCGGCTCCTTTCGCCTACGGGGCTCTCACCCCCTACGGCGGCCCCTTCCAGGGTCCTTCGGCTAGCAACCAGCCAACTCCCGCGGGGCCTGGGGCCCCCGCTCCCACGTCCCACAACCCCCAAAAGGCATAGGCCCCCAGGCCACTAAGCCCCTCAGGTTTGGGCTCTGCCCCGTTCGCTCGCCGCTACTCAGGGCATCGCGTCTGCTTTCTCTTCCTCAGGGTACTGAGATGTTTCAGTTCCCCCGGTTCCCCCGCCCGGGCACGACCCCGGACGTGATCCCGCTTCTGCAGGACCGGGTTTCCCCATTCGGGCACCCCGGGCTCCGCGCGCTCGACCGCTCACCCGGGCGTTTCGCCGCCTTGCCGCGCCCTTCATCGGCTCTTGGCACCTAGGCATCCCCCGTGGGCCCTTTGCACCTTCCCCACATCAGGGCCACCTGCTTGCTCTTGTTCCCTCTTCTACTGTTAACGTACCCCCACCAGCCTCTCTCCCAGCACCCCAGCGCATCTCGCCAGGCACCACCACCACTTCCCTGCCAGTGAGCACATCTCATCCTATGCCCACACCCCTCATCCGTCAAGACCAACTACCTCCCACCTCCTGCCGGCGGGAGTGGGCGGGGTCGTGAAAGTGAAGCAGCTCCCGTCAACCTGCGGCCCCTCCCCTGGACTCCCGCTTTCGCGGTAATGCCGGCGGGGGGCCCGGGATGCACGTATGAGACACCCTCTCAACCGGTTCGAGCGGGTCACGATTGCGGCCCCCCCCTGCCCTCCGCCTGGGAGCGCGGCGCAGCGTGTGTCGCCGTGGGGACATCAGGGGATGGGCAGGGGGGGCTCAGTGGTGTCGGCGGGCATGTCGACGGCGAAGGCGTTGAGGAAGAAGGCGTTCTGGACGTAGTGGCCCATAATGGCGGTGAGCTCGACGAGCCGGAGGGCGCCGAAGTGGTGGAGGGCGGCGTCGAATGTGGCGTCGGACACCTTGTGGTAGCGGAAGAGCTCGGTGGCGTAGCCGACCAGGGCGGCGTCGGCGGGGGGAAGGGACGGGAGGGGTTGGTTCTCGCGGATCGCGGCGATGGCGTCATCGCTGACGCCCGCCTTGCGCGCAGCGGGGGCGTGGGCGTTCCAAACGTAGGGGCAGTCCATGGAACGCGCGGTGACGAGGAGGGCGAGCTCGATGTAGCGGTCGTCGATGCCTGTCTCGAAGCGAAGGTAGTCGCTGACGCGGAGTCGTCGCCGGGCGAACTCGGGGCTGTGGATGGCGATGGAGCTGGGGCCGGTGGGCGGCGAGGCGCTGATGACTTCGTCGAAGGCGGCGCGGAGCTGTTCGGGGACGTTGTCGCGGGTGAGGGTCGGTAGGCGGGTCATGGTGCTCCTCCGGGGTCAGAATGGCGGCTGGTGGAGACCATGCTACCACCGGCTGGTTGCGGGTCGCTAGCTGTAGGTCCCATAGAGGTTGTTGACGGGTCAGGGGCCTCGCTGAAACTGCGGCTGCCAGCCGCCCCTTCCCCTCCCACTGTCCCTGCGCTATCCTGAGCTCGCGGACCCACATCCCCCCTCGCAACACCCAAAGAAGGGACCATGCGCCAAACCAACACCAGAGGGAAACGCTCCCCGGCCCGGTCGGCCAGGAGGCGCCTCCCGTCGACAGCGCACCCGCCGCCCAAGCCGCAACTCCGATTCGTTTCGTCCCCCAATTCTATTTCCAGCTTCAGGAGGACATAAATTGAATATCGAATACCCCTCTGACAGCTCCCTCCGCGACACCCTCTGGGTCTCCCACTACGACAGCCCCCTCGGGCCCTACCTCCTGGCCTCCTCCCAGCGCGGCCTCGCCTGCCTCGAACCCCTTGACCAGGCCCAGCCCCGCCTCCGCCGCTGGGACCGCGACGGCATCAGCCTTGCCGACGGCGCTCCATCCCCCCACAACCACGCCGCCGCCCGCCAGCTTGACGAGTACTTCGCAGGCGTCCTCCGCCGCTTCACCGTCCCCCTCGACCCCCGCGGGACCGACTTCGACCACCGCGTATGGACAGAGCTCTCCAACATCCCCTACGGCGAGACCCGCTCTTACGGTGAGGTCGCCCACGCCATCGGCCGCCCCACCGCCAGCCGCGCCGTCGGCCACGCCAACGGCCGCAACCCCATCTCCATCATCGTCCCCTGCCACCGCGTCATAGGCAAGAGCGGCGCCCTCGTCGGCTACGGCGGCGGCCTCCACCGCAAGGACGCCCTCCTAGCCCTCGAGGCGCGCACGACACACCTCCTCGCCGACCCGGCCGCTTCCGCGGGGCGTGGCGTGCACCAGCCGGAGTTCGCGCCCATGCCCACCGGGACCGCGTCAACGAGGCCCTCCCCCTTCTCCCCAGTCACATCGGAGACGCCCTAGTCCCGCCCATGCCCAGATTGACCCTCCACGTTGCCGCCGCCTACAATGGTGCGTGCCCTTCCCGGCTTCCGCCGCCGTGCCAGACCCACTAGGGAGCGCCATGTCAACCAGCGTAGACGCCCTGCTACAGGACCTCCAGGTGCTGAAGGACAGCGCCCTAGCCGAGCTGGAGCGCATCGCAGACCCTCAGGGGCTGGAGGCGTGGCGCATCGCCAACCTGGGCCGCCGAGAAGGAAGGCTGACCCAGGCCCTCCGCGACTTGGCGCAGCTTCCCCAGGAAGAGCGCCGCACCGCCGGAGCCCTCGCCAACGACGTCAAGTCCGTTCTGACCAACCGCTGGCAGAACGCCGCCGACGCACTCAAGGAGGCGCAGCTCACCAAGCTGGCCCGGGAGCAGCGCTTGGACGTCTCCCTACCCGGCCGTCCCGTCCCTCAGGGCCGCCTCCACCCCACGACCCAGGTCATCCGCGAGATCTGCGGCGCATTCAACTCCATGGGCTTCCAGGTCGCTGAAGGCCCGGAGGTGGAGTGGGACCACTTCAACTTTGAGATCCTCAACATCCCTGAGGGCCACCCGGCCCGGGACATGTGGGACACGCTCTGGATCGACCACGTCGACCAGGATGGACGCCGCCCCATGCTGCTGCGCACCCACACTTCCCCGATGCAGGCCCGCATCATGATGCAGACCCAACCGCCCGTGCGCGTCATCGTGCCCGGCAAGGTGTACCGGTATGAGGCCACAGACCAGACCCATGAGTGGCATTTCTTCCAGGTGGAAGGCCTCGCCGTCGACGAGGGCATCAGCTTCGCGCACATGAAGGGCACCCTCTTTGAGTTCGCCCGGCGCATATTCGGCCCCAACCGGCGCGTCCGCTTCAACTGCAGCTACTTCCCCTTCGTCGAACCTGGCGCCGAGATGTCAGTCGACTGCTTCAACTGCGAAGGCGCCGGCCGCCTCTCGGCCCCGGACCGGGAGTGCCCCACCTGCCGCGGCACCGGCTGGATCGAAATCATGGGCGCCGGCATGGTCCACCCTCGCGTCCTGGAAATGGTCGGCTACGACCCCGCCCGCTACACCGGCTTCGCCTTCGGCTTGGGCGCAGAACGCATCGCCATGCTCAAGTACGGCATAGACGACATCCGCCACTTCTACTCCAACGACCTGCGCTTCCTCCGCCAGTTCTAGCGGGCAGAGACGCGCACCGTCCCCCTTCCTTCTCCACCCCGGCGGCCGGTCAGCTTTACGGGCTCGGGTCTCGCCACTATAATTCACCTAGGCATCGTCAAGGATCCGAGGTGAACCGTGGCCCTGCGACCCATATGCACTGTCCCTGACGCCATCCTCCGAACCAGGACCCGGCGCGTGAAAGAGTTCGACGCCTCCCTCCAGCACCTCATCGACGACATGATCGAGACCATGCGGGACGCCAACGGCGTGGGCCTGGCAGCCAATCAGGTCGGCGTACCACTCCGCGTGTGTGTCATCGAGATCCCGGAAGAGGAAGAGGTTCGGGTCCTCATCAATCCGGAGATGGTCGCCCGGCAGGGGGAGCGGGAGTTGGAGGAAGGCTGCCTGAGCATCCCCGGTTACCGGGGCACGGTCACGCGCTCCTATTCAGTCCGCGTGCGCGCCACGGACCGCACCGGCAGACCCATCCGCATCAAAGCGGAAGACAACCTGCTGGCTCAGGCCCTGGAACACGAGATAGGTCACCTCAACGGCCAGCTGTACATCGACCACCTGATTAGCAAAGACGCCATCTGGAAGCTTGGCGAAGAGAAGCTGCCGCAGGAAGAGGACTCGGAAACCGAGCCCTCCAACGCAGCAGCAGAGTCCACCGCTTCGTCCTGACTGACCCAGAGGCTCCTTCCGGAAAGGAATCTAGTGCGGCTTCTGGAATCGCTGCAAGAGCGCTTTGCCGCCTGCAATGTCCAGGCGTTCCTTGTAGGCGGCTTTGTCCGAGACACCCTCCTAGGCCGGCCCAGCCGCGATGTCGACGTCGCCATCGTTGGCGGCGCGTCGGAGATCGCCCGGCAGCTGGCGGGCGATCCGGGCGGCAACCTCGTCCCCCTCGATCCTCAGCGGGGCATCTTCCGCGTCCTGTTGCGCTCCTCGTCAGAGCACGATGCGCCCTGGACCATCGACCTCACGAGCGCTCCCGAGGGCATCGCCGCCGACCTGGAACACAGAGACTTCACCATCGACGCTATGGCGGTCCCCTTCCCCCAGGCGGCGGGCGCTCCTGCGTCTTGGCCCATCATAGACCCGCTTCACGGTCGAGCAGACCTGGACGCAAGGGTCCTTCGCGCTGTCGGACCTGGGGCATTCCAGGACGACCCCCTGCGCCTCCTGCGCGCCGTTCGGCTCGCCGTTCAGCTTGGCCTCGAGATGGAGGACGGCACCCGGCGCCTCCTGTCCCAAGATGCCCCGCTCCTATCTCGCGTGTCCGGCGAGCGCCTCCGGGACGAGCTGCTGGCCATCTTGAGCCGGCCCGGCGTGGAGCGTTCCCTGGAGATCCTCGACCATCACGGCATCCTCGCCAACCTGCTCCCGGAGCTCACGCCGGCCAAGGGAGTCACCCAGCCCTTTGAGCACTACTGGGACGTGTATGAGCACAGCCTCCAATGCACCGTCATGCTGGAGCGGGTCCTGGACCCTCAGTTCCGCATGACCGGACCAGTCGGCCAGTGCATCCCCTGGCCTTCACATCTGGACCACCACTTCCAGGAGGAGGTCAGCGACGGTCACACACGGGCCACCCTCCTCAAGCTCGCAGCCCTCCTGCACGACGTGGCGAAGCCGGAGACCAGGACCGTGGAACCCTCCGGCAGGGCCCGCTTTCTGGGCCACTCCGAACGCGGCGCCGAGAAAGCGGAACACATCATGCAGAGGCTTCGGCTCAGCCGCCGCGGCGCGGACACGGTCTGCTCCCTGATTGCGGAGCACCTGCGGCCAAGCCACCTGGCACAGCGGGGTGACATGCCCACTCCCAGGGCGATCTACCGGTACTTCCGAGACCTCGGAGACATCGCGATCGATACGCTCTACCTCCACCTCGCGGACCACCTCGCTGCTCGCGGGCCGGCCCTGGACATCGAGAAGTGGCGCTTCAGTTGTAACCGCATAGCCTTTACACTGGAGCAGAGCGCCTCCCGGCCGCAACCCCAGGGCCCAGCCAAGCTCCTGGATGGGCACGATCTCATCCAACACTTCGGACTGCGCCCAGGCCCCTCTTTCCGAGGACTCCTGGAGGCCGTGAAAGAGGCCCAAGCGCTAGGTGAGATCAGCACCAGGGACCAAGCCCTGGACCTGGCCGAGCGCATACTCAAAGCGTCAGACCACACGTCAGGGAGAGGAGTAGAAGTCGTGGGACAGATTCATGCCTAAAGGAAATATGCGGCGCCTGATATTCGTCAGCATCCTGCTGGCCATCGCAGTGGCCGCGTTGGTGTTCCCCACCATCAACATCGAGGCCGCAAACTTCCGGCGCGGCGGCAGCGGGCCTCTCGGACTCCGCTTGGGCCTGGACCTCCTGGGCGGCGTCCACCTGGTGTACCAGGCGGAGCGGTCTCCCAACGAGATACGGACTACCTACGTCGAGGGCACGGAGACCGACGTCGAAGCGGTCACCTCGGCCATTACCCCCGTCCTGGAAGGTATGGGGCGGTCCCTTGAGTCTGTTGAGCTCTCCGGCTCCCGATCCTTCCTGGCCACCGTGCCATGCCTAACGGCCACCGGCGATGGAGTGAGCCCTGGCCTCGAAGAGCCGGACCAGGAGACAGTTCGGCAGGCATTCGAGTCGTTGGGCACCGTGACGGGGACCATCCGCTTCAGCGGCTGCACCGAGCCGACCGAGTCCCAGATGGAGGGCGCAGTCAGCATCATTGAGCGGCGCATCAATGAGTTTGGCGTGGCCGAGCCCAACATCCAGATCCTGGGCAACGAGCGTATCCTGGTCCAGCTTCCCGGCGTCGGCGACACGGAGATCGAGGCTACCTTCCAGGGCACGCGGAGGATTGAGCAGGTCAGGACTGCCCTCGCTCCGTTTGCCCGCGGCGACGCCTTCATCCAGCAGATCGACGGCTCGCAGTTCATCATCGACGCTCCGTCACTGGATCCGCCGAGGCGCGATCCACAGGGGCAGATAACCGAGCCCGCCGAGTCGGAACGCATTCGGGAGGCATTGGGGGAGGTCGGCGCATTGGACTCCTACTCCGTCTCCGGAGGCATCGAGGAGGCCAAGCGCCTCATCGGGCAAACGGCAGTCCTGGAATTCAAGCATCGGGTCTGCCAGGACGAGCTCTGCATCCTGCACCAGGACGTGGACCTCAACCTGGGTGGCGACGATTTGGCCCGGGCCTTCGCGGACCAACACCAAACTTCCAGGCTGCCTATCGTCTCCATCGAGTTCAGCTCCGAGGGCGCCGACATCTTCGGCGACCTGACGACGCGCATCTCCGTCCCCAACGAGCAGGGCTACTTCGATCGCATCGCCATCTTCCTGGATGACGAGGAACTGGTCGCGCCAGTAGCTCGGCAGGCCATCCTGGGCGGCCAAGCCTTCATCGAGGGGCCCGACTTCACCCTGGACCGCGTCCGCACGCTGGCCATCCAACTTGAATCCGGGCGCCTGCCCATTCCCATCTCCGTAGTCCAGGAGCGGGACGTCGATGCTACCCTGGGCGCCGACGCCCTGCGCAAGAGTGTCATAGCCGGCATCATTGGCCTGGGGATAGTGCTTATCTTCATGGTCCTCTACTACCGAGTGCCCGGCCTCATGGCTGCCGGCGCCTTGGTCACCTATATGACCCTGGTGATCTCCATCTTCAAGCTCTTCCCGGTAACTCTGACCCTGGCAGGCGTCGCGGGCTTCATCCTCTCCATCGGCATGGCCGTGGACGCTAACATCCTTATCTTTGAGCGCATGAAGGAGGAGCTCCGCACCGGCAGAAGTCTCCTCGGGTCCATCGAGACGGGCTTTAGCCGGGCGTGGCCATCCATTCGCGACAGCAACATTTCTACCTTCATCACGTGCGGCATCCTCTGGTGGTTCGGCACCCGGTTGGGCGCCAGCGTGGTCGTGGGCTTCGCGGTAACGCTGTTCATCGGCGTGGCGGTCAGCATGTTCAGCGCCATCTTCGTCAGCAGAAGCCTCCTGCACCTCACCGTGGCGACGCCCCTCCGCAGATTGACCCGCCTGTTCACTCCCGTAGGCATCCAGAGTCAGGGGCCGGCGGCGCGGCCGTTCTCAGGGGGACGGTAGTGTTCCATCACGTTGTCTCGGGGCCGGAAGGCATGTTCCCACTCGATGCTGCAGGAGCACCGAGGCGGGAGCAACAGGCCCTCGACCCCAGGGTCTGCCGCAGGGTGCAAGACCCCAAGAAGAGAGCGACTCTCATGCTTCTCGCCATACTCCTAGCGTAGCGGAGCGCAAGATGGACTTCGTAGGAAAGCGGCGCTGGTTCTTCCTGGGCTCCTTCGTGATTATCGCCCTGGGGATAGTGTCCATGGTGGTCCCGCCCGGGTTCCGCATAGGGATTGAGTTCACGGGCGGGTCTGCTCTTACCGTCACCTTTGCCGAGCCGGTGACCCAGGAGTCCGTCAGGTTGGTGGTCGCACAGCAGGGGCACAGCGAGGCCCTTATCCAGGGGCTTGGCGAGAACGCCTATCTCATTCGCACGCGCACTCTGGAGGAAGCGCCCGTCGGCACGGCCGAGGGGCAATCGGAGAGACAACGAGTGGAGGGCGCGTTACGGACCCTGGCGCCCATCGTGACCACGGACCTGGAGGCTGTGTCTCCCGTCATAGCCCAGGAGACCGTGCGCAACGCCATCATCGCCGTGCTGATTGCGGCGGTGGGGATCCTCTTCTACATCACCTGGGCCTTCCGGGCCATGCCCAACTCCTTCAGGATGGGGTCCACAGCCATCATCGCAACGGTGCATGACGTCCTCGTCGTCCTGGGACTCTTCTCCATCCTCGGAAAGTTCCTGGCCATCGAGGTCAACGTGATGTTCATCACCGGCGTGCTGACGGTCCTGGGCTACAGCGTCCATGACACCATCGTCGTATTCGACCGGATTCGAGAGAACACAGCCCGGCGTACGGGCAGGGGCCTGGAAGCCACCATCAACATCTCAATCATGGAGACCCTCGGCCGTTCCCTGACCACCAGCGTGACAACCCTTCTCGTGATCTCTGCCCTCCTTCTGATGGGTGGCGTGACGCTCCAGAGCCTGCTCATAACCCTCTTCATCGGCATAGTGACCGGGACCTACAGCTCCATCGCCATTGCCAGCCAGATTCTGGTAGTGTGGGAGCGTGGCGAGTGGCTCGGCCCCCTGCGACGCCGCTCACGCGCAGAGGCGGCTCCCGCTCCCTAAGCCGCGGGAGTGGCGCAACACAGAAACAGAGACGAGTGCCATCGAGGAAACCCTCAAGAGGGCGAATTCCCAAGCTGGTCTCAACGAGCATCCTTCGACATGGGGAGCCTGCCGATGAAGTTTGGATTCTTCATGATGCCGTCCCACCCCCATACGGAAAACCCAACGCTCGCCTTCGAGCGAGACCTTGAGCTCATCGAGTACGCCGAAAGCCTGGGACTCGACGAGGTCTGGGTGGGCGAGCACCACTCCGGGGGCTGGGAGACCATCCCGGCGCCGGACATCTTTCTGGCGGCGGCGGCCACTCGCACCAAGCGAATCCGGCTGGGCACTGCCGTCATAAACCTACCGTACCACCACCCATTCCACGTCGCCGAACGAATAGCGTTCTTGAACCACCTGGCCTATGGGCGGATCATGCTCGGGTGCGGGCCGGGCGTCCTGGCCCCCGACGTGAAGCTCTTCGGCATCAACCCCGCAGAGCTCCGCCCCATGATGAACGAGTCTCTGGACATCATCCTCCAGCTCTACCGCACGGATGAGCCGGTCTCCTACCAGGGCCAGTACTGGCAAATAGAGAATATGGCGCTCCAGGTCAGGCCCTTTCAGCAGCCCCACGTGCCCATATTCCTGGTGAGCTCCGGAAGCGGCAACAGCATCAGGGTGGCGGCCGAGAGGGGCCTCCCCGTCATTTCAGGAGCGTTCACCATTCCGGGCGTCATGGACCTCAACCAGCAGTGGCAGGTCTACGAACAGGAGGCCAACAACGCGGGCCACAGCGTCAGCCGCGATGACTGGCGGCTGGGCAACGTTCCCGTGTACGTGGCTGAGTCCATGGAGCAGGCGAAGGCAGACGTCGCTGAGGGCGCCATGCGCGAGGCACGAGAGTACTTCTTCCACAGCGGATTGAAGACCACCTACGAGGTCTATCCGGGACAGCCCGCCAGCGAGATCACCTTCGATCAGGTCGCCGCGCAGCGGGGCTGGATCATCGGCGACCCCGACCACTGCGTACGGCGAATACGGGAGCTTCAGAACGCCACAGGAGGCTTCGGCGGGTTGCTCATGCTGAGCATCGACTGGACGTCGAAAGAGAAGTGGTACCGGTCCCTCGAGCTGTTCGCAAGATACGTCATGCCCCAGTTCAAGGGTACACTGACCGGCATCCAGAGCTCTTACGAGCGCATGGTCGAAGACAATCGCCAGGGGGTCCTGCCCCGTTCCCGTTCAGGATTTGTGCAGAGTCAAGAACAGCCGCGCGTCAGCCAATAGACGGCAGGCAGGAGAGCATCATGGGAAGATTGGAGGGCAAGGTAGCACTCATCAGCGGAGGCGCGAGGGGACAGGGAGCGTTGGAAGCCATGCTCTTTGCCCAGGAAGGCGCCAAGGTCGTCATCGGTGACATTCTCGACGAAGAGGGCGGCAAGGTCGAGACGCAGATACTTGAGACCGGCGGCGAAGCGACCTACGTCCACCTCGACGTGACCCAGAACGATCAGTGGGAAAACGCTGTAGCGCTTGCCGAACGCAAGTACGGGAAGCTGGACATTCTCGTCAACAACGCGGGCATCACCCAATCGGACCTTGTGGAGTCCGTCTCAGAGGCTGACTGGGACAGGATACTGGAGATCAACGCCAAGGGAGTTTTTCTCGGCGCAAAGCAGGCCATCCCGGCCATGAAACGCGCCGGCAGCGGGTCCATCGTGAATACATCCTCCATCGCTGGCATCGTCGGCAGGTTTCACTCATCTCCAGCCTACAGCGCTTCCAAAGGGGCTGTCCGCGTATTCACCAAGGCCACGGCGGTCCAATATGCGGCCGACAAGATCCGGAGCAACTCCGTCCATCCCGGGCCAATCGACACGGAGATGCTGCGCCGCCTGGACGCACCAATCACCCTTGAAGACCGCCGCGCAGCAGTCCCTCTGGGCAGACTGGGGACAGCAACCGACGTAGCCTACGGCGTGCTGTACCTTGCTTCCGATGAAGCGTCCTTTGTCACCGGCTCCGAGCTCGTTATCGACGGGGGCATTACCGCTCAGTAGCACCTGCCAAGGCCGGAATGATAGCGTTGGGAATCCCCCACGGAGAACGTGCCGATGTACATCGTTGACACCCACTGCCACGCAGGGACCAACTGGTTTGAGCCCGTTGAAATGATCCTCCACCAAATGAACCTGTGCGGCGTTCAGAAGGCTGTCCTCACCCAGCATCGGGGCAACTTTGACAACCGCTACCTGTTGGAGTCCATGAAGCGGTATCCAGGGCGATTCAACGCGATCATCACAGTCGACCCGGCTGATCCCAACGCCCTGCCGAACCTGGAACGGCTCGCCCAGGAAGACGGCGTATGCGGGCTGCGGCTGCTTCCGGGAGACCGTTCCCCGGGCGACGACCCGCTGGCCATCTGGCGCAAAGCAGGACAGGTCGGACTGCCCATCAGCGTCTTTCTGGTTGACGTTGCCGACTGCGCCGATGATGCATTCCAGGGCGCCGTGCGGTCCCTTCCCACGTGCTCCATCGTCCTGGAGCACCTCTGCGGCATGTACGCACCCAGAAGCCCTCAGTCGATTACGCCTCCCTACGACAAGTACCGCAAGGCACTGGAGCTGGCTCAGCTCTCGAATACATATGTCAAGTTCGGTGGCCTGGGGGAGTTCAGTCAGAGGCCTGCTCGCCTCCAACCCCGGTTCGGCTTCGCGGAGGTCCCTCCGCTGCTGGAGATGGCCTACGAAGCCTTTGGCCCAACGCGGATGATGTGGGGCAGCGACTTCCCGCCCGTGGCCGGACGGGAAGGGTACAGGAACTCCCTCCACGGCGCCATGGAGCACAGCGCCTTCACCGGTCCGGATGACGTCGAGTGGGCCTTTGGCAAGACTGCCATGGAGCTGTGGAAGATCGGCGCCGACTAGCGCTGCAACCCTCAGCGCACCAGCATCTCCGTGAGCACGGCCTCCAGCTTCTCCCGGTCCACCGGACCCACAAACTTGCGCACCACGCGGCCTTGGCGGTCCAGAATGAGCTTCTCGGGAATGCCCCGGACCCCGTAGTCGATGGCGATGGCGCCCCGGCTGTCCAGACCGTTGGGATACGTGACGCCATTCCGGACCAGGAACTTGGCGACCTCATCCTCCGAGTCCCAGATGGCTATGCCCACAAACTCTACGCCGCGCCCGCTGTACTCCTGGTAGGCGGCCACGAGACCCGGAGCCTCGGCGCGGCATGGCGGACACCATGAAGACCAGAAGTCCAGCATCACAACCTTCCCGCGAAGGTCGGAAGGGCGCAGCGTTCCGCCACCGGTCAGCTCCAGGGAAAAGTCTCTTGCGACCTCCTGGCTCGCCTCCACCTCTCCGAATACGCTATTGATGGATATGTTGGCGGGTCTGCCGCCGGACTGCAGCAGGGCCCAGACCAGAAGGGCCAGGAGGGCGAGCAGCGGGACCGTGATCGCCAGGAACAGCGGCCCGCGCCGAACGCCGGACCGCCCAATCTCAGCCTCCGTGTTCCCATCGCGGCCGATACTCACAGGGACCGCACCCGCAGAGCAATCTCAAGAAGCTGGGCCTTCAGCGCCTCCCGCTCCACCTGGTAGGCAGCGTCATCTACCTCGCCTCGGCTCCGCTGGGCATCCAGGTGCCCGATACGCTCGATCAGGGCTCGCCTCTCCTCCTCCAACCCTGCGCCGGACTTAGGGGCGCCGGCGCGACTCCTCACGCCTCGGGCCATTGCGAATGCGAGTACCAGCACGAGAGCCAGCGCGAGAATCCCGGGCGCCACCCCGCGCTGGAAGGGGTCAGCGGTGATCCAGGTCCGAAGGCGCGACCACAATGGCGGCTGGGGCAGCCCCGTAAGCCCAAGCAGAAGCCGTTCCCGCGGCGCCAGCTCTCGCGCCTCCAGGACCGAGTAGCGCGTGCTGCCCACCTGCACCGGCAGCAGGTCCTCCATCCGCTCGCTCTGTGCGATCGCAAGCCCATCGGCCACCATGACACGAAAAACCGACGCCCCGAGCGGGAACCCCTTGTCGAAGGTCCACGTATCTCCGTCGTACGGTGCGCTGTACGTGAACAGGATGTCGTGGACGCCCGGGGGGATGGGTGTCGTCAGTGCAAATCCCCGGTCTACCTGAACGAGGTGCCCTCCTCCCAGGAAGGCTTGCACGTCCAGCTCATGGGCCCTAGGCGGCAAAGAGAAGCGTACAAGGTTCATCGGGCCTGCCTCACCCGGTGCAGCCACAAAGGTCCGGTCCGACGAATTCTCAAGCTGCACGACCGCCAAGACCCCCAGCACTCTCAGGTCTTCGCCACCCTGCGCAAGAATCATGGTGCTATCCGCGATGGACAGCGTGCTGATGTCGCCGGTGGTCTCATAGACGGTGAGCTGGACAGGCTCCGAAGCCGAGCCGTCGTCAACGTCCGCAGCGTACGCTATGCCCTGATGCATCGTCTCGATACGATAACCATCTCCCAGAGCGGGAGGCAAGCCCGTGAAGGCAAATGCGCCGTTGACGGCCTGAACTGAGCGGACGACCACCTCGCGCCCGGCGTCACGATAGCGAAGGGTGACTTCAAGCTCATCGGGGCTCGATGCTCCCGCAGTGCCGTTGACAATGCGTCCCTTCAGGTCGCCTGTTGACTGGGCATGAGCTATCTCTCCTGCCGCCGGAGCAAGGAACACCAGTGGAACAAGAAGCAAGCAGAGCAAGAATCGCATGGCGTCAAGCTCGCCGCTCGTCGAGGGGCTCCGCGGGGCCGTTCGACGAGCGCTGGGCCTCTTGGATCTCGCGCTCCAGGGCGTCGTTCACAGCTTGAACCTGCCGTCCTAGCCCCTCTTCATCCCGCAGCAGGGATGCGGCGGCGAGCCGGTACTCCTGAAGGCGCGCCTCGTACTCCAGCGTCCCAATCTGTCCCAGCCCATGCTCGACCTGAAGGCTTGCAATATCGCTATACACGGCCTCTCGGCGCTGTTGGGTCTCGTTCATTTGGTCCAAGTAACCTGCCTCGGGCGCGGAGGGTCTCTGGCCAGGTCGAAGGAAAGGCCGGAGCACCACAGCCAGCGCTACCGCAGCCAGGAGCAACCCCACAAGCAGGATCATCCGCCTCACCTCTCAACAGGCACAGCGGAGGGACCGCCCCTCACCTCCGCCAACGGCAGCGCCCGAAGACGCCGCTTGGGCCAAAGCGCCACGACTGTGCCAAGAACGAATACGGGGCCGGCGAGCCACATCCAAACAACCAGCGGGTTGACATAGATTCGAAAGAGGGCCTGCTGCCCATCTTCGGAGAACTCGTTGGCGATGACGTACAGGTCCTCAGTGGGCGTGGAGCGAATCCCGGCTCGAGAGGTCGCCATGGAGAAGCTGGGATAGAAGGCGTACCCTGCGTCCAGGGTTGTCAGGGGACGGCCCTCACGGTACACCTGTACTGTGGCCCGTCGCTCCACGCGGTCCGGCTTTTGTTCCACGCTTGCAGAAACATACTCCACGCCATAATCCCCAACGACTGCTCGTTCTCCCACGGCCAATGCCACATCCTTGGTAACGCTGAAGAATGACGACCCCGTTACCGAGAATGCCAGAAGGATGATGGCCAAGTGCACAATGTAGCCTCCGTAGCGGGGGCGGTTCGCGGAGATGAGCCCAACAAAGGCGCTCAAGACGCCCTCTCCCCTGCGACTCCGTACGCGCGTCCCCTGCACCCACTCGCGAGCTATCTCGGCCAGGACCATACCACAGAGACCAAAGGAAAGCAGGGCCAGCGGCAGGCGCACGCCCAGGCCAAGGGCCACCACTACCACAAGACCCGCCGCCGCGCCCGGAAGGAGCAACGCGCGGCCCAGCGCCCGCCACGAGGCACGACGCCAGGGAAGCAGCGGGCCAACGGCCATCAGCACAATGAGCGCCAAGAACAGGGGACCGGCAACGGTGTTGTAATAGGGCGCCGCTACTGTGACTGTGGCGTCGCGAATGGCCTGGGAGAGTAGAGGGAACACCAGGCCCCAGAGCACCACCAGAGCGATCATCAAGAAGAGAAGGTTGTTCAGGAGGAACGCGGCCTCCCGGGACAGTACCGACTCCAGGGCTGCGTCGCTCCGGAGCTTCGGATAGCGCCAGAAGAAGAGGGCAAGGGCCACCAGCACGTTTCCGGCCAGGAAGCCCAGGAATACCCAGCCCATGGTGGATTGAGCAAAGGAATGCACGGAAGGTATAGGGCCGCCTCGGTTCATGAACATGCCGTACATGGCCATGCCCCAAGCGAAGATGATGAGGGCGATGTTCCACATGCGGAACATGCCGCGCCGGCTCTGGACCATGATCGAATGGATGAAGGCCGTTAGCGGCAGCCATGGGAGCAAACCGGCATTCTCCACCGGGTCCCAAGCCCAGTAGCCGCCCCAACCGAGGATGGTATAGGCCCACCACGCTCCCAGGAGCAGGCCCACGGTGAGGATTGCCCAGACCACCAGCCCCCATGTCCTCGCAACCTCCACCCACTCGTCTTTTGTGTTGCCCGCCAGGAGATGCCCGATGGCAAAGGCGAAGGGTATGGCCACACCAATGAGTCCAGTCATCAGCATTGGCGGATGGATGAACATTCCGAAGTGGTTCAGGAGCGGATTGATTCCACGACCGTCCAAGGGAACCACGTCCAGCTCAGCGAAAGGGTTTGCCATGGTGAGCATGACGGCTACAAAGAAGACCAGCACGCCCATAAGCACGGCGGTCGTGTATGGAAGGCTGAGACGCACCGCCGAGGGTGCGCTGGCTATCGCTATCGCGGCGAGGACGGAGAAAATGAAGGCCAGAAACAGGAGCGAGCCCTCGTTGCCGGCGTAGAAGGCCACCCAGATCAGCCAGCCTTCCATAGCCAGGTTGCTATGCTCGAAGACATAGGCCAGCTGAAAGTTCCTGGTGGCGAAGGCCGTCACGAGAGCGAGGGTTGCCACTCCCAGCATAACGGGAGTCATGAAGACGGCGTGCCGGGCGCTAACTACCAGCTGCGGTATGGACAGCCGCAGGCCGGCGACAGACCCAACCGCCCCATAGACGGCCAGGGCCAGCGTCAGCAGGAGAGTGATGGTTCCCAGGTCAGCCACAGGCTATGACTCCCCCGCCGTAGGCCCGCGGTGCATCGGGGGCTTCGTCGCGTCCTTCCGGGCAGTCGTGCCTGAGAGCTCTTCGTCCACCCGGTCCAAGAACGCCTCCAAGCCGGAATTGCCAGCCTTCACTGCATGGTAATGCGAATGGGGCTGCCCTCGCCGCATTGCACGGACCGATAAGGCCAGGGCCAGAATTGCGCCAAGGATGCCAAAGGGTGGCACAACCCAAACGAGGAGGTTGAATCCACTCTTGGGCGGCGCCGCCAGGATGCCCTCGCCGTAGCGGTCTACGAAATACTGGCGCACCTGCTCATCACTCCACCCAGCGTCAAGCTTCTCCCTAACAATATCCTGCATCTGGTCTGCCAGGGTAGCCTGCGATTGGTCGATGGTCTCACCGGGACAGACGGGGCAGATGAGGCTCTTGTCCAATGCCTGGGCCCGAGTCTCCAATGAGACCTCTTGGACTGGGGCGTAGCAGCCGATGAGCAACCCTAAGAAGAGCGCACCTGTACCAACGAACAGCCAGTGTGGGGACAAGACGAGCCGCCCAACCGTGTGCATCAGCACAGCAGCCAAATCTCCAATATGGCCCTATCTTAGCATACGTGAACGTAGGATCCTTGCCGTTTGCGAACGGGCGGACCACACAGGCGGCAAGATAATGCCGACAGCCGCTCAGGGATGGATCTGAGCAGCACAGCGACGAAAGAGACCCGGACGAACATGGGCAAAACCCGAACTGCGCTACCGCCCCTGGAGAAGCATGATGTAGTCCGCCAGGAGCCAGCGGTCTTCCGCACTCAGAAGGGCTGAGAACCTGGGCATTCCACCCCGTGTCTTGTTGGTGCCGCCCTGGGAGATGAGCATGAAGAATTGCCCTATGGGCCGCCCCATGGTCACGTCTTGCATCATGGTGGGCGCCCCCATCATCTTGCCCACAGGGCCCGTCACCTCACCCATAGGGCCATGGCAGAAAGAGCAGTTGACGCGGTACAATTCCGCGGCGCGGGCAAGGGTCTCCTCCGTGCGCGGAAACGGACTCTCCATAGCGGTGTATTCGGCTTCCGAGTACACGACGTCTCTCGTGTACTCTCGACTGTCCCCAGCCGCCTTGTAGGGCACTGCACCTACCGGCGGCGCCAGGCGCGGCGGCTCTTGGGACCGATACGAAGGTGTGTAGTGCATCTCATACGCCCAGTCGATGGGAGCATAGCTGCCGGTCTTGGCCGGGCAAGCAACCATCGCCAGGGCGCAAGCCCCCAGGACCAACGGCAACAGGAGGCGCACGCGGCCTGCGGCACTGCGAGGTACCAAAGACTTCACCGAGTGCATCGTCTTCATCCGGCGGCGACTCGCCCCTCCACTTTGATGTCTATGGCGTTGGCGCCACGGAAGATCTCCTCAATCTGCTCGACCTGCTCCTCAGGTACGGCGACCTCAAGGGCCAGGTATCCTTCTGTGATACGCGTGTCGTAGAGGCCCACGCCCAACCGGGGCAGGCGGGACTCGAAAAGGACGCCCAGGATAGTGAAGAGAACGGCGCCCAGCATTGTACCCTCGTAGCAGATGACGAACATGGCCGGGATAGCCAGTATCGGTTTGCCGCCCGTAACCAGGGGGTAGGCGATCTGCGTGCCCGCCGTCAGCAGCAGGGCGACCGAGAGGCCCAAGGCAGCGCCAATGAACGGGAACACGTACAGCCTGTGATGCGCTGGCGGCTCGCCAAAGGCGCCTTCAGGGTACGGGGCGTCCGAAAGCACCTGAAAATCGGTCACCCCGCCGCTCTTGAGCGCGTCCGCCGCGGCCACGACGCCGCTTGAGTCCTGGAAGAGTCCTAGCATTCCCTTGTTGGCCATGGTTCTGCCTCGTCCTGTGGTAATCACTCTTCTCGATACATAGCTGGGACACTGACCTTGCCGACCTGCACTTCAGACGCCAAGAGCTTCCCCTCCTTGGCGTCTGCCAGGGGAATGATCGGGAAGAGCTTGCCGAAGACCAGAAGTCCCAGGAAGACCAGCGCAAAGGAGGCGATGACGAAGAGGATCTCGACTGCGCTTGGGGCATAGGAACCCCAGTTGAAGGTCAAAGACTGCTTGCGCATGAGGCTTGGGACGATGATGATGAAGCGCTCCAACCACATTCCGATATTGACCAGAATGGTGGTCCAGAACATGAGCACGGCGCTCCGCCGCACGTTCCTGAAGAGCCACAAGGGCACCGGAATGAAGAATGCGGCCAGCAAGAAGACGATGAAGAGCATATTGAACGGCCACTCCATCATCTGGAGGTGACGCAAGTCCAACTCCGGCCCCTCGCCGGCGTACATCCCCATCATGAACTCGATGAAGAAGAAGTAGAACCACGTCAGCGCGATGACGATGAGCAGCCGACCCAGAGCCTCCAGGTGCTCGGCCCGAACGTAATTCTCCCAGCGGAAGAGCCAGCGCAGCAGAACGAGCACGGTTACGACTCCGGAGACCCCCGAGTGCACCGCGCCAATGACGAAGTAGGGCGCAAAGATGGTGGCGTGCCAGCCCTCGACCGCGATGGCGACGGCGAAGTCCCAGGACACGATGCTGTGGACGGACACGAAAATGGGCAGGATGATGGCGGAGAGCAGGATGCCGGCCAGGGTCTGGAGCTTCCACTGGCGGGGTGTGCCCCTCCAGCCCAGAGCCAGGACGCCGTAGGCGGCCCGCCGGATGCCCCGCGTGCGGTCTCGGATGACGGCGATGTCCGGTACCAGGAGCACGAAGACGAAGAGGATCGTACTGGTCAGATACGTGAAGATGGCGCTCGGGTCCCACACCAGCGGAGAGCGGATGTCCGGCCAGATTCCTCTGGCGAAGTCGTAGGGGAACACCCAATAGACCGTGCGCCAGGGGCGGCCCGTGTGCCACAGCGGGAACTGCATTGCCGTGAGCAGGGCGAAGATGGTCAGCACTTCCGCCGCCCGGGTGGCGACGCGCCGCCACTCGGCGTTGGCCAGCCGCAGAATCGCTGAGAGCATCACTCCGGCATGGCTGATGCCAACCCAGAAGACGAAATTCGTGATCATGAACCCCCACATGACGGGGCGGTTCAATCCGAACACACCAATGCCCTTGTATACGAGGATCACGCCGGCGATGGACGTAATCCCGAGTATAGTGGCCAGAAATCCCGTGGCCAGCCACCACCACAAGGGCGTCGTGAGGACGGGACGCAGTAGGTCCCGGTTCAACTCCCGCTCGGTTAGCGGCAGACGCTCCTGCATCGCTGCTCTCACAACCTCCGGCGTTTGAGCCCGTGGGCCTGGCTACTCGGGCTTGGCAACGATCTTTAGCTCCAGCTTCTCCAAGGGCTCAATCGCCTGGAGTCTCAGGGTCTCTCTGTTCTCCCAGATGCTGACCATTGGCAATATCCTGGTTGCGATCAGGTACAGCAGCACTGCACCCGCCAGGGCCCCCACAACCATGAGGACATCAGCAACCTCCGGCATTACGGCCGACACGGTGCGGGCAAACTCCGCGGGCGAGTCATGCAGACTCAGGTGACCTTCCTGGTCGGATAAACCAACCGAGTGCGCTGCCACGTAGATGCGGATGCGCTCCAGGAAGGTGCCCACCAAGATCGAAGTCGCCGCCAGCGTGGGCCCCAGTATGCTTCGCCGCATCGGGTTCCAAATGAGAATGCCAAAGGCAGGGACCAGGAACGATAGTGCAAATATGACGAGGAACAACGGCTTGTACGGACCGGTCATGAAGAGATAGAGGACGTTTTGCTCCAGGGGCGCCCGCCCGTACCAGAAGATGAAGAAGCCCGACCACCAAAAGTAGCCCCACAGCAGCGTAGAGGCCAGCATGATCTTGGAGAGGCTCCAGAACTGGGTCACCCCGATGTAATCTTCAAGCCGCCCCACCTTCCGCACAACGAATAGCGTCACCATCACAGTGGCCATGGCGGCCTGCAGCCCCTGAAGGGCGTGATACGTGGGGAAGATGGAGTCCTTATAGCCCGGGACCAAGCTCTGAGCAAAGTCGTAGCTGACCACCGTGTGTCCGTAGATCAGGAACATGAAGTAGAGCGCGCCCAGGGCCCCCAGCGCCCCCCGGAGGACCCGCCACTGCCGCTTGTGACCTCGCCAGCCCAGGGAGAGGGTGCGATAGAGCGCACCCCGCAGGCCGGCTACACGGTCCCGGCCTGCGGCCATGTCCGGAATCGCACCCACCCACAGGATGGCCAGTGCGGTGAGGGCGAGGAAGCCTACCGCCAGACCCGACCAAACGTGGGGCGCCCCCGGAGGCCAGGTGCTGAAGGGCCCGCTCTGCACCTCATGGACGAACCAGAATGTGCTCCGGCCGAGGCCAGAGGGTTGAACGATCAGTAGCGGGATCATCATGACGATGCTGAGGATGCCTACAACGCTCCAGAGCTCGGCGGCGCGAGATAGGGGCCGGCTGAAGTGGGTCCGAGCCATTCGCAGGGCCACCGAGACCAGGGGCGCCGAAAGGCTGGTCGTCAACAGGAAGGCAAATACGGCCGCCAAGTAGCCCCACGGGCGGTGATCGTCGAAACCGTTGGCCCCCGCCTTCATCAGGAAGCCGACGACGCCCAGGACAAGCAGCCCCGCCAAGACCACTGCAACCAGCCAGAAGAGCCCTCCGGAGCCCATACTGCGCTGCCAGAGCTCGTCGGCGACCTCCTTGGAGCTCTTGGTCAGTATCTCCGGGCGGTGATGCCCGTGGTGTCCGTTATGACTAGCCACGTTAGCTGTGCTCTGCTGCGTTGGGGTCCACGCGCTTCAGATAGTACACGCTGGGTTCTGTGCCGACCTCTTCCAGCACCCGGAATGAGCGGCGGTCATCCTTCATCTGGCCAACTCTGCTGCTGCTATCGTTCAAGTCTCCAAAGTTGAGGGCACTCGTGGGGCAGGCTTGGACACACGCCGGCGCGATGTCGCCGTCCTGCAAGTCCTGACCATCGCGTTCAGCCTCCCGGGACACGCGGCGAATGCGCTGGACACAGAAGGTGCACTTCTCCATCACGCCCTTGGTCCGCACGGTGACATCCGGGTTGAGCTGGTTGCGAAGGCTCTCGGGCCACTCAGGTTCCCAAAAGTTGAAGAAGCGCACGTTGTAGGGGTCGTTGTTGGCGCAATAGCGCGTCCCGATGCACCGGTTATACACCTGGACGTTGAGGCCCTCGTTGTTGTGATAGGTGGCATACACCGGGCACACGGGCTCGCAGGGAGCATTCTCGCAATGCTGGCAGAGCATGGGGATGAAGCGGGCCTTTACCCTGCTGTAGTCGCCAGTCGCCTCGGCCTCGTGAATCCCCTCCCAGTACCGCTCAATCCGGATCCACGAGACGGCGCGACGCTGCACGAAGTCCCGCTCGTCGTTAATCCGGACGTTGTTCTCAGCTTGACACGCCACTACGCAGGCCTGGCACCCCGTACAACGGTCGGTGTCAATGACCATGCCCCACTTTAGCCCATGCTCCGACATACCTTCTCTACTCCCTGGTCACTTGGGCGACCTTGAACTCTTCAATCTCGACGGGGACCACAGTGCCCTCCAGCTTGGGCAACCGGACTCGCTGCCCCAACTTGTTGAGGCGCACTCGCGTGGCGCCCCACGCCAGCGCTCCAGTCTCTTTTGCCGTCTCCGGAGCGATTATCGAAAAGACGTTGGCGCCCCGGCCCTGAGCGTACCGGCCAGACTGCTCATGGCCCTGAGCCATCGGTACGCCAACGATTCCGGGAGGTGTCGCGGGGTGCGGGTACACCAGCGCTTCCATCTTGCCCACGGTTGACTCCACCTCCACAACGTCGCCTTCCCGCAGGCCCATCTCCCGGGCTTCTCTGGTGTTTACCTCCACCCAGGTGGTCCACACGGCGGTGGACAGGGGGTCCGGAGTCCCCTGTAGCCAAGGCAGGTGCGCCCCCTCGCCGCTCCCCATAGACTGGGACGGGAAGGGGATGAGGTGCATAGGAAAGCTGGAGTCCCCCGCGAACGTGGCCTCTGACGGGTCCGGGAGCGCCCCCAACCGTGCCGCGGAGCGGATGGTCTTGGTCGTGTCCCACCATCCCCCCTGTTGGAGGAGGCCCACCCAGAACTCCCCGTCGGTCCCAGCGGGAATCAGCCCCGGTCTGCTCGCACTGCCCTGCCCTCGCCTGAGACGACTTGCGCCATCCCGCAGCACAGCCTGAAGGGTGTCCCAAGGCAACTGCTGCTTCAGGTTGAGCTCTTCAGCCAGGACCAGGAGGAGATCTCCAAAGCTACGGCTATCGACAAAGGGCCTCACGACAGGCTGCTGGATCCCGAAGGTCTGATAGCCAGGCCCCGGTTCGGCCACGTCGTCGCCCCAGTCCTCCAAGGCAGTGTGGACCGGGAGTACCAGATCGGCCATGGCTGTCGTTTCATCCATGAAGCTGGAGAAGCTGACGATGAATGGCACGTTGTCCAGGCCAGCCTTGAATCCCGCAGCAGCGGGCAAGCCATAGGCTGGATTGGCGCCGTGAACCATCGCAACGCTTACCCCGCCTTGGCGCATGCGCTGAGATACGCTCTGCCACTCCTGAAACGCGGTCCCCTTTGCGTCCGAAAGGTTGTCCAAGGCCGGCGCGGGGTTGAACTTGACGCCCCCGTCCTTGCCGACGTTGCCAACCAGCACGTTCAGGGAGTAGGCAGCCGCCAGATTGAAGAGCCCGTTGGTGTGGGCGCCTGCGGAGCCGCCGGCCAGGGCAAGCCCCGGTTGGTGCCCGGCGAAGTCGTGGGCGATCGCACGTATTCGCTCCGCCGAGACGCCCACGGCTGCTGCGACGGCGTCGGGGCGGACTCGCTGCATCCCTGCCGTGCCGAGGGCAGACGCAAAGGCGTCCGAGGCTGTACGGTCGCCCAGATTATCGTCGATAATCACTGACGCAATGCTGAGGGCCAAGAGACCCTCGGCCCCAGGCTTAACCGGGACCCATTCGTCTGCATTGGCAGCGGTCAGCGACATCCTGGGCTCAATCTGCACCAGGGTCCCGCGCTCACGCCCGCTGCCCTGTCGGAACTCCCCGTACTGCCGCGAATAGTGGACCGGCGAGAGCCACGTCCCCAGGAAGTCCGCCCCAAAGGAGAGAATGTAGCGCGTGCGCTCTATGTCGAACGCGGGAATGCGATCCTGGCCGAAGACCCGCTTCACGGCCTCACGCAGGTTGGTCTCCTCAAGCGCTTCAAAGGCGGCGTGCTGGGCGCCATAGCCATTGGCGAACCGGCCGGCGACCATCCCCAGGTGCCCTCTATCCGGCGCGGTAATAAGCACGACGGAGCTCGCGTTGGCCCTGTTCCGTTGGAGCTGGTCAACCACCTCGTCTAGGGCGCTGTCCCAGTCGGTGACCTGAAACGAGGCTGAGCCTCGCGGCCCACTGCGGCGCATGGGCGCCGCGATGCGGTCGGGATGATACACAGTCTGGAGGGCAGCCTCGCACCTCGCGCCGTGCTTACCGGCATTGAGCGGATAGTCAGGGTTCCCCTCCACCTTCTTGGCCCGGCCCTCCATAACCCTCACGATCAAGCCCTCCGCCGACGCGCACTGGCGACAGAGGGTGGCGTAGTTGGCTTCCGCCCCTTCAACCAGGTCTTCAGGAAGCAACACCGGACTCTGGATGTTGAACTCATCCGGTGGGACACGGCAACCGGCAAAGAGGACAGCGCCCAAGCTGAGCCCCGTCGTCTTCAGAAGCTGGCGTCGAGTGACCGCCATAGCGCCAGTCGCCTCCCCTTAGTAGTGACAGGTGGTGCAGTCCGTGGGTGCACCCCATTCCCGGTGACAGTCTATGCAGTTGCCCATCTTCAGGGCATTGACCTGGCGCACCTCCTGCATTGCGCCCACGTTGCCGTGGCAGATGGCGCACGTGGAGGAAGCGTAGCTCTCTTGCTGCGTCAGGTCGTACTCCCCTTTCACCGAGGCATAGACGGCCTCTTGGGAGAAGAAATTGACGTGGGCCTCATGGACAAATCGAACGTGGTCCGGCAATCGGTGCACCCGGACCCAGTCTATCGGCTCGCCATTCTGGAAGGCCGTGATTATCTTACCGGCCTCCTCGCTGTCCCGGGCGATGATCTGGTGACAGAAGTAGCACTGCTCCACCGGAGGAACGCTGGCGACGCGCTCGGTGGCGGCCATTCTGTGGCAAAAGAGGCAGTCCATGCCCATATCCACGTGACTGGGGTGTGGGAAGGCGATGGGCTGCTCCGGAGTCGTCCGAAACAGGCTGTCCACCGCCCAGACGTAGTGGCCAAGCAGCTTCAGACCGATGATGGTGGCGATCAGGCCGATGAAGAGGAACGTGAATCCGCCAAAGGCGAAGATCAGTATCTTGGGTGGCCGCCGCAACATCGACAGCAAGTGAGTCCGCTCCCAATTCTGCTACTTTGCGCCGCCAGCCAGCGCGCGCCTCAGTCTACTACAGGGGAAAACCGAGCAAGCTCAGGCTCTCTTCCCGTTTCCTCCTAGATCCACCACCTCGCATAGACCTCGTGGAGAATGCCAGCCCGTGTGACTATGTTGAAAAACACCCAAACAAGCAGCGCCAAGGATACGAAAGACGCAACATAAAGGGCCGGCTGCAAGAGGCGCGCACGCTCTGGGCTAAGCTGGTGCGTTGACACCAGAGACGGGATGACGGCCTTGGCGAGAAGGAGGTTGAACGCAAAGCCAATGGCAAAGAGGGGAATGGCCCAGAAGAAGTGGACCACCGCAAAGAGGTCGTTCCAGTCCTCCGCTGTGATAAAGGCCGGATCCATGAGCACCTCGCGACACCCGCGACCGAGGTCAAACCCCAGAGCGCTTGTGAAGAATATCGCACACACTCTTGCTTGTCAAGGTTGTCCCGGCCCTATCCCGGCGCGAATCTACCTTGAAGTCTCCCACCGCCCGATGTTAGACTAGACCTGCCTCGCAGAAACGACTATCCGGGGGGAAGCATGGCTGAAAGTGACCAGGGCAGGGACCGCCGAAGAGTGTTGCAGGGTCTCGGTTTCGCTCTGGGCGGCGTGTTCGTTGCTTCCGCGCTATCCCACTTCTTCCGGCGGCCCACCCAACGAAGGCCCCGCCCGCTGGACCTGCCCGGTGAAGGCTCCATCTTCCAGCCCAGGCGGGACGCACGTCTGGAGGAATGGGAGCGAAGGCACGGCGCCATCAGCCAGTAGGGACTGCTTACAGCCACAAGGGAGCACGCCCTCTCCATGAGAGGGCGCTTTCATTTCCCGAAGGCCCCGGCCGGATCACCTACGCAGCCGCTTCGCGCCGCCTAGGGCCTGTTCACACAAAGCAACCTGAATTTGATACAATACAGGTATGGAAATTACAGAAGCTCAGTACGAACGCATAGCTCCAGTCTTCCCTGTTCAGCGTGGCAACGTGAGGCTGTCCAACCTGCAAGTGCTGAACGCCATGCTGTATGTCGCCGAGCAGGGGTGCAAGTGGCGGGGGTTGCCCAGCCGGTTTGGCAACTGGCACACTGTATACACTCGAATGAACCGGTGGTCGAAGAACGGGGTGCTCGACAGGGTGTTCGAATACCTGCAACGAGAACAGATAGTGCGCATCAAACTGGAGGCGGTCTCGATGGACAGCACCATAGTCAAGGTGCATCCTGATGGCACTGGTGCGTTAAAAAAACGGACCGCAGTCCATCGGCAAGTCCCGGGGCGGCTGGACCACCAAGATTCATATGGTTGCCTCGGATGCTCGAACAGCCATAACCTTTTCCCTCTCTCCAGGCCAAGCCCACGATGCGCCGGAGGGGCGCAAGTTGCTCAACAGGCTGGGATCGCAGGTTCAGAACCCGTACCTGTTAATGGACCGAGCATACGAGGGCAATGAGACCCGCCAGCTTGCATTGGCCTTGGGGTTCACTCCCGTTGTTCCGCCCCTCAGCACCAGGGTTCATCCGTGGAAGTACGACCGGGAGATGTACAAGAGACGCAACGAAATAGAGAGGCTGTTCCGGCGGTTGAAGGGGTTTCGTCGCATCTTCTCACGTTTTGAGAAGCTCGATGTGATCTTCCTTGGGTTCATCTCATTTGCACTCATCTTCGATGTACTCCGCTTTGTGTGAACACACCCTAGCCTGGGACATCGCCATTGCCCGAGCTGCTGAAGCGATAGGGCAGGCTACGGATACTGGAGGGTGACCGTGCCTTCGGAGTCTACCAACGCCACTATCGACCTGGCGTCCGGCGTGTGCACGGTCACAAGAACGCGTCGAGTTCCCGACTCCTCCTCGCTGCGAAAGAGAGCCAGAGCTTTGCGGCCAATCTCCTGACTTGCAGACCCGCAGGGCGACTCCTCCTGAATGCTCACGGCAAGCCCCTCTTGCCTATAGCAGGAAGGCGCCACGACCGACAGCGGCTCGGACTGCCCTGATGGCGGGCGAGGGAGGGGTCCCACTTGCCAGTCTCCCCGGATACTCCTGGCCTGGGCGCCATCGCGGGTCGCCACAATCTCGGACATGCGCAGCGTGAGGCGACCGGGGTCAAGGTCCGGGAGAGCGAAGGCGATGGCGCCAACGCTCACGCTCTTCTGTTGCATGAGCGGAGTCACACTCAGTTGCTCCAAGGGGTCGGACGCTCCGACACTGCCCTCCACGCGCCCGGGCGCCAGCTCCCACCCGGCCAGGTCGGTGGGCGCCAGCAAGGCGTAGAACAGGACAACGAAGACCCTGTCACGGATGACGGTTTGCAGTGGGACCAGTGTAACGCCAGAGTCCGTCACGGCGCCCGGCGCAGCGTCACGATTGTCGGGCGCATCGGCAGCCATGGCAGCGGGCGCAGATTCCGGGAGGGCCGCCTTACGACGCGCGCCAGTAGGCGCGGGAGCCGCCGGAGCGGCAGCAGCCGCCGGCTCAGCGGAGGGAGGGGGAGCAGCGAGCGCCTGCGCCTGCGCAGGCTGCGCGGCCGCTGCTGCCGGAGCAGACGCACTCAACGCCTCCCCGTCTTGCGCCTCAGACATGACTTCGCGCACCTCCATCCCTCCGCTGCGCAGTACGATGGCAAGCGTCGCCGCACCCACCACCAGCATGAGCAGCGCAGCCGCTGCCCCGGCATAGAGCGGCTGGACCTGGCGCAGCCAATCGAGCCCGAAGAGTCGCCTCTGTGCTCCATGCCGGAGTTCCAGTCGCGGCTCTATGCGTTCCCATAGGTCCGTGGGAGCGCGAAGCTCTCCTCGCTGCGCCAGGTAATGCTCGCGAAGGAGGCGCTCTGTGGCCTCAGTCCCGCCGTCTTCCCTCACCCTAGGTCCCCCTCTCCCCTGCTTCTAAGCCACTGGCCCCCTGGGCGGTCAGAATCCCCCGCAGCCGCTCCAGTGCACGGGAGAGCCGCGACTTGACGGTGCCCTGGCGCACCCCCAGTGCCGCCGCAGTCTCCTCCACGGACAGCTCAGCGAAGTAGCGGAGGGTCACCACCTGGCGCTGTTCCTCGGAGAGCCCTTGAAGGGCGCGTTGGACGGCCTCTTTCTCCAGGAGCCGCTCGGTCTCTGCCGCTGGGTCGTCGCCGCTTTGTTCCAAGAGTCTAGCCTCCGCCACATCCTCCAGGGGCACTGATTCCAGGGACTTGCGCCGCGCGCTGCTGATTACCTGGTTCACAAGGATCCGCACCAACCACGCTCTCAGACTGCCCCCACGATAGCCCGACTGGGCGCGCCATGCCCTCAGGAACGCTTCCTGAGTCGCCTCGCCGGCGGAGGCGTGGTTCCGCGTCATCAGGAAGGCGGTGCCGTACATGACGTCCTGGTACCGCTCAACCAGCACACGGAACGCGTTCCTATCCCCAGCGAGGCAGCGGCGAATCGCCTCCTCGTCGGAGAGCAGACCTCCTCCGCGCTGCGGCGCCAGGTCTCCTTCGAGAATAGGACGCCTCCTGAAGGAAGATAGTTCCCGGCGGCAATCGATGGTCCGCTAGGAACCGGGCGGCCCGGGAGCAGTACTCGGACGGTGCCCGGGTATGAAGGGTCCCTCGGGCGTAGGCTGGAGCTGCGCCATCAGAGCGTCGGGCTCCGTCACCGGCAGCTGGCACGCGAAGTTCTCGCACACGTAGGCCGTGGGCTGACCGCCGATCATGCCTCGACCCTCCATGAGCGGAAGTGACGACATTCCGTCCTCATCACCGGCCTCCGATTGCACCACGACCTTATTGGGCAGAAAGCGGCTATGCAAAGCGGCCAGAAGCGACCCGGTGCCCGGGTGGTCTTGGGGTCCAACGATGACTATCTCCTTCGGCGTCGAGAGATAGAAATCCAGACCGGAAAGCCAGTTGCCAAAGGCGGTCGGGGCCTGGTCAAGCAGGCTTCGGACGCCGCGAAGGGCCTCCGCAGCATGGTTGCGGTAGTCGGGTCTGCCGGTCAGAACGCTCAGGCGCATGAGCCCCATGACCGCCATGGAGTTGCCGCAGGGCAATGCGCCATCCTGGATGTCACGCGGCCGGACAATGAGGGCCTCGTGGTCACGGCCCGTATCGTAGAAGGACCCCTGAAGCGGGTCCCGGAAGAGGTCCACCATGGCGTCCGCCAGAATCTGAGCCTCCTCGAGCCAGCGCTCCACGCCGCTGGCCTCATAGAGGCAGATGAAACCGTCGATCAAGTATGCGTAGTCCTCCAGGTACGCTTTGAGCTTGGCCTGGCCGTCACGGTACGTGCGGAGGAGGCGTCCATCAACCCGCAGAGCATCCAGCAAGAACGTCGCATTTACCGTGGCCGCTTCCAAGTAGTCTCGCCGATGCAGGACAGCCGCCGCCTCAGCTAGCGCACCCAGCATCATGCCGTTCCACGCCGTTAGCACCTTCTCGTCCCGGATTGGCCACACTCGTTGGCGTCGGACTTCATGTAGCCGCGCCGCGCCGCGAAGCACCGCCGCCTCCAACCCTGCAACTGGCAAACCCAGCTCATCGGCCAGCTTCTCCGCCTCCGTGGGCACGTTCAGGATATTGGCTCCCTCAAAGTTGCCCGCTTCGGTCACGCCGTAGTAGCGACTGAAGAGCTCGCCATCCTCTTGGCCAACGACGTCAAGAATCTCCTTTCGAGTCCAGACATAGAACGTGCCCTCGTGGCCTTCGCTGTCGGCGTCCTGCGAGGAGTAGAAGCCACCGGCGGGGTCGCGCATGTCGCGCAGCGTGTAGTCGATGGTCTCCTCCGCAACCCTGCGATAGTGCCCGTTCCCCGTGGCCTGATAGCCATGGAGGTAGAGCCGGGCAAGGAGAGCGTTGTCGTAGAGCATCTTCTCGAAGTGGGGGACCAGCCAGAAGGGGTCCGTCGAGTAGCGATGAAACCCGCCGCCTAGGTGGTCGTAGATCCCGCCTCGAGCCATACGGTCCAGGGTCAGGTCCACCATGACCGTCGGCACCTGGTCGTCCACGCGGAGTCCGTAGCGAAGCAGGAACTCCAGTGTCGCGGGCTGGGGGAACTTGGGGGCGCCGCCGAATCCGCCATGCTCCGTATCCAGCTCCGGGGCCAGCCGTTGGTAGGCGCGTCCCAGGGTTTCCGCCAGTAGCGGCTCGACGCCGACCTGCGCTTGGGTGGACTGCTGAAGGTACTCGCTCAGCTTCTCCGCTGACGCCAGCGCATCGCTGCGCCTTGTGGTGTACACGTCGGCCATGGCCTCCAGCACCCTCCGGAAACCGGGCATGCCGCCCCGGTCCTCGGGCGGATAGTACGTACCTCCATAGAAGGGCTTCAAGTCCGGGGTCAGAAAGACCGACATGGGCCAGCCTCCCCGCCCGGTGAGCGCCTGAACGGCCTGCATGTAAATCGAGTCCAGGTCAGGCCGCTCCTCGCGGTCCACCTTAATGCTGACGAACAGCTGGTTCATCACGGCGGCGATATCCCGGTCCTCGAAGGACTCCCGCTCCATGACGTGGCACCAGTGGCAAGCCGCATAGCCGATGCTTAGGAAGATGGGCTTGTCCTCGTCCTGTGCGCGCTGTAGGGCCTCCTGGCCCCACGGGTACCAGTCCACCGGGTTATTGGCGTGCTGCTGAAGATAGGGGCTGGTCTCATCGATGAGCCGGTTGGGCATACACCCTCCTATTCGGGGATCTCCAGCGTCGTCAACTGCCCTGTCTCCAGGTCCGCCACACGGACGGCATGGCCGCCGGCGTCGGCGTAGGTCGCTCGCGCCACAACCCCACTAAATGGGCTATGCAAAGTGGGGGTGTTCAGCCTCACCAGTGTGCCAGACGGCGCCACTCAAGGGAACCCCCGAAGCTACAGGAGGCCTGGGGGGACAACCGCAGACCGCACGCTGCGATGGGCGCGGCATGGTCCCTTCAGCCCGATGGCACGGAGAGCTATGAGTTGGAGGGTGAAGCAGAAGCCGGGAAGACCAAGGACTTGATAACCACTGGTACGGAGCCTGACGAAGGAATCAGCGCTCCGATATCGATATAGTCGAATTCCCGCAGGTCTATCCCGTCGATGGAGATGACAGGGTGCGGTAGCAGCATCTCTTCCTTCAGGTGGAGGCCAAGCAAGCCGCCGATGTCGCCATCGCTGACCAGCACAAGCGGGTGCCCCTGGTCCAGGACGGGCTGCATCGCGCGGACCACCCCCTCACAAAAGCCATGCAGCCGCCCGAAGGTGGCGGACCCCTCCCACCGGAATCCCAACGCCACGGGGGACTTGGCCTCAGCCAGATCCAGCCGGCGCAGCCCCCTTTGGGCTACCGTGCAGACCGTATCAGCGTCAATCTCATCCCCACGAAGGTCAAACTGGGGCACGACGACGGGCACGTTGCGCACGGGCACCGCCTCCACGGGCGACAGAAAGATGGTGTTGCCACTGACCTGGACGGTGTACTGCGAGGCGCCGATAACCGTCGCCCGTATACCTGCCGCGGGGGTCACCACCGGCTTTCCGAGGGTGGCAACCCGCTCCTTGAGCTCCTGGGCCAAGAGCGGCCCCAGGTCGCCGAAGCCACGTGACTCCCGGCTGTAGATGAACTCAGAGACGCCACCCGAGAAGAATACGGCATCAACGGCGCCCTTATGCGACAACCGCGGCAAGCGCAGGAGCACCTCCGTCTCCTCCGACAGCGGCCCCAGGCTGATGACCTCCAGAAGCGCGGCCGCCATCCTGCTAACCAGGACCCGCCGCTGCTCCTCCTCAAGACGACCCCCGATGCCAAGGCTCACGCCGGCCTGTGCGGCCAGGCGGTGGCCGGTCTCCTCGATTCGCGTGATGGCGCCGTCGCCGTCGAATACCACCAGACGTGCGCCGACGTCTACCGCGGTTACCTCTGCAACCTGGCCGTCGGCGCATATTGCGACCTTGGTCGTCCCGCCGCCGACGTCGATGTTCATCGTTACTTCGCCCGTCCTCTCAGAGTGGGCCGCTGCGCCCGACCCGTGGGCCGCCATGGTGCTCTCCAGCCCATCGCCAGCGCTGACGGCAACGAATCGCCCCGCATCCAGGGCGAACAGCTCCCCAATTGCCCTCGCGTTCCGTCTACGGACCGCAACGCCCGTGAGGATCAGTGCTCCCGTGTCCACCTGCTCCCGGCTCACTCCCGCAATCCGGTACTGGCCGTTGATGAAGCGCGCAAGGGCCTCTGCGTCAATGGTGAACTCATCAACGTAGGGCGTGAGCAGGATCTCGGACTCGTTGAGGATGGTCCGCCGGACGACAACGTAGCGGATGCCCTGGCGTTCCAGCTCAAGCTGGGAGAAGACCAAATGCGACGTAGAGGACCCGATATCCACACCAACGCTGGTTAGGCTGATCTCGTCCTCTTCGAGGATCTGGCGGCCAGCTGCGCTAAAACCGGGGCGCTGTGTAGGCTCTACCATTCCCCGGTCTACTGGAACATCCAGTCTTCCATCCGCGAAGGCACGCCCACCTTGGCCAACTCTTCGTTGTATTCCTTGCGGATGTAAGGGTCCTCAGAACGGTAGGGGATGGCGCTGCCGCCTTGGTCGACGTCAATGGCGCCGCGGTCGATAGCATCCTCGCCGGGAAGGCCCGCCTCTCGGCCGGGAGCGTGGGGGCCGAACCAGGCGGTCAGGCGAAAGTCCTCGGCACTGGTGCCGAAATGCTGATGGAACCAATCGCCGCTCATTGGAGCAGCGCTCACCATTCCCACCGGCTCGTAGTCTTGCCGCTTCACCCTGTCTGCCAGACCATCTTCCCAGGGGTGCATTCCCAGGCTCATGGGCCACGTGTAGGTATACCCCTTGCCCTTGATGCAGATGAGCACCGCCGCGGATCCATGGGCATGTGCCTTGGAGTACCGGCCCTTCTCGTGCTCGCCGATCCAGAGGTAGAACTTGTTGCCTGCCATGTGGGGCTCGATGCGCCGGTAGCCGATTGAACGACGGTTGTCCATGGGCAGATCGCAGGCAACGATGTCCGGGATGATGTTGGTCCGGCGCATGGCCAGGCCCCGGACCGGGTCTGGCTCCAGCTCTTCCTTGTAGCGATAGAAGTCGTCGCTGGCGTCGTACCGGTCCGAGAAGGCATAGTCACAGTTGAAGACGAAGTTGGGGTTGTTGAACAGGTTCATGGTGTTGGGGGCTGTCGTGCCCCCAAGGATCAGGGCAGGGCTGGATGCGGCGTTCACCAGGCGGTGCCACGTATTCATGGGCACCGTGAAGAGGGAACCGGTCTGCCACTCGAAGGTCTGCTTCTTGGACCCGTCCTTCTGCCAGACTTCCGTCGAGCCGCGCCCCTCGACCACAAGGAACACCTCCTCATACAGGTGGCGCTCCGGGTTCAGCGCACCCGCGCCAGGCACCTCGACCACGTAGGTCCCCCACAAGCCCTCGGTACCGAAGAGCTGGATGAACGTGGCGTTGCCGCCCATTCGTTTCCACGGCATGAGCGGAAGGTCTTGCACTCGTCTGACGCCGATGTCCCGATAGATCGGAATCTCCTGCTCCTCCATGAAGATGTCGTAGGGAGAGCTGGGCCGCTTCCACTTGCCGAACCCGGCCTTATCTTGACCGGTGGGCTCGCTCCACTGTTGGGTTTTCGATTCCTGAGTCATGTCATCCCCCTTGAGCAAGAAGCTCAGACGTGCGTTCCAGGTGAGTAGCGGCGCTATTGTAACCCAAACGCGCAGCGCGTCCAAGTGGCCGCCCATATCCCGCCGAGCTTGACCCGCTCGCTGGCAGTCTCGATTGCCGTCCGCCCTCGCAGCAGGCCTGGGTTATGACGCGTCAGGCAGGTGGTATAGTATTGGCCGTGCCAAGAAACAAAGGGGAGAGCAATGGAAAGCAAGGTCACGGTTCCCATGCTTCAGCGGATGAAGGCCAGCGGACAGAAGATCGTAGCTTCCGTCGCCTACGACTTCCAGCTAGCGCAGATTGTCGACCGGGCCGGAGTAGACCTGGTCTCCGTGGGCGACTCCGTAGGCAGCAATCTCTGGGGTCAGTCCTCCCTTCTGGAAGTCACCATGGACCAAATGGTCCTGGCGTGTCAGGCGGTGCGAAGAGGCGTCCGCCGTGCACTCGTGAGCTGCGACTTCCCCTTCGGCCCGCTTCAGGAGAGCACAGAAGAAGCGGTCCGTGCCGCCATCCGCCTGGTCAAGGAGGGTGGTGCAGACCTGGTGAAGCTCGATGGGGCCGCCGACTTTCCCGACGGCGTCCGGGCCATTGTCCGAGCAGGCATCCCGGTCTTCGCGCAGATGGGCATCACGCCCCAAACCTCCCAGCGGTTGGGCGGAATGGATGTCGCCGGCCCGGCCCTGGCGACTGAGCTCAAGGACCAGCTTGTGGAGGAAGCGACGAGGCTTGAGGAGTGCGGCGCCTCCATCATCGACTTCACCAACTCCGGGCCGGTGGCGGGCCCTGCGGTCACTCAGGCAGTGTCCATCCCAGTTATAGGCGGTCTGGGCGGCGGGCCGTGGCTGGACGGCCGCATCAGGGTGGCGCAAGTTGCCATGGGTTACCTCGCATCGGCCCTGGACAATGAAGCCGACCGGTACGCCAATGTCGCCCGCATCGGCTTGGACGCCATCTCTGCCTATGCAGAGGACGTGCGAGCTGGGCGGCAGATCAAGGGCGCCTGATTCCACGCTTCCGCGCGGCGCGGCTCGCCAGCCGGGCTACGACTTCCCAAGCTCCGGGGCGCTGGCCAAGTCCGGGCCACCCGTTGGGTACATGTCGTCCTTGAGCGCCTGCGCCCAGTATTGGTCCGAGGGCAGGATCCGCTCGATTGCGCGAATGTCGTAGTAGGAGTCGTCGGTCCCCGGCGGGTTACCACCGTCGGCCACCGTCTTGGCGGCGTCGAGGAGCAGCCTGCGCGCCGCGTACACTGCCATGTCCGTATGGCTCAGGTGCTCCCTGCTCCGATCGACGATGGGGCCCATGATCTCCTGGACGGCGCGGTCCTGCTGGTTGACTCCCTCGATGCCGCTGAACGTCTCATTCTTCTGAACCTGACGGTCTAGGCCCCAGTTGTTGTTCCGGTTCAGATAGGAGCGGAAGCCGTTCTGCTCATCGTAGAACTTGGGACCGTTGCCCCAGAAGGACTCGTCGCGCTCGCTCGGCTCCAAGGGGGCGTCGAGACTGTAGTACCAGTTCCATACCATGGTGTTTTCGTCGTCGATGGGGACCCACACGTGCCCGCCCATCTTGAATTTTGGCTTGGAGCCGTCGTTGGTGTACTCCTGGATGGCCCGAATCTGGTGATGCGGCATCACCCAGTGGTAGGTACGGACAAAGTTGCCCTTGTCCTCGGGCAATGGCCGCTGAGAGGCGTAGGCGAACCCGTACGGCGCCAGGCGGACCTCCAGCTTAGTGGCAGTCGCCTGGGCCCGGAGGCCACCCATGCCCGCCCGGCCCCCGGCGAAGGTGCGATGGAGAAAGGACGTGTGTATGGAATCGATGCCGCCCTCGACCGCCTGAAGCCAGTTGGTCTCCTGCAGCCCCTTGGAGACATGGAGATGGCTCTCCGGTTGGCGGGTCCATTCGAAGCTGGGCGCCGGGGGTTGCTCATCCTTTGGTCCCAGGTAGGCCCAGATGACCCCGCCCATCTCCACCGTCGCATAGGCGGTGATGCGAATACGCTCGTGGAAGTCGTGCTCCGGCAGAACGTTGGGCATTTCGACGCACTGCCCCGTGACGTCGTACTTCCAGCCGTGGAACACGCACCGAAGCCCGTTTTCCTCGTTGCGGCCCAGCCACAGCGAAGTCCGCCGATGGGCGCACCACTCCCGCAACAGTCCAATGCGGCCGCTGGTGTCGCGGAAGGAGACCAGGTCCTCGCCCAGGAGGCGCACGCGAACCGGCGCGCAGTCTGTCTCCGGCAGCTCCCAGGACAGGAGGATCGGCTGCCAATAGCGCCGCATGAGCTCACCCATCGGTGTCCCCTGCCCAACGCGGGTGAGCGCTTCGTTCTCCTCCACCGTCATTCGGACGTCTTTCTCGAGTGCTTGATCGACCACGAGACCCTCCTTCGACTCCAAGTGTTGGCCCATCCCGGGAGCAGCGGACTCGTGTCCCCGTACCTACGCAGGGCTCTTCTTGGTTTTGGATTGTAGCGTATCACACCCACTCATGGACAGGCCATATGAGCAGCACGGGCACGAGAGGAAACTCGTCCCCACCGCGGGGACGGCAGTGCACGGCCCTGCTCGACAGATCACTCCCAGGGCAGCACGGAAACGTGGATGGCGCCTGGCGCCCCCTGGCCCGTGACGGACTTGATGGCATAGTCCACCTCTGAAAGGCCGAAGGAATGCGTAGTCATCAGCTCCAGTGGGAAGCGGTGAGAGGCGATCTGGTGCAGGGCCAACTCGACTGCCCGGTAGTTATGGCCCCGCGCGCTCTTCATGGTAATGGCCTTTCGCGTGACCCTGCCAATGGGAAAGGACGGGTACTCGGAGTCCTCCCCCTGCACGACCATGGTGGAACCGCGGCGCTTGGCAGCCTCTATGGCGAGGAGCGTCGGGCCCATGCCAGCGCCTACCGTGCAGTCGACGATGACGTCCACGCCTACCCCGCCGGTAATCTCGCGGATTCGCTCCAGCGGGTCCTCAGCATCGATGTCGATTACGTCGTCGGCGCCCATGGCTTTGGCCACCTCCAGCCGCCGTGCGTCTTTGGACGTGCCGGTAATGATGATACGATCGGCGCCCGCGTGTTTCGAGGCCATGACACAGGACAAGCCCTGCTGTCCCGGGCCCTGTATGAGCACGGTGGAGGCGTAGCCTACCCCTCCATCGAACAGCGCCCACTGAACGCCGTTGGCCATGGGGGTCGCGGTCCCGGCTTCTATTGGCGTGACGCCATCAGGCACCTTGTGGATAACGGCGTTGTGGGGGAGATAGAGGTAGTGGCAGAAGCCGCCCCAAAGCGAAGGAGGAGTGTCGATGGAGGTGTAGCCGTACCGGATGGCCTTGGGGTCGTAGAACCAGTCAGTGGCCGGACAGTGCCGGTACTCACCCATATGGTCCCACTCGCACTGGCCGCAGGGGAGATAGTGCTCGAGGAATACCAGGTCGCCCTCCCTAACGCCCTTGCGCTCTGCGAAGGTCTTCCCCACGCGCTCCAGATAGCCCACGTTTTCGTGACCCATGATGATAGGGGCAGCCCGCAAGGGCAGCTTGTACTGGCTCACGTCAGTCCCGCAGACGCCGGCCACCTCCACTCTGAGCAGAGCGGCGTCGGCAGGTACATCCGGGACTTCCACCTCGCGAAACTCCATAGTCGAAGCCGCTACTTTCATCGCTGCGGGCACTGTTTCCGGCACAGCAATCACCTCCTGGATGGTTGGCGAGGGCCAGTCTAACCCCGGCGCCACGGGCTGTAAACCCCGAACGCCGGCGTGTGTCCCGCACGCCGATTGGCTTGGACGGCCAAATTGGGCGAGCTGAGTCTGTTTACAACCTGGACGAATGAAATTATGCTCCACTCGAGGCAGAGGCTCGGCAGGTTTCGCGAGCTAGACACTCCAGACGGAAGGAGTTGCATATGCTTAGCCTTGAGGAGAATGACCGGCTGACACGTACCGACAGGGGAACTCCCATGGGCGACCTGGTACGCAGGTTCTGGGTCCCCGCTTTCTTGAGCTCCGACCTCCCCGAACCCGATAGCGAGCCCCTTCGCGTGACCCTGCTCGGCGAGCAGCTTGTGGCCTTTCGCGACACCGGCGGCAGGGTCGGCCTCCTCGCCCGGAACTGCGCTCACCGCTGCGCCGACCTCTTCTTCGGCCGCAACGAAGAGAACGGGCTGCGTTGCACCTACCATGGCTGGAAGTATGACGTCACGGGCCAGTGCGTAGACATGCCCACCGAGGACGAACACAGCACGTTTCGGGACAAGGTCCGGATACCGGCGTACCCCTGCCGGGAGCAGGCAGGCGTCGTATGGGCCTACATGGGCCCCCCGGAGCTACAGCCCGCTCTGCCGGAGTTCGAATGGGCCCGCGTGCCGGACAGCCAACGGTTTACGTCCTGGAACTACCAGGAAAGCAACTTTGCCCAGGCCATCGAGGGCGGGATAGACTCAGCCCATTCCAACTTCCTCCACGCCTCTCTGGACGCGTATAGGATGACGGACGCTTGGCGAGAGCAGGGCAAGCGCACCAAGAATCTCAGGGACATCTACCACGCCAAGGATACGCATCCCGAATTCTTCTCCCAAGAAACCGACTACGGAGCGCTGATCGGGTCGCGAAGGGAGACGGGCGAGGGGACCCACTACTGGCGCTTCAATCTCTTCATGATGCCCTTCTACACCTTCCCCCCCGGCGGCAGCAGCCAGAAGTTTGTCCATGCCTTCGTCCCGGTGGACGACGAGACCTGCGCACGGTGGACCTTCACCTACAGCCTTGACCATCCGCTGACAGCCTCTGAGATAGCGGCGATGAGTAAGGGGTCAGGGGTCCACGCCGAGGTCGTTCCCGGCACCCACGACCCCGTTCGCAACAAGTCCAACGACTACCTCATAGACCGTCGCGAGCAGCGAACCCTGACCTTCACTGGGATCAAGGGAGTCGGGGAGCAGGACTTCTCGGTCCAAGAGGGCATGGGAGTCATCGTGGACCGCAGCATGGAGCACCTCGGCACCACCGACATCGGCATCATCGCCATGCGGCAGCGGCTCTTGAAGGATGCAACCAACCTCCGCGAGGGAGTCGAACCCCCGGCAGCGAGCAACGGCGGCCTGTACAGGTTCCGCGCCGCCGACGTGGTCCTCCCCACCAACGCGGTCTGGTACGATGACGAAAGAGTCAAAGAGGCCCTTACTGCGCGCTGGTAGCGGAAACCAAGCGTTTCGGAGGAGAGATGGCTGAGACGGTCCTGGCGGCCGTGAAGGTGGAACGTGAGCGGATGGAGATCCGCGAGTTCAGCACGCCCGACGTCCCAGTCGACGCTGCCCTGCTGAAGGTGGAGGTGGCGGGAGTCTGCGGCAGCGACGTCGGCGTGTATAGGCGCGAGATCGCCAAGGGTCCCCACATCATGGGGCATGAGAACGTCGGAGTATTGGCCAAGGTGGGCCGCGTGTTCTCCGAGCGGTGGGGCGTCTCGGAAGGAGACCTCGTCGCTCTGGAAGAGTACCTTCCCTGCGGTCACTGCGAGTGGTGCCGCATCGGCGAGTACCGGCTTTGCTTCGCCACTGACCGCGGCAACACGGACGCCCTACGCTACGGCAGCACGCCTGTCAGCGTGGCCCCCGGCCTGTGGGGCGGCTACGGCCACTTCCTGTACATACCGCCCAGCGGCGTTCTGCACAAAGTGCCTCGCGGAGTGACGCCTGAAGAGGCGGCCATGGCCCTGCCCATGGGCAACGGCGTCCAGTGGGCGCAGCGGGAGGGCGGGATCAGCCCCGGCCAGAGCATCCTCATCCAAGGCCCCGGGCAACAGGGGCTTGGGTGCGTCGTCGCATCGAAACAGGCCGGCGCCGGCTGCATCATCGTGAGCGGGCTGTCCAAGGATGCGCATCGCCTGGAGGTGGCCCGCCACTTGGGCGCCGACTACACCATCGACGTGCAGCTGGAAGACATCCGGCAACGCGTCGACGAGATAACGTCGGGGCATGGTGTGGACGTGGTGGTTGACACCACCGCCAGGGCCGGTACGAACCCGGTGCTCATCGCCGTTGATGTGGTGAAGCGCAAGGGCGGGACCATTGTGGTGCAGGGCGATCAGGCCCAATTCCCGGACTTTCCCCTGGGCAAGCTAACCTGGAAGTACATCAACATGAGGAGCGCCCGCGGACACAGCTTCGCGGCCGTAGAGATGGCCCTCCAGACCGTCGCTTCCCACAAGTTCCCACTGCACGAGGTTCGGACCCACTCATTTCCCCTGGACCAGGTGGACACTGCCATTCGTGCAACCGGAGGCGAGGGGGTCGAGGGCGCAATTCAAGTCTCCGTGAAGCCCTGGTCCTGATGCCGCCGTCCTGACCGGAATGGGATGCGGCAGCCGGCAGTAGTCAAGCGATGCAGAGGAGGTTCCCATGACCAATCTGAAGTTGACCATGGCGGTGGAGCACTACGACCGGCACTTGCCCCTCCTGGATGGGACCGTGAAGCCGAATGGCATCGACGTACAGGTGGAGCACGTGACCACCAGCGGGGGCCGGCACGAGCGCATGGTCAAAGAGCAAGCCTGGGACGTCGCCGAGCTCTCCCTCTCCTCCTACACCATGGCCAAGGCCCGGAATGCTCCATTGACCGCCATCCCCGTCTTCCCAAGGCGCCTGTTCAGCCAGTCCCAGATGTACGCCAGCACGGCTGCGGGAGTTCACACGCCCAAGGACCTCCTTGGGCGGCGCGTCGGCCTGCGCAGCTATCAGACCACGCTCTCGGTTCTGGCCAAAGGCGACTTGCAGCACGAGTACGACGTGCCCCTGGACCAGGTGACCTGGGTGACCAGTTCCGAGGAGGTGGTCAGCTTCACCCCGCCCGAGGGTGTTGCCATTGAAGAGGTCGCCTCGGACGAGGAGATCGAGGCCATGCTGATGGCAGGGAAGATCGCTGCCTACTTCACGCCGCGAAAGCCTCGCGCCTTCGTGGCAGGGGCGCCGGAGGTCGTGCGCCTCTTCGATGACTCCCGGGCAGAGGAGGAGGCGTACTATCAGCGCAACGGCTTCTACCCCATCATGCACGTCGTCGCTATCCGGAGCGAGATGGCAGAGCAGGAGCCCTGGATTGCGGAGAGCCTCTTCAACGCCTTCGAGCAGGCGAAACGGGTTGCTATGGGCTACTACTCGGACCCGAACTGGAACATGCTGGCCTGGACCCCGCAGCTCCTTCAGGAGCAGCGCGAGCGCTTGGGCGCCGACCCCTGGAGCAACGGCGTGGCCGCGAACCGGAGGAATCTGGAGCGTTTCATCCAGTACGAGGTCGACCAGGGGCTGATTCCCAAGGCGATCGGTGTTGACGAACTATTCGCGGACGCGGCGCTTGGGGCGTGAGGTGGGGGCTCGGATCGAAGGATAGGGAGGCGTGAGTGCCATGACAACTTCACCAAATGACGAAGGTATCGGCACGCGGGCAACACGAGAGCTGGCCCACATGGCCGCCGTCTTCACAGCCGGCGAGGCCGAGATCGCCCAAGCCTACTTCGAAGGCCCGGGAAGGAGCAAGGACACGGACGTCTTGTTCCTCACCTCGCAGGCAGGGCGGGAGTTCAGCAGTGGGCTGCACATACTCCAAGATGCCATAGAGCGTAGGCAGAGGGACCCTGGGAGCCTGGATCGTCACTGGTTCAACGAGGCCCTATTCAAGGGGCAACAGGAGATGAACCACGGCAATCTCTGTGCCGACATCCTCGAAAGGCTGACGGGCCAAACTGTGAATATGGCGGAGCTGTTCCGCTACGACCTGTTCAACGGGGACCCCACGGCTCCCAACAATCAAGAGCAGACCAAGCTCTCGCACATGTACCAAGAGCAGGAGCAGAGGGCCGAACCCTGGGCCCAGCTAGTGCAACACAACTCCGGGTTCGGCATCCTGGAAGGCGGCGGGTGCGGCATGTTCTACTCTGCCAGCCGGGTCTCCGGGAGCGACGTCAACGAGCGCCTTGCCAGGGCCTTCCAGATTGTCCTGGATGACGAGCGCGGTCACGGACCGCCCAACCTCATGGAGGTTGACCGGTTCATCACCACGGAGCAGGAGCTGGAAAACGTCGAGGCGCTACTGCGCGTGAGAGGCACTCAGCGCCTCCGCTTCCGCAGGGAGCAGTTCAGTTATCCTGTGAGCGACGAGCGCATTGCGGAGATAGCCGATGGCAAGATAGACGTGGGCATTGTCGTGGAGATCTGGGGGCCCGCCTTCAAGGAGCTCCTGAAGGAGCCTGGCTAGCCCCGGAACGCAGCCGCAGAGTTCGCCTCGGCGTCGTAGCGGTGACGCCAGAGATTGTCCAGGTCCCTGCTCTCCACCCGTACGACGATGGTCCGCTGCTCCACCGAGCGCCGCACGCTGTGGATCTCTCCGGGCAGAAAAAATGCCACCTGGCCCGCACTGAGCTTGAAGGTCTTCTCCGGAGCCAGTTTGGGTGACGTAAAGTCCTCCTCGGGATGGACCCAGCGCCACGTGGTGTGCTCATTCTCGCCTTGATAGACGCCGTACACCACGAAGCCCGCCCCATGATCGTGGGGTGTGTTGACGGTGGGAACGGTGCCCTGAGACGCGGAGCACATCACCTTGAAGCCGGCGCTTGTATCCGGCCCTGGATGCCCTTGCTTCTCATCGATGTACAGGTCCAACGCGCCTGAATCGACGCCGGCAAGCTTCTCTTCCAGCCACCCGGGGACCGCCAACAGCTCCGTCAAGCCCTTTGCAATGGCCTGCGCCTGGGCTCTCGGGTCCCTGGTGGACGAGAAGGTCTGCTTCACCTCATCTATGAATCCCTCCAGAGTGGACACCTTGGTCTGGGTCATGACTCACCCTCCCGTCCGCGTGTTGACGTCGTGCGCGTGCTGTGGCATGGCGTGGCGCGATTGTAACCCCGCCGAAAGGGATGTCAAGGCGGCGCATTCGTCCGCAATCTCCATGTCCGCGTGGGCTGTCCCCACGCCCAACCCTGGCGTGCTTGGCGTGGGATTCCTCCTCCCGTATACTGTTCTGGCCCCATAGGCCAATCCGGGACAACGCATGCGCATCCTCTGCATCAATGGACCCAACCTGAACGCGCTGGGACGCCGAAACCCCCGCATATACGGCAACGTCACTCTGGCCGACATCGACGACAAGCTTCGCCTCCGTGCCGAGGCGCTCGGCACGGAGATCGCAACCTTCCAGTCGAATCATGAGGGTGGCTTGGTCGACTACATCCAGGCGGAGACAGGCAATGCTCAGGGCATCATCGTCAATCCGGGAGCCTTGACGCACTACGGGCTCTCCCTGCGGGACGCCTTGGAGGACAGTCGCCTTCCCCTCGTCGAGGTGCATATCTCCAACATTCACGGACGGGAGCCCTGGCGCGCCCACTCAGTAATCGCTCCCCTTGCGGTGGGGCAGGTCGTGGGCCTAGGATGGTTGGGATATCTGTACGCCCTGGAGTTCCTGGTGGACCACCTCAAGAAGGAGATCGGTGAATGAACACGCGAGTGTCAAGGCTTCGCGAGAAGATGGCCGAAGCGGAGTTCGATGCTTACTTCGTTTCGACGCCTGAGAACCGGCGATACCTCTCCGGCTTCACCGGCTCCGCCGGCTACCTCATCATCACCGCTCACGACGCCGTGTTGGCCACGGATTTCCGTTATGTCGAGCAGGCCGGCCGGCAATCCCCGGACTTTCGCGTACACCGCATCAGCGGTGGCCCGCAGTGGCTCCCGGAGCTCATGAAGGAGCTGGGCGCCAAGCGCATCGGCTTCGAGGCAGGCAACCTTACCGTGGCCACATACCAGCGCATCACCAAGTCTCTCGGGGAAGCCAACCTGGATGATGTTGCTTTTGTTGCCACTGACGGCCTCGTCGAGCCCCTGCGCGTCGTCAAGGATGCGGACGAGCTGGCGCTGCTCACCAGGGCCATGGAGTGCGCGGACTACGCCTTCCGGACCGTGGCGCCTACCATCGAGGTGGGGGAGACGGAGCGCGCTGTCGCCTGGCGACTGGAGATGGCCATGCGCGAGGCCGGCGCCGACGGCCCCTCCTTTGACACTATCGTGGCGGCTGGACCCAACGCCGCTCTACCCCACCACAGACCGTCGGCCCACCCGATCGGTGCTGGAGAGCCGGTGGTCATGGACTTTGGCGCCATCTACCAGGGCTATTGCAGCGACATGACCAGGACTATCTGCCTTGGCCCCGCCGACGAGACCTTCCGCCAGGTGTACGACACGGTCCTGGGCGCACAGATCACCGCCAGTGCCACGGTGGAGGAGGGGATGACGTCCGGCGCCGCCGACGGCATCGCCCGCTCAATCATCGAAGAGGCGGGGTACGGGGACAAGTTCGGCCACAGCCTGGGCCATGGGATTGGCCTGGCAGTCCACGAGGACCCCAGAGTTGGTCCCAATGCAGACGACCTGCTCCTTGACCAGGTGGTCTTCACCATTGAGCCGGGCATCTACATTCCCGGCTGGGGCGGCGTCCGCATTGAGGACACCGTAGTCATGGACGGCGGCCGCGTGCGGTCCCTTACCACCTCCCACAAGTCGGAAGACCCTCGCCACACGGGGTAGGCTCAACGCTTTCCCTTCTCTCCGCGAGCAGGAAGGGGTAGGGGGCACAACATCCCCATCTACAGCGTTTCCCAGGTCACCCGCTACGTCAAGGAGTCCCTGGAACGGGACAACCTGCTGGCCGATCTCTGGGTGAGCGGCGAGGTATCCAACTTTACGCGCGCCGCTTCCGGCCACATGTACTTCACCCTCAAGGATCAGGACGCTCAGATCCGCGCCGTCATGTTCCGGGATGGCGGAGACGGGGGCGAGCATCTGGCCAACGGCATTGCCGTGACGGCTCACGGACGCGTGTCCCTCTATGAAATCCGCGGCGACCTCCAGCTCTACACCGACCTGGTGCGGCCTGAGGGGATGGGCGAGCTCTACCTTGAGCTGGAGCGGCTCAAGGTCAAGCTGGAAGCCGAGGGCCTCTTTGCCCCAGCGCGCAAGCGACCCATTCCCCTCTTTCCCCGGCGTGTCGGCGTTGTCACGTCGCCGGTGGGCGCCGTCTGGCACGACATTCAGAGCGTCTTCGGACGCCGCTACCCTCTCGCGGAGCTGGTGCTGGCGCCCTGTCAAGTCCAGGGAGACAACGCAGCCCCGTCCATCATGGAGGCATTCAACCTTCTGCGGGAGGAGCAGGACATCGACACCATCATCCTTGCCCGGGGTGGCGGCTCCCTGGAGGACCTATGGCCCTTCAACACGGAGCCCGTGGCCAGGGCTATCTACGCAAGCGGCAGCCCCGTCATCAGCGCCGTGGGCCACGAGACGGACGTAACGGTAGCGGACCTCGTGGCAGACCTGCGGGCCCCGACACCCTCGGCAGCGGCCGAGCTGGCCGTCCCCGACGTTCTGGAGCTCCGGTCTCGTGTCCGCAACGCGGGCGACACAATCTGGCAGGCTATGTTGGATGCCTTGGAAGCACGACGCATCGCCGTGGAGCGACTCTTCCAGCGAGTTGAAAACCGCGCCCCCGACGTGGCGACGCGCCGTCAGCGCGTGGACGACGCCTTGCACGCGGCCGCGATGCGCCTCCAGGCTGCCTTGAATCTGCACCAGGAGCGGCTCCGCAGCCTGGAGGGCCGCATGACAGCCCTGGACCCCAGGGGAGTCCTCCGGCGCGGCTACGCCATCGTCCAGCATGAGGCCACGGGCGCCACGGTCCGCAGCACGAGCCAGGTCTCGACGGGGGACACCCTCAACGTCCAGGTGAGCGACGGGGGCTTCGGAGCGAATGTGTCGGATGCTGCCCTAGACAATCGGGCTAAAAGTTTGTAACATATTTCACGTACTTATCTCCACAGCCGCACCCAATGGGAGGAATCATGCCGACGCGTCTCATCCTGTCGCTCTTGGGTCTTCTTCTCTCGGCAACTGTTCTCGTCGTCGGCTGCCCAGGGAATGGTGATGCGCCCGCTTCTCCTACTCCGGCTGAACCCGTAGCTCCTGTCACCAGCAGTGGAGCGGCCAACGAGGTAAGAATAGTCCACAAGGAGAATCCCTATCAGTTTGAACCAAGCGAGCTCACCTTTGAAGTCGGGAAGACCTACAACCTCGTCATGGGACCTGATCAGACGGAGTTCCACACCTTCACCGTCGATGATTTGGGAATCGACCTGCAACTGAATGCTGGTGAGAATGTAACGTTCACGTTTACGCCAGACAAGGCGGGAGAGTTCCGGCTCTTCTGCATCCCCCACGGGGCCTTGGGCATGGAAGGCACCATCACCGTGAAGTAGGGTCTGGGGCCCCGAGCGGCGTGCGACGCGGGCCAACACCGCAACGCCGGTGGTTTTCACTCCTCCTCGCTGTCCTCGGGACCCTCGCCCTGGTGGCGTGTCCCGGGACCACCCCTCCCACGCCGCCCGCTCCCGTACCGGAAGGGGCAATCGTCATCGACCTCAAGACAACCTCGCAGCCCTATACCTTTGAGCCAACCGAGTTTGCACTGAAGGCGGGGCAGAGCTACGTCTTCGATATCGTGGGCGATGCAGAGTTCCATACATTCACAGTGCCCAAACTGGACATGGACGTGTACATAGACGTCAACGCTTCACTGCCCCTGGAGTTAAAGGTAGACACGCCGGGCACGTATGAGCTCATCTGTGTGCCGCACGAGGCGCTGGGCATGGTGGGGACCATCACCGTCACCTGAGAAGCGGCGACTCCGAAGCCACTGTTCTTTGCTAGAACGCCGGCCGTCCGGTGTGCTACACTTTCGCAGCGATCCTATACCCAGGCCGCGGCGAATGACCGAGCGCTCGTCCAAGAAGGGCTCCAACGTTGGCCTCACTTTTGAAGAGGCCTTCAATAAGCTGGAAGAAGCCGTCAATGGGCTGGAGGCGGGTGGCCTGACGCTCACCGGAGCCACGCACCTCTACGAGGAGGGGATGCGCCTGGCTCGCGTGTGCAACGAGCTGCTGAGCGCCACTGAGTTGCGCATCACGCGCCTGCAGTCATCCTTCGGCGAGCAGATGCGCTTTCTCTCGGCGGAGGCGGGCAACGGGACAGACAACGGCTTCGACGGCGCAGATGAGAGCGAGCCGGAAGAATTGTCGCCAGACCAGACCGTGGAAGATCCGAGTTGACTGAGACCCACGACGCATACACTCGGATGCGCGCCATCCCGCTTCACCAAACAGTCCACTCCGCCAGGGGGCATTCCGCACAAGAGCCCCTGCCCACCCTGACCGGCGGGCTCCGTGGCCCCAGCCACGAGCATGGCGCGGGGGACAAGCTGTGCTGACGCTCGGCTGGTTCTCCACCGGGCGAGGAGAGGGTTCTCGCGGGTTACTCACGATGACCCTGGAGGCCATCGAACGCGGAGACCTGAACGCGCGCATCGAGTACGTCTTCTGCAACCGTGACCCAGGCGAGCATCCGGGCAGCGACGAATTCATGGCCCTGGTGGAGGGCAGCGGCCTTCCCCTTGTCACCCTATCCTCCCAGCGCTTCAGGCTGGAACGCAACGCGCCGAGCTTCGCGGCTGTGCGTGAAGACTTTGACCGCGCAGTCATGGAGCGGCTGACCCGCTATGAGCCGCAGATCTGCGTTCTGGCGGGCTACATGCTGATCGTCGGCGGGGAGATGTGCCGACGCTATACCATGCTGAACCTGCATCCCGCGCTTCCCGGCGGGCCTGCCGGCACGTGGCAGCAAGTCATCTGGAAGCTCATACAGGGCCGCGCCTCTGAGACCGGCGCCACGATTCACCTGGCGACGGAGGAGCTGGACCAGGGCCCCGTCGTGGCCTACGCCGGCTTTCCCCTGCACACCGAGTCTTTCGAAAGGCTTTGGCGCCAGGTACGCAACCAGTCTGTGGAACAGATGAAAGGCGAAGAGGGCCAAGAACCCGCCGTGTTCAAGCGGATACGCCGGGAGGGAATGCGGCGGGAGCGGCCATTGCTCCTGGAAACCCTGAAAGCGCTAGCGGAAGGACGGATCCAACTGGTTGACCGCCGCCTCCAGGACGCTCACGGCGCCTCGATTCAGGGTCTCTGCCTCAACGCTGAGGTTGAGGCTTCATTGGCCCAGGAGCGCGAAGCGGGGACGGAAGACGACCAGTAAGCCAGGAGCCAGTCGTGCAGATTGCAGTATGCGTTAAACAGGTCCCCGTCGTTTCACGACTGACCTTCGACGCCGAGAAGCGCACCATCATCCGGGAGGGAGTGCCCACCGAGCTGAACAGCTATGACCAGCTCGCCGTGTGCTTGGCCGTGGATTTGGCGCGGCAGCATGGCGGTGAGGTCACGGCCATCACCCTTGGTCCACCTCAAGCCAGGGACGCCCTGGTCCGCTGCCTGGCCCTCGGTGCTCACCACGCGGTCCACCTGACGGACCCCGCATTCGCGGGCTCGGACACCCTGGCCACGTCCCAGGCACTGGCCCTGGCGCTCAAGCACCGCTCCTTCGACCTGGTCCTCTGCGGCAAGCACAGCACGGACGCCGAAACGAGCCAGGTGCCTCCCGAGGTAGCGGAGCTGCTCGGCCTACCGCAGATCACCGGCGTCCGGCGCCTGGAGGTGGACCCGCGGGCGAACACGCTGACGGCCGAGCGTGAGACCGAGGAAGGGTACGAGGTCATGGAAACGGACCTCCCAGCCCTGGTGACCGTCGCCGAGGGCATCACGGATGAGCCCCGCCTCACTCGCGACGACGTCAGAGCTGTCGCTGAGCGTCCAATAGAAGCAGTCGGCGCCAGGGACCTTTCGCTTGACGTCTCCATCTTCGGATCGGCAGGATCTCCCACCACAGTTTCTGAGATCACCATCCTCCAGAGCCAGCGAGAGCCCATCGTCATCCAGGGCGAAGACCCAAACCAGGCGGTCCAGCAGCTGGTCTCATTCCTGCTTGAGCGCGGCCTGTTCACCGGCTGGGGCAAGGACGCGCAGTCAGCTAGCACACCCGAAAGCGTTGCCGAGGGAGACCCGGGCAAGACCATCTGGGTCCTTGCGGAGACCACTGAGGGCGGCGCGCTGCGGCCTGTCACACTGGAGCTACTGGGAAAGGCCCGTGCACTGGCGCAGAAACTGGGAGGCCGCGCAGCCGCTCTGGTCCTGGGGCATGGCGTGGACACCATACCGGCTCAGCTTACGGCCCACGGCGCACAGCGAGTCCTAGTTGCCGACGACCCCGCACTCGCGACCTTCGATACAGATGCGTACACCGCCGTCCTTGCTGAGGCGTTGCAGCAGCACCAACCCTACGCCGTGCTGCTGGCTTCCACGGTCAACGGCAGAGACGTCGCAGCCCGGTTGGCAGCCCGATTGAAGCTCGGTCTCACCGGCGACTGCATCGACCTGGATATCGACGACCAGGGCCGGTTGGTCCAGCACAAGCCGGCGTTTGGCGGAAACGTCGTCTGCCCTATCGTCTCTCGCACACTGCCCCAGCTCGCCACCGTGCGTCCGGGCATCCTGGAGAGGGCCCAGGAAGACGTCGCCCTGCATGTGAACGTCGAGCCGTTGGTCGTGCCCGCAGAGGCGCTGAGGCGACGAGTCCGCGTTCTCTCAAGCCACTCTTCCGTTGCCCCGGACGCAGCCCGGCTCTATGACGCAGAGGTCGTAGTGGGCGTCGGCATGGGTGTTGGCGGCCCCGAGAATCTCGGTGTCGTATACTCCCTGGCTGAAGTGCTGGACGGCGCCATCGCCGCATCGCGGGAGGTCGCCAACCACGGATGGCTTCCCAGGCAGCACCAGATCGGTCTCACAGGCAAAGCCATTGCCCCCAAGCTGTACATTGCCGTGGGAATAAGCGGTTCCCTTAACCACATGGTGGGCGTACTGCGTGCGGGGACGATCGTGGGCATCAACACGCGGGACCGCGCGTCCATCTTCCGATCCTGCGACTTCGGCATCGTGGGCGACTACGCTGAAGTGGTCCCGGCCCTTACCGATGCGCTGCGCCAGGCGAAGGGCACGGGCAGGTAACGAGGGGCGTCTCCCCACTGGCCGGGTACGCACGCCGCTCGGGCCGCCGTCATCTTCCCAAGGCGAAGGTTGCGACCAGGCCCGCCGCATACACGATCGCCACGAGAATAGAGAATACCGGTGCGCGCTGGTTCGGCCATCGCCCGCCCAGCAGCATCCGCCCCCAGACCATCCCGATGAGAAGCAGTGCTGTGACTCCTGCCGCGAAGTGCGGCCCTTCCATGGTGTTCAGGAGTAGGCCGCTCGTGTAGAACGGGTCTGCAGCCCCCAACACAAGAATGTTGAAGGCGCAGCTTCCCAGGAGGTTCCCCACCACGAGGTCGGGTGATCCAAGACGCAGGGCTGCTACGGACGTGACGGCCTCAGGCAAGGTTGTAACGATGGCCAGCAGCGCAACCCCTACAAACCCAGAAGTCAGACCGGACAGCTCGGCGATGCGTTCAGCGCTGGCGGTAGCGATGGGCGCCGCCAGGAAGATGGCGGCGGCAGAACCCAAGAACAGCGCCCACACGCGCTTCTCCGATCCCACGGCTACAGACGGACCAACCTGGGAAGCCTCGGCTTCAGGTTCGCCACCCCGGCTGCGGGAAAGCCACCAGGCGCCCGCCAAATAGAGCGCCATCAAGAAAGCGCCGCTGAGACCCAACGAGCCAATGCGGGCGCCCCAGGATACGGCGCCAAGCACCAGCGCCAACGCAACCAGGGTCATCGCCAGAATCGCGAGGTCCTTCGTACCCGGGGACAGCTGGGCGAAGAACTGGCCGCGCCCATAGAACGCGGCCATCAGCCCCAGGATCATCACGTCCGCCATGTCAGCGCCAAAGACGTCGCCGAGGGCGAGCCCAGGGGCGTCGATCCGCACAGCCGAGACATTGGTCACCAGCTCCGGCAGCGATGTCCCCACCGCGATGAGCATGCTGCCCACCCAAAAGCGGCTCCAGCCCCTGCGCTCCGCCAGATCGTCCCCGGAACGGACCAGGGTAACGCCGGCGCCGCCCACTGCCACCGCACCCAGCAGAAAGACAAGCACCGCCATTGCGAAGCTCAGCCCACCGACAAATTCCAGCAGCTGCACGAGTCTCTACCTCACGTATTGGCCAAGGGTTGCCCCACCGAGAGGCATGCCATGACATCTGATGGGAAGAGCCGGCAAGAACGCCCGTCCGGACGGTACACAACCCTCTCCCGCACACGTGGCGCCATGCCTGTCCCTACGCCGTGTGCGGGAGCGTCCCGGAGTCCGCGTCCACAACAGTCCCTGTCGCGGTCAGAAGCAGGGGCCGCTTGTGACCGCGCATAACCTCGCCGTCGACGATGCAACGATGTACTTCCCTCCGAGAGGGAAGCTCATACATCACGTCCAGCAGAGTGCCCTCGATGATGGCGCGTAGGGCCCGCGCGCCGGTCTTGCTCCGCAGCGCCTCGTCGGCGGCGGCCTCCAATCCATCCTGCGTGAACGTGAGGTCAACGTTGTCCAGGGAGAAGAGATGTTGGAACTGCTTGACCAGCGCGTTCTTGGGCTCCGTCAGGATGTGGACCAAGTCCAGTCGAGTCAACTCTTCCAGGGGTACGAGGATCGGGACCCGGCCCACAAACTCGGGGATGAACCCATACTGGAGCAGGTCTTCCGGGACCACGTGCTGAAGCATGCCTTTGTCGTGCTGGTCCTGAGAATCCGTCTGGTGGCTGCTGCGAAAGCCCACGTTCCTGTGGTCTTTGAACACGCGGCGCTCCACCAGCTCGTCCAGGCCATCGAAGGTCCCGCCGCAGATGAAGAGCGTGTTGTCCGTCTTGAACTGGAGGAACTCCTGGTGCGGGTGCTTTCGGCCCCCCGTGGGGGGAACGTTGGCCGTGGTCCCTTCTATGATCTTCAGGAGGGCCTGCTGGACTCCCTCCCCGGAGACATCCCTGGTGATGGAAGGGTTGGCGCTCTTGCGCGCAATCTTGTCGATCTCATCCAGGTACACGATGCCCTGCTCGGCGCTGGCGATGTCCCAATCGGCTGCCTGAATGAGCCGCAGCAAGACGTGCTCTACGTCCTCCCCAACGTAGCCGGTCTCGGTCAAGGACGTGGCGTCGGATATGGCAAAGGGGACGTCTAGTATGCGGGCCAGGGTCTGGGCCAGCAGCGTCTTGCCGCACCCTGTGGGACCAATGAGCAGGACGTTGCTCTTCTGAAGCTCCACATCGCCCTGTTGGCTTGCAACCCCTGACCGGATGCGCTTGTAGTGGTTGTAAACCGCGACGCTCAGGACCTTCTTGGCCCGCTCCTGTCCCAACACGTACTCGTCCAGCTTGTCCCGGATGATCTGGGGCGTCAGGACCTCCGCAGGGGGGGCGGGGCTTGGCGCCTCCTCACCCTCTTCGGCCATGATCTGCTGGCAGAGCACCACGCACTCGTCGCAGATAAAGACCTTGCCGGGGCCCGCAATGAGCCGCTTCACCCGGTTCTGGGGCTTCCCGCAGAAGGTGCAGGAATAGTCGGGACCGCTGTTGCCCCGTGACGCCATTCTTGCTCGTCCCCCCGTTTCTGGGTACCGGACATCACCGGCCTCAGTTCAATCCGGTTGAGTCCGGCGGCGCTATCCTGCCGCGGCAGCCTCGACTGCCGGCACGCCCAGCACCTCGTCGATGAGGCCGTACTCCATAGCCTGATCAGGGGTCAGGTAGAAGTCCCGGTCCGTGTCCCTGGCCACCTGCTCGTAGGGCTGCAACGTGTGGTCCGAAATGATCTGGCGGATCTTGTCCTGCAATCTGAGGATCTCCCGCGCCGCTATCTCGATATCGGCGGCCTGCCCCTGGGCGCCTCCAAGGGGCTGGTGCATGTGCACCGTAGCATTGGGCAGAGCGTAGCGCTTGCCCTTGGCCCCGGAGCAGAGGAGCACCGTGGCCATGCTGGCAGCCATCCCGACGCAGATGGTGGAGACGTCGCAGCGTATGAGGTTCATGGTGTCGTAGATGGCCAGGCCGGAGCTAATGACACCGCCCGGTGAGTTTATGTAGAGGTTTATGTCCTTGTCGGGGTCCTCCCGCTCGAGGAAGAGGAGCTGGGCGATGATCAGATTGGCGACCTGGTCCGATACGGGCGTTCCCAAGAAGACGATGCGCTCCCTCAGCAGCAAGGAGTAGATGTCGAATGCTCGCTCGCCCCGCGCGCCGCTCTCGATGACCATGGGGATAATGCTCTGCGGCGCGGTGGGAGCGGCCTGGTCCAAAGTGGAGGGCATGAATATGCCGCTTTGGGTCCGATTGTGGTGCTGGGTCACGGTTCTCTCCTTCTCATGACTACGCCTGGCTCTCTTCTTCCCGGGGCGCCCCCTCCCCGTCAGCTTCCGCTGCGGGGGGCTCTTCGCCTTCCGCTTGTTCGAGATCGACTTCTCCACGCGCGATGGCGGCAATGCGTTGGATTGTGAGTCGCGTCCGCAGGTTTCTACTCACCGAGTCCTGGTTTCGAGGTTCCTCGAAGAACCGCCGCATCTGGTCTCCCTGGGCGCCGGCCATCTGGACCATTGCCGCAATCTCCTCGTCCAGCGCCTCCTGGGAGACATCCATCTCCTCGCGGTCCGCGATCTCAGACAGGACCGCGGCGCGTTGTAGCCGCTCCAAGGCTCGGGGCTCGAGCTCTGCCCTGATCTCTTCCTGGGTCTTCCCCAGGCTCTCCACGTAGGAGTCAACATCCGCCTGGCGCTGGCCGCCGACGCTGGAGCTCTCCTGCATGTCTTGCAGCAAGCGGTCGATTTCCCGCTCGACGAGGAGCGGTGGGAGCTCTACCTTGGAGTCTTGGAGCACTCGCTCCACCACTTCGGCCTCATAGGTACGTTGGTCCTCGCGCTCCTTGTTCTCACGGAGCTGATTGCCCACGAACTCACGCAGGGCCTCCAGGGAATTGTATCCGCTGCCCACACCCTTGGCGAACTCGTCGTCCAGCTCCGGGAGTTGGCGCTCCTTGAGCTCCTTGAGGGTCACCACGAAATCGCAGGGCTTGCCGTCAACTCTCTCGCTGATATCTTCGCCTTCGGGGAAGGTCAGGGTGAACTCGCGGGTCTCGCTCTGCTCCATCCCCACCAACGCTTCTCCGAAGCCCGGCGCCGGGAACCGCTCCTCGCTGACCACGTAGGAGGCGTCCTTCTGGTTGATAACGTAATCGCCCTCAATGGCGCCTGTGAGGTCGATGACCGCCAGGTCTTCCATCTGGACCGGGCGCTCAACAGGCTCCCATGGTGTCGATTCCCTGCGAATCTGCTCGATGGCCTCCTCCACCGCCTCCTCGTCCGACTCCACGGCCGCCGTCTCTATCCGTAGAGCGCGGTAGTCCGATAGCTCCACCTCCGGCGTCAGCGGCACGGTGGCCTTGAGCATAACCAGAGGGTCGGTTTCCACTATCTCCACGTCCGGCATGGCGGACACCGCCAGACCCTGCTCCGTGACGGCCCTATCGGCCATATCCGGGACCAGGGCATGGAGAGCCTCGTGGAGCAGGGTCTCATGCCCAATCAAACGCTCCACCACGTGGCGGGGGGCCTTGCCCTTGCGAAAGCCGGGCACGTTGACCCGCTGGGCCAGCTGCCGGTGCGCCCGCTGCAGGTAGGGCTCCAGGTCTTCGGACTCGACCTCTATATTTAGGACGACCTGGCGTTGGGCCAGGTCTTCTTGGGTCACCTTCACCTGTTCGTCTCCTCTGCTGATTATACCAGCGAATCCAGGAAGCGTGCGCCACCTACGGCTGCGCGGGCCGTTGTGATTCGGCGACGGGTTCCGGTGTTACGTCCAGTCCAAGCTCCCGGAGCTGCGACGCCGGCACGTAATCGGGGGCGCCGAAGAGCAGGTCCGTTGTGCTCTGCGACTTGGGAAAGGCGATAACCTCACGCAGCGAGTCCGCCTCTGCCAAGAGCATGACCAAACGGTCGATGCCTGGAGCGATCCCCCCATGGGGAGGCGCCCCATACTCCAGGGCTTCCAGCAGATGCCCAAAGCGGCCTTCAACCTGTTCGCGTGTGTATCCTAGCAGCGCAAATATGCGCTCCTGCAGCTCCCTTTGATGGTTCCGAATGCTCCCACTGGCCAGCTCATAGCCATTGCAAACGAGATCGTAGGCCTTGCTCATGACATGCAGTGGGTCTGCCTCCAGGGAGGGTATGTCGTCATCCAGGGGGGCAGTGAACGGATGGTGCACCGAGTCCCACCGGCCCTCCTCGCTCCACTCCAAGAGGGGAAAGTTCACGATGAAGGCGAAAGCCATAGTGTCTTTGTCCGTCAGCTCCAGACGCCGCCCCATCTCGTTCCGAAGCGCGCCCAAGACTGCGTTCACGGTCTTGGCGTCTCCCGCCGAAAGGAGCAGAAGGTCTCCGCCCCCAGCGCCCATGCGGCGCGCCAACTCACGGACCTCCTCGATACTGAAGAAGCGCGACACCGCGGAGCGAACCTGCTCTTGGCCAAGGGACTCTGGTGCTTCTCCGGCGCCTTCCAGGGCTATTGTGACAAGCCCCTTGGCGCCCTGGGCCACGGCAAACGCCGTGAGGTCGTCCAGCTGCCTGCGGGTGTAGACGCCACAGCCCGGTGCGGTGAATCCCTTGACCGTCCCCCCTTCAGCAGCCGCCTGCTGAAAGACCTGGAACTGGGTCTTTTCCGCCAGATCAGTCACGTCCACCAGCTCCAGATCGAAGCGCAGGTCCGGCTTGTCGCTGCCGAAGCGCTCCATGGCCTCAGTGTACGTCAAGCGCGGGAAGGGCTTGGGGACCTGCTTGTGAGGGGTCACCTGGGCCACGAGGGCTGTGAACAGCTCCTCTATCAAGTCGAGGATATCATCCACCTGCACGAAGCTCATCTCCAGGTCGAGCTGCGTGAACTCCGGCTGGCGGTCGGCGCGCAGGTCCTCGTCGCGAAAGCACCGCGCGATCTGGAAGTACCGCTCGCAGCCCGCCACCATGAGAAGCTGCTTGAGCTGCTGAGGCGACTGGGGCAGAGCGAAGAACTTGCCCGGATAGAGACGGCTTGGCACCAGATAGTCACGAGCGCCCTCTGGCGTACTCTTGATGAGAATTGGGGTCTCGATCTCCATGAAGCCCCGCTGGTCCAGGAAGTCCCTGATGAACTTCACGACGCGGTGCCGCAGCATCAGGTTCGCCTGCATCCGTGGGCGCCTCAGGTAGATGTGGCGGTGCTTGAGCCGGAGGTACTCGTCCACGTCGGTGTCCTCGTTGACGTAGAAGGGAGGAGTCTTGGAGGGGTTCAGCACCTCGACCTGCGTGGCTACAACCTCCACTTCACCCGTCGCCACCGACGGGTTCTCGGTGCCCGCGGGCCGCCGCGTCACCTCTCCTGCCACGTGAAGGACCCACTCGTTGCGCACGGCCTCACTGGCAGCATGTGCCTCCGGGGCCAGCTCCGGGTTCACAACAACTTGGGCTAGACCGCTGCGGTCCCGAAGGTCCAGAAAGATGAGGCCCCCGTGGTCACGGCGGCGGTGCACCCATCCGGCAAGGTTCACCCGCTTGCCGACGTCCGCCGCCCGCATCTCGCCGCAGTCTCTGTCCTTGTACAACGTCCCTCCTGGCCTCATGGCAGAGTCGTAGGAATGCGCGACTCAGCATCCCCGCTGATCGTTCGTCGTCAGTACACCCTCATTCATTGTATGGGAAGGGGCAGGCTGCCTTCAACGGCTGAGCTCAGGGCCAGGAGACCGTGTGAGCCAGCCGGGCATCCAGGCCCTGCCCACGGATCCGCTCAGCTAACCTTTTCCCCGACTCTTCGTCTGCCGCCAGCGCGTACACCGTGGGACCCGCCCCGGACAGAAAGACGCGCTGTACGCCGGCGGACATGAGGGCGCCGCGCCGCTCGGACAGCCCCGGAAACACGCGGAGAGCCGCCGCCTCGAAGGTGTTGACCATCCAATCCGCCAGCAGGTCTCCCTTCTCGATTCCGGCGACCAGGATATCCACCCTCTTGCCGTCGCTGAAGTCCCCTTCCGTAAGCCGGCCGTACAGGCGCCTTGTCTTATCCTCGATCGTATCGTCGGCGCACGAGAGCACCAGCCACTGCTGCGGCAGATCGGGGAGGACCCGGACGTCCTCCCCCCTGCCCCAGGCAAAGGCCGTGCCGCCCATGAGGAAGAAGGGCACGTCGGAGCCCAGCTCCGCGGCCATGCTCAAGAGCCTCCCCTGAGGCATGCCCAGGCCCCACAGACGGTGCAGTGCCAGTAGAGTAGCCGCGGCGTCGGAGCTGCCGCCGCCCAGGCCCGAGGCTACGGGGATCCCCTTGCGCAGATAGACGTCGACGCCTTCGCTGACCCCGGACTCGTCCCGGAGCAGCCGCGCCGCTTGGAGGACGAGGTTCGACGGCGTCTCGAGTTCCGGCACGTTGCATCGAATGGAGAGTGCGCTGGAGACGCGGAACGTGAGCTCGTCCCGCAGGCTGATGGTCTGCAGGACCGTCTTGATCTCATGATAGCCGTCGGGTCGGCGGCCTAGGACCTCCAGTGCCAGGTTCACCTTGGCGAAGGCGATGACACTTATGGCGTCCACGCGTGCTCCTGATGGGCAGCGTGCAGCGCGACCCACTCCCGCATCGACAGGGTCTCCGCCCGGCGACTGGGATCGATGTCAGCCCTGCTCAGCAGCCCCTCCACCTCTCGCGGAGACCTGGCAAGCACGTGGCTCAGCGCGCCTCGAAGCTGTTTACGCGGCGCCGAGAAGCCGGCCCGCACCAGCGAGAAGAAGTCCGCCTCCTGGCTCCGAGGCAACAGCGGCTCCGGGGCCGTGTCGATCCGGACGATCGCCGATACCACCCGGGGAGGCGGGTAGAAGGAGCCGGGCGGCACTGTGGCCACAATGCTTGGGCGACCATAGAAGTGCACGCCCACCGTCAGCAGACCCATCTTGCCGGGTGCGCCTACCATACTGCGGGCCACCTCCCGCTGGAGCATGACCACCATACGCTGCGGGCGGCGTTCGGACTCCAGAAACCGTCGGACGATGGCTGTGCCGACGTTGTAAGGCAGGTTGGCCACCAGCTTGTAGGGCGTGCTCCCCGGCGCTAGCTGGGCCGGGTCCTGTGCTTGCGCGTCGCCGCACAGGATGCTCACGTTCTCGCCATGTCTCTGGAAGGACTGTCCGAGAGCGGCAGCCAACTCCCTGTCCAGTTCCACGGCAATGACCCGCGCCCCGGTCTCTGCCAGGGCCTGCGTGAGAACTCCTAAGCCCGGCCCAACCTCAACGACGGTCTGCCCATGTCCCAGGTCCGCTGCTTCCAGGATTCGGCGTACCGCACCCTGCGACATGAGAAAGTGTTGGCCAAGCCCCTTTCGCGGGTGCAGCCCCAGGGCTCTGAGGCGCTTAGCGGCGCTGCCGGACGGTACGTCAGCGGCACTCGAGCCCAAAGGGTCCTTCTCCAAGGACCTTCGTCCTGCCATACGGGGAATCCCTCTAAGCCCGGCGCCCTCTAGTCCTTCGGAATGTACGGGACAAATGGCCTTCCACTCCATTCTTCGTGGGATTCGGCTACGCATGAGCGACGGACAGCGACAACATAGCCTGCCGCCGAGTGCGGTTCCCCCGGCTCCCCTGAGGGGCGTCAACCGATGAGCGGGGCAGCTTCGCGTTCCCGGTCCCCCCGGGCCGCGGATGGGGGCAAGTAGATAGACCGTGCACCCCCCGTCGATACGAGCCCTCCGGCGTACCCCGAAAGACGACTCAAGCCAGGGAAATCCGCGGCGCCCGGCGTCCCCTGCTTACCGTTGCTCCCTTCCGGGCCTGGCGGGATTCACAGGTCTCCGTCGCGCGGGACCCAGCCATCAGCGCCATCCTCCGGGGCAGGGGCCTAAGAGTAGCACCTCAGGGGGGAGTTCGACCCCGCTATGGCGGATTTCGGGTTCAGGGCACCGCCAACTCCCCGTCTAGCACGGCCACCTCCAATGCTAGGTCAGCCGTTCGGGAGTGTCAATTGCGCCCGTGCTACAATCCCACGTGAAGCTGACGACGATTCAAAGACTCCCGGGAGAGCCCGCAACATGCTTGTCCGCAAGGTCGTCATCCCGGCAGCCGGTCTGGGCACCAGAATGCTCCCGGCGTCCCTGGCAGTGCCCAAAGAGCTGTTGCCGCTGGTGGACCAGCCCATCCTGCACTATGGGGTTGAAGAAGGCATTTACGCGGGCATCACCGAGGTCATCATCGTCACGTCTCCCGCAAAGCGGGCTCTGGAGGACTACTTCAGGCCGGCGCCGGCCCTGGAAGAGCGCCTGAAGAGCAGAGGGGGGCCGGACCCTCTGGACCGTGTCCGCCGCCTCCGGGAGACGGCCAGGTTCACGTATGTGCTCCAGGACGAGCAGCTTGGGCTCGGCCACGCCGTCCTCATGGCGCGGGAAGCCGTTGGCGACGAGCCCTTCGCCGTGCTGCTCCCCGACGACGTCATCGTGGCGCCCACTCCCGTCCTGGGCCAGCTCCTTCAGGTCGCCGGCGCGTACGATGCGGGAGTCATCGCCGTGGAGGCGGTCCGCAGAGCCCAGGTGAGTGCCTACGGGATTATTGAGCCTAGGAAACTGGAAGAAGGCGTCTACGACGTAGTGAGCGTCGTCGAGAAGCCCTCGCCCGAAAGCGCGCCGTCCAACCTTGGAATCGTTGGGCGCTACGTGCTGCCGCCACAGGTCTTCGAGGCCCTGGAGCACACCCCGCCGGGCGCCGGCGGAGAGCTCCAGCTCACCGACGCCATCGCCCTGCTGCTCAAGCAGCAGCGAATCTGCGCAGCCACCTTTCAGGGCGCCCGCTACGACGCAGGCAGCCCCCTGGGGCTGCTTCAGGCGTCGGTGGCCCTGGGCTTAGCGCGAGACGACCTGGGCCCCGAGCTCCTCGACTGGCTAAGAGTAGTGCTGAGTGGAGTGTGAGATGTCACTGACACGGGAAGAAGTCCTCGCAGAGATGGAAGTCGTCTGGCAGGAGCTCCGCTACGAGCTTCGAGACCTTGACCAGAGCCTTGATTGGAAAAGCGACGCGCAGGATTCGGAGTCTTGGACCATCCGCGACATCGTGAGCCACCTTGTGGGGACCGAAGAGTTCAATGCGCTGGCCTACTTGCAGCACACGTTGAAGGACGGCGACTCTGAAATGCGCCTTGAGCCGGGCAACCCCGTCCGCACGCCCCAGCGGGGCGGCCAGTCCCTGTCGGAGCTGGTGGAGGAGCTGGGCGTCCAGTACCGAGAGATGCGGCGAATGGTGGAGGAGGCGTCGCCCGGGCAGCTTGAGGCCAAGGGGCGCTTTGTCGGGCAATCGGGCACGCGAGAGCAGACGTTTCTGGAGCGAGCCTACCGGGCATTCAACTACCACATGCGAGAGCACGTGGAGCAGATAAGGAGCTCGCGGACAGAGATGGTGTCTCCGACCAGTGACCGGACGAGCCCCGGTGTCGCAAGTACCAGCCAAGGAAGAGGGTGTTTCCGCCGACGGGCTCACGGGAGCGCTCGGTTTCCCATAGACTCTTGGCTACGGGTGTTAGACCAAGAGACTCAGAAGCCCTCTTCGCAGTGCTGGCAAAACCAGGGGTTGCTGTCGCTGGGGTAGCGGGGGTGGATGCCTGAGTTGGTTACCACGTTGCGGTTGCTCTCGCACTTGGGGCAGAACGGCATGATGCGAGTTTCCGCCGACGTTGGCCTCGAGGCGGGCCGGACGTATTTTCTCACTGCGAGCACGACAAGAGCTATGACGCTGATGAGAATAAGTAAACGGTACACTGCGCTCCCCTCCCCACGACTCTCTTCCCATTATACCAGATACACTTTGAAGCCAGCGCCACACACCGAGACTCAAGCCTAGCCTTTGGCGTGGCTCATGAGAGCCAGGAACGCCTCCTGGGGGACCTCAACCTGGCCGACGCGCTTGAGCCGCTTCTTCCCCTCTGCCTGCTTCTCCAGGAGCTTCCGTTTCCTGGTTACGTCGCCGCCGTAGCACTTGGCCAGTACGTCCTTCCGCAGTGCCTTGATGGTCTCCCGCGAGATGACCCGGCTCCCAATGGCGGCCTGGACCGCCACCTCATAGAGCTGGCGCGGGATGAGCTTGCGCAGCTTCTCCACCATAGAACGCCCCAATTGGTAGGCCTGGTCCTTGTGAACGATGAAGCAGAGGGCGTCCACGGCGTTACCATTGAGCAGGATGTCCAGCTTCACCAGGGGCCCCGCACGGTACTCGGCGAAGTTGTAGTCCATCGAGGCGTACCCCTGAGTGCGAGACTTCACCTGATCGTAGAAGTCCACAAGCATTTCGGCCAGTGGAAGGTCGAACTGGAGCAGCACGCGGGCGTCGTGGGCTGCTCTGGTGTCGTCTTGGCCAGCCGCCGCGGAGGAGAGGTACTCCATGCGCTTGTACGTGCCGCGATGGTCCATGACCAGATCCATGACGGGGCCGATGTAGCGCGAGGGAACGATGATGCTGATCTCCAGGCAGGGCTCGCGAATCTCCTGGATGTCCCCAGGCGAGGGCATCTCGGATGGGTTCTTCACGAGCTGCTCCCTGCCATTGTTGAAGACGACCTGGTAGCTCACGTTGGGCGAGGTGGCGATAAGGCTCAGATCGTACTCGCGTTCCAGCCGCTCCTGGACGATCTCCATGTGGAGCAGACCCAGGAAGCCGCAGCGAAACCCGAAGCCAAGAGCGGGGCTGCTCTCAGGCTCAAAGACCAGGGAGGCGTCGTTCAGGCGCAGCTTTTCCAAGGCATCGCGCAGCACCTCGTAGGACTCTCCATCCGCTGGGTAGAGGCCGGCGAAGACCATGGACTTCTGGGGCTGATACCCTGGCAGCGGGTCGGAGGTGGGGCTGGACAGGAGGGTGATCGTGTCGCCGGCCCGGCACTCAACCACATTCTTCAAGCCCGTAGCGATGTACCCCACTTCACCTGCTATCAAGGCTCCCGTGATGCTGGGGTCCGGCACAAAGCAGCCCACTTCCACGGCTTCTGATGCGGCGTTGGAGCCCACCATCAGCAGCCTGTCGCCGGTGCGCACCTTGCCATCTACGATCCGCACGTAGGCAATGACGCCCTTGTAGGGGTCGTAGATGGAGTCGAAGATCAAGGCTCGCAGGGGCGCTTCCGGTTCGGCTTTGGGAGGCTGCACCCGCTCCACCACGGCGTCGAGGAGCTCATCGATCCCCAGGCCGTCCTTGGCCGAAGCCATAATGAACTCGTCGTCGGTGAAGCCAAAGACCTGGGACATCTCCTCAGACACCCGCTCAGGCTCCGCAACTGGCAAGTCGATTTTGTTGATCACGGGGACAATCGTCAGGTCGTTGCCCACTGCCAGGTACGCGTTGGCCAGAGTCTGGGCCTGCACGCCCTGGGAGGCGTCCACCACCAGCACGGCGCCCTCGCACGCCGCCAGGGCCCGGGAGACCTCATAGCTGAAGTCTGCGTGACCCGGCGTGTCGATGAGGTTCAGTTGGTACTGTTGGCCGTCCCGGCCCCTGTACATCATGCGGACGGCCTTACCCTTGATGGTGATGCCCCGCTCTCGCTCCAAGTCCATGCTGTCCAGGAGCTGGTCCACCATCCGACGGCGGTCCACGGTGCCCGTGGTCTCCAGCAGCCGGTCTGCCAGGGTGGACTTGCCATGGTCAATGTGGGCAATGATGCAGAAGTTGCGGATGTGTCCAGAGTCCATGCCATTATCGTAGCACCCAGAAGTGGGGAGCCTCAAGGCCGGCTGCCAGGCACCGGCTGTTCTGATCGGTAGTGATGCGGGCGGGACGAAGTTGGGTTAGGGAATCACACGGTCGCGAATTGAGCTGGCCAAGACCTCTCCCTATCTCGTGGACCCCAGGGAAGGAACCCTGCCGGACGGATGCGCTCCATAGCCAGATAGTTCGTAGCTCCTATTGAGCGCGCTCTTCGGCCCGGCTGGCGACTGCCCCGCCGACCAGGGCCCCGGCCGTCCCCAGGGTCGCCACGTAGATGAAGAGGCCGCCGCCGATAAACCCAAGCGCGTCCCCATCCAGGAAGAAGCTGAGCGCCGCGGTCACAAGCCCTGCGATGACCAGGCCCATGCTCAGTCCCGTCCCTAGGGCTTGCGGAGCCGTGGCCCTTGTCTTGGTCCCGGCCACGAATCCGCCGATGAATGGCCCCAGGGGCCCGGTGATGAAATGGATGATAGGCGGCAGAAGGCACGCCAAGCCGATGCCGATGCCGATAAGCGCGCTTTTTAGCATGGCTCCCCTAGGATAGGGGCGGCCGGCCATCGTGTAAACTTGGAGAGCTATCGCTGCAGCGAGGGGCGCCATGAAGATCGGTTTCGTCGGCCTGGGCAGGATGGGCAAGCCCATGGCCCAGAACCTGCTCAGGGCGGGATTCGAGCTCACGGTCCACAACCGGAGCCGCGGTGTCGTGGAGGAGTTGGCCCGCATGGGGGCCCTGCCGGCCGCCAGCGCGACGGATGTGCTGGCCAACTCTGAGGTGGTGCTAACCTGTCTCCCTGACGTTGCGACGGTGGAGCACGTCTATCTCGGTGAAGGCGGCTTGGCCCATTCCGCGCAGCCTGATCGAGTGCTGGTCGACCATAGTACGGTGGGTCCGACCACGTCCAGAGCCATCGAGGAGGCCGCGGGGGCGCGCGGCATCCCGTTCCTAGACGCCCCCATCAGCGGCGGAGTGGAGCGGGCCCAAGACGCAACGCTAACCATCATGGTCGGCGGCGCCTTCGACGCCTTCAACCGCACCCTTCCCGTCTTCCGGGCGATGGGAGAGCAGGTACACCACATGGGGCCCAGCGGTTCCGGCAGCATCATCAAGCTGCTGAATCAGCTACTTGTCACCATACACTCAGCGGCCGCGGCGGAGGCCCTTGTCCTGGCCCAGGCCGCGGGCGTAGACCCGGAGCGCGCATTGGACGTATTGAACACAAGCTGGGGCGCCAGCAACATGCTGCGCCGCAATGGGCCGGTTGTGTTGGACCGCGACTTCGATGGGGCCAGGGCCCCACTCAAGTTTCTGGTCAAGGACCTGGGCCTTGCCCTGGAGCTGGCGGACGAGCTCGGGGTCTCGCTGCCCCAGGGCCAGAGCGCCAGCGGGCTCCTGGATGCTGCGGCGGAGCAGGGGCTGCTGGAGCAGGACGTGGGCGCACTGGTGCTGCCCCTGGAGAAGGCGGCGCAGGTGCAGGTGGGCCGGCGGCGCGCCGGAGAGTCGTCCCAGGCCCCGTGAGACCTGCGACGGGCTTTCGCCCCAAACGGTCCCTGAGCAGTCACGAGGCCCGGTCGCTAACCTGCTCGCGGCACCCTGGTGCCCTGCGTCTTCATGCGCATGGTGTACACCGACGTGCGGGCCGTGAAGAGCATGGTGCGATGGTCGGCGCCGCCCCAGGCGCAGTTGGCGGGCGTCTCCGGGAAGGGGATGACGCCTATGTGCCCGCCGGAGGAGTCAAACACCCACAGGCCTCCGGGGCCCGTGCAGTACACCCTCCCCTCAACATCCACCTTCATGCCGTCGGGCGCGCCGTCGCCCTGGCCGGCGCTCAGGTCCGCGAAGACTCGCGGGCGGCCCAGCGAGCCGTCCGGGAGCACGTCGAAGGCGCGGACCTCCATCTCCGCCCGGGTGTTGGCCACGTAGAGGGTCTGCTCGTCGGGGGAGAGGGCGAGGCCGTTGGGGTACGGCACATCCCGGACGGCGAGCCTCAGGACGCCTTCGGGAGTAATCTGGAATACGCCATTGAAGTCCATCTCCCGCGGGCCCTCGTCCGCCCGGTCCATGCCGGGGTCCGTGAAGTAGAGGCTGCCATCGGAGCGGGCGACCACGTCGTTGGGGCGGTTGAGGCGCCTGCCTTCCCACCTGTCGGCCAGTGTAGTGATGGCGCCGTCGGGCTCCATTCGGGACACGCGACGGCCGTGGCCCTCGCACATGACCAGCCGCCCCTGGAGGTCGAATGTAAGCCCGTTGCTTCGCCCGCTCTCCTCGCGGACAACCACGGGCGTGCCGCCGGGGACCAGCTTGTAGATGAGGTTCGGACGGGTGTCCACGAAGAGCCACTGGCCGTCGGGGTGCCACACCGGGCCTTCGGTGAACTGGAACCCCGTGGCCGGACACTCAACGTCCATGGACTCGACGATGTCTTCCAATGAGTCGGGCATGGCAGTCCTCCGCTTCAAGGGCTGAGCGAGAATGGGGCGCTTGGCGGGATTCTACGCAGGGCGGCTATGCGGGGTCAATGCACCATCGACGGCACACCCAGTCTGCACGAGCAACACTTCACACCCCCTTCCGAACGCCGCGCGGCGTTCCATCATGGTCCTTCAGGGCTGAAACCCTCCAGGACGGCCTCGGCGCCCGGGGCGACGCCGCAGGCTTCGGCCCGGCCCGCGTTCACCTCCAGGGCGTAGCGCGCGGGCGCCTGGGACGCATAGATCGTCAGGTCCTGGGGCGGCACGCCGGGCTCCGGGGTCATCCGCTGCACGTCCACGACTCGGAGCGTCGAGCCCAGAAACAGGACGTCCAGGGGGACGAGGGTGTTGCGCATCCAGAACCTCAGCTCGTCCTCCAGGGGGTAGATGAAGAGCATCCCATGGTCCTGCGGAAGGGCGCGCCGGTCCATGAGGCCCACGGAGCGCTCCTCTTGGGTCCGGGCCAGCTCGACCGTGAAGCGGCACGACCCGACGGTGACTGCGGGCTGCGGAGCCGCGTCCGGCGACGGAGTGGGCGGGGGGACGGGTGCAGGCGGCGGTGAAGGTGGGGCAGCCAGCGTCGGCGTCGGCGACGGAGCAGGCGCGGGCGTAGGTACAAGCGGCGGTGAGGGTGAGGCCGCGAGCGCCGGCGTTGGCTCCAGCGGGCCGGGCGCAGCGGGTGCGCCGCCGGTGCAGGACGCGGCCAGGACCAGCGCCAAGAGCCAGCCGCAGCACTGCCAGTACCTCCGAGATGCGCCCATGTCCGCTATTCGCCCTTTGAGAGGTGCGGTCAGTGTACCTGACGCGCCGTCGCGTCGGGATGCGTTGGCGTGCACGTCGCCGCGGCGTGGCCTCAGCTTGACACCCCAGGAGGGCAGTGCTACGCTCGGGGCTACGAAAAGCGAAACGCTAAGATGGGGAGCAGTAGTCAGGCATCCAGCCTTCAGAGAGCCGGCGGGCGGTGCGAGCCGGCGGCATGGGCTTGGTGAACTCGCCCCGGAGCGGCGGGCGCGAACAGGAACACCCCGTTACGGTCTTGGGCCGGCGCAGTTGGGGCGGAGTCCCAGGTCTCAGATTCATCGCCGCGCTCTAGGTGACCGGACAAGGACCCAAGTAGCGCCCGACGGTGGCAACGTTAACGCCGGCGAGAGGTTTCGCGCCGCTCCTTCGGCCCATTGACAGGCCTGGGGTGAGCAGGCGCGGGGCAAGCAGGGTGGTACCGCGGGTTTGGCAGTGCAAGAAGACCCGTCCCTAGTAGGGACGGGTCTTTTGTTAGAGCGACGGACTGAGGTGACAGGATGACCGAATCGACGATGCGTCAAGTCGAGCTGCGGTGGGACCCGCGGGCCCTGGACAAGAAGTGGCAGGACCGCTGGGAGCAGGACGCCAAGCACCGCGTCCCGGACGACGACCCGCGCCCCAAGTGGTACGAGCTGACCATGTACCCATATCCGTCCGGGGACCTGCACATTGGACACTGGTACGTCATGGCGCCGTCCGACGCCCACGCCCGGTTCCGCCGCATGCAGGGCTACAACGTGCTGCACCCCATCGGCTTCGATGCCTTCGGGCTGCCGGCGGAGAACGCCGCGATCCGCCAGGGCATACACCCGCGCACGTGGACCATGGGCAACATCGAGAAGATGCGCGGCCAGCTCCGGTCCATCGGCCCCATCTATGACTGGGACCGGGAGATCATCTGCGCGCTTCCCGAGTACTACCGGTGGAATCAGTGGCTCTTTCTCCAGTTCTACAAGGCGGGCCTCGCCTATCGCGCGCAAGCACCGGCGGTCTGGTGTCCTTCCTGCCAGACGGTGCTGGCCAATGAGCAGGTGGTCAACGGGCTGTGCGAGCGCTGCTCCACACCCATCACCCGCAGGGAGATGGCGCAGTGGTTCCTGCGCACCACGCGGTATGCCGACGAGCTCCTGGACTTCGACGGGCTGGCGCAGTGGCCGGAGCGCATCCTGACGATGCAGCGCAACTGGATCGGGCGGAGCGAGGGCGTGGAGATGGGCTTCGACATCTCGCACGCGGGCCTGGAGGAGAAGGAGCTCCGGGTGTTCACGACCCGCATCGACACCATCTACGGCGTGACCTTCATGGTCCTGGCGCCGGAGCACCGCCTGGTGCCGCTGCTGACGGGGCCTGAGCAGCGGGCCACGGTGGAGGCCTACGTCGAGGCTGCCCGGCGCAAGTCCGACATCGAGCGGCTGTCTGCGGATCAGGAGAAGACGGGAGTGCCCCTGGGGACCTACTGCGTCAATCCGGTCAACGGCCAACGGGTCCCCATCTACACCGCCGACTACGCCGTGGCCTGGTACGCCCAGGGCGCCGTCATGGGGGTCCCCGCGCATGATCGGCGGGACTTTGAGTTCGCCACCACGTACAGCCTGCCGGTCCGCGTGGTCATTTCGCCGCCGGGATGGGATGGCGCGCCCCTGTCCGAGGCTCACGTGGAAGAGGGTGTACAGGTGAACTCGGGTCCCTTCGACGGCATGCCCAACACCCAGGGCATGGAGGCCATCGCCGACTACGTGCAGGAGCGGGGATGGGGAAGCCGGACCGTGACCTACCGGATGCGGGACTGGCTGATCTCCCGGCAGCGCTACTGGGGCACGCCGATTCCCATGGTGCACTGCGACGAGTGCGGCGTTGCGCCGGTGCCGGAGAGCGACCTGCCGGTACTGCTGCCGGAGGACGCCGAGTTCAAGCCCACAGGAGAGTCGCCGCTGGCGCGCCACGAGTCGTTTGTCCACACCGTCTGCCCACAGTGCGGCCGGGACGCCCGGCGGGAGACGGACACCATGGACACCTTCTTCGACTCGTCGTGGTACTTCCTGCGCTATCTGAGCCCCCGCGACGACGCTCAGGCATGGGACCCGGCGCTGGTCAAGTCGTGGGCGCCGGTGGACCAGTACACTGGCGGCGCCGAGCACGCCATCATGCACCTGCTCTACGCGCGCTTCTTCGTCAAGGGGCTGCGGGACATGGGTCTGCTGGGGTTCGGGGAGCCCTTCCTCCGGCTGTTCAACCAGGGGCACATCATCGCCGAGGGCGCCAAGATGAGCAAGAGCCGGGGCAACGTCATCACGCCGGACCCCTACGTGGAGGAGCTTGGCGCGGACGTTGTGCGCACCTACCTGATGTTCATCGGCCCGTGGGACCGGGGCGGTGAGTGGAGCGACACGGGGATCAACGGGGTTGCGCGCTGGTTCAACCGTGTTTGGGACCTCGTGGAGCGGGACCCGTCGGCGCTGGACGGGGCAGCGGTCCGGGCGGACGCGGTGCGGGAGGTGCAGCGCAAGGTCCACCAGACGGTGCGCAAGGTACACAACGACCTGGACGCATTCAAGTTCAACACGGCCGTCGCGGCGCTGATGGAGCTGAGCAATGCGCTGCAGGCCGCATGGGAGGCCCGGGGCATCGACGGCCAGACGTGGCGGGAGGCGATGCGGACCTTCCTGGCGCTGCTGGCGCCCATGGCGCCGCACCTGACCGAGGAGCTGTGGGAGCGCACGGGCGAGGCCTACAGCATCCATAGCCAAGCCTTCCCCGCGTGGGATGACTCGCTGGCGGCGGAGGAGGTCATCACGCTGGTGGTGCAGGTGAACGGACGGGTGCGGGACCGGTTGGAGGTCCCGGCGGACATTGGGGAGGAGGAGGCGAAGCGGCTGGCGCTGGAGCAGCCCAACGTGCAGCGCCACACGGGCGGCAAGACGCCGGCGAAGCTGCTGTACGTGCCGGGGCGGCTGGTGAATGTGGTCGTGTCGTAGGGATGGTCTGAATAGGTCCCGTGGATGTGGAGGACGGGCATGAAACCTGCCCCTCCCCGCGCACCCTGGATTCCCGCCTTCGCGGGAATGACGGCGGGGGTGGAGCGGGAGTGCCATTTGATTGATCTCCTTTGTAAGATAGTTCGGCGTTTTTTGTTGTCTTTTGAAGCCGGCCGGGGGGCGAAACAGCTATTGTTTCCCGGGGGGGCGCCCTTGCCGAAGCTGTTGGATGGTCCTCCTTTGATTGACTTCCGTCCGGGTCCCCTGCCGGGCCGGGTGGACCCGGCGGCGTCTTCCGCAGATGGGCGAGGAGGGGGTTGCTCCTAGTGGGGGCACGCTCATGACCTCCAGCAGGGCCGTATGCATCTCCGCGGCGGCCATGCGCTTGGTGCGGGGCTGCTGACGACGGAGCGCGGCGAGGTAGGCCTGGATCTCCGGGTGCTGGGACAAGGCAGTCCTGACGGCGTTGAAGCGCGGCGAGTAGCGGCCGGACTTGAGGGCGTTCATGTTGCCCTTGGGAGCGTCGGCGCCGGGCCTGCGTCCACCTCGAGGCATGGTGACCTCCTTTCGGTGAAGGGTGTGCTGAGCAAATGGTAGGGCATATGTTCTGCTTGGGGCAACGGGAGCATGGCAGAGCGAGGGGCGAGGGGCGAGGGGCGGAATCCGAGCCCTAGACAGTGCGAGGGCTTACAATGGAGGCAGATTCACGGAACGCAGTGCCATCGAAGGCTCAGGAGCAAGAATGGCGGACCCGGAGCATGTGGAAGTAGTCAAGCGGGGTGCAGCGGCGATAGCGGCGCATGTCTACCGTCGGGAGGTCGCCCGACCCCTGCGTGAACGCGTAGCCTTCGTCACGCGGCGCGAAGTTCAGCGTCAGCGCGTTCCTGATGCCCCGCCAGAACCGGCCGATGGTCGACAAAAGCAAAGCCCCGGCATCGTATTGACGCCAGGGCACAGAGGCCACGTTTGGCGGCGGGCACGCAGGCCACTCAAATCATTGGTACACCATCCCAGTGGGATCTGTCAAGACGCCGCGAAACAGGGCGACGATGCACAGGTAAGTCGTCCTTATTTCGGAGGTACTGGCACTCTCGGTGCGGCCGGGGCGTCCCTCAAGCGATTAGACAGTTGGCTCTTAGCGTCCTCGATCCACGATCGATGCTCAGTCAGGTCGTTATCCGATAGTAGTCTGGCTTGGAATGTGTTCTCATGGTTTTCGAGCACCGCAATTCGAACTGGACCGTTCACGCCTCCCGGGTTTACCGCAATCGCGTGGTCGAGTGTCCAGGTGACGGCGAGAGTCGCCTCCTGTACAGTAGGCTGGCCCATTGGCCAAAAGACCTCACGCATCAGCGCAAGAAATGGGTCCGTGATCGGCTGCGTACTGCCCATTGAGCAGAACCACATCTGGTCGTTGTAGAGAGTAGGTTGTAAGCCGTCGAGATCGAACTCGCAGAGCACTGGCTTTCGCCCCATTGGTGCCGCCATAAGTGCTCCGTAGACTCCCGGCTTCGAGAAGGTCTGTTGGAAATCGATAGACGCTTCACGACTTATGCCCAGGCAGATGTTAACGGCGTTCGTTCCTCCTGAACGAGCTCCGAATTGTGATTTGCGCCACTCCTTCTCGACTACATTCCGAAACCGCTGTCCATGTCCAACATTGCCTGTTCCGGCGATGATGACTTTGGAGTCGATCACGGTTAGTTTTTCCGTCTGCTGTTCAATTGTCCGGAACTGACCGACAGCCATCGTTATTGAACTATCAGTGCCGATAACGACGCCATCAGAGCAGAAAATGCCAACGACAGCTGTCATGCTGAGCGAATGACACTGTTCGCACGCATGTCTGGATATGCCTGGTAGATTGCCGAGACAAGCTGTAGAAAGTCCAACTCGAGGACGAAGGCTGACGCACTCTGGATGTAACTCCGAGCCACGTCCGGCAATTCGCCCAAGAAGTTATCTCCTTCGTTCTGCCCTGTGGGCGTGAGCGCGTACGTTCGCTGCCTGCCACTAGGACGTATGGTAACCAATCCTTGGGCGTCGAGCATATCGAGTGCTTGGTACACACCTTTATCGAACGGCCCGTAGTTGTATGGAACGAAGTTGAAGTGTGGGCCGCCAACGAACGCGGAGAGCTCTCGGTCGAGCAGAAACAGCAGCTTTTGCACCTGGACTGGTGAATGAGGCTTGCCCTGGGCTGGTGCCAGGGCAGCGAGAACGACATCGCGATTGTTCATAAGGGAAACCTCCCGACCAGTTTCACGGGGGCATTGGGCCGATGGCCCATTGCATCTCCCCCGCTCGGAGGAGGCTTCAGTATCGCCGCGCTGGCAGCCCCCCGCCTACCCATGGAACATACCCACCCCTGTTCCGCTTGTCAAGGGCCGTGGATGGCCATGGAGGGCCGTGGAAGTTGACACCCCCTCACCACCGCCCCAGCACACCTTCCCCAACGTGGCCGTTGCGCCAGCGACCGCCATCCCCGCCCCCTGCCATCCTCCCGTTGCCCGAAGCAGCGCATATCCCCTACCCTTTATCCAACACACCAAACAGGGGACCCAGGCCACGGAGGTCGTCATGCCTCAACAAACGCCCACGACAGCCAGTCAAAGGAGGCCAATCAATCAAAGAATCAACCCCCTCTTTTCCCGCCAAACCCGCTTCAAAAGTCGGAGAAAAAATTAAAAGATAACCCAAAGTGGAGGATCAACTAAATGGCGCTTCTGCTGACCGAGGCGGCTAAGCTCTCCAATGACGGGCCCCGCCCTCCCCCCAAGTGGCCACCGCGCCAGCGACCCGCGCAGGCGGGCATCCAGGGTGGCAGGGGCGCGGGAGGCTCCCTCCCTTGCACACCCCTCGCCCTCCACGGGGAGTTATGCAAAGGTCTCCGAAAGCGGGAATCCAGGGGAGGGGCCGCGGGTTCGGCTTGCGCCCCCCATGCCGGTGTGCTACTAATGGGCCACTTCAGAGGAGGAAAGGGGGCATGGATGGTTACAGCAGACCTGACCCGGGACCCGGACCCGGAGAAGCAGCCGGCGCTGGTGCGCGTGGACACGTACGCGGAGTGGCGGGAGAAGGAGGGGCCGCCCCTGGTGGGGGGCGTGTACCTTCCGAACATGAACGCCATCGAGGTCGGGCCGTGGCCTCGCAAGGGGGATGGGGTGTTGGGGGCGCTGAGCTACCTGGACGGCGACGACGAGTGCGACGAGCACATCGTGGAGCTGCCGCCGGGGGAGGCGACGGCGCCGATGCGGCACCTGTACACGGAGGCCTTCTACGTCCTGTCGGGCCGGGGGTCGACGACGGTATGGCGGGAGGAGGGCGGCAAGCAGACCTTCGAGTGGGGGCCGGGCAGCTACTTCGTCCTGCCGACGAATGCGTGGCACCAGTTCTACAACGCGAGCATGTCGCAGTCGGCGCGGTGGTACTCGGTGACGGACCTGCCTGAGCTCATGCGGCGGTGGGGGAACGCGGACTTCGTGTTCGACAATCCCTTCGAGTTCCAGGACCGCTGGGGCGGCGACGAGGAGTACTTCAGCGCAGACGCGAAGCTGTGGAAGGGGCGGGTGTGGGAGACGAACTTCATACCGGACATCAAGAAGCTGCCGCTCTACGAGTGGAAGAGCCGTGGCGGCGGCGGCACCAACGCGTTCATGGTGATGGGCGGGGGAGCGACGGAGTCGCACATCTCGCGGTTCGAGTCGGGTCACTACAAGAAGGGGCACCGGCACGGCCCGGGCGCGCACCTGTACATCACGGAGGGCGTGGGGTACGTGCTGACACAGCGGGGCGAAGAGGAGCGGATCCGGTGCGACTGGCAGGAGGGCAGCATGTACCTGTCGGGCGCGGGGGACGGGCTGTGGCTGCACCAGCACTTCAACGTGGGGCTGACGCCGGCGACGTACCTGGTGATCGGCGTGGGGCGCTCGCGGATGTTCGCGCGCAACCGCTGGCAGGCGGGGGAGTCGACGGTGATGCGCACGGGGGAGGTGAGCAGTAAGGCGGGGGGGTACCAGGTGGAGTACGACGACGAGAACCCGGATGTCCACCGCATCTTCGAGGAGGAGCTGGCCAAGCGGGGGATCACGTGCCGGATGAAGAACATGGTGCCCTGGTGCACGGGCGAGGCGGGGGCGGAGACGATCAAGGCGCAGTTCGCGGACGAGCACCTGTGAGGCGCTAGGGCTGGGCGGAGGCGGGGGCACGCGGCCCCCCGCCGCTCATCTGGTTCGACACACTCAGGACGAGCTCAGGACAGGCCGCTAGGACCCGTCCCTTCGACAAGCTCATGGCAAACGCTGGGTCTTACCCTACTTGCAACCCCCACTGGACCGGCACGGGAGCGGCTTCCTTGACCCCGTCTGTAGCGGCTCCTATAATGAGCACCGCTCGGACGCGGCCACGTCCGCGTAGTCCATAGCAACCCCACAGGAGCTTGCCGTTGAGCTACCAGACCATTGTCGTAGAGCGTGCTGAAGGGGTGGGGACGATCACCCTGAACCGCCCCAAGGTGCTGAACGCGATGAACCGGGGGCTTCACCGCGAGTTCGACTCGGCACTGACCGAGCTCGAAGACGACGATGAGATCGGTGCGATAATTGTCACGGGGAGCGGCAACCGGGCGTTTTCGGCTGGCGGCGACATCAAGGAGATGGCCGAGCTTG